>CAWILC010000012.1:0-804738 GCA_963836865.1 Pirellulaceae bacterium | reverse complement strand
AGCTACCATCAACGGCGCAATGCCGAAGCAAGTCGTTGCCATCGAAAGAAACGAATCGCTGACTACCACGATCTCGGAATTGAACCCAACAAAATCAAAAGTGTCGAGCCAAAATCCCCGTGAAACCAAACCCAGCGACATCAAAGTGGCGCTGTCCCAGCTAATGCTCGGCTGGGACTCCGACCGAACCCCCGATCCAACGCACAACGAAGAGATCACAACACGCTTCGAGCACACCGGATTCCTCGACGCCCCCGCCCGTCACACCGTCACCGGCATCGAAGGCCACGATCACGTCTTCGACTGGTTTCGAAGGGTGATTAAGAAGAATCAAACACAATGCAATGCAACAAGTCGTTTGGTTTGACCGTTATCCACAGGCGGACAAATTGGATTGAGCTTTACATTTACACCATCGCGACCGATACTAACGGCATGTTACCAGCATTGATTCGCACTCTGATGATCGCCACCGTGTTGGCCTGTCCAGCACTGGGTGGTCGCTGCTGCGATGCGGGACATTCGGACGTGGCCGCTGGAACGTTGACGGTCAATGGTTGCGAAACTTGCTGTTGTCACGATTCGGATCTGCCATCGCCGGCTTGTCCGGCTGAGGGTGGCGAGTGTCACGATTGCTTCTGTGCGGGGGGCTGCCGATGGGCCGAGTGCTTTGGACTCGCTTTCGTTCGATTCGCTCTCGTTCGATTTCGTTGTCCACACGCCGGCTTCGACGCTGGCCTCTTTGCATCGGGCGTCTGCTCGGCTCGATGTCTGTCAATGGCCGCCGACGACGGGCGAGCGTTTGGCCACTCTCTGCACGCTGCTGATCTAGCAGCGGACTTTCCTACGCATTTGACGAGCGGATCGTCAAGTCGTGGGCGTATTGGTATGCGAATTGCTTCATTTTCGGCTGGCCATGCAAGAATGGCAGGACGACGCGGCAAGCATTTGCCGATAACCTGGACTGGTCCCAAGACTCGTAGTAGCTTACAATGTCTATGATGGCCTCCTTATTAAGAAGAACCAACTGACACAATGTTTCGGCTGCTTTTACTATCGTTTATCGCATTGCGAGTTGTCGCGTGCCCGGTGTTATGCCTGGGTGGGTTAGATAGTCGTTTTGCAGGCGATGCGGCAGTTGTGCATCATTCCTGTGGCTGTTCTGGCGAACAGAACACGCCCTGCGATGATGGCGTCCCTCCGGTCGATTCGCCTTGTCCTTGCGAATCGGGTTGCGTCTGCCAAGTCACGCCTGAGCTGAACCATCGGACAATTGCTGATTTTCAGCTCGCTTTGGATCTTGCTCCGCTGAGTTTGGAGACGCTTGATCTTCCCGAGGTCTTGGTTTCTCGATTCGAGCATCAGCCTCGTCCATTCGATCTCTTGACGGGTCGCTCGGTGCGCGTTGCGCACTCTTCTTGGCTGCTCTAAGCCGCGACTAGGTCTCTTCGTTTGCTGACCGGCGAACTCGGTTTGTAATTCCAGCTTTGGATTTGCACGCTTGGATTCTAACTTCTGGTCAGCGGCGTTTTTGGTTGTTGCATGCGTTCGCGGTTGTTGCGTGCGCTGCTTGCACCGTCTCTAGCCACCAAGGTTTTCCAATGAGTCATCCGATTGCCGATGCGCCGAGAAAAAGTCCTCGGCAACAACCGGTGGAGCCGTCCGTGAATGGACACAAGGTTCCCGTCGCCGAAACTGAAATCACTCAAGACGCGAAATCGAAACCGCGCGGTCCCATTCGCCGCAGTATCTCGTTGGTACTTGGAAGTATCGGGCCAACACTTGTTTTGGCCGGGTTCGCTGCCGTGTTTTGGTATGGGCATCACAACGATTGGCGGATTCCTAAGTTCGCCGCCTTGACCGGCGATGTCGAGCCGGTTGTCGATGATTGGTGTGAAGAACATGCGGTGCCGGAGTCCATTTGTGTCGAGTGTGATCCGACGTTGATGGCCGAGGGGCCTGACTACGGTTGGTGCAGCGTTCATGGTGTTCACAATTGCACACTCGACCATCCCGATGTTGCTCAGCTCAAGGAAACGCCAACGGTTCCCGTCGAAGATTTGGAACGTGCCGCTCGTGCATTGGCGATTGCGCCTCGCAAAGAAAACAACAGTGCTTGCGAGGTCTACCAGTCACGTATTCAGTTCGCTTCGATCGAGTCGGTTCAACAGGCTGGCGTCGATGTTGAACTGGTCGAGCGTGCTCCGATCACCGAGTCAATTGTTGGCAACGGCGAGATTATCTACGACCCAACGCGACAGGCGAGCATGGCGTCGCGGGTGCCGGGAAGCGTTTGGAAGGTCACCAAGAATGTGGGCGATCCGGTGGAGGTTGGTGAAGTTCTGGCGGTGATTGACGCGGCGGGAGTTGGTGATATCAAAACGGACTTACTGCGGGCGTTGGCGGAACAAAAACTTCAACAGCAAAACGTTTCGCGATTGAGCAGCGCTCGCGCCGCGATTGCCGGTTCCCGAATCTTGGATGCGAACGCGGCGTTGGCGAAAGCTCAGGCGGACGTCTTGGCGGCGGAGCAATCGCTGCGGAATTTGGGACTGCCCGCCGAAGTCAGTGAGTTGCAGGGATTATCGGAACAACAGGTGCTCGATCGCTTGCGATTGCTAGGGATTCCGGACGAGCTTCGGGCGCAGTTGAACAGTCGAACCGTCACGTCAAACCTGTTGCCAATCCGATCGCCAATTCAAGGTGTGGTGGTCGAGCGGAGTGTTTCTGCGGGCGAGGTCGTTGATCCGACGCGGATTCTTTTTCAGGTCGCCGACGTTCGACAAATGTGGCTGACGTTGAACATTCCACTGGAAAGTTCCGAGCAGTTGGCGATCGGTCAGCCTGTCGAGTTCCGCGCCGACGGGAGCCGCGAGGTCGTCAGAGGAACGCTGGATTGGATTAGCACTTCGGCAGACAACACGACGCGGATGTTGCAGGTTCGAGCCGTGCTAGATAACTCCGACGGTAGGCTTCGCAACGAGACCTTTGGGATGGGCGAGGTGATCCTGCGGAAAGAGTCCGACGCGATCGTGATCCCAACCGGTTCGTCTCACTGGGAAGGTTGTTGCCAAGTCGTCTTCGTTCGCGACAAGGACTATTTCGCCAGCCCCGACAGCTACAAGGTTTTCCATGTCCGCTCGGTTCGATTGGGAGCGGTCAATGGCGATGTAACTGAACTCATTTCGGGTGTGTTGCCGGGCGAAGTGATCGCGACCGACGGCAGCGACGTGCTGCGGGCGCAACTTCTCAAGAACAACCTTGGTGCAGGCTGCGACTGCGTCGCCGAATAAAGGATTGCACGGATGCTCAACTACCTCATTGATTTCTCGCTCAAGCACCGCGCCTTGGTCATCGTGGCCGCGTTGTTGTTCGCTGGCGTTGGAGTATTCTCGCTCCAGCAGCTCGACATTGACGCATTCCCGGACACGACTCCGGTTCAAATTCAAATCAACACGGTCGCCCCTTCGCTCGCGTCCGAAGAGATCGAGCGACAAATTACGTTCCCGGTCGAGCAAGCGATCAGCGGGTTGCCGGGCCTGCATGAGTTGCGTTCGATTTCAAAGTTCGGCCTGTCTCAAGTCGTCGTGATCTTTGACGATGGCATCGACATTTACTTTGCCCGACAACTGATCAACGAGCGGCTATCCACCGTCGAGTTACCCGATGGGATTCAGCGACCGCAGATGGGGCCGGTTTCGACAGGGTTGGGCGAGGTCTTTCACTATGTGCTGGTTTACGACGGTGTTGATTTTTCCAAGGTCGCGAAGCAAGAACGCATCAAGCGGATGACGGAACTGCGTACGATCCACGACTGGGTGGTGAAGCCCCAGTTGCGTTCGGTGCGCGGCGTTGCGGAGGTCAATAGTTGGGGTGGTTACGAGAAACAGTATCAGGTTCGACTGCAACCAGATTTGTTGGTGAAGTATGGACTGACGTTCGAGCAAGTTAGTGAAGCCATCGAAGCGAACAACGAGAACGTCGGCGGCGGAACGGTTACCGACGGCAGCGAAATGTTGTTGGTCCACGGCGTCGGTCGAACGGTCAATCTGGAAGAGATCAAGGATGTTGTTATCACCGCCAAAGAGGGCGTACCAGTTCGCATTAGTGACGTGGCGGAAGTGCAGATCGGACATGAAATCCGACGCGGGGCGGTCACGGCGAATGGACGCGGCGAAGCGGTCTTGGGTCTAGGGTTCATGCTGATGGGCGAGAACAGTCACGAGGTGACTTGGTCTATCAAGGAAAAGATCGCCAGCATCCAAGAAACGTTGCCAGCGGGCGTTCGGATTCAAACGGTTTACGACCGCACCGAATTGATCGACCACGTGATTCACACCGTTCAAAAGAATCTCTTTGAAGGTGGTTTGCTGGTGATCGCGGTGCTGTTCATCTTTCTGGGGAACCTGCGTGCGGGCTTGATCGTCGCGGCAGCGATTCCGTTGTCGATGCTGTTTGCATTTTCAGGGATGTTGAAGTTTGGCATCGCCGCCAGTCTGCTCAGCCTTGGTGCAATCGACTTCGGTTTAGTGGTCGATAGCTCGGTCGTAATGATCGAGAACTGCGTGAGGCATTTGGCTCACAACCGGGATGGCAAAAGTCGGCTGGAGATCATTCGCGAGGCGGCCATCGAAGTTCGCAAGCCAACGATGTTTGGCGAGCTAATCATCATGATCGTCTATCTACCGATCCTGACGCTCGAAGGCATCGAAGGCAAACTGTTTCGTCCGATGGCGATCACCGTCATCATGGCGTTGGCCGGTTCGATGGTCTTGTCGCTCACGCTGATGCCGGTCTTGGCGAGTCTATTCTTGCCGAAGAACATCCAAGAGAAAGAGCCGCTGTTGATCCGTGTGCTCAAGCGGCTCTATGCACCGGTTCTGCGGTTCACGATGCACCACAAGACCTTTGTGATTGGTGCGGCATTGTTAATGCTGGTCAGCGTGTTTGGCTTGGTGGCACCGAACCTTGGAAGCGAGTTCGTGCCGCGACTTTCCGAAGGTGCGATCACGATCAACGTCGTGCGACTGGCTGGAACGACGCTGGAAGAATCCATGCGATACAACACGCAAATGGAGCAAGTGCTGCTGGACAAATTCCCTGATGAGGTGGCGCAGGTTTGGAGCCGTATCGGGACGGCGGAAGTCGCGACCGATCCTATGGGGACTGAACTGACCGATTTGTTTTTGACCCTGCACCCGCGCGAACAATGGACGAGGGCGGATACGCAGGAAGAATTGGTCATCAAGGTTCAGGAAGAACTTCGAGACCTGCCCGGCCCTCGATTGGCAATGTCCCAGCCGATTGAAATGCGAATGAATGAAATGATTTCGGGCGTTCGGTCGGATGTCGCGGCGATCCTCTATGGCGACGATCTTGATTTGATGGTCGAAAAGGCAAGCGAAATTGAACGGGCGCTCAACGCCATTCCCGGCAGCGAAGATGTCAAGGTCGAACAGGTTTCCGGGCAACCGGTTTTGCAAATCCGGGTCAAACAAGACGAGATCGCACGTTATGGCGTTTCGGCCAGCACGATCATGAACCTTGTTCGCTCGCTGGGAAGCCATCATGTCGGCGAAGTGTATGAAGGGCAATTGCGTTTCCCGCTGATCATTCGTTTGCCGGAAAAGGCGCGAGCTAACCCAGACGCGATCCGTCAAATTTTAGTGGCGACGCCTTCGGGTGAACGCATCCCTTTGTCACGCTTGGCCACGATCGAAAAGGTCGAGGGGCCGAACACGATCAAGCGAGATTGGTACCAACGGCGAATCACGATCGAAGCGAATGTCCGAGGACGCGACTTGGGTAGTTTCGTCGCCGAAGCCCAACGCACGATCGACGAAAAGGTCCAACTGCCACCGGGACGCTACCGTGTCGAGTGGGGTGGCCAGTTTGAAAACTTGCAGCGTGCCCAACTGCGGTTGATGATCGTTGTTCCCATCGCGTTGTTGATGATCCTGTCGTTGCTCTACGCAACCTATCGCAACTGGGTGGATTCGTTACGAGTGTTCACCGGCGTTCCCTTCGCTTGGATCGGCGGAGTGTTGGCGCTATGGATTCGCGACATGCCGTTTTCAATTTCGGCTGCGGTTGGATTCATCGCCTTGTCCGGCGTTGCGGTGCTGGACGACATGTTGCTGGTGTCAACAATCCGGCAATTGCGGCGGCGTGGTCGATCGCTCGATGAAGCGGTCGAAGAAGCCGCAATGACAAGACTCCGTCCGATCTTGATGACAACGCTCGTCGCCAGTCTTGGTTTCGTACCGATGGCGTTCAGTACCGGGATGGGAGCCGAGGTGCAGCGACCGTTGGCAACGGTTGTCATTGGCGGCGTGTGTAGCGCGATGATTATGAGCTTGCTTGTTTTGCGAGTGCTCTATGTGGTCTTCAACCTGCCGGTTGAAAAGTTTGACGGAGATGGTGGAGATGATGACGGTCATCAACTCGAACCCAACAACCCGACCGCCCCAGAGTCGGAGCAACCTTTGGGTTCAGACGAAACGTTTGAATCCCGAAAGTTGCCCGAACGGCTGACGGTTTAACCCTTGATTCGGCCAAGCCGAAGGAGATTGATTGTGAAGATGAATTGGATGAAAGATTTTCGTGGACTGTCGCTGGCCGGATTGGCCGCTGCCGCCGTGGTGCTTTCCGGTTGCAGCAACAGCGACGTCGCCACCGAACCCGGTGGTTCCGAACCGGTGGCGGCAACCAATGTGGATCACAGCCACGGCGGTTGGTGGTGCGTCGAACATGGTGTCCCCGAAGGGGATTGTGCCCTGTGCGACAAAACACTGGTGTCGAAGTTCAAAGACGCTGGCGATTGGTGTGACGAACACGATCGCCCCGAATCGCAGTGTTTCATTTGCAGCCCCAAGCGTTCCGACAAGTTCGCAGCGACTTACGAAGCCAAGACCGGACGTCAACCACCGCAACCAACAGAGTAAGCATGTCAAGGAAGTCGCCTAAAGGAAACGTGTTGACCCGACACTTACAGCGCGTCACGACCATTTCGTTCGCAATGTTTCTGCTCGTTCAGCCCGGTTGCATGTGTGGATGTTCTGCGCCCCACCGGACGGCTTGCATTTCGCAAGCCTGCCGCGATGGCGATTGTTTGCACGTTCCCTCAACAGAGAACCGCGAGGATTCGACCATGCCCTTGGCGAAAGTTGAAGCCTCAACCCACCCACGGCGATAGCCGTTTGATCGTAGTGGCTGGGGGAAAAACAGTAGCGTATTTGACCAGCCCGTTGAGTCGCTCGCCCCCAGCCACGTTTTTCAGTCTGACCTTATCCCCGTTTACCCACTTCGTCCTGCAAACCAAAGGAGATCGCCATGTGACACCTAGACCCCATCCGAAAGGACCGACCAGATGAAAGTTTATTTTTGTTACCTGAAAGGAATCTGAAAATGTACCGTACCTCCCTTTGCCTTGCCCTGACGTTCACCGTTGCCCTTTGCATGACGGCTCAAAGCCGCGTTGCCGCTGATGCGGTTAACGCATCGACGACCAAAACCACCATCACCTTGAAGGTTCTCACCTGTGAAAACTGCGCCAAGAAGGTGGCGGCGAAGTTGACCGAAGTCTCCGGCGTCGGTGACGTCAGGATGGATGTCAAATCCAAGACCGCGACCGTCACCCCCAAGAGCAGCGCGACCCCATCGCCGCTGCAAATGTGGGAAGCGATCGAGAAAGCTGGCAAGGAACCGGTGAAGCTCGAAGGCCCGAGCGGAACGTTCACGTCCAAACCGAAGAAATAGTCCCCAGCGAATGATTGCTTCTCTGCCGTCGATGCGAGGAATCCCTCGCATCGGCGGTCGTTTGCGAATCATTTTCCAAAGCGAATAACTCGTCATGTCGTTTACGAATCATCATCACTCTGCAAAGACTATTGTCGTTCTCGTTTTGCTCGCTGCCGGATGCGGTCGCGATTTGTCGCCGGTCAGCGGCACGACATCCTTGAATGATGCCGATCCCATTCAATTAACCGACGCGAATTTTCAAAACGAGGTCATCGACAGTGAGCTTCCCGTACTGGTCGATATGTGGGCACCTTGGTGTCAGCCTTGCATCGCCATGAAGCCGACCATTCGTGAACTTGCATCGGATCTGTTGGGCAGAACCAAAGTCGCCGAATTGAACATCGACCAAAATCAATTCATCAAAGAAAAATACAACATCGACAAATACCCAACGCTGCTGATATTCGTTGATGGAATTGAGGTGCAAAGACTTGTTGGAACACAAAGCCACGAAGAGCTGTTGGAAGCTCTATCGGAACACTTGATCGAGGAGGAATTGAGATGAGCGAAGAACGAACTAAATGGATTCGCAAGGGCCGCAACGTCGAGATTGCAAGCTTGATCTACAACATCATCGAGGTGGCGGTCTCGCTGACGGCTGGGTTCATGACGGGCAGTTCGGCATTGATCAGTTGGGGAGTCGACAGCATCGTCGAAGCGAACTCCGCCGCGTTTATGATTTGGCAACTCAATGGCGTTGCCAAGGGAATTGATGAGCGTGCAAAACGGAAACGAAAGAAAATCGCGTTGGGGGTTTTGTCGACTGCGTTTACCATCGCTGCCCTTTTCATCTGCTACGAGGCGATCAGCAAGTTCATCAGTCAAGAAACTTCGTCGATGTCGTGGTGGGGCATTGGCATCTTGCTGGTGTCGTTAGTCGTCAACCCGATGTTGGCGTGGGGCAAGTATCACTATGGAAAGAAGACCGATTCGGCGACTCTGAAATACGACGCCATCGACACGATGATTTGCGAGTACCAAACCATCGTCGTCTTGATCGGCATTGGGCTGGTTCAGTGGCAAGGCTGGTGGTGGGCCGATCCGGTCGCCGCACTGTTAATCGTTCCCTACGTCGCATGGGAAGCCTACGAATCGGGTCGCGACGCATGGCAAGTTCAAATCGACGAGGATCACAACGATGAGTAATGAAAACAACATGGAACTAAAAATTCATGGCATGGACTGTGCCGAGGAAGTCTCGCTGATCAAACGTGAATTGGTGCCGCTGCTCGGTGTTGATGAGCGCTTGGGTTTCGACCTGCTCAACGCCCGACTGACAGTGGATCTGGATGGCGTTGACGTTACCGCCGGTGACGTGATGGCCGCGATCGAGCGGACGGGATTGGAGGCCGAGACATGGGAGAATGCTGGGCAGTCATCAGACGAACAATCGTTCTGGGCAAGCCATCAACGCGCGATCATGACCACGATCAGCGGTGTGTTCGGCGGAATCGGATTGGTGATTCACTTGCTCTCGGGCGGCTTCGATGACTCTGTCGCGACGCCCGCGATTGCTTGCTATCTCGTTGGCATCTTGGCCGGTCTATATTTAGTGCTGCCGAAGGCATGGCGGTCGCTAATCACCTTGCGACCCGACATGAATTTGTTGATGTCGATCGCGGTGGTCGGTGCGATCGCGGTCGGCGAATGGTTTGAGGGGGCGGCGGTCGCATTTCTGTTCTCGTTGTCGTTGCTATTGGAATCATGGAGCATCGGTCGGGCGAGGCGGGCGATCGCTTCGCTGATGGACCTGACGCCGCCGGTCGCTCACCTGCGTGATGAGTCCGGCGAAGTCCGTGACGTTCCGCCCGCTGAGGTTCCGATTGGATCGACGCTCGTTGTCCGTCCCGGCGAGAAGATTCCTCTGGATGGCGAAGTCGTCGTCGGCAACAGCGACGTCAATCAAGCACCGATCACCGGTGAAAGCGTGCCGGTCGAAAAGCAAGTCGGCAACGAATTATTCGCGGGCACGATCAACGGAGACGGTTTGCTGGAAATGCGGAGCACCAAAGCGGCGGAGGATACAACGCTGGCCCGCATCATTCAGATGGTCGGCGATGCCGGATCGAAGCGAGCACCGTCTGAAAAGTGGGTCGAGAAATTTGCCGCGATCTACACCCCGGTTGTGATGGCGGTTGCCCTCTTGATGCTGCTGATTCCGACGTTGCTGCTCGGACAACCGTGGTCGGTTTGGATTTATCGGTCGCTCGTGCTGTTGGTCATCGCTTGCCCGTGTGCTCTGGTTATCTCAACGCCCGTTTCGGTTGTTGCTGCGTTGGCCGCTGCGGCTCGCCAAGGCGTTTTGGTCAAAGGTGGAGTATTCATTGAACTGCCGGGAAAACTCGTCGCGATCGCGATGGACAAGACCGGGACGCTGACCAAGGGGGCACCCGAAGTGATCGACGTCGTTCCGATGAACGGGCACGACGAAGAAGAATTACTACGCCGTGCCGGAGCACTCGAACTCAACAGCAATCACCCGCTCGCGCGAGCCATCGTCGATGAGACCAAGAAACGCGGCATGGCGATGCCGCCAGCCGAATCGTTCGAGACGATCCAAGGCAAAGGAGCGACCGGAGTCATTGACGGAAAAACTTATTGGCTGGGTTCGCATCGCTATCTGGAACAACGCGGACAGGAAACCCCCGAAGTTCATCGGCAACTCGAAGCGATGCAGGACGCTGGGCGAACGGTTGTGGTGGTCGGCAATGACGAACACGTTTGCGGCTTCATCACGCTGGCCGATGCGATCCGCGAAGAGACCCGCGACGCGATCAAGGCACTGCACGAAGTTGGTATCAAACAAATCGTGATGCTAACGGGCGACAACGCGGGTACGGCCAAGGCGATCGGCAAAGAGGCCGGTATCGACGAAGTTCACGCGGAGTTGTTGCCCGAAGACAAAGTCACCGCGGTCGAGGATCTCGTTTCGCGTTACGAGCACGTTGCAATGATCGGCGATGGCGTCAACGATGCACCTGCACTGGCTCGGGCGTCGTTGGGACTCGCGATGGGCGCGGCAGGCAGCGACGCGGCGATCGAAACGGCGGACATCGCGCTGATGTCGGATGACCTATCGAAGCTGCCTTGGTTGATAATGCACTCACGCAGAACTTTGTCCGTCATTCGACAGAACATCTGGTTTTCGCTGGCACTCAAAGCGTTGTTCGTCGTTTTGACCCTGATGGGCGTGGCATCGCTATGGGCCGCCATCGCCGCCGACATGGGAGCGTCGCTGTTGGTGATCGCCAACGGTCTGCGGCTGTTACGCAGTTGAATCGTTCCAACCATCACAATCGTCAAATTCGGACTGAGAACTCTTCCGAATGTTCGCACTCCCCGGTTCGCAACTAACGATCTGATCTTAACCATCCGATGGATTGGATTGGATGGGCTGGTCTGTATTTTCATGGAGGAACACGCGGTGATCGCGAACGATAAGACCAGTACGCGCCGACGGCGGGCGAAACGCTTGTTGTTGTTGGCGGCTTTGGGTTTCACGAGTGGATGTCAGTCGGTTGGGCAGCATGTCGCTCAATCGACTTCGAGCGAACACGTCTCGGCAACGAATAGCCCGCAGGTGGTTGAAGAACCCGTTCCGGTACGGACGGTTGCGTTCACCGAAGATGGCGACGAGGGCGACTTGAAGGTTGATGACCTTGATGAGTTGGACGAACTCGACGTCGAGCTAAACGACGCCGATTCGGACGAGGCTGATGCAGCCAACGATCCCGCGTCTCTACGCGACGCGATGGCTTTGGACGCGGCGAACGAGACGGCCGAAACCGATCCGGTCATTCAGGACCAGTATTCCTATGGTTTTGAGCAACCTATAGGGCTGACGCTTGAGTCCATTGAGTCGATGGCGTTGGGTTCGCATCCGGCCATCGCGGAAGCTCGTGCTCGTGTCGAATCAACTCGCGGGCAATACGTCCAAGCGGGTTTGCCGTTCAATCCGGTGCTGCAATATCAGTCGGATGAGATCGGCAACGAAGACTCCACCGGTCTGCATTCGGTGCAGATGTCTCAGCAGTTCGTCACCGCCAACAAGCTGGGGATTGCTCAACAGGTTCAGGCCCGCGAGATCCAAAAACAACAAGCTGCCCTGCGAATTGCGGAGCTTCGCGTTTTGACTCGCGTTCGTGCTGCGTTTGCGACAGCCATCGTATCGCAGCGAAGAGCCGAGATTGCTGACCAGATTGTCGAGCTAGCTGAGAAGTCGATCGAATCAGTGAATGCCCTATTGGAAGCCGAAGAGGTCTCCAAAATCGCTTTGTTGCAGGCTCGTGTCGAAGCCGAACAGGCGCGGATTACGGCGGAGAACGCTCGAACGCAGTTGCAAGCCAACCTGCGGACACTTGCAGCGGCTGCCGGGATGCAAACACTGCCGCCCGGACCGCTCGGCGGCAACGTGGGTGACGATCTGACCGCCGCGCCGTGGGAACCATTGCTCGCTGAAATCTCGACCAACAGTCCCGAACTATCGCGGGCCGGATCGGAACTTGAGCGAGCCAAATGGTCGTTGCAACTTGCCTGTGCACAAGTGACGCCGAACGTGACGGGAACTGTCGGCGTTGGTGTCGATGCCGCTACGGACGATACGTTCGCGGTCATTGGCGTCAGCGTTCCGCTTCCCATTCGCAACCGCAATCAGGGCAACATACGCAGTGCCCGAGCCGACATCGCCGCGGCGTCAGCGGCGATCCAGAACACGCAACTCAGCCTAGAAGCCCGGCTCGCCGAAGCCGTCGGCCGCTACCAAGTCGCGCTGGAACGCTATACACGTTTGCAGGAATCTGTCGTGCCGACCTCGGAGGAAACGTACAAGCTATCGCTGGAGGCGTTTGATGCTGGCGAAACCGACTTCCTACAACTGTTAACAGCACAACGAACGCTCTTCTCGACGCAATTGAACGTCTTGGATGCCGCCGGACAAGCCAAGCAGGCCGCCGCCGAGATCGAGGGTCTGCTGGTGACTCTCAGCCTGTGAAGACACCGCAACTCGGATAGCTAAGGTGGGGAGCCTGACGAAACATTGATAATTCGGTTGGACTGGTCTGGTCGTTTCCACCGTATCAACCGATAATACCGGTGTACCGTACCCGAAGGATGTTTTTGTGTCTGTCGTTTGTCGTCTCACCACCGTCGCCGCATTGCTGCTGCACCTGATTTTCGGGTGTTCGCTGCATCATGCTGACGCGTGTGGGCACCACGACCATGACGGATGCCAGCACACCTGTTCGGCGGCCGATTCACCAAGTGTCCCAGACGATCACGTGTGCGGCCACGATCACGAGCATGATTGCTCGGGTGAAGACGAGACGGTCGAGTCGATCGACAATGGGGGCCACTTAACGGCTCCGTGTTGTGCATGCGAATCGCAACCTTGTGATGGAAACCATCCGGGGTGCCATGGCGTCGTCGAATGCAGTTTTGTGCCTTCAAGTGATGTCGTGTTCATCATTGATGCTCCGTTGGTCGCGTTCGTGACTTACGAGCACGATCCGATGATGAGCTTCATTAGTTCGCTGTCGACTCGTCATTTGGATCAGCGATCGCCACGGGTCGCGACGGACTCTCTTTCTCACTGTGCTTCGCTCTGCACGTGGATCATTTGAATTGAAGATTGTTGATTGAAGATTGACGATTTGGAGGGGCGTTCGCGCGTCGCCAGATTGTTGAATCCTTCAATCCTCTTTTGAAATCTACATTCTTCAATCTCAAATCATCAATGGTTCTGCATGTCCACGCTAAAAGCTTGGCTAGTGCGCCTGCGCGGCCCCGTTTTGACCGTCCTGGCGATGGCCATCGCGATCGTCATCGGCGCGTTTGCCTTCACCGACTATCCACAACAACTTGGCCTTGTCACCGCGTCGGTCGATGAGTCCGATCCGCACGCGGGTCACGATCACGGTCCCGGTGCACACGATGACCATGATGAAGATGGCCATGACGAAGACGACCAAGCCGGACATGATCACGAGGGTCACGATGCGGGCCAGTCGATCGAATTGAGCCAGCAGGCTCGTGCGAACTTGCGGCTGAAGACGGAGGCCGTCACGGTCGGTCCCTACACGAGCTACATCGAAGTTCCCGGCATGGTGACGCGCTGGCCCGGTGAAACGCATGTGTCGATCACGTCGCCACTGACGGGCGTGATCAACGCGATCAATATCTCTCGTGGCGAGATGATCAAGAGCGGCGAGCCGTTATTCACGCTTCGGCTGACGCATCAAGACCTCGTCAATACTCAAGAAGACTTCCTTTCGCAGCTCGGCCAACTGGATGTCGAGGAGCGGGAGATTCAGCGGCTGACGTCGGCGTCCCGTTCGGGAGCGATCGCTGGGAAAACGCGAATAACTCGCGAGTACGAACGCGACAAATTGCAGGCGAAAGTCCGTGCGGCGAAGCAGTCGATGCTGCTGCACGGTTTGAGTGAAGACCAAATCGCGAGCATCGAACGCACTCGCACGTTGGTTCGCGAAGTGGTGGTTACCGCACCGCTGATTCACGAAGACGACTCGCTCCATCATGACGCTTTGGAAGAAGCCGCTAATCGAGTCGCGGGCAACCCGACGGCTCGATTAGCCGCAATGCAACCACCGCCGATGTCGCTGCCTTCGCACAATCACATTGACGCGGAGTTCTTGGTGACAGAACTGAATGTGCGACGTGGCGAATCCGTTAACGCCGGTCAGCAGATGGCTCAGTTGTCGAACTACAGCCGCTTGCTGATCGAAGGCCAAGCGTACCAGCGTGATGCAAGTCTGTTGCGAAAGGCCGCCGATTCAGGTGCCGAACTGCAAGCCACGATGACCGGTGCGGGCGACGAAGTCGAAACGATCACGGGATTGAACGTGGTCTACATCGGAAACGAAGTCGGCACCGAATCTCGATCGCTGCCGTTCTATGTCGGGTTGACCAATGAGATCGAACGCAGCGAACAACGCGGTGACAAACGCTACGTCAGTTGGCGATACAAGCCCGGCCAACGACTGACCGTTCGGCTTCCGCAGTCGCAAGTCGATGACGCGATCGTTGTTCCCAAGGATGCGGTTGCCGAAGAAGGCCCCGAGCGATTCCTATTCGTCGAGAACGGCGACCATTTTGACCGTGTTCCGGTGGAAGTCATTGCGTCGGACAGCGTCAACGTCGCGATCAAGAACGACGGCCAAGTTTGGCCCGGTCAGACGATTGCCGTTAGCGGTGCTCATCAATTACAAATGGCAATGAAGAACCAAGCCGGCGGAGCCATTGATCCCCACGCAGGGCACAACCACTGAGTTGTTCGCTTTGCCAAACCAAATCATTGAGGGATCAAGATGCTAGACAAAATCATTCACTTCTCGCTGAACAATCGACTGATCGTGCTTGGCGGTTGCCGCGATCATGCTGGGCGTCGGTGCGTGGCAATCATTGCAATTGCCGATCGACGTGTTTCCGAACCTGAACCGGCCGCGCGTGGTGGTCATCACCGAAGCGCCGGGGATGGCACCGGAGGAAGTCGAGACGCTGATCACATTTCCGTTGGAGACCACTTTCAATGGTGCCAGCGGCGTTGAGGCAGTTCGCAGCAGCAGCGGCATCGGTCTGTCGGTGATCTATGTCGAGTTTGAGTGGGACACGGACATCTACAACGACCGGCAAGTCGTCAACGAACGTTTGCAACTTGCCGCAGAGCAATTGCCCGACGGCGTGAAACCAACGCTCGCGCCCATCTCCTCGATCATGGGACAGATTCTCATGTACGGCATGTGGAGCGAAGGCGGCGAAACCGAACCGATGGAGGTTCGCACACTCGCCGATTGGGTCGTCCGTCAACGATTGCTAACGATTCCCGGCGTGTCGCAAGTCTTCTCAATGGGCGGCGGCCGGATGCAGTACCAAGTGCTGGTGAATCCCGACTCGCTGCGTGAATTCGGACTGACGATGGACGACGTTCATACTGCTGTCAGTGAGTCCAATCTGAACGCGACCGGTGGTTATCTGGATCAACGGGGCGCGAACGAACTGCTGGTTCGTGGACTCGGGCGAATCACCAGCCTTGCCGACCTGAAAGAGATTGCGATCACACTGCGGGACGGTCGCCCGATCACTTTGGGCGACGTGGCCAAAGTCGTCGAAGGCCCGCAAGTCATGCGTGGCGATTCGTCCGCGTATCTACGCACTGACGATGGAACGGTCGAAGGTGGCCCCGCAGTGGTTCTCACCATCAACAAGCAACCCGGCAGCGACACTCGCGCCGTCGATCAAGCGATTGCCGAAGCGTTGGAAGAATTGAAAGTGTCCCTGCCCGATGACATCCGAATCGCCAACGTCTACTCGCAGCGTTCGTTCATCGACCGAGCCATCGACAACGTCGTCGAAGCTCTTGCCGACGGCGGCGTGCTGGTCTTGGTGATCCTGTTCCTATTCTTGCTGAACTTTCGCACGACGTTCATCACGCTCACCGCAATTCCGCTTTCGATCATCGCAACCGCGTGCGTGTTCGCCGCTTTTGGTCTGTCGATCAACACGATGACGCTCGGCGGGTTAGCGGTTGCGATCGGCGAACTTGTTGACGATGCGATCGTTGACGTTGAAAACATCTTTCGGCGTTTAAAAGAGAACAGGCTATCGGAATCACCACGTCCAACGCTTGCGGTGGTTTACGACGCAAGCATCGAGGTTCGTAGCAGCGTGGTCTACGGAACGGCGATTGTCGTTTTGGTATTCATCCCGCTGTTTGCTCTCGAAGGCATGGAAGGCAAGCTCTTTGTGCCGTTGGCGATGGGATATGTCGTCTCGCTGATCGCGTCGCTGGGCGTCTCGCTGACCGTCACGCCGGTACTGGCATCGTTACTGTTGGTCGGCAAACGAGTCTGGCAAGTCGTTGTACCGATTCTAGCTTTCGGCATCGCCGCATTGACGATGTACTGGGTCGTTCCGCGTGCGATTCACATTCTGCATTTGCCGTTTGAACTGCCAGGCAATCCGCTGTGGTGGTCGCTCGTCCTGACGCCAGTGGTTTGGGTTCTGATTCAAGTGACCGAACGACTGCTCGGCGGTCCCGAAGCCGAGGAAGGCCGGTTGCTGGAGGGGCTCAAAGGCGTTGCCGGTTTGGCGATTAACTTCAGCACTAAGTTTGCCGGTCCCGTGTTGGGCGTCGCGGCCGTCATGGTGGCGTTCGCGTTGTTCGCAGTTTCGCAACTCGAACGTGACTTCTTGCCGCCGTTCAACGAGGGAGCCGTTCAGGTCAACGCGTTGCTGGCACCGGGGACGTCGCTGGCGACGAGCAACCAGATCGGGCAGAGTGTGCAAGAGGAGTTGATGAAGATCGAATCGGTCAAGTCGGTCGCACGTCGAACGGGCCGAGCGGAGCTGGACGAACATGCCGAAGGCGTCAACGTCACGGAGTTGTTCTTGGAGATCGCTGACGACGCGGACCGCGAAGGCACGATCCAGCAGATTCGCGAAACGATGGAGGACATTCCGGGCGTGGTGTCGAGTACCGAGCAACCGCTGGCCCACCTGATCAGTCACATGATCTCGGGCGTCAAGGCGCAAATCGGCATTAAGCTCTTCGGCGACGATCTAGACGTGTTGCGGAACAAAGCGGAGGAGATGAAACGACTCATCGCGGACGTGCCGGGCTTGGCCGACGTGATGATCGAACAGCAGACCAACATTCCGCAGCTTCGCATCGAGCTGAATCGCAAAGCGTTAACGCAAAACGGACTGCGACCGGCCAACGTCATGGAGTTGGTCGAGACGGCGATGAACGGGCAGGTCATCAGCCAAGTTCTGCTCGGCCAACGCACGTTTGATCTGATGCTACGAATGGATGAATCGTACCGCGAGGACGTCACCAAACTCAAACGGCTCGCCGTCCCGCTGCCCGGCGGCGGCACGCTGCCGCTCGAGGCGGTGGCGAACATCTACGAAAGCGGCGGGCCGAACATGATCAAGCGTGAACAGGTGCGTCGTCGAATCGTGTTGCAGGCGAACGTGTCCGAGCGGGGCGTCGTGGATGTTGTCAGCGACATCAAAACGCGATTGGCCGATTTGGAATTGGAGCCGGGTTACTTCATCGAATACGGCGGCCAATTTGAGAGCCAGCAATCGGCAACGCGTCGATTGATGATTCTCTCGGGCGTCGCGCTGTTGGGCATGTTCCTGGTGTTGTACACGCTGTTCGGCAACGTGAACTTTTCGATGCAAGTGTTGGTTGCGTTGCCAACGGCGTTCATCGGAGCGGTCGCGGCTCTTGTCATCACCGATCAAAACCTGACGGTCGCGGCGATGGTCGGTTTCATCTCGTTGTGCGGCATCGCCAGTCGCAACGGCATCCTGCTGCTGAATCACTACATCCACCTGGTCGAACACGAAGGCGAATCGTGGACGCGTGAGATGGTGCGGCGGGCGGGCCAAGAACGAATGGCTCCGGTGCTGATGACGGCACTGACGTCCGGCATTGGTTTGCTGCCGCTCGCACTCGCTGCGGGTGAACCCGGTAAAGAGATTTTGTACCCCATCGCCACCGTGATCGTCGGCGGTTTGTTGACCAGCACGTTGGCCGAGTTCTTCGTTCGTCCGGCGCTGTTTTGGACGATCGGTGTCGGCGCGGGCAAGCAGATTGTTCGCGATCACGCAGGAGACGAAATGGAGGATGGAGAATTGCGAATGGAGGAAGTTGTGCCAAAGTCTGAGACCGTTACGAGTTAGTTGTTCGTTCCGGTGCGTTGCCGGAGCGGTGTTTTTGGTTGAGAAGGTTTCCACAAAGGATTTGAAATGTTGAATGTACGGACACTTGCAGTCGCAGCTTTGGTCGCATCGGTCGCGATGGGCAGCATGTTGGTTCACGCTAATGAGCCAAATGCGGCTGCAAAAGAACTGGTGCGAATACCGCTTGGAAAAGTGGAAAACGACACATGCCGAAGGTGACCAGGGTGACAAACTGGTCGAGACACTGAAGAAGCTTCGCTGCGAAGTGAAGGTCGGATCGCACGGCGGTCACACCGACGTCAATTACCGCTGCCCGAAGTGGCAGCAGTTGGCTCTGAAGAGTCACGAAGAAGCCCACCAATGGGAAGCATGGCTGAAGAAGCACGGCTTCGAGACCAAACACGCTCATTAAGAAATGGGGAATCGGGAATGGGGGATAAGAAACTTCGTCCTACCCCCCGTTCCACTCCTCATTCCCAAGTCCTCATTCCCAATTCCCAATTGAGAACAAATGAAAACTCATCTACTTACCTTGGCCCTCGCTTGCCTCACTCTCGTCGGATGCTCAGAAAAAGATGTTCAAGTCTCTGACGCACCGGAATCATCCGAACCAATCGTGATGGATGAATTGCCGCCGATGATGGACATGGGCGGGCATCCCGAACACGGACCTCACGGCGGTGAGTTAATCGAACTCGGCAAAGAAGCGTTTCACATCGAAGTGATGCACGGCACCGGAGCGGTCGCCATGTATGTGCTCGACGGTTCGGCAACGCAGAGCGTCGCGATCGAAGCCGACAAGCTAACCGTCAGCCTAAAGCACGACGGCGAAGTGAAATCGTTCGAGCTTCCCGCCGACCCGCAAGCCGAAGACGCATCGGGCAAGTCATCGCGATTCACTTCAACCAGTGCCGAGATGGACCAGTGGCTCGAAGCCGAGGCCGAAGGTGCGGTCATCGTGCAAATCGAAGGCAAGTCCTACACCGGCAAGATTTCGCATGATCACGATCATGACCACTAAGAACGACGAAGCCACGGTTGATGGTTGACCCATCAACCGGGAATACGATTTGCTTCAATCGTTTGCGGTGTGTCACCGCAGACGGCAAGGCTCCCGACCCATCACACGACTAGCCCTCGTTGGGTCGGGAGCCGTTTTTATTGATAGACAAAAGACGACGAACTCATGATAGACAACAAGAGCCGTTTTCAAGTCAATGCAATCCTGCCTGGCGACCAGACCAGCATGATGGTGCGACCCCCTGTGGGTATTGGTATAAATGCATCAATGGTTAAGCCCGATGAACGCAAATCGACCGAAACGATCGCCTCTGAGACAGTCGCCGCCGCGGTGTCTGGGGATCGTTCCGCGCTGCGCTCGATCTACGAGGCGACGTCGGATCGCGTGTTTCGATTGATGGTCCGGATGGTCGGCGTTCAAGATGCCGACGATCTGACCCAGCAGGTTTATGCGAGAGCGTTTTCCAACATCAGTCAATTCAGTGGCGACTCAAAGTTCGAGACTTGGTTGTACCGGCTGGCGACCAACGAAGCCTTGCAGCACTTGCGACGGGAAAAGCACCGGCGAACGAGCGAGTTGTTGGTTGAACCGACCACGCGGCATAGTGATTCCGTCGAACAAGACGAACGCGCCATCTAGTTCGCCAAGCCCCGTCGCGGACGTTGCCGTGCGGCATCCGATCCCGAGTCGCTTCCGCCGGAGCATCGAGCATTTGCCGGAACGATCAATCAATCGGGATCGCTCGAAATTCAAGTTACCAAACTCGCATCCGAAAACACGCTGGCTCGCGTCGTCACGATGGTCAGCGAAGCAGAAACGCGGGTGTCGCCGACGCAGAAGTTCACCAAGAAGTTCGAGCGATACTTTGTCCCGTCAGTTATTGCCGGTGTTGTTCTTTTGATGTTTGCACCGCTCATCATCGACGAAACCTTCAGCGAATCGTTCTACCGAGCGATGGCGGTTCTGGTCGCCGCCAGCCCCTGTGCGTTGGCGATCGCAACACCCAGTGCGGTGCTCAGCGGCGTTGCCCGAGCGGCTCGCGGCGGCATCCTCGTCAAAGGTGGCGGACCACTGGAAAGCCTCGGCAGTCTGGACGCGATCGCGTTCGATAAAACCGGAACGCTCACCGAAGGAGAGCCGAAGGTCACCGACGTTCGCACCGCCGATGGTGTCGATGAAACCGAATTGTTGCGCACCGCGATCGCCGTTGAAGACCTCAGCAAACATCCACTTGCCAAGGCAGTTGTCCGCGATGGAAAGAAGCGATTGAGCGATGGGCAGTCAGTTCCGATTGCCACCGATTTGAAAAGCATCACAGGACGCGGCATCCAAGCGACGGTCGAAGGCGACATCATTCACATCGGCAAAGACGATTTGTTCGGCGAAGTTGACGGGCCAGGCCGCCAGACAGCGTTCGCGAGGTCGTCGAATCGCTCGAGGCAAACGGACGTACGACGATGATCGTCCGTCGCGGCGATCGTTACCTCGGCGTCATCGGTTTGATGGATACACCCCGCGAAGCCTCTAAGCGAACCATCTCGCGGCTTCGAGAACTCGGCATCAAGCGAATGATCATGATCTCAGGCGACAACCAGAAGGTCGCTGACGCGGTCGCCAAGGAAGTCGGCCTCGATGAAGCAAGAGGCGACCTAATGCCCGACGACAAGGTCAACGAAATCAAGAAGCTGCAAAGCGAAGGCGGAGTCGCCATGGTCGGCGACGGAGTCAACGACGCACCGGCGATGGCATCCGCCTCCGTCGGTATCGCGATGGGAGCGGCCGGTAGCGACGTGGCTCTCGAAACCGCCGACGTCGCTTTAATGGCCGACAACCTCGACCACTTGCCGCTGGCCATCGGACTCAGCCGCGCAACCCGCCGCATCATTCGTCAAAACCTTTGGATGAGTCTCGGCATGGTCGCTTTCCTCGTCCCGGCCACAATCCTCGGCCTTAACATCGGTCCCGCGGTTGCTTTGCATGAAGGCAGCACGCTCGTCGTCGTCTTCAACGCGCTGCGTTTGCTGGCGTACAAACCTCGAGGTGAGTGACCACTATCGAGAAGCGATCGCGGTTGTCGCTTCACCCTCCAAGTCCGCGATCAATTTTTTCATCTCGGCGATTTCTCTTCGCTGAGCTTCGATGATTTCGTCGGCGAGTTCGCGGACTCGGGGGTCGCTGATTTCGGCTCGTTCGCTGGTCAGGATCGCGATCGAGTGGTGGGGAATCATGGCTTTCATCCATGACACGTCTTGGACGGTTTCCTGGCTGCGGACCAACCACAGTGTTCCAAAAAAAACCACCGTGCTAGTTGCAAAGATACCGATATTGGCCTTCTTGTTTTTGTACATGCCCAGCATAAAACCGAGCATGATCATCGCCATCGTCGCCCCCATCAGCAGAGCCATGTAGAAACGCGTTTCGCTCAGACCTTTCGGTAAGCGGAGTGGTTCGCCGTAGGTGGAGGGTAAGCGGTTCGCAAAATTATTTGGGAGTTTCTCGATGATAGGTTGAACATCAACGTGCTCAGTCTGCAAAATTGAGCTGATCTTGATTCGGACCTGATCGGTTGCAACAAGCGTTCCTTTGCGTGAGACGCCGATGTAATCAACACTAAAATCCGGCTCGTTACCAGACGAGTACATTCCCTTGTACTCGAGCGGTGCCGAGGATTTGACGCCGTTTGTTCGACGTTCACGAAGCTCGATCAGTTCAGCGGCGACTCGAGTTTGGACGTGGCTGACCGGCTCGCGACCAACAGCTAGCACCTGCGTCGTAGTATCACGGACGACGGAACTTTCGTCGAACCGGCGATTCAGCAACCGAAACCAAACAGAGTTGATGTTGCTTTGGCTTGACCTCCGACCGCGAAACGATTGCTGTAAACTCTCCCTTCAGAGTGATCGCGTTGTAAATCTTTTCTGCCTGAGTGCCCCGAAATCGTAGCCAAATCGCCTCGCTCATTTACAACTCCCGTCATTGAACCTATAGATAGCGTGGCTCCCAGCCATCACCGATTACAAGAGATTTTACGGGCATCCTACCGTGCGGTCGATCTGTGCGATCGTGCCGGCGAGGGTGGCGTCGATGCGGGCGAGTTGGGTCTCGAACATCAGCAGTTCACGGTAGGTTTCGATCAGGGTGAAGAAGTCCGTGCGTTTGCCTCGGTAGTCGGCGATCGACAGTTTGAGTGTGTCTTCGGTGCGCGGGATGATGCGTTCTTCGTAGATGTCGCGTTGCTCGACCAAGGCGTCGGCTTGGACGATCAGGCGGCGAATCTTTCCGTACAGCTCGTCGCGTTCGGCTTCGAGCCGTTGAGTAGTGCTGCTGCGTCGGTGGGCGGCTTCGCGAATTCCGGCGTTAATCTTCTCTCGCCAGATCGGAAGCGTCGTTCCAAAGCTGATGCTGAGATTATCGTTGCCGTCGGCCACGGGGCTGATCACATCGTGACCGTCGCTGATCAATCCCCAATTGAGGCCGACGCTGAAGTCGGGGTATTGCTGCAAGCACGCCAAGCGTTCTTTGTCGCGGTCACGTTGGATCTCCCATGCGAGACCGCGCAGTTTTGGGTTGCACTGTTCGGCCAACGCGATCAGCGATTCGATCTGCTGAGGCGTGTCGTTAATGCCGAGTTCGCTGGATGCTTCGGGAAGCAGCCCCACCGGTTGTTGCAGTAGCGTGGCGAGATCGGCTTGAGCGACTTGTTTCTGTTTACGCAGTGCGATCAGTTGTTCGTCGAGGCGATCGGTTTCAAGTTGGGCACGCAGCACGTCTTGTTGCGAGCCGCCGCTGCGGTAGCGGGCTTCGGCGACGTCAGTCAGGTCGACGACGAAGCCTTTGGTTTCTTCGATGATCGTGATCGCTCGGGTAGCGAACCAGACTTCGTAGTACGCCAGGCGAACGGACTCGGTGATCTCGCGCTCGATCATGTCGACTTCGGTTTGAGCGATCTGGACTTCGCGGCTGGCAATGACGGCTTTCGTTTTCAGTTTGTCGGGGAACGGAACCATTTGGTTAACCGACATTTGATTGCCAACCCGACCACCGGCAGTTTGAAGCGCATTGTCGTGTAGTGGCCAGAAGGTGTTGTTGAATGTTGGGTCTGGCAACGCCTTGGCTTGTGGGATCACGTTGGATGCGGCGGCGACGCGCTGGCGTGCAGCTAAGATTTTCGGATGGCGTGCTAGCGCTGAGCTCACAAAGAAGTCGACGGGAGCAGAGGGGGAGTTGGGAGTGGGGGAGTTGGGAGTAGGGGGAGTCCGGGAGT
Source organism: Pirellulaceae bacterium (assembly GCA_963836865.1). Lineage (GTDB taxonomy): Bacteria > Planctomycetota > Planctomycetia > Pirellulales > Pirellulaceae > Rubripirellula. The sequence continues at coordinate 780,949 of CAWILC010000012.1, read as the reverse complement.
CGGTGTCTGTTTCGTCATCTTCATCGCCCTCCTTGTCTCCCTGACTCCCAACTCCCAACTCCTCATCTTCCTCCGGCGAGGTGGCTAAGGCCCCGTCGTTGAACCCGGCTGGCTGGACCGCCAACGAGGATTGCGACGACTTGACATGATTCCAGTCGACATCGTTCACCACGTCAGGTGTTGCCGCTGAACTACGGAACGGCTGAGCAGCGACGGGCGTGGCATCCGAGGCGGACGGCGTCGATTTCGTCAGCGAAAAGCCTCGCCCGGTCGCACAGCCGGACACCGTCGTGGCGACCATCGCGGCCAGCAAAAGGCGTTTGGCGTGCTTCGTGTTGCGGCGATCCATAGCGTCGGCGTCCTCATCAGCTACAATACAGAGGTCAAAGTTTGCCCAACCGGTGAATCCCTATTGAACTTTTCGGCCAGATCTCCGATACAGTTGCTATACCGGGCATGGGTATTCTTTTCGGAAGGTCACAGTGAGCAACTCCCCCCTAATTCGCACCGCCGTTAATCTTTGGCTGATCGCTGCAATGGTGATCCAGCCGATGGCGATTGTGGCTGCGCAGGGGAATTGTGCTCAAGGCGTCTCGGCCGGAACGTGTTGCCAAGCCAAAACGTTATGCCAGTCATGCAAGTCCTGCAAAGTCGAAACAGACGGGGACCTGTGCGGTTGTTGCAGCGGCGGCAAGGACGAACCTGGCAGTTGCTGCGGGAATACTGATGCCTCCGAGCCAAGAAACGATTCTTCCAAGCCGACAAACGATGAGTTGTTCGGCGAAGGTTCCGACATTGTTCCTGAGTTGACCGGCGCGGGCGATGAATTGGCGGAAGGCAAGGCGTCGGTTTCGTCGTGCAAGTGTGGCATTCGGTCCGAACCAATCGCACCTTCACCTCATCGCGTTCCCGCCCCGCAGGTCCGTGAACTGATCGTGATCGCCTACTTGGATCACGCCGCGTCCGAAGCCGGCTTATCAGTTCGTCCGAACGATGTGCGTTCCCGTTTACCGATCGGCGATCTCTCTCCGCATTTCTCTCAGCGGTTTCTTTGCATCTGGCGCATTTAGCGTCGTCTCGATAGGAGAGCTGCGCGCCTGCAGTTCTTCGATTTCAAGTTGGCTTTCATGCAAGTGACGCTGCGCGCTCGCTGCGTGTGAAGCCTTTTTCCGATGCAATCCCTGCGCGATCCGATACGCGCGAACTTAAACAACGAACCGGTCACAGCCTGGAGGTAATGACTGGCCGACGATGCGACTTCCTACGTTGCATCCTCGGTCGGTCGCCTCTTGTACTGCCGCTTGCGGATGAAACCGCAAACGCTTACCGACAACGCCGCGAGATATGTGATGAATCAGGACGAACCAGTTAGACCCAACGACGCCGATGTTGATGATCAAGTCAGCTTTGTGGATGCGGGTGCGCCGAGCGACAGCGAACCAGTGGCGAGCGTCGCCGAAGAAAAGCCCACGCCAGTTGAAGCGAAGCCGAGTGTGATCAAGAGCGCTGGCGGAACGACGTGGCTCGTGCGCACTGGCGTCCAAGCGGCAACGGTCGTCATCGTCGCGGGACTCATCTTCTTCCTGCTTGGCGTCGCCCAGCGGACCGGTTGGTTGACCGCTGACGGATTCTCAGGCGGCCAAGACGAATCCGTCGCGGAAGCCACCGCCGAAGACAAACGATACATTTGCCCGATGATGTGTACGCCTCCGTCGACCGAACCAGGGCGATGCCCGGTTTGCGCGATGGAATTGGTCGAAGCGACTGGCGGCGGAAGCGGCGATGGTATCTCGGTCACGATTGAACCATCCGCACGACGATTGGTCGGCATCCAAACGGCAATGTCAAAGATGGGTGAAGTCAATCGCACAATTCGCACTATCGGCTCGATTGATTTTGACGAAAGCCGCCTGTCGACAATTAGTGCGTACATCGACGGCCGCCTGGAAAAGATGTATGCCAACTATGCCGGCGTGAAAGTCAACGAAGGCGAAGACCTCGCACTGATCTACAGCCCGCAACTCTACACTGCGCAGACCGAGTTCATTACCAGCATGAACAGCGACGGTAAGATCGGACGATTCCAAGTTTCGGGCGGTGATCTGAATAAGATGGCCCGTGAAAACTTGGCCGAACTTGGCATGACGCAGGACCAGATCGAACAATTGGCTAAGTCCGGCAAGCCGATGTCACGAATCCGCATCAAGTCGCCTCAAAGTGGAACGGTGATCGAGAAGTCGGCCGTTGAAGGCGATTATGTCAAAACGGGACAAAAGCTGTACCGCGTCGCTGACCTCAGCAGCGTTTGGTTGATGCTTGATCTATTCCCCGACGACGCATCGGCGGTCCGTTTTGGTCAACAAGTTGAGGCTGAAATTCAGTCGGTGCCCGGTGAAGTATTCACGGGCCGCGTTGCCTTCATTGATCCGACCGTCAATGCGACGACTCGAACGGTTCGTGTACGCGTCGAGATTATGAACTTCGACGGCAAGCTGCGGCCTGGCGACTACGCCACCGCTCGCATAACGGTGCCAGCGATCCCAATGGACCAAGTCTACGATCCGGCACTCGCAAACAAATACATCAGTCCGATGCACCCGCAGGTCATTCGTGACGAACCAGGCAAGTGCCCGCTTTGCGACATGGATTTAGTGCCGACATCCCAGCTCGGATTTGCATCAAATCCTTTGCCGATGCAGCAAGTCGTGATCGTGCCGCGCGACGCCGTTCTTCTAGCCGGCGAGAACAGCGTGATCTATGTCGAAACCGAACATGGACGTTTCGAGATTCGCCGAGTGACGGTCGGCCCGATGAATCGCAAGGAAGCGGTGATCGTCGAAGGACTTTCCGCTGGCGAGACCGTCGCGACGGGCGGCAACTTCCTGATCGACTCGCAAATGCAACTCGCCGGCAACCCATCGCTGATGGACCCGACAAAGGCTCCTGGTTTTTCGCCCGGACCATTGGAGCTTCCCGAGTCAACTCCGGTCATGTTGGCAGCCGATGCGGGCCGACAATTTGATCGAACCTACGACGCCTACTTCGAGATTCAATGTGCGATGGCGGCCGACCAAACGCCTCCTCCGGTGGCATTGAACACGATGATCGACGGACTAAGGCAACTGGAGATGTCGACCGCTATGCCTGACGCGGCCCAACGACACTTCGCTGACGCACGCCGTGCAGCGTCGCGCATGGATGGTTCGTTGGAAACTGCTCGCGACGCCTACCGCAGCGTCAGTCAAGCGATGTTGCGAGCCGCCACGGTCACTCGTGGACCAAAAACATCGGAGAAGCTGACGCACTACTATTGCCCGATGGTTCCCGGCGGCGGTGGCGACTGGATGCAGCCCGGCGGTGAACTGCAGAATCCGTATTGGGGCAACGAGATGTTGACTTGCGGGGAAGTCGTCCGCGACATGGCGATCCAGGTTGGGCAAATTCCCTCGATCGCTCGCGCGGCGCAGTAAGGAAACAATCCATGCTAAATCTAGTCATTCGTTTTTGCGTTAAAGAACCTTGGTTGGTTGTGTTATTGGCCGTCGGCTTGAGCATCGCCGGCTGGGTCAGTTTTAAGTCGATTCCGATCGACGCAATTCCCAACATTGGCGAGAACCAAGTCATTGTGCTAACGCCTTGGCCGGGGCGTTCGCCGAAGGACATCGAAGATCAAGTCACCTATCCGCTGAGCGTTTCGTTGCTCGCCGTTCCCGGTGCCGAATCGGTGCGTGGCAAAAGCATGTTCGGTTACAGCTTTGTGCAGGTCACGTTCAAAGACGAGATCGACTTCTATTGGGCACGTAGCCGCGTCTCAGAACAACTCGGCAGTGCGGCGTCGCAATTACCCGATGGCGTTGTGCCGCAACTTGGGCCAGACGCGACGGGACTCGGGCAAATCTATTACTACACATTAGATCCACCCGACGAAGGAATGGGGCTGGCGGAGCTTCGCAGCATGCAAGACTTCGTCATCAAGTACGAACTTCAAGCGGTCGAGGGAGTCAGCGAAGTCGCGTCAATCGGCGGTTACGTTCGCCAGTATCAAATCGAAGTCGATCCAGATCAGTTGCGTTTCCACAACGTATCGCTTGACAGGTTGGCGATGGCGATCAAGGGATCAAACGTGGATGTCGGTGCCAAGACCGTCGAAACGACGGGCATGGAATTCATCGTCCGCAGCAAGGGATTCCTTGGCAGTGATGGCGACAAGAACAAAGCGATTGAGGACATCGAAGATACGGTGATTCTGGAACGCGAAGGTGTGCCGGTGCGGGTACGTGACGTTGCCAGCGTGCAACTCGGACCAGACTTCCGTCGCGGCGCACTCGACTACAACGGTGCGGAAGCCGTCGGCGGTGTCGTCGTGATGCGGTACGGCGAGAATCCGCGAGTGGTGATCGACCGCGTGAAAGCCAAGATCGCCGCGATCACTCCTTCACTGCAAGGCGTGACGATCCACGGTGTGTACGATCGAAGTGGTTTGATCGACGAAACGATGGCAACGCTGACGCATGCTCTCCGAGATGAGATCATCATCACGGCAATCATTATCCTACTTTTCCTGCTGCATATTCGCAGTAGTTTTGTCGTTGCGATCTGCTTGCCCACAGCCGTGTTGATGTCTTTCATTGCCATGCGATTCGTCGGTGTCGGTGCCAACATCATGTCGCTGGCCGGTATCGCGATCGCGATCGGGACGATGGTCGACATGGGCATCATTGTTTCGGAAAACGTGTACCAGCATCTATCGGATTGGGAGTCGGGCCAAGACGAATCGAAGGGAAAGAAAATTCGCAACGAGGTCGTCTACGACGCAACCGTTGAAGTCGCGCCGGCAGTCGTGACGGCCGTCGCAACGACTATCGTCAGCTTCCTTCCCGTCTTCTTTCTCACCGGACGCGACTACAAGCTGTTTTCGCCTCTGGCGTATACAAAGACCTTCGCGATCGCGGCGGCCATGATTACCGCCGTGACGATCGTGCCGGCGTTGTGTCGACTGATGCTGCGGAGCAACGTGCGTCGTAAGTCGACCGCGCTGGTTGCCGCGCTGTCATTCGGTTCCTTGCTCGGTGCGGTCTCACATTTCTTTTGGGGACCACGAATTGCCGAACGGTTCGACTTGCAAGTTGGAGCGGTCACGGCGATTGCCGCTTTGATTGGTTTCATCGCTGGCTGGCAACTAATGCGTGAACGCATTCGACCGATCGAGGAGATTCCGTCGAGTCGTTTTGTACGTTGGATCTACGCCGCTCGATTGCGTCACGCGTTGAATCACAAAGCGTTCGCATTGTCGTTCCCGGCGGTCTTACTGGTCGTCGGTTTGGGAGCCTGGATTGGACTGCCCACGGTACTGCGACCCATTGAGAAATTCGCCAATATCTTCGGGGCTGAGTTAAATGACTTCCCCGGCTACGTCGATGCCAAGCACACGTTCACAGGTCTGCAGAGTGACGACTGGATCGCGCTGGATGAAGGGAGCTGGTTCTACATGCCGACGCTGTACCCAGCAGCCAGCTTTTCACAGGCGATGCAGGTACTGCAAACGCAAGACGTATTGATCGGTCAAATACCCGAAGTGAAGGATGTGCTCGGCAAGATCGGTCGCGTCGAGTCCGCTCTCGATCCAGCTCCGGCCGCGATGATCGAAACCTATGTGATGTTGAAACCCGAAAGCGAGTGGCGAGAAGGCGTGACCGCTCGTGATGTATGGGACGAGATCAATCGCGTGGCGACGTTGCCTGGAGTGACGCCCGCATCGGCATTGCAACCGATCGAGGGCCGCGTCGTGATGTTGCAGTCGGGCATCAAAGCACCGATGGCAATTCGCGTCTATGGCAACGAGCTGGATGAACTAGCCGATGCCGCAGTGGACGTGGCAGCGGAACTTAAGAAATCGCCGTTCGTCAACGCAGGTACGGTCAATCCAGACATCGTGCTTGGCAAGCCCTACGTCGAGTTCACCGTCGATCGCGAGGCTGCATCTCGGTACGGGCTGAATGCGTCGATGGTCAATCAAGTCATCGAAACTGCACTTGGTGGAATGAACCTCATCGAGACCGTGGAAGGGCGGGAGCGTTATCCGGTACGGTTGCGTTACAACCGTGACCTTCGCGAACAGATCGACGGACTGAAACGCTTGCCCGTAGTCACCCATTCCGGCGCGGTCGTTCCACTGGAAGAGTTGGCGAAACTGGAAACGACTTGGGGGCCAGGAGCGATCAACAGCGAAAATGGTCGACTGGTCGCTCACGTCGCTTTCATGACCAACGGCGTGAAGGGAGATTTGGAGTCAATCGCGGCGATTGAACAGCAGTTGAGGGAAGCACAGATGGGAGGTGGGAGTGAAGGAGGTGGGAGCGAAGAGTCAACTCCCAACTCCTCCACTCCCAACTCCTCCACTCCCAACTCCCCGACTCCTTCACTCAACCTGCCCGCTGGCTACTCGCTCGAAGCCGTAGGCAGTTTTAGAAACCAAATCGAAGCCAATCTTCGACTGATGTGGATCATTCCGCTGGTCATTTGCATCAACTTGCTGTTGATCTACATGGAGTTTCGGAACTTTCCCATTTCGCTAGCCGTGTTTTCTGGCATTCCCGTTGCATTCGCCGGCGGCATGATCGCGGTTGCCACAATGGGCGTTGAATTGAATACGGCTGTGTGGGTGGGCTTCATCGCTTTGTTCGGTCTTGCAGTCGACGATGGCGTCGTGATGGCAACGTACATTCATCAGCTACTTAAAAAACGCAGAATCGGATCGGTCCAAGATATCCGCAACGTGGTTTACGAAGCCGGACTGAAACGCATTCGTCCTTGCATGATGACGACGGTCACGACGCTCGCCGCCCTGATTCCCGTGTTGATCGCGACCGGTCGCGGTGCCGACGTTGCCCGAGCAATGGCGATTCCCGTGTTCGGCGGCATGCTGGCTGAACCATTCACGTCGTTCATTGTGCCGACACTTTATTGCGGCTATCTCGAATTGAAGATGCGATTCGGTTTTCACGACGAGCTTTGGGAAGGTACCGAAGCGATGCCAGACGAGGAACTCATGAAAGCGGCATAAAACACAAATTTGGCCGTGAAGAATTTTGCGGCTCAAGCATCCAATCTTTTAATCTCACCCAACGTAGATCGGAATCTGTTCCGAATCATCACGGACCGATGAACGGAATGAATTCCGTTCTACCTTTACCAACGGAGTTCTCTTATGAAACGAACACTCATCATTACTGCATGCTCACTGGCGATGTTTGCATCGACCGTGTTCGGGCAGACGCCTCAATCGCAACACGATCACGCTGGTCACAGTCACACGATGCCTGGCATGACGCAAGCTCGAGAGGCGACACAAGCCGGACCGCATGGCGGCAGCCTGAAGGAAACGGACAACCTGCGAATCGAAACGATCGTTTCCCAAGGCGGGCTGCAAATGTTCGTCTACGATCGCGACGGCCAGCCACTCGCGGTTGAACAGGGGCGCGGTGCCGTCTCGGTACGCGTCGAAGGGAACGCGAAACGTTATCGCTATGACCTCTTACCCGATGGCAAAGGAGCGTTGACGGCTCCGGTGAATTTGTCGCAACTTGCCGGGCGACAAATCGACGTCGATATCCAATTGGTGGGCATCTCCGCCAACACGGTCAGCTTCAACGAAGTCGCCACGGTCCCGGCCAGCGAACAACAACTGGCCGCCGCTGCGATTGCACGTCAGAAAATCTGCCCCGTTAGTGGAAAGCCGCTCGGAAGCATGGGCGATCCCGTGGCCGTCGATGTCAACGGACAGAAACTCTACGTTTGCTGCGCCGGATGCGTGGAAGCGGTGAAATCAAATCCGACAAAGTACGCTACCGGCCGCCCACAAATTACCGTCACCACGGCAACGCAGGCGGATGCTGCCGCGATCGCTGCGCAGAAGGTGTGTCCCGTGATGGATGAACCGCTCGGTGGAATGGGCACGCCGATCAAAGTGATGGTCGGCGACAAGCCTATCTATCTGTGCTGCAAAGGGTGCATCAAGAAAATTCAAGCGGAGCCAGCAAAGTATCTGGCGATGGTCTATCCAGATGGGGAGAACGGGAGTGAAGGAGTCGGGAGCGTTGCAGCCGGAACTGAAGCGGTGCGAGAAGGCGTGTTTAAGGTGACCCCCGCCGACGCTCCGTTCATCGCGGCTCAAAAGAAATGCCCAGTGATGGACGAACCGCTCGATGCGATGGGCGGACCCTACAAAGTCAACGCGGCAGGCCAAGCGATCTACATCTGCTGCCCCGGTTGCGCCAAGAAGATCGCCGCCGAGCCACAGAAGTACTTGGCCGTCTTGAAGTCACAAGGAGTCGAAGCTCCAGCGATTCGCTGACGAAGTCGGGAGTGAGGGAGGTGGGAGTGAAGGAGAAATTTCTCCCAACTCCTTCACTACCAACTCCCATTCTCAATACACGCGGGGGTGGTGTCGCCGGCTGATTCACGTAAGTGATGACGTCACTACGCCACCCCTGCCTTTTTTTCTCAACTCACGACATAGAAGTCGTCATGGATTATCTATTATGGATCCCTTACCGGATCGTTCGTCTATTCGCGACCGCAAACGTCTGCCGCTTTTTTGAACTAAAGCTACTTGAGCTACCGCGCACGCCCTCGCCAAAGGGATATGAGGTGCTTTCGGTTTCCTCCGATTCCATCCGTGCTCACGCATCCAGCGTGGACTATCAGATATCCGATCGAGACCTTGCACTCTTGGACTCGGGGGACGCGAAGTGCTTTGTTGCGTTCCAAAACGAACGGATCGCCGGGTTTGCATGGGTTGCTTTCGGAAACATTCCTTGTGACATGAACCACGACGGAAAGCCCGAAACTGGGTTGCCAATTCAATTGGCAGATGACTCTGCGTTCGTGTTCCAAGTCCTGGTGATTCCCGCCCACCGCGGACGTCGCCTCTACGCCGCAATTCTCGGTCGAATGGCCGATGATCTTACGACTGCTGGCGTCCGCAAATTCGTGTTGACTACCGAGGGCTCGAACTGGAGAGCACGGCGAGCGGTCGAAAGAATGCGTTTCCGCAAAGTCGGTCAAGCCACACTCTTTTGCCTCGGCCCAATTCGCCATGCGACATACCCGGCTCTACCACAAGACGCCGGTTTTACCATTGGCCGGTACTCAGGCGATAAGACATCGCCATCCTGATGCCAAACAAAAAAGCCGGGCGAGTTTTCAGGCTCGCCCAGCCGATGTAAAAATCAACGGGACTAATTCGGACTAGCTGAGTTCAGCCGGTTCGATTTCCGTAGCACCGGACGTTGACTTGCCGCAGCAAGCAGCGCCGACGCTGCAGCAATAAGATCGCTTGGCACAGCACGTCGGTTGGCCAGTGGTGCTGGCAACCTCAGTCGTCACCGTTTCGGACTTGGCATCGCTACCGCAACAACGAGCTTTAATCGTGCAGCAATAAGCATGCTTGTCGCAGCAAGTGGGATGCGTTGTTGCGGTTGCCACTTCGTCCGTTGAGACCTCAGCAGAGCTGCGATTGCCGCAACAAGCCGCTTGGATCGTGCAGCAGTAAGCGTGCTTGGCACAGCAAGTCGGACCGACCAGGGAAGCAGCGTCCGCGTTGCCCGAAGGAACGAAGGAAACGGCAAACAAGACAGCAGAGAATACAGTCGCTAACATTTTGGAAACTCCAGGTTTGATGGGCGCAGCCGACACCGACATGCACCGATTGGGAAACAGAAACATCTTCGTTTTGGATTGGGTCTGGCTTCGCAGGTCGAAGCAGAGCCATCCGCTAAATCTGAAGACGAATGTGCAAAGCAATCAGAGAGTTGGGGCGGACAAAAGAAACCGGCCGGCCGAGAGCTACCGATTCGGTCTTCCAAATGATCCGCAAGAAATCGCTGCGATCCAAAACGCGAGGCGTCGGATCGTCGCCAGAAGTTCGCGGCGGCAACCAGACGGTCGTCTCACAGGAAGCCATTGCAGGGCATTCGTGCGAAGGATCACCGTCACAGCAACTATGGCCGACCGGCTGCGATTGGCAGCACTGGCGAGGGCAAGGTTTCGCAGCGTGCGATCCCCCCTGAGTGACCGGCGAAGACGCCAACAGCACCGCGATCACCGCAAAGGCGGCGAACATTCGAGCGGCAGTGCTGGTGTGACGACGGTTCATGGCTAGCAGTTCCAAGAGATTTCAAAGGATTCCCAGTGAGGAATCTCTTCTTTGATGCTCATTGGATGCACGCCCCCGACGTTTCTTCACGGCAACAATAAAGAAATTCAGAAATTTCTTGATGAAGTTCGCAACCGACCGGTGCAGGGCTCAGTCGGAGTACTTACGGAAGATCTTGATCAGCTCAGCGATCTTCTCATCGCGATCGGCCGCGTCCCCGCTCTCGATCGCATCGCTCACGCATGACTTGATGTGCTCCTCCAAAACGATCTGCCCGACCTTATCCAATGCGCCAGTCGCGGCCGACAACTGCATCAGAATGTCGACACAGTATTGCTCTTCCTCGATCATACGACCAACCGCCTCGACCTGTCCAATGACACGCCGGAGTCGATTGCTGAGCTTCTTTTTCTCGTCGTCTGAGAGCATTCGCGGTGACTTTTCACATTCGCTAAGTTGGTTGAATCCCCAATTTTAACCTGCCGACGCTCGTACGGTTAGGCCGCTTCACATCATCATCTTCGGTGCGGCTTGATACGCATCCGGCTCACCGAATCGACGAACGATTTCCGCAAAGACCGAACCCTTCTCGACTTCCTGGCCACTGTTCATCACCAAGTCGTACAGGTCATCGGGCAACACACGCATCACTGTCATCAACCCTTTCACGCTCATCGGATAGTTGGCTCGCATTCCGCGAACCTCCTTGCGATTCCAAATCGCGCTCATGAAGTCGTCTGACATCTCCATACCCTTCATCTTCTGCGGGTAGCCAGGAACGTCAAATTCGGCTGACCGCGACGCATCCACTCTTGGACGGCTGGATAGGTTCGTCATGTATTCGTCGACCGTCTGGCCGTCGCGAATCCGCGGACCGACTTGGCGCGTCATGTGATTCATGGTGTGGTGCATCATGTGGCAATGGAACATCCAATCGCCAGGGTTGTTGGCAACGAACTCGATGTCGCTCGCTTGGGCCACCGCGATCAGTTCTGTATTGCGAGGCACCCAACCACTCTTCGGAATTCTCGCTCCCTCGTGACCGGTGACCCAAAACGTGTGTCCGTGCAAGTGAACGGGGTGATGCTGCATCGGCGAGAAGTCCATGATCCGAACGCGGACTCGTTCGCCATGTTTGCAAACCAACGGAGTCGTGAACGGGCCGCTGCGTCCATTGATCGTGTGCCAGTTCCAATCCATCGACCACGAATCGCTAATCGTTTGAGTCGGCTTGATGTGGAAGTTCTGGAAGATCAAGCCGAAGTCACGATCCACCGGCGGCCCGTGAGGCTTCTTCGGGTGAATGATGAACCAGCCGACTTGGCCGAATGCTTCCTGCATTGCGACGTGCGAGTGATAGAAGAACGTGCCCTCTTCGTGAACGTCGAACTCGTAGACGAACGTCTTGCCGGGCTTGATCGGATTCATCGTCAGCGTCGCGGCACCGTCCCATTGACGGCTTGATTTCCAATCCATGCCAATGCACAAACGTGTCTTCAGGTAATTCGTTGGTGACAACGATGCGAATCCGATCGCCTTGCGTGACTTCGATCGTCGGCCCCGGCATGCTGCCGTTGTAACCAAACAAGTTCATCTGCACGCCGGGATGAAACTCTTGCTGCACCGCCATCGGCACCAACTCAAACACCTTCACCCCGTTGTCCATCTTGTAGGGCAGCTTTGGAATGTCGGGAGCTTCAAACGGTGCCGGTCCTTCAGACGCATCGCGAAAGCCGGGCACGAGCTTGCCGAGGTAGTAATCCGAATCGGGGTCGTTGCCGCGACTCGGTTTGAAACGCGAGAATCCGTCGTATTCCGCTTGCACGTTGGACGACTTGGGGATGTTGGCTTCCGCCGATGCGTTGCCAACCGGAGCCGGCATGGCATTGCCGTGATTCATTGGTTGTTGAGCGTTCGCATTGCGGCCGAGCAGGTTACCAACGAAGCCGGTTGCGGCGGCGATGGAACCGGCTTTCAAGAACTTGCGGCGATCTTCTGGACTGGTCATGGTTGAGTATCTGCTAACGAATGGTTGATTGATGTTGCGGGATGCGGTCGTCGATTAACGAGGCTTCGCAACCGCGTCGATATGTCCGGGCGGCGTCGGTCCAGGAGCAGCCATCAGTCCGCCGTGCAACAGGTAGCCGCGGACGAGGACTTCGTTGGTGCGAACGAGTTCGAGGTGTTGAACGCGAGTCAGACGCGAGTCGAAGTAGTCCATCTGAGCGTCCAGCACAGTCGGCCAATCCACTCGGTTCGCCTTGTAGCTTTCGAGCAGTTCCTGATACGCCAGCTCGGCTTCGGGAATGATCACGCGGTCGTATTCCGTCGCGATTTGCAGCGCCGTCAGGTACTGCTGATAGACGTTGGCCATCTCTTGTTGCAGGACCAATTCAGTTCGCCGGATTTCCTCTTGTTGCCGACGATAGTCCAGTTGGGCTTGGCGAATCGTCCCTTGATTTCGATCGAAGACTGGCAATGCGATCGAAACGCCGGCCGCCGCGGTGGTCTCCTTCGCCTCAAAGTTGTAGCCCGCCCCACCTTCGGCCACGATGTCCGGAATCCACTCGACTTGCTCACGCTGAACCGTGACACGATCGGCTGACAACTTTGCCCGTGCCGCCGCTAATTCCGGGCTTTCGGACAACACCAATGCGATTGCTTCTTGGTACGAGATCGGTTCGCCCGCCGGCATCAGTTCGCCCGACACAACACCGTCCGTCAAATCGACGCCAACGATGGCGACCAACCGACGGAACGATTCGCGGTAATGATTCTCGGCCGTCAGCACGTCGAGTCGCGATCTCTGCAGTGCAATGCTCGACTTGCGAACTTCCGGTCGCGTCGCTTGGCCTTGGTTGTAAAGCTCGCGAGCGGTGACGGCGGAGTCTTCAGCTGTCTTGAGTAGTTCTTTTCGTAGCTCAAAAATCTCGCGAGCCGCCAGCGTCCGGAAGAAGTGAATACGAACATCGTTACACACACGGAATTGCTGAGCCATCGCGAGGTGTTCGGAAATGTGAGCGCGACGCATGTACTTCTCGCGGCTCAACTTCAACTTGCCCGCCGTGACAAATCGCTGACTCACCGTCATGCCTTGGAACTCGCCCGGCGAATCCTTGTCGCCTTCGACATCCACGCCGATTTGTTCGCCGATGTAATTGAGCGTTGGGTTCGGGTACAAACCGGCCTGTAGCGCTTTGGCGGTTTGGGCGGAGATCTGCAATCGGGCTTGGCGGATCGTCGGATTGTTGTTCGCGGCAAGCGTCAGGAAATCGTCCAGCCCGTATGGTTGAGAGTCGAATGTCGAGAGTTGAGAGTCGAAAACCAAATCCGAAGTTTCAACTATCGACTCTAAACTATCGACTCCTCGAAACAACGGTCCGCTTGGATCGAGTTGTTCCAGCCCATACGGCGCGGCAGGAACCGGCGGTGGCGGAGTGAAAGTGCGCCCGATCGGAGACTTCATGCCATCCATGGAAGAGCCCATGCCGCTCATCCCCATCCCATTCATCGGGGACATTTGGGCGTTGGCGGTGGCAGAGAGGAATCCGGCCGTCATGATGACGGACAATCCGGACCTGAACAAAAACGATCGCACTGAATCACTCCCTTGATCTAAGCGGCGGCATGTTGGGCTAACACTGAGATCGGAAGCATACCTAGGCAGGGTATCCACTAAGGCATAATTCATGGACCGACTTTGCAAAGTCTGTTCGGGTTGTGCGGACTGCTGAAGCTGTGCGCTGGTCGCAAATCGACCAATCGGAATCACGTGAGTTTCGCAGCCCGCAACCTCAACGCATTCGCGATCACCGACACGCTGCTCAAACTCATCGCCGCCGCTGCAATCATCGGACTCAGCAGGACGCCGAAGACGGGATAGAGCAACCCCGCCGCGACCGGAATGCCCAGTGCGTTATAGATAAATGCGAAGAACAAGTTCTGACGAATGTTGCTCATCGTCTTGCGACTCAAATTGCCGGCCGCCGCCACGCCGCGTAAATCGCCGCCGACTAACGTTATTCCTGCCGACTCGATCGCCACACCCGTTCCTGTTCCCATCGCGATGCCAACGTTCGATTCGGCTAATGCCGGAGCATCGTTGATTCCATCACCGCACATCGCAACCGTCTTACCCTCGCTCTTCAACTTGCGAACGAAGTCGTGCTTGTCCTCGGGCGACACACCAGCGTGGAATTCGTCGATGCCCAGCTTGCCGGCAACCGCACGCGCCGTCGGCTCTGCATCGCCCGTCAGCATGATGACTTTCAAACCAAGTTCATGCAGCGTCTTCAAAGCCGCCGGCGTGCTCTCCTTGATCGGATCAGTGATCGCCATGATCGCGGCGAGTTGATTGTCGATCGAAACAAAGACCACTGTCGCACCTTCTGACTGGTGCGATCCGGCTTTCGATCGACCTGCATCGACACTCACGACGCCTTGCTCTTCCAGCAAATCCGCTTTCCCGATCAGCACATCGTGCCCGTCCACGCGAGCACGCACGCCACCGCCGGTGATGCTGTCGAAGTTCGTCGCTTCGACCGTTTGCAATCCATCGGCTTTCGCACGACGCACCACCGCTTGAGCCAACGGGTGCTCGCTTTGTGCTTCCACCGCAGCGGCCAACGTCAACACATCGCTCTCGTTCCAGTCACCGAACGTCTCAACCGCCGTCACTTCGGGCCGCCCTTGCGTCAGCGTTCCGGTCTTATCAACAACGATCGTGTCGACCTTTTCCATCACCTCCAAAACTTCCGCGTTCTTGATCAACACGCCTTCCTTCGCACCGCGACCGACGCCGACCATTACCGACATCGGCGTGGCCAAACCCAACGCACACGGACAAGCAATGATCAAAACCGCAACCGCCGCGACGAAGGCATGAGCGAATTGCGGTTCCGGCCCCCAAACGGCCCAGCCAATGAACGCGAGAATCGAACACGCAATCACCGCTGGCACAAAGTATCGAGCGACGACATCGACCAGTTTTTGGATCGGAGCACGACTTCGCTGCGCGTCCGCAACCATTTGCACGATTCGATTGAGCACCGTGTCGCCGCCGACACCGACCGCTTCCATTACCAACGCACCGGTTTGATTCAGTGTCCCGCCGGTGACCTCGTCGCCTTCAACCTTCTGCACCGGAATCGGCTCGCCCGTCAGCATCGACTCATCCACGCTGCTTGAACCGCTGACCACGCGGCCGTCCACCGGCACCTTCTCACCAGGACGCACCCGCAAACGATCGCCCTTGCGAACCGCGTCGAGCGACACTTCTTCTTCGCCATCTTCGCTGATCCGCGTCGCCGTCTCGGGTGCCAATTGCATCAACTCGCGAATCGCGCCGCCGGTCTGTTGTCGGGCACGCAATTCCAAAACTTGCCCCAGCAACACGAGCGTGATGATCACGGCCGCGGCCTCAAAGTACAACGGAGCGACACCGTTTTCGTAGAACGCTTCCGGGATCACGCCGGGCAACAATACGACGACCAAGCTGAACAAGTAAGCCGCCAGCGTTCCGACCGCGATCAGCGAGAACATGTTTAGGTTCATAGTGCGAAACGACTTCGCCCCGCGAACCAACAACGGCCAACCGCACCAAAACACCACCGGCGTCGCGAGTGCCAGTTGCAACCAACCGAACACCGATTGGCTCATCCAATCCGCCACACGCAGACCGACCATCGGTCCCATTGCGATCACGAGCAGCGGCACCGACAACGCAACACCGACCCAAAACCGTCGCTTCATGTCGGCGTACTGTTCGTCGTCGCCATGGTCTGCCATGTCGACGAACTTCGGCTCCAAATCCATCCCGCAAATCGGGCAGTCGCCGGGGCCGACCTGCTCGATCTCCGGATGCATTGGACACGTGTAGATCGCCGTCGGGTCTGCGGACGTATCGCTCGCACTGGACGATGAGTGACCACCGCAGCAAGAGGACGCCGGTGGCTGCTCGCCGATTTGATGCACCGCTGCACTGCCTCCGCAGCATGAAGTTTCCTTGTCCGCTTCCTTCTGAGCACGTTTCGCTAACACGCCGGCGGGATCGTTTTTGAACTTCGTCAAACAACCGTCGCTGCAAAAGACGTAGTTCTTGCCGTCATGCATCGCCGATCGAGGACTATCGGCCGGAACCTTCATTCCACAAACCGGGTCGATTTGTTTCGGCGGGTCAGAAACGGGCAAAGATGTCGTGTGGTGTTCGGAATGAGCCATGAAGTCTCCAAGCTGTCAGATTGTCGTTCATCAGTATACCCCATGATGGTATGCAACTTGCATTCCCTTCTGTTAAGTCACGGTGACCCAATCCATCCACGAAACGGAGAATCAAGCTATGGCAACCGCCACCGCATCCAAACAAGACTGCATCCAAAACTGCCAAGAATGTCAAACGGTGCTCAGCGACATGCTGACGGCCACATGCTTGTCCGAAGGCGGTGACCACGTCGAACAAACGCACGTCAAACTGATGCTCGACTGCATCGCCGCGTGCAATGCCTGCGTCGGCTTCATGAGCCGCAACAGCGACTACCACGCCCACTACTGCAAAGCCTGTGCAGCAATCTGCCAAGCCTGCGCCGACAGTTGCGAGAAAGTTGGCAACATGGACAAGTGCGTCGAATGCTGCCGGAAATGCCAAGAAAGCTGCTCGTCGATGGCCAGCTAATTGCAAACCTTTGATCCCAAAACGAAAAAACGCCGACGCCCCTATGTAGGACGCCGGCGTTTTCATTTTGCCAGTCGGTGGTAGTCGCTACTCTCCGTCGTCTTCGTAGGTCGGCGGCCAGCTGTCGAGGATGCCGGGGTAGCTGGGCCAGTCGTCGCCCCAGTCGCCGGGGTGGACGACGGGGTAGTCGGGCATCGCGGGGTAGGCTTCGCCTGGATGGCCGGGCGGTAGGTGGTCGGGGGCGGAGTAGCCTTCGGGGACGTGGTAAGGATGGTCTGGCGGTAGTCGCGGCCACGTGTGGATCGGCGGGTAGCACTCGATCACGGTGGGCGTCTCGGGACGCGGCGGCCAGTCGTAGTCGTCGGGCCACCAGTCGGGACGTGGGCCGGGATCGGGCGTGCCGGGCGGGTAGTCGTCAGGCCAGACCGGTGGCGGTGGTGGGGGCGGCGGCGTCAGGATGATCGGGCCGTCGGGTGGTTCCGGTGCATACGGTGGTTCGCTGTCGGGCGGGTCGAATGGCGGGACGAAGGGATACGGCGGCATCGGTGGTCGGTATGGGCCGGGTGTGGTCATTGCAGTGAACTCCGTTTCAAAGGATCGGGGTGGACGAACGCGGTGCGGCGGCTTGGGCACAGTCCGCACTGCGGGATGGAATTGGTGGCGAGGAACGTTTGCAATTCTTCGTCGGTGCAGTCGGGTCGGCAGGCTTGGTAATCGCGGAAGAGTTGCCACTGTGGGACGTCTTGTAATCGCAACTTGGCTTCGATTTTGGCGAAGTAGGCCAACGCGGGGCATTTCCAAAGCATGCCTTGATGAAGCTGCGTGCAAGTCTTCTGCATGCAGGCTTTGAACGCGGCTTCGGGCTTGGAATCGAACGGCACCGGCTTTCCATTTTCGACGTTGTATTGCCGCATCCAACCGCGATGCGATTGCCGGATGTTGATTTGGATGCCGGCGTGTTGTTCACGCCATCGCCAAACGAGTTGTTTCACTTCTTGGAAGCGTCGAACGTATTCGTCGTGCGTTCCGTGCTGGCTGACTTCGAGTCGGCAGTTCGTGTCCACGAGAATCGTTGGTAACTCGGGGAAGCGATGCAGAAAGAATCCGTTGGTGACGAGCATCAGGTCGCTGTCGGACCAATGCTGTCTCGCGAGTTGGATGTGCTGGACGACTTGCGGATTCAGCAACGGCTCGCCACCGAGTAGCGCGAACCGTCGCGGTCTTCAATCGGTGCGACCATTTGGAATAGTCCGCGTCAGCCTGCTCGACCGTTGGCATCGCGCCGGCGAGATGGTGATCGCTGTAGTGGCTGCACTGTTGGCACGAGAGGTTACATCCGTGCGCGACGTGGTACTCAAGTGCGGGCAGGTTGAAGCGTCGATCCATCGACATCCTCCGTGATGCGAAGTCGGAAGCGGCGAGCGTTCACGCCGAGGCGAAGCAGGAACCGTGTGAGAACGAGATGCGACGATGCGGTCTCGGCATGGGAAAGCATTCGCCGGTCGAGTCGGAACGGTTCGTTGGACCACTCGCCGGTGACGATCAGGTTTGGGTAAACGGCCAGCAGGTTGGCGGCGAGTTGCGGCGTGAAGATCGGGCCGATGTCGTACTCGGCCGGCGGATGGTTGCCCCACTGTCTGACCAGTTCGTGTGACTTCGCGTTGTTCGGGAACGGCAACTCGGGCGGATCGGTTCGTCGCCAGCGGCACGCTTCTAGATTCGGTTTCGATTTGCCGATGAAGTGATGCACGAACGACTGCATCACCGGGTTCGCCGCCCAGTCCGGGTTTTGCAGCATGCTGACGTTGAAGTCGCTGGGCAAGAACTTGATGTAACCGGGATGATCGTTCCAAAGTTGGTTGATAACCAGACATTCGTCCGTCGCCTGATCGCTCGCGCCCCAAGTTGGCAACAGATACCGGATGATCCGATCAAACATCGGTCCGTACATCTCGGTGGCGTAGAGATACAGACCGCCGTTGGGGTGCAGCCACGTTGGTGCCGGTCGCAAACGGCAGCGGTCTGCCCAAATCTGGTGAGCTCGCTGCTGCCATCCGCCATCGTCGATGCGGTTCAGGGCGCACTGACGTTCGGCAACGATGCCGAATTGCTTCGGCGTCACGAGGTCGAATGGCGACGGGCAGTCCGATCGGATGACCATGTCGTTGTCGAGTTGCAAGACTTGCGACGAACCGAACCGCTGGTGAACGTGTCGGCATACAAACATCTTTTGCCAGAACGGATGGACCGGTTGCAGATCGCTTCGGATCCAGTGCAACTCCGCACCCCATCGCTCTGCCGCGGCGGCGTAGCTTTCGCGAACGTTCTTCGGGGCACGACGCGGTGGTAGGTCCAGGACCGCGATGACTTTGGCGGGAACATTCATTTCCAAACGACTCGCTCCAATCCGTGTTTGCGAAGGCTTGCTTTGAGGAACTCGGGACGCCGGCGTTGGTAGCCTGGCGGATCGACGTGTTCGTGCTTAAACGAATGCGACACGTCACACGCGACGTTGACGCCGGCGAGCTTGCATCGCCAAAAGAAGTCCCAGTGCTCTTCGACCTTCAGGGATTCGTCCCAGCGGATCGCTTGCAGGATGTCGCGGTAGGCGACGAAGCAATTGCCGACGTAGTGGCACCAACGGATCGAACCACGCTGTTTGTAACTGCCATGCGGGATGTGAATCGTCTTGTCGGCAACGCTCATCAGCTTCGGCCGCTCTTGCTGGTTGCTCAGTGCTGCCAAGAGGTCAAGGTCATGGTGCCGGTTGAGCTTGTTGACCAGTTCCGGCAACCGCGTCTGCTCCGTCACCAAATGATCGTCATCGGTGAACACCACGATCGGCGTGTCGCCCGCGTCGAGCAACCGATTTCGGCCGGCGGACAAACCGATGTCGTACTCGGTCTCGATCAAACGATCGACCATCGCCGCTTCATCGGGACAGTTCGTAGAAAACCGCAACTCCGGTCTGCCATCGTCGAGCACATGGATCAGCGGCCGATCATTGCCGTAGTGCTGGTGGATGCTGCGAACGAGTGCGGCACAGCACTGCGGTCGATGGATGGTCTTGATGCAAAAGGTGACTTGGTTCACGCACGGACAATTTGACCTCCGGGATAACGCATCGAGTGGAAACCGTGTTTTCGGAGGCCCATCGCTCGGAACTTGGAACGCTTGCGAAGGTCGCGGTACTGTTTGCTTTCGACGTGGGCGTGCTTGATGAAGCAGTCGCCAGCGACAGCGACTTTCAAGCCGGCGAGCTTCGCTCGATAGAAGAACTCCCAGTGCTCGTACGTTTTGAGTTCTTCATCCCAGCGAAGGCGTCGAATCGTTTCGGTGCGAGCGAGAAACGCGTTGCTGGTCATGTCGCACCATGCGACATAGCCGGTGCGTTTGGTCTCGCCTCGATGCATCCAAATACGTTTGCCGTTCATCAACGGCGACAACATCGTCGGCCGCCCGCCGGCACCTTGGCGAACGCCGAGGATGTCGATGTCGAGTTTGGAAAAACGTTCGCAGACTCGGTCGAGATGAAAGTTTGATGTGACGACGTGATCGTCATCGAGCAGGAACATGAAATCGGTTTGCAACGCGTCGATCGCCGCGTTGCGTCCGACGCCGACACCGACGTCGTGTGTGTCGAGGTTGATGACGCTACAGTGCTTTGCCGTCGCCGGATACTTTTCGCTGAACCGTTGCTCAGGCAAACCGTCGTCGACCACGATGATGGTCGGTTTTGAAAAATGTTCGCGGAGCGATTCGACAAGACGATGGCACGACCATGGCCGATGGATCGTCTTGATGCAGAACGTAATGTCGCCGATCATGCTTCACCAAATGTTGAGGAGTTGCCGGGCGACTCGCATCACGTGCCGATAGTCCTTCGGTCGCGACGCGTGCAGTTTGCTTCGCAGGATGATTTTCACCGGCGGAACCCGTCCGTAGATCGAGTCCATCGAAATGCGGTAAAGCAAATCGAAGTCGGCGTCGGTGTGACCTGACGGACGGCTGATGATGTCCAGATACGGCGACGCGTGGATGCGAGCGGACTGGCAAGGCGGATCGGCTTGCGGATGATCGCGAAACTGGATCTCGTACGGGCCGGCGATGTCGCGGATCGTTTGCTGCCACGCTTCGCGCCCGAGTCCTGGATCGAGCCAAACGTCGACGTCGGTTTGGCCGAACGAAAACCCGTGGGCGTGTAACGCGAACGAACCGAACAGCAGAAACCGCGGCTTGATCCGCCGCAGCACTTCGATGGGTTGCCTCATGCGAACGATCCTCCTTGAAGTTCGGCGACGCCGGTTTCCCACCAGCGTTTGAGTAATTCTTCCGGCACCGATCCGTCGGGCTGCACCAATCGCAAAACGTGCCGATGGTGTGTGATACGGATCGACGAGTAGTGACGAACTTGATCGCGTGACCGGCAGTTCCACTCGGCCGGCAGCACGTACGACGGAACCGCGTGCAACAACAGCGACCGCGTCAACAGAATCTCATCGTTTCCGCCTTGATACGTCCTTCGCCAATGAGCCAATGCATCGAGAACCCGTTGGCACTTGCGAAGCATCACGACGCCCGAGTTCATCGACGGCACGCCGCAAATGCGAGTCTTGTCGCAGCGTCGTGAGATGCCATGAACGTAAGCCGCTTCATAACCGAAACGATCGGTCAGCAACCCGGCCGGCTGGATCGCGGACGGATGCAGCACGACAGTATCGGCATCGAGATAGATGGTTCGCTCGAACGGCAACCAGGGAATGAAGCGTGGTTTGACGTGGTAGCCGCCAGTGGCCGAAACCTCGTAGCGATACTCGACGTTCGGGCATGCTTTGGCCGATTGGTTCGTGAACAACGCGACCGGCACGTCGGGACAATGATGCCGCAGCGATGCCAACGAACGGCGGAGTTGCCACAGCGACTTACCACCGATCGCGATGTACATCACGCCGAGATCTTCGGTCGGCTTTGGATATCGACTCATCCGTGTTTGCGAAGCGTCGGATTGACGTGGTCGATGGCTGACGCGATCTCTTCGTCGGTCGGTTCGATGCCAAGGAACTCGATCAGTTCGCCGATGACCTCGTCGGGGCTTTGAGTGAGACGGGCGAAGTCGAGATGGAACGTCGGCACATCGGGGTGCGAGGCGATGAAGGCGTCGCGATGTTCGAGGAGACTGCGTTGGAGTTGTTCGCATTGCTCATCGGTGCCCGCGAACCATTGGCCTCGATGCTTTTCGCTGCGTGATTGCAGCGACCGGATCGACGCTTCGATGTTGCGGTTCACCGAGATGATGCGGAGCGAACTGCCGAGGGCGTCGTGCAAGTGACCGACGAAGCGGCACAGGTGCGGGTACTTGCCGCCGGCGACCGTTTTGTCGCGGTTCGCTTCGGCTTTGCGGGTCACGATCCAGGACTTGAGTTGCTGCGTCAGTTGCGCGTCGGCCATCGTCGGATCGACTGCCGGGAAACGCATCGCCTTTTCACAGAGTTGGGCCAGTCCGACCGCTTCACCACCGCCGGTCGTTTCGTAACCGCCGAGTTGGTTGCCCATGTGGACGCCGAGATGGTGCATGACCATCGCGACGCAAGACGTGCCCGAACGGTGCGGGCCAAGCACCGCGAAGAACGGAGCGTCGGAGTGGTCGGCGTTCTTGGCGTCGTTGAAGAACCGCGTTTGCGTCCACTTGCGTCCGCAGATGTTTGACTTCGTTGGAAGTTGTCCGACGAGCCAGCGATCGGGCGTGTAAACGGCGATGGATTCTTTGTCGACGTTCTTGCCTTGAACCAACGCTTGGTAACGACGCTGAGTGATGCGGCCGAGGTGGTGGTCGATGTGGTGCTTGGTGTGCCAATCGTTCCAGTGAAGATGCCGGTACAAGTGCCTTCATATTGTCGCGACCGCGGACCATGAAGGCGTGCGTGCGGTTGACGTTGTAAGGTCGATAGACGTGTTCGCTGATGCGCTGTGGCGGATGCTTGCCGGCGTAAAGATGCTGGCCACCGAGATAGGCCAATCCCCAATCGGCCGGCAGTTCCTTGACGTACTCTTGCAACCGTTCTTGGAAATCTTCGCCGAAGCCCGCGTCGTCTTCAAAGACAACGTACGAGTCGATGCCTTCGATCAAACACTTTTCGAGGATCAGGCAATGCGAACGATAACAGCCCCACGCACCGTTGCCCGCTCGCCACTGCGGCGGTGTTGCGATGTGGCGTCCGTCGACGGCTGCGAAACGTTCGGGCTGCGGGAACGGCCACGGGTCGGGCAGTTGCCTCATCCAATCACGCAAGTCGATCGTCGCGGCGGTCGAGGTTCATCAGGAAGCAACGCTCGACGATCTTGGTATCAACCGCGATCATCGTCGTCGTCCGGCTCGGGTGCTCCGTCGGGGAACTTTCGCTCGAACTTTCGGATCGCCGTGACGACGAGCGACCTGGCGATGACGCGGGTGAACCTTCCATGGGGCATGTTCCGTTGTTGGGCTTCTTCGAGTAACCAATCGGTGATCGTGTCGACGTTGCGGCGGCATCCTTCGACGCCCCAGTCGTTCATCGTTTCGACGCGTGATTCGCAAGCACACGAGTCGGATGGCTTGGCGAACCAAGCGAGCATCTTTTTCAGTTCGTTGCCGGGACCGGGACGGTAGTCGGCGATCTTGAGCGTCGCCGGCGACTCGTCTTGATCGGGCAAGTAGTTTTTCAGCAGCGCTTCCAGTTCGCTGGCGTCTTTCTTGCGACGACGTTTGTTGACGAGCGCCATCCCGATCGTGACAACGTTGATCGCCCGCGGGTTGGACTCGTTCTGGCAAGCGTTGCACGCGGCCGGCGATGTGCGGACGCTGCAAGCCGCCATGCCGGCGGCAACCTCGCACTGGTTGTCGGGCGTGAGGTGAGGACAGTGAATCATGCGGACACCGTCACCACTTCGCCGTCGTAGCTGCCGCTGCTCGATGGCGGTTCGCCACCGTCCTCGCAGTCGCTCTCTTGCAGTTCCCAGCCACAGGACCAGATCCAAGTCGACGTGCAGGATTCACTTGAACCGCTGGAGTCATCGCCGGGGCCGGATTCGTCGTCATCGGATGGTCGATCGTCCGAGCCACCGCCGCCGGAGCCGTCACCGGATCCACCACCGCCGCCTGAACCGCCGCCTCCCGAACCGCCGCCGCCGGATCCTGCTTCGCTTCCGTCGCCGGACTCTTCCGTCGATTCGTCTATCGCTCGGTTCTTCGGATTCGTTGTCGCTGCCAGATTCGCTTCCGCCAGCCGACCACCCGATCCGTCACCTGATTCGCCCGATGTTTCACTTCGGTCGGATTCTGAATCGTCTGATGTTTCGCTTGCGTCCGATCCGGAGTCGTCGCTTGCACCTGACGATCCGTCGCCGACTGATGTGTCCGTCGATGCTGAGTCATCACCGGATTGCGAATCGTCATCCGAGTCAGATGCGTCGGAAGTTGATTGATCTGAATCGGAGCCTGAGTCTTCGGAGGTGGAGTCGTGCGACGATGTCGAACCGTCCCACACCGAGTAGCTGGGTGGATGGGTTGATGTGCTGGCGTCTGCCGATTCGCTGCCGTCAGATCCGCTGTCGGTCGACTCATCGCTCTCGGATTCACTGTCTGAATCGGCCGAATCGGACGTGGACTCCGACGGTGTTGATTCGCTGGACGGGGAACCTTCGGAGGTTGAACTATCGCTGGCGTTGGATGATGTGTGACTGGATGACTGCACCGAATCATCGACCGATTCCTCCGATGAATCCGACGGCGTCGATGCAGAACCGGAATGCGAAGCGGATTCAGAGTCACTCGATGGCGAACCTGTCCGACGTTGAACTTTCGCTACTCTCCGACGGACTGCCACCCGACGACGCCGAGCCGCTCGATGAACTGCTATCGACAACGGTTGAGTACGAGTCGGAGCTTTTGGGTTGCGAACCCGATGATGCCGATGGATCACTCGTTGACGATTGCGAATCGTTCGAGGAAGAACCGGACGATGTCGACTCATCCGACGATTCGCTTGATCCGCTCGACGATGAGTTGTCGCCTGATGACGAACTGGCACTCTGCGAAGATGATTTGTCGGATGAACTACTGCTCGACGAGTCTTCAGCGGTTGAATACGAACTGGAACTTGCCGGCGTCGAAGAAGATGATTCGGAAGGCTTGCTGCTGCTCGATTCCGAATCGCTCGAAGATTGGCTGGAAGAGGAGTCCGAATCGCTCGACGATTGACTCGATGATGAACCGCTGAGCCGAAGAGGAGCTCGAACTTGGCGACGATGAATCGCTGCTGATCGATGTCGATGACGAACCACTCGACGATGGCTTCGATGAGGACGATGACGAAGTCGACGATGAGCTACTGCCGCTACTCGAAGATGAACTCGATGAAGAAGGCGAACTCGACGACGAAGAAGATGACGACGAACTGCTCGAACTGGATGACGACGAGTTACTCGAACTCGACAGACTCATCGAAACATCGCTCGATGAACTGCTGCTGACCGACGAACCACTCGAACTCGACGGGCTGCTGGATGACGAGGAGCTACTCGACGACGATGACGATACGCTCGATGACGAACTTCCCGATGAGGACGACGAACTCGATGAGCTACTTCCGTCGCAGCATCGGCAACCGATGGTGAGATAAGCCGACGTGTCTTCATGGAAGTGACAAACGATTTGTTGCGACGCGAGCAGTGCGTAATCGCAGACGTTGTAGACCGAGACTTTAACGCCAATCGGCTTCCATGACGTGCCGTCGAATCGCAACTCACGCGCGGTGCCCCAGGACTTGGCTTTCAGTCGCCGCGTTGGTTTGCACAGCAGCGTTTGCTTGGGTGGGTCGATGATCCATGAACGATGTCCGTCGAAGTTGACGATGAGAAATTGATCCTCGTCGCTGCCTTCGACAGGGCCACGGATGCGCTGGGCCGAATGATTGCGAGCGGTGATGCGAACGGTCTCGCCCGCCGGATCGGTGACCGCGATGATCTCGCCGTCTTGGTCGAGTTCATGCAGGTCACAATCGGCACTGCCGGTGCGCATCCCACGACGCGGTTGGATGCCGCCGCGGGGCACCTTCACCAAGTACACCGGATCGGCGGGCCGGCCGAGACGAACGACCGCCCATTGATCGCCAATTTGGTTGGCGTCGCGTCGCCACAGAATTTGAGCGGTGCCGTCGGGTTTGGACTGCAGCGTCTCGCCGCCGGACTCGCCGACGTCGGCGAAACGATGCCAAGTCTTGGTGACGTTGATTCGCGCCGCGACGATGCCATCGAACACAACTCGGCCGACCGCGTCTGCCGCGATCGGTTCGATGGCGACGCCGATGCGGCCGGAGTGATCGTCTTCCGTCGGCGTGACCGTTTGAATGGTCGCGTCGCGAACGAAGCGGGCCAGTTCGACCGGGCCGGCGTTGGGGTCGGTCAGCGGCGTGTCGAACCCAACGATGCCGCCGATCGGAACGACGTCCGACGAGGTGTTGTGAACGCGAACGGTCGCCGCGTCGCGGACGTGCGTGCGTTGTCCGCCGCCACCGGGCAGCCGATTGCGATGCATCGCTTCGGCGGCGGCGATCAGTCGGTTGTAATCGGCAGCGGCGATCGACAAGCCGGTCGCCGGGTCGGACGCGTCTTGGCAAATCAGGTCACTCCCAAGACGGCGAAATTCCCTTCGGGGTAAACTTGTTCGACGTAAGCCGCGGCGGGCGTTTGCAACACTCGATCACCGACGACCTCTTCATCGTGCTTGACCCACAGGTAATCCCACCCGCGTTTTGTGATGCCGCCGATGTTTCCGACGCTGAACCCGGCTTGCGTCGGTCGCGCGGCGAAGTGATACGTGATGTCGACCCAGTTGTTGTCGTCCTCGCCGCCTTCGCCACCCAGGAACAACGCCTCGCCAGGACCAAAGATCGACCATGGGCCACCGTTGGTTCGGCCGGTCATCGACACGACGGCGAGTAAGTAGCCCGTCGAAACGAATTCAAACTTCTTGCGAACCGAAAACTCGAACGCCGGCACCGTGATGTCGACGCCGGCCACTCCCGAATCGCTGACGCCGATTGCGCCGCGATAATTCGGGGCTTGCCGGCCCGGCGCGGCGTACGTGCCGCGGGTGGACATAGATTGGTTCAGGTGCGTCGTCGCACCGGTCGTGTTGAACGACACCGGACTCAGGTTCGCGGCGTTGAGCGTGATGCTGACCAGAGCGTGTTTGGCGTTGATGTACTCCGAATCGATCTGCAGCAGCGGGATCAAGTCCGGATAGTTCGATCGGTAATACTGGAACGCAGCGTCCGCCGCCGACGAGGGATCGACGTGGCCGCCGTTGGTCGCGACGAACGACGTGAAGTCGCTGATCGTCTTGCCGCGAGTCGCTTTTTCGGAAAGCGCCGCGGTGTCGAACTGGAAACCTCCGTGCGAGAAACTCATTAGGCGAACACCAATCCTCCGCCGCGCGAACGTTCGGCGAGCGTGCGGGTGTTGGCGGCCGTTTCGACGATCGCCCGCAGAACGTCTTCGGTGAGTCCATACGCATCGCCAGCGTCGGTGGTTAGCACGCGTGCGTTTTCACCGCCGAGCAACTGATTGGTTTGCAAGAGCGACTGTCCGATGGCAACGAGCCGATCATTGATCTGGGTGAGATGGCTTTCGATACCTGTGGTTAGTGCGGCATCCTCGGCAACGTCCGGTTCATCAACCTCGGGAGCGATTTTTATCAGCGGTGCTTGGACGACCTCGACTTCGGGTTCCGCATCGATCGGTTCGAGTTTTTGCAGCGGTGTTGCGTCACCGGATTGGTCGAGCTTTCGAGCACCATCGCCAAGACCTAAACCCGTCGCGTTAAAGTCTCCTTTGGCGGACTCGCTGGAAGAATCGCCAACGGGTTCGCTGCCTGAAAAATTGTCGATCGAGTCTCGCGAATTGCGATCGAGTCGCAGGTCAACTTGGTCGTTGTCGAGTTCAACCTTTGGCAAATCGACGTCAGCATCGACGTTCGCTTGCTCACCGATCTCGGTCGCTTTGGCTTGCATCGCAGCGAGGTCGGCTTGCAGCTTGTCGATCGCGGGATCGTTGGGGACGCCGGTTGCCGGATCGATGCCGGCTTCGGTTTGAGCTTGCTCGAAGGGCGGCTTTGGCGTCGGCGATCGCTTTGGCGAGATCATCGGAGACGTTTGCCGGTTCGCCGTTAGCCGATGGATCGGCGTCGTCGGCTTTGATCGCTTTTGCTCGATCGACGGCGGCTTGGAAGGCGGCTTCAGCGCCTGCGACCTTGGCCGCACGGTCGGCGTCTGCGGTGTCGCGACCAGCCCGCTTGGCGTCGGCGTCGATCTGCGATTGACGACGCATGTCGGCTAACGTGTCGCGAACGTCGGCGGTGAACTGGTCGGTTGCTGCGGTGCGGTCATCGCTGGCTTTGGCATTGCCGGCCATCTGACGATCGCGGTCCACATCGACGGCAGCGTTCGCGGCGGCGGTGTCGTCATCGATCGCGGCGAAGTCCGCGTCGAGGTCTTGGCCTTCGCGTGACTTGCGACGCTGGTCAAGTTGCCGCTTCAAATCATCCTGCATCGCCTTGCGGTTGGCTTCGATCTCGGCTTTTCGCTGCTGACGTTTGTTAGCACGGTCGGCGATACCGGTTTGGCGTCGTTGTTTTTCGGCTTGGTTGTCGCCAGCGGTCTCGGCATCAATGCGACGCACTTCGGCGTCGACGTTGATGTCGTCGTCGAACAGAGCTTTCAGTTTGACCCATGCCTTGCGGAGGAAGCCTACCGTGCTGTTCCACATCTGCTTCACTTCGCCGACGAACACCGCCCATGAATCGGCGAGGTAGTCGATCGTCTCGACCCAGGCTCCTTCGACGCCGGACAATGCGTTGACCAGCACGCCGCCAATTTGAATCGCAACGTCGCCTGCGATGTCGACCAACTCGTGAAGCTTCAGGAAACCTTTTTTGAGGAAGCCGATCGTCGAGTTCCAGCCTTTTTGGACGGCGGAAGTAACAATCGTCCAACCGTCCGCGAGATAGCCGAGCGTGCTGTTCCAGACGCCTCGGATCGCACCGAGACCTTGGATCAGCAGGTCGGCCAGTTGGTAGACGGCGTCGGACCATGTGTCGGCGATCGACGCGGTGAAGTTTGACCAGACGCCGGAGAGCCAAGTCGTGCCGCGAGTCCATTGCAGTTTGATGTACGACCACAACACATCAACTGCCGCGTTGATGTCACCGGCTTTCAGAGCGTTGGCGATCGCACCGAACGCTGCCAACGTGTCGGCTTTCAGAGTTTGAAACGCGGACTTCAGCCAATCGACACTCTTGCCGATGATGCCCGACGAATAGAGGAAGTAAGCACCCAGTGCCGCCGCACCGGCAACGACCAACCCCAGCGGCGTGAACAACAGAGCCATCGCGCCGGCCGCAGCGCTGATCGCTCCGGTGAGAAGTCCAAAGGCACCGGACAATCCCGTCGTGACCGCGGCGTAGATTCCGGCCAGCGTGATGTTGATCTTCTTCACCGCTGCCAAGCCGATGAACACCGCTTTGATTCCCGCACCGACGGCTTTCAACACCGTCCAGGTTGCAGCGAGCGTCTTGGTGGCGGTCGATAGCCCGAGCGTCACCATCTTTCAAAGCGATCATCGAAGCACCGACGCCGGCGGCGGCCACTTTCATCGCGGCGAATCCGGCCACGGCGGTCAGGATCGCGGAGCGGTTTTGTGACGCCCATGAGAGCGTGCTGCCGAGTAGAGTCCTTCATCGCGGACAACAATCCGCCGGCGAAACCGTCGAGACTTGCCGCAAGTTTCGACCAGCCATCGGCCAGTGCAGCGACGCCCTGTTTCCAGATGCTTTTCAAGTACGCCCACAGCACCTTGGCCGCACCGGTGATGTCCCCCGAAGCGAGCGAAGCCGCGATCTGTTTGAACGCGGCTTGCGAGTCGGTGGCGAGTTGTGCGAACGCGGTCTTGAAGTAGGCGGACAAACGCGAAAGCATGCCGGTCGAATGAGCGAGGTAAACGCCGATCGCGGCAACACCGGCGACCACGAGACCGACTGGCGAGAGGATCGCGGCCATCGCGGTACCGACGACGCCGACGACGGATCCGACGGCGGCGAAGATACTCAGCAGTCCGCCGATCGCCATCGACGCTGCCGCAGCGGCTGAACCGATAGTGAGTAACGCGACGCCGGCGGCGACCACACCTCCGGCAACGAGCGCCGCCATCTGAACGACACGTTTGTTCTCGCCGATCCAGGTCGTCAGCGACGACGCGGCACTCGAAAACGCTTCGGTCAATCGTTGCAGTGGTTTTTCGAGGGCTTCACCGATCGCGATGCGGACCGCTTCGATGGACGATGACAGAACACGGAACGCACCGCCGAGACCCGACTCCATCTGGTCCGCCGTCTTCTTTGGCGACGCCCGTTCCCTGCTCCAGTGCATCGAGTAGTTCGCGAGTGTCGGTGACGCTCTTGCCGATCGCGGATGCCGATGTGATACCGAGCAGACCGAAGACCTCGTTGAACTTCGCCGCACGGTCGGCTGAACCGAGTCCTTTGGTTGCCTCCGCCACTTCGCCTAAGACATCGACGAGGCTGCGGGCGTTGCCTTTGGCGTCTTTGGTCGTGACGCCGAAGACCTGTTGAAACTTCTCGCTCTCGGCAGCCGACAACGTCAGCAATCGTTTCAGTGCGTTACCGGCGCTGCTGCCCTGGATGCCGATGTTGCCGAGCGTCCCCAGGATCGCGAGCGTTTCTTCGAGGCTCATGTTGGCGTCGGCCGCGACCGGGCCGGCGTACTGCAACGCCTCGCCGAGTGATTCGACGCTGTTGAAACTTTTGTTGGCCGCGCCGGTCAGTCCGTCTGCGACTCGCGAGGCATCGGTCGCGTCGAGACCGAACTGACGAATGGCGGCGGCGAAGATGCCCGATGCCATCGTCGCTTCGGTGCCGGTCGCACGGGCCAAGTTCATCACACTGGCCGTCATGTCCTCGATCTGCTTCGGGTTGAAACCCGCTCGACCGAGTTCCGTCATCAGGTTGGCGACCTCGACCGCGGAAAAACTGGTCGTCGCACCGAGGTCTTTGGCTTTGGCGTTCAGATCATCGAACGCTTTGCCAGTCGCTCCCGTGATCGCCGCGACGCCTCGGATCGCATCGTCATACTCGGCAAACTTTTGAACGCCGGCAGCCAGCGGCATAGCCAGCCCCGCACCGATCGCGGTCAGCTTCGCGCCCATCATCTGTGTGGATGACGCGAACGAAGACAACTGACTCTGTGCCGAGCGCAGACCTTTGACGAACGCTGAGTTCTTCAGCGTCAGTTCGACAAAGGCGGCACCGGCACGGACTTGAGACACTATATTGGAAACTCCTGAACTATCTGAAGGTTTTCTGTGGAGCCCAACCGTTGATAAGAAGCGAATTCTGTGTGCCGACCAAAGATGGCGTCGCTCATCTGAACGGGGACTTCCTTGAACCCGCAGACCATGGCCGCCTTCTCGGCACCGTACTGATCGTCCCAGGTGGTTGGTTTGCTGAACGCGATGGGTTTATGGGCGATACATACACCGAAGATGATTTGATGTATCGCCGTCTCGCCCACCGAATTTGCGATGCGGGGTATTGTGTTGCTCGCTTTGACAACCGCGGTGTAAGCGGAAACGAGCTGTCCGTTGGTATCCAGGCAAACAGCGACACCTTCGAGCAAGACACAGACAGGTACATAAAAACCTGCATAAACTCAAATATTCGCCGGAGTGTCGGCCCTGAAAGTCAAGCGAGCGATGTCGCAACCATTGTGGAACTGCTTGAGCATTCCTTTCAAGTCGCGTCTGAACGTCTCGTCGTTTTCGCACATTCGGAGGGTGGGATTCATGTTGCGCGGTGTTTGGGTAAGCAGCTGATTGCTCCTCGTGGCATTCTCCTTGCAGGCACAAGCATGCTAAGCCCGATGAACATCATGAAGTGGCAGTTGGTCGACAGAAATGTCGATGAACTTATGAGTTGGGATCGCAACGGCGATGATCGCGTGTCGGTCAGCGACGTTGATTCTTGTTTCGAGGGATCGTTGTTCGCCGAGTTGGGGATGGCGTCAAAAGATCTCTTTCCCAGCGGTTTGTACTGGACGCGAGAATCAAGCATCGACTTCTTTGAGCAAAGCTATCAATCTGAGAAGTGTCGAGCGTTGCAGATTGTTGATGAAGACTACTATCCAAGTATGAATAGCGACGAGTCATCATTCGCGATTGCGAAAGGAGTTGACCGACAATTGCGAGACCGAACCTCTGTTTGCCGCGGGCTTTACCGTGACCATCGGATTGAAATCATCGGGCTTGAACGCTCGGCGGCGGCGTTTGCGGTCGCGATTCACTTCGGCGGTGATCCAGACGATGGTGCTGGTGAGCTGCCAATCGTGTAGCGTTTGGCGTCGGCCATCCAAGTGAGTTGGCGAAGCGTTAGCGGTCCGGGGTCGACACCGAGGAGGCCGGCGAGCTGGTGGACGATCCGTTCAACGCGGGCACCGCCAGGTTCGCTTCGAGCTGCGCGACCGTCTGGCTGATCAGGTTCGGATCGTCGAGCCTCCGATGCAGCATCTCCATCCCGCGTGCCGTCACCTCGCGTTGATGCGCGACCGCTTTGGTCAGCAGACGGCGTTGATCCTCCGGGAGAAATTCGAGCAACGCTTCGACCAGCGCGTCGCGGGCTTCCGTGAGATGATCGCCGGCCAGTCCGGACTCGAACTCTTCTTGCGTGATCGACTCGCGGTCCGCTTGCGGTTTGCAAACGGCGAAGAGTACTTCACCGAGTAGGAGAAAGTCTTGCGACATCTGCGGGATCAGTTCGCCATCGACGGCGTCCATCAACCGAACATCGGTCAGCGACTTGACTCGCCGCAGCGTCGTGTTGGTGACATCGACCACCCAAATCCGATTCTTTGCGTCAACGAATTTCGACATGGTTACTTGGTCGTCTCCTTTGGGTGCGGTCGCGGGAGCAGCGGCGGCACGCAAGGAACCACCGCCGCCGCTACCAACGTTCATGCCACCGCCGGCAGACGACTGAGTCGGCTTGAGCGTCACGTCGGCCGAGATGACTTCTTCGAGTTGTTGATTGATCGTAAAATTCATGCACTCGCAGGTCAGCGTGAGCGTGCCGCCGGCATCCGAAACTCCGACATCGGCCGGGTTGCCCGACATGAACAAGCTTTGCAGAAGACCGAACGAAGGATCGCCGTCTTTGTTCAAGACGGTGAACTCGATCGAGGCGTCTTTCAAAGTGCCGACGGTCGCTCGCCAACCGTTGTTGTCGCGGGTCGATGCGTCAGCTTCCGCTTTCTCAAGCGAGACCGTGAGGTCTTTACAGTTTTTGATCTCGGTACCGTCGATGGTGAGGACGGCGTCGAGACCGAGTCTTACTTCGGCCATGGTTTTTCTGTCGAATCCTTTCGAGGGAAGTGGTCGTTACTTGACGCTGTCACGCCAGAACTTCGGGAGCTGGCCGCGATGCTTGTCGAGTGCCGGCTTCATGAACGGGCGAGCAGGGTAGCGTGCGGCTTTCATCGCGCCGCGACGTTGGTTCTCTTGCTCGATCAGTCGTGTCGCTCGGGAAGCTTGTGCCGCGGTGAGCAGTTTGATGCGGGCGAACTTGGCAGCGTTGCCCAGCGTCTTGACGCGAATCGGTCCGTACTGGCCGACGCGGAACTTGTGTCGTTTGAGTTTGCGAGGTCGACCGGTTCCGCCGAACTCGTGGAGGTTCCACAAGCGGCCGGCGATCTCGTTGACCGGGCCGATGACGACGCCGGGGGCGCGGCGATCGACTTCGTATCGGAACGAACGTCGCAGCCGGCCGGTGGGTGAACTTGGTGGACTGCCAGGTCGCGACGGGTTTTTGCGGCGGCGGATGCTGCGATAGGCCGTCTTGCGAATCGCACCGCCGGCGTGACCGAGCGAACGGAACGTCGCCGCTTCGGTTTTTCGCCGGAGCGTGTCCGGCGTCATCTTCGCTCGAACGCGAATGCCGGTCATCGAGCGAGTTCAAAGGTCAACGTCAGCAGGCTGGTGAATTGGCGAAGCTGTTCCCAATGTTCGACCGAATACAGCACGCTGTTCTCGACTTTGATGCAGCGGGCGGCGATGTAGGAATCGAGCCGTTTGATACGGAACTCGTCGGCGATCTCTTCGACGAACGAGACCAGCGGGTCGATCTCGGCCGCATCGCCGCGTTTGAACTTCTTCTGCACGGCAATGTCGATGATGACGTGAACTCGGTTACTGGTTCGGTCGAGCGGCAGTAGGTCGATCTCGCGGGGTACGACTGTGACTCGCAGATCCTTCATGTCTTCGAGGTCGAAGTTGGGAACGTACAAGCGTTCGGCATTGAAGCCTTGCGAGAACGTCCGCGGCGTTGAGTTGCGCGGTGACGCTGTCAGCGATTCGGAGGATGGTTGCGTTCAACGGTGTCGATCTGCTTGGCGTGGATGCGGAGTTTGACTCGGAACGGATCGCTGTATCGCCACGGTGGTTCGCCGCCGAGCGACATGACCTCGTAGACGTGCGTGGTGTTGGCGTCGGTCTCGTGAATCTCGTCGCCTTTGCGGGGCA
Organism: Pirellulaceae bacterium; assembly: GCA_963836865.1. GTDB lineage: Bacteria > Planctomycetota > Planctomycetia > Pirellulales > Pirellulaceae > Rubripirellula. Next base: position 746,504 of record CAWILC010000012.1, on the reverse strand, counting down.
ACGACGCGATCGGTGAAGCCGAGCAGAGCTTGCCGTGTCGATCAAGTAGTCGCGGACTTGGCTGCGGGTCAGCACGCCGGCACCGTCGTCTTGTTCGTAGTCCGACTTGCCGATCGTGGCGTCGAGTTCGGCGACCAGATCGCCGCGGATGTACGTCACCTTCCGCGATGCGTGGCGGGTCAGTTTGTCGGCCAGCCACGCTTGGCCCCTGTGAAGCATGTCGCTCATCGTGTCGACTTGCGGGTCGTCGTTCGCGGTGCTCGCGGCTTGCGAGCGGTCGTCGATTTGGCGTAACCGGAGGGTCAACTCGGACTGATACCGGCGGCTCGCTGAACGGCGGCTTCAAAGCGATTGCGAACGAACCAGACGATGACGAAGACCACAAAACCAGCGACGATCAACCACGGAAGCACGTCCGCAAACCTCGGAAGCGGAAACGATTCGCGAAGCAGATCCTGCGGTCGCGGAATCAGTCGCTCGTCTTGGTTGCGGTTGGGTGGCAGACTCGGGAACAATCCACCGCCACCGTTGCCGTACTGCTGCGGGTTTCGTTGATTGGGAAGCGGACATCGGCCGCCGGGGCAATCGCCGGACGTTGTCAAACGACACCCGCAACCTGGACAACATCCTTCGCTGGCCATTGCGGGCGGAGATGTTTGTGGTCCGTCGGTGACGGGGTCTTGATACAACAACATGACGTCTTGCTGGCTTCCCGTGGTGGGCGTGCCACTGGGGAGCCGCTGCATGTAGAGTTCCGTTTCGGGCTGAATCGCAAACGGATCGGAGTATTTCGAGCACCACCGAGTCGTCTTCGCCTTCGGGCAGCGGTTGAGGTTTGTTTTGTTGTTCGTCGGGCACTTCGGTTCCGAGCGGAACGGTGTTCGGCGGCGGAACGAGCAAGAGAGACGACGTCGTTTGTTTGCCGGAGAGCCCCGCCCAAACTTCTTGATGCGTCATCGCGATGCCGTAACCATGCGTTTCGCCGCGACCGTCGAGACCGTGACCGCCTTCGTCACTGCTTCGCCATGCGATCAGTCCGATGATTTGAGGCTCGCGACTTTGTACGTCGAAGATCGCGCTGCCAGATCGTGCCGCCGGCGGGCATGGGGACGAAGTGAATCGTGTCGCCTCCGTTGGCTTGCCGGCGAAGTGCGAACCCTTCAAAGGCGGTCGGCCAACGTCCGCTCGGGCAACCGACCGAATAGATGTTTTGGTAGTTGAACGAGTCTTGCGAACCGGCCAGTGGGATGATCGGCGGCGAGTAGGTTCCCAGCGATGTCTTGTCGACTTTCACCACCGCGATGTCGCGGTACGCTCGCGGGATGTACGCGACCGCGACGGTCTCGCCGGGCACTGGTCGCGATTGATGGCCTTCACGCCAGAACTCAAGTTCGACGCGATTACCAAGTTGAGTGCCGGCGACGTGCGCGTTGGTGAGGATGTAAAACGCATCGCTTGATTCGCGGAACACCGTGCCGCTGCCCATCGACGATCCGTTGCGGATACGAACGGTGGCTTCGCGGCACATATCGTGTGCGTCGTTGGCAAGTCCCGCGATCGGGACGCTCAAACATAAAGCGAACAACAACGCCTTGGTGGCTCGGATCGAATCGCCGATGATCCAGGCGGCGAGCAACAGTGTGACCAAAAGTTTGACCTCGAACGGCAGCAGGAGAACGAGCACCACGCCGCCGGCTGCCGCCCAGAAACGTCGCGATTCAAAGAGAGTTTTCAGTTTGTCTTCCATGATGGCGACACTTCCTTATTGTTTGAGGCGAACCAGAACTCGCAGCGTGCTCGGCGGTGCGTCTTCGACGGCGATGCCGATCATCGAATGCGCGTAAGCGTTCTTGATGACGTGGTGACTGATCTTGGACCAGTAAAGAATGGTGCCGGCGGGGATGTTGGTCGTCGGGTCTTTGACGAGGTTGAAGACGCCGGCGACCGTGATGCTGCCGCGTGACTTGGGGCAGATACCGAACTTGGCAACGCCGACCAGCTTGCCCAGCACGACAACGTTGCCGGCGGGAATTTCAACGTCGGTGACAATCGGGATCGTCACGCCCTCGTGGACGAACGTCGCCCCGATGGGTGCGATGATGGGATTGCTCACGGCGGTTCATCACTGGCTCAAACGAACGCGGACGACGTTGTCGGTCGGCGCGGCATCGCTGACGACTTTGCCGAGGTAAACGCTGTCCGTCGGGGACTTCGGTGACGATGCCGTCATCGGTCGCGTAGACCTTTTGGCCGGCGGTGTAGGTTTCGGCGTCGGCCGGATCTTTCGGGAAAGTCAAAGACGCCTTCGACGGCGATCGAACCGAGCGTGTCGGCTTTGAGATCGCGTTTGGTGACGCCGACCAGGTCGCCTTGGATGACGAGCGAACCGACGGGCACGTCAACGTCGGGAGTGAAGTCGACTTGCTTGCCGTCGTGGATGTATTGAGCTTGCATGATGGGAGGCTTGAGACCTGAGGGGTGAGGCTTGAGGAAGATGAGTCAGCCCGCGATCACTCGCCAGCGACTTTCACGGCGGCGCGGTGGTCTTGCGAGTTCACGCCGAAGTCGATGTAAGATCGGAAGCCCATGCCGAGCGTGTTTGGTGGCATTTCGACACGTTCGATGATCGGCGTGCGGCGGCCGTTGAGGAACACGATCTCGAACGCCGGCAGCACGTTCGGGTTGGCGAACAAGTACCACGCGGCGGCACTGGCACCGGGGTAGTACGAGTCCGACAGGTGCGGCGTGCTGATGATGCGGTACTTGTTGCGGTGCGGGTTATCGACGGGGATCTTGGTCGGTGAACCTTGAGCGTCGATCATCAACTGCGACGAACCCATCAACAGTTCGGCTTCGGTTTCGAGTTCGACCGGAACGACCAAGTACTCGGGCCGAATGTTGATCGGCTTTTGGTCCTTGGGTTTGCCGCCAGGACCAGCCTTCTGTTTGCGGAAGGTGGTCTTGGCGACGGTCAACGCGTCGGGACCGAACTTGGTGTCGGCACCTTGCAGCAAGTTGGCGTTGGCGGACGAGAAGAAGCCAGCGTTCTTCAGCAACAGCGTGAAGAACAGATCGTCGATGGACTCGGCACCGGATCGTCCCATTTGACGCGGGATGTCCATGAACGCGGACAGGTCATCGTTGATGATGTCGTGTCGGGTCAGCGTGAGGATCTGACCGTAGGTGTCGGCCTTGTTGCTGTATTTTTGTTCCGACAGTTTGCCGTGTTTCAATTCGCCGTCGGGTGCGACTTGTTCAAAGCCGCCGGTTCCGAGCAAGCGATAGCGGGCCACTTCCTTGAAGTCGGTGACGGTTCCGACGCTGCACAGATCGAACGCGGCGATCGGCGTGTTTTGGTAAGCCGCCAGCAACGTCTTGTTCATGACGTTTTCCATGATGCTGGGCAGGCTCATGGAACTGAAACCGGCGCGGATCGTTGCCGTTCCGTCGCCGAAGACACGCGGCACGTCGATGCCTTCGCTGCGGGCACACTCGGCGACGAGTTCTCGCAAACCGATGTGGCGGAGCGGGTCGGCGGCGTTGAGCGTCTTCTCGCCGTAGCTGGCCAGCAGAACCTTTTCTTCGATGCCGACCGAGAGACACGCGGCGGCTTCGAGGACTTCACGCGATCGTGACGCGGCGAGTGTTGCGTTTGGTCGGGAGCTTTGGGGCGTTCGCTTCGCAGCACGGCGAGTTCCGTTTTGGTGATGGACCAGCCTTGCTCGATCGCGTCGGCTTCGATGTCGGGATGGTTTCTCCGCACACAGCTTGCGAATGCCGGCGATGCGACGGGATTCGGCCGCGGCCTGGGCACGCATTTCGTCGACCGGCGAATGGTCGCTTTGGTTTCGGTCTTTGGCTTCGTGCTCATGTTCAAACTTGCGTTGACGGGTTCGAGGTCGTCCGTGGTTTCGGGTTCGGTGTCTTCTGGTTCATCGCCGGGATCTTCGACGTCGGCGTAGTTGCCGGCGGCGACGCGGGCTTCGGTGTTGTCGTCGGCACCGAGCGCGACGAACGAGACTTCGCCGAGCGTTGATTTGCGGGCGATGTAGACCGGCCCTTTGTGATCGCGTCCGTTGGCTTTGGCGGTCTTGCCTTCAGGGATGAAGACGACCTTGTCGGCACTGGCACCGAGCGACGCTTGCCAAGGGAACCCGTTCTCGCTGGTCGCGATCACTTCTTGAGCGGTCGTTCCAACGCCACTGATCACGCCGGCGACAACGAGTGACTTGTCGTTGATCGTGATGTCGTCGGTGTGTCCGACGATGCTGCCGCGATCGTGGTCTTTCAGGATCGGTCGCGACTTGCGAGTGACTCGCATGCCGGCGAGGTCAACGACGACCGGGTAAGGCCAACCGCCCAAGTCGCATCGCGCCGCCGGTGTAGGCGGTCATGCTGAACTTGCGAAGCGCCGGTTTGCCTTCACCGGCTTCTTCGGCCGCGGCGAGTTGAATCGTCGCGGCGTCATCGCAAACGATACGAAGCGAACTGGGGACCGATTCGGCTTCGGCTTCAATTGGGTTGGGCTTTGCGACTCTTCGGCATTGTCTTCCGTGACCTCGGTTTCGGGTTGTGAATCAGATTCGTCGGACTCGATCACCAGACCGAGGTCACGCATCAGTGCGAGTTCTTTCGCACGCTGTTTAAGTTCCGTCTCCCAGTCACGCCCCTGCCGCGCGAATTCGATGGCCAGAGTTGTCGTATGACTGGCGAGACGGATCTTTTGGGCGTTGGCTTCTTTGGCGGGATCGACATGTTCATGCCCGTCCCAAAACCATTGATGCTCGAACGTGCTGAATCGAGCGTGCGAAGCGAGTTGGGCAGATAGCCCTCGATGAGAATGGCTTCGCGGAGCCAAGCGGTCAGGATTCGATCCAGGACGACGCGAGCAAGTTGAGTTTGCTCGACGCGGATCGACTTGAAGTAGGTTTGGTGGTCGAGCCGGCCGGACTGGCATAGTTGTATCCCGACGAATTCCCGGCGGCGACATTGAAGGGCATGTTCAAACAACGAGCGATCTCGTTGAGGATTTCTTTCTTGAACTCGGCGTAAGTCGTCGCCGGTTGCTCGCTCTTCATCTGAGCCATCTTCCAACCGCCGGGCATGGTGAGAAGCATTCGCTTCTCGAGTTCGATCGGCTCGAACGGTTCGGCAGCGTCGGCTTCGCCGTTGGCCGGTGCGTCGGTGTAAAGGATGCCGGCGAACTCGGCGGCGGTTTCAGCGGCGGCAAGAACGGCGAGGGTGAAACGGCGGAGTTGAGCGAAGAGCGGCAACGCCGGCGTGATGTCGGGAACGCCTCGAATCTGTCCGGGCCGATCGCAGCGGAAGTAGTGCAGCACCGCGGCGGCCGGCACCGTGTTGTATTCTTCCTCGTACGCGAAGAAGTCATCGCCGGGATGATGACGCAGGACGTCGTAGCTGGTCGGGTTGCCGTCGGCGTCGAAGCGGATGCCGTCGATGTATCGTGCGGAGTCGTTGCGCAAGGGTCGGCGACGCGACTTGATCGGCTTCGATCAAACGCAGATCGAGGTTGACCGGCGTGTCGAGTCGTTCGTTGCTGGTCAGCAAACCGAACGATTCACCATCGGCAACGCGAGCGAGCCGCATCGTTCGCAGTTTTTCCGGCAAACCGATCGCCTCGCACCAAGCGAAGAACTCGGCTTCGACGAATCGGTTCGCAGCGTCATCGGCGGTCAGCATTTGCAAACGCGGACCGGTTCCGACCACGTCGTTCGCCAGCGTCAGCGTGATCCCGCGAGCGTAACTGTTGTTGGCAACTTCGTACCGCGATCGATTGCGAAGCGTGCGGCGGACTTCGGGGCTGTTCGCGGACGAGGCCGACAAACCATCGGCTCGCGACCAATGTTTCATGTTGTCGAGCGTCGTGTTCGCCGCGTCGTACTTCGCTCGCAGTCGTGAAAACAAGGGCTGCCGGGGCGAGCGTCCAGAGGCGTTCGGAGCGAAGGAGACTCCGCCCGCGCAATTGCTCGATGATCCCTGACAAAGTTTTCAGCATCCGTGCTGTTCCTGTTGCCGTCCCCGGCAGCCCTGTGGTCGTGGTGTTGGATTGAAAGAAAGATCAGCCAGCCGACGGCGGCACGATCTTGTTGAAGCGAAGTCCGCGATGCGGCTTGGCAACGGCCTTCTTGCCGGCGAGATGTTTGTCGGCCGCGATCTGATCGGTCAGCTTGTGCTGCTCGACGCTGCCCGCATCACCCGACGCCTTCGCCGGCCCGGCAGCGTTCTCACGAATTTCGTCTTCGAGGTCGTCGTGGCAAGTTGCATTGTCCGATGTGAGTTGTGATGTCTCTGCTGCCTGTAGACCTATCCGGATTTTGCGTGCAGATGACGAAACGAGCGATCCAAATCTTTTGAGAATACGTTTCTAGCTCTGTTTCGTTGCTTGCATCTCTTTGAAGCTGAACTCGCTCTCGTCTTTGGTGCCGTGCGGAAGTCCGTCCCGAACAACAATGCACCTTGCATGGACGCAGCGACGGCGCAACCCACCAAGCAATCGAGCCAGTGGTTGTCGGGTTGTTCCGGTCGGGCTTTCCATTCGTCGACCGTTCGGCCTCGCCCTTCGGTTCGGATGTAGTACTCGGCGGTCACTTGTTCGGCGAACATGCGATGTTGCTCGGGGCGATCGCCGAAGATCGGACAGGCAACCGCGATCGCCCATCGCGACGGCGAGCCGCGCGTGCGTGAAGGACTTCCACCAGTTCGTGTCGTAGATGACGTGGCGGATCGCTCGCTTGCCGTTGATGGATGGGACTCGCCAGTTCAAGCCGACGCGATCGCCCGGCCGGCGTTTGTATTCGCTGAACGGATTCGATGACGCACCGACGAAGCGACCGTGCGAAGGAAGCAAGATCGATGCATGCGGGCTTTGCCGACAGAATTGATAGACGACGTTGGTCGAGTGGCCCCAGTTGGCGTCGATCAAACAACGGCCGATCTTCATCGCCGCACCGTCGTCGCGTTGCCACTCGCGGCCGAGCAAGTCGGTCGTCAGCGAATCGAGGCCGGCGTAGATGCTGCCTTCGAGTCCCGTTCCATCGCTTGCGGTCGCAAGCGTGTGACGAGCGTCGCGGAGCGTGAAGTGCGGTCGTTGTTGGTCGGGGTAGGTTCCATAGTCGACGACGTAGCCCGTAAAGTCGTCTTCCCAAGCAGCAACGACGTAGAACAAAAGTTTTCCTTGCACGTCGATGAACGCGGTGAGATGATTGCCGGCGATCGGGACGGTCAAACGCGGCATGTTGTTGATCTTGCCGGCGACCTGATCCGGCGTCAGTTGATCGGCGTCGACGGTCTCGGTCGGCAGCGGTTCGTTTTGGTATTCGGCGAAGAACGCGGCTTCGTCTTGCAAGCTTCAGGTTCATCGCGTGTTGGATCGCCGATAGTTCGTCGTCGTTGAATCGTTCTTTCCACGAGACATCCGCACCGGCATCCATCGTCGATTTGATTTCGACGATAGAACTCGGTGCCGGCCGCTCCGCCATCGCCGGCACGGAATCCTTCGCTGCGGATCTCGGCGTAGCGTTCCCAGAGCGTTTCGTTGGTCGGGAACGAATCGACCATTCGCGTGCGTTCGCCGTTCCATTCCGGGTGTTCGTCGCGGTCGAGAATGTTGTCGGCCATGTCGCCGGGGCGAATGACGGTGCAAGGCATGATGCCGGAGATCTTTTTGCCTGGGCCGGCGAGTCCGAGCACCGCGCCGGCGAGGATCGCTTCGCGGTTGGCACACTGCGAAAGCGAACGAGCGGATTCGTCGGTTTGCGGGTCGTCCAAGACAACCAAGCGACGGCCGCACCGTCTTGCCATCGGGCCGTTTGAACTTCATGCCGCGGATGCGACCGGTCAGGCCAGCGACCTTGATGATCGCGCCGCTCGCTTTGCTGCCGGCGATCGTTGGCAACACGACCTCTTTCGCGGTCCAACCGATTTGCGTTCGCTTGCCTTGGTAGAGTTGGCCGTTGGCTCGGTTGGCGATTCCGTCCAACGCTTGAATCGGAAAACAGACCTCCGGGATAGTCGGCCAACAACAGTTCGTTGGCATCGAGTTCCGTTTTGATCGAATCGAGCATGTCGCAAGCGTGGCCTTCGTCGCTTCCGATCAAACAAACGAAGTCGCGATAGCCATTCAAGCACCGCCCAAATGCACGCGACCTCGGCGAGCGAACTCTTGCCGCTGCCGCGAGCCATCGCAAGCGAAAACAAACCGCCGCGAACGACCGCTTCTTCGATCTTGTCGAATCACCTTGATGTGGTCCGGCGACCACGAAAGATGAAACGTGAGTTTGAAATACGCTTCGCAAAAGAACTGGAAGCTGCCGGCGGCTTTTGCTTTGCGCTCCGTATCTTCGACCGTTGGCAGGTCACCGATGTCGCGGCCGGCCAGAGCGACCGCGGCGTTGCGTGCGCGGGCCTTCTCTTTGACCTTTGCATACGGATCGTCATCGACCGGCGGTTTCGGAGCGTGACGTTTCTCGATCAGCCAAGCGGTGAACTTCGAAGAAGTCGACGTGGGTGCCGTCTCCGATCGACACGCCGGCTTCGGTTCGGTAGCGATAGAACTGCCGATCGTTGAGCACGGTGCCGAGCGGCGTGCTATTGAGCGTCCGGCAACACTCGCTCGGCTTCATCTTTTGAATATCAATCGCCACGGTGTTTCTCCTGCAAGAGCCAAGCGGCGTAGTGCGACGACGCTGAGCGTGCCGTCGGCGTTGGTCGGTGCGCCGGCGTCGATGTCGGCCTGGATGTGTTCGGCTCGACACGTTTCTGTCGGACGAGTTCGATCAGCAACGTTGGCGAGATCTGTTCGACGTCAACCGATTCGGGTTGACGGACTTTGGTTTGTCTTCCATGACGGGCTCCTTGGTGAGGAATTCGCGACACGGCCGCACACGTCGGCGACTGTCGCGATTGATTTGCATGTTTGGCATGGTCGGCCGCATGTTTCGCATCGGCAAAACAGGGGCAAACGTGGCCGCGTGTGGGGGTCAAAAGAAAGCTGCGAAATTCCTGAAACATTACTGCCGAGCTTCGCTTGAGGTGTCTCGAAACGCATGGCTCATGTGTGTCAACGAAACGAATTCAAAACCATCTTTCGGAGACACAAACATGCACGCCAACGACATCGCCTTCGGTATCGAAATCGAAACCCACATGCCCGGCAACGACCGCACGCCGATCGGCGGCTACCACAACGGGTTGCCGGTCGCATGGCTGCCGGCGGGTTGGAAAGCCGAACGCGACGGCAGCATCCGCACGCCGATGGGACGCAAACCATGCGAGTTCGTATCGCCGGTCCTTCGCGGCTACGAAGGATTGCAAAACGTCGAGACCGCGGTCGACGCGATCAAGGCACGCGGGGCGCGACTGAACGAAAGTTGTGGTCTTCACATCACTATTACTTGGAACGGCGACGCCGCGGCCTTGGCCCGACTGATCTCGCTGATCGCCAACCACGAAAAAGCGATCTACGCTGCGACCGGCACGCGACGCCGCGAACGAAACCATTGGGCGAAACAAATCAAGACCTACGGCAACAAGGAAGCGGCGAAGATTCGCTGCGAAGCGGACCGCTACCACCTTTTGAATTTGACGCACCTTGCCCGCGGCCGAAACCGAATCGAGATTCGGGCCTTCGCCGGCACGCTCAACAAAACCAAACTGATCGGCTACATCCAGATGGTTTTGGGCTTGGCCGAACTCGCCCTCAACACCAAACGATGCAGCGGTTGGGACTACGCGAAGAAACCCGGCACCAAGAGCTGCTGGGACCGACCGGACGCCGGCTACGGTGAAACGGAACTCAACCGACTCTTCTACCGGCTCGGTTGGACGAAGGGTTGGTACAAGGGCGACCTTCGCAACAAACGATTCGGCGAACTGACCAACGGCGAAACCGGATGCGACTTCAAACCGGTCAAGAAGAAACTTCTCGACCTGGCTCGCAAGTACGACCGCGGCGGTTTGATCGCCGGCGGCTTGCCGCTTCTACGACGCCGCGGATTGCACCCGCGGCGTTTCTTCGTTTTCTGTCGGCCGACGGTTCGCCAACTGTCGCCGTTAATCGGATAGGTAATAGGTAGGCGGCCGACTGTTGCGAACGACGCGACACGCGGCGTTTGTCGGCCACGTCGGCGACCTTCAAAAAACATGGAAAAACCCTGCGAATTGCTGCCGGGATCGGCTTGCTGCGTCGCGAAACGCATGGCTCATGTGTGTCATCGCAAGACGGTTTTTCATTCACCCAAACGGAGAGACAAACATGACGGTTTCGCAATTGATCGAGCTTCTCGAAGACTACCGCGAACAACACGGCGACGACTGCGAGGTGCGGTTGATGACGCAGCAAAACTGGCCCTTTGAAAACCGCATCGCCGGCCTGACCAGCGGCGCGGAGATGAACGAAGGCGAGGAGGACGACGAAGACGAAGACTTCGACGACCAAGACGTCGCCGACGACGCGATGGTCTACATCGTCGAAGGCGGCCAGATTTGCTACGGCAGCAAACGGGCCTGGGAGACCTGCCGCGATTGCTAACCGCGGCCGGCAAAAAGAAGTTCGGGAAACCTTCAAAACGTTTCCCGAACTTCGCTTGATTGCTTCGGGAAAACATGGCTCATGTGTGACACCGAAACAAATTTCATTTCCTTTCCGCAACGGAGACTCTGGCCATGGCTAACCGCCAACGCATCGAAGCCGAATACACCGCCGCCCACGTCCGAGCGCTGACGCTTCTTGAAGACCTGCACCAACGCATCGAAGACACGCCGGCACCGACCGAGAACGGGCCTGCGATCGGATGGGACGACGTTGGATCGCTGAAACATCTTTGCGAACAACTCCAAGAACTGAAAAACCACTTCTCGCCGGCGGACGCCGGCTAAACATCGACCCCGAAGCACCGCGGCGAATGGATGCGTCGCGACCTTTCCCTTTCCAACCCAAACGAAGGACGAAGCATGATCAAAACTCAAGCCCTCGAAGAACGCCGCAAAGACGCCCAGATCATTTTGGCCGGCATGAAAAAGCTCGACAAACGACTCGCCCACCAGATTCGACGAACGCTTCCTTTGGCGTTTGAAACGATGGCCGAATTGCGTGACGCCTTGGAAGTCGCCATCGACCTGACCGACGGCGAACAACAACGCGTCTTTCGCGCCGAGCAGGATCGGGTCATCGAGGCGATGCAGCAGCTCACCGGTGGCGTGATGGTGGCGATCGGGCCGCCGAACGAACGTTGAAAAAAACCTGTGATTTGTTTGCAGGACTGCGCTTGATGCAACCGGCTTTCCATGGCTCGATGTGTGTCAACGCAACGAATTTTAACGCCCCTTTCTAACGGAGACGCCACCATGGCAACCACCAACGAAACCCAAACGCCCGAGACCACCATCCGCGCCGAGCTTGCGAAACTCGAATGGATGATTCCCGACGCCAAACGCGACCTCGCCAAAGCCGCCGAACGATTGGCCGCCCGCGGGATCGCGGCGGTCAAGGAATGCGAAGCGATGATGGCCGACGAACCGTGTTCGATGGGTTGGACCGAGTTCGCCGAACAAGACGCCCGCCAGGCCGGCGAAGCGAAGGTCGAGTCTGACCGCGTTGTTTGAACGCCGCCAATTGCTGCAGTACTTGATCGACGAAAACGACTGACGCCGGCGACTCCGCCGCTTCGCCACACGCCGCGACGTTTGCCCAACGACGCGGCGTTTTTCTGTTTCCGCATGGTTCGCCGGCGGGTTGCAACGACGCGACTCGGTGCGTTTGTCGGCCACGTCGGCGGCATCGAAAAACATTCAAAAACCCTGCGAATTGCTGCCGAACTTCGCTTGAGCTGTTTGGAAACCCATGGCTCATGTGTGTCACCGCAAGACGGTTTTCAAACCCTTTCTCAACGGAGACAAACATGTCCAACGCAGCCCCAACCACCAACCCAAACGACGTCACCATCCGCCGAATCTTCAACCACCTCGATCGACGGGCACCGAGCGACGCCCGCAATATTCGATCGGCGTTCGACGACCTTTGGGACAACCTGTACTACTTGTCCGAATATCTTGAAGACGCCGCACGCCGCTTTGACCGCGAAGAACGCGACTTGATGATGGCCGAATACAACCGCGTGCAAAGCGCGATCGCGGTCATGGGCCAAAGTTCGCTGCCGGTCATCATGCCCGACGGATCGGACGACGAAACGCCCGCCCAACCGGCCGCAGTTGCAACGCCCAGCCACGACGCCGGCAACCGTCGAACCGCAACCGCAACGAACCGCAGCGACGACGCCGGCCGCTCGCACTACGGTCGCAACGCCGCGAGCAATCACGACGCCGGCGACCAATACAAACGGACAACCCAGCGAACGCCCGCCCCAATACGAATCGCTTGGCGAGACCGTGTTCGCGACGCTTCACATCTTGGGGCAACTGACGTCCGACGTTGGCGACTTGGAAGACATCGAACCGGGCGACCTCGAAACCGAAGCGATCTGCAAACTCGCGGCCGACGAATTGCACCACGCGATTTGGAAAGCGGCGAAACAATTTGACCGGCATCTTCGATAGCACGCCGGCATTTCTAACACGCCGCGACGTTGCCCCAACGCCGCGGCGTTTTCTTGTTCGGGCATGGTTCGCCGGCGAGTTGCAACGACGCGACTCGGTGCGTTTGTCGGCCACGTCGGCGACATCGAAAAACATTCAAAAACCCTGCGAATTGCTGCCGAACTTCGCTTGAGCTGTTTGGAAACCCATGGCTCATGTGTGTCACCGAAACGAATTCTTTGATCCCTTTCCGAACCGGAGACACACCCATGCGAACCGTCAACCCAAATCAACGGCCGCCGCCCTCGCCCCAACCGCCTCGAAGTTTTGCAAAAGCGCTACGCGGCGCGGCAACGCCAAGCGGCGGATTGCTGCTTGAAAGCGGCGACGCTCGACATGCTTTCGGAGTTGACCGACTACGTCAACAACTTTGACCCCGAAGGCATCTACGCCCCCGAAGACGGCCAGCACGTCTACCCGGCGCTGCAACGGTTCTACGACGGGCTGATGGAGTTGAACGCGACACTTCACGACGACATCGGCCGATAGCCGACCGCGGCGATCGCCGGCGGTCGCGGTCATTTGAAAAACTTTTTGAATGATTGCCGACCGCCGGCAGATTCCGCTTGATGCGTTCGCAAACGCATGGCTCATGTGTGTCACCGCAACGGTTCTTTCCAACCCTTCCAAACGGAGACACACCCATGGCAACCGCCACCCAAAACCGCCCTTCGACCGCCGACGTTTTGTACGCCCAAACCTCGGCGTTGCTTTTGATCGAACAACTGCGCGACGCGGTCGCCAACATGCCGCTGGCCGACGCGGTTTCGCGACGCGGGCTGACCGAAACGTTCGGTGAACTGGACGACCTGCACGACGAACATCGACGGGTTGTTGGCGAACTTCCAAAAGAATTTCAAAGACTGAATTCGCCCGTGTGTCGGCGAGTTATCGCAGCTTTCCAGAAACATGGAAAAAGACTGCGAAAAGCTGCCCGAACTCGCTTGAGGTGTTTCCAAAACCATGGCTCATGTGTGTTAACGCCGAACGGCAAAACGCTTTTTCAAAACCCTTTCCGAGAGACACCAAACCATGGCTTTGAACGAAACCCAAAAGACCGCGATCGCCAACCTTCGCACCGAGATGTTGAAGCTCGACCCGGAAACGTACCAACGTATCCGCGAAGACTTCTACCGGATCGCGGACAACCTCAAACCGCTCGCCGACGCCCTTGAAATGGCCGACGCCGACCTGGGGGCGAAGGCCGGCCCGCTTTTGGACGAACACTACATCTTCGCCCAAATGTACGACCTGCTTCGCCAAAGCAACCTCGGCGGGGTGGTTTAAACCGCCAGCCGCACGGACGCGGCACCGGCGGCCACGGCCCGCCGGTGTCGCCCGCGTCGCGGCATGTTCGGCAAACCATGCCGGCGACCAACCGCCGGCCACACGCGGCAACGTCGCCGGCGAAACAAAACATCGAAAAACATTCCGAAAAGCTGCCGGACTTCGCTTGAGCTGTTTGAAAAACCATGGCTCATGTGTGTTACCGCAACGCCGCGGCAAATAACCAAACCACGCACCGGAGAACGAACCATGGACTTTTCTTTTGAAGTTGAAAGCTACGCCGGCACCGTCTGGGTCAACGGACGCGACGAAGGCTACTTCGTCACCTTCCACGACCGCGAATGGGAACTGATCACCGAGGAAAAATACGCCGAGCACGGCGACCCGGACAAACACGTTACCTACGACTCGATCGGTATCAAACGGTCGGATTGCAGCGAAGCGTTCGACCGGTGGTACGACATGTTTCGCCGGCCGGTCCGCCGACGGGTGCCCCCGATCATGCGTTGGGTTTGAGAAGCCGAAACGCCGGTCCGCACGCAACGGGCCGGCGTCGTCGCGGATGGTTTCCGCGGCCTGACGATGGCAGCCAACTCTATCGAACAAAACGCAAACGGAGAGACGAAGATGAAAAAGGCAGACGTAACGATCGGCGGCGAATACTTCGCGACGGTCACCAACAAACAGGTCACTGTCCGCATCGACGCCGAGAGCCCGCACGGCGGCTGGGACGCGACCAACTTGGCGACCAACAAAAAGGTCCGCATCAAAACCGCCGGCCGGTTGAAAGGTCCGGCGCGATCGGAATCCACACCGGCACGCAAACGTGTTGCAAAGAAAACGACCACCGACGCTTCGGCCGCCGGCGGAGAGAAAAAGCTTTCGTGCGTCAAAGCGGCGTTGCAGGTTTTGGAAACCGCCAGCGAACCGATGAACGCCCAAGAAATGATCACGGCGATGGTCGAACAAAATCTTTGGGAAAGCCCCGGCGGCAAGACGCCGCACGCGACGTTGTACTCGGCCATTCTCCGGGACTTGAAGAACGGCGACGAAAGCCGGTTCGTCAAAACCGAACGCGGCCGATTCACGGTGCGAGGGTAGGTCGACGCCATGAAATTCATTTGCGACGTCCGCCAACTCGCGGACTTGGACGAAGGGGAAACGGCACCGCCGGAACCCGACATGGGTTACGAATTGCGGTCGATCGCCGGCGGCAGCTTTGAAGCCGGCTTGGTGGAATGTTTGGTCCGCCGCGGAGATACGATCTTCGCGCGGACGACGGCCGGCGATGAGTTCGCGGTCACGGGCACGAACGCCCACGTCTTGGTGCCGCTCGGGTTCTGAACCGAGTCGCCCCGACAACGCCCGACGTTGGTAGCGTCCGGGCGTTTCGTCGTTGGTCCGCGTCACAAGCCGATGCACCGGAGCGACGCGACACGCGGCGTATCTGTCGCGGTCTTCTCTGCTGGCGAGAAACATCCGAAAGTTTTGGAATGTTTCCGAGACTTGGCTTGCTGCCGGCGAAAAGTCATGGCTCATGTGTCACACGCAAACCGCGTTTTCCCAAAAGACCTTTTCACGAAACGAAGAAACGACATGAAGAACGCCAACGTTCAAACCCTCGCCCCGCGGCCGATCGAGCCGGCCGCGGCTTACGACAACGCTCACCAAATTTCACGCGACCTGCTGCAACACATCGAATTGCAACTCGATCGCATGTTGAAGCCGGACAACAAAGCCCTGCGTTGGACGCACGTTCGGGCTTTGAACTTGATCAACGCCCAGCTTTCCGAAGTCGCCGCGTTGGTCGACGAAACCAACAACGCTCGCAACTGAGGACGCCTACCATGCCAACCACAACTCAAGGCGGGCGACCGCGTCCGCCTGGTTTCGATGACCGACGACCCCGACCCGATTCCCGCCGGCACCACCGGAACGGTGGCCGGCGTGTATCCGCAAAGCGATTGGACGCAAGTCGATGTCGATTGGGACAGCCGGCCGGTCATTGATGCTTTCCATTCCACCGGACGTCGTCGAACGATTGCCGGCCGACCCCACGAACTGAGGAACCAAATCCATGTCCACACGAGCCACGATCGCAGTCCGCCGGCCGAGCGGCGATTACCTTGCGACCTACCTGCACTTCGACGGCTATCCCGAACACGCCGGCCGGTTGCTCGAAGAGCATTTCTTGAACGCCGAGCAAGTCGAAGCGTTGGTTGATCGAGGCGACATTCGATGTCTCGATTCCGAGATCGGCGATCCGGAGTATTACGACGACGGTGATCCGCCGGCCAAGTTGCCGACGCGAGACGCACTGGTCGACTACGCCAAGAACCTTGGGCGCGGTACCTGTATGTCTTTGACGACGCAGCTTGGTCCTGTTTGGAACTCTAACCATGCTCACCGCATGTTCTCCTCGCGAGCACCGACCGGGATCGGTGACTCGCCGGTGCGTTCGAGAACCGCTTTCTTGCCGGTGAAGCGTTGGAAGCGGTCGACGATCACGTCGCAATACGGCGGATCGAGTTCCATCAAGAACGCCTTGCGACCGGTTTGTTCCGCGCCGATCAAGCGTCGAACCGCTGCCGCCGAACAGGTCGAGCACGTTCTCGCCGCGGCGCGACGAGTACTGCATCGCCAAGACAGCGAGTTCGGCCGGCTTGCCGGTGAGGTGTTCGAGTTTCTGCGGCGCGATCTTCTTGACGTGCCAAAGGTCGGTGGCGTTGTTCGGCCCGAAGTACTTGTGGCCGGCACCTTCCTTCCATCCGTAGAACGCCCATTCGTGCGCCCCCATGAAATCTTTTCGCGTCATCACAGGGTGTTGCTTGTCCCAAATGATCGCTTGCGAAAAATACAAACCGGCCGCTGCCAGGACCGGCGGATAGTTTGCAATGTTGGAGAAGCCACCCCAAATATAAAAGCTATCGGCCGGGTTCGAGCACGCGAGTGATGTTGCTGAACCAAGCTTTCAACAGCCGGTCGAACTCTTCGTCCGAAACGAAGTCGTTGGCCAGCGGTCGATCCTTCGCCCGCATCTTCTTCGGGCCTTCTTTCGTCTTGCCCTTGCCGGCCTCGAAGGAACTGTTGCCGGCCGCGATCGCGTTCTTGCTGCGAGGCTCAACCTTCACGTTGTACGGCGGGTCTGTATTGCACAATTGAATCTTTGCGCCGGCCAAGAGTTGATCGAGGTCTTCGACGCTGGTCGAGTCGCCGCACATCAATCGGTGGTCGCCGAGGATCCAAATGTCGCCGCGCTGCGTGATCGCTTCGTCCGGCGGTTCGGGAACGTCGTCCGGGTCGGTCAAACCTTGTTCGACGCCGGGATGAAGCAGCTTGGCCAGTTCATCGGAATCGAAACCGAGCAACTCGCAATCAAAACCGCTGTCTTGCAACGCTCCGATTTCGAGCGGCAGCAGATCGAAATCCCACTCGGCGTTCTCGCCGGTTCGGTTGTCGGCGATCCGGTAGGCCCGGACCGCTTCGGGTTCCATGTCCTTGGCGACGTGAACAGGCACTTCCGTCAGGTCGAACCTCTTGGCGGCCTTGAATCGCGTATGGCCGACGATGATGACGCCGGCGGTGTCGACAACGATCGGTTGGCGGAAACCGAATTCGTTGATGCTTTGAACGACGTCGGCGACCGCGTCGTCGTTGATGCGAGGATTGTTTTCGTAAGGCTTGATCCGATCAAGCGTCCACATTTCGACCTGCATGGCAGAGTCCTTTTCCAAAGGGGAAGAAACGGAAAAGGGTCGGTCGTTGGGTGGTTGGTTAGATGGTTGGTTGGGTTGGTCCAGCGTTCGCCGAACGTTCAGCTCGTTGGTCAGCTCGAGCATCCGTGCGTTCCAGACATTGCATCGAACATCTTGCCGCGAGTCGGTTTTGGTGCACGAATGCTCTGCGAAACCAGTTTGTCGAGACTCGGTCATGGCTGCTCTTCGCGATCTCGTTTGCGACGTGGTTCGACGCGAACGCGTCTCTGTCGAGATCTGGGCGATATGACTCGAAATCGACTCCAGGCTTCCAGGTCGATCCAGCTCTTGAGTGCCGCGATCGATGTCTGTCAGCGAAACGTGATCAGAAGTTGATCGAACAGGTTCACGGTACGATCGCTTGTGCCGGCGTCAGTCATCGACGCCAATTTGGATCAGTCGGCGAAGCATGTTCCGCGTTCAGTCTCTGTCCAGTTCAGCTGCGTTTGCGACGTGGCGTTGAAGTCGCTGTCGCTTTCTCGAAGCTCGGAAGTACTTGTTGAGCGCGAATGCCGTCGATCCGACTCGGAAACAGATCGCTTCTTGCGACCGCGATCGATGGTGCTCGAACTGATCGGCTCGTCGGATTGCTTTGGTCGAGCAAGAGCCAAACCTCGTATCGTTGCGTGCGATGTGATCTGCTGGCAGCCAGTCACGCCTATCTGCCTGCTCGAATTCGACTGGCTTGAATCGTTTCGGTACATGGCCATGCTGTGGATACGATGTTTGCTGAACTTTGAGTTGACCACGTCACGATTTTAGACGGTCGGTCGATCAACAATTGGCTCAACCGAATTTCGTTCGGACACTCGAAACTAACTGTGCCTAATACCGCCGCTGTTCCCGCGGCCCTGACCAGAGAACACATCGGCCGGGAGTACCTACGCGTCGCCGCGTGTCGGCCGCCACACGGGGCCGCGTGTCGCGTCCTCGTGGGCCGCCGCGTCGAAGGCGGCGTTGGCTTCGTGCGTCGCACGTTGCGCCGAGCGGGCCGGCCACTCGACGAACTCGCCGCACCAATCGTTCTCGCTGACGACCGGGAAGACCGCGAGCGTTTGATGCTCACGTTGAGCTCGGTGCATCGACGATCGCGCGGTGGCTGACGCCGACACTCGCCGAATGCGTTGGCTCGCGAGGCAGAGCACATCGTTGTGCGAAACGGGCTGATAGAAATTGCATTCGTCACAGGTCATCGGAACTCCTCATGGGTCGTTGAAACAGAACATGGAATGGATTGAATCGGTCATGCGAACTTCTTTCCCTCTTTCACCCCGTCTCGCGTAGACACGCATACGCGGGCGTTTCGTGTGCGGGTGGGTACGGGTGAAGACGTGAAAGAAGAGATTTTTTACTTATATCTACGGGTTTTACGTTCAAACCTCGTTCACCCTTCTTTCGCGTTCGTTCACTTTCTTTACACTTCACCCGACCGACTTCGTTCACTTTCACCCCGTTCTTCACGCCTTGACTTGTCCCGACCGTGACACTTGGTGCATTCGGTAACCACGCTGGGCGGCGTATCCCGGCGGTCTCGGCGGAGATGATGCTGAGGATCGCCCTGTTGCACGAGCGTCTGAACAATTGGTGGAACACCTTGGACTTCAGTCTTCATGCGTTTGAGCAACACGCTGTGCGACAGCGTTCGTTCAGGCGACTTCGCGAAGCTTCTTCGAGCAACTTCGAAGCACTCGCCGTGGAACGGGTTCTCGGCAACGTGAGACGGACTGCCATGAACAGCATGCGCCGCGTTTGATGCTCGACGACCTCGATGGCCCAGCGGACGGCAGATCGAGCGTCGATGACGGGATCGCGGCAATTTCGCTGACGGCGTAGATCAACGCGAGCTTGCGTGGCTGTTCGCTGACGCGTCCCCAGACCGTCGTGCCCACCGATCGTTGTCGGCATCGGCGGCTTGTCGTATTCGTCTTCGGTTTGCAGTCGCAGGTCCGTCGATCGCGATCTCGGCGTCGGGCGTGACGGAACGATCGCTGGTTTGGGTTGGACCAGTCATGAAGTTGCCGGACCGGGGCGGTAGTTGGCCCACCACTTGGCGATTTCGAGAATGTGTTCGGGAATGTCACGGGCATCCGGTTCTTGGCCTTTGCCACGCTTGCCGACTCGATGATGTCAGCCGAGCGAACAAGCCGTTGGTCAACATGCGTTCGGACAGCGATTCGTAGAAGTGATTCGGCATTGCGGTGCCAAAGAGACGTCAGGTGCGGTTGGTTGATCATGCCAGCAGCTTCTTTGCCGGTTCGCTTTCGACGCATCGGATAAACGTTGTTGGCGGACGAGTACATCGTCAGCAGAATGTCGACATGATTCGTGTTGTCGCGCATCACGAGATTGATTTGACGGATTGCAGCAGCCCGTCGATCTCGTCGGTTTGAAACAACATCGCGGCCGGTGCGAACGAGTGCGTCTTGGATGCCTTCGCCGGACGCGAACTTGTTCGCCGAGGCAGGATGCCATCGCCGATTTGGAGAATGACTTGCATGTTGACTTTGCGAGGCAATTCTTTGCCGGTGCCGCTGCCGGCGAGCGCGAGCAAATAAAGATTCGTTCGGTTGTCACCGGGATCACGACCTTGCGGCCGGCGAGAACGACTTGCAACGACAACGCACCACAGAACGCCAGATCCGATGTTGGGATAAGGAGCGTTCGCGAGCATGAAGTCCATGACCTCGGGGATGAAGCCGGGCACCTCGAACATCGACTCGGGCAACACGCCGGGATCTGCGTTCGTCGGTTTGGGTGGTTGCGGTTCCGCTTCGACAACCTTCGGTGCGACCTGAATCCGCTCAGGTCCACGTCGTCCGACCGGTTCGATCGGTCCATCGTCGCGGAGCCATCCGAACGGGCGATCGTGGGATTTGGTCGCGGCTTGATTGATCTTGTGTTGCAGTTCGCGATCGGACCACGGCGGTGAACAGCGTGGGTTGTAGTCGGACGCGAGGATCGCGAGCGCTCGATCAGGTTCGATCCCGAAACCGTGAACGAGTGCGGTCGCGGCGGCGAAGGTTTGCGAGTGACCGCTACTGCCGGAGATCGCCGGCGGCATGGAGTTCAAGTACGCGATCGCTCGTGTTTCGACGTCATCGTGGCGTACGCTTCCAGCTTGCGATGATCTTGGTTCAGGCTTCGCAAGCTGGAAGCTTACGCCACGTTTTGCAATCACCGCATCGGCGAGAGCTTTCACGCACGCGGCCAACATCGGTGCGGGAACGGTTGCGGGTTCGCCATCGAGAACGTCGTACGGTTCGCCATCGGGATGAATGCTCGGGCCGACGACGGTTTGCGTTCCGGTGGATCGCAACTCGACGATCATCGAACCGTCGCTTGGATCTTGATGTTTTTCCGTTGTCGCGCCGACGGCGATGTACCAACGATGCGATCGCGGTGCCGACGGTCGTCCGGTGATTGCCGGCGTTGGCGGCAGATAGCTGTCGGCCAGTTCGATCGCTTCGGGGCAATCGAGATCAACGTCGACGAGCCATCCCGACGGTTCGCCGAGGATGATGCCGATGTTGCCTTGGTCTGGGAACGACATCCGGGGTCAACCGCAAGTTGGTCCAGTCGCGCCGCGATGGTGATTTCGACCGCGGGCGCAGCGGCACGCAGTGCCAGCCACGCTGGCGATAGATCGCGACTTGCGATCGAACGTCGATTGGTCCCGGTCGTGGCATGATGTATACTGAGAGATCAAAAGGAGACTCAAGTGAGCCAATTGTCCAACAGAGCCATTGTCAAGAATGGCCGACTCGTGACCGCTGAACCCATTAACTTGCCGGATGGCACGGAGGTTGTTTTCGTTGCCGCGAACGATGCGAGAACGGAAGCGAGTGCAGAGGATGCTCAACGGAGGATCTTTGCCTCTTTGGCGAGAAGTTATGATTCGGGACAAGCCGACTTGGCCGAACGACACAACGAACACCAGCCGTGAAAGATGTGTTCTTTGATACCGTCGGACTGCTCGCTCTTCGAGAAAGATCTGATCAGTGGCACTCTTCCGCCGTTGCAGCGATGAAACAGCTTGCAAATTCGGGGGCTCGGACTTGGACTTCTGATTCGATCATGCTTGAGTGCGGAAACGCGGTCGCGAGAAAAGAGTATCGAGATGAGTTCGTGAACATGCGACTCGACTTTTTGACTCTTCGGACTTTGGCCATTCCAACAGAAGCGGAGATCGAGTTGGCGTGGGATGCTTACGCCAGACGATTTGCAGCAGGTGCTGGAATCGTAGACCAAATTTCGTTTGTCCTGATGCGTCGTCTTGGCATTACCGAAGCGTTCACGAACGATGAACATTTTCGTGCAGCTGGTTTTGTCACGTTGTTCTGAATTCAAAACGGTGCTTCTTCAAGGGGAACGTTCGGGATCTCACCGAGCGTTTGCTTGAGGATGCGATCGTACTTTTGACCGGCGACGCTTCGCACGGTGATGGACGACGGGCTGGCCAGTAGTCCGGCCGTCGGCGATGTCCATCGCTTCGTCGGCGTTCGTTGGGCATGGATCGAGACATCGTTCGCTCCACCATGCTTCGGCTTTGCGGCGGGCGTAGCCGGAGTGCTCGATGCAGATGAATTCGCTTTGCCAATTGTCCAGGCCGATCATGTAGTCGACTCGCAAGCATCGCGGTGCGTCTTCGTCGGCGTCGCGTTTGCGATGGATGCGATAGATCACGTCTTGGACGTCGTAGTCGGTGTCGGTGACCTCGCCGGACAAGCACGCCGGCTTCGCTGGCTTTGGCGTCGTGGGCTTCGCGATCCGGCGGTGGGAATGGATGACCGCACTCGGGACAGTTCGCGTAGCCGCAAGCGACCAGGGCGTGACACTTCTCGCATTCTTTCGCCGGCGGTTCTTGGTCAGGGCGAGCGGCTTTGTCCTTGGGTTTGATCTGGTCGATCGGTCCGTGGCGTTCGATGTTGCCGCCGAAGTCGAGGACCAGGCAGTTCTGTTTGTCGGGATGCAGACGAAAGCCGCGGCCGACGCATTGGTAGAGCAATCCAGGCGACATCGTTGGACGCAGCATCACGACGCAATCGACACGCGGTGCATCGAAGCCGGTCGTCAGAACGTTGACGTTGCAGAGAAAACGCAGCGGTTCGTTGGCCAGCAGCGATGTCGGGGCATCGCCACGGAAGCGGGCCAGCAACTCGTCGCGTTCATCCGCCGGCGTTTCGTCCGGTGACGAAACCACACTCGATGCCGTGATTGTCTCGCAACGTTTCGACGACCTGCCGCCCGTGTGCCACCGACGTCGCGAAGATCAACACCGCCCGGCGATCGGCCGTCAGTTCGACGATCTCGGCACACGCGGCCGACACGAGGGCGTCGTCGCCGGCCAGTCGATCGACTTCGTCAGCGACGAACTCGCCGCCGCGAAGGTGAACGCCAGAAAAGTCGGCTCGGTTGATGCCGGCTTTGGAAACGAGCGGACAGAGGTAGCCGTCGCGGATCAGTTCCTTGATGCCGATCTCGTAGCAGATGCTGTTGAGGAAATGATCGGGCGAACAGATCATGCCGGAGTCGAGACGGAACGGCGTCGCGGTCAGACCGATGACTCGCACGTTCGGATTGATGACTTTGCAATCGGCCAAGAACTGCCGATACATGCCATCGCCCTTCTTGGAGATCAGATGGGCTTCATCGACGACGATCAAATCGAACGGATCGAGATCACACGCTCGCTTGTAGACGCTCTGGATGCCGGCGACCAACACGGGCGTGTTGGTGTCACGCTTCTTCAACCCAGCGGAATACAAACCAACGTTGATGTCGGGACACAGCCGGCGCACCTTGTCGGCATTCTGTTCCAGCAATTCTTTGACGTGAGCCAAGATCAGCACGCGGCCGTTCCACTGGTTCACAGCGTCCGACGCGATCTTCGCCAGCACGAGCGACTTGCCGGCACCGGTGGGCAACACGGCGACCGGGATTGTCGTCGCGGTTGCGAAGATGATCGTAGACCGCATCGACGGCGGCTTGTTGGTAGTCGCGTAACTTCATCACATCGCCTCCCCGTTGTGTCGTTTTCCGATCCATGTCGGCGCTGCGACTGGTGACATCTGACGTTGCTCTTCATTGCACGAAACGCAGATGCGATTGGCCGGACCTTTGAGTTGAACGATTGATGGCACTTCAAGCAGATCCGGTTGGCTTTGGCGTGTTGGGCGGTGTCGACCTCGGTCAGCCAAACGCAGGCACGTCCGCCCTCCGGAGGCACGCGATTCGATGCCGGCAGCGCTTCTTGCTATGATCGACTTTGCACGGTGTTCGTTTTGGACCGGAGCGAGCTTTCTCGATCGTCAAACGGACGATCTGGCTGTCGTCGTAGAAAGCACCGCCGGATTGCAGGGAATCCAACAACGCTTTGAGCACGTTGTCGACATCGCGTCGCCGGCGATCGGGCGGTGTCCAACGTGATGTCGATCGATCAAAGTCGCCGTCGAGCGTTTTGACCTCTTTGCTGCTTCAGGTACGTGCCGACCGCCGTCCGATACTCTCGCCCCTTCTTGCTGACCAACACGCGCTGTCCGACGTGTCGCCAGTAGTGATTGACCGATCGGCGGATAGGGAAGTATCAGTTTGAACATGGTGCAGCGTCAAAGAGTGGGCGAACAAAAAACAGCCGACCGGCAATCCGTGCCGGCCGGCTGTCGAGCTTGGAAGCGATCACAAGAGGCCGCGGCTATCGCTTCCAAGGGGCGTCCGTGCCACTGACTTGCGAGGCCGGCTTCGGTTCGGCGGTCGCGCCGACCTTGGCGTAACCCTTCACCTCGTTTTGCAACTCGCCGGTGTCGTTGCGACGTTTCAACTTCGACCGTGATCGTGCACGGCAAGTTGTGCAGGTCCGTCGAATCCGTCGGCACCAAGACGCCGACGGATCGGCAGATCGACGACAACTCCCGCCGGGCGATGTCCACCGCGGTCGCATTGGGGTTGTCGAGGTTGAGTCGCACCCAGAGCAGACGGTTTGCGTACTCGCCCTCCACGATCTGAAAGACAAGCTGCAAGTAGTTTCCGGTTGCCCGATTTGGTCGGCTTCATTTCGCTGTCGGTGATGACCGCGACATACTTGCCGTCGGGGATCGGTTCCATGTCGTTGGATGGTTCGACGGTGTTGGCATCAAAGCCTTGGAGGTTGGCCATGGTTGAGTCTTAGTCCTTGGTCTGGAGTCTGTAGAAAGAAAGTTGGTTCGATGTCGTTTAGTTGGTCGTCATCGCACCGACGAAGGCGGACCAGGACAGCGGCAATTCTTCGGCGATGCCGTAACGGTTCTTCGCCACGCACGTCGGCGAACCGTAAGCACGGATGACCCGTTCGCCGCCGTCTTTGCCGATCGCGTGAGCGATCGTGCGTTTGCGATTGAACCCTCCGTCTTCGGTTTGCGTTCGCATCTTTCGAGTGGCAAACAACACGGCGTCGCACCATTCCTTGACGAGCGCCGCGGCGTGTTTGTGAAGCCGCGGCGAGTAGCGGTCGTAAGGCGAAGACTCGGGATCCTCGAAACGCTCGACCTTCGAGTGAGCGATCAAGACGACACCATGCCGCGCGACCGCAGCACGCCGAGCAAATCGAGCACTTCACGCCACAGAGAGAGGGCGTGCATGTAACCGCGTGCGTACCCGCCGTCGACCTTCTCGATCGACTCGACGCCGTACTGCTGACAGAGCTTGTCCCAGACAAGACGCTCGAGCCAATCGAGCGAGTCGATCACGACGGATTCGTAATCGTGCTTCTCATTGACGAGCGTCTTCAACGCCGCGACGACATCATCAAACGTCGTCGCCAGCGGAAAGCGGTCACAATTGATTTCATCGAGACCGTCTTCGGTTTGAATGAAGATCGGCTTCGGTGCTTCGCTGCCAAACGTCGACTTGCCGATGCCTTCGACGCCGTAGAGCAAGACACGGGGCGGCTTCGATTGCCGGCCGGATTGGATGGTTTCAAGAAAGTAGTTGTCTCCGTGGTAGGTGTGGTTGATTCCGTGGTTTTCGGCGAAGTCGACGGTGATCGGATGGCCGTTGCGGTAGGCACCGGTCGGTATCCGGTAGCGTCCACTCAGTTCTCGAGCGCACAGCTATCGCAAGTCGCGTTCTTATTTCGGATCGACACATAGGGACCGGTCACAAATGCAGCACTTCCGCTGCTTTGGACCGCTCAAAGCGACGCGATCGGTTCGACATCGAAGTTGCCATCGCGATCGCACGTCACGAGGTAGTGCTTCCAGTCGACTTGGACGACGAATCGTTGCTCGCTGCCGAGTTGCTTGCGGAGCGACCGGCACGCTCCGGTGAACTCACGTGGACGCCTCGTTGAAGCGTTCCGCCGATCGCAGGTAGCGACCGACGGCGAGTGAAAGGGCGACGCGTCGTTCGATGTCGAGGGATGTATTCGGCAAGTGATGGGTTCCATGGAAGGTCAGAGATGGTGACGGTTCGTTTCGCTATCTCTAGACCTTCCGAAAAAACGCTCGCGTTGGCGAATCGGCCCGCGAAAAACTTTCAGCTCAGATAATCGCGAAGCCCTCGTTCCTCGAAGATCGTCGCGATGTTCTTGACCATCGTTCGCAACCTCGAACGTGACACACCGAGACGACGCGAGACTTCGAGCAACGAACATGTCGGCAGCAGCTCCACCAACTCGCGCTGTTCCGGTGTTAACATCTCGAGCGTCCGTTGCACGTCTTCTCGTAAATCAAACAGGTCCTCGTCGCTGCGTTTGACCGTTCCGATGCGTTTGCCGTTGTCGCCGTTGGTGATGCAATGACCAAGGTTGCTCGGTTGACCGGAACCGCCCACGGCATCGCTCAGTGACGCCAGCGTTGGCTCGTCGCGGCGTTGTTGTTGTCGTGGTTCAAGCACCGAGGCGGCTTGGCGAGCGACCACGGCCACGATGAACGGGTGCCGATGCCCGACGGCGGGATCGTGTTGTTGCCGCATCGCAAGATCGAGCCGGGCGAACAACTCTTGTCGAACGTCTTCGCGTTCGTGCGGTGCGAACTCGGGCATCGCCATCAACATTCGCACGCGATGATCGATGACTTTGCAAACGAACGGATCCTGCATCAACGGCAGCGGCGGATCGGTGATGGTTGCGTCGGTTTGAATTGACTGGAGAGTGGAAAGATTTGAATCGTGCACGACGAACTCCGTTGTCGCGGTTGGTGAAGTCGGCCGCGTTACGGAAGCGGCCACAACCGCCGGCGAAATTGCACGAAAGCGAACGGAGTTTTTTCGGCAATCGATTTGACGCGGGAATTCACGACGCGCGGGCGATCGGAATTGCAAATTGCAGTTGCACGAAAGTGAACGAACTGCAATTTCGCCAGCCGAGCGGACCAGCTAACGCGTTCGTCGAGTCACTCGTTTAGAAGCCTCGGCGAAAACATTTTTCGAGAATCTTTTTGAAGCCTTGGACCAAACGTGTCACAGTCGCCGGGCACACTGCGAGGACGCGCGCCGACGTCTTCGGTCGCCGGTGAGGCAAACGTTCGTCATCGAACTGTCCCGTTAGACGTCTCGATCTATCAGCGCTAATTCAGATGCTGAACCAATGTCGAAAACACTTTTTTTGCTTTGCTAGCATTTTTTCCCTAGACCGGACAATCGGCATGACTAGACTTCCCAAAGCACGAAACGGCGTTTGTTAGCCCTAATTCGAGCGTCAGGATTTCACCGTCACGGAGCCAAGCCATGAGCACGACGAGCCAACGAGGACGCGGGCGACCCCGCCAAGATTCGATCACCGAAGGCCAAGCCGCCGCATTGAAATCGCTGATCCAGGCGATCGATCGCGACGGCATCGCGCCGACGATGTCCGAACTCGGCGAGGGGCTGGGCATCAGCGCCGCGAGTGCTCATCAACTGGTCGTTCAACTGGAACGCAAAGGCTTCGTTCGCCGCGAACCCCGCAAGGCTCGGAGCCTTCGTGTCGTTCGCCGACCCGATGCACTGAACAAGTTCGGGCAGCCGATCAGCACGATGGTGCCGGTGCCGATTGTGGGTGTGGTCAAAGCCGGCCCGGCAATGTTGGCCGAAGAAAACCGTTTGGGCGAAGTCGCGGTGTTGCGCGAGACCGTTGGTCGCGGGCCATGCTTTGCGTTGCGGATCGACGGCGACAGCATGAAGGACGCGGACATGAAAGATCGTGATGTCGTGGTGGTTCGCCAACAACCGATTGCCGAAAACGGTGAGATCGTGGTGGCGCTAGTCGACGGCGAAGCGACGGTGAAACGATTGAACATCGAAGACGGGCGGGTGCAACTGTTGCCAGAGAATCGGAAGTATCGACCGATCGAAGTGGCACCGGACAGCGACTTTCGTGTGCTCGGAAAAGTCATCGCAGTGATCCATCAAGTGAAAGGTTAAACCGAAAGTGGCTCGAAAGTATTCCCTCCCCACCATCCTCCGCATGGTGCCCAACGATTTACTTCAAACGTGGTTTGAACAACGCGTCCCCGGCGACATCGATTTCAAGTGGAATCAAATCGGCGAACGAGAAATCGATCCGATGGTCGACCACATCACCGACCTACCAAGGGCGATCGGCATCAAACTCGAAAACGACTTGCGCGGCGTTTACGAACTCGCGTGCGACGTCGGCATGCAATCGATCGTCGAAGCGGCGAAGCGGCGTGGCGAGACCGAGTTGCTGGACGCGTTTCCGGACAACTTGAACCTGTACGGCCGAGCCATGTCGGTAATGTTGCATGCACCGGAGCTTTACAACGAAGCCCTGTCGATTCAAGAGATGGACGATGTCTCGTTCTGGCGGACGCGAAACGATCTGCCCCAGGTTGATGTGACCATGACGGCGATGATGCGTGAAAGACTCGGCCGCGAAGTATCGAACTTGCTCAAGTCCGAAGGCCGAGGTCAACAGTGCAGCGTCGAATCGATTCAGACCGGTTCCCGCATCGACGTGTTCCTCTATCCAGACGACTTCATTCGCAACGATCACATTCACGACGATGACAACCGATTGACTCCGCACGCGTTCCGGCCAACCTGCGAAATCGTGCTGGAATTTGATGGCGATGTAGGCACGCTCAAGCTTTCGGCCCCGTCGATTTCTAAGTCTCACAAAGAAGAAATTGAAAGACTGTTTGCCAAAATTGCGTTGAACTGGGACCTGCCGCCGTTCGATCCCGGTGCAAGCTATCGACTCGATCACTTAAAAGACTCAGCGGTGCAATTGGTGACCGACCCGGCGGACCAGATCCGAGTTCGCATCGAGAAGATGATGCTGTTCAACAAATTGACGGGCCGCGAGCATGAACTGCGAGTCAACCGGCGCGACCCGACCGACACGATTCATCAAGCGATACTCGAAGAGACGGACCCCAGTGTCATGCCGCTTTCGCACGCGGACGTGTTGAAGGTGACGTTCCTTTTCGAGTTTTTGCAAACACCCGATCGTCGAGGCGGACGCCAAACCATCACGGTCATGCGACCTCGTTCGTGCAACTTGAAAAACGCTCGACCCGAACGAGCCGACATCATTCAAAAATGCCTGCGTCTATGGGAAGTGGATTGTGCGACCAGCGATCAAGCCGATCCTGTCTCGGTGGGAGCTTGACCCGCCAGCGTTCACGCATGCGGAATGTTTGCGACTGTCGCTCGCTGGCTTGCAGCAACTGCAAACCAGCGGGCTACTGCGTGCTGACGGGCATCTAACATCGGTCCGCTGCGACGAATGCGGCGACGCTCAAGATGTCCGCTACGTCGGCGAACCGCCGACAGCCTACACCGTTTGCGATACTTGTGGACCGAGTCATCTAGAAGAGTCGCAAACGATTCAGCTTTCGCTGCAAACGCCAGTGTTGCTCGCTGAATTGTTCCGTGACGTGCGGTTGGATGTTCAGCCGATTGTGTCGTCATGGCTGTGGCGAATTGGCAAACGGCAGATTGACCCGCGCAGCCGTGAACTGTGGTTCCTTCGCGGCATTTCAATTCGCATGGCAAGTCGCATCGAAGAAGTCTTGGTCACTCGGCCACGAACGATTCTGTTCACGCCAGTGGAATCCGTCGCCGCTTACTGGCGGCAACGAATCGACAATCCGATCGTGGGTTTGGATTCGCTTGTCGAACCCGATTGGTCCATTGATTGGGACAGTGTTGAAGACTTGCTTGGTGATTCGTCAGCTTCGACCGAAGCTCAAGTGTCAACCAAACCTTCAGCCAAACGTGCCACTCGACTGGGCAAGGTCGAACGTTTGACTCGCGAACTGAAACAGCATCTGCGAGCGGCGATCGATCATGCCGCCGTCACGTCGGAAACCGCCGCCGGCACGCAATTGCTGCCGCGTCCGACGCAGAAACTACTCGCCGCGCAAACCGGATTGAACGTGTCCGATGTCAGTCGTTGCTTGAACGACGATGCGGCCACGGAGCTCCGCGTGCTTTGGCAAACCGCGGACGATCTTGATGCCGTGATGCGACTTCGCAAGTCACAGCTTCGCTGAAATTTCGGCCGGCGTTTCGCCAACACGCCTGTTTTTTCGGAAGGTCTAGAAGAGAGGGCGATCGGTGTTAACGATCGCCCGTCTCCGTCCCGAACCAAGGCCCCCGATGACACGCGAAACCGACACCGATTTAACCACCGACCCCGACGCCGGAACCGACACGGTTGCCGAAATCCTCGCACGCGGGGTGCTCCGTTACCTCACCGCCCAACGAAAACTCGGTGAGAAAATCTCTCCGTTTGTCTCGCATATCGGCTTGAGCTCACCCGAAAACGATCGCTCTCTGTGACCGGCGGACCAACCCACCGAAGACACGACCAATACCCAAGTGTCCCACGGAGAGCCCATGAGTTTACGCATCGCCCACGAAGTCGCTACGCTGAAAAAGCTGACGACCGGAGAACTGAAAGATCGTTACGAGTCCGTTTGCGAATGCCGTCCGCGAAGTCACAACCGCGATTGGCTGATCAAGAAAATCATCTGGCACATGCAAGCGGCGGAGCAAGGCGGATTGCCGCAACGTGCTCGCCAGCGTGCTCTCGAAATCGCCAACGACGCAGACTTGCGTATCCGACCCCCGCGAACGTTGACGCAACAGATCGAAGCCGCTGACGAATTGACGGTCGACTTCGACACCGATCGCGACCCGCGATTGCCGCCGTCGGGAACGGTTCTCTCCAAACGATACAAGGGCCAAACCGTACAGGTGATCGTCCATCAAAACGACTTTGAATTCGACGGCAAACGCTACGAAACGTTGTCGTCGATCGCCAACGAAATCACCGGTTCCCACGTCAACGGATTCGCATTCTTCAAACTGAATCCCAAACACGGAGCCAAACGATGATGAACAAGCCCAAAGAACCACCGATCATCCGCTGTGCCATCTACACCCGGAAGTCGACCACCGAAGGACTCGAACAGGAATTCAACACGCTCGACGCGCAGCGTGAGTCCGGTGCGGCGTACATCGCCAGCCAACGTCACGAAGGCTGGGTCGAAGTCGAAACCCTTTACGACGACGGTGGCTTCACCGGCGGCAACATGGACCGGCCGGCGCTCAACCGATTGATGGAAGACGTCAAAGCCAAAAAGATCGACTGCATCGTCGTCTACAAAGTCGACCGGCTCAGTCGCAGCCTGCTCGACTTCACGCAGATCATGGACACGCTCGATCGCGCCGGTTGCACGTTTGTTTCGGTGACGCAGCAATTCAACACGTGCAGCAGCATGGGCCGGTTGACGCTGAACATCTTGCTTTCGTTCGCCCAATTTGAACGTGAGATCATCAGCGAACGAACCCGAGACAAGATGGCCGCGGCACGTCGCAAGGGTAAGTATCTCGGTGGTCGACCGATCCTCGGCTACGACCTCGACCGGGTCCGCAAAAAGCTGGTTGTCAACGAAGGCGAAGCCGAACGGGTGCGCCAAATCTTCGAGTTGTATCTTGAGAACGAAGGTTTGATCGGCACGATCGTCGGCATGGAAAAGCGAGGTTGGCGAACCAAGTTGTGGACGACGAATTCCGGCAAGATGCTCGGCGGCGGTCCGTTCAACAAGAACACGCTGCACGACTTGCTGACCAATCGGCTGTACCTCGGCAAGGTCGTCTATCGTGACGAGATTCACGAAGGCGAGCAT
Organism: Pirellulaceae bacterium; assembly: GCA_963836865.1. GTDB lineage: Bacteria > Planctomycetota > Planctomycetia > Pirellulales > Pirellulaceae > Rubripirellula. Next base: position 714,739 of record CAWILC010000012.1, on the reverse strand, counting down.
GATGCGGTAGTCGATGTCAAACTGTTCGACGCCGTTCAAAAGAAGCTGCGGGGCGGCCGGTTGCACTTCGGCAGCGTCGTTCGCGGACGTTCACCCGGCGTGTTGGCCGGACTGATTCGCTGCGTCGCATGCGATTCGGCAATGACGCACGCGACCAGCGGAGGCAACGGGAACGGCAAACGTTATCGCTACTACGTTTGCGGCAAAGCCAGTAAACGGGGACACAAAACGTGCCCCCGAGCGTCGCTGCCGGCCGAACAAGTTGAACGGTTCGTGGTTGAGCAGTTGCAATCGCTGCGGATCAATGATGACTTGCTTCAAGAAACTTGCATCAACGTTCACAAAACGCTGGCCGAACAAACCAAGCAGCTTCGCGATGAACTGTTGACGCTCGATCAAACGCTCGGCAACCTCCAACGCGCCATCGACGCCTACATCACTCCGACCGGCGACGATCGACAAGAAGCAAAACGGCTCGCCGGCCTAGCGTCACTCAATGAACAGCTCGTCCGCGACCTCCGCCGACGAACCGAAATTCAGCGTGAGCTAACCGCGATCGAAAGCACGGCTCCCGATCGACGCACGATCCTATCGGCCATCCAGCGTCTCGATCTCTTGTGGGATCAACTCACCAATCAGGAACGATCAAACTTGATCACTCGCGTCATCCAGCGGATCGATCACGACCCGTCCGACAGCACGATCGCGATCACACTCTCACCAGCCGGTTTGAAATCGTTCGAGGGCGAAATTCAATCCGACACCAACTCCATCCCGGAATCAGCAGAATCATGAGTCACATTAAAAAGGTCATTGAGTTCAACCGAACCGCCGCATGGACGCTACACCGCCGGCTACGAGCGGCCGGTCAGGCCAAAGCTCGAACCCAAACCGAAACCGCCCCACATCACCCGACTGATGGCAGCTCGCCATCCGCCTTGAGCACCTGCTAGCCACCGGTGTCCTCAAAGACCAAGCCGACATCGCCCGCACGGCCAGCATCTCCCGAGCCCGCGTCACCCAGATTCTTAACCTCACCAACCTCGCCCCCGACATCCAAGAAGAGATCATCGACCTCGAGCCCACGACCAAAACCCGTCACCGACTCCAAGAAGAAGCCGTCCGCCAAATCGCCACCGACCCCAACTGGTCCAAACAACGCAAAGCATGGAAAAACCTCAAACGCATGTCCGAACCATCGTGAAGCGTTTGGCAAGGCGGCACGTTCTTGTCGAAATGAACAGTCACGTGTTGTTCATCATGTGGTCTTTCGTTTTCCTGGAGCCGCTGCACTTTTCGCAATAAAGGGTTAGGCTTTCGCTCCACAAACCAACCCTGCCGCAAAGAGAGGAAAACAGCCACCATGAAAGTCATCCTAGATCTGTGTGTAGTCCCGATGGGCGTTGGCGTCTCGGTAGGCAAGTACGTCGCCGAATGCCAAAAGGTGCTGAAAGAGGCCGGCCTAAATCACCAACTACACGCCTACGGCACGAACATCGAAGGCGACTGGGACGAAGTGTTCGCCGCAGTCAAGCATTGTCACGAACGTGTTCACGAAATGGGTGCGCCACGAATCACGACCAGCATCAAAGTCGGCACCCGAACAGATCGAGAGCAGTCGATGCAGGACAAGATCGACAGCGTAGCGAAGAAGAAGATTTAGAGCTTCCCATTGAGCTCTAAAGTCTTCTTCACACCGAATGAAAGCGACACTCCGAAGTCGGCCACCGAAGCACGCTGGAACCGACCGAAAGTCTCTGCGAGCGTCAAGCCAGCAATCAAAACCTTCAGCTTCCAGCTCGGAGGGAAAATAGAGTCCGCGTACCTTTTGTTCTCCACCTCCTGCTGACGACATCAAGCATTCGCGTTCCATCACGTCAGTCGCGGGCAACAAGTTCACCGTTGCCAGACTCAATAACGACTTGAACCTTCCGGTTTCTCACAGGTCAGGAACCACTCGAACGTTCCGCCAAATGTTGCCGTACGTCGCGTATATCTGCTGAAGCCAATCCGGTCGCTCTCGATCATGGAGTGAATCTCGCAGAATGTTTCTTTCCCCCCAGGCGATCTGTACGATGCCGCAGCCATTCGAGGACGCGTACTGTCGAACTAAGTCTTCACGGATGTAACACAGGTTCCCATCGGAAAATCCATTCGGTGCAGATAGCGTCAGGGAAGCCAATCGCTTTGACGGGTCACGTTGAAACAGGTGATTGAGCAGGCTCGTCAATCCAAACTCACGCGAAAAATCCCTTGAAGGCATCGAATAACCCGATGCTACAACACTGCCCGCTCGCTTTCCCTCAAACTGATACCGATGAGTCAAGATTTCCAGGGGAATGGAAACGCCTTCCGGTGAAAGAACCGTGTCTGAATAGCGACTGTCGTACTCCCAATCATCAGGGTTCTCAAACCGATCGCTCCATGGAGTTTCCGCGGCATACATGCAATAGTCGTACGGCTCGTCAGGAAGATAGAAATTACCGAGGTATTCTTTTGATTCAATCGCTTGAACAAACGGCGGAACCAAGCCGGTAGGCACAAGGCAAGTTCGGATGAAACCGAAGATTTCTCGATGGGTTTCGTCGCAGCGACTGTTAAGCCAGCCGTGCGCCAACAACCACGGGCCACATTCTTTGTACAACGAATCGGTTTGCCAGAGATCGTCCGGAAGCGGAACCGCCTGTGCTCCCATCCATTTCTCGTCACCATCCTCCGATCCAAGTTGCGACCAAGTAGGGATTTCAAGAGGCAACGGTGGTGGTTCTTGCGGGAACGAAGGGTCAATTTCTGGGCCAGGCACTCCCAGTGAATCGCGATCACCTGGCATCAGCGATCCATTGAAATCGAGTCGCCCAACCTCATTGTAGAAAGCAATCCATCCGTACTTCTTTGCGTATCGCTCGACATCCGGACGCTTGTCGTATCGGTCGTACCGCATACCACCGATTTCATCGTCGATGGCTGAAAATTCACTTCGACTCAGCCCAAGCCACCAAGCATGCTGACGAATCCGCGTGACCGAATCGGAGTACGCTGCGTGGGAATAGTCGTAATTTCTTCGGTCGCGGAACAAACGCCCAACTGTGTAGTTCTCGAAGTCCATCCCAATTCGATGGTCACCTACGGCATGCTTGTAGACAACCTCCGGCAAATCTGAAAACGGTACACTGAATCTGTGTCCTGCCGAAGCATGGGCATCTCGAAGTTCAACGGGCACCTCAAGCGAGAACTTCACTGAAAATCCCACGATATCGCGAATGGCTTCACGGACCTCCCAATGTGAGAAGCATGGAGAACACAGATCGTTGTTGAATTCGTTTGCCAGCTTCTTGAGAAACTCATCCAAGCACGAGACAAATTCTAACGGGAGGGTTTGGCTGGCGAGGCACACTCCGTAGACACTCGTGAACAGCCGAGCTGCGATAGACTGATCGTTCAGGGAGAGACTACGCAAACACTCATCCAGGACCAGCGATGGGTGTTGTTTACCAACATGAACAATGATCTCTGTCGCTGAATCTCGAAGTTCGTAAACGGTGCTCGCCAAAAGCCATTTATTCCAGAGCAGCAGTAGTCTCGCCCATTCGCTTGATATCTCTTTCGACAATCGAAAACGTCTTAGCCTGACAAAGTTCTGCGAAACGAGTGCCTGCCCATTCCGACGAAGCCATTCCGTCCAGACAAGATCTCGGTCCGCCAGATCCATGGCCAACAGAGTTTGATCCAAGAACTCCGCATTCAACGGATGCTTGCTTTCAATGGCCGTTTCTTGCAGTCGAGCGTATAGCGAATTTTCACGTCTTGCCAAATCTTGCAACTCGCTTAACGTACCCCTGTCCAAGAATTGACGATCCCCATTTGCTGCCTCGATCAAACTAATTGTACGGGCTTCGGCTTGCATCAGAGTCCAAGCATGAACTCCAAAATAGTTAGCGGGAATCAACGCCGATAAAGCTGACAAGATATCTCGCGAAAAGGGATGGGAGACTTGGTAATTGCCGCTGAACTTCTGTTCCACATCCTCAGCCTGAAAGAACGCCAGTAATTCGGTTTCCTCTTTACCCGTGATGATTGCGTCCGCGATACAGAATCCTGCGAACCCGTCGAACGTAATGCCGGCTTCTTCCTTTTCCTCCCACGTTTGGTCTCGAAACACGATACCTTCTTGTTCGAGAGCCTGAGTAAGCGTTCCATCCCATGGTCCGGGTTGTTCCCCCAAAAGTTCGCGTACTCGATCAAATGGCAACATCCGACGGTTAGTTTCCCATAACTCCAACGCGATTCTGCGGACCGCTGAAACGACATCGTCAGCTAGCCAACCAATTCTCTCGGCGATTCGTTTGGCAGTCGTAGAGCGGTAGATTTGGAAAACTGCATTCACCGTTGTTGGAACGGATTCAATCTTGACCGTTTCTTTTCGCGTCGGATTGGTAGCTTCGCAGAAGAACCGCAAAAACAACGGAGACGCAAACCTTCGTAAGGGGATGCGGACGTGATCGACTGAAATATGGTAGTACTCGAAGTACACGTCCATGGCATGTTCGATACAGTTCTCGAACCCTGAAAGATCTATCTTCTCGGCGTCATCGGGCAAGCACTGCTCAGAAACATATCCCCGCAACGTCACTGCGAGCACAACGTGATCCAACCGCTCAAGAACCGGCATCACGCTGTCGAGTAATCCTTTCCAATCTCGAGGGTCATCGCTTTCGTTGAGTCCATCAATGAGCACGGGAATCCGAATACCTGATCGCTCACCAGCAGCATTCACCGACTCCAACAGTTTATCAAAGCGATTAGTTCCTGCCTTGGGCAGATGGCGCACCAGATCATCAATCGTTCCCTTTCGGCCCAATTTGTTAGCGAGCAACAACACACCCGCCGGATTGGACTCAGTCGGCTTGGTCAATTCAGCACTCAAAAAGGTTTTCCCAGTGCCTTTGCCTCCCAAGATCGCCACGAAGTTGGTTCGTAGCAAACGCGAGATATCTTCCATTGCGTCGAACGCCTGCTGTCGAACGATCAAGGCTTGACTCAACACCAGTGAAACGTGCAACGATTTCGCACGGAGCTTTCGCGACAGTCGATGAAAAGCATCCGCTGACTGGCGACCGTCGGCACATTCAGTGACTGCATCCGCTACTACGGAAAAGTGACCATTGTCGCACGCCAAAATCGTAGCTTCCAGATTCACCTGCAACGCATGCAATTCATTGGCGAGCGTCTGCAAAGTTGATTCCTGGTCCGAATCAATGCCATTGTGTCGACTTCGTAACGCACTGACGCACCTACGAAGCTCGTTTACCAATTTCTGTTCAGAAGCAAGTGAGCCTGGCCGAAGGAGTGTTCGCGAGAAGTGTTCCTCGACATCAACGGAAACGTGTAGCTTCGGTATCCACTTGTCACGAATTGGAGCGGTCGCACAATCGTGTAGCAAACGGAGGTGTTGCTCGTCGTAGACCAGTTCGCCGAAGTAGGTCTCCCGCAGGATCGCTGCCTCGCCAACCAGCAAATCGCAAACATTATCTTCAGTCCAGAGATTCAACTCGTAGCTTGAGACAAGCTTTCGAAACCATTTCTGATCTTCGCTGGCAAGTGTTTGCGGCGTCCACAAATACCAGTGCGTCAGATCGGGGATATGCTCCTTTGTAGTACGAAGTGACTTTTCAACTTTTTCGCGTTGATTTGCTCGCATGCGTCCATCTTGACGCAGTTCAAACCACTTTGCTTGCCATCCGTGCCAAGTCCCGGCCTTACCGAGCGAACAATCTCGCAACAAGTGAAGGTGGAACTCGACACCAGGTTGGTTCTTCAACGCCGCGAAGGTTCCCGCGTGGGCGAAATTGCGTCGGATGAGTGCACGGCAAAGTCTTTCCCAGTTATCTGTGGGAGCGCCTGTCAGTTGAGCGAACTTGGACCAATCGAGATTCGACATGAACTAAGCTATTCCGCTTCCTTCTCAAAGGACTGAGCATCTCCCACTTCGATGCGCGCTCCACGACTATAAAACAATTTCAAGAAACCGGCGACTTCGATCTCATCGGTTCGCACAATAATTTTGTCTCCCTCTTGGGAAACCTGCGTATCCAGCACGAAGTCCATTAGGTCATCCGGACCGAGTGAGTAGACGTTGTGCTTCATTAGCAGATCCCGCATCGCATCTGACCAACGCGAGTGAGTTTTCTCAAAGTCCAAGATTCCGTCTTCGTAGTCGAGTTGCGCCTGCTTTCGGATCTCATCGAAGTCTTTGAACGCTTCGGTCGCCCGGTCAACATTTGCAAAAGTCCCAACCATCATCAAGTTATTGGAATGCTCCGATCCGTAACCGATCCATACCTTCATTTCGATTCCTCACACAGCATCAAGTAGGTCGCCATGAATCCATTGTCACCGATTGGGATTCCGGAAACCGAGAAGGAGGTCTCCTTCAACAATCCCATCGCATCAACGTGTGCGTACGCACCGCAAGTATCCTGAAACGGATTAGCAATCGAAATGCCGTCAGCAACAGCCGATTCGGAAATCGAAATTTGCAGTGAACCACCGTAAGTGGTGAGCCATTTTCGCATTCTATTTTCAACTTCAGACGGAACGCGTGCGACCCGTGCGGTCTGCACCTGTGGCAGTAACACGAATTCCGCTACGCCAAGTTCACTCGCGATTCGACTCGCGTCCTCGAGATCACCGATCGTGTCTTCATTGACCACAAAATTCAATCCGATACGCATCTTTTGGGCAAGGTAGGCGATCTTCGACGTCAATTCAGCAAAACTTCGCTGCCGAAGTTTTTCGTAAGTGTCCCCGACTCCATCCATTGAGACGCGAACAAAATGAGTCGACTCACAAAGGCGATCGAGCCCCTCGTAATCAAGGCGATTCAAATGAGTCGTCACTGAAACAGCAAGATCGGTCGCTTGAGTGATACGATCGCAGATCTCGAAGAAGTTTTTGTGAAGTGTCGGCTCACCGCCGCCAAAGCCAACTCCGAGGCATCCATTGGCGTCGAGTTCGCGGCCCCAATTGCAGACTGACTCGATTGACAAAGAATGCGCTGTCTTTGGGGCGTAACAGTACTCGCATCTCAAATCACAAAGATTCGTGATTGCCAATGAAACGAACCGTGGTGCCGCATTCCATTCTTCCGCAGGGACAGGCAACTCATCGAACAGGATGTTCAAACCGCTGTCTCGATCGAAGAAGTGTACGCCGTTGCGATCAAGTCGAAATTTGGTCATGCGCGGTGAAGGCAAGGGGTAATGAGAAAGTTCTTTTCAGTCGCAGCGATGCTAGCATTTTACTAATAGCTTCACGACCTCACGAGCACTTCGATCCTGCGTCCTTCACTCGGTTTTTTTCATAACCGATTCAGGGAATGTAAACGAGGACCTTCGCTGGGGTCGAGATCCTTCGCTGGGGTCAGACGCGGGATTTGGGATTTCGTTGGCCTCCGTTGGAAGCCGACATTTCTAAGCATTTATGCGAAAGGGCTTTGGTCTGGGCCACCGAACCGACTTTGTACTTCGGTTGTCGGCGTCCCGCTGGCCGACGTCGGAACGTCCGGCTTCATCGACCGGAGCCACGTTTTGCTATGGTTAAGGTCGCAAGCGAATATTATACGCTGCGACGGGATCGATCCCAGACGTTGCTCGCATCGCCGGTTTCGTCGGCCGCAGCCTTCTTTCCCTTTCGTTCATCGAAGCTGAGCGAGTCGAGATACAACCGTTCGACCTTCGCTCGCGCCCAGTCGGTCTTGCGAAGGAATTTCAGGCTGCTGTTGATCGACGGTTCGTAGTTGAAGCAGTGGATGTTGATCCGCTCGCCAAGCCGATCCCAGCCGTACTCGGCGACCAGGTATTCCAGGATCGCTTTGAGCGTGACGCCGTGGAGCGGGTTGTTGGGTTGGGGTGGCTGGTTCATTCTTGCTCGCTTGATGACGGGCCATCCGGCGAATCGAACTCGGTCGGGTCCGATTCGCCGCTTTGATCTGCGTGGGCCAGACAACGATACTGGCCAACTGGCCAGCGAGCGAGCGAGGTCGGCGATCTGGCGCAATTGGCTCGGTTTGCCGGGTGGCTCTCGAAGTCTCTCTCGGAGAGACGATTTGTGTTAACGGGGGTGTCGGAGTTAACGGAGAGAGAGGGAGAGTTCTGGCGATCCTGGTGGGGGATCGACTTGGAAAGGGTACTTTCTGGGACACTCGGGAGCAGAAAGCAGAAACCAGCTCGTTAACGCCAGCAGGCCAGAAATGCCGTAAACTGCGGGCACAAACGCAAAAAGGCCGATGCGGGTGCATCGGCCTTTGGCGTTAAATGATGGGCAGCAGCATTTCGCTACTGTCCACGAAGGCTCCCCCGGCAGGACTCGAACCTGCGACAAGCGGATTAACAGTCCGCTGCTCTACCGACTGAGCTACAGGGGATCTTGGGCGACGTTTCTTGGGCTGCCCACGCTGCGAAATTTAGTGCAACCAACCACCGATCGCAAGGGGAACTTTGGCGGCGCTCGAGGACTTGCGGAGGTGAATCGGTGACGGTGGGGGCGACGACGCGGTGAAACCTGGCTGCATTTCGTTGCTTAAATGGTTTTCTGATCGTTGGAATAGCTGCGGTGGCGTTTCCGATCTAGTTTGATTTCGGGACGATCCGCGACTCGGGTGGCGGGCAGTTCAGCAAGACGGCTCGCTTTTATCGCTGGTCTTCGTCTTCCTCTTCCTCTTCGTCGTGGGCGAAATCTTCCGGCGTTGCGATCGGTGCGGGTGAGTGATCCTTTAGCCACAGCGGCACAACGAGGACCGCGGTGGCCCAGGCCAGGATCGTCCACGGGGAGCTTTCGTCGGACCCGATCGGGCTGCCTGGCCACCACGCGAGTCCCGACAACCATTGCCACGCGAAGAGCTGGACCGACAGTACGATCGGCACCGCGATCGCGAACGCGCCGAAAGAATCCGTGGGGACTCGGACCCATCGTTTGATCGGGACCGCCGCCAGCGTCGCGACGACCGCCACGGCGGGCACCGTTTGCCATCCGACCAGCAACGCTGGCACGCACACGATCGCAATCAGGTCGATCAGCCGCGTGGTCGATTTTCCCAGCGGATCCATCTTCGGGTCCGCCGCCGGACAAAACGCCTTGGCGAGCGATCGGCCCAGCAGCGCCGCGGCCGCAAGCGCCGTCAGCACTCGCACACCCGCGTCCGCGTAACGACTGATCCCGACCAAGTCGTCGACGGACGCCGAATTCATTTGCCAAGGCACAGCATTGTTCATTCGCCACGAAACCACCGCGACCGGCGGGTACGCCAGCATCGCGACCACGGTGACGCCCAGTCCGACGCGGACCAACCGGCCGGGCAACCGGTGACCATCCAGTCGCACCAGGCCCATCGCCCAGCTGAGCGAGACCGCAAAGACGTGAAACGCCAGCACGCCGAGAACGCTGGCGTCGATCCTTGGTGCCCAGAGCGGGCCGCCGTGCCAGTGAATCAGTTGGCTCGGAAGGCTGAACCGATACAGTTGCCCGATCGCGACCAGCGACAATGACGAGCCGACGGCGGCCTCGACGATGGGATAGCGAACCGAAATCGGCAGCCGACACGAATGGCATCGTCCGCCAAGCGCCAACCAACCGAAGACCGGAAAGTTATCGCGGGCACGAAGCTGGCTGAGACATCGCGGACAGTGCGACCGTCCGCCGACGCCTTCGCCGCGAGGCATTCGCCATGCGACGACGTTCAAGAAACTACCGATCGACGAACCGATCCAAAAGCACCACGCCAGTACCACGACGTCGATCAGTCGCGGAATGATCAAGTCGCCGGGCGTGTAATACCGATGCTGAGTGGATTGAAACACGGCCATCCCGAAGATGTACGCGGCCGCGGCCGCCAGCGTCCCGACGACGGCGACATAGAACGGCAATCGAGACAGAAAACGCCGGCGTGGCAAAGATGATTTCTTTGTAAAAGAGCGAAGCGTATTTAGTAAGCGAACTCGAATGCTAACGCGAAGCACGACGCCGGTGGATGGGCGGCGAGGCGGGCGGTGCATTGAACCGCCCGCCACGCCGAGTTCGGCCACGCTACTGGCCGAACAGGTTAGAATGCGCGCCAGCGGGGAAACGCGTTCGCACTTTCCCCGTTTGGCTTTTCTTTTCTGATCGAACGACGCTCCTGACATCGAAATTCATGGCCGGCCCTTCTCACATCTTAGTCGTCGACGACAGCCCGACGCAGTTGCGTCAGATGCAAATGATTTTGGAACAGGACGGCTTCACTGTTCAAACGGCCGAAAACGGCGAAGCGGCGCTGGCCGCGATCCAGTCCGATCCGCCGCGACTGGTCGTCACGGACTTGGAAATGCCGGGCATGAGCGGGCTCGAACTGGTCGGCATCGTCTCGGGCATGCAGCCGACCGTGCCCGTCGTTTTGACCACCAGCGAAGGCAGCGAGTCGGTGGCCGCCGAGGCCTTGCGATGCGGCGCGTCGAGTTACGTCCCCAAGCATGACATGACGGCGATGCTGGCCCCGGTCGTTCGCCAAGTATTGTCGGTTCATCAATCGGCTCAATCGGTTCGCGAAGTCGCTCGCTACGCCGTTGAAAGCACTCTAAAACTAAAGCTTGAAAACGACGAAACGCTGGTGCCCAGCGTGATTGCGAGGCTGGAAATGCCGATCGTCGAGCTGGAATTGTTTGACGAGGGCGAGCGGATGCAGATCGCGATGGCGCTCGACGAAGCGCTCGTCAACGCGATCATTCACGGCAACCTCGCGGTCTCGTCGGACCTGCGCCAAAACGATGACGGGCAAGCGTACGTCGACGCGATCGCAAAGCGAAAAACCGAATCGCCGTACAAGGATCGCCACGTATTTGTTTCGCTTCACGCCGACAAAGACCAGGCGACGTTCACGATCCGCGATCAAGGCTGCGGCTTCGACTGCGCCGACCTTCGCGATCCCACGAAGCCGGAGAACCTGGAACGGGCCGGCGGGCGAGGCCTGTTGCTGATCCATGCGTTCATGGACGAGGTTCGGCACAACGAGATCGGCAACGAAATCGTGATGGTCAAACACAAAGGCGGCGGAGACGAAACTGAAACTGAAACTGAAACCCCGGACGAGGATTCCTGATGCCGATTCCGACGATTCGGCACACCCACGCCAACGATCATGCGGTCCGCCCGGACGGCGACTACGTGTTGTACTGGATGATCGCATTCCGTCGGCCGCGGTACAACTTCTCGCTCCAGCACGCGGTCGATCGGGCGAAGCAGTTTGGCAAGCCGCTGGTGATTTTTGAGCCGCTGCGGGTCCGTTATCAATGGGCCAGCGATCGGCTGCACCGGTTCGTGATCGAAGGCATGCGCGACAACGCGGCTGCGTTTGCGAATCGCTGTGTCACTTACTTTCCGTATGTCGAACCGAAGCCGGGCGAAGGAACGCCGCTGCTGCATGTGCTGGCCGAGAAAGCTTGCACGGTGGTGACGGACGAGTACCCGTGCTTCTTTCTTCCGACGATGATCGATGCGGTCAAGGATCGCATTCCGGCGCGGTTGGAACTGGTCGATTCCAACGGCGTGATGCCGCTTCGCAAGCCCGACCGGACCTTCACGGTCGCGCACAGCTATCGGCGATGGATGCAGAAAAATATCCTGGACGAACTGGTCGACATGCCGGCCGAAGATCCGCTTGTGCGAGCCAAGCTGCCGAGTTTGAAATCGCTGCCCACGAAGGTCACGCGGCGTTGGAAGCCGGCCGACTTCGCTGACCTACTGGATGGTGACGGGCTGTCCAAAATTCCGATCGATCATGACGTTCGGCCCAGCCCCGTCGTGACGGGCGGCCCGGCGGCGGCGGCGGAGCGGCTCGATCGCTTCGTCGAAACGACGATTCACGTTTACAACGATGACCGAAACCATCCTGACGAACACGCGACGACGGGACTGAGTCCGCACCTTCATTTCGGCCACCTTTCGGCTCATGAACTGGTGTCGCGAATTTTGGAACGCGAGGACTGGACGCCTGACAAGGCGTCGCCGGCCAACGGCAAGAATCATGGGTTCTGGAACACCGGCGCACCGGCGGAAGCGTTCCTGGATCAAGTGCTGACATGGCGTGAGATGGGATTCAACCTGACCTTTCGCCATCCGGACACGTACGACAAAATTTCTTCCCTGCCGGACTGGGCTCAGAAGTCCTTGGCAGCAACGGCATCGGACCCGCGGCCGAAAATTTACTCGCTGGACGAATTGGAACGTGCCAAGACGGGTGACCCGATTTGGAACGCGGCCCAGCGAGAGATCGTTCGCACCGGCGTCATGCACAACTACATGCGGATGCTTTGGGGAAAGAAAATTTTGCAGTGGACCGCGACGCCGCAGGACGCGATCGATGCGATGATTCACTTGAACAATAAGTACGGGCTCGACGGCCGAGACCCGAATTCGTACAGCGGCATCTTTTGGGTGCTTGGCCGATACGATCGAGCGTGGGGGCCGAAGCGTCCGATTTTTGGGAGCCTGAGGTACATGACCAGCGACAGTGCCAGAAAGAAGCTGCGGCTGGAAAAGTATTTGAAGCGGTTCGCTTGAGTTCGACGCTGGCGTGGCTATCCGTAGGGTGGCTATCCGTAGGTTCGCCAGGCCCTGGCGGAGCATCGATCGACCGAACAGCAAAATCGACCGAACAGCAAAGCTGTTCGGCCCTGCCACGGCGTGTCAGGGCAAGGTTGCTTCCATCCCACGTCACCAAAACCGCATCTTTCACACCAAAAGGCCTTGCCCAAGTCCGGCCCGCCCACTAAATTCCTCGATTCTTCGCAGAGCCCCCGGTCCGAACGCTTTGCCTGATTCTGTCAGGTGGCGTCACGTGGTGAGTCTCGAAGAGCAACGAACCAATCCAAAAGAACGCCAAAACAAGTCTTTCTCGTGGTCCTTCAATCAAGTTTTATCGCCAAGCCCGGCCAAGTCGAAAAGCAGTGGCACATCGTCGACGCGACCGATGAAGTCCTGGGCCGGTTGGCCAGCGACATCGCCGTCGTTTTGATGGGCAAGCACCGTCCCCAGTACACCCCGCACGTTGATTGTGGCGACTTCGTCATCGTCACCAATGCCGCGAAGGTCGCGATGACGGGCCGGAAAATGGACGTTCGCCACTACACCTGGTACACCGGCCACCCTGGCCTGCGTCTGGAAAGCTACGGCGACCGACTCGAGCGGAAGCCGGAAGATTTGATCTACCATGCGGTTCGCCGCATGCTGCCAAAGAACAAGCTGGCTTATCAGGTCATCAAGAAGCTGAAGATTTACGCGGGTCCAGATCATCCGCACGCGGCCCAAATGCCGACCGAACTGTCGCGGACCGGCAAGAAGGTCTAGCCGATTCGGCTGAGACGGCGTTTGCAACAATTTCCCGAACATTATCCTTTCTCGAACATTCGATTTCCATGGTTGCGGTCACAAAGAAAGACAAGATCAACGGCGATGCACTGGGCACCGGTCGTCGCAAGAGCAGCGTCGCTCGCGTTCGCGTTCGTCCCGGTAACGGAACGATCACGATCAACGGCAAGACGTTTGCGGATTACTTCGTCAACGATCAAGACCGCACCGCGATCATGCAAACGCTGGAAGCCGCCGACCAAGCCGACAAAGTGGACGTGATCGTTCGCGTCAATGGCGGTGGCACGACGGGTCAAAGCGGTGCGGTTCGGATGGGCCTGGCCCGGGCGCTGGTCAGCCATGATGAAGCGCTTCATGATCCGATGCGAGAAGGAAGCTTCCTGACGCGAGATTCGCGAATGAAGGAACGGAAGAAACCCGGTCTGCGTGGTGCCCGCCGAGGCGTCCAGTTCAGCAAGCGTTAATCGCGACCGAGCGAGTTTGAATACGACAATCAAGCCAACTGCCGCACTGTTTTCTATCGTCAAAACCAGATTTTGTATCCCTTGCGAAAGTCGTCAAGATTTTCCGGCTTTTGCGGAGCGGACAAAGCGATTGACGAGTTCTGCTACTTTGCAGGAATCAATTGGAACAGAGCGAGACTCGATCAACGGCAGGGAATTTGCACTCTTTGGCCGTTTGGCGAAGTTAGGGCTGCCATTTGGGCGGTTTTTCGCCTATTCTTTGCGTCGATGATGTCAGCCGCCGTTCGCTGACTTCTATGCACCTTTGTTCCACCGCCGGTGTCGAGAAAGGTTTTGATTGATGCAAGCACTCTGTCATTTGAGGATTGATTTTGGGAAAGAAAGAAGATGCCTTCGAGGTCGAAGGCACGGTGACACAGGCTCTTGCCAACACGCGTTTTCGGGTTCAGTTGGAAACCGGTAGCGAAGTGATGGCTCACGTCGCCGGACGAATGCGAAAGCACTTCATCCGCATCGTCCCCGGAGACAAGGTTCGTGTTGAACTGTCTCCCTACGACCTGACAAAAGGTCGGATCGTCTATCGCGAGCGCTAGTGCCGGCCGTGATCTCGCACGGCTGCTTTCTTTTACGCGTTTGCTTTGTTGTCGACACGCGATCGTTTGGCGCACAGGTTGCCGCAAGCTGCCTGGTCGGCAAAACTTTCCCCAGCGAAACTTTCCGCCTCGGCGGCGGGTAAAGGTTTGCATGGCGTGGCGTTTCTGATTCGTCACGGCTGAACGATTCGGGATGGTTGGTCGCGGTGACACCGCTCCCGCCCGAGCCGATTGACTGAGTGTAAAAATCTGGCGTTCGATCTTTGCGGGTCGTCCCGCCCCCTGATACCCCTTTGAAGGATATTGAAACGATGGGTTTTTGGAATCAAAATGGCCCGGAATCCAGCGGCGACGCTGGTTCGCCAGAAACGAGCCGGCCGCGTTGCGGCAATGCCTACGATCGCGACTTGGCTTGCCAGCGTGGGATTGGCTGCTTGCTTGGCAATCGCTCCGTCGGTCTCGATCGCACAAGACCGACTGCAACCCGGTGGTGGGACGCCTGCCCCGGCGATCGCTGCCAACGCGACCGAACCCGTCCTGGTCGTGACGCTCGGGTCGATCAACAAACTGATGCAAGACGTCAATTACTTGAGCAGCGTCGTCGGCCAACCGCAGGCGGGTGGCATGTTCACGATGCTGGCCGGGACATTTACCCAAGGCATCGACATGACGATGCCGATCGGCATTTTGGTGCCACTGGTCGATGGGGCCCCTCAGCCGATCGCCGTCATTCCGACCGTCGATGTCAAATCGATCCTGAAGCGTTTGGAAGCTCAAACCGGCCCCGCTGATGAACTGGACGATGGCACGTTGGTCATCGCGGTTGGTGCAAACACGATTTACATTCGCCAGAACGGTCCCTGGGCGGCGATGGCACCGCGAAAGGACTTGTTGGACTTGGCCCCGGCCGATCCAATGACGTTGTTCCAAGGCTTGGGCAACGATTTCGACATCGCATTCCGATTGCAAATGCAACAAGTGCCTGCCGAAACCCGCGGCATGCTGATTCAACAAATCCGTCAAGGATTTGAACAAGCGATGGAGAAGCAGGACGACGTGGGGGCGGATGCCACGCGAGAGTTCGCCGACGGCACGATGCAAAGCCTGGAACAATTCATTAACGAAACCGACACGTTGCAGTTCGGATTGAATATCGACCAAGCCGGCAAGAAAGTTGCGATCGACACGTCGTTCACGGCAGTCCCGGGAACGTCCTTGGCGTCAGTCTACGGCGGTCAACAACCGATTCCGTCGCAGTTCGCATCGGTGATCCGCGATGATGCGGCCGCGTACTATCACGCTGCCACGTCGATCAGCCCCGAGGCCGTCGATCAAACTCGCAAGACCCTGAAGTCGACGATCAGCACGCTCGGCGGAGCCTTAGAAGGGGAAGAAAATCTCTCCGACGAGCAACGCGACGACATCCGCGAACTGATCGACCGAGTCGTTGACCTGTCAATCAAGTCGATCGAAGAAGGCCGCGCCGACTTGGGCGCGTTGCTGCTGGCCGACTCGAACCAGTTCCGGTTCGTGTTCGGATCCTTCGTCGCGGACGGCAACGAGGCCGCTCAAATCGTCAAGGACTTGGCCGAGAAGATTGAAAACGAAACCGACGCGCCGCGATTTAAGTTCGACATCGGAACTTATAAAGAGGTGACGATGCACGTCGTCGAAGCGGACGTGCCCGAGAAGGAAGATGAAGCTCGCAAGATCTTCGGCGAAACTCTTCGCGTCCACATCGGCACCGGCCCCAAAGCTGTCTACGTCGCGGTCGGCGAAAGCAGCGAAGCGTTGATGAAAGAACTGATCGACAGCAGCACACTGGACCAAGGTGCCGATCGCCCGGTCGGCCAGTTGAAGCTGACGCTGCTACCGATCCTGCAATACGCCAACTCGATCGAATCCAACGTCACGATCTCCGCGATGATCAACGCACTCAACAACGCTCCCGATGAAGGCGTTGTGACGCTTGTCCAGGAAAGCATCCCGAACGGCCAGTCATCCATGACCAGCATCGGTGAAGGCTTGATCCGAGCGATCGGTGCGGCCGTGACCGAAGTTCAAAACGCAAAGATGAACAACCAGTTCTAATTGGCGTTGCAGTTTGTAGGGTGGGTCGAGTGGGCCGACAGGCCACGATGACCCACCATTTCACTTCGTTCAGCGTCCAGCCGAAGGCGATGGCATGCGTAGGTCCGCCACGCCGTGGCGGAGCACGGCATTGTCACAAACCGCTTAGCGGTTCGGCCCCGCCACGGCGTATTCGGCCTACGAACTGCCGGCACGTTCGTCTGGATGTTGAACGAATTCTTCTCCGAAGCGAGTGCTGATCCAGTGAAACGCTCCCTGCTCGTGCTGATCATCGCCTTTGCGGTTGCCGCGATCGGCCTGTACCGCCTGGCTGGAAACAGTGGCGGCGAACTCGTTCGAGCCGAACCAGCCGCGTCACAACCGATTGCACCGGAGAACATCGGCAACGCATCGGTGGACGCGCCGACGATGGCCGACGTGCTTGCCAAGGCTGAGTCGTCGCTCGAAGCGATGCGGACCTCCCTGGATGACTACACCGCTCGCTTCGTCAAACAAGAACGCGATCCCGACGGCAAACTCGGCGAGGTCAGCGAGATTTTGCTGCGAGTGCGAACTCGTTTCGCCGGCGAAAAAAACCAATCGCCGCGGCGTGTTTATATGCGTTTCATCTCGCCCGCTTCCGTTGCCGGCAGGGAAGTGATCTGGGGCGAAGGTCTTTACGACGGCAAAATGGCCGTTCACGAAGTCGGGATGCTGTTCCAACTGAAAACGATCTGGTTGGATCCCGGCGGCATGATCGCGATGCAGGGCCAACGGTTTCCGATCAGCGAAGTCGGGCTGGTCAAACTGGTCGAAAAGCTGATCGAACGAGGCAAGCAAGACATCGACAATCCCGACGTGTCGATCGAAATCATCGACGACGCGACCTTCGATGGACGTCCCGCGGAATTGTTGCGGGTCACGCATCGAAAGCCTGACGGCACGCCAGACGATTTTTCATCGGCCGAAATCATCATCGACGATGAACTGCAAATCGTCGTCCAGTACCGCTCGTTTGGATGGCCAAAACCGGGATCGACCGATGCCGATAGCGAGGGCGATGAAATGCCGCTATTGGAATCGTATGGTTACTACGACCTAAAAACGAACGTCGGGCTGACCGATGCCGACTTCGACACCAAAAATCCCGACTACTCATTTCCCCGTTTTTAGTCGTCACAGAAACGTTGGTTCGATCGGTTATGATGGGGCTAGCTTTCTGACACTTTTGATTTTCTTTTTCGCGAGCTGAATTGCCATGGATCGCCGTCACTTCATTCGTCAATGCACTGCGGCGGCAACCGTTGCCGCCGCCACGTCGACGGTTCGCGCCGCCGACGACGTCGCCTCGAAACCACGCCGCGTCGGGTTGATCGGCTGCGGATGGTACGGCAAGTGTGATTTGTTGCAGTTGATGAACGTCGAACCTGTCGAGGTCGTTTCGCTGTGCGACGTCGACGCGAACATGCTGAACGAAGCGGCCGACCTGGTCGCGAAACGTCAGGTGTCCAAGCAGCGTCCGCGAACGTACGCCGATTACAACGAAATGCTGGCCGAAAAAGACTTGGACATTGTCTTGATCGACACGCCCGACCACTGGCACGCATTGCCGATGATCGCGGCGGTGGAATCGGGCGCGGACGTGTACGTTCAAAAGCCGACTGGATGCGACGTCTTGGAAAGCAAGGCGATGTTGGATGCCGCACGGCGGACCGGACGGATCGTGCAGGTCGGAACGCAGCGGCGCAGCACGCCGCACTTGATCGAAGCGAAAGAAAAGGTCGTCGACGCCGGCTTGCTCGGTGACATCGCACATGCGGAAGTTTGTTGTTACTACCACATGCGGGCCAAGGGCAATCCGCCGGACACCAAGCCGCCGCAGCACTTGGACTACGACGCTTGGACCGGACCGGCGCCGATGCGTCCGTACAACGAACTGGTTCATCCTCGTTCGTGGCGAGCGTTCATGGAATATGGAAACGGCATCGTCGGCGACATGTGCGTTCACATGCTGGACTTGGTCCGTTGGCAATTGGACCTCGGTTGGCCAAAGCGGATCAGCAGCACCGGCGGCATCTTTGTCGACACCGATTCCAAAGCAAACATCACCGACACGCAAACGGCAACGTTCGACTTCGATGAACTGGATGTTGTCTGGACGCACCGCAGTTGGGGCGACGCCCCCGATCCGGAATACCCCTGGGCTGCATTCATCTACGGCACCAAGGGAACGCTAAAACTGAGTGTCAACAAGTACGAGTTCTTGCCTCGCGGCGGCGGCCAAAAGTTGAGCGGTGAACCGCTGATTGAGCTGGACAGGTATCCGACCGATGCGACGGACAAAGATGACTGGCGTTTGGAATTGCACGTCGCATCGGCGATCCGCGGCCACATGCGTGACTTCCTGAAATCGGTCGACGATCGCACACTGCCGATCGCGGATATCGAACAAGCGCACATCAGCAGTGCGTCTTGCATCATGGCAAACAACGCGATGCTGCTGGGACGGACGATCGAGTTCGACCCGGAAACGCACACCGCGGTCGGCGATCCGGAAGCGACCGCGATGATGAAGCGAGCGTACCGCGAACCTTACCTTCACCCTTCGATTGTCTAAACATCGACGCCTACACCGGAGCGAAACTCGCGGAGATTTTTTTGTAGGGTGGGTCAAATCGCGTCAGCGATGCAGACCCACCGGGCAGACGAAACGTGCTGGGAATGGTGGGTCATCGACGCCTACACCGGAGCGAAACTCGCGGAGATTTTTTGTAGGGTGGGTCAAATCGCGTCAGCGATGCAGACCCACCGGGCAGACGAAACGTGCTGGGAATGGTGGGTCATCGTGGCCTACACCGGAGCGAAACTCGCAGAGACTTTTTTGTAGGGTGGGTCAAATCGCGTCAGCGATGCAGACCCACCGGGCAGACGAAACGTGCTGGGAATGGTGGGTCATCGTGGCCTACCGGCACACTCGACCCACCCTACCTTTTTGATTCGAGCATCAACGCTATGCCACGTCAAATCACGCTCTTGTTACGCCTCGGTTTGGTCGTCATCCTATCCACGTCGTTGTCTCACGCCGAGGATTGGCCGCAGTGGCGTGGCCCCAATCGGGACGGCAAGATCGACGCAGACTTGGTCGAAACGTTGCCCCCCGGCGCGCTAGCTCGCGTTTGGAAGGTTGCGATTGGGTCGGGTTACAGTGGTCCAACGATCGCCGATGGCCGCGTCTTTGTGACCGATCGAGGGATGAACGAGGTCGATTACGAGGAAGGCCGCGAGGTCGAACGCGTGCTTTGCTTCGACGCCAAAACCGGCGATCAAGTTTGGTCGCATACCTATTCGGCGCCGTACACGATCGGCTACCAAGCCGGACCACGCGCGTCGGTCACGATCGATCGTGGAATCGCGATCGCGGTCGGTGCGATGGGCCATCTGCATGCGTTTGATGCGGCGACCGGAGATGTGATTTGGCAGCACGATTTAAACGTGGAATACAAGATCGAGATGCCGATCTGGGGCATCACGGCCGCGCCGCTGGTTTATAAGGACAGCGTCATTCAAATCGTCGCCGGCCAGGGCGATGCCTGTGTTGTCGCGTTCGATTTGAAGACCGGAAAAGAACGGTGGCGCTCGATCGATGAACGAGCCGGTTACAGTTCACCGGTGTTGGTTCGACAAGCCGATCAAGACGTGCTGGTTTGCTGGACCGGCGAGAGCATTTCGGGATTGGATCCGACGACCGGCGAGCGTCATTGGTCGGTGCCAATGCTGCCGCGAAACATGCCGATCGGCGTCCCGACGCCGGTGGTCAGCGACGATTTGATTTTCGTCTCGTCGTTTTATGACGGATCGATGTTGATTCGGTTTGACCCGAATGCGTTGTCCGCGGAAAAGGTTTGGCACCGTGTCGGCATCGACGAAAAGAACACCGATGCGCTGCACTGCATGATCAGCGGCCCAATCATCAAGGGCGATTACATTTATGGGACCGACAGTTACGGCGAACTTCGATGCCTGGAATTGTTGACCGGCGATCGCGTTTGGGAAAACACGACCGCGGTGCCACGCGCTCGTTGGGCAACCATTCACACGATCCAAGACGGCAATCGCGAAATTTTGCAAAACGATCGCGGCGAGTTGATCTTCGCGACGCTCACGCCGGACGGGTACCACGAACAGTCACGAACGAAGTTGATCGCGCCGACGCGGAAGCAACTCAACAAACGCGAAGGCGTGGTCTGGGCCGCGCCGGCAATCGCCGACGGGCTCATCTACGCTCGCAGCGATAACGAATTGATCTGCGCGTCGCTGCGAGAGCCAGAGTAGGACCATTGCGCCAATGGTCCCCTGCCGGGGTCGCAACACTCATTCCCAGGCTCCGTCTGGGAATGAAATGCCTTGGAGGCTCCGCCTCCGCACGCTCGGACGAGGCGGAGCCTCGAAGACAGGGCGTTCCCAGCCGGAGGCTGGGAACGAGAGGAGATAGGGCGTTCCCAGCGGGAGGCTGGGAACGAGTGGGGTGCCCTGCCGTTGTCTGGCATCATGGTCAATTGGGACAATTGACCTACAAAGATTCAATCCATTCGAACGCCCATCGTCAGCAGGATGTTGGCGTAACGTTGCTGGTCGGCGGTTTGGATCGTCAGCACATGATCCGGGGTGGCGACGGCGTCGTAGAAGGCCCACTTTTCGATCGGTTCCAATTCAACCGCTAGTTCGGCGGCTTGGATGGTCTTGCGATAGTCGTCCCAGACCGGCGGATCCCCGTCAAGCGCGTACGGACCGTCGGTTTCGGTCTGCATCGTTTGGATCGCTTCGATCGGGACGGCCGACAAGATCGCTTCGAGCACTTGATTGCACGTCGGCACGCCGGGCATCAGGTTCAAACTGACCAGCACCGCGTTGGGGCCTTTCTTATTTGCGGCGGGATAATTTCCGTCCGCGATCAGAATGCTGCTGTGGTGTCCGGCGGCACCCAACAGGGCGTTGATTTGGGGGTGAATCAGTTTGTGACGTAACATGGCGGGTGGTCTCGGATGATGCGTTTGATTGCGATACGATGGCGGTTTGACCAGATGAGACCGCATTGTATGAAACCGAATTGTGACGGAGTGAATCGTTGCCCGAAAGCCTGTTATCGCGCCGTCTAAAACTGGGCACGTTCCTTGGGATCGGGTTGTACGTTCACTGGTCGTTCTCCCTGGCCGTGTTCTTGGTCGCGTTCCAAAAATTCTCACTCGGTTGGGCCGGCGTCGCGTTCGGTATCGCTCAACTGTTTGGCGTCTTCTTTTGCGTGACGCTGCATGAATACGGCCATGCGATGGCAGCGCGAATGTTCGGCATCGGGACCGTTGACATCACGTTATTGCCAATCGGCGGCGTCGCCAGGTTGCAACGGATGCCGCGAATTCCTTGGCAGGAATTGATCGTCGCTGTCGCGGGACCGGCTGTGAACGTGGTGATCGTGATCGGGCTGACGATCGGATTGATCACCGTTGCCGATTCCGAATCGATGAACGTCATGCGGCAGTTCGTCGCCGCCATGTTTACCAGCGGATCCATGGACGAAGAGTCCAGCGTCATGGCGTTTGAACTGTTGACCGAACCATCATGGTTAGGCTTTGGAATCTTGATGGTGATCATCAACACGATGCTGGTACTGTTCAATATGATTCCCGCGTTCCCGATGGACGGCGGGCGAGTCTTTCGCAGCTTGCTGGCGATGACGATGAACTACGCCACCGCGACGTCGATCGCATCCAAGGTCGGTTTGGTATGTGCGGGGATCATCGCGTTGGTCGCGATCAACACGGACCCGCCCAGCTTCATCCCGGTCATGATCGCGGCGTTCATCGGGTACGCCGGCTTGGCGGAAGCCAGGCAAGTCAAAGTCATGGAACTGGTGCGTGGGATGACGGTCGGCGACGTCATGATTCAAACGGGACGAACGGTGTCGATGGACACGCCGTTGTCTGAACTGGCACAGCTGTGGCGGCAAACGAGCGAGCGTTCGCTACCGATCACATCGATCCGCGGCAGCGTCGTCGGAACGCTTCCGTTGGAATCGGTTGCCAAAGCGATCGTGGACGGCAAGCCGATGGAGACAACGGCGGGCCAGTTGGTCGACTACAACGACACGCCTGAATTCTTGCGAGAACACGAGGACTTGGGCGGGGCGCTTTCCAAAGCTGGCAAGTCAACGCGTCAAATACCGGTCGTCGACGTTTCAGGACACCTCGTCGGCATCCTGGATTTGGACTCGGTGATGGCTCGCCGCAAGCTTCCCGCCGCGGTTGGATTTGACGAAGCCGCGCCGATCAAGCACTTCGACGTGATCACCTAATCATCTGGCCGTGGTTAACCGAACGCGGACATCTCGAACACCAACACGCCTACGATCCAGGCAACGAAAATCCACAGTGCGGCCGAGACGCCGGGGACAATCTTGGCTTCGGTGGGATCGTAGTTTTTCGCCGTGTCGAGCCCTTCTGGTTTGATGGTTCGACGTTCGGTGTTGGTGGGAATGATGGGATAGCTTGTTGACATTGAATGTCTCCCGCGTGGGCGATGTTTGTCGCCGGCATCCATGCTCGGCAACTTCTTTCGTTACGGATCTAATCGGTCACAACGGTCGTTGCGAATAACACGCAAGCACGATCTGCGCCGAAACGCACCTTGCCCCCCCATCCCGCGACCGGCACAACTCGCCAACCGGGCGCAATCGTCAAAGTCGCCGTGGCTTAGATACTCGCTTTTCGAATTGGCCGTTTGGAAGCAGTACCGCTAGATCGGATCGAAAGCACTGTTGAGCGCGCCCAGGTATGTCTTTGCGATGCGGAAGATCATGAACACAAAGAACGCGATGATGGCACCGCGAATCAGCAGCGTCGCCAAACCGGCCAACCACCTCATCGCCGTCTTTGCCCGTTCGTCATACTCGGCGGCAAGGTAGTCCATCGATTCGGCGTCGGTCCCGGAGTGTTCCGAGATGTCGACTCGCGTGATGAAGTCGGCGGGGAACAACGACGTCGCCTGCAGCGAGCCGGCGAGCGTCGAACCCGATCGGATCGCCTGTTCGGCGTCCTTGGAAGCATTTCGGTAGTAGTCGCTGCCGGTGCTGTCCAGCGAAAGTTCGATCGAGCGAATCGGGTCCAACCCCGTTTCCAGCGCCAGCGACATCGTGCGGCAGAACCGAGCAATCGTCATCGTTTGAATCGATGGCCCGACTTTCGGAATCATGTACAGCAGCGGAGCCAAGTTTTGCACGCCGCCGACGTTCTTGAAGAACGCGAAAACGATCGCACCGAGGATCGCGAAAACGCCGCCGACGTAACCCCAAAACTTCAGCACGCCTGATGGGCCTCGCAGTCCGAGTCCCAACACGTCCGTCATTTCGCCGCCGCCCGCGGGCACCAAAATGCCCATCAAATAAATCAACAACGATATCACCATGATGCCGCCGAACAGTTGCAGCGACGGAAACGTGATCGACCCAATGAACGCACGGCGGGTATCGAGTTGTTGTTGAAAGTGGGCCGCGAGTACCAGCAGCGTGCGATCGAGTTTCCCGGTCGCCTCGCCGACCCGCGTCATCGCCGTCATCAGTGGTGGGAAATACTGTTGGTTGTCTTCCATGACCGAACTAAGATGTTCGCCTCGCTTCGCGCCGTCGCGAAGCAGTGCCATCGCATGGCGTTCGTTGCCGGAACCCTGTTGCGATTCGCTGTCCAGCAATCGGACCAAGTCTGCGCCGGCCTTCAGTCCCGTCCCGAACCGGTGAGAGAACTTTGCCGCCGACGACAATTTGATCCGCTTTGAAAACACACGCCCAACCTTCGTGAAACTCGACCCTTGAACATCCCCCGCGACGATCGCGGTGCCCGGTTTAATGAGACCGGTTTAATGAGACCTGTTCATCAATACGAGTTTATTGTGGCTGGTCGACCACCGGATGTGCGAGCGGCAAACGGAAAAAATCGGCGAGTGGTCCGTCACATCTTCATGTTCAGGTGAGCCGCTTTGGCGTTAGCACTAGCGAAGACGTTCAGGCCGCTTCCGCCACGACCGAGACGTCGTCGACTCGTTGCAAGCGTATCGCCGAAGCGGCAAAATCCGCCAGCGTTTCTTCGACTTGGACCAACTGCTCGGCCGCGGTTTGCGAAAGGTTGACAAAAAGAACGCGAGATTTTCCGATTTGGCACCAATCAGGTTGCTCGTCACCGAGCACCACCATTCGGACTTCAAAACCGATCGCCCGGGCTTGATCGAGCTTCTGTTTCAGGCGGGCGACGACGTTGTCAGCAGGCGGGTTCACTTTTCGGCATCCAGGCAAACTGTGCGGGAACGTTTTCCCCGGGTGTAGCAGACCGACCGTGACCGACGATAGGTCACGTAGGAAGGTCCGACCACGCGATGTTCGCATCGAATCCGCCTTTCGAAACTCGCCGCCCGAAATCATCGAGAAGCAATGTCATCGCAACCGCCGCTATCCGGTCAACCCTCCGATCCGCAGCTTCAAATTCAGCGTCTCAAAAACGAGATGCGTAATCTGCAGTCGAAGGCGGCGCTCGGTGAATTGACCGGGACGGCGACGCACGAATTTAACAACGTGCTGATGACGATCATTAACTACGCCAAACTGGGAATTCGCAACCGAGATGACGCCAGCCGCGATAAAGCGTTGTCGAAGATCCTGGAAGCTTCCGAGCGTGCCGCGAAGATCACCAATACGATTCTGGCCCAGGCAAAAAATCGCAGCGAATCGTTCGAGCCGACTTGTTTGCGAGAGGTGATCGAGAGTTCGTTGGTGTTGTTAGAACGTGAGATGCGACAGTACCGCATCGCCGTCGAGACCGAGATCGATCCCGCGACGCCGGCTGCGATGGCCAGCGGCAATCAAATCGGACGTGTGCTGTTGAACTTGTTGATCAACGCGCGGCAAGCAATCACCGAGGGCGGTACGATTCTTATCCGATTGCAAGCCAGCAGCGAAGCGGGCTGGGTCGAGTTGACCGTTCGCGATTCAGGCAGCGGCATCGCGAAAGAATCTTTGCCCCACATTTTTGATTCGTTCTACAGCACCAAAGAAGGCCCGGATGAATCGGGCAAGGGCGGCACCGGACTCGGCTTGGCTGCGTGCAAAGAAATCATCGACGCTCATCACGGCCGCATTCGCGTGGAAAGCACCGTCGGTGTCGGCACCGCCTTCATCATTCGTTTGCCGATCGCCCAGAACGCCAAAGTCGCTGCGTGAAGGTCGGCTTGAAGCATTCATTTCGCAACCAAACGCTCGGTCACGCTTGGCAACTGGCGCACGACGAACCGCGGCAACAACATCAACGCTCGATCGGAAACGGCGTCGTAGGTCAGTCGGAATTCTTGGTGATCGCCGCCGATCATGATGCGTTGGAGTTGGTCGAAGAAGTCATCACGCGTCGGCCCAAGCGGTTTGCTGCATAGGACGATCGGCAATCGATCGTAGGTCGCATCACTGCCAACCCACCAGTGGGATGCGTCGACTTGGCGAATGCCGATCCCCAGCGGTTCGATCGTTCGCATCACCGTGGCCGCCGCGTCGTCTCGCACGTCGGGCAACAACAACCGTTCGGGAAAGATGCCGCGTCGGTTTGCGTCGTACCAATTGACCACGCAAACGACATCATTCGCTCGCCCGATCCGGCGAAGAAATCCCGCCAGCGAAACCGGGGTATCGATCATCGGTCCGGGATCGCCGCCGGATAGCTTGGGCCATTCGATGGCCGGGGTGGAATCGGTTTGCACCCAGCGGCCAATCCGTTCGTCGGGCACCTTCGGCAAAATTCCTCGCATGCGGCGAAGGGTCTCGGCCGCCATCGCGGCGAGCTGATCGGTTTGACGGGGTTCGCCAACTCGGCGGGGCGGGGCGGCTTCGACAACATCGGCGGCAGCTACATCCACGTCCGCATCGGGTTCGGTCGGCTCGGGCATCGCCAAGAAACTCGCAAGCGTTTGCTCGGCAGATTCGGCATCCGGGCCGAAGTCGTCCAGCGACAACAGATCTTCTTTCGCGGCGGCGAAGACGGCATCCGCGACGGTCAACACCAGCAGCGTTTCTTTGGGTTGAATCTGTCCTTCGATGGACGCCGCGATGAGGTCCAGCAACTTCTCCGCGCTGGTGCCTTCCTTGGGCACCGGCACTCGCTTGCCAACATCAATGCCGGCCAAGTCGAACGAGACCCAATCGATCTGAATCGGAACGCCGGTGATCTGGCTGACCATCAACACCAAATCGACCAGCGGGTAATCCTTGCCGCGAAACGCCATCTTGATCGCCAAGTCGGATTTTAGATTGATCTTTCGCGGTTCGATGTTCGCGAGCGGATCCAAATCGTCCTCGACAGCGTCTTCGATCGCGAGCGCGTCCATCGTCGGTGGCGCTTGCAGTGTCGGCAGCTCAGTTGCCGAATCTTGCAACAGGAACGGGGTGAACTGCGCCAGTCCGGGCGGCAAGTCCATCAACCTGCTGGCGTCGGGATCGGCGGCCTTCTCGGTCGCCTTAGCCGCCATCGGATTTTGATCGCCACGAGGTTTCGGGTCGGGACCGAAGGGAGACTTCGGGATCAAGTCGACGGGGATGATCGGCTCTTTCTCGATCGATTCCACTACTGGTGCGTTCGTCTCGGGTTGGCTTTGTTCCGCAGGTTCAGGTCGCGTGATTGGATCGGAAATTTTCGCCGCTTCGATCTCCGCCGCTTCGATCACGGCCGGTTCGATCACCATGTTGGGATCCGTCGCGGGCTGAGCTTGCTCCGGTGCATCGATTGGTAACGTTGCATCGATCGGCAACAAGGCATCGATCGGCAATTTTGCTTCCGCGACTTGCGACTTCTTTGCGTAGGATCGCACGAACGAGAAGAAACCGAATCCCGCAACCATCAGCGTGGCGACCGACAAGACCGCGACCAAGGCGATCTGTTTGGATCGCCGCGACGATTCGCTCTCCCAACCCGGCGGGTTCATCTGCGTCGGCGGGGCGGCGACGGCGTCGTCTTGAAAGTTGGAAAAGCCACCGGCGACCGGTGGCGCACCGTCTCGCAATTCGACGTCGCCGGTCACGATCGAGGACGCCGCGATCCCAGATTCCGTGATCGCGCCGCTATCGATCACCGCGCGGCCGGCGGTGACTTGCGTCGGCGGCGGATCGATCTGGACCATCGACTGGCATTTCGGACACGCCGCGATGGTTCCGATCATGGCCGGATCGGTCACACGCAACCGGGTCCCGCACGTCTGGCATTGGACGGCGAAGGGACCGAAGGAGGACGGCGATGGCGGCGGAGAAGACGACAAGGTTTGCTTTCGGCGATGGAAGCTGTTTAGGCTGAACCTTCATGATGAACGTTTTCGCGTCGCAGTCCAACGGCGTTTTGTTCGGGCGAGAAGACTTTGGTGCGAATCCTAGTTTGTTCCGGTCGCGGAAAGAGAAATGGTGGGTCATCGTGGCCGACTGGCACACTCGACCCACCCTACAGAAAAAATCCACCGCCTCGTGGCGACGACAAAGACCCGCCGGGCCCAACGCTGAAACGCGAAACGTGACCGCGATCCCGATTTTAAACCAGCGCGCCGTCGACCAGTTCTTTTCGGTCCTTCATCGCGGCGGCAAGCGTTTCGCTGTGCGTGACCGCGATCAGAATCGCGCCGACGGACTGTTGCAGCCTCAACAACAGTTCCGTGATGGTGTCGGCGGTCTTGCGATCCAGGTTTCCGGTCGGTTCGTCGGCCAAGATCAACGTCGGCTTCATCAACAGCGCTCGCGCGATCGCGACCCGTTCTCGCTCGCCCCCGGACAGCTCGCTGGGCAAGTGATCCATCCGATCGGACAAGCCGACCGCAACCAACAATTCGTTGGCGTGGTCCACTTCGTCCGTCGACGGTCGACCGACCGCCAGCGTCGGGATCAACACGTTTTCGATCACGTTCAACTGAGGCAACAGATGATGATCTTGAAAGATAAATCCGATCTTGTGGTTGCGAAAGGACGCCAACTTGGTTTCGGAAAGCTCGAACGGATCAACGCCATCGATCACGACATCGCCCCGATCGGGTCGGTCCAGCGTGCCCAAAATTTGCAGCAGCGTGCTCTTTCCGCTACCGCTTGGTCCGACAACGGCTAGCGAATCGCCGGACGACATTTCCAGCTTTAGGTCTTGCAGCACTTGTCAACGCCGGACCCGCCGTCGCGAACGATTTGCAAAGCCCGCGAACGACCAAGGACGGCGACGGAGAAGATTCGTGCATGGACTAAGACGCCGAACCTTGCGGGTTGAAATACGTCGGTTCGTTGCCGGGTTTCCATTTGATGTTGCAACCGATCGATGGCCGCTGGGCCTCGCTTGCTGACTGGCCAGCAATGACCGCGTCGATGGCCGCTCGCAAGTCTTCGCCCGTGACGGGAATGTCCGACTTCGGGCGACTGGCATCGAGTTGTCCTCGGTACGCCAACTTCATGTCGCCATCGAACAGAAAGAAGTCCGGCGTGCAGGCGGCCGAGTACGCGATCGCGACCGATTGGTCTCCGTCGAACAGATACGGAAAGTTGTATCCTCGCAGGGCCTTTTCTTTTGCCATCGCGGCGGGTGAATCGTCGGGGTACGCATCGGCATCGTTGCTGTTGATCCCGACGACGGCAACGTCTTGATCGGCGTAGTCATCGGCAAGCTTCTTCAGTTCGTCGGCCACATGTTTGACGAACGGACAATGGTTACACATGAAGATGACAAGCAACGCCTTCGATCCGGCGAACTGTTCCAGCGAGACGACGTTGCCGTCGGTGCCGGGCAATTCAAACGCGGGAGCGGGCGTGCCCAGCGGCAACATGGTGCTGGCGGTACGAACCATGACGGAAAACCTTCGAGAGAAAATCGGCGAGTGTAAGAAGTGTAAGAAATGAAACGCGGCGCGATCAAACCTTCTTCATTTTATCCAGCAGGCGACCGGGGCTGCCCATCATGTGATAGCCGCCATCGACGTGAAGAATTTCACCGCTGACGCCTTCACTATGCGGTCCCAGCAAGAAAGCGCCCGTCCGACCGACTTCTTCGTGGCTGACGTTTCGTCCCAGGGGAGCCATGTGTTCGTACAGTTCCAGCATCGATTCGACTCCCGCGGCACGTCCTGCCAGCGTTCGGACGGGGCCGGCCGATAAAGCGTTTACTCGCACGCCCTGCGGTCCCATGTCATAGGCCAGGTAGCGTACCGTAGCCTCCAGCGCGGCCTTGCAGATTCCCATCACGTTGTATCCTGGCACGCATTTTTCGCCGCCGAAGTACGTCATTGTGGCGATCGCGCCACCTGGATTCATGATGTCCTTGGCTGCTGCGGTGCAGGCAATCAGCGTGTAGACGCTGACATCCATGGCCAACTTGAAACCCGCTCGCGAGGTGAAAACCGTGTCACGAGACAGGTCGTCCCGGTCCGCGAACGCGATCGAATGCAGCAGGAAGTCAATTTTCCCGAATTTTTCCTTTGCTTTTGCGAATACGCTGCGGATGTCGTCGTCGTTTTGCGCATCCATTGGTACCAGGAACTTCGCGTTTTCGTGTTTGTCGGTCAACTGCGAAACGCGGCGACGATTCCGCTGACGTTCATCATCCGGACGATCGGGCAAGTGCGTGAAACCGCAATGTCCGCCGGCGTCCATGATTTGCTTCGCGATCGCCCATGCGATCGAATGGTCGTTGGCGACCCCCAGAATGAGTCCTTTTTTTCCCTCGAACTGCATCTCGCGTTTCCTGAATTCGTAGCTTGGGTTCAATTTCAAAAGCCCAACATACCGCTAAGTCTGTGCGTTCGTCTATTTGCCCTCGATCCTCTTTTCGCCTGAGTTCCATCAGTGTCGTCGGACATGAGCTTCAATTCTCGATCGCAGCCTGATCGTCGTTCGCCGGAAAAATCATTGGTGAACGCGGATTCTTCGTCGCCGGCATCCCGCGACGACTCACGCGTCGATCTGGGCCATCCCCCCAAAGCAGTCAGTAGCAATTTGAGCAACTTATCCGTCTCGGACGATCCAGACGCCGCCGAAGTGTTGTTTGCGTTGGAGATGGCAAAGGTCTTCGGTGGAGACTCATCGTCGCCTGACCTCGTTCCATCTGTCTTGCCAGACGTCTTGCGAATGTTGGGCGCTCGCGACGGCGGGATCGTGTCCCAACGCCAAGGCCGTTGGGTTTGCGAGCCCTGGGTCGGTCGAAAATCCGACCTGCCCGAATCCTTCGTCGCCGAAACGATCGACGCCGCAGGATCGGGGAAGGACGCTTCGGGCGGGAAACCATTGGTCGGTCGAGCGAAGATCGAGAATGGCTGGTGCGTTTCACCATTGTCGACCGGCTCATCAAGCGATCCGTCGCGGTCGCCATCCGCGTTGGTGATCCGGTTGACCGATTCCGAAGAAACGGCCGTGGGAACGTCCAAGGCTCGCGCGGCGAGACTGATCCGGTCGGCCGATTCGCTGGCCGCCGCCATCGGACGTTCGAAGACCAGCCAGCGTCAAGTTCGCCGCATTGAACAGTTGACCGCCGTGCTTGCCGCTGCCGCCGATTGGCAATTGGTCGATGACGACGAGTCGTTGCTGCGGAAGATCGCCGATGCGGCAACGGGCCTGTTGCGATGCGAACGAGCCAGCATTTTTTTATGGGATCGCCGTCGTAGCAAGTTGGTCGGCAGACCCGCCCTTGGAACGCCGACCGGATCACTGGAAGTCGCCGACGACGCGGGCGTGGTCGGTGAAGTGCTGAATTCGGGCGAATCAAAGATCTGGAACTCGGGCAGCGATGACGAAGCCCGCGTCAACCGCCGCATCGACGAAAAGTTGGCCTTCCAAACTCGATCGCTGGTCGCGGTCCCGATGTCGCGTCGCGCCGACGGAGTTCGCCGTGAAGAAGTCATCGGCGTCTTCGAGGCGATCAATAAAAAAGACGGCGGCTTTGAAAACGATGATGCCGTTTTGCTGTCCGACCTCGCGATGCACGCGGCCGTCGCGATCGAGTCGCTTCGGACTCGCAAACGCTTGGTCGAATCTCGCGATCGGTTGGTCGATGACGCCGCTTCATCGACGCCACTGATCGGCAACCACCCGTCGGTCAAGAACGTTCGCGACAGTGCCAGCAAGGTCGCGCGGACGGATTTGACCGTCCTGGTGCTGGGCAAAAACGGCACCGGCAAAGAAGTCCTGGCCCGGCACATTCACTACGAATCGGATCGTCGCAGCGGCCCCTTCGTCGCGGTCAACTGCGCCGCACTGGTCGAAACGCTTTTGGAAAGCGAACTGTTCGGGCATGAAAAAGGCGCGTTCACCGACGCGAACCAAACCCGAGTCGGAAAGTTTGAACTCGCCAGCGGTGGCACGCTGTTCCTGGACGAAGTCGGCGACATGAGCCCCGGCGGCCAAGCGAAATTGCTGCGAGTGTTAGAAGAAAAAGTCGTCGTCCGCGTCGGCGGTTCGCAAACGATCCCGGTCGACGTTCGCGTCATCGCGGCGACGAACCAACCGCTAGAAGAATTGATTTCGCAGCGACGATTCCGCGAAGACTTGTTCTTTCGCTTGAACGTCGTGTCGCTGACCTTGCCGCCGCTTTCGCAGCGCGGTTCCGACGTGATGCTGCTGGCCAGTCACTTCCTTTCGCAATTTTGTTACCAAATCGGTCGCCAAGTCCCAACGTTCTCGCCGGCCGCCCTGACGGTGATGCAGTCTCACGCCTGGCCGGGAAACATTCGCGAGCTTCGCAACACGATCGAGCGAGTTTGCTACCTCAGCAGCGGTGACATCATCGAAGCGGACGACTTGATGCTGACCGCTGGCTTGACCACGCGAGCGGTTGGCACACCGATCGGTAACCTGCCGATCGAACTTTCCGAAGCGACGCGGATCTTCCAGGTCGAACATATCGAACGAGCGATCGCGTCGAGCGGCGGAAACATGACCGACGCCGCCGCGAACCTGGGGCTGCACCGATCCAACCTGTATCGAAAGATGCGCCAGCTGGGCATGTCGACGTCGGGCGAATGAAAGTAGCGGTCAGTCGTCAGTCGTCAGTCGTCAGTAGCTGTAGCTGTAGCTGATCCCGCCAGGGTTCAGTCCGGTCTGAACCCTGGCGGGATCAGCTACGGCAAGTCAGTCACTTCATGAAACTACTAGCAACTCAAAAGGCGATGTTCATTCGCACGCCCGCGACCAAGGCCGTATCGATCTGTTCCCGCGACGGAACGATCACTTGCAAGTCCGGTGTCAGCGTGACGTGCTGGCTCATCGCCACGTTGTAAAACGCTTCGACGCCGTGTCCATCGTTTACCGGTCCCAAGACCGCCGTCAAGATTGATCCGATCTCGTCGCTCGTTTCGGCAAAGTAGTAACCGACGCCGAACGAGTCTTGGCGACGTCCGCGGATTGGACTGCTTCCCCCAACGCCGGCGGACAAAAACGAACGCAGCGGGTTGGTATCTTCATCCGCGATTCCCGCGCGAGCAAACACGCCCCAGCCGACCGACGGATCGCTGCGATCGGTCACAAGATACTGGTGCATGTTCCAATACAACGACCACGATCCGTCGGTGCGATCGATTGGTACATCAGGAAAAATGATCCGCGGATCTTGGCCAAGCGAAACGAACGTTCGCGTGTTGTAGGTCGCACCGAAAAGTTGCTGGCCAGGCTTGCCCATAAACTTCGTCGGCAGGTTCAGCTCGCCGGTCAACACAGCCCCCTCCTCGAACAGATCGCTGATCCCAACCGTGCGTGTCGTGTCGACGGCGTTCAGCACCGAAAACGTCAGCAGCGGTTTTCCATCCATCAGATACGCAAAGCCCAACCCTAGCGTCGAATACGGGATCGTGCGCAGCGCGACCGGATTGCCAACAAAAGCCGAGTTGGAAAACTGCCGAATGCCGCGACCGTGCGCGAACGCGTTGTAGTCGCCATCCAGCGCATCCAACTTGCCCGCGAAGACGACAAAGCTTTCCGACAACGCTTGGGTGAAAAGAAAGTTGGTGATGTAAAGGTCGTCCTGGTCGGCCACCGGCAAGTCTGCCGCGAGCGTCGGCGGAAATACCGAGCCTGTCGTGCCAGCGATCGACTCGCCGAACCGATGCTCGGCCCGAATCTTTAAGAACAACCCTTCTTGGATTCCAAGCTTCCCGAGGTCCGCGTTCATCAGGTAGTCACCGTGGCCGGCGTAGCGGAATTCTCGCTCGACGCCGCCGGTCGTGTTGCCAAAGTAGAACTGCGTGATGTTGCTTTGCAACGTGATGCCGCTTTCGGCCAGCGTTCCCATCATGCGTTGATAGCCGCGGCAAATCGCGCACGACGCCTCGTCTTGGCAATCGCACATCGCAGCCGAGTCGCAACCGACTGAATCACAACCGACTGAATCACAACTGGATACGTCACCACTGGGTACGTCGCATTGCGCATTCGCGCGGGGGCTGACCATGCAAACGACCAGGCAGAGCATTCCTTGCCACAACAAACTGAATCGACGGTCCATCCTGGACATCTCCGGTGCAACGGCTTGTAATTGCCAGAGGTTTTCAGATGCGAAACCTGACGCAGTCTGCTCGCGTCACCCGCACGCTGAAAGATAGTGCGGACCCGGTTTCGGTATCGGACGCCTTCGACATCGTCGAAAATGTCGAGTCATGATAAAACTTCCGAACCGAAAATCACTCGTCGGTTGTGCAACCTGTAACGATGTTGGCATCGACACCGACCAGATCGCGATCAAACGGTCGCGTTGCTTTCGTTATTGCCAAGCTGAGCCAGAACTTGCAAAACGCCGTTCAGGTGAGCCAAGCGAGGCCCAAACCGGTCGACGAATTCGTTCAACATGTATTCGCCTTCGATCAGATGATCTTCGCTATCGGCGACCTCGTCCGTCAACGTGTTGAGGAACTCCGTTTGGACTTTGCTGAGCGTTTCGGCAGCTCGCCGGCATGCGGTCGCGAGTTCCGGATTCGCATTCTTCCACTGTTGCAGTTCGTTTGCCCGTTGGTTGTTCGCGGCGGACGTTTGCTGGATCAAATTTTCCAGCAATTTGTTCTGCTGGTGCTGTCCGGCGACTAATTGACGCAGCAGCTCGATCGCGGTTCGCTCATTCGAGACGGGGGGAACAGATTCCGTTTCGGCCGATACATCGATTCGGAACATGGGCGAAATGGGCTCGTGATCGTAGGACATGTCGAAGGGCTCGATCCGATGGGGGGAATGCCGGCGGACGAAAGGAGTGCCGGTTGGAAAGGCTTGCAAAAGCGAATGCCGAGTATAACCCACCCCCATCGGACCTGGGAGTGAAACCCGTTTCAGACCCCACTTTTTGTCGGCAGCAACATGAACAATCCGCATAACCGGAACCTTTTGGGGCCATTCTTGCGCGTCGTTCATTTGACCGCACAACCACTAAAGTCCGAATAAGAGGCACGCCGAATACGACTTGGGTGGCTGACCTTTTGGGTTCCAAACGGTTTTGCATTCAATCGGTCTGGGCGGTCGTGAAACCTGATCACGGCTCCCGCGACCCCTCTCTTTTCACGCTCGAACGAGACGCATGGCTCAACCGGACAACACCGTCGCCTACCTGACCATCGTTGAAGATGAACGGACCGGATGGACCGGCGGCTTGCTGCTGCTGAATAGCGGCGGTCGGCCGCTCGAATTTCAATGCACGTTGCCGGTGCGTCCATCGCGAGCCCACGAAATTTTATTCGGCCCGACGCTGCGAGAACATCTGATCGGCGAAGTCATCGGCCCGTTGTTGGTCGGCAAGTGCCGCACGCCGATCGGCCTGCTGTGTTGCGATCAACCCGAAGCCCTCGCGGTCGGCAAGTCGGTCGACTTCCCGGTTGCACTGGTCGTCGAAGCCGCCGAGCCTGACGAGGGCCCGATCGATGACGACATGCTGATCGGTTCCGGCGAGGTCAAGCTAGCCGGTTCAACGTTGCGAGTTCCCATGGAACAAGTCGACCGAGTGACAACGCTGGCTGAAAAATTGATCGACCTTCCCGACGCGGTCGAACCATTCGATCGCATCCGCGAAGCCATCAAGGAGGCTCAATCGCAAATCGCGCGAGCCCAAAACAACGCTTCGATAAAAATCGCCGACGCCGCGTGAGCACGCGACGTCACTGCAAAGCCGCGGTTCCCATCATCTTCCTGCGTCCGGTCTTCTCACTATGCTCGACTCGAAAATGGACTTCGGCGTCACCATCGACCAGTCGCACAGTTGGCACGCCGACGCACTGACGCCCGCGGGAACGCAAACGCTTTCGCTCGATCGAATCCAACCACGGTCATTGCCCATTCGAGTTTCGCCGCTGACCACGCGAGTGACCGGATTCTTGTTTCCCGAAGCAAGCCAATGGACGCCGCCGCGATCCCCCGAGATCGAACGCAAGGCAGAGATCGAACGCGAGGCCGATAAGACGATCGCAAAGAAGCGTTTTCAAACCATCCAGCGGCATCGCATCAAACCACCGCACGATGTCGTCAAACTTCAAGACCGGTTGTATTACCTGCTCCAGCCACCGCTGGATCTGCTGGTCGGCAGCGGTCAATTGAACTTCCCGTTCGATCCGTTCGCGTACCAACTCGACGGCATCGCGTTCCTGTTTCCGCGCTACGCTGCGGTGCTTGCCGACGAGATGGGCCTGGGCAAAACGATGCAGGCGATCAGCACGATCCGGCTGCTGCTGTGCAGCGGTGAAGTTCGCAGCGTTTTATTGATCTGCCCAAAACCGTTGGTCAGCAATTGGCTTCGCGAGTTCAGCGTCTGGGCACCCGAGATCCCCGTCACCGCCATCGAAGGCAATTCCGTCAAACGCGAACACGCTTGGCGATCGCCGGAAATTCCGGTCAAGATCGCGAACTACGAACTGCTGATGCGAGACAAAGAAACGGTGCTCGAAAGCGGCTTGCATTTTGACCTGGTAGCCCTCGATGAAGCCCAACGTATCAAGAACCGCAACAGCACCACCAGCGAGATTGTCCGTGCGATCCCGCGGACGCGATCTTGGGCACTGACCGGCACGCCGGTCGAAAATTCGCCCGACGACCTTGTCGGCATCTTCGATTATCTTTCGCCCGGCTATCTGCAAACCGGGATGCCGATGGGCGAGATGGCGACGCGGGCAAAGGACTACATTCTTCGCCGCACAAAAGACATGGTCATGAACGACATGCCGCCAAAACTTTATCGAGACGCCGAATTGGACCTGACGCCGGAACAGTGGGCGACCTACGAATCGGCCGAGAACGAAGGTGTCATTCGGCTGGAAGAGTTGGAAGAAGACCTCACGATCCAGCATGTGTTCGAGCTGGTGCTGCGTCTAAAACAAATCTGCAATTTCGATCCGCTGACCGGTGCCAGTGCGAAGCTGGAACGGATGGTCGCCGACATGGAAGAAGTCGTTGCCAGCGGCAAGAAAGCGATCGTGTTCAGCCAGTGGGTCAATAGCATCGATAAGATGCTGCCGTCGATGCAGCGTTTTGGACCGCTGCAATATCACGGTCGGATCCCGCACAAACAACGCGAAGGCGTCATCGACCAATTCAAGAACGATCCCAAGGCCAGCGTGATTTTGATGAGTTACGGCGCGGGCAGCGTCGGGTTGAATTTGCAATTTTGCGAGTACGTGTTTTTATTCGACCGTTGGTGGAACCCGGCAATCGAAGACCAAGCGATCAACCGCGCTCACCGCATCGGGGCCCGCGGCGCGGTCACGGTCACGCGGATGCTGGCAATGAACACCATCGAACAGCGCATCGCGGCGGTGCTGGATCAAAAACGCGAAATGTTCGAGGCCCTCTTCAGCGACCAATCCGGCCCCACCGTCGGCAGCGGCGGCGGCCTATCAAGAGACGAAATCTTCGGCCTGTTCGACCTGCGAGCCCCCGGCGGCAAAAAGGTAGCCTGATAAACAGAGTAGGACAATTGTCCCAGTTGTCCCCCACCCCTCGCGCTCAGCGACCCGGGTCAATGGGGGCCAATGGACCTACTCTGGGCCAGCCGCTGCGTCACCACGCTAGTTCAATCCCGATCCGCGGCATCGGCATCAAATCGAAGTTCAAGAGAACACGATCCGCCAGGAAACAGGGCGTCAATATCGAGATGCTGCTCGGCCATGTCGACGACAAGAGAAATCAAAGTGGTCAGGCCTTTTAATACAGAGAATGGACCATCAAGAAGGATCGACCCTTTTGATGGCTTGCTAAATGTGGCCCCTTAAAGATCCCGAACGCGTCAACCGAAAATCCTTGCCCGAAGATTAATGCGTGACACTGTTCAAACCACGAACCTTGATCGACGGGTTGCGACTCACGGTTGACCCCGTCGGTGCTGTCGAACTTCCGTTTCCCAGTCTTCCCACTGCGAACGAAGCCGTTGTAGTTCTTTTGGTCGGGTACCCTTGAGGTCATTCCTCTCTGCTGGATCGCTAGCCAAGTCGAATAGATACTGTTTTTCTTCATTCCCCACCCGCTTCGCCACGTATTTAAGATTTCCCTGCCGCACCGCTTTCCAAGTGGTATCGCCGCGGGGTTTTCGCCAATACAGGGTACGGTCAAAATTCGGCTTTTGCTGTCGCACGTGCTTGATGATGTCGATTCCATCCCAGGGTTCGTTGGCTGCGCCGGAAACGTTTGCGATCCTCGCCATCGATGCGGTCCAGTCCATCGTGATACAGGCTTGGTTCGATTCAACACCTGCCGGAATTCGACCCGGCCAGCGAACGATTGCTGGGACGCGGATTCCCCCTTCGTAGGTCGTCCCCTTGGTACCTGAATAAGGCTCATTGCGAGAACTGGCCGTTCCACCATTGTCGCTGGTGAAAATCACCACCGTGTTCTCGGCCAGTTGTTGCTGTTGCAACGCTGCCAAAATGTCACCGATCCGGCGATCCATTTGCTCGATCATCGCGACATAAGTCTCCGGCGACGCATTCACAGCGCTCCACAATGGCGAGTCCAACGGTAGCGGGTCGCTCTGCAAGTCGTCTGGCCCTTGATAAGGGGTGTGCGGACAGGTGTAGGGAACATACAGAAAAAACGGTGTTTCGCTCGACTGTTGTTCCAGGTATTCGATCGCCTGGTCGCTCAGCAGATCCGTAAAGTAGCCATCGCGATTGACCGGGGCGCCATTCAAGAACAAGTTGTAACCGGCGACATTATCGAGGTAGTGGAAGTAGTCCATGGCGCCGCCGATACAATAAAACGCAAAGTCGAATCCATGTCTGTTGGGCGAAAACTTGGGCTCATAGCCGAGGTGCCACTTTCCACAAATGGCGGTGTTGTAGCCGGCCTCCTTCATCAGCCGCACAATTGTCTGCTGAGTCTCCGGCAATCCCAGATCGTTTCGCAGTTGCAAACGAATCGCGTCATCGTAGCGACCGACATTGCCGGTTCCGATAGCGCACTCCAGACCGCCCACACGCTGTGGATACCTGCCTGTCATCAGCGCCGTTCGCGTCGGCGTGCATTCAGGTCCATTGGCATAGTGGCTGGTGAAACGGACACCTTCGCGGGCTAGCTGATCAAGATTTGGCGTTTCAATATCACTGCGACCGTAGCATCCCAAGTCTCCATAGCCCATATCATCCGCCAAAATGAAGATGATGTTTGGATGTGTCTCCGCCGCAACCAAATTGGATTCGTCGACTAAACATGCAAACGACACCGTGACGGCTGTCAACACGACCAGAATACGCAAGGCGATCATCGACGACTTCGTTTCACAAGACATACCAGTACCTTATAAGACGGCTAGTTGGACACCCACAGCCTAACAGGTAAACCGGATGTGCGGTTTAGTCGAGGAAAGTCAAAGGGATCAGGAAATCCGAAGGGGTCAGGCCGCTTTCACGCAAAGACGAGGCCATCAAAAAGGCTTGACCACTTTGATGACGTTCGGCGGCAAAAAGGCGGCGTAGCAGAGTAGGACCATTGTCCCAATTGTCCCCGGCTCCTGGATCCAGCCGCCCGGGTCAATGGGGGACAATGGACCTAGTCTGAGCTAGCCGCTGCGTCACCACGTCGATCCAGTCTCCGGTGCAACCGATGGTGACATCGTCGCCTGCGAACGTCCAACGCAGCATCAACTGATCCCCCACCATCCAAGCGTCGATCTCGATCGCGTGCAACCGCTCGTTTGCCGGATCCGTTTCCAACGTCCAGTTTTGCGAGTCGATCTCGAACTGGATTTCGCCGTCGTTCCACGGCAGCGTCCGGTCTGCGATCCGGCCCAGGAAATTCAGCCGCACCGGCGATGGGGGGATCGATTCGAGCGACAGGCGGACGTCGGCGGAACCGCCGCGTCGCAGCCAACCAAAACTGACGCCATCGTCGGGGACGTTTCGCAGCAATTCGGCCAATTGCGATGGCGATTCGCCCGCCAGTACTCGCACCGGGAACACGGTCACCAATCGACCAACCATCGTTGCCGCATTGTCAAACCCGCTTCGCGAACGTCCGGTCGTTTCGATGTCGATGCCGATCGAATCCGAGCCGGCAACTTCCTGCCACCCATCCGCAATCGCTTGGCAAATGATCGCCGCGACGTCCCAGCTCGCATCGGTATCGAGCGTGGGCAGGGCGACGGTTCGGGAGATTGAGTCTCCGTACGTCGACTCCCTCAAGTCCTGCTCCGGTGCATCAGCTAGTGATAGCGAAGTCCGATTGAGCTGCAGCCAATCGTCCACTCGGTCGTCCCAGCTTCCCGACGCGGTCAGATCACGACAAGCGAGCGCGTCGTCGATCGGGCTGGCCGGATTTGGTTCGGTCGGCAAGCCGCCGTGGGCGTATCCGGCCAGCAGCTGCTCCATCAGCAACCGCATCGAAACAGGGTCCATGAACAAGTAATGCCCGATCAACGTCACGTTCGTCGATTCTTTGAACGTCGCGACCGCAAATCGAATCGGATGCCCATTGTCAACCTTGACGGAACGAGCAGTCCGAACCAGCCAGTCTTTGTGGGATCGCATTGCATCGGTTGCGAAGTCATGGCACGACAAAACGGCGTTTGCCGAAACCGACTCGTCACGTCGCATCCGAACATCATCTCCGTCCCGATCGATCCGCATGCTGATCGCGGGATGACGTGCGATCAGTGAAGCGACGACGTCGTGCAGACGGTCGGTATTGATTCGCTCGGGCACCATGGCGGTGATGCTCAAATGCCGGTGGTCAAGATTCGCAAGATTCTGATCGACCAGCCGTTGTTGCAGCGGCGTCAGTGGTCCTTCGCTCGCTCGCATGATCGTTTCATCGATGTACTTCAACTGGCTTTCAATCGCGATCGCCAGTTCCGAAATGGTTTGATGTTGCATCAACGTCGCTGGTGATAGGCGATGGCCGGCTTCGTTTAAACGCCCCACCAGTTCGATCGCGAGAAGCGAATCACCACCGAGGCTGAAAAAGTTGTCCGTTCGACCAATCGCTGATTCAGGGATCCGCAGCGCCGACGCCCAAACGGTTGCCAGCGAACGTTCCAGGTCGGTTCGTGGCGGTTGCGATGCGTCGAGTGGTGACCAAGTCGGCGGCGGCAACTGCTTGCGGTCGACTTTGCCGTGCGGTGACAGCGGCATTGCGTCGATCACAACGATCATCGATGGGATCGCGTGCGCGGGCAAACGGTCTCGCAGCAACGATTGGATCGTTTCGGTCAAGTCGTCATCGGTGGACAGATCGCTCGCGACCACGTAACCGACCAATCGCTGGACGTTGTCGTCGTGTCGTAACACGACGCAGGCTTCCTCGACGAGGTCCAGTTCCCGCATCGCCGATTCGACTTCGCCCAGTTCGATGCGGTGCCCGCGGACCTTGACCTGGTCGTCGCGACGTCCCAAAAACTCCAACCGACCGTCGCGGGTCCAACGAGCCGAGTCGCCGCTGGCGTACATCAATGCGTCAGCATCACCGGCGAACGGATCAGCGACAAATTTTTGGTTCGTCATCGCGGCGTCGTTAAGGTAGCCGCCCCCGACGCAGTCGCCGCCGATGTACAGCTCGCCCGCCACCCCGACAGGCAACGGATTGCGATCGGCGTCCAACACGTACAACCGCACGTTATCGATCGGCCGTCCCAACGGGATTGCGTCGCCGTCAAATGGATCGAGCCGATGCGCGGCCACGACGTCGCTGCATTCGGTCGGGCCGTAGCTGTTGTAGATTCCCGCTTGCGATGCCAACCGGCCCAATCGGTGCCGGTCGATCGGTTCGCCGCCCAACACGATCGTGCGAACGGTTTTCAAGTCGCTTGCCAAGTCAGCGATCGGATAGATCGTGCTTGGCGTCGCGTTGATCAGCGTCACCGCGTGCCGGCGAATTTCGTCCATGATCAGCGCTGGATCGAACGGTGCCGGACGCGACATCACCACTTTGCCGCCAACGCATAGCGGGGCAAAGAAGTTCTTTTGCGTCAAATCAAATCCGTGACTGGTCACGACCAACGCCGTGTCATCGGGACCGAGACCAAGTTCGCGGACGTACCAGCGCACCAAGCCGCCAAAACCGCGATGCTTAACTAAAGCCCCCTTGGGCTGACCAGTCGAACCGGACGTGAAAATGAGGTAGCACGGCGACGTCTGTTCGATGGGACGTCGCTCGAACGGCAATTCACAAGTCCGCGTGACCGTCCGCAAGTCCGCCGCGTCGGCAGCGAACAATGTCTTCGTTTGGTCATCG
Organism: Pirellulaceae bacterium; assembly: GCA_963836865.1. Lineage (GTDB taxonomy): Bacteria > Planctomycetota > Planctomycetia > Pirellulales > Pirellulaceae > Rubripirellula. The sequence continues at coordinate 672,509 of CAWILC010000012.1, read as the reverse complement.
ACAAAGACACCGAACCAATCCGTTTGCGATCGAATCTGTTCCAAGCGAGCGGCCGGGTAACGCGGGTCGAGCGGCACGTAAGCGCCGCCGGCTTTCAAGATGCCCAACATCGTCGCCAGCAAGTCGTTGCCACGGGGCAAGCAAACACCGACGGGAGTCCCGACCGCCAAGCCGTCCGCCACCAAACCGGCAGCAACCGAATCGGAATGAGTCTTCAATTCCGCATACGTCCACGCCGCGTCGGCATCCACCACCGCGATCCGGTCGGGCGTGCGAGCGGCCTGCGCATCAAACGCATCATGCACCAAGGGTGGATCGCTTTCGACGATCGGACCAAGCGACCACGTTTGCGTGACCGCATTGGTTTCATCATCGGCAAGCCAACGCACATCGGCCAAGGGTCGATCGTCGTCGTACAATTCGATCATCGAATCGATGATCATTGTAAATCGATCCATCATGGTTTCGATGGTCGACGCATCGAACAACGCCGTGTTGTACTGCAGCGCCAACGACACCACGTCGTCGCTTTGCGAAGCGGCCAGCGACAGATCGAACTGCGCGACCCAGTGGTCCAGTGTCATCGACTCGAACGTCAGATCGCCCACCGGCATCGTTGCACCGGTCTTGCCCATCAGGAACGCGGTCAAGCCTTCCTCGTGCATCGCCTGAGCTTTTTGCATCACGAACATGGCTTGGAACAACGTCGACCGGCTCGGGTCGCGTTGGACTTTCAAATCATCGACCACGCGAGCGATCGGATAGTCCTGATTCGCCAGTGCCGTGATCGTCGTTTCGGACGAAGCCGATAGAAACTGATTCAGCGTCACCGATTCTTCCAATCTGGAACGGACGACGACCGGATTGACAAAGTAACCAACGACTTCGGCCAATTCATTGCGGCTGCGTCCGCTGGTCGGCAATCCGATCAACACGTCGTCTTGGCCGCTGGTTCGGTGCAGCAGCAACTGGTACGCAGCCAACAGCAGCGAGTTGACGGTCATCGACGTGCGGCGGGCCAGTTCGGACAGACCGGCGGTTCGCTGCGGACCTAATTCACGAAACGCGATCCGTCCGTCAAACGTCTGCATCGCCGGACGGGGCCGATCGGTGGGCAATTCTAAAACGGGTAAGTCGCCCGATAGCGTTTCGGCCCAGAACTTTCGTTGCTGCTGACCTTCGTCGGACGTCAGCAGTCGCGTTTGAAAATCGACAAAGTGACGGTACTGGTGCTGGGCGGGAGCGTCGTCAAAGTGCGATGGACCAGATGCCTCCGATGCAAATGTTTGATACAGCGATCGAAACTCGGTCATGATTGTCACCAATGACCAGAAGTCCGCGATGATGTGGTGGACCCCGAAGACCAGCAGATGCCGCTGATCGTCGCGGCGAAGCACTTCGATCCGCAACAGAGGTCCGTTTGCCAAATCGAACGGACGGTGAACCATTTCGACGATCCGGCGTTCGGCTTCGCTTTCGGTCCAGTCGCTGGCGTCGACGAATTCGATCGGGACATCGATCGCTGGAACGATCCTCGCGATCGGACGGCCATCCACCGTTGGGAAGGTCGTCCGAAACGACTCGTGCCGCCGGATCAACGCGGCAACGCTTTTGCGAACCGCGTCTTGATCCAAACGACCGTGAACGATGACGGCATCGGCGATGTTGTACGCGGCTGAATCGGGAGCCAAACGGTTTAGGAACCAAAGCGACTGCTGGCCTCCCGAGAGCGGATGCTGGACGATCGATTGTGATTCGGCGTCCAACAAGCTTGGGTCGTCAAGGCGGATCATCGTGACTTCTTTCCCGTCGACGATCATCGCGGAGACTTCCTCGGCCAACTGTTGAAGGCTGGGACCTTCCATGAAGCGAGCCATCGGCAACACGACTTGCAGACGTTTCTCGATCGTGCTTTTCAGTTCGATCGCCATCAACGAGTCCAGCCCCGATGCGGCCAGCGAATCGGCGACGTTGATCTGGTCGATTTCCAGACCTAGGATGCCGGCAAGCGTCGCTTGAAAGTCGACGACTAACCGCTCGATCCGTTCATCGGCCTTCATCGCCACGATTTCTGCTCGGAACGAGTTGCCGACCTCGCTGCCCGCCGCGTCCGCGACATCCGCGACCAGGTCACGAATCAAACTGGGCAGTTGTGCGACGTCACGACCGCCGCCAATCTTTGTCCAATCGGCCAAGAACACAGCAACATTGTCCGACGTTGTCCCGCCGATCTGATCGAGTAACTCGTACCCGTCCGTCGCTGGCATCGCGATCACTCCGCGAGCATCCAGGTTCCCTTGCCGGCCGTCTTGACCCGCCATCCCACCGCCGGCCCAAGGACCGAAGTTGACGCTGGTGATACGAAAAGCTTCGGTTGAAAACGCATCAGCACAGCCATCCAGAAATGCGTTGGCCGCCGCGTAGTTGCCTTGGCCAGGCGAACCCAGCAGCGATGCGATCGATGAAAACAGAACGATTTGCACGGGCGCATCGCTGTTGGCTTGGTCGCCGAAGTGTTCGATCAGGTTCATCGTTCCGGCCACCTTCGGCATCATCACGGTGCGAAGCTGGTCGTCGGTCATGTCGAATAGCAAGCCATCGGCCAAGACGCCTGCGGCGTGCATGATCCGGCGGATCGGAACGTCCAAACCGGCAAGAGATTTTCGTAAGGATTCCCGATCGGCGACATCCCCACGCACCGTGATCACGTTGCCGCCGCTGGCGTTGATTTCCGCGATCGTTTGTGTCGCTTCCACCGATGGCTGACGCCGCGACATCAGCACAACGTTTGGTTGTCCGCTGTCGACGAGATGCTTCGCCAGTTGCAATCCGATCGCGCCGGTGCCGCCGGTGATCAGCGTTGCAACGTCGTCACCAGCATTTGCACCGGAGCGGCGAAGCGACGACTCGTCGGCGATTTGAACGATGACTTTTCCGACGTTTTTTCGGGCCGCCATGTAACGCAGAGCGTCGTCGGCGCTTTCGACATCGAAGGTCGTCATGGGAAGCGGTTCGTAGCGTCCGTCGTTGATCGCGGTCAGAATTTCGTCGAACAGACGAACGACCGTCGCCGGACGTTGACGAAGGACGCGATCGAGGTCAATCGCGTGATACGACAGATTGTCGCGGAACGGACGCAGTCCGATCGTGCGGTTTTGGTAGATCTCCGTCTTGCCGATCTCCAAGAAACGTCCGTAAGCATTCAGCAGTTCCAAGCTGTGATCGATCGCTTCGCCGGGCAGCGAGTTCAGCACCACGTCGACACCTTCGCCGCCGAGATCGCGTCGGATCTCGTCGGCAAAGTCCAACGTGCGACTGTTGTAAACATGATTGACGCCGAGTTGACGCAGCAGATCGCGTTTTGAATCGCTGCCCGCGGTCGCGAAGATTTCTGCACCGAGCGATTTTGCGACTTGGATCGCGGCCATTCCGACGCCGCCAGCGCCGGCGTGGATCAGAACTCGTTCGCCGGGCTGCAAATCGGCCAACTGGCGAAGGGCATAGTGAGCGGTCAGCATCGCGATCGGCAGCGTTGCCGCTTCGCTCATCTCGATCGCGTCGGGCAGCTTGGTGATCGTATATCGCGGGGTCGTCACGGTGCTAGCGAACCCGTACGGCACGACGCCAAAAACTCGATCGCCGACGTTCAAATCGGTGACGTTCTTGCCAACGGCGCGGACGATACCGGCGCATTCAATGCCCAGCGGCACGATTTCATCGGTGATGCCTGGATACAGCCCCATCGCTTTCAAGACATCGCTGAAGTTCACACCCGCCGATGCGACGGCAATGCGCACGTCATCATCGCCGACGTCTTTCCCGCGAAAGGGAACCGCCTTTAAGTCGCCGATCCGGTTCTGGCCGCCCAGTCGAACTTGAAAATGATTTCGATCGGCGATTTTGATTCCCGACAGGCTTTCTTCCTGATCGATACGAATCAGACGCGCCACCGAGACGTTCTCGCCCCGCACCGCGATCTGGTTTTCATCGCTCCGGTGCAATCGGTCGTGCGCGATCCAGCAAGAGGCCGACTCGATCGTGTCGGCATCGATCAAGCACCATCCGAGTTCGGGATGTTCATTCTGGGCAACGCGAACGATGCCCCAACATGCCGACATCGTCGGATCGATCGGATCGTTGCGACGAACCTTCATCGCGTGCCGAGTCACCACGTACGTTCGCGGGCGAACTTTTCCAGCTCGGATTTCTTGTTGCATTTGATGCAGCAGTGAAGTCAGCACGTCAACGGTCGATCGCGATTCCGTTTCGATCACCATGACATCTTCGGCGGAAAGATCCGTCGTTGACTTTGAGACCGCCAACTCGGTCGGCACCGATTGCCATGACGGACGATACCGCTGGACGCGAGGTGCCGCCGGGCCATCGCCGCTGCCCTGGACGCGGCGGACGCAGACGTTTTCCAGCACGACCACAGGTTCGCCCGCGGCGGTCAGCATCGTGACATCACCGTGGATTTCGTTCTCGTCGAATGCCGGCGACGTCGGACGAGTGCGGACGATGATCATCTGAGTGATCGAATCTTGCGAGCCAGTTTTCAAGATCTGCAACGATCCGATACCGACGGGCATGTAGGTGGCGCGACTGTAGCCGCCATCGGGGCCGATCGGCGTGATGCCCGACATCAATTGCATCGCACCGTCCAATAAACCGGGGTGCAGCGTGTATTGACCACGCGCATCATTGGCGTAAGCCGGCACCAGCGAATCACACTGGATATCAGCGACGACGGCATCGGTCCCGCGGTAGACGAAGCCCACGACTTGAAATTGCGTTCCGTATTCGAGCGACCGAGCGTTGAGCAATTGATAGAACGAATCGCGATCGTGCGTTTGAACGGCATCCGAACGCAGCGCCGCGATTTGTGAATTGCGATCCACGATCGAGGGAATTGCCGCGTCTAGGACGATGATTCCTTCGGCGTGCAACGTCCACTTCTTATCGGACGCGTTCTCGTCAGTTCGACTAAACACTTTCCACGTTGCCGAGCCACTTCGCAGCGGTGCAACGCGGGTTTGAATGCGTTTGGATTGACCGGCGGTCAAAACCAACGGCTGGTGGATTAGAAAGTTCTTGATCGATACGTCGACATCGCCATGGGGTGCAATGTGCTTCCCCGCCGCGATACCGATTTCAACCAAAGCCGCTGCGGGAACGACAACGTTGCCGGCGACTTGGTGTTGGGACAACAACGCGGGACGTTGCGGCGATAGGGTTGCTTCGTACAAGCGTCCTTCGATGACCGTGTCGATCAAGCCGCCCAACAGCGGATGCAGTTGGTCACGTCGGACCGAACCGGCACCGAGCGACGATTCCATCCAGTGTCGCGTTCGATCAAATGCGTAGATCGGAAGATCGATCATCCGCAGACGTCTCCACTCCGGTGCATCGACTTGTAACCAGGTCTTCCAGTCGATCGTCGCTCCCTTGGTGAACAGGGTCGCGATGGCACGATCGAACTGTTCCCCTTCGGCATCGGGATGTCCAGACATGGCCACGATCGCGATCGCGGATGCTTTTTCGGTTCGTGATGCATGCGCCGGATCACGCATTGACCGCGAGATCAAGCCGGTCAGGTGCGGCGACGGGCCGAGTTCCAAGAAAACATCCGGCGACGGTTTGCCATCGATGATCGTCGCGACCGCGTCATCGAAACGAACCGGCGAAACGATGCCTTCGGTAAAGTGATCGGCCCAATCGAAGGCGTTGCCGCGAGCAATCGCTTGGCCGTGCGTGCTGGTGACGAATTCGCATCGTGGTGCGGCGCAAACCATTTGGCTTGCAAAGCCGCGAAACTCGGCCAACATCGGACGCATCAAATGGCTATGAAAGGCGTGCGAGACCGACAAGGCCTTGAATCCAACGCCGCTGCCATCGGCCACGGCTTCGATCAACGAGACCGCTTCGTCGGACCCGCTGACGACGACGCTTTGCGGACCATTGATCGCGGCGATGCTGACCTGATCGCCGAGGCGTTCCGATTGGATCCATTGACTGACCTTGTCGACGTCGGCGAAGATCGCTGTCATCGCGCCACCGGTCGGTAGGGCCTGCATCAGCCGTCCGCGGTGCGTGATTAGCGTCATCGTCTGTTCGTGCGAAAGGACTCCGGCTGCGTAGGCGGCGGCGTACTCGCCGACGCTATGCCCGAACACAACCGAAGGCGTCACGCCGATCGATTTCAGCCGGTCGACCATCGCGCACTCGAAGGCCACGATCGCGGGCTGCGCGAACCCGGTTTGGTCGATCGAACCATCATCGCAGTCGAACATGACTTGCCGTAGCGAGCGGGTGTCGTCTTCACCGAACTGCGATCGGGTTTGATCGACGACGCCGAACGCGGCGTCCAAGGATTGCCGGAACACGGGATCGGTTTCGTAAAGGGACCGTCCCATGCCGGCGACTTGCGACCCTTGGCCGGTGAACAGCATCGCGATCATAGGTCGCGGCGTGACCGCGGTGTCGGCAGCGATGTGAACGGATTTGATTTTGCTGGTCGACGGGTTCGTGAATGCTTGAAGGGCTTTGCAAAGATCGGCCGCGTTGTCCGCGACGATCGCCAATCGGCGTGGCCCTTCGTCTCGCGTGATTGCCGCCGCGATGCAGACGTCGCGAGCGGAAACGTCGTCGCTCAGTCGTGATGCGTAGGCAGTCGCGAGTTGTCGAAGCGCGTCGTCGCTTCGAGCGGAGATCGGCAGCAGCAAACGCGAAGGCGTGGTCGTTTTTGCGGGCGTTTTCACTTCGGCCTGCGGTTCGACGAACGCGTCGGGACTCTGCAGGATCACGTGCGAGTTCGTTCCTCCGAAACCGAACGAACTGATCCCGGCGATACGATTGGGACCGTTCCAGGGCACCGGTTCGGTCGGAATCGTGATCCGTGATCCGCCAAGCTTGACCGCGGGATTGAGTTCGTCGAGGTGCAGTTGTCGCGGGATGCGCGCGTGCTGCATCATCAACAAGACTTTTAATAGACCCGCCATTCCCGAGACCGTTTCGGTGTGACCGATATTGGCTTTGACGCTGGTGACGTGAACGGGAACGTTCGTTCCATTCAGCTTCGGATCGCGAGCGAAGACGTTGGCGAGCGAACCCAACTCGATCGGATCGCCCAGCGGCGTCGCGGTGCCGTGAGCTTCGACGTAGCTGATTTGGCTGGCTTCGATGCGAGCCTGTTTGATCGCGGCGCGGATGACTTGCTCTTGTGACGGGCCGTTCGGCGCGGTGATGCCGCTGGTCCGTCCGTCTTGGTTGACCGCCGTCCCGCGGATCACGCCCATGATCCGGTCGCCATCCCGACGCGCATCGGAAAGTCGTTTCAGCAGCACGACGCCGCATCCTTCGCCGCGGACGTAACCATTGGCCGACGCGTCGAAGGGGCGACAACGTCCGTCTCGCGACAGCATGTTTGCTTTGCCGAACGCGATCGTGACTTCCGGCGACAAGATCAAGTTCACGCCCGCAACGACGGCCGCATCGGCTTCACCACATCGCAGCGACGCAACACCGCAGTGCAGTGCGACGAGTGCCGAACTGCAAGCCGTGTCGACGATGAAACTTGGCCCGTGAAAATCAAACACGTAAGAGATTCGTCCCGCGGCCACGGAGAGCGCATTGCCCGTGCCGACGTGCGCGTCGATCTGTTCCAGGTAATCAGGGAAGTGCGACGGGATCTTGGAATAGTCCGTGCCACCGATGCCGACGTAGACACCCGTTTGCGTTCCCATCAGTGATCGCGGGGCGATCCCGGCGTGCTCGATCGCGTGGTAGACGGTCTCCAGCAGCAGTCGTTGTTGCGGATCCATCCGCGCGGCTTCCCGCGGCGCGATGCCAAAGAAAGTGGCGTCGAAGCGATCGACTTGGCTGACAAAGCCGCCGTGCCGGATCGGCGTCTTGCCCGGTTCGGTGCCGGTCGGGTCGTAAAGCTTGTCGACGTCCCAGCGACTGGCCGGAATCTGGCCAGTCGCGTCGATTCCCTGGTCGATCAGCTGCCAGAACTCGTTCAGATTGTTCGCGCCAGGAAAACGACACGCCGCGCCGATGATCGCGATCGGCTCGGCGATGTTTGCCGTGCCGTTGTTGGGGGCGATGGAACTTTCGAGGGTGGCGGCGGAACCGGCTTGATCGGCGTCGACGCTCGCGGACTGACGCATCCGTCGCTGCAGAAGCTCACGCTGGGCGGGGGATAACTTGTTCAGTCGTTCCGAAAACGATTCGGGCATATCTGTCGGTCAGTCGGGTTAGAAGTCATGAAGGGACCAATGCCTGCCATCCATGCATTCCGCTTCCGGCAACCACACTGCGGATGCGAAACTTTGCCGCCTGGGCAGCTTGGTGTATTTTCCACTTAGCGGGTACAAAGGGTAGGCCCGTGCGACGCGGAAACGTCGTTTTTTGTTTAATCTGGGCGTCAGCCCCTCGTTTGAACCAGGATTGATCGCATGTCAGTGGTCAAAAACATCGTCTCGCCGGCGATTGTTCACCGCGACGAAACGACTGAGCAAACGCCCGACGAATTGCCCGAAACCGACGTCGTCGGCCGTCAGGATGCGGCGTTCGTTCGCACACTGCGTACCCACGTGGCCGATTTATTGAAACCTAGCGGCACGGTTTTCTGGATCGATATGATCGCCAGCGCCATCGTCGGTTACGTCGGGCTGGCCGTTTATGTGATCAACCCGTTGTCATCGCCGATCGCTTGGGTCGGGTTTTTCGCCGCATGGTTCGGGCTCTATCGCGGGCTGATGTTCATCCACGAGATCGCGCACCTTCGCCGCGGCACGTTCACCGGCTTTCGCGTGGCTTGGAATTTTCTGTTCGGCATGCCGCTGGTGATGCCGTCGTTCCTTTACACCGAACATCGGACTCACCACACCAATCACAGCTACGGCACCGATGGCGACGCGGAGTACTATCCGATCGGACTCGGGCCGGTCGGGTTGGTTGCGTGGTTCGTCGCACAGGGGTTCCTGATTCCGATCTTGGGCGTGCTTCGTTTTGCGGTCATCGGGCCGGTTTCTTTTCTGCATCCCAAACTTCGCCGACTCGTTTGGCAGAAGGCCAGCGGACTGGCGCAGAACAACTTAAAGTTTTCCCGTCCCGATCCAACGCCTGCCGAACGCAAGTGGATCTTGATGTTGGAACTTGGCGCGACGCTTTGCGTATGGACCGTGCTCGGTTCCATGATCGTGGGCATCGTGCCGTGGGGGGTGCTGGCCAAGTTATATGGACTGTTTGCGTGCTTGACGGTGCTAAGCATGGCCCGCGCGCTGGCGAATCATCTGTACCTGAATGAAGGCCACAAGATGAGCTACCTGGACCAGATGTTTGACAGCACCACGATCCCGGGTCATCCCTTGATCACGGAACTGTGGGCACCGCTGGGCCAGCGCTATCACGCACTGCATCACCTGATCCCATCAATCCCGTACCACAGCCTTGGCACCGCGCACCGTCGTTTGATGCAGCACCTGCCGAGCGACTCGCCCTACCACCGAACGATCCGAACAGGCTTCTTTCCAGCGATCAAAGCGGTGTGGGTCCAAGCCGGCGAAGAGGCGCGAGCGAGACGTCGTATCGACAAATCAAGTCTCTAGCCGAAACCAAGCTGCGGTGGAGTCTTAGCCTCGCAAATTGACTTCTTCGACTTGTTCATTCAACGTCAGCAAGTCGTAGACATAGCCGATGCCGAACAGACCGCCGGTCAGCAGGTAGATCACTCCCGTGCCGATCTTGCCCATGTAGAAACGATGCACGCCGAAGATTCCCAAGAACAAGTGCAGCACCCAGGCGACGGTGTAATCGATGCGACCAGTTCGATACCGCGCGTTCGCTTCATCGGCCATCGCGGGAATCAGAAACAGGTCAACGATCCAGCCGATTAGAAGCAGCCCGCCGGTGACGAACCAAATTGCTCCGGTGATCGGCTTGCCAAAATAAAACCGGTGGACGCCGACGAACCCCAGCAGCCAAAACAGGTACCCAACAACGACCGGGTGCGTCGGGGCGATCGCGATGGGGCCGGCAGACGCCTCGCGGGGTGACGTGTACGGCGATGAAGCGGTGGTCGTTTGCATGGCGGCGTCTCCGGGATGGCATGAATCATTCGAATTCGTGAAAAGTACGCAAATCTTGGGCCGGTGGGCCGCGTTTTTCGTAGCCTCGACAAGCCGTGGCGAGGCCGAAAAGCTTTGCTGTTCGCCTGAGCTGCTCCGCCACGCCGTGGCGGACCTACGTCGCCAACGACCGATCTCTTGTTCATGCGTTCACCACTCGCTACCGTGAACCCATGCGATACGCCGAACTGCATTGCAAAAGCAATTTTTCTTTCCTGGAAGGAGCCTCGCACCCCGACGAGCTTGTCCAGCGAGCCGCCGAGCTGGGTTACGCCGCGATCGCGATCACCGATCGCGAATCGGTCGCCGGCGTCGTTCGCGGATTCACGCCCGCAAAAGAATTTGGCATCCAGTACATCGTCGGTGCGGAACTGCATCCCGTCGACGCACCGGCAATCGTGATTTGGCCGACCGATCGGGCAGCCTACGGGCGAATGACTCGGTTGATCTCGCGAGGACGTTTACGGGCGGACAAAGGTCAATGCGAATTACGATTCGCCGACATCGTCGAGCTTTCCGAAGGGCTGATCGCGGCGGTCGTGCCGGACGCCGGCCACGTGATGAATGCCAAGACGGGCCTCGACGTCACACTGTCAAAGTTCCTGCGGACCAAGTTTCGCAGCACCTTTGGCAGTGGCGGTCATGTACTTTGCGAACTTCATCGTGGCGTCGACGACGGAGTTTACATCGATCGACTTCGCCGACTTTGCATCGGCAGCGACGTGACGATGGTGGCCGGCGGCGGCGTGCATTACCATCGCCCCGAGCGAATGATTTTGCACGACACGTTGTCCGCGATCCGGCGTGGCGTGACGATCGAAACGATCGCGGCGGAAATGGAATCCGACCTGGACGGAACGCCGTCGCGGTTCGCTAACAGCCAACACTGCTTGCGAACGCTGGCCGAGATCGAACATCTGTTCCGGGACGCACCCGACGCGATCGCGCGAACGATCGAGATCGCCGATCAATGCACGTTCACGCTGGACGAACTTCGATACGAATACCCGGCCGAGATCGCACCGCGCGGGATGACGTTGATCGAGCACTTGAAACGATTGACATGGGAAGGCGCGAAGCAACGTTGGCCAGGCGAAGTGCCTGCCAAAGTGATCGATCAACTGCGTCACGAAGTTCGTTTGATCGAAGACCTGAACTACGAAGCGTATTTCTTGACCGTTTGGGACATCGTCCGGTTCGCCCGCTCGCGAGGCATCCTTTGCCAAGGTCGCGGATCCGCGGCGAACTCGGCGGTCTGTTACTGCCTTGGCGTCACCAACGTCGACCCCAGCCAAACGGACTTGTTGTTCGAACGCTTCGTCAGCCGCGAACGTGACGAAGCCCCCGACATCGATGTCGACTTTGAACATCAACGCCGCGAAGAAGTGATCCAGTACATCTATGACAAATACGGTCGTGACCGCGCCGGCATGACGGCGGTCGTGACGACGTATCGCACTCGCAGCGCGATCCGCGAAGTCGGCAAAGCCCTGGGCGTTTCCGCCGACGTCATCGACACGATCGCAAAGTTGGGCGGCGACGGGGGCGATTTCACCGATCGCTGCGTCGCGGGTGGGCTGGACATCGAAAGCGATCTCGGCAAGCGGTTCGTATACTTGGTCACAACGCTGACCGGTTTCCCCCGGCACCTGTCCCAGCACACCGGCGGGATGGTGATGACGGCGGGCCAGTTGTGCGAACTGTGTCCGATCGAAAACGCATCGATGCCGGGGCGGACGGTGATCCAGTGGAACAAGGACGACTTGGACGAGCTGGGGATTCTGAAGGTCGACGTGCTGGCGCTGGGCATGTTGTCGGCCATCCGCCGATGCTTGGAAATGGTCCAGCATCACCACGGCGATGACCTGACGCTAGCCAACATCCCGCCCGACGACGGGCCGACGTACGACATGATCTGCGCCGCCGAAACGACGGGCGTGTTTCAAATCGAAAGTCGGGCGCAGATGAGCATGCTGCCTCGACTTCGACCACGTTGTTACTACGACCTGGTCGTCGAAGTCGCGATCGTTCGGCCCGGCCCGATCCAGGGCAACATGGTCCATCCGTTTTTGAAAGCTCGCGAGAATCCGGCCAGCGTCGTCTACCCCAACGATGCGATTCGCGGAGTGTTAGAGAAGACGTTGGGCGTGCCCATCTTTCAAGAGCAAGCGATGAAATTAGCCGTCGTCGCGGCAGGGTTCACGCCGGGCGAGGCCGATCAACTTCGTCGCGCCATGGCGGCTTGGCGACGGCCCGGCGTGATCGATGAGTTTCGGTTGAAGTTGCTAAACGGCATGGCTGCCAATGGCTTGACCGGCGAGTTTGCCGAGCACGTCTTTCATCAGATTCGCGGCTTCGGCGAATACGGGTTTCCGGAATCGCACGCGGCCAGTTTTGCGTTGCTGGTTTACGCATCGTGTTATTTGAAACGCCATTATCCGGCGGCGTTTTGTGCATCCCTTCTGAACAGCCAACCGATGGGCTTTTACGCGCCGGCTCAACTGATCGCCGATGCGGCCAAAAATGGAGTCCGGGTGCTGGCCGTCGACGTCAATCACAGCGATTGGGATTCGACGTTGGTGGACGACCCGAACCGTTTCGGACCGGCGATTCGGCTGGGGCTGCGGACGATCATGGGACTGGCCGAGAACGCGGCGCGGGCGATCGTCGACCAGCGAAATTGCGGGGGCAACTTTCAAACCATCGACGACCTGGTCCGGCGCGGCGGCGTGGGCAAGGGCTTGCTAAAGACGCTGGCTGATGCCGACGCACTCGCTTCACTCGCCGGCAATCGCCGCGCGGCGGTCTGGCAATCATTGGCTCAAGAAAAAACGCCCGGCGGCACGCCCCTGTTTGATGCCATCGACGATGACGACGTCATGCCGGATGAATTGATGCCGATGACGCCGGAAGAAGAAGTCTACGCGGACTATCAAACCACCGGGCTAAGCCTGAAGGCGCACCCGATCTCGTTCGTTCGCGATTCGCTGCGGGCCGGCCAGTGCGTCCGTGCCTCCGATTTACCAAGCCTTCGCGACGGGCGACACATTCGCGTCGCGGGATTGGTGCTGATGCGTCAACAACCCTCGACTGCCAAAGGCATCGTGTTCATCACGATCGAAGACGAGACCGGATCGGTGAACCTGGTCCTGTTTCCAAAAGTGTGGGAACGATTCTTTCGCGTCGCGAAAACCAGCAACGCCTGGATCGTCGACGGCAAGCTGGAAAATCGTAGCGGCGTGATTCACGTGATCGTCGGAAGGGTCGCCGATTTAAACGACGAAGTGGGCTTCGGCGGCAACGGAGAACAACGTCTGACGCCGCGATCAAGAGATTTTCGTTAGGGTCGCGTCGGATCCGGAACGAGTATCCGCCAGCGTCTACAATGGTGCCTCCCGCATCCATTTCGATCCTCCGAAACCAGCCTCCAAGATGAAAATCTTCTCTCTGTTTACCTCGTTCGCCATCGCGATCGCGATCTGCGTTCCCTCCATCGCTGCCCAAGAATCCGGCAACCAGGCCAAACCCAACATCATCGTCATCATGGCGGACGACCTCGGTTACGGAGACGTTTCGTGCTACGGCGCGACCGCTTTGCAAACGCCAAACATTGACCGCCTGGCCGCCGAAGGGCAACGATTCACCAGCGGCTACTGCTCGGCATCGACCTGCACACCGACTCGATATTCGTTTCTGACGGGCACCTATGCGTTTCGCGAAAAGGGAACGGGCATCGCACCCCCGAACAGTCCCGCGCTGATTCGTCCAGGGACTCCAACGATCGCGTCGGTGTTGAAAACGGCCGGCTATCAAACCGCCGTGATCGGCAAGTGGCACCTCGGCTTGGGCGATCCGAACCCGGATTGGAACGGCGATCTGAAACCGGGACCACTCGAAATTGGCTTCGACCATTGCTTTCTGTTACCGACCACCAACGACCGCGTGCCACAGGTCTATGTGGAAGACCATCGCGTGTTGAACTTGGACGCCAGCGATCCACTTTGGGTCGGCGATGAATCTCCGTCACCGGACCATCCCAACGGGATTGACAACCGCGACCAATTGGAAATGGATTGGTCACACGGTCACAACAGCACCATTCACAACGGGATCAGCCGCATCGGGTTTTATACCGGCGGTCACGCGGCACGGTTTCGAGACCAAGACTTGAGCGATCGCTGGGTCGCTGAATCGAAGACGTGGATCACAGAGAACCGGGACAACCCGTTTTTTCTGTTCTTTGCCAGCCATGACTTGCACGTGCCCCGCGCGGTTCACGAGCGATTTCAAGGAAGCACCGATCTCGGTCCTCGCGGCGATGCGATCGTGGAACTGGACTGGTGCGTCGGCGAATTGATGAACACGCTCGACGAGTTGAACTTGACCGAAAAAACGCTGATCGTCTTTTGCAGCGACAACGGTCCCGTCTTGGACGACGGCTACGTGGATGATGCGATCGAAAAGCTTGGCGATCACAAACCGGCCGGGCCGTATCGCGGTGGAAAGTACAACGTTTACGAAGGCGGCACGCGAACGCCGCTGATCACTCGCTGGAAAGGAACGATCCCTGCCGGCGTCAGCGACAAGATGGTCTGCACGATCGACTTCGCGGCCAGTTTTGCGAGCCTAGTCGGCGCGACGAACCCGGACGACGGACTTCACGACAGCGAAGATGTCTCCGGTGCATTGATTGGCGATCCAAACGCCACCGGACGGTCCGAATTGGTCCAACAGGACAACGGAGCCAACGGCACGTTCGGTTTTCGCAAGGGCGATTGGAAACTGCTTCGCCATGCAAGAAAGAAAACCAACAACGTCAACCTTCGATTGACGCCCACCCCGGTCCAACCGCACGAACTTTACGACCTGTCCGTCGACCCGAACGAGGCACACAACGTGATCGAGGAACATCCGGAAATTGCATCACAGATGATGGCTTCGCTGGATGAAATCATCCAAGCGAAGTGATCACAATTTGAAAGTCGCTTAGAACTTCTTCACACGAATGTCTTTGAACTCGGCCCACATCGGCTTGCCGGCGTGAAGTTGCAGGCCGATAAGGCCTTCGCGGAACGCTTTTTCGGGGTGGTTGTCGGTGAAGTCCAACAACAATTTGCCGTTCAGGTAATGTTTGATGTTGTTGCCCTTGCCGATGATGACGACGTCGTTCCACTGGTCAAGCTTCATCAGCTTCTTAAACTGTTCTTGGTTCATCAGGTCGTCACGCAACACTTTCTTGCCGTCGGCATCCCAGGTCGCGACTTCCCCGACGATGCAAATTCGGCCGCGAGTTCCTTTTTCGTCGTAGATGAATCCGGGAACGTTCGGGAACGTCTCTTCGTTGCGACCTTCGTACTGGTATCCGCGAAGTACCCAGTCGTTGGTCGCCTTCTTGCCCTCGGTGACCAGTTCGGATCGATACATGATGCCCGAGTTGTTGGTCGCGTTGCAGCGAAACGACAACCGAAGCTCGAAATCTTTGACCGGGTCTTTCCAGATCAAAAACGTGTTTCCCTTGGCGGCATTTTCGGGCGTCGTTTCGCCATGGATGACACCGTCGCGAACCGACCACAAACGATCGTCGCCGGACCAACCTTCCAAGTCGCTGCCGTTGAAAAGGGTTTCCATTTCTGCCGGTTCGGCCGGAACGGTCATCGACAATTCTTCCGCGTTGACGACCGATTCGACGGTGTTCAAACCGATCGTCAGGCCGGCGATCAACATCAGTGCAAACAAACGAACCATGCGAACAATCTCCGAGAGGGGGTGGGGGCCAACGACGGATCAAACGTCGTCATCGTCGGCCAAAGGGGGGCCGTCAGCCCGAAAGTATGACTCAACCGGCGAAACAACTCAAACGTGGGATACGAAAAGCTCAATCCAACTTCCCGGAAAGTCCCAAAACATCGACTCCCTGGCGAAAAACGACGTCGACCGGAATCCCCGCGTCGGTCAATCGGTCGAGTTCCGATTGTAATTGTTCGTCGATCACGCCGTCGGTGTTGATCAGTTCCGACACGGCGGCGTAGTCGCCGTCGCCCTGAAGTTTTAACAGCAGGGCCGATAGGTCTCGCGTTGCCTGGCGAAAGCGATCGATGTTGACGCGATACTTGCCGTCGTCCTGCCGCTCGAACGCGCCGGCCCGGCGAAAGAAGTTGAAGCGGATCATGTTCGCTTTTCCGTGGGCGCTGGACGCGCCGAAACGGACGCTGCGGAAGATGCCGGCCATGAACGTGACGTAAAAATCTTCTAAGTCTTCGGTGATTTCGCCGCGTTGATGCAACTGGTTGATCATGTGCAGGCCCAAGATGTCGGCCTTGCCTTCCTCGATTGCCGCAGCGTGTTCCTTCAGCGCCGTTCGAACGGGGCCACGTCCGTTGATCGTGTTCTTGATGCCCAGTCCATGTGCGACCTCGTGGAACATCGTGTTGCTAAAGAACGCATCGAAGGTGATGTTCTCGCGTTGATGATCGGCGATCAGCTCGTCCGCGATCGGCAGCAAGATCTTTTCAAACTTCGCTCGCATCGCATTCTTCAGCTGCAATCGACGAGTTCCTTTTTGCAGTTGCACCTGTTCGTCATTGGGCAGATTGATCGCGATCGTTTTTGATCCCGCGTTGCAGTCGCCGGCATAGTAGATGACGTCGTATGCATTCAATTCGGTATCCATGCCGGGTTGCTCGGTTTTGTACGCGTCATCAACGGGCAGCGATCGCTGAAGATCGGGTAGGAAAGCCGCATACTTTTCCAACCGCTGACTCCACGATTTGTCTTTCACCAACACGTACGCTTCGTGAGCCGTCTTGTAGCCGTAAAGTTGATCTTCGTAATTTTCGATTGGGCCGATGACGACATCGATGGTGTTGTCGTGCATGTCCAACCAAGCCATGTCGCTGGGTTGATAATCATCGGTCAGCAAAGCATCGGCGCGAAGTCGCAGGTAGTTTCGCAGTCCCGCATCGGTCGCCAATTCAGCCGCTTGCGTCAGTAACTCGCTAGTCCGCTTCATCGGTTGCGCGAACTGGTCTCGATAAGGCACCGTGACCAGCGTTCCATCGTCGGCCCGTCGCACGAACGTGTACTGGTCGTCTTTGGCAGGCAGTTTCGCGGCCTCGAATTCTTCCTTGGTCATATCGACGGGATAGAAGTTCGCGCCGGGGGGTTTGGGGCCGACGCCATCGACGAAGGGTTCGTTGCCAGCCAAGCGGTCCCAAGGTCCGTAGTTGATCTCGGCGAACCGGCGGGTTGCGGGATCATCAATGCCCGACAGCAACGCCTCGCGATCGCCGTGCGCCTCGTACCAAAAACAGTCGTCCATCATCTTGGACGCTTCGATCAGCAAGACGATCATCCGACGCTGCTTCTCGGTCAGTTCGCTGACGTCGGTCGTCAACACGACCGGCACGTATTGGCCGAGTCGCTCTTCCGCGCTAAGCGTGACGGCGGTTTCCGTCGACGATTGAGCGGCACAAGTGCCGACGAGAAGGGTGATCGTCAATAAGTAGCAGCGAATCAATGGCATCATCTTTGAAAACGTCTTTGGTAGGCACTTTGGTAGGCACTGGGATGCAGCGGAACGTTTGCATTCTAGGCTTTGTTTCTAAGTCATGTCAGGTTTGTGAGCCGACAGTGCGTCGCCGTTGATCGCATCGCCGTTAATCGCATCGCCGTAAAATGTGGGGGGGGCGGTACGGCAGCAGAGTGTTGCGTATCGCTGCACTTGTTCTGATTTACGACATGCGTCTTGCCGACTTTGTGTAGTCGTTTGTTTCAAATGTCCTTGTTTTCGAGTTGGCATGGCAACTGCGTTGAAGCGACGACTCGTCTCTTCTCACTCGCGTTCTCGCCTGGATCACGACCATGACTTTTCGCTGCTTCGTCGGTGTCACTTTTTTGCTGAGTTGCCTCGCGATACCGGATGCGTCCGCGGTGGATGATGTGGCAGCTTCGTTCTTCGATGCCATCGCCGCTAAGCAGATTGATGCGGAATTCATTCCTGTCGATTCAACGGTCGCGAATGTGATCGTCAAAAACTTGGGCGAGGAAGGGCTGCGTGTCGCGATGCCGGAAGCGTTTGTCGGCGTTCCCGTCTTGGCTCAGTTCGGCGTTGGCCAGGGACAAGGACCGGGACAGCAAGGACCGGGGCAAGGTCAGGGACAGGGGCAGGGGCAAAACGGAGGTGGCGGACAAACCGTCGGTGGCGGCGGACAACAACAAGGCATTGGGATGGGACAGGTTGGAATGGGACAGAACCAACAAGGCGGCAACCTGCAAAACGGATTCTTCCGCATTCCCGCTGGCGGGACCATTCGTTGGAAAGTGACGACGGTTTGCTTGGAACATGGAAAGCCTGAACCGCGGCCGAAGATGAAGTACCAGATCCAGCCCGCCGAGTCGTTCACCGATGACGCGGCCGTCATTGAACTTTGCCGCATTGTTGGTTCGGGGCGGGTGTCGCAACCTGTCGCGCAGGCCGCCGCGTGGCACCTTGCAAACGATCTGTCGTGGGACGACATCGCGTCGATGAACCGGATCGAATCGAAGTACACCGGCAACGTTCGCTATTTCACGGACGAACAGATCGCCAAGGCAAAGTTGTTGGTGAATGAACTGGTCTCGCCCGCGTCATCCTCGTCAATCGCGACATCAAACTAACGGATCGGCATTCCGAGTGGGTGAGATGCGGTTCCATACCCTTTCACCGGTGATGAACACCAGCACGCCGGCCCACACCAGCGCAAACCCGATCAACTTTGACGTGCCGACGGCTTCGCTTAACACCACCGCGCCGACGATCCACTGCATCGTCGGTCCGATGTACTGCAGAATTCCCAATACTGACAATGGCACTCGCTTGGCCGCCGCCGCAAACAGCGACAACGGAACAATCGTGATCACTCCGCCGACGATCAACAGCGTCCAAATGATGGCCGAGTATCCCGTTTCTGAATCAACCAGTTCCGACGAACCCGCGATGGAGTGCGGCGGCGAGGTGTACATCAAGTAAGCCACCGCGAAGGGGAACATCACGGCGGTTTCGATGGTCAGGCCTTCCAGCGGTCCCAAACGAGCTTTCTTTTTCATCAATCCGTAAAAGCCGAACGACGTCGCCATCACCAACGAAATCCAAGGCACTTCGTTGCCTCCGATCGCCATCACGGCAACACCGACCGCGGCAAACCCGATGGCAATCTTTTGCGAGGTTCGCAGTCGCTCGTGAAGAATGACCACTCCCAGCAACACGTTCACAAGCGGGTTGATGTAATAACCCAGCGACGCCTGCAGGACTTGGTCCGAATTGACCGCGTACAAAAATGCCAACCAGTTGAGCGCCAACATGGACGCAGCGACGGAGTGAACCACGATCGTGTGAGTGTCGTGCCGCCGCAAAACGTTTCGCCGTAACCTCGGCACCACCAAACAGATGATCGTTAACGACAACAATGCCCAAACGATTCGGTGCGACGTGATGGCCGCGGCCGAAAGCGATCCCAACATTCGCCAGTAAAGAGGAAACAAACCCCAGATCACATGAGCGAGCACGGCGCAGGCGACACCGAAGCGAAACGATGACGGATGCGTGTCGGTGGGAAGCATGGTTCAGTGAGACGTGAGCTTGATAAAGCGGGACGCGAACGATGATCGAGCGGCATCGAAGAATCAACCGGACTTCGATAAACATCGCGTGATCATGAAGTGACGAACTTACCGTAGCTGATCCCGCCAGGGTTCAGTCCGGTCTGAACCCTGGCGGGATCAGCTACGTCAGTTGTTGTTCACGCGATGCTCAATCCAAAAAAAGAGCAACACGATCGGGTGAAAACAGGCTCCATGACGTTGTTAGGCAGCGATTTTGCTTGTCGAATGTATCGTCCACGCAAATGTTCGTCCCCCAAGCCAACAACTGACTTGATGAAAGACCCGAAGAAACTGCAAGAAATTCAAATGCGAGCGGATTGGCTGGCTCGGCTGATGGACGAGGCAATTACCATTCCGGTCATCAACGTGAAGCTGGGCTGGGACAGCATCCTGGGTTTCATTCCGGGTATCGGCGACCTGATCGGCATGATCGTGCAACTGGTTCTAATTTGGCATGCCTTCCAAGCCGGCGTCCGCAAACGGACGTACCTAAAAATGATCGGCAATGCACTGATCGACTTCGCGATCGGCACGATTCCGTTGCTGGGGGACGTCTTCGACATCTTCTTCAAAAGCAATCGCAAGAACGCGGAACTGTTGCGTCGCGAGATCACGCGGGCGACGAAGCAGTGATCTAGCGAAGAAGCAGCGATCTGGCGACGAAGCGATCGTCATTCGATTTCGCGGCGACCGTTTCGATAGATCACTTCCCGCTGGCCCGTTTGCCGATCCGAGACGCTTTTGATGGCGAGGCGAATGTCATCGGTCAAGCCTCGATCGCGGATCCAACGGCGGACCAAAGCCAACTGATAACGCGATTGCGGATAGACCGGGACGCCGCGGCCGGTCAGCGACCACTTCGGAATCGAAAACGTTCGCCAACCGTCGCCGTCGTCGTCCGCTTCCAAGAACTTTTGCTGAGCGGTCGTCAACTTTTCAGTCGCGGAGACGTGAAGTTGGACATCGACACGACTGGTGTGCGGCGAATACAGCGACCACGACAGCCAGTGATCCCAGAGTCCGCGTCGTTCGCCCAGCGGTGCGATCATTGCGAAGATGACGACGGTCACCGCGACAAAACTTGCTTTCGACGATGATGGAATCAGAGAATCGCTTTTGTGATCCGACCAGCCTCGCACCATCCACCAGTACGCTTGGAACGCGAGCGCGACGTTCCAAACCAATACGCCGTGGCTGTGATCGAGCGACCACGGCCCCAAGATTCCGATTAACGTCGCGTGCATTCCGATCAGCACGACGCCCGCGATCGGGCGGACTTTGCGAAACAAGCATGCGATGCCGGCGGCCAGTTCGACGGCGGGAAAGAACATCGTCATGGCGGCTCGATCCGATTTGTCAAACGACTCCGGCAAGCCTCCCACCACGCCAAAGATGGCACTCAAAAAGTCTTGGCCGACCGTGTACGCGAATTGGTAATCAAACTTACCCGCGGCGCTGTAGATGTAAACGCTCGCGGCAAACGGAATCATCCAGCGACGAAGCGGGTCGCCCTTCATCGTCGCGAACAACAATGCCAGGATTGACAACTGGTACGCCCAAGGCTGCAACCGGTGTTGATCCAGCAAAAACGAAACGGCCAGTCCGGCCGCCACGATCCACCATGCAAGTCGTCGACCGATGATCGCGGTCACCAATCCCACAAAAACGATGACGCTGGCCCCGGTCAAAATCCATGGCGTGGCTTGCGGGCCGGCCAGTGGAACTACCGGGTAGGCGGTCGCGTCGAACACCGGCAGCCACAATTTCCACGTTGCGGAAAACATCGCGGCCGCACAAACCGCCCAGATTCGTGGGTAATCGTGCGTGAACGCACGGTCGGTCGAGGAATTCAAGTTCACGGATCGCGAAGGTGATTTAAGATGAATGGCCACGGGCGACGTCAGATTTCGGGTCGGCCGTTGTAGAAAAATCCAGCGGTGGCTTGATAACGCAACCTTTATATTAGGTCGACGATGAAACGATGGGATCGCAGCTTGGTCTACTTTTTGCCGACGATCGTCGTTTGCGCGGCGTTGCTTGCGGGACCTGCGTCGGCGGACTTGTTGCTTTACACCGTGCCCGGAACGGACCTGACGTTCAAGCTGATGGGTAGGGCGACGGTCAATCCGGGCGGAACCGTTTCATACCGCTGCAACCGCGGCACGCTGCACTTTGGCGCGACGGATTGCCAGATCGTGCGAACGAAATCGTCGGGCCAACTCTATGGGCTCGAACGAAACGTCGCCGCGCGAGCGGGCACGGCCGACGCTCACTTGAAGCTGGCCCTTTGGTGCGTTGAACAGGGCATGCTTCCTGAGGCCGACAAGGCGCTTGCCGATGCGTGGAAATTGGAACCCAATCATCCGCAAGTTCGATTGATGGTTCACTTGGTCAAGTATCGCCGAGCGACGGTGCCGAGCTCGCCATCGATCGAAAATGAAATGCGAGCGTTCGTGAAAAGTGACTCGATGAAGTTCTCGCGCAGTCGCCACTACGTCTTGTTGCACGATTGTTCGGACGAGAAAGATCCCATTTATGGCAAGCCGATCGCCGAACATCGATTGGAGCTGCTCGAAAAAGTTTACGACAGTTTTTACATGAAGTACGCGCTTGAAGGACACCCGCTTCGAGTGCCGCACGAACCGATGCGAGTCGTCTTGTTTGACGATCACGCGGACTACTTGAACTTCGTGCGAATTCTGTCGCCTTCGCTTAAAAATGCTGCCGGATTTTATTCGCCCGAGGAGAACATTGCGATTTTCTATCGTCAGAAAACGGACGAATCGTTCGAGGGCGTGAACCGTGTTTTGGAAGTCTTGCAGGAGTTGCGAGAACAAGTTCGCCGCAATCCATCGGCGGCAGGCGGCGAGATCATTCGGTTTACCAAGACGCTTGAGTTGCTGGTCGACATCGACGGGGAGAACCGCGAGATCGAAGTCGTCACCCACGAGGCGACGCACCAGTTGGCGGCGAACAGCGGGCTGCTGGATCGTAAAAAGTTTCAGGTCCGCTGGGCGCACGAAGGCTTGGCCAGCTACTTCGAATCGCCCAAGGAAGCAACCTGGGCGGGCATCGGTGCGGTCAACGAACAACGACTCGGATACTACCGAATCCTCGCTCAAGATCCCGAGCACAGCAGCCTCGAGTTCGTTGTCTCGGATCGAATTTTCGACTTCGCCGGATCGAACTTCTCGGTTCAAGCTGCTTACGGACAGGCTTGGGCGCTGACGCATTTTTTGATGGACCAGCATCTGGAAAAGTTGATTTCGTTTTACGGCAAGATGGCCGTCGACGATTTTGAAACCGAGCGAGACGATGCGTGGCGAACGAAGACGTTCGAGGCGTTCAAAGAATGTTTCGGCGATCTGGAATTGCTGGAATTGGAATGGCGTCGCTACATGCGAGACCTGAGAACCGACGACGAAATGATCGCCGACCAGCGTTAGCGTGACGGCCGACCTTCAATGGCCGCGGACTTTCATCTTGACTGTCCGTAGCAACGCTTTCATATCCGCGGCCGGCTGATAGCCGCCACGATGTTCGACGATCTTGCCTTGTGGCAGGCCGATTAGCGTGGTGGGGTAAGTCTTGACCCGGATCCGGTCAAGCGTTTCCGCATTTGCAGCGGGCGACAGCGTGATGGCGACGAAATCGCCCGCCATTTCATTCATCACGGTCTTGTCACACCAAGTGTCTCGCTTCATCGCATCGCAATAGACGCATCGATCGGTGGTGATGTAGATCACCATCGGAATGTTGCGGCGAACCGACTCGGCCCACCCGGCGTCAAAATCGTTGTGCCAGACGACCCGAGGCGCACTGACCAACATCTGCTCCGTCGCCGGCGTGGCGGAAGGCGGTCCAACCAATGGCATCTCGCCGCACGCCACCGGAACATGATGAAAGCCGCTCATCAAAACGATGATGAACGGATAATGGAGTCGATTCAAAGGATTCATTCCGACTGGGTCTGACAAGAGACATCGCGGCCGATCATCGCCGCGACAGGTAAGAGTAGACCTGTCCACAGCCGGAGGCAACCATTGATCGCCGCCAGCGGGCTTATCTTCCCCCAAGGCTAGGCTAATGCGATCGCTGATAAATCGCCGTCAGCAGTGATTCGGTGTCCTTGAATTTTTTGCCGCTGGCGATGGTGTCGTCGATCAGCTTTCGAGCGTCCGATTCGCTGTGGCCAAGCGACACGAGGGCGTCGAACGTTTCGCCAACGAATTCGGATGACCCTTCGATCGCTTCGCCAACCGCATCGCGTTCGACCATCAGAGCGAACCGCGGCATCTTGCGACGCAGTTTGGCGACCACTTTTTCGCTGGTCGACGGTCCAATGCCGGGCAGAGTTGAAAGCTGTTTGACCTCTTGCTGTTCGATCATCAGGGCGAGTTCTTTGACCGGCCGCACCATCGCGCAAAGCGCTTTCTTGACGCCGACGCCGTCGACGCTGCAGAACAGGTCAAAGAACTGGCGTTCGGGTTCGGTCATGAATCCGATCAGACGCGGCGTCATCCGTCCACCTTGCAACCCGCCTTCGATGTAGTCGAGCGTGAACAGCCGGATCGTTTCGCCGACGCGGCTTTGCAGTTGTCGCCGCGTGTAGTCGGCGATGTAGACCTCGTACTCGAACGGCGTCGCTTCGATCGCAACGGAGGTTTCGCCGACACGTTTTAGCGTTCCAGAAATGGCAATGATCACGGGAAGGGTCCTGGTAGGTTTGCGGGTTTTTGTAGGTTCGCCACGCCGTGGCGGAGCATTGCATTGGTCGCGAACAGCCTTGCTGTTCGGCCCCGCCACGGCGTGTCGGGGCTACGGGCTGGGTACCGCTTCGATGCTAGATAGAGTTGGTTCTTGATTGAGCGCGAGCCAACTTTTCCAGCAGGTCGCCTTGGCCCAAGTGATGGCCGCAGATTGCGATCGCCAGCGCGTCGGCGACGTCGGCGGGTTCGGGGACGGTCGATAGGTTCAAGTGTGCTTTCACGGCCAGTTGCATTTGCGATTTCGACGCTCGTCCGTTGCCCGTCATCACCTTCTTGACCCGCGTCGGTTCAAAGTGCGCGACCTCGACGCCGCACTTGGCTGCCGCTAAACAGATTACCCCGCGGGCGTGACCCATCAGGATCGCCGTACGGGGACGTTCGTAGTGCGAGAACAATTGCTCGAGCGCGAGTAGTTCCGGCCGATGCTCTTGCAGGACTTCCAAGACGCCGCTGTAAATTTCGTCCAGCCGCGATTCGATCGATGCTTTTGCTTTGCTTCGCACGACGCCGGCTTCGATCAAACGGGGCTTCATGCCGTCGAAATGCACCACGCCGTAACCGGTCGTGTTTAGTCCGGGGTCGACGCCAAGGATGCGATGCTTGCCGGACGAGTCGGGGTTCACGAACGTTCCCAACTGGTGCCGTCTTTTTTGTCCAACAGCGACACGCCCAAGTCCATCAAGCGATTGCGAATCGCATCGCCGGTTTCATAGTCCTTGCGGGCGCGAGCTTCCTTGCGAAGTTCGATCAGCAGCTTGACGACGTCATCGAGCAATTGCGTGTCGGCTTCATTGCCGCCGCCGGCAGCGATCGGCGGCTTTTGAAACAATCCCAACGTCGCGGCTAGTTCGCGGATGACTTTGGTGGCGTGGATCAGCGACACAACCGGCGCGGACAACGGATCCGACTTGCCAGTCAATCCGTGCGAGTCGATGTGTCGGTTCAAGATCCGCAACGAATCGAATAGCGAACTAATGGCTGCACCGGAGTTAAAGTCGTCGTCCATCGCGGCGAGAAACTTCCCGCGGATGCCGAAGATCTCTTTCAGAAATTCGTCGTCACCCGGATCGAAATCGCCAATCGCGCGGGTCGGTGCGGGCTGCAGTTCGTAGAACGACATGCCGTCGACGGCGTTGGTGATCTCGTCGAAGCGGGCAAAGAAACGATAGAACGCTTCCAGGCTGGTCCCGGCTTCTTCCAAGCCGTCTTCGCCGTACACGATTGTCGAACGATAGTGGGTGCGAAGCAAAAAGAATCGGATGCGTTCGCCGGTGTGACGACGGATCAACGTCGACAATCCGCCGGCACCTTTGCTGCGGCTGATCTTGCCGGCGGCGGCATCGTCGGTGGAAGATTCGGTGTCCGATTCGCGGTCGCTCTTGCCGCCGACCTTGCCTTTCTCGCCTGCTCGCATCAGCCCGTTGTGCATCCAGTACTTGACCATCGGCGCGTCGTGACAGCAGCCGCTTTGGGCCCGCTCGTTTTCGTGGTGCGGGAACATCAGGTCCAGTCCGCCGCCGTGGATGTCGAAGGTGTCGCCAAGGATCTCGTGACTCATCGCCGAACATTCGATGTGCCAACCGGGCCGGCCTTTGCCCCAGGGGCTGGCCCAAGCGATCTCGCCGTCTTTGGCCGATTTCCAAAGTGCAAAGTCGCCGGGCGAACGTTTCTTGGCGGCCGCGCCGCCGCCTTCGCCTTGCTGGGCATCGGCGGTGCGGTTGGAAAGCTGGCCGTAGTTGGGGTCTTTCATCACGTCGAAGAACACGTCGCCGTCGACCGCGTAGGCGTGATCCTTGGCGATCAGGGCTTCGATGAAGTGGATGATGTGGGGCATGTGATCGGTCGCCCGCGGCAGGTAATCGATCTGGTTGACGCCCAGCTCTTTCAAGTTCGACAGATAATCGGCCGTCATTTCGACCGCGATCTGGCTCATCGGGATGCCGCGTTCTTTGCTCTTGTTGATCAGTTTGTCGTCGACGTCGGTGATGTTGACGACCAGCGTGACGTCGTAGCCGCAGTACCGAAGGTAGCGTTTGATGGTGTCGAAAATGACCGGCCCGACCATGTGCCCGATGTGCGACTCGGCGTACACGGTCGGACCGCACAAATAGATACCGACGTGGTTGCCCCGCAGCGGTTCGAACGGCTCTTTGACCTTCGAGAGCGTGTTGTAGACGCGAATTTCGGGCTTGCCGGAGGCTGTTTGAGAAGTTTTGGCGGGGCTGGCAGACGACATTTTCGTTTCAATCGCGGGAGCGGTGCGTTAGTCAAACCGCGGATTATAGGGAACTTGCCCGGATCGTAAGAGACCGTTTTTTCTAGCGGCCGATCGCAATGTCGCGGATCGTTTCGCCACCGGGGGCAGAGATCCGAAGCACCGACGGGTCATCGATCAGGGCGAAGCCGAGCGGGAACTGCTCGCTTTTCAAAGTCACGGTTTCGCCGCCGAACCGGCTTATGCCTCGTCGGAGGCACCGGCTTCACACCGACGTAGCCCTGACACGCCGTGGCAGGGCCGAACCGCGAAGCGGTTTGCTGGATCCATGCTCCGCCACGGCGTGGCGGACCTACGTTTGCCGACGCCTTCGGCTGGGCGTTAAACGAAGTCGGACAAGGCGTTATCCTCGTCGATGGACCAGCACGACGACCCTCGCCGCGATCGCGGCGCTGCTGCCGATGTCGCCGATGCCTTCGCCGGTTTTGGCTTTGATGCTGACGCGATCGACGTCGACGTCCAAGTGCTTAGCGATCACTTCACGCATCGCATCGATGTGCGGTGCCATCTTCGGACGCTCGGCCAGGATGACGCCGTCCAGGTTGCCGACCTCCATGCCCGCGTGATGCACGCGGCGGACCGCTTCGACCAGAAAGTCGACACTGTCGCGGCCACGATTGGCGGGATCATTGTCGGGGAACAATCTTCCAATGTCTTCCGCCGCGATCGATCCCAGCAGCGCATCGGTGATCGCGTGCAACAACACATCGGCATCGCTGTGTCCGATCGCGTGGACTTCCGCCGGCACGTCAATGCCGCCGATCCGCAGCGGACCGCCGTTGCCAAGCCGGTGTGAGTCGTAACCAAGTCCGACACGGAAAGGAAAGGGTTCAGGTTTCAGGGGTCAAACTTCTAGTAAGAGAAAGAATGTTGCGTCGAGTCATCCACGAATCCGACGACTGTTCCCAAAGTCTACCCTTCCCCGTAAGTTCTCGTAAACGACGCCTTCCCGCTCCCATCTTCAAGCTCCAGTCTCCCTGCTCCAAGCTTCCCCCCATGTCCATCATCGAAGTCCGCGGCCTGACGAAGTCGTATCGCGTTTACAAAAAACGCGAAGGACTCGGCGAGAGCGTCAAAGGTCTGTTTCGTCGCGAGTACAAAGAAGTCGAAGCCGTGAAGGGCATCGACCTTGACGTCGGCCAAGGCGAGTTCGTCGCGTTTCTAGGTCCCAACGGCGCTGGCAAAACAACGACGCTGAAACTGCTTTCCGGCGTCATCAACCCGACCAGCGGATCGGCCAGCGTGATGGGCTTCACGCCCTGGCAACGCAAGAACGAATACCGTCGCCGGTTCGCACTCGTCATGGGACAAAAGAACCAGCTGTGGTGGGACTTGCCGGCCCAGGAGTCTTATCGGCTGCACCAACAAATTTACGGCGTGCCGAAGGACCAGTTCACCGCGACGATGGATGAACTGACCGACCTGCTGGACGTCCGACGACTGCTCGGTCAACCCGTTCGCGAATTGTCGCTGGGCGAGCGGATGAAGATGGAACTGATCGCGGCGCTGCTGCACAGTCCCGAGGTGTTGTTCTTGGACGAACCGACGATCGGACTGGACGTGATCGCCCAGCACAACATCCAACAGTTCCTGCGGTTCTATCAACAGAAACGCAAGATCACGATTTTGCTTACCAGTCACTACATGAAAGACATCGCGGCGCTGTGCAAGCGAGTCGTCATCATCGCGGGCGGACGGATCGAGTATGACGGATCGCTATCGGGCATCATCGATCGGTTCAGCGGACTAAAGATCGTGACGTTGCAATTCGCCGAAGGGCATCGCCCGGACTTATCCGGCATCGGCGAAGTGCTGGACGAAACGTGGCCGAAGGCGAAAATACGCGTCGCGAGAGCAGACGTGCCGCGAGTGCTGGCGGAGGTCTTACGCGACAACCCGATCGAAGACGTCGCGGTGGAGGACTTGCCACTGGAAGATGTGATCGCGGAGTTGTTTCGCGAGAGCAGTGCGAAGTCATTGTAGGACAATTGTCTCAATTGTCCCGCGCCATCTTTCGACGTATTTCTTCTTGTTCCCACGCGGAGCCTGGGAACACACTGACTTAGAGGCTCTGCCTCTGTTGCCGCAGAGGGCGAGGCGGAGCCTCGAAGACATCCCGTTCCCAGGCGGAGCCTGGGAACGAGTGGACGAGTCGACCTCGTAGACCTGCGGCTCCGCCCGCAGGAAATCCCGTAGGCGGAGCCGCGGGTCTACGATTACAACTCCGAACCACCAAGCAGCGGTTCGCCTGGGCCTCGGATCTCGCTGTTGGGCAAACCTTCGGGGTAACGTTCTTTGACCGACTCGAGCGCCGACACCGCGACTTCGATGTGCTGACGTTTGCTCTCGTCGTAAAACGCTTTCGCTTCGCCGGGAAGTTTGGGTTGCCCGTGCAGCGGCTTGTCCGACACGCAAAGCAGCGTCGCCGTGGGGATGCGATAACGAAATCCGTTGGCCGCGACGGTGGCCGATTCCATGTCGACCGCGATGCTGCGACTGGCTCGCAAGTGTTCCATCGTCCGTCGTAGCGACAGTTCCCAGTTGCGATCGGCCGTCGTGTAGACCGCGCCGATACGATACGGCAGTCCCGTTTCATCCAACACATTTGCAAGCGATCGGTTCAGCAGAAAACTGGGCGAGATCGGGACCGATGGCGGCAACGCGACGTCCAGCAAGTGATCCGCTCGCATGTAGCCCGACGCCAAAACGAAGTCGCCAATTTCTTGGTGATTGCGAACGCCCGCGCAGTGGCCGACCATCACCATCGCGTCGGGACGCAGCACCGCCAAGTGATCGGTCAGGTTCTTGGCATTGGACGGACCGACGCCGATGTTGACGATGCTGATGCCGCGGTTGTCAGGTTCGCGATGATGCAGCGTCGGCATTTGCACGTCGAAGCGGCTGGACCGAACGCAGTCCCCGAAGCGACTTTGAAACGCTTCCATGTGCATTTGGTAGTTGGTCAGCAGAACGTAACGCTGGAAATCTTCCGCGTGCGTGCCGGTGTAATGTTCCAACCGAGCGATCGAAAGCTCGGAACGTTCGGGGCCAAACAAAAAGACTTTCTTGCGAGTCAAATCGAAATCGGTCTCGTCGATCAACTCCAACAGCTTCGGCGAACTCAAGTCCACCCGCGGCCGAGAGCTGGCGACCGTGATCTCGGCTCCTCGCCGAGCCAACTTGAACAACTCGCGGCGCAGGTACCAGCGGTACGCGCCCGGCCGAGCGATTTTGCCGGACAGTTCCGGATTGTGTCGCGACCAGTGACGAACGACCGTGATCTTGGAATAGAAACCGTCGGCGAAGGTCTGCTCCATTTGCTGACACGCCAGTTCGATTTGGCCGCGAAGGTCGTCGTCGGAAACGGACGCATCAATTTTCATCAGTAGACTCATGAACCGATTGTGATCCAAAAGACGCGAGCTTGAAACCTGGACATCGATAAGTTCGGCTGGCACGTTATCATGCGGCCCGATCGGCAATTAAAACCTCCTTGTCTGAATTTTTGCTCATGAAATTGGTATCCTGGAACGTCAACGGCATCCGTGCGTCGATGGACAAAGGATTTCGCGGCTACGTCGAAACCGAACTTCCCGACGTGTTGTGCTTGCAAGAAACCAAGGCGGAACCGGACCAAGTCGACACGGCTTGGGCGGACGCGCTGGGCTATCAACAGGTCTGGAATCCAGCCACCAAACGAGGCTACAGCGGCACGTCGATTTGGTCGAAGACGAAACCTAAAAAGTCGATCCTCGGCATCGGGGATGCCGCTCACGACGGTGAAGGCCGCGTGATCACGGCGACGTTTGACGACTTTCATTTGGTCAACGTCTACACGCCGAATTCCCAGCGAGGACTGGCGAGATTGGACTATCGCCAGCAGTGGGATGCCGCGTTTCTGGACTACATCAAAAAGCTGAACCGCCGTAAACCCGTGATCTTTTGCGGCGACATGAACTGTGCGCACCAAGAAATTGACTTGGCCAACCCGAAAGCCAATCGCAAAAACGCGGGCTTCACCGACGAAGAACGTGCGGGGCTGGACCGGGTTTGCGACGCCGGCTTTGTCGATTCGTTCCGAAAATTTGAATCGGGGCCGGGGCACTACAGTTGGTGGACTTACCGCAGCGACGCACGAGAAAGGAACATCGGCTGGCGGTTGGATTACTTCTTTGTGTCCGGCAAAGCGATCGACCGAGTCGCCGGGGCCGCGATTCGATGCGACGTTCACGGCAGCGATCATTGCCCGGTTGAATTAACGCTGGCGAATTAACGCTGGACGATTGACAAGGCATGTTCGCCCGCGACGATTGTCGTTAAACCGCGCTTCCAAAAAGCGTTTCTTCCCACGCACGCCCTTTCTGATTTTTTTAACATGCCTCTCGTTTCGCTCGACGACCTTTCCATCGGTTTCCGCGGTCCGCTGCTTTTGGACGGCGTTTCCGCCGTGATCGAACGGGGCGAGAAAGTCGGATTGCTCGGTCGGAACGGGGCCGGCAAGACGACGCTACTGCGGATGTTCGACGGCGAAGTCGTTCCCGATCACGGCGGCATCACCTTCGCGCCACACACCAAAGTCGCGAGGTTGACCCAAGACGTGCCGCGTGATTGGACGGGCCGGGTAATGGACATCGTGATCGACGGGCAGCCGGGCAAGGACGATCCCGAGACGGCTTGGCAAGTCGAACACGCGGTCGAGTCGACGTTGTCGAAAATGGAACTCGACGGCGAGGCCTTGTTCGAGACGTTGTCCAGCGGCATGAAGCGGCGCGTTCTGCTGGCCCGCGCGATCGCGTCCGAGCCCGACGTGCTGCTATTGGACGAACCGACCAACCACTTGGACATCGTTTCGATCTTGTGGCTGGAAAACTTCTTGAAGCGGTTTCGGCAAACGTTGGTCTTCATCACGCACGACCGTTCATTCTTGCAAAGCTTGGCAACACGGATTTGGGAGATCGATCGCGGCCGGTTGTTCGACTGGACGTGCGATTACGACACGTTTTTGCAACGCAAAGAAGCGGCGCTTCAAGCCGAAGAAAAACAGAACGCATTGTTCGATAAAAAACTTGCTCAAGAAGAAATCTGGATTCGCCAGGGCATCAAAGCCCGTCGGACTCGTAACGAAGGTCGCGTGCGGGCGCTCAAAGCGCTACGCATCGAACGAAGCGATCGACGCAGCGTTGAGGGCAAGGCGAAGTTGAACCTGCAGGAGGCCGCGAGAAGTGGTGCGTTGGTCGCGGACGTCAAAGAGATTTCGTTCGCGTACAAGAACAAGCCGATCCTGGTCAACTTTTCGACCACGTTGATGCGAGGCGACCGAGTCGGAATCATGGGCCCCAACGGCGCGGGCAAGACGACGCTATTGAAGTTGTTGCTGGGACAATTGAAGCCCGATTCCGGCGAAGTCAAACTCGGCACGAACTTGCAGGTCTCGTACTTCGATCAACTTCGCGATTCGCTTGACCCCGAGAAAACCGTTCAAGAAAACGTCGGCGAAGGTAGCGACAAAATTCTGATCGGTGACAAGTCGAAACACATCGTCGGTTACTTGCAAGACTTTTTGTTCACGCCCGAGCGGGCGCGGACGCAGGTGAAGTACTTGTCCGGCGGCGAGCGGAACCGGGCGCTGTTCGCCAAGTTGATGACCAAGCCGGCCAACGTGATCGTGCTGGACGAACCGACCAACGACTTGGACAGCGAAACGTTGGACTTGTTGGAAGAACAACTGATCGACTTCAGCGGCACGGTGTTGATGGTCAGCCACGACCGGACGTTTTTGAACAACGTCGTGACCAGCACGATCGTGTACGAAGAGGACGGCGTGAACGAGTACGTCGGCGGCTACGACGATTGGAAGGCGGCGCTGGCGAGGCGTGAAGCGGAAGCCAAAGACGCACCGCCACCCAAGCCAAAACCGGCCGCGACGACGGCGAAACCCGCGCCGGCAAAAAAGCTGTCTTTCAAGGACAAGCACGAACTGGAACAGATGCCGGCACGGATCGAATCGCTGGAATCTGACATCGCCGCGATCAACGAAAAGTTGGCCGACCCGGGTTACTTCCAAGGCGGCGGCGACCACATCGCCAAGGACGCGGCCAAGCTGGCCAAATTGCAAGAATCGCTGACTGCGGCGTACGCGAGGTGGGAAGAATTGGAAGGGTGAGGCGGTTATAATTCGATTCGAGCGATTTCCCCACTTCATTTTTGGAGCTTATCGATGTCGACCGTCGCACAAGCAGGCGAACAGCGTGTCCTGATGCGGGACATTCGTTGGGAAACGTTTCTGGAGCTCAGTGAACAACGTCCCGGCAGTGTTCCGCGAATGACTTACGATCGAGGAGATTTGGAACTGATGAGTCCACTTCGCTTGCACGAGAACATTCATGGGTTGATCGGTCGTTTGGTGGAGACCTATTCCGAAGTACGAAACATTGAAATCTGCACGGTAGCCTCGACGACATTCAAACGACCGGACCTGAAAAGAGCGTTCGAGGCGGACGAATCCTACTACGTCAGCAACGCCTCGTTGATCTTGAGTAAGCCTGATATTGATTTGGCAATCGACCCGCCGCCTGACCTTGTGATCGAAGTCGAGATCACGAGTTCGGCGATTCCGAAAATGGCGTTGTTCGCGTCGATGGGCATCCCCGAAGTCTGGCGGCACGACGGGTCATCGCTGCGGATGTTGGTGCTGCGCGGCGACACGTACGAAGAAGTGGTCGAAAGCGTCGAACTGCCGGGCCTAACGATCGCGATGATCGAGCGGGTTTTGGAGCAACGTTTTGACATCGGCGAAACAAAACTGATTCGACAGTTCCGTGCGTCGTTGCAAGATTCGTAGCTCTGCGGCTCCGTCCGCAGAGAACCATGCCGTGGGCGGAGCCGCGGGTTTACGATTAGCAGCAACCTTGGCTGCCGCAGCAGTCGTCGCCTAGGACGCTCATCTTGGCGGGTTTCTTTTTTGGGGCGTCGTCAACGATGGGTTCGCCTTGGCCGGTCAGGCCGATGAACGAATCGCCGAACGAGCCAGACGTGAGCGCCGCCAATTTGCTCTTGCTGACCGCAGTCGGTTCGCCTCGCACGAACACTTGGCCGTCTTCGTCGCTGACGTAATCAAACGGTCCGCGATAGATCACGCCGTGGTCTTCGTCTTGCGTCCTTTCGATGACGTGCTTGTACGCGATCACGGTGGCCGATCGAAATTCAATGCCCTCAACAACTTGCCATGGCTCGCTTTGCAGCACCGGCATTTCGACGCCAAAGAAACCTGCTGCCGTGAATGCGTGCAGGAATTCTCGCTGCTCGAAAGCCCCCGAAATGCAACCACTCCACAGCGCCGCATCCCGCTGCATTTCGATCGGCACGAGATCATCCGAAACGATGTCGCTGATCACGGCTCGACCGCCCGGTTTCAGCACGCGATAGATTTCGCGGAACAGCTGCGACTTTTCCTCCGAGCTGACCAGATTCAAAACGCAGTTGCTAACCACGACGTCGATGGAGTTGTCGGCGATCATCGGGTTTTGATGACGCATCGCTGCGGTGAACGATTCCAGCCGCTGCAAACCGGCTTCATCGGCGACCGGACTGGCCTTCAAAAATTCGTCGACCGCATCGCGATCGATGGCCAAGTCTTGAATCTTGCCTTTGCGAAAAACCACGTTGTCGTAACCGAGCGCTTCGGCAATGACGGGTTGGCTGCGTCGGGCCAAGTCCAGCATCGTATCGTTCATGTCGACGCCGATGACCCGGCCGGTTTTGCCGACGACCTGCGAGGCGATAAAACAGATCTTGCCGCCACCGCTGCCGAGGTCCAAGACCGTCTCGCCGTCGCGGACCCACTTCGATGGATCGCCGCAACCGTAGTCGCGATCGATGACTTCTTGCGGAATGACTTTTAAGTACTTCGCGTCGTAGTCGACCGGGCAACAAAGCTCGACTTCACGAGCCTGGGCGGCGGCAGAGTAACGATCGCGAACGGCAACGTCGGTATCAAGCATGGGAAATAGGTGTTAGGTATTAGGTGTTAGGTGTTAGGAGAAAAAACGTTTAGGTGATCGCACCGCTGCAACTGCTGCCCGCGCCGGCGGTGCATCCGTAGCAGTGGTCGGCGATGGCGATGGTTTGGTTGGCGAAATCGTCCAGGGATTCGATTTGCCAGATCGTCGTCGGCGATTTTCCGCTGACCGGCATGTCTAGCATTTGATTGAAATCGCAATCGTAAATCTGACCGTCCCAGCCGATCGATACGAGTGACCGACACATCACGTGATCGACGGCGGCGGGGTTGAACGAATCGGAAAGCAATCGCATGTAGTCATCCAGCTTGCCTCGTTTGTTCAAATACATCGCATAACGTTTGATCGGAATGTTGGTGATGCACAACAGATGATCGAACCGGATGCCATAACGTTTCAGCAGTTCGCGTTTGTAGTCGGCTTCTAGGGATGCTTGGTTTGGTGGCAGCGACGGTCCCGTCGGATTGAAGACCAGGTCCAATCGTCGGGCAGGGTCGCCGATGCCGTAACCGAGTTTGTTCAGCGTTTGCAGTCCTTTGATGCTGCGACCGAAGACGCCGTCGCCGCGTTGTCCGTCGACGTTGTCTTCCAAATAGCATGGCAACGAGGCGACGATATCGACTTGGTGATCGGCAAGAAACTCTGCCAAGTCTTCGTGACCCGGTTCGGACAGGATCGTCAGGTTGCAGCGATCGATCACTCGCAATCCGGCACCGCGAAACGCTTTCACAAGATCAGGAAAGTTTGGATTCATCTCCGGCGCGCCGCCGGTCAGGTCGACCGTGTCCAGTCCCTCGCACCGCAGGGTGAGCTCACAAATCCGGGTCGCCGTTTCCGCATTCATGTTCTCTCGTTTCTTCGTCGGGCCGGCTTCGACGTGGCAGTGCGTGCAGGTTTGATTGCACAGCTTGCCGAGATTGATCTGCAGTTCTCGGACGGCATTTCGTCGCAGCGGTCGACCAGTTTCATCGACTCGTTGACCAAACGGCGTGACGATTCCGGTGGGCAGCCCGGCGTCGATGATCGGCAGCAGCGGTGATGGTGATGACATGGCGATAGCTTAACAGGACAGCCGGGCTTTCGAGGCAACGTGTGTGGGCGATAGACTGGCGATCGGGCGCAACTTAGTTTTCAGGTTAGCCGAGCGACGGATGCGACGAAGGAGCGTAGTCGCCGCGTCTCGCGCTGTACGCATTTGATGGGTGGGAGCGGGAGACCCGGGGACTTCGCTCGGTGCCCTCGCATCCGTCCCTCGGTTAACTTCTCGATCCAAAAAATTGAGCTGCGGTAGACTGCTAGGCGTCTTCAAACCATCATGCCGCGCCCGCATTTCCTGTCGCCAAAATAACCAATGACTTTATCGTACGCCCACACGCCACTGGACGCTTGGCATCGAAACGCCGGGGCGAAGATGCTGCCGTTTGCCGGCTACGAAATGCCGATCCAGTATTCGTCAATCGTCGCCGAGCACCAAGCGTGCCGGACGTCGGCGGCGCTGTTCGACGTGTCGCACATGGGGCGGTTGAAATTCGAGGGCGATGGCAGCGAGCTATTGCTGGACCGGTTGCTGACCCGGCGAGTGTCGGACATGCCGATCGGCCGCGTGCGATACAGCTTGATGTGCAATGAAAGCGGTGGCGTGCTGGACGACGTGTTGGTGTCGAACTTGGAAACACCGTCGCAGAAACGGTTTCACTTGCTGGTCGTCAACGCATCGAACCGCCAAAAAATCATCGACTGGATCACGCCGCGGATGGACGAGTTTCCGACCGTGACGATGTCGGACCGGACCGAGCTTACCGCGATGATCGCGGTGCAAGGCCCACTTGCAATGGACGTCTGCAAGCGGCTGTTTAAGTTCGACCCGACGCGATTGAAGTATTACCACACGACGATCACGGACCAGTTCAAAAAGCCCGTCATCATCAGCCGCACCGGCTACACGGGGGAGGACGGATTTGAGTTGGTCGTTCGCGCCGAAGAAGCCACTCGCGTGTGGGAGAACATCATGTTGGTCGGTCGCGATATCGGATTCACCGCGGCGGGCTTGGGAGCACGAGACACGTTGCGGATGGAAGCCGCGATGCCGCTGTACGGACACGAACTTGATGAGTCCGTGGACCCGATCACGGCGGGGTTGTCGTTCGCGTGCGATTTGGATGATCGCAACTTTATCGGCGACGAAGCGATCCGCAAAGTCAAAGCCGGCGGTCCCAGGCGAGTCCGCATCGGATTGTTGCCCGAGGGCAAACGGCCTGCGCGGGATGGATGTCCGGTGCTGACGACCGACGGACGACCGGTCGGAATGATCACCAGCGGCGGCCCGGCACCGACGCTGGGCCGGCCGATCGCGATGGCGTATGTTGATGCGGACGTGGCGGAATCAGCCGAATTTCAAATCGACATTCGCGGCAAGTCGGTGGCGGCGACACGGTGCCCGTTGCCGTTTTACAAACGACCGAAAGTCGTTTGACAAAATCGTAGACCTGCGGCTCCGCCCGCAGGATCAGACGGGTAACATCCCGCGGGCGGAGCCGCGGGTCTACGTTTTCGACACTCCCTTACCGGAACCCCATCCATGTCTCGCGATCCTTCAAAACTTCTTTACGCCGAAACCCACGAATGGGCTGACTTGTCGGACGCATCCGTGGCGACGATTGGAATCTCGGCGTTTGCGATCGAGCAGCTGAACGATCTCGTCTACATGGACTTGCCGACGGTCGGCAAAGCTGTGACCGCGGGTGAAGAGTTCGGCGAAGTCGAATCCGTGAAGGCCGTCAGTCCTCTTTACAGTCCGGTCAGCGGTGAGGTCGTCGAAGTCCATAGCGACTTGCCTGACATGCTGGAAAAGCTGAACGACGATCCGTACGACTTCGGCTGGATCATCAAAGTGAAAGTCGACGGCGACGAGGGCCGTGACAAGTTGATGGATCACGCCGCGTACGAAAAACAGTGCGCCGAAGCGGGCTGATGCGTGACGGACGATTGATCCCGCTGGAACGACTCGATGCCGCCGCGAACATGGCGGCCGACCAATCGATGCTGGAGTCGGTCGACGACGGCGGGCCGCCGACGCTGCGTTTCTACCAGTGGTCCGAACCGACGTTATCGCTGGGGTATTTTCAGTCGATCAACGATCGTGACCTGCACGCCCAAAGTCGCAACGCCGCGTGCGTTCGCCGAGCGTCCGGCGGCGGGGCGATCGTGCATCACCACGAACTGACGTACTCGCTTGCCTGGCCGATCGAGCCCTCGGTTCGCGGGTTCAATCTTGTTCTGTATCGGAAGGTGCGGGACGCGATCGTGGCGGGACTGGCAAAGTGCGGCATTCACAGCGAACCATTCGCCCAGATAGCAACGTCATCCGTTGTACCAGTGGATCACAAAGACGCCGCTTCGGTCACACCGTTCCTTTGCTTTCAGCGGCGAACGGCGGATGATCTGATTGTCGGTGGGTACAAGGTGATGGGGAGCGCACAACGGAAAGGCCGCCAATCGGTGCTCCAGCACGGTAGCTTGTTGCTGGCCGCCAGTCCGTTGGCACCCGAGTTGCCCGGCCTTTGCGAACTGGGTGCGACCCGGATAGATGGGCTCTTGATCAAGACCGATTTAGCGGTCGCGAGGATGGCCGAAACGCTGACCCATTCGTTCGCGGACGGCTTGGGGGCGGTTTGGACACCGGGCGATTGGACTTCCAATGAACTGTCGCGGAGAACTTTTTGGCAGCAATCAAGATTCGGCGACGCATCGTGGCTCAGTCGCCGTTGAGCCACCAAGACACCCTTCCGCCGGGTGGCTCGGAGCCTTTGCGGCTTGTCTTAGGTGGTCGTTTGCTGCTTTAATCCGTTTTGTGAGGGATATTCGCAGCCTTGAAAGGGTTTAGAATACAAATCGCAAGGAGCGGCGTCGGGCGAATAGATTCGCTGACGTTTTTCCTGTGGTCGACCGTCAAGACGGGCCGAGTAGGTGTTTGAAAGGTGAACTATGCAGGTGAAGCTAAAAGTTCTGGCCGGAAGTCACGAGGGCAAGGAAATTGCCGTATCCAGCGAGAAGTTTCTGGTCGGACGTAGCGAGGTTTGTCAACTTCGTCCGAAAAGCGAATCGGTCAGCCGCAAGCACTGCATCCTGGTGCTCAAAGACAACCGCGTCCTGGTACAGGACCTCAAAAGCCGCAACGGAACCTTCGTCAACGACAAGCGTCTGCCCGCGGACAAGGCCAAGGTGCTCAAGGCCGGCGACGAACTGCGAATCGGCAAGCTGTCTTTCGAGGTTTTGATCGAACACGGTCTGCAAGCGGCGAAGAAGCCCGAGGTGGCGGATGTCGGCGACGCCGCCGCTCGAACGGTCGAAGCGGGCGCGCAAGACAGCCGGTTCGAGGCGGTGGATGTTGACGATTGGCTGGACGAAGCGGACCAAATCGACCGCGTTCGTAAGCTGTCCGATCCGGAAACTCGGCAGTTCCGTCTTGAACAAAGCGTGGACGCGGATGACGAACTTAAGTCGTCCGACACCGATAGCACGGACTTGTCAGTCAGCGATTCGGCCGAGAAATCGGTCCGCAAACGCCCCGAGAAAAGTAAAACCCCTGGCAAGCTTCCTGCCGACATGAAGAAGGCGATGACGGACAACTCCCGCGACGCCGCCGATAATGCTCTGAAACGATTCTTCAGCGGACGCTAAACTTCGGTGGAGATCCCCGAACGTTTAGGAGCGAGCATCGATGTTGGAATCCAATGCCTGGTTAGCCGACCAAACCGGTCGCGATGATCCGGCCGCGTTTGCGAAATTGATGCATCGTCACTACGCGATGGTCTTTGACAAGTGCATGAAAATGCTGGGCCATCGGCAAGATGCCGAAGACGCGACGCAGGATACGTTCTCCCGCCTGGCAAAGCACTTGCATCAGTGGGATCGCCAGCGACCGCTGGAACCGTGGTTAGTGACCATCGCCGTCAACCGCTGCCGAACGCTGCTTTCAAAAAAGCATCCGCATCGTTCGTTGACTTTGGCGGCGGAGCCGGTCAGCACCGCCGCCAAGCTTCAGCGAGACGCCGAGTCGTTGGCCGAAGAAGTCGACTTGGCGATGCGACGACTTCCCACCGACCAGCGGTTGGCGCTAGAGTTGTTCCACGAACAATCGCTTAGCTATGACCAGATCGCCGCCAAGATGAATCGACCGGTCGGAACGATCAAGACCTGGGTGCATCGAGCACGCGCGACACTGATGGAGTCCCTTCGGGACCGCGACGTGATCAGCCGGGTCCAAACAGGAGGCAAGTCGCGATGACGTATCACGATCCCAGTTGCCAACAGTTCCGTCAGCGTCTGCAGCAATGTTTGGATGAACGACGCGGCGTGTCGTCGGACCAATCGCTGATCGCCCATTCGCGAGAATGCCCGTCATGCGGTCGAGACCTGCGGGCTTGGTACAACGTCGAATCCGCGCTGACGCAGCGATGCGTGCCGCCGATCGAACGGCCGTCTCATCGATTCGCCTCGCCGCGTTGGTCGGTCGCGGTCGCGACGTTGTTGATCGTCATCGCGGCGGTTTACAGTCGCACTGGCAGCTCCAGTGCAATCTTTGGTGACGGCGCTGTGATGACCGAATTAGATGCGACGATCGAACAAAATGCGATGATCTCGCAAGGCGTGGCAACGTCGTTGCACGAACGTTCGGACCAACGCTTGTTGGCTCAACTTGATCCGATGATCTGGTGGCAAGACGTTCGCTCGAAAGACTGGGTCGGCCGGACGATGCCGGCGGTCGAATCGGTCCATGCCGGCGTCGCGCCGCTGGGCCGCACGTTGATGCGAGCCGTCACGATTTTAACGACCGGTGGCACCAGCGACGCCAGCCAAGGACAGACGTCATGACGCGGTGTCGATTAAGGGTGGTCGCGGTGGTCACGTCGCTGATCGTTTTTTCGATCGATGCACTGTCGACCCAAGTGGCTGCCGAACAAGTCTTTCAACTGCGAAACGGATTGACGCTTCGCGGGCTCGTGATCGAACTTCCGACGCTGAAAGAGGGCTTCGGCGCGGCCGCCATGAACGATTCCAACGTGCGTCCGGTGTGGTTGATTGATGATGGACTTCGCCGAACGTACATCCACGGCAAAAGCATGTCCCAGGCGCGCCCGTCGACGTCGCCGATCCGACCCAGGCGATCGAACTGTGGCAACCCAAACCGCTCGGCGGCACTGCGGTCGCCGGATTGGGAACGATCATCGGAGTTTCGCCGTTCAACGAATTTGGTCGCCGCCAGTTGACGATGCGAGGTCCCGAGGGACCGGTCAACGTGATCCAGGGCATCACCGAACTGAATTCGCGATACGCGCGGCTGATCGCGTTGAAAGGCCAACCTTCGCTGTTGTGGGACATGCGAGTGTCGACGGCTTCGATCGATTCGCAAACGTTGGAGCAAATTTTTTCGCGGCGGATCGACCCGGATGATTTGGACGGCAAGTTGGAAACGATTCGGTTTTATAAGGACACCGGTCGTTACGATGATGCCAAACGGGCGCTCGCGAACATCAAAAATTTTCCCGTCGATGTCGATCGCGACGCGATGATGATTGCGTTGACCGAGCAACAAGCGTCGCAGTTGTTGGACGAGGCAAAGTTGCGTGCCGAATCGGGCCAGTACGAACTGGCCGGCGGGATCCTGAACCAATTCCCGCTGCAAGACGTCGGACGGATCACTCGCATCAAAGTTCAAGATGCATTGGCCGAGATCAACGGTCGTCGCGACGAAGCGGCGCGATTGGCGGAACAACTTCGCACGCACGTCGCGACCTTGGTGCCCGCGCAAGCCGAACCGCTCGCCGGCATCGTCAACGAAATCTCACGCGGGCTTTCGCCTGACACTCTGTCGCGACTGAGCGACTACAGCCGGCTGGGTCAATCCGAAGATGTTGCGCTGGATGATCGGGTGGCGCTCGCGGTCGCGGGGTGGCTGCTTGGAAGCGGTTCAGGCGAACAAAACTTAGCAATTGCGACGGCGCTGATCGAAGTGCGCGACTTGGTGGCCGAGTACTTGGCGAGCGATGACGCCAACCGCCGGAAAGCAATTCTAGACAAACTGCGGACGCTGGAAGGGGCACAGCCCGAGTACGTCGACCGGATGTTGGGACTGCTGCCGCCGCCACTGGATTGGCCCGAAGGTTCCGCCGTCAAAGGATCCGATGGCTTCTACAGCGTCACGACCGACAACGCCGTTTATGCGATTCAACTGCCTCCCGAATACAACCCGCTGCGATCTTATCCGTGCATCGTTTCGCTTCACAACGCGGGCGGTTACGCGGAAGACCAGATCGATTATTGGGCCGGTCAACAGACTGCCGGTCCACCGAATGACGCGGCGAAATCTCGGATCGGTCACGCGGCACGACACGGATTCATTGTCGTCGCGCCGGTGTGGAGTCGTGCGTCGCAGCGATCGTACGAGTACACGCAGGTCGAACACGCCCGCGTGATGGCGGCCCTTCGCGACGCGATGCGACGATCGTCGATCGATTCGGATCGCGTGTTCTTGTCCGGCCACGGCGAAGGCGGTTCGGCGGCGTGGGACATCTCGCTGGCGCATCCCGATTTGTGGGCTGGCCTGATCGCGATCAACGCGACGCCGTCGAAGACCGTGCATCACTTCCAAGCGAACGCTCGCTACGTGCCGATGTACTTGTTGATGGGCGAACTCGATGCGATGCGTGCCGACGGCGCGATCATGGATGATTACATGTCTTTCAACCACGAAGCGATGGTGGTCATGTATCGCGGCCGCGGCCGGGAACCGTTCTTTGACGAAATTCCGCGGATGTTCGAGTGGATGAAGTCGCCCGCGCACGTTCGTCGACCGATCCCGGACGAAATCGAAGTGGCGACGATGCGGGACGGCGATCAGTTTTACTGGTGGCTGGAACTGGGACCGCTGAAGCCAGACGTACGCATCGATCCGATCCTGTGGGACCAAACCGCTCGCATCCGCAGCGGCAAGATCTCGGCATCGATCGGCACCGACAATCAGATTCGCATCCGTGGTCCGGCCGAACAATTTCGAGTGCTGCTACGGCCTCAACCGAGCATCGACTTGTCAAAGGAAGTCGTGATCCGTTTCGGAACTCGGGCGTACCGATTCCAGTACGATGGGACGTTGGACACACTGCTGGAAGACGCCCGCCGCCGCGCCGATCGCAAGCGTGCGTTCTGGTTGGACGTGACGGTGCCATAGAACAGAGCAAGACAATTGTCTCAATCCTCCCGCAAGTCACCTCGCCAGCGGGGCTAGGTCGGGATTTGCCTGCTTCGCTAGGCAAATAAAAAGCCCCGGTAAGTTTCCTTACCGGGGCTTTCGTTTTGGTGATTTGAAAAGTCAGGTCTAGATCATTCAACCAAACCCGACCGACTTCAAATTACTGGCAGTTGGTGCAACCAGCACCGGTTGCCATCGGAGCGGCTTCTACTGCAGGAGCCGATTCGTAGCTTCCGCCGTCCATGATGACTTCGCCGCTGCTGTAGCTGCTGTCCATCATGACGCCGGTGCTCATTGCCGGAGCCGAGTTGTAGACCGGAACGGTGACGGTTTCAGGAACCGAAACGCACTTTTGGACTTGCACTTCCTTCATGGTCGTGACCGGGACGCAAACCGTGTAGGTTTCCGGAACTTCTTCGGTGACGTCTTCGCAGACGGTCACGTTGTAGCTACGGGTACGGGTTTCCGGCACGTTGACGGTGAACGCAACTTCGCGGGTACGCTGTTGCGTTTCCATGCGAGTCTTGGTGACCGTGTTGTTGCGGGTCTCGGTAGTGTAGGTCGTCTTGGGAACCATGCGAGTGCGGGTTTCCAGACGGGTCTTGGTGACCGGAACGGTACGCGAGCGGCTTTCCGACACCATGGTGGTGTACGGAACTTGCTTGGTGCGTTGTTCGGTGCGGTACTTGGTGACGTCGCGGCTACGTTCTTCTTGACGAGTACGTTGCTGCGAAACCGTTCGAATGCGAGTTTCGGTCGACATCTCGGTGTAGTTGACCGTACGGGTACGGTCTTCCATGCGAGTCTTGGTGACCGGAACCATCCGCATCTTGGTTTCCGTCGTCATCGTCGTGTAAGGAATTTCGCGGGTGCGAGTTTCCATGCGTTGCTTGTTGACGGTAACCGTTCGCGAACGTTGCTCGGTGGTCATCGTCGTCACAGGAACTTCGCGGGTGCGAGTTTCCATGCGAGTGCGGGTGACCGGAACTTCGCGGGTTTTGGTTTCGGTGTTGTACTTCGTGACAACGTAGTCACGAGTACGTTGTTCTTGACGGCACTTCTGCACCTGAACGCTGCGCGAACGTTGCTCGGTACGATACTTGGTCACGTTGACCATGCGTTGACGAGTTTCGGTGCGGCACTTGGTGACCGGAACCATGCGGGTTTGAGTCTGCGTGGTGTAGCTGGTCGTCGTGTAGGTGTAAGGAACCTGTTGCGATTGACGCTGATAGGACGTCGTCGGAACTTGCTCGGTCACCATGTTGGGAACGTAAACCTGCTTGTAGCTGACGGTCGGTGCACAAGCAGCGGCCGGAGCCGGGGTGCCACAACCGCTGTCGCAACCGCAACCGCCGCCGCAAACCGGAGCGG
This sequence comes from Pirellulaceae bacterium, assembly GCA_963836865.1. Classification (GTDB taxonomy): domain Bacteria; phylum Planctomycetota; class Planctomycetia; order Pirellulales; family Pirellulaceae; genus Rubripirellula. The sequence continues at coordinate 628,059 of CAWILC010000012.1, read as the reverse complement.
TTTCGCAGCCGCAGCTTCCGCAACCAGACGAACCGCCGACAACACCGCTGCTGTAGCTGGCAGTGCCAGAGACAACGGCTTGGCATTGGTAGCTGCCCATGTCCTTGGACACGGTCTTCATCGTCGTGACCGGAACGCACTTGGTTTCCGTGCGGTAGGCCGTTTGCGTTTGTTGAACGGGAACACGAACGGTGTAGTTCTGTGCAACTTGTTCGGTGTAAGGAACCTGAACGGTGTACGACTGAGCAACTTGCTCGGTATACGGAACGGTCACGCTGTAAGGCTGTTCAATGGTTTCCGTGTAAGGAACGTTGACCATGTAGGTCTGGGTTTGCGTTTCTTGGTAAGGAACCTGAACGGTGTACGACTGCGTGGTCGTTTCGGTGTAAGGAACCGACACTTGGTACGATTCGGTACGGGTCGAGGTCACCGGAACTTGAACCGTGTAGGCTTGTTCGATTTGCTCGGTGTACGGAACGCACACTTGGTACGATTCGGTGCGAACTTGTTGAACCGGAACTTGAACGGTGTAGGACTGTTCCATTTGCTCGGTGTAAGGAACCGACACTTGGTAGGTTTCTTCACGAGTCTTTTGGACCGGGACCTGAACCGTGTAAGACTGCTCGACCTGTTCGGTGTAAGGAACCGTGACGGTGTAAGCTTCTTGTTCGGTGTAAGGAACCGAAACGGTGTAGGTTTCGGTACGTTCTTCGGTCTTCGGAACTTGCACCATGTAAGTCTGTTCGACTTGTTCGGTGTACGGGACCGAGACTTGGTACGATTCTTCGACCTGAGTCGTTACCGGCACCTGGACGGTGTAGGGAACTTCTTCGGTGTACGGAACCGAGACCTGAACGTCGTACGTTTCGGTACGCGTTTGCGTTTGCGGAACATTGACCGTGTAGGTTTGTTCGCGAGATTCGACCTTGGCCACGCGGCGGGTCACCGACTTCATGCGGGTTTGGGTTTGTTGCTGGTAGCTGGTGGTCGGGACCATTTGGGTCTCGGTCACGTACTGCGAACGCATGACGGTTTGCGTTTGGTAAGAAACGCTCGGTCCACAGGCACCGGCATCGCTGCTGCCGTAAACGACGCTGCCGCCGCCGCTGCCCATGGCAACGCCGCCGCCATCGCTAACGCAACCAGAGCCGCTGTCGCAGCCTCCACAATCGCCACATCCTGCTTGGGCGGTGGCAGCGAACATGATCGCTGCGACAAGCCCGAAAACGGTTTTTAACACTTGTGCTCTCATCTTGGGGGAACCCTCCGGAAATGTCTCACAGCGCGTGAGGCCAACAGAAGAAAATACGAGGAAGTTTTTAACGGCTGCGTAAACTGGGCGGCTTTGCCCAGCGACCACCAATGGTAAAGGCTGTACACTTGCTGTCAACAAGTCACGATTTGCAAACTGGGGAAAAAGGGCAAATTATCCGGCCCCGTCCAGTTCACGCAAAAGACGCTTTTTCGGCATCAAAACCGTTCTTGAAATTCAACGCGAGAATCGTTGCAAAACCCCGCATCGCTATCGTCACGCTCTTCGGGCGAGCGTTCAGAATGTTCCGATGAGCGTCTTGTTCACTAGCGGCAGACGGAAAGCGATACGCCCTCGATCGGAGCCCGCTGGTCGAGTTTCAATCGCGGGACCGTGACCTATCGAGATCGCGTTTGCATTCGGGAATTAAAACGTCATTCCGACGTCAATTGCGATGCAGCGTCCTGTGACAAACAAAGTGACGCACTCTATGATGGAACAGGAACTCAGTGTTTAGGAGTCTTCGCGGCGGGACGACGATTGACTTGTCGCGGTTGGATGCCTTGACTTGTCGCAGTTGGATGCCGAGGGGCAACAACGGACGGCAGCAAGCCATCGGCGTGAAGCTCAAACGAACGTTCTCGGCCAATCGACGCTGCGTCGGATTGTTGTTTTCGTTGCTGCTTTCGTCGTCTTGCGGGGTTGCTCTCCGCCCCCTTCGACGTGGGCACCCTTTCGGTTAGCCATTGCTATGAATCGTTCGCCCCGGGCACCGATGTCGACCAGCCAGCCTCGCAAATTGATCTGCGTAGGGGATCCGGACACTTTGCCATCGGACGTTGATCGCGACCACGTCATTTTGGTGGACACTTCCGTGGCAGTGGTGGACGAACTGAACGAACCGCTAGTCGACGGCGTCTGGATCGCCCGCGACCAACTGCCGCAGCTAAGCGAACTTCGCGGCATCGCCCAAAGCGGCTTGATGCTTCGCGACATGCCCGAAGGCGTCGCGCTGCTGGACAGCGACATCCGCGTCCTGTGGGGCAACACGCGGCTTCGCCAGTGGGCTGGCGTCGAAGGCAGCATCACGGGCATGAACTTTTATCAGTTGCTTTCCAATCCCGAGATCATGGGGCCGGACTTTTGTCCGTTTCACACCGCCCTTGCGACCAGCGAAGAAAGCAACAGCACGCTGCACACGGACAGCAATCGCTACTACCAAGTCCACGCCGCGCCGCTGGTCCAGCCCGGCCAAGCGATGCAGTTGATCGTTACGATCAGCGATATCACCGACGAAATCCTGCAGCAACAAAAGCTGGAAGCGATCCACAAAGCCGGACGCGATCTGGCCGATCTGCGTCCGACCGAAATTTTTCAAATGGAAGTCGACGAGCGGATCGACCTGCTGAAGGAAAACATCCGGCATTACCTCAGCGACCTGTTGAACTTCGAGGTCATCGAGATCCGCCTGCTCGAACACGCCACCGGAAACCTGGTGCCGCTGCTTTCGGTCGGCATCGATCAAGACGCCGCCGACCGGCAACTGTTCGCGCACCCGCAGGGCAACGGCGTGACCGGATACGTCGCAGCCAGCGGTCTGCCCTACGTTTGCCAAGACGTCGAAAACGATCCTTTATTTATCCCCGGCGTTGCGACGTCGCGAAGCTCGATCACCGCGCCGCTGATCTTGCACGATCAAGTGCTGGGCACCATCAACGTCGAAAGCCCCGAATCCAATGCGTTCGGGGACAACGATTTACAGTTCCTTGAAATCTTTGCCCGCGATGTCGCGTTCGCGCTGAACACGTTGGAACTGCTGGTCGCGCAAAAAGCAAACACAGCCCAGCAAAGTTGCGACGCGATTCACAGCGCCGTCGCGATGCCGGTCGATGAAATCTTGAACGATGCCGTCAACGTGATGGAAGGCTACATCGGTCACGCCCCCGAAGTCGTCGAACGCTTGCAGCGGATCTTACAAAATGCGCGCGACATCAAGCAAACGATCCAGTCGGTCGGCCAGAAAATGACACCGCTGGAGGCCGTTCCGGTCGGAGTCCAATCGTCCCAGCACGCCGCCCTTCGCGGAAAACGAATCCTGGTCGTCGACGCCGACGGCCCGGTGCGTGAGGACGCCCACCGGTTGCTGGAACGTTATGGGTGCATCGTCGAAACCGCCCACAAAGGCGACGAAGCCGTGTGGATGGTGCGGAGCAGCGGCGGCGCGAAAAGCTACGACGTCATCATCAGCGACATCCGCTTGCCCGATTACAGCGGCTATCAATTGATGCTTCGCCTCGGTGACATCATGCAGCGTGTGCCGATGGTCTTGATGACGGGCTTTGGCTACGACCCGGGGCACTCGATCGTCAAGGCGAGACAGAACGGCCTGCATCCCAAGTGCGTGTTGTTCAAGCCTTTCCGGCTGGATCAATTGGTCGACGTCATCAAAACCATCTTGGCCTTGAACCAGGCCGACCCGATCCGCCAAAAAGAAGTCGACGAATAGATCGCAATCCTTCGGCATCGCACAGTTGAAGAGATGGACCGGTCGTCGTTTGAAGATTCATGAAGCCTCGACGGCCTCGAATCAACCGCGTCGGCGTCTGCGACGTGCGTACTTGTAGCCCGGGATGAAGAAGCAAGCCGCCGCGACCAGGCCGAACCAAAAGTGTGCGTATTCCGGCAACATTGCCATCACGATCGACACGGCTAACAGCGCCGCGGCTTGGAGATAGAACGCGCCGTTGAACATGCCTGCTTTGACGATGAAGACCATCGCGCTGATCACGCCCAGCATCGGCGAAAGACTCAGCACCGGCATTTCCAACCACCATTCCAGCGGAAACAGGGATCCGATCGCGATCATGCTGGATCCCCAGACGTGCGCGACTTGGCGTTCGATGAACGTGACCGGCCCCATCCGCTGACGCATGGACCAAAACACTGACGCCCAGGCTCCTAAGCCCACCGTCCATACCAACACATAAACCGACCGGCGGTCGACTGCGTTGTATTCCAAGTACCACGTTAGCATCGACGCGATCAGCAGCACCAACGCATGCCACATCCACAGCATGCCCCAATTTTCCAAGACCGCGGCGTGATGGGTTTCGCGAAACAGACGAGCGACGACTTGGCCGAAGCGGCCGCTTCGCGCGGAGACCTTTTCGTCGGCCAAGTAGGCTTCCAGGTCGGCAGCCAACGCGTCGGCCGATTCGTATCGCAAGTCGACAGGCTTTTGCAGGCACCGGATCGCGATCATTTCCAAGTCACGATCCAGACTCGGACGAAGCGCCCGTGGCGGAGCAGGGTCCTGTTCGATCACCAGCATCACCAACTCCATCGGCGAATCGGCGACGAACGGCGGGCGTCCGGTCAAGGCAAAGTAAAGCACGCATCCGAGGCTGTAGACGTCGCTGGCCGGGCCGACCAATCCGCGTCGTCCGCCGGCTTGTTCGGGCGACATGTACGCCGGCGTGCCCAGCAACATGCCGCTGCGAGTGAGTTCGTCGCCGTCGGTGATTTGCTTTGCCAATCCGAAGTCCGTCACCATCGGGGTGCCGTCTTCGTCGATCATGATGTTGCTGGGCTTCAAGTCCCGGTGAAGCACGCCGTGACGGTGCGCGAACCCGATCGCGCGAGCCACCGCGGCCACGATCTCGGCGGCTTCGCGCTGCGGCAGTGGGCCATCGACGACCATGTCGGCGAGCGTCGGTCCGTCGACCAACTGCATGCTGAAATACGGACGCCCGTCGACGTCGCCGACTTCGTAAACCGGCACGATGTTGGCGTGTTCCAACTTCGCCGTCGCGGACGCTTCGGCCATGAACCTTTCGGTGTCCGACTCGCTGGCCAGCCGGCCGCGCAAAATCATCTTCACCGCGACATCGCGACCCAGACTGATTTGCCTCGCACGAAAGACGACGCCCATGCCGCCGCGACCGAGTTCCGCGATCAGCTCGTAATCGCCCACGGTCGTCGGCAAACGCAGGCTTCGCCAACGCCGCGATTCGGTGCTGACATCGGCTAAGCCTTCATCGCGTTTGGCTCCCGCCGTGTCGGTGACCAGGATCGCGCCGAGCAAGCGTTTCAGCTCGACCGAGATGTCTTGGTTGGCTTGGCAGACCGATTCGATGTCGATGATGTCGCCACGACAGATTGCGTCGGTGACGTCAGACAAGATGTTTGCCAGCCGCTGATCTTGCTCCGATTCAAACGCGGGTGATTCGGTCGCTCGATCGCGCCGGTTCACGAATCACTCTCGTCGCCGGACGTGATCGCTTGCTCTTCCAATAGCTCGCGAAGCCGACGAACGGCGCGGAGGTAACGCATGCTGGCCGCGGGCGGGTTCAGATCTAAAACCTGGGCGATTTCCAGGTTGGAAAGATGTTCGTAGTGCCGCATCAGGATGATCTCGCGATCCTGGTCGGCCAACTGTTCGATGACCGCTTCGACCTTGCCCGCGATCTCACGCTGGGTCGCGGCCGCCGCGGGGGTCAGCGCCGGATCGCACAACTGGACCGCAAGTTCCATCGTCGATTGGTCGGCACCGGCCGGCACCGACATCGGTTGTTCGCGGTCCATGTTGCGTTTTGCGCTGACCCGGTGACGACGATACGTGTCGATGATTCGATCCCACGCGATTTGACGCAGCCACAGGTGGAACGCCATGACGGGATCGTCGAGATACTTTTCCAGGCGATTGTTTGCTTCGACCATGACGTCTTGGACGACGTCGCTGACATCGACGCGGCGTTGGACCTTTCGATCCAAACGCATCTCTACCAGCCGGCGGATCGGGCCGCGGTGTCGTTCCAGCAGTTTGTTGACCGCGTCGGCGTCGCCCGCCTTGGCGGATGCCAACAGCGTTTCGGTGCGATCGTCACTCGGCCAGATTGATTTTGCCACAAGGTTCTCCCGAGACCATCTTAGCGGTTCGGAAACCGTTTCCGAACGGCGGTCGGTCGATGCGAAGCGAACTACAGCTTTCGCACTTTCAAATTCTTGAACCGCACCGTCATCGCCGGGCCTTTGTGCAGTTGCAAGGCGATGATGCCCGACGTGGCAGCCTTTTCAGATTGTTCGTCGATCACTTCGGCGGTCAGCGTCCCGTTGATGAAGTGCTTCAGGTGGTTCCCTTCGGCGACGACGCGAAAATCGTTCCACTTGCCCGGATGAATGCCCAGGCCCAGTTTTTCGGCGTTTCCGAATCGGACCTTCGACATTTCACCGTCCGCGCCAATCGTGACCGTTTCCCCGCGCAGGGCCAAAATGCCGCGAGCTTTTTCCTCGTACAGGATCCCGGCAAACTTGTTGGCGTCGTCGATGTCCGCTTGGTAACCCGAGACGACGTGCTTGTCCGCGTCGATGACCCGGCTGCGATACTGGATGCCCGAGTTGCCGCCTTCGATTTTGAACTCGGCGGTCAATTCAAAGTCGCCGAATTCTTCGCCGTCGTAAATCAGAAACGTGTTGCCATCGATTGGGTCTTCATCGGTCGTCCGGCCGACGATCTGACCGTCTTCGGCCGACCAAAGCCCTTCTCGCCCGGCCCATCCGTCCAGGGTCTTGCCGTCGAACAAGACTACGGAATCGGTCGCCACCACGGCGGTCTCTTCGGCGACGCAAGTACCAGCCGAAAAAGAAGCAACCGAAAAAGAAGCCACCGTCGACAAAAGGGCAAGGCCGCAAGCAAACAAAAGTTTCGAGGTCATCACGCGTCAAACTCCGACGAACATGGCATAGAAGGGGGGAACCGATCCACGATTGTAGTTGATCGAATTAAGTTCGCGGCCCGATCCCGTCGGGCGTGTTCCAGAATCCGCCGCGAGAATGATCAAATCCCAACTTTCGTCCGCGAAACGACTCGTCAAATCCCGTCGTTTCGGTCCACACGGGATGTCCGCCGACGAACGTCGCCACCGGCCAACCGGTCAGCGTCACGCCGTCCCACGGACTCCACCGCGTCTTGGTCAACTGTTCGGCGTCGCGGATCGTTCGCTGCTGTTCCAAATCGACCAGAACGAGGTCGGCGTCGTAGCCGGCTTGGATACGTCCTTTGCCGACGATGCCCCACACACGAGCGGGCGCGTCGCACATCCAAGACGCGACTTGCGTGATCGAGCATTTGCCACCAGCGACTCGGTCCAGCATCAAAGCCAACGAGTTTTCAACGGCCGGCAAACCGGACGGACTTTCGGGATACGGCTTGGCCTTTTCTTCCAACGTGTGCGGCGCATGATCGGTCGCGATGACTTGGATCGTTCCGTCCAAAAGGGCTTGCCAAAGGCCGTCGTTATCCGCCTTGGTCTTGATCGACGGGTTCATTTGGATGCGACTGCCCAAACGTGGATAGTCGTCGACGTTGAAAAAAATGTGGTGCAAACAAATCTCTGCCGTCACGTACGGCGCAGCCGCCGCGATGACGGGCAACTCGGCCGCCGTCGAAACGTGCAGCACATGAAAGCGATGCTTGTGACGGACCGCCAACTCGGTCGCTCGCCGCGTCGCAATCATCGCGGCCACTTCGTCGCGAATCCGCGAGTGGTCGGCAATATCGTTCGTGCCGGCAAACCGCTTTGCGTTTTCGCGAACGGTGGTTTCGTCTTCGCAGTGGCACAAATCGGCAACGTCGTTTCCGCAAAGATTCGCTCGAGCGCCTCTTGTTCATCGACCAGCAAGTCGCCGGTGCTGCTGCCGATGAAGATCTTGATGCCCGGCACATCCGTCGTCGTGGTGAGCTCGGCCACGTTGTGAGGCGTTGCCCCGATGTAGAAACCATAGTTGACGCGAGACTTCGCCGCGCCGAGTCGTTCTTTGGCGCGGACGCCTTCGACGGTGATCGCGGGCGGCTTGGTGTTGGGCATTTCCAAGAACGATGTCACGCCGCCGGCCGCGCACGCTCGCGAGGCCGTTTCCAAATCTTCCTTCTGTGTCAGACCGGGTTCGCGAAAGTGAACCTGGTCGTCGACCACGCCCGGCATCAGGTGAAGCCCTTCGCACTGAACGACTTCATCGACCGTCACATGGTTGCCCGCATCAACATCGATGATGCGTCCATCTTCGATCAAGACCGAGGACTTGCGCAGCGAATCGGGAAGGACAACGTTTGCGTCACGAAAGAGGGTGCGTGGCATGATGAGGTTCGCTTGAACGGTTTGGTCGAGAAGCTTAACGGGGAGTCGGGGTCGAAATGTTGGTTTGTTGCTGTGTTTCGAGCACAATCGGGGTTCGCAGGGGGACCAGCAGGTCGGATCGTTTTGCTTGGACGGCTTTTTCGGTTTCGTATCGCATTTTTGTTGCCGCGGCTTCGGCTTGGACGAGCGCGTCGTATTGCCGGCCCGTCATGACGCGGTTGGTTTCGGCCAGCAGTTCCGGGTCGTACGTCAGGCCGGGGTGATCTTGCGCGGTGGCGTATTGGCCGATCGGTGTGTTCACATCGTACAAGCGTTTTTCGATCACGGCGACTCGGTCGTCGGCCGTCTTCCGGGCGATGCCTTGCGGGGCTTTCTTCTTGGCTCCGCCAAACGGGTTGTAGTCATCATCGGCGTGCGTGATCCGGTCCCACCAACTCGGATAGCGGCCGAAGATATTCGTTGCGATTCGGTCCGAACGTTCCATCATGTAACTTGATACGGCGCGGCTGCGTTTGAAGAACGAGGTTGGAATCCATGCCGAATCCCAAACCGTTTTCGACTTCACGGCCATGTACCGCACGTTCGCAATCAATTCATAAAGCAATCCCAAACTGACTTCGTTATCCAGCATTTGCGAATACGTGACGCCGTAGTTCAGCGATCGTTCGGCCAGATAGTTCAGCTTCGGCATGATCGAACGAACGCCGCCGCGGCCCCACGTCTTGCACGTCCGCGCAACGCGTTGTTCATTAAACAAATCCGTCAATATTGAATCGACCAACTCGCCCCCGATCTCGCGGACTTCGTCGTCGGTCATCGGACGATCGATGTACGTTTCGCTGTAACGGGGGAACGTTCGCTCGCTGACCAAGCGGATGAAGCGGTCGACTTTGTCTTCAAACTTCAGCGCCAAGAAGATCCCGTGCTTGTTCGCTTTGCTGTTGATGAAGTCTCGGTTGATCGCGTTGATGCCGTCGACTTCGTACAGGACGGCCGAGCCCTTGGTCGAGTCGAGCGTTCGACGGACTTCCAATTTGCCGACGTTGCGTTTGCGAAAGAATCCCCAATCCGTATCCGTGTCGCCGGTGTCGTATCGATGCACGATGATCCAGCGGTGAAGCGGATCGTCTTTGGACAGCTTTCGCTGCAAGCGTTTGGCTTCGGCTTCCAACCACTCTGGCTTCGGCTGGAACAATATCGTCCGCCGATCGATGTCGAATTCGTGAACGGCCCCCAGCGAGGTATTGGCGACGTCTCGGGCGCTGCTGGTGATGCCGCCGACGACTTCGTGACTTCTGGCGACGTACTTGTTCCACCGTTTGACGGCTTTCAAAAAGTCTCGCTGCGTCTTCAGCTGGCTGGGAGCCTTTTCATCGCTGACCGGGATCAGCGACGCCGACAACATCGCTTCGCCGCCGGTTCGCGAATCGCCGACGATGTAAAAGTTGATGTCGTGATCGGCCGCCGCGCGAAGGAACTGACTCTTGGCCAACTGCTTGAACGCGACCGTCGATCCGGCGGGCGTTTCGTAGTAGTTGTTCGGGATGATGATGGTCATGCCGGACCACTGCTGCAGCAGCGACTTGTCTTCGTCGACGGCGCGGACCAGGTCTAAGAATCCGTAATACGAAACGTCCCAGACGTCCAAGCTGCTGCCGAAGTAATCGGCAAGCTGGGTCCACTTGTCGATGTCCGTCGTCGTCGTTTTTTCGTTCGCGACCAGCAAGAACCGCGAACCGTCTTCGCGAAGGTAACGCTCCGACACTCGGATGAACGTCTTGCGATAATCGACGCGTCGGTATTGATCGTGACCGGTGCTGGACCGCGGTCGTTGCAAGTCCAGATCGACGCCCAGTGCGAAGCCCTGATAGGGGATCGCGTGGGCGGATTCTTTGATGCCGATGCGAGTTTCCAGGACGCACGTTTGGCCGGGGGCGAGCTCCGACAGATTGCGCTGGTAATCGGTGGAACGAAGATCAAATTCGGCATCATCGACGCCGAAGAAGACGACCTGATTCAAATCCAGATCGCCGCCCAGCAACCGCACCTGGCTGCGTACGGCTCGATAAAGGTACTTTTGGTCGAACGTTTCTTCACCGACATTGGTGACGCCCCAAATCACGCGAGTCGATTCGCCGGGGGCGAGTGAGTTCAAGCAGGTGATCGCGACCAATTCGACCGGAAAGCGAACGTGCAGTTCCTCGCCGTTTTCAAAGTTGCGAAACGGCCGGCCGATGCCGCTTTCCAGGCTCGCTTGCGGGCTGGCCAAATGCCGAAGTCGGAACGAACGTTTGCGAGGATCATCGACGACGTAGTCGCCCAATCGAAATCGCAAGCCGCGAGTATCGAAGGTGTAGGTTTGCTCCGGTGCAATCGATTGTGACACGACTAAGTCCACGCCGTCGCAGTCGATCCAATCGTCGTCTTCCAGGTAGATGCGAATCATGTACCCGGGCGGCGTCGGCATCCCGCCGCAGTTCTGCACCGTGACGTTGTCCAGCGAGACGAGCGAGTCGGGTTCCAGGATCGAGTACTCCGGCGCGACGTCGAAGGTGACCAGTTCCAAGTCAAACGGCGAGTCGTATTGCGTTTGCCGTCCCGCGTCGTCGACGACGACGATCTTCAGTCGACCGACGTTACCCGGCCTGGCGTCGCGGGCAACATAGCGAGACGGGGATCCGTCGCGGCCGCCCGGTCCGTTCAATCCGCCGGGATTGGAACGCATGATTGTGCGAGTTTGCGTTCGGCCTTGCGCGTCGCGATACGATCGAGTTTCGGTCCAGTGATAGCTGCTGCCGCCCTGTCCGCCGGGGCCGCCACGACCACCGCGGCCGGGTTCGCCGGCAAAGCCCAAATCGCCGCCGGCCAGGTATCCTTTGACCAGCATCAACAAACCCTGGTCGGCTTCGTGGACGCCGACGACGACTTCGCCGCCATCGCCCCCCGGCTTGCCATCGCTGGGGTTGCCCGCATCGCCGCCGTCGCCTCCCGGCCCGCCGTTGGTGCCGGAGGTGAACCGGGTCGCGTTGCGGCCGCGGAAACCTTGGCTGCCCGGGCCGCCATCACCGCCCCGTCCGCCGTTACCGCCCTTGCCACCGTTGCCTTGGATGAAGACGTATCCTTCGCGGCCGATCGGGGTGGCGTCTTGGAATTCACGTTCCGCTTGGCCGTCGATTCGTTTTACGCCACGGATCAAAACGGTTTCGCGGTTGCCTTGATACGACAGACTCAACTGGACCGCGCCGGCGGGTTGTCCCGGTGCCGCCCCGGTCGCATCACCGCCTCGCATGCCGCGAGTCCCCGGCGATGGCGACGCTTGAAAATAGTTCGTGCCGTTATGTCCGCTGGGTCCATCGCTTCCGTGGATATCGATTCGCGCCAGCATTTCCGATTCGCCGTCGGAAGCAAAGCATCCGGCGTCGGAAAGGTGGCGGTTCGATTCGGTCGGATCAGCGGGTGGAGACAAGTTCGGCTCGTGGAGAAATTGAAGGTGGTGCGCTAGGCTTCCGATTCGTACTGGTCGATCAATGCTTGCGGCACTCGTTGAAGCCGTCCTTCGCGGTCGATCACGCCCAGCGTCACCGTTGCTTCGACCAATGTCATGCCTTCGCGAGAGATCGTGTAATCGTGAATGATCTTCGCGGCGGTGACTTTCGCGATACGAGTTTCGATATGGATGACGTCGTCATAGCGAGCCGGACTGCGATAACGACAATCCACCCGCGCGACCACGACGAACTGGCCGGCGGCTTCCATTTCACGATACCGTCCGCCGCTGGCTCGCAACAATTCGGTGCGACCGATTTCAAAGTATTGCAGGTAACGCGAGTGATGCACCAATCCCATCGGGTCACATTCGTCGTATCGGACCCGCAATTGAGTCGTGTGTTCTCGCATGGGATCGGTTTTTAAAGTTGGTTCGGCGTTCAGCGAAGGCTCTGGTATAGCTTTGCTCGCGCCAACCGCCAGTCCCTCTCGACGGTGCCTTCGCTGACATCCAACACTTCGGCGACTTCGGGAATCGACAATCCCGAAAAAAACCTCAGCTCGACGACCTCACGTTGGCGGGGCGATTCTTTGCCGAGGGTTTCCAGGGACGCTTCCAAGTCGACGAAGTCGCACCGATTGGCGGCCTCGAAATTGTCCAGCACGACGTCCAGGGACCCGCGTTCAAATTCGCCGCCGCGTTTGGTGGCCCGGCGTGCCCGAGCGTGATCGACCAGGATCTGTCGCATCGCGCGGTTGGCCATGCCGAAAAAGTAGCGTCGATCGGAGGCATTGTTGGCGGCATCGGAATCGAGCAATCGTAGGCAAGCTTCGTTGACCAACGCCGTCGCCTGCAACGTGTGGTCCGCCCGCTCACGGCTCATCAGCGCCGCCGCCATCCCGCGAAGCTCGGACTGAAGCTCGGTGAATAACTCTTCCTTCGCCGTCTGGTCGCCAGCCTTGACCCGCTGCAACAACATCGAAACTTCGTGGGGAGGTTCGGTCATGGAAATCGTTTTGGTTGAAAGGAAGTCGAAAATGATTTGCCCGCGAATCACACGAATGTACGCGAATGAACAGCCGATGTTTTTTGCCTTTCTTATTCGGGGTCATTGGCGTGATTCGCGGGCACCCTCTTTGGGGTTTCGTTCTACCGTCTCTGCTTGGGAGTGTGAACTAATCTTTCCCATTCGAGTTTGGGATGGCTGCCGAAATTGACCAGGATTCCCAGTTGATAGCCGGTGGCGTTGAGATAGTTGATGACTTGGGCGGTGTTCGTCCGTAAGATGACTGACGGCTTTGATCTCCAGAATGATCTTGTCGTAGCAAATGAAATCTGGAACGAACTTTTACTTCAGCTCTCGGCCTCGCGCGTCAGCTTCATCTGCTGTTGCGCCACGAACGAGATGCTTTGATATTCGTGTTCGATTTCGAGGCATTCTTGGTAGACAGCCTCCAGGAAGCCACAACCTTTTTCGTTGTAGACCTCGAAGCATGCACCAAAGATCTCGTAACACTCGTCTTTCAAAATTAGGTCCGACATCTTACTCCCATGATCTTGGAGGGAACGAAGTCATCGCGGTCAATTCTTACAATGGACGCGACCAGCTTTCTTGATGCAAACAAAAAAGCCCTTCGCACAACATTCGGTGCGAGGGGCTTGGATGGGAGCGGTCGTTTGAGTTCGGTCGGTTCAGTTGCCGAAGCCTGAACCGAAGTAGGGTTCGACGGCGGGCGCGTAGGTCGGAGGACTCCACGGTTGAGATTGCGGTAGAAAGCGTCGGTCGTCGACCGCTCGCGAGTTGCTTCGGCTGTACTGGCCCCAGCCGCTGACCGCTCGTGAATCCGATGCGGCGTTGGACCAGTTGCCGCGAGCGATCGCGGTGCTGTCGGACCGGCTGAAACCAAAGTTGGATCGGGCGACCGAATCGGCGTGCGATCGGGCTCCCCAGCCGTTGGCGATCGAGCGACCGTTGCTGATCGCGACGCCTCCGTTGGCGACCGCGCTGCTGTTGCCGCTGGCGAATCCGCCGTTCACACCGCGGCCGTTCATGTCGGCTCGGGCGAAGCCGCCGTTGCGTGCCACGGCGGTGGCGTTCAGTCGTGTGTTGCCGCGGCCATTCGCGGTGGCGACGGCGGTGCCGCCGTTGCTGTAGCTGCGGGCGGTGACTTGGGCGTCGGCTGCGGTGGCGGCGAACAGGCAAAGAGCAACAGCGGCGAAGGTGGTGGTGAAGCGTGTCATCGTAAGGTTCCTTGAAAGAAGCGGGAGTTTGGAAAGTCGAAAGCTCTCAGTTGGCTTTCACAGGGACCTGCGTCGAAAGTGTCGGAACCCCTCAACGCTTTTTGAAAAAACTTTCGATGGCAAATAAAAAAGGCCGTGACGAATCACGGCCTTGAAAAAGTCAGTACGAGCATTGCGACGAATCATTCACCGATCGCACGGCGGATCGCGGCCTTGGCGGCATCGCTGTACGTATCGCCACCGAGCTCGCGGCGGATCTCATCCATTGTTCCGGACAATTCGATCTCTCCGATCGCTGCGTCAGTTGAACTGATGCTAAGCGAGATCTTGTCACCGGAGCGGCTGACCGAGACCGCTTCGCCGCTGGATGAACTGGATGAACTCGATGACGACGCGGTGACACCAGGGGACGAGAACTGCTGTCGATTCATTCCCGATCGTCCGATCCAATGACGCGGGTTGGCAAACGGATTGGCCGGCATCGGTCGCATGTTGCCGCCGATCAAGGCCGGGCGTCCCCGGGGCAAGCGATGGGGAATGCCGCGGCGAACGACCATCATCGTCGAACGCTCGGTCGCTCGGTCCAGCCATCGAAGGTCACCGATCGGTTGACCGTCCAACTCGATCAGCACGTCGCCCGGTTGGACGCCCATCGCCGCCGCCGGCCCGTCCGGCACCACGTTTTGAACGACCCAACCCGCACCGGCGGGCAACATCGGCAGGTGCATTCGCAGCAACTCGGGGACATCGGTCAGCGTCATGCCAAAGTCCTTGGTTTCGATCGGCGAGGTGTCTTGCTGTTTCGCCTGCGGAGCCGCGTCGGGTGATTGAGCGATCAAAAAGTTCACTGCCGCGATCGTCAGGGCGGCGGTCATCATCATGCGTTTCATCGGATCAAATCCTGTTTGAAATGGTGGTCGATTGGGTGGAGCGTAACAACAAACAAAGCGATCTTCACCCAATTTCGCGGGTGAAGATCGCGTCGGTTCAGCGGATCGGTTTAGCGTCGATTGAATCGAATCACTCGGTTGGAGTTGCTGCGGTTCGAGTTATTGAACGGGCTTGCGTTAAACGGGCTCGCGTTGAATTGGCGGGTGTGGCTCTTGGACCAGGCGTTCGTGTTGTTGCCGAAGCCGGTCGATTGGCTGCCGCCGTAGACCTGGCCGTTTCGGATGCCGGTTTCGCCACCCGAGATCACGCGGCGGTTGCCACCGGTGCTGGTCACGCCGCCGTGGCTGAAGTGCGTGCCATTGGGGCCGATGTTCAGGTTCATGTTGTGAGCGATACCGCCCGGGCCGGCACCGGCACCGATCGTGTTGCTGATCGCCAACCCGTTCGGGCCGGCACCCAGGGCGAATCCGTGTCCGAATTGGACGCCGTTCTTCGAGCTGGACTTGCCTTTGACGATTGAGATCGGGCCGCTCGCACTGCCACCGGCTCCGGCAAAACCGTTTCCGATGTCGACCCAAGATCCGGCCGATTGGGCCGACGCGGTCGTCGTCGCGGTCAGGGCACAGGCCAGGGCAAAGGCGGCCAAGCCGGTGCGAGATGATCGTTTGAACAGTCCGGGCGGTGGTTGGTGATCGAGTGGGTCATCGGTCTTCTCTGGGTTGGAAAGGTCTGGGTTGGAAAGGGTTTTTGATTGGCGGCCTTTGTCAGCCGCTTCACCCGAACCTGCGTCAACCGGCGGCCGACCCCTGAACGATTTCTAAAAGTTTTTTTCCGTCCCCCAAACTTGAACGTCATCGACCCAAACATCGCCATCATCACCGCCCCCGATCGTAAGCGTCGCGTCCACGATTTCACCACGACGATCGGCCTCGCTGCGGAAACGGGCATTGATTCGCCGCCAGCCGTTTTCATCCGGCGGCGACAACTCGATCGGCACCGAACGCTCGTTCACCATCACGGTCATCCGCTCGCCTCGCACCGCCATTCGGATTTGGTAATCCATGTCCGGGATCGACGGGAAAGGCTTGCGACAGCGAAGCATCGCGGCCGGCCAGTCGCATCGATCGCTTGCCGTCAGTGGCGAAGTCCATTTCGATGCGCACCGATCCAGCGATGTCCCAGTACCGCCCGGCAGTCAACTCGAAACTGCCATTTCGCAGCGCCGCAAGGTAGGTCGGCGACGGAGTCGATGGCACGGTGAATTCCGTCGTCCGCGGACGCTTGATCAGCGGTTGTAAGAACCGTTTCAAGTCCGGCAGCGACGCGTCCTCCGGTGCAACCTTTTGTAACCGGCCATAGTGCAAGCCAAGCGGCCGAATGACGACGCTCAAATCGCACGCCGGTTCCAGTTCTCTCGCCCGGTCAATCGCTTGGTTCGCTTGCTCGTACCGCTGCGTCCAAGCTCGCGTTCGAGCGATCCCAAGCGTTGCGGCGGCGCGTTGTCCGTCGTTGGCGGCAACCTCAATCGCGGTTTCATACGCGGACAGCGCCGCGGCGTAGCGTCCGAGTTGTTCCAAGCATCGGCCGAGGCCTTCGTCGATCCAGGGGTGCGTTGAATCCAACCGCTTGGCCGTTCGCAATCGATCGAGCGCCGCCGTGGTGGCATCGATGTCATCCCGTTCATCCGGAAGCAGCAGGCGACCGGCGACGGCGTGCGCGATCGCGGGGGCGGTCTTCATCGCGATCGCTTTTTCCGCCGCGGCCGCGGCCTCTTCGTTGCGGTCCTGGTTCAACCGGATCGATGCCAACACCGATGGATAAAGCGGATCGTCGAGGTCGGTTTCGCACAATGATTCCACGATCTCGGCCGCTTCGCTGCGGCCTCGCATGTCATCGACGCGAACGAACTCGGCGTCTTCGATCGTGACGATGTCCAGCGTCGCTTTGCTGGTCTCGGCGAACATCCGCACGGCTTCGTCGATGCGTCCCATCTCGTGCAGCGCCAATCCGTATTGCCATCCGACCCATGGATGCGTCGGCGCGTTTTGATGAGCTCGCTGGGCATCGGCCAGACTCCAGCGGTTCAGTTCGGCGACGCGTTGATCGCGGTCGACAACTTCGTCCGGTGGCAGTTTCGCGATCAGTCTCGCCTTGGCTCGATAGATCGATGATCGGTCGGCGTACGCGATTGGCCTGGACGGATCGATCGCGATGCAGCGGCCGATCGCGGCGATGGCAGCATCGTAGACGCGGTGGTCGGAGGGCAACGTTTGATCTGCATCGCGGTCCGTTTCGATCCGCCGCTGGGCGAGCAGGAACTCGGTTTGCGCCAAGCCAAGGCTGGTCCAGTAATGATTCGGTCGCTGGTTGGCGGCGCGGCTGAACAGGTCTCGGGACGTCATCAGCGAATCGTCGCCGCGGTAATCGTGAAAGAACAATTCAAAGCTTGGGTCCAGCGCCGCGATCATCGACAACACCGCAAGGCTGTGCGAATCGACAGCGGTCATCGACGGGCCCAGTTCGTTGGCGGCCAGTCGGGCGCCTCGCATCAATCGAAATTCGGCCGCCTTTCGATACCAACGTGCCGCTTCGGAAAGATGAAACCTTTCGATTCGGCGACTGATCGCGACGACGGCATTGGATTCGGGAACTCCCGCGTCGGTTCGCAAAAATCGCCTGACCGCGGGCAACAGCTTTGCCACCGCACTTTTTCGATCCGGACCGGTCAGTCGCGTGCCCGCCGACTTCACCAACATGCCGTCGATCAGCATCCATTGTTGGTAAACGTCCCAGGCCAGTCCGTCGGCCTGCGCCGGCGTCAGGTCGTCGGTCGGCAAGTGGTTCCACCAGTCGTCGCGGTCCCAAACGCCCAGCGATTCCAAACTTTGTCGTCCCGCCGTGATCGCACGGCTGTCGCGGCTGATCACGTTTTGTTCGTTGGTGATTTCGGTCAACCGATAGAACTCGACCAGCCGATCGATGCGATCCGCCTTGGCAACCAGCTCGCCGCGTTCGGCTTCCGTCTCCGGTGCATCGTTTAGTAACTCGATTGCATCACGACACACCGCAAGCGCAGACGAATATCGACCGGCCCGCATTTCCGATTCGGCTGAGGCGGTCGCCGATCGGGCGGCCTCGCGAAGTTCCAGCAATCGTCTTTCGCTGGCCGCCTGCAACGCGAACGCTTTGGCGGTGTTTTCTCGCTCGATGCGGAATTGTTTCGCCTGCAATGCGCCGAACAGCGTTGAACCCAGGATCAAGCCGGTCGCGATCAGCGCCGCGGCGACGCCGCCGGTGGTGGCCAGCGTTCGGTTGCGGCGGACCCAGCGGACCACTTTCACGGTCACCGAATCGTTGTGAACGGCCACCGGTTCGTCGGCCAGCCATCGTTCGACATCCCCCGCCAAGTCGGCGACCGACCGATAGCGATCGGCCGAATCGGTTGCCATCGCTTTCAAACAAATCGACTGTAGCGCCGCTGGCACGTCGGCGACGATCTGTCTGGGCGGCGGAAAGTCGCCGGCCGTGATCCGAGACAACATCTGCGGCAGCTCTTGGCCACGGTGCGGCGCGACGCCGGCCAAGATCTGGTACAGCGTCGCACCCAACAGGTAGATGTCGGTGCGGATGCCGACCTCGTCCATTTGGCCACCGGCCTGTTCGGGGCTCATGTACTGGGGCGTGCCGACGGTGCCGCCGATCCGCGTCGGCGTCGAACCGTCGCCGGTTTGCATCGCATCGATGATCGCCGCGGTCACCGATTCGTCCAGCGGTGCGTCCAATCGCTTCGCCAGTCCCCAATCGACGACCAGTGTTTCGCCGTACGGACCGACGATGATGTTGGACGGCTTGATGTCGCGGTGGATGATTTGGCGGCTGTGGGCGTAGCTGATCGTGTTGCAAACGTCGATGAATGAACCGAGTAACTGACGCAGACCAAGTTGCCGTGTCCGCCGAGCGACCGCGGGCGTCAGATTGTCGTGCGAGGTGCAGTGGTGATCAGCGATGGCTTCGCGAAACGTGTCGCCTTGGACCAAACGCATCGCGTAAAAGTGCTGACCGTCCGGCCACGTTCCGATCGCGTAAACGGGCACGATGCCGGGATGTTCCAGTCGGCCGGTGACTTCGGCTTCTTGGATGAACCGCTCGCGAGCCTCGGGATGCGATTGCCACTTCGGTTTGATTTGCTTGACGGCGACTTCGCGGTTCAGTTGACGGTCCAGCGCGATCAGGACTTCGCCGAGCCCGCCTTCGCGATACCGCGACAGGATCTTGAACCGATCCGAATCGGCCGCTGCGATGTCGGTTGGCGGCATCGATGGCGGCGAGACGACTTGCTTTGCCAGGAACGCGGACGCCAGAAAATCGTCGCCGCCGGCTGCGTCGTCGGCCGCGATCAGGTCGCGAACTTTTCGGTACAGCACGCGATCGTCGCCGCATCGGTCTCGCAGAAACCGGTCTCGGTCCGCCGCCAGAATTTCCAGCGCGTCCAGAAACAAGTCTTCGATTTTCTGCGGCGTCGGATCGTTGGGCACGGCGTGCGAGCAATCAATCGGGTGGCGGGTGGTGGCCGGCCCATCGTAACGCGCCATCCCATCGGCTAGGCACGAAAACGCCGTTTCGGCAGACTCACGCGGTCACTCGTTCAGTTTCCTGTCAAAAATATTGGATGCGTACAGCTAGATCCATTCCCGCGGCGCGCGTTGTAGTCGTTCCTCACGCCGGAATCGAGTCCGCATTCTTTTACGGTTGAAGTTTGTCGTTGAAAAAGTCGAGCACCATTTGGCGGACTTCGGGCGATCGAAAGGCTTCGCCGCCGTGCCCGGCCGAGGGGACGACGTGCAAGGTGGAATCGACCTTTGCGGCTTGCAGTGCTTCGTGCAAGCGTTGGCTTTGATCCAGTGGAACGGCCGGATCGTCCTGGCCGTGCATGATCAGGAACGGCGGATCGTCGGCGGTGACGTGATAGATCGCGCTGGCCTGCTTGGCGAGTTCCGGGACGTCGCGAACGGTTTGTCCGAGCAACTTGGCACCGTTGGAATTCGCGAGGTCTTGCCTTGTCCGGCCACCAGCTAAAACGTTTGGTGGCATCGTCAATAAGTCGGTCGGCCCGTACCAATCGCAAACTGCCTGCACGCGGCTAACGCTTGCTTCGTTTGCCGGGACGTCCAGTGTTCCCAGCAGCGAGGTTCCCAGCAGCGCGACCAAGTGACCACCCGCGGAGGCTCCCCAGACACCGACGTGATCGGCGTCGATTTTGTATTCGTCGGCGTTCTGACGAAGCCAAACGATCGCGGCTCGGCAATCATCGATCTGGGCCGGCCACTGGGCTTGGTCGGCAAGTCGATAGTTGATGCTGGCGACCGCGAACCCGTGTTCGGTCAGCCATGTCGCCGGACAACGATCTTTGCTGCCGTTGATCCACCCACCGCCGTGAACCCAGACGACCAGCGGAACAGGTCGGTCGCTCTCTCGCGGGTAGTACAAATCCAGCAGCAAGCTATGGTCACCGACTTTGTCATATTCAAGGTCTCGATAAGCGACGGCTGATGTCGGCGGACGTTGACGTTTCGCGGCGGCTTTCGTTTTGCCAGCACCTGCCAAAGACTTTTCCACTGCAAAGTCGACCAAACTTTGGCAATGAAAAAAGCCAGGCCAAAAGTTGTGGCCTTGCCCACGAGGAACATCCAACGTCATCACCTCGGCCGCACCGGCGTCTTTATAAATCGTTGCCAGCGTGGCGGAGTTTTCTTTCAGCGGAACGACGCGGTCGTCGTCACCGTGAATGATGTAAACGGGGATCTTGGCCGCGGCAAGCTTGTCGGCCTGTGCGATCGGGTTGTGCGTGTCGAGCGACTGGGCCAGTTGGTCAGGCGACAGTCCGTACGCGGGTGCGGCTTTTTCGAGACCAGGGTACGTTCGCAAATCGAAGACCGGATAGATACCCGCGATGCCGGCGACTTTGCCAGGGTTTCGGATCGCCCAACTTGTCGCCCACAAGCCGCCGCGGCTGCGCCCGAGCAGGCAGGGTTTCGGCGCAAAGCCGCGAACTTTCGTCAGCCGGTCGTACAAGTCCGTGTAGGCTTGTTGACCGGTGGGGCTTCCGTAGGCTTCGCCAACATCGATGCCCGCCACCGCGATGCCCGCGTCCAAAAATTGTTGGTGCATCCATTTTTCATGCTGGTCGGGATAGTTTGGCAACGTCGGCCCGTACATCACCCAAGGCTGCGGGTGAGTCCGTTTGGCTTCGTCGGGCCAGAAGATAAACGCGGGTCGATCGCCCACCAGGAACGACTCGCCGGGAAGGATCAGGTCCTTCACCTCCTTCACCGGCGGCGTTGCTTCTCGAGCAGCTTCTTGAGCATCGAGACGATCGGCGAGCCCGGCCGCGACGACGCATGTGATGACGAAGAAGGTTTGTGGCAAGGATTCGGTTCATCATTCGTTCCATGTTGAAAGGGATTCAACATAACGTATTCCAAACGCGAGCTTGCGTTTTGAAAAGGCATCACGGCCAAGGATGGGGGATCTTTCCTTCCAAAGCGGGCTTCAGTTCTCGCTCGACTCGGGCCAGGTAGTCTGCGTCCTGGACGGCGGCCTTGAACTCGCCGGCCGCTTCGGCGGCTTCGTCTTTTTGCTTCGTGTAGACCAAGATCGCGACCAGGGTGGTGGCTTCGTTCACGAATTTGTTTTCGGTGTACTGGGTGTGGGATTCACCGAAACGCTCGCTCAGCTTCAGGTTCTGCTTGTAGTTCGCGATGATCCGCGAAATATCCTTTTCGGGTTCGATGAACTCGGCGTACAAGATCATACTTTTTCTGCTTAATTAGCGAGGGCTGCGCAACGCCGAACAATCGGTCGGCATCCTCCCGATCGTTTTCGGCCAGCCACTGGAACAGTTCGGCGGTGCGTTCTTCTTGGCGAAGCGTTTGGTTCAGCGAGACGAAATCATGGAAGTCCTGGAACCGCACGCGGACGCGATCTTCGTCTCGCATCTTCTTCTCAAGATCCTCGCGGATCGCTTTCATCTTATCGAGCGCCGGCGGATAGACCTCGCCCAACTTCAACCAATCACTCAGCGCGAACGACAATCGGACGCCGGCCAGCGACGGTTGCAATTGCAGCGAGTGGTCATGAAACCAAACGTGCTTAGCCAGCGCCGTTTCGTATCGTCCTTTGGCCACGTCATCGCGGATGCTCTGCTTGATTTCGATGGGATCAGGATTATCCGGCGGCTGCCAATCGTCTGCTTGGACCGACGTGGCCACGATAAAAGCGAAAAGGCAAAGAAAAAATCTCATGGTTCTCTCCGGGGAAGGGGAATTGTTCTTCACGATCAGATCTACTGGCGACGAGGAAGCGAGACGGCATCGGCTCGTTGGACTTGTTCACAGATTGCCAGCGCCAGGAAGAAATCTTCGGTGGAAACGTCGTCTTGAAAGGCAGTGACTTGTTCAATGGCTTTCAATTGTGCATCGGCAAGCTTACCGGTTGGCCGGTGGTCGCCTCTCGAGATTTGCTTGTTCGTTCCCTCGCCGTTTCGTGACAGCGAAAACGAGATGATCGCGACAACACACGCCGCCACGCCGACGACGATGGCGATCCATGTTCGGCGCGACGGCGAGGACCACGTTTGCAAAGGGACTGTCGGCGTCGATGAATCAAATGCGTCCAGCATCGCGGCGCGAAGTTCGCGTTGATGTTGATTGTCGATCAAGTCATCCGGCGATGCCTGCGATCGCATCGCATCGAGCACGGCTTGCTCGTCACGATTCCAATGCGAGCCAGAAGGTTGTGATGTGTTCATTCAAGGTTCTTTATTTGCAAGCGAAGTTTGGCCAGGCAGCGACTCGCCGCCGTCCGCACCGCTCCGGGTGTCATTTCCAAGATCGCCGCGATGTCGTGATAGGGAAGCTCGGCAAAGAAACGCATGGACAAAATTTCGCGGTCGCGATCATCCAACCGGGCGAGCGCCGCTTGCAAGGTCTCATCGGCCACGCACGCATCGCTTGCGAGGGCCGGTTCGCCCGACACTTGACGCGATACTTGGCCCGATTGCACCGCGGTCATCATCAGCGTTTGGCGGCGAGACGATTGCCGGTGGTGAGCGTTGAGTTCGTTCGTCGTGATTCGAAAGACCCAGCGGCGAAAGTCGATGAACGTCGTGCCGGGAAAGTCGGCCATCTTGGTGGCAACGTTCAGGAACACGCTCGAGACGATGTCTTCGGCAAAGCTACGTTGCCCGGTTCGACGCAAGCAGTACCGGAAAACCAGCGGATAGGTCGCGTCATAAAGCATCCCGAGCGATTCCCGCTGCGTTCGAGCTTGGACGACCACCTGATCGTCAACCACCTGCTCAAGTACCACCTGACCATCGACCACCGCTTCGTTGGGGGTGGTTGCGTTTCGATCAGGCTTTTTTGTCATGGCAAGAAGATCAATGCGCGGGACCGCCGGCGTTACACGCCTTTTTTCAAAAAGGTGGTTTTGGTCAGGCGGTGGGGTGGTTGCCGTCCGGTTTCGTTTCAACTTCGGTACAGATTATGTTGTCTGCAGGTGAGACCATGTTGGACCTTCCGTTTCCTCGACCGCTCTGAACCACGATGACTGCACCCACCCCGACCCGGCAAGCACTCCACGATCGACTCGCACCGTACGGCCAAGAAGACGTGCTGCGGTTCTGGGACGAACTCGACGATGCGGGCCGAATCCGACTGGCCGATCAAATCGCGGACGTCGATTTGGATCAGATCAAGACGCTGGTCGCCGGCGAAGACACCAAGCAAGACTTCGCAGCAATGGCCGGCCGTGCGATGAGTCCTCCATCGGTCCGCGCCGACGGGACCGGGGCGGCTTGGAACATCGACGAAGCGATCAAGCATGGCGAAGCGGCGCTTTCGGCGGGCGAAGTCGGCGCGGTGCTGGTCGCGGGCGGCCAGGGAACGCGTTTGGGGTTCGACCAGCCCAAGGGCATGTATCCGATCGGACCGGTTTCGGGCCGGACACTGTTTCAAATTTTCGCAGACCGCTTGATCGCGATCGGCAAACGCTATGGCAAGGCGATTCCCTGGTACGTGATGACCAGCGAAGCGACCGACGCGGAAACGCGGGATTATTTTGCATCGCAGGACCATTTCGGGTTGCCGGCGGATCAAATTCGCATCTTTAAACAGGGCACGATGCCGGCGGTCGATGCGGCGACGGGCAAGTTGCTGCTGGCCGAAAAGGACTCGCTGGCACTTTCGCCCGACGGTCACGGCGGGACGGTGCGGGCGCTCGACCGCAGCGGCGCACTGGACGACGCGGATGCTCGAGGCGTCAAGTACCTGGCGTACTTCCAGGTCGACAATCCGCTGGTGAACTTGTGTGATCCGGCGCTGATCGGGCACCACATTTTGGCGGCCAGCGAGATGACGACGCAGGTGGTCCGCAAACGTTACCCGACCGAGAAAGTTGGCAATGTCGTGCTAGTCGACGGTCACGTCGAGATCATCGAATACAGCGACTTGCCCGAATCGGCGGCCACGGCGACGGACGAAAATGACGAGCTAAAATTGTGGGCCGGCAACATCGCGGTCCACGTGATCGACGTCGCGTTCTTGCGCCGGATCAGCAAGTCGGTCTCGGCGCTGCCGTTTCACCGGGCCAGCAAAAAGGTGGCACATCTGGACCAGTCGGGCCAGTCGGTCGAGCCTGACCAGCCGAACGCGACGAAATTTGAACGTTTCATTTTTGATCTGCTCCCACAAGCCGAAAACGCTTTCGTGGTCGAATCGTTACCCGCCGAGGCGTTCGCGCCGGTCAAGAACGCCGAAGGGGCCGCGACCGACACCGCGTCGTTGGCCAAAGCCGCCGTTTCGGACCTGCACCGCGGCTGGTTGGTCCAGGCGGGGGCGGAGGTTGCCGACGGAGTCGCCGTCGAAATCAATCCACGTTTTGCGATGGATTCAGCCGAGCTGAAGGAAAAGCTGCCGCCAAAATTGAAAATCGATACCGATCGATACTTTGACGCCTGATTAGAATACGGTTCCCCTGATTCGAGACCCGCATGCGGGTCCCGAATCGACGCGGATGCCTGACGGACGAGCCGACCGCGAAACTTACTCCTTTTGAACGGGTTCAAACCCCGGGAGCGGTTTCGGACGCAATGCGACTCGGGAAGGCGTCTTGCCCGCCTCGGACAACTGTTCCGGAACCAGCCACATTCTCGGTCGCACCGCTGTCGAGCATGCCCGCCCGCTGGTTCCGCCTGGAAGACGAAGCCCCGCGCCCCGTCCCGCCTACTCGATTGATTGCGAATGACCATGAAACCTTCGGCACGCCGACCTCATCGCTTCGAGCTTCGCGATCCGGTTGCCACCTCAAGTCGAGGTTCATCGTGCCACGTTCCAGCTCGCCGCGGCGGCATGGTCGGTGGCTTGCTGGTTTGTTTGATCCTGTTGGGCGTTATCGGCGCGGTCGGATACAAGTTCGTTTACGACACCGGGTCGCGAGTCGACTTGAAAGACCTGATCACCCAAACCGTCAACCGCGGACCGTTCGACCACATCGTTTTGGAACAGGGCGAGATCGAAAGCAGCAGCAACACCGAAGTGCTTTGCGAAGTCAAATCGCGAGGCGGCGGCGGCGTCGCGATCCTGTGGGTCATCGACGAAGGCGCTCGCGTCAAGAAAGGCGACAAGCTGGTCGAATTGGATTCGTCGGAGTTGGAATTGCGGCTGAAAGAGCAACGCATTCAAGTCATCACCGAAGAGGCTCGCGTGACGACTGCGCAAGCGCAGCTTGAACAGGCAAAGATTTCCAAAGAGGAATACCTGAAAGGCGTTTTCAAAACCGAAGAAGCAGCCATCCTTAGCGAGCAAGCCATCGCCAGCCAGAACATGCGAAAAGCACAGTTGGCGATCGACAGCAGCAGCCGCTTGGTCGCCAAAGGTCTGATTAAAAATTTGCAACTGCAAGCCGACTCGTTCGCGTTGATCAACGCGGCCAACCAAGTCGAATCGACAAAGATTCGTCTGGAGGTACTCCGCGATTTGACCAAGAAAAAAGTTTTGGTTCAGTTCGACAGCGAAATCGAAGCCGCCGCCGCCGCACTCTCGGCCGCGACGGCGGAGTTGATGGAAGAGCAGAACGAATTGGACGAGATCGAAATCGAAATCGAAAATTGCGTTCTGTACGCTCCGTCCGATGGCGTCGTCGTTCACGCCAACCGATTCAGTAACCGCGGCGGCGGCGCAGAGTTCGTGGTCGAAGCGGGAGCGACCGTTCGCGAACGCCAAGCGATCATCCGACTGCCCGATCCGACCCGCATGCAGGTCAAGTGCAAGATCAACGAGTCTCGCATCACGCTGGTCAAGTCGGGCATGCCGGTGAAGATCGCGATCGACGCGATCCCCGACATGAAGCTGAAAGGCGTCGTCCGAAAGGTCAATCGTTACGCCGAACCGAACGGATTCTTCAGTTCGTCGATCAAGGAATACGCCACGACCATCGAGATCATCGACCCGCCCGAAAATATTCGCACGGGCATGACCAGCGAAGTGCAAATCTTTGTCGAACAGCTCGAAAATTCGCTGCAGATCCCGATTCAAGGTTTGTACGAACACGGCGGCAAACTTTACACGCTGATCCAACGAACGCCGACGACGTTTGATACCGTCAACGTCAAGATCGGTGCGACCAATGACACGATGGCCAGCATCAGTGAAGGGTTGGAAGAGGGCGATCGCGTCGTCCTGAATCTTCGCGAGCATCTATCGCTGATGGACTTGCCCGACATCGAAGACGTGGACAACAGCGAGATGCGAGAACTCGGCGGCCAATACGCCGACGTCAAACCAGACATCAACGGAGACGTCGGTGCCCCGGAAGGGCCGATCGGTGGCGAGCGTCCCGGCGGCGGAGCGTGGAACGGCGGACGTCCGCAGGGTGGCCCTGGTGGCCCGGCCGGAGGTGGCCCGCCGGGAGGTGGAATGTCCGGTGGTGGAAGGGTGGTCCGCCCGGTGCGGGTGGCGGAATGCCGAACCCGACCGAGATGGTGTCGCGGACGATGCAGCGAAGCGATGCCGATGGCGATGGCAAACTATCAGCGGAGGAAATTTCGACGATCGATGAACGCTTTCGGTCAGGCGTTTCGGACGCAGATGCGGACGGCGACGGCGAAGTCACTCGCGCCGAACTGACCGCTTCGATGAAGAAACGGTTCAGTGACGCCGGAGCCGGTCAATGAGCGTCACCGAAGCGGCGACCGCTGATAATACTGGCGCGACCGGCCAGCGTGACTCTGCGACTGGAAAGCCAAGGCGGCTTGCCACGTCGATCCGCGACTTGAAGAAAGAGTACGTGCTGAAAAGCGAAACCGTCCGCGCGCTGCGTGGCGTTTCCTTTGATGTGCCCGAAGGCGATTACGTTGCCATCATGGGACCATCGGGCAGCGGCAAGTCGACGCTGCTGAACATGCTGGGCTGTTTGGACCAACCGACCGCCGGTTCGCTGATGATGGGCGACGATGACATCAGCAAAATGTCCGACGATCAATTGGCCGACATCCGCAGTCAACGCATCGGGTTCGTGTTCCAGTCTTACAACTTGATCCAGCAGCTAAGCGTCGTCGAGAACATCCAGGTTCCGCTTTACTACCAAGGCAAACTCGGACCCAAAGAACGCCAGCGAGCGGTCAAGTTGGCCGAGGAAGTCGGTTTGGCCGATCGACTCGATCACCGTCCCAACCAGCTTTCCGGTGGTCAACAACAACGCGTCGCGATCGCTCGCAGCTTGGTCAACGATCCCTTCTTTGTCTTGGCGGACGAACCAACCGGCAACCTGGACTCGATCACGACTGACGAAATCCTGGCAATCTTTGATCGGCTGAACGCCGAAGGCCGAACGATCATCATGGTCACGCACGAGGACGAAGTGGCGTTGCGAGCCAAACGAATCGTCCGGTTGAAGGACGGCATGTTGCACCGCGATGACTTGGTCCCCGAATCTGATCGCGAAGCGGCACGCCAGCGTCACGCGGCTCAGGTCGCCGAACTTAAAGCACGAGAATAAAGGGCGGCGACGAATGCTTTGGCTACGAACATGGCAACTGGGCATCAAAAGCCTCGCCCTTCACCCGCTTCGCACGGGGCTGACGATGCTTGGCATCATGATCGGCGTTTGGGCCGTCATCGTCTTGACCGCGGTCAGCCAAGGCGCCAGCGACCAAGTTCAAAAGCAAATCGAGTCGCTCGGTTCAACCACCATCATCGTCCGCAGCCAAAAGCCGCCGGATGACAAGCTGGCCGGCATGGCGGCGACCCAGTACGGATTGCTACGCAGCGATCTGGACAAGATCTTGGCCAACGTTCCGACGATCGATACCGCGATTCCCATCCGCGAGATCCGCCGACAATTCACCTATCGCGATCAAGTCGTTGACGGTCGGTTGGTCGGATGCACGCCGGCCTACGCCGAAGTCAATCAGCTAAAAATTCGCCCCGGTGGCGGACGGTTTTTGTCTGACGCCGATGAAATGAAGGCCGACACCGTTTGCGTCGTTTCGGCGGGCGTGGCCGACCGTTTGTTTCCTTACGAAGAACCGCTCGGCAAACGCGTCACAATTCCCGAACACACCGACAAGTACAAAATCGTCGGCGTATTGAAGCACCGAAACCCGTCGGCGGCGATCGGCGGGTCGCTCGATTCGCAAGACTTTTCCTCTGACATCTACATCCCGATGCAAACGCTGCGTCGACGGATCGGTGATACGATCGTCACGCGGCGCAGCGGTCAGTTTCAAATGGAGATCATGGAACTGAACCAAATCACGCTGCAAGCCAGCAGCCAAGATCAGGTTCGCAGTTCGGCGGCGATGATCGAAACGTTGCTGGATCAATCGCACAAACAAATGAATGATGTCGCGGTCGTCGTGCCGCTTGAACTGTTGGAACAAGCGCGGAACATGAAGCTGATGTTCCTTGGCATCGGCATCTTGATCGCGTGCATCTCGCTTGTCGTCGGCGGCATCGGCATCATGAACATCATGCTGGCCAGCGTCACCGAACGGACTCGCGAGATCGGAATTCGTCGCGCCCTTGGCGCGAAACAACATGACATCACGCGTCAATTTTTAGTCGAAACGATCGTGCTAAGTTTCGCCGGCGCGATGCTGGGCATCGTGATCGGGCTTGCGAGTCTGCCGATGTATCGAGCGGCGATTTGGGGCGTCAAACGGGGCTTGCCCGAAAAGTTTGCGGCGCTTCCTGAAGCCATCCGCGAGGCCGAACCGGCGATCGTGTTCTGGACCATCCCGCTGGCCGTCGCGATCGCGGTCGGCGTCGGCTTGGTCAGCGGTCTGTATCCCGCGATCCGCGCCGCGAAGATGAACCCGATCGAAGCGCTGCGTCACGAGTAGGAAGGATGGAGCGGTAAATTGATGTCCGTAAATAACCTCCCGCTCCCGGGAGGGTCGGACGCTGTAGCGGCCAGGGAGGGGCTCACGTAAAACGCTTTCCACGCCTTGGCTCGACTCTCCCAGAAGGAGAGTTTTTGAAGATGCGACACTTCATTCCCGCTCGATCCTAACCTTTTGCGCTGGCCGCGCTATCGGTCAACGCGGACCAACTTGATGATTCGGCCGGACATGTTCCAGTCTTGGACATATAGATTGCCGTCTTTGTCCCAGCACGATCCGTGCGTGCCGCTGAAGATGCCTTCGATCCAATTCTCTTGCGGGATGTTGTAGTTGCCGCCCTGTTTCGGATCAGGGTTGAACCCCAACACCGCCATGATCGTGTTGGACTTGTCCAAGATCACGACGCGGCCTTTCAAGTCTGGCACCGAAACGTAATCGCCCTGAATCGCGACCGACGTCGGCATGCCGAGACCCGTGACGACTTCTTCGATAAACTTTCCGTCCAGGTCGTAGTGAAGCAGTCGGCCTTTGGGTTGATGGTTGCGGTCACAGATCAACAATCGAGGCGGATCGTATCGCGTGTCAATTGTCATCCCGTGGGCGGTGTTGAATTGATTCAACCCGTTGCCCTTTTCGCCAAAGTGCATCAAGTACTTTCCATCCTTGTCGTACTTGAAGATGTGGTTGGTCGCGTAACCGTTTGACAAAAAGATGTCGCCGTTGGCCGCGACCGTGATCGCCGTGGGAGCGAAGTCGATGCCTTTCAATCCGGATTCCTCCGGCACGCCCAAACGCAAGACCACTTCGCCGGTGTGCGTGTTCAACTTGATGCCTTCGCCGGCTTTGTTGCGAGCGCCGTAGATGAACTCGGCGTCGCCTTCGGCGCGAATATCGATGTCGTGGAGACCGGTGTAGTCACCGCCCAAGAAGTTGTGAACGACTTTGCCTTCGGGCGAAAAGACGAACACGCCCTGGTCGCTGCTGGTGTAGATGTTTCCTTCGCGGTCGATCACGACACCGCCGTGCGTCGGTCCGATCGCGGAATTGCCGTCCGGGCGAAGTCCCCAACCGGGCACGGTGTCGAACGTCATCACGCCACTGCCCATTCGAACGGGCTCGACAGCCGAAGCGGTTTGTTGACCTCGCACAGCAAACGGACACAAGATCGCGGCGGCAATCGCCAGCTTACAAAGGAACTTCATTTCGATCTCTCTTTGGGGGAACGGACGCGACTAAGAACGCGGCATTCTAGTCACCCACCGTCACCGAAGGGTCGTCGCAGCGACCGCCGTACCAATCGTTGCGACCGTTGCAACCGGGCCGATGGCCCCCCGGACGCCGTGCGGCGAACGGTTTTCATAACTCCCTCGCCAGAGGTGGAACCTAGGAAATGGAAACGATGTTGATGTCACGATTCCAAAACCACTTTTCCTTGCGACGCGATACCGATGGCCATGCTAGTTGCCGAACTGATTGAAGTTGCCAAGATGGTCGCCACCGGCGTCGTAACCATCAATGCTTTGGTGGTCATCGCCATCATTACAACGCTGGTTTCGGGAAACCATTCCAAGATCGCCAAGCATCGACGAGCGCCGTTGGATCACGACGGCTTGTTAATGTTGATCCTATCAATCGTCGCAGCGGTCACCGCCATCGGCATCTACGGGTTGATGGGCGGAAATGGTGGGTTGACATCGATGATGATGGTCTTCGTCGGTTGCGGTTTCATGGGTTCCTCCATCACGCTGCATTATTCCAAAGCACTCAATCGGTTTTATTACCGCCGTGCAAAGAAGAATTTGGAAAGCGATCGGATCGACGAAGCGATGGAAGACATCGCGGAAGTCATGCGATCGACCGAGTCGTTAAAATCCGAAGCGACGTACTTGCAAGCGGCCTGCTTCTATCGACTCGGCCACATCGCACAGATCGAATCGCTGCTGTTTCGCGAAGGATTCTTGCCGGACGATATTCCGGTCGTGCTCGCTCAGATCGAACTTGACTATCCGGTGACAAAGCTTGCACCATCGAAAGCATCCGCACCGGACACCTTTTCGTCGGATTCAGCGGTTACCGATCGAGCGTCGCTGGATTTGCAGCAAACCAATTCGATGCAAACTGTCGAACTGCCGATCGAGGTCGAGTTCAATCATTTGCGAGCGGCGGTGCCTCGTCAGCCGTATCGACTGTCCGGTCGCGTTTCGATGGTCAAGCTATCGATGCTGGCACCGATCATGATCGTCGCTACCGCGATCACCGGTGGCGCGGCAACGCTGGCAATGATTCATTCACCGTCGGTGAAACTGAACCTGTTGATTCCGGTGCTGGCCGCGATGTTGATCGGTTGGATCGGTTACCGGACCGTTCGGCTGGGTCACGTGCGCAGTCGCCTGATCGGATGCGTCGTGACGGCGTCGCTGGGCATGGCCGCTTGGTACGCCGGTTGGATGACGCACTACGTGTACTACGCGATCGCCATGGCCGGTCAGCCCGGTGCGATGCCGATTGGTCTGCCGACCCCGATGGCGATGGTCGGTTGGATGACTTGGGTCTATGAAAACGGCGTGGTTGCGATCCAAGGCAACGGCAATTTCAGCGGCGACATGGCGGCGACGGCCTGGTTGGCCGAATGGTTGACGCTGGTGATCGGTTCGGCATCGATCACGTACATGAAGCTTGCCGATGCGATGTACTGCGACGATTGCGGTTGTTGGATGGTGCGTGACGATCACGGTGTGTCGCTGCCGACACGTCACAGCGACAACGCGATCCGACGTTTGAAGGGTGGCGACTTGGCCGCGATCATGAAGATGAGCGTCGACGCCGACACGCGTGACCGGTTGGCGATGAAGCTTTGCGTTTGTCCTCGCTGCACCGATTCCCGCTGTTTGGAAATCACCGAAACGACTCAAAAGGCCGACAACGGAAAGATGGTCGATGTCGAAAAGCGGATCGTCGGACCGATTCCGATTTCAGCCGACGAAGAACGCGAATTGCGAGCTTTATCGCGGCAGCTAACTGACCTGTCCCAAGAGTTGGCGGCGGCGCGCGTTTGGAAGACGCAGATGCACGTCTAATTCGATCTTGCGACGGGGGCCCGGAAAACGGACACTTGCCGCAGCGTTGGCGCGGGAAACCGGCGGCCGCGCATCCCCCCAATTCCAAAAACTGCCGCAAAGGAATGCGATCGTGGCTTTCACCGGACTGCAAGATTTATCGGGTTACAGCGTCAAGCAGTTGTACGACGTCTACATGGCGGTCGCCGAAGCCGATTGGAAATGGCGTCGCACCGCGGTCTACGGAGCCACCGAACCGCCGCCGGGACACGCGATGTTTCGGCCGCTATCGTTCGATGTCTTTGCCCAGCGGATCGAGACCGCCGGCACGATGGAAGATGGCGACGCATCGCTGCGAGATCGGTTGGCACGCCAAGCCGCCGCTTACCGAGTCGACGTGGTCGCGTCCGCCAGGACCGCTCGCGCCGCTTAAACATGACGACCAGACGTGATCCCGCATGAACCCGTCGATCATCCAACCGGCACTGAGAATCTTGCGAGCCGCGCATTGCCGCAGCACGCATCATTATTTTGCCGTCGATGCCTTGCCGCTGGTGCAGACCGATGCGGGCCGGCGGTTGGTTCGAGTGCTGCTTCGACATCACGATCGTTATCTGGCGGGCGCGACTGACCCCGACACGCGATTTCGCGACTATCAAAACCACGTCATCCATGTCACCGATGGCTATTGGGGCGGTGCCCCGCGGGTCGCGCATGCGTGGTACGACCGGATGCAGCGTTACTTGCGAACCGATCGGTACGAGGATGCGGCGCACGCGGCGGGCGTGTTAAGCCACTACTTCACCGATCCGATGATGCCGCTGCACACCCAGCAATGTGCCCGCGAGAAAGTCTTGCATCGGCCGATCGAATGGAGCATCAAGCAGGCTTACGATTCGATCTTGAAACTCTGGCGAGACGATCAAACTCGCATCGTCTTCCATCTTTCCGGCAGCGTTGGATGGTTGGGCGAGGCGATGTTGCACGGGGCAAGGTTCGCCAATCGCAACTACCGGCCTTTGTTGGAAACGTACGACTTAGAAGCCAGTCGGATCGATCCTTCGGCGGGGCTTGGCATCGTGGCGAGACGATCGCTTTCCGAACTTTTCGGTTTGACCATCACGGGGTGGGCGAGAATCATCGAACGAGCGGCGCTAGATTATGAATCCGCAAGCGGAAAAGCTATCGTCACGCCATCGGTGACCGCTGCCACCGTCCTGGCCGCCGCGCGTTCGCCGTTTCGAGCTTGGGCGAACATCATCGACAACCGAATCGATCAGCAAAAGGTTTTGGAACTGATTCGCGAATATCAACGAACCGGAACGCTGCGAAAGCACCTGCCAGATGAGGTCGATGTGGTCCATCGCGTCATCGCGGTTCACGAAGACGAAAAGCGTTGGCAGGAACTTCGACGCCAACGGCAACTCGCGTCCAAAGAGACCGTCATCGCGGTCGAACCGGTTACCGAACAGCCGATCACCGAACAGCCAAGCATCCTGCCGATGATGCGACCAGCCCCGGTGGATGCCACCAAGACGTCCCGACGCGCGGCGTGACCAGAGTAGGACAATTGTCCCAATTGTCCCCCCAAGCCAACGCCGCTTCCCCAGTCGCAAATCACCAGTCGCAAATCACCAGTCGCAATCACCAGTCGCGAATCACCGTACTCGGGACAATTGGGACAATTGTCCTACTCTGTCCGGCCGCGACCTCCGTATCATGGGGTTTCGCCGCGGTGGCCGGTGGACCATCCTGGTGTCCCCACCGGGCCCACTCGATCTCCTCCGAAGCAAACCGAAACCATGCGAGCCTTTGAAGCCACTCAGTACTATTTCGACAAAGCCGCCGAGCACCTGAACATCGGCGCGGAGATTCGCGAGGCGCTGTTGACGCCGCGACGCGAGGTCCAAGTCCGCATCACGATTGAACGCGACAACGGGCGGCTGGCAAACTACGTCGGATTTCGCGTCCAGCACGACAATCACCGCGGCCCGATGAAGGGTGGCCTGCGTTATCACCCGGACGTTGACCTGGACGAAACACGGGCGCTGGCCAGCTTGATGACGTGGAAGACTGCCGTGGTCGACTTGCCCTATGGGGGCGCGAAAGGCGGTATCGGTGTGAACCCGTCGGATCTGTCGATTCGCGAAATCGAACGATTGACGCGAGCGTTCGTCGACCAAATTCATGATATCGTCGGACCTGACACCGACATTCCCGCCCCCGACATGGGCACCGACCACCGTGTGATGGCGTGGTTTCGAAACCAATGGGAAAAGTATCACGGGTTCAATCCGGCCGTGATCACCGGAAAGCCGGTCGAGGAATACGGCGCGAAGGGACGCGAAGAAGCAACCGGACGTGGCGTCGGAACGCTAACCGTCAAACTTTGCAAACGACTGGGTTTAAAAGCCGAAACGACCAACGTGGCGATTCAAGGCTTCGGCAACGTCGGTTCGCACGCCGGTAAGTTTCTAAGCGAAGCTCAGTTTCCGATCGTCGCGGTTAGCGATGTCAGCGGCACCTACTACGATCCCGACGGATTGGACATAAAAGCGTTGCTGCATCACAAACTGACGCACCCGAGAGGATTGTTGGAAGGGTTTGAAAAGTGCAAGTGCATGCCGCTGGGTTCCCTGTTGGAATTGGAGGACGTCGATGTCTTGATTCCGGCCGCGCTGGGCGGTGTGATTACCCAGGCGAACGTCGACAAGATCAAAGCAAAGGTGATCATCGAAGCGGCCAACGGCCCGGTGCATCCCGAGGCCGACGAAATTTTGGCCGAGCGTGGCGTGACGGTGCTGCCCGATATCTTGGCGAACGCCGGCGGCGTGACGGTCAGCTACTTTGAATGGGTTCAGAATCGCCAACACTATCGTTGGACCTTGGACCGAGTCCGCGGCGAATTGGACCTGACGATGAACCGTGCGTTCGAGAACGTTTGGCAAATGTCGCAGGAACACAACGTCTCGCTGCGAACGGCTGCCTACATGATCGGCATCACGCGAGTGCGTCGATCGGCCGAGCTTGCCGGATTTGCGTCCTAGAATGGAAATGACGCGATGCCGAGTTTGACGACCGAAAACTACATCAAAGCGATTTACCAACTCGACGGCCAGCCTTCCAGGCCGGCCGTCGCGACGGGGGCGATCGCGAGTCAGCTTTCGGTCTCGCCAGGCAGCGTGACGGCGATGCTGAAAACGTTGCGGGATGCCAGCTTGGTCGAGTACGCACCGTACGAGGGCGTTCGCTTGACGCCCAGCGGGGTGAAATTGGCGCTGCGAGTACTCCGCCGGCACCGATTGATCGAGTTGTTCTTGGCGCAAACGTTGAACATGCCTTGGGACGAAGTCCATGAGGAGGCCGAACACATGGAACACGCCGTCAGTGATCGCTTGATCGATCGCATCGACGAACACTTGGGATATCCGCCGGCCGATCCGCACGGCGATCCCATCCCGCGAAGCGACGGAACCATCGACGCGGCCAAAGGAAAAACGTTGTCCCATTGGCCCGTGGGACAGCCGTTTCGGTTGGTCCGTGTGCTGGACCAATCGAGCGACTTCCTTCGATTTCTTACCGCATCGGGCTTAGAGCTTTCGGCCACCGGCATGGTCATCGACCACACGCCGCACGCGGCGACCACCACCGTCATGATCGGCCATCAAAAGACGGTGCTAAGCGAACAGGTTGCCGGCAAGTTGATCGTCGTGATCGTCCAGTAGGGTAGGTCGAGCGTGCCGGTAAGCTACGATGTGCATTCTTCCTGGCCGCGGCTTTAGGTGTACCGAACCCCTTGGTGTTCCGGTTCAAAGAACGCGGGCAACAGCGAGTCGACACGCAACAGGCCTTCGATCGTAAGCTCGATCCGCTCGCCCGTGATGGTTGCCAAGTCTTCGGCGACGTAACCATCCCAGACGTCTTTCCACTGCGCGATCACATCGACGCCGAACTTGTTCTGGAAATAGGACGTGTCCAAGTACCCGCGTTTAAGCAGCAAGATCATTTCGCGGACCAGCTTTTGATGGTCCGTCGGCACGAAGCCTCGGCCCAGCGGCAGTTCGTTTGATTCGACAGTGCTGAGATACTTTTCTAGCTCGGCGACGTTCTGGTAATGAACCCCGCTGGCGTGACCAAAACTGGCGATGCCGGTCGCAAGCAGATCGGCCCCTTGCCAGAGGTTGTCGCGGTAACTGAAGTTCACTTTCGACGGATCTTTGACGACCGTGTAGGCGCTACTAACCGCGTAACCGTGCTTTTGAAATTCTTCAAAGGCGTACTGAACCCAGTCGCGTTTGGTTTGCCAATCCGCAACGGGGCTTTCAACTTTGTTGCCCAGCATGTCTTTGCTGTACACGGTGTTGAACGGCAGCTCCATTTGATAGATCGTGACCGATTCGGGCGATAGGTCCAACGTCCGCACGACGTTCTCTTTCCAGTTGTCCCAGGTCTCTCCGACCATGCCAGAGATAAGGTCGATGTTGACGTTCGGAAAGTTCGCCTCGGTGATCCATTCCCACGCATTGAAGACTTGCTTGGACAGGTGAGCGCGGCCGTTTTCTTCCAAGATCGAATCCGAGAAGTTTTCGATGCCCAAGCTCAATCGGGTGACGCCGAGTTCCTCGCGAAGCGTTTTGACTTTCGTCTCGCTAAGCGTTCCCGGTTCGCACTCGAACGTGACCTCTTCGGCTCCGTCCCAGGTGATGTGTTGTCGCAGGCGATCGGCCAACTTGACCAATTGTTTTGGCGATAGAAAACTGGGCGTGCCGCCGCCGAAATAGACGAACCGGAACGGGCGTCCCTTCATGACTTCCAATTCGCTTACCATCGAAATTTCGTTGCACAACGCATCGACGTAACGTTGGACCTCGGGAGCCTTCACGTCCGTGAAGACCTTGAAGTAACAAAACTTGCAACGCTTTCGGCAAAACGGAATGTGCAGGTACAACCCCAGCGGCGTGTCTTCCTTGGCCGGGCCGTGAAGGGCGTCGCGGACGTGCGGAAGTTGATCCGCGTTCCACTGGCTGTAAGGCGGGTAGTTGGAAATGAAGTAACTGCCGACTTCGGTTTTCTTGGGACTGGCGGCGGAAGACATCGGCGGGAAACTCCAAGGAGGGGAACGTCGTAGGCCCGCGGCTCCGCCCGCGGGATTTTCCTGCGGGCGGAGCCGCAGGGCTACGTTAAACGAATTACTTGCCGGCGAAACAGCGGACGACGCCATCTTCGTCGGCAATGAACAACATGCCATCGGCGATCGCGGGCGAAGCCAAGAACGAACCGCGAATCTCATAGCTCCACTTTTCGTCCGTCCCATCGGCAAGCGATAACCGTACCAGTCGTCCGTCGGTGGCCGCAATGAAGACATCGTCGCCCGCGATCACTGGCGAAGCGTCGGCGCGGCGGCGGAGCGAGTGACGCCAAACACGTTGTCCGGTTTCGATCGAGATCGCGTCGACTTGTTTGCGTTGACTGCTGGTGATGACCAGTTTGTCGCCAACGGCGGCGCTGCTGCGAAACTCTTGCGGAAATTCATCGTCTTCGTAACGCCATGCCTGCGTTCCCAATTTCCAATCGAACGCGAACACCGCTCCGTCCATGATCGGCAAGAACGCCTTGTCGCCTTTGACCGCGGGTGTCGATCCGGTTGGACCGTCCAACGGCAACGGTTCGCCAACCTTCTTGCCCGTTTCCAAGTCGACGATATGCAACCGTCCGTCGCAACCGCCCAAGAACGTTCGATCGCCCGCGACGGTGGGGTTGCATCGGATTTGATCGTCCGTTTGATAGGTCCACGCCAGCGATCCGTCGGCGATCGCGAAGCAGTACAGGCTTCCGTCTTGGCTGGTGACCAGCACTTTGTCTTTGTAGAAAGCCGCCGCGCCGTTGATCTCGCCTTCGGTCGTCTTTTGCCACCGCGCCGCACCGGTGGCGGCATCGATCGCGTAAAGGTTTCCCTCGATGTCGCCGGCGATCAATACGTCTCCCTGAACGGCTGGCGATGCGATGAAGCCCGTGTCGTAATCGTGGCTCCACACTTCTTTGCCGCTGGATTGCGAGATCGCGTACAGTTTGCCCATCACGTCGGCGACGAAGACGATGCCGCCGGAAATGATCGGGGTGGATTCGATCGCATCATCGGCCTTGAATTCCCAGCGAACCTTCAAGTCCTCCGGCAACGTCTGTTTGCTTGCCCCGGTGGACTCGGCATCACCTCGCGGCAATGGCCAATCGACGTTGGGGGCGGCTTTGGCGGCATCCGCTGATTTCACTTCGGCTTCGACGGCCGATGCCAGGGACGAACACACGCATGCGACGGCGATCGCCGCGATGAAGGTGCCTTGCCGGTAATTTCGAGCAGCGGAACGGGCGAGTAACATGTCGCGATATCAGACTTTTGGCGAAGTGTTGTTGGTCAATCGAGCGATCAAAGGCCCCCGCCCTCGCGGAAGACCCTCGATCTATTATACGCTCTACGAAACACTGTTTCTGGTCAAACCTTCCCCGTGATGCCGCTTCTGGGCGACCGAATTTCATGATCTGCGTAACTCTTGGCCGTGCCCGGCACACTCGAATGATCGCCGAACACAAGTTTTTGGTGGAACAAGGCGCCCCGTTGGTCGAACTGCGGCTGGACTACATCGGCCGCGCGGTCAGCCTGAAGCGGTTGGTCGCCGAGCGGCCCGGACCCGTCGTGGTGACCGTTCGCCGGCGAGACGACGGTGGACGGTGGATGAAAACCGAAGCCGAACGAATGACGCTGCTTCGAAGTGCGATTGCGATGGGCGTCGAATACGTCGACATCGAAGCCGACGTCGCCGCGCAGATCCCCCGTTACGGCAAGACCAAGCGGATCATCAGCTTCCACCGCTTCACCGACACGCCGGACAATCTGGAAGAGCTGCACGCGGCGATGGCCGAAGAAGACGCCGACATCGTCAAAATCGCAACGATGGCGAACTCGTTCGAGGACAACCTTCGGATGATGGACCTGGTCAAGAACGCCAAGGTCCCGACGATCGGCATCTGCATGGGCGACATGGGCACGATCACTCGCGTGATGGCATCGCGACTCGGTTCGCCGTTCACCTACGCGACGTTCAGCAAAGACAAAAAGATGGCACCGGGCTTGCTGGAATGGAAAGAGATGACGTCGCTGTATCGATATGACAAGATCACCGATGACACGGCCATCTTCGGTGTCGTCGCGGATCCGGTCGCGCACAGCTACAGCCCGCTAATTCACAACAAGGCGTTCGAGGCCGAGGGCGTCGACGCACGGTACCTGCCGTTTCGCGTCCCCAAGGGCGACCTGTACAGCTTCGTCAGCCATTGCCAACAACTGGGAATAAATGGATTGTCGGTCACGATTCCGCACAAAGAAACGGCGTTGGATCTTTGCACGCAGGCCGAATCAAGTGCCACGGGAATCGGCGCGGTCAACACGATGATTTTTCAAGACGAGCAGATCCTTGGCTACAACACCGACTATCGCGCGGCGATGGATTGCATCGAAGAACTCTACAAGATCGACAAGACAAAAGAGCGTCCGATGCAGGGCATGACCGCATTGGTGATGGGAGCAGGTGGCGTCTCCCGCGCGATCGCGTGGGGCCTTCGACAACGTCACTGCGAAGTCCTGATCGCTTCGCGGACGATGGAGCGGTCGCAAATGCTGGCCGGCGAGATCGGTTGCCGAGCGATCGAATGGGAACAACGTCATGACCAACGCATTCACTTGCTGGTCAACGGCACGCCGGTCGGCATGCACCCGGACGTCGACAGTTCGCCGTTCAATGCGTCGTCGCTGAACCAGTTCGTCGCCGTGTTCGACACGGTCTACAACCCTGAAAATACGTTGCTGATCAAGCAAG
This sequence comes from Pirellulaceae bacterium, assembly GCA_963836865.1. GTDB lineage: Bacteria > Planctomycetota > Planctomycetia > Pirellulales > Pirellulaceae > Rubripirellula. Next base: position 587,727 of record CAWILC010000012.1, on the reverse strand, counting down.
CCAAGGCGGCCCAGTGCCGCGTCATCACGGGCGTCGACATGTTCGTTCGCCAAGCCGCGTATCAATACAAACTGTTCACCGGCAAGAACGCGCCGAGTCAATTGATGCGGGAAACGATTAAGATTGCCACCAACCCGGTGCAGTTGAACTAAATGCTAAGCATCGGGTGAAAAACAAGTGGCGTAAGCTTCCCGCTTGCGGCAGATCAACCACACAAGAGAGATCACTTTGGATTCCGCTGAAACTGATTCGATTCCGCCCGCGATGCCGCCCGGCATCACGATCCGCCAAGCCACGCCCGCGGACGCCGCCGCGATCCATGCGCTGATGCGCCCGTACGTGATGCAGCACTTGCTGCTGTCGCGAACGGAAGCCGAGATCATCGAACTGACGCGTCACGGATTCGTCGCAGTGCGAACGGATGAAGACGTGAAAATGCAGTTGGTCGGATTTTCGGCGGTCGAAATTTACAGCCCCAAATTGGCCGAACTTCAATGCTTGGCCGTCCACCACGAATACCAGGGCACCGGTGTCGGCCGATCGTTGGTCCGTCAATGTGTCCAACGCGCCAAAGAATTGAACGTGATGGAAGTCATGGCCATCAGTTCGTCCGAAAAGTTTCTGCAGGCTTGCGGCTTCGACTTCTCGTTACCCGACCAGAAGAAAGCCCTGTTCTGCCAACTGCGTCCGCGTCATCGCGATTAGTTTCGCGTGCCTTGCGAAGGTTCGTTATCCATCATCGCTTCGCCAAGCTTTGCAATGAAGGTGTTGTAGACCTCGTGCTTGGCTAGATCCGGGTTACCGTCCACTCCCATGCGAACGATCACGATGCCCCATTCCGGCACGACCGCCAAAACGTTGTGGTTCAGTCCGCTAGCGTAATACGTTTTCGGTGGTACCTCCGGCATGCCACTCGCGCCCCCGGCGGTCCACCAGTTAAATCCATACGAACCGCTTCCCAAAACGTTGCTGCGGTCGGTGTCGGCCACGGGAACGGTTTCAGGAACCTGGGTCATCGTTGCTTCGCGGACCCAATTGGACGGCACGATCTGCGTCCCGTTCCAGACGCCGTGATTTAGAAACAGGTGTCCGAATCGAGCCAATTGTTCGGCGTTCACCTTTACTCCGGTGCAACCATTTGCAATTTCGATCCCGTCGACAAGACCTTCGGATGACCACGTCACCTTGCCCATGCCGATTTTTTGGTAGACGCGACGATTCATGAAGTCGTTGATGTTCTCCCCCGCAATCCTCGTCAGAACTCGCCCGAACATCATCATTGCTTCGTCCCAGTACGCAAACCCTTTGCCAGGCTGAAACAGAGGCGGTTCGGGCGTGTACGGCGTCCACGACCAATCCGCGTTTTCGTCCTGCCATCGACTGCGACCCTTGGCGCTGTAACCGGACGTCATCGTTGCAAAATGTCGAAGCGTGACGTCCGGATAATGTTCTTTCAGCGACGGCTCGATGTCGGCCGCCTTGGTGTCCAACGAACACACCTCATCGGCGATCAACAAACCGAGTGCGGTGCTGGTGAAGGACTTCGTGCAACTCCAGATATCGTGAACCTTTTTCGTGTTGCCTCCCTGATGAAATACGTGACCGTTGCGGACCAGCATCAATTCGCTCAGCCCGTCTGCCTTGCAATGGCTTCGCAAGTACTGCAGCGCCTCGTTCAGTTTCCGCGGATCGACGCCGACGACCGCGGGATCCACTTTTGACCACGCGGTGCCTGGGAACTGCATTGCATTGGTCTCGCTGGGACGCTTGATGGCTTCGCCGTTTAGTTCTCCTTGTGGCCGATAGTCCGGGTCATCGGTCAACAAAAATTGATCCATTGCGAAGCCGTCTTCCCGCATTGAAAAGCTGACGGTGTGCCGTCCGGGTTGGTCCACTTGAAGATGAATTTGCATCAGAACGCCGCAATGTTCTTTCTCAGTTCGCTGGGCACAATTCCAAGTCCATTTGTTCTTACCGTTGCACCACTGCATTCGCTGACCCGACTGCGGCCATTGGCCGTCCAATCCAACGTGCAATCCGTTGTCCTCGGAGCCCGTCGAGAACGCTCGGACCCAAACGTAGTAGCGTCCCGGTCGATCGAGTTCGACTTCGTAATCCAAGATCGCCATCTTGCCCGGCTCCGGCGAAAAGTTGGTGCCTGGGATCAGGGCGTCGTCATGCGTCGTTCGCGTGTCGGGAAGGCATCGAACGAATGTTCGGCCACTCGCCGAAGCGGACGCGGAAAGGTTCGATCGCGTCCAAGTGGTGGGCTCGCCCGTGCCTTCCAACTCCGGAAGCTCGCCGCCCTTTTCCAGGACGTGCCAGCGACGAACGTCGTCGTTGCGTTGTCGCGAAAAATGCTCCGCTTCCACCACGACCGGTTGGTCCGCTTGGCGAGCGGTAAACACCGGATCGACACGACGTATCAATGCGACCGCGTCGTTTGTCTTGCCATTGATCGAGGCCGGTGGATCGCCGATTGCGACCAAGCCCGGTCCCCAAACGTGCGAGACGCTTCCGCGTTGCAGTTCGCCGCCGCGACGCGGATCGAACCAATCGATCACAAATGGTCCGGCGTGGTGTTCCAGATTCAATCGTGTGTTACCGCCGCTGAACAAATAGACGCAGTAGACCTCTCCCGATTTCGCAAATCCGTAATCTGCATAAGCCAGCGGCAAGTGGTCGGCCGCCGACATTTCTTCGAAGGGAAGGTAGCGTTGAAAGAAGTCGATGGCGTGACGAGACTGGTCATACATCGTTTGACGTGAACGCCAGGTTTCTGCCGACAAGTCACTATTGGGACTGTTGTTCTGCCACCCAAAGTACCACTCCACGCCCGCACCGCCCGCCATCAAGTTCCCCCACAAACCTTTGTTGCGAGCTTCATTGTGATCCGGGTCTTCGGCATCAGGCACCAATCCGAAATTCGCACCGCCAATTTCATCGGTGCACACAAACCAGGGGGACCCGGATCGGGCGGATGCATCGACATAATGCTTGACCGTGGCGTGAACATCATTCCAATGAAAATCTTGGATGCTGGTCCCATCGATCACGCCCCTGCCAAGCAGCGGGTCGAAGGTTTCTCGCAAGTTTTTGGTTGACCAATGGTCGTTGTGAATCGTGATCGGGTGATCGTACGGGTCCAGGTTGCGAAGGTAAGCCGACATCTGCGATTGCTGTTCAATCGTTTGTGTGTTTTCCTCGCCAAGGTTCCAGATCAATGCCGGATGATGGGCAAACCGAGCCACCATTTCACGCAGATAAAGCTTTCGCGATCGACCCAGACTTCCATGATCCAATAGGTGATCGTTCTCGGTCTCTTGTAAGACCACATGCAGAACGATGCCTTTGGATTGAAAGTGCGAGAAGACAATTTCCCATTGATCCAGTTTGCTGCAATCGAACCGATCATGTTCCCAGGGATCCGTCCACGGCCAAACGTTACGTCCATCCCCATTGACGTTCATCGTAAGAAAGTAGACCGAATTGACGCCGCGACCGGACAAGTAATTTGCCGCGCCGATCAGTCCTTTGCCGCGACCCTGTTTCCAGGTCGGATCCCCGTCTATCCAGTCGCCGACGTGATCTTTGAAGTGGTGCAAGCCGGCGTCAAGCGACGGTAACGCGATGATGGGGTGTGGTGCCGCGATCGGGTGCGACCGCTGATCGTGCCAAGTGCCGTCGAAGTCGGCGAACCCGAGCAGCGTTTCAGGACTATTGACCCCCGCCTTTAAAAAATAGCGTTTCGATCCGGCGAACTGCAAGTACCGCCGTCCGACATGTCGCAGGTGACCCTCGCCACGAAAATCGGGACGCGACGCTTCGGATGCGGCGACGTCAAAATACCCTGAAGCACCATCCAAGGGGATCGTTTCCAAATCTCGAACGGGTTCGTCGATCGCGGCGTCTTTGCCTCGAACCATCACCGCGTCGTAACGCCATCTGCCGACCAGCGGAGGCGTGAAGCGAACGCACCAACGGTTGCCAGCGCTCGCGGAGCTCTCCGCCGCCTGGCCATCGGCGGCAAAAAATCCTGGCACCGACAGAACGACCCCCGATGCGTGCGACATCGTCACGGTCAGCTTGGTGTCGGCAAAGACGCTTTCGGAAGCGTCCTCGTCACCATCGGGACCGGTCCAGCCGAGCGTCACGGTGTGCCACTGCTGCATCGTGCCCGACACGTCGGCGGCCGACGATGGCGAGAACATACAGAGACAGTGAAGCAGAACAATAGATAGAATGGGCTTCATCGCGTCAGCCTTGCGGAGTCGAAATCTGAATGGTTGGCTCGACAGTTTACCCGAAGGGCTCCGCGTCATCGCAATACGGGGTGGCAACGGGCGGTCGATGCCGGGTTGACCGGCATCGCATGTGCATGGATGGTGGAAACTTCGTTTTACCGCCTTCAACTCCACCTCCCGAGCCGCTGACTATGACCGACTCTCCAGGTTCTCCAGGTACCGACTCGTCGAAACTGCCTCCCTTGATCGTTGGCGAAGTTCTGTTCGACCATTTCCCAGATGGCAGACGCGTGCTCGGCGGTGCCCCGCTGAACGTCGCATGGAATTTACAAGGGATGGGAATTCCAGCAATATTTTTAACCGCCATCGGTAACGACGATGAAGGAAACTCCATTCGCGAGACGATGGACCAATGGGGACTGTCGACGATGGGACTTCAAACCAACTCGCGGCCAACCGGTCAGGTGGCCGTCACGTTTTCCGATGGCCAACCGAGTTACGAAATTGTCACTGATGTGGCGTTCGACTTTATCGAACCCCCATCTTTCCCAGCGACGAAACAAGCGTTTTCGTTGCTGTGCCATGGCAGCTTGGCTTATCGATCGGAGACTTCCCGTCAAACGATTGCAAAGCTGATTCAAGACAGCGGTCTGGATCGCTTCGTCGACATCAACATCCGTGATCCGTTCTTTGACGAAGCTTGGTCGACGGTGCTATTGGGCGGAGCCCGATGGGTCAAGCTCAGCAACGAAGAACTGTCTCGATTGACCGAGATTTCTTGTCAGTCGAAAGACGAAATTCAGCAAGCGTCAACAGCGCTGCGTGATCGCTACCAAATCGAAACCGTCCTGGTCACCTGCGGCTCAGCCGGAGCCCACGCCTTCGCGGACGACATGGCGGTCTCTGTCCCAGCAACGCCGATCGCAAAAGTCGTCGACACGGTGGGAGCCGGTGATGCGTTTGCGTCCGCGGTCATCGCGGGAATCATCCGAGGTCAAGCGATGGATCGAATCCTAAATGACGCGGTCGCGTTTGCCGCAAAGGTTTGCGGCATGCCTGGTGCGACGACCAACGACGCCGCCTTTTATCCAACACCGTAAAATTGAAGTGATCACTTTTGCTTTTCCAGCAACGCCTCGCGTCGCTGTCGGAATGCGGCCGAGATCTTCACCGCTTTTTTACGATCCGCTTCGTCGTAATCCCAGAACTCTTGCACGACGGCTTCCGTTTTCGGGAAATGGCTTCCATCGTCACCGACGTCACGTCGAAGCTTCGCGAGTTCTTCTTTCAGTTGATCCCGGACCGCGAACGAAGCCGGATCCTCATAAAGGTTGTTCAGTTCTTCAGGGTCGTTGATCAAGTCATAAAGCTCCCAAGCGGGCGGCGTCTGGTTCCCGCCGTCATAATCGCATCCGTAAAAATAAATCAACTTGTGCGTTTTGGTGCGAATCGCCATCTCGCCAGGATTGTCGTGATGGGCCATGTGCATCCAATAGCGGTAGTACGTTGATTGCTTCCAGTCTGCCGGCTCGACGGTCGTCTCACAAATCTGACGGAAAGACCGTCCCTGCACACTGTCTGGCGGGGTGACGCCGGCAAAGTCCATCATCAACGCGGGAAAGTCGACGTTTTCGATGATGGCGTTGCTTCGCGTGCCCGCCGGGATCGATTTTGGATAGCGAACGATCAATGGCATTCGCTCGGACGGATCGTACGCCCATCGCTTGTCTTGATAGTCTTTCTCGCCCAGCCAAAATCCCTGGTCACCGGTGTAGATGATGACCGTGTTGTCAAACAAGTCTTCCGACTTTAGATGGTCAAACAAGCGTTTGAGGTTGTCGTCGACACCCTTCACGCAGCGCAAGTATTTCTTCAAGTAAGCTTGATAGGCAAGTCGCTTGACTTCATCATCCGACAAGTTTGGGTCGTTGGCATCCCAAGCAAATTCCTTCGGAAACTCCTTTGGCAAATCGACCGCGTAAGACCTTCTCGGGTTTCTTCGACCGATCGACGTGCCGATGTGCGGTGTTAACTCATCGTCGTGACCCCGCGTGGCGATCGAGCCCCAAGTATCCGGCTTGTTCCAAAGCGATTTTGGTTCGGGGATTTCGACCTCCGCAAGGTAGTCGTCGTATCGAGGATGGTTCTCGAAGTAATCGTGCGGCGCTTTGTAGTGGTGGCACACGAAAAAGGGACGCGATGGATCGCGATGTCGTTTCAACCAGTCGATCGTTGCATCGGTGATCGCGTCGGTGGAATGGACGCCGGGATAAACGATGGTGTTGCCGGGCCAATCCTTTTCACCTTGGATGCGAAAGTCGGTATCGAAATACTTTCCCTGCCCCGGCAAAACCTTGTAGTAATCGTAGTTGGGTTCTTCCTTCAAATGCCACTTCCCGATCATTGCGGTTTGGTAACCGGCACGACGCATGACGATGGGAAGCGTTTGATTTTCCGGCCTGATGCTGCCGTTCAGATCAAATACGCCGTTGGTGTGATCGTATTGGCCGGTGATGATGCACGCCCGCGAGGGCGTGCAGATCGCATTGGTGCAAAATGCGTTGTCGAATCGAATGCCTTCGGCGGCCAGCGTATCGATCGTCGGCGTCGGGTCTAGATCTTTCAACAGCGTCGCGTAAGTCCCGATCGCCTGCGTCGTGTGATCGTCCGACATAATGAACAAGATATTCGGCGGTTTCGACGAAGGTGATTCGTCGGCGAACACGAACGTCCGCTGGACCAACGCCAACCCCAAACTTGCGATGATCGCAAACCACACGCCCAAGAAACTTGACTTGCGACTTAGTTTCGATCGCGATCGGCTGGTACTCGTTTTCAATTCATTGCTCAATGCATGCGGAGTTGATGACGGCGATCTCATATAACACTCGCCGATCAGGCGGGGGCCATCGCGAACATGCGACGCCACGCACTGACCTGGCCCATGTGGACCATGAAGTGACCACCAACATAGAACGCATGCATGGCACCGAGGGTTGGGAGCTTCGATCGCATTTTTTCGTTCGGGTTCGCGGCCACGAACGCATCGTCGGGCGAACCTTCCAACGAATCGATAGCGGTCGCGTAATTTTGCAGGAGAGTTCCGACCAGCTGATCCTTGCCTGGATAAATCGAGCGATCGGGATCGTCGACGCACTTTGCGCTGGGCGAAAACAGGGCCAACGATTCAGGCGTCGGCTGAATCGGTCCCGACTCGATCCCCAAGTCCGCCAAAATTCGGGCCGGATAGATGCTCAGGTGACCAACCACGAACGCGGGGTGATTGGATTCGACAATTTGATCGCCAAAACTTGCCAATCGAGCAAAGTCTTCTTCCTTGATGTCAGCGATCAATCGTTCGGCGTAAGACAGGCCCAGCTTGGCGGAGGCGGCGATGATCGGGCCAATGGTTGGCATGCGAATTTCCTGGAGAAAAGTGGCGAAGCAAGGCCGTGATTTTACCAGAAATTCAAACTCGATCTGTGAGGGAAGCCATGGCGAACGCCAAACGTGAAAAGCATTCGTATTTTGAATGCTTTCACGCCTCAATTTCTATTTGCCGCAGAGTCGTGACAGTCGTTAAGGTCAGAGCCGTTGACGTGAATCGAATTCCTAAAGATTTATGAGCTTCCGATGATTGCCATTCGTTCGACGCACCGGCACCTGAAGGCTTCCACGCAGAACGCGTTTGGGAAGTCCGTCCGAGAACAAGGGGAGACTCCCCAGACCGACGGTCCCGTCGAATTTTTCGAGGAACCGTGCTTTCGGAAACGGAACGCCGCGAAACTGATTGGCGAGGCGGTCCCGGCGTCGGAGTCGACCAGGAAGTCCGTCGCGCCATCGGGGCTTCCGTCGTATTTGAACCATCTTTGGACGGTGCCGCTTCTTAGCATGGAACAGGAGCAGTACTACTTTCGCAGATTAAACTTCCTAAAGTTTCAACTCGTCAAACGGCTCCCGCGATCAGGCAAGCGACCGACGCGTGGAAAAAGCCTGGCGGTTTGCGAGCAGCTTGAATGCGACATTGTCGCGACGCGAAATTTCATCATCGAATCAAACTTGCGGTTGGTGGTTTCGCTGGCAAAAAAATTTGCCAGCGGCAATCAAGGCGACTTTGACGAGTTTGTCAGCGTTGGCAATGCGGCGATGATTCGCGCCGTCGAGCGGTTCGATTACCGACGTGGGTTTCGATTTAGCACTTACGCTTACCAGGCGATTCAGCGTTCGATCTTTGACGTGTTCCAAAAAGATCGCCGCGTTCGCGACAAGTTCATCCCCGATGGCAACGATGCGGTCATCGACTCGGTTCAAGACGCCGGTGAAATTGATCGAATCGAGATCACGGCGGCGGAGAACAAGTCCAACGCCACCGAACTGATCAGCCACTTGGACGACCGCGAACAGCGAATCGTCAAAGCCCACTTCGGAATCGTCCGCGGAACCGAACCGAGTTCTCTTCGCGTGATCGGCGACGAACTTGGACTCAGCAAACAACGCATTCGGCAATTATTGATTCGAGCGATCGAGAAGATGCAGGTCGCCGCCCGACGGGCCCAAATCGTTCCTTCCTGATCGAGCCCCGTTAAGCGGAATGTTAGGCAATGATCTCGCGTCGATTTTGGACATAGTCCCACAAGACGAATCGGTCCAGGTCCTTCCCGCTGGTAAAGAAAACGCGGCCCTTCGTCATTTGCGCCATGCGTTGGGCAAACTGAACGTCTTCTTGGCTTTGCGACCAACTCGGAATCAGGAAGATGTTGATCGTGATGCCTTCCTTTTGACACATCGCGGCTTCCCGCATCGTCGCTTCTTCGGTTCGCGGATGCGGCGGATACAGCATGTAAAGCTGTTCGTCCTCGAAGTGCGCCGTCGGTAGTCCGTCGGTGATCAGCACGACCTGCCGATTCGGCGTGTCGCACGTCGCAAGGTTGCGCCGTGCCAGTTGCAGGCTGTGCTGGATGTTGGTGAAGTGCGAGTGGATCATGGCCTCGCTGATGTTCGGATCACTCATGTCGGCCCGCAACTGCACCCACGGATCGTGAATCGTGACGGGCTTGGGCATCAGCTCGATGATCTCGCCGGGCGTCCGCATTTTTGCGAAGGTGTACATCTCGATGAACTTCAAAAAGTCGCCGGGGTACTCGCTGTTGATCAGCCCCTGCAGTGCCAGCGCCATCCGTTTCACGTTCACGTATTGGCCGTCGTAGCGCATCGAACCGCTCATGTCCATGATGACGGCGGTCGCGCACTTGGGATGGTTGCGAGTCTTGTGGACTTCGATGTCGTCGCCGCGAAGTCGGATCGGACGTTCGTCGCCTTGCCGAAGCAACGCGTTGATGACCGTTTGTGGCAGGTCGATGTTGGCGACGCTATCGCCGAATTCGTACGGCTTGGTTTGTTGCAGTTCAACGGCGCCTTCGCCGACGATGTCGCCTTCATGACGGCCGGTGCGTGACGGCGCGAGCTCGCTGAAGATCCTCTGCAGCAATCGACTTTGAAAGATTTTGTAGGCCTGCGGCGTCAACCGAAAACCACCGCTGCCGTCGGGGTTCTTTTCTAAACCCTGACGTTCGGCTTGTTCTCGCATCATATTTTCGATTTGGCGCTGCATCTCTTCCAGCTTTTCCATGTCGCCCGAATCAGCGAATTCGGAAAGCATATCCATGTCGATGATGCCAATCTGGGCGTCTTTAGATGCTTGTTCGAGTTGCCGCAGCAGTTCGTCGATCTTTTCCAGTTCTTCTTTGATCTCGAGCGCTTTTGGAATCGACATCGACTCGTTGCCGGTGAAATCGTATTTCGATTCCAACTCTTCCAACTGGTGTTTGTCCGTCATTCGCGACGAAATGTTCATCAACTGCCGCGCCAGTTCGCTGTTATCGCTGTCGGCGCGATACCAGATCTGTTCGATGATGTAGGGCTGTTCGTAGTTGATCGCTTGCCGGAACGCTTTTTCTTGCTGTTTAGGAACGTGAACGTTTTTGGTCGACTTTAAGAAGGCTTTACGAGCCTTCTTTTGGACCGTGGTCGCTTCGTAAGTTTCCAAAATTTTTCGTTTGCGTTCTTCCAACATCGCGCGAAGTTGATCTAGCGACGGACCCAGGCCGGCGATCTGGCTGGGATCAAGCTTGATCGCGCGGGCGAGTTCTTCTTCGGTCAGTTCGCGATAGCCGCCATACATCATCGCCTGCTCGAACGCAGGCGAGACCAGATCCGGTGGTTCCTGGGTGGGCGGCGGGAAGCTGACTGGATCGTATTTTTGGTAGGCGTGGATGATGCCGCCGGGACGGGATTTCATAAAAGATATCTGTAGGGTTAGACAGCGTTGGCAGCGCCAGAGTAGGACAATTGTCTCAATTGTCCCTCCGACAAACATTCATTCAGCCACAGGGACAATTGGGACAATTGTCTGACTCTCATTCAGGGACAATTGGGACAATTGTCCTACTCTGGACTCACACCTCGTATTGAATCTTGCCGTAGCGTTGGCTGCGGCTGATCTTGTCCATGCTGTACAGGCCGGCCAGAACGAATTCGACGCAAGATGCACGCACCGCTTCGTTCTCGCTCGCGTTGACCTCGAAGGCTTTGTCCCAGGCTGGCGGAACGCTCTTGAGCCGATCTGCGTAGTCGCTGCTGGGAAGCATGTCGCTGACTTCGATTCGCACGCCGCCGCGGAATATCTCGGCGATCTCGGCCAGTCCGTGCTCTTCGACGTATTCGCCAAAAACGACGCGAATGGCTTCGGCAACCACGGCGTCCAGAACTTGCTTTTCGCTCATCTGATGCGTGCCCATCAAATCGAGTTCCAACTTGCCGAGCGAACTGGAATACAAGTGGCCCAGGTCACAGATTCGCGGCACGGCCGGACGTTCGTCGTGAACGATCCCACGCTGCCGCGCGGACGCGACGATGGTGCGAAAGTTGGATAGCGAGAAACGAGCCGAAACACCGGAAGCCTGGTCGATGTACTTGCTTTTGCGAGCCTGCACGGTGATCTCTTCGATGACTTGGTACATGAAGTACGGCACGGTCACGGGGTAGTCGCCTTCCAGATCATGGCCGACTTCTTGTTGCAAGATCGCGATGCCTTGATCGCGTTCGCTGGGGTAGTGCGTTTGCACGATCGTGCCGATGCGGTCCTTCAACTGCGGGATCACCTTGCCGCTGCGGTTGTACGTCGACGGGTTGGCCGAGAACAAAATCATCACGTCGATGTCGAACTGGATGGGATAGCCGCGAATCTGGACGTCGCGTTCTTCCAAAATATTGAACAAGCCGACTTGAACGAGTTCGTCCAGTTCGGGCAATTCGTTCATCGCAAAGATGCCGCGGTGCATTCGCGGAATCAGCCCGAACGACAACGCTTCTTCGGCGCTCATGCTGACGCCGCCGGTCAGTTTGGCCGGATCGATTTCGCCGATGATGTCAGCGAACTTCGTTCCCGGGCTCAAACGTTCGGCGTACCGCTGATCGCGGTGCCACCAACCGATCTTGATGTCTTCGGGATCGTGTTCAGCGATCAATTTTTTGCCCATCGACGAGATCGGCTTGGCGGGGTCTTCGTGGATCGGTAGATCGGGATGATCGATGAACGGGATCCACTCGTCCAGGAACCGAGTCAGCATCCGCATCATTCGCGATTTACCCTGACCCTTTTCACCCAGAAACAACATGTCGTGACCGGCCAGCAGCGCCAGGTTGATTTCCGGGATCACGGTATCTTCGTAGCCCACCATGCCGGGGAACAGTTCTTCGCCGGTGGCCAACATCCGAGTAAAGTTGTCGCGAATTTCCTGCTTGACGGTTTTGGATTGCCAACCGGATTGATTCAGTTCGGCGAGCGTTCGGGAGTGGGGCGCAGCCACGATGGCATTCATACCGCAATGTCCTAAGTGAAGTTCCGATGGAGGTGTTCACGTATTGTAGCGCCATGCCCAGAGACGGCACGCATTTTTCAATCTACAAACGCACGCGACGCGAAAGGTCGCTATCGCATCATCGCGACATCGAACGACGTCGGCATCGCGTCGGAGCCGGATTGGATCGGCATGCGATGCCCCGACTGGGCGTCATGAATGCCTAGAAAGAGATTCGACGTTCGCGGTGAGAGCTTCACCGACCAGCGAATCGGGTGTCGACCGGCGGCGAGCGTCACGGACGTGCGACCTTCTAGCGGGTCCACTTCCACCGCTTCGTCGCCGATCAAGATGATTTGCCGCTGGTCGGCGCTGTCGGTCATTGCTGAGACATTGACCGTCGTGTCTTTGTCGACGACCAGAAAGCCGACCAATACCATTTCGACATCAGTCATCGGTCGGCCGATTCGCGATTGGATGACCGCGATCATCTTCGGAGTCAGCATCACGTCCAGCTCGTACATCAAACGCACGCCCAAATCTTCGTCTCCCGAAATCAATCGCCCGGTCAGTCCTTCGTGAATCCCTTGCAAAGGAGTCGACCGATCGGCGACCAACCGTGTTGCCGAATCGGCAACCGGCGCGGACACTTCGGCGGGGATGGCGCGGACCGCAGGGGGAAGCGATTCGACGACGCTTGCGATCTTGCGTTGCATCGCCAATCGCTTCAACGCGGACGCCTCGTGGGATGATCGCCGCATCAGATCGATCGCATGCAGCCGAACCGAATCGGCAGCTCGCCCGTCCAACCGACTGACGACCGACAGCCATCGATCCGCAACATCGGACAACGATGGATCGTCATCCGGATCCGCCGCACTTTCCAAACGAGCAGCTGCGGCGATGCGAGCATCCGATGTCTGAGTGAGCCAACGCAACGTTTCGGCGGTCCATTGACGACGCATCAAGCATTCGTAATGTCCGCGAGTGCCCAGGTCGGTCGACGATCGAGACGCCGCCATCGAACGGACGTCACCGTTGAATTGATCCAGCAAACGCCGGTCTTCGGCCGAGATCGAATCCATGAACGAACCGCGGATGGCTGCGATCACTTTTTCGCAAGCCGAGAACGATTCACTGACCAACAATTGTTCGGTCAGCCGAAGTCCCTGCTGCAAAACGAAGGGCGCCGAGTCGGCCGATGAATCGTGGATTGCCGCAACATAACTTTCCGAAAGCGCCGTCGCGGCATCGATTTGGAATACCGCTGTGAGCGGTTCGCAGGCGAGCTGGGCGGCTCGGATGGGATCGCGACGGTCCGACCAAGCGACTCGGGCAAGTGCCAAGCGAACGACCCAGATGTCGGCCGCATCGGCTTCGCTGATCCCCTCGGTATCCGTGGCTGACTTTAATTTTGCGGCGATGTTCGTCAAAGCCGCAACCATGTCCGCGGGTGCTCGGCTGGCGGTGTCCGGCGATGTTTCTTCCAAGATTTCGTTCAGTGCCGTCAATGAAGTTTCCGTCGCGCGCGCAGACGGAATCGGCAGCCGAGTGAAAATGCGAACCGACGGCAATGATGGCGGGGTATCGGTTTGATCCAGCGATTCAAATGGATCCGTCAACATGACCGCCTCGGTCGCGACAACGTTTGATCCGACTGCGCTACCAACCATTGCACCGGAGCCGGTCTCGACGGGCAAGTCGACGAGCATTGGTTCCGCGGCGACAGGCTGTTCGGCCGAGGCAATCGCCGATGGCTCGGGCGACCGAACTGATGGTTCCAATTGAGGTTCGGGACGAACCAATCGGAAAGAAGCGTTTTGAATCCGCGGTGCCACCGTCATCCAACCGAGTCCGCTGCCGACGATCAACCCGAAGACGCTGAACCAGACCCAAGGATGCAGAAGACGATGCCGTAAGCGTTTCGACTTTCGCGATCGAGGCGAGGAAGCCGTTAAGTCCTCGTCGGATAGTGTCGTCAACCAAGCACCCACGTCGGCCGGATGAACGGCTTCCGCGTCGGCCTGAGCACTGTCGACCTGAGCACTGTCGACCTGAGCACTGTCGACTTGACCACCGTCGGCAAAGTTGGATTCCTGAACCGCTTCACTGGCGATCGACCAGAATGGTTGCTCGGTGAAATCGTCGTCTTGAACGTTGGTGTCTAGCAGGTCGTAATCTAGCGCGTCGGTCGACTCCGCGATTGGTCCTTCAAACGAAAAACCTCGCTTCGACTTGGACGTTTTTCTGTTGGCCGCGATTGTTTCGGACGAAGGAAAAAAATTCGTGTGACCGGCAATGTTCAGCGCGTTGGGCAGAATCCGCCCCACGTGAGCCCGTTGTTGTGGGTCCGATCGCAGACGCGGATCCAGCAAACGATACGCAGATGTGGCGACACGCGAAAGCTTCGCGGCGGCGTCGGCCGATGGGCTGCGAAGTTGTTCTTCAAGCAGCGATTGGGCCATCCGAGTAGCGGCTTTGCGGATCACCCCCAAACGCAATTCGTTCGGACGAACGCCCAACCGCCGAAATTCTTCGGCGTCGAGCGGATCCGGTACGTTGGAAGGAGGGCTCATGTGGTTTCGCGAACGGGTCGCGTGCAGGTTCAAGCTCGGATTTGCTGGGCAACGAATCCATCGTACCCAGTGTTCATTATCGCACGAATGACCGGGAAGTATTGAATTTCCAAAGTTTCGTCCAGCTCGCCGCCACCCGGTTTGCCTGTGGTGCGATAGTGCCCCGCAAGGACCTTTTAATGGTCGGCATTGCGAATCAAATCGTCGTTCATGATTGGTTGGTCATTCGGGCGATCGTCGTCCGTTGGTGGGATCGTCGGTGGCTAGTTTGTGTCGAGTCCGCCTAAAATGGCGCCCGCGAAGCCTGTCCGCCACCGGCGGCTTCGGCTCCTTTTTCTGCCTTTCCCGATCCCTTTCCCTTTCCCGGTGTCCCGATGCAGCACGTCGAAGTCAAGATTCACGACAACGTGGCGACCCTGTTGATGGATCGAGCGTCGGTCCACAATTCGCTTCATCCGACGATGATCGAGGACCTCCAGCAAGCGCTGTCGGACGTTCATCAGGAAAAGCGAGTCCGCGCGGTCGTGCTGTCCGGGCGAGGTGACCACTTTTGTGCGGGCACCGACCTTCGCGTCTTTGGCGAGATCGCGTCTCTGCCCGACGACGAAGCGATCGCCCAGTGGTATTCCGCGTGGAGTCATTTGACGGACCTGTTCGAGCAGATGTTGCGGTTTCCAAAACCGATCATCGCGGCCGTCGACGGCGCGGCCATCGGCGCGGGATTGGGGTTGGCCCTGGCCAGCGACCTAGTCGTGCCGTCGTCCCGAGCCCGCTTTGGTGCGAACGCGGTTCGTCGCGGCATGGTCGGCGGGGCAACCGCGGCGCTGTTGTCGTTTCGGCTGGGCGGATCGATCGCGGCGCGGATGTTGTTGACCGGCGAGGTCATCGACTCGGACGAGGCATACCGGATCGGACTTTGCGTCGCGCCGCCGGTCTCACCGGATCAAATCTGGGTTTCCGCGGTCCAGTGGGCGTTACGATGCACGCACGGGCCGGCCGAGGCCACTCAGGCGACCAAGCGACTGCTGAACGAGAGCATCGGCGAACAACTAATGACGCAATTAGCCGCCGGTGCGGCCGACAGTGCGACGTCTTGCACCACCGAAGCGGCCACCGAAGGAATCCGGTCGTTTGTCGATGGCAGAACCCCGAAATGGCCGTAAAGTAGTCCTTTTGGCGTCGGTGACCTAACCGGCGTCGCGTTTTTCGGCCGGTGAGATTTCGATGCAGCGTTTGGCTTTGGTAAGGCGGTTGGTTTGCGGGATCATCTTGTGCGGCGTCACTTCGCCGCTTGCTTGGGGCTGGGCCGCAGCGGGACATCACATGGTCGGTGTCATTGCGTACGACTTGATGGGGCCGGCGGAGCGAAAGCAGATGCTGGACGTGCTGCGGAAGCATCCGCAGTTTGACAAGCACTTCGCCCCGCCCGAAGGAATGCGGGATCGGGCGTCCATCGAGCGTTGGCAGATCGGCATCGCCGGCTGCTGGCCCGACATCATTCGCGATTCCGATTACGACCGGCCGACTTGGCACTACGAACTCGGTGCCAGCGTCAAAATTGGTGACGTCCGGCCGCCGAAGCCACCGGGACCGTTGCCACCGGGTGCCACGATGGCGACCCAAGATCTTTATTTGTCGCAAGCGGTTCAGCTTTGTTTAAACACGTTTCGCAGCGTCTCGACGTCGGACGAAGACCGCGCGATCGCGCTGTGTTGGCTGCTGCATTTATTCGCCGATGGACATCAACCCTGTCACGCTGGGTCGCTGTACGCACCGGTGTTTGCCGACGGCGATCGTGGCGGCAATTCGATTCGCCTGTCCGACAACAGCAACCTGCACGCGATGTGGGACAAGCTGCTGGGCGATTATCCGTCCGCAAACGAAGTGCGAGGTCGTGTCGCGGCGCTGGGTGATATCCGGGGCGAAATGATGGCCGAGTATCAAAAGTCCGGCGGCGGCGACTGGCTACGCACCGAAACCTGGTTGGCCGAATCGAAGGCGGCGTCGAAGGCGTACGTTTACACCGATGAAGTCATGGGACCAGTGATCGCGGCGTCGCGTGGCATGACTAACAAAGTCCCCAAGATCAAGCTCTCGCCGGCGTACTACAGAACGGCCGGCGAGCTGGCGCAGTACCGAATCAAGCAAGCCGGTTTCCGCGCCGGTGCGGTGCTGGTCCGGTGCATGAAGATGCCGCTGAAGTAAAAAACCGCGGCCGAGTTTTGCTCGACCGCGGTTTTTGTTCTTCATTAGAAAGCGTTGACGCTTACGCGTCTTTGTCATCCGACTTGCCGCCAACGGCGACGGGTTCGCCTTCGCCAGTGCCACGGGCTTCGCCCTCGAAGTTCAACCGGACGACCTTCACCTTGTTGCCGTCGGCGTCGATCAGCTTGCCGGTCTTCTCGTCCGTCGTGATGTCCTTTTCGTCGACCTTGTCACCGGCCTCATTTTCGATGATGCCGCTGACCACGATCGTGTCCTTGCCCTCGAACGCGCCGCGAAGCAATTCTTCGCTCAGCGGGTCTTCGACGAACTGTTCGATCGCACGACGCAGCGGACGGGCACCGTAGTCCAGGTTGCTGCCCTTGCTGATCAGCAGTTCCTTCGATGCGTCCGTCAATTCCAAGTTCAAACCGCGATCCATCAAACGTTCGCGAACCTTCGACAGCTCGAAATCAATGATGCCCTTCAAGTCGACCTTGTTCAGGTGACGGAAGATAATTGTGTCGTCCAAACGGTTCAAAAATTCCGGGCGGAAGACGCGTTCGATTTGGTCCATGACACGCTGCTTCATCGAATCGTAGCTCGCATCCCCGTCGGGCTTTTGAAACCCAAACGACGATTCGTTCTTGATCGCTTCGGCACCGGCGTTGGTGGTCATGATCAAAATCGTGTTGCGGAAGTCGATGTTGCGACCGAACGAGTCCGTCAAACGGCCTTCTTCCATGACTTGCAACAACATGTTGAAGACGTCGGGGTGAGCCTTTTCGATTTCGTCGAACAGCACGACCGCGTAAGGACGACGGCGAATCTTTTCGGTCAACTGACCGCCCTCTTCGTAGCCGACGAATCCGGGAGGCGCACCGATCAGACGGCTGACGTTGTGCTTTTCCATGTACTCGGACATGTCGATGTGGACGAGCGCGTCGGCGTCGCCGAACATGTACTCGGCAAGCGCCTTGGCCAGCAGCGTTTTACCGACCCCGGTCGGACCGGCGAAGATGAACGAACCGGTCGGACGCTTCGGATCCTTCAGTCCGCTGCGGCTGCGGCGAACCGCTTTGCTGATCGCGGTGACGGCGGCGTCTTGGCTGACGACTCGCTTGTGAAGTTCTTCTTCCATCTTCATCAAACGCATCGAATCTTCCGTCGACAATCGCGTCAGCGGAATGCCGGTCATCTTCGAGACCACTTCGGCGATGATTTCCTCATCGACGACGCCATCGGTTTGCTGGCTCTTCTCGCGCCATTCTTGGGTGATCTGGTCTTTCTTCTTGCGAAGTTTTTCGGCCTGATCACGCAGGTTGGCGGCTTTTTCGAAGTCTTGGTTGGCAACCGCGTCTTCTTTTTCTTTGTTCAGCTTTTCGACTTCTTCGTCGATCTCTTTCAGATCCGGCGGACGAGTCATGGTACGCAACCGCACCCGCGCACCGGCTTCGTCGATCACGTCAATTGCTTTGTCCGGCAGGCAGCGCGCCGTGATGTAACGTTCGCGACATTTCGACCGCCGCGACGACCGCGTCATCGGTGAATTGGACGCGGTGGTGTTCTTCGTAACGACCACGCAGCCCCTTGATGATCTCGATCGTTTCCTTCTTGCCGGTCGGTTCGACGATGATCTCTTGAAAACGTCGAGCGAGCGCGTTGTCCTTTTCGATGTACTTCCGGTACTCGTCCAGCGTCGTCGCCCCGATGCACTGGATCTCGCCGCGAGCGAGAGCGGGCTTCAGCACGTTAGCCGCGTCGATCGCGCCCTCGGCTCCACCGGCACCGACCAAGGTGTGCAGTTCGTCGATGAACAGGATCGTGTTCTTGACGCGGCGGACTTCGGTCATGACCGCTTTGATGCGTTCCTCGAATTGACCGCGGTATTTCGTTCCGGCGACCATCATGGCCAGGTCCAAAACGACGATCCGTTTTTCGGCCAAGATTTCTGGCACTTCGCCTTCGATGACCTTTTGAGCAAAACCTTCGACGATGGCGGTCTTGCCGACGCCGGCTTCGCCCAGCAGAACCGGGTTGTTCTTGGTTCGGCGACAGAGAATTTGAATCGCTCGTTCGATTTCGCGTTCGCGGCCGATGACCGGATCGAGTTCGCCCTTCTTGGCAAGTTCGGTCAGGTCGCGACCGAACGAGTCGAGTGCGGGCGTCTTGCTCTTGCTGCTCTTGGACGATGAACCGCTGCTCTCGCCGCTGTCACCAGTGCGTCCGCCCCGTTCGCCGACTTCGGCGCCTTCTAGCCCGTGACCGAGCAGATTCAGGACTTCTTCGCGGACGTCTTCCAGCTTCAGGCCTAAGTTCATCAGGACCTGCGCCGCGACGCCTTCTTGCTCCCGCAGCAACCCGAGCAGAATGTGTTCGGTGCCGACGTAACTGTGGTTCAGGTTCCGCGCTTCCTCCATCGAGTATTCGATGACTTTCTTTGCACGCGGGGTTTGCGGCAGCTTGCCGACGGTCACCATTTCGGGACCGGATTGGACGAGCTTTTCGACTTCGAGCCGGATTTTTCTTAAATCGACTTCCAGGTTCTTCAGGACGTTGGCGGCCACGCCGCTGCCTTCTTTCACCAACCCGAGCAGGATGTGTTCGGTGCCGATGTACTCGTGGTTGAAGCGTTGGGCCTCTTGGTTGGCCAACTGCATGACCTTGCGAGCACGGTCAGTAAATCGTTCGTACATTTTTATTCTCGTTAGAACCCAGGTCGTGTTCGGTGGCAGGGGCGGCTGTGGGCGTTGCCGAAGTTGCCACCGCAGGTTGCGTGACCGGACGCCGTGCGAATCGAATCCGGCAAAACCGGGGAACTCGACGCGAAAAGCGGAAGTCGGGTGCTGTCAATCTGGCGGAAATGCTCAGGCTGGAAAGGAATAGCAAAACCCACGCCAGAGTCCTTCCGCTGCGATCGACGGATCGGACGTTACTGTTTGACGTCGGCAACACGCCACGCCAAAACCGTTCGCGTCCAACCGGATTCTATCGGTTTGGTCAAAGATCGGGGATAGGAGCTTGGGGAAAAGGTCAGGCGGGCAAGCCGCGTAGCGGCGATCGGGTAGCCGCGTAGCGGCGATCAAACAGCCGCGTAGCGGCGACATAGGAATAGCCAGGGGCGGAAGCCCCTGGACCCGAAGCCCCAACGATTCCCAGCCGCGTAGCGGCGACATAGGAATAGCCAAGGGCGGAAGCCCCTGGACCCGAAGCCCCAACGATCCCTAGCCGCGTAGCGGCGACACCTCCGATGCCGGGCGTGGTGCTATGTCGCCGCTACGCGGCTGGGGAATTTTTCGCGGGGTGTTTTTCCAGGGGCTTCCGCCCCTGGCTATTCCTATGTCGCCGCTACGCGGCTATCGGATGCACGTGTTACTCGGCTTTTCCTATGTCGCCGCTACGCGGCTATCGGATGCACGTGTTACTCGGCTATTCCTATGTCGCCGCTGCGCGGCTATCGGATGCACCCGCGACGCGGCCATCCCGTTGGGCTGCACCGCCGCTATCCGCGTCGCCTTTGCGGCCGTCTGCGTTCGCCGCTTCCGCCCGTTCGATCGCCGCTTGCAGTCGTTTCGCTTCGGCGTGAATTTCCAAACGCCAGCCGTCGCAGACTTCCAATCGCGACGCTTCCTGCAACAACAACTCGGCCGACTCGAACCGGTCGGTGTGGCGATAAACGCTGCACAGCAACAACAAAGCCGGCGGATCTCGCGATTCGATTGCTAGCACTTCATTGAGCAGTCGTTCCGCTTTCTTGTAATCCGCTTTCAGGAACGCCAATTGAGCTTCGGGAAACCGATCGGGTTCTTCGCTGACGGTCCGCGGGGCGACGATCAGTGGCAATTCGCGGACGTTGCGAATGATCAACAGCCCCCAAACCAATACGCCGACCCAGAACGACATCGAAACGAGCGCCCCGGACATCCACTGCGGATAAATGTACCGTGTGACCAGCATCAAATTGACCGCCAGCGCGAACGCGACCGCGGCGGGCAGGGCCGACCACCGGCCTCGCCACCACAGTTCGGCCAGTCCGGGCCAAAGACAGGTCAGATAATGACGCGCTTCCATGCCCTATCATGTACGGAAAGCGGGAAACACGTCGCAAGGGGAAGTCGGGACGTCGGAAAGTTGTCAGGCGTCAGGCGTCAGGCGTCAGAATCTTGGGAGGTTGGCTGTCATGGTGGTTCGGCATCTTTGGATCGTTGCCCTGGTCGTGATCGGCGGCTGCGCTCGGACGGTTTATGAGGTCGATTTGCGGCCCGACGGGGCGGCGATGACGCGGACGTTGTCGCTGGTGAGCGTCAAAGATGATTCGTCTTCGCCGGCCGCGATCGCGGGCGACGAGGAACTTCGGCTCGGCCAGCTTTATGCGGACGGCAAAACCGATCGCGACACAGGTAACGTTCGCTTCACCGCCACGTTCATCGGCAAGATGCCCGCCGACGTCGGCGGCTCGGGCTCGCTCGATTTCTTTGACACGTCGTTGGGATCGCTATCGATCTACGCCGAGCGGTTTCGCGGCTTCGATGACTTGACCGCATCGATGGCCGATCGCCGCGCGGCGGTCGATGAAGTCGTCGACTTGCTGGTCGGCTGGGTCGAGGCGTCGTTTGAAGGTTCCGAACAGAAGACGCTACGTGGGTTCGTCGACGCCGACTTCCGCAACGATTTTCAAAACATTGCCCTTTATCTTTGGACGGCATCGGCCATCGAAAGTCGCTCCGAAGAATCGACGGAACAGCAAGAGTGGACGCCGATGCTTCGTGTGGCCCAGTACCTGGTCGAACGCGATTATTTTGCCGTCACCGACATTCCCAAGCTCAGCCGCATGTTTGGCCAAACCGACGCCGATGCGTTGACGGACTTCGTCAGGCAGTCGATCGCCCGCAAGACCAACGCCTCCGCCGATGCGTTCGATCTGCTGACAAGCCGCGTCGAGACGCACCGTCGATGGTGAAGTATTTAAAGACCACGCCGCAGTACACGGCGTACCTTCGCGAGCATAAAAAGTCCGGCACCGACGAAGACCCCGATCCGATGGGTCTGCTGGTCACACCGCTGTTTCGATTGTTGCCTGGATGGACCGGCACCCGTGAATCGATCGACGTGACGCTGCACCTGCCGAGGAAGCCGTTTGTGACCAACGGAAAGTGGGACGAAGAGGACGGCGAAGTCCAATGGGTCCGCGGCATGGAATCGTCGGTGCTGCCGGTCTTCGTTCATGCCATGTGGACACAGCCCAACCCCGAAGAACAAACCCGCCGCTTCGGCCGCGTGCTGATCACCGATCGCGATCTATCGACCTACGCAATCTGGCTGCATTCGCTAAACGAATCCGAAACGAAACAGTGGAATGCAATGCTGGGAACGCTTGAGGCAAGCGAAGGCATCGACGCCGTGATCAAGACATTGCGATCTTTTCACTTCGCCAACCAACCCGATCTCGAAAATCCGTTCACGGGCACGTGGATCACAAAACTGGAAAAGATGTAGGCGGCAGTCGTCGTAGGGTGGGTCCCCAGGAATTGGTGTTCGATTAGCGAAGATGAGTGTTCCAGACGATCGAAAGTGGGAACTCTAATCTTCGCTAATCGAACACTAATGAAGAATGGCACTAATGAAGTCAATGTAGGGTGGGTCAAGGAGCCTCGGCGACGCAAGACCCACCATCACCGCGACCGAAATCACCCGAATCGAAATCACCCCAATCGAAATCACCCCAATCGAAAACTTTGCAGTGGTGGGTCTTGCGTCGCTGCCGCTCCTTGACCCACCCTACCGTTGTTCTCACCGCGTTTCTTGCCTGATCATTCTCATTAGCGGCGGCTGAACCGACTGGCCAGCCAACTGCCGGCGGCGAAACGAAATTTCAAACCTGGCATTCCGATCATCGAACCGAAACGCGATGGCGTGGGATCGATCTTCAAAAGCAAAGTGCCCGCCACGTTCAACTGCAACGCTTGCGTCGAACGAACCAGCGCCGATGCTATCGCTCGACGCGTCCGCCACAACGTTCGTGCCAAGCCTCGCGTGGCGGAACGTCGGGGCAAGCGATCGACGTCGACGACGATGGTCGCGTCAGTGCCAGTGCGAACGGAAACGCTCATGACATCGGCGTCTGATTCGATGACGAAGTCGCCCTCGATGTCCAGGATTTTGATGCCCGAGATTTCAATGTCCACGATGCGGTCGGCGGTGGGCATCAACCTTGGTTCATGTCACGCGTGCGGATCTTCACCGTTCCGTTCAGTTTCCACGACGCGTGTTCGGCGTCGGCCCCGGTCTTGCTGGGCACGAACACGGTCATGTCCTCGAACTGGTACGTAATTTCGGCGTTGCGGCCGGTCAGCTTGTCGTAAAGCCCGATCGCCAGTTCGGGCCAATTGCGGGTTTCGGCGGTCGATTCACTCATCGGTACACTCCTGGTGCGAGAAAGATGTTTCGTCGCTGTCTTTGTAGCGACCCGTCCAGTTGCCCCGCCAAAACTAAACTTCGGAACCTTCATGCTGACGCCCAACTCCATCGTCATTCCGCCCGGCGCGACGATCCTGGTTTGCGGGGCAACCGGCTACGTCGGCGGACGACTGGTGCCGCGGTTGCTGGACGAAGGCTACCGCGTCCGCTGCTTCGCCCGCACGCCGAAGAAGCTGGACGACTATCCATGGCGAAACCACGATCATGTCGAAGTCGTCGAAGGCGACCTGACCGACGAGGATTCGATCGCGGCCGCGGCCGTCGGCGTTGACGCGGCGTACTACCTTGTTCATTCCATGATTAGCGCCGGCAAAGAATACGCGGCGCGAGATCGCGAAGTGGCCGAAACGTTCGCGCGGCAAATGAAAGCCGCCGATGTCAAACGAGTCATCTACTTGGGCGGCCTCGGCGAAATGGGCGAAGACTTGAGCGATCACTTGCGAAGCCGCCGCGAGGTCGAATTGGTGCTGCGATCGGGCGGCGTGCCGACGACGGTGTTGCGAGCGGCGATGATCATCGGGTCGGGTTCGGCCTCGTTCGAGATCTTGCGTTATTTGGTCGACCGATTGCCGATTATGATCACGCCGCGATGGGTCAATACGGAAACCCAACCGATCGCGATCCGCGATGTGCTGCGTTACTTGGTAACTTGTTTAAAGGTCGGCGAGACGACGGACCAGACGATCGATATCGGCGGCGTTGACGTGCTGACTTACCGTGACATGATGCGTTTGATGAGCGACGCGATCGGGCTTGCAAGACGCATCGTCATTCCGATTCCGCTGCTGACGCCACGGCTGAGTTCACGATGGATCGGCCTGGTGACGCCGGTGACCAGCAAGATCGCGCGTCCGCTTGCCGAGGGACTGAAGAACCGAACGGTTTGCCGAAATGATCAGGCCCAGCGGTTGATGCCGGGACCGTTGTTCACGGCCGACCAGGCGGTCCAAGCGGCGGTCGGAAAACTGAAGATCGGTGAGATCGAAACGCGTTGGTCCAACGCGGGCGAATTGCCCGGCGATCCGTCCTGGTCGGGCGGCACGGTCTTTCATGATCGCCGCGAAATGTTGATCGACGCCTCGCCGCACGCGGCCTTTCGCGCCGCTTGCCGCATCGGCGGCGACCATGGGTACTGGGGCGCGGATTGGTTGTGGCAAATCCGCGGCTGGATGGATCAAATGATCGGCGGCCCGGGACTGCGACGCGGAAGGCGGCATCCCGAACGGACGGCGTACGGCGAAGCGATCGATTTTTGGCGAGTGAGCGGATGGCAGCGAGATCAGTTGCTGCAACTGCACGCGGAAATGTGGTTGCCGGGGGACGCCGAGTTGCAATTCAAGATCGAACCGGTCGAGACGTCACCAATCGATGCACCGGAGCAAACGGTGGCGACGCGGCAATGCCGGTTGATTCAAACGGCCAGGTTTCGGCCGCGAGGATTATTGGGCATGGCGTACTGGTGGTCGGTCTGGCCGCTGCACTTTTTAGTGTTCCCGATCATGCTGAGGGGGATCAAGCGGGAAGCGGAAAAAGTAACGTAGCCCCGACACGCCGTGGCGGGGCATTGGACCCGAACAGCGTTGCTGTTCGGGTCCGCCGGGGCCCGGCGGACCTACCTACTTGCCGACTCCGTTAAAGTCTCAAGCACTTATCCTGACCGCGAAGAACCTTACTAAATCATGAAACGCAAACGCCGATCCTCCGCCGTCCCCACGTTCCTGCGATCCATGATCGGGTTGTTCATTGCACTAAAATTAGTCGCCGTGCCGATCTTGTTGGTGCTCGGACTGGGCACGAACGTCAATCCGCTGGACCACCCGGTTGCGAGCTGGATGATGGCGACCGCCTTGGGCATCGTCGGAGCTTGGGCGGGAGCAAAGTTCTTGCCGGCTGGCGAAACCCCACCGGTCATCGATGTCGAAATCGTATTGGCAAAGTACTCGCCGCCGGTCGACGGACACGAGATCGTCGGTCGCAAACCCAAAACGGTGGTGTGTTAAAAACCTTGAGTGCGGAACCGCCGCGCATGCGGCGATATCCGTAGCCGCGTAGCGGCGGCATAGGAATAGCCAGGGGCGGAAGCCCCTGGATTTGACGCCCCCAATCAATCCAGCCGCGTAGCGGCGACATAGGTTCCGGCGCTATGCCGCCGCTACGCGGCTGGGGATTTTTTGCGGATGTTTTCCAGGGGCTTCCGCCCCTGGCTATTCCTATGCCGCCGCTACGCGGCTATCAGGTACGCCACCACGCGGCTATCAACGATCACCACCAACCACCTATCACCTATCACCTATCACCTATCACCTATCTTCAAACGTCGTACTGCCACACCGATTGATACGCGTCGTTGTCATCAAAATACTTTAACATCGACGCGTAAAACGGATTGCCTCCCAGCGTTGCGCTGTCGCCGATCACGATCAGCTTCCGTTTCGCTCGGGTGAGCGCGACGTTCGTCCGCCGCGTGTCGGATAAGAAACCAATTTCGCCGATCGGGTTGCTGCGCGTCATCGTGATGATGACCACTTCTTTTTCGCGGCCTTGAAATCCGTCGACCGTGTCGATTTCCAGCTCCGGTGCATCCATTCGATTTCGCAAGAACCGGACCTGCGCCGCGTACGGTGCGATCACCGCGATTTGGTTGGCGCAGACTCCGGCGGCGAACAGTTCGCGAACCAAGCGGATCACCAAGTTGGCTTCTTTTGGGTTCAGCTTGCTTTCGCCCTCCGGTTCCAACTGCTCGTCGAACTCCGCGCCGGCCGTGTCGATGAACACCAGCGGCGTGGTCGTCAACTCGTTCTCGTCGACACCGCGCAAGTCACATAGCCGCCGCGATTTCACCGACGCGTCGGCGACAAGCGATCCGTCGTAAAACGTATCGGAAGAGAAACGCATGATCGGTTCGTTCATGCGGTACTGAACGGTCAACCGGCGATAAACCGATTCGCCCTCGCGCTCGACCATGCGCTGCATCAGCGATTCTTTAAGACCCGCCGCGGCGGCTTCGGCGGACAAGACCGTCGGCGGCAACTGTTGATGATCACCTCCCAAGATCAAACGATCCGCTCGCAAGACCGCCTGCCAAACGCTTGGCAGCGTACTCTGGCAAGCTTCGTCCATGACAACGGTGTCGAATTCACGATCACCCAGCAGATCGTCATCGACCGTCGTGGTCGTGCAAACGACGTCGGCTCGATCGAGCACACCGCGGATGATCGATCGTTCGATGCCGCGAATCTGACCACGCAATTGTCCGACCTCGGCCATGATTTCACGTCGGTTGCGTTGCCCGTCGCGACCGCGAAAATCTTTCTCGGCCGAACGCAAAAGCGACTGGACTTCTTTCCGCATGTCACGGATCACATCGGTCGACGGGTCCGCGTCCACCAGTTCGTCCAGCGTGTGACCCCGCAGCGCCTCGAAGACTCGCGCCGGATGCCCGACACGCAACACGTGCGGCATCATCGCGACCAGTCGTTCGAGTAAGTTGTCGACCGCCGTGTTGCTGCTGGCGCAGGCCAAGACTTTGTCGCCTCGCTGAACCGCTTGGTAGATCACCTCCGCCAGCGTCGTCGTCTTGCCCGTGCCCGGCGGTCCATGAATGATCGCGACGTCGCGGGCGGAAAGCGCAAACCGAACGGCGTCCTGCTGCGGCGGATTCAGAAGCGTAAGAAAACGGATATCACCGGGGTCGGCGAAACGCAACTCTCGCTCGCCCATCAGTACGTCGCGTAGCGTCTTCGTCCGCCCGGTCGCGGCGCGGGCGCGTGCCATCGCGGCGACTTGGCGTTTGCGAGTCGTCTCGTCAGGCGACAGGTCGATGCGGTATCGATCGCCCTCGGGCCAGACGTCGACGGCGACTTGGATGCTGTGACTTTTGCGTTGGCTGACGACGCCCGCGACGCCTTTGTCCGACGGGTCGTCATCGTTGGAAACGACGACGGGCGAACCGACTTTCAATCGATTCATCGGGATCGGTCGCTCGCCCGGTTTTGCAAAGTCCAACAGCAATCGTCCGGCAAGTCCCGTGCGGTGGTCGACCAAGTCCATCGCGACCAGGGTTTCGCCGCGGCGTTCGATGTCGACTTGCGAACGGACTTGGCGGCGGCGAGCCAACCGTTCGCGTTCGGCGACGGCCTCCAGTTCCAACCACTCGGCCAGCGTGTCAAAGTAGGCGTCGACGGTCGTCGCTTGATCCAGGGTGGGCGGGCGTTTGGGGGAAAGCTTGCGAGAGCCAGCGGGCATGCGGACGACTTGATTGAAAACAACGAGATAAATATGAACAGCGACGGCTACATCTTAACCGCTTTGGCCGTTTGGACAGTGGTGGCCAGTTTGGTCACAGCGGGGCTGTACGCGTGGGACAAACGGGCGGCCAGGCGAGACGGACGGCGGATCCCAGAACGGACGCTGATCGGTTGGAGTCTGGCCGGCGGGTGGCCGGGCGGATGGATCGCCGGCCGGTTGCTGCGTCACAAAACGGCCAAGCGTTCGTACCGAATCCGCTTCGGCGTCTGCGTCGTCGTTCATGCGATCTTGATGGCAATGGTCGTCTATCAAGTTTGGCAATAAAGCAAAACCTTTTTCTCCATCGGCCAAAATATTCTTTATGATCGGGGGAGTCCTCGCGTCCTCTCTCTCAGGATCAATCCATCATGATTGCTCGGTTCAAACGTAGCCGTCTGCTCAAACGTAGCATCTTGAGGCTTCTTTGCGGGTTTGCAGGTTTGATCACGCTTGGTTGTGAGAGCGATCAGCCGCGTCAGGTTCAGGAGACGTCGGAGATGACATTCGACGACGTGGCCGATCGGATCGAACAAGAGAGCATGGCGGCCGAAGATGAATAAAAAAGCTTTCACTTTGGTGGAGCTGTTGGTCGTGATCGCGATCATCGGCATCTTGGTTGGTTTGTTATTGCCAGCCGTGCAGAACGCTCGCGAGGCGGCACGACGAATGGCTTGCGGAAACAACATCAAGCAGATCGCCCTCGGTTTGCACAACTATCATTCGGCGTTCAAGCAACTGCCGATTCAAGGCACCGGACCGACCAACGAGTTCACCAACACGACCGGCGGCGCGATCCAAAAAGACGGCACCGGATACACTCGCCTTGAACTCAGTTACCTGGTCGGTCTGCTTCCCTTCGTCGAACAGCAAGCGATGTGGGAAATGATCAGCAATCCGCTAGTCGAACCGGACGGCGATCGATGGCCCGCCTTTGGTCCTCGACCGACGCTGGGCGATTACCCGCCGTGGGCGACGGACATTCCGACTTACCGATGCCCCAGTGATCCCGGGTTTGGTTTGCCGGCGCTCGGCCGGACCAACTTTGCGTGCAGTCAAGGCGATGCGTTTTACGACGCCGAAGAAGGCGCGACGATCTGGCCGACCGGCGGGACGCGATGGCTTTACGAATCGGATTCGCGGCAAATGGAACGGGTTCGCGCGGGGTTGCGAGGCGCCTTCGTGACTCGCAAGTCGATGAAGTTTCGCGATATCACCGACGGTCTTTCCAATACGACCATGGTCGGCGAAATCATCTCCGGGTTGACCGACGCGGACAAACGCAGCGTGACGTTCACCAACACCAAGGGCGGCTTCGCACAAGTCGCCAACAATCCCAAGCGCTGCGAGGTGCTCGGCTACGTCGACGTCGATCGGCCTCGGTTTTGGCGTCAGGGATTGAACTTCACCTTCAGCGAGCGGGGTTCCCGCTGGGCCGATTTGCACACGTTGCAAACTCAGTTCAATACGATCCTAGCGCCGAACGCGGAAGTCTGTTTGGTCGGCAGCAGTGACACCTACGGCATCGCGCCGCCCAGCAGCCAGCATCCTGGCGGGTGTCACGTTGCGATGTCCGACGGCGCGGTCAAGTTCATCACGGACTCCATCGAAGCGGGCACGTCGACAACGCCGACGATCTATTTCCGTGCCTTAGCAAGCGAGATCAACAGTCCGACGCCGCCAGGTTCGCGCAGCCCGTACGGGTTGTGGGGAGCCCTCGGCACGCGTGCTTCGGGCGAGGTCATCGGCCAAGAGCTGTAGCTGCAAGTGGCGCATGACCGTAGCCCTGACACGCCGTGGCAGGGCCGAACAGCTTTGCTGTTCGCCCAATGCTCCGCCACGGCGTGGCGAACCTACGATTTGCTCAGCCAACCTCGCACGGTCTCGAACGCACCATCATCAAGATCCTTCGCTTCCAGTTGAAAGATATTCTCGGGCGCGAACGTGACCGTGAAGTGGTGATCGTCGACTTCAATCGCGGTCGCGTCGGACCAGCGGAAATCACCGTTGCCGTAGGGCGAATGAGAGCATTCCCCTTCCTCGGTTAGCCAACCCCAATAGCCGATCAGCAAACCCGATGGTTCTTGAGTCATCGGTGCAAACGATCTGCTGGCCAGAATCGATCCGACGATCACCAGCGGAATAGCATAGTCGAGTCCGATGGTTGCTCGTGCCACCATGATCGTCAAAGCAAGCCCGCCGCCAAAGGCCGCCCATTTCAGTGACGAATACGGGGCCGCCGCAACGCTGGGATAGGCAAGTGATGCTTTCCGAAAGCCAACAGAACCTTCCGGCTGCTGGGACCAGTTTTGGATCGTCATGTAAATCGGCGGTGCCGTGCATTCGCGGTGCCAGCGTCGGACGAGCGGCTTGATCGATTCCACGCCGTAGTGTTCGATGCAGGTGTCTGGAATCGCGATGAACGCATCGGTCGGTCGACCAGTGATCAACGCCACACCGTGCTTTCCGACAATGGTGGATTGAATCGCCGTCCAAGAGAATTGATGCAGCTCGGACGACGACGGCGGATAGAAGTTCAAACCGAACTCATCCAAATAACCCCGCAGTGGTCCCAGCATGCCCGCGTTGGCTTGCAACAATCGTCGAGATCGGCGTCGACGCCCGAGCCAAAAGAATGCGAACCAGCCGATGATGACCAGCAGCACTTGCAACCCGGCGATCGGCAGGATGTCCGGCGCACCGTTGCTTCGAAAGACGTAAACCGTAAACATCAACAAGAACATCGGCAAGCAAACGGTGACCACCAAGACTTGCAACAGCCGAATGATCCACGGCACCGGCAATATCGCCATCACATCGTCTTCGCCGACCGTGCCGTTCAAAGCGATTCGGTCGGTGACGGGGGTCGCCGGCGACGGTTCCGGCACGGCCGGCGATCGGTAGGGGTTTTCGTTCGGCATGGTGAAGGACGCTAGACGTAGCCCTGACACGCCGTGGCAGGGCCGAACAGCTTTGCTGTTCGCCCAATGCTCCGCCACGGCGTGGCGAACCTACGACTTGGCGACACGCTCTTGCTCACAACAATCTTTCCACCCGCGTCGGTGACACCTTCGTTGACGTGCCCAGCGGCTGCGCAAACAGGCTGACGCGGAGTTCTTCGATCATCCATCGGAACTCGCTGTCGGCATGATCGGCCGGTTCGTACGTCGTTTGCTTCGCCAGCCAGCGTTGCCATAAATCTTGCACCAATTTTCTTGCGTCATCATCGCGAGATCCTGCACCACTGCGAACCTTGTCCAATCGGTAAGCGATCGCTTTAAAGTAACGCGGGTAATGTTTCAGCCAAGCCCATGGTGTCCGCGTCAAAAAGCCGTCGTCCACCAACCATTGCACCT
This sequence comes from Pirellulaceae bacterium, assembly GCA_963836865.1. Classification (GTDB taxonomy): domain Bacteria; phylum Planctomycetota; class Planctomycetia; order Pirellulales; family Pirellulaceae; genus Rubripirellula. The sequence continues at coordinate 556,729 of CAWILC010000012.1, read as the reverse complement.
GAGTCTTTACATCGCCGACGGCGGGTCCGAACCGGCCGCCCTTGCCGGCCGATTCAATTTCTTTCCTTGCGTCGAAATACGCATCGGCAAGCTGCGTGATCCAGCCGGCGACCTCTTGCGTCGCGACCGCAATGCGAGCGACCCGGTCCTTGCGTCTGGCATCGAATTCGGCAGCCGAACGCAGCGGAGGTTGACTTTCGACAAACGCGATCCGCGCCAGCAGATCGATCATCGCATCTTCCATTTGCCCCGCTGACACAACGCCTTGCAGTTTGATCCGGGCCTGTTCGAGCGACGGCAACCAACGGACTTGCGATCGCAACTCTTTCTTTTCGGCGATCGCAAACAGACGTACCGAACCGCTCCGGATTGCGGATTCGGCGGACGCCAGATCCGAAAACAATGCCGTTTTGACGGCCGTGCCGGTGTCGACTAGGCCGGGATACTGAGCCACGCGGACTCCCCCGCGAACCCGCACGACTTCGCGAGGCAGAGCTTCGATGTCAAACCCGGTCATCGCCTCCCGCATCCATGACTCGCTTGCCCCATCATCCTCCGGTGCAACCGCTTGTGCGTCTCCGGCGACCCGTCCGACCAGCGGCGCGATGCTGCGACCTTCCGCGATCGTCTTGCCATCGTCATCGACGACCGTCACCAGGAACTGCAAGTGCGGATCCATCTTTTCGTCTTGAAAATCGTGCGGCCCGACTGGCACTTCGGCGTGACGCGACATCGCCGCGCAGACCGCCGGCATGAAGGGCACCTGCCCGTATTCCGCCGCCAATTCGTTCACGATCTTCGTCGCCACATCCGCCGCGGGAACCAAGTTGCGGCGGATCCGTTTGGGTAGCGACTTGATCATCGCGACGACTTTCGCGTGCAGCAGTCCCGGCACCAACCAGCCCAATCGATCGTCGCTGATCTGCGCGAGCGCGGCTTGGTGAATCTTGACGCTGACGCCATCGCGATCCGAACCGGGCTCGAACCGATAGTCCAGCGGCAGTCGCGAACTGCCGACGGCCAGTTCATCCGGGAACGATTCTTGGGTGATGGTTTCGGTTTCCGTTTGAATCAAATCGTCCGGCCGCATGTAAAGCGACGTCGCGTCGTCATCAATCGGCGGCGGCGCGGCGAGCCACTGCGAAACGCCGGCGGAATCTTTCACCAGTTTGGTCCAAGCCGGTGTCTCGAGCGATCGGTCGAATTTTTCCAGCCGGCCGCGATCGCAAACGTCGGCCGGTAGACGCGATTGATAGAACGCCGCGATCGTGTAACCGTCGACCACCATGTCACGGCGACGTGTTTTGGCGGCCAGCGCCGCGATCGATTCGCGAAGCTGAATGTTGTGCCGCACGAACCGCGCCGTCGTCGTCAACTCGTTTTCGACCAACCCGTTTTCGATCAGCAAGTCTCGCGCAGTCGCCGGATCGATCGGCGAAAGCGGCACGCGGCGGCGAACGACGATGGGAAGCCCAAACAGCGTTTGATTCTGGTAACAAAACGATGCACCGGATTTGGAACTCCAGTGCGGATCGACGTGCGAACGCTTCAGCAAGTGCGCCGCGACGGTCTCAATCCAAGCCGGTTGAATTTGTGCGACCGTTCTGGCAAACGTCTTTGCCGTTTCGACAAGCTCGCCCGAGACGATCCATTTCGGCTTGGTCGCAAACACACCGCTGCCCGGCCACAGGAATAACTTCAATCCGCCCGCACCGGTGTACTCGTTCTTGTCACCCGCCATCGCGACACCGGACAACAATCCCGCCAGCAACGATTGATGGATCGCCGCGTAATGATCGTCGGCGACCAGTTTTTCCGGATCGTCGTCGAACCGGATCTTGCCAATCTTTCGTTTGCCATTTCGGTCCGTCAACGTCGTGCCGACCATCTCGCGAAGTTGACGATAGACGTCGGACCATTCTCGCATTCGCGTCGGCGACAAGAACTGTTTTCGCAACACCCGCAGCAACTTGTTCTTGCCATGTTCTTCACGAGCCGATTCGTAGTACCGCCATAGCCGCAGGTACGACAGAAAATCGCTGCGGGCGTCGGCGAACTGCGAGTGCGCTTCGTCGGCGGCTTGTTGCTTATCCGGTGGACGATCGCGGGGATCAGGAATCTCAAGCGCCGCCGCGATCGGCAGGATTTCCGCCAGGACTCCGTTGGCATCGGCTGCCAAGATGATCCGACCGACTCGCGGGTCGACCGGCATCCGGCCCAGTTTCCAGCCGATGTCGGTGACCTCGTGACGGTCATCGATCGCGCCGAGTTCGATCAACGTGCGCAGGCCTTCCGCGATCGCCTCGGGACGCGGCGGGTCCAGCAACGGGAACTGTTCCAGTCGTCCCAGCCGCAGCGTTTTCATCTGCAGGATCACCGACGCTAAATTCGTTCGCCGAATCTCCGGCGTCGTGTAGTCCTCACGATTCTCGAAATCTTCGACGTCATAGAGCCGAATGCACGTGCCCGGCCCGACGCGACCGCAGCGACCGGCGCGCTGGTTCGCGCTCGCTTTGCTGACCGGTTCGATCGGCAACCGTTGGACTTTGCTGCGGACGCTGTAACGGCTGATCCGCGCGGTGCCAGAATCGATCACGAAACGGATGCCCGGCACGGTCAAGGAACTTTCGGCCACGTTGGTCGCGAAGATGATCCGGCGTTTGCTACCCGACGGATTGAAGATGCGTTGTTGTTCGGATTGCGGCAGCCGAGCATAAAGCGGCAGCAGGTCGACTCGCCCGCTAGCGCCGAGTCGTTTGTAGTGACCGGCGACGCGGTGCGAGACTTCGCGGATGTCACGTTCGGTCGGCAAGAACACCAGCATGTCGCCGTGACCGACGCGACTGGCCGTTTCGATGCCGTCGATGACGTGACGCGAGATGTCGTAACCACGCATTGCACCGGAGCCGTCATCCTCCCAAGGCAAGTACTTGATCTCGACCGGATAGCCGCGGCCTTCGACATCGACGATCGGCGCGGGGCGGACTTCTCCGTTGTCGTCGACGCTGCCAAAGTGTTCGGCAAAACGCTCGGCATCGATGGTGGCCGACGTGATGATGATTTTTAAATCGGGCCGTTTGTCTTGCAGCAGTCGCAGGTAGCCCATCAGGAAGTCAATGTTCAGCGATCGCTCGTGCGCTTCGTCGATGATGATCGCATCGTAAGCTTGCAGATTTTTATCCGACTGGGTTTCGGCCAGCAGGATGCCGTCGGTCATCAGCTTGACCAGGGTCGCCGAGGTCGTTTGATCGCCGAAGCGAACTTGGTATCCGACCAGATCGCCCAGCGGCGTGTCGAGTTCTTGGGCAAGCCGGTCGGCGATGCTGCGGGCGGCCAAGCGTCGCGGCTGGGTGTGGCCGATCATGCCGCTGCGACCGAGTCCGGCCTCCAAGCAAAATTTCGGAAGCTGGGTGCTCTTGCCGCTGCCGGTTTCGCCGCAAACGACGATGACCTGGTGGTCGCGGATCAGCCGGACGAGTTCGTCGCGGTGGTTCGAGATCGGCAGTTCGGCCGGGTACTCGATTCGCGGCGTTGCGGCGCGGCGAGATTCGATCTGCTCGGGCGTGAACTTGACGAACCCGCGGTTCGGCGTCGTTTTTTGCTTGGTTTTTCTCGGACGCCGGCTCAATTCGTCAGCCGGGGCGGGGTCCGTCGATGGCAACGCCGCCGCACCGAGGGAAGCCGTACCAAGGGAAGGGGAACTCGGCTTCGACGACATGGACCACGATCAGCAAACGAGGGCAATAAAGTAGGAAGAAAAACGGGTTCCCGTAGCTTAACGGGCTGGCAAAATCTTGTCGCTTCGGCTGGAAACGCGATACGGCCACGGAGACGGGCCGGCCGCAAGATCGCCCTATCCTGCCTAAATCGCCCCGCTTCAGGATAGACTAACGCCCAACCTTGCTTAGCATCTTTGGTCTCTCTCTTTGATCTTCTGGAACCTACGGCGATGAATCGGCGCACCAATCGAATCCGCAATTCCCTCGAGCGACTGCTTGGCCGAACGCCTTCGTCCTGCAAGACACGGCTTCGACCACGGTTGGAATCGTTGGAGGATCGCCGGCTGCTGGTCGCGGCGATCGACTTGGCCGAGATCGCGGGCTTGGTCTTTGACGACTTCACCGGCAACGGGTTCACCGCCGGGGAACAGGTTCCCGACGTGGCGTTGGACTTGTACCGGGACGATGGCGATGGCGTCTTCGAGCCGAACGCGGGCGACCCAGAAGTCAGCATGGCGATGACGGATGTCAATGGTCGCTATCGGTTCGAGCGTCTGCAGGCGGGAAGTTACTTTGTCTTGCAGCCCGCCCAGACCGCCGGATCGCGGGTGCTGCAGCGGTCCGTTTCGCCGCTGATCACGATCACGCCGACCGACGTTCGCGGAACCATCCGAACGATCATCGATTCCTTCGAGACGCCTTTTCAAGAAGCGCTCGACGCCACCGTGGGCGACGGGCCTGTCGTCTCCATCATCGCCGCGCCAACGGCGGACGTGATCGGCGGCGAACGAGAGTTGATCGTGGAAAAAACCAGCGTCGACGGCGAAGTTTCGCTGACCGTCGATGACCCGACGCTGCCCAATCGATTGGCGTTTGATTCGCTTCGCGGCGGCCAAGGCCCGCGCCGGATCGTTTGGGACGGAACCGACAACGATGGCAACGTGATCGATGACAACGGGCTGGGCGGCGTCAACTTGGCAAGCAACGCCGAGGGGATCCAAATTCAATTGATCGCCGACTTGCCCGGCGGCAGCGCGACCGTCCGCGTGTACAGCAACGACGGCGTGGCGGGCACGGCGACGCGATTCAGCACCGCGACGATTCCGATTCCGTCGACGACCAACGGAGGAACACAATCGGCAGAGTTTCTGTCCTTCGACCCGGCCGCTGGCGCGTTCGTCTCATCCGGCGGCGGCGCGGACTTTACCAGCGTCGGGGCGATCGAGCTGATCATCACCGGTGCGGCGAACGTGAACGGCGAATCGGAATTGATCGGCGCGGTCGGCACGGTCGTACGCACGGCCGACTTCGACAACTTTGAACAGGCCGACTTGAGTCTGACCAAAACGGTCAGCAATCCGTCGCCGACGCTGAACCAACAAGTCACCTTCACCATCACTGTGAACAACGCGGGGCCGGATGTTGCGACGGGCGTTCGCGTGACCGATCAATTGCCGGCCGAGTTCACGTTCGCCAGTGACATGGCGTCGATCGGCGACTACAACGAAACGACCGGCATCTGGACCGTCGGAACCGTACCGGTCGGAACCCCCGCGATCCTGACGATCCTTGGTACCGTCAGTAGCACCGCGCCGCAAACCAACACGGCGCAGATCACTGCCGCCGATCAGTTGGACCCCAACAGCACCCCGAACAACAACGCGGCCGGGGAAGACGATCAAGCGTCCGTGACATTGACGCCGCAAACGATCGACTTGCAAGTCACCAAGACCGTCGACAACCCGCGGCCCAACGTCGGCGACACCGTCGTGTTCACCGTGAATGTTTTCAACGACGGACCCAGCGGGGCGACCAACGTGGTCGTTCGTGATCGCTTGCCGACCGGCGTGACGTTCGTTTCGGCGACGCCCGCGCGAGGCAGTTTTAACTCGACGACCGGCGACTGGACGATCCCGACGCTGGGCGACAACGAATCGCTTTCCTTGGTCATTAGCGCCGTCGTCAATCAAACCGGAACGCTGACCAACACGGCGGAAGTCATCGCCGTCGACCAAACCGACGTGGACTCGACGCCGAACAACAACGTCGCGACCGAAGACGATCAAGCCAGCGTATCGATCACGACGCCGGCGGCCGACTTGCGATTGACCAAGACCACCAGCAGCGCTCGTCCGAACGTCGGCGAAGAATTTTTCTTCACCGTTTCGCTGGACAACCTTGGCCCCGATCCGGCCACCGGCGTCGTCGTGCAAGACATCGTTCCGGCTGGCATCAACGTCGTCAGCGCCGTCACCACCGCGGGCGCGTATGACGTCGCGACCGGACGGTGGACCGTCGGCAACGTCGCGATCAACGCACCCGGCGTCACGCCGCAAACGCTGACCATCCGCGCAAACGTCGCGCCATTCACCGCAAACACAAACGCCAATCCGATCCCCACCAATCCAATCACCAACACGGCATCGATCTTGGAATCGAACCAGTTCGATTCGGTGGCGACGAACAATCAATCGTCGGTGACGGTCGACCCACCGATTATCGATTTGGAATTGTCCAAGACGCTCGACGCGACCAGGCCCAACGTCGGCGACCCGATCGCCTATACCGTGACGCTTCGCAATTCGGGCAACGACGTAGCCACCAACGTGACGGTGCGTGACGTCTTGCCGGCTGGCTTGACGTTCGTGTCGTCGACCGAGTCGGTCGGGACCTATTCGCAAACGACGGGGCTGTGGACCGTGCCGGTGCTGGCCGCCGATGCGGTGGCGATGTTGACGCTTCGCGCGACCGTCAATGCGACGGGACTTGCCGCGACGACGATCAACACCGCCGAAGTCATCGCCGCGGACCAGTTCGATCCGGACAGTCTGTTCGCAAACAACGTCGCCACCGAGGACGATCAAGCGTCGGTGTCGTTCTCGCTGGCCAGCGCCGACCTATCGATCACCAAGACCGTCGACAATCCGTCGCCCAACGTCGGCGAGAACGTGACGTACACGGTCGTCGTGTCTAACGCCGGACCCGATCGTGCGACCAACATTCAAGTCCGCGACGACTTGCCCGCCGGGGCAACGTTCGTCTCGTTCGCGCCGACGTCCGCCGATTTTGCCGGAGGCATTTGGCGAATTCCGTCGATTGATTCGGGCAGTTCCGCGACGCTTACCATCGTCGCGACCGCGGCGACCGCCGACGCGGTGACCAACGTGGCCGAAATCATCGCCGTCGATCAGAGTGACCCCGATTCGACGCCCGGCGATGGACAAGCCGGGCAAGACGACTTGGCTTCGGTGACCTTTGATGGCCAGCAGATCAATCTTTCGCTGACCAAGACGATCGACGATCCGGCGCCCAACGTCGGCGACGAGGTCACATTCACGATCACGGTTTCCAACGCTGGTCCGAACGTAGCCACGGGAGTCAACGTGACCGATCGCTTGCCCGCCGGCGTGACGCTGGTTCGCAGCACGCCCAGCCAAGGCAGCTTCAATACTTCGACCGGCGTTTGGACCGTCGGCACGGTGAACACCATCGCGCGTCCGACGTTGCAGTTGGTCACGCGAGTCGACCAACCCGTCACCGGCGCGGTCAACGTGGCCGAGATCACCGCCGCGGGCCAGCCCGACATCAACAGCACACCGGGCAACAACGATCCCGACGAAGACGACCAAGCCAGCGTCACGTTCACGACGCCGGTTGCCGACCTGCAATTGACCAAGTCGGTCAGCAACCCGTCGCCCAACGTCGGCCAACAAGTCACCTTCGACGTCATCGTCACCAACGCGGGTCCGGAACTGGCAACCGGCGTGCAAGTCACCGACATTCTTCCCGCCGGTTTGGAATTCGTTTCGACGACGCTCAGCGCGGGTACCTACGACGACGTGACCGGCATCTGGGACATCGGCAGTGTTGCCGTCGGCACGCCAGCACGACTGTCGATCTTGGCAAACGTGTTGACGCAGGGCACCAAGACGAACACCGCGCGAGTGACTCGGTCGGACCAGTTCGATCCGACGTCGACCCCGGGCAACAACGTCGAAGACGAAGACGATCAAGACAGCGTCACCGTCACGCCGCCGGTCGTCGACATCGCGATCGGCAAGACCGCGTTACCGGTTCGACCGTCGGTCGGCGGCACCGTCACGTTCACCGTCTCGGCAACCAACGAAGGCACAAGCAACGCGAGCGGCTTGATCGTTTCCGACACGTTGCCCGATGGCTTGACCTTGGTCAACAGCCAAACCGAAAGCGGTGTTTACAACGCGGCGACCGGACTCTGGAACATCGGTGGGCTGGCGGGCGGCGCGACCGCAACGCTGGAGATCACGGCCACGGTCGACCGCTTCGCCCCGATCGTCAACGTCGCCGAAGTCCAACGGGTCAACGAGTTTGATGACGACCCGGCAAACGATTCGGCGACCATCACGGTCACGCCGGCAAGCGCCAACTTGTCGCTTACCAAGACTGTCGACGAAGCCCAACCCAACGTCGGCCAGGACGTGACGTTTACGCTAACGATCAACAACACGGGGCCCGATTCGGCGGGCATGGTGACCGTTGGCGATGCACTGCCGGCGGGATTGACGTTCGTTTCGTCGACGCCCAGTGTGGGCGACTACAACCCGGTCACCGGCATCTGGACCGTCGGCACGATCGCCTCCGGTGCAACGGCTAGTTTGCAACTGCGTGCAACGGTCAGCGGCGAAGTCGCGCTGACCAACGTGGCCGAGATCTTGACCAGCAACCAGTTCGACCCGAACAGCACGCCCGGTAACGGGAGTTCGGGCAACGGCGACGCCGACGAAGACGATCGAGCCAGCGTCGTCGTGACGCCTCAGTTGATCGATTTGGCGCTGATGAAAGTTGTTGACGAAGACATGCCCAACGTCGGCGACACGGTCGCGTTCACGCTGACGCTGTCCAACGCTGGTCCGTCGCTCGCCACCGGCGTCGTCGTGACCGATCAACTGCCGGCCGGCTTGGTGTTCCAAAGTTTCACGGCCAGCCAAGGCACGTACAACTCGGTGACCGGTCTTTGGACCGTCGGTTCGGTGCCGACCACGGTCACGCCGACGCTGACCATCAACGCCACCGTCGGGAATACTCGCGGCGTCACCAACACGGCGGAGGTGACCGCCGCGAACCAGGTCGACCGCGACAGCACGCCGGGTAACGACGTGGCTTCGGAAGACGATCAAGCCGTGGCCAGCATCGTCACCCAAGTCGCCGACCTGTCGTTGACCAAGACCGTCAATTCGCAAACGCCGGCGGTGGGCGACGTCATCAACTTCACGTTGACCATCAGCAATGCCGGACCAAACGATGCAACGGAAGTTCGCGTCCGCGACCTGTTGCCGGCCGGATTGCAATTCGATTCGGCCAGCCCCAGCGTCGGCACTTACAACTCCGTCGACGGCATTTGGACGATCGGTTCGATCGTGAGTGGCGGTTCCGAAACCTTGCAGATCAATGCCCGAGTCATGTCCGCGGTTGCATCGGTCAACACCGCCGAAGTGATCGCGTCGCGTCAGTTCGACCCCGACAGCACCGTCGCAAACGGTATCGAAACCGAAGACGATTTCAGCCGCGTGGAAATCATCCCGGTCGCAATCGATCTTTCGGTCGGCGCGACCACCGACGCGGATGCGCCGATCGAGGGTGACGAGATCACGCTGACGTTCACAACCGTCAACGATGGCAACATCGGCGCGACCGGCGTTGTCACCTCGGTGATTTTGCCGAGTGACTTGACGCCGCTTTCGATCAACCCGAGCGTCGGGACGTACGATGCCGCCACGGGCAGGTGGGAAATCGGGACGCTGGGCGTGGACCAAACGGCCACGCTGGTCATCCGGGCGCTCGTGAACGTTCGCGGCGTGAAAACGATTCCGGTGCAAGTCATCGCGGCCGACCAGATCGACCGTGACAGCACGCCGGACAACGATGTCATCAGCGAAGACGACCAAGTCGAACTTGTCATTCTGGCACCACGCGTGCTGAACAAGCGGTTGTTTTTGGCGAGGTGAGAAGTTTCCGGCCGCTCAGTTCGCCGCGTCGATGAGCTACTTTTTAGTAGGGTGGGTCAAATCGCGTCAGCGATGCGGACCCACCAACCACTCGAAATACAAGATGAATGGTGGGTCATCGTGGCCTACCGGCACACTCGACCCACCCTACGATTGCTACGGTAACTCCTTCAGCGGGGCTGGTCGCGGCTGGCGCAGTGCAGCGCGCCGAGACCCCAGATCAAACCGCGGCAGTCGATCGGTTCGACGTCGACGCCGCTGAGTTCTTTAAGAAGTCCGATCGCGTGATCGTCGGTGTCCGCGCCGAAGGTGGCGGCCAGCAAACGCTCGGGACCTAAGCGCAAGAAGTTGCAATAGCTTTCTGGAACGCGTCGCCCGTCGACCTGGCGAGCGGGCGGAATCGGCAAGCGATGCACGTTGACGCGGGGATGCGTTTGATCGCCCCACAGTCGAAGTTGTCGGTAGTTTTGTTCCAGTCCGTCAAGGTTCGGGTCGTCCGTGTCATCGCAGACCGCGACAACGACGTTGGTTTCGTCGATGAAACGGGCGAGCTGGTCGATGTGACCGTCGGTGTCGTCGCCGATCAGTCCGCCGCCGTCGACCCACACGATCTCGGTGACGCCTAAATGATGATGCAGTTCTTGCGAGATCATCTTTTTTGACCAGCCGGGGTTGCGAGTGTCCGTGATCAAGCATTCCGGCGTGGTCAACATTCGGCCTCGACCATCAAACTCCATCGCGCCGCCTTCGACGCAAAGCTCGCTGGACACCACCGGCAAGTTCGCGATCGCGGCAATGCGACCGGCGGCGGCATCGTCCAGATCCCAGGGCGGGTACTTGCCGCCCCACGAGTTGTAACGCCAGTCGACCGCGTGCATCGTGCCGTCGACGGTGTTCCTGACAAACGTCGGGCCGTAGTCGCGAATCCAAGCGTCGTTGGTGGGAACGTCGTGGATCGTGACGCCATCAACATCGCCGACCATCGATCGGCACTGGTCCATCGCATCACCCGTTACAAGCAATTGCACCGGAGTGGATTCCGCCATCCGGCGCACCCAATCGGCATAGAACCTTGGAATGCCGTCGAAGTGCCCGGGCCAAGTGTCGACGTTGTGCGGCCACGCCAGCCAGGCGGCGGCCAGCGGTTCCCACTCGGCGGGCACGACAAGGTTGGCAGGGGACGGCACAGTCAACCTTCTTGGCAAACTAGATCAGAGTAGGACAATTGTCCCAATTGTCCCCCATCAAAATGCTCATGGACAATTGGGACAATTGTCCTACTCTGTTTGTCGACGGGACAATTGGGACAATTGTCCTACTCTGGACTCTTGCGTTGTTTGAACAGCCACTCGAAGACGTCGTCGCGTTGGAACGTTTGCGTCCAACTGTCGTGCTCGACGCCGGGATACTCGGTGTAGCGAATTTCTGGATGGTGGCCGTGGTTGGTCAGGGCGACGATCATTTCGCGACCGCGACGCACCGGAACAGCGGTGTCCGCCGACCCGTGGAAGACCCAGACCGGGATGCCCGCATAGCGATCGGCCCAGGACGGATCCCCGCCGCCACAGACCGCGATCATGGCGGCAAACGATTTCGGCTTCATCGCCGCGGCGAACCAGGCGCCTTGCCCGCCCATCGAAAGGCCGGCGACGTACACTCGATTTCCATCGACCGGATAGCGTTGGACCAGGTCATCGACCAAGTCCAGCACGTCGGCCATGGGCTCGGACGGGGCTTCGGGAAATGCTTTGAAGCCCGATTTCAGGTCCCAGGGGGTTTCGACCCAGCGGCCATCTTTGGGGCACTGCGGAAAGACGACGAATGCGGGAAAGGCATCCCGACGATCCGGACGCAAAAATTCGATCGCGGCGTGGGTCAACTGGGCGGTGTTGTCGTCACCCCGTTCGCCGGACCCATGCAGAAACACCACCAGCGGGTATTTTTCGCCGTCCGTCGCGTCGTCGGGTGCCGCATCAGTTGCCCCGCCGGACGTTCCAGGCGAAAACCCCTTCGGCGTCAGCAGGCGGTAATTCAGATCACCAAACGTTTCGGCGGAGAACTGCGAAACGGCCTCCACCGGCACGGGCTGCTGTGCAAACCCGCCAGCAGCCGGGATCAACAGCCCGGCGAAAAGGATCATCGCAAATGATTTGGAAAGGCCGGACATCGACACGCGATCACTCCGGTTTGATTTCTTCTTTGACTTTCTGGATGAAGTGGGGCGACTTGCCGCCCTTGCTGAGTTCTTCGGCTCGCTTTTGAGCGTCTTTTTTCTGGTCGAACTCGAACACGGCCACCCGCTTAAGGTTTTGGCTGAAAACGCCCCAATAGAGTCGCAAACGGACATCGGCGGCGGCCTTTTTGGTCTTTCGCTTAGTGGCTTTTTTCTTAGTTTTGGCATCGATGACGAGCTGTTCGGCAGCTTCGGCTTCGGCGGCTTTCGCCTTGCGACTGACGACCTTTCGGGCCATGGAGCGAGCGGGGGTTGCGAGTATTTGGATGGAGAATTTTTCCGAGTCGGAAGCCTGATAGGTTAGCACGAACGGGGCGATTTTGGTAAGGGGGCAAGGGATCAGGGCATCGCAAGTCCGCCTCGCCGTGGCGGAGCATTTCGCTGAACCTGCGGACAGCAAGCTGTTCGGCCCTGCCACGGCGTGTCAGGGCTACGTTCCCCGCACGGCTCCAAAAAAGGATCGCTATTCCTGGACGGCCCGGTCGCTTATGCTAATCGATGTCGCTTATGCTAATGGCGAACACACACGCGGACGCGGGTGGCGGGCCGCATGGTCCCACGCCCGCGGACACGCTGGCGGATATTTTTCACCGGAGGGAGAGTCGCATCATGCAGGTCAACGTTTCAGCTCGTCACGGCAGTTTGCAGCCTGGAGATCAACTACTGGTCGTTGAAAAAGCGGAAAAACTCCGCCGATTGTTCGACCGTATCAATGCCATCGAGGTGACCGTCGATCTGAAGCAGTCGGACAAGCCGATGGTCGAAATCAAGGTTTCGGCCGAGCACGCCGAAGACTGTGTTGCGACCGCGGAAGCAAGCACCGTCATCGCCGCCCTGGATGCGGCGATCCCAAAAGTGGAACAACAACTTCGCCGTTTAAAAGACCAGAAAAAAGGCCATCGCGCCACCGCACACAAACACATTGAACCGGTCGTCACCGACGAAGATTGACCGTCGTTCCGGAGTGGACGGCAACGTCCACATGCTCCGGAAAAGCGGTTGCAAATCGTTCGGATCGGCGATCACCGCCGCCCGCCAAAACAATTCGTCCGGTCGTGGTCGGTCACCCAGCGTGATCTGCCACCGCCCAAAGGTTTGTTGCCCGGGTACTTGAGCCTGATGGCCGCGACGTGCGGTCCGCGGGTGTTTAGTTCTTGGCGGGAAACTCCTCTCACAATGAATTCCAAACGAGGAATCGCATCCCTATGAAGTTCGCAGATTTTATCACGACCAAGGCCATCCGAGCCGAACTGACGTCACAGACCAAGGACGCCGTCATCGAAGAACTGGTGCAAGCCCTCCTTGAAGCCGGCGAGATCGATTCGGACCAACGCGATGACATCATCGCCTCGATCATGAAGCGGGAAGAGCTCGGCAGCACCGGCATCGGCCGCGGCGTCGCGGTCCCGCACACGAAACACCCCAGCGTTCAAAAGCTGGTTGGTACCGTTGGCGTCAGCGAAGGCGGCGTCGACTTTGACTCGCTCGACGGAGAACGCGTGCAGTTGTTCTTCCTGCTGATCAGTCCTCCCGAACGGCCCGGCGATCACCTTCGCGCCCTCGAAAACATTTCGCGTCAACTTCGCGACGACACGTTCTGCCGCTTCTTGAAGCAAAGCAAGACGCCCGAAGACATCCAGCAATTGCTGCAAGAAGCCGACGACAATCAATTCGTCTCGGGCTAATGAGTAACGCTGCCCCCCTTATCCGAACCGTGATCGTTCGCAACGCCGAGGGCCTGCACGCCCGGCCGGCCGACCTGCTGGTCCGCATGGCCCAGAAGTTCAACGCGACGATCCAGATCGGCAAGAACAGTGAATGGGTCGATTGCAAAAGCATTTTGTCGCTTTTGACGTTGGGCGCTGCGCAGGGAACCGAGCTTTCGGTTTCCGCCGAAGGACCTGACGCGGAAGACGCGATCGACGCAATCACTCATCTTATCGAGGCGGGCTTTGACGATCCCAGCGAGGTGAAAGGCATCGACGCCAACGTCGATCCCTGAAGCCTCGCCCGATCGCTGATCATTCCGATCCACCCCACCTGATTGGTAACGAACAAAAGATGGATCGCGTCACCAGGCGAGGGCCGCCACCGTGGCCTCCGTCGCTCGCAACCATCCGCCAGGCCCGGCATCGCCGATGGCCCGAGCAGACTGTGCGAGCGCGTGAACCGCGACCCATCCCACGACGATGGTCGAATTGCAAGGCATCCCTGTCTCGCCAGGAGTCGCCATCGGTCCGGCATTAGTGCTGGATGCGGATGGTTACCGAATTCCTCGCTCTGTCGTTTCCGCTGCCGAAGCGGATCGAGAGTACGCGCGCCTGCATTTGGCCGTCGACGCGGTCTCGGCAAGACTGGAAACCAGCCGCATGGAAACGGCCGCGATCGCCGGCGAACACACCGGCGACATCTTCGCCGCCCAGTTGCAGATGCTGCACGACCCGCGTTTGCACGCCGAACTTCGCAAACGAATCTGCACCGAATGCCTGACCGCGGCCTATTCGGTCAATCGAGTCCTGCACCAGTACGCCGACGCCTTGCGAAGGTTATCCAACCCGCTACTTGCCGATCGTGCCGAAGACGTGCTGGACATCGAAAAGCAATTGCTGTTCGAGCTCGGCGCGGTCACTCGCGGCCCCATGTCGGAATTGTCCGAGCCAGTGATCGTTGTCTCGCATGTGCTGACGCCAAGTGAGACCGCGAACCTGGATCGCCGTTACGTCCGCGCCTTCGCCACCGAAACCGGCGGTCCCGGCGGACACACCGCCATCGTCGCCAAAGGATTGGAATTGCCAGCGGTCGTCGGCATCGGATCGTTCTTGGACCTGGTCGGTGCGGGCGATCAAGTCATCATCGACGGTGATCGTGGACGCGTCATCATCAACCCCGACGCGGAAACGCTGCGTCACTATCAACAACGGCTGGCGCAGCGAAATTCGCTGTCCCAGCGGTTGGATGAACTTCGTGACTTGCCGGCCGAAACCGCCGATGGCACTCGCATTCGCTTGGCCGCCAACATTGAATTTCCGCACGAGACCGGCGCAGCGCTGCAACGCGGGGCCGACGGCATCGGACTTTACCGAACCGAATTCTTGTACCTGTCCAGCGAAGAAGAGCCCAGCGAAGAAGACCACTACCAAGCGTACAGCCAAGTCGTTTGCGAAATGGCCGGGCGTCCCGTCGTGATCCGCACGCTGGATCTTGCGCAGACAAGATGGGACATCGCCCGCTGGCCGAACAGGAACACAATCCGTTCTTGGGCCTGCGCAGCATTCGTCTGTCGCTGCGGAACTTGGACCTGTTTCGTCCGCAGCTTCGCGCGATCCTTCGCGCGGCCGTACACGGCGACGTGCGAGTGATGTTCCCGTTGATCACAACGATCGCGGAACTTCGCCAAGCCAGAATGCTGCTGAACTTGGTGGCCGACGACTTGAAAGACGAAGGCATTCCGTTTCGCGGCGACATCCCCGTCGGCATGATGGTGGAAGTGCCCGCGGCGGTCGTGATGCTGGAAAATTTCGTCCGCGAAGTCGATTTTCTCTCGATCGGCACTAACGACCTGGCCCAGTACACGCTGGCCGTCGACCGCAGCAACGAATACGTGGCCGATCTGTATCAATCCAGCGACCCGGCGGTCCTGCGTTTGATCGCCCGCTGCGTCGAGGTGGCCGGTCAATCGAACACGCCGCTGGCCGTGTGCGGGGAAATGAGCAGCATGCCGGGGCGAGCGTTGCTGCTGTTGGGCATGGGCGTGCGGAACCTTAGCGTGCCGCCGTCGACGTTGCCGCGAGTCAAAAAAGCGATTCGCAGCGTCACGATCGGACAGTGCGAGGAAATCGCCGCGCGAGTGATGAAGTTGGAAGCCGCCCGCGACGTCGACATGTACTTGCTGGATCGATTGGGCGACCTCGTGCCCGAGTTGGTGGTGACATGATCGAAACTCGCGTCCGCTATCGCATCCGATTTGCCAAGACCGACATGCTTCGCTGGATCGGCCACACCGACTTGGCGATGCTTTGGGAACGAATGGCCCGCCGCGCCGGCTTGACGCTGTCGATGACCGAAGGCTTTCGTCCGAAACCGCGGATCGCGTTCCCATCGGCGCTCGCGCTTGGGGCGGAAGGCCTCGACGAAGTCGTCGAGATCGAACTGACCGAAGACATCGACGCCGGCGAACTGCGACAACGTTTGATCGACGACCACCAACCGGGACTGACAATCCACCGCGTCGAACGCTTGAACGAAGGTGCCGGCAAAGCCCAATTGGCGACCAGCACTTACGAAATCGCGGTACCCGTTAACGTAAACACCAGCGACGTCGACACCAGCGACGTCAAAACCAGCGACGTCAACATCGATGACGTAATCGCTTCGATCGAAACGCTGATGTCGCAAGACACCGTGACGATCGTTCGCAAAGAGAAAACGAAGACGTTAACCACCGCGTCGCAAATCAAAACGCTGGAGGTTGGTTACCAAGACTTGCACCGGAGCCCAGTGCTGCGAATGGAACTGATCGCCAGTCCCACCGCATCGCTGCGTCCGGCCGACGTGCTGGAACTGCTGGGCATCAGCGACTGGGTCGATCGCGGCGCGACGCTGATCCGCACCCACATCGCACTCGAACAAGAGACGATACGAACCTAAACCAAAGTAGGACAATTGTCCCAATTGTCCCCCACCAAAAAACACTCCAGGACAATTGGGACAATTGTCCTACTCTCACAATCCCCGCCGGCGTCCATCTCGAAACCGTTTTGTTGTCTCGAGATTCAGCCGGCCCAACACCCTTCCAAGGTGCTATTGCGATGAAAAAAGAAATGCTGATCAATGTCTTGCAGCCCGAAGAGTGCCGCATCGCGGTGCTCGAAAACAATCGGCTGGAAGAGCTTTACATGGAACGCAAAAGCGTCGAAGCCTTCGCCGGCAACATCTATCGTGGCAAGATCGTCAACTTGGAACCCAGCATCCAAGCCGCGTTCGTTGACTTCGGCGTCGGCCGCAACGGATTCCTTCACATCAGCGACGTCGAACCGCAATACTTTCGCCAAGGCGGTTACGACCCGGCCGAGGTGATGCGGGAATCCGACGAGATGGCCGAAGCGGCCGCCAAACGGGCTCGCGATACCGGCCGCGGAAACAAGACCGCATTCAAAGGCGGACGCCCGCGAAACAAACCGCCGATCCAAGAAATTTTTCGCCGCGGCGACGAAGTGCTGGTGCAGGTCATCAAAGAAGGCATCGGCACCAAAGGCCCGACGCTAAGCACGTACATCTCGATCCCCGGTCGTTACCTGGTGCTGATGCCGTCGCTGCTGCGTGTCGGTGTCAGCCGCAAGATCGAAGACGAAGACGATCGCAAGCGATTGAAGCGTTGCCTGCTGGCGCTCAACCCGCCCAAGGGCCTTGGCTTCATCGTTCGCACCGCCGGCGCGGGCCGCAAAGAAAACGAACTCGAAAACGATTTGGAATACTTGCTGCGTCTTTGGAAGGCGATCGTCAAACGGGTCAAGACGACGTCGGAACCCGGCGTCATCTACGAAGAAAGCGATCTGATCATTCGCACCATCCGTGACATCTACAGCGATGACATTGACCAAATTTTGGTCGACGAGAAAGAGTCGTTCGAGAAGGCTCGCGACTTCTTGGAAATGTGCATGCCGCGAGTGGTCGATCGGCTGAAGTTCTATGACAGCGACGTGCCTCTGTTCCACAAGTACAAGTTGGAACAAGAAATCGTAAAGATCAACCAACGCCAAGTCCATCTTCGCGACGGCGGTTCGATCGTCATCGACCCGACCGAAGCCTTGGTCGCGATCGACGTCAACAGCGGCAATTTCCGAGGCAACGACTCGGCCGAAGAAAATGCGTTCCGTTTGAACATGGCTGCGGCGAAAGAAATCGCGCGTCAGCTTCGCCTTCGCGATCTCGGCGGCGTCATCGTCAACGACTTCATCGACATGCGAAAGGAAAGCCATCGACGCAAGCTGGAACGAACCCTTCGCGACGCGATGGCGACCGACCGTGCGAGAACAAAAATTTTGCGGACCAGTCCGTTCGGTTTGATCGAGATGACGCGTCAACGGATTCGCCCGAGCCTGAAACGCAGCATCTACAACGATTGCCCGTGCTGCGAAGGTCGCGGCTTGGTCAAGACGGCCGAAAGCATGTCGATCGAAGTGATCCGCACGTTGGCGCTGGCGGCGAAGAACACTCACATCGAACGCGTCACGATCCGAGTCAACGATCACGTCGCCGCGCACCTAAACAACCGCAAGCGTCGCGACGTGATGATCTTGGAAGACACCGGCAAGATGTCCGTGCAGATCCTGGGCAGCGAAGCGCTGTACCCCGAGCACCTGGAAATGGACTGCCGCGACGGCAACGGCGAACGCGTCGAAATCGATAGCTGAGCGAAGTAGGGGACAGGTTGCAGGTGACAGGTAACAGGAATCAAGTCCGGTCCCGACGCCTGCTCGCCTGTCCCAACAAACTTTTTCCTGTCACCTGCAACCTGTCACCTGTCACCTACTTCCCCCACATGATTGAACTCGGCGTCAATATCGATCACGTCGCGACCGTGCGTCAGGCTCGTCGGACCTATGAACCCGATCCCGTGGTGGCGGCGGCGCTGGCGGAACAGGGCGGCGCCGATGGGATCACGTTTCACCTACGCGAAGACCGTCGTCACATCCAAGATCGGGACGTCGAGTTGCTGAAGAAAATGGTGACGGTCAAGACGAACATGGAATTGGCGTGTGCCGACGAAGTGGTCGAGATCTGTTGCCGAACGCAGCCGGACTGGGGATTGTTGGTGCCCGAAAGCCGACAAGAGGTCACCACCGAGGGCGGACTGGACGTCGTCGGCGACACCGGACGTGTGGCGGCGGCGGTCAAGAAGTTGAAGGACGCCGGCATCCTGGTCAGCCTGTTCATCGACCCGGACCCGGCCCAAATCCGGGCCTCGGCGGAGCTGGGCGTCGATGCCGTCGAACTGCACACCGGTCCCTACGCGATCGTCAAACGGGACGCTCAAAAACGAGAACTCGATCGTTTGCACGACGCCGGCGCGCTGACGCACGAACTTGGCATGCGACTGCACGCCGGTCACGGACTAAACTACGTGAATGTCCGGGACGTCGCGAAGATCCCTCACATGATTGAACTGAACATTGGTCACTCGATCGTCAGCCGCGCGGTGATGGTGGGGATGAAGGAAGCGGTCGCGGAAATGCGGCGGATACTGGATTTATACTGACTCGAATCTTTCGTTCAACGCAAATCTATTGACGCGGAAGAACCACAGAGGCACAGGGAAACACAGAGAATGAACCTCCCATGAGGAATCGATAATTCATCTGTACACTCGATGCTCTAGCCTCTGTGATCCTCCGTGCCTCCGTGGTTCATTCTTAAGCCAGTAGTGCCGGCACTTTCGTGCGGGGCGTTAAACAAAGACTTGGAAGGTTGTTTATGAATTGGGATGCCTTTCGATCGATCGCTTTACTGTTGGTCACCTTTTCCATTGCCCAAGCCGATGAACGTCGTGCGCCCGCGCCGACGTATTCGCCTGACCAACTTCGTGGTGTCTTCTTTGACGACATCGGCGAAGCGATCCGCGGCGATCGACCCAGCCTTTCATCGCTTCGCAAAAGTGCCACGGCCGAATCGGTCGCCGAATCAAAGCCGGCCGATGGTGGCGACTCGAAAAGCGGTGGCTGGGTCGCGTTGATTTCGCCGACTTCGATCGAAGACGAGATCAAACGGATGCGATTGCATTTTGATTCCGTCATCACTTCGCCCGGCGAATTTCGCGGCGGCGGCTATCAAACGGCACGATTGGATTTGATGGTGATGGCAACACTGTTCGCCGTCATCAACGAGTACCCAGACGATGTGCGATGGAAGGACCAAGCCGCGATCGCCCGCGACTTGCTGGCCCGGACGGCGTTCAATTGCAAGTCCGGTGACACGCAGGTTTACAACGAAGCCAAGCAGCGAAAGATCGAACTGCAAGACTTGGTTTCGGGGTCTGGACTGAACTCTCGAGAAGCCGACGCGGAGAACGACTGGTCCATGATCGCCGCGCGATCCCCGATGATGGAATACGCCGAGCAGTTGATCGAGACGCTGGAAGGAAACAGCCGCGACGTCACCGCCGTGGAACAGAACGCCGACTCGGTGCGGCGGTTCGCCGAATTGATCGCGGTCGTTGGCGAAGTGATTACCAAGGAAGGCATGGACGAAGCCGATGACGACGATTACGTCCAGCTAAGTCACGACATGATCACGGAAGCTCGCACGGTCGTTGAAGCGATCGAACGCAGCGATTACGAAGCCGCCCGCTTGGGCGTCAGCGGCATCCGTGCTCGCTGCGACGCTTGTCACGAACAGTACCGTTAACGACGATCGGTCGCGACGACGATCAGAGCTCTCGCACGACTCGGTCGATCACGTGGATGACGCCGTTGGATGGATCGATGTCGGTTTGGACCAGTCGAGCATTGTTGATGTTGGCCAGGTCCGCCGTATCGATTCGGAGAGGCCAGCGAAGTAGACTGAGGAGGTTCTGATCCCGTTGCCCTCTCGTCTCGTTCGACCGTTTATGCCGATTCCGTTGAAGTGCCAGTGTGGCAAGGCCTTGCAGATTCCCGATGCGATGGCTGGCAAGGCGATCAAGTGTCCGGGCTGCGCCGCGGTGGTTCGCGTCCCCGGGGGAGCGGCGGCGACGGGCTCTGCGGCACAAAAACCTGCCGCACAGAAACCTGCCGCACAGAAACCTGCCGCACAGAAACCTGCCACACCGAAACCTGCCACACCGAGACCCGCTGCACAACGTCCCGCCCCGTCGATGACCGATAGCGGGCGGATGAACGAACTGTTTGACGAAGAAGGGTTCTCCGCCCAGGTTGCCGCAGTTTGTCCGGCTTGCCGAGTCGAGATGCCGGCCGGGTCGGTGTTGTGTACCAAGTGCGGCTACAACAAACAGACCGGCATGCGGCTGGATGGTCACAAGACGGCCGGCGTCGACATCGATCACGGCACGCTGGCCTTGATGAAGGCCAAGGCCGACATGGAAAAGACGAAGAAGCTGGATGACGCTGTTTTGGCGGGAGCCGGAATGCCGTGGTGGATGCTGGCGTTGGTACTGTTCATGCTGATCAGCGGGCTAAGCATCGCCGTGCTGGCGGTCAACGCATCGCGGCGGCTGGACGAAAGCTTGTCGTTCAATCCGATGGCGACGTTCATGATTTTGGCGGGATCCGCGTTCTGCGCCTTTTCGATCGGATCGTTTTTGATGATCGCCAAGCACGCGATCGCGACCGACATCAAGAAGGCGGCACTTTGCGTGTTGCCGCCTTACGCATTGTATTACGTGTTCAAAAATCCGCGGGCCACTTGGAAGCCGCTGGTGACCAGCATCATCTTGGCGCGATCGGGGTCGGTCTGATCGTGTCGGCCTGATCGGGGTCGGCCTGATCGGGGTCGGCCTGATCGGCTGCGATCCTCTTTTTCCATTTTCAATTTTCTTCCCCCCCACCACGAAAGTGATTGCGATGGATGCGATGGACATTTTGGGCGCACTGCTCGGGAAGAAGGCGGGTTCGTCCGGATCCAGCGGCGCGGTTCTCAAAGACATCCTCGCTGGCGGACGCGGCGGTGCGCAGGCCCCATCAACGCAGGCACCATCAACGCAAGTCCCGTCGACGCGGGCTCCATCACCGTCTCGCCAGCACCCCCAAGCGCGTCGCCCGCAATCGATCGACGAAGCCGCGACCAGCCTGGAAGAATTGCTGGGCGTCAGCAATTCGCATCATCAATCGCGACGTCCCGCCGAACCGCGACCGACCGAACCGCGACCCGTTCCAAGGCAAACGCCGACGCCGCCTCGCGAAACCCCACCCTCTTGGACGCGTCAGCAAACCGAATCGATGAACGCCCAAGCGAAAATCTTGGTGCGAGCGATGGTGTTCGCCGCTAAGTCGGATGGACAGATCACTCGCGAAGAGCAGGACGCGATCCTGAAACAACTCGATCATGTCAGCCAAGAAGAAATTGACTTCTTAAAGCAAACCTTCCATGACACCACCGGTGTCCGCGACTTCACCTGGTCGGTACCGTTGGGCTTGGAAGAACAGGTCTATACCGTTTCGCTGATGTCAATCGAACTGGACGAGCAAAAGGAGGCGAACTACCTCGCCGAACTCGCGCACGGATTGCGGCTGGATCCAAAACGATGCAACGCCATCCATCAGCGGTTTGGCGCACCGATCATCTTTCAGGTTTAATCGCGACGGCGTCATGCTTGATAAGCTCGATAAGACCTTATCAATGTGAACGGGATCGTTCGACGCATGCGACGAAGTTTTGACCCGCGCGGGCCAAAGGTTCCGATGCCCAGCACGATCGAATTGGATAAAACCCGTAGTTCACCGACCAGCCATCGAATCGGCCCGCGATTCTTGGCTCGGTAGTCCAAGATGAACGACTTTCCTGGAATGATGGATGAGTCGCCGATGTAGGTGTCCATCAAGTAATCCGTGGTGCGATTTTCGATGGATCCGAATGCGTTGTAGCCTTCGCCTTGGGTGTCCGACGTGGGGCGGAATCCCTTACCGATCCAATGACCGTTTAGGCCGAAGCAGAGCCGAGTCACGACGCATGCGACACGGTCGCCCTGGTCCAACAGGCAAGCATCGTATTCGCCGGTGATCTCGGTCAGCGCCGGAGTTGGCAGCGACCAGTAAAGATATTTCAGCTGGA
This sequence comes from Pirellulaceae bacterium, assembly GCA_963836865.1. GTDB lineage: Bacteria > Planctomycetota > Planctomycetia > Pirellulales > Pirellulaceae > Rubripirellula. The sequence goes on along the minus strand of CAWILC010000012.1, from coordinate 534,029 downwards.
CTCGATTGAGTCGCATCAGTGCTTCAAGCCGACCTTTATCATCCTCACAAAGGCTCTTGCTGACATTGTTGAGGATTTCCATGGTTTGACTTATTGGGAAAAGACTTGTTGGGAAAGGACTCGGTGATTTCTTTTAGTCATGCCGCAAAGCGCTGGTTCGAGGCCGTGTCGAATCCGATCTGCGGCGTCGCAGGGGGCCGCAACGATTCCGTTTGAATGTTCGCGATCAACGCGTCGTGCTCGACTTTCAACTGTTCGATCATCGCCGGTGCTGTCGATGGCCGCGTCATCCGTTCGGCGATTCGATCGGCACGGCGACGCAAACGAAAATCGTGATAGATTTCCGCGGCTTCTTGCAAGTCATTCATTTCCGTGGATCCGTGACCGCCACGGCTGGTGATGTCGCCCAGCATCAAGGACGCGGCGCTTTTCGCCATGAACGAATTCAGTTCGTCGTTTCGGCGTCCGTCCAAGCTGATGACCACGTAAGGAACGTCGCCGGCGTACGGTTCGCGGGTCTCGGCGTGGATCAGGCGTCCGCCGGAGATCACGTGCGACTGCAAAATTCGTCGCTCGTCTTCGTCGTCCTGCATCATCAGCGCAAAGTTGGCGACCGGAATCGTTGACCCCGGCCTCGCGAACGTGATCGCTTCGGTTGCACGAAAGCTGGCGTGACGATCGAATAGCGATTCCCCCACTCGTCCGATCAGACGCGCGATCACCGAAACGCCGTGAAGATGCACCGCCGCCGGGCTGAACAGGGGAAGCCCCGCGGCACCGGACAAAACTTCGGCGACGCGTTCAAATTCATCGCCCGGGAATTCATCGAACGCAAACTTGATCGTCAGTGTCGAGTTGCGCTGGGACAGCGAGGGCGAGTAGTAAACGACCGGCGTGCCAAATTCGTCCGCGTGTGGCGTCGAAAATCCGGTCTTCGCGGCAACGTCTTGACGAACAAAATTGATCGCGGTGGTGGCTTCGCTGAAAACGGGCGAGCCCTTGATGGCGGACGTCACGACCATGTCGGCACGTCGCTGGAACAGTGTTCGCTTCGGAAAGCGTCCGGTGTAAACGTGCCGGATTTCGATCGTCAGCGGTCGACCGATCCCGATCGGCTGGAACGGCGTGCGAGTCGCGGTGGGCGATGCCATCGCATCCCGGACGTCGTGGCCGCTCATCCGTCCGGTCGAAAAATCAATCGTGGCCGATGACGGCGCGATCGCGGCGGCTTGCCGAAACTTTGCAAACTGCCCGCTCTCGACTTTCTCGACGATTTCGTCTTCGTCGATCAACGCATCGCCGTAGGCGTAAAACATTCCCATGATGGTGCCTTGTTCAAGACGCTCCGGTGCAATGGCTAGTGACGGGCTCTAAAAGCGAGTTCCGGGACGTCGCCATGACAGGTCCGCCGCAGGACTTTCGACGGTGCCGTTTGGCGCTGCGGATGACTTCGACGGCGGCGGCAATGGTTTTGGTTGGCTTGTCGCAATGAAAGCAGGATCAGGAACGAACGTGGTGGATGGCGCGGTGTTGCTTGCCGGGGCCGACCAATTCGTGGGTGGTTGATAGGTCGGTTGCGGCGTGGTGGCGGGTGGGTAGAAGTTCTGCATCGGGTACGGGTTCGGTGCGTAACTGTTCGGCTGAACCGGCATCGGTGCGAGTTGCGGCGTGGGATACTGGTTGGGAGCGTTGTAGCTGGAAGCGTTGTAATTGGGGGAGTAGTCGCCGGGAGCGTAGCCGGGCGGGTTGGGAGCACCGGTCAGGTCGTTGACCTGCATGCCGCTAAGACGAAGGTTCGTTTCGGTCCATGTCGCTTGCTGAACGCCCGAGCCGATCGGTTCGTTCGAGAAGCCGGTCGGAGCGTCGAAGTTTGGCGATTGGCCGCTTGCCAGATTCTGCATCGGCGCGGCGGTGTTGCTGCCCATTGGGCTGAACTGTGCCGGGTTGTACTGTGGCGGGCTGTACTGCGGCGGGTTGTACTGTGCCGACGGTTGGCTGATCGGGGCGGTGGTCCCGGGCTGGCTAAAAGACCCCGTCGATGGCGGCGACACGCGGGTGTTGCCGCCGAACGGGCCCAGGATCGGCGTCTGTCCATTGACCGGTGAAAGGGGGCTGACGGTCGAAAACGATCCCGGCATGGCCGGTCCGGTGGTTTGGCGGCAACCGAGCGAGGAAATGGTCAATGCCGCGCACGCCAGTGCCACACATCGCGGGGTCGTCAATCGAATCTTTCGCATGTCCATGCACCGGGCGGTGAGGAGTTTCAGTGAACGTTCGCCTCGGCTTTAGCAAAAATCTGGATTTTGTCGAAAGAGCAAGTCCATCAAAGTTCAGCCCGGAACCGGAAGAAGCACCGGAACCAGAAGAAGCAACCGTGCGTCTCTGGCAGATCAAAACGTTCCCGTTATGCTTGAGAGATCGTTTGCGGGCCTTTGATCGGCCCCCGACGCCATTTTCAGCCGTCCGCTAGAGGTTCGTTTTTCTATGTCCGCATCGTTTGCCGCCGCCGATCTGTCCGCCGCCAAAACCGTTCCGTTCACCAAGGACCAAATCGACGAAATTCGTCGGACCTACCCGACACCGTTCTACCTGTACGACGAAGCCGCCATCCGCGCGAACGTCCGACGGTTGAACGAGGCGTTTTCATGGTGCCCGAACTTCCGCGAGTACTTTGCGGTCAAAGCGACGCCTAACCCGCGACTGCTAAAGATGCTGATGGAAGAAGGCTGCGGCATGGATTGCAGCAGCTTGGGCGAACTGCACCTGTGCGAACGAATCGGCCTGACCGGCGAACAGGTCATGTTCACGTCCAACAACACGTTGGCCAAGGATTACAAAAAGGCTCGCGAGATTGGCGCGGTCATCAACTTGGACGACATCAGCCACGTCGAGTACTTGGACGAACACGTCGGCACGCCGGAGCTGATTTGTTTCCGCTACAACCCCGGTCCGCTTCGCGAGGGCAACGTCATCATCGGCAAGCCGGAAGAAGCGAAGTTCGGTTTCACTCGCGAACAACTTTTTGATGGTTACCGCTTGGCCCAGTCCAAAGGCGCGACGCGGTTCGGGCTGCATACGATGGTCGCGTCGAACGAACTGAACCCAGACTTCTTTGTCGAAACCGCGGTGATGTTGTTCGAGCTTGCCGTGGACCTGCACCGCGAACTTGGCATCACGTTCGAGTTCGTGAATTTGGGTGGTGGCATGGGCATTCCCTATCGTCCCGGTCAGACACCGTTGGACTTGGAAGCCGTCGGCAGCGGTATCAAACAAGCGTACGATCGCTTGATCGGCGGCACGGATTTGGATCCGATGGCGATCTATCTGGAGAACGGTCGTATCATCACCGGTCCGTATGGATACCTGGTTACCGAAGTCGTTCATAGCAAGAGCACGTACAAGAACTACGTGGGCGTCGACGCTTGCATGGCAAACCTGATGCGACCGGGCATGTACGGTTCGTACCATCACTTGTCCATTCTCGGCAAGGAAGATCAACCGCTCGATCACACCGCCGACGTCGTCGGTTCGCTTTGCGAAAACAACGACAAGTTCGCGATCGATCGCCCGCTGCCAAAGACGGTTCGCGGTGACGTGATGGTCATCCACGATGCGGGCGCGCACGGGCACTCGATGGGGTTCCAGTACAACGCGAAACTGCGAAGCGCTGAACTGCTGCTGAAGGACGACGGCACCGTCGAACTGATCCGCCGGGCCGAAACGTTGGACGATTACTTCGCGACGTTGGAAGTCTGATGACGGACTTCGCGCGCGGCCCGTTTCCATCGACTCGTCTTCGCCGCGTTCGTCGGCACGATTGGTCGCGGCGGATGGTGACCGAGAATCATGTCACGGCGGCCGACTTAATTTGGCCCTGGTTCGTCTTCGATGGCACCGGTCGTCAGAGCGTCGGCAGTTTGCCTGGCGTCGATCGACTAGGGACGGACTTGATCGCGCGGCAAGCCGCACGGGCGTGTGAGCTGGGCATTCCCGCGATCGCGATTTTTCCCGCGACCGATCCAAAACTGAAGACCGAGGATGCGATCGAAGCCGTCAATCCGGACAACCTGGTCTGCCGAACGGTCGCGGCGATTAAGGCGGAAGTCGGCAATTCGCTCGGCGTGATCTGCGACGTCGCGCTCGACCCGTACAGCAGCCACGGCCAAGACGGTTTGGTCCGCGACGGCTACGTCGTCAACGACGAAACGGTCGCGATGCTGTGCCGGCAAGCCGTCGTTCAAGCCGAAGCGGGCTGCGACATCATCGCGCCCAGCGACATGATGGACGGACGCATCGGCGCGATCCGGTCGACACTGGACGCCGCCGGAAAAACGGACGTTCAAATCATGTCGTACGCGGCCAAGTACGCCAGCGCCTTCTATGGTCCGTTCCGCGACGCGGTCGGATCAGCGGGCAACCTCGGCGGCGGTGACAAGAAAACGTACCAGCAATCGCCCGCTCAATCCGACGAAGCGATGCACGAGGTCTGGTTGGACTTGCAAGAAGGTGCCGACAGCGTGATGGTCAAGCCCGGCATGCCGTACTTGGACATCGTCCAGCGAGTCAAAGCGACGTTCGCGGTGCCGACCTTTGCGTATCAAGTCAGTGGCGAATACGCGATGATCGCGGCGGCGGCCGATCACGGTTGGCTGGATCGAAGGTCGGTCGTGATGGAAAGCTTGCTGTCGTTCAAACGCGCCGGTGCCGACGGCGTGCTGACTTACTTTGCCGAAGAGGCGGCGGCTTGGTTAAAAGAGTCGCATGCCTGATCGAATCAATATCGACGACGGTATCAACATGGCGGAATTGGAACGATTGACCGGCGAGCGTTTTGCTTGGCACTGGCAGCCTACGACGATTGCCGGCAAAGAAGTGCCGCTGGCCGTCGCGTCGGATCCCGACGGCATGTTGATCGAAGCTTGTGAGCGTCAGGACGCGGGCGAGCAAGGCGTCATCGATCCGTTCTGGGCCGCGACGTGGCGAGCGGCGTCGGGGCTGGATCGCTATCTTGACCGCATCGATATCGCGGGCATGCGTGTCCTGGAACTCGGCTGCGGCACCGGCCACGCCGGTATCGCGGCGGCGATGCGAGGGGCCGACGTGACACTTACCGACGGCGTCGACGATCCGCTATTGCTGGTGCGGATCAGCACCCGAAACATCGTCGATCGATGCCGTGTGATGCGTTTGCGTTTCGGAATCGATCAAGTCGACGGGGACGCGTTTCCATTGATCTTGGGAAGCGACGTGACGTACTTGCGAACGTTGTGGCCGGAATTGGACCAGTGCCTCAAAACGCACCTGGCCGACGGCGGACAAGTTTTGCTGAGCGATCCGTTTCGGATCATCGCGAACGAATTTCGCGATTGGATCGTCGGTCGCGACTGGAAGTACGTCGAGCACAGCATCGCGATGACCGACGATCCATCGCATCCGATCCGAGTCATGCAGTTGACGCGAAAGTAAGTTCGTCCTGACAAATCGAAACAATCAAACCGCGACGGGGTCGCCGTGCAGGTCGAACGCATCCATCGACGGTTCGTACCGTCCAAGCAGCTTGGTACCGATCTCGTAACACTTGCTGGTGATTCGGCGGGCGCGGACGACTTGGACGTCCAACCAAAACGTTGAAAGAACGATTCGCACGCATTCTTCGGGATACAGTTCAAACGGCGTCAAGAAGCCCAAGCCGCACCGCGAGAAGTCTTTGGTGTAGACCCGTGTCATCAATGCTTCCCGAGGCCGAAACGGCAACGTGTGTTCAAACCACATCAACCCTTCGGTGCGAATTTTCAGCCGGCTGTTGCTGCGTTCGTCGGACAGGTAGGCCGTGATCTCACCTCGCTCGTCGAAGTACCCGGTCCACTCGCTTGGCAATTCGATCTCGCATTCGCGCGAGGCGATCAGTTCGCCGAATCGCGTTGGATAATCGATTTCCAACATGCAAACATCTCCGGGTCAAAGGCGGTTCCGACTTCACGTTCTTGCAATTCAATGGCTTTGATTCGCGGCATCGGCGCGCGATAGGATCGATGGCTGGTCAATGCCTCGAACACATCAACGATCGCGCACAGCTTTGCCCACGGATGAATGTCATTGGCGGTAAGTGCAACGGGGTAACCTCGCCCGTCCAGCCGTTCGTGGTGTTGATAGGCCATCATCAACTGGCCTTCGCAAAGGTCGCTGCGTTGGGCGAGTTTTCGAAAGCCCAGAACGGGATGAAGTCGAATCTTTCGGAACTCGGTCTCATCCAGTTTTCCTGGCTTGCACAGAATCGTCTCGGCAATTTCCAACTTGCCCAAATCGTGAAGCAAGCCGCCGGTCGTCACTTGTTCGATCTCGTCACTTGAAAGGCCAAGCTCCGCAGCAAGCAAGCCAGCATAGAATGCGACATTGGCCGAGTGCGTGAACGTTGCGTAGTCATGGTGCAAGACCTGAAACAGGTCTTCAATGTTAAAGTCATCGTGCTTGAAGAGTTCGGCGGTCAAATGTCCAAGCTTCTCCGCTGCGGCGATGGTTCGATCCATGTCTTCTCGTTGAAACGCCGCTTGCAGAACGTCTCGCACCACTTCGTTGAGTGCCCCCACGCGGGCGGCCAGCGGGACCGAGGCGTCGTTGGTCGATGTCGCCAGCTTGCGGAGGTAGCCTTGGTAGACGGCCGCGGATTCTTTGTTGATATACAGCCGATGGATACCGCGACCTTTCAGTCGGCCAAGGTCGTCCATCGTCAACGGATACTCGGCCGCGCGATACAGCTTGTACTTTTCGCCGGCGACGTCCTGCTGGAACAGATTCAGCCCCACCACCTCGGTCGGCAGCAGCGTCGCGACGCTGATCGGGATGAAATCGGTGCCGAGCATTGGAATTTCGATGCGAGGATCGCTGAATGGCGTTGTCCCTTAAGGCATCGAAAAAGCCGTCGTGTTTCGTCAGACGATTTCCTTCTCAGTACGCAGAAAGCCTCGCGTCGCCGAGGCGAATGGGCTACGACCGATCGAACTGACAAACACGCTACGACCACCCCCTCCTGTGGGACATAAACAAATGCACCCATTCCCTTCGGGGGGCATGCCAGTCGGCACGATCGCTAGCATCGCTTGCCGATCGGTCGCGTTCACGCCGGGCTTATCGACGCCAGTTTGGCCTCTTCCGAGGCGATCATCTGCGTCAAAATTTCCTTCAGCGAAACCCGGATGTCCCAGTCGGGATAGTCGCGGCGAAGCTTTCGCAGGTCGCTGATGTAACAGATGTGGTCGCCCTTGCGATTATCGTCGCCCAGCTTGAAGTCGATCTTGTGGCCGCCGATGTCTTCGATCATCGCAATGCACTCCAGCACGCTGGCCGCGTTGTCGCGCCCGCCGCCGATGTTGTAGACCTCACCCGGTCGCGGATTCTTTGCGAACGCCTCGAACGCTTTGACAACGTCGCTGCATTCGATTTGGTCGCGGACTTGTTTGCCTTTATAACCGAAGATCGTGTACGGCTTTTTCGCCACCGCGACGTGAACCAGATAACTCAAAAAACCGTGCAGCTCGACCCCGCTGTGGCTGGCTCCGGTCAGGCATCCGCCGCGAAAAACGCCGGTCTTCAAACCAAAGTACTTGCCGTATTCTTGTGCCAGCACGTCGGCCGCCGTCTTGGACGCTCCGAACAGCGAGTGCATCGTTTGGTCGATGCGACACGATTCATCGATGCCATGGAAATCTTTCGCGTCGGCGTACTCCCAACGCGTCTCCAGTTCATCCAGTGGCAATTCGTTCGGCGCGTCACCATAGACCTTGTTCGTGCTCATGTGACAGAACACGGCGTCGGGGGCGTGCTGGCGAGTCGCTTCCAGCAGGTTCAGGGTGCCGTTGGCGTTGACCTCGAAGTCCAAAAACGGAATCGCGGCGGCCTTGTCATGCGACGGTTGAGCGGCGCAGTGGATGACCAGATCCGGCGGTTCGTTTTTGAACAAACCCAGAATGCCATCGCGATCGCGAATGTCGATCGAAACGGTTCGGAAAGACTTCGTTTCCTGTTCCAGCCGAAACTGATTCCACCGCGTGCTGCCTTCGGGACCGAAGAACGTCGCCCGCATGTCGTTGTCGATGCCGATGACTTCATCGCCCAACGCGTCCCAATGGCGAACCGCTGCCGAACCAATCAAACCACTCGAACCGGTAACGATCACGCGCATCGAAATCGAACTTTCGCTTGAAGGAATTTGGGAACTCGTCCCAGGTGAACGGACCAGTGTAGTCGTGATATCGGATTCATCAAACTCGACGCTTTGGAGCAACAAAACGCGGTGGTTTTGCAAAAGCGTTCTACGGCTTGGGCTGGAACTCCGTCGGCAGCTCGTAACGACCTTTGGCCGCTTCGCGGGTCGTGACCAGGATCGCTTTTTCGCCGGGCGATTCGGGGTCATCCGCGACCACCCAGATCAGCGTCTGCTTGGGGTCGGCGGGACCGGTGGCGGTTCGATCGGGGTTTGCCCCCAGCATCAAATCGGTCAGCACCGTCCGCAGGGGCACGTTTTCCTTGGCGAAGTTTCGGACCTGTTGGTTTTGTGTGATGCCCATCTTTTGCAAGTCGCCGCCGATGATCTTCACTGGTGGCATTTGCGACGTCGGGGGCAGCCCCCGTGCGAATTCCCCGGCCACCGCCTCGATCGCGAACTCGAGCGATTCCTGATCGAATGCGACCGACATTTCACGGTCCAGCATCTCGTCGATGGTTAGCGGTTCTGCATCCGAATCGGTATTCGCAACTGCAATCCCGGCCGGGGTGTTCGCGGCTAGCAGCGTCGCGAGCGTCCACTGCGTCACCGCCGGCGTGGGCAAGTAAGCGTTCGTGACGACCGCGTCCGCGGAGACGCCGAATCGAAATTTGTCCGACACAAAACGTGTCATCGTCGGCAAGCGTGACGCCAGCAATCGCCAGGACGGATCCGGCACCGAGTTGACGATGAATTGATCCGCCCAAGTCGGCCAAGCCGCGATCGCATTACGAGTCTGACGCATCAGACTCGCTTCGCTGATGCCTCCGCTGGGCGAGACGCGAAATTCGACGAACACGTTTTCGTCGCCCGCATCGGCGGACAAGAAAACGCCAGCGGCATCGGGGATCAGCGTCGCTTTGATCGCCGGCATCAATTCGGGAAACGACTGTTCCAGCAGCGACCGTCCGTCGGCGAACAAGAAGTTTGGCGTCGTCAACGCAATCAAGTCGGCATCGTTGCTGGACGCATTCCAAAGCGACCGCAACGATCGCGGCAACGGGATCGAGCCGCCTTCGATTGACGCGACCTCCGTGATGCGGTCCAGCGATCCGATCGCGAAACGAGTCACCGATTTGGAAGCAACTTCGTCAGGCAAAATGTAAATCGCGTCGTCGCCGACCGCATCGCCGGCAAAGATCGTCAGCCCATCGCGAGTCTGCGCGGCGGAGACCGACATCCGCTCGGTCCAAGCATCCAGCGGCACGGCCTCGTTCAGCTCGAACGAAAGCGTGACATCAGGGATGCCCCCCGAGTCCGGAAACATCGCCAGCGTGCAACGACGGATGAGATCGGCCGCAACGCCACTACGCAAGGCCAAGGCATTGAGTCCTTGTTCGACTTCGGGAATCGTTTGCAGAATCGATGCGGCGGCTTTGGAATCACGAATCGAATCGATCTTCAGCGACACGATCGCCGACGGACCCGGCGGTAACATCGACAACGGCGCGATCGGTGAATCGACCGTGTACATCGGTGCGAACAACAATCGATCATCGTCCACCAAGGCATAGCCTTGCTGCTTCGGCGGCGACACATCCTTGGGAACGGGGGTTTCGATCGGCGTCGTGCGATTGGTCAGTGGCGGCGTGACGGTCGGCATCGGCGGACGCGTCCGCTTGGCGATCGGTTCAGGCGTCGGATCGGTGACCAACAACGCGACGAACAAAGCGAGCACCACGACGGTCAGTCCGGTCAAGACATAGGGCGCGATCCGTTTTTTGCGGCGACGCCGACGACGGGGCGGTAACGGTGTTTCTTCGGGGGCGGTCGGCGTTTTCGCTTCGCTCGGCGTTTCGACGGGAATGGAATCGACTGCGACCGGTTTGGGATCAGCGGCAACGTTCTTGGCCGGCGGTCGCGGGTTTGGCTTTGGTTCAGGCTTCGGCTTGACTGGCGTTTTCGCCTTCGGTTCGATCGGCGGAGTCGGCGGAGGCTCTTGCGGATAGATCGCGGCGACCGCGCCGATGGCGGCCGCGAACTGTTCGGCGCTGGCAAATCGATTCGCCGGATCCTTGGCGATCGCGTAGGCCAGGATTCGGTAAAGCGGATCGCCCGACTCGCCCGCCGATAGTGCTTCAGTGATTTCATCCGGAACGCTGCGAAGGTGATCGTCAAGCGAATTGGCGATCGGGCGACCGGTACGAAGTCGATACATCAAGCAGCCGAGACTGTAGATGTCGCTCGCTCCGGTGCAATTGTTGGCAACAGCCAGTCCGTCGTCTGCTTGCTCGATCAATTCGGGTGCGACGTAGCCAACTGGATCGTCGATGTCGCCGGCTTGATCGAGCCACTGGCCTGACACGTCGCCCAGTCCCGCGACCGGCGGGCCGGCCGGATCTCGTAGCAACATCACGTCGCCGTTGTCATCGATCCAAACGCGATCGGCACGGACCGAACCGGACGCGAGCGAGCCCGCATGAAGTGCCGCGATGGCTTCGCAAAGCGACGCTCCGATTTCGCAAACCAAAGACGGCGACCAGGCGGCGGCCAGCCTTGACGACTGGCAAAGCAACTTGCCCGGCGGCAAATCGCTGACCACGCCGACGTGGTCGCCGACCGGCTCGATCGCGATCGGTTGCAAGGATCGATGATGAATTTTCGCGTGGGTGTCCAACCAGGGGTTCTCGCCCGCCGTCCGCAGCATCACCGTCACGCCTTTCTTCGTCGCGTCTTGAGCGGTGGCGTCCGCGATCGGCGACGCCGATTCGACCGCGACCCACCGTCTAAACGGCATCGGGCCTTGGGATTCACGGATTCGATAGCGACCCAGTTTTAAATTGCCGGGCGGATCAGCCAGCAGGCAGTTCGCCTGCAACAGGGTCATTCGTCCGGACTGGACCAAGAACGCGGCCAATTCGTCGGCCGTTTTTGGTGGTCGATTTTGATGCTCGGCCGCGAACGCCATCGCCACGGTCCGGCACCCGGCCGGGTCCAAAAACCGCTCTCCGACCAGCCGGGGCCAAAACTCGCTCAGTCCGATCGACATGCCGTAAAACTGGATCCAGGGGAAAAGAGTCGTCCGTCAACTCGGGCGGCGGACGATATCGTAGTTTATTGTGATCGTCACGTTGATCGGGCATGGTCCACGAGGCGTTTGGTGCTGCTTATCCCATGGACGCGACCGCATTTCCATCTAACCTAAGTCATTTCCGCTCAATCTTAAAAACCGTCTTCCATACTCAACCGTTGTCCAGAGCAGTTCGTTGAACATCGTCTACTTGACCACCGAAGCCGTGCCGTTCGCGAAAACGGGCGGGTTGGCCGACGTTTGCGGAACGCTGCCGATCCGCGTCGCCGCAGCCGGCAACCGAACCGCCGTGATCATGCCGGCCTTTCGCAGCATCCGGCACGCGGGCCTTGCCGTGACGGCGACCGACATCAGTTTTGCGGTGCCGATGAGTCCCAGCAAACTGGTCGGGTGCCGTCTGTTGCGGTCGACGCTGCCCCAAAGCGACGTGCCGGTCTGGTTCATCGATCAACCGCAATACTTCGATCGCGAATCGCTGTACGGAACCTCGCAGGGCGACTATCCCGACAACGACGAACGATTCGCGTTCTTCTGTCGCGCGGCCATGATCGCGATGACGCGGATCGGCTGGAACGTCGACATCGTTCACTGCAACGACTGGCAAAGCGGATTGGTGCCGGCCATGCTGGCGGCACGAGCACGCGTGGGCGAACTGCCCGAATCGCTTCGCAAGGCCGCGTCGGTGTTGACGATTCACAACTTGGCCTACCAAGGCAATTTCCCCAAGCAAGCGTTCGCGTGGACGGGGATGGACTGGAGCCACTTCAATCATCGCGAGTTCGAATACTACGACCAGCTGAACTTCTTGAAGACCGGCATCGCGACGGCCGACGTCATCACCACGGTCAGCCCCAAGTACAGCGAAGAGATTCGCACGCCCGAGTTTGGTTGTGGCTTGGAAGGCGTTTTGGAATCGGTCTCCGATCGCGTGTTCGGCATCACCAACGGGATTGATGAAACGATCTGGAATCCGGCGACCGACCGAAATTTGGCGATGAACTACGACGCGTCGAACTGGAAAGCCGGCAAGACTCAAAACAAGCTGGCGATCCAAAACAGCTTCGGCTTAGACGTCAGCGCGGACGTGCCGCTGATCGGTCTGGTCGGACGGTTGGCCAGCCAAAAAGGGTGGGACGCCGTCGTGCCAGTCATCCGCTGGCACTTGCAGCAGGGCCGGCCGACGCAGTGGATCGTGCTGGGCAGCGGCGACACCCACTACGAAAGGGCGCTACGCGAGCTCGCCTCGTCACACCCTCGCCAGTTCGCTTTGCATGTCGGATTCAGCGACGCGCTGGCCCATCAAATCGAAGCTGCCAGCGACCTGTTTGTAATGCCGAGTCTTTACGAGCCGTGCGGATTGAATCAACTGTACAGCTTGCGATACGGAACTGTGCCCATTGTCACACCCACGGGCGGGCTTTTTGACACGGTCGTTGACTGCACCGTCGAATCACAGAAACACGGCACCGCGACCGGTTTTTACGTGCACCGCGATGCTTATCAGCCCGGAAATGCACCGTTGGAGCTGGATCATGCGATCGGACGGGCACTGAATTTGCGTCACCATCAGCCTCAGGCGTGGGCGAAGCTGATCACTGCGGGAATGGCCCAGGATTGGTCATGGTCGACCAGCGCGAAGCAATACGTGGATCTTTATGCGCGGACATTGGCCCTTAAGGCTGGCCCTTAAAGTTTCGCCGACGCGAACACCTGTCAGCTACTTCAATAATCCCGCGAAAAGTCATCGCTTCGACTACGTCAAACCCCACTACTTGCTGTACGATCTACGACAGGCGGTTGGCTTGAAAGAACCCGGGATTCGACGTCGCAGAAATCTTTTCTGCAATCAGAAAGCGAAGCATCATGTTCGAGACGGCAAACAAACGACCAATCATGCGTCAGCCCACCACCGGGCAAGCCCTAGCCGAACAGTTGCAAGCCGAACAGTTGCAAGCCGAACAGGTGCAGGCCGAACAGGTGCAGGCGGACCGCTCACCGGTTTCCGTCCCCAAACCGGCACCGATTCCCAACGATCAGTCATCCGCGGAGTCTCGTCTTGATCCGCTAACTGGCGGCTGGACAATCTTCGCCCCTCAGCGGACCGAGCGTCCCGACGACTTCGTCGAGCGAAAACCGTCGATCAAATCGGACGTGCAATGTCCGTTTTGCAAAGGCAACGAAGCGACAACGCCGCCGGCGGTTTGGACGCGGAAGATTCCCGAGACCGTTCGATTGCTCGATTCGCATCTCGAGTGCATCAACGAGGATTGGTCCGTTCGCGTCGTCCCGAACAAGTTTCCCGCGGTCGGCCAACCCGCTGATGCCGCCGGTCAAACAAACTCCGCGTCCGACCGATCTTCGACGTCGCGTGAGTCCCAGTTTTTCCGTCGCGAACCGATCGCCGGTGGTCACGAGGTCATCATCGAGTCGAACCGTCACGTTCACTCGTTGACGCAGTTGGACATGGCGGAGATCGAACTGGTCTTTCAAGCCTACCAAGATCGACTTCGCCACTACCGCGAACTTGATGGCATCCGATACACCAGCATTTTCAAGAATGTCGGTCGCAGTGCCGGAGCTTCGCTGACTCACTCGCACAGCCAACTGGTCGCAACCGATCGGCTCCCTCGAGGCGTCGAAAATGCATTCGAGCGGATGCGTCGGCACCGAGCCGAAACGGGTTGCTGTTTGCGATGCGATATCATTCGCGCCGAACGAAAAGCAAAAGAACGCATCGTCGCTTGCGATGAATTGACCGTCGCGTTTTGTCCGTTCGCCAGCCACCTGCCGATGATGGTTCGTGTCACCTCGGTCGGACACCAATCGTGCTTCGAGGATCTTCGTCCGCACGAGATCGAATCGGTCGCAAGGATCGTCTACCGAGTGGTCAGTTGGCTTGAGAAAATGCGTCCGGGAACCGCATACAACTATTGCCTGAACACTCGCCCGCCCGGCGTCGATGATCCGACCGATTCATTCCACTGGTCGATGGACATTTTTCCTCGCATGACGATGGTCGCCGGGTTTGAATGGAGTAGCGGGTGCATGATCAACCCAGTCCTGCCCGAAACGGCCGCCGCCATGTTCCGCAAGTGTGCCGTCGCGGAAGACCCGCGACGCGTTGTAAAGTAGTTCAGCCTCAGCGAGCCGACGAGAACTCTTCCAGGGTCAGCTCGTGGTCTTGATTCCGGTCAAAATGCTCGAACCGAGACTTCGCTTCTTCGGCGCTGGGTAAGCGGACACTGAACTCGGCAAGGCTCAAACGTTTGTCGCCATCGGTGTCTTTGATCCCGAAGATTCTCGCTCGATCCGGCTTCGTCATCGGCTTTCGAGACTCTGTAGTCGATTTTGATTTGGACGCATTCTTTTTAGCGGTGCCACTCGACTGCAAAGCCGGATCGATGCTCTTTGGCAACGTCTCGAACCAAGCCTCGATCGCACTCATCATCGTCGCGACTCGCTCGGCGTTCTCCGGTGCAACGTCTTGTGACTGGCTCGGATCGTTGACGACGTCATAAAGCTCGCGGCGTTGTTTGGTTTCGTCGGCGATCATCATCCAACGTCCCTCTCGCATCGCAAGCGCCGGCCAATCGTCGCCGCCATGATTGCCTTGCCAGTACCAAAACACAGGCTTGCTGCGATCGAACGATTCGCCTTTCCACGCGGCCAAAACGGTCTCGCCATCGGCGACCAGGTCCGCCGGAGCCTCCACGCCGGCGGCTTGCAGCAGCGTCGGCATCATGTCGACGCCCGCCATCGCGGTCGTCTTGTCGATCCGTCCGGCGGGCACCTTTCCGGGCCAACGAACGATCATCGGGACGTTCACGCCGCCCATCAGCAGGCTGCGTTTGCGACCACGCCGATCACCGGTCGCGCCGCGACTGTGATAGAGCTTGTGCCCAACTCTTTCGTTCGACTTTTCCGGTCCGTTGTCACTTGAAAATACAACGATCGTGTTATCGGCCAACTTCAGTTCCTGCAGCACCGTCATGATGCGTCCGACTTGATCGTCCGCTCGCGTCACCGCGGCGTAGTACGTTCGCTCGGGTTCGTCGACGCTTGCGTAGGCTTGCTTTTGTTCGTCCGTCGCCGTCACTAACGCATGCGTCTCGTGCAGCCACAAATTGATATAGAACGGCGTATCACCGGACTCGCGAATGAACTTGATCGCGTGATCGGTCGCCGCCACGCTCAGGTAGCTGGCCGCTTGTTGGTCATGGGCGGCGTTGCTTGCGATCATCGCGGCGTACGGCGTTTCGGAAAACACGTGTCGCCCGCCGCCGGTGTACGTCGCCGCGTCGTCGTACCCGTACTGGTCCGGCTTTGGCGCGTCGTCTATGCCGCCTCCGGTCAGGTGCCACTTGCCATAGTGAGCGGTTCGGTAGCCGGCTTGTTTCAAAATTCGCGGCAACATGGGAACGGCTGGATCGAGCCAGTCCGGCATGTCGCGTTCTCGGTTGCTTTCCGCGGTCGCGAAGTGCTGGTGAATGCTCAGCCTCGACGGAAACTGGCCGGTCAGAATCGCCGCTCGGCTGGGCGAGCAAACCGGATTGACGACGGTGAACTGATGAAAGTCGGTTCCTTGCGACGCTAGTCGATCCAGGTTCGGCGTCCGAATGGTCGGATGACCGTGGCTGGCCAGATCCCCAAACCCGAGGTCATCGGCATAGATGAAAACGATGTTGGGGTGCTCGGCGGCCGTGGCAGAGACGTCGCCAACGTGGAACCATCCGAGGGCGAACAACGACGAGGTCCAAATCAACTTCGGTAGATTGTTCATGTCCGTTGCGTCCCGTGATCGCGATTGAAAATTGAGTCGATGGTGTGAAACTGTCCGTTCGAGTCTAACAACGGCAGTTTCGGCCGTGTTGCGAATTCGCCCCCGTTGTGACGGTCGCGTTGAGATGGCGGATTGAGTCAATCGTGACGCCTGGTTTGCCGATGACAGTAACGTGTGCTGATACTCGCTTCCGTTACTCGATCCTGTCGTGCTCATGACTGCGTCCGCCCACCTTTGCCTCGTCTTGCACAATCACCAGCCGATCGGCAACTTCGACGGCGTCTTTGAACAGGCCTACCAAGACAGCTACCTGCCGTTTCTGGACGTGTTCGAGCCCTACCATCGACTGCAAATTTCGCTGCACACGTCCGGCCCGCTGATGATGTGGTTGGCCGAGCGACACCCCGAGTACATCGACCGAGTGCGGATGTTGGTCGAAGCTGGTCGCATTGAGATTGTCGGTGGTCCGCAATACGAACCGATCCTGACGATGCTGCCTCGCGCGGACCGAGTCGGGCAGATCCGAACGTACTCGGCATGGCTGAAAAATAACCTTGGCGTCGTCCCGGCCGGCATGTGGACGCCCGAACGGGTTTGGGAATCGTCGCTGACCAGCGACGTCGTCGACGCCGGAGTTCGGTACACGGTGCTGGACGATTACCACTTTCGCGCCGCCGGTTTGTCGGAGGCCGACCTGACAGGGTACTACCTGACCGAAGACGACGGGCGAGTGCTGTCAATCTTCCCGGGTTCGGAAAGACTGCGTTATACGATTCCGTTCCGACCGGTTTGCGAAACGATCGACTACTGCCGTGAGATTGCAAACGAATGCACCGGAGCGGTGTTGACGTTTGGCGATGACGGTGAAAAGTTCGGAACGTGGCCGGACACGAAATCGCACGTCTACGAAGGCGGTTGGTTGCGGACGTTCTTTGACGCACTGACCGACAACGCTGATTGGTTGCACACGGTCACTCTGGGCGAAGCCGTCCGCCGCACGCCGCCGGTCGGCAAGGTCTACCTGCCCGATTGCAGCTACCGTGAAATGACCGAATGGGCGTTGCCGGTCGATTCGCAAGAGGTGTTCGACGACGTTTCGCAGGCGATGCAAAGTGACGCCCGCTGGCACGACTTGAAATCGTTCGTCCGCGGCGGCTTTTGGCGCAACTTCAAGACGAAGTACGCCGAAACGAACGAGATGTACGCGCGGATGATGCACGTCAGTCGTCGTCTTCGCCAAGCCGAGGCCGACGGCATCAGCGAGGCCGCTGAAACGGATCAGGGAACGCTCGCCGCGATTCGCGATCACTTGTATCGTGGCCAGTGCAATTGCCCGTACTGGCACGGCGCGTTTGGCGGCATCTATTTGCCGCACCTGCGAAACGCGATCTACAGTCACTTGATCCAGGCCGACACGATGCTGGACCAAGTCGCAGGGATGTCACCGCAAACCGTTCAAGCGGCCGCGGACGATTATGACTTCGACGGCTTGCAAGAAGTTCGGTTGGCAAACGATTCGCTGGTCGCGTGGATCGCGCCGGGTCGGGGCGGACGGATGTATGAACTGGACGTTCGAGCGGTCTCGCACAATCTGCTGGCCACGCTACAGCGGCGTCCCGAAAGTTATCACCGCAAGGTTTTAAGCGGCCCCAGCGTCGCCGGCGAAAACGTGTCCAGCATCCATGACCGCGTCGTGTTCAAACAAGCCGGACTGGACGAGCGTTTGCAGTACGACGCGTACGCTCGCAAGTCGTTGATGGATCACTTCTACGACAACGAAGCGACGCTCGAATCGGTCTCGCGAGGCGAATCGCTTGAACGCGGTGACTTCGTCGAACTTCCCTACGAAACCAAACTTCGTCGCGGCACCGATCGCGTTCAAGTGCAAATGCGCCGCGACGGCAATGCGTGGGGCATCCCGATCACCATCACCAAAGCGGTCACGATGGTCGCCGGCAGCGAGCGGCTTTCGATGACGTACTTGCTGGAAAAGCTACCTCTGGACCGTCCGTTGCACTTCGCGATCGAGTTTAACTTCGCCGGACTTCCCTCCGGTGCAGACGATCGTTACTTCAGCGATGCGTCGGGCAAACGCATGGGACAACTCGGCGAGTCATTGGACATGCACCAAGCAACCGGCTTGAGTCTGTCCGATCGTTGGCTGGACATCGACGTCGCGATGAACATCAACCGGCCCAGCGGCATTTGGGCGTTCCCGATCGAAACGGTCAGCCAAAGCGAAGCCGGATTCGAGCTGGTTCACCAGAGCGTCTGCGTCCAGCCGCACTGGATCGTCACGCCCGACGCCGACGGCCGCTGGTCGGTGCAGATCGAACTGGCGATGAAGGTAGGTAACAGGCGACAGGTAACAGGTGACAGCCAGAAAGAGCTCGAGTCTTATCACTTCTAAGAACCCTGCGACCTGTGACCTGTTGCCTGTAACCTACTTCCTCAGCCGATTCGTTTGGGGACGGGGAACTCGAGGGTGAACTTGGTGCCGCGGTCGACTTCGCTTTGCACGCTGATGCGGCCGCCGTGGGCTTCGATGATCTTCCGCGCGGTCGGCAGACCCAAGCCGCTGCCACCGTCTTTGGTGCTGTAGAACGGTTCGAACATGTGCATCACCGTGTTGTCGTCGACGCCGCAGCCGGTGTCGATCAAATCGAGTGCCACACCGCCTCGCGTCGTGTACGTTCGCGCCAAAGCTGACCGCCGCGGTCCATCGCTTCCAGCGCATTTTTGACCAAGTTCATCAGCGCCGCCTGCAACGAATCGCTGTGCAGCTTGATCGCGGGCAAGTCGGCGTCGAGGTACTTTTCGATGTCGATGTCGTCGGCGTCGGCTTGCGCTTGATACGCACGCAGGACCATCTCGACTTGGTCGTTCAGGCTGCCCGAGATCAAGTCGATATTGGTCAGTCGCGTGTAGCGAAGAAAATCTCGCAGCAGCGATTCCATCCGCTCGCACTGTCCCCGAACGATGTCAATTCGGTCAACGCAGCGGCGACTGATCGGCGAATCAATCTCCGCCAAATCTTCGCTCAGCAGGTCGATGTTCATGTGGATCACCGACAGCGGATTCTTGATCTCGTGCGCCAGCGAACCGGCCAACTCGGCCAGTTCCTCGTAGCGAGCCCGCATCGAATCGTGCGGGTCGGAGTTCGCATCGACGGACATGTTGCCCAGCGGGGGTAAGAGGATAAGAAACGCGATCGTGACAGCGGTCGATTGTAGCCGGACGCGTAGAATTGGTCTGCCGACCCTTGTCGATCGCGGCGGGTACGGCTTACGCTTTCGGGGGTAAGCTGCACCTTCCCAGAAAAGTATTCCGAACCTCGATATTCACATCACCGCTCATGTCCACCGCCACTCCTGAATCCAAGACCGCCGCCGACCCTTATTTCCAATCGCTATTCGCCGATCGCATTGGCGGGGCCGGCTACGGCAAGGGCACGGAGATTTACAAGTTTGAAAAGATCAAACGAGCCAAACGCAAGGCGCTGGCCGATCATCCCGATCGACAACTGGTCGACTTCGGCATCGGCGAAAACGATTCGATGGCCGACGCGCGAGTCCGTGAGTTGATGGCCGCCGAAATCGACCGGCCCGAAAACCGTGGCTACGCCGACAACGGCGTGATCGAATACAAGCAGGCCGCGGCGCGGTTCATGAAGCGGCATTTTAATGTCGACGTCGACCCGGCCACTCAGGTCAACCACTGCATCGGCAGCAAGCCCGCCTACGCGATGTTGCCGGCCGTGTTCATCAACCCCGGCGACATCACGATGATGACCGTGCCCGGCTATCCGGTCGCCGGAACGCACACGCGGTACTACGGCGGCGAAGTGTTCAAGTTGCCGCTGCTGGCGGAAAACAACTTCTTGCCGGACTTGGATTCGGTCCCCGACGACATCTATCGCCGCACCAAACTGCTGGTGCTGAACTATCCCAATTCACCGACGGGCAAAACGGCAACCCCGGAGTTCTACGAAAAGGTCGTCGCGCTGGCGAAGGAGAAGCAATTCGTCGTCGTTCAAGACGCCGCGCACCTCTTGCTGACCTTCGACGGCAAACCGCTTAGCTTCTTGCAAACGCCCGGTGCGATGGACGTCGGTGTCGAAGTCCATTCGATGTCCAAGGGCTACGACATGATCGGCTGGCGAATGGGTTTCGTGGTCGGTCACCCGCGAATCGTCGCGGCGTTCTCGGACGTGAAAGACAACAGCGACAGTGGCCAGTTCATTGCGACGCAAAAGGCGGCCGCGGCGGCGTTGGATGATGATTCGATCCCAACCCGAATCCGCGAAAAGTACTTGCGCCGGATGAAGAAGTTGGTCGCCGTATTGAAGGACTGTGGGTTCGACTGCGAAGTTCCCGGCGGCACGTATTTCCTGTACGCCAAGTCGCCCAAGGGAACCAAGTCGGGCGAAACGTTCGCCGCGGCCGAAGACGCGACGCGTTACCTGATCGAACAACTCGGCATCGTCACCGTGCCGTGGGACGACGCCGGTTCGTTCCTGCGTTTCAGTGTGACGTACGTCGCGGCAACCGAAGCAGACGAAGACGCGTTGATGGCCGAAACAAAGAAACGCCTCGAGAACGCTCAATTGGTTTGGTGATCGCCACGAAAGGGTGTGGGGATTGGGTTGCCACAAAAAACACAAAGGAAGCACAAAAAAGGAAGTGAAACTCGCAGAGAGTTTTGATGCACTGGCAACGACCAAAAGTCTCAGTGACGTTCGCTACCACTTTAAGCTTTCGTTCTTTTTTGTGTTTCTCTTGTGTTTCTTGTGGCCAATTCAATTTCCCACCCGCGCACGAAAAAAGCCACCGAGTCAGACTTGGTGGCTTTCATCTTTTTTCGGTTGGCCCGCAGCAACTACTTTGCAGCGATCGCCTTGACCATCTTGTTCAAACGGCTTTTGGTGCGAGAAGCGGTGTTATCGTGCAACAGATTCTTCGCAGCGGCTTGGTCGATTCGCTTCTGTGCGATCCGCATTTCGGTCATCGCCAATTCGCTGTCGCCAGCCTTGACGGCATCACGGACGCGGCGAAGTTGACCACGCAACTTGCTACGCTTGGCGCGGTTGCTGATCCGCAATTTTTCGTTTTGACGAAGTCGTTTTTTCGAGCTCGAAGTATTAGGCATGTCTGGCAGGCCGCTCGGGCGGCGTCAAAAGATAGGTATTGGTGGTTTGAAAGGCGTTCTTTAACGCCGCGTAGTATGCCAATCCATCGCCCCGCTGTCCAGAGTCGATGGAAAAAGCGCAAAATGAACCTCGAATGGCAAACGGAACCGTCTATCTGATCGGCGCAGGCCCCGGCGATCCCGGGCTGTTGACGCTGCGCGGTGCCGAACTGCTCGGCCGCTGCGACGTCGTCTTGTACGATGGGCTCAGCAACACCGATCTGCTGGCCCACGCCGGGGCCGCCGAGCACATAAGTGTCGGAAAACACGGGCAAACTCGCATTTGGCAGCAGCGTGAGATCATCGACGAGATCCTTCGGCATGCCCGGCTCGGGCGAGTCGTGGCCAGGCTGAAAGGCGGCGATCCGGCCGTTTTTGCTCGCACCGCCGAAGAGGTCGCGGCCCTTCGCGAGGCCGGGATCGACTACGAAATCGTCCCCGGCATCACCGCCGCGCTGGCGGCCGGATCATTCGCCGGAATTCCCATCACGCATCGCGGACTGGCCTCCGCGGTCGCCTTGGTGACCGGGCACGAGGAAGCCGACAAAGCCGAATCGGCGCTCGATTGGGACGGACTGGCCCGATTTCCCGGCACGCTGGTCATCTACATGGGCGTCACCACGGCGGGGGCGTGGACGGGGGCCCTGATCGCCGGCGGCAAGTCGCCTGACACGCCCGTCGCGATCATTCGCCGCTGCAGCCTGCCCGACCAGCAGACGATCCGCTGCCGGTTGGACGAAGTCGCTGGGCACCTGACGCCGGCCAGCAAGTTTCGCCCGCCGGTGATCACGATCGTCGGCCCGGTCACGCAGATCGAGCACTCGATGGACTGGCTCGCCTCGCGACCGCTGTTTGGCCAAACCGTGATGGTGACGCGACCGGCCGGCCAAGCTGAATCGATGGCGAGGCTGCTGAAAGAAAAAGGAGCCGATGTGATCGTCCATCCCGCAATCGAAATCGCCCCGCCAGAAAGTTGGTCCGAAGTCGACTCCGCAATTGCAAAACTCGGCGAGTTCGACACCATCGTCTTCTGCAGTCACAACGGCGTGCGTTTTTTCTTGGACCGAGTGCTCCACTCGGGCCGCGACCTCCGCTGCTTGGCCGGCCTCCACATCGCCGCGGTCGGCGCTCGCACCGCCAAGACGATCGCCAGTTATCACCTGACCGCCGACGTGGTGCCCGATGACTTCCGCGCCGAATCCCTGGCCGAGCAAATCGTTTCCACGGTCGCTGGCAAGAACGTGCTGATCGTTCGCGCGAGTCGCGGCCGCGACGTGCTGGCCGATCGTTTGCGGCGAGCCGGTGCTCGCATCACCGAGATCGCTGCTTACATCAACCGCGACGTGGTCGAAGCCGACGCGAATGTCGTCGCGCGAGTCGATCGAGGCGACGTCGACTGGATCACGGTCACCAGCAGCGCAACAGCCGAGAATCTGCACCGGATGTTTAACCAGTCGTTGCACCGGAGCAAACTGGCAAGCCTCTCGCCAGTCACCACCAAGACGCTCCATCAACTCGGCCACCAAGTCGCGGCCGAAGCCGACCCATACACGATCGACTCCCTGATCAAGTCCATCTGCCAACATTCCAATCCAGAGTCAGATTCCAATTCAGAGTCAGAGTAGGACAATTGTTTCAATTGTCCCGTTACCGTTTTTGACCCAAGGGACAATTGAGACAATTGTCCTACTCTAGCCAAGGAACCATCCCATGAACGAAATTCCGAAGCCGTACAAATTGATGCACCGGAGCTATCCGGAAGTGATGGTCGCCTACGAAGCGTTCGGCAAAGCGGTCAAGGACGCGGGGCCACTCTCCGATCGCGAAGTGTCGTTGGTCAAACTCGCCATCTCGATCGGCGCGGGACTCGAAGGGGCCTCGCACTCGCATTGCCGCAAAGCCCTCGAAGCCGGATGCTCGGTCGAAGACCTGCGTCACGTCGCGCTCGTGTCTGCCCCCACGATCGGCTTTCCGACGATGATGCGAGCCCGTTCGTGGGTCGAAGATGTGGCTTCAAAGCAACCGGGCTCATCCACCAGCACCGACTCGTGAACGAGAAACTACTCGGTGTCGTCCTGGCCGGCGGTCTATCGACTCGCATGGGCCGCGACAAAGCCATGCTGCCTCATCCGGCCGGCGGCACGTACTTAACGCAAGCGATCGAGCGACTGAAAACGGTCTGCCACGAAGTCGCCGTCAGCGCCGCGGCCCCCCTCGCCGACCGCTTCACCCTTGTCGACGCTTTCCCCGCTGGCGGCCCATCGGTCGGCATCGCCACCGCACTGCAATACGCCGCCGCCAACCGCTACAACGCTTGCGTCTTCACCCCCATCGACACACCCGCACTGCAAAGCGAAGACCTGCAGTGCCTGATCACCGCCTGGCGAAGTCACCTTGGCATCGTCCTGGCAACGTCGAGTCAGCTAGAACCCTTGATCGGCGTCTACTCCGTCGGCGTCGCCCCAGAAATCCAAACGCTCGCCCAATCCGATCGCCGCAGCCTAACCCGCTACTTCCAAAGTCAAAGTCCGCCGAAGCACCAAACCGTGTCGCTAACACCCGAACATTGCCGCAACGTCAACCGACCCGAAGATCTTATAGAGTAGGTCCATCGTCCCAATCGACCCTTGCAAGTTGGTTTCTGCCCGTGTCGGCGTTCCCTTTCGCTCTAAAGACAAAACCGGTTCAGAACGCTCTCACGATACGACATCCTCCTCCACTGCGTCAACACTTTCACATGCCCGCCACTTTCGCATTTGACAATCCTGATTCCGCGCTCGCTGCTCTAGCCGCAAAGCTTTCCGTGGTTGATGTCGAGCCTTCGCTTGCCATCAATGTTGCCGACAGGCGCGTGTTGGCACGAGCCATCGTCGCCGACCGCGATAGTCCGGCGGCGGATGTTTCGGCGATGGATGGGTATGCGATTCGGCTGGGTCAATTGCAGACCGATGCACCGCTGAGAGTGGTGGGTGAGACGCGGCCGGGTTCGCGGCCCCCGGTCATGCCCGACGATGGCGTGCTGCGGATCTTTACCGGCGCGATCGTGCCGACCGCAGCGGAGGCGGTGATCAAACGCGAAGATACGGCCGAAGGCGACGGCGAAATTCGGCTGCTGCATTCGGCAATGGCAGCAAAACTTGGCGAACACATCCGACTGGCCGGTGAGAACGCGTCGGCGGGCAGCGAAGTCGTTCCCGCAGGACGCGTGCTGCACACCGGATGCGTTGCGACCGCCGTCAACTTTGGCTGCTTTGACGTCGACGTTTACCGCCGAGTGAAAATTGCGGTGATCACGACGGGGGACGAAGTCGGTTTGTTCAAAGACGAAGCTCCCAAGCCTTGGCAACTTCAAAACAGCAACCGATTCGCGATTGAATCGGTGCTGAGTCGTTACCCTTGGATCGAAGTCACCCAGGCGGTGCATTGCTGCGACGATCGAGCAGTGCTGCGTGAGGCGATCGAGACGCAACTAAAATCCTGTGATGCGATTCTCCTTACCGGCGGCGTTTCGATGGGCGACTACGATCACGTTCCCGATGTGGTCCGGGATATCGGCGGCGAGGTTGTCTTTCATGGGCTGCCAATTCGTCCGGGCAAGCCGATCTTGGGAGCGACGACGGTTGATGGAAAACTAATCGTTGGTTTGCCTGGCAACCCGGTCAGCACGACGATCGGTTGCCGGCGGATGGCGGTGCCGCTGCTGGCAAAGATCAGCGGTCAAACCGATTGGCTAGCTCGTCCGTCGCTGGTCCATCTGGAAGACGCTGGCGACAAGACGCTGCCGCTGCACTGGTTCCGGCTGGTCACGTTGTCCGCCGGCGGAGCTGCTGAACCAGTCATCAGTCTCGGTTCAGGCGACCTCGTCTCGATGGGACAAAGCGACGGCTTTGTGGAACTGCCGCCGAACGCAAGTGGCAAAGGACCGTGGCCGTTTTTTGCTTGGTGAGCAACGATCGGAATGATTTAGTCGCTCGGCTCTCCGAACGGATCGCGAAGCCCCGCGCTATCAGCTCGGGGAGCTGAGCGACAATATTCGGCTTCGACGCTTATTTGATATGCGCTGCTAAGCGTTTGCGTTGTGAACCCGGCGAGTGCGAACGTGTCGATGAGAGGACTGTTTCATTACAGACCAACCATCACCGCTCTCGCACCTTCAAGAGATCCCATCCATGTTGACCGTCCCCGTCGAAGTCCTGGATTCGCTCGATCAAACGTATCCCGGAATTAAGAAACAAATCTTGGCGTTCGACGCGGCGGACTTGCCGCCGTGCGAAAGTTGCGGCAGCCCTGATACGGCCGACATCCAGTGTGGCTTGGTCGGACGATCGATCAACATCAGCGGCTGCACCACGAAGGTCAAACTCCTTCCCAACGGTCCCGGGGCGGGATACTTTTGGTGCAATGGTTGCGAGAGTTTCTTCGGCTAAAGACCTTCGACCGTCTTGCTTGCCAAAATCTCGCTGACCACTCGGCTATCTTCGACGCCGGTCAAACGCTGGTCCAAGCCTTTGAAGGGATAAATGAACCGTTCGTGGTCAATGCCCATTTGATTTAGGATCGTTGCGTTGAGATCACGAATGTGCACCGGATCTTTGGTGATGTTGTAACTGAACTCGTCCGTTTCGCCGTGGACGACGCCGCCTTGGATGCCGGCACCGGCCAGCCAAACGGTGAAGCATTTGGGATGGTGATCGCGGCCGTAGTTGGTCTTCGATAACGTTCCCTGGCAGTAAATCGTGCGCCCGAATTCGCCGCCCCAGACGACCAACGTATCGTCCAACATGCCACGTTGCTTCAAATCGGTCAGCAATCCTGCCGAAGGTTGGTCCACGTCGCGGCACTGGTTGGGCAAGTCTTTGGGAAGCGTGTTGTGCTGGTCCCATCCGCGATGAAAAATTTGCGTGAACCGGACGCCACGCTCCGCCATTCGTCGTGACATCAAACAGCAATTCGCAAACGTGCCCGGCGTCGTGACCTCGGGACCGTAGAGGTCCAGCACGTGTTGCGGTTCATCGCTGATGTTGGCCAGTTCGGGCACGCTGGTTTGCATCCGGAACGCCATCTCGTACTGGGCGATGCGTGCGTTGGTTTCTGGGTCGCCGATCTCGGCGGCCGTGGTGGCGTTCAGTCGCCCCAGCGAATCGAGCATTCGTCGACGTACGCTTGCGTCGACGCCATCGGGATTGGAAAGGTACAGCACCTTATCGCCGGCGCTTCTTAACGCCACGCCTTGATACTTGCTGGGAAGAAACCCGCTGCCCCAAAGTCGGTTGTAAAGCGCCTGCGCCTGCTTGCGTCCACTCCACGACGCCGTCATCACCATGAACGCCGGCAAGTTTTCGTTCTCGGTGCCAAGCCCATAGCTCAGCCACGATCCCAGGCTCGCTTTGCCCGGCAACTGATCTCCGGTGCAAATGTAGGTGATCGCCGGATCGTGATTGATCGCTTCGGTGTACATCGACTTGATCAGCGCGATGTCATCGACTTTTCCGGCCATGTGCGGGATCAACTCGCTGGCCATCGTTTGGTTTTGACCATGCGGCGAAAACTTATAGATGCTCGGCGCGATCGGAAACCGCGACTGGCCGCTGGTCATCGTCGTCAAGCGTTGCCCTTGGCGAATCGACTCGGGCAGGTCTTTGTCGAACCAGTCCGCCATCTCGGGCTTGTGATCCCACATGTCCATCTGGCTGGGCGCACCTGACATGAATAGATAGATCGCACGCTTTGCTTTCGGCGCATGATGCGGCAGACTTGGAAGCCCACCGACTCGCGTCGTCGCCGCATGGACGTTGTCAGGCGTGCCCGACAATGATGCGAGTGCCGCCACGCCCAGACCCGCAGAACTCTGCGAGAAAAAGGAACGTCGTGTCAGTCGGCGAAGGAGTTCTTGTTCGTTCATGTTCATGTTCATGTTTCTTTCTCAAGGCCCGTTCACAAACAAACCACTAGCCAGCATCGCGTGATCATTAAGTGACGAACTTACCGTAGCTGATCCCGCCAGGGTTCAGTCCAGTCTGAACCCTGGCAGGATCAGCTACGTCAGTGGTTGTTCACGCGATGCTTCGCAAATCAGCCGCCTTACTTGGAAACCGTTTCGTCAAGGTTCAGCAGTGTGCTGGCCAGCATCGTCCAGGCTGCGGCGTGCGCGTCGGAGCGACCGACAAACTCGATCGCTAGTTCAGGACGCTCGTCGTAGTACACGACCAAGTCATCCAGCAGCGTCGTCATTTCGGTCAGCTCGGTTTCACTGGGCAGGCGAGCCGTCACGGTTTGAAACAACCAAACCGATCGTGCGGCGTCATCGTCCGCCACGATCTCCGGTTCCACCATCGCTCGCTTGGCCAAGCTTTTCGCCGCATCGATGTACTGCGTCTCGTTCATCAACAGCAACGCTTGCAGCGGCGTGTTGGTGCGTTCGCGGCGAGCGGTGCAAGATTCGCGACTGGGTGCGTCCAGCGTTGACATTTGTGGGGGCGCGGAGGTTCGTTTCCAAAACACATAGACGCTGCGGCGATAGACTTTGTCGCCTTCGTCAGCAACGAAGTTGACGGTGTTGCTGCCGGAGTACCCGACCGCTTCCCACAGCCCCGATGGTTGCGGCGGCTTCACGCTCGGACCACCTTGTCGATCCAATAATTTGCCGGCCAGCGACAGCGATTGGTCACGCAACACTTCCGCGTCCAGACGATGACGCGGACCGCGGGCGAGCAATCGGTTTTCGGGATCGACCCGCAACATGGGCGGGCGGACCACCGCGGAACGCTGGTAGGCCTTGGATAGCACCAGTGACTTGATCAATCGTTTGACATCCCACCCGCTGCTTTGAAAATCGACCGCCAACCAGTCCAACAGTTCGGGATGGCTCGGGGGTTGGCCCTGGCTGCCGAAGTCCTCACTCGTTTTGACCAGTCCCACCCCAAAGATTTGTTGCCAGAATCGATTCACCGCCACACGAGCGGTCAACGGATGTTGGGGCGAGGTCAGCCACATCGCCAGCCCCAATCGGTTCTCCGGTGCATCGGATGGAAACGGCGGCAAAAAGGATGGCGTCTGACGCGGCACGACTTCGCCTGGCTGGTCGTACTGGCCGCGATTTAAAAGGTGAGCGGTCCGAGGTTTTTCGAGTTCTTTCCAGATCAACGTGGTCGGAATTTCTGATTCCAGCGTCGACATCGCGACTCGCGTGCCCTTCAGCAAGTCAACGATCGCCAGCCAATCGGGATGCTGGCAGAAGACATTGCGGTAATAATTCTGCAGTGACTCAATCACCTCCGGCGAACGATCGGCAGCAGGTGTTTGAACGAGTCTCTTCAGTTCGTCTGGGATCGCAATCGCGGGTGAACGATAAGCGTACGTCATCGTCGAAGGACCGTCGTGATTGATGACTTTGATCGTCAAATGGTTGACGCCCTTTTCAAGCAACAGTTGCTGCTCGGCCGACAACGGGTTTAACTTCGCCGGTCCCGTTTGTCGTGCGACTTCTTTGCCGTTTAGGTGAACGGTGTAGCCGTCGTCCAGCCCCAGCATCAGCGTGACGGCTTGCTTTCGAGGAGAATCGATCGATTGATGCCACATCGTGGCTGAGGCTTGGCTTTCCAAAACGGGGAACGACAGCACGTTCACTTGCGGCATGTCCCCGCGATGCTGCCACCGGTAATTGCGGCCCTCGTACATGACCGCTTCGTCGGACGCGAACTTCCCGTCTTGGGCGACATAGGAGCGGTAGTAAGCGGCGGAGGCGCTCTCGGTCGGAAACGGACCGATCGTGTGAACGGGGCCCAGCGTAATTCGCTGGTCCATCGGCACCGACGCGATCGCGTCACCGAGCGTCAACCGCATGCGGCCGAACAGGTGCTTGGCATGCTGGGACTGGAATTTCATCGTCACGCGAACCTTTGCCTCGCTTCCGTCCGCCACCAACGATGGCGTGACGAACCACGCGGATCGATCCCCGGTTTGCTGATGTCCGGCGACGGCCCAGCCCGCGCTTCGGTCGACCGCGCCGTCGATCGCCTTCGTGACCGCGAACTCGTCACCGGCCTGTTCGATATCAGCAAACGCCTGCGTGATCGGAATGCTGTTCCAGTGACCAGGATCGGCTTCGTCCATCACCTCGATCGTGATTTCCGAAAGCACCGCATTGCCGTTGCCGGAAGTCCCGACTCGATTCGTCGTCGCATCCGCAAACGCTTCCAGACGCAGCGTCTGCCACTGCGTTCCCGGGGGCAGGTCGGCGATCACGATCACGTCATCTTTGTCCGGCGGACTATCCGCCAAAGCAAAACTACCATCGTCACCGACGTCCCATTGCACCTTCGATGATGATGCCACCTCGCTCGGGTGCAACGTTTGGTAACGCGGTTCTGATTGCGAACCGAGACTGCTTTCCCAAGCGACTTGGGCCGCATCGACGGTCGCGATCGGCGATGCCATCTCCGCTTTCAGTGCCGCGATCGACCGCTGATGCAACTCCATCTGTCGCGTCTGCTCGTCACTGGGGACCGCCATCGCGGGAGCGGAATCTTTCACGTTGTCGTCCAACGCTCGTCCATCCAGGCTGTTGAAGAACGCCAGCAACGAGTAGTAATCTTTTTGCGAAATGGGATCGAACTTATGGTCGTGACAAGCCGCACAGCCCGTCGTCAGTCCCAAGAACACCGTGCCGAAAGCATCGGTGCGATCCATGCAGTTGCGTGCGAACACTTCGTCGTAGATCGATCCGCCTTCGTTCGTCGTCACGTTCAGACGGTTGAATCCGCTGGCGATGCGATCCTCGGCGGTGGCGTCTGGCAACAGGTCGCCGGCGAGTTGCTTGGTGATGAACCGATCGAACGGCATGTTCGCGTTGACCGCATCGATCACCCAATCGCGATACGGCCACATCTCGCGATAGTTGTCCAAGTGCAACCCGTGCGTGTCGGCGTAGCGAACCAGATCCAACCAGTAACGACCGACGTGCTGGCCGAAATGCGGCGAGGCGAGAAGTTCGTCGATCAATCGATCGACCGCGTCGACGCTTTGATCCGCTGTAAACGTTTCGATCTGCTGTCGCGTCGGCGGCAGGCCGGTCAAGTCCAAGCACAATCGTCGCAGGATCGTTGACCGATCAGCGGGACCATTGATTGGCAAACCGGCGTCGGTGGCCGCACGATTCACAAAAGCATCGATCTTCGATGCGGTCGCTTTCGCGTTTGCCTGGATTTTGACGCACTTGGGATCCACCTCGAGCGGCTCGAACGCCCAGTGCGACTCGAAGGCGCGCGCCGGCGGCGATCCAAGCCTTCAGCAGCGTCCTCTGCTTGTCCGAAATCGGCTTGTGATGTTCCGGCGGCGGCATGACGACTTCCGCGTCGTCGGACTCGATTCGCGACACCAGTTCCGACGCATCGACCTCGTCAACGTTTACGACATCGCGGATCCCATCCGCCGTGTCCAACCGCAATCCGGCGGCCCGATCGTGCTGGTCGGGGCCGTGACAAGCGAAGCAGTGATCGGACAGAATCGGCCGAATGTCACGAGCAAAACTGACGCTCGCGGACAAATCGTGCTCGTCTGTCTCGATCGCTTCGGCGACCAACGACGGCGACATTGTGAAGACCAACGTCGACGCAAAGATGGCGAATCGGGATGGCTTCATCGAACGGCATGACTGGTTGGAGGAAAGAAGACCGCGGCCACGCATTCTAACCGCTGGCGGACGTCAAACCAAACGCTGCCGACGACGTCGGCAAAACGCTATCTTTATCGCTGGGGCGCTTTCGACGCCGAGAACCTCTTGCTTTA
This sequence comes from Pirellulaceae bacterium, assembly GCA_963836865.1. Taxonomy (GTDB): domain Bacteria; phylum Planctomycetota; class Planctomycetia; order Pirellulales; family Pirellulaceae; genus Rubripirellula. The sequence continues at coordinate 502,985 of CAWILC010000012.1, read as the reverse complement.
CCGATCTCCCGAGCGACCCGAGTCATGCCACGCCTTCCTGACGACCAAATCATCGAATCGATCCGCCTGTATCGCGAATCGTTACAACAGACACAATTGTTATATGTCGACAGCGGCGAACTGATCCGCGGTTCGTACGGATGGTTGTCCGGCGGCGAAGATGCCGATGCGGCGTCGATCGCCAGTCAGATGAACGATCTCCATCAGGGGTTCCTGATGAAGGTGTTCGCCGCCGTCGTGCCGGATCCGACCAGCCGAACAATGGAACAACGTCAACTCGGCCGCGTCCTGCTGGAACACATCTGGGGCAAGTCGGTGATGGGTAACCAACTGCACGAAGCCGTCGCGTGGTTGATCGACGCCAGCAAGGATTTTAAATGGAGCGATTTGATCCGGCCGTTCGCCGAGATTCCCGCGATCCGCGATCGCTGGGGCGAACTAGAAACGCTTGCGATGCGGCAAGCCAATCTCTTGGCCAGCGTCGACGGCGACGTCGATTTGCAAGACAACCAAAGCATCACGGCGCTGCAGAACGAATTCGATCGGTTACAAGGGAATGCACCGGAGACGCTCGCGAGTGAAGTCGACACGAACAACGCAAGGGATGCGTTAAGCTGGTTGCGAGGCGAAGCGAAGCGACTTCGCGATGGCGTCGGCCCGACCGCGGCCGAACGTCCGACACCGATGGCCGGCCCTGGTGGATCGGGTTCTTCGCCGATGCCGAGTTCGACCACGGCTGTCGCAAAAGGATCGCCGCAGCCCGCTGCGCCACCGGATGACCGAACGCCGGAACAACGATTGGCCGATGCGCAGGGCGCAGCTAGATCGCCTGGTAGGTCTGGATGCGATCAAGGATCAAATCGAAACGCTGACGAACTTCTTAAAGATGGAACGCCTTCGCGCCGACGAAGGACTGCCGACGACGCGCCCCAGCTTGCACATGTCCTTCGTCGGAAATCCCGGAACCGGCAAGACAACCGTCGCGCGGATCGTCGCCGACATCTATGGGGCGCTCGGTATCTTGGAGAAAGGTCACTTGGTCGAAACCGATCGCAGTGGCTTGGTCGCAGAATACGCCGGCCAAACGGGACCAAAGACAAACGCCAAGATCGACGAAGCGCTCGATGGCGTCCTGTTCATCGACGAGGCGTACACGATGATCGACGAGAACGGGCAAGACCAATACGGACGCGAAGCGATTCAAACGCTGTTGAAGCGAATGGAAGATCAACGCGATCGGCTGGTCGTGATCCTGGCGGGATACCCCGTCGAAATGCAAACGATGATTCGCAGCAATCCCGGACTCAGTTCGCGGGTCGGAACGACGATGACGTTCGACGATTACACGCCGGAGGACTTGTGTCGGATTTTTGAACTGATCGCGTCGAAGGCAAAGTACACGCTGCCGACGGAGGCGAGACGAAGGTTGATGCGAGGGTTCACGTACCTTTACATCGGGCGGGATCGGCACTTCGGAAACGGCCGTTGCTCGCGAAACAGTTTTGAACGAAGCGTTCGAAGACTCGCCAACCGCTTGGCAAAACTGACCGACATCAATCGCGAGTTGCTGACGACACTGGAAGCCGACGACATCGAAGTCGCTGGCGTCTCGGACACGCACCTAAAAGCGATGGCGGCGGAGGCCGGTCACGTGCGAGTGACGTGCAACCATTGTGAAGCCGCGGAAGTCATCGACGATCAAAACCTAGGACAAACGGTGACCTGCAAAGCGTGCGAAAAACCGTTCGTCGCGGCCTGGGGCGAACCGGTCGCCTCGCTCGCCGCACCGCCTGCCGAGGAAGCAACGACCGAGAAAGCTGGGAAGAAAACCGCCGATTCCGGCAAGGCATGATCCCGTTTCAGTGCAACATCCAGCGTTCCAGGGAACCTTCCCCGTCGGACCGTTGTCGCTAGAATGCGACCCTGCCAGCATCAAGCGAGAAAGCGTTCAACCAGCCTCCCGAAGCAAACCGGGGAGCCCGCGACGCCATAGCATCGCAACAAACGACCCGCCCGGGTGGTGGAATTGGCAGACACAGGGGATTTAAAATCCACTCCTGGGCAAAATGCTGCTGGTCCGCCACTGCCCGCCAACACGTGGCAACTTTCTGCCAAAATTCAATGAGCTACGGCATTTCGTGACGACTTTCCGTTCGCCAATCTTGCCAATGCTTGGCATCTGCACCCCACGTGCACGCCCGTAGCTGGTGACAAATATGCACCTAATTAGCAACCGATAACCCGTCGGAAACACAGCCTATTCGGGTGAGTGCTGTTCTTCGGTCGCGGTTTGTAGTTTGACAACCCTCACGGCGGCGAATGCCTCAATCGCTTTTTCATCCAAGCCGGAGCGATGCCATGAGAAGCACCGCTTTCCACCAACGAGTCAAAAAGAAGATTCCAAGCTTCGCTACCGTCAATGGTCGCTCGAAGTAAACAATCGCTCTGGCAGACGCTTGGCAGTCTTGAGCTTCTATCAGCCGACCCGAGGGGTTTGTCCCGCGACCGTTGCGTGGGACGATTCCCGGGGTGTCTTGATTCTGCGATGCAGCCAGTCGATCGTCGCGAAGCAATCCCAAGTGTCCCGTTCGCTCCATCAAAATCGTCAGATGTTTTGACGAATGGGCCGACCGCCAAGCTATCGATACGAAGTTGCTCGCTGATGCCATTTGTGGTTCTTAATTGCAGCACGCCCGCAACAGCGGGGTCTTAGTGAAACCTGCCGTCGTCCCCCGCATGCAAGCACACATGGGATCCAATTTGGCTTGGTTCGGATTCCGTACCAAGCACCTTCGACAGCTGCACAGCTCGGTCAATCAGCTATCCGCTGGGCAATGGTTGTTGCGTTTTAGCAAATCCCTTGACGCACCCAGGCGACCGCAGTCGGTACTTCCGAAGTAACGGGCCGAGTCAGCTTCCGATTCATTCTTTGCGAAGGGAATCGTCTGGAATCCTCTCGTGAGGATGGGTCGACCTTCTCAACAGAAGCGATCACCGACGGCGTAACTGAACTGCCGCATCGCTCGTTCTCAAGCCATTAAGTCTGGTCGATGTTTTAGCCGAGCCGCAAGCTTCGAGGACGAAACCGGCACTGATAAAACTCCTCTTGGCTTCTTCGGAACTTGTATGACAATCGCGACCGGTTTCACAGGTCCAAGTGGACGCCAAGGTCTAGTTCAGACCGACATTCGCCGGTACCGTCGTCGAATGATCTGATTCAAGGGTACTCAAACTTAAGTGGCGTATTCATGTCCAAAGCAACAAAGATTCAGTGGTGCGACAGCACGGTTAACCCGATCATGGGGTGCGGAGGCTGCGAGTTGTTCCCGCAACCGCAGCAGATCCTAAGCCGGATCGACTCAGAAGTGAGCCGCATCGCCGGCTCCAGGTGGGAACGGGGACACGCGGCAGACTTCGCCAACGCCGCCTTGTTCGACGCGTGGAAGGACCTCACCGATGGCGTCGATACCAAGATCAGCGGTCACGTTCACGATCTGACAACGACGAACCTTTACCACCTTCGAACGAGACATCCAGCAGTCGATTGCGAGTTCAGTGAACGAAGCGGCGGGTAACGCTGCCTTGACAGCCATCGACAGCGGTGTGACATGCTACGCATCCAAGCTGCACTTGAACCGCGGCACAAGCGTCACGAACGGCGGACGGAAGGCCAATCGCGGCTATGCCCCCACTTTTGAACAGGTCACGCCGTTCGAGGGCCGCGTCAAGGCAGCCGCCAAGTATTCTGACCTAGCGGGAACGGCGAGACCAGATCGACCGTGGCTGGATAACCTACCGCGCCTGATCTTCGTGTCCGACATGGGGGATGCGTTCAGCAACCCAGAAGACTTTGATTTACTAGAAGGCGAAACGGCCCATATCATCGGGGATAAGGGTCGCCGGCACCTTTGGCTTTGGTTGACAAAGCGTCCCGGCAACATAAGACGATTTGCCGATCGGATTGGCGGCCTACCCAAGAACGTGTGCGCGATGACGACCGTGACTTCGGAAGCAAACCTTTCGCGAATCGATCAACTCCGAGACGTTCGTTGCCACATCCGCGGCCTATCAATCGAGCCCATGTGGAGTCCGCTCGCGGACCGAATTGATCTCACCGACATCGACTGGGTGATCGTCGGCGGCGAGAGCGGCGCAGAGTCCGCGGTGCAGGAGTTTCCAGTCGAATGGGCGCTCGACCTGCGAGAACGATGCTTGGAAAGCAACGTCGCGTTCTTCTGCAAACAACTCGGCCGCAAACCAACCCGCGACGGGTCACCGATTAATTTGAAGGACAAGCACGGCGGTGCCTGGAGCGAGTGCGACGACGACTTGAAGCTACGCGAGTTCCCAGCCACCTTCCACCACTACCAAGCGGTGTAACGCGTCTCCGCGGCAACATGACCAGAGGATCGCACGATGCGATCCTCGGTTGCTGGCGAAGCGATCGGAAAGCAACTTCGACAATCGCTCCGCTATTCGATTCCCTCGCAACCATCGCCCAGAAACCACAAGCAATCTCACTTCATCTCTGACTACGTTTCCCACGCCCTCAACAACGACCCCTCATCGACCCGACCCAAGCGGCACAACTCCCATTCGTATGCCGCGTGAGAAACCTAACCCAAGCAGCGAACGTCAAACCCGTGCCCAGGCACGTGCCTGGGCGAGAGCACCAGCAAAAACTCATTCAGTTGCAGGTTCGCCCGATTCTTCCAGTGGCGATATCGAGGTACGGTTCCCGAAGCGACTCCCGTAGAATGCTCCCAAAACTGATCCAGGGGTTATGAAAGTCTAGAGCCAATTCCGGTCGAAGATTTTTCACGAGCAAGAAACGACGACGACATTCACCCGAACAGACCATCAAGAAGCTGCGTGACGCGGATGCCATGCTGGCGGTCGACAAAAGCGTTGGCGAAGTCCTGCAAACGCTCGAGGTCAGTGAACCCACGCTGAGCCGCTGGCGAAGCCAGTACGGCGGCATGAAGAGCGAAGAGGCCAAGCGGCTCAAGGCACTCGAAGAAGAGAACAACCGACTCAAGAAGATCGTGGCCGACCAAGCTTTGGACATCTCGATGCTCAAGGAGATCACCATGGGAAACTGACAACCCCTCGATCGCGACGCGCGGCGGTGCAAGAGCTTCAAACGAAGTTCGACGTGTCCGAGCGACGTGCTTGCCGCGTGCTCGACCAACCTCGGTCGAGTCAGCGATTTGAGGGGAAGCCCAAAGACGAAGACGAGCGATTGACCAAGCGGATTCTTCAGTTTGTCCGCGAGCGTCCTCGCTGGGGCTATCGACGTATTTGCCAACTCCTGCGCCGCGACGGTGAGACCATCTACATGAAAAAGACGTATAGGCTTTGGAAAGCGGCAGGACTGAAGGTGCCACGTAAAGGCCGTAAAAAACGTGCAACTGCGTCCGCGGCAATGCGTGCGATGCTCAAGCTGCGGCTTTCATCCACGACGTTTGGACGTGGGACTTCGTGCAGTCTTCGACGCTCGATGAATGGAACCTTCGCTTCTTGAACATCGTCGACGAATACGCTCGGCAATGCTTGACGATTAAGGTTGGACGCAGCATCACGAGCGAAGATGCGATCGACACGCTGGCAGAGTTGTTCGTGATGCACGGCGTTCCGAAACGACTTCGATGCGACAACTGTCCGGAGTTCATCTCGACGGCGATCAAGAAATGGTTGGCGACAATCGGCGTGGAGATCCTGTAGATCGATCCAGGTTCGCCCCGGCAGAACGGCGTCTGCGAGAGTTTCTATAGCCGACTGCGTGACGAGTACCTGCATCAAACGGACTTGATCAATGAAGACGACGCACGGACGAAAGCACGAGCTTGGCGGGAGGACTTCAACACACGCCGCCCGCACAGTTCGCTTGGCGACCTGACCCCAACGGAGTTCGCGCTTCGCAGTGCTGCTTCCGTTCGGCCTACGGCCTCACTCCAGCAGCACTGCGAATCACCGATCCCAATTCCCCAACCCAAACTTTCATAACGCCTGGTACAGGAACTGGGGGCATTCCATCGCTTTCTACCGCCGAGAAACGTCAAGCCAACCTGCGTTGGAGGTTGGCGGTCAAAACTAACTTTCTTTACAAGTCGTTTCGATAATAACTGAAGCAATTTTTTTTTCAAACCATCCTGGATCGTCAAAGGGATCGATCCAAACGTTCGATGCGAGACTGCCAAGCTGACGATGCTTAAAAAATTAGTTGTTGTGCTCCCATCTATTCGGGTTACGGAGACTCGCACATCCAGGGCGTGGATAGCGAACATAGACACGTTTGTCACTATAATCTGGTTGATTATAGCACCATGATCTTCAGCGACAATCAGCTTCGGAGTAAGCATCTGGACGAGTGGAGCAACTTTGGAGACATTGACATCTGTACGGATCGCTTGAACATCAACCCGTTGCGATTGCAATACGAACCCTCCCAATTCTAGCAGGTCCGCCAAACTGACTCGTTTGCTTATGTGAAGACGGGCAGCCTCCAAAAGAGCTCCGACTAGCGCCTGTGCATCACCGTGTTTTTCAATGCATCTAACCGAAAGTCCCACCTTTGAACACGACCGTGCATATGCCTTGCCAAGCTCCCTTCCATTGACCTGCGCACTGTACAGCAAATAAACTCGTTTTGCGAGCAGATCAATCGCTTGCTGTGGGGTCGACATCAATTTAAAAGTTTTGATGGCGGGTGATCCAGTCATGTTGCAGCTATCGCAAAAATGACCATCGTAACATTCAAATCGCCCGCAAGAATTACACACAAGAGTTCTATCCTTCTTCGGTGGAGGGATCGCCTTCGCCCCTAATAAAAGCGTTCGGAAATCGCTGCATTGAAGATCATGGAATCGCCGAATTTGAATGACACACGCTTCGAGGGACTCTTCAGTAGTTGTTGCTACTAGCGGAATTAATGACTCTGTCGTGAGAATCGCGTTGCCTACGTCCTCAAGTTTGATATTTAAGAATGCGATCAGCCAGGGAATCGAAAAATTACATGCGGATAAAGCCTCGCGTGAGGCATTGACTTGAATTTCTTCGAGAATCTTCAGCGACCTGTAAACGGAGCCAGTGCGATATGCTATCGACGAAAGATAAAACCTTGCTTCTTGCTTGTGAATCTGCGATGTTTCAAGCAGCAATGCCATGTCTTCCTGCGCAGCAAGTAGCAAGCTAAGCATGAAAAGGCTCCGCCCTCTTGCATACAGAGCTGAAAGATCGTTGGCCGAAAATTTTAGCGTTGCCGTTGCGGCAGAGACTGCCAACTTATACTTTTTCTGCTTTAAATACACTGAAGCCTTCAGACTAAGGTATTCTGGGACATTTGGGTGCGAATCCAGTGCAATTTGCAACAGTTCAAGAGCACCGTCTAGATTTTTTAACTGGATCGCAGCACGTACCTTTGAGACGAGATCTTGATTCGCCTTCCTCGCGAACGGTTTGTGGTCTTCAGCAATCGCTACTTCCGACAAGACCACTCCGAGAATGTCTTTTTCTAGCCTATCGGCGATCACACGAGGTAACGACATGTCCTTGCTTAGTTTTCGTAGGAAGATAAATTCGGATCGTGATATCCGCCCATCTGAGATCGCAACCTTTAGTGACTCGATGTAGCTCGCTTGTGCTCTTCGTTGTCTTGCACTCTCGAAGCCCACTTCGTTGCCGGGGTATTCGACCGCGCCGAGCACCGTGGCGAAATCTGCCGACTCCCATGGAAAGACGTCTTGGGGGCAAATCTCATTGAGGATGTCAGTCAGCCCAGAGATACGGGATGCTCCACCAACAAGTAAGACCGCAGGCGATTCGATGCCGCCGTGCTGACACTTTTCAAAAAACGACTGCAATTCGTCGCACAGTCGATTGACAAATTCGGTTTCGGCGGCGCGGAAAACAGCCGGGTGAATCTCGATCTTTGCAGAACCTGCCGAGATGCTTCGGCGTTTGAGCCCACGAATAAATTGCTCTATGATGCTTCGCAGCTTCACTAGAAAACTGTCTTTGATCCGAAGCACCGAATCCTCATTGTATTTGTTTACCGGACGAAAAATCGGCCTTGGTGAATTTGGCGGATCGGGACCAGAATGTCGGGCATCATGGAACTGCCCGAAACCAATCCCGAGTGCCCCGGTTGCCAAGCTCTGCTGAAGATTATCGAGCAGATGCAGGCGCAGATTAGTGTGCTCACGGCGCGTCTTGAAAAAGTTGAACGCGAAGGCAAACGCCAAGCGGCTCCGTTCCGCAAGAAACGCAAAGCCGATCCGAAGAAGCCTGGACGCAAGAGCGGCGAGGAACATGGCAACCACCATCGACGAGCGGTGCCCGAACAGATTGACGAAACCTACGATGTGCCGCTGCCGGCGTGCTGCCCAGACTGTGGCCACGACGAACTGACCAAGACCGACACGCTCGTTCAATTCCAAACCGATATTCCTCGCGTGGTCATCCACCGACAGTTCAACATCGACTCGGGAACCTGCGGTGGCTGCGGATCTCATGTCCAGGGCCGGCACGAACTGCAAACCTCCGACGCCATCGGGGCCGCTGGAGTTCAATTGGGACCGAACGTCCACGCCGCGATGGCACTTTTGAACAAAGAGCTTGGTCTCAGCCACCGTAAGGTCAAGCGTCTGCTGGAAATGCTTTTTGAAATTCATGTCAGTCGTAGCACCAGTTGTCGAAGCATGCTTCGCACCGCCGATCGGCTCGAAAACGCCGACGCTCACGTTCGCGAGGCTGTACGAGGTTCGCCTCAGGTGGTCGGAGATGAAACGGGTTGGCGAGTCGATGGACGTGGGGCTTGGCTTCATGCATTCGCTGGACTGACCGCCACGTGTTACGAAGTGGACCCGACCAGAAGCATCGGACCGGCTGAGCGACTGCTGGGCATCGACTGGTCGGGAATCTTCGGACATGACGGCTGGGCGGTGTACGACTACTTCACCTCGGCGACCCATCACCAGTGCTTCGCGCACCTGCTTCGACGATGTGATTCGTTGATCGAAAGCGGGACCGGTGGTGCGTTGGCGTTTCCGCATGGAGTGAAGGACTTGCTGCTTGCAGGCTTCGAGTATCGCGACCGTTTTCGGGTAGACGAGATGACTTCTCATGGAATGAAAGTGATGGCGGGACGATTGACGATGCAGATGTGGGAGTTGGTGCGTCACCCGAAGACCCACGCTGCCAACGAACGCTTCGCTAAGTTCTTGGAAAAGCATCTCGATGATCTGTTCACGTTCCTGCGTCATCCGGGCGCTGACGCAACGAACTGGCGAGGCGAGCAAGCGATCCGTCCGGCGGTCGTGAATCGAAAAGTATGGGGGGCAACCGCACCGAAGTCGGAGCATTGGCCCAATCACGAATCATGAGCGTGATGCAAACTTGCAAGCAACGACTAGTTGATCCCTTCGACTTCATCCGCCGTCAACTGACCGCGACGAACCCGCTAGCCCTGCCACTGCCCACCGTGGCACGGTAAACAAATACCAAAAAAGTACTACGGAGCGATGCGGTCGGCTCAGGCCGCGGCATCCGAAGTGCGTCAAAAACTCACCGCTGATGCGCTTTCGGATGCATTAGTGGGGGGACAAAAGAAAACTCCTCAGCTATCGGCTGCGGAGTTATCGAAGCTAAAGCGTTTACTTAACACCTTTTAGCGTAGTACAGCGGAAGCAACGATTTTTGCTAGTTGTCTACACTTGCAATTGTGGTGCTGGCGACCCCGCGTAGGAATTTGATTACTGCTACCTCACTTTAGTCGTTCCCCGCGATCCCAAACGAGCAGCCCGAGGTAGTGTGTTACCTCGGGCGTTCGGCGGGGCATCGTGCGTCCGCACGCGTAACGCGGGAGGCCAATCGTCTACTACTGGACTGCTTTGTAGGCGTCGCGGAGGTCTCGAACCTTGTCGTGGCAGGCTTTGACTTTCGCATATTGGGCTGTGAGAACATCGTTGACGGCGCTACCGGCTGTTTTTTTAAGGATCTCTTCGTAGGCGGCTTTGATGTGGTCCTCGCCCCGTTCTGCCTCGATCAATATGACGTAGGGGTCGCCGCCGTTGAGTTTGGACCGGATGTTGATCCAAATGCGGTGCGTCTTCGCGGCGACGCTGCCGTCGTCTTCGGCCTCCTCGCCGTTGAACTCGACAAGGGTTTGCAGCTCAGTCGCCATGGCGGAACGCTCGTCGCCAATCTGTTTGAACAGCATTTTCAACTTGGCGTCTGCAATCTCTTCGGCCGATTCGTGGAAACCGTTGTAGGAATTAATGTTGGCTCGGATCAGCTTCTGCAGTTTGGTAAGCGTTTCGTCGGACAGATTGAACCGGATTTCGAGTGCCATGGTTTTAGCCTCCGTGATTGGGTCGGTTTGATCGTGGACGTTCACCTTCAATGGGCTGGAGGCAAAGCAAAGGAAGTGCCAGTCGCTACGCCTTCCTGTGGCACAGCAGTTGCCTCTCTGTTCATAAACACCCTATCAACGCAAAACTCTCTTGAGAAAAGACGCATGTCAACAACACTGACCACAAGCGCTTCATCGGGAATTGGGGCGGAACTGGCTCGGTTGTTCGCAGCGGGCGGTGACGATCATGTTTTGGTCGCTCGTAGCGAAGAGAAACTACATAAACTCGCCAGCTCGCCGGAGGCCAAGCATGGTGTGCGAGCGACCGTAATGGTTGCTGATTTGTCAGAGCACGACGCTTATGAACGATTGGTGCAGCGACTTTGTGACGATAGTTTCTTGGTCGATCATTTGGTCAACAACGCAGGCTTTGGCGTACTGGGCGACTTCGCTTCGCTACCAGTCGATCGCCAAGCAGACATGTTGCAGGTAAATTTAGTCTCGCCCACGATGCTGACGCGATTACTACTACCCGAGATGATCCTGCGAAGGCGTGGTGGAATCCTCAACGTTGGCTCGATCGCCGCTTATCAAGCCGGCCCGCATATGGCGGTTTATTATGCGACGAGGGTGTACGTGATGTCTTTCACGGAAGCCTTGCGAGAAGAACTGATTGACACACCGCTGCATGTCACGTTGCTGGCTCCAGGACCCACATCCACCGGGTTTGGCGAAGATTCAGGAATGGGCGACCTGGAAATGTTTGCGTCGGGCGCGATGCCGGTCGCGGAGGTCGCGCAGGCGGGTTACGATGGCTATCGCAGAAATCAGGAGGTCGTGATCCCGGGTTGGGAGAACCGACTGATGGTCACGTCCACGTCGTTTTTGCCTCGAATCGCAACCCGCAAGCTGGCGGGACGACTGCAAAATTCATCCAATCGCGAAACGACATGAACGCGATTTCTGAGCCGATACGGAAGGATTCGCAACGTGGCCTGGAGCCGCTTGCGATTTCGCTTGTCATTATCATTTTGGTCGCAAACGGGTGGATCTCATACGTAAATTCGCAACGGTTGCGCAAGTTTGACCGGTGGGTCTCTCACACTCACCAAGTGCTCTTTCGTGTCGAGTCGTTTCAAGCATCGTTGATTGACGCGGAGACCGGTGGGCGAGGGTTTTTGCTGACCGGTGACGAGTCGTTTCTGGAACCGTATGAATCCGGCATCGCCGCAGTCGCTGCTGAACTGGAAGCCGTCGATCGGCTGACCGAAGACGGATCTTCGCAACAGTTTTTGTTGCCAAAGATGAAAGCGGCGGGCGAAGCGGTGCTCGCGCAATTGGCAGTTATCGTCGCGCGACGGAGGGAACGGCCTTTGACCGAGCAGGAAGTCCTGGTCGCTGCGGCCGAGGGTAAAAGGCTGATGGATCAACTGCGTGAACTGGTTTCGCAGTTCGGCAGCGAGGAACGAGAGTTATTGCGATCTCGTGAGAGCGAGGCTGCGGAGCTAAATCAAAATTTCGTTACCACAACCATGCTCTCGACGTTGGTCGGGTTGGCACTTGTTGGCGGCATCATCGCGATCATTCAGCGGAATCGTCGGCGAACCGAACAAGCCGCGGCGGAAATTCTGGACCAACGCCGACGAGCCGATGAGGCACGCGCCAACAAGCTGGTCAGTGATCGACAGTTGGCGGACTTTGTTGAGCAAGTCAGTGATTATGCGATCTTCCTGATCAGTCCCGATTTGAAGGCGGCCAGTTGGAATCGGGGCGTCGAGCAGGTGCTTGGCTACGCGGAGGAGGAGTTCCTAGGTCGAGACATTTTGGAAGCGATCTTTCTGCCGGAATCGGTTGCCGACGGTACCGCACGGGGCGAGTTCCAGATCGCCGAGAAGGAAGGCGAAGCGAGCGATGATCGCTGGATGAAGCGGAAAGATGGTCGAGCGTTCTGGGCATCGGGGATAACAACGGCGGTGTTTGATGACGCCGGCACGTTGCTCGGGTTCAATAAGTTGCTGCGTAATCTAACGGATCGCAAATTGGCCGAAGAAGAGCTCAAGGCTTTGGCGGCCGAGCTGTCCGAAGCGGATCGCAACAAGACAATGTTCTTGGCGACGTTGGCCCACGAGCTTCGCAATCCTTTGTCACCCATCAAGAACACCGTTCAGTTGCTCAGTCGTTCGCAGTTGAGTCAAGACGTCCAGGACTTGCTAGACGTGGTGGAACGCCAGGTCGAACAGATGGCAAGGCTGATTGATGACCTGATGGACGTATCGCGAATTAGCCGCGGAAAGGTGGAATTGAGACGCGAATGGGTGCCGCTGCGTGGGATCGTCGACTCGGCGATCGAGGCGAGTGCAGGTTTGATTGCCGGAAACGGACAACGATTCTCGCTTCATTGGAATGTCAGTGACCTTCACACGCTGGCCGACCCGGCTCGCATTTCGCAGGTGATTTCTAATCTGCTCAACAATGCATCGAAGTACTCGCCAGCGAATACACCGATCACATTGCAAGTCAACCGCTTCGACGGTCTCGATGCTGAACCCTTGGCTGAAATAATTGTCAGCGACGAGGGCATCGGAATCGCCGAGGCGGATCAGGATGAAGTATTCAAGATGTTCGCTCAGGTAGCCGAATCGGTCGAACGGGGATCGTCAGGTCTGGGCATAGGCTTGACGCTGGTCAAGAACTTCATCGAGATGCACGGGGGAAGCGTCGCGGTCTTTAGCGAAGGGGTCGGAAAGGGCAGTCAATTCGCCGTGCGTTTGCCTGTGGTGGACGCGGCGGAAGTTCCGGCCACGACGACAGTCTTGGTCGACACGGTGACGGCCATCAAGAGTTTTCGCGTGTTGGTGGTCGACGATACGCGTGCCATCACGTTCGTGATGGAACGGCTTTTGAAAAGCCTGGGGCAGACGGTGCAAACGGCTGAGAACGGTATATTGGCGGTCGACGCAATGAAGACGTACGACGTAGAGATCGTGTTCTCGGACATCTCGATGCCGGGCATGAACGGCTATGAATTGGCAAAGTACATCCGCGCGACACCGGATTTGAGCGACTTGTACCTGGTAGCGATGACGGGCTTTGGTCAGCCGACGGATCGGGAAAAAGCGATCCAAGCCGGTTTCGACGATCACGTCGTCAAACCAGTGGACTTCGCCGTCATCGAACGATTGCTCCGCGAGCGTAGCCGTTGATAGCGGGTCGATCTGCCATCCATCGCCAAGGGCGGACCTTCGGCATGAATCTGAATTCGATTCGTTTGCTTAGAACTCCCCGGTACGCGGATCGCATTACTGCAGAAGCCAGATTCTGTCTCTTTGACTTGCTGTTTAGCGGCCGCGACTGATCGAAAACCTTCCAGGGAGGCGTGAACTGTCTCACGCGACTCATTCCGTGCATGAATCGTCGATCGAAACCTGGACTAGCGACTCGTGGGCTCGCGTTTACCAAGCGATTCGAACTCGTTGGCCGCACATTTGTGAAGGTGAGCTTGAAGACTTGCCTTGCGATGTTTGATTCTGCCATTGGTTTCTCGAAGGAGTTTACAGAAACGTCGCTCGACGAGATCAAATCGGTAGTGATGGAGTTCGCACCCGACGGCAGCTTCTCCGAGCGATTTTCGACGATCACGAGCAGTGTGTCCGAGCCGATTCAATCGGCTTACGAGCGGGTTCAGTACGAGGCAGATGAGCATCCTGTGGCGACGTCGGGCGTTGTGTTCGTCGCTGGATTAGCGTTGGGGATTCTCGGCACGGTCACTTTCTCGTGATCACGTCCGGAACCGGCGCGTTTGTCATTGCACGACTATCTGCCGGATCGGCGGGCTCGGTAGTCCCCTCACCGTACTGAACAAGGGTCGCAAAAATGTTTTGGTTGATTGGTTGGATCGTGTTCGGATTCGTCGTCGGCTTGATCGCCCGTGCTCTCATGCCGGGTGCTCAGCCGATGGGGTTCGTCCGTACGATGCTGTTGGGTGTCGGTGGGTCATTCATCGGCGGGCTGATTGGATTTTTCATCGTCGGCGGGTCATTGATCCAGTCGAGTGGCTGGATTGGGTCCATCATCGGCGCAGCGATTTTACTGGCTTTGCAACTTCGTCGCGGTCGAATTGCGGCATAAGTTTCTTGGTCTTCGCTGCGAGTGGGCTAAACATGAGTGATACAACGGTACACGAGCGGATGCATGATGATGAGACGAGTCCGCCGGCGATTTAAATTGATCTGCTCGGAGCTTCCGACATCGGTCTGAAGCGTTCAGAGAACCAGGATCATTACATGATTGCTGAATTGAAGCGGCAGCTCACGGTACTCTCTACTGACGTTCCGCTGAAAACTTTGTGATGCATTGTACGACTCCAAGCCGGGTCACCTGCTGGTAGTTGCCGACGGCAGGGTGGGCATTGCGATGGGGAGGTCGCCAGCACCACTGCCGTTCAAGTTTGCGCCCGCTATGTGCTCGACATGATGCACTGGTTTTTGAAACTTTCTGCGCAGAAGGAAGAGGACTTTACCGAGGAATTGTCACTTACTTTGAGTTCCGCACAGAAGTCGCTGTGGAGTCAATCCGAGTCTGGATCAAACCGGATGGGGACAACGGCCACACTTGCGTACATTCTGTGGCCTCGCATTTACGTGATACACGCCGGCGATATTCGTTGCTATGTATTGCGTGACGGTCAACTCGAGCAGATCACCATTGCTCAACGAATGGTCGATGACAGGATCATGACGCAAGAGCAGGCTGCGACATCCTCATTTAGTCACGTTCTTTGGAACTGTGTCGACTGGGGGAGATCATGCGGTACGCCCCAAGGATGTGCGATACCGATTACAGCCTGGGGATCAGGTGCTGCTGTGCAGCAATGGTCTGCACGGAATAATCAGCGACGAAGCAATTGCGATGGTGTTGAGCGCGTCACCCGACGCGGCCGCTTCCGTGAATCAGTTGGTGATCAAGGCGAACGATGCGGGCGGACGAGACAATACTACAGCAATTGTTGGACGCTTCGAGTCGGCTTAGCTGCTCGTGACAGATGGCATTCATTTGTTCCAACGCTTACAAACTCAACGAAAGCCTTCGACGGGCTAGGGGCCAACTCTGCAATCCTCGTGCCGACACGTCTTACAAGGAGCAGCTACTGCGTTCCTGCCGCCAAATCGGTCATCAAGCGACTTAGCTCGGCGACATTGATCGGCTTGACCATGTGGGCAGCAAAGCCGGCATCTTTGGTTCGCCGTACGTCCTGTGGCTGACCATGACCCGTCAACGCGATAAGCTTGGTGTCGGCGAAGATCGCGGGGGAATCTATCCGCAAACGGGCCGCGACTTCGATGCCGTTGATGCCCGGCATCGACAAGTCAATCAACGCGAAATCTGGGTTGACGACGGTGATCTTCTCGAGTCCGTCGGTACCGTCCGTCGCCGTTGTCACTTCGTGGCCGTCGAGTTGCAGCAACTGCTGCATCGTCGTCCGCGCGTCCGCGTCGTCTTCGACAAGGACAACGCGGAATGGTTGTATTTCAATCACCGCGACTGATTGCGAATCGCGGCCGGTCGCCAAGTTCACACCCTTTGGCACGGCCACCAACGGGAAGGTCAACGTGAACGTCGATCCTTTTCCCTCACCGTCACTTTCCGCCATGAGCGTGCCGCCATGTTTGTCCACCAGCATTTTGACGAGTGCCAATCCGACCCCCAGCCCGCCTTGCGTTTCCTGCGTCTCGCGACCGCGAGTGAACATGTTGAAGATCGTTTTCAGGTTCCCCTTGCTAATGCCACGTCCATTGTCTTGCACCGACAGCATGACACGCCCATCGACCACCGAAAGATGAACTTGTATCTGGCCACCGGAATGAGTGTATCGACGAGAATTGGCGAGCAAGTTTTCGACGATCTGCAGCAGTCGTGTGCGGTCGCCGATGATTGGGAACACGTCGGCACTCAACTCGATCGAGACGCGTTGCTGCTTCTCCTCGAAACCACTTTGCAACGACTTCACCGACTCTTCAACGATCTCTCTCAGGTCCATCAACTCTCGCTGCAACACGATTTTGTTTTGTGCGATTCGCGAGGTGTCCAGCAGGTCTTCGACCAGCCGCGACATGTGATCGGTTTGCCGGTCGAGCAGATCGGTGAGATCGTCGAACGGACTCACTCCGTCAACGTGGGAATCGCCGGAACCGCGTCGCAGTAAAGAGATGGCGTTCTTGACTGCGCCCAAAGGATTGCGAAGTTCGTGAGACAGCACCGCTAAGAACTGATCTCGTTGCGAGATGGCTTCCTCGAGTTGTTGTTGGGATTCGACTTGCTCGCGAGCGTCTTGGATGAACGCGATGCAGTAAGGGTCCGCATCATTCGATTCTCGCTGAACGGAAACGGTCAGGTCAATCGGTACGTCGACTCCGGTCTTATGAACGTAACGTTTCCGCAGCGTGTAGCTGGGAATTGCACCCTCTTTGAGTTGCTCGAACTGGCCAAGATCCATGTCCAGATCGTCGGGGTGCGTGATCGACTGGAAGTTGATCTCGAGCAGTTCTTCGCGGTCGTAGCCTACCAACCGACAGAGCCGTTCGTTGACTCGCAACCAGTTGCCATCAAAATCAACGTGCGCGATTCCGACCGCGGCATTTTCGAACGTGCCACGGAAACGCGATTCTCGTTTTTCCAAGTCGAGTCGTGCCTCCTCCAGTTGTCGCAGGCTGACTAACGTTAACACCGTTCCCGCCATTTCACGCGATGATCGGTATGGCATCAGCCGCAGCAAGTATCGTTCGCCCTTGATGCTGATAACCTCGCGTTCGTGCGAGCGTTGTTCCGCATACGATTCTTCGATCAATCCATACAGATCGTCGCAGTGAAGCGGGTTGCGAAAATTGTCGAGCCTACGACCGATGTCGTCGTGTGTCAGATCAAAGATTTCGGAAGCCTTGGGAGTCGTCCGCCGGATCCGGGCATCCTGATCCAAGAACAACGTCGCCACGTTGGTCGACCGAAAGAGGTTTTCCATGTCCTCGGTGATCTCGGTCAATTCCTCGATCTTGGACTGATGCTCGGCGTTGACGGTGTACAGTTCCTCGTTGACGCTGTGCAGTTCCTCGTTGGTGCTCTGCAATTCCTCGTTGCTGGCAACCATCTCCTCGTTGGTGGCCTGCAGCTCTTCGTTGCTAGTTTCCAACTCCTGGATCGTGGATTGCAAGCTTTCCTTTGTGCGGCGAAGCTCTTCTTCCAACGTGGCCTGAGCCGATAGGTCGATCGGTTCGCCACCGCTCGAATCGGTCAACACGCTGGACTTGGTAACTCGACGATCGGTTTCCTCGATGACGCTGACGCTGAAGCCATGTTCCTGTTTCCCGACCAAGTCGACTCGGCGGATGATCACGCCGACCAGCCTGTAGTCACGGCCGCCGGACTGACCCGACGAATCCTCAATGACTTCCTTAAGAGCGATCGAACCGGTGGTCAGTTCCTGCTTTGGAACTGCAATCTGCCCAACGATGACTGGCTGCGATGGATCCGTCTGACGAACGCAGCGTTGCAACCCGACGAGGACACTTGTCTTCAAAACCGGCAACAACAACTCTGGCAACGTCGCACCGAAGCGTCCTTCCTGGCGGCGCAGATACATGGCCGAACCGGGGGTGGAGTACAAAAGCGTGAAGTCGGCATTGGTGACAAAGGTTGGTGGCAGATAGTCGTCCGCCAATCCTTCAATCGCCGACAAGATCATCCGATCCGTAAAGACAGATGCGGACGAACCTCGCGGCCTCGGTTCGGCCTGGTGCAGTGACAACTTCGACGGTGCTCGCAAACTGGATGCTCCGACGCGTGAAGAAGCGACTTTTTTGTACAGACGCCATCGCCGGTCGATGGTTTCATAGTCGTCTTTAATTTCGCCGGGCGTTTCGCTGGGTCCTAGAAAAAGCACGCCACCTACCCGAAGACCAAAGTGCATCAGGGACAAGGCACGCCGTTGGCCATCGTCACCGAAATAGATCAACGTGTTGCGGCAAACGACCAAGTCGATGTTCGTAAACGATGCATCATTGAGCAAGTTTTGGGGTGCAAAGACAATCATCTTGCGGATGGATTGATTGGCCTGGTAAACATTGCCCACCTTTTGGAAGTGCTTTTCCAACCGCTCCTGCGAGATGCCGTCCAGTTCCTTCATTGTATAGGTGCCCGACGCGGCCTTATCGAGACTCAGCCGGTGCGCATCGGTAGCGAAAATTTTGACGTCACAAACTTGGCCCTCCCGCTCCATCGCGTCAAAGATTGACATCGCAAGCGAATAGGCTTCCTCGCCGGTCGCACAACCCGGCGTCCATACTCGCAGGGTTCGACCCTTGCTCTCCCGCGTCAGTCGCGGAAAGATCTTGTCCGATAGGATCTCGAAGGCTTCGGGATCACGGAAGAACCGTGTCACCCCGATTAGCAGGTCACGGTAAAGCTGATTGAGTTCAGACGGATCTGTTTCCAGCAGACGGATGTATTCCTCGATCGAGTCGAACTGCATCAGCCGCCAACGTCGTTCGATGCGACGAACGATCATGTTGGGTTTATACTGGGAAAAATTGATCTGATACTCTTCCCGCAGCAGTTCGATGACTCGTCCCAGCCCGATCGCGGGCGTGCGGGCGATCAGATCGCCGGTGTCGGCATACTTGCCGTTGTCGATCGGATCAACGAATGACCCGATGAAACGGCTGAGCCAAGTTGCGATCTGCGTGATCGAACCGGCGAAATCGGCGACGCCGGTTTCCATCGCCGCACGCGGCATGCCGTCGAACTTGGCCGACTCGGGATCTTCGACCAGCACCATCCCGCCCGCCTCGCAGACTTGACGGATCCCGCGTGATCCGTCGCTGCCCGTGCCGCTAAGCACGACAGCAGCGCAAGCTGGGCCTCGATGGGCAGCCAGGGATTTGAAGAAGCGGTCAATCGGCTGATTCAGACCTTGGCGGATTTCGCGTTCGCGAAGGTGCAAGATCTCGCGATCGACCTCCAGGTCCGCCTTGGGTGGGATCAGATACACCGTTCGCGGCTCAATGGTCATTCCATCTTCGATGCGGCGTACTCTCAACTTGGTGCGACGCGACAGAATTTCGTCCATCATGCTTTTGAAATCCGGCGACAAATGCTGGACGATCACGAATGCTGCCGCCGAATCGTGCGGGATTTGATCGAACAGTTGCTCCAAAGATTCCAGGCCACCAGCGGACGCGCCAATCCCGATGACGGGGAAACCAAACTTCAATTTCGATTCGTGAAAACTGAGTCCGACGTTAGCGATAATTTTGACGTCGTCGTGATGGTCGTTGGAATTGTCTGGCATGGTGCGGATAGTTCAAGCATTTCAATCATAAAAACGTTGAACCCGACACCGTCGGGTCAAACGGAACAGGTTTTGGAATCACACGGAGACGTAACCGTGGATGGCAGTAACGATTTCGTCAACCTGAACAGGTTTTTGAAAGTACGCCGTCACGCCATCGACACCGATCGTCAACCCGGTCTCTTCGATCGACTGACCGGTAACGGCGAAGACGGGCACGTTGGGGTGAACGCTACATTTGCGAATTCGATGAACGGTCGAAGGACCGTCAAGATTTGGCATATTCATGTCCATCAGAATGACATCGGGCGGCGTCTTCTTGGTGAGTGCGTACATCGCCTTCAGTCCGTCGCTGGCCTGATCGACTTCCAAACCGCACCTGGTTAAATAGCTGGCCATCAGACTTCGCTCGTTCGCGTCGTCATCAACTAACAGAACTCGACCCGCGTTCGGCTTGTCCACGGTGAATGTCGCTTTGGCTTCCGCCAATGACATCTCACCGGCCGCCTTCTGCTTGACCGACGATCCTTCGTTGATCAACGACAACTCCGCCATTCCCGCGGACATATTTGCCAAGCCTTCGTCGACGTGTCCGGCGGCAAAAAACTTCGCCGCTAGCTGCAACTTCAACGTGGCACGGTTGATCTGATTGCGAAGCTCGTGCCGAGCGATCACCTCGGGCGAAGTCGCGTCTGCGGTTTCGATGGCTTGCTCTTCGAGCAGTTCGTGCCTGACGACACGGATGTCCTTCGGGGCGCTCACCCCAAGCGAAGTCCGGGCACCCGAAACTTTTAGCACCTCGATCGAAATGCCCAGGGCCGGGAAAACGATCCGATCATTTGGGCCGCGAGAGAGTACCAACATAGCGAGCTCCTTTTGCCATTCTCTGGCAGTGATTGAATGCCCGCCCCCTCTGCAATCCGTGCGTGAGGCGCGAGCGACGAAAGAAGCATCCGTGCGACTCGACTGGGTAGCTGACGCGTCATTTCTACAAGGTAATTTTTGGCACCGTTTGTGCGATCAATCGCAATCAACCATGCTTCATTCGTCAGCTCAGGATAATTGTGTCATCAACTTGGAAATTCGGAAACGCCAACTCGCATGGATTCGCCAGAAACAACGATGGCTGGTCGGTGCCCGATCACCCCGGTCGATTGCCGGCCAACTTACCTAGCTGTTGAGTGATTGGTGCAACGAGTAATTATGAACATGAACAACCATTTCGGTCACGAATCCGACAGTAACGGCTCAACGACGAGGGAAGCAGCCGCGACGTTTCGTGAGGGCTCTCGCGAGCTACACGTGTGCGGCATCGGTGCGTCGGCGGGTGGGTTGGAGCCGATTCAAAGCTTCTTCGCGTCCGTGCCGATTGATTTGGGCGTTGCGTATGTTGTTGTTCAGCATTTGTCGCCCAACCACGACAGCAAGATGCCGGAGCTGCTGCGGCGATCGACCGCCATGCCGGTCGAGCTCGTGGTCGAGCACGCGGACGGCTTGCCCATCAAGCCTGATCACATTTATCTGATTCCCCCGGGTAAAGAGATGGTGATGCAAAACCAGCGGCTATTTCTTTCGGACCGATCCGACGACCAACAACTTACGTTGCCGATCGACCATTTCTTTCTCTCGATGGCACAGGAGCAGGGTCGGTTCGGCATTGCGGTCGTGCTCTCAGGGACCGGAGGCGATGGATCCTCTGGCATTCTGGACGTGCATCGCAGCGGAGGCTTGGTGATGGCCCAGGACCCCCGCACTAGCAAGTACGACAGCATGCCTGAGCGGGCGATTGCGACGGGAATCTGCGACGTGGTGCTGCCCGCTTCGCTGCTCGCCGACGCTCTGACGCGTTATGTTCGCCAATCGCTGGCGCGCGAGCAAGTTCATCAGTTAGAGCTCGCTGGCAATACGGATCCGCATGCTCAAGGGATTATTGAACAGCTTCGTGAGCATTCCAAAATCGACTTTTCGATTTATAAGCCCAAAACGGTGCTTCGACGGATCATGCGGCGTCAAGAATTGATAGGTCACACAAGCTTGGAGTCGTATTCGCGAGCATTGGAAAAGGATGCATTCGAACGAGATAGCCTGTTGGCCGATCTGCTGATCGGCGTCACCACCTTCTATCGCAATCGAGATGCGTTTGAGGTGTTGCAGCACGAGGCAATGACGAAGATCCTCGGTAAGAAGGAAGATGGCGACGAAGTTCGCATTTGGGTCGCTGGATGTGCAACCGGCGAAGAGGCTTACACGATCGCGATCATGTTCGACGAGGCAATGCAGCGGCTCGGCAAGAGCCTGCGATTGAAGCTATTCGCCACCGACGCGCACTCCGCAGCAATCGACAAGGCATCGGCGGGTGTGTTCAGTGCCGAAGCTGTTGGCGTGCTGCCACAGGAGAAAATCGAGAAATACTTTGTAGTGGTAAAGGATCGGTACCAAGTTGTCGCTCGGATCCGGCAACAAATTGTGTTCGTCAAACACGACTTGATGAAGGACGCACCCTTCACGCGGATCGACTTAGTCACCTGTCGCAACCTGCTGATTTACCTGCAAGCACCTGCGCAGACGAAGGTCTTGGGACTGTTTCACTTCGCTCTCTCGCCGGGCGGATTCCTATTTTTGGGGTCCAGCGAGACCATCGGCGAGCTGGAGGAAGAGTTCGATGCCGTCGACCGCAAATGGCGTCTCTTTCGAAAGCTCAAAGACGTCCAACTGGCGACCAATCGCGCCGAGGCGAACCGCCGTTCGCTGCAAATATCCAACTACGTGATGCCCGGCAGTTCCGGCCTTCGGATGGGTGACGACATCCCGATCAGCCTCGGCGGCAGCGGACCCCGGCTATCCGATTTGCACCTGCAAAAAGCGTACGATGTACTGCTGGAACGGTTGCTTCCCGCCGGATTTTTGATCGACGGCAATGGACGGTTGCTACACACGTTCGCTGGCGGCGGCGAGTTTCTGCACCTGCAGTCGGGTCGGCACACCGACGACCTTTCTGGTTTGGTGCATCCTGATTTGCGTTCCTCCCTCGGCGCAGCATTGCAGCACTGCCGGCGTGATAAGAAGAAGGTCGTTTACTCGGGCATCTCGATGGGATCGCTCGCCGGCGGTTCAATGCGGCAATTTGATTTGGCCGCTGATCCGTTAGCGTCGGACAGCCGCGGCGTCTCGCTCGTGCTGATTTCATTGACGCCGACGATACCGGCTGCTGGCGAGGTGGAAGAGACGACGCGTGTCAGCGTTTCGCAGGCGTCCCGCGATGGCGTGATGGCTGCTTGAAAATGAGCTGACGTTCACGCGGGAAAATCTGCAGGCGACGATCGAGGAACTCGAATCCAGCAATGAGGAGATGCAGGCAACCAACGAGGAAATGGTCGCCAGCAACGAAGAACTTCAAAGCACCAACGAAGAGCTTCAATCCGTCAACGAAGAACTCCATACCGTTAACGCCGAATATCATCGCAAGATCGCACAATTACACGAGGCTGACGATGATATGGACAACCTGCTGCGAGCGAGCGGCGTGTCGGTGCTCTTCTTGGACAAAGACCTGGGCATCCGTCGGTTCACGCCCAGCTTGGCATTGCAATTCGGACTACGTGTTCTCGATGTCGGACGCCCGATCACCAGCTTCCAAACTCCGTTCATCACACCGGATTTGCTGGATGTCTTTCGTGCAGTGTTGGCCAATCGCACGCCCGTCAATGAAGAATTGACGCTTCCCGATGGTCGCGTTTTTTCGGTTCATATTACTCCGTTCGATTCATCCACAGTCGCCGATGGCGTCGTCGTCAACTACGTCGATTCGACCGCCATACGGCAAAAAGAAGACGTTGCCAAGCGCTGGGCGTCAATCGTTGAATCGACCGCCGATTGTATCATCGCGATGGACCTGGCCTGCACGATCACGCAGTGGAATCCGGCTGCGGCAAAACTGTACGGGTGGAGCGAAATGGAAGCGATTGGGCGCAACTTTTATGACCTCGTCGTTCCACGCTCCGAACGCGGGGAAACAGCGATGCGAATCGAACAGGTGCGTAGCGACGAGGTCTCGACACAGTTCGACTCGGTCCGCGTCGCTCGCAACGGAAACCAGCTCGACATCATGGCTCGGCTGTCACCGATCTTTGGCAGCCATGGGATCGTCGGAATGTCGTCGATCGAACGGGACATCACATCGTACCGCCGCCAATCCCGACTGCGAGTTTTTGAGGAGCAGGTTCGCATCCACTCCTTCGCCGATCGCGGTCACGCCGGGGGACTGCAAGAATTGGACGCGGTGGCACGCGAGGCGATGAACTCACGATGTTTGTGGGTGTGGCGAGTCGATTGTTTAACGGGCGATCTGAACGAGGACTTCAGCAGCTTTGGCCCCGGAGAGAAGACTTGGTTGAAACAAAACGCCATCGAACTTCCCAAGCTCGCCGCTCGTGCGTTTCAAACTCAGAAACGAGTCCATAAAACAATCAATGTAGCGCCGCCGCTTCGTGACGATAACGAAAAGGCGGCTCCGCCCGTCGACTGCCCACACCCGTGGCGTTTGATTCTGAAGCCGTTGATTCACAAAGACGAATGTGTTGGCGTGCTAGGAATGTTAGTGGCATTGCCGGAAAACGAAGAACTGGATGAAGTGCGTTCCACACTAATCAGCGTCGCTCGTGCCTTGGCGGTGCAAGTCTTTGACGAAAATCGTCTGGAAGAGTTGATGCGAATTTCGGACATCGTCGAGAATGCCAGCGACTTCATCGGCACCTGTGACGCATCGGGACGCATGATCTCGATCAATCGCGCCGGACGATTGCTGACGGGCATCGGGCTGGACGACGACGTCACCGGACTGCAACTCGGTGACTTGCATCCGGCGGAATCCCGTGATCGCTTGATGACCGAAGGTGTCCCGGATGCCACACGCACCGGTCACTGGAACGGCGAGACGGAATTGGTCGATCGAAAGGGCAATCGCATCCCCATTTCACAACTCGTGACGTCACACCGCGACGACCGTGGGCGACTGCGGTATTTCTCGATCATCGGCCACGTGTTAAGTGATCAGAAAGGAGTCCAGCGACGTTTGGAAGAATTGATCCGCGAGACTCGGCAAACCAGCGATACCAAAACAACGTTCTTGGCGAACGTCAGTCACGACGTGCGGACGCCGATGACGTCGGTGATCGGGATGGCGGAACTGCTGCTCGATCAATCGCTGACTGACGAACAGCGGGATATGGTCGTTTCCATTCGCGAGAGTGGTTCGTTCGTTACGGCTCTGCTGAACGATTTGTTGGACTTGTCCAAAGTCGAATCGGGCAAGCTCACGATTGCGTCACGCCCCACGGACCTCACCGAGCTGATAACCGAAATACGGCGGGCATTTGAGCCCATCGCCAAGGCGGCAAAGCTTGATTTCGCAGTTCAGCTCGACGGTCTTCCGAAGATGTTGGTCCAGACCGACCCGACGCGAACGCGTCAGGTGATCGAGAACCTTGTTTCCAATGCGCTCAAGTTCACCGACGAAGGCCACGTCCGAGTCGAGACGTTCGCGGATGATCAATGGATCACGATCAAGATCATCGACTCCGGATGTGGCATCGAGAACTCGATGATTTCGACCGTCTTCGATCCGTATACCCAGTCTTCACCCACGTCGACGCGGCGCGTGCGCGGTGCAGGGCTGGGACTGGCGATCAGTCGTAAATTGGCTGAACGCATGGGCGGCGAATTACTGGTCGAAAGCGAAACAGGAACCGGCAGCCAGTTCACGTTGCGGTTGCCCATGAAGATGGCAATCACGAACGATTCCGATCAAGAGTCGAGTGACTTCGACTATCCGAGCGAACTGAAGCCGCTTGCCGGCAAACGCGTTCTGTTGGCCGAAGACACACGCGGCATCCAGTTCTTGGTTCGGAAAATCCTCACCCGCGAAGACATTCAAGTCGACGTGGTGGACAACGGTCGATGATGCCGTTCAGAAAATCAGACAGCAGGTCAACGCACAATTACCGTATGACGCATTGCTGCTCGACATGCAGATGCCAATCATGGACGGCTACGCTGCGGCACGGGAGCTGAGGGAACTCGGCGAAACACTGCCGATCATCGCCATGACCGCCAGCACGATGCAAGAAGAACAAGCCGCCAGCCTCAACGCCGGGTGTGACCGCTTCGTCCCCAAACCCATCGACCAAGCCGAACTGCTCACCGTTCTCTGGCAATTGATCCGGAACTGAGACGCGTTCCATTGGCGTGAAGTCGACCACGGTCCATC
Organism: Pirellulaceae bacterium; assembly: GCA_963836865.1. GTDB lineage: Bacteria > Planctomycetota > Planctomycetia > Pirellulales > Pirellulaceae > Rubripirellula. Next base: position 477,029 of record CAWILC010000012.1, on the reverse strand, counting down.
GAAAGGACATCGCGTCGCTAAACGTCTAGTCGTGACGCGACGTCCGCTTGGTTCACGTAAATACTCGCAGCGGCGGGAAGTTGGACCAAACCATCTCGAGGTTGGGTCGCCAAATGGTTAGCTTGCGTATTGGGTGCCGTCACGCTTGAAACAGTACGCAACGAACATACGGCAGAGCCTCGGTCGTCCCGCCCGTTCCTGGCTCCAGTTCGGCAATTTTGAATGCCTAAGCACGCAACCATGATCAGCGATCCGTCTTGCGGATGATCTGGTGCAACGTTCGGCCGAGGACGCTGTCGAAGAGCAAGAGAACCCGCTGAAAGCGTTCGTTGCCGAACATGTCGACAAGCGATTGATCGTGCCGGATTTAAAATAGCCAGTCGGGTAAGCCGATTGGGTCAGCTAAGCAGCTTTTCGATCAGGACGAGCAGATCGTCCAGTTCGACCGGTTTGGTGTGATATTCGGTGCAGCCCGCTTCGATGGCGCGTTCACGATCTCCATTCATCGCGTGGGCAGTCAGCGCAATCACGGGGACTGAGTTGCCCGCGGTGCGGATTTGACGCGTTGCTTCCCATCCATCGAGAATGGGCATGTTCATGTCCATCAACACGATGTCGGGTTCATCGGTTACCGCTTGAGCGACGCCTTCGCGGCCGCCGACCGCAACGGTGACATCGAAGCCACGGCGTTGCAACCGTCGGGCGAGGACGTCGCGGTTATCTTCGTTGTCGTCGACAATCAAAATTCGTGGCATGGTGAGTTTGAGGATCGGTAAGGTTAAGTGGTGGGTGTAGGTTTCGCGACAGTTTGAACAATTCGCCGGACTTCGTCGAGGAAACGATGACGGTTGAGGCCACTCTTTGTGAGTACCTTTTCAACTCCGCCGGCAAGCCGCTCGCGATCGTCGTTGGTTAGTTCTTTGGCTGTCATGACGACGACCGGTACATTCTGCCACTGGGGATTGCTTTTGAGGATGTCGAGAAACTCAAAACCATCCATCGTTGGCATCATCAGATCCAACAAGATCACCGACGGGATTTCTTCTTGCATTCGGTCCATCGCGTCGGCACCGTGAATCGCCTGCGTGATCTTCCAGCTCTGTACGCTGAGCGTCCGCTGGATCGCTCGTCGCGTGGGTTCATCGTCGTCGACGATCAAGACGGTGCCTTCTCCATCAAGAACGTACTTTTGCAGCATCGCGAGCAAGCGATCCCGGTTGACAGGTTTGACTAAATACTCAGATGCGCCGAGCATGAAACCGAGGTCGCGATCGTCTTGAACCGATTGCATCACGACGGGAATGTTGGATAGCTCGTCATCCGCCTTCAGTGTGCTGAGCACGGACCAACCATCAACCTTTGGCATGTTCACATCCAAAATGATCAGGTCAGGTCGATGCTCACGAGCCTTGTTCAGTCCGTCTTCGCCGTCCATTGCCGTGATCGGACGGATACCTTCGTTAATCAATACACGAGTCAAAATATCACGAACCGCCGGGTCGTCGTCGATCACCAGCACAACGCTCGCTCCCACATTACCGATGACCGCAATGTCGGCAGTTGGCGTCACGTCAGCCAACGGGGAAGCCGCCCGTTGCGTACTGTCCAGCTCGGTGGGCAAGGTGACCGTGAATGTCGTGCCCTCGCCTTCCACACTCGCCACGCTGACGTTGCCGTGCATCAAGTCCGTGAATCGTTTAATAATCGCCAATCCCAACCCCGTACCGCCGTACTTTCTTGTCGTCGATGCGTCCGCTTGCATGAACGGCTGGAACAACCGCTCGACTTGTGCTTCTGTCATCCCGATGCCGGTGTCTTGGACGTCGATGATCAATTGGTGCTGATCCACATCCTGCCCGACGCGGACCGTGATTTTGCCATCCTCGGTGAACTTGCTGGCGTTGGCGAGCAGGTTGTAGAGAACTTGGCGAAGCTTGGTCACGTCGCCCTGTATTTCGTCGACTCCGTCGTGAATTTCAAGGTAAATCTTGTTGCGGTTCTTCTCGACGAGTGGTTCCACGGTAGCAATGACCTCCTCGATCATTTTCGAAACCGAAAACTTTTCGGCGAAAACTTCCATCTTGCCAGCTTCGACCTTGGAAAGGTCCAGGACGCCGTTGACCAATTCCAAGAGGTGTTTGCCCGCGAAGCGAATGCGTTTGAGGTCGGGGATGAAGCTGGGGACGTTGTGATCCTCGGCTTCCTCAGCCAGCAGTTCGCTGTACATGATAACGGCGTTCAACGGCGTGCGAAGTTCATGACTCATGTTGGCTAAGAACTGCGACTTCGATTCGTTCGCGGCCTCGGCAAGTTCTTTCGCATCGCGAAGCTCTTTTTGCGACCGCAATCGAGCCGCGATGCCGGCGAACGTTACGACGGCTCCTTCGATCCGTTCCGCATCTTCACCCGTTCCACGCAGCGGGAATGACGAGTACTCAACCGGTACCGCCGTTCCGTCGAGTCGCCAGAACACTTCCTGGTCGACGCGGCAGCCATCTCCGGTGTGCATCGAACGGTAGATCGGACATTCTTGCACGTCGTAAGTGGTTCCATCGGGTTTGGCATAGTGGACGACTGCGTGCATGTCCTTGTCTTGAAAATCTTCCGGCTTGCCTCCCAACAACAACGCGCCAGCACGATTGATAAACGTGCAGCGACCGAAGGAGTCGATGCCATAGATTCCTTCGCCGGTCGACTCGAGAAGTCGCTGGTTGTACCGAGCCAGTTCATCTTTTTCGCGATGGTGTCGCCGTTCTGAAGTTGTCGACAGCTCACTGAGTTGCCAGTGACGACGCAGCAATAAATACGTGCCAACAACCAGAGCCGTGGCAAGTAAAGTAGTTGCGATCACGGTCCAGCGAGTTTGCGAAAGCGTACTTCGATATTTCTCGGTTCGCTCGGCCAAAAGGGATCGTTCAGCCTCCCGCAGAATTTGGACGCGGTCGCGGATCGCACGCATCTGCGACGAATCGTCTTTTAGCGTTTCCGAACGCCACACGTCGTCTTAGGCTGAGATCGAATCACGCGATGCGTAACTTGACATCGACGCGATTTTTGGTTCGATCAGGTCTGAAAGTTCCCGCATTCGCGACTGCTGAACCACGTTGTCTTTGGTCTGTTCCAGCAACGCAACTTCATGCTCTCGCGCGGCAGCGATCGCGGTTTGGTAATCACTTAAATAGCGTTCTTCGCTCGTCAAGTAGAACGCTCGGGCCGTCGATTCCGCACCGGCTAAATCGGACGAAAGAGCCTCAAGGGACGCAAGCACTTCTTGAGTATGAACCACCCAGTCGGCAGACTCCGCGAACTCGCGTACATTGCGATATGTGGCCAGTCCCATTAGCAATAGAGTGACAAGAGCGATCGCCAGTCCAGCCGGCGCGACCCAACGCGTCCAATCAAGGCACAGCTTTTCAAGCGGTGTCGTGCTAGCTCGCATGAGTTGTCCCTTCGAGCATATCAGCACCGTCTTGCGATTCGATTGCCGGCGTGTCCAGTTTTTCCATCGCGTCTTGACGAAGCATCTCGATTTGATGAATGGCTTGGCCTAGCGAAGTGGTCAGATAGCTGGCTCCGTCGCCTCGCAATTCCACCAGCAGCTCGTCGTAGTCCGCAATCCCGCCCAAGTAGACGACCACGATGTGCGAATTTGGTGATCGACGTCGGATCTCTTCGCACATGAATTTCAGTTGCGGCAAACCACCCGGCGGCATCACCGCTGAGCAGCGCGACATTAGGCTGCTGCGTCTCGATTTGCTCAAGGACACGGGACGGAAGCTGTTTCGTCGTGAAGCAGTTTGCGTCGCAGGTTGCATTTTGCAAGTGCTGCAACATCGACAGCACGATCTGTTCGGACTCGTGGTGAACGGGATAGCCGGACACGCGATATCGGTCTGGTGCTGAAGTTTCGTCTTCGTGACCAAGCTTTGCGTTCGCAACTTCCGCCCGCGTGGCTTCCCAAATGAACTTTTCTTCGTCGGCCGTGATGTTTCCGTCCGAACGTTCTCTTCGCGTCCATTGCAGAGCCGGCACGAGAACTTCCTCAAATGCGTTTTCATCCCCATTTTCGTGACGATAGGCTTCGACGACCGACGTTGCTCCCTTGGCGTCCCTGGCCAGTAGGCGTTGGAAATATTGAAGTCGGGCATCCAACGTCGGTTGCTCGGCGAGCAACACCTTTAAGAATCGAAAATTGGGGAGGTGCTGACCCAGCACAACCAAACAAACAGTCAGCGGCGTGGACAGCAGCAGCCCAATCGGTCCCCAAATCCAAGCCCAGAAGAGCGCCGCGATCAATAGTGCGATCCGCGTCAGCCCGGTCGTTTTACCGAATACGATCGGTTCAACGATGTTCGCCGTGATCAGTTCGGAAATGGCGAAGAATATCAATACATAAACTGGCTGCGACCAACCACTGGATGTCGCAACGCTGATCAGAAGCGGGAAGAGCACAGACGCGGGGCTGCCCAAGAACGGGATGAATCGGAATCACAACGTTAAGAATCCCCACAGCGGTGCGTAGGGCACGCCCAGCAGATAAAGCCCGAGGCCGAACCAGATTCCGAAACCAGCGTTGACGACAAATAGATAGAGCAAGAATTTGCTGACGCGATCAGCGGTGTCGACCATCAAACGAGTTGTGCCGGTCAGTGCCTTATCGCCGATCAGCGAAATCAGGCGGTAGCGAACGTCCTCCCGACAGATCATCAAAAACATCACTAGCACGATGATCAGTGCGGCGGTCGCCAGCGGTTCCACGATCGGCAGCAAGATGTCCGATGCTGCCGCGATGCGTCCGTCCTCGGCAGCGGCCACGACAATCGTTGGCGGTGCGTCGTCGGACGATTCGTCGTCGTTATTAAATTCTGGTTTAAGATTATCGTCGAGGTTTCCTCGCGCGGCTTTCGCATTGACTCCTTCCTCGGGAAACAATTCTTGAAACATGTCTGTCAATCGAGAGAACGTTGAATCCTCACTCACTCGCAGCGAAGCGATCTTCGATTTGATCTCTGTCTTGTGATTGGGAAGATCCGCCGCCAAGCTTTGGACCTGAGACACCAGCGCCCAAGTTGCCAGCGCAATCAAACCAAAGGCAATCCCGGTAGCGACGAGCACCGATCCGACGCGAGCGATGCGATAACCTCTAATACTCCAGCGTTCCAAAGTGATCGACAACGGCGAGAGCACAAACGCCAACATCGCGCTCAGGGCGATCGGCACCAACACCGGTTTGGCGAAGTACAAAAGCGCCAGCACCATCAAGACGGTCGCCAAAGTGTAAAACACGATCGCGATCCCTGACGGGGCAGCAAATGGTGTCGAGTTCGGTCGGTTGCGTTTCACGAAAAGTCGCCGGGGATGGTAAGGTACTTCATCGTGGTTGAGACGGGCACAGCAAATGCCCCTATCGTGCCGTTTTCATGAAATCGGCCGATCGTCAAACCCGAGGCCGAGCGGCGAGTTTGGCAGAAAAGACTCCACACTGACTGCATTCAACCATCGGCGACGACTATGACCAACAACGATACCCGTTGCTCGAACACCAACTTGGTCATCGCGATCGGGGCTTCGGCAGGCGGTTTCAAAGAGATCGTCACCATCGTCGAAGGTTTGCCTCTCTGGTTCGCGGGAACCTTGATCATCGCGACCCATCGCGAACCGAAGCACGAGAATATGCTCGCCGATATCCTATCTCGGCGAGCCAGGATTCGTGTCGACGAGCCCGAAGATGAGGAATGCCTGGAATGTACGACGATTTACGTCGGACGCTCCGACGAGACGGTCGAGGTGGATGGGGATGAATTCGACGTTGAAGTCGATACGTCGCGGTATGCGAGGATGCACCGAATCGACGATCTGTTCACCTCCGTCGCGGAAAGCGCGGGCAAAGACGCGGTCGGCGTGATCTTGTCGGGGATGCTCAGCGATGGCACCAACGGTATGCAGGCCATCAAGGACGCGGGCGGTCGCTGTGTGATTCAATCGCCCAGCGATGCGGACTGCCCTTCGATGCCTTTGCACGCCTTGGCGGAAGTGGATCCAGTGTTCGTCGGCACCGCCGCCGAGATTGCCAGTTTTTTAATGGAACTGGCTCTCGACGAGCCGCGCGGCTAGGTCGATCGACGACCAGCGTGGTCGATTAGCGGTCGACGTCGACCGTGATGCCGCCATCATCGACGTCACGTTCAACCGAGACCCCGCCACCGTCTGGGCCTTCGATGTCGATAACGGTTTCTTTGCGATCACATCCGGTCTGCAGGACGAATGCCGCCGCCAACACGGAGATCATTAAATGGATCGCGATTCGAGGTTTCGTGTTCATTTTGTTTCTTTCGTAAAGAAAATTAGATTCGGCCTAACAGTAACAACACAATCAGAATCACAACGACCAAGCCGAGTCCGCCGCTGGGTCCATAGCCCCAATTACGACTGTGCGGCCATGCGGGTACAACGCCAAGCAACAAGAGGATCAAAATAATGAGCAGGATCGTAGACATTGGAATCGCCTTGAAGTGGATCGGATGGAGGCTGATATCCGTACGCTAAAACAAACGATGGACCGTTTGGCGCGAGACTTGCGACGTCCGTGAGGCAACTTCTTTCACACTCTCACCCAAGGCAATGCGATGTACATCGGCGGCGGAATTCTCGGTACGATCCTAGCCATTTTGGCAATCATTTATCTTGCGAAGCGAATCTAGACATGACTTTCTGTGTCGGAATCAAAGTGAACGAAGGAATCGTTGCATTGGCCGACACTCGGATCGTTCGTGGCAGTGAACAGGTCAACAAGCAAAAGCTAGCCGAGTTCCAACTCGCGGGATCTGCGCTGTTCACCATGACGAGTGGCTTGCGTTCGGTTCGCGACAAGACGTTGACTTACGTCGATGAGACTCTTCGCGATGAAGATGTTGTGCACGACAGGCTGTACCAATTCGCGAATTTGTTCGGCAGCCAGTTGCGACGAGTGAAGGACGAAGATGGCCCGTCGCTGGCGTCGACCGGTCATGCCTTCAATTTGCACGCGATCATTGGCGGTCGGCTGACTGCCGATCAAGCACCTCAACTTTTTTACATTTACCCCGAAGGGAATTGGGTCGAAGTCGCATTCGATTCTCCTTATTTTCTTATCGGTCGAACATACTATGGCAAACCTATTCTTGATCGGTTATTAACCAGCCAGACATCGCTGTCGTCTGCGATTGCATTGGCGTTGTTGGCCTTCGATGCGACTCGGACGAGTGTGACGGACGTCGACTATCCGGTCGATGTCGCCGTGTTGGGCAATCAAGACGCCACGCCTCGTTTCCATCGCTACACCGAAGCAGAACTTGCCGAAGTGATCCAGCATTGGACGCAGGCACTTTCCAGTTCGCTGAACTCCCTGCCCATGCAATGGGCTTCTCCCCTCCTTCAACCACTTTCATGACACAAATTCAAATCGGAAGCACGCTGACCTACGAAGTGAAGCAGACCACAATCTTCCTGCTCAAAATCGCTGCGGCCTGGACTCAGCACCAAATGGTCAACAACGAACGCATGACGTTCGATCCGTCGATCAACGTCGAACAATGTCAGGTAGGCCCAGAGGGTAACCGTTTGCATCGCGTCGTCGTCGAGCCTTGCCAATTGTCGATTTCGTATGAGGCAACCGCTGATTTGACGCCTGACATCGAACGACCGCGAGAAGTGGGAGAATCGCAGGCAGCACACATGCCACCCGAAGTTTTGACTTACATGAACCCAAGTCGCTATTGCGAAAGTGACGTGCTGGCGAGGTTCGCGTACGAAGAATTCGGCAGTTTGAAGCCGGGCCACGCACGCGTCCAAGCCATTTGTGATTGGGTGTTTTATCACCTGGAATACACGCCGGGCAGCACGACGTTCACGACGACGGCCAGTGATGTTCTGTTGCAACGAACCGGCGTTTGCCGCGACTACGCTCACTTGGCAATCAGTCTTTGTCGTGGAATCGGAATTCCCGCCCGCTACGTTTCTGGTTACGCCGTTGACCTGCAACCACCGGATTACCATGGATTCATGGAAGCGTTCTTGGATGGACAGTGGTACCTTTTCGACCCGACGCGTCTGGCGTCGACACTGGGGTTAGTACGAATCGGTGTCGGTCGTGACGCGGCTGATGTGGCGTTTTGTACCTTGACGGGCAGTGCCACGCTGTTGGAAAAAAAGGTATGGGCGAACTTGCTGGAAGACCCCACGGGGGCTGGTCGAAACCCGGCAGTGTCAACCGCATAAGTGGTCGGAGCAACGGCGTTACTGCCGAAAGGGAGGCTATCCTTGAGGCCCTCAAATGAGGATAATTTGATGCTTCGCAGCCGCCCTCCCGTTTCGTCGTGCCCATGCCAACATCCGACAACAAAGCTCCGCTTCAAATCGTTGGTGTCGGATGTTCATCGGCAGGGCTGACGGATTTCCTGAACGTGCTACGCGGCCTCGATGGCCGTTTGCCTCAGGCGATTGTCTTGGTGGTCAGCGACACCGAACCAACTGAAAAATCAGTCCTTCAACAGATCGAAAATTGTTGCCACTTCCCGATCAGCGAGGTGACTGAGCCGGTGAAGCTCGTTCCAGGGCGAATCTATGTCGCTGCGACGAAGACGAACCTGGATCTTGATGGCGACAAACTGGTGGCTCATTCCTGGACCGGCGACAATCCGCACTCGCCCGTCGATCACCTGTTCAAGTCGATCGCGTCGGAGGCGAAGCGAAACGGTGTTGGTGTGATTCTGTCCGGCAACGGAACCGACGGCACACTCGGGCTGCGCGAGATTAGCGAAGCAGGTGGCACCACGATCGTTCAGACGTCCAAAACGGCGTCCGAACCGTCGATGCCCGAATCGGCCGAGTCACTCGGCGTGGTCGACTACGTGCTCTCACCCGCGGAGATCAGCAGCGAACTGTTGCAAATGGCCGTGAGATCTGAAGACGAAAGTAACGGTGATAATACAGACTTAACCGAACAGATCGTCGCTGCTATTCCGTTGATCACCGCCGCGATTGACACCCATACCGATAACGACTTTAAGCACTATAGGACCACGACGCTGGTTCGCCGCATTCGTCGACGGATTGCCGTTTTGAAAATTGAGAGTGTCGATAGCTACATCGAGTTACTGCACTCGTCTCGCGAGGAAGCAAACAAGCTTTTCCGTGAGTTGTTGATCAGCGTCACGGAGTTCTTTCGCGACGCGGAATCGTTTGAGACCCTAGCCGCAAACGTGCTATCCAAGTACATCGACGAACGAACTTCTTCAGTGGCTGTTGCCAAAGACGACCCGCTGCGAATTTGGGTCGCAGGATGCGCGACCGGCGAAGAGGCCTACACCGTCGCGATTCTGTTGCTCGAACAGATGAAGCGAACGGGGAAAACCATTCCCGTCCAGATCTTCGCGACGGACTTGGACGACCGGGCGTTACAAGTCGCGCGAGCAGGAGCCTACCCGATCGGAATTTCGGATCAGGTCTCCGAACAACGCCTGAAAGAATACTTCTACAAACGAGCCAATCAATACTTCGTCAACAAAGAGGTTCGCAAGCTGGTCGTATTCTCGGCGCACAACCTGATCAGCGACCCGCCATTCACCAAGCAAGATTTGATCCTGTGCCGCAACTTGCTAATCTACCTCGGCACGCACCTGCAACGGAAACTGATTCCGCTGTTTCACTACGCGCTCAAACCAACTGGGCATTTGTTTCTCGGTCCGTCAGAGTCGATGTCGTCGCACAAAGAGTTGTTCACGGCGATTGACGTCAAGCATCGCATCTATCAACGCAAGTCGACGGCGATCTCCGGCCCCAGCGTCACCGAGATGCCGGCGCTGAGTCTAGGACTTCACTCCAATCCGAGGCATGAATCCGAAACGGATGTCGATTTATATCAGTACGGCCAGCGAATCATGCTGGATGAATTCTCGCCTCAGTGGGCGATTATCGACGACGAAGGGCGAATCCAAACTCTTTCAGCGGACACGTCGGCGTTCTTGCAACTTTCCGCGGGCGCCTTCGAGAACAACATCTTCAAGCTGGCTCGTAGTGGATTGAAACTCGGCTTGCGGGCTGCGTTTTCCGAGGCGAAAAAGCATCGCCGCCGTGTCGTCTCGGAGAATCTGTCTATCCCCGTCCACGGTGGATTGCAGCGAGTCAACATCACTGTGCAACCGATGCCAGAGGCGGGCAATGAAACAAGCATGCACTTTGTTGTGTTTCAGAAAGCCGGCGAGCCGATGCACCGCGATGATGCGGTGGAGGCTGATTCCGGGTTGTCGGTTGTTTCGCAAGCCAAAGCGGGTTCGCTGATCGACCATCTTGAAAGTGAACTCGCCGCAACTCGCAACGATCTGGAACGCACCGTTCAGGAATTAGAGACCGCCAACGAGGAACTCAAATCGACCAACGAAGAATTGTTGTCGATGAATGAAGAGTTGCAATCGGCCAACGAAGAGCTCAACACATCGAAAGAGGAACTTCAGGCCAGCAACGAAACGCTCGCCCGCAGCAATAGTGATCTTGAGAACCTGTTCCGTAGCAGCAACACGGCGACGCTGTTCCTGGACAAGTCAAACTGCATTCGCAACTTCACCCCTGCGATGTCGGCGATCTATGGTCTGCGTAAAGTGGACCTGGGACGGCCGTTGGCGGAATTGACCTGCAAAGTCGCCGCGATGCCAGACTTGCCCAGCGTAGAACAACTTGCCGCAGATCAGAGAGCGGGCAACCAGACCATCGAAACGACCGACGGTCGCTGGTTCATCCGCCGCGTCTTTCCCTATAAATCGGCGACGAAGGAAGCGGATGGTTTGATTCTGACGTTCTCGGAAGTCACCGATCTGCGTATTGGTCAACAACGACTGGAAATGGCACTCAAAGGCGGCGATCTGGTGCTTGGGATTTGGACTTGGTCGCCAATCAATCGTGGTGTTCAGCGCGTCATGATTCCATTTTCGGATACGCCGAACCGGTTGAATCATGGGGCATGGATTCGTTTTTGAAACATGTTCATGAAGACGATCGCGGTTGGATTGAAGAGTTTCTGGAAAGCACGAGCGATCAACCGCACTGGGATTATGCCTGTCGTATTCGCCGCGCCGATGGCGAAGTTCGTTGGATCCAAACGCATGCGACCACGCTATTCGACGACGCCGGCAAAGCCATTCGGATGGTCGGAACGGTGGCGGATATCACCGATCGTCGTAATGACGAAGCAAAGCTGTCCGCGCTCGCGAAGCAAGCGATCGACTCATCAGCGAAAGCACGCGTTTTCTTTGATCAAAGTCGGTACTACGCCGGAGTCTTGACGCTCGACGGAGTGCTGACCGATGTCAATCAAACCGCGACGAAAATGTGCGGTTACGAACGGGCGGATGAGATTGGCAAGCCATTCTGGGAAACGTCTTGGTGGCGTGACTTGCCCGACATGCAAGCGGAAGTTAAAGACTCGATCGCCGGTGCGGCGCGAGGCGAAGAATTCACCAAGAACATGAACTTCCGCATTGCCGACGGCAGTGTACGCGTCACTGAATTCGTTCTGTCACCGATTCGGGATGACGATGGCGATGTGATCTTCATCCTGGCGACGGGCCAAGACATCACCGAAAAGGTGCGTTTCCAAGAAGAACTGCAACGACTGCGGCAATTGGCCGACGCGGCGAATCAGGCCAAGTCGGATTTTCTTGCCAACATGAGTCACGAAATCCGATCGCCCATGACCGCCATCCTGGGTTTCGCCGAGCTGTTAGAAGTTGAAAGTCCCGACGCAAAAGAAAAAGTCGAAACGATCCGACGGAACGGGCAGTTCTTGTTGGAATTGATCAACGATATCCTCGACCTGTCGAAAATCGAAGCTGGCAAGATTGAACTGGACCCGATCACCTTCAGTCCAGCCAAGTTGCTCGAAGATGTTTCTTCGTTGATGTCAGTGCGAGCGGTCGATTCGGGATTGGACCTCAGTGTCACCTACTCGGGCGATCTGCCCAGCAGCCTGCGCAGCGATCCGATTCGGCTGCGTCAGGTGCTGATCAACCTGACTGGCAACGCGATCAAGTTCACGGACGCCGGCACCGTCCAATTAGCGATGTCCTATGATGAACAATCGTGCGAACTGCGCTACACGATTTCCGACACCGGCATCGGCATGACGCCCGAGCAGCAACGCAAATTGTTTCGACCGTTCTCACAAGCTGATTCATCCATCCTGCGTGAGTACGGCGGCAGCGGCCTGGGTCTCGCGATCAGCCAACGGCTAGCGGAATTGCTTGGTGGCCGGATCGAAGTGACCAGCGAACTCGGCAAGGGCAGTTCGTTCACGCTGGCCATTCCCTGTGAGATGACGTTCGCGGAACCTGAGTCCACTGACTCGGTCGCTGCGAGCAACGGCAAGGTCGATTCACCGCTCGATTCCGGACAGCTCAACATTCGAGTGCTCGTGGTCGATGATCGCCGCGACATTCGCTTCCTGTCCCAGCACTTCGTCAAACAACTCGGTGGCGAGGTGATCACGGCCGAAAACGGCGTCGAAGCGATCGAAGCCGTCGAAATCGAACAAGCGGCCGGTCGCACGATCGACGTGGTATTGATGGACGTGCAAATGCCAAAGATGGATGGCTTCACCGCCGTGCGAACTCTTCGCAGCCAAGGGTTCAACAAACCCATCATCGCCCTGACCGCCAACGCAATGGACAGCGACCGCGACGCCTGCTTCGAGGCCGGCTACACCGATTACCTCAGCAAACCCATCGACGCAAAGATGCTGACCGAAGCGTTGCGAAAACATTGTGGTTCGTAATCGTTAAACCCGACGCCGAAGTCGAAGTTCGCAAATCGATCTCCTCGGCTGCGGCGTCGGATGAGGCAAGACCAACCCGCAGCACTTGGCCATTGGCTTTCACCGCAATCAATCGTCAATACTCACCTTCGCCAGTAGCACCTGCTCTTCGTTTCCCTCCGCTTTGCAAAGGACTTTGTCCAGCGGATGAGTCATCTGCGACCGGCCGCCGAGGACGACGTGAAGATCGTCAGTCTTCAATTCGCCCGCCGCATTGCAATAAACGAACACGATGTTGTTTTCAAAAGCGCGGGTCGTACACAGGGAATCAATCAGCAGAATCTCGTCGTCAACATCGTCTTTGCCGTCGACCGAGATCGGAAACGACCAGTAGGTTGGGGAAATCACTAACTTTGCGCCTTGACGAACCATTTCTGCAAACAAGGCAGGGAATGAAACATCCCAGCAGATTATCAGGCCGACCAGACCATAAGCCGTCGGGAAGACGGAGACCGCAGTGCCGGGCGTTAGGATTGCCTTCTCTGTTTCCCAAAGATTGATTTTTCGGTAGCTGCCCGCAACGCTTCCATCTTTGTTGATGTAGTAGGCCACATTGAATAGCAGACCATCGAGCTGAGCTGTCCAGCTTCCGGGCACCAGGTCGATGGAGTACTTGACCGCTAGACTTTGGCATGTCGCCAAAAATTCGGCGCGCGGGCCACGAACGCCGTTTGACCTGCAAGCGGTCCGGTGATCGCATCCTCTGGGAACACGACCAACTGCGCACCCATTTTTGAAGCTTGCCGGATGAACGATTCCATCCGCTCCAGGTTTTCATCCGGGGCCGAGGGAATGATCTCAAGTTGGACGACTGCGGTTAAGATTTCCATGGAGAGCTTTATTTGTAGGGTTACTTTGAGTTGACAGAACTGTTGTGGCTTGCCTGATTGATGGAGAAACCTTCTCCTGACGACGATGGATTTGCAATGCCCGCCTCGCGAACCACATGAATGTCCCGCTGCGGGAACGGGATCGAAATGCCCGCGGCTCGGAATCGCTTCAGAATCTCCGCGTTGATCTCATGCATGACACCGACGCGGCGATCCAGCGTTGCCTGTTGCAGGTGCAGCCAACGAAAGGCGAGCGCAACCGCTACGACTAATCCCACAAAAATCAGCATCGTCGACTGCAACGATTGGCCCAAGCGATAGGCCGTGTCCAAATACCCCAGCAACGTCAGAATCGCGAACAATAATGGCAGGCCTGCCGCGATCGCCCAGATGATCCGTCGAAAGTGGTAGATCTTGGAATCAGGATCGCGAAGTCGCACGTCGGAATACACGGGACTGGAAGGTCGAGCGATGAAATGGTGAAATACGCTGGTCGCGAGAAACGAGAGTGTTGCAGAAAAGCGGGCGACCGCCGATCGCACCGTCGCATCCGGATGCTGGTGAAAAAGAATCATCACAAGCACAATCAGCACACCGAGGTTGGTATACCAACGAAGATTGACCCGAAGTGTCTTTCGGAGTGACTCGCTCCATCCAAAATGCTTGTCTGCTAACCCGCCTCCGCGACACGTTTGACTAAGAAGGTGTCGCGAAGATGTAAAAATCGCAACGTAACCCAATGCGTTTCCGACGCCACGCGTGAACAGGTCACCGGATCGACGTCAAGGTCGGCGGGTGACCGAAGCTGCTTTGTCAAATTCGCGATATCGTCCGCCGCAGATTTTGACATCCGTTGAAACGATGTCGCCTTTTCGGTTCTCGATGCCGCGCTAGCCTGGTAGGACTTCGCTTGCTTATAAAGTTCCATCAGCGATTGCGAGAGCGTTTCGTCCAGATCCGACGCGTCTGCACCTCAGCGACACCGCTGTCGATCTCATCAGCCGCGACCTGGTCGGCGGCCGGCGAGGATGGCTCAACCGAATCTTGGGCGATGCCGAGCGACGAGACGGCAACAAAGATGGGAATGATCGGAAGAAATAATCGAAAACGCATTGTGTCACGCATCATGCGAAAAGTGAGGGGCCGGTTGCCGGCCGACCACCTTGGGCGATTGTAAGCCATGATTGCAATTGTTTCGCTGTTAGTGGATCGTAACTGCCGCAGCAGTGGTGAGAATATGGGTGGTATCGCCTACGCACTCGCAGCCGACGCAGTTGCCGGGCCAAACGTGTCCTGGCACGTCGTTTGCGACCCGGGCTGTTCTCCTTTAATTGTCCAGTTAGACGAGCTTGAAATTGCACATGAATGCTAACGATGACTCAGTCGATCTCTTCGACTCGCTAGCAAACAACATCGCGGAGCTGGCATGGATGGTTGACCCGCGTGGGCGAGTGTTCTGGTCAAACCGCCAATGGTTGGAATACACGGGCGTCCCGAACGACCACATGGATGGATGGGGATGGAAGTCGATTCACCATCCCGACCACGTTTCGCGTGCGACATCAGGGATCATGAAGGCGGTCTCGTCAGGTGACCTGGTGGAAGATCAATTTCCGCTTCGCCGGCACGATGGTGAGTTCCGCTGGTTTCTGTGTCGCATCACACCCATTCGCGACCGCTCCGGGAAGGTCGTCCGATGGCTCGGTACCAACATCGACATCCACGATAGGTTGATGCACGAAAGAGCGTTGCGGGAAAGTCAGGAACAATTGCAACTCGGGGCGGCAGTCGGCGGACTGGGACTCGGTCAAGTCGATTACGTCGACAACAGGATTACGTTGACGCCGACGGCGATGAGTATTTTCGGGCTTCCGGCCGACCAGACCGTCGCAACCCGGGACGAAATTCATTCGCTGATCCACCCCGACGACTGGCCGTCCTTGCATCAGACACTGGATTCGGCATTGCGTGGTGAATCCAACGGTGTCATGCAATGCGAACATCGCATCCTGCGACCGGATCAAACCATCCGTTGGGTCAATGTCAGAAAACACTTTATTTTTGACGAGGATCAAAATGTCAGCCGTGCATTGTTAGCGGTTCAGGATGTGACCGCTCGGGTCGAGCGAGAACAAGAACTAGAGGTTGCCAAGCGGGAAGCGGATGCAGCCAGCCGCGCCAAGAGTGACTTCCTGGCCAACATGAGCCACGAAATCCGTTCGCCGATGGCGGCAATTTTGGGTTACGCCGACTTGATCCGACCGTCCAGTTCGGACGACGCAGAGATGATTGAAACAATCCGTCGAAATGGCCGGTTTCTACTGAGCTTGATCAACGACATTCTCGACCTATCTCGCATCGAGGCGGGAAAAATGGAGCTGGACCTGGTTGTGTTCAGTCCTGTTGAGTTGGTTGAAAGTGTCGCTTCGTTGATGGGCATACGTGCGGCCGAAAAGTCTCTCGAATTTCTGACCGAGTACGAAACGCTCATCCCGTCAGCGATCAAGAGCGATCCCCTGCGTATTCGTCAGATCCTCATCAACCTCGTCGGAAACGCAATCAAATTCACTGATGCGGGACGAGTTCGAGTGGTCACGCGCGATGACCCGCCGGCGGGTGAATTGAGTTTCGCGATCGTTGATACCGGCGTTGGAATTGACATCGAAAGTCAGATGCGGTTGTTCCAAAATTTTGAGCAAGCGGACAATTCGATCGTGCGCCAATACGGTGGCAGCGGGCTGGGACTTTCCATCAGCAAGCGGTTGGCTGAGATGCTCGGCGGCAACATCGAAGTGATGAGTTCACCCAACCAAGGTAGCACGTTTTTCTTCACGCTACCCGGCATTAATTCGACTGATTCGCAACTTGTCGACGTGCATTGCCGAGGCGTATCGCCGCCTCGCACCGACGATTGGCCCAGCGAGACCGAAGAAGCGTCCCGCGGCAAGCAAATAGCCGAACCGCCGATCCGGCCAGGCCTGCGAGCGTTGGTGGTCGACGATCGTCGGGATATCCGATTCCTCACGGCCCACTTTATCCAAAAGCTTGGCGGAATCGTCGTCGAAGCATCCAGCGGTCGCGAAGCTGTTCGCATTCTGACTGCGTCCGAGTCAGCGGCTGAGCAATTCGACGTTATTTTGATGGATGTGCAAATGCCCGAGATGGACGGACTGACCGCAACGAAGGCACTGCGTGAGGTGAATGTAACGCTACCGATCATTGCGCTCACTGCGAACGCGATGGATTCAGATCGCGATGATTGCCTTGCCGCTGGTTACACCGATTACCTTAGCAAACCCGTTGATTCGGCTACGTTGACCGCGACGCTCAAACGCTACTTTGCAACTTAAACTCGCTCATGGAGTCACGACTTACCCATCCGCGGCAACAGGCTGTTCTACGAATCGGATGGCACCCGGCTCGGGCGTTAGCTGCCGTCCTGAATGAGTTACCCAAACTCGCGTGAATTCAGCACCCAGCAAAACGATCATGGCGCTGTAGTAAACCCAAACCAGAATCACAGCCAGCGATCCTGCTGCCGCGCCGAGTTGTTCACCGGGGTTGGAGTACGACAAGTAGATCGACAGGGCAAATCGCCCGAGCAGAAACAGAATCGAAGTGAACGCCGCGCCCACCCAAACATCTCGCCAGCGAATCTTGGCGTCCGGCATGAGACGAAAAATCGCAGCAAAGGCCACCGTGATAACCAGAAACGAAACCAGTTGATTGATCGCAGAACCGAGTTCGGCATTGAAACCGATCGAGCCCCCGACAAACTGCGTGATCGCTTCCAGTACACCACTGACCACGAACGAAACGACCAACACGAAACCAAGCCCCAGAATCATTCCAAAGGAAAGCAGCCGTTTGGTGGCGAAGGTTTTCCACGACGATGCGTCCGGGTCCGCTTTGATTCCCCATACCAAGTTCAACGAACTCTGCAGGGAGGCCACGATGCCAGTTGCCCCAAGCAAAATCCCAATGAGGCCAACCAACGCCTTCCACCCACCGCCACCGAAGTTCGCACTGCTACGCATGATCTTGCCGATCTCGTCTTCGGCTGCTTGATTGCCGATCATGTGACTGACTTGACCCTCGACCATCGCGAACGCCTTTGCTTCGGCCTCGTCGCTACCGTAATACCATCCGATCGAGGTGGTCAGCGTGAACACGAGTAGAAATAGCAGCGGCGGCAACGAAAACGGGGTGTAGTACGCGAGCGACGCGGCGAGCGTACCACAGCGATGCTCGCCGAATCCGCTGAACGTTCGTTTGATAAGTTGGAGGAATAACATCGTCGGCTTTTGGAGTCTTGAACAGCCGTGCAAGTTCGAAGATGATGCAACTGCCGTACCCTCGTGACGCTGAACGACTCCCCTGGAGTTAGGACAGTGCTTTTTCCGAATCCCCTACATGCTCGAAGCACTGGACCGCGGCCGTCAAAATTCGTTGCAAGCCTTTTAGCTGGCCCCTCACCGACCACACCGATCTGCCAGCGATCAACTGACCGCTGCGGTATCACGAATCGGGCCACACTTAACGGACTGCGTTTGATTGGCACGCCAAATGTTCCCTCGCTGAGCGCGTCAGAAGACATTACAACTGAAAACAATCAACGGAGTCCATCATGGTCACGCGAGAAGAATTAAAGGGTCACTGGAACGAAGTGACCGGTCGGTTGAAAGAGCATTGGGGTCAACTCACGGACGACGATTTGATGCGAGCCGAAGGTTCTGCAGAGCAACTCGTGGGAGTCGTCCAAAGGAAGACGGGTGCGACGCGCCGTGAGGTCGAGCAATTTCTGAGCAATGTGCTTGGTCCTGATAATCCGTGGGCATCGCAAGTCGCCGAAGCCGCTCAGCGCTACGCCGACGAGGCGAAACACTATTTGCAACAGAATGCGCGTCGGATGGTCAGCCAAACGGGCGACTATTCCGCGAAAGTTGCTGAGACCGTTCGCACCAAACCCACTGAATCGCTCGCCATTGCATTCGGGCTTGGGATCGCTGCCGGAGCGCTGTTCTTTATGGGTCGCAAGCGGTAGTCACCGATATAGTCGCGTTGCAGCGGTTGCCGGTCGTTAGCGGTGGATCGAACAAATTGCCAATCACTTGAGTCAGAAGAAGATGACGAAAACACTCGCCACACGAAAGCAGTCGGAAGCCATCCGAGCGAGGATGCAGCAGATTCGTTGTGATCTGCCGTACGATGTCGATAGGGCTCGCCAGCAGGTACGGCAATTGACCGACTGGAAGTACCAATTCCGGAAGCATCCCATCGCCATCATGACCACGGTCGCGATTGCTGGCTATTTGTTGGTTCCTCAGTCACGAAAGCAGCAGGAAGTTATCATCAGAAACTCGGATGGCAAATCGACAACGGAGACGAAAGCAGCGAAGCGAGGATTGCTGGGTGGACTGGTTGCCGCCGCAGCGACCATGGCTCTTAAATCCGGCACCTCGATGTTGACACAGCGCTTGTCGCAGTCGTTGATGCAGTCGGTGAATAAGCCGGCGTCCGACAAAGAAGCTCACTCCGCGACGTTGGGCGGTCATCACTCGACAAATAGGGTTTTATCATGATTGCTCCATTCAAAACGCCGGGTGACTCGGAAGTCCGGTACCGCTCGGCGATTTTGCCTCCTGCTCGAATTTATTCGAGCGAACATCAAGCGTCGGGCGTCGCATCACCTATCGGTAATCGAATTGCCGATTCCATTGGACAGTATCCTCTCGTCGCTGTCACAGCATCCGCAGTCGTTGGCGTGACGCTTGGCTGGTTCGTCAAACGAAGGTGGAATGGTTAATTCGATGAATGAACCACGAGCTCAAAGCGGATTTCGTCAAGTCATTCGTGATTGTTTCGACATGTTCGAGCTGCAGATTGAACTGCTGTCCGTCGACTCTCAGGAAGCCCGTCGCAAGGCAGGCTTCGCAATCGTACTGGGCGGCACGGCCGCAGGTCTTGGGGCGTCAATGATCACTGTGCTGATGATTGCCTTAGGATTCGTTTTGCATGAGCAAGCGGAGTTTACCGTCGGCGTCTCTCTGCTAATTGTATGCGGTGCAGCCGCAGCAGTTATGGTTGCCCTGGCGGGAATTGCGTTGTGGTTGCTACGCGGTGCCTCGACTGCACTCGCGGAAGCAAAATCTGAATTTGCTGAAAATCTTCGTTGGATCAAAGCAACGATTCTTTCGCCCGACGCATCCGCTCGCAATCAATTGCGTGCTGAATCTTTCCCTGATCCCGTCGAAGCTAACGGTCGAGTGTACCGTGCAGCTTCGGCATCCACTTCATCGTTCCCAACACAAAGGTAGTTTGCAATGCCCAGTTCGACACCCGTCACCCACTCCGGTCAGTCTCCCATTCCACCATCAAAGCCGGATACCATTAGCGATACAGCGAGGGACACAGCGGAGCGAGCCGCCAGCTATGCGGCCCAACAAGGTCAGGTCGCAGCAAAGCACTACGTCGCCGAGCCTGCTAAGGACTTGCTGACATTGATGAAAGAATACGCTCGAGAAAAGCCAGATGTTGCCGCGTGTTGGTGCTTCGGCCTGGGGATTTTGGTGGGTTGGAAGCTCAAGCCATAGCATCGGTTCGTATTTATATTCGACCGCTTCAACCGGTCTAAGAACCTATCCGGAAACTGATATTTGCTGAAACATCGATAATTGCGACACTTTGTGCTCCTCGAAGCAACGGAGTGTGCGATGACCAATGGCGACCGAAAAAGATACCCGAGCGACTTGACCGATCAGCAGTGGGAGATCATCAGCGAGTTGATCCCGCGTCCTCGCAAGAGTCGCAAAGGTGGTCGTCCTCGGAGCGTCGACATGCGTGAAGTGCTCAATACGATTTTCTATCAATGCCGCAGCGGATGTCAGTGGGACATGATTCCTCATGACCTGCTTCCCAAAAGCACGGTGTACGATTACTTCGCCAAGTGGCGTGACGACGGCACGCTTCAGAAGATCAATGATCGACTTGTCGGAGCGAGCCGAATGCTCGAAGCGCCGAGCGAAGAAGTGGAGCCCAGCGCGGGCAGTATCGACAGCCAAAGCGTCAAGACAAGCGAACGAAGTGGAAGCCGCGGATACGATGGAGGCAAGAAAATCACGGGTCGAAAGCGAAATATTGCGGTCGATACGTTGGGGTTGCTGCTTGCCGTCACGGTGACGGTCGCATCGCTCGACGATGCGCATGCGGCTCGACCGGTCATGAAGCAGCTTTCGCAGTCTCGGCAACCACGATTGCAAGTTGTCTGGGCTAATTCGAAGTACCACAATCACGCGCTGAATTCCTGGCTTGGTCGTCAAAAGAATCTGGCTTGGGAGTTGGAAGTCGTTCGGCGTCCCAAGGGCTCAAAGGGAATCGTGCTACTTCCCAAACGTTGGATGGTCGAACGAACTTTCAGTTGGCTCGGGCGTTGGCGGCGACTCAGTCGCGACTACGAACACAGAACAGAATCAAGCGAGGCAATGGTGTACGTTGCATCGATCGGACGGATGCTCAGGCGACTCGCACCCACTGGCGACCAACCTCCGTTCAAATATGGACTTACGACGTAGAGGAATTACCGGATAGGTTCTTACGTCCACGGTGTTAGCGAGCGATCGCGACAAAGCTATCGCCATTGAAGGCAATCGCAAAAACGCTGACGCGACTCGAGGACGGGATCTTGAGTTATTTCGATCACGAGATTTCTTCCGGGCCCATCGAGGGCACCAACAACAAAATCAATACGGTCCAACGGCAATCTTATGGCATTCGTGATCGTGCATACTTCGAGTTGCTTCACTACTCGCTCCGTCAGACAGAGTACGCTTTAGTCGGATGAGCCCTTTTCACGACCTTTCCGCCACCAAGCATCCCGGATAGTTTCTAAATGACTTGTTACAGCAAAACAGAATCAGAGCAGCTTCGCAATCAGGCAGCTCGGTTGTAATTTTCCTTCACGGCTTCATTGGTAATTTGACCACGGTGAATATTTAGTGCTGTGCTCAGGTATCTGTCCGAGGCGGCTTCGCGACCGAGTTCGGCCATTTTGATGACCCACGGTGTTGTCGCGTTGCACAACGCGTGAGTGCTGGTGCGACCGACGGCACCGGGCATGTTGGCGACGCAGTAGTGAACCACCTCATTGACGATGAATGTCGGCTGACTATGCGTCGTCGGTCGACTCGTTTCGATGCATCCGCCTTGGTCAACCGCGACGTCGATAATTACACTCCCGGGTTTCATGATCTTTAAGTCTTCCCTGCTGACTAAGCATGGTGCCTTGGCACCGGGGATCAAGACCGCCCCGATCACCAAATCGGCACGCTCGAGTTCCTGGACGATGCTATATCGATCGCTGTAAAGTGTGTTGACGTTGGCTGGCATGATTTCATCAAGATACCTAAGCCGATCGAGGTTGATGTCCATGATGGTGACTTTGGCGCGGAAACCGGCGGCGATTTGGGCCGCGTTGGTGCCAACGACACCTCCGCCCAAAATTACGACGTGCGCTGGCGAGACGCCGGGCACGCCGCCGAGCAAGATACCACTTCCTTTTTGGGGCTTCTCGAGGTACTTGGCACCCTGTTGAACACTCATTCGACCGGCGACTTCGCTCATCGGCGTCAGCAGAGGTAATCCGCCACGATCGTCAAGCAGTGTTTCATAAGCAAAGCAGCTCGCGCCACTGTGAATCATTGCAGAAGTCAATTCGTCCGATGCGGCAAAATGAAAGTATGTGAACAGGATGTGATCGCGTCGAATCAATGCGTATTCGATTGGCTGAGGTTCCTTCACCTTCACGATCATGTCAGCGCCATCATAAACCGCTTCAGCATTCGGAACCACTTGCGCCCGGCCGCCTCGAAATCTCGATCCTGAAAACCGGATCCCAAGCCGGCACCGGATTGGACCAGCACCTGATGCCCGCGGCGAAACAACTCTTCAACTGCGACGGGTAGCAAGGCAACACGATATTCATCGGGCTTTATCTCGGACGGAATGCCAATTCGCATGATCATTTCCTCCAAATGTCGCCTTCGTCGGCGGCGAACCAACGCTGGGTTGTTGTTTTTGCCCGAGTAAAAAACAGGATCCCTTCACGACCCTGCATATGCAGATCGCCAAAGAACGAATTGCCCCATCCGCTAAACGGGAAATACGCCAGTGTCGCAGGCACGCCGACGTTAATACCGACCATCCCGGCTTGGACCCTGGTACGAAACTCATTCGCAGTTCGGCCCGATGAGGTAAAGATGGACGCGCCGTTGCCGTAGCCGCTGCTGCCGGCAATCGCCAACGCTTGGTCAAGGGATTCGGCATTCATTACGCCCAGCACGGGGCCAAACACTTCGTCGCGTATCAACGTATTCGACAGCGTCAAATCACCGACGATCGTCGGTGCAATGTAGAAGCCATCGCCTGCGTCATCAACTTGCACATCGCGGCCGTCCAACATCATCCGGCCGCCTTCGGCGATGCCGCGGTCGAGTAGTCCTAGGACACGCTCGCGGTGCGAATGCGAAACCACCGCACCCATGTCCGGTTGATGGTCTACGGAATCGGTTGGGCCGACCTTCATGGAGGCGACCAGGGCCACTAATTCGGGAAGCACCCGATCTTTCGCCTCGCCCACCACGATCAAGGTCGAACCCGCCATGCAGCGTTGTCCAGCGCAACCGAACGCCGCATCTTTAATGCCCGAGATGGTGGGCTGGACTTCGGTGTCGGGCATGACGACGACAAAGTTCTTTGCACCACCGGCTGACTGGACTCGTTTGCCGTGCTTTGATGCGGTTTCGTAGATCGTTCGGGCCACCGGCGTGCTACCGACAAACGATACAGCTGCTACATCATCATTGGTCAATAAGGTTTGCACGGTTTGGCGACCACCGTGAACTAAATTGAAAACGCCGTCGGGCAGCCCGGACGCGATCAACATGTCGGTTAAGCGCATTGACGTCAGCGGCGTCTTCTCGCTTGGTTTAAGCACAAATGCGTTGCCGCACGCGATGGAAAGCGGCCACATCCACAGCGGCACCATCGCGGGAAAATTATAAGGCGTGATCCCAACGCAAACGCCGACGGGTTCCCGAGCAACATCGCAGTCGATGCCCCGCGCGACGCCACGCAAACTTTCACCCTGCAACAACGCTGGAATGCCTGCGGCGAACTCGACCATTTCGAGGCCTCGTTGAACATCGCCACGAGATTCAGCGAGCGTCTTGCCGTGTTCGCGGCTGACTAATAACGCCAGTTCGTCAAAGTGGTCATGAATTTGATTTCGCAAATTAAAGAACACGCGAGCACGAACGGCCGGCGGCGTCGCAGACCAATCCGCCAGCGCGTTTTTAGCTGCGGCGATTGCCAAGAATGTTGACTCAGGATCGTCTTTCGGCACTTCGGCGATCAAGTCGCCCCGTGAAGGATTGTGAACCGGAGTGACCTGATAAACTGACGATGCGACCCATCGTCCGCCGATAAAGTTGCGAAGCCTTTCGGCCGTAGCGGTGCTCATGAACGTCCAAGGGTTTAGCTTTTTCGTGAATCAATGTTTTACGGTGCAAAACACGGCGGCGTTTTAAGTCGCCGCGGCGACTTCGCTGATTGCTCGGTCCAGGCACGCGACCATGAAAGTCGCATCTTCGATGGTGATGCACATTGGAGGTTTGATCCGCAACACGTTGCCGGCCAAGCCACCTTTGCCCAGCAGCAGCCCAAGATCACGGCACATCGAGACGACCTTGGCCGCGTGGGTCCCTGCCGGAGCCATCGTTTCACGGTCGGTCACAAGTTCAACACCCAACATCAAGCCTTTCCCGCGAACGTCGCCGATCATAGCGTGCTTGGATTGCAAGTCCTGTAACTTTGACTTCAAGTGGCCGCCGATGCGGTGTGAATTCTGTTGCAAGCCTTCTTCGTCAATCACATCCAAAACGGCGCTGGCTTGCGCCATCGAGATCGGATTGCCACCGTAGGTGTTGAAGTGAATACGGTCTTTCAAAGACATCGCAATTTCGTCCGTTGTCACCACTGCGCCCAGCGGTGCGCCATTGCCGATTCCCTTGGCCATGACGACAATATCCGGAACGACATCCTGCGACTCAAAGCCCCAAAAATGGGTTCCCGTACGGCCAAAGCCAGTTTGGACTTCGTCGGCGATGCACACTCCACCCGCGCCACGAACGTGAGCGTAGGCATGTTTCAGATAGCCCTCAGGATAAACCATCGCTCCACCGACTCCTTGAATGCTTTCCGCAATGAAGGCGGCAATCCGTCCCGGAGATCCGAATTGAATCAAGTCCAACACGTCGGCGGCGTATTTTTGTCCCGCATCGACATCGTCATAAGAGTATGGGCCGCGCAAACGGTCCGGACACAACGCATGTTGGATGCCGGGTGCGGCGGGAACGTTGTATTTCCAAGTGTGATGACTTGTTAGAGCCATTGTTAGTCCGCTGCCACCATGATATCCGTTTCGTAGTGCAATGACTTCGTGGTTCCCTGTGTGGGCACGAGCCATCAAAATCGCCAGTTCGTTCGCTTCACTGCCCGAATTGACAAAGTAGCACTTGTTGAGCCCGTCGGGAAACTTGCTCGCTAGCTTCTCGGCGTATTCAACGATGT
The DNA here is from genome assembly GCA_963836865.1 of Pirellulaceae bacterium. Lineage (GTDB taxonomy): Bacteria > Planctomycetota > Planctomycetia > Pirellulales > Pirellulaceae > Rubripirellula. The sequence goes on along the minus strand of CAWILC010000012.1, from coordinate 451,733 downwards.
TGGGATGCAGGTAGATCGTCGTGGTGTGCTGCAACAAGTCCAGTTGACGCTGGGCCGCGCCGATGACTTTAGGGTGCGAGTGGCCAACACTGACCGTGACAATGCCGGCGAACCCGTCCAGGTAACGACGGCCAGTTTCGTCGTAAAGGTATTGCCGATGACCTTCGACAATCATCAGCGGGTCTTCGCCATAGTAATGGAAGATTGCCGGGTTGAGATGGGCGGCACGCTTGGCGAGTACGTCTTGCTTGCTGATGCCGGCATACGGATGTGGCTGATGGTTCGAGTACGGTAAAACCGGAGGGTCAATCAGGTTCGCGGTTGCTTCGCGGACATTTTGTTCAACGGTGCTCATAACGACTCTTGCGAGATTTTTGGATCGATCAATCGGTGGTGATTATGAGCATTCGGCGTAAGGCAGACTATCGATCGTTCGTTCTAAATCGACGTCGTTTTTAGGTGATCATCTTGGCGGTGTGCGTCCTAATGTTAAGCTCGTTGCGTGCTGAGGCGTTGGTGAGAAGGTGGAGTTGGTTTTAGTGTGATGGACGTTACCTGAAGCACGGACGCTGCGATTCCGAAGCCGGTTGTTTGCAACTTTTCCTTTGAATGATAAGTGATGACTGATCGATTGCATGGGATCATTCCTCCCGTCTTGACGCCGGTTGACTCGTCCGGGCGTTTTGATGCGTCAAAGATGCGTGACTACGTTCATTGGCTGATCGAAAAGGGTGTTCACGGATTGTTCCCCAACGGAAGCACCGGCGAATTCGCTCGATTTGACGAATCGACGCGTCGTCGGATCGTTGAGGCGGTGATTGACGCGGCCGACGGACGGGTCCCCGTTTTAGTGGGCGCATCGGAACACGATGTAGACGCGACATTGAGAGCTTGCGTTGACTATTACGCGATGGGTGCGACGGCAGCAGTGATCGTTTCGCCGATCTACTTTCGGACCTCGCAAGCAGGTTTGGAAGCCTACTTTGATCGCATTGCGGAATCGTCTCCGCTGGACATTTTGCTCTATAACATTCCCAGCCTCGCGACCGAGATTGATCCGGAAACCGTGATCTCGCTTGCCAGCACCAGCGATCGAATCATTGGAATCAAAGACAGCAGCGGAAACCTGCCCAATATGATGCGAATGGTCGATGGCATTCGACAGGAACGACCTGATTTCGTTTTCTTTACCGGCTGGGATGGACTGGTCGGCACGATGATCATGCATGGTGTCCAAGGCGGGATGATCGCCATCGGCAACGTGGTACCGGAGGTGGCCGTCGCGATTTATGACCTTTGCCAGGCGGGTCGCTTTGCGGATGCGATCGAACTACAGCGGCGGTTGTTGCCTTTGTTTGATCAAATGTTGGCGATCAACGAATTTCCGGAAGGCTTTCGCTTGGGCGTGATGAAGCGTGGTTGGAAATTAGGACAGGCACTGACACCGATGTCCGAATGCACCCAACGTGAAAACAGGGTCGCCGTTAGTGCGATTGGGGAACAGATTGATTCGCTGTTGGCGGCACTCGATGAGATTATCGGCTGATGTCGTTGAATTCGTTACGTGAACCCTAAATGAATCAGATCGATGCGACTTCGGATGTTCAGCTTTTGAAACACACTGTGAAGTTGACTACGAACGGTTGAAAGGCTTTTGCCAAGTTGTTCAGCGATTTCCGCATTTCGCAAACCGGACGCCGCCATCCTGGCGACCTGTCGTTCTTGACAGGTCAGGGCCGCCGCCAAACCCGTTGAAACGCCAACCGCTTGTGATCCGATGGTTACGCTCGCTTGGGTCAGCGTCAACCAAACCAAATAGAATCCATTGCCGATTAGTTCCGATGCACGATCGACACGCTGCACATCTGCGCGGACACCGCGAAGACTTTCGATGGATCGCGATGGAGAGGGGAGCGGGTCGATGTCGGCGGACGCGTTGCCGCAAGGAAGCCGGCGGCAGTGCTCTCGGATCTCGTCGGGAACGATGGGTTCGGCGGGGGCCTTCAACCACGTCGCGTCGTCGCCGACATTCCATCGATGCAAATGCGATCGGCCCTCCGCGTTGGCGAAGTGAAATTGACCTTTTGAGTCAAGCACAACCACGCCGACGGGCATGCGATTCACCAGATCAAGATAGAAACGACGCTCGAGTTGAACCTCCAAGCGGTCGCGTAAGCGAAAGAAGTGTGGTCGAACGCGGTTCCGCACCGCACGAAGATCATCCATCGCGATTTTGGTCGGTTCACACGTTCGGATGCAAATGTTGCCTTGGTAGGAACCGAGTTTCCAAAAATATAATTCGTGATAATCGGCCCAGCCTTCGCTACGCATGTAACGATCCTCGAAATCGATTGCCATCGGCACCCCGCGTCGGTGGCCCCGCCAGTCACCGTGGCGTGACCCCTGATGCTTGATCAACCAGACTGGTGTCGGGTCGGTATGATGACGTCGCAAGCGATAATCAACGGAGTGATCGCTTAACAGAGTGTCGGCTTCTAACTTGGTGTTCAAGGCGTCAAGCGGGCTGAGCGACAATCGCACCGAGTGAAAGCGTGGATGATGCGCAAAGGCGGCATGCAACGTATCGGCAAACTCGGCTAGCGTTTCCGCACTCGCCAACCCGGTCTCACAGGCCGCGGTTAGTCGCGTCAGGGAGTGGTGTCGTGTTTCATTCATGCCGTCTTCCCATGGCTTCGCGACCGGCTGCAAAGGCCGTCGTTTCAAACGTACGTCGTTTCAAACGTACGACGTTTCGATCGTCACCCGTTCCGCGTTAGGAACTTGTCGCACGACCGATAAACGCCGCGGACGCGAGACGTTCCATCATCGGACGCGAAACAGGAAGCTCAAAAGCGGAAGCGCGGAACGATCGAGAATTTTTGAATTAGTAAGGTTCAAGGGGATCTGGCAATGGCAAGGCCAGCAGTCCGATGATAACATACATTCCGCGTGGCGGAATCGTTTCGTCGCTCAGTTAGCCTTCTTTTTTTGGTGCAGCCATGTCAACAATCCTGGACAAACCCAGCGACGCTGTTTCGGCCCCCGCAGTGCAGCACACGCAGTGCTTCATCAACAACCGCTGGGTAGATGCGGTATCCGGCAAGACCTTCACGACACTGAACCCGGCCACCGAAGAGCCGATTGCAGAGGTCGCCGAGGGCGACGCCGCCGACATCGACGCTGCGGTGAAGGCGGCGCGTGCGGCGTTTGACGGTGGACCTTGGCGAACGATGGACTCGCGCGAGCGAGGCAGATTGATTTGCAAGCTGGCCGACGCGATCGAGGAACGAATCGACGAATTGGCCGCACTGGAAACGCTGGACAACGGCAAACCGATCACGGAATCCAGTACCGGCGACCTGCCCCTTGTCGTTGATGTGCTGCGTTATTACGGGGGAATGTCCGACAAGATTCAAGGGGAAACGATTCCGATACGCGGAAACCATTTGTGCTACACGGTCAAGGAACCCGTCGGCGTTGTCGGACAAATCATTCCGTGGAATTTCCCGATGTCCATGGTGTCGTGGAAGTGGGGACCGGCGCTTGCGGCCGGTTGCACGATCGTCATGAAGCCGGCAGAGCAAACACCGCTAACCTGCTTGGCGATGGCCGAGATTGCTCGCGAAGTCGGTTTTCCGCCCGGCGTGATTAATGTCGTCCCGGGATTTGGCCCAACGGCCGGCGGCGCCTTGGTGGATCATCCCGGTGTCGACAAGATCGCTTTCACTGGCGAGACGACAACGGCACAGCTGATCATGACCAACGCCGCTAAATCGTTGAAACGGATCACGTTCGAGTTGGGCGGCAAGAGTCCCAACGTGGTCTTCGCCGATGCCGACATTGATGCTGCTGCACAAGGCGCCTACATCGGCGTGTTCTTGAATCAAGGTCAATGTTGTTGTGCCGGGACGCGGGTATTCGTCCACAATTCGATCCGCGAACAGTTTGTTGCAAAGCTGGCGAAGATGGCTCATGACCGCAAGGTCGGTGATCCGTTCGATCGTTCGACCCAACAGGGCCCGCAGATCGACCAGACGCAGTTCGACAAAATCCTTGGCTACATCGACCAGGGCAAGAAAGCGGGTGCGACGTGCGTGGCTGGTGGCGAGCGTGTTGGTGACAAGGGTTACTTTGTCGCGCCGACGATTTTTAACAACGTCAGCGACGAAATGTCGATCGCACGCGAAGAGATCTTTGGGCCGGTGATGAGCGTGCTAGGGTTCGATACCGAAGAAGAGGTCATCGAGCGATCCAACGCGACCGATTACGGCTTGGCCGCGGCCGTCTGGACCAAGGACCTCTCGCGTGCCCACCGCTTCGCAAAGGCCGTTCGCGCCGGCACGGTCTGGATCAATTGCTACGACGTATTCGACGCCGCGGCACCGTTCGGCGGATTCAAGAAATCGGGGCAAGGCCGCGAACTGGGAATGGAAGGCTTGAAGCCGTACCTGGAAACCAAGACCGTCACGGTCGCGCTTTAACTCAATTGCGTTCCGACACCTCGATTGACACGCCGAACCGCCAGGTTGCAACGCCGGCGACGCGGCCGCATCACCGGGAAGTCCACGTCTTTTTGAAGATTCGATAACCGGCATCCTCGAAGCCGGTGCGGCGGTAGGTTGCCTGGGCGGTCTCGTTTTCATCCTCGACGTACAAACGAAGCCCAAGGACGTCAGGCGTTGAACTGGCCATACGCGAGACGCAGTCCAGCATCGCACGAAAGACGCCGCGGCCGCGATAATCCGGATCGACGTAGACGCTTTGCAGCCACCACACCCATCCGTCCCGCCAATCGCTCCATTCGCGGGTCACCATCAACGTGCCGGCCGACCGACCGTCGATCTCGCCGATGAAGTATCGCACCTCGTCGCCACGATCCATTCCCCTCGCGACGCCTCGTCTTAATTGAGCCATCGGGATCGACTTGCCTTCGGATTCCATCGCCATGTCGACGTTGTACTTAGCGATGGTGTCGATGTCACTGGGCGTCGCCGGTCGCACCTGGACGGTTTGCGTGGAACTGTTCATGACGAAATACCCGCATCAGTGGTCTGGCCGACCATTTTACAAAGCGCTTCCGCGGTCCCCCACGACAACGTCAAGCCACTGCCGCCGTGACCGTAGCCATGAAAAACATTTCGCAGCCGCCCATCGGGTTCGCATCGCACCGCTTCGCGAACCGGCCGCACACCGACGGCGCGGCCAACTTCCGGGCGATCGGCCAACCCTGGTTCGACGCCGCGAACGCGATAGATCACTTCATCGCAGACCACTTGGCGATCGAAATTCATCGCTTGGCGAATCGACGGTGCCGACTCGGTCACGTCGACGGCCGTGCCACCGCACAAGACATCATTAAGACTGCCCAGTCGCGGGACGATGTATACCGACCGGCCCACGAATGGCTCTCCAAAAAACAATTGCGCGTTACGAATATCCGGTGCATCGACCAGCACCGCATGACCGGCCAACAGTCTCATCGAGGTCGTCATCGGATCGTCTCGCACCAATTCTCGCGCCCCCCAGCCCGTGCAGTGGAATACTGCATCGAACTGATCGGCGATCGGCTGGAGCGAATCGACCCACTGGCAACGCCAATGCACCTTCGCGGAACGTTCAATCGATTGTTCTAAATGAGCCAGATAGTCGGGCATCCTCGCAACGTAAGTTTGGTAGCGATGACGCATCGTCAACTTCGCCGGTTGCCCCTCGACCGACACGACCCGAGGCGGATCGAGCACAGAAGACTCAAAGTCCATGCCGTCCAGCGTTCGCCACCAATGCGATATGTCTTTGTCCGATTCAAACGCCTCTGCGGCGTCTTGGGTCATGTATTCATCGAATATCAAACGCGAGATCCCTGGGGTGTCGCGTTGGTGAAGCACTTTCAATTCATCCCATGTCCGCGTCGCATGCACGCGATCGTAATCTCCGATCCAATACGGCGACCAAAATGCCGCCGCGGACGCTGATGTTGTTTCGGACGCCGGTTGCGGCGAAAAGATTGTGACCGAATCAATCTTTAAGTCGATGCCGGAATCGTCCTGATCCGACGGTGTACCGAACAACAAGCAATAGGCGGTCGACAAACCAATCACACCGCCACCAACAATCGCGATTCTCAAGCCAATAACTCCTGTACCACCTTCGCAGCGGGATTTTCGACCAACGTTACTTCTCGCGTTCCCACTTTGAAACGAACATCGGGATGATGCAAACCGAACAAGTGCAACACTGTCGCAAGCCAGTCATGGTTCGTCACAACATCTTCAACGGCATGATGAGCAAAATCGTCGGTCTTGCCGTGCACGTGGCCGGCTTTGAAGCCACCGCCGGCGCACCATTGGCTGAAACCGAACGTGTTGTGATCGCGTCCCACTCGTTTCATCGGTTCGTCACCCGACGGAATCTGGATTACCGGCAAGCGACCCATCTCGCCCCCAAAATGAACAATCGTTTCGTCTAGCATCCCGCGACGTTTCAAATCCGTCACCAAAGCCGCGGCTGGCTTGTCGATTTCAGCACAACGCTCGGGCAACTTCTGTAGAATTCCGTCGTGGTGATCCCATGATTGACCGTTGTTAAATATTTGAACGAATCGCACGCCGCGCTCCACCAAACGCCGCGCGATCAAACAACGCTGGCCGTAATCTCGCGTCACCCCGTCGTTGATGCCGTACATTTCGATCGTCGCGGCGTCTTCCCCTGATAAATCGAACGCCTCCTTGGCCGCGACCTGCATCCGCGCCGCTAGTCCGTAACTGGCAATTCGCGCCGACAAGTCCGACTCACCGGGATACTTGGCCAAGTGATCGGCATTGAATTTTGCGATCAAATCCAATTGTTCCCTCTGTGCTGCGCCGGCGAGATACCGCGGTGGATCGAGATTCAGCATCCGCGGTTCGGTTGGCCGAACAACGGTTCCCTGGAACAAAGACGGCAATTGACCACTGGTCCAGTTCTCGCTTCCCTCCAGCGGCATGCCACGCGGATCTGTCAGGGCCACGTAGGCGGGTAACTCCTGTGTTTCGCAGCCGAGCGATTTGGTCAACCAAGCGCCCAGCGTCGCGTGCCCAGCCACGCCTGTACCGCACTGCAATGCATTGATTGCCGGGATGTGATTGTTGACCTTGCTGTGCATTGATCGGATCAACGTAATCTCGTCGGCGATCTCGCCCATGTGTGGGATCAGGTCCGACAGTTCCATTCCGCACTTGCCCCGCGGTCGAAACTTCGACATCGTCTTCATCAGTCGACGACTCGCCTCAGCGGCGTTGTCAAATACCACCTCGGCCTCGAAGTTCTGCCCATCGCGTTTGTCGAGTTCGGTCTTGGGGTCAAACATGTCGATCTGGCTTGGACCGCCGATCATGAACATCGAAATCATTGCTTTGGCCCGCGCCGGTCGCGATGTCGGCTTGGGCAGCAAATCGAAGGTCTGCTCTTCCAAGACAGGCTTGACCGCTTCAGCGGCAAGTCCGTCGCTCGTCAACAATTGTGCCGCTGCGATGCCAGCCAATCCGAACGCGGAGGACTGCAACAGGTGTCGACGGGAACATAGTTTTCCGCTCATGTTTGTTCACTCCGCATACAAGAATCGATTGGTCGACAACAACGCTTGGCAAAGCGTCGCGTGGGCGCGAACGTCCGCCGCATGCGGCCACTGGGCTAAGTTCTTTTGCCACGCTTCGTCTTCATCCTGACGAAACCGCTCCGCCTGACTCTGCAAATAAATCAAGCATTTGTCCAGCTCGCTGCTAGTCGGTTCGGCACTATAAAGTCGTCGAAACAGATCGCGGACGCGGGACCTCGCATCGGGGAACGCTCGGGAAAACATCCGTTCGGCTAACTCATCGGTGACTTGCAGAATCATGTCATCGTTGAGGAACCACAGCGACTGGGGCGCGACGGTTGACCGATCGCGACAATCGCAGTTGGGTGCCATGGCGGGCATGTCCCACGTCTCGAGCATGTTGAGTGTCGCGTGACGCTGCGATTGCAGGAAAACGCTGCGACGAAACTTTTCGTCCCCCACGTCGTCGATCCCAATGAACGCATCATCATCATTAAGCTTCAAAATCCCGATGACGACTTTGCCATCATCGCCACGTGCCACCTGCACCGATGGTCCGCCGGACTTCTCGTTGAGCAATCCCGACACCATCAAAATACTGTCGCGAATTTGTTCCGCATCGAGTCGCCGCAGACTGGCGTGAGACAGCAACCGATTGTCCGGATCGATCGCCATCGAACGCGATGACCTTTGCGACCCTTGACGGTAGGTTCGCGACAGGACGATCCGCTTGTGCAGCGGCTTCATTCGCCAACCGTCGCGCATCAGGGATGTCGCCAAATGATCGAGCAATTCGGGATGGCTCGGCAATTCTCCGTTGAGCCCAAAATCGCTCGGTGTATCGACGATGCCGCGGCCAAAGTGATGCTGCCATAACCGATTGACCGCCACGCGAGCGGTCAGCGGATGCGTGCCGTCGAACAGTTGCCGCGCGTAGGCCAACCTTCGGCCGGTGGAGGACAAACTCGCGTCGTTATTTTCGATCGTCGGCACTTGCCGACTTCTTGCGACGACAAACATCTCGCCCGGCGCGACCTCCCCGTGCGGCTGCATCGGATCGCCACGAAAGAACAGATTGCTTTTGGGGATTCGTTGATCCGATTCGCAAACGCCCATGATCAACCGCGCCGGCGGTGCTGATCGTCGCAACTTCTCGATCTCCAGCGACTCCTCATAGAATTTTTCAAACTGCTCGCGATCGTACAACGTTAAGCTACCGTCGACCTTTTCGACCGACTTGACCATCGGATAGAAATCAAGCAATTTTAGCTCTTCGTCGCTTAAGTCGTCGGGCGATTTTTCTAAAGCCGCCGCGACCTGCGGACGGACGTCTTCTGCCACTTCACCGATCAATCGTTCGGCAATCGTTTGGGCGACGGCACGGCGGCGGGCCTTCAAGTCATCTTCCAGTATTTTCGCTTTCGCCTCGACCTTCTCTCGCTCGGTACGAATCGATTCCGGAGTCATGTCCACCGTTCGGTTGCTCGGCAACGTCCAAGCGTCTTCATCGATCGGGAACGCGGGATCGAACACGGCGCGGAACCGATAGTAGTCCTCCGCCGAAATCGGATCGTAGCGATGGTCATGACACTGTGCACAACCAACGGTCACGCCCAAAGCCGCCGCGGCGACGACGCGCAGCGAATCCGAAACGACCTGGTTACGATTGGCCAGCGTGTTATCGCGAGCGGTCAAATCGGGTGGCATTTGCAACAACCCCGTCGCCGTCACCCACTCCACATGCCGCGCGTCTTCGGGATCAGGACGCCCATCGCCAACGCCACGCTTGACCAAATCTTCCAGTGCCAGTTCATCGCCAGCAAGTTGCTCGATCATGAATTGATCATAAGGCTTGTCGGCGTTGATCGAATCGATGACGTAGTCGCGATAACGCCACGCGTGCTGACGTTCGACGTCCATGATCAGGTGCCCGTCGGTTTCGCTGTATCCGGCCACGTCCAACCAGTGGCGTCCCCAGCGGATGCCGAAGGACGGTGAGGCGAGCAAGCGATCGACCACTTTCTCGTAGGCCATTTCAGACTCGTCGGCCAAGAACGCATCGAGCTCCTCTAGTGAGGGCGGTAGTCCCGTCAAGTCGAGCGTAACGCGTCGGAGCAGCGTCGCTTTTTCCGCGGGCGGTGAAAACGTCAATTCGTTATCTAACAATTCCGCCGCCACGAACGCATCGATCGCATCTTCGATCGGTCCGATTGACGCGTCTACCATTGGAACGGCAGGGTTGTCGATCGGCAGGAACGACCAGAAGTTTAATTCCTCGAATGTATATTTGGCGTCTTCGACGTTGTCGGGTTCATCCCGCAACGTGGGACTGCCAGCAGCGATCCAACGGCGGATCAGATCCTTTTCACCAGCCGTCAATTTTTTTGGTCCCTCGGGCATCTCATCCGATTGAATCCTCCACCACAGCAAACTCTCGTCAGGATCGTCGTCGGTGAGCGTCTCGCCCGAATCGCCTCCCTCTTTCATCAGTCGAACCAACCGCATGTCCAATCCACCGGCCAATTCGGGCTCTTCGCCGTGGCAATGAAAACACATCGCCTTGAAGATCGGCCGAATGTCACTCTCATACTTTGGCGGTTCTTCGGCATGGACGAGCGTCACTGAAAAAAACACCCAAGCCAAAATCAATCGTTGTAAGTTCATGTCAACAACTCCGTCGCCACGCGTGCCGGTTCGCCGTCCATCATCGAGCGTGCGATGCCATTGTGTTTGTAAATCAATTTTTCGTGATCGAGTCCGAACAGGTGCATCACGGTGGCGTGAAAGTCGGGGGCGGTAAAATGACCCTCGATCGTTTCATGTCCCCACTCATCCGTAGCCCCGTGGATCAATCCCGGCTTCATTCCCGCACCAGCCATCCACATGTAACCCGCCTTGCCGTTGTGATCGCGGCCCCACGTATCTCGGCCGCCGGTCGCCTCGGCGGTCGGCAACCGCCCCATCTCGCCGCCCCACCGAACCAGCGTCGTGTCGAGCAACCCGCGTTGTTTCAGATCCTTGATCAGTGCCGTGATCGGTTGGTCCGTTGCCGCGCACGCCATCTCGAGATTCTTTTTGATTTGATCGTGGTTGTCCCAATCGATGTCGCCGTTGCCGTCGTGCAGCAATTGCACGAACCGCACTCCGCGTTCGACCAGCCGACGCGCGATGATGCAACGTTCGGCGTATTCACGAGTCACCGGATTGCCGACGCCGTACATCTGAAGGATCGACTCAGGTTCACCCGACAAATCAAACGCTTCCTTCGCCGATTCTTGCATGCGTGCGGCCAGCGAATAGCTCGCGATTCGTGCTTTCAAGTCGGTCTCTGCCGGGTGAGCCTGAGCGTGCTGCTCGTTCAGTCGCTCCAGCAAACTTAACTGAGCTTTCTGGCTGCGTCCGGCCAAATGGAGCGGCGGATCAAGGTTCAAGATGCGCGGGATCTCGTTGCGGACCATCGTCCCTTGATACAAACTTGGCAGGTACCCGGCGGCCCAGTTGTGCTCGTTCAAAAACGGCAACCCGGTCTTGGCCGTCAGGGCGACGAACGCGGGAAGCGAATCGTTCTCGGTCCCCAGTCCATACGTCAACCAACTGCCCAACGTCGGTCGTCCCGGCGCGGGATAGCAACTGTGAGCCAGGTGTGCGCCGCGGTCGTGCGCATTGGTCCCAAAGTGCATTCCGCGAATATGGCAAACCTCATCAACGATCGTCGAAAAGTGCGGCAGTAGTTCGGAAACGTCCAAACCACACTCGCCATACTTCTGAAATTTCCAAGGACTGCCAAAGATCAAACCCGATGCACCGGCGGCGTTATCGGTGTCGAGTTTTCCGTCGAACTTTTCACCGTCCCGCTTCGACAGCAGCGGTTTCGGATCGCACAAATCCATCTGGCTCGGACCGCCGAACATAAACAAATCGATCATCGCATGAGCTCGCGCGGGTCGCGGCGGCGACTTGGGTTTCAAGTCATAAACGATGTCCAGGTCCGGTTTGATCAAATCAATCTCGGGCGACGGTTGATCGGCAAGCAATCCGTCGCGATGCAACAACCACGGCAGTGCGATCGACGACGCGGTAATGCCTTGCAGAAATTTTCGACGCTTGATGTTCATCAATCTTCTCCTGGTTCCCAAAAATGGGAGTCCTGGAACGAGTCGGGCTTCACGGACGGTAAAGGAAATCGTTGGATGCAAAAACAACTTGGCAGATCGCCGCCAGTGCCCGCGTTGTCGGATCAAGACGCGGCTGCGATAGCGGTTCGGCCTTGTCATCGGGCGGGTCAGATTCGGCGGCAGACGCAGTGATCACAAGCGTTTGCTCAAATGTAGATTGCCGGTCGATCTCATCGACGAGCATTTCAAGCAGCATCGAAAACACCGTCGCGTCCGGCTTACGGCCGTAACAGAGCTTCCATAGCGACGTCAGTTGTTGCTCCGGTGCATTGGGGTGTTCGGTGATCAATCGTTTCGCCATCGCATTACTCTGTTCGATGACAAACGTGTTGTTGAGCATCATCAACGACTGCGGCGCGGTCGTGCTGCACGCCCGTTCGCTGCAATTGGGGGCCATGTTGGGCATGTCAAACGCTTGCAAGACCGAAAGCGTTCGGTCGCGTCGCAACTGCACGTACAAGCTTCGCCGATTGGCCGCCTCGCCCAGCGGCACGACCGTGTGGACCACATTGTTGCTGGCGTGGGACAACTCTTTGCCCAAAATGATTCCGCCGGCGGGATTGCGTGCGACGATCGATGGCGGGCCACCGATGGTTCGCACCAATTGCCTCGAAACGGATAACATCGAATCGCGAACCGCTTCGGCTTCCAATCGTTGCAACGACATTCGAGCCAAACGTTCGTTGGACGCATCGACCGCTTCGGCGGCGGGGTTGCGAGCGGATTGCTGATACGTCGCCGACGTCATCACATAGCGATGGAATTCTTTCAAACTCCAACCCGATCGCACGAACCAATCCGCCAAATGGTCCAGCAGATCGCCGTGCAGAGGTCGCGGTGTTCGCAAGCCAAAGTCTTCCGCCGTGGTCACGAATCCGCTGCCGAAATGATGCATCCAAAATCGATTGACCAGCACCCGACCGACGAGCGGATGGTCGCCGCAGGTCAACCACTTTGCGTAAGCCAACCGACGGCCCGTCGTGACCAAATCGGGATCGTTCGCCGCGATCGTCGGGGCATCCGCGATGACCTGCAACTCGCCCGGCGAGACCTCTTCTTTGGGCTGCAACGGATTGCCACGATGAAATCGCCGAGTCGCCGGGACGGAACCCTCGACTTCGGTGGCGACCATCAAAACGCGGGACACTTTTGTTCCACGAATCGCCTCGGCACGCTCTTGTAATTCGACTCGTTTGGTCTCTTCGACGTTGCTATTGGGAATGAATCGCAGGTGATCGGCTTTGTCAAAATTACAATCATGCTGGTCCAGGAGGGCAACCTCTTCTTCGGTGCGATCGTCCTGCGGCTTGTTCCATGCAATCCGGATTTGTGCTTTAACCGAATCATCCGCGTCGCCCATCCGAACTTCGAGATATGCGGCGTACGTTTGGTCGATCAAATCTTGACGCTGTTGATCGACCGCATCGGCATCGGCCTCAATCTGTTCGTTAAACTTCAGTTCCCGCTCATCATTGGCGATCAAAGACCGATCGTCAGGTTTTCGCCAATCCGACGGGTTGTAAACCGGTTCGATCAGAGCTCGGATTTTGTGGTAATCGACGTGCGAGACCGGATCGAAACGATGGTCATGGCACTGGGCACATTGCAGCGTCAATCCCAGCAACGAGTTACCCATGATGCGAATCGTATCGACCAGCACCGATTCTTTGGCAAGCAACTCGTTATCGACTTCGTCGGCGGTCGGATCAGGCCCCATTCGCAAGTAACCGGTCGCAGCGATCGAATCCCAAATCGCCGAATCGGTGACCGGCGAATCGGCGGAAGCTGTGGAGACACCGACCAACTCATCGCCGGCAAGTTGTTCCTGGACAAATTGATCCCACGGTTTGTCGTTGTTGATCGAGGCAACGACGTAGTCGCGATAGTGCCACGCGTTGGGCCGGACGATGTCATTGGGACCGCCGTTGGAATCGGCGTAACCGACCACATCGAGCCAGTGCCGTCCCCAACGCTCACCATACTCCGGTGACATCAGCAATCGATCGATCAGCTTTGGCCACGCGTCGAGCGAATTGTCATTGACAAACGCCGCCACCTGCTCCGGCGTCGGTGGTAAACCGATCAGGTCCATGCTCGCTCGGCGGACCAACGTCACGCGATCTGCTCGCGGAGCCGGTGGCAACCCGGCTTCGTGTAAACCCGCGACGATGAAAGCGTCGATCGGGTGCGATTGCCCAACCTTTGGAATCTCCGGTGCTACGACTTTCTGAAACGCCCAGTGGGATTGTTCGTTGTCGGTGATCAGGAAGTCGGGAACCTCATCCGGTTCGGGCCGTTTGGTCGGGTGACCCCCGGCGAGCCACCGACCGATCAGCTCGACGTCCTCTTTGGGAAGCGGTTTGCCGCCAATCGGCATCTCACCACTAGCGACGACTTCGAGCAATCGCGATTGGCCGGGATCATCGGAATCGATCGCGTAGGCGTCGACCATCAACCGCACTTGACGCAGATCGACATCGCCTTCTTTCTCACCGTCCTCGCCGTGACAATGGAAGCAATGGGCTTTCAAAATCGGACGAATGTGCGATTCAAAAAAGAGGCCCTCGTCGGTTGCGAAAACATGACTGGCTGCAAAGAACATCAGTAAAGCGGTTGTAAAAATCCTCATAAGACTTCTCCAAAGAATCGCAGCCAGTTGCCGTGAAAAATTTTTTCGATGTCGCTTTCGCCGTAACCGCGATCGCCGAGCAATTGCGACAGCCGTGGCGGAAAATCGGTGTAACGATCTAGATCGGTCGGTGTTTGTTCGGCACCGAAACCGCCATCGAGATCGGTTCCTATGCCAACGTGATTCACATTGCCGGCCAATTGGCAAACGATGTCGATGTTTTCAACAGCCGCCACGAGCGTCGCGGTCGGCTGCGTTTTTCCGTAGACCAATCCGTGCTGCATCATGATCGCGTCCAGGGCGATGCCGATCACACCGTCTCGCTCGATGATGACCTTATATTGCTCGTCACTGAATTGACGCTGCCAATTGGCGATGCGTCGCGAGTTTTGGTGGCTGGCGTGAACCCGGCCGGAGAACCGATCGGCGACCTGCCAAAACGATTTGTCGGACAGGTGCGTCATGTCGATCGTCATACCGAGCCGCTCGATGTGCTGCATCAATTCGATCGCGTCGAGCGACAACCCGTTCTCGCTCCGCGTGCCGCCGCCGTAGCGGTTGCCGCCGTAATGCGTCAGTCCGATCGCCCTCAAACCGTGATCGTAGAACTCCTCGATGGTCTCAGGTGCAAGTAGTGGATCGGCTCCTTCCATCGTCAGAATGAAACCCAGCGGCTGCATCTGGGGTTCCGCCTCAAACGCGGCAACATGTTTTGAAAGATCGTCCGAGGTGCGAATCATCCGCATCGCCCCGGCACGCTCCATCGCGCGATAGTAGGCCAAATGAGCATGTGCGAACGCGTAGCAGGCTTCCGCGGTCGTGTGCCCAAAATCATCCGCGACGCTCGGCTCGAGCCTCGCCAATAGTGTCGTCAAACAAACGCCAACGCCAGCGTCTCGAAGCTCCGGAAAACTAAGCGTGTTGCGGCATTTCCCCCACTGGTTATCCATGCCCGCGAGTTGCTCCTGCACCCGCAGATCGTCAACCGACTGCCGCAGATCGCGGTTGTAATCCACGGCATTGAGGGCTAGATCGAGGTGAGCGTCAAAGAGCAACATCGCTATCGTTTTTTCTTAGAATGAAACGTGGTAAAGGTCCTACAGCACGCCGAATTGCTTGAAGGCTTCGGTCGCCGACATGCCACCGCGGACGGCTTCACGAACTTCGTTTTCGGCATGGGCTTTGTTCCATGCCGCCTGGATGACTGCTACTTCGACACTGCGAGGCACGACAACAATTCCATCGACGTCGGCAGCGATGATGTCACCGGGTTCAATGGCGACACCATCGAGCTGGATTGCGACGTCATAATCAATCACACGCTGGCGGTTGCGGCTGTCGTAGGGGCACGTTCCCCGACCAAAAACGGGAAACTTCATGGCTCGCATTTTGCTGAGATCACGAATCGCCCCATCAACGATGACGCCACAGCAACCACGATTGGTCGCCGCACCGGAGAGCAATTCGCCCCACAAACCTGAACGCATTGAACCGCCGGCCGAACAAACGATCACGTCGTCTTTGACACATGAATCGATCGCCGCCAATTCTAGCTCATAAGGATTTTGGTCAATGTGTGCCATGTCGGCCCACAACGTCGTCTTGGCACGACCGAGCAGCAGTTCGCCGCCGGTCGTCAGAGGACCGATTGGCAATCTTGGCGACTGGTGAGTCAATCCGGCCGCGTCCAGAGCGTCACACAACAACGCGACGCTGAGCTCTTTGCGGAGCAATTCGATCGGAATCGGTAACGATTCCATTGTCGGTCGATTGGTCGCGTGCTCACTGCCGTCGACCCCTTTGGGGTTTGATCCGCTGCCTTGAGCCGCGTGAGTGATGCTGACCGCATCAGAGGAGGTGTTAACGTGAGACATGAGGATGCCGGGTCTTCATTCCGAGTGAGATTTCAAAACTTCTGTAATGGCTGATGCGCCCTCACGCAACCATTCCTGCCATTGCTTCTTATGGTCCGAACTGTTCATCCGGACGGCCGGGGCGGACAAGCTGATCGCCGCCACGACACCTTCGTTGTCAAAGATTGGGGCGCCGATGCAACTGACACCCAAGTCGGTCTGGTCCTCTTCAAATGCGATGCCGTCTTTAGCCACCTTCTTCAAAATGCGAAGAATCTCGTCTTCGTCGATAACCGTTTTTGGGGTTCGCTTTTCAATCGTCGCGTGACGCAGCAAAAATTTCTGGCGCTCCTCGGGAAGGGACGCCACGATCGCCCGCCCCAACGCCGTGCTGAAACACGGATCGCTCATCTGGGCCGAAACGGCTCTTCGCAACGTCTTGGACGTTTCGATGACGTGCAGGTAAAACACTTTTTCAAATCGCAAAATGCCTAAATTGATCGTTTCGCCGGTCTTCTTGTTTAGCCCTTTCATCACCGGATCGGCCACCGACACCCAATACGGATCGCTTGCACCAACGGCCAACCGTTTGATCATTCCTGTTTGGCGGTAAGTCCCGCTGCCGCAGTTTACGGTGTAGCCAAGCGTGCAAAGCGTTTTGAGCAACCGGTGCGCAGTCGATTTGGGCAATCCCACCAGAGACGCCAGTTCGTTCAGCGAGACCCCTTCGGGTTTTCCAGCAGTCGCTTCCAAAATCGCAAATACCTTTACTAGATGAGCGGATTCCATTTTGATGATAGCGTTCCACTTGACGGAACGCAAGCCTTTGGTTTAAATTAGTCTGAAGAAACAATTTCGGAACGCTTTTAACGCCCGACCGATGAACAATTTAGCACGCCCCCGAGTCGCTGTTGTCCAGCTAGTCCACGAGACGCACGGTTTTCTTAACGGGGCGACACCGTGGTCGGCGTTCACCGTTCGCCGCGGGAGGGAGATCATGGAACTGGGCCAGGACTCTTCCCCCATGGGAGCTTTTTTGAGGGCTGCTGATCGGCATTGCTGGGACGTGGTGCCGATTTTCATGGCCATTGCCGAACCAGGGCCGACACTGGCCGACGACGTCGTCGAAACGTTTTGGACGGACGTCGCGGCACGATTTGGCGAAGCGACAACCACCGGCTTGGATGCCATTTACGTTGTTTTGCACGGTGCGGCGGCGTCGCAATCGTGCGACGACGTGGACGGGGAATTGCTGCGGCGGATCCGTGGCGTTGCGGGATGCGAAACACTGCCGATCTACGGCGTCTATGATTTGCACGCCAATTTTTCGGCCGCGATGGCTCAACACGCCGACGGGTTGGTGGCCTATCGCGAGAACCCACACACCGATGCGGCCGAGTCAGCGACGCGGGCGGCCGATCTGCTGGCCCGTCATCTATCGTCGGAAATTCGAGGCCAGCAATTCGTCGGTTTTGCACCATTGCTTTTGACGCCGACGGTCACCGGAACGGCCGACCAGCCGATGCGGTCTCTCGAAGCTGCCGCTCGCCGACTTGAACGGCAATCAGAGCAACTGCTAGCGGTCAATATCAACGCTGGCTATTCGTTTGCCGATGCCCCGCATGTCGGATTATCGTTTAGTATCATCGCCGATCAAAAAACCCCCAACGATGATTCCGAGCAAACGCTCACGGACGTGGAACGTGCGCTGGCGGAACTTCGGCAAGTGTCAATTGACCATCATCTGAGCGCTTGCAGTGAAGACGAACCGCTCGCTCAAGTCCGCGTGAAAGTCCGCGAACTTGTCCGAAACCGTCGGGCAAATGGATTGACGGTTCTGGTCGAACCTTCGGACAATATCGGTGGCGGGGGCCCCGGTGATGGGGTAACGCTTCTGCGAATGATGCTGGAGGAAAATTTACCCAACGCCGGGTTCTGTTTGTGGGATCCTTCCGCGGTAGAAATTTTGCAATCTCATCGGATCGGTGACGTCGTGACGTTGGAGTTGGGGGGCCGTGGCAGTGAGTGCTTCGACGGTCCCGTTACCGTCGATTGCACGCTGTTGTTATCGGAAGACGGTTTGTTTGAGCTGGAGGACAAACAGAGTCACTTAGCTGCCGCGTGCGGCGACACATTCGACATGGGGCGGTGCGCGGTGGTTCGTGTCCACGGCGAGGGTGGCGGGGACGTTTCCATTTTGATCACCTCCATCGCGCTCGCGACCTTGGACCTTGGCCAATGGCGTCACTTTGGTATCGAACCTGCCGCTTTTTCGTTCTTGGTCGTTAAAGCTGCCGTCGCTCATCGTCGCGCTTTTGATCCGATCGCCGCTCGCCAGATCTGGGTCGACACACCGGGCCCCTGTTCATCCAATGTCTTACAGTTTGATTATCAGAATTTAAGGCGGCCGATCTACCCGCTGGACGCGATCGTCGAGTCGGAGTCTGTTGCCCAAACTTCCCTAACCTTATGAGAAACGCTTCAAGATGATCCATCCCCGTGTTCGTTATCCCATGGACGATAGTACCCCGACATCGCATTTGCCGTTTTCTCCCTGCGTTGTCGTGGGCGAGTTGGTATTTGTTTCCGGTCAAGCGTCGGTCGATAAAAGCGGCAAGATCATTGCTGACTCTTTTGAAAGTGAATTTCGGCGCTCGGTTGAAAACATGGCCGCGGTGCTAAAGACCGCCGGCACCGATTTGGCTCACGTTGTTCAAACGCGCAACTACATTCGCGACGAAGCCGACTACGACGAATACAACCGTCTCTATGCGGAATATTTCCCTACCGATAAACCGGCACGAACGTCGATCGTCAAATGTCTCGGCGATGAACTTCGTTATGAGATCGAGTGCATCGCTGTCCTTCCAGCGGACAAGTAGATGACAACCGTGGAAGTTTTGCCGTGGTATGCGATTCTGAACGCCGATTCAATCGCTTCACCGGGAGTTTTAGTTTATCCCGACCGGATCAATGAGAACCTTCGCCGCATGATCGCCATGGTCGGTGACGTGTCACGCCTTCGACCACACGTCAAGACGCACAAGATGGCCCGGGTGGTGGAAATGAAACTTGCCGCCGGGATCACGAAGTTTAAAACGTCAACGATCGCCGAAGTCGAAATGACGCTCGCCGCCGGCGGCCGCGACGTTTTATTGGCTTATCAACCGGTCGGTCCGAATATCGATCGATTGATTGAATTGACCCGTCGATATCCCGATGCGGTGATCGCGGGGCTGGTCGATGATGCCGACGTGTTGCAAAAAATCAGCGAGTCAGCGATGGCGGCGGGTGTTCGCGTGCCGCTGTACGTTGATTTGAACGTCGGCATGAATCGAACCGGCGTCGTCCCGCACCAGGCCGCGACTCTGTATAGCCTGCTGTGCCGCTGCGGTGGCGTCCGCGCCGCCGGATTGCATGCTTACGACGGTCACCTCCAAAGTAAGAACCCCGAGACTCTCAAGACGAATACCGATGATGCTTTTGAACCCGTTTGGAAACTCAAGGATCAGCTCGGCTTGCTCGGTCTAAAAGTTCCGAAGCTAATTGCTTCGGGAACCCCCACGTCGAAATGGATGGCGATTCATGAAAACGTCGAAGTCGGTGCTGGAACGACGGTTCTTTGGGATGCCGGTCAAGCCGAAATTTGTCCCGATCTCGATTTTCAGAATGCCGCCGTTTTAATCACCCGGGTCATCAGTCGACCCATGCCGGGACACCTTTGCCTCGATTTGGGTCATAAGGCCGTCGCGTCGGAATTCACGCCACCGCGAGCGATGTTCTTTGGTTTGGAAGACGCTCGCCCAGTCACGCACAGCGAAGAACACTTGGTGATTGCGACCGACCACGCCGATGACTATCCCGTCGGCACGGTCGTCTACGGTGTGCCATGTCACGTGTGTCCCACGATGGCACTTCACCAACACGTTTGGGCGGTCCGCAACCATGTCGCCGCTGAAACGTGGCCCGTCACCGCGAGGAATCGATGCCTGACCGTGTGACTGAATCGAATGTCGAGCTAGCCACTGCACCGGAGGCTCGTGCCGCGGACCTGACCGAGCTGGGGTCGCCGATTTCGACAGCGATCGAGCACCGCACGAGGGTTCGCTACCGCGTGATCGGGGTCAGCGTCGCGATGGCGTTCATCCTTTACCTCGACCGTGTTTGTTTGGGCGAGATCATCAAACTGGAGTCGTTCCTGACCGATTTCGTCCCCGCGACAACGGCCGGGACTGAGGCCGGTGCTGATGACACGGCGGCGCTGCGGGCGCGGTTGGGCGAGGTGCTCGGTGCGTTCTTCTTCACCTACGCGTTTTTTCAAATCCCGGCCGGTTGGGCCAGCGATCGGTTCGGCGGGCGAACGATGTTGACGATTTACATCGTCGCTTGGTCGGCCCTGACGGCCTTCACAGGATTTGCCGCGTCATTGACCGGATTGTTGATCGCACGGTTGGCGCTCGGCGTCGCCCAGGCAGGTGCGTATCCGACATCCGGCGGCGTGATTCGGAAATGGTTTCGCAGCGAAAATCGATCGATGGCTTCGGGATGGGTCTCCATGGGCGGACGCATCGGCGGGGCGGCGGCTCCCTTCGTGACGACGTTCCTAATCTTGCAAGTCGGTTCGTGGCGGACGGTGTTGGTGGTTTACGCGATTGTCGGTTTCGTCATCGCGGCGGCGTACTACTGGGTGATCCGCGACCGGCCCGCCGATCATCCCAAGATTAACGCCGCCGAAGCGAACTGGATCGGTGAACCGGCGGATAATCACCGCAGCGAAATAGGCGACATCCTGCCGATGTTGTGGGCGTGTTGCAAAAGCCGAACGCTGTGGCTCAATTCAATCGTTCAGTTCGCCACCAACGTCGGCTGGGCTTTTTTAATCACGTGGCTTCCGACGTATTTAAAAGACCGCGGCGTCGACGACGTGACGGGTGGTTTGATGGTGTCGTTCATTCTTGGTGTTGGCATCCCGGCGCAACTCGCCGGCGGATGGATCGGCGATTGGTGCGTTATCAAATTGGGGCTGCGATGGGGCCGGGTCGCGCCCGTGGCAATCGCGAGCGTCATCGCGGGCATCGCGTACTTGGCTTGCATTGGGTTGGACAACGTGTGGGCGATTGTCGCGTGCTGCGCGACGGTTTCATTGATGACCGACATCTCCA
This sequence comes from Pirellulaceae bacterium, assembly GCA_963836865.1. GTDB lineage: Bacteria > Planctomycetota > Planctomycetia > Pirellulales > Pirellulaceae > Rubripirellula. The sequence continues at coordinate 430,341 of CAWILC010000012.1, read as the reverse complement.
ACCCGCCGTTTTGGGCGTTGATCACCGACATCGGCGGTCGCAACACGTCAGGCATCTTTGCGTGGAGCAACATGTGGGGCAACTTCGGCGCGGCGCTGACATCGACGGTCCTGCCGCTGTTGGCCGCCGTCGGGCTGGCGTGGGGTTACGGTGATACGTTTATGTTCTTGTTCCTGGGCGGTGCGTTCATCGTCTCGGGCATCGCGGTGCTGGGCATGGATGCGACGAAACTGGTTCAACCGCCAAAAAATGGGGTGACGGCATGAGTCTCCGGTGCATTGTGTTGTTCGCCCTCGCATGTCCGCTCGTCGCTGCTGAACCGGTGCGATACTCCGCCACGCCGTTGACGGAAATCGGATCGTTCACCGATGGCGTCGAAGGCCCGGCCTGCGATGATTCCGGAGACGTCTTCGCGGTCAACTTTGAAGTCGACGGCACGATTGGTCGCGTGACGCCGTCGGGCGTAGCGTCGATCTTGTTGACCTTGCCCGCTGGTTCTCGCGGCAACGCAATCCGTTTCAATACCGCCGGCGACATGTTCATCGCCGATTACGTCGGGCACAACGTTTTGAAAGTCGCCCGCGGTTCGGACTTGATCGAAACATTCGTGCATGAACCCTTGATGCACCAACCCAACGATTTGACGATTGCCGGCGATGGTACGATCTACGCCAGTGATCCGGATTGGCACGGCGGTGGCGGACGCGTTTGGAAAGTCACGCCGGACGGTCAGGCATCCATCGCGACCGAAGACATTAAACTGCCCAACGGCATCGAATTGTCGCCCGACGGATCGCTCCTGTATGTCGCGCAAACGAAGAAGGCAAACGTGATGGTTTACCACGTTGCCGAAGACGGCACCCTTCACGAACCGCAAGTCTTCGTCAGTTTCGGCGAACATCTCGTCGACGGCCTCCGCTGTGACACCGCGGGCAATCTTTACATCGCTCGCTACGACGCCGGTGTTGTGTCGGTCGTCTCACCGACCGGTCTACGGTTGGCGGAGGTCGACGTGCTCGGTCAATCGCCCACGAACGTTTGCCTGAGCCCTGATCAGAAAACCGTTTACGTAACCGAAGTCGAGCATCGCCGCCTCGTTCAATTCCCTGCCTGGCCTGTTCTATGATTGCCCGTTTTATGATTCACCACATCGCACCCGGGACTTCGCTCGTCTTCGTCCGCCGCGGGTCCTCGTTCAGCGGGATGACCATTTTGGTTTTCTCGCTCGTTCAACTCCTAATGCCTCCGCTTTTTGTCCGGGCTGACGATTGGCCGCAGTGGAACGGACCCAGTCGCGATGGGCGTTCGGCGGAAACCGATTTGCTTGAAGCAATCCCCGAGGAAGGCTTGACGTTGGATTGGGAAGTGCCCACCGGCATGGGTTATTCGGGCGTCAGCGTCGCCGGCGGCCGAGTCTTCATCGCCGATTACGAGTTGCAAGCCGGGCAGATCACAAACAGCGCCGGTACGCGTGACCGATTGACCGGACGCGAACGCGTTCGTTGTTTGGACCTGGATAACGGGGATGAAGTCTGGACTCATTCTTACGATCAACCCTATTCGATCTCTTATCCGACGGGACCGCGAACGGTCCCGATCGTCCATGACGGTGGTGTCTATTTTTTGGGTGCTGAAGGCGAACTGCGTTGTTTGGATGCAGCGGACGGTCGATTGATTTGGCGTCGGTCGTTCCCGGACGATTTCGCGGCCCCGACGCCGATTTGGGGCCATTCGGCCACGCCGCTTGTCGTCGGGGACGTGCTCGTTTGCATGGTCGGTGGCGAATCAGGATTGGTTGGCGGCTTTGATATGAAAAACGGTCAACTTCGTTGGCAAGCGATCGACGAGTCCGAAGTCGGCTATTGTTCTCCCAGCCTGATTCGCGCCGGCGGCGTCGATCAATTGTTGATCTGGTCGACCGAGCGTCTGACGAGTCTCGATCCGGTCACGCAACAGGTCCATTGGAGCCACCCGCTCAAGCCCAGTTACGGCATGTCGATCCTGCCACCAGTTCGTGATGGTCAGTGGCTGTTTGCCGGCGGCGAGGGGAACGTGTCGTCGATGTTCCGTTTGTCGCCCGATCGACCCGCCGCCGAGCTGGTTTGGGAAGGTGGCCCGAAAGACTCGTTGACGCTGGCAACGTCGGGTGCAATCTTTCGCAACGGGCATCTCTACGGGGCCGATATCAGCAGCGGAGCGCTCACCTGTGTGCGAGCCGACGATGGGCAGCGGCTATGGCAAACGGCACGACCGACCACCGGGTCCGATCGTCCCCGCGGCGGTGCTCACGCTTCGGCGTTCCTGATCCAAACTCCCGCATCGACCTGGATCCTAAGCGAGACCGGTGACCTGATCACGGCGCAACTTTCCCCGGAAGGTTACCAAGAAACCGGTCGCTTCCACGCCATCGAACCGACGCTTAGCACGCTCGGCCGGAAGGTGCTATGGACGTATCCCGCGATCGCAGATGGTTGTCTGTTGGTGCGGAACGATGAAGTCCTGCGATGCTTTGACATCTCCGATGAACGATGATATCTGGCGATGGTCGGCCACCGAAATTGCCGCTGCCGTTCGCTCGCGAAAGGTCTCCGCGGTTGAAGTCACGCGGTCGACGCTCGATCGACTCGCTGCCATGAATCCATCGATCAACGCGGTCGTCGATGAATTCCCGCAATTCGCGATCGCCGATGCCGAAGCGGTCGATCAAAAAATTTCGCTTGGCGAAGATCCCGGGATCATGGCCGGCGTTCCCGTCACGGTGAAGGACAACGTTGACCAAGCGGGCCGGGCCAACACGAATGGTTTGAGAATCCGGCGCGATAATATTGCTCGCGAAGACAACCCGATTGTCAGCAACCTTCGCCACGCGGGGGCAATCATCGTTGGCCGCACCAACGTGCCCGCGTTTAGCCTGCGTTGGTTCACGCGAAATTCACTTTACGGCGGCACGATCAACCCAAGAAATCCCGAATGGACACCAGGCGGATCCTCCGGTGGTGCCGCCGCCGCCGTGGCGGCGGGAATTGGCGCGATCGGCCAAGGCAGCGACATCGCCGGCTCGATTCGGTATCCCGCTTACGCGTGCGGGGTCCATGGCCTGCGTCCCACGCCCGGCCGCGTCGCGTCGATCAACCCCTCGGCGCCCGATCGTCCGCTAGGGGGGCAACTAATGTCCGTGGCCGGCCCGATCGCTCGCAGCGTCGACGATATAGAACTCGCCCTGCGTGTCATGTCGCAACCGGACGTCCGCGACCCATGGCATGTTCCGGTGCCTCTGGCTCAAACGGTACGGCGTAAACGAGTCGCGGTTTGCATCTCCCCCGAAGAAGATACTCCCCATCCAAACATTGTTCAGGCAATCAACAACGCCGCCGACCGATTGGCCGCAGCCGGCTGGGAGCTCTGCCACGTTGCCTGTCCAAAATGGAAGGAAGCGGCCGATGTCCAATTGATTCTTTGGCTTTCGGAAATTCGCCACGCCTATCTTGGCATGATCCGCGAGGAGGACGACCCGGATGCCAACTTTTGGTTGGAACAGATGAACGAGATATCACCGCCGCCAAGCTTAAACGAGTTTCAAAATGCGTTTCAACACCGGATGATGTTAACTCGCGTTTGGCAGCAATTCCTTAACGACTATCCGGTCCTGCTTTGTCCGGTCAGCCCCGAACTTCCATTCCGCAATCATTTGGATGTGGAGTCCCCCGCCTCGTTCCGACGCGTGATCGCCGCACAGGTGTCGCAGATCGCGTTGCCCCTGCTTGGTCTGCCATCCATGTCAGTGGCCGTCGAAACGACCAACGAATCGCCGATGGGTGTTCAACTTGTCGCTGCAAAGTTCATGGAGACAATACTGATCGACGCGGCGAAATGTATCGCTCCGAACGCCATCCCCGTGGCTGGTGAATAGCTCCGTCGATTCTTATGAATGGTTCTCAAACCTCCAAGGTCCCGTTCGCGATGCATCTCCCATCGAAGACAAACTTGCCTCCCAGACGGCGATCAAGAGCTTGGATTTCACTGGCGATCGCGACCGCGATTCATTCAGTCGTTGGCTGTGATTCCAACGCCAACCGCAGCGACGAGTCGATGCAACCCATTGGTTCGCAGGCCATGACAACACCAACGTCGGCCCCGTTATCCGCGAAGGAAAGATTGGCCAATGCCGTCAATCGCCGGGATTGGGTAGCTTCGGAGAAGGTTGCATCGGAAGCGTTGATGTTGTTCCCCGAAGATCCTGATGTTTTGAAAGCCGCAGCAATCTCCGCGGGTCAGAATGGCCGTCTGCGTGAAGCCGCTGCATTAATCACGGACGCCATCGATAAGTCCGTCGAGCTGGACTCGAGACAAATCCAACTCGCAATCAAAGCCAACATCGAAGTCGGTCAAGTATACGAAGCCATCGACCTGATCGAATCGGTGCTGAGCAAGCATCCGGATGCCAATTCACTTCGTCGCGTGCTAGTCGGATTGCTTGGCGAAGCACAGCGTGTCGAGCGCATTCCAATGCACATGAAATGTTTGATTCAAAATCGTGCATTCGATGCAGCATTGTTAGAAGCGACGACCGAATCATCCACTCGTCGATTTTCGTTAGCGTCGATTGAAACCGTTGCACGGCTAAACCCTACCGACAAACGCATTCTGCTCGGCAAAGCAAAGCAGCATTTTGATTCGGCAGAATTTAATGCGGCCGAACAGGTTTTGAATGAGGTTCTTGATCAGCATCCAGAATTTTCCCCCGCGATCGCGATGCTGGCACACCTGCATGGTGTTCTTGGAAATCAGGCTGAATTGGAACGCCTAATCCAATCATCGAGCTTGGAAACACAACGATACGCTGATTTTTGGATAGGCGTTGGCCTTGCAAGATCAAATGCAAAGCTGCACCGTGCCTGCGTGCTCGCTTTTGCAAATGCAACTCGATTACGCCCCGATGATGTGGCGGGCTGGCGTCTACTTGCGGGGGCGATTCGAGAAATGCAGACCAAACCGGACGAAGCATCGCGAACGACATGGAACGAGGAGTTCGATTCCATCGAGCGGCGGATTGAACGACTAATTACCCTGAAAAGCCATTTTTTTGCTTTTGCCGGATCACAACGTACGGACGCATCGGCGGCAAATGCCGTCGCGGTGCAATTAAAACTTCTTGGCCGGTTGTGGGAGGCTGAAGCGTGGTCGGCCATTGCTGTTCAACTGTCAAAACCACCAAGTCTTCTGTTTGAAAAAAACCGCCAATCGATTTTGCGTCTTTTGACGAAAACGACAACATGGCACGACACGACCGATCAACTGGAGCTCACATTTGATCTCAGCCGGTTAGAAGAATCCTCGGAACCGCATGACGCTGCGGCGTCCCCAACCAATAAATTCCTGGATACTGCGTCCGCGAGACCATTGGCAGTCAGCCGTCCACTGACACTTCGAAACGTCGCGAACGATTACGGCCTGGACTTCATCGGAAAGGTCGGCGATCGCGTGCATGGACCGAACGTACCTCTGTCACAATCACTCGGTTGTGGCGGTGCCGCTTTTGATTACGACTTAGACGGTCAATGCGACTTAGTTTTTGCCGCTGCAGGAGGTGCGATCAACGAACGTGATAGCCAGCCGTCAACTTTGTTTCGGAACACCGGTTCGGCTCTCGTCAGTGTGATAGCGTCCAGCGGCGTTGATGATCGTGGTTACGGACAAGGCATTGTCACCGGCGATTACAACCAAGACGGATTTCCCGATTTGATGATTCTAAATTTTGGGGAGAATCGTTTACTACGTAATAATGGCGACGGAACGTTCGCGGATGTGACTGTGACGGTCGGGATGGGAGGCGATCGCCAATGGTCCACAAGCGGCTTGATGATGGATGTCGACGGCGATGGACTCTTGGATGTGGTTTGTGTGAACTACATTGACGCAAGCGAACCGACCGCAGAACTCTGTCGCAACTCCGCTGGCAAACAAGCACCTTGCCTCCCGATTGCATTTGCCGCAGCGGCAGATCAATTCTGGAAGGGTCAGCCCGATGGTTCTTTTCTGGACGTTTCGCAGAATTGGACATCAGATCTTGTGCCACAGCGAGGCTTGGGAATCGTCGGCGGACGGCTGGACGGAGTGAAGCCGAGCCTGTTTATCGCCAACGACATGTCTGCGAATCATCATTTTCGCTTGCAACTTGCGGAGACGTCTTTGAAATTAAAGGATACTGCGATGTTGGACGGGTTGGCTTTGGACGGACGGGGGCACGCCCAAGCGTCCATGGGTATCGCGGTCGACGACATCGACAACGACGGAAAACTTGATTTGTATGTCACGGGTTTTGCGGGTGAATACAATGTGTTTTATCAACAACAAGCCTCAGGCACTTGGTCCGACCGAACGGCAGCGATGAAGGCGGTTGCAGAAACGTTGCCGATGGTTGGGTTTGGCGTTCAATCCGTCGACTTTGACCGGGACGGACGAAAGGAGATATTCGTTGCAAACGGTCACATCAGCGATTTCGGAGAGGGCTATCCACCCTATGCCCAGCCAGCCCAAGTTTTTCGTCAAGACGGCAAAACGTTTCAGGCAATTGAAACATCGGGCGAAATCGGAGTTCCCCGAGTCGGACGAGCCGCGTTTCTTGCGGACGTTAGCGGCGACCACTGGCCCGAGGTGGTCGTGACGAATGCAACATCGCCAGTTTGCATTTGGCAGGATGCCGGGACAACCGACTTCCACTGGATCGCATTGACATTGGTAGGAACCCAATCTTCACGGGACGCGGTGGGAACATACATCGACCTGTCCATTGAGACCCCATCGAACACGAAAGCATTCCGACGGATTCATCAAATCTCCGGAGGCGGTTATTTGGCGTCCAATCAAGCCGTTCAGTTCGTTGCACTGGGTGAAGCGACGAATATCGATGACGCAACGATCCATTGGTCTAGCGGCAACGTTCAGTCATTAAAAAACCTGACGGTAGACACCCATCAATTATTAGTTGAGGGGCAGTCTCCCGTCAGGCTTGATTGAGATTCACCAGTATGATGGATCTCGATAGTTGGCAGGGCGATCTCTAAAGACTAGCGAGCTCCTTTTTCCCCCGGAGTTCCGTGTGCTTTTTCGACCGAAGCCTTATACCGCTGCTTCGCCGCATCCGCATCTTCTTTTGAAAACTCGACTACTGTTGGCTGCGATTCTCCGCAACCGCCGACGACTAGCACCGACATTATAAAAAGACATGCGACACCGAGTGACTTCGGCGAAATAGACAGATTCCGCGAATGCCTTTGTAGATTATAGTTCTTCACTGACGACCTCTTTTGATGCGCGAGAGCCCAGCGCCCCCCATAGGCCGTAGGGACTGGGGCTGCCGGGGGCCTGCGGTCCAGTGCGGGGATTGATGTCGGCATCGAATCCTACCGAAGCCGCACTTGAATCACCGGCTTCGATCGAGTCGGTAATGAACTTGATTGCTCCGTCCGTCATCATCACGTGACATCCACCTTGGTGCAGGCTAGATGGTGGAAAGATCCCTTCACCGTTTGCACCCCATGTCGAACAGGACGCTTTATTCGGTGGCATCAATGTGTTCATCGTCGTCGCAGCAAAGTCACGACTGGCCCAGCACTCACCCCGCGAGTTTTCCTCGTCGAGCAAGCTTGGTGGTGGCGTTCCACCGCCTCCAGCGGCCGCCCAAAAGCGTGGCCGCAATGGATCGGCATACACTTCGCAAGCATTGGCTTGTCCGGCTGGTTGCCCTGGGGTTCCTTCCCAACCAATGAAGGATGCCGGACGCGTCCGCGTGTCGTTATCGCCCAACGATGTTGAGATCTCGCCCATCGCGATCGTGTTGGACAATCCATCGAGTATGTCACGGAAGCGAGTTGTCGTTCGGCTCACAAACACACCACGCCCGGCGCCACGGATGCCCACCGCATGACTTGTTATGGGTGTCAACTGCGGACTGAGCGGACCGAGTTCAAAAGTCCAGTGAATTGCGTCTCCAGTGCAGACCCCATAATTGGTTCGGCCCCGTTGCGGCAATCCCATTCCTGGATCGCTTGGACAACGCAGTGTCGGGATGTTCGTCAGCCAAGGTCCGTATTCATACATGCCGTATGGATTCGGCCCCATCGCAGGCCATGGGGGTGCAGGTTTGATGGTGCCATCGGCAAGAAACGAATTCGGGTTCGCAATTTGTTCCCATATAGCCTGCTGTTCGAAGAACGGCGTTAGGCCGACGAGTGAACTGAGGTTCAACTGCGATGAGAAATCACTCGGATCCCAGAACGCAATCGCGTCGGGGCCAATGTCATCAAAACCGCCTCCCAACTGGGGAAGCGCGTTGAAGGCTGAGTGGTAGTTGTGAATCGCCAACCCAATTTGCTTAAAATTGTTACTGCAACTCATCCGCCGAGCGGCTTCACGAGCCGCTTGCACGGCCGGCAGCAACAGGCCGACCAATACGCCGATGATCGCAATGACCACCAGCAACTCCACCAGCGTGAATCCGCTCTGTTTGGATCCCTGCCTCTTTGAAAAGTAGCTCATCAAGAATCTCCGAGTGAAAATGAAATAGGTGCTCCGCCAAGAATCGCCGTTCCGGCTCACGGAACGACCGCAGTCTAGCAGTGCGAAGCGATTCCATGCAAGTTACAACCTTAAAATTCATCAAAAATTTGGGTTACGGCATCTTGACGTCCCGCAGATATCGATGGCGACGAAGTAGGACTCCTGAAATCCCCTCGGTGCCGCGATGAAATCTGACCGACTAGAACCATCCCTCGCCGAAAAATGTGCGTTGTTTATCCGGAATCGGATCGAGCCAGTCGCCCCGGGGCGCTATCGACTGTCGATTTTGTTTAAATCCGTAACGGCCAAAACGACAGCGACGGTCAGCAGCCTCGCTCCGGCCAGTCGCTACCAAAGCGACTTGAAAGTCAATCTGTCTTCATCGTGGCCAATCGATCGATCAGCCGCCCACGCGACGACGTCGAATCAAAGACCACACGTGAAAAGACAATATTGACCTGAGTCGCATCGCCGAAATTCGCGATCACCAATACAACCGCGATCGTGTGCAAGAACGCTAAGACAGTCGTCGGTAGAAGTTCTTCTTGAACGTCACGATCGCGTCGTTTGCCCCAAGCGACTTAAGGAATTATCGCGATGGAAGGCATCCCCATGAACCAGAATGCGATCGGCAGAATCAGTCGCCCCACCCATTGCGGAGACCCAATTTGGTTCAGAACATCGAAAAACACCTAGAAATGCCATGCTAACAACGCCAGCACGATCGTCCCCAGCATGTTTCGCTATCGGCCCCATCCGGTCCGTTGAATCAACGCAACGCCGATTGCCGCGGCGTTCGATGCGATCCAAAGCATGCTGCCGACCGGCTCGCTAGCGATCGCCAACATCAACACGGAAACGGTCACGATCTTGATTCCCAAGACCGGGGTGGCCACAGAGATGTCGCCGATGCGAACGGCGGCGAACGCGAGAAGCATCTTAATGACGTCGCAGATCGAAAGCGTCGGCGGCTGACAAAGCAATGGCCAATCCAGAAGGGCATCGCCGGGGCGATACAGAAAACTGAATCCGATCGCCATCGATACGTTCGAGAAAAACAGAGGCATCGTTGGCCCTTCGCCGACGCCCCCCCGGCGTAGTTTTACAACCCGTCTGACGCAGATAACGGACCCGACAAACAGAAAGCTGGCTAGTGACGCAATAAGTAGGTGCATGGAACGCGACGCGGAAGATTCCGATGCGATCAAGCCGATGCTGGACGCAGGGCACCGGCGACGAAGCGGTGTCACCTCGACTTTGAACCGTTGCCATCGGCACCATGCAGTTAGACGCTTTCGCCACGAATCAATATTCTGCCAAGCAGAATGGCGATTTCAAAACTGAGAAGCGAAGTTGGAACGGCAACTGATCCAATAGCAATGCGCCGAACGAGTCGGGCACGTGGAAGTTCGGTTTGGGTCGATTCAGGGGTGCCCGCTTCAACAACCATGCGTCATCTTGCAACACCCGCCCATGTAAGTAAACGTCCGCCACCGCGAAGTCTTCTTGATCGTTCAGCGGCGACTTGCGGGGGTAGTCGACGGGTGAAGTACGATCGCTGAAAACTTTTGGGGACGGTGTGCAGGTCTGTGTACATTCCGCACGTAAAGCTATTGGCCTCGGTCCACTGCGTGGCGCAAAATTTTCCGAGGGTCGTCGGTAGCGACATTTAGTAGCCATTCTTCGTTGGCGTCGATGATCCGGTCGTCTTTTCCAAGCCCTTCGGTGATGCCATCGAAAAACGCCGGTTCGGGAATGCTTCCGCCACCGTTGGTCTTGACCGAATAAAGACCGAAGATGAATCAGCTCCATAAGTTAACCGGTCGGCCGAATCGATTCGATGAGCTTCGTGCCAAGTGGTAGCACGGCGGCGGCCCATTCTCCCGTCATCGTCCGCTTTCTGGGTCTTCCGCGAAAGGACATCCGCTCGACCGGATCTACCGAATGTTCGACGGGAATCGGCGTTTGCACGACGGCGGCGTTGGCGATCCAGAAATGAAACGGCGCCTCACTTTGCTCGCCCTGGTCGAACCAGAAACTGATCGCGTCTTGGTCGACTACTTCTCTGCACGGGATGACGCAATCGACTGCGAACCGTTCCCATCCGTCGACGACTTCTGTCTTGGCCGGAAGTCCGCTGAAGCGCACCCGGGCAGCATGTTGTTGCGTGTATCGCATTGCAGCAGAACGATGTTCATTTCATTGTGCTTGCGATGAAAGTTCGTATCGGTCAACAGCGACACACGGTATCGAAGGTTCGGCTTGAGCGAAAAGTTTTCGATGCTCCAGAGCCGTCGTCGAGCTCGCCCGCGTTGCCGCGAACGAACTTCCGGTGCGCCGGATTCATTGCGTCGCCAGCCGATGATTCGAGCTTGGCCTGCGGTTGAAACTGGCACTGAGCGTTGGGCTTTGACAGGTCGAAGGTGCTCAAACGAATGAGGCGTCCATCGTCGACGCGAACATCAAATTCATCTGTGACCACCCAACCCAACGTCAAACCGAATACCACAAAAAAGCGAAGCTGGCGAACCATAAAAAGCATACTTCTGTTCTTTAAAAGAGAACGCCATAGCTTTTGACGACTTCGCTGTCGCCAACGAGCACAACGAACAGCCACAACACGTGCTTCTTCTCTCAAACAAAGTTGTCCCATCCGGCAGATCCTTTGCTTGGACGACGGACTGGCGGACAGAGACACGCGGGACGAAAACACGCTTGTTCCGCTTGAGAGAACACCTGAGTCGGTATAGATTGAGCTGAGATACACTTGCCGGCGACTTTTCTCGTGTGAATGATGACGGGCAAGGTCGTTTCGCTCTTCGGATATGACCGCTTCAATGTTACAACGCCGCCGCCATTTAAATATCACGTGTCGGCTGCTCGGTCCGAGCATCCGGCCGGATCACGGTACACTCTACCTCTTGCTCTTTGTCGCCTTCGGCTTGGGACCTCACTGGCCTCAAACCATGAATGCCAGGGAGCCTGATGACGCCACCCTTCAGTGCCAAGACTGCAGCGAAATAACGCGTGACGCGTATGGAATCCCAACGATTGTCGGCAAGCGTGACGTGGATGTTATTTTCTCATTGATGGTCGCTCATGCCGAGGACAACTTTGACGCGATCGAGTGGAACTTGGTGCAAACGATGGGGCGGTCGGCCGAATGGATTGGTTCGAAGGGTTTGGCAGCGGACCTGCGACGACGACTGTACCTGTCCCACCAACAAGCCAGAGAACTTCTCGAATTGGCATCGCCTGAATTTCGCCAATGGTGCCAAGCGTGGGCGGATGGCTTGAATTCGTATCTGGATGCGAACCCAAACCGAAATCGATACGATGGTCGACCAAGCTTGATCGAAGACTTCGAACCGTGGATGGTCCTTACGTTGGACGAAGCTTCAATCGGGGGAACGATCGAACAAGTTGATCTGTCGCTATTGGCTAAGCATTATGGCCTGCAAGATCCTGAAGCAGACGATCTACATACGACCGAACCGGGACTGCTCGGGTCAAATGCGATCGCAATTGCCGGCAGCAGGACCGCAAACGGCAAGGCTCTGCTACTGATCAATCCCCATACGCCGTTTCACTATCGCGGCGAAGCGCACTTGACTTGCGACAACTGGTTCGCCGGCCAAACGCTGAACTGTCGCGGCGCGATCACATGGGGACAGTTCACCGTCTTTCAAGGCTTCAATGATCACTTCGCATGGTCACACACCTCGGCCGAAGGTGCTGATACCGTCGACGCCTATTACTTGACAACGCGAACCCAAAAAAACGGCAAGATCGAATACCGATTTGCAGACCAATGGCAACCGATCGAAACCCGCCCGGTTGAGTTGAAAGTCAATGACGGCGACCAAATCAAAACGACGACGTTGGTGACGCATCATTCGCATCACGGTCCCGTTACCCATCTCGATTCGGCTGGCCGATGGTGCGCGATGCGCCGGTATGTCGACCCAGTCGCCGCGATCACTCAGGCGATGAGGACGATGTCCGCCACCAGCGTTCACGATTTTCACGAAGTCATGTCGATGCGCACTAACCAGAGCAATCACACGATGGTCGCGGATACAGATGGGAACATTGCATTGTTTGTCGGCAATTTCTTTCCCGACCGCGACGACAAGTTTAATTTTAGTGTAGCGGTGGACGGCTCCGATCCTCGCACTGATTGGCGGGGCAAATTGCCGATGTCTCAATGCCTAGTCGTCGAGAACCCGACATGCGGTTGGCTGCAAAACTGCAATGCGACTCCGTTTCGCTGCGCCGGCGACGATTCGCCCTCGCGCCAGGACTCTCCCGGACACCTCGGCCAATTTCGGGAAAGCCTGAGAGGTCGCAATGCGGTCAGAATGCTGTCCGAGCAATCAGAGTTCTCGGTGGAAAGCCTCATCGAAATCGCGTTGGACAAACGGTTGCCCTTTGCCGATGCGGTCGTGCCCACGTTGGTCAAAGAGTTAAATGAGTACCTCGATTCGGCGAAAAGTCTTTCAAATGACAAGCGAGATAAACTTCTCCATGCCGCACGGACCTTAACGGCGTGGGATCGATGCGTCACCATCGATTCGCATGCGATGGTTTTGCTAACCGAATACTTCCGGCAATTTGGGCGAACCGTAAAGCGAATTCCGGCGGAACCGGACTTCCTGGGCTACCTCCAGAACGATTTCAATCCGGCGACGCCGTTGATCAAGGCCACCACGATGCTGGCCGCGATCAAGCAGATTGCCAACGATTTCCCGGACTGGCGGTCGGTTACGTGGGGCCAGATCAACCGTTTTCAACGTTCCGTTGACGTGGTCTCGCCGTCTTACGACGACGATCAACCCAGCCTTGCGGTCCCCATGACGATCGGCCACTTCGGCATTCTTGCTTCGTACGGGTCGAAACGTTTTGACGGCAGCCGGCGTCGCTACGGCACGTCGGGCAACTCGTTCATGGCGGTCGTCGAGATGGGGCAACCGGTCAAGGCCAAATTGAATCTCGCCGGCGGGCAAAGCGGCGATCCGGCGTCACCGCATTTCGACGATCAAGCGATCGATTTTTGCCAAGGCCGACTTCGTGATGTCACCATGAACCGTGACGGACAAGATTAGCAAGCAACGTCGAGAGGAATCCTAGATACGAAATCGGTGACACGACGTTTTTCCTCCGTGGTCCTTCACGGCGAGACGCTTCGTGATACGGTGGGCCGATATTCAAGTTCGTAACTAAACCAGTTTGGTAACGCCGGGAACGGCGACTTTCGCTGGCGGCAGTTCGCTTTGAAGCGTAAAGTTTTGGGGGAACAAATTTAACGTGGATTGCTGACTAACAAAGTCCCACGTGACTCGTTGGCCCGTGTAGGCCGCCATGCGGCCCATCACGGCCGTAAGCGAACTGATGGCGGTCTGCTTTAATTCGACGATCGGCTGGTTTCGACGAATCGAGTCCACCAAATCCTTGTGTTCTTGTTCGTAAGCTTCATTAATTTTTCTCTCCATGGACCAAACCTGTTTACCGTCCGCATTCATGATCCGCGAGCCTCCGTTCGCCGCTTCGATGATCGCGATGCCATTGGTCCCATAGACGACGGTCCCGTTGTCGCTGGCGGCTCCAGAGATTTGTCGACACGTCAGCGACAACAGCCGGTTCCCCGGATACAGGTAGTCGACCGACATGCTGTCCCACATCTCGCTGCCGTCTGGGCGGGTGAATTGACCGCCGCACCCAAACGCCGATTCGGGCGGTCCGCCCATCACCCAATTCAGCGCATCGATGTTGTGGACCGCTTGCGCAAATTTGATCGCCGGAAAGCCAATTGAATTGCATCCAGTTGTCGATCTGGTATTCCGCGTCGGTCATGCCGTTCTTTCGGTTCTTGAACCAGATTCCGTTGGAACAGTATCGGGTGGTCGCCGAGATGATCTCGCCGATCCTGCCGTCACGAATTTGCTCGACCGCACCGATGTAGTTGACCTGTCGTCGATACTGGGTACCGGTGACGATCGCGGTCCTGTTGGCCTCGGCCTGCTGGTAGGCTGCTAAACAAGTGTGATAACCGGCGACGTCGATGCACGATGGTTTTTCGCAGAACACGTGCTTGCCCGCCGCGACCGCGTCACGGGTGTGAATGGGATGGAAACCAGGCGGCGAAGCGATCATGACCAAATCGATGTCTGGGGCGGAAAGGATTTCTTGGTAACCGTCCAGGCCGACATGAATCCGATCGGTCTGAACGTCCACTTTCCCCTCATGGCGTTTTACCATCGATGCAGCAGCTCGCTGGCATTTGTCAGCGTTCAAATCAGCCATCGCGACCAGTCTGACGTTTTCATTGATGCTGAACGAATCATCCAGCGCACCGGTGCCGCGACCACCACATCCGATCAACCCGATCCGAATGAGTCGGTCGGGATCCCCGCTTTCCTTGCCGACGACATGAACCGCCGGAATGGAAGCACTGCCGCCGAGCAATGCTGCCGATGCGATGGTCGTTTGCTTCATCATCGTTCGCCGGTCGGTGGTGACCGAACCTTTGGTCGTTCGGGCTTCGTTGTCTTGCAGCGTCGGTTCAGTGGTCATCGGTAGTTCTCTGTGGTTGTAAACGAGCTGGTTTGTCTAATTCGACGGATCGTTTTTTTTGAAATAAGTTCTCGCCTCGTTTCATCGTCACTACCGCCGCGATGCATCTCGTAGCAATGGATTTGGTTTCCATCTGGCTCACCGGTCAGGCCGAGGTTCGCCAACGAAACACCAGCGTAGTGTTCCGGCGCGAACCAGTCGGAATGTCCGGGCAACGGAACAACGTCGACCGGTTCGTCGAACGTCGAATGCGACAGCACCATCTCCGTCAAATATTCCGGCTGCGACTCGGGCATGCCTCGAACGGACGACGTGGACCAAGTTGGTCGCTGCGCGTACGCGTGCCCTAAGATGACCAAGAAAACAAAAAACGCGACCACGCCGACGCTCTCGTTTATTGATCGCAAATTTAGTTTGTTCACCCGTCGCCCGTTCATCACACAGAAGTACCGTTCCGCTTCGCAGAATGACCGTCGATCCAAGGCGACTTTTCGATTCGATTCGGGCGATTGCCCGAACCGGTCAAACCTTGGTGCAAATCGGTCGGTCGTAGCGGCCGATCTCCATCCCGATGACGATACATCTTTACGAAACGATCGGCTCGACCGGCTTGGAGAAACCGCCCCGACGGCGATGCGTCCAGACGATTCCGCCGATCGAAAAGCAGCCGAGCGCAAGGAGGGACGCGGGTTCCGGAATCGCCGTCGCAGTGGTCGTGATCTGGACCGTTCCGCTGGTGATCAAAAAATCGCGTCCACTAAACGGGCCAGCTGCGTTGTCGTTGACACCGTCTAAATCTCCGTCGATCCAACCAGCCGCACCAGCGTTGGCATCACTATTCGCGTAAATTAAAAAGACCAATTCGGGTCCGACATCTAGACTGAATGGGCCGCCATCGGAAGAAATGAGAATGGTTGGTGCTGGAACAGCATCAGAATCTCCCGAGTAAAACGTCTGCCCGCCGGAGACGGCCGATGTCCCGGCGTCGACTCGGTAATCCCACCACTCATCGTTACCTGCATTGGTTCCGTTGGTCGACAGAATTAGATCCGAGACTACTGCACCACCTTCGGCGACCACCGAGAAATCCGTCCAACGAATTCGCGTGACCGTTTCGCCCAACCCAACGTTGAAGCGAATTTCGTTGCCGACGCGATCGGCTTGAGCAGGCGACCAGCCTCCATAACTCTCCCAGCCCGCCAGATCGATTGTGAGAACCGATTCAGCTTTGACATGACCGGTAAACAGGGCAAGAACAAAAGACGCGATCACTACTTTGGATTGTTGAAACATGGTGATTCCCTTTGACAGAAACGAACCTCAAAAAATCGACTCCGCCCGCCATACGGAAGCAATAAACCCCTCGACAGAAGGCATGCTAATGTTCCGCTTAGCGGAATGAAAGGAAATTCTTTACTAAAAATTACTCAACGTGGTGAAACACTCATTGGCGTGACTTCTACGGTTACCGGTTGGCCCGCGACCGATCATTTCGCATCGCATTTCGCCGCAGCAGCCCCGGCGTTTTCTAGCGTTGCCTCGACCTTGAAGCCAAGCGATTGACAACTTTTGATCTTGGACCGCGCACGTTGGATTGCGTCGACGAATGCGCTGGGCACGTTTTCTCTGGTGATAGATCACTGCTTTCGGTGTACAGCCATGCGTATTGGTCGGACGCTCGCATCGCGTGATAAACGTTGTGCTCCAAACACATCGTCTTCTCTTCGTCGCTTAATTCATTGACTTGTCCGCAAAGACGCAGAGGAAATGAATGGAGTCCATCTTGAGTGCCGGCGACGTACTCGGTCGCCACCGCGTGTCCGATCTCGAAGTGCTTTCGATAACGATCACGCACTTCCGATGGAATCACCGCGAGGGCGTCGTGCTGCAACGCCGTTCGACTGTGGCCATACTCGCCAACGCTGGTGTAGAAGTATGCGTCTTCGTTGCCGTCGCGGATTCGCGCCGGCGACTTGATCGCCTCGAACACGCCGACAATGAGCGAACTGTGCAACGACCATTAAGAATTTCGCAGCGTCTTGATCGAGCCAGCCGATTGCTGCGGAGCGTTCACGCTTTCGATTGCCGAATCCTTGCTGACGTTCAGCGGCTCCGACCCGCATCCGGTCAACGTGCTCGTGACTCACTCGGACGCGTGACCGAGCGATCTGTCGAGCGACACGATTCGGTTCGGTTCGCCCGCCAATGCAAGTCTGGGGATTTTGCCCTCCGGTGCAACCATCGTTTCCGCCGTCGAAGGCTTGCCGGTCGGGGACGGATTCGATGCGTTTGATTTTGATCCTTCGACGAACACGGTCGCCACGGGCAGCTTCACCCGATCGACCGACGTGGGCGTGGACGGGACCGCGCCGCTCTTCACGCTCAATTTTGATTTGGGTTCAGCGAATCCTTATGAAATTGGCGTCGATTTCCAAAACGTCAATCGTGGGTTCCTTGTCATCGACGACGAGTTCTATTCGCCGCCTTCACCGACCGACTTCACTTTCACACTAACCCGAGCGGTCTCGATTCCTGAACCTTCCACGTTGACCGTGTTGGCGCCCGCGGTTGCCGTCATTTCATACCGCCGCCGACTCTCACCCACCCTACGCGAGTAATTCGTTGACCACGCGGCCGGTTTGACCATCGGTGATGTCGAGGTCGCGGTTGTTGTAATGGAAGGTCAGTTCGGTGGCGTCGAGACCGAACAGGTGAAACAACGTGCGGTGATAATCGATGTGGTTCATCGAATCGGCGATTGCTTTGTGTCCGAAATCGTCGGTCGCCCCCTGAACGTGGCCCGCTTTGACACCGCCGCCGGCCAACCAAAAACTGAAGCCGTCGGTGTTGTGATCGCGACCGGGTTTTTGGTTGTCCGGTGCCACCTGAATCACCGGCAAGCGGCCCATTTCCCCGCCCCAGTGAACCAGTGTTCGATCGAGCATGCCGCGCTGCTTCAAATCCTTGACCAGCGCCGCCGAGGGCTGATCGGTGCCACGGCATGACTTGGGCAATCGAACGTTGATCTGCTCGTGATGATCCCAGCCGTAATTCCATAGCTGGACGAATCGCACACCCCGCTCGACCAACCGTCGCGCGATCAGGCAGGATTCGGCGAACTTCTGATCCACTCCTTCTTGATCGATGCCGTACATCCGAAGCGTCGATTCGGTCTCGCGTCGAATGTCGAGGGCCTCGCCCGCGGCACCCTGCATTCGCGCCGCCAATTCGTAGCTGGCCATGCGAGCTGCCAAGTCCAATTCACCGGGCCGCTCGCTCAGGTGCATTTGGTTAAGCTTGGAAAGCAGGTCAAGATTTTGACGCTGGGCCGCCCCACGAAGATGCGATGGCGGATCCAGATTCAAGATCCGCGGATCTTGATTTCGCACCAATGTGCCTTGATAGATCGACGGCAAAAATCCGCTGGACCAGTAGGGCGATCCTGGCGGCGGCGAGTACGTCGGCATGGCGACAAACGCGGGCAACTCCTGGGACTCGCTGCCCAGGGCGTACGTCAGCCAACTGCCCAGCGCCGGTCGTTTCTCGCCTTGCGCACGTCCCGAATTCATCGCGTGCATGCCACCGACATGATTGCGAACGCCGGGCAGATTCATTGATCGAATCAAACAAATGTCGTCGACGATTTCCTGTTGATGCGGGATCAACTCGGACAGTTCGATACCCGATTGTCCGCACTTCTTGAACTTGAACGGACTGGCCATGACCATCTTGCTGGCACCGCCGGAATTGTCGTAATCGATGTCATCGCGGGGGAAAATCTTGCCGTCGTATTTCGCCATCTCGGGCTTCGGGTCGAACATATCAATCTGGCTGGGACCGCCCCCCATGAAGATCGAGATCATGGCGTCGGCGCGGGCCGGGCCGGGCGGTTGCTTGGGCAACAGATCGAACGTTGGCTCGATCAATGGCGGTTTGCTGGGGGCCTTGTCGGCACCGACGGCGTGGTTTTGCTGCGCCGACCAACTGAGCGCCACGCCGGACAAACCAAACACGTTTTGACTTAAGAAATGCCTTCGCGAAGATTCCATGATTGATCAATCGACGTAGAGAAATTGGTTGCTGCCCAACAGCACCTGACACAAACTCGCCAACGCTTGACGATCGGGCGAAGGCGATGTTTCTTTGTTGTCCGAATCGTCTGAATCGTTCGTTGCAACGTCTTTCAGCGAAGCGAAATGCTTCGTCTGTTGCCGCAAAAAACTTCAGCGACTGACCCAGTTCCTCGTCGGTGGGAACGTCGGCGTAAGCGATCTGCCATGCTCGGTTGATCCATTGCCCCTCGCGATCGGGCAGATTCGCGGGCACCTCCGACACCAATCGCTCGGCAAACGATTGCGATTGGCGGATCAGCACCAGACTGTTCATCATCAGCAGCGACTGCGTCGTCACGGTCGAACAATTTCGCTGCGTGCAGTTGGGTTCCAATTGCGGCGAATCAAAAACGTCCAACATGCCCAGCGGCGTCGATCGTTTGGCTTGAACATAGATGCTGCGACGCGAGGGCAGGTCCGGGTCCATGTCCGCTGACACGATCGTTTCACCTTCTTCGGTTTCGCGGACGCTGTCGGGCGGGCCTTGGGCGGCACTGTCGAGTTGGTTGCAAACGGCCAGCATCGCATCGCGAATCGTCTCGGCTTCCAATCGCCGGACCGATTGACGAGCGTAAAGTTCATTCTCCGGATCGAAGCCAGATTCCCCGCGACGCGATGATTGCCGGTAGACCGTCGATGTCATGATCAAGCGATGCAGTTGTTTCAGATCCCAACCGCTAGCGATGAACTCCGCTGCCAATGCGTCAAGCAATTCCGGATGCGTCGGCCGTTGACCTTGGATGCCAAAGTCGCCCGGCGTCGCGACCAGTCCGCGACCCAAGTGATGCATCCAAAAACGATTGACCAGCACGCGGGCGGTCAACGGGTTGCGTGGATCGGTCAGCATTCTTGCCAACGCCAAACGCCGACCGGTCGAGGGCAATGCCGGATCGTCGGCCACGATGTCGACATCCAAACATTTGTCCAACACGCTCAAGCCGCCGGGGGTGACTTCGTGGGTGGGTTGGGACGGATCCCCGCGATGAAAGACGAACGTCGGCGGCGGGGTGTCCTCGGATTCGGTCAAGGCTCGAATCGCATCAGGCCGCGGGGCTTCCTCGCGAATCTCCGCGATCTTGTCACGCAATGATTCCAGCTTTTTCTTCAGTTCTTTTCCCTCGGCGAACAGTTCCAGGAAAAGACCCAACTCTCCTTCGCGAACGTTCAAGCGGGGGTAATCGACGAAAAGTTGTTTTTGGGTTTCGTTGCGATCTTCCGCCGGTGTGTCAAACGCGACGCGGGCGAGGTCGCGGAGTTCCTCGGGCAGCATCAACCATTCGCGGCGGAAGACCGATTGGATCGCGGACTCTTCCAACTGGTCGTGCTCGGCCTGCACAACGGCAGCCTTGGTGTCGACTTCCTGCGTCAGTTTTTCTTGCTGCGGCGTGACCAAGCTGACCAGCCGTTCATCCGGTTTCTTCCACGACTTCCAGTTCAGCGCCGGTTCCAAGACCGCTCGCAACCGGTAATAGTCGTCATGCAGAATCGGATCGTAACGATGGTCGTGACACTGAGCACAACCCACGCTCAATCCCATCAGTGATGTGGAAATGATCTTGATCGTTTCAGCAATCATCTCATTGGCCGCGACGTCGGGCTGATCGGGATCCGAGCCGGTTCCATCGGGAGCCATTCGCAAGTAACCCGTCGCGATCAAGCGGCGTTGATCTTCGGGCGTCAACGCGTTGGCCGGCGAGGTCACCAATTCATCGCCGGCGAGTTGCTCGGTAATGAAATCATCAAACGGTAGATTGGCGTTGAACGCATCAATGACGTAATCGCGATACTTATAGGCGAACGGTCGTTCGTCATCGGATTCGTTGTAACCTTCCGAGTCAGCGTACCCGACGACATCGAGCCAGTGACGTGCCCAACGACGGCCGTACTCGGGCGAGTCCAACAAACGGTCGATCAATTTTTCGTAAGCATCGTCCGACGTGTCCGCCAAAAAATCGTTGACCTCACTCGGCGTCGGCGGCAATCCAACCAGGTCGAAGGTCGCGCGGCGGATCAGCGTCCGTTTGTCGGCATCAGGCGAAAAGGTTTTTCCCGTCGAGGCTAACCGTTCCAACACGAACGCATCGACCATCGTTCGCACCGATGCATTGAATGGCATGGAGCTCGGCGGTGACGAATGGCGGATCGGCTGGAACGCCCAAAAGGCCCGCTCCTCGGGCGTGATCTTGGGCAGTTCGTCGGGGTCGTCGGGTTCGGGACGCAGCGTCTTGGCCCCAGCTTCGATCCAACGACGTACCAATATTAATTTCTGCGGCGGTCGGACGGATCGTGACTTCTTCGGGCGGCATCGTCCCGTCGGTCATTCGCTCCAACAGATAACTCTCCTCACCACTGCCGGGTTGGCCATCGCCCGGATCGACGACGCCCGCGTCGATCATGAACCGGGCCAATCGCAAATCCAAATCGGCCTCCATCACTCCTGCCTCACCGTGGCAATGAAAGCAGTGTGTCTTGAAGACCTGTCGTACGTCGCCCTCGAACACGCTTGAAACGCCGGAATCGCTCGCGGTCGCATCCATCGCCGTCACCGCCGTTGTCGCCGGTCCGATCAAACAAACCAAAGCGAACGCCGCACCCAATCTCAATCGTTCCGCGTAACAGGACTGCTCACATGCGCGAATCATTGCCGATTTTTCCGATACCCCGAATGGAATGCAAACAAAACGAGCCGAAGCCCGCATTCTAGCGTACGTCAAAAGCGGCCTCTCGGCAACCTAGCCATTCCGCATGGAGGAATTGCAGACGGGTGAACTGCCGGTTCACGTCGCGATCGCTGCGACGACCGCAAGGGTCAACATGCCCGCGCCTGCCAGGCGAGTTCGCAGGGCGGCAGGGGCCAGGGTTGCTTCGTTAGACCTCATCACGCCGCTTGCAACGTACGCCAGTCCGATCGACCACATGCCACGCAGCGAAAGGATGATGTTCACCCGCGCCGCGTCGCCAAAATAAGCGATCACCAGCACGATCAACAACGTGTGCGCAAGCGTCAACACGCACGTCCATGTCAACCAGATCGCCACCTCGCGATTTCGCAGTGCAGGCCAATCGACCCACGGCGTCAACAGCAATGACAGCAGCCCCACTCCCCAAAATGTGATGGGCAACAATCGACCGCCGCCCCACTGCGGCGACCACATTTGATTCAGGACGTCAAAGCCCGCATAGAAACTCGCCGCCAACAACGCCAAGCAGATCGTCCGCAGCATGTGACGCGGCTCCGCCCGCCCGGTCCACTGAATCAATGCCACGCCAATCGCCGCCAACACCGACGCGATCCAAACCGACGTCCCGACGGGCTGGGCCGCGATCGTTGACAGCATCATCGCCACCAGGATGATCTTCACCGCCAGCACCGGCGTGGCGACCGAAATGTCGCCGCCGTGAATCGCCGCGAACGTGAACAAAACGCCTAAAACGTAGAACAGCGAAAGCGTCAACGGTTGCCAAACGTTTGCTTGTGCATCGACGTCGTCGGAGGATCGCCACAAAAACGAGAACGCGAGCGCCAGCACCACGTTGCTGAAGAATAGCACCGTAATGGCCCCGGCCCCGCGGCCCGATCGCGGATTGGCGACCCTCTTGACGCAGACCAGCGACGCAACGAAAAGGAAACTGGCAAGCAGGGGTAACAAAAGGTGCATCAATTTTAGTCTTGGTCGGTTTTGGCGGGCGTGACCGAGGCGGTACCGCCCGCCCGCTTGTTCAAATCACGCGGGTGTTTTGAAAACGTCGCGAAGACGTCGCCGACCATCTGGTCCGTCAATTTTCCCAGCTCCGCCAGGATGACCGTTTCGGCCTCGGGCAGCAACGGCGACGCGCCAGGCTCGTAACCGCCCGCTTCGTACGCCGCCGCGGTGGCGATGTAGCCGGTGTGCCCGTTGGCGTAGTCGACGACGATCGGGGTAACGCGGTCGGCGATGGCGGTCAAAAGTTGTCGTGCCCATGCGAGCCGTTCGTCGTAGCCGGGCCCAGATAATTCTTCGGCGTTCGTCGTTTGCCACGCCGCAACGGTCACCACCGCAACCCAGCAGATGCTTGAAACCAACCTCGAAACCATACTTTTTTCCAATCCATGACGCAGGCGAGCAAAAAAGCCGGAGTGATCGCGCATCGCATGCCGTTCCGCTAAACGAAACATCGTCGCCACTTCAGACCGACAAGTCAATCGTTTAACGATCATTAGATCGTTTCATTTCCGCGTTGAATTCCCCCTGGCGGAACGATACGATGGGATGGACACCGGCGGCCGCCCAGGTTTCACCCGATTGGGGTGAGTGTCGGATCACTCATTCCCAGGAGCCACCTTCATGCCAACCCCGATGCCGATCCCGCCGAGAATCTCGGTGTTCGCGGTCCGATTGATCGCACTTGCGTTGATAGCGCGGGTTGGATTGGCAACCGCTCGCCCCTCAACGGCGCAGGAGACGACGACTCATCAAGCGATGGCGACACCTCAAACTGGCAGCGACGCAACAAGT
This sequence comes from Pirellulaceae bacterium, assembly GCA_963836865.1. Lineage (GTDB taxonomy): Bacteria > Planctomycetota > Planctomycetia > Pirellulales > Pirellulaceae > Rubripirellula. The sequence continues at coordinate 406,601 of CAWILC010000012.1, read as the reverse complement.
TGGGGTCCGCTGCAGCACGCCATGACCCCTGTCTTGGAGGCCGACGACCAATCATCGATGAAAATTCAACTCGAATTCGAGTGGCCTCCAGGTAATCTGTTCCTTTCGCCCCAGCGTCGTCTTTTTTTGGTAGCGACTGACGGGGGCCGATCTCAACAATCGGGCTGGGTGGCCTGGGTGGCCCCGATGTTGAAAGGCCCCGCCGGCGAGGTCTCGCTGCTTGACGTGCCGATGACGGATGTGGCCGGGCAAGACGTTTCGCCGATCCGCGTCGCCGAAGGTTCACGTGAATTAACGGTCGACGGGCAACCTGGCACGCCGCGAGCGATCCTGACGCGGACCAACAGCATTCTCGAGTTCCAGATTCCCAAGGGTTACGAACAATTGATCGTGACCGCGGTCGTGCCGCCGCCCTCTCAAGATGAAAATCAAGACATCCGCGACGCAGCCGTCGCTCGTTTCGCGGTCTATGCCGACGCGCCGCCGTTGCCGATGGATGCCGAATCGCTGGACGATCTCGATCGCGTCACCGCCGGCGGTAAACGGGACCCCATCAACGCGGTCGGCGGCATCGAACTTGCCGACGACTTGGCGATCGAGTTGATGGGCAGCGAACCGACACTCCGTAATTTGACGAATTTGGACATTGATCATCGTGGTCGCGTTTGGGTTTGCGATGTGATGAATTACCGACGCTTGGATGGACTGCGCCCTGAAGGCGACCGGATCCTCATTCTGGAAGACACGACCGGCGACGGGCGTTTGGATCGCGTCAAGATTTACTACCAAGGTCGCGACATTGATTCCGCCATGGGCATCTGCGTCTTGGGTCAAGACGTTTACGTCACCGCGTCGCCGAACATCTGGAAGTTCACCGACACCGACGGCGACGACAAGCCGGATTCGCAAGTCGCGATCTTTACCAAGACCGGCCAGCACCAACATGATCACTCGGCCCACACAATGGTTTGGGGCCCCGATGGTCAATTGATTTGGAACTTTGGCAATACGGGAAACAGCGTTCATGACGCCGCGGGCGACCCCGTCACCGATCGTCGCGGGCGCGTCGTGGTCGACAACGGCCAACCACTGATCGGAGGGATGACTTTTCGTTGTGACGTGGGCGGTGGTGGGCTGGAAGTGCTAGCTCATAACTTTCGCAATCCTTATGAGACCACCATCAACTCTTATGGAACGGTGTGGCAAACGGACAATGACGACGATGGCAATCGCGGTTGCCGTTTGAACTATGTGATGGAAGGCGGCAACTTTGGGTATCGCGATGAATTGACCGGGGGCACGTGGCGGGAAAATCGCATCGGGTTAGAGTCCGACGCGCCGCGTCAGCATTGGCATTTGAACGACCCCGGCGTCGTGCCCAACGTGGTTCAAATGGGTCAGGGTTCACCGTCGGGCTTGGACGTTTACGAAGGCGATTTGTTGCCCGAGCGTTTCCATGGTTGTCTACTCCACTGCGACCCGGGGCCCGGCGAAGTCCGCGCCTATTCGATTCAAGACGACGGAGCGGGCTATCGCGCCGACGCCCTATCGATTGCCAAGATCGGAGACGACGATTGGTTCCGCCCGGTCGATGTTTCGGTCGCGCCCGATGGGTCGCTGTTCGTGACCGATTGGTACGACTCGGTCGTCGGTGGGGCGCTCCAGGGGGACAGCGACCGGGGCCGTTTGTTCCGCATCGCCCCGCCCGGGCATCCTTACCAAACGCCGACGTTTGATTTCGAGACGGCTCGCGGGTGTGCGAAGGCTCTTCGGAGTCCCAATCGGGACGCTCGTTACACGGCCTGGATGCGGCTTCGCGATATCGGACCAGAAGGCGAAGACGCTGTTTCGGAATTGATGGCCGATGCTGATCCGAAGATGCGAGCCCGCGCGATGTGGTGGTTAGGGAAAAATGGCACACGCGGTGAGGCGACCGTTCGCGAGGCGGCGAGCGACGACGATGCCAACGTTCGCGTGGCAGCGATTCGGTTGGCTCAGCAGATCAATGTTTGCGTATCGGAACGCTTGACGTTCCTGTCAGACGATCCGTCGCCGGCGGTGCGTCGCGAATTGGCGCTCGCGCTTCGCCATGACGATTCGCCATCAATGCCCGCGGTTTGGGCTTCGCTCGCGGCGCGGTACGATGGCCGAGACCGCTGGCTCTTGGAAGCCCTGGGCATCGGCGCGTCGCGGCGGGCCGAGGAGTGTTGGGACGCTTGGTGCGCTGCGGTCGGCGACGACTGGAACACGCCGCCGGGCCGCGACGTCGTTTGGCGACTTCGAGCTCCTGGGGCCGCGGAAAAGTTAGTTGAATTGATCGGCGACCCGAAAGTGGCGATCGAGGAGAAGGATCGCTACTTTCGCGCCATCGAGTACTTCCCCGCTTTGGTGCGGGACCAAGTCCTGCAACGTTTGCTTGGCGACGCGATGCCTTCGCCCGACCATGATCAGATCGTGATCAGGGCCCTAATGCGGATGGAGACGATCGATTGGGAGAAATATCCCAAAGCCCAGGAAACGTTGTCACGTTACGTCGCTTCGTCGCGCGACGGCGCGGAGTTGCTTCGCGTGATCGAGCGGTTCGCGCCGGCAGGCAGCGAGGCGGCGATGCGAGACTTATTAAAGCAGACGGACGACGATTCCCAATCGCTGGTGGCGCTGACGTGGCTGCTTGATCGTGCCGGGGCGGAACAGATTACCCGCTGGGCTTTATCGCTCGACATCGGAGCCTCGTCGCGAATCGCGTCGCTGGCGGGCACGCTAGGCAACGAAGCAGCGATGTCGCTGTTGCAGTCGTTGTTGATGTCCGAAGCGGTGGGCCACGAAGTTCAATCCGCGGCGGTTCGCGGAATGGCCAAGAGCGTCGCGGGGCAGCAGTTGTTGTTGGGCTGGGCGGGTGAGGGCCGATTGCCTGCCGAGATGAAACTGTTGGCCGGGGGTTTGTTGAGCCGTTCGGTCGACGCGGACGTTCGCCGAACCGCTGGGGAAGCCTTGCCATCGCCCGACGAGTCGTCGGCGCAACCGCTGCCGCCGCTGGACGTGCTGGTGGGGTTGAAGGGGGAAGCCTCGCGAGGACAAGCGTTGTTTCACGGCGTCGCGACGTGTAGCCAATGCCACGTCGTCGGTGGAGTCGGCAAAGAAGTGGGTCCCAACCTTTCGCAGATTGGCGGAAAACTATCCGCCGAGGCCATGTACGCGGCAATCCTTATGCCCAGTGCAGGGATCAATCACAATTATGAGAATCATATCGCACTGTTGGACGACGGACGCATCTTGACCGGTATCCTGGTCGCAGATACCGCCACGAAATTCACCTTGCGGAACGCCGAGGCGATGGATTTAGAAATCGACCGCGAGGCGTTGCTCGAACTCAAACGAAGTGACGTGTCGATCATGCCCGAAGGTCTGCACCGGACCATCGATCAACAGGGGTTGATCGACTTGGTCGCCTATTTGATGTCTTTGAAGTGAATAGCCCCATGGATTTTCTGCTCAAGAGTTCGTAATTCGAATACAGCTTCAGCGTTCGCGAGTTGGCCGCCGGTGAAATTCCCTTTCGCAACACGGAAAACTTTGAAGCCGAAATCGCACTGAAGCGGCGCTGGTACGAAAGTGATCCCGACGTCGTCTACGGGATGTTGGCCATATCGGTGCGTTTGAATTTGGCGACGATGCAAACAATTGGATGCGATCACGTCTCCCGCATGGACTACCGCGACATCATCGCCTAGCGTGGCGCGACTGGGGCTGATCTGAGCGTCGCCTGTTTGGAAGTCAGTCTTGACGACGCTCGCGGGTTCGGCGCCATGCCGGTCGATAGCGACAACCAGGCTTACGGCTTCCACGAAAAGCCCAACTCGCCCCAGCCTTTGCCCGACGAGTCCAATCATGCTCTCGCGTTGATGGGCGTCTGCGTCTTTTAAGCCGACATACTCTACGAAGACCTGATCCGCGATCACGCCGAAGACAGTTCCATGTGTGATCTTGACTGGCGATTAATTCTCTTGCACAGAGCCTACGGTTTTCGGTTCGGAAGCCACCGCAACCAGCATCAGTACTGGTAAGACGTCGGAATGATCGACTCGTACTTCGATCCTAGATGTCAACATGGAACTGCTGAAGACCACCCCGCCACTCGACCTGCGTAGCCGCGATTGGCCGATCCACAAATACGAAACCCCAACGCCACCAGTGCGAATTTGCAAAGACGGGCTTGGGCTTGCCGGCAATGTCTCCGATCCGATCCTCAGCAACAGTGTAATCGTTCAACGCAGCGTGTTCTCATCGTTGGAATTGCGTATCTCGTCGATGCTGGCCGCACGGCAAAAACCCCGTCTCAACTCGGTTGTGCCGTTGGTTTCAAACTCGCGGTACACCGCCGCGATTTGCTCGATCTCTTCTCGCGCCAGATCTTTTTGCTTCCGCGATCCGGCGATCAACGCGCCCAGCTTGCGGCCGTCGGTGAACAATGTCTCGGTCCGCTTGCGATAGCCCTTCGTTTTGCCGTCGCGGTTTTTGGACAAGAACCACAGACAACATGGGGTTTGCGTGTTGGCGAACAACTGGCCGGTCAACTGCACCACGCAGTCCACCAAGCCTTCGTCGACCAATTGCTGACGCACGGCCAAACGAGCCGTTTCGCCGTTGGACAATTCGCCCGTCGCCATGACGAAGCCCGCCGTGCCGCCACCTGCGAGGTGATGCAGGAAGTGCATCATCCACATCGTGTTGGCGTTCCGAGGTGACAACGGCACCCGGTCATCGCCCAGCTTCAGCCGTGGATCTTTCGCCACGATCCGGTCCGCTCCCCAACCGTCGCTGCCCTTGGCCCCGTCGTTGAACGGCGGATTGGCCAGGATGTAATCGGCCTTCAATCCGTCATGACCGTTGTTGAAATACGAGTTGCCAAGCGTGATCTTGCCGTCCAGCCCGTGAATGAACAGGTTCATCCGACATAGCCGATAAGTAAAATCTTTGGCTTCTTGGCCATAGAACGACAACCGACCCGAACTGTTGGTGAACATGTCCGACTGCACGAACATGCCGCCACTGCCGCAGCACGGGTCAAACACCTTGCCCGACTTCGGAGCCAGCATCGCGACCAACGTCTGCACGATCGACGCCGGCGTGAAATACTCGCTGCCCCGTTTGCCCTCGCTGTTGGCGAACTCACCAATGAAGTATTCATAGACTCGCCCGATCACGTCCTCGCCGCCAGCCTGCCCGGCATCGTACGACGCCCGGAAGATGTCCTTGGAAAACAGGTTGATCAGCCCCGAGACGTTTTCCCGCGAAAGGTTCGACCCGGCGTAGATCCGAGGCAGCAATCCCCGCAGCTTGTCCGGGTACGCCTTCTCGACGATCTCCAGTGCATCGTCCAGCTTGATCTTGATGTCATCATCGGTGGCATGTTTCAGCAGGTACGACCAACGCGCCTTCTCCGGCACGACAAACGTCCGCACTGATGCGTACTCGTCTGGGTCATCGAGAATCGACTTGGCGACCTTCGCATCTTCGGTGAAGTAATCACTGCCTTCATCCTTGATGAACAACTCAAGTTGATGCCGCCGCTTCTCATACCGCAGCGACAAGAAACGCAGAAAGATGACGGGCAGCACATACCGCTTGTAATCCGCCGGCTCGATCGACCCACGCAGATTAACCGCCGCATCCCAAAGCTCGCGCATTAACTCAGCGGTGTTGACCGCATGACCGGCCCCACCAGCTACCGCCGTCGCGACCTCCTTTTTCGACCGTTTTTTCGCCACGCGTTCCCCATCGGTTTGTAACCAAGATTAAACCGCAAGTGTACTCGGCAGCAATGCCGATCCGCAATCTGACTGCCCCTCCCAGTTCATATTACAGACTCGCGGACAACGCGCTGTCGCCGCCAACGAGCAACCGAACGGCGGGTGTCGCAATCTCGTCATTTAAAGTAAGCGTTTCCAAAGCGTTCCGTATCGTGTGTCCCTGCCCAGGCACGTGCCTGGGCAACTGCTCGATGTGAATCCGACGATTAGGTTCGTCTTGCACGAGGTACTGACCGAGCAGGATCACTTTTTCGCAGACGCATTATGGCGGGTGTGATCGACTTCGTCTCGACCACGCCCGAACGATTGCAGCGGACCGACCTGACGGAATGGCGGTGCTTCATCCCGCTCGCAGGGATGGAAGATCGTTTTGCATTCGTGATGCAGGGCCAGTGTCTGGCTCATTCGCGGGTTATGATAGTCGAGGTCGGAAGGTCCGCAGCGTTGACCTTGGCCGCAATAACACAAGCGAGGCTTGTCCAAAATGAAAGAATCGTTACCTCCCCGCCTTACGGTGCCGCTGACCGGAATAAAGACCAAAATTGGATCGATGCTCGCAACGACGGGGGAGACTCCAGAGGAGTACGTGCTGCGGTTGTTGAGGTGTGATTTGGGGGTGCCAACGGTTTCGCAGCGAGATCTTGATGCGACAGCGGAGTCGACACGCAAAGAAGTTTGGAGGGATGTCGCTGGCTTTGACGGCAACTACGAGGTCAGTAGTCGCGGACGCGTTCGGCGGACGTCGTCGGAGACCGTGATTGCGGCGCAGTTCATTCGGCGACGGGTGGTGGTTCACCTGCAGTTGAACAAGAAGACGAAGACGGTGTATGTCCGCAGGTTGGTCGCCGAAGCTTTCCTGGGTCCGATTCCGAAGGGGTACTGGGTGATGCACGCCGATCAAAACCCGGAGAATTTGAAGGTAAAAAACCTTCTCGTTGTTTCGCCTTCCGAAGGGGCGCGTTTGGCAGCCGAGATGACCACCAAGCGCGCCCGAAAGTCGCAGAAGAAGAAGCGGTCCAAGAGCTAGACCGTGTCGTCCGTCTTCTCCGCCATGACATCACGATACGTTGGCGATTGGATCAGGTTGAACAGGGCTGCCGCCGCTTCTCGGTCGAAGTTGACGAACTCGTTCCACCAGCGTCCATTCTCGTAGACGTCGGCCCTTTCCACTTGTCGTTTAGAGCCACCGGCGACTTGTAAGAAGTGACCTTCCTTGGTTGTGAACAGCGCCGCCATTGGATTCGCCTTCAACAGGTTTGTTTCCTCACCCGGTTTTGGTCGCCAACAGGAACCGTCCCGCAGCATGTAGATCGCATCGTTTCGCCAACCGAAGTAATCGCCGACGATGTTTGTGTACGTGATTTCAGTCATGTCGTTCACCAGTTAGGCCCGCTCGAGTCGAGCTGAAGTAGCAACACCCGTTGCACTTCGAGGGGGATTCCCTCCGTTATTGCCAAAGCTGACTGAATAGCGAAATTTGTGCAGCGGCTCCGCTCGCGCGATCAGGTGTGACGCGTTGAATGGTTCACTTGCTGGTTAGCTTCGTAAAACGCTTCACGGCGGCAGCGGCTAGCTTGGCAAAGTGGTCCGCATCACCGCGACGATCGTAATCGCGAGCGGCATTGACGGTGCAGCGGAATGCGTCGAGCCATGCCATGGCTTGCAGTTCCGCTTTCAATCGATCGATTGCTGATATCCCAGACGCAGGTCCGATAGCTTCGATTTCGTTGTCCAGTCGCTTTTCCACCGCCTGACTTAACAGATAATCGTCGCCGGCCAACTGTTCGATGATGGTTTGCCGCATGATCGCAACTCCGTCGAACATGCCGCCGACCAGGTTCGGCAACTGGTCAAGAAGTTCATCGATGCGTTGCTTTGCAAAGGGATCGCCCGCGTTCGCATCGTCACGCAAACGATTGAACGCGTGTAGCTTTGGCGTCCGTTCAGTGGCCTGCCCAACGAGCTGGAAGACATCCTCTTCAGATCGGTCCATCTTATTTGGCTCCAACATGATCGAGTGGGTGGAAAGAGACTCAAGCCTACGAAGCACTTTCAAATGAGTGCTTGCGGACGCCAACGTTTGCATGCGTCGGTGGATCGTGTCGCTCGTTCGGCGGTCGTGCTTGATGCGTCGCAATCGATCGTTTTGTTCCGCACGGTCCAGACGTTCAAGCCGGGACGCCAGCGTGATGATCGGATCGTTACTCGAACCGACGTAAGTCGATTGAGTTTTTCCGTTGTGCCGCTCATTGCGGTACATGTACGTCTTTCGGCCGACCTCTCGTTGATTAAGCGACATCCTCAATTCTTACAGTACGCTCATCGCTTTCTGCAAAAACCTGCGATGGCGGATCATCGTCGTCGCTGGTGGGAACGCGCAGGCAATCGGCCAGCGAGTCGAAAACGGCTTGATCGATCGACCGCTTCACGAGATCGGGCAAGCGACTGTTAGGCACGCGAGTGATTGCAGTGGAGGTGTACGCCACATGGACTTGCTTCAACTGCATGATCGGGGGCAAACATGAGGCTAGGAAGCCGCACTCCATCCGCTCACGAAGCCTTCCCTGTTCGGTTCTCAGATCATGCGTCTCGTCAACACTGAGATGCGAGAAGTGTTCAAGCCATGCCTCACAGACATGTTCTCCGCCTAAGTAAGCCGCTTTCAAGGCGTACGATGTCAGGTTGCTATGCCCGTCGTCCATGACTGGATCAAGATGGATCAGAATCCAACTTCGGGCACTTAGATAATTGCTGACGTCAAAGAACAGCTGCTCGTACGCGATAACGACGTTCACACTGACGCGGCAGCGTGACGCAACTTTGTCAAATGCTTGTCGCGAAAGCAGCCTGGCCTGGATCGCGAACCTTTGTGCTGGGTCTTTGTCGATTGCAACGGCGCAGGCGACGGCGTTAGCGGTTTTTGTGTTGGCAGTGACGCCGATGCCCGACGATCGAATCCACTCCATGGCTGCTTCGATGACCTTATCGAAGCGATAGGTCAGGTCAGCCGGGTCGCGGGAGGCAAACCGTTCTGCCGTCTGCCATCGCCAACGCAGACCATGCACAAAGCGGGCGGTATCGGCGATGGTCTCCGCTGTTATATCGGACGCTTCGGTATCGCCAGCCCGGTCGTTCGTATTGAAATCCACCGTGACGCTGTCCATGGTTGCCTCGTTTGTCGAAAACGCGATCGACTTCAACATCGACTCGATCGCGACAGAATTGGTTTGCACACTCAGGTCGGTCCAAACTATCCCATTGATGGCAAAGCCTAAATTTTGAACAGCGTTGCGCTACATAAAGGTGACGGTGGCAATGTAGCCGCCGTCGATTCCTTTCCTTCGATTACTTGGAGGTGTGACATGTCACACGTGGTGCAGATCAAGACCCAGGTTCGTGACGCGGCGGCGGTTCGGGCCGGGTGCGATCGGTTGAACCTGGACCCGCCGGTTGCCGGCGAAACGCGGTTGTTCAGCGAGACCGTTGCGGGACTCGCCGTGCGGTTAAAAGACTGGCGGTATCCGGTCGTCTTTGACTTGGCGACTGGTACCAGCAAGTTCGACAACTATCAGGGCCGGTGGGGTCGGCAGGAGCGACTCGATGAGTTCCTGCAGGCCTACGCGGTCGAGAAGACCAAGCTGGAGGCTCGCCGCAAAGGCTACTCGGTCGCCGAACACCGACTCGCCGACGGTTCCATCAAGGTGTCGCTGAGCGTCGGAGGTGCCTCGTGAAAACGATCGATGTGATCGTGTCGCCCAACGGGGCCTCACGCGTCGAAACGAGCGGTTACACCGGAGAGACATGCCGGCAGGCAAGCGAGTTCCTCGAACAAGCTCTTGGCGTGAAAGCCAGCGAGACGCTTAAAGCGGAATACTTCCAGGCCGAAGTCCGCGATCAACAACAAGCCCGGCAGCAATCTTAGGTTCCTGCCGCGGCTTTCTTCTTTCCATCACTTTCAATTTGTCCGAGGAGGACACCGTTATGTCGCTATCACAGCGAATGAATGAACTGGTCCGCGCTTGCTTCGCAGGTATCTGGGTCCAGTCGCATGAACACGGCGACGCGATCGCCGAACTGTCGACCATGTGCCAGCAAGAAGACTGGCGACTGGTCACTTGGGACATCGACCAGGGGCTCCGTCACGTCGGCGGCCCACCGATCGACGTCGAAGTCACCGATCCGTTGTCGGCGGTGCGGGCGATCGGATCGCTCGCGGCGGGGGATGCCCCGGTGCTGCTGGTGCTGCAGAACTTTCACCGGTTCATCGGTTCGGCCGAGATCGTCCAAGCGATCAGCCGGGCGATCGGGGATGGTAAACAGCAACGTGCCTTCATCGTCGTGCTGAGCCCCGTGGTTCAGTTACCGGTGGAGCTCGAAAAGCTGTTCGTTGTGGTCGAGCATCCGCTGCCCGATCGTCAACAACTCTGCGAGATGGCGGCCGGCATCGCGACCGAACCGGGCGAGATGCCCGATGGTCGTGAACTGGATGCGGTCTTGGACGCGGCGGCGGGCTTGTCTCGGTACGAAGCCGAGAACGCATTCAGCTTGTCGCTCGTTCGCAGCGGCCGACTGACGCCTGATGCGATTTGGGAGCTGAAGACGCAAGCCGTGAAGGCCTCTGGATTACTAACGCTGCACCGCGGCGGTCAGACCTTCGATAGTCTCGGAGGCCTGGAGTCGCTCAAAGCGTTCACGCGGCGATCGCTGCTTCAGCGTCATCGCGACGCTGACCAACCGAGAGCTCGCGGCGTGATGTTGTTGTCGCCGCCGGGATGCGGCAAGAGCGAGTTCTGCAAGTGCGTCGGCAACGAGGTCGGACGTCCGGTGCTGACGCTGGACGTGGGCAGCTTGATGGGATCGCTGGTCGGTCAATCCGAAGAGCGGACGCGTCAGGCGCTGGCGATCGTCGATGCGATGGCACCATGCGTGCTGATGATCGACGAAGTCGAAAAGGCCTTCGCCGGTGTTGGTGCGGGCGGCAACGACAGCGGTGTGTCGTCGCGAATGTTCGGAACGTTTTTGTCGTGGCTAAACGATCACACGTCCGACGTGTTTGTCGTCTGCACAGCGAATGATGTTCAGCGATTGCCGCCGGAGTTCAGTCGTGCCGAACGATTCGACGGCGTGTTCTTCGTCGACCTGCCCGGTCGAGAGCAGAAGGATCAGATCTGGCGTTTGTATCTCGATCGATACGGACTCGATGTGGACGCGGCAAAACCGGATGACGACCAGTGGACCGGCGCGGAGATCAAGTCTTGTTGCCGGTTGGCAGCACTGCTGGACGTGTCGCTGATCCAAGCGGCGGAGAACGTCGTGCCGATCGCGGTCACGTCGTGCGAGTCCGTCAGTCGGCTTCGCCAATGGGCGGACGGTCGATGCTTGTCGGCCGATCACGCGGGCGTTTACCGAATGGCGACGAAGACGTCTCGCAGGCGTAGCGTTTCGACTAAGCCGTCAATCAATTGATTGTCAGATGATATTCCAAGCCCGGTCGCCACGTTGGTGACCGGGCTTTTCTCGTTTAAGGAGACCAACCTTTGACCCCCTTACTGTTCGTTTGCTTGACACTTTCGTTTTCGCTTGCGGTCGCCTCCGCGATGGTGTGGCAACTGCGACGACAACGACGCGGCCTGCAATCGATCCTCGAACGACTCGTTCGCAAGGAGTTTCATCATGCCGACCAAGACGACGTCGACGTGGGTGCTGATCGCGATCGTTAGTTTGCTTGGTACCGGTTGCGGACCAAGCCCCCGCGAACTGAGTGACGCTCAGTGGCTCGACCTGCAAACCGACATGCAGCAAGAGCGAACCGAAGTCGGTCGGCAACGAGACCAACTCGAAGCCGATCGTCGCCAGTGGGACCAGCGGGAACGCACGGAGCCCGTCCTGGCCGCCGCGGTGGTATCCGCCGCGATGTTGATCGCGTGCGGCCTGCCGCTGATTGTGGTCGGCATTCTGTTCTGGCCACGCAAGGAACCACCGGCCAGCGACGCGATGTGCGAGGTGCTGATCGATGAAGTCGTCCTGCACATCAGCGAACCAAAACGGATCGTGTCCTCAAGCGATCCGCCAAAGCTTGCCAGCGGCAAGTAGCGACTCCGGCCTTGCGCCGCGAGTCTTTCAAGTCTTTCCAAACCTTCATTCATGCCCCGCCAGTCATGAGACCGGCGGGGCGTTTTTGTTTCCCACTACCAACAAAAGCAATGACAATGTCCACAGACACACTCTCTCGCGAGACCGCGTCGTCGGTATCGCCGACTTCGATGGATGCACCGACACTGACCAGCAGCGATGCCACGGTCGGCGAGCGGTTGCAAAACGAAACGACCGCGGTTCGGTTGAAGATCCACTGGCCGGGCGTTCGCAAGACGCTCAGCCAAGACCAAACCCGTCAAGCCGCCGGAACGTTTGACGCCGACATCAAGTCGGTGTCGGCGTCGAAGAAACTACTCGACACCGGTCACTCGGCGTTCCGCGCCGCGTCGGCCGTTCGCACCCAAGCAGCCGACTACTGGAAACAGTTGACGCTGCCCTACGTCGAGCCCGGCATGCGTCTGATCCGTCGCCGCGACATCACGGCGTTCGACGATCGCATGTCGACCGTCCGCGATGAACTGGCCGCCGCCGTCGAACAACTCGAACGTCACTACGACGAGATGATCGATCAGGCACGCGAGCGACTCGGCGACCTGTTCGATGCAGGGGATTACGCGACCAACTTGCGGGATCAATTCGGCATTGAATGGGACTACCCCAGCGTCGCGCCGCCGGAGTATCTGCTGCGAGTTAGTCCGCAGTTGTACTACAGCGAATGCGAACGGGTGCAGCAGCGTTTCGACGAAGCGGTTCGATTGGCCGAACAAGCGTTTGCCGACGAGCTCGGCCAGTTGGTCAGTCACTTGGCGGAGCGATTGAGCGGCGAGGCGGACGGTTCGCCGAAAGTCTTCCGTGATTCGGCGGTGACGAACCTGCTGGACTTCTTTGATCGGTTCCAGCGTTTGAACATTCGTTCGGACGAGGATCTTGATCGGCTTGTCGAGCGGGCACGCGGCATCGTGACGAATGTCACACCGCAAGACCTGCGTGACCGCGTTCCGATGCGGTTGCGGGTGGCCGATCAGTTGGCGGCCGTCGAGTCGTCGCTGGACGATTGGATGACCGATCGTCCGCGGCGAAGCATCCTGCGTCGGTCACGGTGACAGCGATGGAGCTTGTCATCACCACTGGCGGCGACGTGCGGATGATCTACACCGAGTCGATCGATTTGCACGCAATCGGTCTGCCGGTGATCCGCCGCGGTTCGCATGTCGAACCGACGGCGGGCGGCTGCTGGACCGCGGACCTGTCGCCCGTCGGCGGACCGGTACTCGGCCCCTTTGTGAAACGATCTTCGGCGCTGGATGCCGAAGTCGATTGGCTGCGACGCCACTGGCTCTCGCCATGACCGTCGTTCACTTCGGTGCCCGGCGACGTTCGCTGGGCATCATCACCACTCCAATGAAGGAAACCATCCCATGAAGTTAAACAAAGTGACGGTCGGTCTTCAGCAGAAGGTCGGCCAGCCGAACTTCGGTAGCGCCGGTGCTAGCTGCAACGTCGAAGTCCACCTGGACGACCACGAAGCAAGCGATTCCGACGCCATCGGCCAGCGAATCCGCCAAGCGTTCACGCGGTGCCGGACCAGCATCGAAGAGCAGCTGCAAAGTCGAGCCAACACCACCGATGACGGTACCAACCACCGTTCCATCGAACGGTCGGCCTCGGCAACAAATGGATCGGCGGCGGGACGCGGTCGTCCATCACGGCCGGCCACGGAAAAGCAGGTCCGGGCGATCCAAACGATCGCGTCCAAGCGAGGCATCGTCTTGGCCAGCGAACTGCAATCGCGTTTCCACGTCAGCTCGCCCGATCAACTCTCGATCGGCCAAGCCAGCTCGCTGATCGACGCGATGAAAGAACCGGTGGCGTCCACTTAACGGACTCGCCACCCACCCCCGATCGCGATGCCCTCACCAGCACCGCGATCTTTTTTAGCCCCCGGCAGGCCGAACGATTGTCCGTACAGCCCAGCGGTCTCCAAAAATCAGTTTGACAACTTTCGCATTTGGGTTTCTGCTGCGTCTTCAGCGTCCCACCTGTCGTCAAACGTCGGCCCATCCTCTTCTTCCTCGGAATTAAGGACGCGCCATCCGCGAGGTGTTTTCCAAATCACTAATTCCATCAAGCTATCGACATGCAACAAGATCGTGGCCGTATCCGTGCGAATCTCGCGTACCCCGTCTCCTCGGTCCACGACTGCAGTCAACGCATCGTCGAGGAGGGTTTCGTCGACCAAGATCTTTTTCGGCCCTGTCGGGCGATCGGCGGACTTACGTTTGCTAGCCTTGCTCGGTTGCTTTGGCGCAAACGTCTTGATTTCCGCTTCGATAGCGGCGTCGTCTAGCGTCATGTTCCCAGCTTTCACCTTCTCGGCAAGTTCCGGGGCCTGCTTCTGCAGCTTCTCCGCCAGCTCAAGCGTTGCTCGTGACACCCCCTCGTCTTTTGCCACTTTTTCAGTTGCCCGGGCGCACGCGTTCGCGTCGCCGATTGGCTTGGTACGGAGTCCGTACCAAGCGACTTTTGCGAACGGGATTGTCGGCCCCGCTCTCCGCCTTCACGTTTTCGCGCCGCCGCCTCTTCCCTTGCGGCTTCGAGCTTTTCAATAGCGTGAATGATTCGTTGATCTTGAGTCAGGTGGCGACGAGCGTAGTTTGAGTTTGCGATGGCTGCTGCCCCTGTATCGACGTCTTCCACACCGAGACCGGCGAATTCCAGTCGAAGTACATAACAAGCCATCAGCCTTGAACGTCCATCGAGGAGTCGGCCGCGAGCGTCGACCTTCACCGGCTCTAACAAGCCGATCTCAGCAATCGAATCAACGAGATTATCGAAGTCTATCTGACCGATCGGCGGTACTCCTTTGCATTCATCCGCAATGCTTCCAATCCGATCTGACGCCCATGCCATTACTTGATCCATGTCAGGCATTTGGTGACGCGCGTATGTAAAGCTTCTTTCGTGGTGGGACAGTTTGAGCCATGAGATGCATCCAATTAGTCGCATACCGGAAACGCTCGCACCGCATCGCTTTCGACGATTTGGTTTCCGACACGCGAAACACAAAGACCGTTCGCGAGCGTCGCAGACCAAGCTACGACAAGTTCTCGCACGACCAAGACGAGTTTGCGCGAAAAAGTCGACAACTCCAAAAATCGCCGCCGACAGAAACTCTTGCCCAGGCACGTGCCTGGGCAAGGAAGGTCAGCTGACGGTTGGCTGCTCAAGATCCTTTGCCATAGCCCGCAGCCAGTTTTGCTTACGTCGCGAGATCGTCGACGCCGACAATTGGTCATTGATCACTTCGATGGTCATCCATTGCCAATTCCAAACGTTCATCGACAGCACACGATCGACTGTCACTTGGTACGAGGCGATCGCACGAATGAATCCCTCCCTATCGTCCGCAAAGTCGTCGTTGTGCATCAATCGCTTGGCCTCCGTCCGAAGGTAGCCGATGTAACGACGCGGACAGCGCGGCCAGGGCTCACTACCGTCTTCGAGGTGCTCAGTCATCCACAGCCATTTCTCGAACGTCATGCCGCGTGCGAGGTCTGCGCTGAGATCGCGACGCGTTGTTTCGAACTGACGGGGGAGGAAGTGCAGGAAGTAACCCAAACGGAACGTTTGTTCGGCGATGCGATCGGGGGCTGACACGCCAGCATCCTTCAGTTCAATTTGGAGTGCTTTGATCCAGGTTCGATATCGCAAGATCGCCGCATTGTCCTCGCCATTGCGACGATACACTTCCGTCGCCTGGATAGCGGTCGTCGATGCAAACAGGATGGCAGCCCTCAGTGCATTTCGCTGAATGCCGAGGCATTCTGCGTTGCTTGGGTCGAGAGCCCGGCGTATACAGATCGCATGGGGTCGGCATGCGACCAGTTCAGAACTTCGCATAGTTCCCTCGGGGATGAACTTGACGAGCCGGTCCATCGGATGTGCAGATTGGCGTCCCATGATTAGTTTGTCCCCTCCAAAGTCGCGAGGTATTCCCAGGCAACGCGACGCGATTCATCCAGCAATCGCTGATATTCGATGTCATAATTCTCGTTAGTGACACGATAGGGGGCAGCTCCGTTGATCGGGAAAATGTACGTCACGGAGTACTTGGACTTTCCTGGGAAGTGGTTTGGAAGCGATCGCATTGGAGCAACATCGCCAATACCTTTCGTACTGCGACTCACAGAATGAAACGTACCTGCTGGAACTGCTGGATCCGATGCAAGTCGTGCCAGGAGCCGATCCTTTGCCAATATGACTTCCGGTGGGGCATCGGCCTTGAGAAGGGTAACTGCGTACTTCAACGCATTTTCAAAGTGCTGAACGGCACTGCTACGAGGGCGTTTACCTGACAGCTTGGAACTGCTTGTCGCTTGGTTAAATATACGCCCATTGTTGCGGAAGAGATGCTTTGCAACGTCGCTGAGCTGACTGTCGAAAGCCTCGGTTAGCCTGCTCGAGAGACCCGAGCCGTATGGAGTTCCGACGTTTGCAGACGTACCGATCGCAGCGAAAAGATGCACGTGGCTCCAGAGTAGCGACGGATTCGATTCGGATGGCTGCAAGTGAAGCCCAATGGCATATTCGTGAATTCGTTCTGCATTTAAGTCCGAGTCGCGGGGACGTGGTCGGTTGTACGCAGTGATTGCCTTCTTGACCTTCTGCAACCCTTTAAAGGCTTCAGCAAGGTGGCGATATTCGGTCTCGGCATCGTGAGGCTGTGGCGTCGTGAACACGGCACTGACGTGATTGGCTGCAGAGTGCTGCAGAACACGTTGTGCTGTCGCCTCCATCCGGTATTTGGTCGCAATGGCCTTGCAAACGACGCAGTATTTCCTTCGCCTACAGTAGTGACGACGTTTGCAAATGCCTTGACCATTTAGATCATCAAAGCCGACGATCCTGCCACAAGACAAAACGCTGCCAAGCTGGACTGCATCGGCGGCAGGGTTGTCTCCAATGACGCTCAATAGCTTTGACTTGCGGTTCGACAATACCGTTGCATAATTGTCAAAACTGAAAACATGGCTTCCCATCTCCACCTCTCCGGTATTTGAAGGTGCCATAGAGGAACGGACTCTTTGGATTTCCATTTAATTCATCCTTGTTATTAAGTAACTAACTAAAGGCGTATGATGAACAACGTCACTTGCACCGTCAGCATTCGCTTTTCGAGGTTGCTCCGTCGCCGGACGCGGCAATCGGTTGCGGCAGCGTGGATCAGTCTCGGCCGTTTGACTGACGATGCTAACGACAAGAACTAACACGAAATCCCACAGATCCAAGACGTGTTTTTCATGCTGACGAAAAATTCTTTTCAACAACGTCTTTGGTTTGTCGCCGAGACGGACGGAGGTACTTGCCAATTCTTGAAAGAGCCTTCCGGCACCTTGGCGACGCCGGAGTAGTGACGGCGTGTTCGAGAAAAAACTGAGCTTGAACGCATTGGCTTTTGTGGCAACGTGTGTTGATCTGCGATGTACAGGCTGATGTCAGGCTGGTTCGCAGCGCCATTTTTGCGATGCCGGTGGATGCGTTTAGCTTGGGTGTGAGATCACGCTCTTGCTGCGGCGATCGGCAGTGTGATTCACCACATTAAAGAGAAGGAGGACGCGATGGCCGACTTATGGCTACGAGAGACGGACCGAGACGAATTTATCGATGCCGTGGTGCAAGCGGTAATCAGAGAGCTTCGCCAAACGAGTCCGCAAGCGGCGCTGCCGCTGCTGGTCGACATTGACGAGATGGCGAGACTGGCGAGCGTGTCGCGACAAACGCTCGAGCGGGCAGTCCGCGACGACCGGGTCCCGAGCGTCAAGTTTGGGCGACTTCGTCGCTTTCGACCCGACGCAGTGATCCGAGCTTTAGAGGCCGGCGATCTATGGCCGCCGAAAGCTTAATCAAGCACGTTGGCTGTCGGCGACGTTGCCTCTGACGGTTCGGCAGCGAAGACTTGTTTTTTCACAATCACCGAATGCGACCAAGCTCATTCCAACGCAAGCGAGCATGGCGACGAACGACACGAGAAACCGAAAGAGACTACGAGATGGCATCACTTGAACAATCCCGCAGCATCGGCCAGGGCTATCGACTGCGATTTCAAATCGGGAAACGACGACACAGCATTGGCTTGGATACACTCGATGAATCCGATGCAAAGATTGCCAAGGAACACTTGGAGCATCTGTTGGACCAGCAAAAGCGGGATCGTCCTCCTTCTCCGGTCACTGCGGCTTGGCTGGACCGGTTGCCCGATGCCGTCCATGATCGCTTTGCGGCATTCAATTTGGTCGAGTACCGGCATCGCAGCGAATTGCCCCGGACCGTCCTCGCGTTCATGCGGGCGTACATCAAGTCGCGAACCGATTGGAAGAAGCCAGAGAACTATCGGCAGTCGGTCGATCACTTGGAGGCGTTCTTGCGACGGGACGTTTCGCTGACGTCACTGACCAAGGGCGAATGCGAACGATGGCTGCGTTGGATGACGGACCAAAAGAACGGTCCCGGCCTTTCACCAAACACCGCGGGCCAGCATGTCAAACGTTGCCGGCAAATGATTCGGCAAGCCGTCGATGAAGGTCTGGTCGAAAAGAACGTTCTGGTCGGAATCAAGATCGATCTGCGTAGCGACACGTCAAAGAACCGATACATCGACGCGGACATGGCGACGGCGATCATGGACGCTTGCCCGGACCAAGAATGGAGGGTGATCTTCGCGTTGGCAAGGTACGCCGGGCTGCGTTGCCCGAGTGAAGTCCTACGACTGCGATGGTCGAACATCGATTGGGATCGCAACCGATTCAAGGTCACATCGCCGAAGACGGATCGCTACGGGAAGGGCGAGCGCATCACTCTGCGATGGCCGGAGCTGTGCACCGAATTGAATTACTGGTTTGAACTCTTCGGTGCGATCGCGGGAAAGCAGCCCTTGCAGACGTGCGACTCGGACTTCGCAGAGCCCAGCATTTTTATTGGGACGGACGCCGAGGAGTGGTTAGAGAAGCAGGGGAAAGAATGCCCCGGGGCAGTGCTGAAAAAACCTGGAGGCGTAACAGTCGACGACAATGCGGCTAGTTGCCGATCGGCGCTGCCTACTGGTGCATCCAGCGGTCGAGCCCAGTACGCCCCAGATGATACAGTCGATGGCATGATCAAGTACATGTTGTGGCGATTGCATCCTCCGCAGCGTCAACTAACGGGGGTTGCCAAATGAGCACGGACGCACCAGCCCGATGGCCGGCCGCGATGTCAAAAGCGGAAGCTTCCAAATACCTCTCGATTAGTCAGCGGTCGTTAGAACGTCGCATTGCTTGCGGAGACATCAAGTTGGTCCGTATCGGTGGCGGGTGCTACCGCATACGACGGCAAGACCTGGATGCATACCTTGATGG
Source organism: Pirellulaceae bacterium (assembly GCA_963836865.1). Classification (GTDB taxonomy): domain Bacteria; phylum Planctomycetota; class Planctomycetia; order Pirellulales; family Pirellulaceae; genus Rubripirellula. The sequence continues at coordinate 387,301 of CAWILC010000012.1, read as the reverse complement.
TCTGCCTTACGAGCGAGGGCAGCGTCCGGGCAAGTAATCATGACAACATACAAAGCTCGCTTTCCCTGGAAGCAAAGCAGCCTTGTTTGTAATTCTTTGTCTTAGCTTGGCTTCAACGAGTTTGTAAAGAACAAGAGCATTATCCATGACCTGGTTACATCATGTCCAAATGGGAATCCGGTATGGATCGCTCGGAAGGCGAATGGCTTTTAGGGAAAGAAGGGTAAGAAGATTGGAAGCATCGTCGTCAGCATTGATATGTAGTCGGTTGCGTCAAGCAAGTCGCCATGGCGAACGTCGCTCGATTCCATGAGGCTTGATCGATGCCCAGAAGCAATCGAGAAAGTGGGCAACATCACGTGCAGGATCGGTGAAGCGTGCAGCCGAGAAGCGACCTACGAAAGTGCGACTGAAGAAAGCTACGAAGCGATTGGCGACGGCCGGTACTATTGACTTTGCTGCGGGCGCTGAAACGATCAAGCTACACTTGGCGGAGATGGCTCAGCACGAGATAGCCAAAGCAGTGGGCATGACACCGATGGTGATGTCGCAGTGGTTTGTCGGGTGTCGCTGTTTCGAGTGATCGAACGGCTGGCCCGCCTCGCCGATGCAAATTGATAGTGCGGTTCAATCCGCAGGCGAAGAAACGAACGAAGCAGAGCGAGGTAAAAGGGGGGACACGATGGCGAGTGTTTACAGGCGACAACGAACCGAATCAATCCCGGCGGGGGCCGAGGTGTCGACCATCCTTTATGCGATCCCGGCACGGACGAAGCGGACCGTCGATGGCGATATCGTAAGTTGGATCGATGGCGATGGATTGCTTCGATCGGCAAGGCTTCACGCCGACGGCAAGCGTGCAATTGTTCAAATTGCGATATGGCGACCGGTGCGAGGGAAACCACGATCAGCACCGCTGACCGCCGAAGGTGACGCGATTATCCGAGCCGGCCGCAAGTACCATGCGAAATACCTCGACCGTCACGATCAGTACGTTCAAAAGAGCACAGGGGTCAGCGACGAACGCGAAGCGTTGCGAGTTGCGACGCGATGGGAAGACGACGAAGCATTACGCAAGCGTGGCGTGATCGACGTTCGTGCCGAACAGGCAAGCAAGCAGGGCGGGCGGGCAATCGACGAAGTGTTAGCAGACTTCATCGCGTACCTCGCGACCAAAAACGGGACGAAGAAGCATCGAAGCCGAACTGAAAGCTATATCAAGGAGTTCATCACGGCGGGCGAGTGGAAAAAGGTGTCCGACATTGAGGCCGACACGGTGACACGTCACGCAGAAAAGCTACTCGCGACTGACTGGGCACCGCGTACGGTTAACGCACGTTTGACAGCGATCAAAGGCTTTACGCGATGGATGGTGCCGGATAAGTGGCACTGCGATGTATTGGCGGCGATCCGAAAACCGAACCCCGACGCCGATCGACGTTTTGAACGGCGTCCGTTGTTGCCGGCGGAGTGGAAATGGCTACGCGACGCGACCGAATCGGGACCAGATCGGCAAGGGTTAAAGGGTGCCGACCGGGTAACGCTCTACATGTTGGCACTCGAAACGGGCTTGCGAGTCAATGAGATCGCCGGACTGACACGCGGAAAGCTGACGCTGACCGATCCAAAACCATACGTCACTTGCAAGGCAGCCGGCACAAAGAACCGAAAGCCAGCCAAGCAGTACATCGGCAGCGAGTTAGCGGGGCGATTGGCCGAACTGGCATCGATCAAGAGCAAGGCAGCGAATTTGTTCGCGTTTGAAGATCAAAATACTGTCGCCGACATGCTGCGGGCCGACCTTGCCGTCGCTCGCGTCACTTGGTTGCGTTCATCATCCGACGCACACGAAGCGTTACGACGACGCGAGGACGACTTTCTGGAAGCCGCGAACGCGGACGGCGAAGTCCTAGACTTTCACGCCTTGCGGCACACTTGCGGGGCATGGGCGGCAGTTGCTGGTATTCACCCGAAAGTGATACAGACGCTAATGCGTCACGGCACGATCACGTTGACGATGGATCGCTACGGACATCTGTTTCCGGGGCAGGATTCCGAAGCGGTGCAAAGCATCGCCGCCGTCATGCGAGGCGAGATCGACGTAGCAGCCGCATTCGCGACGCACCGCCCGCCGGGTGCATTAGCGTCGTGACCTGCGATACCGGCCGGCGGCAATCGAATGTAGACTTGCGGTCGTCGAGCAAATTTCGTGACGTTTCCGGACAAATATGCACCAAATTAGCGTGCGGAAGAGCCGCAAGCGTTAAAAAGTCCGTAATTTGCGACCCGCCCGGGTGGTGGAATTGGCAGACACAGGGGATTTAAAATCTTTATTCGCCTGGTTTTCGTTCTGCACTGCTACAGGCATCAACGGTGCGGTGACGTGCAAAAGTGCCGTGATTCACGAGGCCCGCGATTGCTCGGGCGTCATTGACGGGCACGGACGGTGCGGTAGCAGGTTGTGGCGACTGTCACACACACGTCACATTCTGGATTGCCGATTTTTCGGAATTTTCGTTTTGGTCATTGACCGCGACCGGCATCGACGTAACTATTGCAGGCGTAGGTGAGGTGCTGCACCAATTCCACCCCAGCCATCGGCCCCGTTGCGATTCTGCCATCGCACTGGACGCCCCATCCGACGAGCTTGTCGAATGAAACTCTCCGCAGATGCTCCGTCTCGTGCCACCATCGAGGCTCACTTTTCGCGTTGGCCGTCGCTGATGGATAGCGATACCGCCGCCGCATACTGGTCGATCAGCCCCCGCAAGTTTCGCGAAATGGTCGCCGAAGGCATCATCACCGGCCGAAAGCTTGGCCCGCGATGCGTCCGCTACAGTCGCGATGACCTGGACGCCGCCCGCGATTCCCTGCCGCTCGGGAAAGGCCTCGCCCCGATGTCGGCGTAGCATTCGCCACGCCACCACGACCACCGCCGCGCGACCGAGAACCGGAGCCCGTCACCGCCACCATCGCCACTAGAGCGGTGTAGCCGTGCGGGCTTTTTTTGTTGGCGGGTGGCGATAACCAGCCAATGCACCGGAGAAAATAGCAACAAAAAACGGCCGTCGGTGAATCAGACCGACGACCGTCAAAGTAGCCGCGATAGCTACCCATAAGACGATTAAGCAACAAAGTCGCGGCTCTGCCAAATCCCTATCGAGTTCTGACCCCAAACTAGGATTGACGATGAAACTATCTACCAGCGGCCCCGGAAAATCAAGTCGCCAATTGTCCGCCGAGTGGTGGGCATCACAACCACGGCCACGGATCACGCCGGCCTACCGACGCGATTTTGTCCGCGCGGTCACATGGGCCATCTTCGCCGGCCCGGTCGACGTGCGACTACGCCACGGGTCGGTCTTCGTCGACTGCGACCGATATTCCGCCGGCACCCGAGCAGGGCTTGCGGCTGCGTCCCACGCGACACACTGGCCGCCAAAACGATGGACGCCAATTGACTGGCTGGATGCGTGCGAGGCATGGGAAAACGAAAACCGCCGCAAGGTCAACGCCGTCTTGCCGCCGTCGCCGTGGCGTGATGGTCCCGACGCTCCCGTCGACGACCAAATGCACTCGCTGAATTTTCGCTTGGTCGCGGCAAGCGATGCCATCGAGTCAGCAGACGCCGTGGCTTAGTTTTCTTCCGCCGGCGCACAAAAAAACCGCTCGAATGGGACCAACCATCCAGCGGCGTGAGTCGGTTTTATTTTTTTCTGAAGTGGACAACCGACTGTGCAAAATTATACCCAAAACACGACAAAAGAACCATCGACCAAAAGTGACTTTTTCAGGGTTAGTGCTCGCAATCCCTGCCCCGTCTGCGGGAAAACCGATAACTGTTCGGTCGCGGTCAACGGCAGCGTTGCGTTCTGCGGACGGACACCCAGCGGCAACAAACAAAACAAGGGTGGTCAGTGGCTTCACTATTTAGACGGCCGCGAGTTTGAGACGTTCAGGACGCAACTGTCCAAGCGTTCTAGCGAGTCATCAAACAAGCCGGCCAAGAAGCCAAAAGACCTTCACGCTCCCGGTCGTTTCACCGCCTTACGCATAGCGACCAACATCTTAAACATCTTGAGTTTTGGGCCGATCGGTATTGTGTGCCAACGTCGGCGTGGCTGCTTATCGACGCGGTAGCCTATTCGGACAAGATTTCCGTTCCCGAACTCAATCCAGACGATCTAAAGCGTGTCTCCACGCTGATGACCCGGTTCGCCAACCCAAAGCCAAATCGGGCCAAATGGAATGGTTTAGGTGGACACGATCGCGGTGTTACAAAGACGCCGGATGTTCACGACGACGACAACGACTTGGTCATTGTCACCGAAGGGGCAAGCGACGTTGCCGGTGCTATCGCGGCCGGGCTTCCGGCAACCAGTCGTCCCGGTAAGAACGCGGGCATCGACAAGTTTGTCGGTGCTTTTCGCAAGGTAAGCCCGGATGCAAAGATCATACTGTTTGTCGAAAACGATAAGCCGCGAAAGGACTGGACCGGCACCGTCGAAGAGTTTGACAGGACAATCGACGAAGCAGCAAATGCTAAAGCCCAAGAACTCGCCGACGAACTGTTGCGACCGATTCACGTCTTTCGACCGCCGCGAGAAGCCGGCGACTTAATCGATTGGTGGAAGCTGTTGACCGACAACCAAGGCCATCTAATGAGCGAGGCCGATCGTCATCGTGTCGGCCGTGAGATGCGCCACCACATGTCAGCGACCGGGGAGGAAGTGGGAGTCTCGCCCGATGTCATGGACGCCCACATCGAGAAAGCCCGCTCAAATTTTGAGCAGGAGATACTTTTGGGCCTGGAAAAGAAAAAGTACGCCCGCACGGTGGCCTATACCCAAGACGATCCAGACTTCGGCGCAAAGGGACGTGCGCTTTAAGTCGCATTTTCACACAAGAAGCTGACGAAGAAGCAAAGGCGGCCAAGCCCGACGCTGGCGACCAATTGCTATCGCTTCGTTTGTGTTGCAAATCGTGGGGTTGTCCGGCCTGCAAGGAACGCAAGCTTTTGCCCGGCTGGGCGATCCACCTTGCGGGTAAGTTTGCCGAATCGACTTCGATATATCGCAAATCAATCGCCGCCGAAACGCAAGTGGCGTTGCTTGCGAAGGTCCGAAAGATCACGCGGCAAGTGAGTCGCCGACTGGATCCGGATACGCCGCGCGGCCGGTACGCCGTGATTCAGTTTTCGGAGCAGGAAGCGGTGGTCTACTCCGAGCTAAAGCCCAAGGGTCAGTGCAGCCACTACGAACTGCGGAAGCACGGCGATGCCGTCGACAATCTCTTTCGGACACTTGCGGCCGACACAACGGTCCAGGCGGTCGAACTGACCAGCGGCAAACCGATCTCCACCGCTCGGGCTTGGGGCCGCGGCGAAGAAGTTGAACCCAAACACGCTGACGCGAAACTGAAACGGATCGGGAAGGCGTTCGAGGAAGCGGGGTTCACGCTCTTCACGACCACGATATCGGCCGGCGACGATACCGACGAAGCCTTGGCCGCGATCAAACGGCGGAACCAGTTCATCGAACGCGATGCCCAGTGCGACTTCGTGGCGATCGTTTCCGCCGATTCAAAAATCGTGCATGTAACTTCGTCGAAGCAAGTCGATGCGTCATCCATCGAGGTACTCGCCACGACGGCCACCGACGATGCAAGAGACGCCTTGAGCCTGATGTCCAAAGCGGTTGGCGATGAACTGTGGCGGTCCCATCTTTCGACCACGCCAAGATGGACACCGAAAGCAACGCGGGGCTGGTCGCCACTGATCGACACCGACACCGGCAAACCCGTCGAGGCGACCACCGAACGATTCGTCGAGGTCTGCGAAGCGGCCGGAGTGAAACCGAAGAAGCTCGAGCACTTCGAGGAAACGGCCGCCCAAATAAAAGGTGCCGTCGCCGAATTCAAACCGCACCAAGCTGCACTTCGCGAAAAGGTCGAGGAGAGTCTGACAAGCCAACGAAATGCCGATGACACGGCAAAACACGATGAAAACGACGAAAAGTGTCGAGATTCTCTACTTAAGGGTTTCCAACCAATAGAGAATCTCGACACAAATGACGATTTTTCCCGTAAATCGCCGAGTCAATTGACTTTCGAGGGTGCCGGAATCGGAATCGAGGCCAGTTTGGCGGCAACATTGCCGTACTGACCAATCGGCCGCTTAGGAAATGTTCGATCCAGCGACCGAAAACGAAAGGCTTCTTCTTCTTTTCCTTCGTGGCGATTCTTTTTCTTCTTCGCGACGAAACGAAACACGCAAGCAAAAGAAGAAAGAAAAAGAATTGCACGCCGATTCCTTTTCTTTTCATCCTTTGCGGGCGATCTATTTTGCGGACGAACTTTTGCGATTCGATTGCGAAACGGCCGCGAACGACTTCCTTCCGCCCGGTCACCGCGAAGCGAACATCGTCTCCGCGCAGTACGCCGGCGTCAGTTTGCGAGGGCGACGTTCTGTCCACGCCGGCGACCGGGCACCGAGTAAATCTTGCTGGCGTCGGCATCGACCCAACGGTCCCGGTGGCGACTATCTGCCGGGATGCCTTTCAACTGCGTGATCGCCACGTCGGCCGTACTCATCGCATATCGTTCGGTCTTCAATTGCTGGCCGACGTTTAACAACTTCGGCGGCGATTGCTTCGGCTTTGGTTGGGTTGCGGTTGTCGCTTGCATGTTCGCGGTCGCGGTGGATGTCGGTGCGGCAGAAGCTTTTGGTGCGGGCGGTGCAGCCAGCCTGGACGCCTTGCTGACCGTCATGCGGCCTTGGTCGACTGCCGCGACAAGTTCAGGCGTGCCTTTGGTTAGGACGGTGGTGGCACGGTCGACGCTGCGTCCTGAAACGCCAAAGGCCTTGCCGGCAGCGTCACGTGACGTGGTTGCTTCAAACGCTTGTGGCCATTTGTCCATAAGCGTTTTTCCGGGTGCCGTTTTGCCGTGAGCCTGCCTTTCCTTTGCCTGCTTTTTGTAAATTTCCTTTGCCCTCGCCGCACACATACCGGCCTGGCTCGGGGTCAGGTGTCGCCGATGCAAGTTCAGCGACAGCACGTAAGCGACCGGGTCTTCTACCTCGACCGTTCGCGTGATGGGCGTCACCTTGGCGATCAAACAGGCGGCGTGTCGGCGGCGGCCGTCGATCAATTTTCCTTCTAGGATTTCGATGGGTACTTTTTGGCCGTGTTGCTTGATGTCGTCGGCCAGTTCTTGCAGGTTGGCTTCATCGAGCGGGAAGATGTTCGCCGCTTCGTGGGTTGGCTTTCCATAACCATCCCACGCATCGCCAGACGCTCCGTGCCATCGCCGCCGTGCATCCGGTGTGAATTCATGCCGCCGAACATGCCGGCGTCGTCAGGGGGCAATTCTGGGCCGCGTCGACGTTACCTTCCGAAAACTTTTTTGTGCTCCTTTAAGTCGTCGATGATTCGTTGACTTCCGCCTTCGTAGAAGTCAGGCCGATGGCCGTCAAACTTTCCGTCGCTCAAGTCCTGGAAGAACGCTTGAACGTCGGTGGGTTCCTGTTTGCCGACTTCCACGCCGATCATGCTTGCGATCGATTCAAGTACGTTGCCAACCAGTTCGGTGACGCCGAGAACGTCGTTCACTTTGTTGACAACGGCCGACTGGAAAGCGACAAGCTGTGCGTTCATCGCTTCGATGGGATTCCGAATTTCGTCCATCGACGCCTTCATTTCGCTTTGCTCTTCGTTGAGCCACGAAACTGGTCCCGATACCGCGTTCGCTTTGTCTCGATTTCGTTCAATGCTTGCCGCTTCGGAAACCGCGTAAGACTCCGCCAGCTTGCCGTTGTATTGGGCGAGGCCGGTGTTTTGTCCCAAGATCCGATCGTTGTTGGTTTCGAGTCGTTCCATCAGTTTCCAAGCCTTGCTGCCGACAAATCCCGCGATCGCGGCGGCACCGCCAGTGAACGCCACCGCAAGAGCGCCAGCGGTGATGGTCAAACCTTTTAGCGATCCATCGAGGCCGGCGTACAAGCGAGATTTGTTCTTGGCTTGCTCTTGGTCCTGTTGCTCCTGCGCGAAGTTGTCGGCATGTCCCCCAAGATTGCCTCCGCCTGATGCCGGCATCGGTGATGGTCGACCGGCTTGTTCGCTTGATTCACCGCCGCCGTTGTCCGGCTTGATCGATTCGTGTTGGCCGGCGTCGTCTGGCATTCCGTGCAAATTGTCTGCGCGTTGGGAATCGGTTTCGCGACGTGGTTTTCGTCCGGCCGCCATCGCCGACGCGACCGCTCCACCGATCGCGGACCCCTTCATCATGTTCAACGCGCGGCCGATGGTTTTGCCCATTCGTTTACCCTTGAACACTTTGGCAAGGTCGCCGACAAACGGCACCATCGAGACGGTGCTGATGGCTGCGTTCTGGGCGTGTTCGCCGGCTCTCGCTGGATCGGTGAACATTCGGCCGACACTGATTGCCGCGTTCGCACCGTCGGCGACCACGCCCAAACCGGGAACCACCGCATCGCCGAACGTCCCGACCGCATCGAGGCCAAGTTGAAGCGAGTCCGCTTTCACCGACTGGCCCGAAGGTTCTTCGCTCGCTGGTGACCCGTTTGCATTCGCTTCGACCACGTCGTCGGGAAGCGGGGTCGATGTTCGCGGTTGCTTGGGGCCCGGCTGGCCTTCGCTGGCGTTGTCTTGCCCTTCGGTGATCGCGTGGACCAGTTCGGCCCGGTTGCCGGCGGTGCCGGGTTGTGCGGGCGTTCTGTCGGCGTCGGGTTGTTGCGACTGGATCCACTGGTCCCGGACGCTGGGCGTGGCCGGTGATTGCGTTGCGGGCGATGTCGCGGGCGTTGCGGGTGCGACTTCCGCACCGTCGGGCGAGTTGTAATCGGGTCGCTGCGACGGGCCTTTTTGTTGGGCGTCGAAGTGGTTCGCCCACGCCTTAATCTGACGCTTCACTTCGGCTTTCGATCTACCGCCACGATCGGCTTTGCTTCCGTCCCTGGCAGTGAGCAGTTCCGCCATCGTGTTCCCGGCGGGGTCACGCTGATGGTAGAAATTCGGCCGTTTGTCGCCGGTTGCTGCATCATCAGGCTGCGGTGGTGTGGTTTGCGAAGGCTCGGGCGATTGGAACGACGTTCGGTTTTGATCGTTTGCGACTGCGACCGCTTGTGGCGTAGCCTCGTTAATTGTGGCGAGGTCATCGGCAAGCGACCGTTTCGGCTGTCCCGAAAATTCTTTCGCCCACTGTTCAGCGATGGGCGACTTGGCGAGCGGATCGGCGGTCGGTTGCTGACTTGCCGTTACGGGCGGTGTCGGCGCTGCTACCTCTGACGGCTTGGGAACCGATTGCGATTGCGAACCGATCGCGGCCCCGATGTCGTTGCTGACACTCTCGACGATTGCTTCGGGCGACTTGTTCGCGTTCTCGTCCGTCCACTGCTGCGTGACGCTTTCGCCGGCCGGCTTGGGCGGCTGGTTCGCGTTGTGTTTCGCTTCGAGCCACTGGGCGGTGAGTTTTGCGGGAACGTGATGGAGCGGGACGGCCAGCAATTCTTCTTCGCTGATTTTGTCGCCGCGATCGATCCGGGCTTGAAATTCGCGACGGATTTCGACGCCGGTCTTTTCGGTCGTCGTTGATGACTCGCCACCGAAGCCCGCTGACTGCAACAGCGAGGCGACGAATTGCGAAAGTAGCTTTTGAATGTCCAAAGTATGTTCTCGTACGAAGAGGAACGGTTGGTAGTCCGCTCGATTGCCTCGTCGCGAGAATCAAATTTTAACGATTGAACGAATCAGCCCTTTGCCGCTCGGCGGTTCGCTTCGCCCTTCTCCAAGATACAAGAAACGAACAATTCAAACGCGGCCAGTAGTTCTATTCGTTCGCTGACCGTCAAACCTTTATCGGTATTGCCGTCGAACGACTGGACGCCGAATACATCGTTGGCAGCTTGGGCGACGATCAACGCCGATTCGAGGCTTCCGTTTAACGCTTCGGCCAGACGTGCTTTCGTGTAAGTCGGGTGAGCGAGCAACGCGGAAAATGTTTTCAGCGTATCGACATAACAGACTTTCGATCCGTCGCGAAACCAAAAGATCTTGCATTGTTTCGTTGCGAAGTATCTCAGTATCCAACCTACCAACATGGTGCGATTCTCCGCCGGGTTATGTTGAAACGATGATTAGTTGCAATCGTATCAACATCGCCGGTTTGCAGTGTCATCCGTGGCCCAAATCGCGAACAGAAACGACGCTGGGCGTCCAAGGTTCTTCAATCGTTCCACGCCGGCGGTCGCGTTCAAACGGTCGCCACGATGCTTTGATTTCGTCGCGTCTCTGTAAGATTTCGTCGGGCAGCGGCAAATAGAACGCCGCCTTGGGGAGTCGCATTCCGCGAAGGTCACAACCGACCGTCTTGCAAGCCTTCTTTCGAGTCATGCCCCGCGCGATCAACGCTGCGACTTCTCCGATGGCTTGCTGTTGGTCTTCAAGTGGCCCGCAAAAAACTTTGGTTCTCATGCAATAAATCCGTCGAGTAACAGCACCACCGCCATCGTGGTAACTGCTACTGACGGAATTGGAAAGGCGAAGACGTTATGACGCTTCGCGGCGACTGGATGCCCGTTCGGCCATCGCGGCGACAATCATCGATCGAGTGTGACCGTCACGCCATCGGTACCGCGTGATCGGTCGCCCTCGCTCGTTCTGGTCGCCCGGTCGAAAAAACGCCTCGATGATGCCAAGCCGTTCCAACAGCAAGCAATCCCGGTGAATGGTTCGCTGGTTGTAGTTTCGCCCCAGCAAATCACACACGTCGGCGGCGAGTTCGTCCAAGCGGACGCCACGACGAAGTGGGGCAATCAATTCGGCGACCAACAACAGCCGTTCGATGGCTGCCCCGCGATCGCCGTCGATGCTGCGATCAATCGGCAACGCTTGGCCGGCATCGGTTGTCGGCCGCTTCGGGGTCGCGATCCGCAACGACTGGGGCGATGGCTTTGGGGATTCCTTCGCTTCCTTCACCGGCGAGACGTTCGGGGATGGGGCGTACTGCGATCGCCAGACCGAGAACGCTTCCTCCCGGTCCTTTGCCAAACGCTGGCGCTCATCTCGGTCCGTTCCGGTTCTCGGCTTTGACGTACCAAGCCTGCCGACATTGCCAGTAGAAAGGCCGGTTCATTTGATCGCCTCCCGCACGGCTTCGGCGTCACTGCTCGACGACATCGCGGGCAATTCCGACGACGCCAATACTTGAACGGCATCCCATTCCTGATCCGGCACAAGGTACGGAGACGTGGCGACAGGACACCCACCATCCGCGATGATTGATTTCACCACCGCTAGCGCTGACAGACGATGGACGTAGCGGCCGACTTCGACGCATTTCCCGTCGTCGTCCACGCGGTAGACCGTCCACCAATTTGCATCAAATTCCGGTGCCTCAAAAGTGGCCGGCGATTCGCCGGGACCGACGAAGATAAGAACGTGGTCATCGAGTAGCCCAATGATCATTTCCCAAGCTTCGGCGGGATTGTCGTACCTGATGAACTCTTCGAATCGCTTCCAGTCGGGATCATCGGGAAACCACGGACTGAATCGGTACACGCCCCAAGAACCGGGCTTGCGATCCATTTGCAAATCGCTCCACGGTGCGACATCATCCTCGTGGTCAAACTCGACGACGTGTTCAATGGTCAAGGTTGCCGACCGGGTCTTTCGTGCTGTTGAAGTTTTCATAGTGATTGATCTTTCGTTTTTTGTTGTTTGAAATTCTGTTTCAAGTTTCGCTAGCGTTGTCGTCGCGTTATCGAATCGCCTTCCGCACGGCTTCGGCACCTTGGCTTGGGCGAGAGTGAAGCATCGAAACCAGTTCGGTGATGCCCTTCGCGGCGGAGTCATCGAGCCCGACAAGGTCGTCGAGCAATCGTTTCACGATCCGGCGAGCGCGTTGTTCGCCACCGCTTCCGCCGCGTGACTTGCCACGCTTCGCGATCGTTAACAAGTGATCCAGCGACTTGAATCGGTCAGTCGGATTTTCTTGTTCCGACGACATCACAACGCGATCGACATCCCACTCAAAATCAGGGGCAAGATAAGGCGAAACAGCAACCGGGCATCCGCCATCCGCGATGATCGATTTCACGGCGGACAGAGCCGACAAGCGATGAACGAAACGGCCAGTCTCGATGCACTGGCCTTCTTCGTCGACTCGGTAAACCGTCCAAACATCAGGCTCGAACTTCGGTGATACGAGAACGGCGGGCGATTCACCGGGACCAACGAAAATCAGAGAGTTGAAGTGGTCGTAATGCTTTTGCATTCTCGCCCAAGCTTCGGCGGGATTGTCATGCCTTCCGTATTCCTCGAACCGTTGCTGCGAACTGTAGGAGGGAATTCCCCAAGGATTGAACTCATACAAGCCCCAAGAATTGGGCCTACGGTCCATCGTTAAATTGTCCCACTCGACGCATTCCTCGTCGGGGTGCCGCTTGGGACAATGCTCAAACGTCACGGTGACCAGTTCGGGAAGTTCAGTCGCCGCGATGCTAGAAGCAGAAGTCGAAGTACTCATCGTTAGATACGCTTTCCGCCGGCGTTAATTGAGCCGGCGCACGAGAAAGCCGTTCGGCGCGTTTGAACAGTTGGCAATCACACCAACCCATGCGGGCATCGCTCCCCGGCCTATGCCGGATCAATACTTCGCGCACGCATGACGCACCGAACGGCTTTGTCATCCTTAATGTCCAGAATTGTGATTGTTGGTTTTGTCATCGACGGCGAAGGAATGCCAAGTCGATCAAGCCAAGAAGGTGTTCAAGCCTTCTTGGCAACCGGACTGCGGGAAACGATACGGGGACGCCTCGCTACGGTCAACAAGAAAATCGTGATACGATTAAGAAGTGCGGAAATTTTGTTCGGGACACTTTTGTGAAGGCTGCAAACATGGATCGCTATCGAGTTTGGTTGTGCGGGGAGAACGACGGCAAGTGGACGCGGGTCGCCAAAGAAGGATCGCTGCAAATCTGCAATCAATGGGTCCGGCAAGCCAACAATCGAGGGATGAAGGGCATCGCGGTTGCTTGGCCGGTCGATGCAGTGATCCAACCAGACGACTTGCAACTTACGCCTGATGCGATCGCGGCGGCGGAAGACCGGGAAGAGGAAGCAGCCGCGTAGTTGCGAGAATGTCCACCGGGCGGGGCGATGCCGGCGGGCGAGTTGGGTTCTATGCCTGGTTCCCGATGCTCGCCTGCCGGTCGCTCGCTTGGTCGACGGCTTTGACAAGTTCGGGCGTGCCTTTTGTCAAGACTTTGGTCGCGTGATCTACCGTGCGACCTGAAACGCCGAACGTTTTGCCAGCAACGTCGCGAGACCGACCCTCGGAACAATTGTTCCGAGGGTCCGGTTTAACTCCCGCCCTCATTCTTTCATCCGCCTGGCGGTCATAAATCTCTCTCGCCCTCGCCGCGCACATGCCAGCGTGGCTTGGTGTCAGATGCCTTCGATGCAACCAATGAACGACGAAACACGAATGACGAACGAAGCGAAAACACTTTGCCGCTCGATGCTTGGCCTGCTCGATGCTATCCCGTCATCGGTTCCGTGGCATGTCGTCACGACCGATCGGCCGGCATGGTTGTTCATCGCCGATCAGCGGCCGGAAGCGTCCACGCTGGAATTGTGCGGCATCGCGGGCGGCTTCGGTGCGATTATCGCGGAAGAGTGTTTCCATTCCCGACGATCCACCGGGCACGCGATCATTGGTGCGGTCGTCGAAGTGTCCAGCGACCGGGACGCCGACGAAGCGGTCGAGGAACTTCGCGGGGCGTACGCTCTTGCCACGACGGCCGCGAACAATGAGCCGGGCGAGTCAGGGCCGTTCTGAACTATTTTTCAGAAAATACCAAAAAGGTATTGCATCGGGATACCATTTTGGTAGACTTCGGAAGTTGTCGAAACGAAACTCACCCGGAGCCCAAAGCCATGACCAACGTCACCTACCCGAACGTCTCTTCTTCCGCGACGGAAACTTGATGCACGCCAACCGTGGCGGTCTGTTCCAGTTCGTCGGATTCGGAACCCCGACCGGCGCGATCGGATCGGCCATCTGTTACGAAACGGTCACGATCATCGACGCTTACGGTCGTCGCCGAACGATGTCGGCGGAATCCTATGGCGGAGCGTTCACGGCTTGCGTGCGAACGGCAAAGGGCGAACGCCAATGGTTCGGAATCGCAGACGCGGAAACGGTTGCCGAATCCGCAATCGCTCGACTGGCCCGCTAAGCCGATGGCGAAGAAGAAAACCAAAACGGCGGGCAAACGTCCGCCGAAGCCGGCCAAAGTCGCCGGCAACCCGAAGCGGATCGACCCGGCGGATTACGGCATCGACTTCGAGGCGTTGCTTGATGCGATCCGGCCGCACCTTGCCGGCATGACGAACGCGGAAATCGGCCAGCGGGCAAACCTTTCGCCCCCGGTCGTTTCGCACTACCTGACGGGCGTAAAGCGGCCATCGCTTGCTGTCCTCGCGGCGCTGGCGTCGGCATCGAGCGGACGTTTAACAGTGACGTACGAACCGCCAAAGCCGAAGCGTTCAAAATCCTGAACGTCAAACCATTCATCGTCGCGATGTCATAAGATTGGCAAGCGACAATGCACGTTCCGCCCGGTCATCATCGCCGGCGTTACGTTAGTAGGAAATCTGCCAAATCGTTTTCCAACTTCAAGAACCATGGTGCTATCAAGGAACCAGGCAGATGCGAGACAAACCAGCGGCATTTTTGAACGGACTGAAACAAGCGGCCGACGCAACCGTCGGGCAATCGGGCCGACCATCGCAAGTGGACACGTCGACCATTCCCGAAGTCGCCGAGGCAAAACGTCGAGCCGAAGAGGCGGAAGCGTTACGAGAATCGGGTGAACGTGAAATCGCGGCACTGCGGAAGCAGATTGACGAACGCAATCGCGCGATCGAAGAGGCCGAACAAGCCGCGAAGGACGCCAAGACGGCCGCCGAGAAAGTGAAGATCATCGCGGCGACCGTCGACCCGGTCACGCTGGACGTTGCGACGGATGCCGCAAACGAATTGCTCGCCGCGATCGACTTCGGAAATTTGCGATCGTCCGAAGGGCTATCCGCAAACGACGTGTCCGTGCGGATGTGGACCATCATCGACCGCGTACGGTGCCGACTATCAACCAGTGAGGTCGACGACGATGCACGTTCAACCGTTCTCGTTACCGAATCACTCATTGACGCTTGCGACAAGTACGAGGCCGACCGGCTGGCGTCCAACGGTCCCGATGCCGACTCGATGCCGCTTAGCTTGCTCGATCCGCTTAACTCCAACGTCGCCAAAGCACTGGCCGCCGAGTTACGACACGTCTTGGCCGGCACGACGCCGTCACCGACGATGGAACGAGTCGGCGACCTGATCGCCCAAAACGTAACGCCGAAGCAAATCGCGATGATGGTCGGGCTTAAACGCAGTCATCACACGCGGCCAAGCCGATGCCGAATGGGGCTGTTATCGAAGGCGAAGTCGCAAGCTGGACAGACCGCGACGGTTGCAAGCGGAACTGCAAAAGTGAGTGGTAAAAGAATCGTTGTCGCAACTGCCGTTTGGGCTGACAGCAAGGGGCAAAAGTCCGGTGTCGTGGATCACACCGAATCGGTTCTCTTGGTCGTCGATGACAACTACACCGCCGACTACTTCATTGGCACCCGACGCATCCGAAAATCCACTCGGGTTTCTGATAAGGTTGTCGCCCAAAGAATTGCGGACCAATGGAAGCACGAAAATCGGCTTGAAGCGGAAGGCGTTTTTGATGATGTCGATGCCGCGCTTGCTAAGTTTCGTTTGATGCCGATTGCCGAGCATATTAAAGCGTTCATTGACTTTCGGGCGACCGATGGCGGAACCGAAGAACATCGAGAGCGAACGAGGAAGCAAATACAAGAATTCGTCGAGGCCGGCGACTGGCAAACAATCCGCAACATTCAAATCGATGACGTAACCCAGCACGTTGCGAAACTTAAAAAGTCCGGCATGGCATCGCGGACGATCCAAGCCCGGTTGCAGTCCATCAAAAGCTTTACGAAGTGGCTGACGGATCAGCACCGCATTAAACGCAATCCTCTTTCGGCCGTTAAGAAACCAAACCCCGAAACGGATCGGAAGCACGCTGCCGAATGATGCTCCCGGATGAATGGAAATGGCTGGTCGCTTCCGTGATCGCATTCGACAAGGATCGAAACGGCATGAACGCGGCGGAGCGGCTCTTGCTTTACCGAACTGCTATTCAGACCGGTTTGCGAGTCACCGAGTTGGCCGAACTCACACGAGGGAAGTTGAGTTTGGAAGACGAGTTTCCGCACGTCCATTGCAAGGCCGCCGGTACGCAAGAACAAGAAGCCTGCCAAGCAGTACATCGACAAGGTTCTCGCGGCGGACTTGCTCGACCATGTCAGTCGAAAGCATCCGACCGCGCCGGTCTTCGGAATCGCCGGCAAGCACGAGCTATCGCGGACGCTTGAAGCAGACCTGATCGAAGCTCGCGGGCATTGGCTTGGCACTCTCGACAATCAGGGACGGATTGACGCCGAATCGTCAGACTTTCTTTGCCGCACGAACCACGAAGGGGAGCATCTCGTTTTTCACTCGCTACGGCACACTTGCGGGGCTTGGTTGGCGATGGCTGGCGAGTCAATCAAGGTGGTCCAAAGCGTGATGCGACATAGCACGCCCGTTCTGACGCTGAACACCTACGGGCACCTGTTCCCTGGTCAATGCGAGAACGCACCGGTAAAACTTGCGCAGATGATGGGCGATGGCAAAACCTCTGCGACACCGTCACACATTGGTCACATTCGCGAGGCCTGACGGCGGCGAAATCGCCGGAATTGCTCAAAACATCGCAACAAACGACCCGCCCGGGTGGTGGAATTGGCAGACACAGGGGATTTAAAATCCCCCGGCCGGTTACGGCCTTGCGGGTTCGAGTCCCGCCCCGGGTATTGATAGGGGAAATCCGCAGCAATCGGCCGGTGCGGAAAGGACGCTGGCGGCCGGTGGAATCGTGCGGCCTTAGCGAACGGCCTACCCTTGGGAAGTCATCGCGGCCGCTCGCCATCAACGAATCGGCTTTGTTTTTCCCACCTAAGCCGCGTCGATGGCTTTCAACGATTCTGCATCGAGATGCACGTCGCTGACTTGCAAACCGGCTTTCGCTAAGTCCTCGATCGCGGTGCGGACTGCCCCATCCAAGGTTTCCGCTTGGCGGTCGAAGTCGACGGTGACGACACCGTCGCTGACACCGATCGATGAATCATCGGCACCGGCAGCATGGATCGCGTCGGCCAAGTCCAGATCGAAATCCGTGAGGCCGACGATGGTGCAAGTGAATACGAAGGTTTGCATCGGTGAACTTCTTTTAGTGATGGCAGGCATCGATATACGCCCGAATTTGCCGAGCGTGGTTTTCGGGACTGCGAGGGGTCCCGTAGACAGACTTCTTGCATCCGCCACGACCATGGGGACAGTACAGAATTCCGTAGGCGTGGGCACGCGGGGCCGCTTTCTCGAATCGCCACCCGCAACTTTCAGCGTACTCGATCGCTTCGCGGATGTGCTTGTTCGGGTGAGCCATGAACGAAGGTTAGCTGCAAAATTTTGGTTGGTGAAAGAGCTGTTCCACGAAACGTCACCGCTACGGCACCGAATTTTAAACACCTGTGATCGCCTAATTGCCGATTCGACGGGTCCTAACCAACAACTTGTCATGATGTTTCCCACCGTCTTGCCGGCGGCGATAGAGGGAGTCCGTCCGGCGTGTCACTGGCGGCACACTAGCCGACGCACGAACGCTAGCCGGTTGGCACGCTTGGCGGCGTCCAGGTTGGTGCCGATCGCGGCCAGTTCCTCGAGCCAATCGGCGATCGCGTCGAAACCATTGGGGTGGATTTTTGGGTTCGGCTCCCCCCTCGCCCCCATTTCGCCCCGTGTTTTGCCGATCGGGTTCAAGTCCCGCCTCGGGTATTGCGATGAAAGGAGCTTAAGGTGACGGATCGTCGCTTTAATGGCGTTTTTAGCAGAAGGGACGCGACCTTAAGTTTTTCGGTGTGCGAAGTCGTGTTGACGACAGTTGGCGAAATTGTGAGGTTGGCCGTCGCCGAAGTTTGGACTGACTTTCGTGTGATGGATCGCTCCCGACAGGAGCCCTCCTCCAATGCAGGGGTGCCAAACCACCCCGCGATCTGTTGCTACGGGGGATGACGTCGGCGAAATCATTGCCTCGGACGCCCGCATTTGGTTTCCGACGGCGAGTCACGGTTTGACAAGAACATGCCTCTGGAATTCGCTTCATGTCTACGACGTCTGACGCGACCGCTGCTTCGATCGCTCAACAAGCCATCCTGGCGATTTCCAAGAGCCGTCTGCGGCCCCATCCCACCGTCTTCACGGTGATGTATCGCTTTTTTGAGGGCACGAATCAGGACTTGGTGGACGCATTGGCGCACCGGATCGATGATCCTCCTTCGATCACCGGCGAGCTTGTCGAACTGCTTTACCAGCAGCACTGCGTCTCGGCGGATTCGGCTGGCGATCGGGCTCTTGCCGGCAGCCTCGGCGATGGGATTGAGCAACTTCGTTGCATCATTAACGAACATCACAAATCGGGCGTCGAGTACTCGTCCAAACTCGATCAGGCCCAGCAAATTCTGGCTGGCTCCAGCACGGCGGAAGCGGTCGGCGCAGTCAGCCAATTGAGTCAGGACACTCGCGCGATGCAGCGACAGATCGAACAACTGCAACGTCGTGTCGAACAAGCCCAAGACGAAACGACATCGCTTCAAGAAAAGTTGCTTCGATCGCAAGCCGCCATGATGACGGACCACCTGACCGGCCTCGGCAATCGTCGATTCTATGAAGCAACGCTCGCGCGTGCGATCAAGGACGTTCCCGCATCACCGAGCCATGCTTTCTTGGTGCTGGTCGATTGCGACAAGTTCAAATCGGTCAACGACACCTTCGGGCATCCGTTCGGAGATGAAGTCATCAAACGCGTCGGCCGTTTGATGCAAAATGCAAACCCTGATGCCAGTATCGCCCGCCTTGGCGGAGACGAGTTTGCAGCGTTCATGCGGTACGAGGCGATCGAGCAAGTCGAAGCGTTCGCGGACAGACTCCGCACGTCTTTGAAGGCCCAACCGATCGTCGATCGAACGACCGGGGATGCACTCAAACGCTTGACGCTTTCGATCGGCGTCGCCATGGTGCGGTCTTCCGACGACATTTCTTCGTGGCACCAACGGGCAGACAAACTCTTGTACGAAGCGAAACGCTTAGGCGGAGACAGGGTCATCTTGGAACGGATCTCGACGCACTGAAGCCGCGTTTGTAAGCGTTTTCTTCAGCCGTTTCGCCATTGGATCGATCTTTCGGGGGGTGCAATTCTGGGCTCGTCGGCCGACAATCAGGCGACCCGCTACTCTTCTCTGACTTTTCCAGTCTGACTTCTCCAGGATGATTCCTCATGTCGCGTCGAATGCTTTGGATGCTTGCGCTCGTTCCGCTGGTGCTGTCGTCCTCGTTTGCCCAGGAACCGAAGATGACCGCCACGCAGCACTGGAAATTGGTCACCGACGCGATCAACGAAGGCCTGCCCAAAACGGCCATCGAAGCGTTGCAGGCGATCATCGATCGTAGCAAGGCGTCGCAGATCTACGACGAGGCAATCAAAGCGGTCTGCATGAAGATCGCGATCGATGCCGAGATCCAACAGCAAAGCGACTTCCAGCGTATCACCGCGTTGCAAACCGAAATCGCGGCTTCGCCCGAAGCGATGCGGCCGGTCATGCGAGCGGTGCTTGCCAATTGGTATTGGCAGTACTTCAACAACAACCGCTGGCGGTTCATGCAGCGGACGCAGGTCGGCAACGCGGCCGTTAATGAAGACGACATTCAAACCTGGGATCTCGCTCGCATCTTGGTCGAAGTCGATTCGCACTTTCAGGCGGCGCTATCCGACGCAGACGAGCTGAAAAACATTCCCGTTTCGCAATACGACGAACTGCTCGAGCCCGGCGTTAATACCGATGGTTACCGGCCGACGTTGTTTGACGTGCTGACGTTCAACGCCATCGATTTTTATTCCACCGGCGAACAAGCCGCCTCGAAAGTGCAAGACGCGTTCGAGTTGTCCGCCGACGATCCGATCTTTGGAACCATCGATCAGTTTGTGACGTGGCAACCAGCCTCCGCCGACGAAACCTCGTTGGTGCTTTCCGCGGTCAAGCTGTTTCAGTCATTGTTGTCGTTTCATCAAAACGATGCCGACCGATCGGCGCTGCTGGATGCGGATCTGTATCGATTGCAGTTCGGCAACAACGTCGCGGGCGAAGAAAACAAAACGAACCGTTATCGCGCGGCGCTGAAACGATTCGCTGACGAAAACGCCAGCCATCAACTTTCATCTCGAGCGTTGTACTTGCTGGCCGAATCTCAACAGCAAGCGGGCGAACTGGTCACCGCGCACGCGATCGCGACCCAGGGTGAGCGTCGGTTTCCCGGCAGCATCGGAGGTCGCCAGTGTCATAACTTGATCGCGCAAGTCGAGTCGCCCGAAATGTCGATCACGACCGAACGGGTTTGGAACGACATCGGTGGAGCGAATGGGCCAACGATCGATTTGAATTACAAGAACGTATCGCGAGTCTACTTCCGATTGGTGCCGTTGGACTTTGACGTTTTCTTGCAATCGGGAGCGTGGAGCCCGGAACAACTCAACCAACGAGAGCTCGATGCCCTCGTCGCCGCCAAGCCGGTCGCGTCGTGGTCGGCTGAATTGCCTAAGACCGACGACTATCAATCGCGTAACGAATCGGTCGCACCGGCGGATTTCAAAACGCCCGGATCGTATTTCTTAATCGCCAGCGCGAACGATTCGTTTCAGCAAGCCGCGAATCAAGTATCGATCTGTGAAGTTTGGATCAGCGACTTGGCCCTGGTCACTCGCAACCAAGGCAGCTATGGCAACCAGGGCGTGATCGATGGATTCGTCCTTCGAGCCGACGACGGCACGCCCGTCGTCGGCGCGACGGTCACCGCGTACGGCCGATCCAACCGTGATAACTCGCGAGAGAAGTTTGCGACCGTCACGACCGACGACAACGGCATGTACCGAATCACGGGCGACCAAATTTGGCAACTGGTTTTGCGGGCGACCAAGGACGGGCAATCGCTGGCAACCGCCAGTTCATTAGGCCTGTACCAGCAATTGCAGGTGCCTCGGCCCAACCTGCAAACCGTCTTCTTCACCGATCGGGCCATCTATCGCCCCGGCCAAACGGTCCAGTTCAAAGGCATCTGCATCTCGCATCAATCGGAAGAGGCGACTTACAAGACGCTGAAAAATCGTTCCGTCAATGTCGTCTTTAATGACGTCAACGGCGAAAAGATTGAATCGCTGCGACTGAAGACGAACGGCTACGGCAGTTTCAGCGGCAGCTTCACCGCGCCGCGAGATCGGTTGACCGGACGGATGACGATCGCGGTGGGTGGCGAACCGAGCGGTCAAACGTCGATTCGCGTCGAAGAGTACAAAAGACCAAAATTTCAGGTCACGCTGAACGTACCCGACGATGAAATCAAACTCGGCGACGAAGTGACTGTGCCGGGTGTTGCAAGTGCTTACACCGGAGCCGCCATCGACGGCGCGAAGGTGACTTGGCGAGTCGTCCGTGAGGTGCGTTATCCCATTTGGTGGATGCGAAGTTGTTGGTGGATGCCGATCCAGCAAGGCCAACGTCAAGAGATCGCCGACGGCATCGCGACAACTGACAGCGGTGGACGGTTCAGCGTCCCCTTCGTTGCCAAACCGGATGCGTCGGTGGCTCGCGAGTCCGAGCCCGTATTTTCGTACACCGTTTATGCTGACGTGACCGACACGGCGGGCGAGACACGCTCGGACGAAACGACGGTGCGAGTCGGATACACGTCGGTGGCCGCATCGATGTCGGCGGGCGATTACCAAACCGATGACACGCCGGTCACGATCAACGTGCGAACCGAATCGCTCGGCGGTGACGCTCGGCCGGCCAAGGGAACCGTCAAGGTCTATGAACTGATTCAGCCTGGCTCGCCCGCTCGACCGTCGCTACGTCCGCGTTACCAGTACTTGAACCGGAGCGAGAAGCCCGGCGTCGATCCGGCCAACCCGGATTCGTGGCCGCAGGGCGAAGTCGCGTTTGAGTCCAACTTTTCGACCGATGCTTCGGGTGCGACAAGGATCGAGGCCAAGCTGGACGCCGGGATTTATCGGGCGGTTCTGGAAACATCGGATCGATCCGGCGTGGCGGTGCGAGCTGAATTGCCGATCCGGGTGCTCGATCCGGATGCAAACAAGTTGGAATGGAAGCTGCCGTTCGTGCTGGCCGAAAAAGAATCATCGGTCGAGCCCGGCGAAACGTTCTCTGCCATCTGGGGCAGCGGTTACGCATCGGCTCGCGCTTACGTCGAAATCGAACGGGTCGGCGAGATCCAGCGTTCCTACTGGACCGATGCCGACGTCACGCAGGCGACGATCTCGCAGCCGATCGATGAATCGATGCGGGGCGGGTTCACGCTGCGAGTGACGATGGTTCACAACAACCGGGCTCACTTGGAAAGCCGCGTCATCGACGTCCCGTGGACCAACAAAAACTTGAACGTTCGCTGGGATTATTTCACGTCGAAACTGGACCCGGCCGCGAAGGAAACTTGGACCGCAATCGTGACCGGTCCGAATGCGGAAACGGCGGCGGCCGAGATGGTGGCGACGCTGTATGACGCTTCGCTCGATGCGTACGCCACGCACAACTGGATGGACCGGTTCAACGTCTTTCGTCGCGAACGATCGACGCTGAACATAATGTTTGAAAATCAAGTCAAAGGCTTGAGCGTCGTTCGGCACGGTTGGCAGGTCGATTCCAAGGCGGTCTCGTTCGCGTATCCGCGATTGCCCGAGGACGTGATCCACGGGCCAATGGCGGGCTACGGCGGACCTTTCGGCGGTGGCATGGGCGGTGCGGTTCGACGCTCCGGCCGCATGGCCAAGGGCGAAGCGTTTGGAATGGAGATGCAAATGGCTGCGCCGATGGCGGATGCGATGATGGCGGCCGACGCACCAGCGACAGCAATGTTCATGCAAGGCGGCGGAGCAGACGAACCGCCCACCGATCAACCCAACGTCGACTTCGACAATGTCTCGGTGCGAACCAACTTGAACGAGACCGCATTCTTCTTTCCGCAACTGATCGCTGGCAAGGACGGCAGCGTACGGATGCAGTTCACGATGCCCGAGGCGCTGACGCAGTGGCGGTTCATCGGATTCGCTCACGATCAAAACCTTCGCAGCGGTTCGCTGTCCGGCACCGTCGTGACGGCCAAAGACTTGATGGTCCAGCCCAACCCACCGCGGTTCGTTCGCGAAGGCGACCAGATCGAATTCACGGTCAAGGTCAGCAATCAGTCGCCGACCCGACAAACCGGATCGGCGCGGTTGACGTTCGCCGACGCGATCACCGGTGACTCCGTCGACGCGAGGTTGCAAAACGCCGAAAATGAAAAAACGTTCCAGATCGCTGCCGGCGAAAGCCAGACGGTGGCATGGCGAATCGTCGTGCCAGATGGCTTGGGCACGCTCGTTTACAAAGCCGTCGGTGCAACCGAGCGGGTGTCCGATGGCGAAGAAGGTTACCTGCCGGTGCTGTCGCGACGCGTCCTGGTGGCGGAATCGATTGCGATGCCGATCCGTGGCAAGCAAACCAAACAGTTCGACTTTGAAAAGCTGATCGCATCGGCCAAGTTCGATTCGATCGAGCATCAATCGGTGACGGCGCAAATGGTGTCGAATCCGTCCTGGTACGCGGTGATGGCGCTGCCGTACTTGATGGAGTACCCGCACCAATGCAGCGAACAGACATTCAATCGAATGTACGCCAACGCCCTGGCTCGTCACATCGCGACCAGCGACCCCAAAATCGAGCGAGTATTCGCCCAGTGGCGGGCCACACCGGCGCTCGATAGCCCGCTGGAAAAGAACGAAGACCTTAAGTCGGTCACCTTGGAAGAAACGCCCTGGGTCCGCGACGCGGCCGACGAAAGTCAGGCTCGCCGCAACGTCGGCATTCTGTTCGATCAAAACCGATTGGAAATTGAAACCAAACGCGCGCTCGATCAACTGGCCCAGATGCAGTTGGATGACGGCACCTGGCCGTGGTTCCCCGGCGGACGATCGAACGACTACATCACGTTGTACATTACGACCGGGTTCGGGCGACTGCGTCACTTGGGCGTCGACATCGATACCACGCCGGCGATCCAGTCGCTGACTCGATTGGACGCTTGGATGACCGAGCGATACAAACGGATCAAGGATTCGGATCGATTGGCCGATCATCTGGACGCCACAGTCGCGTTGTACTTGTACGGACGCAGTTTCTTTCGCGACGATCAAGCGGTTGCACCGGAGCACCGGCAAGCGTTCGATTATTGGATGTCGCAAGCGAAACAGTACTGGGTGCCGCTGGGCCATCGCCAATCGCAAGCTCACCTGGCGATCGCGGCCAAGCGTTTTGGCGATTTGGAAACTGCAAATGCGATCATGAAATCGCTGACCGAACGAAGTCTCAACGACGACGAACTCGGCATGCACTGGGCCGATGATGGACGCGGTTGGTGGTGGTACCACGCGCCGATCGAGTCGCAAGCGATGATGATCGAAGCGTTTGATGAAGTCGCCGACGACGCGGCGGCGGTGGAGGACTGCAAGGTTTGGCTGTTGAAGCAGAAGCAAACTCAGAACTGGAAAACGACCAAGGCCACGGCGGATGCCGTGTACGCGTTGCTGCTTCGCGGAACGAACGTGCTGTCGTCCGACAAGTTGGTAGAAGTCACGATGGGAGGCGAAACGTTAAAACCGTCATCGGTCGAAGCCGGCACGGGTTTCTATGAACAGAAGTTTGTCCGCGGCGAGGTAAAACCATCGCTCGGCGAGATCACGGTCACGAAACTCGACGACGGTGTCGCGTGGGGCAGCGTTCACTGGCAATACTTGATCGACATGGCCGACGTGACGCCGGCCGACGGTACGCCGCTGAAGCTAACAAAGGCTTTGTTCATTAGAAAGAACACGCCGGCCGGACCGACGCTGATTCCCGTCGATGGACCGGTCAACGTCGGCGACGAATTGGTCGTGCGGATCGTGTTGCGATCCGACCGCGACATGGAATACCTGCATTTGAAAGACTATCGCGGCAGCGGCACCGAACCGGTCAGCGTACTATCAGGATACCGATTCCAAGACGGCTTGGCGTACTACGAATCGACCCGCGATGCGGCCAGCCATTTCTTTATCGATTACCTACCGCAGGGCACGTACGTGTTCGAGTACTCGACACGGGTGCAATTGCGGGGGCAGTATCAAACCGGTTACGCGAACATCCAGTGCATGTACGCCCCCGAGTTCGCCGGGCACAGTGAGAGCCTGGACATCACGGTGGAGTGATTCCTCCGTAGACCTGCGGCTCCGCCCGCAGGAGAATCTTGCGGGCAGAGCCGCAAGTCTACGAGAGACCGTTGTAGGTTCTCACCCGCAGGCTTGCGGCGAATGCGACGCCTCAAAGCAATCGACCATGAAGCGCAGTACTTGTTCGGCGTCGAACCGTTCGATCGGTAAACCCGGTTGGTAGCGATCGACGGCGAACAATCGCGGTGGCAGGTCCGTCTTCGATCGCAGCGCCATCCATTCCGATGGGAACAGCAAGTTCAGAGCTGCTTTCGTTCAGCCGCAGCGACACATCGGTGTGACGGGGGTCGGCCAGGATCCGTGAGTACCGTTCTTCGACGGCGTAGGGGCTGCCCTCCAGAACTTGCAAAAAGTACCCGTCCAGAAACAGCAAGCCGCCGGTCAGTCCGTTGTTCGCGTTGCGGTTGTGAGCGATGCGGATGATGTCATAAACGTCACGCAGGTTCACGTCGTCGGTCGCGCGGCTGACATAAAGGAGTCGTTGAAACATGGATCAGCCTTTCGCCTTGGTCGGATTGATTTGAGCATCCTGCGTTTGAGAGAGTAGCTCACGGACTGCCGACGCAGGGATCGGTTTGCTCAGCAAGTAGCCTTGAATTTCGGAACATCCCGCCGATCGGACCGACTCCATTTCGCCCGACGTTTCGACTCCCTCGGCAGTCGTCTTGACGCCCAGACTGATGCCCAGCGAGGCAATCATTTTCACTAGCGCCGTCGATTCGGACTTGTGATCCGAACCGCTGACGAACGAGCGATCGATTTTAATTTTGTCGAACGGGAATTTTCGCAAGTAGTTGATCGACGAGTATCCCGTTCCGAAATCATCCATCGCAATGCGAACGCCTAGATCGCGAATTTGGTGCAGTAGTCCGATCGTCAAACTCGTGTCCGCGATCAGCGCGTTTTCGGTGATTTCCAGTTCCAAACGTTCGGGTGACAAACCGGAATCTTGCAAAGCGTCGTGAACAGTGCTGAATAAGCTGCGATCACGAAGCTGCAGCGGTGAAACGTTGACGGCAAGCGAGATGTCTGAATTCCAGGTCACCGCCTGCTTGCATGCTTCGTGCAGTACCCACCGGCCGATCGGCACGATCAATCCGGTTTCTTCGGCCAACGGAATGAACTGGTCCGGCCGCATCGGTCCCATCGTCGGATGTTGCCAGCGGATCAGTGCTTCGAAGCTGACGATGCGATCGGCGATCAAGTCCATCACCGGTTGGTAATGCAACTCGAAGGCTTCACACTCGACGGCCAAACGTAACTCGGCCTCCAGCACGCGGCGCGTTCGCACGGCCGATTCCATTTCCGGTTCAAAGTATCGCAGCACCCCGCGTCCGTTCGACTTCGCGCCGTACAGTGCCAAGTCGGCATTCTTGATCAGGTCTTCTGCGTTGTCTGCGTCGTAGGGTGCCATCGAGACGCCGACGCTGCCGCCGATGTGCAGGACTTGGTCGTCGATCGGGAACGGTTCACGCAAACGTTGGATGATGCGATTGCCCAGTTGCCGCGAGGAGGCCGGTTGCGGCTGGTCGCTTTGCAGGATCACAAACTCGTCGCCGCCCACGCGAGCGACCAAGTCGTTGGGGCCGACCAGATTTTGCAAACGCTCGGTAACCGCTTGCAAGATTCGGTCGCCGGTCGGGTGGCCGTACATGTCGTTGACGGGCTTGAAATGGTCCAAGTCGATGTACAACACGGCCATCTCTTGATCGTCTTTCAGTCCCGCGAACCGGGCCGCGAACTTGGTCATGAACGCGTGCCGGTTCAGTGCGCCGGTCAACGCGTCGACGTTTGCCAAACGGCTGACCTCGGCGAGTTCGGCTTCCAGCCGACCGACATCTTCGCTGATCAGGACGCTTCCGCCGTCGCTGTCGCGGTGACAGGCGATCGCGATGTGGCGTCCATCGGACGTTTGCCACATTTGCGATTTCGCGAGCGATCCCGGACGTTCGTCGCGGGACGTTGGCGTTGTTGCTTGAGAGATCGTTTCGATGCACACGTCGCGTAGATCACGGCGATCGATCGAAGCGATGACTTGGCCGATCGATGCGCCGGTCGGCGTATCGTCGGCGGTCAATCCGTACAGCTTGCGAAAGGCCTTGTTGATCAGAACCAAGCGGTCGGACGCATCGAATCGGCACAGGCCATGCGGTAGCGCATCGCACCAAGGCTGCGTCGCGTCCAGCAATAAGCGATCCCCAGCGGCGACCGCGGACACTGGCCGGGAATTGGAGACCGCTTCATCAGTTGATGGCGCGTCGGTCCTCTGCACGTCGAACTCGGGGGTTGAAAGCCAGGAAGCAGCCCAATCACTGTCATCGACGTCATCGCTACGGTCGCTTCAGCGATCGGCAACGAAGGCGATAAGTGGATATAGCACTTCGCATCGGCCAGGCAGCGAGAAAAGGACGCTGAATCTTCACACCGTATCAGGCTGTGTCGATGGCGCTGATTTTGACGCCGGGGGCCAACCCGTCAGCGGGGAAACGGGCTTACTCTTCCGCTTCGTGGTCGAGCATTTCATTGAAGCGACGTTCGGCGATCTCGTAGGCTTCCTTGACAGCCTGCTTCGTTTCGGGTGAAAGCTGAACGCCGCCAAAGGTGCCACCACCCATGCCGCCCATGCCGTCCACTTACCGCCGGTGTCGCGGCGAGGCGCTGAAAGGTGGTCACAAACTGTTCCGGTCGCGATGTGTTTTTCGCGAACGTTGGCAGGACGTCCTGCCATAGCGATTCGTTGTTGGCGATCAGCCGGGAAGGATTTCGTTCGGCGACCATGGAAGATCGGGGCACCGCGGTCGCGAGCCACAGCAAGGCTTCGTCGGCGTACTCGGCTGGATTGTTTTTGAACGCCTCAAGAACAAAATCGTTGCGAGCCTCGCGGTACGCTTCATTGTCCGCAAGGGCAAGCGGCACTTCCAACGACAAGGGCAGTTCGATGCCCAAGCGTTTGGCCGCGATCAGTTGATCGATGTAGATGCCGCCGAAGTCGGACCACGATCGGCCTTGATCGTTGTATGGTTTTTCTAGCCTTTCACTGATCGTGGGAAGTTTGCTTTGCAGGGCGATGGCACTTTCGATGTCTGCGAGCAAACCCGGTTCGTTCCTTAAAGAAAGATCCAGTACCAGAGCCAAGCTCAGTGAGTAGGCTTTGGCGTAAGTCGTTACCTTTTTGTTATCGAGTTCCGTCCTCGCCACTTGGTTCAACTCCGCGTGCAGCCTCCGAGCCACCCCTTGATTGGCTGGCTCCTTTGCCCATGAAGCCAAACGATCGTTTTCCCGATTTCCCGAATCAAACCTCAACAGCATCAACATGGTGGCTTCGCGACTTTCGTCCGTCGCCGATGGCAGTTCCCGCACGATCGCTTCGATGCCCGGCGATGGCATCAGGCGTTTGAAATGGGTGCTGAACGCCGACATGAATCGCTGCGAAGGGTCGCTCGAGTTGGAATCATACACCCAACCGCCGAAGCGACGCGAAACCTGCAGGATCGTCGCGGCGGCATCGACGTCCTCGGGATCGGCCAAGCTGACGATGGCGTCCATCGCCTCGCTGATCGTTTCGACATCACGCTCGACCAGGATCAAATTTGTCCAATGAGTCAGCGTTTTGCCTTTGTAGATCTTCAGCGGCGGATCCGGTTCGGCGATCACCGCTTGCGGGGCTTCCACGACGGGCTCCGGCACCACTGGCTCCGGCACCACTGGCTCCGGCAAGACGGTCTCCGGTGCAACGACTGGTGACGACATCGGCGGTCTCACATCGACAACGACTTTCGCGTCGGGATCATCGGTCTCGATCGTGATTTGTTTGCCATCCATGTTCAACACGAAGATCGTCGCGGCGATCATGGCCGCGGCCGCTCCCCCGGCAAGCCAACGTGTCCAACGTCTCGGCGGAAGCGGCGGTTTGGCAGCAACCGAAGGTGAAAAGATGCTCTGAACGCTCGACTCGTCATCATGAGCGCGGCGGGCACGAGCGAGCAATTTTCTTAGTCCATTCGCGTCCGCGATCGGCCGCAAGATCTCTGCGACCTCCATCGCAGATGCTGGTCGATCAGCGGCGTCCCGTTGCAGCAGCGATGCGATCAAGTCGTCCATCTCCGGTGCAACTGCTGGTGACAATTCTCGAGCCCGCATCGCCGGCTGTCCCGTCTTGGCGATCACCATCGCGGCGATGCCTTTGTTACAGTCATGCGGCGGGCGGCCGGTGACCAATTGGAACAGCGCCGCGCCCAGGCTATACAGGTCGGCTCGCGCGTCCACGTCGTCACTGGCGGCCAACTGTTCGGGTGCCGCGAAGGCCAGCGTGCCGATGACGTGATTGACGGTCGTCAATCGAGGATCACCGATCGATTCGGCTCGGTCCAGCACCAAGCCCAGGTCCAATAACTTCACCGATCCGTCTCGCGTGATCATGACGTTGGATGGTTTTAAATCGCGATGCACCAACCCGGCCGCGTGAACGACGGACAAAGCGCCGGCGATCTCGCGGCCAATCGCCCCGGCCGTCGGGACGTCGATCGGCCCGACTCGGCGGACGATGGCGGCCAAGTCCAAACCGTCGAGGTATTCCATCACCAGGTAATGCCAACCGCCGACTTCACCGGCATCCGTCGCGGTCACGATCGCGGGATGCGACAGTCCCGCGACCGCTCGCATTTCACGGTCGAACCGGGCCACCCAAATCGCGTCCAGCCCACGAGCTCGCGGCAGCAACTTGATCGCATAATTTTTCTTCAGCCGCGAATGTTCGGCCAAGTAAACCGCGCCCATGCCGCCATGACCGAGCGGCCGGATCAGCCGATACGGCCCGAGCGATTCGACCGGCGGCATCAGCGCGTCGATCCGCGGCGTCGAGGTCGCCGTGGCGTGGTACACGGCGGCTTGCAGGTCGGGTTCGGCTAAAATGGGGTCGGGATCGTCACCGGCCTTGAGCAAATCGGCAAACGAATCTTCTCCCGTGGCGGCATCGATTCGACTTTGACAACGATCACAGCCATCGACGTGTCCCAGCAGTTGATCGAACCGATCATGCGGCAACCGGCCGGAACCAAGCTGCGATAGTTCAAGGTCGGTGGGATGGTTCATAGCGATGGAGGTAGCGGCAACCATGGGAGACTCTGGTGAGAAAAGGAAATGTGTCTTCACCAAGTCCTTCGTAAGCGATTGGACACCAGAGCTCCTTTTTATCGGGCCGAGTCAGAGTAGGACAATTGTCCCCAATTGTCCCCAATTGTCCCCGACGCAAGAAGAACCAACGGATGATGGGACAATTGGGACAATTGTCCTACTCTGACTCAACCAGTCCAGCCAGTTCCGTTCTCAATCGCTGCAAAATCCTTGCTCGCGATTTGTAGACCGCCCAGCGGGTCACGCCCAACGTTTCGGCGACTTCGTCGGGCGAGCGGCCATCGACGACCGTGGCCCAAAACGCTTGCCACGTTTTCGGGTCGAACCGGTCACGATAGATCGCAACGGCGCGTCGCAGAAGCGTGGCCCGATCGGTGTCGACGTCCGTCGGCGGTTTGTTCATCGATGCGGCAGTGATCCGATCGGCCGCCGAACCGAGCAGTTCGTCCTCAGGGCGTCCGCGACGATGGTCGGCGATCCGCCGCCGCGTGATCGTCCAAAGCCAGCCGCGGAATTTTGCGTCGGCGCGAGTAGGATCGAACGTGGCCAAGTCCTTACTGACGGACATCAACACGTCTTGGGTGACATCAGCGGCGTCGGTCGGTTGCAGCCCCGATCGTCGGATCCAGCGATAGATCAGCGGACCATAAAGATGCACGAACCGCTGCCAAGCTTCCGGACGGCCGTGTCGGGCGTCGGACAGCAGCGATGGTTGGGTGGAGGGTTCGGCGATGGAGGGCATGGATGTCAAGTCTACCTGATTGCCGCGTCGTAGGCCCGTCACGCCGTGACGGGGCATGGTAAGGGATCGGATGCTCCGCCACGGCGTGGCGGACCTACGTTGTTGTCGTCACCGCATCGCGCCGGGCACCATTGCGGACAAAATCCGGCCAGACTTCTTCGTTCAGCTTGGTCTCCCCCAGCGTGATCGTTTCGTTCACGTTCAAGTTGCCTTCCAAGATGTGCGCGGAATTGAGCGCGTAGAAACCCGAGACGCTGGTCACGATCGGTGGCAGGCGGGTGCTGTAGTCGATCGTCGCCAGCGCCGCGACGTACTTGGCCCTGGCGACCTTAAAGTCCAACACGTTGTCGCGAGAAAAGTGATCGTACATCTTTTCCAGCGTCGACAAGCACTTCTCTTCGTAGTCTTCGTCGCTCTCGTTGAGGCCCTCGTGGTCGTCCGGCAGGTACTTCGGCAGGTACACCAAATGATTGCCGCCGAGTTGCGTCTTGGAATCGACGATCGTCGACATCTCGATCACCGCGGTCAGCGGAACCCACGTGTCGGTGATGTTGGTGACGTAGTACGGGCTGATCGGCTTTTTCAGCAGCATCGATGCGCAGACGACGCCGAGGTAGCGGATCTTGGTCAGCTTTTGTTTTTCGTCGTCGGTCAATTCCGGGCATGACTTCGCGATCAGCGGCGACGCGATCGTCGAAACCACGTTGTCGTAGACTTCCGTTTCGCCGCTGGCGTAGGTGACGGTCAGCCCACCGCCGTCGCGGCGCACCACCGATTGCACCGGAGACGCGGTCCGAGTCCGAACGCCACGCGATTGCAGGACTTCCACCAACCGGTCCAAGATCCTGGCGTAACCGCCCGGCACGTAGCCGAACATTTCTTTCTTTGCACCGCTACGACGGGCCTTGTACATCCGAGCCGTGTGGGCCCAGATGAACGCGGCGGAGGTTTGCGTGTACGCATCGCCGAGTTTGGCTTTTAACAGCGGCAGCCAAACTTTCTCGAACGCGCCACTTCCCGACCAACGACGCAGCCACTTTTCAACGGAAAGTTTTTCCAGCCGACGCCAGTTTCTGATTTTCGAGGCGTAAAAAATCGTGCCTCCCAAACGCAGCCGCTGGATCATCGTCAGCGGCGGGAACTTCAAAAACTCCGCCGTGTTGGACATCGACAGCAGTTTACCGCCGGCGTAGAAGCCGGTCTTCGTCTCGACCCAGTCGATCTCGCTTTCCAGTCCGATCTCGGTCAGCAAGTCGCGCAGCTTGGAATCGGACAACAGCGTCACGTGATAGAACCGATCCCAAGTCACGTCGGCGAGTTGCCACGCGCTGGTCAGGCCGCCCATGACGGGGGCGGCTTCGGCGACGGTCACGTCTTGACCTTTTTCGGCCAAGTCCCGTGCGACCTTCAACCCCATCACTCCGCCGCCGATCACCAGCCACGAACGGCTTGGCGTTTCGTTTGGACCGGTCAGCGTCATTTCGATCCGACGCGGTGACGGCCCAGCAATTTCAGTGTCAACCAGATCGTGTTGAAGACTTGCATCTTGCTGGCACCGCCCTTTTGATCGTAACGCAGTCGCAGCGGTGCCTCGCCGAACATCACGCCTTGCTTGCGAAGTTTCAATAGCACGTCGGCCATGCACGAGAATCCGGTTTCGGCGACGAAGTCATCGCCGTGTTCGGCAAAGGCTTGGCGGATCACCGAAGCGCGATAGGCACGATAGCCCGACGTGTAGTCGCGAACGCCCCTGGTCGGGAACAACACCGTGAACAGGATCCGCGCCCCGATCGACAAAAAGTGCCGTTCGATCGGCACACCGACGACGCGAGCGCCCGGTTGGAAACGCGATGCGATCACAACGTCGCAGCCTTCGTGAATCATGTTGACCATCCGGTGGATCAGTCCCGGCGGGTGCGTGTTGTCGGCGTCCATCGTGACGATGATGTCACGTTCGCCGGCGCGATCGACGGCTTCGCGAAGCCCGTCACGGATGGTGATGCCGAGGCCCTGATTGACGGCATGCTGGACCAAGTGGACCGGCATTTGAAACGACATCTGCGAAGCGATGGCCGCGGTGTCGTCCTTGCTGCCGTCGTCGATGATGACAACTTCATAAGGAATGCCGCTGTCCGCGAACGCTTCGCCGATCCGTTCGAGCAATTCCGGCAGGGCTTCTTCTTCGTTATAAGCCGGCAACGCCATGAAGACCTTCGACGGGCGGAATCGGATCGACTCGCGAACTTCGGCCGGTTCACTGATGGGCTGGTGTGCCGTCGAGGCCAGCGTGTTGGACTCGGGGCCGTTCGGATCAGAATTCATGCTAGGAATCAAAGGCGGCAATTTGGACGGATCATGACGGCAAAGTCCGCACAATCGATGCAACCAGTGTTATTGGCTCGGGGGCGATTCACAAGCGCTGCCGCGAAATTGTTTGTGTACTAGGGATCCGTCGTGGAATTCTTCCAGTTCAACGCCGTCAGAACGCCCAACAGAACAGCCAGAGCGACACCGTTGATGCTGGTCAGAATCTGTTCGACGACGAACGGAGCGTCCAGTCGCCCCAAGATCATGCGAGTGGAAAAGTAGTTGAAGAGCGGCACCGCCATCAGCCCCGCGATCGCGACGCGAGTCATCCGAGAAAGCTCGTTCCAAGATTTTGGTCGCCCAACGATCACCGCCGCCAGCGGAGCGACCAGAAGCATCGTGTCGTAGGACTGATGGTACAAACTGACAAGCGTCGCGGTCAGCACCAACGCCCCGGTCCACCCGGCCAAGCCGTCATCGATACCGCGTCGACGACGGCGGTCCAGCACGATCATCGGCGGCAACAACAATCCCGCCATCGCGATCAAGTGAGCGGCTTC
Source organism: Pirellulaceae bacterium (assembly GCA_963836865.1). GTDB lineage: Bacteria > Planctomycetota > Planctomycetia > Pirellulales > Pirellulaceae > Rubripirellula. Next base: position 353,016 of record CAWILC010000012.1, on the reverse strand, counting down.
CTTGGGATCCCAGTGCGACCACTTCGCCGCGATCGCCAACGCATCGATCCGCGTCCAGGAATGAACCGGCGACTCGTCTTCTTGGGCGCGATGAATTTCTTGCGTTTGCGAGATCTGCTGCCGCAGTGTTTTCAGTCCGGCCGAAATCTCGCCGCCGCCTTCGTGGTGGGCCAGCCACAACGTCGGGGCCGCCGCCGCCGCAATCGTTAGCAAGGCACCGATAATGATTGCGCGAACGTTGCCGCGCAAGCATCAAGAACCCGAGCGGCAAAATGTAAGTCGGCTTCGACGCCACGATCACCAACATCAACGCCGCGGGAATCGGCCGGTCGCGTCCCCAGTGAATCGCCAGCAACGTTGCCAGCACCATGACAAGCGTGAAGTAACCGTCAAAAAGCGTGATGTGTCCGCCTCGCGAGAACACCAACACCGCCGCAACCGCGACCGCGATATCCAACCGGATCGGTTTGCCGATCGCCGACGAAACGACACCGCCAATGGCCAGCATCACCAGAACCGAAAATGCAAAGTACGCCACCTCACCGACTCGCAGCGGCATCACCGCGAACGGCGAGTGAATCACCAGAACGGTCGGCAGGAAGAACGGAATCTGGCGTGCGACCGGATTCGTCTCCGCATACGTTTCGCCGTAAGGACTGACGCCATCGATCAACGCGCGAGTCGGAAAGTAGATGCCGTTGTGAAAGTCGCACATGCCTTGGCGGGATTCGTCAAACGGCCCCGGCGTTTGATATTGCCGCACCGTTCGATAAGCCGTTGCCGCAACGCCAAGTGCGAACAAGATGATCGCGATCAACAGGACGCCGCGATGGCCGGCGATGAAACGTGGTGGCATGAAAGTGGTTGCGATAAGCAAAAAACAGGGCGGGACGAGTGTCGCATTTGTCCCCTCCGCTCCGCCGCGAACAGCGGATCCGGTTTAGCTTAGTCAAGGGACCCAACTTGATCACGTCCCGTCAAGGAACAAAAAGTAGACAAACCGCCTCGTTATTATTCCCTTCTCTAGAAATCGATCGTCGATATGCTGATGGCGATGTGTCGCGGGAGGGAGATAACAAATCGACCAGCTGTCAAAGAACTTGCGACAAACCATATCGGACATTAGCAATGCTTGCCGGTTCGACTGCCATCGCTTGAGTCCTCTTTCGATTTCGCCATGACTTTTTACTCAAGCGTCGTCCGCCCGATCTTGTTTCGGCTGAACGCCGAGACGGCTCATCACTGGACGGTGGAAGCTTGCCGTTTCGGCGGGCGGGTTCCAGGGGTTCCGTGGGCGACGCACGCAATGTTGGGGCATTCTTCGTCTGAGCTTGCGTGTACGGTTGCGGGCTTGCGGTTTGATAATCCGATCGGACTGGCCGCGGGTTGGGACAAGAGCGGCCGAGCCCTTCGGTTGATCGATCACTTAGGGTTCGGGTTTGCCGAGATCGGTTCGGTGTCCGCTCGGCCATCGGTCGGCAATCCCAAGCCACGCTTGTTTCGGTTGCCGGATGAACACGCGATTGTGGTGAACTATGGACTGCCCAACGAAGGCTGCAAGGTCGTTGCGGCGCGTTTGGCACAGTGCCGATCGCGAGTGCCGATCGGTGTGAACGTCGTCAAGACGAACGACGGTCCGAATGCGTCAAGGTGCAACACCGCATCGATCATTGACGATTACTTTCAAAGCGTTTCGTCGGTCCACTCGCACGCCGACTACGTGACCTTGAACCTGAGTTGTCCCAACGCCGCCGATGGCCGAGACCATTTCAGTCAGCCCGGTGCGATCGCCGAATTGCTTTCCAGGTTGGCGTCCATCCCGATCGCTCGGCCGGTGTTCTTGAAGGTAGCGCCCGATCCCGATTCACGTTCGATCGAACGTTTGATCGCGGAGTCGCTGCCGTTTGGATTTGTCCGCGGGTTCATTTTCAATTTACCGTCTGGTAAACCTGATTCGCTGCGATGGAAAACGTCACCGAAAGATTGGCGATCGATGCCGGGAGCCGTCGCGGGCATGCCGGTGGGACCAGTGATCGATCGCTGCATCGCGGAGCTCTACGCACAGATGCCGAAAAATCGTTTCGTCATCATTGGAGGCGGCGGAGTTTTTTCGGCCGAGGATGCGTACGCAAAAATCGTTGCGGGAGCATCGTTGGTACAAATTTATTCGGCGCTGATCTACGAGGGCCCAGGCGTCGTCTGGCGTATCAATCGAGGGCTCGCGAAGCTACTCAAGCGGGACGGTTTCAACAACGTTCTGGACGCCGTTGGAACACATCATCGCGCCGAATCGGCGAAGTCGCGTGGGGTTTAAGCGATGCGGACGACGACCCAAACCGATCCAACGATTCGCTTGATGGCGTCGAAACCGGGTGGCCAATCGTCCGTCGGGGACACTTCCCCCTCAATCTCGTTGAAGTCCGGAGCCGCACCTCAGAATACCTCGTCCTCGACTCGGGGCACCCTTCCGTCGGATGAGCCGAAAAAACTTTCACCGGCATCGATTAGACTAACAGACATTCCGCCGCGCCCTCTCGCCTTTGACCAAACAGGCTATCCATGAAACGTCTTTTTTCTTTTCTTCTTTGCATCTGTACATCCGCCTTCATCACGCCGACCATCACAGGCGCAGAGGACGGGTTTGCTCCCTATCCGGAAAAGGCCGACATGCTGATCGTTGTCGCGCACCCGGATGACGAGAGCACGTTTGGCGGATTGATTCCTTATTACGCCGTCGGTCAAAAGAAGAACATCGTTTTCGTTTGTTTGACCAGCGGCGAGTGGGGCAATGGCTTGCCCCATCATGCCAACGCGACGGACACGCCCGATTACAGTTATGACGATTCGGACTATCCACGGTTCAATAAAATTCCGGCCGATGCGTTGTATCCGAGCTATTACCGCGAAGGGGAGCTGGCACGCGTGCTGATGACGATGGGAGTGATGACCAAGCCGATCATGCCGCGATTCATCGACAAGTCAGACGTTCAACCTTGGGGCACGCCCGATGCGGCGTTTGAATTGTGGGGCGGACGCGATAAAGTCGTTGGGTTCGTGGTCCAGCAGATTCGGCGGTTCAAGCCTGACGTCGTCGTCAGCATGGCGGCCAACGGCTTCAACGGAAATCCACTGCACGCGGCGGCGTCGCGGTCGGCGGTGCTTGCCAGCGAGGTCGCCGGCGATGCAAGCCAGTTCACCGAGTCGTTATCTGAGCTCGAACCTTGGAAACCTCGCAAGGTTTACCTGCACGCGCATCCCGACGAAGAACACTCGCGAGTGCATTCGCACAGTTGGGACTTGATGTGTGACGGTCACGAGGGCAAAGCGAGAATCCTGGCCGCGCGAGGCAATGTGCTTCACGAATCGCAAGAAATGAAAGAAGAGTGCGAGGCGTCGACCGACTTTGTCTTGGTTCAATCCACCGTTGGTCCCGACACGGTTAACGAAGACAACCTGTACGAAAATCTTCCGTAGCTCGTTTGTAGGTTCCCGATGAAAACGCTCATTGCAACCCTCGCCCTGTCGTTCGTTTTTTCCTGCTCGCATTTGTTGGCAGCTGATCTCGGCGATGCCACGATCACGCACGCTGGTTTAGTCACGCCCGACACGTTGGCCGTCACCATCCGCGAAGGCGAGGTCACGCTGGGCACGTTGGTGCCCTACGAAGCGGAGCCCGGCGATGTTTTGGACGAACAGAATCCCCGTCACACGATCCTTCGTCGCGGCGGCAAAGCGATCGGTCACGTCACCGGCAGTGCCAAGTCGCAAACGCGTTACGTTCGGACACTCGATTCATATCAAGGTCGACGCGCCGATCGCGAACTGTTGACCGACGCGAATGCTTGGACGCTCCAGATCAACGGCAAAGCCATCTCTATCGATGCCGCGTACCGAAAATCGAAAGTGATCGACGTCACCGACGCGATCGAAGGGCGACCGGAAGTTTGCTTCGAGCATACGGTTTACTTGAAGGCCGATGCGATCATCACAGCAGGAAAACTGTTGATCGAAAGCTCCGATCCCGTGATCGCAAGTTATCAGTCGGACTTTTCGCCCCTTTCGACGCGAAGCGACGCCATCCACGTCTCGACGGTCGGCTTTCGGCCGAGCGACCCGGTCAAGCTTGCCGTGCTTTCGTGCTGGATGGGCGATGGAGGCGCGGTCGACTATCGCGAGTCCGTCCCGAGCGGAAAGCTGCCTCGGTTCGTGGTGGTTGATGACGCCAGCGGCAAGCCGATTGCAAGCGGAAACGCGGTGTTGTTGCGAGAACCGGATCAACCGGCCGACCACCGCGGCCTGCAAGGACGCCCCGACGGAACGTCCGCCAATTACGCGGGCACGCCGACGTTCGAGCTGGATTTTTCGTCGCTTCGACAAACCGGCACCTACCGGATCAGTGTCGAAGACATCGGCACCTCGCGAGCTTTCCAAATCGCCGACGACGTGTACCGACCGATCATGAACATGGCGCTCGATGGATTGGATGCCCACCGATGGGGCGAAGATCGTGAGTTGGTGCTGGCCGATGGCACCACCATGATGCGTCCGGCCGCGGTTCCAATTCGTCATGAATCATTCCAGGGCGTTCCGATTTACAAAACAGCCGCCGCGTACTTGAACGCGAACTTCGGTGACTTTGAACCCGGCAATCAAGGCCCGTGGCAACCCGCCGACGAAACGTTGAACGTGGTGGGCGGGTACATGGATGCGGGCGACTACGACCGAAATCATAATCACTGGGTCGTTGGATATTGGCTGCTGGACTTGGCGGCGCGAACGTCCAAGACGGATGCGAAGTTGTCATCACGTTTGATCGAGGCCGCGCTTTGGGACATCAACTTTTGGGCCAAGCTTCAATCCGACGACGGATCGGTGCCGTCGGCGGTCGAATATGCGGAACACCCGCGATCGGGCGAACCGAGCTGGTTGAACTCGTTGCCACTTTATGTTTGCGCTGCATCGAAAGAATCCAACCTGCACTTCGCGACCTCATCTGCCAAGGCCGCCGCCGTGCTGGGACGACTCGGCGACAAAGACCAAGCGGCGAGGTTGCGATCGGCGTCCGCGAAAGCGTATCAGTGGGCCGCATCGCAACCGCCATCCGACAATGCCGATCTGGACACGACCGCGGACACGACGCTGTTCGTTTGCGCGGAACTTTGGAACGCGACCAATGACGATGCCTACCGCAACGAAGCGATCGCGATCATTGACCAGCGAGTGCCGGAGGCTTGGTCGGCGGTGTCGCCGGACGGACTGATGGGATTGCTGACCATCTTGGAAATGCCCGACGCGAAGTCCAACCTGACCGCTCGGCAACGCGAGCGGATCGAAGGAAGCGTCAAGCGAACGCTGGAAATGAACTATCTGGACGGCAGCACGCGTCGGTCGCCGTTCAAGGCGCTCAAGAACGGTTGGGTCGGCGTCTCGTTCGGCAACGGAGGATGGCCGACGGTCGATTCGATGAGCCTGCTTCGTGGTTGGTCGCTGTTCAAAGATCCGGAGTACCACGCCGCCGCGGTGACCGGACTCGCGTACTGTCTGGGCGGCAACCCGAACAACTTGGTTTACATGACCGGCGTGAACGATCGCAGCGTGCGAAACGTGTTGCACTGTGACACGCGGGTGAGCGGTCGCGCCGCACCGATCGGCATCCCCGTTTACGGCCCCGGCTTGTCGACCGACCTGGGCAATGCGTGGCCGCTGAATTGGCACTTGGCGGGCGAACAAACCATCTATCCGACCTACCAACAATGGCCGACGTACGAGAACGTCCACGAGTTTTGGAGTTGGGGAATGGAGATGGAATACACCGTTCACCAATCGCACGTCTCGGTCATCTATCTTGCCGGCATGCTGGATCTGCTTTCGCCCTGATCGTGTTGCTGGGTCCCGTGGTTAAGCAGGATTTATCGACCGCTGGCGGGCCCGGGGAAGTCGAGTGAACGGCGCTGTCCGCCTTGAGAAGATCTATGAAACAACCGCCTGGTCGTTCGATTCCGGCTGGTCAGTTGACGTTGTTTCTGAATCAGCGGTTTCTGTATCAGCCGTTTCTGTATCGCTGACTTGGACGTCACCCGTGTCGTCCTGGGCGTCCGCCACATCATTGACGGTCACATCGTTGACGGTCACCTCATTGACGGTCCACGGGTTGTCCCATTCAGTCCAGTGATCGAGGTAGACCTGGTACGCCTCGCAATCATCCGCTCGATCGATGATCCATTTCTTCGCTTCCGCCGTTCGCGTGATCTCTTCGTCCAGTGATAGGTGTCCGGTAAGCACTCGCGTTCGAAGGAAGACGAAGTACGTGTCCAGCACGTCGCAGCGACAGTAATCGCTGATCGCCGACATCTTGCCTTCATCGAATTGCTGTTGGACTTGTTCGCCGGTCAGGTCCATCTTTCCGGGCTTGCCCAGCATTTGAGAAATCAGATTCAAGCCGCCGTTGCACCGTGCGGCTCCGAAGTTGGTCAGCACGTCTTGCAAGTCCAAGTGCGCGGTCGTGTTGTATCGGTTTCGAGGCGACTTGTATCCTTCGCCGCGGAACCACTTCGGTAAGGAGATCCCGAACCGATAGGCCGCCAATTCCATCAGAGGCACGTCGAACGAACGGCCGTTGAACGTGACCCAAGTCGGGTACTTGTACGCTTCCCAGCCACGCCAAAAATGCTGGGTGATGACGTGCGGCCGAAAGTTCGGTTCGTCCAGCGAAACGACATCCATCAATCGGTAGTCGGCGGTCACTTTCGCCACGACGACCGCGACGGGCAATTGATAGGTGTGAGGAATGAAGGTGGTGCCCTTCGACTCCATCAATTCGTCTTGGTAGGTCGCGATCGCTTGATCGGCGGTATAGTTCTGGCCGGGGTAACGCGTCTTTGCGATCAAGTCACCATCAGAAACGCTTTCGACGTCGAAGATCAAGTGCGTGATGGGTTCGGTCATCGTGGCCTCGTGCGAATGCAACAAAAAATGCGTGCGAATGCAAGAAAAAACTGGACCCGAACCGCCCCGGTCCCGATCACGCGTCGACTGTGAAACAATGTAACGCAGATCGGCCGACGAATCGAATTGCCGCTTCCAGTCTTTTTATCCTTCCCCCAACCTATCCCTATCTTCTGCCAAAACTCATGTCGGATGTCTCCGCCGCCGCTATCGTCATCGATCGCACTCGTCTGTTGGACCGTTTTCTACGCTACGTCCGCATCGGCACAAGCGCCGACCCGGCCAGCACGACGTACCCGAGTTCATCCAGCCAGCGGGTTCTCGGCGAGATGCTGCGGGACGAACTTTCCGCGATGTCGATCCTGGACGCGGAACTGGACGAAAACGCATTGGTCTGGGGAACTATTCCGGCTACCAATGGACGGGCTACTAATGGTGGCGGCGGATCACCGACGGTCGCCCTGGTCGCGCACCTGGACACTTCCCCGGAAGCGCCCGGCGACAACGTCGATCCGCAAGTCATCGACGCGTACGCGGGCGGCGACATCGTCTTGCCCGCCGGGAACGTGATCTCGCCGGCGACGTCACCGACGCTGAATTCTGTCATCGGCAAGACCTTGATCACGACCGACGGACGGACGCTGCTGGGTGGCGACGACAAGGCCGGCGTCGCCATCATCATGGAAGTCGCGCAGACACTGATCGAGCATCCCCACTTGATGCACGGACCGGTGCGATTGCTGTTCACTTGCGACGAAGAGATCGGACACGGCACCGACAAAATCGACTTGGCGAAGGTCGACGCGATGGTCGCCTACACGATCGATGGGGGTGGGGAAGGCGTCATCGACGTCGAAACGTTCTCCGCCGACGCAGCGACCGTTCGTTTCGTCGGTCACAACATTCACCCGTCGATCGGCAAGGGCCGGATGGTCAACGCCGTCCGCGCGGCGGCCGACTTCGTCGCCTCGCTTCCTCGCAAGAACTGCACGCCGGAAACGACCGACCAGCGGCAAGGTTTTATGCACGCGCACGACATCGAAGGCGGCGTCGGTGAAGCCACCGTCGAACTGATCCTGCGATCATTCGATAGCGAAGACCTGGTCGAATACGCGACGCAAATTCAAACGCTGGCCGACGCCGTCGTCGCGGCGATGCCGGGGTTGTCCGCGAAAGTTTCGGTGCGTCGGCAGTATCGAAATTTACGCGAAGGTTTGGAATCGTTGCCCGAAGCGATCACGATTGCCGAGCGGGCCTTCGCGAACCTTAATCGACCATCGACGCGAATGATCATCCGCGGCGGCACCGACGGTAGCCAACTGACCGAGAAGGGATTGCCGACGCCAAACTTATCCAGCGGCCAACACAACATTCACGCGGTCACCGAGTTCGCATGCTTGGACGAAATGGTCGCCTCGGCCGAACACCTCATCGAAATGCTTGGCCTGTGGAGCGAAATGAAATCGTAGGGCTGATCTTTTTTCTTGACGTCCGCTGCGATCGCCAACGAAGTTTCTTCGCGGTCACAGATTGCGAAGGTATTCCACGCCCAACTGCAGTTCATCCAGCGTCGATTCGGCGCGGCCGACGATGAAGCGGCCTCGGTATTGGTGGTCTTCCAGCATGCCAAGCAATTGCGGAAAGTCGGCGACACCTTGTCCCAGCGGCACCATGATGCCACGGCCGGCCGCCAGGTCGATCACGCCATCGACGGCGCACACCAATTGGATTCGATTGCGAAGTGCAGCCACCGCGTCGGGCACTGAAAATCGATTGACGATCAGTTGGCCGGGGTTTAAGGCCACGGCGACGAACCCGTCATCACAGCCTTCCAGCAGTCCGCCCAGTCGCTCGCCCGATTCCGAACCCGTCTCGGCCGCGAAGAACGCACCCACGCGGGCCCCGTGACGGCCGAGATCATCCATCACTTCGGCCAGCGTCGCGTAACGGGCATCCGTCGTCGACTCGGGAACTGGCCCGATCGAGTTGACCAGGACGGGCGCCCCCAGCTTGTACGCCAGCAACATCGCCTGTTTCGTGGCGTCGACGCGACGGTCCAAATCGGCGATGTGATCATAGCCCCGACGGGTCGGGAAACGCAGCGCGGCGACCTTCAAGTTCAGGTCGTCCAGCATTTTCCGCAACTGTCGAAGCCCAGTGTCCGACAATTGAGAAGGGTGAATGCCGTCTCGCGCGTCCAGTTCGACGGCGGTGACGCCGAGACGGGCCGCCAGTTCAAGGGATTGCCGCAGTGGCAGCTTCATCGGGTCTAACCGGACCGCCAAGTTCAATTCTGCCAACGCAACGCCTTTTTATTTGTGGTCGCCAACTGTCGCCGCGTTTCACGCCATGGCGTTTCACGGCAACGATGGTCTTTGCAGCTAGAAGTTTTTCTGTTTCACGTTTCGCCGCTTTACGCCACCAAGGAAGGGCCCGTTTGCTCCGATGGATCGACCGCGACGCATCTTACGTCCGCACGACAGCAACGCCTGCTTGGCGGTGATCGCTTCGTTCTTCAAACGAGGTCAAGTGGCATTGGTGGGTTGGACATTGGTGGCGTGGACGTTGATCGCAACGATCAGTGTCGCACAGACGCCCGCGCCGACATCCACGTCAGCCCCCGTCGATGACGCGACGCCGACAATCATCACTCGCCAACTGAAGTCGCTCGTGTGGGATTTCTCTCGCACCGACGATGCCAACTTTAACAACCGTCCGGACAATTGGAAACGATACGAAGGCATCGGCTATCCCAGCTACGTCGGTTGGACGATCGCCGCGCGTGATCCGGCGCTCGAAAAGCAAATGCTTGGCATCGACGCATCGTTGGTCAAGCAGTGGCAGGCATGGAAGCCGACGTTTGCTTGGTTGCCGCTGCCTCCGTCGGTCACCGACGCCGCCACCGATCGCTACCTTCGCATCGATCTGGATGGCGGACAATTCAAGGCCCAGTCGCCGACCAGCTCGGCCAGTCGTCTCTATCAGTATCGTTTTGTAGCCGACATCATGACGTCAGGCCTGCGTCATGATTTGGCTCGCGCTGAGCTGGTGTTTTTGGATTCGGCCGGAAACGAATTGGTCGCCCATTCGTCGCCTCGCATCGGCGGCACGACCGAGTGGACGGCGGTTGAGATTCCGCTGATTCGTCCGCCGATGGGGACGGCGGCGATGATGGTCCGCGTCGTGGTCGATCGTAGTCTTGATGGGTTGGAAGACATTCGCGGCACCATCGGGTTTGATAATCTTCGCATCGACCAATATCCGCAACTGCAAGTCTCCACCGATGAAGTTCGCGGGGTATATCGCGTGGGTCGACCGATCGTTGCGACGGCGAAGCTAATGGGGTTGCCGGAAGGCGCATCGACGGTTTTGTTTTCGCTGCGAGATCACAACGACCGGGAACTCAAACGCGAAGTTTTGGCCGTCTCGCACCGTCCGGAAGACGCCGACGCTTCCATTTTGACAACCGGACCAACGCGGTTGCAAGACAAACGAGCATCCGCGAATGAGTCTGACGGAGGAGCCGCCTTGAACTTGAATTCGGAAGTGAGCTGGTCGTTGCGACCGCTTCCGCCAGGCTTCTATCGCGTCGCGGCGTCCATCCACGGCGAACAAACGTCGATGTTGGCAACCGACGCCAGCTTCGTCGTCATCGATGACATCGCCGGCCGCCAACCGCACGGGCCGTTCGGATGGACGCTGCCCAATGCGGCCGGATCCATTCCGCCACGCGAACTGGGCCAGTGGTTGGCGGATCTTGGCGTGGCTTGGGTCAAGTATCCGTGCTGGTTAGAACCCGACGACACCGTCGGTGCCGAGGAAATCGCTGCGACGATGACAAAGCTGCAAGAAAGCGGCATCCAAACGATCGGGATGTTGGGCGTTCCGCCCGATTCGGTCATACCGAAGTTTGAGCTTCGCGGCCGTCGTGATCTTGTCGCTTCGCAACTCTTTCGCGACTTGCCGACGTGGCAACCGTTGTTGGAACCGATCATGACGCGGCTGACGCTGAAGGTGCGGACGTGGCAGTTGGGCGTGGACGAGGACCACAGTTTTTTGGGTCGGCCGAGACTACGTGAATCGATCGAGCAGATCGCCGTCGGTCTGCAAGGATTTGGACAACCGATCGATGTAGCAATCAGCTGGCCCTGGTCCGAAGAAGAACTCGATCATGACGAAGCATCCTGGCAAGCGGTTTGCCGGAGCAGCAAGCCGCCGCTTTCGGCGGACGAATTGGATGCCTTTTTATCGATCGGCGAATCGCGATTGCGAAGCAGTGACGGGCCGCGGACTTGGTTGCTGGTCGATCCGATCGACAAGAAAACTTATGATCGGGACGCTCGCATCACTGACTTGGTCTTGCGGATGGCTACGGTGCGAAGCCATCGCGTGCAGGCTGCCTTTGTCACCAACCCGTTCGACGAATCTACCGGCCTGCTACGCCCGAGCGGACGTCCGGGTGAACTGCTGTTGCCGTGGCGGACGACGTCGCGGTTGATCGGCAACTTGCGCAAGACTGGCTCGCTTCAATTGCCAAGCGGAGTCTCCAACACAGTTTTCGTGGGCGATGATCGCGCGGTCTTGATGATGTGGTCGTCCGAACCTCGCGAAGAAAAACTGTACCTGGGCGAAGACGTTCAAATGGTCGACGTTTGGGGCAATGTCTCAAGCCTTCCCATCGAACCCGATCCGGTCCAACCGGGCCAGCGCATCGCCGTGGGGCCGGTTCCGGTTTTTATCACCGGTGCGGATCCTTCGCTGCTGGCGTTCCGCATGTCGGTCACGTTGCAGCCGGATCGGCTGGACAGTCTGCTCGGGCAAGTCCAGCCGTTATCCGTGACGTTCAAGAATCCGTCCCGCGATAGTTTGGTCGGCAACGTTCGATTGATCTCACCACCAAGCTGGACGACCAATTCGCCGGTTCGCGATTGGGAGATGTTGCCCGGCCGATCGGGAACGCAATCGTTTGACATCGTGCTAAGCAACACCGCTCAAGTCGGTCGCTATAACGTTCCGTTGCAATTCGAGTTAGAAACGGTGCCGCCGAAGTTGATCACCGTTTACCGTCAGGTCACGGTCGGGCCGGACGGGCTGGAACTAAAGATCACGACTCGCCTACTTCCCAGCGGGGACCTGCGAGTGCAAATCGAGATGAGCAATCGATCCGGAAAACCGCAAGCCTATGACTACTTTTTGTTCCCGCCGCCCGGCCGTCAATACCAACGCCGCTTCGTCACGATCGCGCCGGGGGATACGACTCGGCAAGATATTTATTGGCCCGGCGGTGCGGACCTGATCGGCCAGCGGATGCTGCTTCGAGCGATCGAAGAAGACGGCGATCGAATCTTGAACTATCCGATCGACGTGCAACGGTAGTAGGAACGAATGTTTTGCCAGACGTTTGATTGATTAGAATGATGCGACTCCTCCGATCGGTTCTCGTCTTGGCGTTTAAACATGATTGATGCTTCCGTTGGTCCCGCCGGGCTATTCCCGCTCCGCCGGCAACGACGGTTGATCGACGGATTGATCCATCGCATCGAGTCGTCGCGGCAACTGCAACGCGAACTGGTTGCTCGTCAAGCCAGTCAGGCGTCGCAGGATGATCTTCGGTGGAGCCAGCAACGCGATGCGATGATGACGCAGTGTCGCGCGTCGCGTCGCGAGATGCTGGCTCGTTGGGACGCTCGCGAAGAAGAATTGATTCGCGTTTACGAATCGGACACGATCACCCATCGACGCGAACTCAATCGACTGGCCGTCATCTTTCGACGTCGCTTGTCCGACGAAACGAAAACGATCGAGCGAAAAGTCGAGTCTCGCCGGCAAGCGGTGACGCAGCAGTACGAAAATCGAAAGCACCTGCCCGGGCAAACCAAACGCAAAGACATCCAGCGGATCGATGAAGCACTCGGTCCGATCAATCAACAACTGGAAGAACTGCGATCGCTGACGATCGCCCGACTGGATCAGCTTCCCGAAGTAGACGACGCGGTCGGACTGAATCAACCAGGCCAACCAAGCCAACTGAATCAACCGGGCCAGCCGGGCCAAGTAGGCCAACCGGGCCAGCTAGGCCGACCGGGCGACGAAACCGATCCGTCGCTCGCGGTGCCAAAGCCGAAGTCGGTCTCGGAAGCGATCGAATCGATTGCGGTGCTGCAGCAAAGCATCCGCGACGTCGTCGCCCAGATGCACTCGGGGACGGCGTCCAAGATCGTCGACCACCACTACCTTCCGATCGCCGTGGCGGCGTTGGTAATGGCCTGGGCCGCGGCGGCATACTTCTTCGCACCCGACCCGCCTTGGATATGGATGGCGGCGGGTTTGATCCCGTGTGGGCTGGTCGGGTTTGCCGCTTACTTGGTTTTGCTTTGGCCCCTGAAACAGGCCACGCGAAAGATCTATCCCCGCGGCGAACGAATCTCGCGAGCGGCGGAATCGTGCGCCGCGATCGGACGCACATTCGCCAGTCGCCAAGCCGCCGACACGACCACCGAACTGGTTTCCCAGCGCGATTCGCACCTCACCGCCGCAACGCGTTGGCACGACGAACAAATCGCCGAACTGACCCAGCGATTGAACGACGAACAAACGCAAATGCGTCGCAAATTGCAAACGTTGGTCGAGACAACTGAAAAGTCTTTCGCGTCAAAATTTGCTTTAGTCGGTTCCCAAATGCGGACGCAGGCCGACGCGGTCGCTCAATCGATCACGTCGACCATCGCGCAAACCGACCAAACCATCGTCGAAGAACGCCAGCGAATCGAAACGGAACGCCAACTCGAATTGGAACGCCTGGCAAAGCGATTGAAAGCCGGCGTAGACCAAGGACTGCATCGGATCGAGACCACCGATGCGGAAGTGAATTCGCGATACCCGAGTTGGACACAAGTCATTGCACCGGAGTCGACGTCGACTGCACAGACGGTCGACTTTTTGCCGCTCGGAACGCTTCGCATCGATTCGCGTTTGCAAGCGGTCTTGTCGGCGCCCGAGCCAGAAAGCGACCACACTCACAATCTCCTCAACGGCGAATACGGCGGCCAAGAATCGTCCTCAGAAGCCGGAGATCGACATTTCCTGCCCGTGACGTTGCATCGTCGCGTTCACAGCTGTCTTGTCATCCACACCACGACTGCGGCGATGGACGCGGCGATCGAATTGGCTCATCAGACGTTGTGGCGATTGTTGTCTGGGGCGATGCCGGGGCGAGCGAAGTTGACGTTGATCGATCCACTTGGACGCGGCCAACACTTCACCGCCTTCATGGCCTTGGCCGATCATGATCCCGCAATTGTCGGACATCGAGTTTGGACGACGGACCAAAAGATCGAAGCCCGCTTGGCCGAACTTGCGCACCACGTGGAAGACGTTCTACAGTCCAGCCTGCGAGACCAATTCGAGCGGATCGAGGACTACAACCGGCATGCCGGATCGATGGCCGAGCCGTACCGTGCCGTCGCGGCGGTCGGTTTCCCGAACGGACTTTCCCGCGAAGGATTTGGGCACTTGCGAGCGCTGGTCGAAAGCGGGCTCCGATGCGGGATCTTCACCATCTTGATCGTCGACGATGCCAATCCGTGGCCGACGGACATGCCGCTTCCCTCGGGCGAAAAGGTGTTGTCGCTACGAGTCCATGACGAGCGGACGTGGTCCGTGATGCACGACGGGCTGGACGATCTTCCGATGATTCCGATGCCCGTTCCGCCCCCATCGATGCGGCCAGCGCTGGTCGAAAGGATTGGCAAAGAGGTGGTCGCGGCGTCGCGAGTCGAAATTCCACTGGCCGGAATTTTGTCCTCCGAATCATCCGGCAAAGGTTCCACCGACGATGACATCTCGATCGTCGTGGGCAGTCGTGGGGCCAATCGAACGCAATCGGTTCAGCTCGGCGAAGGCGTCCGGCAACACGTCCTGATTGCCGGAAAAACGGGTTCCGGAAAAAGCACACTGCTGCACGATATCATCACGTCGGGCGCGCACCACTACACGCCAGACCAACTCCATTACTATTTGTTGGACTTTAAGAAAGGCGTCGAGTTCAAACTCTATGCCGACGTCGGCTTGCCCCACGCTCGAGTGATCGGCATCGAAAGCGAACGCGAGTTCGGACGCAGTGTGCTGCAACGATTGGATGCCGAACTGCAGTTGCGTGGCGAGCAATTTCGCGCCGCCGGCGTCCAAGAGCTCGGTGACTTCCGCGAAGCGACCGGTCAATCCATGCCACGCATTATGTTGGTGGTCGACGAGTTTCAAGAACTGTTTGTGCGCGACGATCGCGTCGCCAGCGACTGCGCGATGTTGCTGGACCGACTGGTCCGTCAAGGTCGATCGTTCGGCATGCACGTCGTGCTTAGCAGCCAATCGCTGGCCGGCGCGTACAGCTTACCGCGAGCGACGCTGGGACAAATGGCCGTGCGGATCGCGATGCAGTGCAGCGAAGCCGACGCGGCGATGATCCTGTCGGATGACAACACGGCGGCGCGTTTGATCAGTCGTCCCGGCGAAGCGATCTACAACGATGCGGGCGGCTTGATCGAGGGCAATCAGCCCTTTCAAGTCGCCTGGTTGGCACCGGCCGATCATCGTCGCATGTTGGCTGAGATCACGCGGCGCGACAAAGCGTTTTCAGATTCACTTTCGCCGCCGGTGATCTTCGAGGGCAATCGTCCGTGCCGGTGGACGCCGGCGCTTGCGATGTCCGCGATGGATGAATCCGTCAATTCGATCGCGGGGCTACTGGGCGAATCGGTCGAGATCGGGCCTCCGCTGTCTCTGGTGCTCGCTCGCAACGCCGGCCGAAACGTATTGCTGATCGCACCGACGGTATCACGAGCGGCAATCGTTGCCTCGACGATCGCGGGATTTGCAAAGTCGGATGCAAGACTAGAAATCGTTCACTTCGATGGTTCTCGTGCCGACGACGCTGACGACATGGCCGGCTGGTTGGCCGACAGCGGCTTGAATGCTCGATCGGTTCGGCCGCGAGATTCAGAGTCCGAGATCACGAAGTTGGCGGAATTGATCGCGGCTCGGGGTGAAGATTCGCAGGACACGCCACCGATCATCGTGTTGATCGATCCGCTGGAGCGGTTTCGCGACCTTCGCCAAGACGAATCGTTCAGCTTCTCACTCGATGCGGCCGCAAAGGTCAGCGGCAGCACGGCGCTGCAGCAGGTGTTGCGAGAAGGTCCGCCCGCGGGCGTGTTCACGATGCTGGTGTGCGGTTCTGCCGAGACGCTGTCGCGTTGGTTGCCCCGGACCAGCCAGCATGACTTGGAACTGCGGGTGTTGGGACAAATCAATGCGTCGGATTCGTCGTTACTAATCGATGCACCGGTGGCCGCCGAATTGTCGGCGGCGACGATGCTGATCTACGACGATTCCGACGGGCGAATCACAAAGTTCCGTCAATGCGACCTGCCGGATGCGGCCGCTGTGAAAATGTGGTTGAAGAAGTAGGATGTTCGCTAGCTCGCTTTCCGCTGGATCGCTTTCTTGGCGTCGGGATCGTTTTGCTTGACGGTGCGTTTGTTTTCATTCTTGTTTTGCTTCAAACCCTTCGGTGTGGTTTGAGCTTCCGCGATCCGCTGATGCAACAGCGGCCGCAGCGTTGCGACCGCGTCCGCGTACGCGGGATCATTCGCGACGTTGTTCATCTCGGCTGGATCGGTGCTGTGATCGTACAGCTCGGAACCCTCCGCACCGTCCTTGCCCCATTCGGTGTACCTATAACCGCTAGTGCGAACCGAATAGCCGTTGTTCCAAGTTGATAACGCCGACGTTCTTGTCGCGACGGAGGGATCTTTCAGTGTCGCCACCAAGCTCGTTCCGGCAACGTATTGTGGCGGCGTCAAATTCGTCAGTTCCGCAAGCGTCGGATAGAAGTCGACCATCTCGGCAAGCGACGCCGACGTCGCACCGGCGGCGATGCCGGGCCCGGCCATGACTAGCGGAACGTGCGTGGCGTCCTCGAACAGGGTTTGTTTTTGGTAGTGCCCGTGTTGGCCCATGTGATAGCCGTGATCGGACGTGAACACGACGATCGTGCTGTCCCGCAAACCGTTTTCATCCAGTGCTTCCAAGACTCGGCCCACCTGCGCGTCGGCGAAGGTGATCGATGCGTAGTAGGCCTGGATCGCTTGTTTGGCGACGGCCGGATCGAGATTGCGTTGATCCTTTTTCCACTGCACCGACTTGGCCGCCGATTTGGGAATTGTGCTCAAGTAATCTTTCGGAACTTCCGGCACCGTGATGTCATCGATCGAGTACATGTCAAAGTATTTCTTCGGCGCGACATAAGGCGTGTGCGGGCGGTACATGCCGACGGCCAAAAAGAACGGCGTCTTTTCGCGGGCATGTTTCTTCAGCACCGCGGCGGCCTCGTCCGCGGCGATGCCGTCGGTTTGTTCTTCGTCGTCACCGTCCATCGCCAACCAGCTCATCGTGCCGCCGAACTGTCCCGGCGTCAGCGTTGTGATCTGGTCGTGAACGTTGCGATCGACACCGCGCGGGTTGACGGTGTAGTCCCACGAATACGGATCGTCGTGTCCCGACGTGCCGATGTGCATGGGCACGTTGTAGTGATAAATCTTGCCGATCCGCGTGGCCATGTAATTGGCGTCGCGAAACATCTGGGACATCGTGTTGACGGTCGGCACGTGTTCGCGGATGTAGATTCCGTTGCTCTTAACCAACGATTGGTCCGGGTACAGTCCCGTCATGAAAGACGCGCGACTGGGTCCGCACAACGGATACTGGCAATACGCTTGATCGAACTTGACGCCACGTTTGGCCAGTCGATCGATGTTCGGTGTTTTGACCATCGGATGACCATAGCTTCCGATGTCACAATTCAAGTCATCGCAGATCAGAAACAGCACGTTGGTCGGCGGATTGATATCCGCTTTCACAACGCCGACCAACAAAGCGACCAACCACCAAAGTCCAAGCATCGCACGAATCATCGCATATCTCCGCCAACGAGAGCAAAACAAAAAACGGTGCCGTTGGATCAATCCAACGGCACCGCCAAGTGTATTCCAGTCGTCGGCGCGGTGCTTAGCACCGCGTGATCAATAAGTGACGGATTTACCGTAGCTGATCCCGCCAGGGTTCAGTCCGGTCTGAACCCTGGCGGGATCAGCTACGTCAGTTGTTGTTCATGCCGTGCTTAGCTCAGCTTGTCGCCGCGGGCGTGTTTTGCGATCGTTTCCTGATACTTTTTCTTGCCCTCTTCGACGGTCTTGCGAATCGCTTTGGTGCTTTCTTCGGATTCCTTGCGGAGTTCCGCGATCATTTCCAACGATTCGATTTGAAAGCCGCTGATCGCGTCGACCAGCTTCTGGACCGATTCGGGATTGATGGTGCTTCCGTAGCCAGCACGAAGGGCGGCGCGTTCGAGTTCGCGGCCCAGCGTGGCGATGTCTTCCAAGCCTTTATTGACGCCTTCCTTCATCGCTTCGGTTGCCTGCGTGACCTCGTGCAAGCCGTGCTGGCTGGTGTAGACCGTGCCAAGAATCGTGAAGACGTGTTCGTTGGTGGTGAAGAATGTCACCGCGCGGCGATAGACGCGTTCCTTCACGTCGTGCGTCTGCTTCAGCTTGCTGATCAGCGTTTCGCCGACGTCGTAGCCGGTTTCCAAGTTCTCGGCGATATCCTTTAGCAACTGATACGTTTCATCTTCCTTTTCGTACGCATAGCGAGCTTCATCGCGACGGAGTTCAAGCTGACTCTTACCGCCTTCGTCGGTACCGGCGTAATCATCGATGGCCTTTTGCGTCGCTGCCAAGTGTTCTTTGGACGCTTCCAGGATTGGCAGTTGCTGGTCCAACAATTCGCGAGCAAGCACTTCGGCTTCCTTCAGCGCAAAGCGGAAGTCGATGTAGCCTTCCATGATCGCTTCTTCGCTGGCCAATGCGTGCTTGGTGTCCTTGGCGACATCGCTGTACGTTTCGACGATCTGCTCGAACCGATCGTTCGGAGTCCCACGGCGGATCTTCATCCACCAGTTGGATACCTTCTCGGTGCCGCTAATTTTGCCGTCGTCCAATTGCGAGATCAAACGCTTGCTGTCTTCGCGGACCGAATCGAACATCTGGGTGATGTCCATGTATCGATTTCCAATGTTGATGCTTTCGACGTTCTCGCGAACCAAGGCGTTGAACGAACTCATATGCTGGATGACGTCGGCGATCGCCAGCACTTTAGCTTCGTCCAAGTGCTTGACCTCTTCTAACAGGCCGATCAGTTCCTGGGGCGCCGTGTTGGCATTGTCGACGCCGAATTTCTTCAGCACGCCAACCGCTCGGTCGAGGTACTCCTTCATCGAACGCATGTCGCGAGACTGGGTCGTCGTCTGGGTTCTGGCCTGGCTTGCCGAGGCGGACGGGTCGGGCGCGGAAGCTTGAGCTTGATTGGACATGGCCGAGGAAGTCTCCGGAAAAGAGGCTTTGAAAGTGCGATGGGTGAACGTGCGACAACTCCGCTTTAGCGTAGCGCGTGGGGAGACCGTCCGCAATCACCGTTTGGCGTCGACTCACCATCCCGGTTTCAACAATGCGTCTTCGTCAAATACAATAAGGCGTCGAAACAGAATGCCCGGGTGAAACACCATGCGCCCGTGAACACCAATGCGGACGCCCAGGCCGTCGTCATCGCCAACCCCGTAAAGAACGCCCCCATGCCACCGGTTTCCTCCCAAGCGTCCGCCCAGCAGCCGGCACCGCAATCATCATCGGTCTCGTCCACGGTCAACGCCGGGCGAACGATGTCGTCATCGGACTTGACCCAATCGCCGCTCGAAAATCTGACGCTGCAAGAGACGCTGCGGGTGATGGATGTCGCTCGTGAGATGCGTGACCGACGCGAAACGGCCGAGGAGATGTTCCGGCGAGACGACCTGCGTGGCGCGCTCCGCAAGAAACTGCTGGCGACCGCGCAGAGGTCGGGCGACAACGTGACCGAGGCCGAGATCGACGCGGCGATCGGCAAGTACATGGAAACGCTGTACGTTTTCAGCGAACCGGAACCAGGGCTGAGTCGCTTCATGGCACACTGCTGGGTCTGGCGAGATCGAATCGCCATCGGCGCGGCGGCCGTCGCGACCGTCGCAGGTACGTTCTGGTTCTTGTTCGCTTGATTGGGGGCGAGAAAAGGGTCGAAAAGGCAAGGGGTTCTTCCCGATCCGGTGTGAAACCGGACAGTTCGAGATTGATCGAGACTCGGTTGAGGAACACTAATCTCCGCCAATCGAACACCAATCCTGTTCATCTGATGAGTGTTCGATGAGTGAAGATTGGTGTTCCCCAAAACCACCCACCACTTTGCAGCATCTCAGCCCGGAAAGAATCGGCTCCGCCGTCGCACTCCGCCATTGGTTCTTAGTGCACACCAACAGCAAATTGAGCCGGGTCATCGCTCGCTTGCGAAGCTCGCCCGTGCATCCCCGGTCGAGGCGATTCAGTTCAAAGATTTGCTGCTCGAGCGGCCCCAGCTCATCGACCAGCTGTGGAACTCCGGAAAGTGTTCATCGCGTATTGTCCCACAACGACAGGTAAGGCGATCCTTTGCTCCCGAAGTCCGTGCAAACCTTTTGCTCCAGCACGAATCGGCAAGCGTCGTCAAATGTTTTTACTCGCGGCTTAATTCTCACTCGTTCTCAAGCTCACCCGTGTCGCTATCTCGCAGTCGACCATCGGCTTCGAGGTGCTCAAAGTCGGGGAAGTCCGTGATCGGGGCGATCACGGTCCCAGCCTTGGTACCCATCGCGTCTTTAAAAGCGCCGGTGAACGACGCCACGATTCGGTTCATCTCTTCGACCGACTTATGAAGCTTTGCCGCGTCGCGGTGTTCCCAGTATCCCGAGTCATCTCCAACATCGATCCAAAATGCCTAGTTCATCTGCGTAGTCGAGCAATTCGATCAGGCCAAGATGGCAACGCATGAAGTGATCCGCGCCGCCGAATTTTGCGTTGCTGGCGTATTGCGTTTTGCAAAACGATTGCCAGCCCCAACGCTGTAGTCCGGTTTGCCAAGTCTCACCATCCCGCTGCGTCGCTTCCGGCATCCGAGCGAGTCCAAATGGTGCGGTCTCACAACCCTGACCGGGGAAAACATGGAAGTGATGAAAGCAATCCGGTTCGACACTGTGATAGCCATGTTCGCCAAGTGATTCGAGCAGTGCAGGGTCTTTGGCCATGCATGACGCCTGACCCAAGAAAAACGCTGGCCCGCCGAACTGAACCCGCTCCACCTCCTCCTTCAATTCCACCACCTCTTCGCGACCAACCCACTCCGGCGAACTCACTTCGACAAACTTCAACGACAACGCTTTCTGGTGCAGCAGCTCGAGCAAGTTGGCTGCTTCTTCATCCGACTCCACATCGCTCGCAAAGCTGTAGTAAATCGTCAAACCCATCGTTATCATCCCTTTCAATCAATTCGCTGAAAACCGGTCCACTTCAATGATTTTGTTGGACGCATAAGCTCGCCGCCACGCTCAGGAACATACGAAATTAAAGCTTGAAAATAAGCAGCGATTCCCGGCCAGCGCCAAAGCGTCGTTTTCCGTAGAGCTGGTAATTGCTAGCGGTTCGCGATGCTTTATCAAAAAGTCGTCATTCCCATCGCCGTCGAAGCGATCGTTCAGCAGGACGAGGAAAATAAAGTCGCCCAGCTCTCCGAACTGATAGCGTAGGGCATCGCTATCGGCTCGGAGGGTTCTTGGGACAATTTAGTGGGTTATATCTGGCTGCAGATTTAACTTTCCGCAATAGAACAAGATGCGGATTCGATAGTTCGCGAAGTTGCGGAACCCTCTCGCGGCTGACTTGATCGACTGAATGCGACTATTGAAACCTTCGCTTGTGGCGTTGGTGACACGGTGCTCAAAGTAATTCAAAAGTCCATCAAGATGACGCTGGAGCATGCCCGCAACTTTGGCGATGGGCTTCAGTCCGCTTCCCGAGGCCCACCAGTGCCAATTGGCGAAGTAGCGGTGAGCGGACGTGCGGTCTTCGAGAGTCCAGAAGCGGGACACCTCGGGGACACGGCACCTCGGCATCTCGGGGGACACCTCGGGGGACACCTCGGGGACACGGCACCTCGGCATCTCGGCGGCAACTCGCACCTCGGGGAGCACCTCGGGGACAGGCACCTCGAGCGCCACCTCGGGGGGGGACACCTCGGGGACACGGCACCTCGGCATCTCGGCGGCAACTCGCACCTCGGGGAGCACCTCGGGGGGACACCTCGGGGACACGGCACCTCGGCATCTCGGGGACACCTCGGGGACACGGCACCTCGGCATCTCGGCGGGAACTCGCACCTCGGGGAGCACCTCGGGGACAGGCACCTCGAGCCACCTCGGGGACAGCACCTCGGGAGCGGGGACAGGGCGCCTCGGGAATTTATTCCTGTTGAATGCTATCAACATCTACCGAGGTTGACTCCGTCTTCTGCGGTCTTTCCCGTTCGGTTGACATCCCGATTTGACTTCGATCCGACGGGACAGGCACCTTGGGCAGGGGACAGCAGGCGGGCGCCACCTCGGGGACAGGGCGACACCCTCGGGGACAGCCACCTCGGGGACAGGGCACCTCACCATGCCCCCAGTCATGCCGAGCACCTCGGGGACAGCGAGCACCTCGGGAGAGAGGCGCCACGTCGGGGACAGGGCACCTCACCATGCCCCCAGTCATGCCGAGAGAGCCACCTCGGGGACAGGGCACCTCACCATGCCCCCAGTCATGCCGAGCACCTCGGGGACAGCGAGCACCTCGGGAGAGCACCTCGGAGAGCACCTCGGGGACGAGCACCTCGGGGACCACCTCGGGGGACCACCTCGGGGACAGGGCACCTCGAGCACCTCGGGGACAGGGCACCTCGGGGAGAGCACCTGGAGCGGCACCTCGGGGACAGGGCACCTCACCACGGGGGACACCTCGGGGACACGACACCTCGGGCAGACACCTCGGGAGCACCTCGGGGACAGGGCACCTCGGGGAGAGCACCTGGAGCGGCACCTCGGGGACAGGGCACCTCACCACGGGGGACACCTCGGGGACACGACACCTCGGGCAGACACCTCGGGGACACGGCACCTCGGGACACCTCGGGGACACGGCACCTCGGCACCTCGGCGGCACCTCGCACCTCGCACCTCGGGGACAGCACCTCGGGGACAGGACAGCACCTCGGGGACAGGGCACCTCACCATGCCCCCAGTCATGCCGGTCCCCAGTCATGCCGCGTGTAGTCAGCAGAACATCGAGTTCCCGTTGGCTTGTTACTTGATGGTGGCCGATGAATGAGGTGATCGCTTCCGAAACGGCTTGCTTGCCTCGATCGACCGAGCGTCGTATCATTTGGTGGTCAAGTTATCACTCGCGTTTCCGGGTTCGCGTCGACGAACCCCGTTGATGTCATCGTCGAAACTTCGCCGCCAAATTGCTTGGCAGGCCGCCCGCTTGATGCACTCGCGTGATGTCACCGAGTACTACCAAGCGAAACAGAAAGCAGCTCGGTTGGCTGGACGTGGCTGGGTCAAACCGGCCGACCTTCCCAGTAACGCCGAGATTCGCGAACAAGTCCAAATTCTCGCCCGACTGCACGAGAGCTCTCGTTCGGCCGACACCCTTCGGAACATGCGTGTTCGCGCCTGTGGTGGATGCGACAATTGCGAGAGTTCCATCCCAAGTTGATCGGCAGCGTCTGGACCGGCGGCATTCGCGAGGGCTCGGACATCGACATCCACGTGTTCACCAATCACCCCGACGCGATCGCGATGCGGATCGTGGATCTTGGCGCGTCCCACACGATGGAGCGGAAGCGACTGGTGAAGGACGGAGAAACGCGGGTGTTCACGCACATCCACATTCGCGACGAGTATCCCATCGAGCTTACGATTTACGCGACGTCGCTGTTAGGGTTTCGGTTTCGCAGTTCGATCACCGGCAAGCCCATCGAACGGGCGACGGAAGCGGAACTGGAAAAACGAATCGAAATGGATCATTCGTTGGACTCGAGCGATCTTCGTGAAAGTCTTGACGACATGGACACTCGCCCGGATCGGATGAGCGTTTTCTTATCGCTGCTGATCCCACTGGAAGACGTCCGCGAGAATCCAAAGTTTCATCCCGAAGGCGACGCGCTGCACCACAGCTTGCAGGTCTTTGATCATGCCAAAGAGGAAGCGGCGTACGACGAAGAATTCTTGCTGGCCGCGCTGCTGCATGACATCGGCAAAGCGATCGATCGACAGGATCATGTGTCCGCTGGACTGGAGGCGCTTGACGGATTCGTTTCAGAGCGGACGGCGTGGCTGATCGCGCATCACATGGACGCGCATCAGGTTCGCGACCACACGATCGGGGCACGCAGACGCCGGCGATTGACCGAGCATCCGTGGTTCGACGACTTGATGCGACTGAGCGATTGCGACATCGCCGGACGAGTGCCGGGTGCCGAAACGTTAACAATAGAAGAAGCACTCGACTACATCGAACAGCTCGACGAGATGTTCGGGAGCTGAGACGACTACCGTCGATTCAAAGCAAGTCGCAGCGGTGCCGGCGTCTTTGGCGGGGCGTTAAACGAAGTCTTCGGATTACCATTCGGGATCACCCTTTGTGCGGGGTCTTGGAATAGGCGAACGCCCAGCAAAAGGCGTGACCCCGCGAAGCGCCTTCCCAACGCTCGAAAGCTCAACCATTCGTCCAAGCCGACCTTCGCCGTCAGGGAACATCGAAGTGCCCTGTCCCCATTCGCCCCTCTGTCCCCATTCGCCCCTCCCCAACCGGCAGCCAAATTTCAACGAAAATCAAACTTCCGGGTCGCTTGATTGAGGTCTAGTCTCACGGCAATAGTCCATGATAATGTGTTCCGCATCGCCAAATTGCCCACTCTCAAAAAGCGACAGAACCTTTTTTTTTCGACGCCGATTTAAATTGTTGCATAACGCGTTGGCGCAGCTGTCGCGGACTAAACCACTCTCGGTCCTACATCGCGAAGCCAGGAAATCAAAAACAAAATCCAAATCCACCAAAGAGCCTAGCGCTTCATAGATCGTCGGCTTAACCAGAGCAGACAATGGTTTGTCGATCCAGCCAACAAGCAGATTCGCCAACTCGTCACGTCGATTACCCGCTAAACCGTCTGATACCAAATCCTCCCAAGAGGAGAATGCAAACCCGTAAGAGTTGATGTCAACAACGATCTCTTGCCTGCGTGCCGCGTCTTCTACAAGCTTTGCGGAATGCTCAGCTTCTTTTCGTTTAATCATTGCTTGATATTCAGCGTTGTCGCGAAGTTCCCGCATGAAATCGGAGGATTTTTTCCATGTCATGAGCAGACCACTAGTCGGAGAGAACTGAACTTAAACTGAAAGTATTAATTTTAACAACGGATACGGAGAATCACATCATGTACGCAAGCAGCGATTTCCGCGTTCCTGCCGACGTTGATGTCTCTCGTTTGTAGATCCGCCTCGAGCAACTTCCTTATCTCTTCACAAGTGGAATTTGTCAGGTTTGTCATATCCATTATGTTGCACAGCGATTGACCCTCCAGAGCAACAATAACATCGTTCAAGCCAGACGCACTTCCTTTGCCGTCTTTCAGGATGTCAATCAACACCGCCGCGATCCAATTTTTCACTTCCATCGAACCACCGATGAACTCAATTGAAGTCATTTCGAAACACCTTCTAAAAGAGGACAACGTTGGCAAGTCGCGACGCCGAAAGCTGATTCAGCATGGCGTGAAGCCTCGCTTGGTTTTATGGGGTGAGATTCTTTGAGTAGCGTCAACGGGTTAACGTAAAAAGACCAATTCAACAACGTGTTAGATTTGCGGTTTTTTGAGCGATTCGGCAAGCCACGAATTACAAACCTGCCGGGCCGGTGAAGTCAAAATCCATCATCAGCATCGTGCTGCCTACGAACGAAATCAAGACAAAACGTTGTCCAAATAAGCGAACGCCTCGGCAACATCTTCAAACCCGTTTGAAAAGACCTCGCCAAACTGAGTCAGTTCGGTTAGCTCTTCGATTCCAATGAAGCCCGATGCGGAGATGGACACAACCCAAAATCGATTTCCCCTCCTCACATCGATCATAGAAGCTCCAGAATCGAAACTCTTAGACTCAATTGCAATCCCATGGCGAGATGAAAGTCTATTAACTAGTTCCAGCATGGCTTCACTCATTCTTGCAACTCCTTCAGGCCTGAACTGCACCTCGTCGGTTCGTCGGTCTCGGATTTCAATCGACCCATTTGAGCCAAAATCTATGTTGTGCCTTTTTTCTCGCCGATATAGTACCACCTGCGCACCTCGGGGACACGCACCTCGGGGACATGCACCTCGGCAGACAGGGAGCCACCTCGGGGGAGCCACCTCGGGGACAGGAGCCACCTCGGGGACAGGGCACCTCATTAATTCATCGCTGCCCAATGCTATCAACATCTACCGAGGTTGACCCCGTCTTTTGCGGTCTTTCCCCTTCGATTGACCTTCCGATTTGACTTCGATCCGACGGGATGGCTAGACTTCACCGACATGTGAACACAAGGACACCTGTACGTTTCCCTTCGCCATTCCATCAGACCCGGAGCGACCACGATGCGTAAAGCTCGCTGTGAAGTCATCGATCCGACCGAAGTCAACGTCGTCCATGTGTGCAGCCGAACCGTCCGGCGGTGCTTCCTGTTCGGCGACGACGAGCTCACTGGAAAGAACTTCGACCACCGGAAGGACTGGATCGAAGAAACCCTCGAGCACTTCGCCGCGCACTTCGGGATCGATCTGCTGACGTTCGCGGTGATGAGCAACCATTTTCATTTGATCCTGCGGAATCGGCCAGACGTCGTGGCGACCTGGGACGATACCGAAGTGGCTCGCCGCTGGCTGATGATTTGCCCGCACCGCAAAGACAAAGACGACCGACCGCTTCCGCCGAGCGAAGCCGAACTCAATACGATCCGGCGTTGCCCGCTCAAACTGCAGCAAGTTCGCAGCCGGTTGGCGGACGTCTCGTGGTGGATGCGTCTGCTGTGCCAGAGGATCGCCACGCGAAGCAACCGCGAAGATCAAGCGTCGGGCCGGTTCTTCGAGGAACGCTACCGAGCCGTCCGGCTGGTCGATGAAGCCTCGGTGCTGGCGTGCAGTGCCTACGTCGACCTCAACCCGATCCGGGCGGCGATGTGCCAGACGGTCGAGTCAAGCGAGCATACGTCGATCCGGCGACGGATCGATTCGGTTCGCCAGCGACACCGGGACGTCCACGGTCCTGGCGGCCAGAGTCGTCCGAAAGTCGAACCGCTCAGGCCGGCTCGGGACGCCATCTTGAGTCCGCTGTCGATCGACGAGCAGTCTGACCCGCTGGGGCCTGACGCCAGCGTGGGCGGTCACCGGTGCAGCGACAAAGGATTCTTGCCGATGTCGGTCATCGACTACATCGAGCTGCTCGACTGGACGGCGCGACAACCGCGTGACGGCCACGCGGGCCGAACCGAAGGTCTTCCGGCGATGGTTCAGCGACTTGGCTTTTCGGCAAAAGCTTGGTGCGAAATCGTTGATCGCTTCGGTCGCTTGTTCCTTCACGTCGCGGGTGCTCCCGAGACGATCGACGGCCTTCGCAGCCACCGCACCGGCAGCCGTTTCCGGGTCCATCGCCGGATTCGAGCGCTATTGCCGACGACCGACTGAGTCCATCCCAGCAGCCGATCAACAAGTTCACGGCAGACAAAGCCCTGCGGAGTGAACCGCTGCGCGGTCGCGGACTCAGACACGCGTTTTTCGGCCCGAGTCAGTCGAATCGAGGCCCAGCGGTCGAAAGCTCAGCGATTCGTCCGACCCCACGTTCGCCATCAAGGAACATCAAAGTGCCCTGTCCCCGTCGTCCTTTGCCCGTCGTCCTTTCCGTCGTCCTTCAAAGACGGCATTGTCCAGCGATGCGATTTTCCGACATCGGCTGGCAAAGTCTTTCGTAAGGTTCAAGTCTTTCAAATTCAAACTCGCATCGTGCGATTTTGATCTCCGATCGCCGCCTCGGAGGTTTAGCTCGCAAAGTTTCGTTCCGATCCGTCTCATCGTTCGCAACCGAAGGGCCGCGGCTTCATTCAGTTGAGCCAGGGACGCGGACGACTGGCGAAGCAAAGATTTCAAGTAGTCCGCAGTCGTAGCGACCCGGCTAAGTTCCGGCACGTCATTGCACGACTCAACCGCGATGGCGATCGCTCGGGTGCCCGCGACCAGACTTTCCGCGGATGCGTCGGGAAGAAGTTCTCTGCGTTCGGCAAGCTGATTGACCTTACCTAGATCCGCCTGTTCACCCTCTACGGCACAGTCACACGCTGCTTTACCGTCCACCAATACGCCAATGATTGCCATCAGATTGCCCCCGGCAGCGAACTTCAACTTCAGCCCAACCATTGACGCTAACCGAACATCCACGGACAAGCAACCTTTTCTAGCTGCACGGCACGGGTTTGGCGAAAGATGCCTGCACTTGAGAATCCGACGCGGAACAACGTGTTGATCTAGTCGTTCGTCGAAGTACAAGAGTCAGCCGCTGGCCGTAAGGCCTCGGGTCGTGCGTGAATACCCGACCGCTGACGCGTCGCGGTTCACTGAATTGACACGCCGGTAAGCAGGGGATCTGCCATCACACGTATCCCTCGCATCCAATTCGCACCACCATTGGCAGCGACCCGCCGCTATCCAGCTAGCAACCGAGCAGCAACCTGAGGGCGTGACGATTCTTCGATGAAAGTTTTCCGACAACTCGGCCTATCGATCATGGCTTCGACAAAGCATTTTCTTGACGCAATCTAGACATTCGCTCCAATAGCACGCACCGCCGCAGTCGCTTGCAGCGACCTCGCCAGTGGCAGTTCCTTCGTTTATCGTCTATCAACTCATTGTAACTGTTCACGGGCTTGAAACTGATCTTCGTGGAATCGTCGATTCTGGATAGAATCGTCGTCCATGAGCACGGGAAATGGATGTCCGGACTGCCAGCGTTGGGAGCGACGCTTCGCCGAGTTGGAGCGGAAGTTTGATGCTGTCGTCAAGCAGCTCGACGAGGTGACAGCCAAGCTGGCTGCTGCAAACAAGAATTCGTCCAACAGTTCCAAGCCGCCATCCTCGGACATCGTGAAGCCGATTCGGCCTCGAAAACCGGCTGGCAAACGCAAGAAAGGTGGCCAGAAAGGCCATCAGCGGACCATTCGACCGGCGGTGCCCGAAGACGAACTTGAGTGGCTCTGCCAGTATGCTTTCGAGCAATGCCCTTGTTGTGGCGGTCCGGTGACGACCGACACCGAGAACCCCGTTTCCACCGTCCAACAGATTGAAATTGTTAGCAGAACCGAAACGACCGAACATCAATCGCTGGCCAGTCACTGTGCCGCTTGCGAGAAGACTCACGTCTGCACGATCCCGCCGGAGATTCGCAAGGCCGGACTGTGCGGCGTCGAGCTCTCCAGCATCATCGGCTTCCTCAAAGGAGCCTGCCATGCCTCGCTGGCGACCGTCCGCAAATACCTTCGCGACGTCTACGATTTGAAACTCTCTCGTGGTTTGTTGGCGAAGGTCATCGCCAAAGTGAGCCAGGCAATCGCACCGCTGTATGAAGACCTCTTTGGCCAGCTGAAAGCCCAGCGAATTCTGAACATCGACGAGACCGGGCACCGCGACAGCGGCAAACGGATGTGGACCTGGTGTTTTCGCGGGGCCGACTTCACCGTTTTCAAGATTGATCCGTCTCGTGGCAGCGGCGTGCTGCTGGATGTGTTGGGTGAAGAATTCAACGGAATCATTGGATGTGACTACTTCAGTGCGTATCACAAGTACCGCGGTCTGACCGACTGCAGCATCCAGTTCTGCTTTGCCCACTTGATTCGCGAGTTGCGTTTTCTCAAAGAGCATTCGACCGGCCGCACCCACGGTTGGTCGAGCCGGTTGCTCGACGCGATCCGGGACATGTTCGGAGTGATTCATCAGCGTGAGGAGCTGGGGGATCGCTTTGACGGTGAACTTGAGGACGCGGCGATGGAGGTGCTCACTCGAGCTCGGTTCCGAGTCCCCGATGACAAGAAAGCTCGCAACCTCTCGGCGCGTTTCGCCAATGACGGTGAAAGCTATCTGAAGTTCCTGACGACGCCGGACCTGGAGCCCACGAACAACGTCGCCGAACAAGCGATTCGATTTGTGGTGATTGATCGCAAGGTGACCCAGGGTAGCAAGAGCGCAGGCGGGCAACGTTGGCTCGAACGCATTTGGACCGTCTTGGCGACTTGCACCGCTCAAGACAAATCACTTCTCGATGTGCTGCGAACGTCGCTCGACCACTTCTTCCGCGGCGAACGTCCACCGCCCTTGCTGCCAGCCAGCTAAAGTCAATCACTCGCCAGAAACAACTGGCTCGAGCTGTGCGCGAAACCGTGAACAGTTACAACTCATTGGAGTGTGCAATGGATCCCGTTTTTCGACTAAAGTCCGTCTGTTGGTTTGCTTCCTTCATCGTCATCGTGTTCGCTGCAACGTACGGCGGAACATATGTGGATTTTCCTTTGTCAGAGCCCAAGGCAAAAAGCATCTACGGCGACCAGTCTCAACAATGGGGCTGGTGTTTCGCCGTCGATGGCTGCGACGACAAACCTTGTTCGGGTTCTATACGTGAATCAAATCCGGTTCTCAGCAATTGCGGAGAGGGTAGAGAAGGCATGGCCGCCTTTGAATGCAACGGAGTCATGGGAAATGAATATTGCATGCAAAGTGTAGCGGACGATCATCCATGCTTCCAGAAATATTATTGTAAAGTTTACTATTCGGACCAAGATTACTACTGCGACAGGGGAGTTGACTGGCCCGCCGTAACGACCTTGGCGTATGATAAAGGAGATTGCAGCTTTTAGCCTTCTGCTTTTAATTCATTAAGGTAATAGACTCATGAAATGCTTGGTCTTAGTTTTATTTCTGTTAGCGAATGTGGTTTCTGCCGGCGAGCCAAAATCAAGAGCCGCATGGGAGTTGACAGATCGTCTATTGAAGTCATTCTCGTTGGAAGGGACGTGGTTTTTGTCCACGCCTAAGCGAATAGAAAGTGGCACGCTCCACTGGCACTGCGATCGTGAAAAGTTCTTCGTTAAAATGATTTGCACGGTGTCAGAGCCGAATGAGTCGCAAGACGCTGGAACCTGGCTGCCATCCGATTCGCGAGTTGGTGCCGTGTTGCTGATGTTGGACGACGGAAACACGTTTGCTGTGAATAAGAAAGGGCCGCTGGTCAAAGACTCTGATTGTTTCTTACGAGTTCTCGAACGAACTCGCGAAAACTATAGACTTCATTCGGACTTTGTGCGGGAGCATCTTTCTAGCCTCGCAATGCTGCTCAACCCGAACGCGATGCGAGAGAACTTTGGGGTTGCACACGAGCAAGGTGACGGTTTTGTTACAAAGCTTTCCTTCAACAAAATATACGAACGTCGCAACAAATTTTCGGAGTCTTCTGGATTTAACGTTGAATCATCTGAACTCTACCACTTGCAAGACGAAGTCGTAGACGCTAGGACGGAAGTATTTTGGAAAAATGAAGATGGGAATTGGATACCTGTTTCTTTCACTTCAACAAATGGACGGCCGGGTGGCGAGCAATACATACATGGCATGACATTCGACCGACTAGATTTGGAACCAGATCCCTCGGAATTACAATTTCAGTTTGCGTTGCTAGAACCCTGTGAGGGCACGGCAATGGTTGATAAACGAGAACAGGGGCAGACACCGGTTTATCGAATTCCCGAAGTCACGGCTGATGATGACATCGAAGAAGTCATTGAGTACAAAAAGGCTGAAACCATTGCGCAGCGGGGTGGCGGTCGATCGTATTTAAAATACTTTTTGCTTGCCTTCGGTGGTCTCAGTGTGGTGGCCGGTCTAGCTTTATGGAGAAGGAAGAATTGACAGGGATTATGAAGGGCTGCGTGGCTGACTCCCGTTACCGGGCCGCTGCAGTCTGTCTGTTTGGTGTGTGTAGCTGTTTTCTAGGCGTTATCGAAGTAGGTAAGAGCAGTGGACTTCCTAGAAAAGTGTCTGGATTCAAAGAGTCCGGCATTCTGACTTTTGAAGGTGGAAACTGTGCAGTGCGTTGTACCAACAAATTGGTCCAGATCAGCGGTCGAGAAGGTTTTCGAGTTCCGTCAACGTTTCCGCGGCGTGGAAACTTGGGTACATCACTATTTGAATTGGAACGCGCGATCGAATCCGTCGGGATAGACGTCGTCTTGCTGAAGACAAACTTGAAGGCTTTGCTCAAGCATCTAAAAAATGAGGATACGGCGGCAGTGCTTCACCTTCGCTCCAATCACTACGTGGTCGTGTACAGTGTGGCTGGAGTCATTCAATTGTTTGATCCTTTAAGTTCAAACGCATCGCTGGAATTAACATACATGCTTTGGAGCGGGAATGTTGCATTCTGCACATGGTAGCGAGCTTAAGATGAAACTTCTTTCGTTGGTTTTAATTGCACTTGGCTTCGTAAGTGTGTCATTCACGTTTTCGCATCAGATTAGCGTTCGGTCAAGTCCCGCCGAGGCGAACTATTTAATTGGGCAGATCGACTTGCCCGTGCGGCTTGCCGGCCAGAAGTACGTCTTCGACAGTGTCTTTATGAATGAGAGCGATACCGAATATAATTTCGCCGGGGTGGTTCCGAGTTGCAGTTGCACCGATTCTCAAATTCATCCGAGGCAAATTAAACCGGGGGAATCGTTTCGGGTCTTTGGTCAAGTGAACGCCCGAAAGGATCCGGGTGCGTTTAAGATCGACCTTCAACTAGTCCAACCGGAAGGGGAACCGCGGTTCGTTCGCATCGTCGGGAATGCGATAGCTCCCATCGTTCTGGCAGAACGCCAATCGAAAAGCGGAATGTCACGCCGCGTCGAAATGCGTAACATGACACGCTCGTCGGTAACGGCAAAACTCGAAGCGATCCGCCCACGTATTGCAGATGTGGATCCGAAAGAATCTAAAATCGATGCCGGTGAATCCGCTTTTATCGAAGTAATCGCGAAGGAAGGGATGCTCAATCGCAGCCCAGTCGAGATCAGTTTTAAATGCGAGGGTGCTGATCTCGAGAAACCAATCCGCGTTGTGCATAAGTGCGAGCTTTCAGACGCAGGAATCTCCCTGGAACCATTCGAAGTGTCGTTTGGTGTTGTCCGAGGGACCGCTACACGAACTTTAGTTGTGCGGGATGTTCCAACCGGCTATCTCGTGCGGGAATTGAGCGACTGTTTGGGAATCATTGTTACCGGACCAGAGATCGGAAAACCCCTTCCCGACAGCTTGACGGTCACGATCGATGGTGATGTCGCGTCCGGAAGCATTTCCGAGGTTTTCGAGATACGACTCTCGACGGACGAGACACGCGAGGATGTAAAATTTCTTTACCTGCCAATTTCTGGCTTTATACTGTG
Organism: Pirellulaceae bacterium; assembly: GCA_963836865.1. Taxonomy (GTDB): domain Bacteria; phylum Planctomycetota; class Planctomycetia; order Pirellulales; family Pirellulaceae; genus Rubripirellula. The sequence goes on along the minus strand of CAWILC010000012.1, from coordinate 319,588 downwards.
AACATGCGTTGGAAAACTATCGGGCACGGGAATGCATCGTCAATCGAATCAGCGAATGCGTTCTTTACAAACAAGGCGGTGTGACAACGCAGCAAGAGAATTTTGCTGACATGCAACCTAGAAGACCAAGAATGCCGCGACCATTGCAGGCGAGCTGATTTCCAAAAGAGGCATCAATGAATATGCAGCAAGCCCACGCCATCCATTCCGTTTAAGGGACAAAAAGAATGTTGAATCTACGACGAACGCTGCTGGGATCTTTGATAGTTTTCTGCTCAGTTTATCTTACTACACACTCCAATATCACGTCATCGCAAAATGTGCCGGTGCCAGATAGGGAGACGGGGGAGATTTATGGCGATCAGACAGAGCAATATAGCTGGTGCGCAACAGTGTCGGATTGCGACGATGAAGACTGCGCAGGGTTTAGTTGATATTCGGGATTGAATGTGTCCTGCGGAAAGAAATACACGAGAGTTGCGCTGTTCGAATGCAATGGTATATCCGGAAACGAATATTGTTCAGTCGTCGCTTGAGCGATGGGGGCGTCAAGACATCGAGGAATGCAAGGGTGTCGTGAAGAACAACCAAATTGTTTGTGCTGCGATTTTTTCAACCAAGCGAAGACACCATGTGTATGTTGACATCGGAGACTGCACGTTCTCGCAAGATTAAACCACGGTCGAGATCGTAGCGATTGGTTCCGCGCGGAATTTAATTGTAGTTAATAGCAAGGGATTCATGATTTGATACCCAGGAGCATTGCAATCAAGCAATTGAAAGCTCGCTGAACTTAGGCTGTAAATTTGAAAGGGTGATCAATGGAAAGACTTCTATTCTACCTGATGGGTCTTGTAGCCGCATCACAGTGCGTCGCTGTTGGCAATGCAAACGAGCAGGCGGCACGAGCCGCTTGGGACTCATCAGATGTAACCTTGTCGTCCGTGATGATCGAAGGAACATGGTTTATGTCTCAGGGCGGGCTCGAAGAAACGGGTACTTTTGTGTGGACGCGGCACCCCGGTAAGTTCTTTGTCGAAATGAAATGCATTTCCTCGAATCTGGCAAGTGGTTCTTTCTCTGAATCGAGAGTGAGTCGGGCAGGTGGATCTCTTATTATGCTGGACGACGGAGTTACGTTCGCGGTAAATCTGATTGGCGGCATGCTCGTGAACGGCGACTGCTATTTGAAGGTCTATGAACGCACAACGGAGAATTACTTGTCGCAAGCGGTGTTTTTGAATGAGGACTTTTCGAGCTTATCTCTCTTGGTGAACCCGCTTCCAACCCGAGAGAACCTTGGCTCGGCTTCGAAGGTCGGGAATGGATATGTCGCATCTTGTCGCTACAGCGATTTATATGATCGTAAGGTCGGGTTTTCAGAAGCATCTGGGTTCAATAAAGAGTGGGCCGAATTTGTAAACCTAGGCGATGGTGTTGTTGAGGGACGCACCGAAGCGAAATGGGAGAACCGGGCTGGGAGATGGATTCCTCGCTCTTTCCAAGTTGTCAGTGGCCGAATTGATGGAACAGAATACGTGCAGAAGCTTACGTTTGATCGCATCGAGATAGAAGTTCCTGAAGAGCGGGCGGACTACACATGGGCGGCGCTCCAGCCCTGTGAAGGAACCGCAATGGTAGACAAACGCGACCCTAGCAATTCCCAGGTTTTTCGAGTGCCGAAAAGCGAAGACAAGAATTCTATAAGCAATGTCGTTACTGAAAAGAAAAAGAACCTGAAATCGGATGGGGATGGAGATCACAGTCTCTATCCTTACTTATTGTCTGTCATAGGAATCCTTAGCTTCAGTTCAGTCGCTGCGTTGTGGGTGCCAAAGCAATAGCCGTTTTTGGAGTTTCTAAATTCAGGTGTGCCTGAAGCGGTGAATGAAAGTGTTGAAGGGTAATTCGGTGCGTACCTAGCTGGACAGCGCCACTTCGTGGCTTGCTGATTTCGTAAGTGTTGGCTGTGTCGCGAGTTGTCTCGCTTGACTTGGGAGCCAAAAAGAGGCGACCCTCCGTGTGCATTTTGTTTCACGACGAAACCACGGAAGGTCGCTTCTATGTCACTCCAAGATATCGCATCGCTCGGAAAGATGCTCGCCCAATTTCTCGCTCTCTTTGCCGACTGTTTCCACGGCGTCAAAGGTCGATGGCTCTTTGCCGCATACGTTCGCGGGTTGCTCTCTGAGTTGCAGCGAAAGAACGTCGAAGCGATCGCGTTGGAGCAAGGCGTCTCTCCGCGAACGCTCCAGCGATTCCTCGAATCCATCAAGTGGGACCACGACGGAGTACTCCCGCGATGCCGTAAGGTGGTCGCCAGCGAACAGTCCGACCCGCAGGCCATCGGAGTGATCGACGAAACCGGCACGGCCAAAGCGGGCAAGGAAACCGTCGGGGTCAAACGACAATACAACGGTAACCGTGGCAAAGTTGAAAATGCGGTCGTCAGTGTCGCCCTGTCGTTTGCCACCACGACTTTTCAATGCCTGCTTGCTGCCCGAATGTACCTGCCCGAAGACTGGGCCAACGACACTGCACGCCGAAAAAAACTCATGTCCCAGACGATATCCAGTTTCTGACCAAGCCGCAGATTGCATTGGTGCTAATCGACGAAGCGATCGCCGATGGCATCACCGTGAAGGCTTGGACGTTTGATGAACTTTATGGTCGTGACGGAAAGTTTCTTGATGGGCTCGACCAGCGCAAGCAAGCGTTCGTTGGTGAGGTTTCGCCAAACTTTTATGCCTGGACACGAAAGCCAAAAGTGTTGCGAAAACCGCGGCGAAACACGAAGGGACGACAAAAGAAGTATCCTCGTCTGGCCGCCCGCGATGCGAAGGCTTGCCAGGTGCAGAACTTGGCCAAGTACTCGCCCGGTTTGGCGTCTCAAACACCGCAGCGTTATCGCACGCGGGACTCGCACAAAGGTCCTGAGATCTGGGAAGTTCGTTGGCATGTCGTCTATCGCAAGACTCACGACGACCCCGTGGTCAGCTCGCAATGCACGCTGATCGTTGCCCAGAACGTTCGCACTGGTGAAGTGAAGTACTTCATCAGCAATCGAGTCCCCGGTCGAGATGGCTGGACGGTTCGCGAGTTGCTGCGAGTTGCGTTTGGAAGATGGAAAGTGGAAGCATGTTTTCGCGAGGCCAAGGAAGAGCTGGGTTGGGATCACTTCGAGTGTCGCGGATGGGACTGCGTCCACCGTCACATGATCGTGACGATCGTCAGTCAACTGTTCTGCGCTCGTGTTCGTCATCGTCTGTGCCGCAGCGAGGTCGTCACCGAGGCCGAGCGTCTGACGCTCGAACAGGTTCGTCGAGCGGCCGATGTAGTGATTCGCTGCATCGGTCTTCCCAAACGAATTCAAGATAAGACGTACGAAGCGGAATGCTACCGAATCAGCTACCATCAACGACGCAGTGCGGAAGCAAGTCGCTGCCATCGAAAGAAACGAATCGCTGATTATCACGAACTCGGAATCGACCCCGACAAAATCAAAAGCGTCGAGCAAAAATCCCCGTGAAACCAAACCCAGCGACATCAAAGTGGCGCTGTCCAGCTAGGGGAACGAAATTAAGTTTTTATTCACTAAAATTGATGCCGGCTCGGGTCGCGAAGATGTTGCGGAAAAATTGGCTCGAGTAGATCGTTCTTCGGAGTTCTACGATGTCGAGCTATCGATCGTAATGCCTTGTTTGAACGAGGTTCGCACGCTTGACGTTTGTATCAGGGAAGCGTCCGAGGCGATCAAGAATCTGGGTATGCAAGGCGAGGTGGTGATCGCCGACAATGGCAGCACGGATGGATCGCAGGCTCTTGCCCTTTCGCTGGGCGCGAGAGTAGTCGAGGTTCCGCAACGAGGGTATGGTAGTGCGCTGCGTGGTGGGATCATCGCAAGTCGGGGACGGTACATCGTGATGGGAGACTGCGACGCCAGCTATGACTTCGGCCATGCTCCTCGGATCGTTGAAAAGTTGCAGGAAGGTTATGACTTGGTGATGGGCAATCGATTCTTGGGCGGTATTCAGCTCGGAGCGATGCCGTGGAAGCATCGCTACATCGGAAACCCGGTGCTGTCCGGCATCGGTCGATTGCTTTTTCGATGCCCGGCCGGTGATTTCCACTGTGGATTGCGTGGGTTCCGCCGCTCGACCTTCGATCAACTCAAGCTGAACACGTCGGGAATGGAGTTCGCCAGCGAGATGGTGATCAAGGCCAAGTTAGGTGGATTTAGAATCACGGAGGTGCCGACGGTGCTGAGGCCCGACGGCCGCGATCGCGCTCCGCACCTAAGGAGTTTTCGCGATGGCTGGCGACACCTGCGATTCATGCTGCTGTTTTCACCGAGATGGCTGTTCTTTGTTCCCGGATGCGTCTTGTCGATCGCCGGATTGTCACTGATGGTCGTTCTGGCGATTGGCGGTCCGACACGGATCGGCGACGTTTCGCTGAGCATCAATACGTCGATCGCGGCGAGCCTGCTGACCATCTTGGGATCTCAGCTGTCGTTTGCCGGATTGTTTGCAAGAAGGTTTGCGACACGAATTGGCGTTTTGCCGCCGAGCCGAATGCTTAGCAGATGGTCATCGCGAGTGTCGCTCGAGTTGGGGGTTGTCACCGGTGCCGTTTTGACATCGCTCGGCTTGCTGCTGTTGTGCCATGCCACGTTTCGTTGGTCCGGAACTGGTTTCTCAAAACTTGACCCTGTATTGACGACACGATTTGTGGTCCCAGCCATGACGCTGATGGTGCTTGGAACAGGTTTATCCTTTTTGAGCTTTCTGTTCGGTTTGATTGGGCTGTTAGTCGGGACGGTCGACGGAACAGTCATGGACGATGTCGATCCGAACGGCGTGCGAAGATGACGATGGCGACGAATGATGCGGCGATGGCGGGCCTATGGATGTTGGTCTCCATCGCCATTGTGATGTCAGCGTATCGACTGTGTCGACAGCTATTTTCCGCGAAGACCATTTCGTCTGATGTTCTGGTAACGACAGCATTATCCGTCGCTGCGATTCACTTTTCGCTTTTGGTTGTTGGGGCGATTGGAACGTTCCATCGATGGCCGGCATTCTTGGCAGTGGTGTTCGTTACTGGATTGCTCTGTTTTTTGGAACGCTGGTCCAAAGCAGCAACGAACTCTGGCGTAAGGTCCGACAGGATTCTTGACAATACTGATGCTTTTCAAGAAACATCGCCGGCAAAGTCGCTTGTGAGCTTGCCGGTTATCCTATGGTGGATTGCAATCTCGGCTTTTACGGGGCACGTGATCAACAATGGGCTGCTCTCCTTTCCGGTAGATTGGGACACATTGATGTACCATTTGCCATTCATCGATTTCTGGATTCAATCCGGTTCTCTCGCGTCCATGCAATCGGCTCGCTGGTCCACTCCGGCGACGGGCGAATTGATCGGCACTTGGTTTGTCTTGCCATTTAGTGGCGACTTTCTGGCCTCGCTGACAAACGTTCCGATGTTCATACTGATGGCCAGCAGCGTGATCGAGACAGCACGTCGAATCGGTTTGAATGGATCATGGCCCCATTGGGTCGCGATCGCTACCTTGGCGACCCACGTGACTTTGCGGCAAAGCGTCGACGTATCCAACGACGTGGCGGTGAGTGCTTTCTTTCTAAGCGGACTGGCGTTCGCGCTGCGGTATCACGGCGATCGCAGGTTGGCTGACGCGAGCCTATTTGGAGTCTGCTTCGGCTTGCTGTGCGGAGTCAAATTCTTCGCCCTAGGCTACGCAGCGGTTTTGCTCTTAATTTGGGTAATGATTAGTTTTCCGGTCGCCGTGCGTCTTCGGATCGATATTATCAAGCATCATCTTTTGGCCGGCACGCTCGCGATTCTCTCGGGTGGTTATTGGTATTTAAGAAACTGGTGGATGACGGGTTATCTGCTCTATCCAAAGGGCTCGCCAGACATGAGCCAACGAATTCTGTACGACGATTTGTCTAGAACGACGCTCTTGGGAAACGGAGATCCGTCCGTTCCCAACCTTTTGATCGGTGCCGTGTGGAAGATGACCGGGCCGATTCACTTGTTGGCACTAGCGATACTTCCAACAATGGCCATCGCGACCATTGTCGTATCGATCTCGCTGATGGTTCGTAGACGTTGGAAACATGGCCGATATTGGTTAGACAATGACATCTACTTACGGATCGTTTTGACGGTGGGTGTCATCGGGTGCGGGTGTGTTTGGATCGTCACGCCGATGCTGGTGGAAGACCAGCCGGGCACGCTTAATCATCTTCGTTGGGGATACGCACCGGTACGATATGGTCTGACGTTTCTTTCGATGTCAGTCATCGGACTAAGCACGCTAATTTACACTGTCATAAGAGACATGCCCGGTCGCATCAGACGCGTTGTCTCTTTGCTATTCGCTGGAACAATTATTTGTCAAATGGTCTCGCTTCCGATGCATGCCGTGCAGTTCGACTTGGTCACGGCGGCGTTGATCGGCGCTAATGTGGGGTTGGCGACTTTCATCTTGAAGATGTTGGCTGCAAAGTTTCAAAGATCAAAAGCGTTCTTGATCACAATGGTTGTTTTTTTGATCTGTGTCGCAATTCAGTTCCTTTCTGATCGTTGGCATACGGGTTTTGCGAGACATTTTGATCGATATGATCGTACAACCGCCTATTCAGTCATGGGTGATGAAACCCATCGCATGATTGTCTTATCCAATCGTGTCTATCCACTGCTAGGATCGCGACGCCAAAATTCCATCTTGCAGCCAATGCTTTACTATGGTGTCGACGCGGTCGTGGAATCTTGCGAAGCGTTCAATGCAGACATCGTGGTTACACGCGTCGATGACCACAAGATTCTCGCCCGCTATCGACCCAGTTGGGACGAGCTATCCAAAGACCCTCGGTTTGAACTGATTGATTTAGGCCCCGGGCCCTTGAAGCTTTTTCGTTACCGAGATGGTTCTGGATTGCAGGAATGAATAGGTCCATGGGTGCAGCCTGGCCGTTCGATGCTGGTGGCTTAGAAACGAAGTTCGGCTCCCAAGGTCAGACCGTGAGCCCAGTAATCGGTTTCGATGAAATCGAACCGTGGACGCAGATTGTCCGAGACGGCCGGATCGGTGGGCGGTGGAAATTGGTTGCTGTCCAGGTCGGTGCTGATTTGGTCGCCGGCGCGGACGACCGAGGGCAGGTACAGCACCGAATAGCCGACCGTCGCGTCCAACCAATCGGTCAGCCGGACGCCCAGCGTCAGTCCCAACTCGGGCACCATCGTGAACTGGTCGCGCTCGTACGATCCGATGTTGGATGGCTGGGCCAGAATGCCGCCGGCAGCGGATTGGGTTTCGTTGTTTTCGGTGATCGACGTTCCGCCGGCGATGTCGACAGACTGGGTATTGTTGCCGACCGCGACGCGTAGCATCGATTCCAACCAACCGCGTTTGAAGTTGGCTTGGTGCATGATGCCAAGCTGCAACGCATTGAGTTCGTTGCTGGTGCGGAACGAGTCGCCGATCGCGATCGTTCCGGGCGCCCCCGGCAGGGTCGATGTGAGGTTCTCGCGAATCGACAATCGATCATCCAGTTCGATTCGTCGATAACCGGGCGAGGCAAACGGGACGGGGGTTCATTCAGTGATTCAACCCCGGTCCCGTTTGATTCGCGCGTCCTGTTTAATTCGCGTGGAAAAGCTTTTCCAAATCGATATTGACCAAAACAAAGACCGTCGCTAACCCCAGCGGGGCTCTGAACCCGCGTCTTTTTTGCGTTGCCCTCGTGAATCGCTACTCCGCCTGATCTGTCGCCACTAACTCGATTGCACCACGGAATGGAGAGTCCGGATCAATAAACCGGATTACGGAATCGCAACTTCTACATCGAAACCAGCTCTCCTCCAAACCGACATCATGTTTCGGTTTGGATACGGGTCTTGAATCGAATAAGTCGGATTCTTGAATTCGTTTTTTGATGTCCAGGAACTCCGTGAGACTACCCGGTGATGAGTTGACAATCTGATCGCATATTTCACACATTACTTCAAACTTCCTCCGCCTATTTTCCATCCAGACTGAACACCGCCCTCGACTAAGACCTGAGAACCCCCACCAACCCAGGCACCGCCTTGATTGCTGACTTGGCCAACGTTGATTCTTGAACCAGCAGGCACTCGCACAGCAGTCCAACACGTCGCTCCATTTCCCCAGGAAGGCAACAAAGCGGAGTCGATCATACTTTGAAGCGATCCTAGTGGACGTTCAAACGACCAGAACGCTCCAAATTCTTTAGCGCCACCGGGATGCGATGCGAGATACATCACAACCGAGTCTGCGAGTTCGATTGCTGCATACCGTCCACCGGAAAATGTTCCTGCCAAATTTTGCGTTCGTCCGAGTGGGCCAGGGTTCAGGGCATCATAGCGACCAAGAACTCGCCCAGGAATGCTTGAAATCAAGTCCGAATGAGTTCTAGAAAAGACTCCAGCATCCCTTGCAGTCTCGATCGTCTTAAGTTTCAGTCCTAGGTCTGCATGTGCCGCTCCCTCGAATGTGTCGACTGATTCGCGAAGGGCAGCGGCACGAGCGCGTTCGGCCGCCACGAGCGTTCCGAGTCTTGCTTCTGTTGCTGATAGTGCTGCCAATTCACGTTTATTGGCAATGTAGCGGGCATCGGCGGCCAAGAAGTCGTCGAGACGCTGTGCTTGACTGCGTCCGGGGTTTCGCATGATTCCGGCACCAACCAGCGAAACGCCAATGTCCAAACCAAGGCTCATCAAGCGAGCTTTGTAAAGATCTGGATAGACATCCCGCATCGAGTAAGCTTCGACGACTCGACTGAGAGATAGCACGGTTGTGATGCCGACTGCCCCGAGTATCGCCTTGCTTGCAGCACCGCGACTGACCATTGAGGTGATGCCACTTTGCGAAGCGGTTCCGAAGGCGGCAGCGATCACCGCCGAGAATTTTGCGTAGGTGTGCCCTGTCTGGTCAATTCGGTTCCAGTCGATCGGTTCGGCACCACAGTGACATTCCGGGTTAGCTCGCTGTCCAAGTCCCCAAGCATCCAGCCGCCCATGAACCACGCCCAGCATGTACCCGCCTGCGTAGGCAGCGGCAGTTTGGGCTCCGACAACGACGATCTTTTCCAGAATCGTGACATGACCGCTCGGATCGTTGGCATGCAGTGGGGCGTTACCTACATAGCGATAGAAGTTGCTGTCACCGCTGCCATAGCCCAACGAGTCCTCAGCAGTGAATCGTCCGGACGATGGATCGTAGTGCCGGGCACGATAGTAATACAGCCCGGTCTCGCCGTCGTACTCGCGTCCCGTGTACAGGAATCGATCGTTAAAGTCGTCGATCGCTCCGGTCGACGCGGACACCGCGCCAAAGTCGTCGTACTGAACCGAAAGCACAAGGACGCCCGTGTCATCAACAATGTCGTGAACCGACCCGAGATGGTCGCTCAAATACCACTGTGTTCCATCGTCTGGCGTCCAACGCGCCAGGTGATCGTCCATGCCGTCGCCGGTGAGGTATCGCGTGGCCACGTCCCCGTTTTCGTCAAAGTCCGCCCACGCCTCTTGGCCTAGGTAAACGGTTCGGTGAGTGTCCGGTGATCCCGGTCCATCGCCATCAGCATCGACCTCAACTGCAATTCGTCGATCGAACACATCGTAGACATACTCGGCTCGATAACTTATCGCAGCATCTGACTCAGCAATTTCGACGCCGGTGATTCGGTTTTCAAAGTCATACTCATACCGGTGGACCTGACCGGTCTGACGATTTGTCTTCGAACTCAGGTTGCCTTCGTCGTCGTAGATGTAGTCGAAGTCCGCGTCTTGAATAAGTCGATTTGCTAGCCCGACGGTCAGTGCGGCATCATTTCGATTGCCACTGGCATCGTACTGGAACTGACTTGGTGCCTGGACGCCACCTGCACCGGACGTCAGTTGGCCGGCATCGTCATGGGTGTATTTTCGCGTTTGGCCATGATGAGTCCACTCGGTAATTTGATCGGCAAGGTCGCGGGTGTAGCTAAATTCCACGAGAGCCTGGTCAAGACTGTCCAGGTGGGCAATGCTCGACACGGCACCAGTTGAGTTGTGCTGATATTCCGTTGTGATGCTCGGAATCAAATCAATGGAACTGTTGCGACGTCCGATTGACGAAAGGTAGCCCCGAGAGTCGTAGTCGAAATCGACCAACGCCAGATCGGCACCGCTATTCGACCAAGACTCCCGCTGAAGCAAATTGCGGGAATCGTACTCCGAGACCAGAGACGTTCCCAGTGAATCCGTCACTGACGATCGATTCCCCGATGCATTGTATTGATAAGCAAACGCTACGCGAGGCGCCGACGGGGTGCCAAGATTGTCGATAGAACTCATTCGATTGAGAGCATCATAGCTCATTTGATATTGGCTGAAGCTGTCTTCAGCGGTCAGCAAATTACCCAGGGCGTCATAAGTAAAGCTCGCCGAGTACCGAGGTTGGTTGTCCGCGCCGAACCATTCTTCGGTCACCATTCTGTCAAGAACATCATAGCCAAACTCTTTTTGACGCCCGATTCGATCCGTCGTCGAAGTGAGGTTTCCAACAAGATCATAAGACCAAGAAGCTGAATTCAAGAATGGATCAGTAGCCGAGACCAGATTGCCGGTTTTATCGTACTGGTACTGGTGGGTGTTTCCATTCGGGTCTTCGCTACGAATGCGACGTCCGTTGAGGTCATACGTGAATTGAGTGACCGATCCACGTGGATCGATAGTCGAGACGAGTCGATCCATGGCGTCGTAGCTCATGATCGTTTCCCGACCCAGCGAATCACTCTGCAACGTTACTCGACCGATCGCGTCGAAGACGGTCGTTGTCGTTGCGCCGTTGGCGAGTAAAACGCCCGTTCGCCATCCAGCATCATCGTACGAATAGGCGGTGACGGCGCCCGAGGGGTCCGTCATCGAGATCAAATTTCCCACCGCGTCGTAGCCGTAACTGGTCTCGTTTCCAAGAGCGTCAATGGATTTGGAAACGCGATTAAGCGGGTCGTAAATCGTGCGGGTGACATTGCCACGGGGATCGACCGTTCGCACCAGTTGCCCGTTGGGGGCGTAGCCAAACGATGTGGTGTTGCCGAGCGCGTCGACGGTTTGAATTACCCGCCCCATTTCGTCGTGGAAGGTTGTCGTTACGCGATCGAGTGGATCGGTTGCGGTGATCTTCCGTTCAGAATCGTCGTACGCTCGCCGCCATTGATTTCCATCGGAATCTTCCGTGATGACCACCCGGTAGTCTTCATCAAACGCTGTTTTGAAACGACGTCCAAGTGGGTCGACACTTTCGATCACACGTCCGGTATCGTCCAAAATTCTCTTGAAAACGGCACCACGGGGGTCAGTCGTTTCGATCAGTCTGTCGCGATCGTCATAATGCATGGTCGTGACGAACCCGAGCGCATCGGTGGTCTCGGTATGATTATCCGCAAGATCATAGCCGTAGGTTTCCACGCCTCCGTCGGCAAACGTGGTTTGCGTGATTTGTCCAAGCAAGTTGAATTCGTACTGCGTCTCAAATCCCAAGGCATCAACGGAGCGTGCTACGCGTCCGGCCGCGTCGCGAATGAGTTGCGTTGCCTGCCCGAGTGGATCGACGGACTGCACCAAACGATCTTCAGCGTCATAGACAAAGGCGGTGTCGAGCCCCAAAGCATCGGTGATCAAAACACGGTTTCCGTTTCCGTCATATTCCATCGTCGTCGAAAACCCGAGAGCATCGGTCGTCGAAGCCAAGCGTTGCTCGGGCGAGTACTCATAAACGGTCGTGTTTCCATTCTCATCGGTTTCCGACGAAACATTCCCTCGGGGATCGTAGGTGCGGCGTCGTTGGGTTCCATCGGCGTTCTCTAGAACAATCCATCTGCCCGCCGCATCAACTACAAAGTCGGTCCGATTACCCAAATTGTCGATCTGGCCGACCATCTTCCAGCCATCGTAGAGAATCTGGTCCGACCGGCCCAACCCGTCGACCGTCCCCAGCAACCGGCCCCTGGCGTCGCGGTTCAGGATGGTGTGAATTCCTTCTTCGTCAATCATCGTGGTCATGTTGCCACGTTGATCGAAATTCATTCGTAGCTTCGTTCCATCGGTGTGAACGATTTCAATCGGCTGATCGGTGTCGCCATAAACTTGGGTTGTGATTCGCCCCAGTTTGTCAGTAATTTCCGTCGTCCGTCCCGAATCATCCACGGTAAAGGACACGAACGATGAATCGCTATCGATGTATTTTGTCAGGTTTCCCGCGTCGTCGTGTTGAAACTCTCGATATCCGTCCAGGGGATGGTCGATCGAGGTGATATTGGCCCACTCGTCATAGGTGAACGATGTCGAAGTCCCATAACGATCGGTTGTTTTCGTTAGATTTCGGCGCTCGTCATAATCGAACAGGTTTTGATTGCCGCGAGCATCGGTGTCAGAAACGAGATTGTCTTGAGCATCGTACCGCGAGAATGTTTCGAAGCCTTCTCGATCGACATTTCTGACAACATTGCCCCGGTTATCAAACTCGGTGGTCGTTGAGAAACCAAAAGCGTCAAACGTTCGCTGAGAGTTGTCGGAGAGATCGTAGGTGAATGACGTTTGATCGTTCGTCACGGTAATGAACGCCGACAGGCGTCCTGCCAAGTCGTACTCAAATCCGCTGGAGATCGTTTCTTGGTCCGGAAGATCGTCGGGGTTGATGGCTTCGAGGTAGTTGTCGGCGTTGTATCGATAGCTGTTGCCGAGTCCATTCGGGTAGGCGACGTCCACCAAGTTGCCCGCCGCATCATACGTGTAGTCGATCTGGTTACCGTCGGGATCGATGACCGCGGTGATGCGGCCTTGGGCGTCGCGTTGGAACTGGACTTGTTGGCCCGACGAGCTTGTGATGCCGTCGTCGCCGTACTGCAGCGTGTTGCCGTTGCGGTCGATGACGCTTTCGAGTCCCGCTTCTTGGTCGTAGCTGTAACGCACGCCCTGCTTGTTCACCAACTCGTAACCCAGCGGGTTGTACGAGGCGTTGACCGCGGCGATGAAGAACGTGTTGTCGGGACCTCGAAGTAATGGTAGCGGTAGACCGTCCACGTCGAACGCGCCCGTCGTCAGACTCGTGATCGTCGTGAAGTCGTTCTCGCCGTACAGTCGCCAGTCGACGCCCGGATCGGGGATCCAGCGGGGATCGAAGTAGCTGTCACTGATCTCCGTCCAAATGCCCGTGTGCGGCGTCGGGCTGAACGTGAACCCGACTCGTTGGCAGTCCGGCGCGGTGATGTAAACCTTGTCGCCCTCGCGGAAACTGACCGCCGCGAACTGACCGAGCAGATTTTCAAAGGGCGTTCTCGCCGGCGTCTCGCGAAGGTCCGGTTGTACGCTACAGAAACTCCAGCCGTTGCCAAAGTCACCCGCCTCGTCCGCCGTCAGTTGGCTGTGCGTGCGGCTGATTTCGATCGCCGGGCCGCCCGCGACCGGGATCGTCAGGTCCACGATCGGTTGCACGTTCACACCGATTTTGGCCTGACCGTCCAGTCCGACCAGCACCGACGTCGTCGACGTATTGCCGGCGATGTCGGATGCCGTCAGACGCAGTTGATACTGGTTGTTCTTCAGCAGTGTCGGGTCGAAGACGCCCAGCAGGCCCGACGCGACATCGACCGGTGCGCCCGACTCGATCACCGATGCCGATGCGATCGTCCGCCACTGGTTGGCGTGGATCAGCGAAGCCTCCAGCGACCAAGACGCCAAGGCATCATCGGTCGCCGTGCCGATCACGTCGGCCAAGTACTCGATCGTCGCGCCGGAGATCGGAGACTCGATCGCGACCGTCGGCGGCGTGACGTCGGCCGGGTCGACGACGAAGAACGCTTCGCCGGTCGATCCGACGTTGCCTGTGGTGTCGGTCGCGGTGGCGGTCAGTCGCGGGATGCCGGCGGCAATTGGTGTCAGTGTCACTCGGCCGTTCGCATCAAGGGTCACCGGGACGCCGTCCACGAACAACGCCGTCGAAGCGACCGCGACGTTGTCGCTGGCGACCACTTGAACGTCGATCGACTGGCCCACGTTGATCGACCGGGACGACAGCAGGATCGAGACGCGGGGTGCTTCGGCGTCGGGTGAGACCGAGAGCGTGTAGGACTGATCGGTCGAGAGTCCGCGTGCATCGGTCGCCGTGATCGTGACGGGGTAGTCACCGCTTGCCGTCAACGTGGCGGGCCATGAGACGACGCCGCTGGTGTCGCCGATCGTGACGCCGGTCGGGGCAGCGATCGAGTACGTGAGTGTGTCCTCGGTATCGATCGCTCGGGCGGCATAGAAGTACGTTTGTCCGGCAGAGATCGCCGCAACGGGATCGGTCACGAACGTCGGCGGCGTGTTGACGCCCAGCACGCGAACGTCGAACGATTGGCGGCCGACCGCTCCCTGCGAATCGGTGGCCAGCACCGTGATCCGGTTGACGCCCGCTTGCGAGGCGTCCGGTGTCCACGTCAATTGCCGGCCCGACAGAACGACGCCGGCGGGCAAGGATGGATCGAGGGAAAGCGTGACGGGCGAGCCTTCCGGATCGGCGGCAACGATCGTGTACTGGAACGGTTCGTCCACGGTCGCGAAGCGTCCGGGGGTACCGAGGATCAACGGCGGATTGTTGGCCAGCCCCGAAGGCACCAGCATGGTGAACTGCTGAGTCGCGACACCACCACGGTTGTCGCTGATCTGGATCTGCACGCTGTGATGCCCGACGTCGGAAGCCGTCGGCGTCCAAGTAAGCGTGTTACCAACCAGCGTCATCGAAGCCGGTGCTTGCAGCAGCGTCGTTGTCAGCGAGTCTCGATCCGCAGCTTTTCTCTGCCGACCAGGGCCACGTTTCGAGGCGGCGGCGCACACCGACATCCGCCGGCGATGCCGTGATAGTCGATCGTTCCGAATCATCGAGCGAGTCATGCAAACCGCCATCTTACCGTCCCGCTCACAACCACTAAAGCCACGTCGCGGTCTTCACCGCGCACGACCAAATGCCGCACTCCGGCCTAAACCTCCTAGCGCGTCTGGTCGTGCCAAACCGCCTGGGCAACTCGCAAAAGGTGGCCGTCCCCTTCTGGCCGTCCGAAGGCTCAGCAGTTCGCCCGACCCTACCTTCGTCATCAAGCAACATTAAAGTGCCCTGTCCCCGTCGTCCTGCTGTCCCCGTCGTCCTGTCCTGCGTCGTCCCGTCGCCCTTATCTAGTCCGTGGGGCGGGATGCTTCTTCCAAGCTGACATACTGAGAAATTGATCCAATGTCACCTGCAAGAATACCTTCCCAAGCTACACCGATCCGCCAACCGAGCCGCAACAGTTCCATGCTTCTGCGTTCGTTGTACCTGCTGGACGAAGCATAGCTAAGGCAATGCGTCAGAAGTCCACTAACCGCATATGCGATTTCTCTGGACACCAGCACGTCTGAAGCGTTGTTAATAAACAAATTCAGCTGTTCAAAATCGGGGATTAATTCATCCCATATACCATCTGATCCCGCATCTACACCCTGGTGAGTCGACATCCAAATATAGTCTGTCAAGTTTTGTGTATTGTCCGCATTGCCTGTGCCTTGTGACTGGCGAACCAATCTTTCCACGACTTCGTTAATCATGATTGAGTGAGATTTAACTCCTTGGTGTAACGCCTGGCCGAACTGGCACATGCCCATGTCGACCAGCTCCAGGTAAGTGAATGTTTGGGACAGGACTGGCAGTCCAATTTGACGGGTCAGAGACATCGCCAGAACTCGCCCGGACCCCCTCGTAACTTTGATTTGGCTCCCCGCGATCGCCTTCAGCGTTCTCTCCATCTTGAAATAGCGATGGATAATGCAAGTGCAACGCATAAGCCTACAAAAAAGATTGCATATTGAGGCACGCTGCTAGCGAACTGCAAAAGCAGCATTGTTAAAGCCCCGAGAGCGAACCCGAAAACTGGGAAATTCTTCAACGTGTACCTCATTAAGTTACATAACAGGCAAACGCCGCCGCGATCAACAAACCGCTGGGAGCGAACGCCACTGTCTCAAACGCGACTACTTTGCCTGCTACCCCCAGAACTCCACCCACCAGAAGCACGTTCTGGACAAACATCAAAGTGCCCTGTCCCCGGTCGCCGTCCCGTCCCCGGTCGCCGTCCTCGGTCGCCCCAGATTGAGAAACGCAAGTTATTTTGTTTTCTTGGCTTTGGTAACACGTTGACAGGCGTGGATCGCTGCGAACGCACATCCCAGGCCAAGCATATTCGACAAAACTCTCGTCAAGAGATCTGAGGACACGAAGGTTTTCAGCAGCTCGCTGGATGCAAAGTAGATGCTGAGATGCACCAAGCAGAATAGTGCCAGAAATCGGAATTGCGGTAAAGGCTTAGATTCCACAGCACACCACTATTCCGGTGATCAGCCCTACTTGAAACGGTACTGTTATTGCTCCGATTCCGCCTGTCCCCGCTATTTCTAACGCCTTCTCCATCACAAAAAACACTCCTCCGGTGATTATTGTCTCCGCAGCGTCTCCGATTGGTCCGTCGCCACCTCCACCAGCCCCTACTTCCCCTTGGTCTCCCATGTAGCATCCGACCGCTGCGGCGCCCCCTCCGAGAACAATGTACCCAGTTATTTTCTCACTCGTCGTAGCTGCTTCGAGAGCGGCGGTTCCGTGTGGATCGCGAAAGTTTAGAGTCGACGAAATCAAAGGGGTCAGGCCTTTTTGATGTTTTGATTCGGAAACCTAACTCGCTTTCTGCCACGCGGACGCATCGTTGACTCGAGATTGAGCCGACGCGCGATCGACTCGACCCAGCCTTCATCGCCAAGGGGTTTACCGCGTTGGGCCGATAGACGCACGGCGACCAGTTCCGCTTCCGACAACGGAGCATTGACACGCTCGACCCAGCCCGGAAGCCGGGACAGCGGCCACGGCGACAACAGCGGCGGGTTAGGTTCGGGTTTGCAAAGCCAGCGATGGAGCGAGCTCCACCTCCATTGTTCGGCGCGATCAACCAGTCCGGCGCGTAGTGCATTTCGTTCAACGTAACGGCAGACGACCAAGAAGTGCTCATCGTCTTGAATCGGAAAGCTTTTGTAGCGCTGCTGGTAAACATGGCCCATTCCGCTGGTGTTGTAATGTGCATGATACCGCATCGTGTGCGTGCCTCCCACCCAGCCCATGAACCGACTCATTTCGCCATCGACCAGCGGACGAAGAACAAGGTGGTAGTGATTGGGCATGAGCTGGAACGAGAAAAGCTCCACTTGGTGAAACTGCAGCCCTTCGTAGAGGATTCGTTCAAACGCTGCGTAGTCCTCGTCTTTGTGGAAGATGGTAGCTCGCAGGTTGCCACGGTTGAGAGCATGGTAAAGTCCGCCTGCTTCGTCGGCGCGTGGTGGTCGGGGCATTGGACGGCTCTCCGGTTTGTAGAAGCCTTATTCTACACACTCCCACACCGTCATCAAAGAGGCCTGACCCCTTTGATTTGATGACCCCTTTGATTTGATGACCCCTTTGATTTGATGACCCCTTTGATTTGATGACCCCTTTGATTTGATCACACCGTCATCAAAGAGGCCTGACCCCTTTGATTTGATTGACCCCTTTGATTTGATGACCCCTTTGATTTGATGACCCCTTTGATTTGATCACACCGTCATCAAAGAGGCCTGACCCCTTTGATTTGATTGACCCCTTTGATTTGATGACCCCTTTGATTTGATCGAGGGTAGGCTGCCGGAAACGGTGGCAGTCAACAAGCCCGTGGAAAAAGCGTGATGCTCTGTCAGCGGTTCAAACGCCGGATAAGACAGTGTGAGGCTCCTGAGCTTCGGATATCTACCAGGGTGGCGAGACTGAACCATCAAAGCTGACCGAGTCGTGCCGGCGGCAACGACGAACCATTGGACTTATGCGTTCGCAAAAACTACCCTGGGGTAGTGCCCACGGCCATCGCATCAAACGGCCGCTCCAAATAGGAGTTTTTCGAGAAAATCGGTGTTCCAGCCAGCCTTTTTTCGTTTGCTCTTCAAACTTGCTCGAGAAGTGTCCTGCTTGAGAAGCGTCACGACAAAACGGCGAGCAAAGCTCATGTTCTCGATCGCATTGCCGGTGCGGATTCGGCCGGCGTCTTCGTGGAACACGACGTCCAGAACCCAGTGCATACTTTCAATCGCCCAGTGACTACGAACCGATTTGGCGAACTCACCCACACGTGCGTCACGACTCCTCAAGAAATAGCGGACCTCAGTGCTTGTCCCGTCCTTATGCTCGATCGTCGTGATAGCTTGACCAATGCTCGTCGCACCGGGCCATTGGTTAGCGAGGGCACGCATTATTTTGGAATCGATGTTACCGCATAGAATCTTTCTTCGTTGCGGCCGCGCGTCCTTGCACGATCTGTCTTCGAGCGAACACCAGACACAGTCAGGCCGTCTTCATGTGCTTGGGTGTAGTGTTCCTGGATGGCTTCGAACAGTTTGGGGTGGTTTTCTTTCACCGCAAAAATGTAATCGCCGCCTGCCTCAATGATCTTCTTGGCAATCGATTTCTGGCAGCCCATCGCATCGATCGTGACGATGGCATCACGCACATCGAGCATATCAAGCAATTCGGGGATCACACGAATTTCATTCGTCTTCGCATCCACGGCGACTTGTCCTAAGGCCAACCCATGTTCCGATGCCCAAGCACCAACGATATGCAACGCATCACTCTTTGCGTCGTTCGTATAAGAACCGCGAGATGTTTTCCCGTCGATCTGAATCGCGATCGGTCCGTCATTGCGGCGACCGCTACGAAGCTGATTCATCCACTCGACAAGGGCTTGCTGAAACTGGATCGGCTTGATCAGTGAAAGAACCCGGCCGATTGTATCGTTGGAAGGGATGCCATTTTCCAAGTCGATGAATTGTTCGAGCCATTGCTGTTTCTCGATTCCGAACTCTTCAATTTCGGCCGGGCCATCGGCGTTAGCGATCACGGCACTGACAACGAGGAACAAAATCGAATGCAACGTGTGATCACAGCGTCCTTTGACCCGCGGGTCATCAATGTGCTGAAAACAATCGTGAAACTTACGGACAGCGGGCTGAAGCATCGGTCAAATCCATTCCATTTTTTGAAAAGAAGTCCATCCATCGAGAGACATCTTTCGCAATCACCCTTGCCCGAGACAACCCTCCTGCGAATACTTGCTCAGATTTTGATGCGATGGCCGTGGGGTAGTGCCGCTGAAAATACGCGCGCACCTCGCCAAAGCGAGCCTTTTTTAGTTTGACCATGACAGTGCTTTGATTTCATCTGCGGAAAGAGAGCAGTAACACCTGACCCCTTTGTTTTCACCGGTAACAAATTCTCAGCAACTCGACAAAACTTTCTCCAACACCTCGATATCCCTACCGTCCTAATTCGGCAAGAAATGCGACCACAATTCGGTCGGTAACAGTCAACGCTGCAGCTACAGTCGATCGTTTCGACTCGCGGAGCGAAACATTCTGTTGGTAATACTGCAAACATAAATTTCACCAATTCTGTTTGTAAGCAAGCCGCCCGCGTTTGTCGCGAACAACTGAGTACCCGACAGAAGCAATCGTCCGGTCTTCACCTGCAATATAATGCGACATCAATTCGTTGAAGGGTGCCGTGGCAAAAGGTTTCAGCGAGAAGTACAAATTCTCGAGTGAAAGCCCTAAAGCATTTGCTGCATGATCCAGAATGTGCAACTCTGTTGATGTCCGGTGAGGATCAACCGTGCAGTCTTCGACTATTAAAACAGTCATTCCTAACGCAACCAAATCAGCCCGGGAGTCATTCAAAGCACAAGTCGCGCAGTTCCTTGCGGTGGAAATAAATAGTTCTCGCTCCTCCGGCTCAATCTTGAGATGCTCACGGTCTTCAACTAAGGCGACTACGAGATCATTTAATGTCTCAAAGTAGTTCTGCCGGAGTCGGTCGTGGTCACTTTCGTTGAACTTTGCGAATGCTCGAACGTCAGCCCACCAGGTATGAACAAGGCCCATTTTAAAGCCCCTTCCAATTAGGCCCGGGGACCATAGTATTACCTTGTTTGATATACCCAGCGTCACGCAGCTGTTTTAGCTCTCGAAGAAAGACCGTTTTCTCTCGCAGTATTGTACCGGTTTCTAAGGAGTTTTCGACGCGGCGTAGAGTACTAGGAAGGATTGGGCTAGCAAGTTCAAACTTCCTTCCCTCTAAAATGCCCCTTGCCATCCAGCCATCATTTACATCAATGTTCCAAGCTTCATCTGCGACGTTCAAAACGTTGTAGCCCTCCTGGTCAACGAAGTTTCTTGTGTCCGGTCTCGATCCAATTACCATCACGTCATCCGAATTCCCTGGAATTGCAAACTTGTCACCCTTCAGTCGCCCTCCTAATGGATTGCTCAACGTCGGCGGGTAGTCAATTCTACCGACTGCTGGAGCTGTCAAATTTGGCGCTTCAATGTCCGGTGGTCGAACCGAACCTGCCGACTTCAGAACGTTTCTGAGGATAGCGCCTGCAAACGCACCTCCCAATTCGCCGGTTCCGACTTCCGTTGCGATGCAAACCATATGCGAGAAAAGCTCTTCTGGTCGGTTCTCGCGATTTTTTACGAGACTGTCAATTTTCTCATTTTGTAGAAGCAACGGGACAGCTCCGCCCAAAAAGCCTGCTGCGATGCCCACCGGAGCCATAAAGTTCGGTGGCGTAAACATCGAAAAAGCGGCTCCGATTAATCCTCCAAATATCGAAGCCGTGCCTCCTGTTTGTGCCGCCTTAAATGCAACTCGTCCCCATGCAGCATCGTCTAGGTTTACAAATAATTCGCTTGGCTCGACTCTTTCGCCAACAGCTCTATTTGTAGAGATGACGCGAGCCCACTCCTCGAAGTATCCACAAACAGTTCCGTTGATCAATCCAGTAATTAGTCCAGTGCTACCGCCGACGCCAAAGCCAATTAGCCATTTGGACATTTCTATGTTGCCGCTAGGATCCGTCGCATTAGTTGGCGAGTTCGCGACGTAGCGATACAGATTGCTGTCGCCTCCGCTAAACCCAATCGTGTCCTCCGATAGAAAACGACCGCTTGAGGGGTCGTAGTATCTTGCCCGGTAATAGTAGTTGCCGGTTTCTTGATCGAATTCGCGTCCCGTAAATTTGAAGCGGTCGCCGAATTGAGGGTTCAGTTCTGAAACGATATTTCCAAAACTGTCGTAGCTGACCTCATGGATGGTTGCTCCTGCTGCGTCAACGATCTCGCGGATGCTGCCGAGATGGTCGGTCAGATACCAAGCCGTGCCTTCGGTCGATGTCCAGCGTGCGTAGATCTGATCCATCTGGTCGCCGAACAAGTACCGTGACTGGATCTGACCGTTTGCGTCAGCGTCTGCCCAGGCGTTTTCACCCTCGTAAACGGTGAAGGTGGTGGTCGAGGGAATTGCCCCATCGCCGTCTCGATCAACGACGATAGCGATCCGGCGGTCAAATATGTCGTAGACGTACTGCGACGAACTTAAAACAACTCCGCTAACGGAGGTCACAACGATGTCGGTGAGTCGATTTCGGTGGTCGTAGTCGAAGGTATAGATAATTCCGGTGCTTCGCTCGATCTTGGAAACTAGATTTCCATCGAAATCGTAGGCGTAGTCGAAGGATGCATCGGCAAGCAATCGGTTGTTGCTGCCGAGCACGTTGCTGCTATCGATTCGGTTACCGGACGCGTCGTACTGGTAGTTTTCGTCCGCTCGAACGTCTGAATCGGCCGCGACAATCTGACCAATCTCATCATAGACGTACTGAGTGGCGTCGCCACCGCCGGACTCCGCGACTAGCCGATCAACCGCGTCGAAGCCGTAGTCAAAGTCGGCCAACGCACTGTCAAGCGCGTCAAGATGCTGAATTTGCGTTAGCCGACCTTTCGCGTCGAACTCATGAAGCGTCTTAGACACCAACTGATTGCTAGAGAGGTCTGCGAAACGCCGGACGGCGATATTTTGCCCACGAGCGTCGTAGTCCATTTCCAAGAGTGCCGGATCAACCGTCCCCCCAGCCCATCGCATCGCGGTCGGCAAGTTGCGCCCATCAAAATCTGTTTGGACGGAGACACCCGAGTTGTCGGTTACCGAGATCCGGTTTCCAACGGCGTCATACGCATACGCCAAAACCAAGTCAGGGCCAATCGACCCCGCATTGTCGACCTGGGCAATTCGGTTGAGCGAGTCATAGTCGAAAGCGTAGGTGCTGTTTGGTCCGGTTGCCGTGACAAGATTGCCAGTAGCATCATAGGAATAAGAGAACTGTGAGATTTCTAGCGAGTCTTGCAGCCATCGTTCGGTCGTCAATCGATTCAACGAATCGTATTGCATGGCCCGAACACGTCCGAGCCTGTCGGTATGCTGCACCAAATTTCCGACGGCGTCGTAACCGTTTGTCGATGCGTTTCCGAGTGGATCGGTCGTCTGGACCAGTCGATTGAGCGAATCGTACACGAATGTCGTCTGGTTACCAGTTTCATCAATCAGCGCCGTTCGATTGCCATGCAGGTCGAAAGCGAAAGATGCCGAATTGCCTCGTGCATCCTTCATCGCGATCAATCGATTAAGTGCATCAAACGTGTAATCGGTGGTGTGCCCCAACGCATCGGTGACCAGAGTCCGATTTCCATTAGCGTCATACGAGAACTGTGACGTTTGGTTTAGCGCGTCAGTGAGGGCGACCAAGCGATTGGCCGCGTCATAGGTTCGTTGAATCACCTCGCCCTGGGGGTCGGTCGTGCCAACCAAATTGCCGACCGGGTCGTAGCTGCGTGTCGTCGCGGCGCCTGTCGGATCGACGACTCGGCGAATCCGATTCAGGGAGTCAAAGTTGAATTGTGTCGTGCGTCCCAGGGCATCCGATTGGCTGGTTCGATTTCCAACCGCATCGTAGGTGAACGTGGTCGTTTGACCCAGCGGATCAGAGACCGCAGTGAGTCGGTTCAGCACGTCGTAGTTGAAAGTGCTTGAACGGCCCAACTGGTCGATATACGTCGACACGAGTCCAGCGTCATTAAAATTCCAAGACTCAGTCGAACCGTTGGCGTCGGTCGATTGACTGAGACGAAGGAGAGCATCGTATTGGAACGACGTGGAATTACCATTCGCGTCAGTGACATTGGTTCGGTTGCCGTAGTCGTCGTATGCGAACGTGGTCGATCCACCGGCGGCATCAACAATGCGTGTCGTCCGGTTACGGACGTCATATTCAAATGCCGTCACATTACCGTTGCGGTCCCGCTGCGTAGCGAGATTGCCCAGCACGTCATAAGTGTTCAGGGATGAGTTGCCCAGGGCGTCCACCATCTCCGTCAGGTTGTTACGAACGTCGTAGACGTAAGAGGTTCGACCACCGCGAGGATCGATCATCGCCGTCAATCGCCTGGCATCATCGAGTTCGTACTCGATTCGATTACCGACGCCATCGGTCTCGGCAAGCAAATCGCTTCGTAGATCGTACTCGTAGCTCATCTGATTGCCGTTGGCATCAATGACCGAAGTCAAATTTTTCATGCCATCGTACGCGTACCGCGTGACATTCCCGATCGCGTCCGTGACGGAGGCGATCGTGCCATCCGGCCGATAGGTCATGCGTGCTTCTCGACCGAGCGGATCAATCGTCTTTGTCCGCATGCCTTTGCGGTTGTATTCAAAGCCGGTGACATTTCCGTCGGGGTCGGTGATCCGTAGCAGACGACCTTGTGAGTCGTAAAGCATCGCGGTCTCTCGACCCAAGTGATCAATCTGCTTTTCCGGATTGCGTCCTGTAAAAACGATGGTCGATGAATTCCCCAGGGCGTCGGTGACACCGAGAATTCGCCCCATCGTGTCACGAGCGGTCAGCGTAACGTTGCCGTTGTAGTCCGTTAGCGATGTAACATCGCCGTAGACGCTGTACGCAAATTCGACAAAAGCACCATCGGCCTCGACCATTCGGACAGGATTTGCGATGCCAGGTTCGTAAATGAACTGAACCGTTCTGCCCGCAACATCGGTAACGCTCGTTGCACGTCCGAACCCGTCATACTGGATCGTTCCGGTGGCCCCGGTTGGATCGGTCAAGGAGGTTTGGTTTCCGAACTGGTCGTAACCGAAGGAAACCGTGCGACCGAGCGGATCGGTGGTCGAAAGGGGATCGTTTTGGGCGTTGTAAGTGAACGAGGTGACTTTGCCGAGAGGATCAGTTAGCGCCAGGAGATTTCGTCGAGCATCGTATTGAAAGTTTGTCGTGGCACCGATTCCATTGGTCACGGACGTCATGTTGTCGTCCGCATCGTAGCTCATCGTGACGACGTCACCGACAGAATCGATTTGCTTGGTGACATTGCCTCGATCGTCATACTCGACCGTTTGAAAATTGTTTTCAGGGTCGGTGATCACCTGACGCCGATTGATCAAGTCGTAAGCTATCGCGGTAGCCTCCGCATTAGCGTTGATACTCGCCTGCAATCGTCCCGCCACGTCGTACACGAACTCGTTGGACGTTGCAACATCTTGAACGCTGTCTTCGGGATTGACCGCATCCAAATAATTTTGAGCCGTATAGCGGTAATTACTCCCGAGCCCATTCGGGTAGGCGACGTCGACCAAGTTGCCCGCCGCATCATACGAGTAGTCGATCTGGTTGCCGTCGGGATCGATGACCGCTGTGATGCGGCCTTGGGCGTCGCGTTGGAACTGGACTTGTTGGCCCGACGAACTGGTGATGCCGTCGTCGCCGTACTGCAGCGTGTTGCCGTTGCGGTCGATGACGCTTTCGAGTCCCGTTTCTTGGTCGTAGCTGTAACGCACGCCCTGCTTGTTCACCAACTCGTAACCCAGCGGGTTGTACGAGGCGTTGACCGCCGCGATGAAGAACGTGTTGTCGGGACCTCGCAGCAGCGGTAGCGGCAGCCCGTCCACGTCGAACTCGCCCGTCGTCAGACTCGTGATCGTCGTGAAGTCGTTCTCGCCGTACAGTCGCCAGTCGACGCCCGGATCGGGGATCCAGCGGGGATCGAAGTAGCTGTCGCTGATCTCCGTCCAAATGCCCGTGTGCGGCGTCGGGCTGAACGTAAACCCGACTCGTTGGCAGTCCGGCGCGGTGATGTAGACCTTGTCGCCCTCGCGGAAACTGACCGCCGCGAACTGGCCGAGCAGATTTTCAAAGGGCGTTCTCGCCGGCGTCTCGCGAAGGTCCGGTTGTACGCTACAGAAACTCCAGCCGTTGCCGAAGTCACCCGCCTCGTCCGCCGTCAGTTGGCTGTGCGTGCGGCTGATTTCGATCGCCGGTCCGCCCGCGACCGGGATCGTCAGGTCCACGATCGGTTGCACGTTCACACCGATCTTGGCCTGACCGTCCAGGCCGACCAGCACCGACGTGGTCGACGTATTGCCGGCGATGTCGGATGCCGTCAGACGCAGTTGATACTGGTTGTTCTTCAGCAGTGTCGGGTCGAAGACGCCCAGCAGGCCCGACGCGACATCGACCGGTGCGCCCGACTCGATCACCGATGCCGATGCGATCGTCCGCCACTGGTTGGCGTGGATCAGCGAAGCCTCCAGCGACCAAGACGCCAAGGCATCATCGGTCGCCGTGCCGATCACGTCGGCCAAGTACTCGATCGTCGCGCCGGAGATCGGAGACTCGATCGCGACCGTCGGCGGCGTGACGTCGGCCGGGTCGACGACGAAGAACGCTTCGCCGGTCGATCCGACGTTGCCTGTGGTGTCGGTCGCGGTGGCGGTCAGTCGCGGGATGCCGGCGGCAATTGGTGTCAGTGTCACTCGGCCGTTCGCATCAAGGGTCACCGGGACGCCGTCCACGAACAACGCCGTCGAAGCGACCGCGACGTTGTCGCTGGCGACCACTTGAACGTCGATCGACTGGCCCAAGTTGATCGATCGGGACGACAGCAGGATCGAGACGCGGGGCGTTTCGGCGTCGGGTGAGACCGAGAGCGTGTAGGACTGATCGGTCGAGAGTCCGCGTGCATCGGTCGCCGTGATCGTGACGGGGTAGTCACCGGTTGCCGTCAACGTGGCGGGCCACGAGACGACGCCGCTGGTGTCGCCGATCGTGACGCCGGTCGGGGCAGCGATCGAGTACGTGAGTGTGTCCTCGGTATCGATCGCTCGGGCGGCATAGAAGTACGTTTGCCCGGCAGAGATCGCCGCAACGGGATCGGTCACGAACGTCGGCGGCGTGTTGACGCCCAGCACACGAACGTCGAACGATTGACGGCCGACCGCTCCCTGCGAATCGGTGGCCAGCACCGTGATCCGGTTGACGCCCGTTTGCGAGGCGTCCGGTGTCCACGTCAATTGCCGGCCCGACAGAACGACGCCGGCGGGCAAGGACGGATCGAGAGAAAGCGTGACGGGCGAGCCTTCCGGATCGGCGGCAACGATCGTGTACTGGAACGGTTCGTCCACGGTCGCGAAGCGTCCGGGGGTACCGAGGATCAACGGCGGATTGTTGGCCAGCCCCGAAGGCACCAGCATGGTGAACTGCTGAGTCGCGACGCCGCCGCGACTGTCGCTGATCTGGATCTGCACGCTGTGATGCCCGACGTCGGAAGCCGTCGGCGTCCAAGTGAGCGTGTTACCAACCAGCGTCATCGAAGCAGGTGCTTGCAGCAGCGTCGTTGTCAGCGAGTCTCCGTCAGCGTCGAAGCCGGCCGCAGTGTACGAGTACGGCGTGTCAATCGCAGCGAGTAAGACCGGAACACCTGCAAAAACCGGTGCCGAGTTGTCGGTCGTTAGGAACCGGACGTCGAAGTCGAAACGGTCTCGCGATGGGTTGGCGAAGGTGAGGTCGATCGTGGTGCTGGTGGCGTCGATCGGGAGCGTGGAATTGAAGGTGACCAGCCCCCTCACCCCCGACCCCTCTCCCCCAGGCAAGCTGGGGGCGAGGGGAGCCAGTGTGGAATCGAGCACGTTGATCGTGGGCGTCGAAAAGTTTTCGAGGACGGCTGTGATCGGTGGCGACACCGTGTCGGCGGTGCCGTTGGTGACGGCGATGGACGTGTGCAGCCGGTCGGTGTTTCGGTTGTACGTCGTGCCGGCGAACGTTGCCGTCAAACCGTCGGCGGCGGGCAATAGCGAAGCCAAGTCCAGTGTCGTGCCGGGCGCATCGCCGAACAGCGTCAGCGTCGTTTGGGTACTCGTTCCGGCCGCCGTCGTTGCGACCACGTCGAACGTGTTCGCGCCGGCGGCCAGCGTCACGCCGGCGAAAAAGTTTCCGGCCGCGTCCAGCGCGTCGACCGGGACTCCGTTGACGGTGACGCTTTCCACGTCGATCGTGGTTAGCAACTGCGCGGACAACTGGGCCGGGTCGTCGACCGCGATCGCCAGTCCCGTCGATGTCGGGTCGGCGTCGACGTCGGCGGTCAAGCGTGCCAGTTCCGGCGTCAGCGTGTTGTTGCCGATCTGGAACGCATAGAACTCGACCCCGCGATCAGCCACGCCTTGCACGCCGACCCGATTCGTATCGAGTGCGACGCCGTCGGTAAGCAGATAAACCAGCGTGCGATCGGCCGGTTGGGACGTGGCCAACAAGTTCTCGACGTCCCGCATCACCGGTTCAAACTCGGTGCCTTGGCGGACTTGCAAGTTACGAAACCCGAACGCGCCCTGGATCGCGACGAAGCCCAGTGTTTGACTCCACAGCGACGTGATCGCGGTATCGAAGTTGGACCGGTCGTCGCGGTAAGTCGTATCGATCGAGGGATCGACGAAGCCCTGATTGAACGGTTCCGGGCCGGCGTCGAGTGGTTCGCTGCCGCCGGCGAACAACACGGTCGCGACCTTGACGTCGTCGCTTTGCAATTGCAGTTGCTCGACCACCCGCAACGCCGCGGCGATCTCGGCATCGAGCACGTCGCCGGTGTTGGGAAAGTTGTTGACGTCATCGCGATCATCGACCACGCCGTCGCCGTTGACGTCCAGTCCGCTTGGAGAAAGCGTGCTGGTCGACACGTCGATCATGAACACGACGTTGACCGATTGCCGAGTCGACCCGACGCTGCCGGCCAGTGCCAAGTCGGTTCCGACCGGATAGCGGCTGCCTTCGGGCGGCGCGAGCCGGATCGGTGGCCCGTCGACGACCGGCCGATCGGCGCGGTAGACGGCCGAGAAGCGATCGCTGCGGGCTTGGTTGTTGGTGACCGCTTCGGCTTCGTAGACTTGGTTGGTCGCGTCGGCCTGGACGTAGACCCAGAACGATCCTTCAAAGTCGGCCGGCATCGTGATGGTGGCCGTTTGAGTGTACGACTGGCCCGGCAACAGCGGCTCGCTGCGGACGACTTCGCCGAACACACGTTCGTAGACTCCGGTGGGTCCGCCCGACAGACCGCTGCGTCCGCCGGCGGTCTCATCGGCCGAGAACATGATCTGGTCGACCCAGGCGTCGCCCGACCAGGGATCTGCCGCCGCGGTGCCCGCGTTGGTGACGGTCCAGGTGACGGTGACTTCGGCCGGGTTGCCGATGGAAACGGCATCGGCGACGACGCTCGAGACGACCAAGTCGGCGGCGGCGGGAGCGGGCATGGCCGGATCGGTCAGTAGCCGGAAGCTGTACTTGGCGGTGATGTCGGACAACCGGGTGAAGCCGCGATCGTCGACGACGATCGTGTACAGACCGGTTTCGGCGGCGGTGAAGGTGGTGTCGGCAAAGGCGGCGCCAACAACGATCGCGCCCGAGGGGGACGTGATCGTGGCACCGACGGTGGGCGGGTTGAAGCCGACGACTTCGTTGAACAGCATGTCCAGCGTGACGTCCGTGCCGACGGTCGCCGAGAACGTGTAGGCGTGCGTTCGTCCGCCCACGTCGATGGCATCGGAGACGACGTCGCCGATTGCTATGGACGTCGGCGGGGCCGGGGTGACGTCGTCGATGCGGAGTTGATAGCCGGGGATGTTGTCGCCGCCGCCGGAGAGCACGAGCGAGTAGACGCCGGTCTCGGCAAGCTCGATCGGTCCGACGTCGTGGGCTTGATAGAGGAAGTCGAAGTTACTGAAGACGACCGCGCCGCTGGGGGCGATCAAGCTCGATCGCAGCGTTTCATTGACCGCGCGTTCGGACTGCCAGATCTGTTGCATGTCCAAAAAGATCCGCGTGCCCGCGGTTCCATCAAACGTCAACGTGTCGGTCGTCCCCGGCGTTTCGATCTGGCCGCTGATGATCTCGCCCAGCGGCAGCGGGGCGGTCAAGCGAGGTGCGACGTCCCAGACGCGGAAACTGTACTGCGGAGTCCCACCGCCGGGTTCGCTGTACTGCAGCGAGTACGTGCCGACTTGATCGATCACGAACGGACCGGCATCCAGCGACGATGCGACCAGGCTGGTGCGGCTGAAGACGGTGCTGCCGTCGGGCGCGATCAGCTTGGCGGTCAGTGAACCGGTGGTCTTGGTCTGCGTGTCGACGTAGATCTCTTGCCCGATCACACCATCGAACGTCCAGTGATCTTCAAAGCCGTTGCCTTCGATCGCGCCGGCGTAGACTTGGTCGATGACGATCGGGGTGACATCCGGCGGCGGCACCAAATTGATTTGGAAAGCGTAAGTCGGCGTGCCGCCGGAGACGCCTTCAAAGGACAAGTTGTAGGTGCCCGTCTGCGTCAGAGTCAGCGGTCCTTCGTCGGCGGTCAGCAGCGACGAGTCGGTGCTGGTAAAGACCGTCGAACCATCCGGCGCGGTCAGCCGGGTGCGAATGAAGCCGCCCGAGAATGAGGTCACGTCAAAGTAGATGATGTCGCCGGCGGCGGAATCAAACGTGAAGTTATCGATCGCGGCGGGCGTTGAAATGTTGCCGCTGATCGGCGTGTCGAATCCGATCGCGGTCGTGCTGGTGCATCGACGTCCCAAACCGTGAAGGCGTAGTTGGGCGTGTTGGTGGCGTTGCCGGCCAAGCGATAGGTGTACGTTCCCGTTTGGGTCAGCGTGATCGGACCGCGATCGAGGTTGCTGCTGGCGAATCCGGTCGCCGTGTAAACGACGTTGCCACCCGGTGCGATCAACGATCCGGTCAGCGGACCGCCGACTAGCTGCGACGTGTCGACGTAAACGTTCGTGCCGGCGGTGGCGACGAACGTGAACTCGTCGACTTCGCCGGCCGCGTCGATCTGATCATCGACCAGTTGCCGCAGCGTGATCGACTGGGTCGGGTCGGCGATGCCTTCGGGGTGGTTGTTGCCGGGGGCCAGCGGGAAGACGCCGACGGCGGTTTGGCTGCCCAGGTGCGAAAGGGTCGCTTGGGCGTAGTGGTAGACCGCGTCGCTGCCCGCATCGACGACCCAGACGCCGTCGCCGCCGGACGGGTCGATCGTGATGCCGCGTGGCACGGTGTTGCGTGAATCCAGGTCCCACCAATTCACGAAGTCGCCTGACATCGTGTACGCGAATACCTTGTCGCTGGTGTTGTCGACCGTCCACATCGTATGCCCATCGGTGGTCAGCCCGCGAGCGTCGCGGTTGCCGTAGACCAGTGGGAACGAATCGGCCGGGTTCTGTTGTCCGCTGGTTCGCGACGCCGCACCGGCGTAGCGATAGACTCGGTCGGTCGTTCGGTCGACGATCCAGATGTCGATGCCGTCGGTCGCGATGCCTTCGGGTTCGCTCAACCCCTTGGCCGTCCAAGTCCCGATCAGCGTCTCGCCGTCGGTGTCGTAAACGTAGACCCGTTCGTTGGTACCTTCTTTGCTGACGACCCACACCGGATTGCCCGCGCCGGTCGTCGTGATGCCGCGTGGGTTGTAAGCGGCAGGTGCGGCAAAGTCACCCAGCGAGCCACCGGCGGCTTCGTAGCGATAGATCGCATCGTCGACTCGGTCGGTGACGTAGAACCGGGTTTGAGCGGTGGGAATGAACGCGCCGTCACGACAGAATTCGATGTCCGTCACGCCGCCGCTTTCGGCCAGATGGATTTCCATCCGGGCAACGCCGCTGGCGTTCAAGACGACTCGGCCGACGCCGTTGTTACCGGTTTGTGAAATCGTGGTGGTCGAGATCAGCGACCCGGCGTCGTCGTACAGGTCGATGTGTCCGCCGATGCTTTCGATGTCGATCACGCCGACTTCGTCGATCATCACGGGCACGGTGAAGTTAAAGATCAACGTTCCGCCGCCCGCGTTGTCGTCGGGATCGGAGGCGTCGTTGTCTTCGCTGATGATCAGAATGTTGCGAAGCGGTGCATCGTTGCTCGCGCCGCCGTTGCCTTGTCCCGGTCCGCCGTAGCGAGAATTGGGGCTGCCCAGATCGGGATCGCCGCCGGTCGGGTGTGACGAGTTGAAAATCATCGCCGGACGGTGGGGGTGGTTCGTCGAGACGGTGAACCCGAGCGTGGCGAACTGGTCGGTGATGCGGTCGCCGGCGGAGAGCGGGACGCCCGATTCGTTGACGTCGAAGTTGACGTTGGGTAGCCAGACGGAACTGGCGGGCGTGACGGTGACGTCGAGGGTGTTCGAGACCCAGGCGGTGGCGAAGATGCCGTTGGTGGAGATTGACGAATGGGCCTCCCCGGATGCTGAAGGCCCTCCCCGGCCGCTACCGCGTCCGACCCTCCCGCAAGCGGGAGGGTGTCTTGGGGGGCGGCGAATTGGAAGTAGCCGCTGCCGTGCAGCCATTCGCTTTCGCGATAGCCCGGCGTGATGCCATCGGCCGGTTTCCAAGTGCCGGTCGAGTACACGCTGGGGTCTTCGGTTTGATACGTGACGCCGTCGATCGAAATCGAATCGACGATCAAGTTTCGATCGATGCCGGCTGATGGGTTGTAGACGTCGTTGGTGAACTCGATGCGAACTTGATCGGCTGAAACGATCAAGCCGCTGCGGTACGTGAACGCTTGGTTCGCGGTTGTCGTCGTGTACGCTCCGACGCGGACGCCATCAATGATCAGATCGAAAGTTTCGCCGCCTTCGTCACCGCGCGCGTTGACGGTCACGACGCTGCCATCGTTGGCGTCGGCGTCGTAGCGAAAGAATCCGTTGGAGTGCAAGTACTCGCTGCCGCGATAACCCGGCACGGTCCCGTCGGTGGATTTCCAAGTGCCGGTTGAATAGACGTCGTGGGCTTCGGTTTGAAACGTTTTGCCGCCGACGGTGATGAAGTCGACTTTTAAGTTGCGGTCGACGCCGGCGGCCGGATCATAAAGGTCGTTGTTAAAACGAATCTTGATTTGGCTGGCGGCAACCGCGCCGGTCGCCGCGAACGCAAACGTTTGATTGACCGTCGATGCAACGCCGCTGCCGATGACGACATCGTCAACTAGCACATCGAACGCCTCACCGCCTTCGTCGCCTCGCGCGGCCACTTCGATCACCGTTTGACGCCCGACCGTGGGGCCATCGTAGTCTTCATCGAAAGCGTGCGCGATCACGCTGTAGTCGCCATCGATCTGGTACGTGTGCGTGACCGACGACGGGTTGCCGGTAATCTGCTCGATCGTGCCATCGCCCCAAGCGATCACCCAACCCTGAATCGAATCGTTGCCCGGATCGATGGCCGATAGATCCAGCGTGTACGCCGTGCCCGCTTCGACACTTGCGTCGCCCGAGATCGTCAGCGTCGGAACGACATTCTCGACAGCCACGCCGAATGGTTGGACTGGAAAAAAATCTTTGCCGTTGGTCGCCCAGCCGCCGATGACCGCCGTAGCGGGTCCATCGTCAAACGTGGTCGTGGCCGTTGGTTCGTCGCCGGTGATCACCTGCGTCGATCCATCGGCGAAATTCAATTGCCAAGACGTGATCGCAACGTCGGGCGACAGCATTTGAATGTTGTACGGCGAGCCTTCGATCGCGCCGGCGTCACCGGACAAACTCATGCTTGGTAAGTCGCGACAGAAGACCAATCCCGTCACCGCACCGCTGGCCGATAGCTCGATCACCATCTCGGCGACGTTGTCCGCATCCAGGGTCACCGTCAACAGTGAATTGTTGCCGGTGCCGCCGAGCGTCTGCGTCACGATCACGCCGCCCGCCGCATTGCGTAGCGTCACCGTCGCGGTCTCGTTCGTGTCGATGTCCAGCAGTGTGACTTCGTCGAGTTGCACCGGGTTGTCGAACGTGAAGATCAACGAGCCACCAGCGGCGTTGTCGTCGGGGTTCGACGAGTTGGCGTCTTCGCTGATAATGAGAATGTTGCCCAGCGTCATGCCCGCCGGCGATGCCAAGTCATCATCACCGCCGGTCGGATGCGCCGAGTCGAAGATCATCGCGGGATGATTGGCCGGATCGTCCGTCGTTACGTGCACGCCCCACAGCGCCCACTGGTCCGACACGATCGTTCCGGCGGGCAGCGCGTTGCCGCTGAGTCCGCGATCAAAATCGATATCGGGCAAGCATGCGCCGACCGGATCATCGCCGCCAACGATGACCTGCAAAGAATCTTGCGAGGACAATCCGTCGTCATCGGTGACGGTAACCGTCACCGTGTAAGTTCCGGCAGCGGCGAACGTTCGCGAAGCGGTCACGAGACCTCGCGTCAGCAGTCCCGGTGAACCGCCCGTCACAACGACGGTGGGATCGACCGTGATCGGTCCGCCATCGCCCCAATCGACAATGACGGAGAACGTTTCTTGCGTGCCGGCCGCGACGCGAGTGAAACCGGCGTCGGTGAAACTGGCCAGTGAAAACGATTTCGACTGTCCGGCCATGGCATCCGTGTCGGACGATGCCGACACGACCGGTGCCGCGCCAGCGATCGTCGCGATCGTGGTTTGCGAAGCCATGCCGGTATCGCCGTCGCTGACCGTGACGCGGATGGTGTAGTCGCCGTCGTCGGCGTAAACGTGGTCGGCGGTGTAGCCGGCTTGCTGGCCAGCGAACGCCGTCGGCGTGATCGCCGCGACGGTGCCGTCGCCCCAATCGATCGTCAACGTGTGAATCGTCGACGGGTCGACTCCGCCGATCAAGTCGTCGTCGGTGTACGTTCCGGAAACCGAAACCGATTGGCCTTCGATGGCCGAGACCGGATCGATCGGCGACAACACCGGTGCCGTGTTAGAGACAAACGCTTTCAACGTTCCGGTCGTTGAACCGCCTTCGTCATCGGTGACGACGATCGTCACCGTGTAGACGCCTTCGCTCGCAAACACGTGCGATGCGACCAGAGTTGCCAGCGTCGGGCCGGTCGGGCCGGCAAGCGTTTCGTTGATGTCGTCGATCACGGTGACCGGACTGCCATCGCCCCAGTCGATCACGGCGGTGAACGTTTCAGATCGGGAACCGAACGCGAATGCCGGATCGCTGATCTGGGCGAGCGTAAAAGTCGTCAACACATTCTCGGTGGCGGAGATGTCGTTGAGCGAGGTTAAGCTCGGCGGCGTGTTGGCGACCGTGACCAACGTGCTGGTCGAAACGACTTCGCCACGTGCGTCGGTCAATCGAATCGTGACCCCGTACGCCGTGTCGTCGGGCCAAGCGTGCGTGGCGGTGATCGTTCCCGCGAAACCGCTCGCATCGACCGTGACCGTTGCCGCTTCTTGCGTGCCATCACCCCAGCCGATGATTGCGGTGTAACCGCCGGCTCGGCCGGGATCGGCGAACGTCGTCGAGAGCGTCAGCGGGACGCCTTCGCCGGTGGCTTGAAACGGAATCGGCTGGATCGTCATCGCCGCGTCGATGTCAAAATCGAACGCGACATCCGAACCGCCACCGATCGCGTTGCCGGCGACGTCGCGGATCGCGGTGGCGGAATCTTCGCCTGATAGAATTAGTCGATAGTTGCCATCGATCAAAGGCAACGCCGTGGACGCGATCGCAACGGTCGCCACCAGCGTGGCCGGATCATGATTGACCGAGTCGATCGCGATGACGGCATCGTCGCCGGTACCGAACACGCCGTCGGGGCCGCTGCCGATGACGGTGTAAGCAGACGGATTGTTCACCAAGCCGATTCCGGTCACGCGAACGGGTTCCGAAAAACCGATCGAGAACGAACCGCCGAACGACGTCAGCGACGAGGTCACGTCGGGCGAGAGCAACGTCACGGCGGGTGAGGTGACATCCGCGCCCAGCGGTGACAACACCAAGTTCTGACCGGGTAACAGGACAACGATGTCGTCCGCGCTGTCGCCGGCGGTCAACGGTGCCAGCGAAATGTCCGCCGGTGCGGAGGTATAAGTGGAGAGTGAAAGGTTGTCTTCGGTGAAGGCTCGTCCACCACCGCCGTTGAAAACAACGATCGACTGCGTCGCTGTGCTCGACAGCACGACATCCAGATTCCCGTCGCCGTCCACGTCGCCGACTTCCGCATCGACCACGCCGCCGTAGGTGCCGGCGAGCGCGATGCGCGTGAGCAAATCCGAGTAAACGAATTCCGGATTCAAGCGAACGTTGTCGACCGTCGCAACGCTTCCGTCGCCCGGCGGGTTGCCGATCAAGTCAAAGATCAATGTGGCCGATGTTCCGGCCGCAAGCCCCGACACGTCCAGCGTGACCGTGCCGCCGTTGACGGTGACACCGCTGGCGAGCGAGACCGGACGACCGGAGGAGACGTTGAAGAAGGCGGTCGAATCGGCATCGTGCGTCGCGACGATTGACTGTTCATCGGCGTCCAGCAACGAGACTTCAAAGGCATCGGGAACGCCGCCGGCGATCGGATCAAGCCCGAGGGAAACCAGATCGAACGAGAGCGTCGTGGCTCCCGCAGGAATCACGACGGTTTGCTTGAGCGACGTCAAGAAAGATTCGTTCTCGGTGAACTGGGCCGCACCGCCGAGCGCGTTGACACGCCCCGGTCTGCCCGAGGCTCCCTGATTATTGGCCCCCTGACCGATGGCCCCCTGACCGATGATCTCCGTCGTCCAACCGGTCAGCCCGGTCGAAAAATCCCCGTTGATGATCGGTGAGGTTTCTTGCGGATCATCGCTGCTGAATAGAACGAATGCATCGCTTGCGGCCGTGACGACAATGTCCGTGTTGCCGTCGCCGTCGAAGTCGCCTGCTTCCAAATCAACGATGGCTTGCGTTTCGCGGATCGTCAGTTCATCACGACGTAGAAGGATCGACGACGTGCCGCTGGCAATCCCTTCAAAGAACACGATCGATCCATCGGCATGACCGACCACGACATCGGGCAGCGGCCCACCGATCACGTCGGCAACGACCACGGACGTCGGACTATCGCCACCGCTGGCGTAAACGTCGGGGCTGCTTGCGAACGTGCCGCCGACGTTGCCGCGATAGACCAGGACAGAATCGGTCGCCGGCACAGCAACGATTAAATCCGCGATCGCGTCCGAATCGACGAATCCAACAGCGATCGTTTCGGCGACGGTGGCTGAGTTGCCAAACGCCCCCGGCGACGGGGCGGCGAGAGACTGAACGTTGACGAAACCACCGTTTCCATCGTTGTGCCAGACACGGACGGCGTCGGCGGAGACGGTGATCAGATCGGTCAGCGGGTCCGCGGTCAGTCGCGAAGCGATGACCGATTGCACGTCGCCAAAGTTGGTCGGGACGTCACCGATCGTTTGCCAATCATCGGTCGCGGCGGCGGTCGCGAGCGTTGCATCGCCGGCGGCATTGATGGCGATCGCATCGACACGGCCATCGGCCGTGAAGGTCCCCAGCGTCACCGCGACGGGGCTGCTGACGACGGGCAGCGGCTGGGACGGTTGCGAAAGGACCGCCAACATGCGTCGGTCTTCAAGTTGCTGCATCAGTGAGACGCGATTGCGTCGCCGCTGCCGAAGTTTCGCCTCTTTGCGAGCGGTACGAGATGCCCGCATGCCGGGAAGGGAATCCAACGCCTTGCGTAGGCCGCCACCATCAAACTTCGACATCGGTTCATCCGACTAATAGAAAACGCCATCGGTCTGTGCTCCAGACCCAGCGCTGCGGAAAACCGTAGGCCGCTGGTAGTAGGCCGTCAACCCCCTGAAATGTTGGTCTGAGACAAGTCTTGAGTTGCCACTGGCATTACGCCATGTAAAGATCCAAGGGACATCCCAGGGTTCCGATACCTTTTTCCGCCTCATTCCTTTTTGGTCACCAACGCCCGATGCCGATCTCCGGTCCCGTCGTCCACCAGCAATTGATGGATGCCTACGCAACGACTCAGTCGCAGCTTGAAACCCAACGAGGCCAGATCGGCCAATCGTCGACACAGTCCGAGCAACTCGATCGACAACGTGGCGATTCGCTGATGAAGTTGGCCGAGCATTACTTGCCCGAGTTGACGCCGGAAGCGATCCGCGAAACGTGGGCCGACATCCAACCGGGAATCTCGCAGGTCTTCCGACGCAAGCAAGCCGAGTGCGATCGATTGCGTGGCGGCATCGAAGACTTGACTCAAAAACGCCGAGTCGAAAACGCGGCGCTGGTGGAGATCAATCGGCAATGGGACGAGGCCCGCGACGCGCAAGCCGAACTTGCCGCCGAGGTCGAATCTCGCCTTCGCCAAGACGCTGGCTTCGTTCAATTGTCCGACCGCGCCGCCGTCGCGGAATCCGAACTGGAACGGGCCGAAGCGAACCTGCACGAGATCGAACAGGATGCATCGAAGAAGCTTCCGGCTTATGAAAAAAGCGAGCTGTTCAGCTACCTTCGCAAGCGTGAGTTCGGAACGCCCGCGTACAAGCATCGCGGGTTCACTCGCCGGATGGACCGCTGGGTCGCCAAGATGGTTGATTACAACAAAACGAAACAGGGTTACGACTTTCTTCGCAAGACGCCCGAGCAGATGCGAAAGATCGTCGCCGATGATCGTGAAGCGTTATCGATCGTGATGCACGAATTGGAACGTCAACGCGACGTCGTGGCCGATCAGTTGGGACTATCGGCGAAGATCGAAGCGACGAATCAGTTGGAATCTCAACGAACAAATCAGCTTGCGAACCTGAACGACCTTCAAAGGCAAATCGACTTGGTGCAATCGCAATTGACCGACGCCGACGATTGCCGAGGAACGTATTACCGCGAAGCGATCGCCCTGTTTCGCGACATGTTGACGCAAATCGATTCGCGAGATTTAGCGCGCTGCGCAAAGTCGACGTTGGACCTTTCCGATGATCAAATCGTCAGCCAATTGATGGGTGTGGAAGCAAAGATCGGTGAGCTTTCCGACGCCGCCAACGCCGGACAAAAACGCATCGCGCAAACGCAGCGGTTCTTGGAAGACTTGGGGCGAGTGATCCAGCAGTTCCGCGCCGCCGAGTTTGATTCGTCTCGTTCGCAGTTTGTCGGCACGTTGGATTTGCAAGGAACGCTTTTTCGCGCCTATGAAGCCGGCGACGCGGACGTCGTTTGGCAAGAACTTCGCGCCGCCCAGCGTTGGGGACCTACTGTTGGCGAACAAATCACCGCGGTCGCCACGCACCCGATGACGCAAATCTTGATCAACGCGATGGCGCACGCCGCTGGCGGCGCACTCCAGCAGCACGCCCGCAACGCCGGTCGCCGTCACAGCCAACGGGATCGGTCCCGCGGCGGATCGTGGGGCGGCAGCTGGGACAGTTCCAGCGGCGGCGGCTTTCGCTGGTAAGATGCCACTCCGGTGCAATCGATGGTGACGGAGAATGATATCGAAAAGACCGCCTAACGCTTTTCCCACCATCGCAGCATCGCCATTCCGGTCGATAAGACGCCGGCCAACAGCAACGGCGACGTGAACGTGAACAAGATGAATACAA
The DNA here is from genome assembly GCA_963836865.1 of Pirellulaceae bacterium. Taxonomy (GTDB): domain Bacteria; phylum Planctomycetota; class Planctomycetia; order Pirellulales; family Pirellulaceae; genus Rubripirellula. The sequence goes on along the minus strand of CAWILC010000012.1, from coordinate 280,910 downwards.
GGTGCGGCATCCGCCCGCCATCGCCCGCGGACGAATTGAACTCGCCGGTCAACAACAGACTCCATTCTTCCTGGACCGCGGGGACTCGTGAGGCGTACAACAGTCCGGCCGACATTACCGAAAAGATGACCATGGACATCATCATGAAACCGAGACTGATTTGAGGTCGGCGGCGTGACCGGCTAGTGTCTTCTTCGTTCATGTCATTTCTCTTTCGTCTCGCCGTTGTCTGACGAATCATGATCCAGCGTTCGCGTCTGACGTTGGTGTTCGTACAGCAAGATGCCGACGGTCGTGGCCAGGTTCAAGCTGCGAACCAGCGGCGTGGTCGGCAGTCGCAACGAACGCGGATCGTGCGGGTCCAAGATTGTATCGGGAAGGCCGGACGTTTCGCGTCCAAAGACGAACACGTCGTCGGGTTGGAACTCGGCATCCCAGACGGTTCGAGTGGCGAATCGAGACAAAAAGAAAAACCGCCGCGGCGCGAGCTGTTCGACCAGATCGTCCCAGTTGGCGGCATCGCCGACTTCCAAGTGCCGCCAGTAGTCCAGTCCGGCCCGTTTCAACCGCGTGTCGTCGATTGCGAACGCGGCCGGCCTCACGATCCAAAGCTTCGCGCCGACGGCCACGCACGTCCGGCCAATGTTGCCGGTGTTCTGCGGAATCTCGGGCTGGTACAGAACGACGTGGGCGGAGGGCATCGGAATAGGTGGTGGAATAGGTGACAGGTGACAGGTGACAGGTGACAGGTTTCAGGCGTGCGGGAGATCTTCGTTCGATGGCCGACGATAATAACAGACGACCGATTTTGGTATTGTAGACTTTCGAAGGCCGTCCGTCCCCCGCCGCTGCAAACCCTGACGCCTGACGCCTGACGCCTGAAACCTAAAACCTGTCACCTGTAGCCTGTCACCTACTTCTCGTCACCTACTTCTACTCATGCCCATCCAAGTCACCTGTCCGAAGTGTTTGAAGCGGTTTCAAGTCAGCGAGAAGTTCGCGGGCAAGACCGGACCGTGCCCGGCATGCAAAAACCAAATCAAGGTGCCGGACGCATCCGAAGAAGTTGTCATCCACGCACCCGACGACGGTGCCCCCAAGGATCGGACCGGGACCAGCGTTTTAAAACCGATCAAACGGTCCGAGACGGACGTGACGAAGCGAGGCCTAATTATCACCGCCGGCGCGATCTTGGCCGCGATCGGCGTTGCGATCGGACTTCGTTTGACCGGCGGCTTGCCCGTCGTGATGCAAATCATCGGCGCGATCGCGGTCGCGCCGCCACTGGTGTGGGCGGGGTACACGTTCGTTCGCGATTCAGAACTTGCACCCTATGTCGGGGCGGAACTTCGCAATCGAGTCCTGATTTGCTCGGCGATCTTTGCGGCATTGTGGTTGATTTATGCGTTTGTGCCGACCTATGTGTTGGATTTGGAATCGGCACCGGAGATGTCGTTTCTAAGTTTCGGTATTGTGTTCTCAATCATGCTGGGCATCGGCGCGGCCGCGTCGGTGGGGACGTTCGAGCTGGAGTTTTCCAGCGGGCTTGCTCACGCCGGGCTTTACCTGATTGCGACGTTACTGCTGGCGCTGCTTAGCGGCGCGACGCTTGCGACCGGAACGCCGGTTCCGTAGTCACCATCGTCATTCCGATTTAATTGAAGAAAAACTCTCATCGCCTGAAACCATTCCCGCTCGATAAGTCTGCCTTTCATGCCTCCCGAACTTGCCGCGCTGACGCAATCCGGTTCGCTGGTTCGGATTCCACCTTCGCAAGACGTTCCGTTGACGTCACGAGTTCGTCGCGTGCTCGATTCGGCACCGATGCGCCGACTCGCCTCGATCAGCCAGCTCGGCATGGTCGCGATGGTCTATCCCGGCGCAACGCATTCGCGGTTGGAACACTCGCTGGGCGTCTACTCAAACGCCATCGCGGTGCTCCGTCGGTTCGCCGGCGACCGGCGATTCGCCGAAATGATCGACGAACCGATGGCCGATGCGTTCGTGTTGGCGGCGCTGTTGCATGACGTCGGACACTGGCCGTTCTGTCACCCGATCGAAGACATGCGGTTGACCGATTTGGGCGAACACGAAAGTCGCATTGGCGGCTGGATAGCGAACAGCGAACTGGCGGAGTGCATCGGTGCGGAGTGGAAGTGCGATGCCGCCGACGTGGTGCGATTGCTGTGTCCGGCCAAGGATGACGCGTCGATCATCCAGCCAGGACAACGTTTCTTGGCCAGTTGTTTGTCGGGGCCGATCGACATCGACAAGATCGATTACTTGCAACGCGACAGCCTTCATGCCGGCGTTCCGTATGGTCGCAACTTTGATGTCGGACGGTTGATCTCGTCGATGGAAATTCATCCGCAAACGGGGTCGCTGGCAATCGGCGACAAGGGCCGAACGGCTGCTGAGATGATGGTGTTTTCTCGCTACATCATGTTCAGCGAGGTGTACTGGCATCACACCGTTCGCGCGGCCACCGCGATGATCCAGCGATGCGTATTCCTGTTGCAGAATCGAATCGATCTGGAATCCACGCTCGCGATGAACGACGCCGATTGGATCGCGAACCTTCGCCGGATGGCCGAAGGCAGCGTCGCCGAACCGCTGGCCGGCGGATTGTTCGGGCCGCGGCGAAGGCTTTATAAACGAGTGGCGGAATTCAACGCGATCGACGGCGGTGACGTGCATCAATCGCTGGCGCGGCGTCCGTATTGGTGGTTGGTCACGATGTCCGAGCGGTTGGCCGAGCAATTATCGCGTCGCTGCGATCTGCCGGTCTTCGCAGTTGATGTTTTGGTCGATGCGCCGCCGGTCAAATTGGAAGTCGACATCAACATCGATGTCGTGTCGCGAGACGGACACGCGCGTCCGCTCGGAGATGTGTCGCCGGTCACCTCGGCGCTCGCCAGGCAACAATTCGACAACCACGTCAAACGAGTTCGCGTATTCGTTCGCGACGAACTTCGAGACGCGATCGCGGCGAAGATCGATCCGCGTGTGTGGGGCGAAATTTTGATGACAACGATTCATTCGGTAGAAAAGGAATTGGCATGACCGACGTAAAGTCACCCAAGAAATATTACGCGCCGAAACTCATCACGCTGGCGTCTCCCGATGACGTTGCCGATCATGTCGCCGATGCATTTGCGGCCGCAATTGAAGCACGACCCAGGATTGTGTTGGGACTTGCGACGGGCGGATCGCCGGTGGCGACCTATCGCCGCTTGGTGGACCAGCACCGCACTCGGCGGATCGATTTCGCGCAAGTCGTAACGTTCAACTTGGACGAATACATCGGACTGGACAGTCATCATCCGCAAAGCTTTCGCTATTTCATGCAGCGTCAGCTTTTCGACCACGTCAACATCAGCCTCGCCAACACGCACGTGCCCGATGGCATGACCGGCGACGTCGATGCACACGCCATCGCGTATGAACAACAGATCGCATCGGCCGGTGGCATCGACTTGCAATTGCTTGGCATCGGAACCAATGGCCACATCGCGTTCAACGAACCAGGCGCGGCCGCGGACAGCCGGACTCGAAAGGTGCGTTTGACCGATGAAACGATTCAAGCAAACTCACGCTTCTTCGACTCGACCAACGAAGTTCCCACCGCGGCGATCTCGATGGGCATTGGCACGATCTTGGAAGCCAAGCGGATCGTCTTGATCGCGACCGGCGAAGGAAAGGCAGATGCGGTACTGGCGGCCGTCCGCGGCCCGGTGACGACCGTGTGTCCCGCATCGTTCTTGCGGACGCATCCCGATGTCACGATCGTGATCGACGAAGCGGCCGCGTCGAAGCTTTAAGCCCGCCATGATGATCAATCCGTGGATCACGTATGGATGGTTCCGAAATCCGTTTGGCGAATTGACCGCCGGCGAACGCGGCCGGCTGGCGATCGTGGACTGGGACGGTTTCGGCCGGCACATCGGCAAGCCAAAAACGGCGGTCCAGTTCGTCGGCCCGTGTGGACGCGGCAAGACCAGCCGGCTGCTGGCGATTCGCCGTCGATTTGCCGAGTCTAGCTACGTCTACTTGGACGAACATGAACCCACGCCGGCGATCGCGGTGGGGTCGCCGACGATGATTGACGAGGCCCAGCGGTTGCCTCGCCGGGTTCGTGCTGCCATCTTCTGCAGCGGCGTCTCGTTGGTCCTGGCCACGCATCGCGACCTGACTCGATCGCTGCGCCGACACGGCTACGATGTGTACACCGAGCTGATCGGCGATGGCAACGATGCGAATCACGTTTGCAAGTTGTTGAACGCTCGCATCGACGCGTCGCGGACCTCGAACGCTTCCGAATCGTTTGCCGTCCGTCCCATCACGATCGACGAAGCGAGCCGGTTGGTCGATCAGTTTGGCAGCGACGTCCGCGCGATCGAACATTTTTTGTACACGCGAATTCAAACGCAAGTGATGTCACATGGCGAAGTGCGATTTATCGATTGAGCTGGACGAGCCCGACAAGGTGCATCCCGGTGGCGGAAAAATTTCCGGCACCGTTCACGTTCATGCCGATGCCGAAATCAACTGCAATGCCTTAGAAGTCAAAACGGCTTGGGCCACGCACGGCCGGGGCAACGTCGCAAAGGCTGATGTGGCAACCGCCGTGGTGTTCGAGGGCGCGTGGCGAGCGGGCGAAGAAAATTCGTATCGGTTCGAGCTGCCGATCGCGACTTGGCCGCCGACGTACCATGGCTTTCATTTGAACGTAGACCACCGCGTTGACGCGCGAGCGAAAATTTCATGGGCCAAGGACCCGAAGGCTTCCGCCACGTTCGCGGTTCAGCCAACTACCGTCGATGAATCGACCAGGGGATCGCAATCGGTCGAGCTGAAAGGGCCTTGGTTGGTCGTCTTCTTGGCCGTCTTTTTCCTCATCGGCACCGGCGTCATGTTGGCGGTGTCGATCAAGTTCGGACCACTGGCTTGGCTGTTCTTCGCCGGTCCGGTGACGTTTATCCTCGGGATCGGCATTTATAAGTGGTTGCCAAAATGGTTGCTGGGCGACGTGAAATTGCATTGGCAATCGGAAACCGTTTCGCCGGGCCAGCCGATTTTTGGCGAATTGGTTTTGCAGTCCAACAAAGCCGTTTCGATCGTTGGCATCTCCGTTCAATTAGTCGGCAGCGAGCGTTGCATCAGCGGTAGCGGCAGCAATACGACGACGCATCGACACACGTTTTTCGATCAAACGATTTCGCTGGCCGAATCGACGAAGTTGTCGCCCGGACAAGTCCAACGATTTCCGATCGAGTTGTCGTTGCCCGACGAAGCGCCGTTGTCGATCAACTTAGCCAGCAACACGTTGTCATGGAACGCGAACACGCGAATCCATTTGGCCAGTTGGCCCGACTGGAAAAAGTCGACCACGATCCACGTCGTCCCCCGATCCGAAGGCGACACTCCGTCCGTCCCGCCGTCGACAAAAACCGTTCCCACGATTTCGCCAACCGCGGAAGCAACCATCACGTTCGACGAGACGGTGCGTCATCTCTGGTCGGTCAAAGACGATCGCGAGATGACGGACGAATTGGTCGGGGCGGTATCGGGAATGGAATTCGAGGTGTCCGCCAACATCCAGCGACGACTCTTGTACGCCGGCGACGATGATTCCCATGTGCATCCGGGCGGATTCGCAGTCTGGGCGACCGCGGTCGATCCGCCGCTGCCACTCGTGATTTACGTGCCGAAGCACCTGGGGGACGAATTCGAGCAATCCGGCGGACGGGTCTGGCACGGCCGCGGCACGATCGTGGGCTATGACCACCGGCACGGGCGGTTGCAGATCAAGTTGTAAGTGTCTCGCGGTTCGGCACGTTGGCCGCGGTCGGGCCGGCGTCGTGGTTCTCAAGGTTGGGCGGCACGTTTAAACTTCGCGGCAAATTCCCTTCGTCATTTTCCTCTTGCGGTGCCCGCGTCATGCCTTCCCCCCGAGTCCTGGTTTTGCGTGCCCCCGGTACGAATTGCGACGAGGAAACCGCGTTTGCGTTCGAGCAGGCCGGGGCGGTCGCCGAGCGGGTTCACGTCAACCGCCTGATCGAAAACCCGGCGCTCCACGACCGGTATCAAATCCTTTGCGTCCCCGGCGGGTTCAGCTATGGTGACGACATCGCAGCCGGACGGATTCTGGCGACGCGACTTCGCCAGCACCTTTCCGACATGGTCAACGCGTTCGTTCACGGCGGCGGCGACCGATTGGTGCTGGGCATTTGCAACGGCATGCAAGTGTTGATGCGGTTGGGCGTGTTGACCGAAGGCATCGGCAACCCCAACGAAACCGCCGCCACGCTAACGTGGAACAACCACGGGCGCTTTGAAGATCGCTGGGTCCACCTTGCCGTCGACAAAACGCCGTGCGTCTTCTTGAAAGGGATTGATCGAATGTACCTACCGATGGCCCACGCGGAGGGCAAGTTCGTCGCGGCCAGTGATTCGGTGCTGGATGAACTTCGCGGTGCCGGACGGCTGGCTGTTCGATACTGCGACGACACCGACGCGGTGACGGATGACTTGCTGGCGTTCCCGCACAATCCCAACGGCGCAGACGCAAACGTGGCCGGCATTTGCGACGCCAGCGGCCGCGTGTTCGGACTGATGCCGCACCCCGAACGTCACCTGGACCCGACGCAGCATCCGTTTTGGACTCGCCGAAAAGTACAACCCGAGCGTGGCGACGGGTTCACGATGTTCCAAAACGCGGTCGACTGGTTCTCGTAAGCGTTGCAATTTCGTCCTTCCGTTTTTCCATGGCGGGAACATGGTTTGCGGTTTTGTGACTTGGCGAGGTTTACCGCTCGCTCCAAACGGTAATTGTTTCCGACTCATCTAGTTGTTTCCGATTCATCAAGGTGTTCCATGTTCCGTCATGCGATTGTTCACGCTGTCCTCCTATCCGTCTGGTTCACGATTCCTGGCGACACGTCAGCCGTCGCGGAAGAAGCATCCGTGGAGGCCGCAAAATCGCTTGATCTCGCGCAGGCATCGCGGTTAGTGGTCGAGCAGACCAATGGGTTTCGCAAGAAGAACAACTTGTCGTCGCTGGACGTCGACGAAACGTTGCAAGCGACTGCGAAGGCCTTCGCCGACTTCATGGCTCGCACCGACAAGTACGGACACCAAGCCGACGGGCGCACGCCGGCACAACGGGCAACCGCGAAAGGTTACGACTACTGCATCGTTCGCGAAAACATCGCCTACCGAACCGATCCCAGGATCGAAGGCGCGAGCCAGCTCGCCGACTTCTTCACCCAAGGCTGGATTGATTCGCCTGGGCATCGCGAGAACATGCTGGCGGACTATGCCACCGAAACGGCGGTCGCTATCTCAACCGCTGACGGCGTGACATTCTACGCCGTTCAATTGTTCGGCCGGCCTCGGTCCGAATCGTTTGCGCTATCAATTACAAACCGTAGCAACGCAGCGCAGCGAATTATCCTCCGAAGCAACGGCGGGACGGATGAATTGGAAATCGAAACGCGGCAGATTCTTAAGATGAAACGATGCTTCCCACTCGAACTTTCGCTCGAAGGCGTCACGGATGTCACGCCGGTGAAAGAGACGTCCGAGTTCACGATCGACCAGGACAACGAGGGCAACGTATCGCTGACGCCGGAAGAATAACTCCTGCACAGGTTCCGTCGCTGCTTCATACCATCTGGTGACCGCAGCGACCCGCGATTTCGCGAGCGCTAAGTACGACTGGCTTCGTTTACCGGCACTTGTTCATTTGTTGGTATCAACTTCACCCATCGTGTCGATGCCAGTGATCTCTGCCTCGCCAAGTTCTTGATCCGGTGTGTCGCTAAGTTCGTGCTCTCCATACACGTCACTCACCGGATCGATCGTCATTGGTTCATCGACTTCGATCGCAGTACCACAGCCGACCGCAGAAACGAAGAGGGCAACGACGCTGGTCAGGATCGTCGATCGAAGGAAAGAACGTTTCATGGCAAGACTTTCTGGTTGATGGATAGGCGGAGCATGATGAACAGAGATTACGCCAGGACGACTAGCATGCTCGGAACGCGAATCGCATGCCGCGAGACGCAACGGAACCAGTGGCAACACCGCATCACGCCTCCGCCGTCAGTTTCGCTCGCCAAATGACGAACGAAGATATCTGTGGCCCGCTTCCATCCATCCTGGTCGTGAATCCATCAAGTATTGGAGCGTCACGACGGAGACGGAAATCAAGAGACGCTGAACTCCACCTACTTAATCTCCCGTACAGTGACGATAATGCCAATCAGTTCTTCAGAGCCGACAGTTGAAAGCAGGCGAGGTTTTCCGAACGAGTAGAGCAGCACCGATTGCGTTGTGCTGGTCAAGATGTCCGGAGGCAAATTGTCAGTTCCAGAACTATCGATGCGGTTCGTCGAGTAATCAATATTGGCGATTGCCCCTTGAGCAGTAGGCTTGATGCGGACACGCAAGATCGCTCCAACTTCTTCATATTCGGTTTGGTTCGTAGTGGTGCCGCCTTGCGTCATCTTAGCCGTTACCACCGCCGACCGTCGGCCTGTCTGAACGAAGCTTTCGGTCTCGGCGGTAGCCGTCAGTCGAATTGTCTCGACAGGTTTTGTACCCGCGGCGAAAATGGTTTCAACCACCTCGCTTTCGTCAAGGTTTAGCGGAATTGGCCCTTCCAGCTTAAACTCAGAAAGTTCGACTAAATACTGAGTGCTTTGTCGACTACCTTCGGGCTCGGATTCCTCCGCATAAAGTTTTCCGTCCACGACGACGGCGCTCGACAAAACGACCAGCGTAGCAAGCAATAGTTGAGAATATTTCATTGAAAGTTCCTGAGTCGGATAAAGAATTCACGAGTCCGTGCTTCGAGGCCAATCGGTTGCTCTCGCGTTGCTGTACGGGCGACGGTCTCGATCTTTCGATCAGTCACAATTAACATTTCTTGAGACGTTGACACCCAAAACCACGTAGACCTTTCACCACCACGCAAGCAGAACGCAACGACGGCACGTCGCCAGCGATTCACAAAAGGTGTCGGAATCGCCACTGTGGTGTTTCCCAAAAGAATTGCAGCGGTGAATCGATACGTGGAACAACAACCGATAACAACCAGACAAGGATTAGGAGCAGTAGAAGCATACCTTGCAGTCGCATCAGTGCAAGAGCGAGCGGACGTTCGGTGACATCGACCATCGTGCCGACACTTGGGGCGGTCAGTCCAATGGTGCAGACCAAGAACGGGACAACCAGCAGGGTAAGTGGAAGCAACACCCCCGTGAACGACAGTTCCACGTAGACGAGCGCGAAAGCGAGCGTAAGCAGGAGGATGGTCGAAAGCGTATATTTCACGAGCATCGCCAGCGAGGATGGTTCTTCCTCGAACTTAGTGGCTGGTTTCGGAGAGCATGTCGAACTTGCCACAATAGAACAGGATACTGATTCGGTAGCGTCACCGCGACCTTTTTCATTGGGTCGAGCCACGAATGGGTCGAGCCGACTACGAATCGCCCAACCGTACCAACGATCAAAGAACCGCTTGCCCCGGTCACGCGTAGCGTACGTCCAGAAGTGCTGAAAATTCTCCTTGATCGCCCATGCCCGACCGGTCTTCAGGTCCGCTCGCTGGATCGTCAACACCTCAAGATAGCTGTCCTCATCGCGGTTCTCCTCGTTGTATAGCAACAACTGCCGAAGTCCGGTTGGAGGGCTGTCTCTTTCTTGCTTCCATTCGCGATGCTCGGCTCGCCGAGCCTTGTCGAAGGCCTCGCCGAGATACTTCGAGATATGGAACCTATTATGGACAATATTGGCATCAGGAACGTTCGCCGCCGTGGAACGCATGAACGCTTGTTACATATCCGGCTCCACCGACTGGACCGACGCAATCTGTTGCGGCGTCAACGTTTGCCACAGCGAATCGATTGCGGCAACGGTCCGCTCCGGTGCCACTTCGAGAACTCGGTTGGGACCCCACGAAGGAATGTATCGAGGTGCAATCGCATACGAAAAGAACGATCTGCAAATCACCTGAACCGAAGATCCATCCATCACGGATCGACTGACAACAGCAACAGTTCAACCGCTTACCAATCAACGCACCGGAGCAGGTGCGAAGCTACCGCTCCGAACGCACTACACCACAAAAGCAAAAACTTATTCAGAATCTCTTAATTCTTTCAGGAACGGATGGTTATCCGCAATCCGGAAGCTCTATGCCAGAGTTGGAAGTGCAAGCAACGGAAAACGTGAAAACAAGAAATCGCGGCTAAGCGATTCCAATGGCGTGAATTCGCCGGCAGTCATCGCCGATCCGAATGCGCAAGCTTTCTCCATCATGTAGTAACGATTGTAGTCATCTCGCAAGCGATTGACTTCATCCAGTCCAGAGTCATCGAGGAACTGAATCCAGGCAGTATTAAACCGGAAAGCGGAATCCAAGAATAGGGAAAGCAACTTTCTATCGCGTGCAAGCCATGAACTACGACCTTCATCAAGTTTCGGTAGTTCCGCGGTAAGTACAGCGAAAATCGCCAGCGAGTCTTGGTCGATCACGAGCGATGTGAGGCGTGTCCAGTCATCTCCGACACGCTGTCGAAGCGTCGAAAAATGGCGTCGCGGCCAAAGTAGCAGTTCAGCTCGGCGGGATTCGCATCGCTTTAGTAGTGAATCCAGGGCGACCTCTGGAGCACGCGCACGAGCAATGAACGCAGGTTCTTCTCCCATTTCTGCAAGGATCTTCAGAAATTCGCCACGCGAACCCTCGTAGTCAAACATTCGGAATACTCACCAATGTGCATGGGGACACGACTTGTATTAGGTTGTAATGGTTTCAGTCGGATAACAAACGAATTGCGATCTATCCGGACGAAGGTACGGATAGATCGTGCGTTGAACCTGACCGCTTTGGGTCTTTCTACTTGCAGATTCAACCGGACGGGGACTCGATCAGCGATCGATTCTAGCTGCCGCCGACTTCAGCTCGCAAGCGATGGCGTGGCCGCTGAGATGCATCTTCGACGTCCGATTGCTCTGCTTTGATCGCTTTTCGCCCGCGGGTGCAGCACGAAGCTCGGCCGGTTGCTCGGTCGTGTCGTTGTTTCGTGTCGGTCCACGAAAATTCATCCGCTCTCTCGATACCAGCTCGGACGCACGTCGCTGTTCATCACCTCCCGCCAACTTGGTTTCGCTCGTTCGCTGATCAGCCGCATCTGCTCACCGCACTCCGGACAACAGCGTCCTTGTGGATCGGTCGCCGATTCGAGCGTGTCCGGCGGATCGGTCGATGGCGACTGGTCGTACCGCAACAGCTCTCGGCAGTCCGCGATGAATGCCTGCCGATGACGGTTGCTCCAGCCGCCAAAGCGACGGCAGCGGACATAGCCCTTGGGTAAGATGTGCAGCGACCAACGACGTGCGAATTCCACACCGCTGAGTTTCCAGGGGACACTCTTTCGCTCACGGTCACCGCCGTTGACCTTCCCCTCGCGGGCCCAGAACGTCACGTGGCTATCGTCGGCCGAGATCAGACGATTCGACGAGATCGGGCCGCCGGTCAGGTATCGCGCCAAGTACTTCAACAGCGTCCCCGAATCACAGCTCACCTCCGGCGGCGGCTGTAGGTTCAGTCCCCACGACACACAGGATAGCTCTTTCAAGAAGATCTCGAATGACGCGCTAGAGAGCAGCTTGGCGAACTCGCCCTCGAGCTTCAGTCCGCCGCGAGCGTGGATGTGACGCAGTCCTTTTGCGGTTGCCCAGTGCCAGTCGCGATAATTCACTGGGCAGTGTGAAGACGACTTGAAAGTAGCTGACGCCTTCGATCAACAGCGACTCGGTATTGTCAAGCCAGTCGGCCCGCTTCGATCCGCTGCACTGCGGGCAGTGGCGGTCGCCGCAAGAGTTATAGATCTTGCACTCGCTGTGGCAGTTGTCACAGCGATAGTATCGCTCTCCCAGCTGCGGCGTCCGGCAGAGCGACAACTTGGCAAGTGTGCTTTGAACGTGCGGCGCCGCTTGCCAGCGATGCTGCTGGACGTACTGCGGCGCGAACTGTCTTAGCAAGTCGGCCACACTTAACGGTCGTTGTTCTGGTCGCCCTGGTTCCAGCCGGGCAGTTGCCGAATCGGCAACCAATCGATCGGACTGGGCGCCGATCCGAGATGCGTCCGCCGAACATGCAAGTAAACCATCGTGAGCCCACAAGCGTAGAGCGTCGTCAGGCAGGTTCGATGCTTGAGGTTCGCCGTGCACTGCAGCAGCCGATCGACTTCGTCGCTTCCCAGCACGACGGGCAACCGTTTGGGACGCTTTCCGAACGGAATCATTGCCACCGGCCATGGCTTGGGGAACGTGACTCGGTACATGAACCGTAGGCCACAAACGGCTTGGTTGAAGGAACTCCAGCCGACCTTTCGCTGTTCGATCAAATGCAATTGGAAGGAGCGTACGTGCTCGGGTGTGGCGTCGACCACTTCGGTGTCGCCGAGAAAGTCAGAGAATCGATCGATGTGGTAGGTGTAGGCATCGATCGTGGCTGGGGCGAAGTTTCGGATTTTCATATCACCGGCAACGCGGGCAGTGATTTCATCGAGTCGGTTTTGATAAGGAGTCATGAGGTGTTTCCAGGTTGAGAAGGTTGAAAAACACCAGGATGCATTGCGTTGCGAAAAGCGCAAGACCATACAACCGAAACGTTCGCTACAACCGGCCCCCGGTCCGGGATGCCGCCCGAAGCGACTTGGTAGCAAGACGATCGCGCACTGTTGGCAAGGAAGCCAACACACTTCCGTCAGGATGACGCCCCCGCATCAGCCCCAGAGATACGACCAACTACAAGAAAAAGACCGACGACCCAAAGCGGTTAGGTTCAACGATTGCCGTCACCGGGCACGGATAGACGACTTTCCATTTGAGAAAACGTGCAAGCCGTGCTCCGCGTGCACGGCTTGGTTATCCGCCGTCTGCGTCAGGGTCGTTTGTCGGATTCGCCAAATTCGGCAATTTTTCGGTCGGCAACGTAATGAAGGTCTTTTGTGCCCTTTGTGCTAAACGCACTTGGCCGTTGTTCTTTGCCCATGCAAATATGAAGCTTTCCCTCTTCGATCTTAAAGATCGCTTGGATCACCCGTGAGCCGTTTTCCGTGTTAACAACCCAGTCGAGGTGCTTGGGCGCATGGGAGTCGTCAATCGTATATTTGCGTTTCGTTGGCGGCTTGCCGGCGATACCCGCGGGAGTGGTTTTGCCGGGCCACGTTGTCCAGGTCTGGCCATCGAACTCGAAACGCATGCCGCGATAGCTAATCCCGGAGTCCATTTTGCCACGAGCTTCCAGGCCGATGACCTGCCAGCGACCAACAATGGGATCGGCCTTGGCGGGCTCGTCCGCGACGGAGCGTGAAGTGTCCAGGCTAATAAGGCACAAAAGCAACAATGAGATCGAAAGTTTCATTTTGGTCTCTTTTCAGTCGGATAACGTTACGGTTCAGCGGGCGGCGGGTGTGCACGTGCAAGCAAACGAAAAAGTCAATTACCGCCGCTCCGTTGCAACCGATGGTTCAAGTAAGCCGCTAACGCGGCGGGTTGTCACGGGAGCGATGCGGTGGTTTTGCGATTCGCACCGCAGTGATGCGTGAAGTATCCTTGGAAGGATAGCGGGTTCTGTAGCACAGCATGGACACCCAAGTCTGGATGCCTCGAGGGGCAGGCTTACTGATATCTCAATGGACAAGCTCCTGGGATTCGGCGGCCCCTGTAAACGAGCACCCCCAACCACGTTGAACTGCTCGCTGTGCTACTGAGTTCAACACCAGACGAGCCATGAATTTCTTTGGAAATTCTCGTATTTTGAACCGGCGTCGAGCGAAAACGATCGCTCGTCGTTCCGATAAAGGACTGCACCCATGGAAAAACCGTTCCCCACTGAGACGGCAAAACACGCAACTTTTGCTTGCCGCACCGGGCAGCGAAACGGGCAAATTCAAAAGCTCAATAACGCAAAGCCCGTTCCAAATCAGCACGGCGGCGACAAGAACGCCTGATCCGCAGCAGCTCTACCGGGCTTCTTGAACAGAGGACTTGAACATCGGCTGCGTTCGTTCCTCACTCCGCGATGTCAAATCCTTATTGGTTCGCCGCGTCTACGGGCTGCGAAATGTGGCGGGCGGGTTCGCACCCTCGATCGGAACGATATAGAACCACTGCCCGTTGAAGTTGAATCGCTGCCAGTTTTGCGTCGCATTACCGTGCGGTGGTTGTACGGGTTGATGGGGCGTCGGATGCGATGGCAGTGTGGAGTTCGGGTCGCCGATTGGTGGACTCGGTGGTGTAGGCGTACGGTAAAAATGATCGTTTGGCGGTTGGGTCGCCTGAGGCGCTAATTGGCGGTGCGGCTTCCGTTGGCTTTCGAGTTCGACAATACGTCGTTCAAGTTGGTCGATTCGCTCCTGAAGTTGGGCATAATTTGGTTGCTCCGTAACCGGTTGTTCAGCCGGTTCGTTCGCATTGCAGTACGACGCGAGAGCGAAGAGGCATGCAACAAGAAGTAGTCGATTCATGCTTGTGTGTCCATTCATGTGCGAGAGAGAGTGAAGCGAAATCAGTCGGCGAACGTCGGACATCACGGGGCACGGAGAGTGAACGATCCATTGCGAAAAACGCCGCAATCCGTGCTCCCGTGCATGTCATTGTTCTGCGGCCTCGTTAGCCTCAGAGTTCGTGTTGGTGGTTATGTAAGCGGCAAGCTCGGTAGCGGCGTTCACTACGGCAGGATCTGGATCTGCTTGGCACTGCTCAATCGCGGGAAGAATCCATGCGGCCATCTGCGGATCTATCGAGGCGGGTGCGGAGTTCTCGAACGACCCTTGAAGCTTATGCAGAACAGCTAGACGAGTTTCAGAGTCGCCAGTGTACAGAGAATTGACGGTCGTGTTCAAAGCAGTCGATGCAAGCCCCGCGAGCCCTATTGGAAGCACTAACGCAATCGCGAACACCGCAGTGATTGCAACGCCGATGACGAACGATACCGCCATTAGTCCACCAGTGATGGAGGCGAGAGAGAGTCGTTTCAGCCATTTATTCGATGCCATGGAAGAATCCAGCAATTTTGTGACACTAAGTTTAGTCGATCGGATAACGTTGCCCGATCACCGGGGCGGCGACAGATGATTGTCCAATGTGAAACGCGCGCCATCCCGGCTCCGGTGCATCGGATGGTTCAAGTAAGCCGCTATCGCGGCGGGGCTGTGGTGAGGACGTTGGGATTTCGCTGAAGCATCCTGGCAGGAGGAGCTGTTCGCTGTGAACAGCTCAGCAACTCCTCCTGCTTCAGGAACGCATTCATGTCCAAGTCTAACGTCCAGCCTCCTGCAAATCCACGCGGCCATTACTTTCCAGCCGAACTTCGTCAGCGGCTTTCCGATGACCTGCATCTGACCGGCAAGGCCAAACGGACTCATGACGGTTACATCCGTGCGGTCCGGCAATTGTCCGACTTCGCGCAGTGCAGTCCTGACAAGGTCACCCAAACGCAAGTCCGCCAGTTCTTTCTGCACCTCAAGAATGATCGTCAGTTCGCGTACGGCTCGCTGCGGGTCGCACTCTCCGGTGTGAAGTTCTTCTTTACCTTCACCTGCAAACGCGACTGGGAGATCTTTGCGATGCTCAAATTGCAGACCGCCAAAACGCTGCCAGTTGTGCTGACCGTCGAGCAGGTCCACCGCATCATGGACGCCACCAAGACCGACCGCTTGTTTGTCTTCTTCTGGACCGTTTACACCATGGGACTGCGGCTTAATGAGGCGCTGAGCCTGCAAGTCGGTGACATCGATGCCGCGCGTGGGTTCGTCCACATCCATCGCGGCAAAGGTGCCAAGGATCGCTACTTGCCGCTGCCACTCTCGACGCTGAAGTTGTTGCGAGGCTATTGGACCACGCACCGGCATCCGTCGTTGCTGTTCCCCGGAGATGGGCGAGGCCACACGCTGGCCAAGGGTGGCATCAGTACCGCCGAAAATCCAATGAGCGAGAAGACCGTCCAAGAGGCCATCTCCCAGATCACCGGGGCGATGAAACTGGGCAAGAGGGTCACGCTGCATACGCTCCGGCATTGTTACGCGACTCATCTACTCGAAGCGGGCGTCGGGTTGAAGGCACTTCAGAAATTGATGGGGCACTCATCGCTGCAGTCCACCATGATTTACTTGCACTTAACCGAGACCGCCGAGGCCAACTCTCGGGAAGTCATCAACACGATGTTCGGCAAACTGCCCAAAGAATTCGAACGCAAGTTGAAGTAATCCTGCACCTGCACCATGCCTTCGGTCGCGGATGCCTTGCGGCAGTTCGCACCGGCGTACTTGAAACAGAATCCAGGCTCCGTCTCAACCATTGGGCAGAAAGTCTTGGCCGCGATCGTGCGTTGCCGCACCGGCGCGCTCGGGGGCGTTCATTACCAGTGCGACGGATGCGGACGCGAACACTGGGTCGGTCGTTCGTGTGGCAATCGGCACTGTCCGAACTGTGGCCACGAGAAAACGCAGCTGTGGATTGAGGCTCAGTCTGTCAGGTTGATGCCGGTGCATCACTTCCTGGTCACGTTCACGGTTCCTCGTGAACTGGGCTCGGTGCTGCGCACCATCAAGCGGACGGTTACCGTTGTCTGTTCGATGCCAGCAGTGCAAGCATCCGTGACGTCGGTGCGGCGACCAAGTCACTACGCGGTTGCGTGCTGGGGTTCTTCGGTGTGCTGCATACGTGGGGGCGTGACCCTGCCGTCTATCATCCGCACATTCACTATGTCGTTCCCGGCGGCGGAGTGAAGTTGGATGATCGCGGCGACGCGGTCTCGTGGCAGAGCACGCCGAAGAACTTCCTGTTCCATCATGCGACGCTGATACGAGTCTACAAAGCCAAGCTCGCCGACGAACTGCGAGCGGCGGGCCTCTACGACGGTGTCCCCAAGCAAGTCTGGGGTAAAGACTTCGTCGTCGACATCCAACCGGTCGGGCATGGCGTGCCGACGTTGAAATACTTGGCACCGTACGTGCATCGCGTTGCGATCAACAACAGTCGCATCGTGTCGGTCGATGAAGCGGAAGTGACTTATAAGATTCGTCCCAGCAAAAGCAATCATGTCAGCACCAAGCGGGTCACCGGCGAGACCTTCGTCGATAGCTTCCTGCAACATGTTCTGCCCTCGGGATTTCATAAGATTCGTCACTACGGATGGATGAGTCCGAACAGCAAGATCTCGATCGAGGAAGTGAAATGGTTGGTGTGGCTGTTTCTCGGCTGGACGTTCTGGTTGGCCAGCGGCTACGCACCGCAAGAGAAGCCGCTGACGACGCCACTGCGTTGTGCCGCTTGCGGCGGCGTGATGCGCGTGGTGGAGGTGACATACGAGTCGTTGCAATCGATCGGAATCATGCCCGACCATTCGCTGACGTACTTTGACAGTGGGTAAATGAGAACTTCAATGCAGCGTCAAACAAACTTCGCAACGTCATCGGGAGGACGCAGGCTGAAGGTGCGCGACGAGGTCGAAAACGGACGACAAATTCCAGTGCCAACGACGTCCGGCAGCAAGGAGTTGCAACCAACAGCGTCGACAGCAATGGAAGACGGGCAAGAGATTGGCCCAGCAATGTCGTGTGTGACGATTTGGCCGACGGACGTGGAGACACCGTCGGAAGCAAAAACCAAGTAGTCATCCGCAGTCGACTTCCGGGCTTCTTGAACAAATGACTTGAGCTTCGGCTCGTTCCTCGCGAAGTCAAATCATTATTGGTTCGCCGCTACTCCTTGCTTTCTTCAGCCTCAGGCACCACGGGAATAATCTGCCGAACAGGGTCACCTGTTTTCACGAAGCAATCCTCTTCCTCGACGTCCTCCCATGTTTTCTCGTCGGTCTTCAGCGTCTCGTATTTGGTTACCCACTTAGAGGGAAGCAAAGACTTTGAGAAAGCGTCCAAGGCGGAAAACCCACCAGATCCACCAACATTTACTTTGCGGAATGAATAGGTGGAAGCAACCGAAAGTCTCTCAAGAACGGACGTAACCTTAACACGGACTTTGGGCCGGTCAATTGAACCAAGGACTTCTCCAGTATCAGGATCTTCGATGTTTTCTCCCTTCGGATCCACAACCTCAAATATCATTCCGACCTCGACACCGTCGTTTGAACCAATATTGAGCGCAAGTTCTCGTGAATTAAGAATCTTGGCGACCTTTCCTTCGAGTTTCTTAGTCATCTTCAGCCTCTGAATCATCTGATGAACCGCCAAGTAGCTCAGCGACATCTTGGGGACAAATGTCCCTCCAATCGGCTACAGCGTCATCAGCTGTTGCAATCTGTTCAACCACAATTGCCTCAAGTTTTTCAAGAGTAGCTTTGCGCTGCCAGAACGGCCGCCAGAATTTTCCCTGTCGTTCTCGATCACTGATGCAAGCCGAGAAAGGCTGCGATAAAGCGACAACACTCGTCGAAATGCAGACCTCGCATGAGATCGAACCATCTCGCGTCCAGCGTGCTCCGATGACACCTGTCCAAAGATAAACGACGCGAGAAAACCAAAGCCCAAAGCAAAGACTTGCAGCAAGCCGGCCTCAACTCCTGATAATTGACGCTGCGCTCCCGTCCATCCCAGCACGGCAGCAGCGACCATCGAGAGTATTAGCATCGCTGATGCAATCAGTACTCTGTGTTGGTTTTCAATCATTGGAAAAATGTTCGGGGTCGGTTCATGTCCATTAGCTCCATCGGCGAACTTGTTTCTCACCTGACGATACGAGCGAGAACACTGGATTCTGGGTTGTTATCACCGGTTGCGGCTTGGGTGCCTGGGGGATCGGAGGCTTATTATCACTTGCGGGTCTGCCCCCCTCGGGCGTCCGTTGCGGGACCAGTTATCACCGGTTGGACCTTCGGTGCCGTGGGGGGCAGGAAGACTTGTTATCAGGTGAACCAGCCCCTCTTCTTTCCGGCTTGGACACTATTATCACCGGTCCGTCGGCGTGGTGCAACGCTGCTCCGGCGACGCTAGAAGCGTCCTGCATGGCCTGCTTTGCTCGCGATTTTGCTTTGCTAGCTGCAAACTGCGTTGCCACGGCGGTCCATTTGGCCCCCTGCCAAGCAGCGGCGTCTTTCACTCGGTGGCAACCCATCGACTTGAAGGCAGGACCGGACTTGGGCTCGACCATTCAAGTCGGCAGTGGCCGATCGCAAAAAGGAAACTCTCCCGATGTCGATGTTCTGGAAGTCGGGTCGCTTCGATCGAGAACTCAGGTGGGCAAGGACTTGGTCTGGGAAGCCATGGTGCTGGGTGCTTAGTCTCTCGCTCCGTCGGCGAAGTTTCTTAAACGCATCGGCGGTGGTCGGTGGCAGTGCGTGAGGCACTGGTCCCAACATAGGCGTTTGGCGAACTCGTTGGCGAGCGAGATATCGCGGAGAAGCACTTCGTGGCAAGGCAGCAGCTGACCGTTTTGAGAAACGAAGTTAGCACGTGTAGGGACTGATGACCTTGGATGGCGGTGGCATCTCAGACACAACAAAGGGGGGACATAACAAAGGGGTCTCGCTACGTATCGCAGCGGTCGAATAACTTGTATCAACTGCAAGTCTTCCGCATCAGACGCGAGGATCAAACTGAAGCGGGGCGATCCGAACATCGAGCTTCGGTAGACTGCCAGGCTCCTGTCCATCCGATGGTGACAGGTCATACTGGATTTCGATCGCTACCAACGACAGCCGAACGCGGATCGTTGCCTCGTCATCTAGCACACAGGCGTCGAGCAGTTCGCTGGCGTCGCGAACGAACGTCCACGCCTTCTTTGCGTCGCCTCGGCCGAGCCAGACGCGTGCGACTCGATTCAATCGATCGGCGGCTTCGATCGGCATCGCCGCTTGAACGTACGCGGAGGCGGCGAGTTCCAACGTGCCCGGAATTTCGCGATAGATGCCGGCTGCTTGCAGATGAAAGGCTTCACGATCGAAATGCTTCGCTGCTTGGAAGTATTCTTCTTTGGCCAAGTGGATCACCGCGGCGACGTCGTGCAGTTCCGCGTGCAAATCATGGCTGCAAATGTCACCGACCAATTCGCGGCCGCACGCGAAGTGGGCTAGCGCCGCCGGCACGTCGTATTGTTCCGCCGCCAACCGGGCACGTGTGAAGTGGACTTGAGCGTCAAAGCCGTCGCGGCAGTCTTCCAAGGCTTGCTTGGTCTGCAGTTTTGGTCCGATGCCAGGCAGTTTCGTCAAGCAACATTCTTTGCAACCGGCCTCAGTGGGACAGCCACACTTATCATCTGCCTGGCACGGCGGGGCCACGCATCGGCTTTGCAGGAGCGCCATTTCCGCGTCCGCAAAACGGCCTTCGCCGATTGCGATTTTGGCTTCCAACAACCAAGCGTTACCGGCCGACGACCCCGCTCGAGAAAGTTCGTGCCGAGCGTCGATCAACCAATCGCGAGCGGCACCGCTTTGCCCGTCGCTGGTCAGCGCCGCGGCCAGGTTGTACGCCGACGTGCCGGCTTCGTAGGCGTCGTCTGTCGCCCAGGCACGACGCAGCGCCGCACGATACTTCTTCAATGCCGCGTCGACATCGCCTTCGGCAAACAATTCGTTCGCATCGTCATTCAAACGGCGAACGCGAGTGTCCGAGACGGGTTGGCCCTTGGGCGGTGATTGGCAGCCGACCATGCATAAACCAGCAATCAAGAATAGGATCCTCATCGCGCGATGCCTCCGCGTACCGACGACGGTGACACTTGCGAACTGCCCGACGATCGGCGGCTGTTCGAGTTGCGTAGCAGCCACGAGTTTTGGATTTCACCGACCAAGTCTTGCGTCTCGCTGACCGTGTCGTTGACTCGCGCGGTCGTGCCGGGTAATTCGTTGGCTTCGGATTGGACGACGCGAACGACCTGACGACTTTCCTCGGCCAGCAACCGAACCTGCTCGGCCGCTTTGTTGAGTGTTTGCAACGTCGCGGTAATGCTTTGCGATGCTTCTTCGGAGACGTCATCCACCTTCTTTGCCGTCGCGCTGACGTCGTCGGTCGATTCGCGAACTTCGGCCAGCGTTTTTTTCAAATCGTTCGTCACAAGGGCTTGCACCTGAGCGGTCAGATCACCGATCTGTTCGCGAAGCGCCAGTGTCGCTTCGCGAATCACTTGCAGTGTTTCATCGGCCTTCGGTCGCAGCACCTCGTTCGTCTGAATGAACGACGCCGAAGCTTCGGTGGCAATCGTGAACGCGGGATTGATGGTTTCGGACATCGAGGTGTCGATGTTGTCCGACGTTTCGCTGACCGAGGTGAGCATGGGGGTCAACTGCTGCTGGATTAAGGCTACCGAGTCGGCGACCGTTTTGACTTCGCGAGCCATCTGTTCGATGCGATCGTCTTCGCTGCGAAACGCCGCGATTCGATTTCCATCGGCCAGCGGTTTCGGCGATGGTGGATCGATCTCGTCTCGGTTGGCGGGCGGACGTCGCAGGTTCAAAATTGGTGCTCCGACGCCGTACTTGCGATCGGGCACGATGATGCTGTTGGCGAACACTTGATCGGTGTATGCGGCATCGATCGCAATCTCGATTCGCACGCGATCGCTGTCGGCAACGTAACGAATGTCGTCGATCTGTCCGGCTCGTTTGCCGAGGATCATCACTTCGATGCCTGGATGCAAGTCGCGAACTTCCTCTTGCGAGATCTCGAACCAGTAGGTTTGCTGGTCGGCAAAAAAGTCACCCGCTCGCAGCAGCAACACTGCCAGCAGAATCACGAACAGCAACACGACCAACAGGAAAACGCCGACGATCTGGTTGGTGTAACGAAGTCGATAGGGCTCGTTCATGCGGTTACTCCTGTCAGGACATCGGCCAGCACATCCGATTGCCGAAGGGTTCCTCGATCCAATCGGCAATGCGAAATCTTGGTTGCAAAATCGGCATTTGCGTCCGAAGAATTTCCCGTGAACCAAAGCACCGCCGTTCCGCTGGCGCGGACTTGTTCGACCGCGTCCATCAATTTCGCCAACCACGACGACGCCACCGACTGCATCGGCCGTTCCAACAACAACAGTCGCGGACGACTTACCAGTGCGCGGACCCATTGATAGATCTGCAGCCTCGCCGCGTCGACGAACGCGGGACGCTCTCGCGAGATCAGCGGCACCGAAAAGTGATTGCACCAACGCCGCACTTCTTGATCAATCACCGTGATGGTCGTGCGATGATGCTCGGCGGACAAGCGAACGTTTTCGATCAAGTTCAGGTTCGCGACCCAGCCTTGATCATCGAAGACGCGTCCGATTCGGCTTCGCATTGCAAATTGGCGATCGAAGTCATTGCCCAGCCACGTGGCTTCCTCGAAAAGCACTTCGCCTCGCGTCGGTCGTTGCAATCCAAGCATCATCGACGCGAGGTCACGCGTTGTTTGCGATCGATCGAGATGCCACATCAACATGTCACTCGGCTGCAGCGACAACGACGCATCGACCAGCATCGTGGCGGGATCGGCTTTGCCTTTGAACGTCACGCGGCGGAGCGATAGCACGTCGGCCGGCGGCGGTTGTTCATTGGATTCGGTTTGCATGCTTGGGCCTCACCTTAAAGGACTTTGAAGACAAGGAAACGGCCGTACAACAAGACCGACAAGATGGCTGAAACGATGAAGACGGCCGTCAAGGCGCGGATGCCGCTGCGGCTGGATACTCGCGGCACGTCGGTCATCGTGCCGCGAACGCCAAGCCCGTCGGTGCAGCAGATCGCGGCGGCGAACGCGCCGGCAATGATGGTCTTGGGGACGAAGAACAAAAGGTCCAGCGTGCTGAACTGCCCAACGATCTCGGTCAAGAACGACGACCACGGAACGCGGATCGCATCGACGGCCCAACCGATCACATAGCCCGTCACGACCATTGACGTGGCGATGATGACGGCCAAGCAAAACACGCTGATGATGAAGCTAAGGATCCGCGGCATGACAAGGTACGTCATCGGATCGATGCCTTGCGAATCGAGCACTTCGATCTCGCCGCCGACCAGCATCGTGGCAAGTTCCGTCGCGATCGCGATGCCGCTGCGTCCGATCACGACCAGACACGCCAGCAGCGGTGCGATCTCGCGGACGATGGCTTTCCACAGCACCGGCGCGATCAACTCCGTCGTCACTCCCAGCGTGTCGATCCATAGCGCTGCTTGCACGATGACTAGCACCCCGGCGGCGGCCCCGAATCGCACCGCGACTCCGCTGGCATCGACGCAGGTGAACAAAACTTGCCGGGCGAAGACCGATCGCACCGGCCGCGTCCAGGATGCCGGCCGAATCGCCAGCATCGCCGTCGCCCAAAGGATCGCCAGAATGCCGGCGACGGTGGCGCATCGCGAGAGGAACTGGTCCCCCAACCAAGACGCCGATCGCAACGGCCAGTCGGCGATCAGCGGCCTGCGTTTCGGTGCGGTTTTGGTCGCGATCAATGTTTCACGCAGGTCACAAGCAAACGGGCGGCCGCGCGAACCCTATCGCCGGCATCACCGTTTCGTTCGGCATCACCGGGGCGGGGCTCGCAGGCAAACCGAAACAACCCTAACGATCCGGCGAAGCGGACGTCGTGCGATTGGGGCAATCGGTACAACCGGACTGTTGGGCGGACCATTGGGGGTGTCATTGGGCGGGATGCAGCCAAGTGAAACGCCCGAAAACAGGAGACAATTGGGACAATTGTCCTACTCTGATTCGGCCGCACAGCATTGTAGGACAACTGTCTCCATTGTACCGGCATGCCCTCAAGCCACCGGGCGCACCAGCACTCGGGCACCTTGGACGCCGATGATTTTTACGTCGGTGCCGGGGTCGACAAAGTCGCCTTCGGTGGTGACGTCGACCAGGATGTCGCCGACTTGGATTCGGCCGCCGGGACGCAGCGGAGACAGCGTTTGACCAACGTCGCCGACTTGGACGCGTTGCCATCCGGGCACGAATACGTCAGCGACCGCGGCGTCGCCGACTGTCACCGGCCAACGCGGGCGGCGGCTGCAGCGTCAAACGACTCAGGCCCGGGATCGTGCCCATGTACTGGGACAACACCACCAACGCGACCAGGAACGCGGCGAACGCGCCGACGACTGTCAGCACGTCGTAGCCGAGGCTGGTCATTTGTTCGCTGCTAGTCGGCACGAAGACTCGCCGCGACGCCATCACCAACGATCCCAACAGCAAGCCCAGCCCCGTCAATCCCGCAACGCCGAAGCCGGGGATGACGAACACCTCGCAGGCGATGAAGACCAGCCCCAGCACGAACAACATGACTTCTAACCAGCCCGATGTGCCGGCGGCAAAACGGCTCCAAAAGAACAGACTAAAACACAGCAGCGACAACAGCCCGCCGATGCTGATGCCCGGTGCGCTGATCTCAACCCCGATGCCGATCAGTCCGATCGTGATCAGCAAGAACGTCATCCATCCCGAATTCAAAAATCGCGTGATGCGCTCGGCCGTCGTTGGTTCCATGACTTCGATCGGCGAGTCGACGTTTAAGATCGCGGGCAGTTCGCTGACATCGTTGAACGTCTGCTCGGCCATGCCAAGCTCGACCAACCGATTGCCATTGGCGATGAAGAACATTTCCTTGCCGGCTTCGCGGATCGGTTTGCCACGATCCCATTTGTCGGCGTCGTCGACCGATTCCCATTCTTTGTCGCTAAAGTAACGAAGGTCGCCGGTGGCCTTGTTCGTGGCCGGGAAGACGACCATGTCTTTGTCGGTCATCTTTTCGGCCAGCGCCAGCGGTCGGCCGGTGGCCTGGGCGGTGTCGCGTGCTTTTTGCGCGACCATGCTTCGGCTTTTCGCTTCGGCGTAACGGAACTCGCCGCTCATGCCCAGCACGATCACGCCGGCGTCGCCCAGTCGCGCGCCCGGCTTGATCAAGATCTTGTCACAGGCCAGCGACAACAGCGCCGCGCCGCTGATCGCGTCCCGCTGGACCATCGCGACGGTTTCGACGTCGTCGGCTTCCAAGACCATGTCCATCAGCTCGAACGTCACGTCGACTCGGCCGCCGGGACTGTCGATGTCCAGGATGATGACGTCCGCGCCGGACGCGACCGCTTCAGCAAATTTTCGCTGCAGGATCGCACCGCTGATCGGGTTGATGTCTTCGTGGAACGGAATGATGACCGCCGTGCGGCTTGGTTCGACTTCTTGTTTGAAGACTTGGCCGATCGTGTCGTCGGCGGTCGTCGCGAAGAGGCCGATCGCCAGCAGGAACAGCATCAAAGAAGTCGTACGCATCTGTATTTCCGATCGGTAATGGTCGTCTCGCGTTTGGGGCATCGCGATGGCCCCATTGTACCCGCCTGGAAAACAAGGTCGGGCAAAACGCCAGGCCCAAAACCGCCTCAGATGCGTCGCCAAAAAGACGGAAAAAGCAAAACGAGCACGCTGAACACTTCGACGCGGCCCAGCATCATCAACCAGACGAACAGCAGCTTCGCGCCTTGGCTGAATCCGGCATAGTTCTGGGTCGCGCCGACCACGCCCAGGCCCGGTCCGATGTTGTTCAGCGTCGCAGCGACGGCGCTGGCGGAATCCAGCAGTTTTTCGTCCAGCGTGCTCTTTCGCGTCAGCTTGGCCGTTTCGTTCCCGCTTTGTTCGACCTCGCCGGACATCGCCGCGTCCGTCACGCCCCAGGTGCTGTTGGGCTCGAACGTGATCAGCAGCAACCACGAGAACACGAAGATCGCCAAGATCATCGAGAAATAAACCACGATGGCGTGCGTCAAGTTGGTGTCGTCGATCGTCGATCCGCCGATGCGAATGAATCGCACGACGCGAGGGCGGTGAGCTCGTTCAATTTCTTGACGAAGGATCTTGTAGAACAAAATGTGACGGATCACCTTCATCCCGCCGCCGGTGCTGCCCGCGCAACCGCCGACAAACATCAACAGCAACAAGATGCCGCGTCCAAAATTATTCCAGTGGTCAAAGTCCGACGTGCCGTACCCGGTCGTCGTCAACACCGATACGACTTGAAACAGTCCGTAACGCATCGAATCGGCGAACGTGCCGAAGTCCTCATCGCCCGATCGCATTCCAAAGAAGATCACGCCCGCGGTCACCGCGACGATGATTCCGATGAAGGTGCGAAATTCGACGTCGCGAAACAGTCGTTTCGGACCACCAAGAAGCGTCAAGTACAACAGCGTGAAGTTCGTGCCCGCCAAGATCATGAACAGGATCGTCGTGTAGTCGATGATGCTGCTATCGAACTGGCCATGGCTGGCGTTGTAAGTACTGAAGCCGCCCGTCGCCATCGTGCCGAAGGCGTGGCACAGTCCGTCGAACCACGACATGCCTTCGATGACATAAACGATGGTCAGGATGAAATTTAGCCCAATGTAGATGCCCGCGAACGCCCATGCGGTCGCCTGCATCCGCGGCATGCTGCCTTCCTTGGTAGGCCCCGGCATTTCGGCTCGCATCATCGCTTTGCCGGCCGAACCTTGACCCAGGATCGCGACGAACAAAACGACGATACCAAGTCCGCCTAAGAAGTGAGTCCAAGACCGCCAAAACAAAATGCAATGCGGGATCAACTCGGGCGATTCCAAGTTCGTGTAGACGGTCGCGCCGGTGGTGCTGAACCCCGATTGCGATTCAAACATCGCTTCGATGAACGTGATCGGACGGCCTTCCGCGATCGAGGTACCGCTGAGATAAAACGGTAGCGCCGCCCAGGACCGTCGCCAGCACCCAACTGAGGCCAACGATGGCCATCGCTTCTTTCTGGTAAAGCTGGCTGGTACGTTGCCCGCGTCCGATCATCCGAAATAGAAGACCGACGACCATGCAAATCGCCATGCTAAGCAGCAGTCCGCGAAAGCCCGCGATCTCGAACGATTTGGCGGCCGGCAAGTACGTCCGCTCGGCCATCGCCGGAATCGCAAACGGCAGGCTGAACCCCATCGAAACGCCGATCAACAAACAGATCGAGCCGAGCACGCGAAATAGCAGCGGATAATTCAAGTCGATCGCGGCGTTGGAGGGGACGAACGGTGGCTTCCCGGCAGTAACGGCAAGGGGAAACGGTCAGCGAAATTCATCAGCGGAAAAGCTTACTCACCAAGCCCGGTTTGACGTAGGTGTGCCGGTCGGGTTTCGCGGCGATGGAAGTGGAACGCGCAATCGGCGTGCGGATCACGCTTTTGACTCGCCATCACGTGGGCTAGGCATCAAAACTCGCGTTCGGCAAACTCATCCCCTTCTTCGTTCCTGTTTTTGCACACGCCGCCGCTTGCCAGACGTTCACCCGGGGTTCGGGAACGGTGGGCGATTGAGAAGGCGTGCCCTGCGGAAAGTTTTTGATCCATGGCCAAAGCTCCCAAGACCGCGATCTCGCCCACCCGCGCCGAAGATTATCCGCAGTGGTATCAAGAGGTCATCAAGGCAGCCGACCTGGCCGAAAATTCGCCCGTCCGCGGCTGCATGGTCATCAAACCCTGGGGCTATCGGTTGTGGGAGAACATGCAGCGGGCGCTGGACGACATGTTCAAAGCGACCGGGCACCAGAACGCATACTTCCCATTGTTCATTCCGATGAGCTTCTTGGAAAAGGAAGCCGAACACGTCGAGGGCTTCGCCAAAGAATGCGCCGTCGTCACGCACCATCGCTTGGAAGCCGATCCCGACGGAGGCCTGCGTCCGGCCGGAAAATTGGAAGAGCCTTTGATTGTTCGCCCGACCAGCGAAACGATCATCGGGGCGACGTACGCCAAGTGGGTGCAAAGCTACCGCGACTTGCCGATCCTGATCAACCAATGGGCCAACGTCGTCCGCTGGGAAATGCGAACGCGGATGTTCCTGCGAACCGCCGAGTTCCTTTGGCAGGAAGGGCACACCGTTCACGCGACCGCCGCCGAAGCGATCGAGGAAACGCAGCGGATGATCGACGTCTACGCGGACTTCGCCGAAAACTGGATGGCGATGCCGGTCATTATCGGATCCAAGACCCCGCACGAACGGTTTCCCGGCGCGGTCGATACGCTGACCATCGAAGCGATGATGCAGGATCGAAAGGCCTTGCAAGCCGGCACGAGCCACTTCCTTGGCCAGAACTTTTCGAAGGCGCAAGAGATCATTTTCCAGTCCGAAAGCGGCGAGCGTGAGTTCGCGTGGACGACGTCTTGGGGAGTGTCAACGCGTTTGATCGGTGCGCTGATCATGACGCACAGCGACGACGACGGATTCGTGTTGCCGCCGCGATTGGCACCGGCGCAGGTCGTGATCCTGCCGATCTATCGCGACGCCGATGAACGCGCCGTCGTGATGCCGTACGTCGAATCGCTGAAAGCGGAATTGATGTCGCTGCGTTACGCCGACGCCGCTCTTCGCGTCGAAGTCGACGACCGTGACGTTCGTGGCGGCGAAAAGAAATGGCACCACGTCAAACGAGGCGTGCCGATTCGGCTGGAGATCGGACCCAAGGACATTGAAAAGGGCGGCGTGTTTTTCTCGCGTCGTGACGAACCCAAATCGGTCGGCATGGACCGCGGCGAACTGGTATCGAACTTGCCGACGATCTTGGCCGAGATGCAGCAATCGCTGTACGATCGAGCTTTAAAACTTCGCAACGACAACACGACCACAATCACAAGCGAAGCCGACTTCCGCGCGTTCTTCAAGTCGGAAGACGAAGATGCGATCCAGGGCGGTTTCGCGCACTGCCACTTCGCCAGCGAAGACGAGGTCGAACCGCTGCTGAAGGAATTGAAGGTCACGATCCGCTGCGTCCCACGCGAATCCAACGTGACCCCGGGGACGTGTTTCTTGACCGGCAAACCGGCCGAGAAGGTCGCGATCTTCGCGAAGGCCTATTGATTGGTTCGTTTTTGTTTTTTGCAGGGTGGGTCAGATCGCGTCAGCGATGCAGACCCACCAATCACTCGAAATGCAGGAAAATGGTGGGTCATCGTGGCCTACCGGCACACTCGACCCACCCTACTGTTGGCCTACGACGCGGCCATCCGTTTCATCCGCGACCATCGCCGCTCGCGCGTCGCGTCCGGCCAGTTCATGGTTCAGAATCTCCAGCAGCGTTTGCAGGAACACGACCACCATCGGGCCGACCAGGATCCCGATCGGGCCGAAGACTTTCAATCCGCCCAGCACGCTCAGCAGCGCGAACAGCGGATGCAGCGTCGATCGTCCGTGCAGCACATAAACCTTGATCACGTTGTCGATCGACGACACCACCGTCGCGCCGTAGATCGCCAGCACGATCGCGGCCGTCCACCGCTGGTCGACGACGCCGAGATAGATCGCACACGGCAACCAAACCGACGCCGCGCCAAGGAATGGCACCAGCGACATCAGCGACGTCAGCAGGAACAGCAAGATGATCGAATCGAAGCCGCAAATCCAAAACGCGATCGCGGCCAAAACACCCTGCACGATCGCGCTGATGACGCTGGCCAGCACGACCGCGCGACTGGTCCGATCGAACTCCATCAACAACCGGGCTTCATACGCATCGTCCAGCGGACTCAGCCGCATCAACGTGTGAATCATCGCCGGCCCGTCGATCAAAAAGAAATACACCGCGATCACCAGCACCACCAAACCGACCAAGACTTGCGCAAGGTACGATCCCGTCGCGCTGGTCAGGCTGACGAAGCGAGGCTGAAGGCCTTCGCGGGCTCGTTGCAGCAAGTCCTTGAAATCTTCGGCGCTGGGGTTGGACAGCAATCGAAGCTGGCTCGTGAACGTGCCGCCCAACTTGACTCGAATCCATGTACGAATCGCCGCCGATGCGGTCAGACTTTGCCGATGAAACTCTTCTTCGGCATCGATCTTCTGAACGGCCGTGTCGTCGTAGTCATCCGCCTGGGCTTGGACCGCGTCGGCGAATTCGCGAAGTCGATCGCTGGCCACATCGGCGAACGCGTCCGCGGTTTCGGGCCCTTCGACCTCGCGCTGCAAGAACGCGACCAAGCTGGCCGCCTCTTCGATGTTTCGCAGGATCTGCGATGGCTTTTCGGGATCGTCCAGCGTGTCGCTAAGCGTGTCCAACCGGCGAAACTGTTCGGCGTTGACCAGTGAAATGCCAAGCTGATCTCGGGCACGATCGAGCGCCGTGCTGAGGTCGTTGAAGTTCACATGGCTGACCATCGCGGTGAACTGACTGGTCGCGACCGAGATGATCAAAATCACTGGCATCAACACCAACGCCAGCACCAGCGCCGTGGTCGCGACCGCGGCCAAACGAGCTTTTCCGCCGATGGAGTCGTAGATCCATTTGTGAACCGGACGAAAGATCACGACCAACAGCGCCGCCAAGAACAACGGCACAAAGAATCCTGCCATCACTTTGTAGAACAATGCGCCGACGGCTATGATCCCGAAGATCAACATCACGACCGACAAGATCCGTGAGAGCGACGGCAAATTGGATAGCATCGCCGCGGGCATCGCGGTCGCCGGTTCCGATGGCGAAGCGTCAGTCGAGGAGGATTCTTTCGGAGGCGAGTTTTTAGCCGGCTGAGATTGCTTCTTGCGGTTGGCCATCCGAGTGGACTTTCTTGCGGATTGAACGAGAGCGGAACAAGAACAGAACGAGCACGATGCAGGTCGGACGCGGATTGTGGACGATCCCCCCTCTGCTTACCAGCCATTGAAACTGACCAGCTTTATGCGACTACTAAAACTTGCCATCGCGGCCGTCGTTCTAGTAGGACTTTACTTTGCCGGACGGTCCGCGATCGGCCAGTGGAACCAGATCGATGCCGACGTGCAACCGAGTTTGGAAGACATTCGATGGTCGCTGATCGGTGGCGGGGCGATGTTGTACGCGATCGGGCTGTTGCCGTCGGCGGCGCTGCTGCACCGAGCAGTCTGGACGCTGGGCGGACGTCCCAAGTTATCGACGGCGGTCGCCGCGCAAATCGTCGGTCACGTCGGCAAGTACGTCCCCGGCAAAGCGATGGTGCTGGTCTTGCGAGCCGGCGTGTTGTCGCGAGATGGCGTGCGACCGATGACATCGACGATTAGCGTTTTTCTAGAAACGTTTTTGATGATGGCCGTCGGCGCGGTCGTTGCCAGCGTTGCCACGATCGGGTCGCCGGTGCCCTGGTGGATCGTGATCACGGCGACCGCTGGTGCGATTGCCGCGGGCGTGCCGACGTTTCCGCCGGTGCTGCGCCGCATCGTCACGCGAGTTGCCAAGCGAGACGAGACGGTGGATCCGTCGGCGGTCGACTGGCGATTGTTCGCGGCCGGTTGGGGATGGTCGCTGCTGTCGTGGTTGCTGATCGGCGGGGCGTTCACGTTGATTGTTGCCGCGATGCCATCGACGGAATCCATTTCGATCACGTCGCTGTATCCGATCGCAACGGCCGCGATCAGCTTGGCCCTTGTCGTCGGGTTCGCGTCGTTGTTACCCGGCGGGGCCGGCATCCGCGAACTGGTGCTGACCGCAATCCTGTCCGTCGCGATCGGCCCGGCGGCGGCACTTCTATCGGCGATCGCGGCGAGGATCACGTTCATGGCCGTCGAAGCGGCGATGGCGATCTGCGTTTGGGGGTGGCTGAAACTTCCGTCACGGATCCGCAACGGTTCGGATTCGTTGCTTGATTCCGAATCGAAGACGAATGTTAAAAGTCCGAGCAAATGAGCCGTTCAAGCCGATGTCGGCGTAGCGTTTCTTTATACTGAAACGCCCCGCCCCTTCTGTCGCGCCCGCTCAAGTCGGTCCCTGCCAACTCGTTCCACGTGATTCGCATGTCGACCCATCCAAAGCCGCCGAACGCCAACCCCATCGACGATTCGTTCGGCGACCCAGCCTGGGTGGCCGGCTCGGATGCTGACATGCGACGGATGTTGGAATTGCAATTGGTGAAGATCCGCAGCGAAGCCTCCGCGGCTCGACTGGAAGCCCGCGCCGCCGAGATCGAATGGACTCTGCGAAAAATGCGGTCGACGGTGGAGGCCGATCAGCGATCGATGCCATCGCCGTCACCGAGTCCTGTTCCGCAAAAGTTTGTGCCCTCGGCGAAGTCGGCTTCTTCTGCCTCGAAACCCAAACCAGTTGCCTTCGCGAGTTGGAACGACGTTCGGGCGGCTCAAGTCGCAAGCAAGCCCCACTTGAGTAAGCCTCTCGCAAGCAAGTCAGTCGTTGCTGGCACCGTTGCACCGAAACACCCATTGGCACCGACCGGCAAAGAAATCAAACGCAGCGATGGTGCCCACACGCCGGTCAAACGGCCTCGCCTGTTGGATCTTGATGCCGAAGAAAAAGAGCTTGCCGCGATTAAACCGCCCGCTGCGACCACCAGTGCTTTGCCCTTCGTGGTCGACGAAGAGGTCAATCGCGTCCGCGAGTCGGCTCCGGTAACCATCCGTTACACCAGAGAAGACGAAGGCGACGACGCCGAACCACGACGTGGTCGTCCGATGGCTCTGTTGGTCAGCGCGGTCGCGCACGTTGCGGTGCTGATTTTGCTGGCCGGCATCGGCTTGAAAATTCACACGCCAAAGGATCAAGTCGCCCTGTCGGCGTCTGCCACGTCGACTGGCGAAGAATCGATCGAGACGTTTCAAATCGAAAACAGCGAACTGACGCCGGAGACCGAAGTCACCGAACCCACGCCCAGCGAAACCGAGTACGAGATCAGTCCCGTCGGCGAATTGATGGCGACGGATTTTTCGCCTGATGCGCCCGCCGCGCCGCCGACCGCGATGGTATCGGCGTTGGCCAGTTCGGCATCCTCAGCCGCCGCGGCCATGTCAATGAAGGCGATGCCGACAAAGACGATGGAGTTCTGCGGCGTCGAAGGCGGCGGAAACCACTTCGTCTATCTGGTCGACAGCAGCGGCAGCATGGGCGACGGATTCGACTCCGCTCGCCAAGCCCTGTTGCAATCGGTCGACTTGCTGACGCCCGATCAACGGTTCTACGTCGTGTTCTTCGATGCCGATTCGGACTACATGCGATTGGCCGATCCGAACGTCGATGAGACTCGCAGCGTCTTCGCAACGCCCGAAAACAAAGCGGCGTTGAAACGATGGGCGATGCGGATTAGCAAAGACAAAGGCCGGGCTCCCTACGATGCACTGCGATTCGCGCTGAAGCTGAAGCCGGACGTCATCTTCTTGCTTTCCGATGGCGAATTCCCGCAGGGCATCGAAGACCTGTTGGTTGAAGAAAACGTCGTCACCAATCTGTTCGGTGACAGCAAACCGGTTAGCATCGTCCACACGATCGCGTACTTCAGCGAAGAAGGCGAAAGCCGAATGCGGCGCATCGCCAAGCAAAGCCAAGGCCAATACCGATACGTTCCCAAGCCGGGTTCGTGAGCGATCAAAATTCGCCGATCGGTGTGCGGTCCATGATCGATGCGAGGTTCTGCCACAACTCTCGCTCCACCGAATTGGTGACGAAACGCACCGATCCATCCGCCAGCAGCAGCGTGATGCCGCCGACGTGGCGGCTGCGAGCCGCTTTGTGGGCGACGAAGCGTCCGTAGCAATCGTTCTCGATCGGGTTAGGCGATCGGAAGTGGTGGTAACCGGTCTCGCTGACCGCACCATCGGCCCACTTTTCGCCTCGCTTGAAAATCACGGGCGACGCATCATTCAAACACCATGGTTCGCTCGCGTCGGTCGACGCCGCGTTCCACACCATCGCGATCGGCGCGTCGGCGGTCTCGTTGGCGACGCCGCGGGTGCTGTTACTCAGCCCCGATCCGACCAGCGTTTCGGCCAGCGCGGCGGTGTTGGACGAACCATCCAGCAGATCGCGAAATCGTTTTCGCGAATCGATGTAAAACATGCCGTCGGCGTTTTCATACTGGCCCCCGTCTCGGCCCGAACCGTTGCAAGTGACGTAGTTCGTGCTGCCCCAATCGGGCACGACGCGGTCGTAGACATCGCTGGGACACAGGAACGTTTGCACGCGAGTGCGGATGGGGTCCCGCAGATCGGGATTGACCGCGACGCCGGGCGGCGGCCCCATCGAAAACAAGTACAGCGGCTTCTCCAGATCGACCGCCTCGAAGATCGCCGACTGTTCCAAGAACGGGGTCAGCAGCGCCAACGAAGACCATCGATACCAGCTTTGTTGCGGCGGCGGCACGGGCGCGTTTGCTTGTTCCCGCTGGGACGGAAAGTATCCGTACGTGTCGTGGTGCATGTGCATCGCCAAGCCGAGCTGCTTGACGTTATTGCTGCAACTCATCCGACGCGATGCTTCTCGCGCGGCTTGGACCGCGGGCAGCAGCAATCCGACCAGCACACCAATGATCGCGATCACCACCAACAGTTCCACCAACGTGAAGGCACGTTGAAATTTTAAAGATCCAGTTTTCATCGATTGAGTTTGTGAGAAATTTCGAGTGACGATTTCGATCGTGACGATGAAGTATCCGGCGACGACCGTTGACACGCTCACGACGATCCGCAATCGCGGAACCGTCTTGTGGAGAGCGAGTCCGGGCGAACCGCGTGAGCGTGCGAAAGGACACCGCAGCGGATGGGAATCACCGCGCACGATCGGGCCGCATCGACCCAACTTAGAACGTTCGCGCAATCAATACGCGGACGGACGATCGGTCCGATGACAAGCCGAAGTGACGAATGAAAAACGATTTCAAACGGGCGTCACGCGAGGCGGCGGCGTCGGAGGGACGGCCGGCGAAGAAGGCAACCGATCACTGGTCGGTCGCGCAAATGAGTGGTCCTCGATCGAATCGATGGACGGAGGCTTGACCACGACGATGCCCCAGGGCAACCCGCCCCAAGGCGTCGTTTCGCCGCCGCATTTCAGTACGGCAGAGGTCAATAGATAACGGGTGGGGAAGTTTGTTTCAGTTTTTGTTTCAGTTTCAGGCTTCGCGTTCGCGTTCGCCTTTGACTGACACTGCGTCGCGCAGTGGGAACATGCCGGCTTTGCTGGTGGGGGCGTGACCGGTTTCGCGAACGTAGCCGGGACGACGACGTGATGGGCTTCGGCCCACGCCAGTCGCTCGCGGTCGCTGTAACAGCAACACGACGACCAGCACTGTTGGGCCGATCGGCAACCGCAAGCATCATCCTGGCATGGGAATGGGATCGATCGGTCTTTGAACGCGGTCGTCGACACCATCACGGGAATCGGAATGTTGGCCGCCAAAACGCACACGCAAACCACGCCGGCAATCAAGCGGCGTAGTCGGTCGGGCGTCAAAAGATGATTGCGGCGGATGAACATAAAAAGTTGTTGGTGTCCGACTCGCTCTCCACGTCGGACAGTCTATTCACGATCACGCGAGACTTTCAAGTGCCGGATCGATGCACCAAATTTTATTGCAAGTCCTTCAGCGTCGCATTGATTTTAGCTTGCCGGCGTTGCAGTTCCGCCTCGAACCCGCGGTCGGTCGGTTCGTAATACGTTCGGTCCACGCCAAGGTAATCTTGGGCCGCGACGCCGCCCGGACAATCGTGCGAATAAACGTAGTCTTCGCCATGCCCAAGATCGGCCGCTCCGCCGTAATGAGCGTCACGCAAATGCTTTGGCACGGGCAGGATCTTGTTTTCGCGAATGTCTTTTCGGGCCGCACCGATCGCCTTCGTCGCCGCGTTGCTTTTGGGGGCCAACGCCAGATAGGCGACCGTTTGGCTGAGCGTCAATTGCGCCTCGGGCAATCCCACGAACTCGCACGCCTGCATCGCCGCGACCGCGATCGACAAGGCACCCGGATCCGCGTTGCCGATGTCTTCGCTGGCCAGAATCACCAACCGTCGGCACAGAAAGCGAACGTCGTCGCCGCCTTCCAACATCCGAGCCAGCCAGTAGATGCCCGCGTCGACGTCGCTGCCGCGAATGCTCTTGATCAGCGCGCTTGCAAGGTCATAGTGGTCGTCGCCGGTCGCATCGTAACCGCCCAACCGATTGCCCAGCGATTCGGCCGCGGCCTCGCGAGTCACGACCGCACCGTGCGAACTCCGCACCGCGATTTCAAGCGCCGAAAGTGCCCGCCGCGCGTCGCCCTCGCAGGCTTCCGACAAAAACATGATCGCATCATCATCAATATTCACATCGACATCACCGAGACCTCGATCGCGATCCGAAAGCGAGCGACGAAGCAACGATTCGATGTCTTGCGGCGACAACGATTCCAACTGGAACAATTGACTGCGACTGAGCAGCGCCGCGTTGACGGCGAAATAAGGATTGCTGGTCGTCGCGCCGATCAACGACACGACACCGGCTTCGACATCGGGCAACAGTGCGTCCTGCTGCGACTTGCTGAACCGATGGATTTCGTCGATGAACAACAGCGGTCGCGGTTGCCCGGTCGCGATCAAATCGCCGGCCCAGGCAAGCACTTCGCGAACGTCTTTCACGCCGCTGGAAACCGCGCTAAGGGTTCGCAGTTGACTGCCCGTTTCGATGGCCAACAAATGCGCCAGCGTCGTTTTGCCGGTGCCGGGCGGTCCCGAAAAGATGACGCTGCCTAGACGTCCGGCATCGATCATCCGGCGAAGCAGTTTGCCTTCGCCCAAGATGTGCGATTGGCCGACGTACTCGGACAGTCGAGTCGGCCGCATCCGAGCGGCCAAGGGCTGAGCCTGTTTTTGAAAGTCTTCTTCGGCGTCGGCGAATAAAGAACGGCTAGACATCAGAGACAGGCCAGAAATCGGAATCAAGTCGGAAACGAAACGTGTCCGACGAACCGAAGGCGACCACCAGACCGTTTCAGCCTACCGGATTGGCGTCACCGGCCGAAGGTTGCGCGTGCGTTTGCGATTCGCAATTTCGTTTTTCGACCCGCTGCTTTTCAAGCAAGTTGCGAATCAGCCACGGCAGCGGATCCGACGTTGCCGCCGCCATGACGTCCGACTTTGGCAAAACCACCGTCGCGCCGACCGACTTTACCGCCGCGTCGGACATGCTTGAACTTTGCATTTCGGCCATGATCGCCATCTCCATTGACATGTTTTGTCCCGCCCAACAAACCGCCCCACAAGTCTCGCGACACTCGCTCAATACACTACGCGTCATTTCGACAACAACCCGCAACTCGGTCGCCCAGAAACAACCGCATCGCGATGCCAGACTGCAACGATTTCCGCGAGTTTGTTATCCTTCGTCGATGAACAATCTTTCGATTTATCGTTTGCACCATTTGTCCGTCGTCGACGTGACCGGAGCGGATGCCGCTGCGATCGTCCACAACTTGACCACCAACGAAGTCAAAAAGCTGGTGGTCGGTGAAGGGCGTGAAACGTTCATCACGGACGTTCGAGGCAAGACGCTCGGGCACGGCTTTTTGTATCGTCACGACGATCGGTTCCGCTTGATCGGATCGCCGGGCCAGTCCGAACGGATCGCTTCGCACGCGGACAAATACACGATACGAGAAGACGCGGTGCCGTCCGTTCGGGATGACGCGTTCGCCGCTTGGGTGATTCCTTCTGCCGTTAGCTCTGCAATGAAGGAACTGCATCCGCCGTCATCGCTTGCCGGTCCGATCGCGACTTGGACGACTTTGCTGGACGACGTTCCCGTTCAGATTTTTCAAACTCGTATGCTGGGCGAAGGCACTTACTTGCTGTTGGCACCGATCGAATCGGCTGAGCAAGCGGCCGCGAGTTTGTTAAAGCTGGCAAACGGTCACCTTCCGGGCCTCGTGGAGGCCACCTTCTCTGGCAGCGAAGCCGACTTCCACACCGCTCGCATCGCCGCCGGATTCCCGTGGTACGGCGTCGACCTGACGGACGCGAACCTGCCGCAAGAAGCGGACCGCGATGCGGTTTCGATCTCGTTCACCAAAGGCTGTTACCTGGGCCAGGAAACCGTGGCGCGGCTCGATGCGCTCGGCCAGGTGCAAAAGAAACTCGTTCGCTGGTCGATCGCCGGCGACGTCCCGCCGCCCGACACGACGATCGACGCGGACGGAAAAACGGTCGGTCGCCTGACCAGTGTCACACCGACGGGTGGCCAAACGGCGATCGCGCTCGGATTCGCTCGCCGCAGCCACTTCGGCGCCGGCGCGACGGCCTCGGGGACGAATCCGGAAACCGGCAATGCCTTTACCGCGACGGTGCTGAGCAAACCGTCCGCATAACTAGCTTCGTTTCGGCCCGTGCATCATCATGGGGCGATGAGCAAACCAATCCAGAACGAATCGGTCCAGAACGAATCGGCGGACGCTTTCACCGACATGCTGCAGCGTGTTCGGCAAGGCGACGAACAAGCGACGACGAAGCTGTGGGAGGATTACTTTCAACAGCTCGTCCGCATCGCGGCGAAACGTTTGCCGATCAATTTGCGGCGCAGCGGCGACGAGGAAGACATTGCGCTGTCGGCTTTTCACAGCTTCATTGCCGGCATTCGTCGCGATCAGTTTCCCGATCTGGGCGGCCCCGAAAACTTGTGGGGATTGCTGATCACGCTGACCAGCCGTAAGTCCCAAGCTCACCTTCGCCGCCAGACTCGCCAGAAACGCGGGGGCGGGGCCGTCCGCGGCGAATCCGTCTTCATCAATCCGGCCGGAGAAGTATTCGGCGGTGGCATCGGCGGCGTCTCGGGCGAATCGCAACCCGCCGACATCCGCGCCGAACTTGCCGAAGCCTGTGACGCGCTGCTCGATCAGCTTGATGATGAACAGCTAAAACAAATCGCGATCATGCGGATGGACGGTTACTTGGTCGACGAAATTGCGACACGATTGGAAATCAGCAAGCGGGCCGTCGAACGACGGTTGCAACTGATCCGGAAAACATGGACCGAACAAGTCGATGACGACTCGGCGAGAGAGAACGACGACGAGTCGATCGAATGAACATCGATGGCGTCTCTGCCGCCGAGCTCGCGAAGATCGATGCGGTCGCCGTCGACTTCGAATCGGAAGTGCGGCAGAACGATTTGTCTTTGATCAACGACATCGCGATCACCGACACCGTGATCGATCAATGGGTCGACCGTTACGACGGGGCGTACCCAAAGTTGATGCGAAGCGAATTGCGGGCGATCGTTTCGGAGCTTCGATCCAAACCCATCGCGCCGCGGCCGAAGTCAAAGATCGGTCCTTACGTGGTCGAAGACGTCATCGGTCGAGGCGGCATGGGCATCGTCTATCGCGCGACCGATACGCGATCGGACGAAACAGTCGCGATCAAAATGTTGGCCACGGACTTGGCGACCAGCGACGAATTGAACCAACGGTTCCAGCGCGAGTCGCGTTCGATCGCCGCGATCGCGCATCCAAACATCGTATCGCTGCTGGACGTCGGATCGCACGGCGTCGTGCCGTTCGTCGTGCCGTTCGTCGTGATGGAGTTCTTAGCCGGCGAGACCTTGAGTGAAAAACTTTCACTCGGTCCGCTCGAAACGAAAGCCGTTCGAGACATTGGATGCCAGATCGCGAGCGCCCTGACCAGCGTCCACGCGGCCGACATCGTGCATCGGGACCTGACGCCACGAAACATCATGCTGGTTTCCGAACCAGACTCACCGCCAATCACAAAGCTGTTCGATTTTGGTTTGTCACGCGTGCCACGACATTCGCTCGATGAAGTCATCGACGACACGCACGAAGGCACGATCATGGGCACGCCGGGATACATGGCTCCCGAACAATCACGCGGCGAAGCGGTGACGTCCGCCGCCGACATCTTCTCGCTCGGCTGCGTCTTGTTCGAGTGTTTTTATCACGGGCCGGCATTTCCCGGTTCCACCAACGCGGTGCGAATGGCGGCCACGTTGTCGCGAGATCCGGCACCCGATCCGGCTCGACGACGTGATGACCCCGCGTTGGCTGCCGTCATCGACGCTTGCTTGAACAAGGACGCCGCGTCGCGTCCGACGGCGGCCGAAGTAGCCGTGCAACTGCGATAACCACTAAGCAATCGGTGAACAACAACTGTCGTAGCTGATCCCGCCAGGGTTCAGACCGGACTGAACCCTGGCGGGATCAGCTACAGTAAATCCGTCACTTGTTGATCAAGCGATGCGAAGCCGGTTTGGTCATCGCCGCGAACACTCGCCCGCCGCAGCGTCCGATCCACAACGTCACCGGTTGATCGCCGCCATCGCGATAGCGACGAGTTAGCTTTGCCGGATCGTGGTCGGTACCGCGGACCTTCACCGTGATCGCCATCGCGCCGATCGCGCGAAGTTGACGTCGAAGTTTTCGATCATCAGCCGAACCGTGCCACAACACTTCGCCGACGACGGCCATCGACGCGACGTCGCGGAGCGTCTTGTCATCCAGATCGCCGGTCAAAAATCCGGTCGGTCCGTTCAGCATCGAAAGATCGTGCATTGCAGCAAACTTCTCCGTCAAACCTGAAGCACGAATCGACGCATCAGGGTCCACCAGAAACGAACGCGGTAGGTTGGTATCCGCCGTATTGTGATGAACATCGACTTCTTGGACCGATCCACCGAAGCAAGAAAAAGTCCCATCGCTTGCCACTCGGTACGCATGGATCCCATCTCCGGTGCAATCACTTGTAACGGATCGCATCGCATCACCGCAGACTAACGTTTGCTCGCGAACACTTCCGGAAAGCGAAATCCAAACCCGCTGCGTGACGCCAAGATCGTCCGTCGGCACCACCGCGGCGGGGGCCAATTTGACGACGGCCGACTCAGTGGATCGTAGAATCTTCGTCACGTCATTCCACGCCGGTTGATACCACTGCGGACCGACGGTTCGACGACCGGATTGACGACGGTCGGGATCGATGTGAACGCCCACGTCTGCGGCTCGCGAAAGCGTGCAAACGTCGGCGACCCGAACGCTTGATTCGCTCGCCCCGCTTGCTTCCATCAAATTTGCCGCCGCCAGTTCGGCAGCGCCGGGATCGAGGTCAAAGCCGGTAACGATGCCGCGTCGGGCCAACGCCATCGTATCGCCGCCGATGCCGCAGCAAAGATCTTCGACGCGGCGATCGCCGAACCAGGAAGCTTTCACGTTTGCGACCTGCCACGCGGTGGATTGCTGCAGCGATTTCTCGCTGGCCCACCAGACGCCGTCACCGAATTTCGCGACCGCCTTGGACTGCAGCGACGCCGACGTCAACACGATGTCGGCCAAGTCGTCGCCGAGTTCGCGTCGCAGCGAAGCGATCGTTTTGGCATCTGGCAAACCGCTGGCGGAAACGAACCGATCGAGCGCCTCGCGGCACGACGGCAGATGGGCGATCAATCCGGACGCGGACAACAGATTTGATTCCGAAAGAAGGGCTAGGAACGCTTTCGCGGATTGTAATTGATCGAAGGAAGTTCCGGACGACGACTGGGTCCGCTCGATCGGATCACGTGGGCTGTTCGATGGCGTCGATGATCGAGGTGGTGCGCCATGGCAAGGCATGGTCGCATCGCCTCCCCCTCTCGATGCCAAGCGTGAAGACGATGATCTCGAAAATTCAAACCGCTGCTTTGTTGGCCGCCGCCGCGGGCGGCCCGTACGTCGCCTCGGAAACGCAGTGGGGTCAGAACCTGTCGGGGATCGGTGACGTGTTCAGTTCCACGTCGGTTTCGTACGACGGCGACGTCACGCTGACCAACGCCTCCGTCGCCCACTCGCACCACGAAGTGGAAACGCTTCGCCGACTCGACCCGGCCCGGTATCGGTTGGAAGAAGACCTGGCCCGCAAATTGGGCGCGGTCCCAGCCGATCCGGCCGCAATGCCGCAACTGACCGGCCACCATGTCACGGACCTTCGCGAGGTGATGCGATTCGATATCGGACCGGACTGGGTGATCGGCCGGTTCTCGCGGGTCAGTACGGTGCTGGCGGATTTGAAACTGGAAGGCCTCCGCGTTCCGATCGTGACCGGAACGCTTGCCAGCGACATGGCGGGAACGCTGACGTACTATTTTGACCATCAAGGCAAAGTCCAACGCACGACCTTCCACGGCTTTACCGGCGACCCCGGCAAGCTGGTCCAAACGATGACGCAGTTTTATGGCTTGGCGGCCGAGCCAAACTTGGAAGCCGGAGTGTTCACCAAACGTTGGAACGGCACGCCGGTTCACTTCCTTCGCCTGACCCACGCGCCGGTCGTCTATGCGGATGCGGTCCACCAAAAGTACACCGTCTTCTTAGAACTGAACCAACCCAGCCTCGCCTACGGCATCAGCGAAGAGGCTCGCCGAATCGTCACGACCGACCGAAGCACGGGCCGCTGGTAAGAAATTATCGCGAAGAAGATCAACGACAATCGATCCATTCGAAACGAACTTCTCGACGGGTAATATTGACACACGCAATGCCGCGAAGTTTCGTCTGCATCAAAAACCGCTCGGCATGAACGCGGTAGTCATCGATCGAAGTCCGAAGCGAAGTGATCTTGAGCGTAATATCCGCAGCGATCGTCGTCATGCGTTGCAGCCCCGCTGGTCCGTTTAGTGTCAAGAATGTAACGCAAACGAACGACAGCGATTGCTGTGTATCACATTCACAACGTCCCTGGCCGATGACTTTGTGTAGTTGGCTTCGCGAAAGATGTCTACAGAGGAATCAAGTGTCCATTCCCACCAATTTTTAGCCGCCCATCTTTTGCCAAGCTTCGGATCAGAACGCTGTCCGAACAAACGGACGCGATTCATTTCAATCACGATCGGCTGATGTCCCTGCGTGACAGGCTTGGCTAAAAATGGATGGGGAAAGATGTTTGCGGCGGAATCGGGTGGGTGCCCTTGGTTCTGGCCCGTCGCTGCTCGACGAGGCAAATGTTTGGTTGGCAAACGCGGTGGCGAGGCGACTTTACCGACATTTATTGCCGCAATTGACGTTCGAACCAGTTGATTTTGCTTTCAATGAGCCGACCGCTGGCGTTAGAGTGGGGGGTGAGCGGGTGCGAACGCCCGTGTCCTTTACGCAACCGCGAAGCGGGAGACGATGGGATGGGAGCGAGCTGGTACTACATGGCGAGCAGTTGGATTCGGAAAGGCCGTCGAGTCGGACCGATCACCGAGGCTGAGTTGTTAGCACGAATTGACCGGGGTAAAATTTTGCCGGAGACGTTGCTGCAGAGCAGCAAGACAAAAGAAAAATGGGTTCCCATGAAGTCGATCGGTCCCGCGATGGATCGTTGGAAAACGTCGCACCCCGATGAAGCGTCGCACTCCTGAACGATCGTTGAATCCCTTTTGAACACACCGGCCAAGTCCTCCGTTAAGTCGCCGGCCAAAATATCATCGGCGAAAAAGTCATCGGCCGATTACGCGGCCGTTGCCGTCGCCCCGATCCTGATCTTCTTGATGATCAGCAGCTTGGCGAACTTCTTGATGTTGATCGTCTACCAAGGCGGTCAACCCGGGCGTGTCTCTTGGACGCTGTTGATGTTCACGATGGGCGCGGTCGGCATCGCGCGGGTCGCCATCGAGAAAGATCGGATGTATTCGCTCGGCTATGCCGGCGTCCTGGGCATCGCCACCTTTGTGACATTGATGAGGTTCGTCAGCTCACCGATCTTCGTCGGTTTGATCTTGGCCCTGATCGCATACTTAGCCGATCGCATCGTGCGCGATTGCACGTTGATCAACGAAGACGTGGATTCCAGCGATCAAGGGCTGCTGGATTCGGGACGACTGTTCGCTCGCAAAGACGCGGACTCAACAGACGCCGATGACGAATCGCAACCGAACGAGGTTGATCGGCGGACGGCGGAGACGAAGAAACGAGCCAGCCAGCCCGGACGCACGGTGTTGTACTTAGCGATGGCGGCGCTGCCGCTTTTCGGGCTCGGTCAATTCTTTTTGCGGTCGGATCCGACGACGTGGTCGCAAGCTCAAAAGTTGTTGGCGTTCTATCTGTTCGCCAGTCTGTCGTTGTTGGTCACGACCAGCTTCCTGGGGCTTCGCCGATACCTTCGCCAGCGAAAGGTCGAGATGCCTTCGGATGTATCAGTCGCTTGGATCGGCGGTGGACTGGTGCTGATCGGCTTGATCTTGGCGATCGCGTTTTTGGCACCCGTGCCGGGAAAGTTGTTGGCGTCCTTTGAATTGCCCAGCTACCTCGATTCACCAGGCGACACCATCGCTAGCAAACTCGGTTGGGGCGATGACGGCGCGGACCAAAAAACGGACTCCGCCGCCACGACCGGTAATGATGCGTCGAGAACCGAGAAAGAAACGGACGGCATCAAGCAGGGAAAGGACGCACCCGCCGGTGATGTTGGCGACGGAGAAAAGAAATCCGGTCCCCCCGGAAAGCAATCCGGCAACGACAAAGGATCGCCTTCGGACGCGAAGTCGGAAGAGTCATCCGGTCCAAAACAAGAGCCTTCGGAGTCAAAGTCACCCGAATCAAAATCGTCCGATTCGAAACCACCGCCGGACGATAAGAAACAGCAAAGCGAATCAGAGTCGCAACCCGAAACCACATCACCGCCACAAGATTCAAACCCTCCGGAATCGACGCAGGAGCAATCGCCGAAAGAGAACCCAAAGAACAGCGATTCGAAAAGTGGTGACTCCGGTGCAACGTCTGGTAACACTCCCAAACAATCCCCAACGCCGCCGCTTACCGATTCCCTTCCAGGACTGTCCAGTCTTCTAAAGATGATCGCCTTTCTGGTCCTTGCCGGAATCGTCGCCGCGTTCGCTTATCTGCACCGCGATGCGATTGCACTCTGGTGGCGAAGTCTGTTTCAAGTCGATGCACCGGAGCGAGACGCATCGAGGGATGACTTATCGATGCGTCAAGAAACCCAATCTTCGGTGCGACCATTTTCTTCGTTCCAAAATCCGATCGGACGCGAAGCCGATCCGCGACGCATCATCGTGGTCACGTTCGATGCGTGGGAAGCGTGGTGCCGCGAACGCGGAATGACGCGCCATACAGATGAAACGCCCAGCGAGTTCCTGCGGCGGACCCATGGCGGCGGCGACCTGCAAACAAAAGCGGCGACCAGAATTGTCGCCGCTTACAACGCGATCGCGTACGGGCGTGGCAACGCAACCGATGCCGACGTCGCGGCGGCGAGCAGTCTCTGGGACGCGATGTCGACTTCCCCACG
Organism: Pirellulaceae bacterium; assembly: GCA_963836865.1. Classification (GTDB taxonomy): domain Bacteria; phylum Planctomycetota; class Planctomycetia; order Pirellulales; family Pirellulaceae; genus Rubripirellula. The sequence continues at coordinate 235,920 of CAWILC010000012.1, read as the reverse complement.
ACCAACGCTCGCTCAATCTTAAGACGTTTCTACGCACACCCGTGTCGACGTTGCCGAAAACCGATGATTCCGACAATCGCCACGACCGCGAACACGGCGCTCGGTTCGGGGACTGCCACGATCGAGATCGTGCGGAGCGATTGGCCATCGGCGGTGACGATCGCTTCGAGCTGGCTGAGGTAGGGCGAAAGCAGCGAACTAAAGCTGTCGTACTGACGTCGATTTGCCGCGTCGGTGGCGTTTGAAATTCCAAAGTGAGCCCCCAGCAGTGCGATCTGGCCGTCGATTTCGATCAGACTTTGATATCCCGAATCGCCGCCGACCAATCCGATTTCATCACCACCAAGGCCGCCGCTTCCCATGTTGCCCGCAGTATCAAACGAAAAGACGGTGTTGATGGTTGGCCGACCGAATCTGTCAAGAATGGCGACCTCGACGCTATCAATCACGTTTCGCCCGGCTTGATTGTTTTGACCAAGTGCAAAGAGTTCGCGACCGATGAAGTCGGAGGGACTTCCCAGGGCGATTGCCATCGGCGTGATTTCTGGCGCGACGACATTCATCGGATCGAGTGTATAAACGCGAATGTCGCTGTCCGCGGTGATCGTGGCGTCCATGCCGTTGACGTAGGTGGTCGACAGGTCTGTAAACACGGCGGTCGTATACGAACGAAGCACCCCGTCGCTACCGCGAAAAGTCGCGGTGTAAGGGGACGGTGGTACCCCCACGGTGTGCGCGGCCGTGATAAAGTGTCGCGGCGTGATCAACGCCGCTCGCCCCCCCAATCCGGACAAATCGGCTTCATCAAGCAGGAATGCTGGATTCGGATCTGTCCCAGAAAGGTATCGGCTATGCCTAGCTGAAACGAACGTGTCAAAGATCGCCGCGGTCGCATTCGTCACCGCCCCGCATGACCCGATGCAACAAGCAACGCAAAGTAGTAAACGATGAAACCGATGCATGGTGAAAACCAGAAGAGGAGGAGAAGTCTGACCGGCTCCGCTTGGAAGCAATCCGACGGCGTATTGTAACTGAGTTCCGCTTAATCGTCCAAGAATGTCGCGTCTGCCAAACGCGTCAGGTATGCTGTCGCGTCTCCCGCCGCGCTAAAGGCTAAAGTAGCGTGGCACTCCCCGCCCTTGATTCGTCGAAAGAGACCCCGCCATGCTCCGTTTGCTCGCGTTGGCCGCCTGCGTCTGCCTGCCGCAACTCGCCCACGCCGAATTGAAATTCTCGTCCGTGTTCGGTGACTCGATGGTTCTGCAGCGAGACCAGCCGATTCATGTCTGGGGTTGGACGACGCCCAGTTTGAATGTCTCGGCCACCATCGACGGACACGAAGCCTCGGCGACCGCGGACGCCGAGGGAAGGTTTTCTTTAAAGCTGGCCTCGATGGAAGCCGGCGGACCGTATGAATTGGTCGTTCGTGCTGACCAAACTCGCACGTTCAAGGATGTGTTGATCGGCGAAGTCTGGTTGTGCTCGGGGCAATCCAACATGCAGTGGTCCGTCGATCAAGCCGATGACGGCGACCTTGAATCGTTAAGCGCGAACTACCCCAACATCCGCTTGATCACCGTTCCGCAAGTCGCCGCGCAAACGCCGCAGGACGACTTCAATGGATCCTGGAAAGCATGCACGCCGCAAACGGTGAAAGACTTCTCGGCGGTCGGCTATTTCTTTGGACGCCAGTTGCACCAAACGTTGAACGTGCCGATCGGCTTGATCGACAACTCGTGGGGTGGTTCGGCGGCGGAAGCCTGGGTACCGCGTGATGTCCTGAAGACCGATGGCAAGTATGACGACTTGATCGCCAAATGGGACCGCATGGCGGACACGTATGACCATGACGCGGCGGTCGCAAAGTGGAAGGTCGAACGCGATCAATGGAAGGAAAACGGCAAGCAAGGTCAAGCGCCGCGAGCACCGCAGAATCAGTTGCAAGGCAATCATCGTCCCGGCAATCTTTACAACGGCGTGCTGCATCCGGTCATCGGTTACACCATCGCTGGTACGGTTTGGTATCAAGGCGAATCGAACTCCGGTCGCGCGTACCAGTACCGCGACTTGTTCCCTTTGATGATCGAAACTTGGCGTAGCGAATGGAAGCAAGGCGACTTCCCGTTCTATTGGGTCCAACTGGCCGACTTTCAACAGGAAGAAACGGAGCCGTCGCCGAGCACTTGGGCCGAGCTTCGCGAAGCTCAAACGATGACCTTGGATCGTTTACCCGCAACCGGGCAAGCGGTCATCACGGACTTGGGCGAGGCGACCGACATCCACCCCAAGAACAAACAAGACGTTGCCAAACGATTGGCACGATGGGCATTTGCGAAACAGTACGCCGTCGATGTTCCTTATCAAAGCCCGACCTTTGAATCGATGACAGTTGAAGGTAACAAAGCAGTCCTAAAGTTCTCGCACGTGGGCGGCGGACTGGACACCTTTGACGTGCCAGCTTTATCGGGATTCACGATTGCGGGCGAAGACAAGACGTTTGTTCACGCGACTGCAAAAATTGTGGACAAAGACACGATCGAAGTGTCGGCCGAAGGAATCGAAAGTCCGGCTTCCGTTCGCTACGCTTGGGCGAACAACCCGATCGCGAACGTCCAAAGCGCCGAAGGGCTGCCGATGACACCGTTTCGCACTGACCAGTGGGCCGGCATCACGGCGGACGTGACGAAGTAAGGTCCCGCGGCGACCGCTTGATGCGATCGTCGGCAAGTCGGTCCACTCTGACGCATTGGACCATCACGGTTTTTGGTGATGGTCCAATAACCGGTAAATGATTACTGCCATGATCAATGCTTGGATGAACGACCAAGCGATCAAGACGCTCCACCAGTGGGTAACCACGCCCGGCGCGATGGCGTCGGTGGCGGTTGGAGCCAGGGCGAAACCTATTCCGACGCAGACCGCTCCGGGGATCGCGGTCGCCACCAAGATGACGAACGTCTTGCCGACGCCTTTCACGGACGCGCCCAGCAGCAAGCTGGCGACGTCCGTGAATCCATACACGGCGGCATAGCCTAACAGCGTGATTGCGAGCGGCTCGATCGTTTCTCGCTGATCCGCGGAAAGCCCACCTAGCGAAATTTGAAGCAGCGGTTTCGGAAAAATCATCAACAGCGCCGCCAGCGAGATCGCAAAGACCGCCGCGATCCACAACCCGCGGCGGATGACGCGAGCGGCAAGCGTGATTCCGCCGGAGGTGTACCCCTGACCGGCCATCACCGTGACAGCGGTCGCAAGTCCAATCGCCGGAATCGATAGAAGTTGATACAGGCTTAGGGCCGCAGATGTTGCCGCCAGTCCCGCAACCGATGCGGTACCGATGACCATCAACACCAAGCTGAAAAGACTCGACCGGATCAATTGCTGAACCCCCAACGCCGATCCGGGCACCATGATTTCGCGGATCAGCTTTCCGCTCGGCTTCCACGAAGCGGGTTGATGGCGTCGGAAAGAGCGAAGGCGAATGAGCAAAGCGGCGAACACTGCGACTTTGAACCACATCGCAACTGCCGTTGCCAAAGCGGCCCCGTAAACGCCAAGGGCGGGAATCCCCAGCCCACCGAAGATCAACCAGAAGTCAAGCACCACGTTCAGCACCGCCGAAGTAATGTTGGTTCGCAGAATGGGTTTGGTGATGCGTCGGCCCACGAAGAACGCAGTCAAGCCAGCTTCCAACATGGACGCGGGCGCAACCAGCAGCAAGGTTTGAAAGTAGCTTGATTCGTGTTCGGCCAGTTCCGCCGTGTGCCCAAACGCAAGAAACAATTGGGGGCTGAACCAACCAATGACCGCTAGGATCGGCACGAAGCCAATCGTCAACCAAACGCACTGCCACATCAACGACCAAACACGCATGGCCGTTGCGCCTCGGCCTCGCTTTTTACCCATCGCCATCGCTACCAACGGTGTAATGAACCCCATCGCCGTCACGGGGATGCAAACGGTCGCCCAGTAAAGATTTCCGGCGGACACCGAGGCCGCCGAAGACGTCGGGCCGTACCACATCAGCAGGGTGCGGTCGGTAAATAGCGTGATCGAAAAGCAACCAACGGTCGCGGCAAGTGGCAGCGCAATGCTCAGCAGTGACCGGTAACCAAACGGATCGATAGCGGCTTTTCTGGCGATTGGTGCAGTGGAGTCCTGGAAGTCATCGCGTTGATCGGGTTGGCTCGCGGTGTGCAGTGGTGGCACGGAAGCATCTTTCAAACGTCGGTCAGTCGTCACTTTTTGCAAACACTCTTTCCGTCAACGCCTCAAGTTCGTCGACACGCCAAGTTCGTCAACATTCCACGTTCGTCAACACCCCGAGTCCATCAACACCCGAGCCAGACCATGTCCGCAACTCCCGCACCGAACCACAAGCGTCTTCATTTAATCGGCTTAGCGAAATCAACGAATTCGATCGTCGTTGGTCTACTTGCTAGGTTTGCTCAAACGATCAATCAAGCCGACCAGCAGGTGCGAGCCTCCGGTGCGGTGCTGCCACGGTGCGAGCGGGCGTCGGTAGTGCCAACGCCTCGCCGATAAATCCAGCGTCCTTGGTGAGCAACGCGTCCACGGCCCAACAGAAACTTGCCGCGAGCAGATTTGATGACGATTGGTTTCTATGTCCACTATCACGGGCTCGGTCATAAGCATCGTACCGAGGCGATCCTGCAACGACTCCGATCGGACGCGGCGGTGGTGACCAGCCGGATCGGATCGCTTCCCTGGAACGGCCCGACGCTGAAAGATGTTGTTGAAATTGCTTGCGACATCGACGACGTCTCGGTCGCCGCGATGACGCATGCGACCGACGTGCCTTCGCTGCATTATGCTCCGCTTTGGACCGACACGATTACCTCGCGAGTCGCACAGTACACCGGATGGCTGGACCGTACGAAACCAGACTTGATGGTCATCGACGTCTCGGCTGAGATTTCAATGCTGACCCGGTTGGCTTCGATTCCGCAGGTCGTTGTGCGTCAGCACGGCAAACGCGACGACGATGCGCACTTGAATACTTACGCCGCTGCTCATTCGCTGCTCGCACCGTTCCCCGCTTCGATGGAAGATCACATCACGCCCGATTGGGTACGATCGAAGACGGTTTATCTAGACGGTTTCTGTCGCGACGGCGGATCACCACCGAACAGCCCGGCGGTTCAATTCGAGCGACCGACCATTGTCGTTATGTTCGGTCGAGGTGGCCAGGGTGACGTTCTGGAACACTTAACGTCGGCCGCGAAATCGGTGCCTGCGTATGACTGGGTCGTCGTCGGCAAAGAAGTTCCACGCGACTTCGCGACGCCAAGCAATCTGCGATTTTTGGGTTGGATCGCGGACCCGACCTGCTACTTGAAAGCTGCCAAGTTGGTCGTCAGCGCGGCAGGTCACAACAGCGTGATGGAGATCGGAAGCCTCGGCCGTCCGTTCATCGCCATCGCCGAGCCCCGTCCGTTCGAGGAACAAATTCGGAAGGTCCAGATTCTGGATCGCGAGGGATTGGCGGTCGGCGTCCAGGATTGGCCCGCGTCCGGCGAGTGGTCGGACTTGATCCGTCGAACGTTGCTGCTTGATACGACGCGGTGGAAACAAATCTTTCGCCAAGACGGCGCTGAACAGGCGGCCCGGCATCTGGAAGACGTCGCCCGCTGGTCGCGACAATGTCGTCTCAGCGGTGCGGACCATGCCACGTCAGTTCCCGGTCACCAGTCGCCATCAAAACTTTTCATTGCAACATGAGCATCAGTGTTTTAACCATCGTTCGCGGCCGGCAAACGCACCTTGAAAATCAGCTCAAGGGTCTACTCCAATCACAGGTCATGCCTGCACAGTGGATCGTTGTCGGGATGGATCAAGAAGTGAGCGTTCCCATGACCGATCGCTTGCCCGTTCGAACCGATCGCGTGAACGGCGATGGCGAATCCCTGCCGCTCGCCAAGGCTCGCAATCGCGCTGCCGCGATTTGCAAAACCGAACAGATGATATTCTTGGACGTGGACTGCATTCCTTCGCCAACCATGATTGGTACTTTTCAGGCGGCACTGACGGATGACGAACGACTGTGGATGGGCAATGCCAAGTACCTACCGGCCGACGCAACGTCCGACCGATGGTTTTTGGATGACCTTGCAAGCGTCGCCGTTGATCATCCGCTGCAGCCGAAGCTAGAAAGCGGACACAGGAGACCGTCGGATCAGTATGAAATGTTTTGGTCCTTATGCTTCGCGATCACGCAAGCGATGTTCGATCGGATCGGTGGGTTTGATGAAACGTTTGGTGGGTACGGAGGCGAAGACACCGACTTCGCGTTTACCGCTCGTCAGGCAGGCGTGCCCTTCGGGTTTCTTGGTGCAACAGCGTTCCACCAACACCACGTCGTTTGCCAACCGCCGCTAAACCACTTCCACGAAATTCTGTCCAACGCATCCCACTTTCACCAAAAGTGGAATGTCTGGCCGATGCTATCTTGGCTCGATGCATTTCAATCGGCGGGGCTGGTTGAATATGATCCGCGGGCGGATCAATGGCGAGTCTTGCGTGAACCAAGCGACGATGAAATCCGGTCCGCACAAACGCTGACACCGCCGAATTCGGAAACCGGATGTACCGAACGTGCGGGGGATAAGAAATGCCGGACCGCTGAACGATAGCTCCATCGGGACAACGACGAACTGGATTTGCGCAAGCGAGAAATTTGCTTCTCGAGACTTCCGTCATCGGTCAGTTTAAAGGTGCGGCTTGTCTTAAATTCGAGAGACGTATTGGCCGCTGAGGCGGCGGATTAGACGACGCATTTCAAGGACGCTGATCACCGCGATGACTCGGTGCGCGGGCAGGCCGCTGCTCGCGATGACTTGGTCGATGGGCGTGCTGGTTTCTTCGATCGCGCCGAAGACGGCGCGTTCGATCTCGTTCAGCTTTAGCTCGGCTCCGTTTCGGACTTCGTGCCCATCGCTGGTTTTTACCGGCGATCGCATCGGGCCGATGTCTTCCAAGATGTCGTCGACCGTTTGCACCAGCTTTGCGCCATCGCGGATCAATTGGTGACAACCTCGCGATGCAACGCTGGTGATCGGACCGGGCATCGCCATCACTTCGCGGTTTTGCTCCATCGCGATCCGCGCCGTGATCAGCGCTCCCGATCGGTCGGGCGCCTCGATCACCAGGGTGGCCAACGACATGCTGGCGATGATTCGGTTTCGCTGGGGGAACATGCCGGCGTGGCATCGCGAAAACGGCGAGTACTCGCTGATCACGGCTCCGTCGGCGGCGACCGCTTTGGCCAGGCCCGCGTGCTCTTCGGGGTACATCTGGCGATGACCGCTGCCCAGTACCGCGATCGTGCGACCGCCACCGGCCAATGCTCCCTTGTGCGCCGCCGCGTCGATGCCACGGGCAAGGCCGCTAATGACGGTGACGCCGGCCCGCGCCAATCCGTGGGCAAACTGTTCGGCGTATTTTAATCCGTACGTGGTCGCGTGTCGCGTGCCAACGATTGCAACGGACAACTCGTCTTCGGCCAGCACGTCGCCGCGCACGAACAAAATCGGTGGTGCGTCGACCAAGTCGGTCATCGACTTCGGATAGCCGTCGTCGTCTTGGCAGATGATGTCGACGCCGTTTCGTGCACACCACTGGACGATCAGGTCGACGTCGACGTGCGCGTCCGGCTTGCGGATCGCGGCGATGACTTTCGGGCCGACGCCGCGGACGCTGGCCAACTGGTGGTCCGATGCCGCGAAGACGGCGGCGGGATCGCCGAAACCGTCCAGCAACAAAGAGAGCGTCCGGGGCCCGATGCCAGGTAACATCGAAAGCCGAAGCATCTGCCAAGTCGCAGGCGAAACCTTGCCAATGCCCGCCGCCGATGAAGTATTAACGCGTTCCATCTCGTTTCCTCCCTGTCGGTCTTCCAAGGCGATGCGGTCTGTCAGCCAGCGTCAGCTTATCGGCCCGTCACAGCGAAAGAAAGCATGCGAGATGGAAGCATCGGTTAGCGCCCAACCGGAGGCGCCGGCATTCGGTCGGGTCAGGCCGACGCCTTCGGCTGGAAATGGTTGCTTAAGGTGCCCCCGTTTGTAGGTCAATTGTCTCAATTGACCCGCGGCAACGAAAACGCAGGCAAACGCCTCGAGAACAGGACACCCCATCGCATCGCTACTCCACTTTGCCCGTCCCCCGAAGTGCCCTGTCCCAGAAAAGCTCTCTGTCCCAGAAAAGCTCTCCGTCTGGATACACACGTCGCGCGTCAAAATAACTCTGGATTTTCTCTCTCTCGAGAGCTGTGAAATCGATCATACTCACTTGATCAGGCGCCTGATGCAATTGAGCAATGACCTCGTCAGACGCTCGGTTAACTATTTTGTCGCGTATCGCGCTCTCCGCCTTTCCGGTCCATAGACTTCCTGTGGGACGATCGTAGTTCCACAACCCAACATAGCCTTCTGGAAGCGGTTCGGCAGACTTGATCAATATCTCATAATCTCCATCCCATTCACCAGAGCCAGCTAATGTGTAACTTACTCGCGTAGGAAACAGCTTCCCGCCTAAGATCCCAAGCTCTTTAACCTGTCGCTTCGTCGACTTCGTCATCAAATAGTGCTTGGGGTTTTCACACTCGACTACCTTTAAAAACTGCAAGCTGGGCTCTGTGCATACAAGCATCTCACAGCGTCCCAGAACCCCAGAGGGCCCAGTAGAAGGATCTGAGGAAGCCCAGCGAACAACTTTGCATGGAAAACCCAGGTACTCACGCTCCTCAACCACCTCGAATTTGTTTGAGCTAAGATCGTCCTCGCTCATATCAACTCGCATATCTAAGGTCCAACCAAACGGGCCCATGTGCATAGCGTTATTAAACGAGAAGGTCGTCAGATTCGCGATGCCGGTGCTTGGAGTGACGTACCAGACGCTTGGGCTGAACGAACGCGTAGTACTCTCCATTTGAGAAGGCGGGACCCAGCCAGGCCCCTTTCCGGTTAAGTACCGCCTCTCAAACCTTGCCTGGACGCCGTCGGAATCAATCACAATCGCGTGGTGCAAGACTTCCGCGTCGGCTGGTAGATGAGGCTCGCCAGGATTCGGAACCAATACTTCGATTGACATGTGACGAGGCTCCCGCGGCCCGCTGCTCGTACCGAAAACAGCGCGGACGTTCCTTTCGTCAACAGGTTTCCCGTCAGCAACCTTGCTGACGCTCCCGGAAACAATGATGCCTTGGTACTCACGCCAAGTATTGAACGACCTTTCCAGCAAATCACGGCCCTCATCGGCCGAGCAGATAGAAATCAACGAAACCAAAACGCCCAAAAACAACACCACTCGCTGCATACAACACCCTTGCCCATGCTTAATCAAATCTCGGTGAACACATCTAAGAACAGCGACTGGCGACCTAGTTCGCCGGAGGAAATGACAGCCAGGCCACCACTTCCCCTCGGCGTGAACAACTTACCTTGCCCACACGACCGGGGACAGCACGACCGGGACCACGACCGGGGACAGCACCCACGCACCGGGGACAGGGCACTCGCGACATGACCGGGGCGCGACCGGGGACAGGGGACCACGACCGGGGAGACCACAGCCACGACCGGGGACAGGAGCACGACCGGGGACAGGGCACTCCGATGTTCCCCGATGTTCCCCGATGTTCCCCGATGGACCACGATGGACCACGATGGACCACGACCGGGGACAGCACGACCGGGGACCAGCACGACCGGGGACAGGGCACTCCGATGTTCCCCGATGGCGAAGGTCGGCTCGGACGAATTGCTGAGCTTTCGACCGTTGGCCCTCGATTCGACTGGCTCGGGCCGAAAATCGCATGCCTACGATGGCGACCGCGCAGCGGTTCACGCCGCGGGGCTTTGTCTGCCGTGACTGCGTTGATCGGCTGCCGGGCTGGACTCAGTCGGTCGTCGGCAATAACGCTCGAACCCAGCAATGGACCCGGAAGCGGCTGCCGGTGCGGTGGCTGCGAAGGCCGTCGATCGTCTCGGGAGCGCCTGCGACGTGATGGAACAACCGGCCGAAGCGATCAACGATTTCGCACCAAGCTTCCGCCGAAAAGCCAAGCCGCTGGACGATCGGCGGAAGACCTTCGGTTCGGTGCCCGGCTGGCCGTCACACGGTTGTCGCGCCGTCCAGTCGAGCAGCTCGATGCAGCACGACCGGGGCACGACCGGGGACAGGGCACTCCGATGTTCCCTGATGTCGAAGGTCGGCTCGGACGAAGTACATCTGGCAATGACCGCTGCCCAGTACCGCGATCGTGCGACCGCCACCGGCCAATGCTCCCTTGTGCGCTGCCGCGTCGATGCCACGGGCAAGGCCGCTAATGACGGTGACGCCGGCCCGCGCCAATCCATGGGCAAACTGTTCGGCGTATTTTAATCCGTACGTGGTCGCGTGTCGCGTGCCAACGATTGCAACGGACAACTCGTCTTCGGCCAGCACGTCGCCGCGCACGAACAAAATCGGTGGTGCGTCGACCAAGTCGGTCATCGACTTCGGATAGCCGTCGTCGTCTTGGCAGATGATGTCGACGCCGTTTCGTGCACACCACTGGACGATCAGGTCGACGTCGACGTGCGCGTCCGGCTTGCGGATCGCGGCGATGACTTTCGGGCCGACGCCGCGGACGCTGGCCAACTGGTGGTCCGATGCCGCGAAGACGGCGGCGGGATCGCCGAAACCGTCCAGCAACAAAGAGAGCGTCCGGGGCCCGATGCCAGGTAACATCGAAAGCCGAAGCATCTGCCAAGTCGCAGGCGAGACTTTGCAGTCACCCGCATCGCAGGAAGTCGTCACGCGTTCCATCTCGTCCCTCCGTCACGAATCGTGCTGGATCGTACGAAGGTCCAGCGTATCCGCCGGCGAGGGGGAATGAAAGCACGCCCATGTAATGCTCCGCCACGGCGTGTCGGACCTACGTCGCAGGAACGAATACGCTACACCGCGGCCGGTTTCTTCTTCGGCTTGTAGATTTCGGTGGCGGTGCCGAAGTGGACTTCGCCGGCGTTCATCAGCGTTTCGCTGAGCGTCGGGTGGGGGTGGACGCTGTCGGTAATGTCGTGGATCTCGCATCCCATCTCGATCGCCAGCACCGCTTCGGCGATCAATTCGCCCGCGCCGCTGCCGACGATGCCGCAACCGACCACGCGGTGCGTTTCGGGATCGATCAACCACTTGGTCAAGCCGTCGGTGATGCCGAGTGCTTGAGCGCGACCGCTGGCCGCCCACGGATAGACTTCCACGTCGACGGCGATGCCATCGCGTTTGGCTTCGTCTTCTGTGATGCCGGCCCAGGCGACTTCCGGATCGGTGAAGACGACCGCCGGGATTGCGACCTTGTCGAACGCGGAGGGTTTGCCCGCGATGACTTCCGCGGCGACGCGTCCTTCGTGCGTTGCCTTGTGGGCCAGCATCGGATCGCCGGCGACGTCGCCGATGGCGAAGATGTGCGGGTCGGCGGTGCGTTGTTGATGATCACACTGGATGAACCCGCGATCGGTCACGACGACGTTTGTGTTTTCAAGTCCGAGGCCCTTGGTGACCGGGCGACGGCCGATGCTGACCAGCACGCGATCGAACTTCTCGTGACCGAACTTGCCGGGGCCTTCGAAGGTGACGACGATCTTGTCGCCCTCTTCGGCAAGCGAACCTACCTTGGTGTCCAGGAACACGCGGCCATCGCACATCTTGTCGATGCGTTTGGCCAGCGGTTTGACCAAGTCTCGGTCGGCACCGGGCAGCAACATCTTGGTCATCTCGACGACCGTGACTTTGGAACCCAGGTGAGCGTAGACGCTGCCCATTTCCAAACCGATGTAACCGCCGCCGACGACCAGCAAGGTTTCAGGAATGTCGACCAGCGCCAGTGCGCCGGTGCTGTCCATCACTCGGTCGCTGCCGATGTTGAAGGCCGGCGGCATCGCGGGGACCGAACCGGTCGCGACGATGCAGTGATCGAAGGTCAGTTGTCCGCCCTCGGGAATCGACTCGTGATCGCCGTCGAGTTTCAGCGTGGTCGAGTTGACGAAGCTGCCGCGAGCTTGAATGACGGTGACATTGCGGCGTTTGGCCAGGTTGGCCAGTCCGCCGGTCAGGTTGCCGATGACTTTGTCCTTGCGAGCCCGCACCTTGTCGATATCGATGTTCGGCTTGCCATCGTACTTGACGCCCCACTCGTCACCCAAATCGGCGACTTCAGAAATCACCTTGGCGACGTGCAGCAGCGCTTTGCTGGGAATGCATCCTCGCAGCAAGCACGTTCCGCCCAGACGCGGTTCGGCCTCGACGATCGTGACTTCAAGGCCCTCGTCGGCGGCCAGGAAAGCTGCCGCGTAACCACCGGGACCACCACCAAGAACAACAACGGGCGAGTGCATGGAAATCTGAACTTGCAAGAATGAAGAAGCGAAAAACGGCGACGCGATGCCCAATGGTAGTCGGGACACAAGCCGCCGTCATTGGTCGCCTGAGTAGGACCATTGTCCCAATTGTCCCGTGAAGAATGCCGCCTGTAGCGATGCGGGACAATTGGGACAATTGTCCTACTCTGGTCAGCGATGCGGGACAATTGGGACAATGGTCCTACTCTGTGCCGACCTGATCGTTTAGCGCGACAGGAATTCGACGACGCTGTTGGCGTCCACGGGCAGCGAAATGTCGCTCGGGCCGGGCATGCCCAGCACGGTCGCCTTCAGGTTTTCGCTATCGAACGAGACCCAGTCGAGCGCGTCCGGCGAAGCGTTCGCGATCACGCCGCGGTACAGGTTCTTCAAGTTTTCGCGGCCGCGGACTTCGATGATGTCGCCTGGTCGCAGGATGTAGCTGGGCGAGGTCACCTTCACACCGTTGACGCGGTAGTGACCGTGCGCGATGCCTTGACGGGCTTGCGGACGCGTCTTGGTGAATCCCACGCGGCGGACGACGTTGTCCAAACGACGCTCGCACATCAACAGCAGCAATTCGCCGGTGTTGCCCGGCTTGCGACCGACGGCATCGAAGTAACGACGAAGCTGACGTTCACCCAAGCCGTAATAGTGCTTGATCTTTTGCTTCTCCATCAGCGCCAAGCCGTAGTTACTGGGCCGACGTCCACGGACGTGCATGCCGGGGGGCGTCGGGCGTCGGTCGAGCGCCCGAGCGGCACCGGCGGTTTCATAAATCAGAACGCCAAGACGACGGTTAACGCGAGCTTTCGGGCCGGTATAACGAGCCATGAACAATGCCTTTTGTGCCGCGGTGGGTCGACAAAGCGACCGCGGGTGCGGTGGGGGGTGAACGGGCGAGGTGATTCAGGCGTGGGAGCAAAACTCCGACGGCCGTCCCAACCTCCGCCGACGTGATCCGAGTGCTCGGCCGCAACGATTGGGCCGAGAAGGTCACGGGGGGATTTCGTGAAGCGGCAAAGTTTGGCTGGAAAGTCTGCTTTTTGCAAGGGCAAGCACCTGACGATCGGCCAACCTTTTGGGTACGGTGCCGAAACGGATCCCCCCTTTCACTTTCACGACGAATCCTACCCATGAAAAAGTTTGACGTTTTCGGCGTCGGCAACGCCCTGGTTGACCTTCAAGCCCAAGTCGAAGACGCCGTATTGGGCGAGCTTTCGGTCGATAAAGGGATCATGACCCTGGTCGACGACGCTCGCCAACGCGACGTGATCGCCAAGATGGACGGTAGCCCGATCCATCGCTGTGCCGGCGGATCGGCCGCCAACACGATCGTCGCGGTCGCCGAATTCGGTGGCTCGGCCGCGTTCGTCGGCAAGGTCGGCGATGACGAAGTCGGGTCGTTCTTCTTGCAAGAGATGCGTGACCTGGGAATCGAAATGGCGGTCACGCCGGGCGACGGGCCGACCGGCACCTGCGCGGTGCTGATCACCGGCGACGCCCAACGCACGATGCTGACCAACCTGGGCGTGTCGGTGACGCTGACCGAACACGACATCGACGAAGAACTGATCAAGGCGGCCAAGTACATCTACGTCGAAGGCTACTTGCTGACCGGCGAAGACACCAAGGCGGCGGCGTACCGAGCGATGGACTTGGCGGTCAAGCATGGCACCAAGATCGCTTTCACGGCGTCGGACCCGTTCCTGGTCAACATGCTTCGCCAAGAGATTTGGGAACTGATCACCGGCCCGGTCGACCTGCTGTTTTGCAACGAAGAAGAAGCGAAGAGCCTGACCGGCGAGGACGACGCGATCGCGGCGGCTAAGAAGATCCACGATCACGCCGAGAACGTTTGCTTGACGCTTGGCGAGAAGGGCTCGATCGTCATGCACGAAGGCCAAACGTATCCGATCGAGGGCGTCGCCGTCGAAGCGATCGACACAACCGGTGCGGGCGACATGTACGCCGGCGCGATGCTGTACGGCATCACCAACGGCATGTCGTGGCGACAAGCCGGTCACCTGGCCAGCCACGCCGCCGGCCGAGTGGTCGCACAAATGGGCGCACGACTGGAAAATAAGTTCACCGAAGCCGACATCAAAGAACTGTCGGACTTAGCGGGTTAGGGCGTCGTTTCGTAGGTCCGCCACGCCGTGGCGGATCATTGCATTGGACACGAACAGCTTTGCTGTTCGGCCCCGCCACGGCGCGAGCGGGGCTACATTAGCGTCCCATCTGCATCTCGCAGATCTCGATCGCGTCGGCGGCGATGTTGGGGTCCAGGATCGGCGAGACGTTGCCGTGGTCGATCCAATCCGCCGCCGCGTCGATCTCTAAAACGAAGCTGTCGATCGGATCGCCGCCACCGAGCTCCGGTCGTTCGACGCGGCCGTCGTTGTGCAGGATCGTGACCGGCAGCAACGACGTCGAACCATCGGCGTAGGCGGCGAAGTCATAAACGATCGTGGCGTTTTCAAACCCGACTTCGTAACCGTGCGTGAAGCCTCGCGCGGGTGAATCGATCACGCCGCCGCCGCTTGATACCGCTTTATCGGCATCCCCAAAATGGAACACGGTTTCATACAACTTGGGCACGCCGGACTTCTTAGTACTGACGCAGCTTACCCCGGTCGGCATGCCAAACAGCAACCGGATCAGATGCGCGTCGTGAACGTGCAAGTCCAACAGCGGACCACCGACGGTTTTCGGATTGTAAAAATCAGGAATCCAATCCGGCGGTCCGATCGTGCGTTTGAATCGTCCCGAAACGGCCGCGCCGAATCGTCCATCGTTTGCCGCATCGGTCAGCAGCTTGAACTCCGGCATCAGCGGCAAGATGTGGGCCACGGCCAACCGATCGGCGGTGGCTTCACGAGCCAGCGACCGAGCGGTGGCGGCGTCGAGAGCGAGCGGTTTTTCGCACAAGCATTTCTTTCCGGCGGCGATGCAAGCGGAAATCGCGTCTGCGTGCATCGCGGGCGGCAAACAGATGTCAATCATGTCGATGGCGTCATCGGAAAGCATGTCTTCGAGCGTCTCGTAGACATTCAATTCCGACACGTCGATTTGCTCGCCAGGGGGGCCGAAATTTCCCTGGATCCCGGTCCAGTCGCCCGATCGTTTCGACTCACTGGAACTGCAGAACGCGACCACTTCGGCGTTCTTGCTTCGCTGGTAAGCTAGATGGTGAATCCAGCCCATGAATCCGATACCGACGATTCCCGCTCTCATGATGCCGTCTTTCGCGTTAGAAGAATGTTGTGTCGCGTCATCGTAACCTCGAGCGAAAACGAAGTGGCGTAAGCTTCCAGCTTGCGTTGGTTGATATCGCAAGCTGCAAACTTCTGCCACGTTTTTGAACACGACACTCATTTCCCGCTCGCGTCTCACTTGAAAGTCGTCCGATGGTTCGCCTGCTCGCGTCGCTAATTTTGATTTTGTGCATCTCGATCGAACCAAGTCGCGGCGAAGACTGGTCGTCGTGGCGTGGCCCCGGCGGCGACAACCACGCGCCCGACGGGGTCGATATCCCGCTGCGTTGGAATCTGAAAACGGGCGAGAACATCGCGTGGAAAACTCCGGTCCCCGGCCGCGGGCATTCATCGCCGGTGATCGTCGGCGATGCCATTTTTTTGACGACTGCGAACAAGTCCGATCAAACCCAATCGTTGGTCAAATTCGATCGCAAGAGCGGCCGGTTGGTCGGCCACTGGGTGCTGCACCGTGGCACGTTGCCGAGCGAAATACATCCCAACAATTCGCACGCGTCGCCGACGCCGGCCTTTGACGGCGAGGACTTGATGGTGACGTTTTACACCGACAACGCGATTTGGATCAGCAAGGTCACCGTCGACGGTCGCGTGCTGTGGCAGAAGCGGGTCGCGGAGTTTAAGCCGTCGCGGTTTCAGTTCGGTTACGGGGCCAGCCCGCTGGTGGAAGGCAACCTCGTCATCGTCGCGGCGGAATACGACGGACCGGAGAGTGGTTTGTACGGTCTGGACACCGCGACAGGCAAAACGATTTGGAAAGTCGCACGGCCGATCAATCTGAACTTTGCCACGCCGATCGCCGCGACCATCGCCGGCCAACGTCAAATTCTGATCGGCGGCGGCGAACTGATCGCCGCTTACGATCCCGCGACGGGCAAGTTGTTGTGGTCGATCGATTCGTCGACCGAGGCGATTTGCGGGACGATAGTGTGGGACGGACGCCGGGTTCTGATCAGCGGCGGCAACCCCGCGTCGGGAACGTGGTGCGTTGCCGGCGACGGGTCGCGAAGGGAACTGTGGAGCAACCGGGTGAAGTGTTACGAGCAATCGCTGCTGGTGATTCCGAACCACGTCTTCGCGGTCGCCGACAGCGGCGTGGCGTATTGTTGGCGGACCGCGGACGGCAAAGAGATGTGGAAGCAGCGGCTGTTCGGCGGCGGCATCAGCGCGTCGCCGCTGTTGGTTGGGGACCGAATCTACATCGCGGCCGAAAGCGGCGAGATGTTCGTGATCGCGGCCTCGCCGGATCGTTTCGAGCCATTGGCCGAGCAGAAAACCGGCGATTCGATCTTCGCCTCCCCGGTCGCGATCGACGATCGGTTGTATGTGCGAACCGGCGTCGGTTCGGGCGACGGCCGGCAGGAATACTTGGTCGCGATTGGCCAGTAGACGTGCCGGCGTTTCGTAGCCCTGACACGCCGTGGCAGGGCCGAACAGCAAAGCTGTTCAGGCAGTCATGCAATGCTCCGCCACGGCGTGGCGGACCTACGAAAAGCTGGCCGTCAACCGAACGCTCCGACTACAGTACGACAAACCTACCCATTTCATCCCACGCAACCCGCCCGCCATGTCACGCTTCGTTTTTGCTCTGTCGTTCCTGACGTGCATCGCCACGATCGCCGTCGGCCAGGACTCGCCCAAGCCCGATCGGATGCGGGACTTGCAATCCGACGCCGTCCGTGAACAAAAGAGTCTGTACGTCCACTGGGGCAACCAACCCGATCGGTTCAGCACTTGGTTGAACCACAGCAACCGGTTGATCCCGATCTACACGTTCGGCATCACGTTGGATCAACTGCGGGACGAGGGCAGCGCGTACGCGGATGCGGCGCGGCTGGAGAAGATCTACGGCTCGGTTCCCGAAGCGACCGTCAATCCGACCGCGACGTACTTTGACCAAACCGACATTTATCGGTTGCAAAAGATGGCGCTCGATGCCGGGTACACCAACATCATCGTGATCGTCTTCGACGGCATGGATTGGCAAACGACTCGCGCCGCGGCGCTGTACCACGAACATCGAAACGCGTATGACAGCGGTCGCGGAACGGGGCTGGCCTTTCAAGACGATCGATCGATGCCGACCGATTTCGGGTTGATGGTCACCAGCGCAAAATCGGCCGGGGCAAAGTACGACGTCGACGCCCAAACGGTGCTCAGCGGTGATGATGAAACCACCGGCGGTTACGATCCGACGCGTGGCGGTGACGCGCCGTGGAACGAACAGCCCGGCACCGCCTACTTGATGGGACTCGATCGCCAGCGGCCGCACACGGTCACCGATTCATCTTCGTCGGCGACCAGCATGTTCAGCGGCATCAAGACGTACAACGGTTCGATCAACGTCGCCGCCGATGGAACCCAGGTCGCACCGATCGCGCGGCAATTGCAAGCCGACGGAGACTTTCTGATCGGCGTCGTGACCAGCGTTCCTGTTAGCCACGCGACCCCCGGCGCGGCCTACGCCAACAACGTCACTCGCAAAGATTATCAAGACATCGCCCGCGACTTGGTCGGGTTGCCGTCGGCGGCGCACCGACGGGAACCGCTGCCCGGGGTCGACGTCTTGATCGGTGGCGGTTGGGGCGAAGGAACCAAGTCGGACAAGGTTCAAGGCGAGAACTTCCTGACCGGCAATCAATACTTTCATCAAGACGACATGCGAAAGGTCGACATCAATAACGGTGGCAAGTACGTCGTCGCTCAGCGGACCGAGGGCGAGTCGGGACGCGAGGTGTTGATGGAGGCCGCGCGAAAGGCGGCCGGCGACGGGTCGCGGCTATTGGGTTACTTTGGCGTCAAAGGCGGACACTTGCCGTTTCAAACCGCCGACGGTGGATTTGATCCGACGTTCGACGCCAACGGCACCGAAAAATACAGCCCCGCCGACGTGACCGAGAATCCGACGCTGGCCGACATGACCGAAGCGGCGCTGATGGTGTTGGAACAGGGCATCGACGGATTTTGGTTGTTGGTCGAAGCCGGCGATGTCGACTGGGCCAATCACGCTAACAACTTGGACAACAGCATCGGCGCGGTATTTAGCGGCGACGCGGCATTTCAAACCGTGATGCGGTGGATCGACGAAAATCGAGCCGCCGATCACACCGCCGTGATCGTGACCAGCGACCACGGACATTACTTAGTCATCGATGACGACAGCGGGATCATCGAAGCGAGCGAGTGACATGGACGCTGGCGACTGGCGCTGGCACGGGACCCCCAATGTTGCTAGTCTGGCACGGTGTCGCTCACCGGCGCTCGGGTCACCCGGCAGAAATTTTTCGGCCGACCCGACCACCGGCGTGTGACAGGACTTTTTGCGGCGATGATGCGATCGGCGATCCCGACGTGTGGCGGCGCAATTCCTATCACCCATTCATCTGCGTCCGCCGCTCGCGGACGCGAACGGACTTGCAACGTGAGTGCTTCGGAACATCCGGTGCCGCACACCGACGGGTCGATCCATTTGGTCGACGGGACGGGACAGATCGACGGCACCGATCAAGATTCCAAATTGGCCAAGTGCCAAGAGATCATCGAGTATCAGTTTCGCGACGTGACGTTGTTATTGTCCGCGCTAACCCACGCATCCGGCGCGTCCCATCGATTGGCCAGCAACGAACGGTTGGAGTTTTTGGGCGACGCGGTGCTGGGACTGACCGTTTGCCAGTGGTTGTACGAGGAATATCCCGAGTACAACGAAGGCGATCTGACGAAGATCAAATCAGCCGTCGTCAGCCGTCGATCATGCGGCAAAGTCGCGATTCACTTGGGCTTGGACCGATGCTTGATCGTCGGCCGAGGGGTCACTCGCAACCGTAGCTTTCCGCGGTCGCTGGTCAGCGATGTGTTCGAGGCGATCGTCGCGGCGATGTACTTGGACGGCGGCGGCGAAATCGTTGGCCAGCGATTGAAGCAATGGCTGGCCCAAGAAGTTCAACACGCCGTCGACACGCAGGGGTCGGGCAACTTCAAGTCATCGCTCCAGCAATACGCCCAGCGCGAACTGGCGGCCACGCCGGTGTACCGACTGGTCAGCGAGTCGGGACCGGACCATCGAAAGTCTTTCCTGATTGCCGCGATGGTGGCCGACCGAACGTTCGCAGCGGCTTGGGGTACGAACAAGAAAGACGCCGAACAACACGCCGCCGCCAACGCGCTGGCTGAACTGCAAGACCAGCCCCCGCCGTTCGTCGGCGAGTCGGGTTAACAGTAGCCGCGTAGCGGCGGTTCGTCGAGCCGCGTAGGGTCGGCAGCAAATAGCCGCGTAGCGGCGGCATAGGAATAGCCAGGGGCGGAAGCCCCTGGAATCGTTAAAAACATTCCCAGCCGCGTAGCGGCGACACAGTTTTGCACCTATGTCGCCGCTACGCGGCTGGATTCGATTGATTGACAAAAGTCCAGGGGCTTCCGCCCCTGGCTTTTCTAGGCGAGTCAAGGGCTTCATTTTTTTTCTTTTCGGCGAGGGGATTGCCACCGATAGCAGTCGCTTTTTTCTCTTTTTCAAAGCGTTGGCGGTCGGTGGTGGGAATGGATGGGGACGGAGCGATGCAAGGGCAATTGGCACATCGAACGAGCAAGCGAAGCGTCTCTCTGTCACACAGCGTCATCCTGAAATGACCAAAAGCTTTTACCTTGGACGTCCGGGCTCCGGAGCGGATGACATCTTTGGTTCGATATCGGCTCGACGGCGGCGTCGAATTGGCTGCATCGTGGATTGCTTTCAGGACTGTGTTCGGAGATGCCTTGAAACTAATAGCGGAACTCGTCGCCAGGACGGTTCAAAGCCAGGGGCGAAGGTCATCTCCAAACAGACAGTGTTTCGTCGTCGTTACTGCGTGCCGCTCATAGGCATGGCCGGGGCTGTGGGGAAAGGAAACGGGAAAGGAACACGGGAAGATGGAAAACGGGCGGAGTTAAGACTTCGAGACAGCAGACCGCTTGCGTCGTCGGCGACGCGTCGACGTCCGAGTCTGCAGCGGACGGCCGGGAAACACTTTGGCGTAATCGAACGGCTCGTCATGAACCCGGCAGTGCCACAGTGCGGCGGCCAGACGACGCATCGTCGCGACTAACCCTTTCATCTTGCGGTGCTCCGAGTTGCGATGCGTGCCGGATCGTCCGACGCGTTGGAACTGCGTGTACCAGTTCTTCAGTTCACTGCGCTGGACCGCTCGCATCGCCCAGTAATACAGGATTCGCCGCGCATGAGAATTGCCGCGTTTGGTGATCGCCAACTGTCCTTTGCGAGTCCCGCTGCTGAGCTCTTTGAGGTTCAACCCCAACGCTTTGACGAACGCGCCGCTGCTGTCGTAGCGTGCCGGATCGCCCACCGTCGCCCAGATCCCGCACAGCGAAGGCGCCCCGACGGGCTCGACCAATCGCTGCATGTCGGCGTTGGCAGTCGCTTGCTGACGCATCGATCGCTGAAGCTCGACCAGTCGCTGGCGACACCGCTTGGCGTTGTCGGCAAGTTCGGCCAGCAGCACGATCGTCGCATGCGACATCGGCAGTCCCGCCGTGGTGCGAGCCGACTCGAGCATCCGCTCGAGCTTCGGACCACGCAGCCCCGCACGGGACCAACGCCGAAGATTCTGGGCCGCTTCGGGGTCGGCGCACAATCTCGCGGGACTGCCATAGTGCGAGCAGACTTCCAGCAGCGTCACGGTCGTCAGCCCGAGAGACTCGGTCAACTCGGGCCAGTGACGTGCCAGCAGCGCTTCGATGCGGTTGAGCCAACGAGTCTTCTCATCGACGTACATCGCGTACAAATGGACATCGGCTTGCATCTGCTGATCGGCTTCGCTGGGCGGCGTGTACGGCCACGGCGTGCCTTTGCCGTACTGAACCAGTTCGGCGATGATCGCGGCGTCTTTGCCGTCGTGCTGGCTGGGGACGCCGTCGAAGATTTCTTTGTAGTCCTCGACCGCCTTGCCGCTGATCCGCTGCACGTCCAAGCCCGCTCGCGTCATCGCCAGGCGGACTGCGTCGCCGTAGGTTCCGGTGGACTCCAAGCCCACCGACAAGCTATCGCAAACCTCTCGAAGGATCTTCAGCCGGTCGATCAAGGCGTGAATTTGAGTGGGGTTGGCAACCTTCCAAGGCCGCTCGAACGACCTATCAGGCCAACGCACGGTGACGACGATTTCCGCCTTGGCGATATCCAGACCCACGACGGTCCCGACACCACCACGAGCAATGGCCTGTTCACGGACGGCTTCGAGATCGATTTGATTGACATCGACACAGCGATAGTTTCTTCTAGTAACCACGGGGATGACCTCCAACTTTCTGGTGAGTGTGAAAACAAACCAGCTTCGAGGCATCCCCGCCTTTTTTATAGGTGTCCATCCACCTACGAATAGCCAACTAGTATCTGTCGCCGCTACGCGGCTGAGCGAACTAGCCGTCCCTCCGATCCTACTGCGGCAGCGTGAATCCGCCGGTCGGCTTGGGCGCGGCGGCCGGGGTGGCACTCGGCGTCGTCGCCGCGGCAGGTTTTGCCGACGAAGTGGTTTGTTGCCAGTTCGGGTTCCAAGCCTGCGTCCAAGACGGCGCGGC
Source organism: Pirellulaceae bacterium (assembly GCA_963836865.1). Taxonomy (GTDB): domain Bacteria; phylum Planctomycetota; class Planctomycetia; order Pirellulales; family Pirellulaceae; genus Rubripirellula. Next base: position 213,680 of record CAWILC010000012.1, on the reverse strand, counting down.
GGTGTCCGGCGTGGTCACTTGAGGCATCGTGACCTGCGGCATCGTGAGCTGGGGCGTCGTTGCTGCGGGCTTTGTCGGCGGAGTGATCGCGGCCATCGCGCCGGACATGCCGGACATTCCGGGCATCGTCGCGGTCTTTGGCGTTGCCGCGGACGATGCTGTCATGGCCGGTGTTGTCATGGCCGGCATCTTCATGGTTGGCGGCGTTGCCGTTGGATTGGCCGCCGGCATGGTTTGAGCGCCCGCTTGCGCGATCGAACCGCCGCTGCTGGCGGTGATCTGAGCCAGCATTTCTCGCGACCTTTCGACCGCTCGACCGATCGCCGGGTCGGCGGCGGCTTGCGACTCAAACTTGATCGCTTCGTTCAACTGCGTCGACGCTTGAGGCATCTGGCCGCTCTTGAAATGCAGGTAGGCCATGTTGAAGTGTGCCACGGCCGGCTTGTTGTTTTGAGCCAAGACCTGCATCGCGGCGGATGAATCGCCGGCCTCGAACTTGACGCTGGCCAAGTTGTTGGCGTAACGCGACGTGCCGGGAGCCAACTGCAACGCTCGCTCCAGCGTCGCGACCGCGCCGGTGTGGTTGCCCATCTTGCTGAGCGTCAAGCCGAGATCGTTGTAAAGCCCGGCATCGTTGGGCGTCTGCTCGATCGCTTTTTGAAAGTGAGTGGCGGCCTTCGGCAGGTCGCCTTGGCGGAAGTGCAGCCGCGCGATGCTGGCGAGCGCCGGGCCGTGCGTGGGCGAACTTTCGAGCGCCTTGGTGTAGCTTTCCATCGCCTTGGTGAAATCGCCGGTCGATTCCCAAAGCTGGCCGTTGGCGACGAACACTTCGGGATCGACCTTGTCCGGCTTGTTATCCAAACGCAGCGGATCGTCCTGGGCCATCTTCTCGGCTGTGTCATCGACTTTGTCGCGTCGGAACACGCCGGTGACGGCGTTGCGAGTGCTGACGGTGGCGGCTTTGACCTTGTTACCGGCACCAGACGCCGCGGCGGCGATCGATTCGGTCATCCCGGGCGACGCACCGACCTCGGGCGAGACCGTCTTGTTTCGGTTGAACGGATTCATCGACGCCATCGAGAATCCGCCGCTGCTGCAACCGGTCGATGCGATGGTCGTGCCGGCAAGCAACGAGGCGAGAAGCGCGTGGCGGGCTTTGGTGACGGGTTTCACGAGACGTTTCCTCTGGCAAGCGAGTTGTCGATGACAACGGGCGTGACCGTTTTCCGAGTTGAATGAAAGGTTCCGTTTTTAAGGATCGTCCGACCGGGCTGTCGGACTTGAATGTTCGTGTCGTCAAATTGCTCGAATACAAAAAAAGCGGCCCCGAAAATCCGAGGTCGCCTTTGAACGTTGCGTCCGAGTCCAAGCAATAACTCTCTAGGGCTGCGCGACACCGGCGGTGCCCGAGGCCGTCTCTTGCGGCAGCTGTGGCTTCGGCAACGATTCCAACCATTCGCGGTTGACCTTCACGGCCCAACCACCCGACGAGGTTCCCGGTTCGGCGTCGGTCACCATGACCTGCGGGGTGCCGTTTGGCAGATGCAATGAAGCAAGCGTTTGATGGACCGATGCGACGCGGGCCTGCGTTTCTTCGGGGGTGTTGCCACGAAGCACGAACACGCCACGATACGCTTCGGGAGCCTGCGAGGCGATCCACTGGACGCGGCGACTGCCTGACGCCAATAGGGCACCGTCGCCTTCACGAAACAACTCGTGACCGATCGTGTTGTGCAGCCGCCAGCCGTTCCGCTTCATCAGCTCGAACGGTTCGACCACGTCCATCGCGTCGGCTTCGTTGAATGGATCGGGCCACGCATTGTTGCGAGCATACCCGACGTTCATCTTGTGCCAGAAGCTATGCCAATCCGCCGATGCGGATGTCGCCGTCACGCCAACGGCAAGGCATGCGATTGCCAAGCGGCAGGTGCTGGAAAGTCGAGTCGTTCGTTTCATAACAGGCAGTTCCTTCCGCCGCGGCGATTGCACGTGATCCACCTTGACCACGACACTTGGTTCATCGGGACGACGCGACACGAAACTTCTTCTCGGCTGATCGACGACGACCATCCGTTACGACCGGCAAACTTGCGTGGACGATCAAACCATCGGTTCGACGGTGATCGTTTCGCCGTCAAACTCGACCACGTCACCGATCGCCAGTTGTTTTCGCCGACGCGTTTCGACCTCGCCGTTGACCTTCGCCTCGCCCGCTTGGATGCGAACTTTCGCCTCGCCGCCCGTGCCGACAAAGCCGACGTACTTTAAAAAATCGTCCAGCCGAATGATGGGGGATTCGTTTGCCGTATCAGTCACTTTGGTTCTCGTTTGTCAGTTAACATGCACGCTATGTCATCCACCGAATCTCCATCGCCGCCGGCCCAAACGTTGGCACCCGATTCCCCGCCCGCGATCGCGTCGACGCGGATGGTCAGCATCGATGCCTATCGTGGCATGGTGATGTTCTTGATGCTGGCCGAGATCCTGCGTCTGGATCGGTTGGCGGATCGGTTTCCCGATGTGAAGCTGTTCCAGTGGCTTCAGTTTCACACCACCCATGTCGCTTGGGAAGGCGGTTCGCTGCATGACATGATCCAGCCCGGGTTCACGTTCCTGGTCGGCGTCGCGATGCCGTTCTCGATCGCCAGCCGAATCAAACAGGGCGGATCGACCGCTTCGATGCTGGCCCATGCCGCGTGGCGGTCGGTCGTGCTGATCTTCTTGGGCATCGTGCTGCGGTCGCTGGCCTACGATCGCACCAATTTCACCTTCGATGACACGCTGACGCAAATCGGCATGGGATACTTTTTCGTGTTCCTGATCGCGCTGTCGCCGCGTTGGGTTCATTACGCCTCGGCCGCGGCAATTCTAGTTTTGTTTTGGGCCGCGTTCGCACTTTCGCCCGCGCCGCCGACCGACTTTGATTACGCCGCCGTCGGCGTGCCCGCGGATTGGCCGCATCATCACGACGGCTTTGCATCGCGCTGGAACAAGAACAGCAATCTGTCCTGGCGAGTCGATCAGTGGTGGATGAACCTGTTCCCGCGCGACGAACCGTTCACGCACTCGTCCGGTGGCTATTCGACGTTGTCGTTCATCCCGACGATGGTGACGATGATCTTTGGTTTGATCGCGGGCGTGTGGATGCGACAACCGCTATCGATGCGTGATCGATCGATCCGGTTTGCCACCGCAATCGTTGCCGGCATCGGGTTGGGGTTGCTGCTGGCATGGACCGACATTTGTCCCAACGTCAAACGCATTTGGACGCCATCGTTCACGCTTTACAGCGGCGGCATTTGCATGGCGTGGTTGTGGACGCTGCACGGAATTTGTGACATCGCAAAGTTCCAACGTTGGGCGTTCCCCTTCATCGTGATCGGTGCGAACTCGATCTTGATCTATGTGATGAGCTGGACGTTGGAGCAGCCGATCCAAGACTTCTTGCTTCGTCACATCGGCGAGCGGCCGTTTCAATTTTTTGGCGACGCCTACGAACGGTTCTTCCTTGGACTGGCCACGCTGACGATCATGTACGCGGTCTTACTTTGGTTGTACCGTCGCCGCGTGTTCATCAAGATCTGACGTGGCAGATTCGTTCGACCATTTCGCTACCCAGCTTGACGACCTGAAACAATCCGGCCGGCATCGACGTTTGACCACGCGGACGCCCCATGGCATCCAGTTCATCGAAGGCGGTCGCACCCTGATCAACTTCGGCAGCAACGACTACCTCGGCTTGGCCTGCCAACCCGTTGCCGAGTCCTCGATGCGTGGTGGTAGCGCCGCAAGTGCGCTCGTTTGTGGTTGGACCGACGAACATCAGCGTTTGACCGACATGATCGCAAGGTTCGAGCAAACCGAATCGGCGGTCGTCTTCCCATCCGGCTTTGCCGCGTGCAGCGGCGTCGCGGCGACGCTGCCGGGGCCGACGCGATCTGATCCTGAGCGATCAATTGAACCATGCCTCGTTGATCGACGGATGCCGTTTGTCTCGCGCGACCTGCATCGTGTACCCGCACCGTCGTATCGACTTCATCGCAAACTACTTGGCTGAACGCCGCGATGAATTTGACCACGTTTGGATCATCACCGACGGCGTGTTCAGCATGGACGGGCACGTCGCGCCGCTAGTCGAACTATGCGATGTCGCGGACACGTTCGCCGCGACCGTCATCGTCGACGAAGCGCCACGCGACCGGCGTGCTGGGCGATTCGGGCAGCGGCACCTGCGAGGCGCTCGGCGTCAAGCATCGCGTGCCCATCCGAGTCGGAACGCTCAGCAAAGCCATCGGCGGGCAAGGCGGTTTCGTCGCTGGTCCGACCATCGTGACCGACTATCTGGTCAACCGATGTCGTCCGTTGATCTATAGCACGTCGCTATCGCCCGCCGCGGTCGCGATCGCGACGGCCAACCTGAACCACATCATGACGGACGATGCACGACGAATTCGGGTGCGACACCAATCAGTTCGTCTGCGAAAGAGGTTGTCGATCGAAACGGACAGTGCTCATTCAAACAGTGTCGAAGCAACCGTCCCGATTGTGCCGCTGATCATCGGCGACGATCAACTCGCCGTCGCCGCGTCGAAGAGGTTGTTCGACGCCGGTTTCTACGTCCCCGCGATCCGGCCACCAACGGTGCCGGAGGGAACGGCAAGGTTACGAATCTCGCTATCGGCCGAGCATAGTGACGAGATGATCGATGCTTTGGTGACGCGATTGACAACGTAGGTCCTCTCGCGCCGTGGCGGAGCACCATCGAACAGCAAAGCTGTTCGGCCCTGCCACGGCGTGTCGATGATCGATGTGCTGCTGACGCGATTGACGACGTAGGTCCTCTCGCGCCGTGGCGGAGCACCATCGAACAGCAAAGCTGTTCGGCCCTGCCACGGCGTGTCAGGGCTACGTTAAACAATCGGCGAACTATGTCCACCGTCGCAACCACTTTTCAAGAATCAACAGATTCCACAACCGATACCCGTGGTTCTGCTGGTTCGATTCGTGCGCGTGAACCATTTCCGCGATCACTTCCTGACGCATCATCGACGCGATCTTTGCATCGGGCGCAAGCAACGTGTCATGCACCATCGGTTTTAGCTCGCTGCGGAACCAAGCGGCGATCGGCACGCCGAATCCCATTTTCGATCGCGTGAAAATGTTCTTCGGGATCATCGATCCGAACGTGTCTTGCAAAATCAACTTGCCACGTCGCCCGCGAAACTTCATCTCCACCGGTAGCGACGCCGCGAATTCGACCACGCGGTAATCCAGCATCGGTTGTCGGACTTCCAACCCGTGAGCCATCGATGCGATATCGACCTTCGTGCAAAGATCGCACGGCAAATACGACAGCACGTCCGCCATGCTCGCTCGCGTGACCAAATCGCGACCTTCACTCGGTTCCCATACCGAACCCAGAAAGTCGAACGGATCGTCGCCGGGAAGCGACTGCACAAAATCGTCCGTGTACAACGACGCCCGCATCGACTCGGGGAAAATCTGTAGCCAATTCAAGTACCGCCGCGCGGCCGGTTGCCCGAGTGCTTCGACGAAACGTTTGGCTCGGCGAACGAGGCTGCGACGACGATTGGTATCGGGCAACCGCTGCAGCAACCCGACGCCTGGAACTTTGTGCAGCGGAAACGCTTGCTGCAACCGCTGGCTCAACCACAACGCGCGATAGCGTTCGTAACCGGCAAACAATTCGTCGCCGCCATCGCCCGATAGTGCCACCGTGACTTCGCGTTTGGTCAGCTCGGACAAATACCACGTCGGTACCGCGGACGAATCGCCGAACGGTTCGTCGTAGTGCCACACCAATTGATCGATGATGTCGACGCCGCTTGGCGTGACTTCAAAACGCTCGTGCCGCGTGCCGAGGTGCTTGGCGACCTGCGCGGCGTAGGCCGTTTCGTCGAAGTCCGCGATCGGGAATCCGATGCTGAACGTGCGAACGGGATCGGACGATTGCGACTGGGCCAGCGCCGTAATCAATGACGAATCGACGCCGCCGGACAAGAACGATCCCAGTGGCACGTCGGACTGCATTCGCAATCGCACCGAGTCGGTCAATAGTTCTCGCAGTCGTTCTTGCGCGTCACGTGGATCGATCGGCACTTCGATGCTGGGATCAAACTTCCAATACCGCTGGACCGTGACCTTGCCATTTTCAAAGATTGCAAAGTGTCCCGGCGGCAACTTGCGGACGCCTTTCCAGATCGTGCCGGGATGCGGGATGTATTGATAAGTTAAAAATTCATCGATCGCGGTCGGATCGATCTCGGTGCAAACGCCGGGCACCTCGGCCAAGCATTTCAATTCGCTGCCGAAGACCAATCGGCCGTTTTTGACGGCGTAGAAAAGTGGTTTCTGTCCGATGCGATCGCGGGCCAGCACCATGCGATTTCGCTTCGCGTCCCAAATTCCGATCGCGAACATTCCGTTCAGTTGCGAAAAGCAATCGGTGCCGAGGTCCTCGTACAGGTGAACGATCGATTCGCCGTCGCCGTCGGTGACGAACCGGTGACCGGTGCCCTGCAATCGACGCCTTAACGTTTGGTAGTTAAAGACCTCGCCATTAAAAACCATCCGCACCGAACCGTCTTCGTTGGCAAGCGGTTGGCGAGCACCCGCGACGTCGATGATCGACAGCCGCCGAAAGCCCAGCCCAATTCCCACCCGGTTGCCGTACGCGTCGCGGTGGTCGGGATCGATCCAGGTTTGCGAATCGTCGGGCCCGCGGTGCGCGATCACGTCGGTCATCCGGGTCAGCAACTCCGCCGAAACCTGGGCCGAACCGTCGCTCCAAACCGCCCCGGTAATGCCGCACATTCAGTTTCCCAAGTTCGTTTTGCGAGAAGTGTCCAGCGAGTACTTTAGCATCTCCACCTTCGTTTAACGCCCAGCCAGCCGCCGGCCTGATGAACGTCGCCCTGCCACGCCGTGGCAGGGCCGAACAGCTTTGCTATTCCGGTTCAATGCAATGCTCCGCCACGGCGTGGCGAACCTACGTCGCCCTGCCACGGCGTGTCAGGGCTACGAATGTCGGCGACTGGTTGCGAGCGCCCGGGTGGCTATGATCGAAGCGTTCCATTGCCGACCTCCGAAGACCTTTCAGGTGCTTTTTGCCATGCAGATACTGCTCAGCCGCTCTGTCGCGTTCCTTTGCTCGGTCGCGATCCTTTTTTCCGCAGCCATCGCCGATGGCCCCGATGACAATGAAGCCGATGTCGTCCGCCCGATCCCGCCGCCCGGGATTGCGATCGATGACGCGACGAAGCAATCGCTAACCGCACGTTGCAAGACCATCCGGTCGACATGGGCAAAGATCATCGACGAGTCGAAAAACAAATCCATCGATTCCCTCGCCAGCGAGATCATGGTGTTCCCTCGCGCGGTCGAACTTGCGATCGAGTTGAATCAGTTTTACAAGCCAGAAGAAACCGAAGACGCGTCAGACGCTGTCTTGACGAAGCCGAACGTCGTTTGCAAGTCGCCAAGAACGGTGGGTCGTGGGCCGACGTCGTCGGCATCGGCGATGGGTCCAAACAACAACTGATCGTCGGTGGTTATAAGTCCAAGATCGACGGCAGTCACCAGCCCTACAGCATCGTCGTGCCGCCAGGTTTCACCGAACACGACATGCGACCGCGACGCTTAGACCTTTGGTTTCATGGCCGAGGCGAAACGCAAAGCGAGGTCGCGTTCCTCGCCAAGCAGCGGGTTAGCGCCGGGGAGTACACGCCGGCCGATACCTTCGTGCTGCATCCCTATGGACGGTACTGCAACGCGTTCAAATTCGCGGGGGAAGTCGACGTGATCGAAGTGCTGGATCATGTCCGTAACCATTTGCCGATTGACAACGCGAAGATCGCCGCGCGAGGATTCTCGATGGGCGGGGCGGCGTGTTGGCAATTCGCAACGCATCATGCGGATCAGTTCTTTGCCGCCAACCCAGGCGCTGGCTTTTCGGAAACGCCCGAGTTCCTGAACTTCTTTCAAGGCGAAGACGTTCGCGAATCGACGCCTGATTATCAAAAGTTGCTTTGGGATTGGTACGACTGTCCGCCCTGGGCCGCAAATTTGAAACAGTGCCCGACGGTCGCATACAGCGGCGAAGTTGACAAGCAAAAACAAGCCGCCGATGTGATGGAGGACGCCCTCGGCAGCGTCGGCATCGACATGGTTCACATTATCGGTCCTGACACCGGTCATCAAATCCATCCCGATTCAAAAGTCGAAATCGAATCGCGGATGAAATCGCTGGCCGAGACCGCTACCGCCGCGGTTCCTCGCACGATCGACTTTACCACCGTGACGCTGCGTTACCACAAGATGCACTGGATCGACGTCCGCGGACTGGAACAACACTGGCAACCCGCCAACGTGACTGGCGACATCGACTCGGCGTCTCGCATCCGTCTGACGACGAAAAATGTTTCACGTTTGAATTTGAATTTCGACGCCGGCCAATGGCCCGGTGCGGCGGCGGGTCCGCTGAAGATCGAAATCGATGGCACCGCGCTGATCGGTCCGCCCATTCGTTCGGATCGCTCGTGGGCGATGTCGCTGACGAAAATCAACGGCCAGTGGCAAGCCGCCGAACCGGACGAAGGTTTGCGAAAGCGACCAGGTCTGCAGGGACCGATTGATGACGCTTTGATGGACTCGTTCGTCTTCGTCTTGCCCGGCGAAACGTCCGACGACAAGACGGTCCAACAGTGGGTCGAAGCGGAATCAAAGCACGCGATGGATCATTGGCGTCGACACTTTCGCGGCGACGTTCGCAAAATCATCGACGCGGAATTGACCGACCAGCAGATCGCGTCGTCAAACTTGTTGTTGTTCGGCGACCCTCAGTCCAATTCGGTGATCGCAAGGATCGCCGACAAGCTGCCGGTGAAGTGGGATGACGACAAGATCACGCTGGGACAAAACGAAGTGCCGAGACTCGGTCACGTTCCGATCATGGTCTTCCCAAACCCGCTGAACCCAAACCGCTACGTCGTCATCAACAGCGGCTTCACGTTCCGCGAATACGACTATTTGAACAACGCTCGGCAAACGCCAAAGCTGCCGGACTGGGCGCTGGTGGACGTCACCGGCGGCGCGACGACGCGGATGCCGGGCGAAGTAAAGTCGGCCGGGTTCTTCGACGAGTCGTGGGACGTGAAATAGTCTTCGATCACGCCGTGAAGGAGTACTCGCCGGCACTGACCGAGTAACCCACGCCCGCTTGGCGAACGCACGAGGACGCTTTGACGGGCGTCGATTCGACGGGCGTCGGTTCGACGGGCGTCGGTTCGACGGGCGGGTTTTGACGTCGCAGTTCGTCCAGCACATCCGTTCGCACGGTCACGAACTCGGACAATCGAATCGGCGGGGCCTGACGATTCGGCGTCGCGGCCGAATCGTAGCGAACCGCATGCAGTTGCTCGATTGCTTCAGATGCGATCCGCTGCGCCGCGTCTTGGTCGTCCGGCGATGCAAGTTCGGCTAGCGCCGCGATGCGAGCTTCGATCTTGGCCCAGGGGTGCATGGAAGTGGAAACCGGTTTGGCAGTCGGTTGGTTCAGCTTCGACTTCACCGCCGCACCACCGCGACGGATCGCGATATCGCGTGGGGCATCGATGCCAATTTCGATGCGAGATTTCTTGACGTCCAAGACTCGCACCACGACGCCCAGACCGGGCAATTCGATCGATTCGCCCGTTTTTCGTGACAACACCAACATGATCAAACTCCATTTCACCAGGGATATTCGGGACTCTGCCGGGCAGAGTCTATCCGACGTCACCCAATTGCACAAGCGTACACAAGTGAACCAATAGCACCCACCATCTGTTCCTGGCCAGAGTAGGACAATTGTCTCAATTGTCCCCCCAGCAACCCCCCCCTCACTTCCGCTCTTTGTTCTTTCGTTTTCCTTTCCCCTTTGGCGGCGTCAGTCCGTCGTCGGGCTGATTCCACAACCGATACGGGTCGTCGACGCGACGCATTTCGGCCAACAACAACGCTTCCATCTCGGCCAGCTTGTCCGCGTGCGTGGGATCGCCGGCCAAGTTGGTCTGGCTGGGTGTCGGCGTGACGCCGGTCATCGCGATGACCGCCGGGTCGTGATGCGGGGGCAAAAGTTCCAGCGGGTTGTCGGCGACGTTGAACAACTGTGTTTCGCGAACGGTGCCGTCCAAGACGTCGAACTTGACCAGTTTCCAATCGCCGCTTTTGACGCATCGCATGCCTGGCTTTGTTCCGCCACAGTACATGCCGTAAAGCACGTCGCGAACCGAATCGATCTCGCCCATCAGCACCGGTTTGAAACTTTTGCCTTCGTTCGTTTCCGGGACCGACACGCCGGTCAAGTCGCAAAGCGTCGCCAGCGTGTCCAGCAAGTACACGTTGCCGGTTGCGCGAGAGCCCGCAGTGATGCCGGGTCCGCGAACGATCATCGGGACTCGCCACGTGTGCTGGTAAAGATTTTGTTTGCCTTGCAACCCGTGTCGTCCGATCGCCATGCCGTGGTCGGACGTGTAAACGATGTAGGTGTTGTCCAGTTCGCCCATCGCGTCAAGCTTGTCGATCACCTTGGCGATTTGATCGTCGATGTTTTCGCTGCACGCGAACTGGCGACCGATCTCGTTGCGGATCGTTGCTTCGTCACGTCGCTTCCAAACGCCGCTTACTTGTTCTTCGTCGCGCAGTCCCGGTTGACCGTGAGGAAACGGATGCTGGGGCAGGTAGTTCGGCGGTAGTTCGGGTTGGTTGGCGTTTCGCGGCGGCGGCGCGTTGGGATCGGTGTGGTTGGTCGCGCCGTACTTTTGCAACAACTCCGGCGTACCATCACGAGTGTCGTGCGGGTGCGAGAAACCGAAGTAGATCAAAAACGGATCTTGATCATCGGCATCATCGCGAGCGTTCAAAAAATCCATCACACGATCGCCGTGCCATGCACTGCCGTCCTCGGCCGTGCCGCCTCGCTTCATCGCGTCGTGACGGACTGTAAATTGTTTGTTGGCCGCTTCGTAACTGTTGCCCGTCTTGCAAGTTCGCATCGTGTCGTAGCCACCGCGATTGAACACGGCCGCCATCGTTTGCTGTTCCAAGTTCGGCGGACAAAGCTGGTCCGCGTCGGGTGCGATCGGCAAGTGCCAAACCGTCCGGCCGCACATCACCATGTGACGCGACGGCGTGCAAACGGCTCCCGAGAACGAACCCATGTGATACGCGCCATCGATCGTGATGCCTTCGCGGGCGAGTCGATCGATCGTTGGCGTGTCGAGTTTGGATTTTGGGTTGTAGACCTTTAAGTCCAGTGGCGATTGGTCATCGGCGATGATGAACAACACGTTGGGTCCGCGAGCGTCGCCGGCGCTGGCCAGCGATGCGAGCAGCAGGACGAGAGCGAATCGAAGCATGATCAGTTTTCCGAAGCGGGGCGGATGAAGAAGCGTCGACGGGTCAGCTTCGTCGATCTGCCAGCTTAACTGATCCGAACCAACGCGGATCCAAACTAACACGGATCCAGACTAACCGGGCGGCCAAGTCAACTTTCGTCCGCCCATGATGTGAAAGTGCAGGTGCGGAACTTCTTGGCCACCGTCTTCGCCGCAGTTGCACACCAGCCGGTAGCCACCCTCTAATCCCTCAGCGGCGGCGACTTGAGAGGCCACGATGACGCAGCGTCCGATGACGGCTTGGTCGTCTTGGGTCAGGTCGGCCAGCGAGACGATTTCCTTTTTCGGGATCACCAAAAAGTGCGTCGGTGCTTTTGGTGCGATGTCGCGAAATGCCAAGCACAGGTCGTCTTCGTGCAGGATATCGGCGGGAATTTCACGGGCAATGATTTTGGTAAAGATCGACGGCATGGTTGGTTAAGTCTGATGGAGATTTGCTTGGACAGTTGCTACCCACGATAACACCGGGACCGATTAAGATGACAGAACATCCATTTCGTTGTCCGTGGGGGTCCACCCAAGATGCTGTTCCGATCCGTCGTCGCCCTGATGGCCCTGTTCGCGTTGTCGATGTCGCTGATCGCGATCGCCGAAGCGCCTCGGAAAAAAATCCAATCGCACGACAACGCGGATCTGATTGCGAAGATCCACGCCGCGATCGCGGACAAAGCCCAAACCGAAGCGATCGACCGAAATGATTTCGCTCGCGCAGCCAACCACTATACCGAAACGATTCCGTCCACCGGCGCAACGTTCGACATGATCGCGATCCCCGGGGGTGCATTCGCAATGGGCGCGGCCGACGACGATGATTTGGCCTCGGACAACGAAGGTGCTCCGACGACGGTCACCGTGTCGCCGTTTTGGATAGGCAAGTGCGAAGTGACTTGGGACGAGTACGAACCGTTCATGATCACGCAAGTCGATCGCGAAAAGCACGGCGGCCGAATTCAATACGATCCGCAAACCGATTCGATCGTCGACGGCGTCAGCCAGCCGACGCCGCCGTATACCGAGATGAGTTTCGGCATGGGCCAGTCGGGTTACCCGGCGATCAGCATGACGCAGCACGCGGCCAACAAGTATTGCCAGTGGTTGTCCGCGCAGACCGGTCACTTTTATCGCTTGCCGACCGAAGCGGAATGGGAATACGCGTGTCGCGCTGGCACGACGTCGCCGTATTCATTCGGAGACGAAACCGACATCAACGACCATGCTTGGTTCTATGACAACGCCGACGATGCCTATCAACTGGTCGGACAAAAACCGGCCAACCCGTGGGGCCTTCACGACATGCACGGCAACGTCGCCGAATGGGTCGCCGATGGTTACGCCGACAACTACCACGTTCGCATCGGCGACAACGCGACCGACCCGTACTTGAAACCGACCTCGCTTTATCCTCGCACCGTTCGCGGCGGCCACTGGGACGATGATCCCGAGATGCTGCGAAGTTCGGTGCGACGGGCCAGCGATCCGACTTGGAAAGATCAGGACCCACAGCTCCCACGCAGCATCTGGTACCACACCGACGCCCAGTGGTTGGGCTTCCGCGTGGTCCGACCGCTGGACGTCCCCGACGCCGAAACGATGGACCAGTTCTGGAACTCGGCGACTGGATATAACGACTGACTTGCCAGCGCCGCAGCCAACGTAGCCCTGACACGCCGTGGCAGGGCCGAACAGCGACGCTGTTCGAAACCAACACAATGCTCCGCCACGGCGTGGCGGACCTACGATAAATCCCCACCTCTTCAGGACCCACCCATGACCCGTTCCATCGATCGCCGCACGTTCGTTCAAGTCGCCGCCGCAGCGACCGTTTTGACCCAAGCACAACAGTCCCGTGTCCACGGCCAAGCCGCCGGCGATGACACGATTCAAATCGCCTTGGTCGGTTGTGGCGGACGGGGCACCGGCGCTGCCAACGACGCGCTTCATGTCGACAATGCCAAGACCAAGATCGTGGCGATGGCGGACGTGCAAGCCGATCGGCTTCGCACCAGCTTTGACTCCCTGACCAACCAGTGGACCGACTCGCCCGGCAAAGTCGACGTGTCCAAGGATCACCAGTTCGTCGGCTTCGATGGCTACAAAAACGCGATGGATGTGCTGCGTCCCGGCGACATCGTGATCTTGGCAACGCCGCTGGCCTTTCGTGGCGTGCATTTTCAGTACGCCATCGACAAAGGTCTGCACGTCTTCATGGAAAAGCCGTTGACGGCCGACGGCCCGACATCGGCGCGGATGCTGGAACTGTCCGCCAAAGCGGACGAGAAAAACTTGAAGTGCGCGGTCGGGTTGATGGTCCGTCACTGCCGCGGACGGCAGGAACTTTACAACCGAATTCAAGACGGCGAGATTGGCGACATCATCCTGATGCGAGCCTACCGAATGCACGGCCCGGTCGCGTCCGCGTTCTCGACTCGCAAGCCCGAGGGCGAATCCGAAACGCTATTTCAGATTTCACGTTTTCACAGTTTCCTGTGGGCCAGTGGGGGTTGCTTCAGCGATTTTTACATCCACCAAATCGACGAAACGTCGTGGATGAAGAACTCCTGGCCGGTCAAAGCTCAAGCGCTCGGCGGACGTCATTACCGCGAAAACTTTATCGACCAGAACTTTGATCATTACAGCGTTGAATACACCTACGACGACGGCACCAAATTACGGTTTGACGGACGCACGATGCAGGGCTGTCGGAACGAGATGGCCAGCTTCGCGCACGGCACCAAAGGGTCCGCGATCATCAGCAAGTCGGGCCACGCGCCGGGCCGCGTCGCGACGTTCCCCAATCAAACGTTCGAGCGGCGAACCGAATCGTGGAAGTTCCCCCAGCCCGAACCGAACCCGTACCGGATGGAATGGGTGGACCTTGTCGACGCAATCATCAACGACAAACCGTACAACGAAGTCCCACGCGGCGTCGAAGCGTCGCTGGTGACCAGCATGGGCCGCATGGCCGCGCACACCGGCCAGGAAATCACGCTGGATCAAATGCGGGCGTGCCCGCACGAATTCGCTCCCAACGTTGCCGACATGACCGTCGATGGACCCGCTCCGGTGATGCCATTCGAGGACGGCAGCTATCCGGTGCCCCAACCGGGCATCCTGCGCGATCGTGAATACGAATACGAATCGGCTGCGGACAAAACTTCCTAACGCATTCGATACAGTTCCGCATAGTTGGCAAAGTCGTCGTCACGATGACCGTAGCTACGAACGAACTCGCAGTCGTAAGCTTCCACCATGCCCTCCGCGAAATCTCGCCGACCGAACAAATAAAAGTCCGTCGGATGATCAGCGCTGTCGAAGTACATCGGGTGACGGCACGCCAGGATCACGTCGTCTCGCTGTGCCAACACGGGCAACGAAAACTCCGGTCCAACGGTCAAGCTGGCACTCGCCGGCAAGTCGCCCAGCACCACGTCGACGAATTGCGGATTGGAATAAACCGGATCGCCGAACTTGTTGGCGAAGGTCGCGACCGCTCGCATCCCGCTGCCTGGCAACATGGCAAGGAAGACCACCGCGATGCCGATGGTTCGAAGCCCCGTCGAATGCCAGCGACCGGCGATCCATCGCGAATCCATCGTGACTGCGACGTAGGCAAATCCGATCCAGCCCAACGACGCGCTGTAGCACCAGAATCCCTGAATCGGATGATCGCCCAAACACGCCGTCAGCAAGTACACGCTGGTGATCGACAGCAACCCGATCGCCATCGCGGCGCGATCCCGCCGGCGATACGCGATCGCAAGCGCACCGATCATCCCGACGGCCATCATCGCAAACTGGATCGGGTGCGCCCGATCGATTAACTGCGGCACTTGGTGCGATAGCGATTCCCACGGCATGACAAACCGGCTGATCAAACCCGGTCCGGCTGGACGAAGGATGTTGGCGACGAATTGCGAACGAAATAGATCTGGCCGCATCGCGATAAGCGGCGACCACAACGCGAAGGTCGTTGCCACCACGACCGCCATCCCGATGACTCGACCGATGCGATCACGTGCCCGACCGGACTTCATCGTGATCCAGATCGTCGATTGAATTCCAAACACAATCGCAAACGGGTGCGAAAGCGCGGCCAAGCCCACGGCTACGCCCGCACCGCACCACCAGCGCCGCTTGAGCGAGTCGGACCACTTCGCCATCATCCACACGGCCGCCAATCCGAGCGTGCCGCAAATCATGTCCGGCCGCGCGACCATGGCGGGAAAGAAGCACAAACGCGAGCAAGAATAAAGCGTGGCAGCTAAGATCGAAATCCGGCGATCGTGAAAGAACACTTCCGCGATTGCGAACGTCAAAACGATCGATCCGAGGGCGGCGACGAACGACGCGAGTCGAGCGGTCCCGTAGTCGCCGCGGAACACGAGAAAGAACGGAGCCTGAGCATAAAACGATAACGGCGGTTGGGCAAACAACAACTCGTCAGCACCGACAAACACACCGTCGGCCGCCGACGGATCGGCGTCGGATACCCGTGCGTAGGGAACTCGCGGAATGCCCTCGCGGGCAACCGTCATCCCCGGCACGCCGTACCACTCTTCGTCTTGACCGCCGGCCGACAGCAAGGTCGTCGGAAGTCGCAGCACGACAAACAACAGCAACACCATCGCCAGCAAAACGACGGAGCCGAAACCCTGGCTGCCGAAACCCTGGCTGCCGAGACGTTGGCTGCAGAGACGTAGGGTTGCGATCACCATCAATCTAGTCTTTCAAACGAACTCGCCTTGAATCCTCCCGAGTGCCCATTATGCCTTCACCCGTGGTCGCCGCTATGGCGCTCGGTCGTCGATGCACAAACGCGCGAGACGTTTTCGGTCGCGCGATGTTCGCGGTGCGGCTTCGGCGCGACGACCGATTCGCCGGACAATCTCGATCGATATTACGGTAAAGAATACGTCGGGGGCCGGCACGGCTTTACCGCGTCGATGTGTGATCAAAGACGGATTCGAATCCTTAATCGAGTCATCGCCAAGAACGCGAGCCCCAAGTTGTTGGACATGGGATGCGGCGACGGAACATTCCTGGGTGAAGCGATCCGGCGAGGCTATCGAGCAACCGGCATCGAACGATTTTCGGGCGTTGCCGTCGAAGCCGGACTGCCGATTCGATCGTCTCTGGAAGAAGCATCTCAAGACGCGCCGCTGGACGGCGTGACGATGTGGCATGTGCTGGAACACATGACCGATCCGGGGACGACGATCGACCAGATTCGCGAACGGATTGACGACGATGGTGTGCTCGTCATCGCGGTGCCCGACTTTGGTAGTTTGCCGGCACGTCTGTTCGGACGGTTCTGGTTGCACATCGATGTGCCTCGCCATCGATTTCACTTCACCGGCGATTCGCTGATGCGTTTGCTATCGCAGCGTGGATTCACCGTCGATCGATACCGCGGATCGGAATTCGAATATGACGTGATGGGTTGGTCGGTCAGCCTTCAAAACGCATTGCGATGGGAACCGAACTTGTTTTTCAAATTGATCACGGGACGAACGAACCGGTCGGGCAAGTGGATGCGATTTGCTTCGCTGGTTTTGGGTACGATCGTGTCCGCGTTGGTTGCGGTTCCCGTCTTGATCGCCGGATGGATCGGTCATGGCGGAACGTTGATCGTGATCGCTCGCCCAACCGCATCTCGCGTTCGCGTTGAATCTGAAACTTTGGAAGGCCGAATTGTTTGATGGAAAAAAAGTCGTTGTCGTGATGCCGGCCTACAACGCCGCCAAAACGATCCAGCGGACGCATGACGAAATCGATAAGGCACTGGTCGATGAAATCGTGCTGGTGGACGACGCCAGCAGCGATGACACGGCCGAGGTCGCCCGGCGGTTGGGCATGCACGTGCTGAGGCATCCCCAAAACCGCGGTTACGGCGGCAACCAGAAAACCTGCTACGCCGAGGCCATCAAGTTAGACGCCGACATCGTGGTGATGGTCCACCCTGACTATCAATACACGCCCAAGCTATTGCCGGCGATGGTGTCGATGATCGGCAGCGATTTGTACGACTGCGTCATCGGCAGCCGCATTCTTGGGGGCCAGGCGAGACAGTCCGGGATGCCGATCTGGAAGTACTTTGCGAATCGATTTTTGACGCTCGTCCAAAACGTCTTGATGGGTTCCAAGCTGACCGAATTTCACACCGGCTATCGTGCGTTCTCGCGCGAATTGTTGTTGACGTTGCCCTTGGAAGAAAACTCGGACGACTTTGTCTTTGACAACCAAATGTTATCACAGGCGATTTTCTTTGATTTTCGGATCGGCGAAGTGTCTTGCCCGACCAAGTACTTTGCCGAAGCTTCATCGATCAATTTTAAACGATCGTGCGTCTACGGAATCGGGTGCTTGGTGACCGCGATGCAGTTTCGCTTGACGCGGCTGAAGTGTTTGCAATCCAAGTATTTCTCGGCCGGTGGAAAACGACTCGGTGGTGCTAGCGGGAAAGAGTTGCCCGCGAATGAGACGAATGGACGCGAATAAAAAGACAGTGAAAGTCGATCCGGTCGATTTTTATTTTGCTCAATTGGCGTCATTGGTGGGCCGTCTTTTTGTCGCCCTATCTGAGTGCCGGATGCGGGTGCCTATCTGAGAGCCGGATGCGGGTGAATGGGCGTCAGGTCCAGCGACCATCGCAGCGGCCGAGCTTCGCCGGCCAGGCCCGCCGTCGTTAGTTTGTCGACCAACGCGATCGTCGGACCGACTTGCAAAACCATCGGTATTTTCCGGGCATCGGCGACCAAGGCACCGAGGGACGATTTGATCTCCGGTGGCGACATCGATCGGACTCGCAGCGATCTGGCGACCGCCGCCAGCACTGGACGCTGGGACTGGTTCACGATCGCATCGATGACCTCGATCGCGTCGGCGCGGGACGGCGACGACAGCAGCCAGCTTGCCGCCACCAAACGGCATGCGATCGAATTGTCGCTCAATCGTTCGGTCGCGGCGGCAGCGTTAACTGCCGATCGATCGTTGGTCCAAGCGATCGGCAGCCACGCAATCACTAGCGGCGGCAGCGATCGGCGATCGAGCTGGGACACCAATTCCAAAGCGATCTTGCCGCGATCGGTTTCTCTGGCAGCATTGGCCGCCATCATCGTCAAGAACTGCTGACGCCACACCGGCGGCTTCTCTTTCAAGACCGCGGGCAGCTTGGAGAGACATTCGGCATCTCGTTTCTCGTTGAACAACGCAATCGCTTCGGCTTGCAGCGGCGACACGTTCGTCGGCTCGATCCAGATGACTCGCCATGCCGCGTAGATCGATTCGTTCTCGTTCCCCGTCGATCTTGATGCGAAGTTGTTTTGCGTCGATGTCGATCACTTCGCCCGCAATCATTTCGACCGATCGCGGGTACCAATCGCTTTGCGAGGAAGTCGGCGGCATCGGTTGCAACCAGACTTGATCGGCGTGAACGTGGCAAGCCAAACTAAGTGTCAATGCCATCACGGCAACCACGCGAACGATCACGGCTTCTCCGCTTCGGAATTGGAAGCGGATTCCAGCGATCGCACGTCGACGTACTGGTACTTGCCGCCGTTCATCCACGCGAGTTCTCGCAGAAAACTGTCGGCCGGTTCGATCGGATCCGAACCGAACTCGATCGTATGAATGGTCGCGCCGGACTGTTCCGCGCGAGCTTGAATCTCGCGCATTTGCGACAAGTTCAACCTAGGGATCCGGGCGTCGGTTAAGAAGAAGATCACGTCCGGCGACATTCGCAGAGCCATCTTCAGCGCCGATTCGTGCTCGGTCCCACCGAACGCCATGATTGATTGCACGTAACGATCGGCCGATGCAACGTTGGGCATGTCGCCGGGCATCAACTGCATCGGCACGCCGGACATTTGAAAGGGCGTTGGTTTGTCGTTGTAGAAAATCAATTGAAAGCGTTGTTTGTCGGTCAACGATTTCAAGCTCCGGATCAATTCGCGTTTGGCCGCGCGAAGCGGAGCACCACCGTACCCATTCATGCTGTCGCTGCGATCGAAGACGTAGACGAACCTGGATCCGCTGCCCGTGATGCCGAACAGCATCGCGGTCGACGGCTTCGCGTCGCCGGTGGTCGAACCGCTGCCGGTCTCAAAGGCGTCGCCCCCCAAATCCAACTCACCGGCCAGTCCAGTTCCCGACGCGGCCGAGGGCACCGACTTCATCGCTTGCAAGATTCCGTCCAGATCGATCGGCGGGGCCAGGTCGGCCGGCGGGGCGGTTGACGCGGCTTGGGATTCGGTCGCGGCGGTCTCGCTTTGCGCTTCTCGCGTCACTTCGGCCGGATCGACGGCTTCGACAAAACGGTCGCGGTCGGGCATCCGGTGGACCAGCGCGATGCCAACGCCGCGGTCGGGCGCGTCCCCGGTGCCTTTGGGCGTCTGAGTCCACAATAGCCCGATCGTCACGAACACGATGACATGAAAGCCCAGCGACATCGCCATCGCGGGCCAGCCCGATTGCCGAGTCGCCATCATAGGCGGCGGCTGAAACGGTGGCGGAGGCGGAATCGGCGGGTCATTCATCGCGGTTCCGGTCGCCGCGGGGGCGCTTTGCAGAAGGGCGTCGGGCAAGTAGTGTATGCAGATTGAATTTTAACCCGCACGCGGCTCCCAAGGGAGCCATTTCCCGGAGATCGTCGTCGTGACCAACGCCAGCTATTTGTTTACCAGTGAATCGGTCAGCATGGGACACCCCGACAAGCTGGCCGACCGAATCTCCGACGGCATCTTGGACGCGTTGCTGGCCGAAGACCCGACCAGCCGAGTGGCCTGCGAGACGATGGTCACCACCGGCATCGCGATCGTCGCCGGCGAAATCACGACCAAGGCGAAGGTCAATTACGCCGATATCGTTCGCGGCGTCATCAACGAAGTCGGTTACACCAACGACCACTTCGGCATCAACGGCAACACCTGTGCGGTGATGGTTTCGCTGGACACGCAAAGTCCCGACATCGCCCAAGGCGTCGACCGCGAAGGGGCCGGCGACCAAGGACTGATGTTCGGTTACGCATGCAAGGACACGCCCGAGTTGATGCCGCTGCCGATCTCGCTGTCGCACCAGATCATCAATCGTTTGACCGAAGCTCGTTTCAATAAAGAAGTCGATTGGCTTCGTCCGGACAACAAGGCGCAAGTCACCGTCGAGTACGAAGGCAACACGCCGGTCCGCATCGACACCGTCGTCGTCAGTGCCCAGCACAACCCGGAAGTTTCCAACGACGACATCCAAGCGTTCATCGAGCACAAGATCGTCGCGCCGTTGTTGCCGCCTGAATTGGTCAAGGGCAAGGTCAAGTATCACATCAACCCGACCGGCAAGTTCGTCATCGGCGGACCGCACGGCGACTGTGGTTTGACCGGACGCAAGATCATCGTCGACACGTACGGCGGTTGGGGTCGTCACGGCGGCGGCGCGTTCAGCGGCAAGGACAGTACCAAGGTCGACCGCTCGGCCGCTTACATGGCTCGCTACGTCGCCAAGAACATCGTCGCGGCGGGACTGGCCGAGCGCTGCGAAGTGCAACTGGCTTACGCAATCGGCGTCGTCGAACCGGTCAGCGTCAACGTCGACACCGAAGGCACCGGCACGATCGATGACGCCACGATCTGCGACCTGATCCGCGAGCACTTCCCGTTGACGCCCAAGGGCATCATCGAACACTTGAAGCTGCGTCGTCCGGTGTTCAAGGAAACCAGCGCGGGCGGTCACTTCGGCCGCACCGGCGACGGGTTCACTTGGGAATTGACGGACAAGGCGGAAGCCCTGGCCGCAGCCGCTGGCGCGGTCGCCTCGGCATAGTCAGCGCAGCGCCTCGGCGTAGTCGTTTTTTATCCCGACGCCCCCGACGACCGCTTGGGCGTTCAACGTAGCCCTGACACGCCGTGGCAGGGCCGAACAGCGAAGCGGTTCGCTATCATGCAATGCTCCGCCACGGCGTGGCGGACCTACGTTCAGTGACCGACGACCGCTTGGGCATTCAACGTAGCCCTGACACGCCGTGGCAGGGTCGAACAGCGAAGCGGTTCGCTATCATGCAATGCTCCGCCACGGCGTGGCGGACCTACGTTCAGTGACCGACGATCGTTTGGGCATTTAACGTCGCCCTGACACGCCGTGGCAGGGTCGAACAGCGAAGCCGTTCGCTATTGTGCAATGCTCCGCCACGGCGTGGCGGACCTACGTTCAGCGACCGACGATCGTTTTGGCATTCAACGTCGCCCTGACACGCCGTGGCAGGGTCGAACAGCGAAGCGGTTCGCTATCATGCAATGCTCCGCCACGGCGTGGCGGACCTACGTTCAGTGACCGACGATCGTTTGGGCATTTAACGTCGCCCTGACACGCCGTGGCAGGGTCGAACAGCGAAGCGGTTCGCTATCATGCAATGCTCCGCCACGGCATGGCGGACCTACGTTCAGCGACGCCCCTTTAGGAATCCTCATCGGTGAAGTTCATCTGGATCACCGATCCGCACTTCGACCACGTCGCGGCGTCCGACCGCGACGACTTCTTATCTTCGCTTCGCGATCAGCGGGCCGACGGCATCTTTTTGACCGGTGACCTTTCCGAAGGCGATGATGTCACGGTCCAGCTTCGTCGGATGGCGGAGGTGATCGACGTTCCGATCTCGTTCGTGCTTGGCAACCACGACTTCTACGGCAAGACGATCTCGGCGACGCGGCGCGATGTCATCGCGATGACGCGAGACGATCGGCGGCTAATTTACTTGGCCGATTGCCAACCGATCCAGCTTTGCGAGTCCGTGTTTCTGATCGGCGACGACGGTTGGGGCGACGGCACGATCGGGGACTACGAGGGGTCTTCGATCCGGCTTCGCGACTTCACCATGATCGATGACTTCGTTCACATGCCACCGGAACATTGGCGCGACCAGCTTCGACAGCTTGGGCTGGAATCGGCGGAACGTTTGCGATCGAAGTTCGATAACGTTCCCGCCGGTGCAAAAGACGTGATCGTGTTGACTCACATTCCGCCGTTCCGCGAAGCGTGCTGGTACGAAGGTCGAACGGCCGATGACATGTGGGCCCCGTTCTTCGTCTGTGGCGAAGTTGGACGCGTGTTACAAGCCGTTGCATCGGAGCGAATTGGACTTCGCATCACGGTCCTGTGCGGACACACGCATCATGACGGCGTGGCAACGATCGCGGACAACTTGGTCGTCCACACCGGTGCGTCGGCGTACGGGATGCCGGCGGTCGAAGCGATCATCGACGTGGGCGACGCGGTCGTCGTTACGCGATCCGAGTAGGACCATTGTCCTGGTTGTCCCCTGGAAAGGACGCACGGGACAATGGGAACAATGGTCCTACTCTGAATCTCGCCCGCGTCCCGTCTGGGTCGACGAATGAAACATTCGTCTCGAGACGCGGGCGTGATCAGAGAAGTGTTTAGCGGCGGAATGTTTAGCGGCGCGACGGCATCTCTTGGGCGGCCAGTTGCACGTGACCGACGACGGTTTGACCGCGGCGGGCGAGCACGAACTTTGCCTTCGGGCCCCGTTGAATGTCGTCGTGCATCAAGATCCCGGCCAAGTCTTTCATGTTGGTCGTTTCCCAGTCATGAATGCCCAACAGCACGTCGCCCGAGACGACGCCCAGTTGATCAGCGGCCGATCCGGGACGGATGCCGGTGATGTAAAGACCGCCGCGGTACTTGGTGGCCATCCGAATGTTCAAGCGACGCATCGTCGACTCGGGGACCGTTTGGGCTTGGATGCCCAACACCGACCAAGCCAGTTCCGCGATCGATTGTTCAGTATCGACGCGTTCGCTAACCATGGCCAAATCGATGCGTTGGCCCGAACGTTCGATGCTGATTTCCAGCGGTTGACCGAGCGGTGAATCCAACATCGCCAAGGCGAAGTCCAAACGATCGTCGATCGGTTGCGAGCCAACGCGGACCACGCGGTCTCCTGGCTTCAATCCCTCCCGTGCGGCTGGACTGCTGGCGGAGACATTGGCGATGGTGACACCGTCGCCGTCGCGGGGTCCGCCGGTGGCTCGCAAGCCGGTCAACATGCGACTGTCGTTGTGTTGTTCGATCATGTCGGTGACGACTTCGATCACTTGATCGATCGGAATCGCAAACGCGATCTGCTGCGCCGACTCGCACGGCCACGTTCACGCCGATCAGTTCCCCGGCGATGTTCAACAGCGGTCCACCGGAGTTGCCCGGATTGATGCCGGCGCTGATTTGGATCAGGTCCTTGTACTCTTGCGTTTCGTTGACCGGCACGTCGCGGTGCAGCGCGCTGATGATGCCCTGCGTGCTGGTGTGAACGTATCCAAACGCATTACCGATCGCGATCACCGATTCGCCGATCATCAAGTCGCTGCTGGTCCCGCGTGGGATCGTCGGAAGCAGCTCCGACGTGTTGATTTTGATCAGCGCCAAGTCGTTGCGAATCCGCGCGGACACCAATTCGGCAGACGTCGTTTCGCCATTAGCGAGCGTGACGCGGATGTCTTTAACGTCTTCGACGACGTGATAGTTTGTGATGACGTAACCGCGTGGGTCGATGACGACGCCGGTGCCCATCCCGTTGACTTGTTTGAACGAGTCGGGGCCTTCCGCGCCGGCCATTCCCGCGGCCGTCGTGCGAACGGTCTTTTGACCGTGAATGTTCACGACCGACGGTGACACGCGGCGGATGGCCAGCACGACCGGGGTTTCACGCACGTCGGCGACGCGACGAGTCGGCGATTGGCCGGCGGACGTGTCCGCGTGCAGAACGGAGCCGGCGATGGCGGCGGCGGTCAACACGCAAGACGCGACGCGGGACGCAGTGAAATTCAGTCGCATGTGTTCCCGAACCCGATTGAACCGGATGCAAACGTGGGACGGCCATGACGATCAGCCGCCTTCGATTCGACCGGCGTGACCGGTACGAAGGTTTGCATCGGAACAATCCGCCGCCAGCCTTGACGGCGGTGCGGAAGCGCCGCAAGGTTTACCACCCTTAACAGTGGACTAGCCCGAATGGCGTCAAGCTTCTACTTCATCGACCTGCGGCGATCTCGTCAACCTGCGGCGACCTCATCGACCTGCGGCGACCTCGTAGACCTGCGGCTCCGCCCGCAGGAAAAATCCCGCGGGCGGAGCCGCGGGTCGACGTTCAGGCACAAGATTTACGGTGCCGACCCGAAAATCGGTCGTGTCGGCAGCGGGTGATACCGCGGCCACGGGATCTCGGGAGGTGCCGGCTGGTTCGATCCACCAAACGCCGGATCGCCAAATGCCGGATCGCCAAATGCCGGAAAGCTCGGGTCGTAACCCAGCGATCCACCATCGATGCAGGCTTCGCCCGAAGCGTCAAAGTCGCCGGCGTAGATGCCGTCGCCCAAGTCCGAAGCATCATTGAAAGCCGCGGTGACTCGGTGACCGAGTCCCACCGAGCCGCTTTTCCAGTGGCCCAGAATCCCGCCGGCGTCGGACGGATCGTGATGTCGCTGGCTCGGCACGTTCAAGGCGACGCATCCGGGCATAGCGGCCGCGACAATGATCGCCAGGATCATCAGCGTGGCGCGGCGAGAGGGCTTCGTCGTGGTCATTGGATACACGTCGGTACAGACCGTTCGCCCCAAGACGATACGATGGTAACCGACGCACTGAACGAGTATCCCCCCACGGGCAGCACGTCATCATTATCTTCGGCGCACACGGCCCGGCTCTTTAGAAATTCTTACGCAGTCCAAAAGACTTGCCAAGATAGAACGGTCGACGACGAATGGGCGAGCGTAGATCTGCGGTGGCATGTAGGTTCGCCACGCCGTGGCGGAGCATGGCATGAAACCCTGCCACGGCGTGTCAGGGCGACGATTGGCCGGCGCCGGCGGCTGGGCGTGAAACGAACGTTTCCAAAGAGCTGATAAATGAACGAACCCATGACGATTGCCGCTGGGAAACCGAGTTGGGTCAGGCGGGTGTTTCGTGGCGCCGTGAAACTTTCCGGCAACCTGTTTTGCCTCGCATCGCTGATCGGCCTTTTGGCGTTGGTGACGGCGATTCCAGTCTTTCAATTGATCGCGTTCGGATACCTGTTGAACGTCAGCGGGCGGATCGTTCGCGGGGCGACGCTGTGGCAATCGCTGCCCCAATTTCGACAAGCCGGACAGATCGGGTTGGCCGTGATCGCATTGTTCCTGGCCGCGATGCCGACTCAACTGCTTGCCCATTGGGAATCGGTGGCGACGTTGATCGATCCCGGTTCGACTCGCGCGGGACTGCTGCGCTGGGCGCGATCGCGGCTTCGGTAGTGGCGCTGTTCTATCTGATGTGGGCTTGGGTTCGCGGCGGCAAGTGGTGGCACTACCTTTGGCCTCAACCAAAGCGTTTCGTTCGCGAAGCGTTGCGACCGTCGACGTGGGCGGCCGCACCGGATCGGCTGTGGGACTTCACCGCGTCACTGGAATTGCCGCGTTACTTTTGGCTGGGGCTGCGAGGCGTCGCGGCGACGCTGGTTTGGTTGATTCCGGCAATCGTCGTGATCGCGGCGTTTCGCATCGGCGAGACCGGGCTGGCCGGATTGGTCGGCTTCATCGCCGTGATGATGTTGGGAATCGCACTGTTTTACGTTCCGATGTTACAGGCTCACTTTGCGGCCGAAAATCGGATCGCCGCGATGTTCGAGGTTCGACAAATACGCCGAGACTTTCGGCGTTCGCCTTGGGCCTGGGTGGCCGCGATGGCGATGGGATTGGTGGTCCTGCCGATCCCGCTTTACTTGTTAAAAATTGAAGCGACGCCAAGGGAAGTCGTCTGGCTTCCGTGCTTGGTGTTTATCGCGTTCATTTTGCCGGCAAGAATCGCCGAAGGATTGGCCTTGCGCCGAGCCCGCGGGCGTCAAGACCCGGTCGGTCGCCTCGCGACGGTTTCACGATGGCTTGCACGACTGGTGATGGTGCCGGTCGTGGGCGTTTATCTGTTGTTCGTTTACGCATCCCAGTACACGAGCTGGGATGGACTGCAAACGTGGGTTCAACAGCACGCGATCCTGCTTCCGATTCCGTTTCTAAGCGGAACGTGAGTTAGCAAGCAGCGAAGAGCGAAGAGCTTGGACAACGAAGCCGACTTGCGTCAGTCCCATTCTTCGTCTTCGTCATCCGAATCGGCGGCGTCGTCTTCGTCGTCCTCGTCTTCGCTCCAGTCTTCATCGTCGTCTTCGACGTCGTCCTCTTCTGCTTCGTCGTCGACTTCGTCCTCGTCATCATCATCGGCATCGTCGACTTCTTCCCAGTCGTCGTCAGCTTCGTCGTCGTCGTCATCATCTTCGTCATCGTCGTCGTCGTCGTCGTCGTCGTCGTCGTCCCAATCATCATCTTCGTCGTCGTCATCGTCGCCGAAGTCATCTTCTTCGTCGTCGTCATCGCCGTAGACTTCGTCTTCTTCGTCTTCGATGATCGCGGACGGGATGCCGGCAACGGCCGACGAATCGCCGCCATCGACCCCTTGGGCACTGGTCTCTTCGGTCAAAACGGTAACGATCGAATGGGGGTGTCCGAAATCGGTGGCCAATGCATCGGAAGATCCTGCCATGGCGGGACCGAAAGCGGCTGAACCGAGAACTGACGCGGCGGGGATACTCACGACAGGCTCCTTCGTGGATGTCGACAAATCATCAAGGGGTAAAACAGGATCAGTAGAGTTGGAAACAGAAACATCGCCGCCGAAGGCAGCATCTTTGCGATCGTCTTCGGTTGAATCGTCTTCGGGTGAATTGTCTTTGCTGGGGTTCTCGTCACGCAGATCTTCGTCGCGAAGGGTTTGCCACGCGATCGGAGGCAAGTCGTCAGTGTTGGCGAAGCCAAAAACTTGCAGGAATCGTTTGGTCGTGCCGTAAAGATACGGCCTTCCCAATTCTTCGCTACGGCCCGCGATGCGTATCAAATCTCGTTCCATCAATTGCCGCAGCAATTCGCCGCACGCGACGCCGCGAATCGCTTCGGCGCTCGCTCGCGAGACCGGCTGACGATACGCCACGACGGCAAGCGTTTCCATCATCGGCGTCGACAACCGTACCGCTGCAGGCAAATGTCCCAGCCGCGTCAACCAAGGTGCAAGCGCCGGACGGGTCAGCATCCGGTATCCTCCGCCGACCTGTTCGATACGAATCGCACGGCCGACGGAATCATAAACCTGGTTGAGTTGGCGGATCAGTGTACGAGCCGCGGTGGCGTCCGCCAAGTGAGCCAACTGGGCCAGTTTTCGCGGCGTGATTGGCGTTTTCGAGATCAACAAGACCGCTTCGGCTCGCATCCGGGCCAGCCGCGGATCTTCGTCCGTGGGCGAATTATCCGCGGAGTCGACCGCCGAGTTGATCGAAGCGGGCACGCGGGCGGGCGACGCCGTGACCGAGTACGGACGCCGTGGCTGCGGGTATCCGACCCGAGGCGATCGGACAAACGCATCCCAGCCGAACCGATGGGGCCCGAATGATCGCGTGGCGGAAGACCAAGATCGCGGCATGGCGTAAACTGACAGACGTGCAAAACGAACCGGACAGGACAAAGATTAACGGTGTAGCGCGAAAGTTCCACCAAAGTCCACCGCAAAACATCGGTCGTTCACCGTAGCCCTGTCACGCCGTGGCAGGGCCGAACAGCAAAGCTGTTCGGATTGGATGCTCCGCCACGGCGTGGCGAACCTACGACAAAGCCTCAAGCTCCCCGCTCGCACCCATGCCCACCGCCAACCACAAAGCTCGCACCTGGGTCACGCTGATCGCCGGTTTGTTCCTGGTCGCCGTCGCCGCGACCGTCATCCTGACCCAGGGTCATGTCACGGGGTCGGAGTTTTCGCCGACGCATTTTCAAATGCGGGACTTCAGTTTCTACGAAATTCCGGTCTTGGGACTGCAAATCACGCCGATCAAGCGATCCAGCAGCACGCCCGAGACGGCGGTGTTCCTGCGGCAAAATAATTATGTCCCCCCGCCGACCGGCCAACCGGACACTTGGCACCTCGTTCGGATCACTCGCGGATACAGCGGCGATACACCCGCCGATGCCGGCATGTTGATTGACCCATTGACGATGACGCAAAACAGCGACGTGTACTGGAAAAAATGGACGACCGATCATCCCAAGGCGGGCAACGTCCTGTGGCCCCAAATCAGTAAGCTGGCTGGCCGCGAACTGTACGTCTTGATGCCGGCAATCTTAGAACTGGCTCAAGACACGACCGAACCTAAAAAGCTTTCCGCCGCGATCGACCGCTATCTGGCGACCGAGTACGCGGTGCTGGTCAGCGACCTTCACGCGGCCGCCGATGCGGGGAAGACCAGCAGCCGCGACGTCGCCGACGGACTGCTGGTCGAAGCGATCGCGGATTACCCCGATGACGCCGAACTGAAACGATTGGTCGCCCAGAAGAAAAGCAAAAGCCCTTGATCTATCTGGACAACAATTCCACCACCGCGATCGATCCCCGAGTCGCCGAGGTGATGATCTGCGAACTCCACGCCGGGCCGTCCAATCCGTCGTCGCTGCACGGATCCGGTCGGGCGGCGCGGAACCGCGTCGAAGCCGCCACCGAAACGATCGGCCGCTGCTTGGGCACGCGTCTGGACCAACCCGGCGGCCCGCGATTGATCTTCACCAGCGGCGGTACCGAATCGAACAACATGGCGATTCGCGGCATCGGCGACCCCTCGCACCCCGATCCCACCGGCGGCCCCGTCGTGGTCAGCCGCATCGAACACGCCAGCGTCATCGAGGTGGCCAAGGCGATGGCGGCAAATGGCCGAATCGTTCGCTGGATGGACGTCGATGCCAGCGGCCGCGTGCGAATCGATCAACTGGCCGGTTTGATCGATGGCAATGGCGGTGCCGACCGCGCAAGTCTTGTCTCGGTCATGTCGGCCAACAACGAAACCGGAATCATCCAACCGATCGATCAAGTCGCAAGCGTTTGCCGCGCCGCCGGCGTGCCCCTGCACATCGACGCGACCCAGTCGATCGGCAAAGTCGCATTTGATGTCTCGAAAAGCCGTGCGTCAGCGGTCACGTTCACCGCGCACAAGTTCCACGGCCCGGCCGGCGTCGGCGGCTTGTGGATCGATGGCGGCGTCACGCTGTCGCCGATGCTTCGCGGCGGACAACAGCAACTTGAAACTCGCCCCGGTACCGAACCGGTCGCGCTCATCGTGGCGATGGCCGAAGCGATGCGGTTGGCGACCGATGAACTGGCATCGTCGGCCGAAATCATGCGAGCCCTTCGCGACGAATTTGAATCACGCCTGAAGTCGACGGTCGGCGACATCGTCATTCACGGCGTGGCCGATCCAGAATCCAGATTGCCCGGCACGACCTGCGTTTCGCTGCTGGGGACCGATCGGCAATCGATGCTGATGACGCTGGACATGGCCGGCATCGCGTGCAGCAGCGGATCGGCGTGCAGCAGCGGCAGCAGCCCGCCCAGCCACGTGCTGATCGCGATGGGATGCCCGACCGCGGAAGTAGGCTCGGCATTGCGTTTCGGGGTGTCGAAGTTTTCCACAAAAACGGAAATCGAAACGGCTTGCGATCGTATCCTCAACGCTTGCAATCGTTTACGACGATGATCAATTGTGGATAACTTTTTGTTTTCCACTAGAAAAGCGGGCTGGATTTCGTACAATTTGGTCGCAATTCGGGCATCCCGCCCAATTTGCCAGGGTTTCGCAGACGCTGATTTCGCGTCGACCTTCCGTTTCGGTTTGCTGCATTGCTAGTCGAAGAACCCGTCGCCGTCACCTCGTTTCCGCTCGAGCGGCCTGCTGTGCGTGCGCGGCGACGGGACGTGCGGCTGACAACGGGATCGCTTCCGTACTTCATCGCTGGCGACGAAAACCGTTTGGTCTCGTTCTTGTGCGGCGGCGAAGCGACGGCATTCGAGTTCGGCAACCCGATCTTGGCGATCGGACCCAGCGGGGCGGGCAAGACGGCGATCGCATTGCACCTTGCCGCCCGTCACGCGGCCGATTCGTCGGTCGATGGCGAACCGGCAAAGGTCGTGTACCTGCCCGCGATCGATTTCGCTCGCCAATACGCCGAAGCGATTGCGTCGGATGACCTGCCCCCGCTGCGTGCCGACCTGCACGACGCGCCGATCTTGGTCATCGACGACTTGCACCTGATCGCGGACAAGCCGGCCGCGCAAGACGAATTGGCGATGCGGATCGAAGCCCGAACGGCGGCGGGGCTGGCAACGATTCTGACGTGCAAACGTTTGCCATCGGAAATTCGTGGCCTGCGTCCGCTGCTGATCAGCCGCGTGCTGGGCGGTTTGATTGTCCCGATCGCGATCCCCGTCGGTGAGACGCGGTTGCAGTTGCTGCGCGAGTTGGCGTTGCATTTCGGGTTGGAGATCGAACCAGGCCTGATCGACATTCTGCACGATGGTCTCGATCCGAACCTGTCGGCGCGGGCGCTGGAGGCATCGCTGAAACAGATTTCGCTGTGGTGCCGAATGAACGAAAGCGAGGTCACGATCGAAGCGATTCAAACCGCCATCGACGGGGCGTCGCCGACCCAGGAAGTCGCGCTGGCGTCGATCACCAACGCGGTGGCCCGGTACTTTCGGATGAAGTCGTCAGAGCTTCGCAGCAGTTCGCGAAAGCAAAACCTGGTTCGGGCGCGATCGCTGGCGATGTGGCTGGCGCGTCGGATGACGGGCAAGAGCATGCACCAGATCGGCGACCACTTCGGCGGCCGCGATCACACGACGGTGCTGCACGCGATCCGGAAGACGCAGTCGCTGTTGGAAAGCGATTCGGACCTCCGCCGCGCCGCCGACGAAGTCACCGAGAAACTCGGCCCGGCGTAGTGATGCCGTAGGTCCGCCACGCCGTGGCGGAGCATTGCATAAATCAGAACAGCTTTGCTGTTCGGCCTCGCCACGGCGTGTCGAGGCTACGGTTGTGCGGTCGCTTTGACTGAAATCCGAACACTTTTTTTCTGGTGGATAACCCGTTCGATCTCCGTCGAATCTCCGTCGTCGTTTTCCCTCTGCGGCCGTTGACCTTCCTGACCCACCGTCATCCTCCGTCACAAACACGCCTCCTTTCGCACAATCACCCAACCAACAGCCGACACGTTTTCCACCAACCTTCCGACTCGGCAAACCATCCGCCATCCACGACTTACAAAGCAACGTCGAAGCTTTCCAACAATTTTGCCGTGCGTATGACGATGACGACGTTAATTAGAAATAACTTTATCTGAGAAGACCCAGCAGCGATCAAACCCGACACCGGTTTCGGGCCCGTGCATCGATGGTCTGATCGCGGTACAACATGGCCGCCCGACTGATTGCCACTTTTAGCTATTCGTGACGCCATGAAGATCACCTGCCAACGCGACTCCCTGACCCAAGCCTTTGCCCTGGCCGCCAGCATCGCGCCGACTCGGTCGCCCAAAGAGATCCTGCAAAACGTCAAAGTCACCGCGGCCGGTGGGCGGCTGACCCTGACGGCGACGGACATGGAGGTCGGCATTCGTTTGGAATTGGAAGACGGCGTCGAAATCGAAACCGAAGGCACGGCGCTGTTGCCCGTCCAGCGAACGATGGCGATCCTTCGTGAAAGCAACGACGAGCAGATCCATTTGGAAACCGACGACTCCGGCATCCGCGTCAAAGGCAGCCGCAGCAAGTACCGCTTGCCCGGAAACAACCCGGACGAATTCCCTGCCGTCGCCGGTTTTGACGAAGACAAGTACCACGTCTTGGCGACGCGACTGTTCCGCGAAATGGTCAAGCGAACGGTGTTTGCGACTGACCCCGAAAGCAGCCGTTACGCACTCGGCGGCGTGCTGTTGGAATTGGAAGAATCCTCCGTCACCGCCGTCGGCACCGACGGACGACGACTCGCTCGCATGGAAGGTACCGGCGAATCGATCGGCGGACACCACACCACCGGCGCGACCACGATCGTACCGACTCGTGCGATCCAGTTGATGGAACGCGCCCTATCGGACAAAGACGAAACCGTCGACGTGGCGGCTCGGAACAACGACCTGCTGCTGCGAACCAGCCGCGCGACGATCTATTCGCGACTGGTCGAAGGACGCTACCCGAACTGGCGACAGGTGCTTCCCAAACGAGAAAACGCGATCCAGTTGGACATGACGGTCGGGCCATTGTTCGCGGCGCTTCGCCAAGCCGCCATCGTCACGGACATGGAAAGCCGCGGCATCGATTTTACGTTCGCCGATGGAACGTTGAAGCTGGAAGCCAGCACCGCCGAGATCGGCGAATCGCAAATCGAATTGCCGATCGCCTACGACGGCGAACCGATCACGCTGACGATGGACTACCGTTACGTCACCGACTTTTGCAAAGTCCTGGATAACGAAACGAACTTCATCTTCGAGATCGAATCCGGCGCCGCACCGGCGTTGTTGTCCACCGACGACGGCTACGGCTACGTCATCATGCCGATGGCCAGAGACCGCTAAGCCGCTCTTTACCAGAGTAGGTCAATTGTCCCAATTGACCCGAATATAAAGAGCGTAGGTCAATTGTCCCAATTGACCCAGCACCAATCAACGTTTCTCGGGGAGGGTCAATTGGGACAATGGACCTACTCTGTCCCCTTCCCAAACGCTGAACTCGGCCCAGACCGGCAGGTGGTCTGAAACGTCCATGGCTTGTTCGCGGCTGAGCCCAAAGGCGGCTTCCAGATCGACCACGCCCCACCGCCCGGTGTACTCGGTGGTGCGACGACGATCAAACAGGATGTTGTCGTACGCTTTGTTCTTTCGCGTGTTCGTCATCACGTTTCCACGCACGACCCAGTCCATGCCGGGCACGTCACGCAGCGGCCCGAGTTGCGATTCGCCGGCGTTCAAGTCGCCCAGCATGATGACGTCGTCCTCGTCCGGCCGTGCCCCTTGCATGACCGTGAACACCTCGGCCAGCGCCGCGACTTCCTCGGGCACTTCATCGGGGTCGGTGTGCGTGTTGACCAACCAAAACGTGAACCCGTTCTGCGGCATCGACGTGACCGCGCGAAAGCGAGCGACGAAGGGTTCGCGGTGCAGCAGGTCGTTCCGATCCGCCATCGTTCCAACCGCGCCGCGTTCGTATTCCACGCGAGTCGTATCGAACACGTAGGCGTACTGTTCGGTGCTGACCGAGCGACCGATCCGCTCGCCAATAAGAAAGTCGTAACGGCTGCCGTCGGCGTTGATGGCATCGATGAAGTCGGGAATGATGTTGTCGGCTTGAGCACGAATTTCCTGGATCGCAACCAAATCGAATTGGCGAACCGTTTTGGCCAGCACGTCGACGACGGCCGGCTTAGACATCTTGCTTTCGCCGAAGACTTGGATGTTGAACGTCGCGATCAATAGCTTGTCGGTCGGCTGGCGCGAGACCGGACGGGCGGCGTTGCTTGCCGGATCATTGGCTGGTTTAACGACCGAGGACGCCAATTGCCCGTAGCCAATCGGCGGAGCATCTCCGACAGAACCAGGTTGCTGGGCGTTCGTTGGCGAGGACGCAAGCGGCGTCGATCCAAGCACCTGATCGACAATTTCGGCGACATCGGCGGACCCTTCGCTGCGTCCGAGAATGCTTTGGACGATCGGTCCGATGATGGGCAGGTCAGGCTTAAGATAGCCGCCGAGGCCGCTTCCCGCGGCACCCAAAAACAGGCGCGCATCAGCCATGAAAGCGAACTTCCTCCGCGACCACGACTGCGTTTGCGTGCCAAACCGAGCCTCCATGCTCGTACCGATTCCGCCGCCGGCCTCCTGCCGACGATCGTCCCAACGCCGGACGTACCGAGTTTCCCGCCGCCAACGCAAGACCGGTTTCGCTAGAGAGAGTAGGTCAATTGTCCCAATTGACCCCAAGCCCTCGAGACAACATTCCACCCACCGACGATTAAACTCATCCCTTGACCCAATCCCCCGAGCGACACCCATGACCTCCACCCCGACCCGACGTTCCCGCCGCTGGTGGATCATCCCGATCGTGATCGTGATCGGTCTGCTAATGCTGCCGTGGGTGCTGGCCAAAACCTCGCTTCGCGATCGCTTGCTGAACGTGATCGCGTCCAGCAACGACGTGACCGTACAAAGCCGTGATGCTTCGCTGGGTTACTTTTCGCCGCTTGCCCTGCGCGGCTTACAAGTTCGTTCGGTCGATCAGTCGACACGAATCAGCATCGAAGAAATCAGCGCCCAACGTTCTTGGTTGGCCCTGTTGTTCTCGCGACCCGAGTTGGGCGTCTTTCGCATCGACCAACCGTCCGTCGAAGTGCAGGTTACGATCAAGCCGAAAGACGACGCGGCGGCGGAAGCACGTCCGACACCGTCCAAAACGATCGATCCGCTTCAGTTACCAACCCTTGCAGCGGAGATTCGCGGCGCGTCGTTCATCTTGCGAACGTCGCCCGATCAACCGCCACCGATCAAGGTCGACGACTTCGCGATCGACTTACGACTCGATCGCATCGACGGGCAACCGACCTTGGTCATCGACCCGGCCGTCATCTTTGACCATCAACCGATCACGCCCGAATTGTGCCGCCAAGGATTGCAACTGATCGCGCCGCTGTTGTCCGACGAAGTCGAAGCCGACGGGTCGTTCTCGCTTCGGCTGGACGAATTTGTGGTGCCGCTGGCAAAGCAGGACAGTCTCGATGTCCCATCGCCCAGGATCCGCGGCGTGCTGGACTTTCATCAAGCCAACGTGGGACTGCGAGACACGATCGCCAGCAAGATCGCCGGCGGTATCGTCAAACGTTTGTCCGGCAAACCGATCGACGGTGCGATGGCGGTCGCAAAGGACGTGCGAGTCGATTTTCAAGTCGCCGATCGTCGTTTCTATCATCAAGGATTGGCGTTGGTCTTGCCGCGGGGAGATGCGTCCATCGAAGTGCTTTCCGAAGGATCAATTGGATTGGACGAGTCGTTGGACCTTGAAGTGACGGTCCGCATGCCGCTGAAGATGCTGGGCGATTCGCAATTGGCCCGGCAGCTTGCCGTCGACGGGATCGTTGTGGGCGTCGGGGGAACGCTGGACGAACCCGAAGTTCGCTTGCCCGAAAAGATCGATTGGATCCGATCGGTGGTTGGGCTGATCGGAAATCGGGACGACGCTGCGGAAAAGCCCGATCTTGGCGAAGCAATCGAAACGATGCCGGACGATTTGCCGGCGGCGATGGCGGACTTGCTGGGCGGGTTGATCGAAAAGGCGAAGCAGCGAGAAGAGCCGATGATGAAGGAACCACTGTTCCCAAGGCTTCGCGGACGACTGCGAGATCGATTCAGCGATCCCGAAGAAACGCCGAAGCCGCCACGGCGCGAGGTGGAGTTGTAAGCGGGTGTTCGATCTTTACCCAGGCTCACAACTGCTTCTGATACAAGCGATACGTTTTATCCTTCGCCGATCCGCTCGCTTCTAGAATGCTTCGCATCGCCGTGTTGGTTTCCAAAATCCACGACATCTCACAAAACGTGACGCCTTTGGCAACCTGCGTTTGCCGGCACCGATCGATCATCGAAAGCGCGATCGCGGCTCCCGTGCGACTGTTTTGATACTGCTTGCGAATGCCCATCAGCGGCACCCGTACCGAACCGCACTCGCCTCGCTTCAATCGAGATAACAACCTCATCCAGCCGAACGGAAACAAGCTTCCGTTTAGATCCGCCGTGATCTCGTTCAAGTTCGGAATCACGACGATGAAGCCGACGATGTCGTCGTCGACTTCCGCCAACAACACCGCTTCGGTTCCGAACAATCGTTTCAAAAGCGTCGCCAGCTCGCCGACTTCGGCGTCGGTCATCGGGACGTGGCCCCAGTGATCGCCCCAAGCTTCGTTGAAGATCTGCAGCACGGTGGCGAGTTCTTCTTCGATGCGATGCTTGTCGACGTAACGCAATCGAATGCTGGTGTCGCGTGAGGTCATCTCCAAAATTCGCGTCAACCGTTTCGGGTACGGCTGCGAAATGTCCAGCAGGTACGCGTACACATCCATCGCCTTTTCAAAGCCCGCCCCTTCGATCAAGTCGGCGTAATAAGGCGGATGATGCGGCATGAAGATGTACGGCGGCCGATGAAAGCCGTCGACCAACAGCCCGGCTTCCTCGTGGATCGAGAAACTGATCGGGCCGACGACCTGCGTCATGCCTTTCGTTCGCAGCCAATCGCTGGCCGCGGCAACCAAGGCATCAGCGGTGGCCTGCAAATCTTCGCATTCAAAAAAGCCGAAGTGACCGGTACCGTGACCCTGTTTGGACTGCACCAGATCGCAGACTTGGGCCGAGACACGGCCGACGACTTCGTCGCCGCGAGTGGCAATGAACAACTTTGCTTTGGCGTGCTGGAAGTAAGGATTCTTCGCCGGATTCAGACGGGTTTGAACTTCCAACGTCAGCGGAGCAACCCAGTGCGGATCATCGCGATAAATCGTCGACGGCAATTTTAGGAACGCATCGCGACGACGTCGATCGTTGACTTCGCGGACCTCGACCTCGCAAACCTCGACGCGATGGTTGGACATAAAAACCGGTCACCGAGCCAGAAGAGTCGATTGCGAACAGTCAAGGACGGGGGATGCTGAACGTCCGTACTATGGCGACAACCCCGGTCGCGTTCAATGCCGCTTCATGAGCTGCGCGGTTTTCATCGCTTGGCGTGACCAATAAAAAAACCGGCCTCAAATCAATGAGGCCGGCCTTTGCGTTTGAATCGGCGAGCAGTTTTGATCTACTCGGCAGCTTTCGTCTTCGTGAAAGCTTTC
Organism: Pirellulaceae bacterium; assembly: GCA_963836865.1. Taxonomy (GTDB): domain Bacteria; phylum Planctomycetota; class Planctomycetia; order Pirellulales; family Pirellulaceae; genus Rubripirellula. The sequence goes on along the minus strand of CAWILC010000012.1, from coordinate 176,459 downwards.
TCGAACGGCTTGTCGGCGAAGACCAACTTCATCTTGGCTTCGTCGCCTTCGGCTTTGTCGACGGTTCCCTTGCAACCGTCACAGCAGAACGCAACGCTCTTGCCGGCGACCATGGTCACGGTCTCGGGGTTCACTTCGCGGCCGCTCATTGGGCAACCCTTTTGCTCGTACTGCTTGGTCGATACGAGTTGGAAGTTTGCTTTGGTCGAAAACTTGTCGTTGTCGGCGTTGAACTTGCCGAGGCATCCGCCACAGCAGAAATACACCTTGCCGTCTTTGTAGTCAGCCGACTTGCCTTCGCTGGCCGGTTTCGGTGCGACGATGCACTGAACGCCTTCCAGGCTGACGTCGCCAGCGACGACCGTCGCGGCGGCAACCAATAGAACGGCAAAACAACTCATCATTTTTTTGATCATCGAATCACTCTGACTTGAAAAAGAATACGGGGACGTTGTGGTTTAGGGGACTTGTAACCTTGACAGGATAGAGAACCTGGAAAGTCCGTGTCAATGAATCAATCTGGTTTTTGAAGCTCCAGCAACATGCGGAGGTAACTTCGCTGCTCGGGACGATCCAGATTTAAGCGATTCGCGAGGCTTTCGATGCGATTTCGGGCGTCTTCGACACCGTTATCATCATCGGCCATCGATTCAATTTCCGCGAACGAGCCAACCGTTTCGACGTCGTCGACCACGACGGTCAAGCCAGTAAGTGGTCCATCCAGGACAAAGGTGCGACGCCGCTTGGAAACGACGGCGACCAATCGAAAGCCCAACCGCGTCCAGAGTTCCTGGGTCTGCGAACCGTCGATGTCGCCCGGATCGAGCCGCCATTCCATCTCGCGACGAGCCTTGATCGCACCGGGCAACTTCGTTCCCTTGTACGTCACCATCGGCACGCCATCGACGCGGCGGATTCGCAGTGCTTCATGCGTTTGAGCAAAGTCGCGTGACGGATGGTTGAAGTAAGTGTCCGCATGCGACTGGACCGGCGACTCGGTCGCATTCAGTTCAAGTAACGCACTGACCAAGCCATCGGGATCGGCGACGTGAAACTTTTGTTCGACTTCATACATGTTTCGTTTTCCAGTCGCGTGACGGAAGCTCGCGTCACTTCGTGTGCGTTTCCAAAGGTTGCATCGGCGCTGGCTTGCCTTCGCTAGTCACCCAGGACACGCCCCGTTCATCGACGGCGACCGCTTCGATTTGCTTTAGCCTCGGCACGGTGACCGGTTCGGGCAAACGTCGCAACATCGACTCGGTCGTTTCGGATTCGTCTTGCCGTCGATAGCGGTACGCTTGAAAGTACCCGACCAGCATCAAATCGCCGTTGGTCGGATCGATGTCCGCGCCGGTCACCAGCGGTATCGTCAGCGTCATTCGCCGCGTCGCGGTGGCGGTTTGATTGACGGGAGCTTCGTCCGCCGACGGGATCGGTGGAATCGCGACGGTGTAAACGCCGCAGGCGGGCAGAAGGCTTTTTGTGAACAGGAAAACTTCTCGCGATCGCATGTCCACCGCGATCGCTTCGCAGTCTCGTCGATCGTCGGGGTAAGTCAATTGCAAAGTCAACGCGGGCCGGAGCGTTGTGTTTTGTCGCGGATCGGGTTCATGAATAAAATGAAGCGTGATGTGCTTTCGTCTGCCCCAATTGTCACCGCAGTCGGCGACCAACAACATCGGCTTGCCATCGTCGACGAATGCAGCCATGTCTTCCCAATCGGTCGGCTTGTCGAGACCATCCAGGCTGGCCCGGCCGGTCGGATGTCCCTGGCGATCGAACGCGAACACGATCGCTGAACCGCCGCTGTCGTTGTGCGTCCAAACGCAGGTCGGATCACGGCGTGAAAACGCCAGCCCGCTGCTTTCGGTCACGGCGTCGTCGCTTAACACGATCGGTGGCCCGTTCGCGTCATCCTGCGCCACGTCTCGATCGGGCGGCACGGCGTAGACGATGATGGCATAGGTGACGAAACCGACCAGCCAGCACGCCGCCGTGATCAGACGAACGCGGCGGGGCGATCGATTCCGATTCGCGGCGATTGAGTATCCGACTGGCATTGGCGTGCAGCTTAAAATGAAACTAGAACGACGTTAGCAGAAACGTCAAAACGAAGTCTTTCCTCGACTTTCATTCCCATTGGCAACTTACCGTGTCTGAAACAAACGTCCATCCGATAGCCCCGTTGCCGCGACGTCCCGCGTCGGCCGGCACGTCCCGTCGCAGCTTCCTTTGGTTGGGGGTGATCGGGCTGATTGTCGCCGCACTGATCATCGGTCGTTTGCGTCAGAATCCAAACGACGATGGCATGGGAAGTCCGGCGGTCGGGAAACCCGCTCCGCAGATCGATCTGGTGCGGTTGGACTCGGGGGCGGCACTTCCGCCGGATGAAATTTCGACCGGCGGAAAGGTTCAATGGCTGCATTTTTGGGGTACCTGGTGTGGTCCCTGCCGAACGGAGTATCCCCATTTGGCGGAGGTTGCGGGTCAGCTTTCCGAAAATCCAAAGTTCCAGTTTTTGCCGGTCAGTTGCGAATCCGGATCCGGCGAAACGATCGGCGGGCTGGCACAGAAGACCAGCGACTACTTTGCCAGCGAAAGCATTCAAAGCCCGGCGCTGGCCGATCCTCGCGGTGTCACTCGGCAAAGCGCGACCGAGCGGATGGAACAACCGAATCTTTACTTCCCGACTTCGATTTTGATCGGCCCCGACGGCAAGATCGTCGGGGTCTGGGAAGGCTACACGCCGAGCGCCGTTGATCAGATCGCCAAGGTCGCAAGCGACTTACTTTTGTCGCTTTAGAGTGACGAAGCGGTAAAGCGTTTTCGCGGTCAGCTTGCGATCGATGGTCGCTCGCAGCGTCGTCGATCCGGTCGGCAGCGTCACGTCATCAAAATGTGCTTCGGTTTGATCGGCGGACAGGTTCGACGTGAACGATTGGCCGCCGATGTGGATCGTGACCTTGGCTTGTCCGATCGGGGATTCCCAGCGGACCGAGACGTCGTACGGCCCGGCATCGATCACGTTGACGAACCATTTCCCGGAATCACCCCAGCCGGCCGCGTTGTCTGGTACACGCCAATCCTGAATGGACAGGTCCGTCGTCCATTCCGAATCGGAACCAACAATGATCTCGGGCGGGGCGTAATTATCGACGCGAGTCGACGAGACGTCGGCGTACCATTGCTTGTAAGTGTCTTTGAGTGCTTGCGACGGACCGGAATGATTTGCGATGACGTTTTCCGACTCACTCGCGTCGCGACCAATCTGATACAGCTCGAACGGCACGGCCGGTTTCAACGTCTCGTTTCCAAATCCCGACGAGCGAACCAGTTTCCAATTTTGGTTCCGCGCCGCGAAGTGGTGAAATTCGACGGGGGCATTGCCGCGGTGACTTTGCAGCACCAACGTGCGATCGTTCCACTCCGGTGCATTGCCTTGTGACGATGAACGTTCGGGCGAAACCTTGCCGGTCAAAAGCGGCATCAGATTCACTCCGTCGATCGTTCGGTCATGCGGAACTTCCGCCGATGCGATGGCCGCCAAGGTGGGCAACAAGTCGATGTGCGCGGCGATGCGATCGATCTTCAATCCCGGCTGTAGCTTGCCCGGCCAGCGAATGTAGAACGGTGTTCGGATGCCGCCTTCGTGGACGTCGCCCTTGGTTTCGCGAAACGGACCAACGTAACGTCTGGTCGCCGGGCCGTTGTCGGTCAAGAAAATGACGACGGTATCGTCGGCTTGCCCGCTGTCTGTCAAGTAACGATCGAGCTTGCCAAAGTTCTGGTCGATGTTTTCCACCATCGCGTAGATCCGCGCCAGCGTGTCGCGATCTTTCGGCGTATCGCGACCGATCATCACCGGCGATAGGTCCATCGCCGCGTATTTCAGCCGCAGTGACTCGGGGACATCGTCGAACGGCCCGTGCGGCGCGTTGGGCGGCACGTAGGCAAAAAACGGTTGATCGCGATCATCGCAGGCCTTCATGAACTCGATCGCGGCGTCGAAGAACACGTCCGTGCAGTAGCCTTTGCTTTGAAATGCTTCGCCGCCGCGAAATAGGATCGGATCGGTGTATCGACCGGCGTTCTCGATCGGCTCGGACGGTTGTGCCAAGCCGCCGCCGCGGTGGATCAGCGTTCGGTCAAATCCTTGGTCTTGCGGCCGCATCGGGTAGTTATCGCCCAGGTGCCACTTGCCGAAGATGCCGGTCGCATAACCGGCTTCCTTCAAGACTTCCGCGATCGTGACTTCCGCACAATCCATCATCGAACGTCCTTTGTACGTGTCGACGACGCGGGTTCGATAGTTGTACCGGCCCGTCATCAAACAGGCTCGCGTCGGCGAGCAAACCGGGCTGACGTAGAAATCGGTCAGATGAACGCTCTGGCCGGCGAAGCGATCCAGGTTTGGCGTTTGAACGATCGGGTTGCCCGTCACGCCAAGATCGCCGTAACCCATGTCGTCGGGCATCACGACGATGATGTTGGGCTTTGACGCGAGTGCTTGTTGGCTGATCCCGCCGACGACGGCGACCAGACAGAGGACTTGCGAAAGGAAAGCGGATGGCATCGACGAGATCTTTGCGCGAGAAGTCGGGGAACAGATTTGCGTCGTTAATTGTAACTGAGCAAAGATCGAATTGCCGAACCACTTTCGGATCAGCGAGCTTCGCCGGTTCGGTGTGCATTGGTTCGGTGTGCATTGGTTCGGTGCGAGTTGATGAAGTCGACCGTCAGCTTTTGAGCGGCCGCGTCGGACATCAAGAAACTGTGAAGCACCGGTACCGTTTCCAAGGCGACGGCACCATCGAGTTTCGCTTCGTCCAGGCTGACCACGAAGTCGCCGCTTCCATCCACCAACGGATTTTGAACCAGCTTTTCGGACACGTCGCCGGCGATGATGATGAAGGGGAACGGCGGCGTGGCAAGCTTTTCCGAAAATGATTCCCACTGTGCCCCCAGTTCCATGCCGCCCTTGCCGGTGACCCAACCATAAAGACCCGTCGGGGCCAAACGCTTGGCGATCGCGGCCCCTTGATTGGGCGGGCCAAGCATCACCATCGATTGCACCCGAGCGAGAAGTTGGTTCGGATCGCCATCGCGCTTGAGGTCGCCGACCAAGTGCCGAACGACGATGTTGCCCATGCTGTGGCCGACGAAGCTGAACGTGGTCGTGGCGGGCATCGCTTCCAACGTCTCCCGTAAGGCCGCCGCGGAATCGGTGATCGAATTACGAGTGCTGGCGTAGGCAAATCGAACCACGTCGGTGTCGGGATCATCGGCCCAATTCGCTTCCAATGGTTTCATGCAGTGGTGCGTTCGCATCAGACCATGAAGCAAAACGACCACGTGACGCGGAGCCGCATCGACGGCCGGAGCGGGTTGCAGACGATCCAGTTCGGCTTGACACGCTTCACGTGTGCCCCAGCACCTGCGAACGTCGTCGGCATCAATCAATCGATGATGCCCGGTCCAGGCGTGACGTTGAACGCGATAGCCGCCCCGATAAACGTGGTCGGTCCAAAGTTGGGTTCCGCCGCCGGTCTTGATCGGCACGTTGAATCGACCACTCACGTCGGCATCCACTTCCATCGGTTCCATCGGTGTTTCATCGTCGGCGTTTTGTTCATGACCGGCGTTTTGTTGATCGCCGACAGCGGGCTCGATCGCCATGAAACCGATCGCGATGAACCCGGCGATCGCGAGGCAGCAAGATAATCCGGTCGCGGTGATGGCTGGTCGCATGATCGATGGTCCGTGATGGAAAGAAACGTACCGGGATGGGGTCCGGGCTCTAAGGGACAAGAGCCTACCGCCGCAAACACACTGCGCCGAATTTTTTGATTCGACACCGCACCCTCGATCACGATCCATTCGCCCCTATCCACCCGACCCGATCAACAGCGACAAGAAACCCGCTTCGTCAACGATTTGGATCGTCCCGCCGGATTGTTGAAGCTGCTTGGCCGAGCATTCTTTTTCGCTCGGCACGCTTTCGCTGGCCCGTTTGCCAATCACCAGCAGGTCCGTCGCCGGATCGACCGCGTCGCCACAATCGCCGCCCAGCCGGCACGCGAGCGCGGTCGCCTGATCGCGGGTCAGCTTTCTGAACTCGCCGGTGAACACGATCCGTTTGCCAGCCAGCGGACGGATGAATTCGGCACGAACGAGCAACCGTTGCAGGTCGATCGCGACATCTTCTTCGGTCGCGACCGCGTACCCGGCTCGCGGTTCCGCGGAGGAGTCATTTGCACCGGGATACCGGGTTGCACTGGGATACTGGGTCGCACCGGGATAAACGAACGGCGACGAAACCGGGGCCGCGGATCGTGTGATGCTGGCCTGGTGCGATTGGGAGCGTCTGTGTGGCGACGCCGCGCGAGCACCTCGGTAACCCCAATCGCCCGCTTGGCCGCGTCCGATACGCAGCCGCTTTTCCAGATCTTCCAGCGAATCGGCTTCGCGATCGATCGCCGCGGCCAGCATGATTTTCGCGCAAGCAATGGAATCTTCGAGTGCATCGTGATGGCGAAATCGAATCCCCAGCCATTCCGCCAGCGGTTTAAGACCGAATCGTGGCCGGTGCGGCCACGTCCGCCGGGCGACCGACCGGGTGCAAGTGAACTGCAATTCGGGAACGGGATGCTCGCTTTGGCGGAGGCACGCGATCAACACGCCGATATCGAAGCTGGCGTTGTGGGCGACCAAGACGTCGTCGCCGATTTGACCAGCGATGTCGTTCCAAAGATCTCCAAAGACCGGTTCGCCGCGAACTTTGTCCGGCGTGATGCCGTGAATTTCGATGTTTCCGCGGCTGAAGTGCAACGGATCCGGCCGGATCATCCACATCGCCGAATCGACTATCTGGCCTCCGCGAACTCGCACGGCCGCCAACTGGCACGCGCTGTCGCGGCGTCGGTTGGCGGTTTCAAAATCGATCGCGGTAAAGTCCATCACCCAAAAATCCGAAGTCCCGAAGCCACCGTCACCGCTCCGAACAGACTTTATTTCTTTGCTCAAACGCCGGCGATGCGTCTGAAATCGTTGTCGCGGTGTGTAAGAGCATTTATCCTAGCATGTTCCTGTTTTTGGGCAATTTGATCCCACCGTTGATCTTTCTCCCGCATTTGTCGATCGCCATCATGCCGAATCATCGCCCGTCATTTTTCGACCAAGGTCGTCGCCGCATTGCCGACCGAAACGCAAGCCGATCGGCGCGTCGGCATAGCCTTCGTCGCCTGTTCGTCGAAACGTTGGAATCGCGACAACTGCTTGCCGGCGACTTCGGCGACGCGCCGGCACCCTATCCGGTGCTGGCAGCCGATGACGGCGCGGTTCACGTCGCCACCGGCCCGCAACTGGGTGCCACGCGTGACATGGAGACCGACGGCGTGCCATCGGCCAATGCCACCGGTGATGGAACCGACGAGGACGGCGTCACGTTCGGGACCCTTCGTGTCGGACAAACCGACGCGACCGTGACGGTCAACGTTCGCGGCGCTCAAAGCGGTGCCCGATTGGACGCTTGGATCGACTTCGACGGCGATGGATCATGGAGCGGCCCGAACGAACAAGTCTTCCAAAGCATCGACGTCTCCAACGGCAACAATCGCTTGACCTTTGGCGTTCCCGCCGATGCGGCGTCGGGTCAAACCTTTGCGCGGTTTCGTTTAAGCACCGCCGGCAACCTTGGCATCGGCGGTCCGGCGGCAAACGGCGAAGTCGAAGATCATGCGGTCAACATCGCGCTGGTGCCATTCCAAGTCGTCGGGATCAACGCGGGCGAACAAACGATCGAGCTACCCGGATTGTCGGGCGGCTTCGTCCCAGAAGATGGCTTCGGCGATCCGCCGACGCTGCAGATCACCGCCACCAGCAGCAACCCGACGCTGATCGCGGACCCGACGATCAGCTTCGCGACCGCCGATGCGAACGCGACCTTGACCTACACCCCGGTGACGGGTCAACGCGGGACCAGCACGATCACCTTGAACATTGTCGACGCGGGACCGGACGGCGATCTGGCGACCGAGACCGACAACGTCACGACGACACGGACGTTCGACATTCGCGTCACGCCATTTGCCACGACGCTGGTGCGAAGCGACTTCGCGCCCGTCATCAGCGAATTGGTGTTGTCGCCCACGTTCGGTGATCGCGACACGCAACAGTTGATTGAACTGCGCGGTCAGCCCAACACGGCACTCGGACCCAACACGTACTTCGTCACCGTCAGCGAAGAAAATAGCGATCGCGGTGCGGTCCGCGAAATTTTCGACTTGAGCGGTCAGTCGTTCGGCGCGAACGGCTACTTGGTCCTGGCCCAAGCCGGCAGCCCCCACGCGATCCATCCCGACAGCGCGGTCTTGCGAGGCACCACGACCGGGTTCAACGGGATGCCGGGCGACATCTTTTCCGATGCCGATTCCAGGCCCGGCGAGATCGGCGGCTCGCTGACGCTTAGCACCGGTTTCTTCTTCATTCGAGCAGATACGCCGCCGCAGTTGGGCGACGATATCGACGCCGACAACGACGGCTTCGCGGACTTTGATGGAACCAGCATCCGCGGCGGATGGTCGGTTCTTGATTCCGTTTCCGTGCATCCTTTCGTCGGCAGCGGCGACCAAGCGTACGGCCAAATCTTGCTGGCCGAAGATGACTTTGGCAATGATCCGACGATGCGAACGGTCGAACCGGGCGTCGCGATCGTGGCTGGCGGGGGCGTTAGCTACGTAGCCCGTTTGGGGGAATCGATCGGCAGCGATCCGGACGACTGGGCCTTCGGCGTGGCCATCGATCGCGATGATGATCGCAGCGGGGATTTGCTAGAGCTGTTCGGATTTAGCACCGAATTGCCGACACCGACGCGGTTGCTCGAACGTGCGTTGGATCACTTCGGCGAAGCCAATTTTTTCAGCGGTATACGCGGCACGATCACGATCCTTCCGGCAATCGCTGATTTGGATCCTTCCCTGCCGGCCCCCACACCGAGGCCCGTCGTGGGCGCCGAAGTGTTGGTCGACAGCAACGGCAACGGACTTCGCGACACGTTCTTGCTTCGCGTCGAGCCCGATGAGATCGCTCGTCCGCTGGTCGATCCCTTCGCCGGCCCGTTCGATCCGACTCCTGAAATTCCTTTAACGCACGCCTACCCCGGCGTCACGATCTCGACGGCCGGCACGGACAATGTGCCGTTCAACTTCGAGGTTCGTGCGATCCGAGAATTCACGCCTTTCTTCAATACCAACAACTTTCTGTTTTCGCACGTTGGCATAAACTTCTTCAGTGACGTCCGCCGTTTGCGGTTCGATTTCGATCACCCGGTTCGCGAGGTTTCGATCGTCGCGATCGGTCCCGTCAGCACCACGACACCGTCGTACGGACGCATCGAAGCGTACAACGCCAACGATGAATTGATCGGCGTCTCGATCAGTAACCCGTTGTTCAATAGCGGCCGTCAAACGATCGGCGTGGGCTCGACCGATGACAACATCGCCTACGCGGTCGCGTACACCGATGAGTCCTTCCTTGACGGCAGTCCCTTCGGCCGTTTCGATTCGTTCGCTTATCGACAAAGCGAAGTGGTTGCGGTGACGGACGAAAACGGCCAGTACGAAGTTCACGGATTGGTGCCGGGAACGTACGAAGTGACCGTCGCCGGTGCCAGCGATCTGCTGGGATCTTCGGGCCGGTCATTCGCGGTCACCCGCTACGAAAATTTCGTCCTCAGTTCTTCGTTGAGACCAAACACGTTACCAACCGTTGCACCGGAGTTTGTCTTCAACGTCGACGAAAACTCGCCGGTCGGCACTTCGCTGGGCGTCGTCGAAGCCTCCGATGTGGACGAACAAGCGTTGACCTTCGAAATCGTCGGCGAAAACTTGGGCGGACTGATCATCGATCCTTCCACCGGCGAATTGTTCGTCGGGAACCCGAACGGCGCCGCCCCAGGTGCCCCGTCGCTGTTAAATTTCGAGCAGAACGAATCACTGGAAGTCACCGTCTTGGTCCGTGATTCAATCGGTGCTTCGATGACCAACGTGACGCTGACGCTGAATGACCTGAACGAGGCCCCGGTGGTGAACGCGGTGCCGTTCTTGGTTGCCGAAGGCACTCTATCAGGAACCAACATCGGCCAAGTCCGGGCCGTCGACCCCGACACCGCGATGATGCAAACCATGCAATACGCCATTGTCGGTGGTCCCGACCAAGCCGCATTCCAGATCGATGCGGCGACCGGTTTGATCACCTTGATCGACGACGCCGCGATCGACTTTGAACGTAGACCCGAATTGGAATTCCAGGTCCGCGTCACCGACAACGCCGACACGCCGCAAGTGACTGAATTCACGCAGGTCGTCCGCGTCATCGATCAAAACGATGTGCCTGTCATCACGACGACGCAGTTGACCGTGCCCGAAAACCCGATGTCGCCGGTCGTTGGTCAATTGATCGCGTCGGACCCCGACGTCGGACAAACGCAAACGTTCGAGCTGGTCGGGGGAACGGGAAGGTCGCTGTTTGCCGTTCAGTTCGACGGAACGGTCGTCGTTCGGCCGGGCGCGGTGATCGATTTTGAACAACGCAGCGAGTACTCGTTGATCGTCCGCACGATCGACAGCGGCGCGCCGCCGCTGGCCAGCGAAGCCGAAGTCCGCATCATCATCACCGACGTCGACGAACTACCGACGCTGGACCAATCGATGGTGGAGCTGTCCGAAGACGCAGCACCAGGGACGGTGGCCGCAACGCTTACCGCGATTGACCCAGATACCGACGCCGTCACGCCGGTGATCTCGCTGGTGCCCGGCGGTGACAGCGACAACTTTACGTTTGACGCTGGCACCGGTCGCTTGATTGTCGCCGAAGGAGCCGCCTTCGATTTCGAATCCGCTCCGGTGCAATCAGTGGTGATGCAACTGACCATTCCGGCGACCGAAACAACGCCCGAGACGAACAACAACGTCACGCTGACGGTTCGCCTGCGGGATGCGAACGATGCACCGGTCATCATGACCGAACGAGTGGTGTTGTCCGAATTGGCGGTGCCCGGAACGATCGTCGGCCCCGGTCCGATTCAGTCGTTTGACCCTGATGCGAACGACACCGCGACGTTTGCAATCGTCGGCGGCAATGCGTCCGATCGCTTCACCTTGAATCCCGACACGGGTGTTTTGGTCATCGCAGCGGGGGCGACGTTCGATGCCGATGGTTCCGAAGAACCGCTGACGCTGGAAATTCGCGTCACGGACTCGGCCGGCTTGAACAGCTCGCGAGTCATCGATGTTGTCCTGAACGGAGTCAATGAACCGCCCGTCTTTACCGGCCCGGCACCCCTGGCACAGTCGGTCCAGAGCGGCGAATTCTTTGAACTGGTCATTCCCGCCGATGGCATCATCGATCCCGAGGGTAGCCCGTTTTTTGTTACCGCGTTCGATCAAACCGGACGGCTGCCATCATTTTTGTCCTTCGATCCTGTCACGCGAACGCTGTCCGGAACTGCCACGCCGCGAGGCGTCGGTACGTACACAATCACGATCCGTGCGTTCGAGCCAGGGCCGCTGCCGATTCGGACCGACCAGTCGTTCACGCTGGACGTGGTCGCGGGCGACAATCCATTCACCAACAAACGCGATCGATTCGACGTCGACGCGAACGATCAAGTCTCGGCGATCGACGCCCTTCGAATCATCAATTTCTTGTCGCAGTTCGGCAGCGGGACCGCCGTCTCGACCGATCGTCCGTTCAGTGGTTTCTTGGACGTTTCCGGGGACGGTCGCATCTCGGCACTGGACGCCGTTCAAGTGATCAATGCGTTGGCGGCGCGATCGGTTCCGCCGCTGGAAACGGAACAGTTCGGCATCGACGATGACGACCGTGATGACTTGCAAGACGCCGCGATGACCCAGTACTTGGACGAAGTCACCCTGTTCTGACCTCTGATAGCACTCTCCCGCTTGCGGGAGGGTCGGGCTGAAAGACCGGGGAGGGCTTTTCCAGCGATCCTAAAATCCAAACCCTTCCCGGCCGCCACGGCGTCCGACACCAGAGTAGGTCAATTGTCCCAATTGACCCCCGCTTCCAAACCCTCCCCGGCCGCCACGGCGGCCGGGGAGGGCCTCTTGGAAAACCCTCTCCTCGCTGTGGCTCGACTCTCCCAGAGGGAGAATACTTGAAACGCGGCACTTAATTTCCGCTCGATCCGAAGCCAATTCGGTGGAGAAGGATGATCCAGCTAACCGATGGACCGACCAACCATGTTTTGACCAACGCGAACGTTTGGTCGCATGATGGCAAGTGGATTTACTACGACGTCCGATCCGACTTGGCCGGCACCCGCTTCGATGGCGGTCGCATCGAGCGGGTCGAAGTTGCCAGCGGTCGTGTCGAGGTCTTGTACCGCAGCGGTAACGGAGCCCACGTCGGGGTCGTGACCGCATCGCCAATCGATGATCGAATCGTCTTCATTCATGGCCCCGAACATCCGACCGACGATTGGTCTTACAACGCCACCCATCGACGTGGCATGATCTGGTCCGAGGGCGATCGTCGACTCGCAAACTTGGACGCACGCGACTTGGTCGTGCCGTTCACGCCGGGCGCGCTTCGCGGCGGGTCGCACGTTCACGTCTTCAGCGGTGATGGCCGCTGGATCAGCTTCACCTACGAAGACCACGTCTTGGCGACCAGCGCTGATCCCGCGGCGCAAAAAAATCAGCGCGGCGTCGGGGTTTCTGCTCCGCTCCGCTTGGTAACCGTGCCACGCACCCATCCGCGTAACCACGACGGAGAATTCTTTAGCGTCCTGGTCACGCAAACGCACGACGATCCCGAACCGGGCAGCGATCAGATCGGCCGCGCGTACGAAGACGCTTGGGTCGGGACCGGTGGATACCTGCGGGATGATGGAACGCGGCAAGTTCGTGCGCTCGCGTTCATCGGCGACTGCGTGGCCGATGACGGCTTCGTGGTTTCTGAATTGTTCATCGTCGACATTCCCGCCGACATCACGGCGGCCGGCGATGCGCCGCTTGCGGGAACCGCTATCACGCGGCCGCATCCACCGCGGGGAACGTCGCAGCGACGATTGACCGTCACGACCGATCGAAAGTTTCCGGGACTGGCGGCCCCGCGACATTGGCCGCGCAGCAGTCCCGACGGTTCGATGATCGCGGTGCTGATGAAAGACGATGGTGGCGTCACGCAGCTTTGGTTGGCATCACCGATCGATTGCAAGCCACGACAGTTGACCTTTAGCGACCAGCCGATCGCATCCGCGTTCACGTTTCGCCCGGACGGACGCCGCATCGCATGCGTGATCGGCGATCGCGTTTGCGAGGTCGACGTCGTCACCGGTGCGATCGATCGGCGAACGCCGTCGTGCGTTTCCGTTCGCGAGGAAGCCTGCGTTTATTCTCCCGACGGACGTCGGATCGCGTTCGCGGCGACGGTGCAAATCGGTGGCCACGCGTTCAATCAGATCTTTATCGCACCGTCTTCGTTGCCATAGCGATCGCGAGTTCTTCGTCGGTGGGAACGACCAGAATCGACGCGGAAGAAGCCTTCGTCGACACGTCCACGATGTCACCCTTGGATCGCACCGACGCGTTCTTCGCTTCGTCCAGCTCCACCCCCGCGTAGCCCAACGACGCGGTCGCCAACCGGCGAATTTCGCTGGCGTTTTCGCCCACCCCGGCGGTGAAGACCAAGCCGTCGATGCCGCCCAGGATCGCGATGTAACCACCGATGGCTTTGACCAAGCGATGAATGTAGATATCGATCGCAAGCGTCGCCTGCGGATCGCCAAGACCGCGACGCTGCAGCACCGTTCGCATGTCGGCGTCGCCGCAAAGGCCTTTCAAGCCGCTTTGCCGGTTCATCAAATGATCGACTTCATCGGCCGTCATCGCGGCGCGACGGATCAAATGCAACGGCACCGAAGCATCAATGTCGCCGCACCGTGTCGCCATCACCAATCCTTCCAACGGCGTCATGCCCATCGACGTATCGATCGCCACGCCACCGACCGACGCGGTCGCGCTGCAACCGCCGCCGAGATGCAGCGAGACGATGCGAACGCTTTCAACTTTTCGATCAGACACCGCACAAAGATATTCGATCGCACGGCCGATCACGAATTGGTGCGACGTTCCATGCGCGCCGTATCGCCGGACGCCATGATCGATGTAGATCGATTCGGGCACCGCGTAACGGTAGGCCTTTGGCGGCAGAGAGGCAAAGAACGCGGTGTCGAAGACCAGCGTTTGAGGCACATTCGGCTGCATCGCATCGATGGCTTCGACGACCGATCGGGCCGATGGATTGTGCAGCGGCGCGAGCGTGTCGAGCGTCCGCAGTTTTGCGATCACGGCGTCGTCGACCAACGTCGGAGCATCAAATATCGCGCCCCCCATCACGATGCGATGGCCGATCGCGGCGACATCGATCGATCGATGTTCGGCAAGCGTTTTCTGGGCGGCCGAAAGATGATCGGCCGCGTCGCCGCCGGGCTGTCCGATTCGATCGATCGTTCCAGCGGTCAAACGAACGCCCGACCCGACGTCGATGCAGGCGTACTTCAGCGTGGTGCTGCCGACGTTAAAGACCAGAATGTTCATGTCGCGGCTGCGTCCTGTTCGGCTTGCTGTTTCATCGTCGCTTGAGCTTGAACCGCCGTGATCGCGACCGTGTTGACGATGTCGGCCACCGTGCAACCGCGCGACAAATCGTTGACGGGCTTGCGAAGTCCTTGCAAGACCGGACCGATCGCGACCGCGCCGGCGGATCGCTGGACCGCTTTGTAAGTGTTGTTGCCGGTGTTCAAATCGGGGAACACGAACACGGTGGCGCGACCGGCGACTTGGCTGGACGGAAGTTTCGTCGCGGCCACCGAGGGGTCGATCGCGGCGTCGTATTGCACGGGGCCCTCGATTGGCAACTCAGGCCGTTTCTGTTTTAGCATCGCGGTCGCTTGCCGAACCCGTTCGACGTCTTCGCCGTGACCGCTCTCGCCCGTTGAATAGGAAAGCATCGCGATTCGCGGTTCGATGCCGAACTGGATCGCCGTGTCGGCACTGCTGCTGGCGATCTCGGCGAGTTCCTCGGCCGTTGGATTGGGAATCACGGCGCAGTCGCCGTAAACGAGCACGCTGTGTTTCAAGCACATCAGGAAAACGCTGCTGACCACGTTCACGCCCGGCCGCGTCTTGATGAACTCAAACGCCGGCCGAATCGTGTTGGCCGTCGTGTGGATCGAACCGGAAACCATGCCGCCGGCGAGTCCCTTTTTCACCATCATCGTGCCGAAGTAACTGACCTCCAGCATCCGGTCTCGTGCGACGTCCATCGTCATGCCCTTGTGCCGGCGAAGGTCGAAGTACGTTTCGATGAACGAATCTCGCAGCGGGCTGGTGGCGGGATCGATGATCTGAACCGAGGCCCCGCTTCCCGGCGCCCCGCTTCCTGAGGCCCCACTTCCCGCAGGCCCACTTCCCGCAGGCCCACTTCCCGCAGGCGCCGCGGCTTCCGTCGGCAACCAAACGCCGACTTGATTAGCGACGCTGTGAACGACCGTCGGATCGCCCAGCAACACGATGTCGGCGACGTCGCGGCGGCGCAGCACATCGACCGCCTGCAAGATCCGCGGCTCGGTGCCTTCGGGCAACACGATCGTCATCCGCTGCTGCCGCGCTTTTTGGATCAACGAGTACTCGAACAACAGCGGCGTCACGTGCGTCTTGCTGGGTGCTTGCAAACGATCGGCCAGTTCGTCGCCATCGACGTGACGTTCGAACAAGCCGATCGCCGATTCGACTTTGCGAGGCGAACGCTGGTTGATCTCGGCTTTGACTTGGGCCGCTCGTGTAGCCGCCGTAAAGGTGTCATCCTTTGTCTTCAAAATCGGCAAGCCGCCTTGAACGCGGACCAATCGCAAGACCGCTTCGGGCGGTTCCAATCCGCCGGTCAATACTAAGCCCGCCGGCGAATGACCATCGGCGTGCAAGCACGACAGAGCGCACCCGGCAACGATGTCGCTGCGATCGCCCGGCGTGATGACGAGGCTTCCCGGGTAAAGCCGTTCCAGAAAACTTGGCAACTGCATCGCCGCGACTTTCAATCGCGTTACCTCGCGATCGAACGTAGCCTCGTCGCCACTGATGACTTCCGCGCCCAAACCGGTTTGGATTTCACGAAGCGTTGGTTGCCGAAGCAGGGGTTCTTCTGGCAACAAATAAATCGGCGCGTTACCCGCGATGTTCGCCGCCGACAGCATGCCGCGCAAAGAATTCAGCGATGCCGCATCCACTTGGTTGACGACCGTCGCCAGCACTTGCCCGCCGTGATCGGTCAGCGAATCGTTTCCGATGCGGATCGATTGAACACAGTCATCCGCCGACTTATGAAGCGCCGAGTAGACCGGCATGATCGCGCAGCCCAAGTTGACGGCCAAGTCCGCATTCAACTCAAATTCCAGTTCCGGCACCAAGCCTTGAAAGCTGGTGCCTTCGACGACCGCGATGTCGGCGGTCGCCTGCAGCAGTTTGAACCGTTGTTGGATCCGCTGGATCAATTCGTCGTACCGATCATCGGCCAGCATTTTGCGGGCTTCGGTTCGAGTGACACCGGCCATCGATTCGGGCGAATCAGAAAGCTGGTATCGCGATCGCATCAGTTGAATGCTTTGATCGCTTTCCGCCGAATCGCGAACGACCGGGCGAAAAAAGACGACCCGCCCGAACCGACGGGTCGCAAGTTCCATGACCCCGAGCGCCACCATTCGCTTTCCGGTCGCGTTTTCGTTGGTCGCCAGATAGATGCTTTCCGGCATGCGTTTTTTCCTTTAGTGGGTTCCAAATCACCTTGCAATTCATCACGATCGGCAGACATACTTTTTAAGAGAAGATCAATTCGTAAAAAAAATGCAACCGAACATGGCACGAAAGCCGCAAGACGTCACCGAAGCGGAACTCGCCCTCTTGGAACAATTGTGGTCCGGCGGCCCGCTGAGCGTGAAGACGATTTCCATGACCGTGTACGGCGAAGCGACCACGTCGACGACCGCCACGGTGCAAAAACTGCTGGGTCGGCTGGAAGCGAAGAACTGCGTGAAGCGCGATCCGAGCGTTTGGCCCCGTTTGTTTTCGGCGTCGATCGATCGCGACGACTTGATCGGACGACGCTTGCAATCGACCGCCGATGAACTTTGCGAAGGATCGCTCAGCCCGCTGCTGACGAACCTGATCCGCAACGGTTCGCTGTCACGCTTGGATCGATCGCGATTGAAAACCTTGCTGGACGAATTGTCCGGCGATCGCGAATCGCTTGGACCAAACCGCGACGCGACCGATTCATGATCGCGTCGTCTGTGATCACTGACGACGCCTGGGCTTTGCTAATCGGAGGAATTTCCGGAATGCCGGACTGGCTGGTCGGCAATTCGCTGATGGCGAGTCTGCTTGCGCTGCTGGCTTGGTCGGTCAACCGGTTTGCAAACCGTCCGGCAATTGCGCACGGAATTTGGGTCTTGGTGTTGTTGCGCCTGTTGATGCCGCCGTCGTCGTCCTTGGTGATTCCGATCGACGGGTTCGGTTGGTTTGGCAGTCGTCCGCCCGCCATCCATGCGGCCGTTTTGCGTTCGCCGCACCACGGGATCGCAGTGCCGTCGAAGCCGACCAATCTGGACGCCAACGAATCGGCGTGGAACTTGATGGCGACGGTGGGACTTTGCATTTGGTCCGTCGGTTCGTTCGGCATGTTGATCTGGGTCGTACGAGCTTCCCGACGAGTGACGCGATTGATTGAGCGACGCGGACGCTTCGACATTGCTGGCACGCGGTTACTGGAAAATTTGGTGGACGACAACGCGCGACGCCGACCATCGGTTTGGTTGATCGACGCGATCGTTTCGCCGATGTTGGTCACGCCACTATTGGGTCGGTGGCGGTTGCGATCGGACGCGGAAGTAAAAATTGTCGTTCCAAAATCGCTTTGGATGCGATTGGACGACGATGCTCGCGCCGTGCTGTTGATGCACGAATGGACGCACCTTTGCCGGCGCGATTGGATCGTCCGACTGGTGGAAGTCGTCACGATGATCGCGTTTTGGTGGCATCCACTGGTCTGGTTTGCGAAGTCGCAGATCGAGGACTGTGAAGAAAGCTGCTGCGACATGGCGGCGGCGCGAAGCCGTGGAAACTCACGTCGAATCTACGCCGAAACGCTGTTGAAAACGTTGGACTTCCTTTGCGAACCGTTCGAGCGAAGTCTTTGCGAGGTCCAGTCGCGACCGGTCGCCAGCGGTGTCGGCAGCCTGCCCAAGATCGAACGACGGTTACGGCAAATCATCCAGTCTGACCTTCCCAATCACGTCGGCATCGCCGGTTGGATGTTCGTCGCAGCGATGACGGTGACGCTGTTGGTGACCCCATCGATCGATGCGTCACGCCCATCGCTATCCGCCGAAAGCACGGTCAATGCAAACGCCGCTCCGCCAAGGTCGGGCGAAGTGTTGAGCGTGCTTTCCTCCGTCGACCCCGACGATTCGCCGCGCCGGACGTCCACGATCGGGGATTGAACTCAATCCGCTTTGCCCAGTCCAACCATCTCCAGCAGCCGCAGCGCGTTGGTCGTCGGCGAGACGCCTTGCCGCATTTGGTAGTCGAACGTCATCTGTTCGTTGCCTTCCGCATCGGGACGAATCGTTTCGCGGAAGTGAACCGTCGTCGCGATCGCTTGCAATTCGGGTTCATCGGCCAGTTCCAAGTCGTGCGTCGTGATCGCGCCGATCGCGTGGGAATCCATCAGGTGACGAAGCACTTGCACGACCGCGATCTGACGTTCGCGGCTGTTGGTGCCCTGCAAAATTTCGTCCAGCAAAAACAAGCACGCACGATCGTTGATCGCCGCCATTTGACGAGCCTGATCGACGACGCTTTTAAGTCGTTTCAGTTCGGCCATGTAGAACGAGACGCCTTGGCTGACGTCGTCGCTGACCCGGATGCTGGTCGCCAGTTCCACCGACGCCGTTTCCAGCGAATCGGCACACACCGGCGCACCGACACCGGCCAGCGCGACGTTCAATCCGACGCTGCGAAGCATCGTGCTCTTGCCGGACATGTTGCTGCCCGTGACCAATAGCAGCGTTCCCGGCGGACCGACCGTCACGTCGTTGCAAACTCGCGAGCCATCGCGAAGCAGCGGGTGACCGATGCCGACCGATCGGACGACGGCCTTGGCGGGATCGGTGACCCACGTCGG
This sequence comes from Pirellulaceae bacterium, assembly GCA_963836865.1. Classification (GTDB taxonomy): domain Bacteria; phylum Planctomycetota; class Planctomycetia; order Pirellulales; family Pirellulaceae; genus Rubripirellula. The sequence goes on along the minus strand of CAWILC010000012.1, from coordinate 157,199 downwards.
TGTCGCCCAAGTCGGGTACTCGTCCCGAAGCGCGGCGATCGAGACCAATGCTTCCAACTCACCGAGCGCATCGAACCATTCGACGACGCGGTCGCGATACGTTCGTTGCCAGGCTTCCAGTTTTCGCAGCACCCAAACGTCCCACAGGCCGAAAGCTTGCAGCGGCAAATAGATCAAGAACGTTCCCGCCGATTGACGCAGCCCGCCCGCCGCGGCGACCCGCTGGAGCGACTTCATCCCGTCGACCGCCGATCGCTCGCCATCGATCATCGTTTGCCGAAGCCGCGAAAGCGAAACACCATCTCGCTCCGGTGCATTTTCTGGTGACGAACCCTTTGGTGACGAATCTTTCGGCAGCCAATCCGCCGCGCTGAATATTTCTTCGTAGTCGTTCACCATCCGGCGGCTTGCCATCGCCACGGAAAAAATCCCGTGGGCCGGTCCCAGCACCGTCGTCGTCAACAGCAAATTGATCGCAATCAGCCCGATCAGTCCAAACAACCCGATACGAAATACCAGCACCGGAACCAGACCGATACCGCCCAGCAGAAACGCGATCAACAAGCCGATCGTTAGTGCCACCGAAAGCTTCGCCCAAGCCATCAACCATGACCGCTTGTCCAGCCACGTGTCACCGGTCGCCCAGCCGACAAAGTGTTCGGGATCGCCCGTGCTTTCACCAACCTCGCGTGCCAGCGTGTAGAACCGCAATCGTTCGGCTCGCAACGGGGCCAGCACCTCGACGGCCGCTTGCCGCTGCTTCGCGATCGACGCCACCGCGGGTCCGGCCAACCACGACGCCAACGTGCGGATGCCGGGCGTGGTTGCGGCCATCGACACCAAGTGAAACAACGATGCACGACCGAGCAGGTCCAAGTCGCCGGCGACCTCACGCCGGTGACCGGTCAGTTCGACGCTGGCAAGCTGGTGGGTCAGCCGTTTGGTTGCCAGCTTGTCCCAGTCCCGATTCAGCCGCGCGATCAGCCGTTCAAAGACCGACCGATGCCGTTTGAGTTCTTCGATGGAATCGCGGACCGGTTCGTTCAACGTCGCGACGACGAAGAACGCGATCAGCGAAATCCAGCCCAGCAGCCCCGCGCCTTGCAGTCCGTTTCGCGCGTAACCGACGACGAAGAAAACGATCGCCGCCAAGAACAATGCCACGCGGACTTTGCCCAGCAAACGATCCTTCGCGGCCAGCGTGTCCGACCGCGCCGCGATCGTTGCGAGTTCGGCTTCGTAACGGGCGATCGCTTCGCGACTGTCGTGCTTGTCACGCGATGCCGCTGGATTCAATTCAGACGTTGTCATTTAGGCCGCAAAACCGGTCGTGTTGGAGGGCGGCGCGATCGACTTGCGAGACACCGGACTTCGCCGCGTCGTCACCACCTTGGTCGCGATCCGGTCCTGCAAGTTCGGGCGGAATACGGTCAGCAACAACAGCGGCAGGAACCACGCGATGTAAAGTCCGCCGCCAAAGCCGTGCCAAAATTGGGCCGCCACCATCAACGCCGCCGAGCCGCTGATCAGCGTGCCGAGGTTTTTCTGGGCCGGCCAGATCGCAAAGAATGCCGACAAGATTACAAACGCGAACATCACCGGCAATCGCCAGATCGGTTCCCAGCCCAACGCCCAAAATCCACGCAGCTCTTCGGCATTGAGCACCGGATTCAAGACGCCAAACATCTTGCGAAGGTGTTCGGTCAGCGTCGCCGAGCCATCGAACGAAAGCGCCACCATCAGCAGTGCCAACATCGCGACGACACCGATCGCGAACTCGCGTCGACCTCGCTGCCAATAGAAACTGAACCACAACGGCAACAGAAACAACGGGTAATAGACCAAGCCGCCTGCCAGCCCCAGAAACATGCCCGCAATCATCGGACGACGATACGACAACACCGCCCATAACAGCAGCGCCGCCGGCAACGCGTGATCGACACGGCCAGTCATCTGCGCGGTGTACGGCAACATCAAGTACAGCGTCGAACATCCCACGCCGGCCCGAATGTTGCCGAAGTGACGATTGCCGATCAATACGATGCCGGTGACGATCGCCAAGTGAGCGGCAATGGCGAGTGCTTTGGCGATGCGAGCCAGGCGTGTTTGCGACGGCGTCAATTCCGTCGGCATCTTCTCGGTCAGTGGCGGCAACGACACTCCGCCGGGCGCTTCACTGACCGGCCGGGTCGGAATCGCGGGCAGCATGTTCATCAGCGCGTAGCCCGGCCCGAGCGCCGGACCTTGCGTCACTTGCACTCGCGAATCACTGGTCACGACGTTGGCCATCATGAAGATGAACAACGAGATGCCGATGAACGTCAGCCCACCGCTGGTCAGGTTCGGGTCCAGCAATGGCCGCCGAACCATCAGCGGATCCAACATCAAACGCAACAGCAGCAGCGCTTCGATGATGAACAGATAAAAAAAGCCCCAACGCTGGATATCCCGGGGACCGAAAACGGGTTCCTCGGCTTTGGCTTCGGCTTCCTCCGTTTCGTCCGGCGGTTGGGCAACGTTTGCAGCTTCGGCCGCGTCTTGGATCACCGCAAAGATGGGCACCAAGATCGATACTGATTTCACTGACGCCACGTCAGCCGGAATCTTGTCCCTGGCCTCCGAAGGCGGTTTGCTTTCCGGCGGCATCGTTCGCTCGCCGGGCCGTTCGGCGATGATTTCCGACTGGATCAGTTGACGACGATAACCTTCGTGGACGATCAACAATCCGGGAGCCAACAGGATCATCAACAGGATGTCGAGATTCCGGATGCTCCAAAACCGGTGAAAGACGAAGTACAACCCAATGGTCAAGAACGACGATAGGTAAACCCACGTCGTCGGATCTGGCCGTCGGTAGTAAAGCAGTATCTCGCCCATCGAAACCGGGTCTGTCGACATGAATCGCCACGCCTAACAGAATAACGTATCGCCGGCGGCTTGAAACCACCGCGACCGTTCGTCCACCCCCGACCCCATTTGGCTTGCCAATCGACCATGACGCCTGCAAACGCTTCGCCCGCCGACGGTTCGTCACGACTTCGGGACGCCCTCCACTGGATGGCCCAGCAGAAAGAAGCGACCGCGCAGCGTCTGACGCATTGGTGCGATCAGAACTCTTGGTCGATGGACGTGGCCAACCTTCGTATCATGGCCGACGTCTTGGTCAAGGACTTTGCCCACGTCGGCGTCGACTTCGACTCGATCGAACTCCCGGAACTAAAACTGATCGGTGACTCGGACCAGTGGCAACGTCGACCGACCGGCCCGATGTTGGTTTGGCATCACCGGCCCGACGCCGCGTGGCGATTGATGCTGATGATTCACTACGACACGGTCTATCCCGCTGACGCGATGCCGAATCGTTGCACTCGCCAAGGCGATCGATTAATCGGACCGGGAACCGCGGATGCCAAGGGAGGCATTGCGGTGATCGGGCTGGCGATGGAAGCGGTGTTGAAGTTCGGCTTGGCCGACGACATCGGCGTCTCGATCGTTTTGAATCCTGACGAGGAAATCGGAACGACCGCGTCCAGCGATACCATCCGGGCCCTCGCCGGCGACTTCGATCAAGCCCTCATCTTCGAGCCCACGTTGCCCGATGGAACCTTGGTCGCGGCGCGAAAAGGATCCGGCAATTTCGCCATCATCGTCAAAGGCCGATCGGCGCACGCGGGACGCAATCCGAGCGACGGACGCAACGCGATCGTCCACTTGGCAAAGATCATCGATCGGCTTTCACAAGTCAATGCACCGGAGAACGGCGTCACCGTCAACGTTGGTCACATCAGCGGCGGCGGACCGCTGAACCGAGTCCCCGATCACGCGGTGGTCCAACTGAACGTCCGAGTCGCGGACCAGCAATCGCAGGTGCGAGTCGTCACCGCGATCGACGACTTGACTCGCGAGTTCACCGGCGACGGCTACGTGGTCAAGACGCTGGGCGAGTTTCATTCGCCGCCGAAGTTGGTCGACGCGGACATCCTATCGATGCAAGACGACGTCCGCCGCGCGGCCGCACCCGTTGGCCGAACGATCCGCTGGCAGGACACCGGCGGTGCGTGTGACGGATCAAAACTGGCCGCTTGGGGGCTGCCCAACATTGACACGATGGGCGTCACCGGCGGCGGTTTGCACAGCCCCGACGAGTTCTGCGATCTGGATTCGATCGTCCCCGCCGCCGCCACGGTCGTGAACTTCATCGCCCGGGCGAACCAGCTTCATCGATGCGGTCCCATCGACGGCTGAACCTTTTGCGGACCAGCGGTTACTATTAGGTCTAGCGAGTCCGTCGCTCTCCCCCATTCGTTTCTTACGTGCCGGCATTTCCCACGTGCCGGTTCGGAGCTTGTTGCCGTGGAATCCAGCGTTATGAAATCGTCCGTCGCCAAACTCGCTTCCCAATCGGAATCGCTGCAGTCGGAGTCCCTGCAGTCGGAACTGCTGCACGCCGAAGCACTGCGAAACGATCCTCGTATCGCCCAGGCTCGCCGCTTGATCGCCGAAGCGGTCGCCCAGCACGGGGCGGAATTGACGGGACCGAAACCGGCGGATCCGAAACTGGCGGCCAAGTACGAAGGATTGATTTCGCGTTTGGCGGCGACCCGCGGCGGGCCGCCGTTCTGGCCGTACCTTTCCGCGGGACTCGGCAACGGGCCGCTGGTGGAACTGGCCGACGGCAGCGTGAAGTTGGACTTCATCGGTGGCATCGGTGTTCACGGGTGCGGCCACAGCCACCCCGCCATGATCGACGCCGCCATCGACGGGGCACTCGAAGACACCGTCATGCAGGGCAACCTGCAACAGCATCCGCCCAGCATCCGGATGAGCGAACGGCTGATCAAGTTGGCATCGGCCGGCGGCGCGAAATTGGATCTGTGTCTGCTGTCGACCAGCGGCGCGATGGCCAACGAGAACGCGCTGAAGGTCGCGATGCACAAGGCCTCGCCGGCGGACCGCGTGATCGCGTTCGACAACGCCTTCGCGGGACGGTCGATGGCCATGGCGGCGATCACCGACCGGCCCAAGTACCGAATGGGGCTGCCGCTGACGATCGACGTGGACTACTTGCCATTCCGTCACGACGCCAACCCCGCGCGGAGCCAGCGCTGGGCCGTCGACGAACTGCACCGTCTGCTAAAACGTCATCCCGGTCGTTACGCGGCGTTCTGGGCCGAACCGATCGCCGGCGAAGGCGGTTACTATCCCGGCAGTCACGAATTCTTCGCCGCGATCTGCAAGCCGCTTCGCGATGCCGGCATCCCGATCATCTTCGACGAAGTCCAATCGTTCTCGCGCACGTCGCGGCCGTTCGCGTTCCAGCATTACGGCTTGGACGAGTTTTGTGACATCGTCACCGTCGGCAAGATCACTCAAGTGTGCGCGACGCTGTACGGCAAAGATTTTCTGCCCAAGGGTCCGATCCTAAGCCAAACGTTCACCGGCGCGTCCGCGTCGATCGCAACGGGGCTGGCGATGTTGGACTTGCTAGAATCGGAAAAATGTTTCGGCGACGATGGTAAGAACGTCAAACGTCACGCTTACTTTGCCGAGCGATTGGAGAGCCTTCATCACAAGCATCCCAGTTTGATCGCCGGGCCGTTCGGCGAAGGAATGATGATCGCGATGACGCCCGGCGACGGCAGCTACGATCATGCGAAGTTGCTGATGGACACGATGTACGAAACCGGACTGCTGGGCTTCGTCTGCGGTTCCGATCCAACTCGCATTCGATTTCTGCCACCGCCGGTCACGACGACGAACGATCACATCGACATGGCGGTCGAGTTGCTCGATCGATCGCTCGTCAAATTTGGTGAACTCATAAAGAAGTAGTCGATCCATGATGATCGTTCGCGCGGTACGGATCGACGATCTGGACGGGCTGTTGAAGCTCGCTCGTTCCGCGACTCGGGGGCTAACGTCGCTGCAACTCGACCGCGAACAATTACTCGACCGGATCGAACAATCGATCTTCGCGTTCACTCGCACGGGCACCTCGCCGCGAGCCGAACCGTACGTGTTGGTGATGGTCGATGACGAAGCGGAAATCGTCGGCACGTCGACCGTCTACGCCAAGACCGGTGGTCATCAGCCCTTCTACGCCTATCGCCGAGTCGCGACCGATCATCACAGCGATCGGCTAAACATCGGACACCATCGCCAGCACTTGGAAGTGTTCCGAACGCATGACGGTCCGACCGAGATCGGCAGTCTGTTTTTGCGAGGCAAGTATCGTGGCGGCGGACGCGGACGCTGGTTATCGCTGGCCCGGTTTATGTTGATCGCAAGCCGTCGTCATCGCTTTGCCGACGAAGTGATCGCGGAAATGCGAGGCCGCGCCGACGCTGATGGCAGCGTTCCGTTTTGGAATGCGGTGACGGGCCGTTTCATCCCGGTCGATTTCGCCGTCGCCGATGCGATGTCAACGGTCTCCAAAGACTTCATCGAAGACATGATGCCGTCGCACCCGATCTACCTGGACCTGTTGCCCGAATCAATTCGCGAAAGCCTGGGTCAAGTCCACACCGAAACGGAGCCCGCGGTCGCGATGTTGGTCGCCGAAGGTTTTCAGTCCACCGCCATGATGGACATCTTCGACGCCGGCCCGGTGCTGCGTTGTCCGACCGATTCGATCGACGCGGTTCGTCGAACGGCAACGATGAAAGTCACCCGCACCGTGGATTCACAAAACCATGTCGCCAAGCAGGTGGTATTAGCAAGCGATCAAGACGGTTTTACCAGCGTGATGACAACGGCAGAATGGACTGATACCGAGATCACGATATCATCCCAAGACTTGCACGCACTGGGCCTATCGATCGGCGACAACTGCCAAGTCATGCGCCCTACTCTGATTTAGCATCGCCATTCAGCCATCGCGGAAGTTTTAGATTGTCGCTCAGCTCTCCGAGCTGATAGCGATAACCCACGCTAATAGCTCGGAGAGCTGAGCTACTTTGTTTTTCGGTCGTTGTTTAGTGCACGGGACAATCGATACGGCCGCTTCGGTCCAGCGTTAGTGCTTGTCCGGTGGATGGACACGTTGGTAAGGGGCCGTTCCAGTACTGTACCGACGTCAGCTCGCGAAGGTTTGTCGACGGCGTCGCGCCGGTTTGGTCGACGTAACGACCGACTTCGTTCTGCAGCGTTTCGCGGCAAAGCGAGCAAGCGTTTGCGTTCGCCAAATCGCCTGGACGGCGAAGCTGCGTGATCGCAATCGCGGCCAGTCCGGCGGCGATCGTCACGGCGGCCATGATTTCGATCAGCGAGAACGCACGGCGGCGGGAGGGACGCATCATTCCAATACCTCGAACATGTGGAACATCGGGGTGTAGATCGACAGCACGATGCCGCCGATCAAAACGGCAAGCCCGATCGTCAACATCGGTTCCAGCAACCCGACGGTCGCGTCGATCCGAGTTTCCAAACGCTCACGCAGGTGTTCGCAGGTTCCTCGCATCGCTTTGCTGAAGTCGCCGGACTGTTCGCCGACGCAAATCAATTGGCATAGCGTGGCGGGAAAAAAGCGTTCGTGCTTTGCCAATTCATTGCTAAGTTTTTCACCGCGCTGAACACTTCGTCGAATCGATTCGGCGGCCGCTTTGACTTCGCGGTTGGTCACGCAGTCCGCCGCGACTTGAACCGCATCGACCGGCGTGTATCCGCATTCGACCATCGACAAGACGGCTTCGGCGAATTGCAACACGGCAATGTCGCGTAGCCAAGGTCCGACGAAGGGCAAGTACAAAAACGCATTGTCCATTTTGCGTGCGATCAACGGTTTGGACCGCATCAGAAACCACGTCGCGATGCTGAAGATCGCGATCGGAAAGACGGTCCAGTAGTAATTCAACACCACGCGGCTGGCCCCCGTCACGACCTGTGTGACGACCGGCAAGTCGACACCGCTGCTGCTGTACACGGTCTCGAATTCGGGCACGACGACGACGCACATGAAAATCATCAAGCCCGCACCCGCCATCGTGATCAAGATCGGATAGCTGATCTTCTTGATAATTCGTTTGCGAAGGGCCACCTTGCGTTCCATTTGTTCGCAGACACGCATCAACGCCTTTTCCAGCGAACCGCTTTTCTCGCCGATTTGAATTTGCTGAATCTGCATCGACGTGAACGTTCGCGGATACCGCTTCATGCCGCTGCTAAGCGAATCGCCGGCTTCGATCGACATGCGAAGTCGTGTCAGGACGTGCCGGTACTTACGGCTGGATCGATCGGCGGCCAGGGATCCGAGCGCCCTGGGAAGCGACAAGCCGTTTTCCAGCAGCATCAAGATCATCCGCAGCAAGTCGGCCAATGCCGCCGGCTTGATCCGCGTCGGATCGCCCTTGACCTTGGGCCCGACCTGGATCGAGTTCAGCTTGCGAAGGAAGCTCATCAGCCCGCCGGCATCGGTGGCGGGCGGGTTGGCGGAATACGATCGGGGGTTGGCGTGCATCGGACGACTGCTTCGACGGGGCGATTGCTACGGAAAGGGTAGGAGTCGCTTGAAGCATGGGTCGCGATCGCGACCCGGGCCGCCGAAGGATGCAATTTTTCTGGTCATTCCATTTTTAACGCCCAGGCGCCTTCAGCTTGGGGTAGGTCCGCCAGGCCCTGGCGCAGCATCGCCGCGAACAGCAAAGCTGTTCGGCCCTCGCCACGGTGTGTCGAGGCTACGTTGCCAGCGTCTTCAGCTTGGGGTAGGTCCGCCAGGCCCTGGCGGAGCATCGCTGCGAACAGCAAAGCTGTTCGGCCTCGCCACGGCGTGTCGAGGCTACGTTGCCAGCGTCTTCGGCCTGGGGTAGGTCCGCCAGGCCCTGGCGGAGCATCGCTGCGAACAGCAAAGCTGTTCGACCTCGCCACGGCGTGTCGAGGCTACGTTGCCAGCGTCTTCAGCTTGGGGTAGGTCCGCCAGGCCCTGGCGGAGCATCGCTGCGAACAGCAAAGCTGTTCGACCTCGCCACGGCGTGTCGAGGCTACGTCGCCAGCGTCTTCGGCTTGGGGTAGGTCCGCCAGGCCCTGGCGGAGCATCGCTGCGAACAGCAAAGCTGTTCGGCCTCGCCACGGCGTGTCGAGGCTACGTTGCCAGCGTCTTCGGCTTGGGGTAGGTCCGCCAGGCCCTGGCGGAGCATCGCTGCGAACAGCAAAGCTGTTCGACCTCGCCACGGCGTGTCGAGGCTACGTTGCCGGCGTCTTCGGCTTGGCGTTAAACGAAACAGAAAGATTCACGATGTGCATCAATCCAAATCGCGGCGGCCAGGGGCGACTTTGTTGGAGTCGCTAGTGCGACGGTCGCCGCTGGTCTTGAAATAGACTTCTTCGATCGACGTTCGTCCGGCGAGCGCCTGTTCCAAACCGGCGTGCGAAAGTTCCACCATGCCGGCGTTGATGGCCATCTGGTGCAGCTTGCTGTGCGGTACCCCGGCTTCGATCGCCATCGTGATCTCGGGCGTGATCGGCATGATTTCAAAGATCGGAATCCGGCCCGCGAACCCGGTGCCGAGACACTTTTTACAGCCATCGCCTTTGTAGAATTTTGCGTCTCGCGGAACCGTTCGTTCCGGGTCGATCGCTTCCAGAAGTTTGACGTTGGCGGGCACCGCGCGCTTGCAGTTGTCGCAAACGCAGCGAAGCAATCGCTGCGCAACGCTGCCCAATAGCGATCCGGCGATCTTGAAATTGTCGACGCCGAGGTCGGCCAACCGCTGGACCGCGCCGACGGCGTCGTTGGTGTGTAGCGTGCTGATCAGCAAGTGCCCGGTCAGCGCCGCTTGGATTGCCGTCGTCGCCGTTTCGCTGTCGCGGATTTCCCCCAGCATGATCACGTCGGGGTCTTGCCGCATGATGAACTTCAGCGCGTTGGCGAATCCCATCCCGAACTCGTTGTCGCTTTGCACTTGGTTGATGCCGGCCAAGCGGAATTCGACGGGGTCTTCGACCGTGACGATGTTCCGATCGACGCGGTTAAGATACTGCAGCGCCGCGTACAACGTGGTGCTTTTGCCGCTGCCCGTCGGACCGGTGACGACGAACATGCCGTGCGGCTTGTCGATCATCTCGCGCAGCGTTTCGTAATCTCGCGGCATCATGCCGATGTTGTCTAGCTGGAACGTCTTGCCGCCTTCGTCCAGCAACCGAAGCACCAGTTTTTGGCCGTCGACGGTTGGAATACCGCTGACGCGAAAGCCGACGCGTTTTCCGTTTTCATAGACGTTCAAGTGACCGTCTTGCGGACGCCGATTCTCGGTCGTGTCCATGTCGGCCATGACCTTGATGCGGCTGATGACAGAATCCTCGATGTGATTGGGGATCGTCATGACTTGCTGCAGTTCGCCGTCGACGCGGTAGCGAACTCGCATTTCCGGCTTGTACGGTTCCAGGTGAACGTCGCTGGCACCGGCGGTGACCGCGCCTGACAAAATCGCTTGCACCAATCGAACGACGGGCGCGTCTTCCTGCTCGGCAAGCACCAATGCGTTGGCGGTCTCGTCGGGGTCGGTGGCTGCTTCGCGAAGTTCGGTCAACTTCAAGTCGACGATCGTTTGCCGAGCGACGCTGCGATCGTCGTACACTCGGCTGATCAGCGCCATGATGTCCTCGGCCATCGCGACGGCCGGTTGAATTTGATAGCCGGTCATCAGTTCTACTTCGGCGATCGTTTCAATGTCATCCGGCGCCACCATGGCAAGCGTCATCGTCCGACCGGTGATGTCGATCGCGCCAGCCAGCTGCGTGCGTGCGTAGTTCTCGGGCAACAGTCGCGAGATCTGTGGATTGACGTTGGACGGGTCGATGTCGACGTAGGAGACCTCGAACTGTTCGGCCAACGCATGGCCGAGTTCGGCGACGGACAACAGTTGTTGCTGGACCAACCAATCGCCGATCATTTCGCCGCGCGGCTTCGCCTTGAAGGCGTCTTCCATCTGTTCGGCGGTCAACGTTCCCTGTTCGATCAGGATGTCTCCGAGTCGTCTCATCATGCGGCTCCCGAGCGGAACGCTTTTTTCGGGGCGGCGGAATTCGGGTCGCCTTGCTTCCGCTTGCGTTTGGGCGACTGATGGATGACCAGCCCTTCAATCTTTTGTTCCAGAACGATCGGGTCGTAAGGGCTGATCAAGTACTCCTGGACACCCGCGTGGTAGGCTCGTTCGACGGTTTCTAGACTGGGGTCCAGCGAAATGATCATCACGGGCATGTCGGCGACGTCCTGGTCGCTTCGCATGCGAGCGATCCATTCGATACCGTCGCCATCGCGAAGTGCGGTGTCGACGATGACTAGATCGGGCACCGACTTGCTGATCGCCGCACTGGCTTCATTTCCGCTGGGCACGGTTTGAACTTGATAGCCCAGCAGTTCCAACCGAAACGAGGTCAGGCCCGCCAAAACCGGTTCGTTCAATACCAACAGCAGTCGGATGCCGGTCGAATTGAACACATCAATGCCTGAGGAAGATGGAGCGAGCGTTAAAATCGTCACAATCGCGATCACGTGTACGATCGCCTGCGCAGCAACGCAAGGCATCGCGTTTTGGTTAGATCGGTGGCTTCGCGGCGGGACATGAGCCACACTTCATTGAGTCGCGTTTTCGATACAGAAGCAAGAAGTGTTCTATCAATCGTGAACGCTAATCTTTCCAGCAGTTGATTGGCTTTCCAGTATTGATCGGCGTTCCAGCAATTGATCGGGTCCGGTTTTGAAGAATGCGTTGTTCGCATCGTTGCGGCTAGCCATCGCCATCGTCTGCATCGGCGTCTGCCTGGTGCTGGCGGGGGTGTGGCTGGAGCTGTTCGATCGTCCGCTTCGTCTGCTGGCGTTCTATGTGATCGCGGGCACGGCGGTCTACTGGGTCTTCGTCGCGATGATCGTCCGCGGATCGGAATTGACCCAGGTCGTGCCCGACTTCGTCCAAGAATCGTTGGACTCGCTGGCCGAAGGCTTGCTGATCATGGACGAAGGCGATCGCATCGTTCTGGCGAATGAATCATTCCGTCAGATGGTCGGGCTGGATCGATCGATCTTGATCGGGCGACGAGCCGGTTCGTTGGACTGGGTGTGCAGTCCCGGTGCCGGTTCCGAAGACTTCCCTTGGCACCGTGCGATCAAGTACCGCGAACCTCAAGTCGAGCAATTGATGCGGTATCGATTGCCCGACGGTTCGCTGCGATTCTTTTCGATCAGTGCGTCGATGGTTCACCAGAAAGAAGGAAAGTTCGGCGGGGCACTGGCGACGTTTCGCGACGTCACTCGACTGGAAGAACATCGCGCCGAGCGCGAACAAATGCTGGCGATGCTGCGGACCAGTCGCGATGAAATTCACACTAAGAATGAAGAGCTTCAAATTCTGGCGTCTCAAGATGCTTTGACCGGTTGCTTGAATCGTCGTGCAATGAATGATTCGGTCGAAACGTTTTGGCAAGCGTCGATAGTCGACGGACATCCGATTTCGTGCTTGATGATCGACAATGACCACTTCAAGAGTGTTAATGACAAGTACGGACACCCCGTCGGCGATAAAGTGCTGCAGCGGGTCGCCGAGATCCTAAATCATTCATTTCCTCCGCCGGCATTGGTGTGCCGATACGGCGGCGAGGAATTCTGCGTGATGTTGCCCGACACCGACTTGAAAACGGCAACGGCGAAAGCCGAATCGATTCGCGCGTTGATCGAAGCGTCGGAGATCGAATCAGCCGCCGAACTACGATTGACGGCCAGCATCGGTGTTTCGGAATCCCGATTCGGGGCAAAGACGCCCGCCGAATTGATCGCCCAAGCCGACGAGTCGCTTTACGTCGCCAAAGGAAACGGCCGCAACCGGGTCATCGCGTTCGACGCAGGCTGAAGTCGTTGATCCGTGGCGAGTCCGGTCATCGATTTCCGACCAGGATCTGACCGACGAACAGCCAAATGAAGGTGAAGGTCAGTCCGAGGGCGGTGTGGAAGGCGTCGACGTTCATCAGGGGCCTGTTCTTTCAAACAAGAGGGACGGAGTGGTCAATGGCCCGTTCCCTGGCCCGATCTCGCCATGAATCGCAAGATTCATTTTCGATTCGTCATTGAATCGATGCGGTCGCAACGATCGCGCGTCTATCCCGACGCACCGTATCGTCATCGGCATTGCGATCGGACGGGCTATCGAAAATATTGTCGGGCTGGAACAATCGGCGCAGGACGCAGACATTCACACGAGAGCTTTGATGACGAACCATTGGCTGATGAAGACCGAACCGACGACGTTTTCGATCGATGACTTGGCATCCGATCCGAACCAAACGACGTGTTGGGAAGGCGTCCGAAACTATCAAGCTCGCAACCTGATGCGAGACGATTTCAAGCTGAACGATAAGGTTCTGTTCTACCATTCCGCTTGCAAGGAACCCGCCGTCGTCGGCACGGCGGTCGTCGTTCGCGAAGGCTATCCCGACTCGCACGCCTTCGATCGGCGCAGCAACTACTTTGACGAGAAAAGCCGCATCGAAAATCCGACCTGGTTCATGGTCGACATTCGCCTGGAGCAAAAGTTTGACGAACCCGTCACGCTGAAAACGCTTCGCGAACGCGCCGGATTGAAGGACATGGTGCTATTGCAAAAGGGAAGCCGGTTGAGCGTTCAGCCGGTCAAGAAGAAAGAATTCGATATGATCTTGAAGATGGCTAATGTCTCCTAAGCAAGTTTCGACCGACGAACTGAACGAACGATCTCGGTGACGCACCTCGCTTAGCATCACGTGTTCAAGATGCAAAGGACTTACGGTAGCTGATCCCGCCAGGGTTCAGTCCGGACTGAACCCTGGCGGGATCAGCTACTTCCGTTGTTGTTCCCCGAGTACTCAGCCGCTTTCCAGTTTTACTTGGCAAGCGTGATCGGGCGGATCGTTTTATCGTGGCCTGACGTCATGCTGGTGCCGCCGACGATCATGACTTTGTCGCCGACACGGACCAGTTCGTGAAAGAACCTTGGTGGAGCGAACGAGGTGGCGTTTGACCACTGTTTGGTTGCGTCGTCCCATCGCCAGACGGTGCCCGTGATGGTGGTGACAACGGGAACGTTTTGGTCGACGATTGCGGCGCAGCCAAAGCCTTCCATGCCCGCCATCGGATCCTCGCTGGACTTTGGCAGGTCGGGCATCGATTCCCACGCATGGTCGCCGATCGCAGTGGTTCGCTTCGATCGCGAGCCGTTCGACGCTGCGCGATGGTCCTTCGCCGGACATTCCACCGATTGCCCAAACGTGGGTGTCGGTGGCGACGGTCGCGAGCGCTCTTCGGGCCTCGAACATGCGTGGCAGCGGTTTCCATCCGGCATCGATTTGCGTCAGGTCCAAGACCCAGCCGCCGTCGTGCCATTCTTCGCCGCCATCTTTGCCGTGCATCATCCAGCCGCCGACGCTGTAAAGCCTGTCACCTGCAAGAGCCAAGTCGTGCGACGATTGCCCGATCGGAAGGCTCGGCATCTCGACCCATTTTTCATTCGCGATATCCCAGGCAACGACTTCATCGGTGCTGACCAAATCGTCTTCCTCGCCTTTTGCGTTTCGGGCTTCTAACCCGCCGGTGCGGATCAGTTGGCCGTTGTAAGTCACCATTGCCATGCCTTGGACCCGCTTGCCGTCGGCAATTTTCGTCCAGCCCTTCTCGGGCTCGGTAAGGCGCAAACGCAACAGGTCGCCGGATTGAGAATCGCGATGGTACTGGTGGGCACCTTCCATCTGTCCGCCGTAAACATAAACGTTCCCGTCAGCCGCGGCGGCTCCGAAGCTGACCACGGGATGCGGCAGATCGGGCAACTCTTCGGCGGACGCAGGCATGGCAAAGGTCAGTGACAGGCAAAGGGAAAGGAACGGCGTTTTCATGGCTTTAGCCTCGGTCGGATGGAGAAGGCGTTTGCTTGAATCTTAAGGGAAGCGTAAAGAGGCGGACTCGTAGCGGTCCTGACGCCGTAGCCCTGACACGCCGTGGCAGGGCCCAGCAGCGAAGCTGCTAGCACATTGGATGCTCCGCCGGGGCCCGGCGGACCTACGTCGCGGCCGGCGCGACCGGCTGGCGGTAAAACGAACGAAAAAACGCAGAAGGATTGCCTTCTGCGTTTCAGCGTTTCTAAAGGGAAGAAAGGTGAAGTTACTGAATTTCCAGCAACTCGACCTCGAAGACCAGGACTTCGTGCGGGCCGATCGCGCCGGGGCTGCCTCGTTCGCCGTAGGCCAGGTCCGACGGGATGTACAGCATCCACTTCCCGCCGGTCTTCATCTTCTGGAGCGCCATTTGCCACCCCTTGATGACTTGGTTGACGCGGAAGGTGGCTGGTTCGCCGCGGGCGACGCTGCTGTCGAACGTTTCGCCATTGATCAGCTTGCCGGTGTAGTGAACCTTGACGGTGTCGGTCGCGGAGGGCGACTCGCCGGTGCCGGGCGTCAGAACTTTGTACTGGAGACCTCCTTCGAGCATCTGGATGCCTTGTTGCTTGGCGTTTTCGGCCAAGAAATCGATGCCTTTCTGACGCGCGCGAGTTTCCAGCAATTGCTGGATCTTCAACTGCGTGTCGCGGAGCTCATCGTCGGTCATCGATGCTTCGGCTTGATTGATCCCGTCCTTGAATCCGTCCAGCATCGATTCGATGTCGATGTCGGCCAGTCGAAATCCATTTTGGGCCATCTGTTGGCCGACGGAGACGCCCAGGAAGTAGCCGATTTGCTGGGTTTCGCTGCGTTCCACTTTGGCGGCTCCTGGGTTGTCTTGCGCGTCGGCGGTTGGGAGGACGCTTGCCAGAGCGAGCAGGATGGTGGCGGGCAAAAGCGAACGTTGGATCGCATATTTGCCCCGGAGGGGTCGTTGGGTCATAAGTGATTCCGAAAGGAGGGGTTGGGATCGCTCATCGAACGAGCCATCCGGTGGGTGCAAGATAGCAGCAAGCCGTGTTCCATTCATCGCCCCCGTCAGTCCGACCCCCATCAGTCCCACAAGACGTCCGGTCCCACAAAACGTCCGGCGAGAATTCCCGCGATGATGCCCTCACTGGCTGGCCATCGACGCGACCAGAATGCCGACGATGATTACTAGCCCCACCACCGCCAACCGGCCCCAGCTGACCGGCTCGGTCGGTTGCAAGTCGACGCGGCCGCGAATTTGTTCGACCAAGATCTGCCGTCCTCGCGATACGACTTCGTCGGCGGGAACGTCAAACTTGACATCGGCCGCCAAGTCGTGCGTGTGGTAGGTCTCGTCCAGCTGCAACATCACGGCTTGGACTTTGCGAGCGTTGAAGGGTCGATCCTCGGGCTTCTTGGCCAGCAATTCGACGATGATCTGGTCCAGCTCGGGCGGACAATCCGGGACCGAATCGCGGACGTGCGGCGGCGGCGTCCGGAGGTGTTGATCAAACAACTGAGCAAAGTTTTCGCCATTGAACGTCTTCTGGCCGGTCATCATCTCGTACAAACAACATCCCAGTGCGTACAAATCGGCCTTGCCGCTGATCGATGCGTCGCCCGTGATCTGTTCGGGAGCCATGTAGGCGTGCGTGCCGACGGTCATGCCGCTGGACGTCAAATCGCTGTTGCGGAGATCGCGAGCGATGCCAAAATCGCCCAGCTTGACCTCGCCGTCGCGAGTCAGAAACAGGTTGCCCGGCTTCAAATCGCGGTGAATGACCCCGTGATTGTGGGCGTATTGCAGCGCTGAACAAATCTGGCGAGCCAGTTCGACGGTCACGGGCCATCCGAACGTGCCGCGGGATTCCAGCAGTTCCTTGACGGTGCCGCCGTCGACCAATTCCATGACGTAAAACAGCGTTCCGTTGTCGTCGCCGCCGCCATAGTAGCCGATGATGTTGGGATGCTGAAGCCGCGAAAGGATCAGCATTTCCCGCTCGAAACGAGCCCGAATCGTGCGATCCTGACTGACGGCCGGGTGCAGCTTTTTGACGGCCACTACTTGGCCGGTCTCGCGGTTGGTCCCGCGATAGATGGTTCCGACGGTGCCGACGCCCAGCACATCGCCGAGCTCGAAATCCGACAGAACAATGGACAGCATGGCGAGAATCTCGGGCGGCCGTGGTCAGCGAAGCTAAGCGGTGACGTCAAGCGACCAGAATAACCAAAATCAGAGTCGGCGGGTGAAACGCCAACCTCCCGTGGGCAAACGCGATCGCGTCACCCCTGCTTCGCTGCGACTTTCCAGCTTTTCTACGCGCCGGTTCCCTACGCGCCGGTTCCCTACGCGCCGGCGATCGATTCGATGCGGACGCGGGTGTGCATTTGGCGGTGGCCGGTTCGCTTCTTGCTGTGTTTTCGGCGACGGAACTTCTGGATGTAAATCTTTTTATCCATTTGGGTTCCGATGACCGAAGCGGTCACGGTCGCACCGGTGACGGTGGGCGCGCCGAGCTTCATTCCGTCGTCCCCACTGACGGCCAGAACTCGCTCGAACGTCACGCTTTCGCCTTGGGCAATTTCGCGATAATCGACATCCAACTCCATGCCCGGTTGAACGCGGTATTGGCGACCGCCGTCGACGATGATGGCGTACATATGACCCTCTGATAGCTGACTGAAAGGTGATTCGGCTTGGTTTGCAAACGGCGTGAAAATTGCCGGGCCGCGTAGTGTAGCGAGCTTCGCGGCCCGCGCGAAGGTCTTCGACCACGAATTCGAACCGCTTAGACCTGCGGAGCCATTTCGCAGACCCGCGGCTCCGCCCGCGGGGACCATGATGTGCTCCGCGGCTCCGCCCGCGGGGACCATCATGCACCCTGCGGGCGGAGCCGCAGAGCTACGGTTTCAGCTCATCCAGCAGAAACCGGGTCGTCATCATCTGCAGGTGCCAGTTCTGACGCTGTTCGGTGACGCCGTGGCCGGCCCCGGGATAGATCATCAATTGAAAGTCCTTGCCCGCCGACTGCAGTGCCGCCGCCATCCGAAGCGTGTGCGATGGATGAACGTTGTCGTCTTCTTCCCCGTGGATCATCAACAGCGACCCTTGCAGCTTTTCGGCCGAAACGATCGGCGACGTTCGAGCGTACCCATCCGCGTTGTCCAACGGCAGCCCCATGTATCGTTCGGTATAGATCGAATCGTATTCGCTCCACTGAGTCACCGATCCGCCCGCGATGCCGGCCGCGAACGCATCGCTGTGCGTCATCGCGTACAGCGTCAGGAAACCGCCGAACGACCATCCGCGGATCGCCAGCCGATCGGCGTCGACCCAGGGCTGCTTGCCAAGCCAATCCACTGCGACCCGCAAGTCATCCATCTCGACCTCGCCAACCCGTCGCCGGATCGACCATGCATCGGCGACGCCGCGACCGCCGCTGCTGCGATTGTCGACGACCAGCGTTGCGATGCCCTGCCGTGCCAGCCATTCCCGGTACAACGTCTTCGTTCCGCCCCACCGCGCCGAGACGATCGGCGCTTGCGGCCCGCCATAAACCTCGATCACGACCGCGTGCTTTTTTGGCGTCGTGTCGATGGTCGAATCGATGGTCGAATCGGGCTTGACCAGCATCGCCGGCAAGGGAACGCCATCGGACGTCTGGATCGTAAACAACTCAGGTGCAATGATTGGTGACGCGGTGCGAAGCTCGGAAGTCGCCAGCGTAAAGTCGGCCGAATGGTTTGCTTCCGTCTGATTTGCCGCCGTCTGACTTGATGATCGCAGCGATAACACAGGCGGTCGCGCTGGCGTGCTGTGTCGATCGACCCACCAAGTCGCACCGGCACTGAAGTCGACGTCGTGCCAGCCCGCTTGGTCGGTCACGCGGGCAAACGAATGCGAGTCATCATCAAAGTCGATGCGATAGAGCTGGCTTTCGACGCTGCCACGATCGGCATCCCCGGTCACAAAGACCGTCGTTGCGGAGGCATTCAAAGTGAACGAGGCGACGTCGAAATTGTCGGGCGAAATCGGGCGAGTGGTCTGCCCATCGACCGCGACGATGTACAACCGACTTCGCCCGCTGGGCACGTCGCTTCGCCATAAAAAACGATCCGCGTCGATCCACTGCGGCGGCGTCGGTGGTTCCACCCAAGCCGGACTTTCCTCTCGCAGGACCAGCCCGCTTTTCGCATTTCCTGTGGCAAGCGACGCCGCTTCAACCACGCGGATTTCTCGCCAGCTTTGCAGCCGGTCGCTGACGATGTACATCAGTCTCGCAAGGCTTGGATGCCAATAAACGCCCGTGATCAAACGCTCGTCCTCGGCCGTGCTCGCTTCGATACTTTGCGGCGGCGCGATCTTGCCGTCGACGAAACGATTCAAGTCCCACACCAACAGTTGGGCTTGCGGAATCGGGTCACCGGCTTTGGAATAACGACGAACGATCCCGCGGCCGCGATCGGTCTTCGATGCCGACATGACGTACGGTTCCAGTCGTTCGATATCGATTCGCAGCATCGCCAAGTAGCGACCGTCGGGGCTGAACCAAAACCCCTTGAAGTTGCCCCGTCCGTAGATCTCTTCCTGGTACGTCCAATCCAACACGCCGTCCAGCAGCGTTTCGGTTCCGTCATCGGTCAATCGCATCGTCGTGCCCGAACCGATGTCCAGCAAAAACAAATCGCCGTCGCGGGTGTACGCGACCCTCTGCTCGGTCGGATCCAGAGTCACGTTTTGCCATCCGTCGGCGTCACGCGCAACCCACCGCGGCAACTTTCCGGCCGACGCGATCGCCAACGACTTGTCGATGCGAATCAGCACTTGCTGGTCGGCGCGTTCGATTTGCTTGACGACTTTCCCAGCGACCTTCATCGCTTTTTCGGCATCGACGCCGTCGAGCGTTTGCAATTGTCCGGCCAATCGTCCGACCAGCGGCCACGGCGTTTCTTCGTGACTGTTCAAATCGTGCCGCAACCAATTGCCGTCGCGGCGAATCAGCAGCATCGGCGAACCGTCGGCGCTTTTGATCCAATGAGTGTCCGGCAGGTCGCCGTCGTAGTCGATCTTTTCGTCGGGGTGAAACAATCCGCGAAGCGTCAGCGGCTTGGGCTGACCATCGTCGGCAGGTTTCAATTCGTCCGACGACGGCGGGTACGCAAAAGTCGTTTGCGGCACCAGCAGCAGAAGCCAGAGTAGGACAATTGTCCCAATTGTTCCCCGTTCGCGGATTGATGTTCCTTGCATCCCATGTCGAAGGGGGGACAATTGGGACCATTGTCCTACTCTCGTTCGGAATCGTTCATGATCATTCATCGCCGCATTTTCCCGTTGCATGTCGTTGGCTTCCTAACGCTGGCCGCACTGCTGGTCGGTTCTGCCCAGGCTGAAACAGAGACCCAAGCTCAGACAGAAATTCCGCGGCCGAACATCCTCTGGATCATGTCCGAAGATAACTCGGCGGACTACTTGCGTCACTTCGGGGACCGCGGCGCGGTGACCCCGAACATCCAATCCTTGGCCCGGCACGGGATCACTTTCGATCGAGCGTTTTCCAATGCACCGGTTTGCTCGGTCGCGCGAACGACTTTGATCACGTCCTGCTATGCACCTCGCATCGGAACTCAGTTTCACCGACGAATCGTATCGGCAACCTTGCCCGATGGCGTTCGCATGTTCCCCGCATGGCTGCGTGATGCGGGCTACTACACCACCAACCGACCCAAGGAAGATTACAACGCCGGACCGTCCGACGGCGTTTGGGATGACTCGTCCAAAAAAGCATCATGGACAAAACGCCCCGAACCGGCGACGCCATTCTTTCACGTCGAAACGACAACGGTCTCGCACGAAAGCCGACTGCACTTTCCCGCGTCCGATGTGTCCAAGGTGCCGTCCGAAACAGACGTCGATTCCGTTTCGCTGCCCTCGTATTTTCCCGACACGGCAACGTTTCGATACACCCGCGCACGATACCTTGATTGCATGGCGAACGTCGACGCCGAGGTCGGACGCATCGTCGATCAATTGAAAGCCGAAGGGCAGCTCGAGAACACGTTTGTGTTTTACTTTGGCGATCACGGCGGCGTGCTGCCTCGATCAAAGGGCTACACCTACGAGTCCGGCTTGCACGTCCCGCTTGTTGTTCGCGTGCCAGAGAATTTTCAGTCGTTGGTCGATCGCGAAATCCCCAGCCGCACCGACGGGTTCGTCCAGTTCGTTGACTTCGGCCCGACGGTGCTGCGTCTGGCCGGCATTGATGTTCCCGACGGAATCGATGGTGAAGCGTTCTTAGGCCCACAGGTCGACGCGGCCGAAGTCGACGCGCGGAACGAAGCGTTCGGTTACGCCGATCGCTTCGACGAAAAGTACGAACTCGTACGGACGCTTCGTCGCGACAATCTCAAATACGTTCGAAACTTTGAACCGTTTTATCCCGACGGCATGCACAACGATTATCGCTACAAGATGGCGGCGTATCGACAGTGGCGAGATCTTTATCGGGCCGACGAACTGAACGATGTTCAATCGGCGTTCTTTCAATCGAAGTCGCCCGAGGCGCTTTACGATTTGTCGACCGACCCGGACGAAACGATCAACCTGGCGGCGGATCCGCAACATGCCGACACGCTGCGTTCGTTGCGGTCGAGCTTGATGACGCGGCTGAAATCGATGCCGGACTTGAGCTTCTATCCCGAAGCGATTTTGATCGAGGAAGCGATGACGGATCCGGTCGGCTTCGGGCAACAACATCGCGCCACAATCGGAACGTACATCGATGTGGCGAACCTGCAGTTGGTGCCGTTCGACCAGGCGAAGGGTCAGTTAAGCGTCGCCATCCAAAGCGATGATCCGTGGATGCGGTATTGGGCACTGATCACCGCGACGGCGTTCGGAAGCGACGCGGCCGAGCTTTCCGATGCCGTCGAAAAACGATTGGTCGATCAAGAGCCGTTGGTGGTCGCGCGAGCGTGCGAGTTCTTTGCTCGCGTCGGCGGCGTGGACCCGCGTCCAAACCTTTACCGATCGCTGGCTCGCGCGGTCAACGAAGCAGAGGCATTACAGATTTTGAACACAGCCGTGTTCCTTGGCGATCACTCTGGCGGACAGTTTCCGATCCAGACCGATCAGATCGCGCTGCTGATCGCAAAGCCGAAGCCGAAGAGCGTGATCGCGAACCGATTGAACTACTTAAAATCGCAAGAGGACGCTCGATCGGTGAGTCCGTGATCGACTGGATTTTGCTGAGCATCGTTTCGGCATTTTTTCTGGGCATCTACGACATCGCTAAAAAGTCGGCCGTTCGCGACAACGCGGTCCCGATCGTGTTGCTGCTGAACGTGATGACGGCGGCGGGCGTTTGGTTGCCGATCTTGGTCGGCATCGCGTTGACGGCCGACGCCGGTGATGTCACGCCGCTTTCGATCGGCTGGCGGTGGCACGCATTGTTGGGCATGAAGTCGATTTTGGTCGGCTTGTCGTGGACGTTGGCGTTCTTCGCGATGAAGCAACTGCCGCTGTCGATCGCCACACCGATCCGCGCGACCAGTCCGCTTTGGACGATCGCGATCGCGGTCTTCGCGATGGGCGAACGACCGTCGCTGAATCAGTGGATCGGGATCGTATTCGTGCTGTCGGCGTTCTTCGCTTTCTCGCGAGTGGGTAAGCGCGAAGGCATTCACTTTCATCGCAGCCGTCCGGTCGCAATGATGATCGGGGCGACCTTGCTTGGCGCGATCAGCTCGATCTACGACAAGTACCTGTTGCAGCGAGTCGGCATTCCGCCGGCGACGGTGCAGGCTTGGTTTTCAATTTATTTGGTGCCCGTGATGATGCCGCTTGCGATTCGCTGGTACGTCGTCGATCGCGGAGCCAAGCCGTTTGTGTGGCGTTGGTCGATTCCATTGATCGCGATCTTTTTATTGGCTGCCGATTATGTTTACTTCACCGCCGTGTCCGATCCCGACGCGCTGATTTCAGTGATCTCGCCGATCCGCCGCGCGTCGGTGATTGTGGCATTCGCGTTCGGAATTCTGCGGCTGGGCGAGTTGCACTGGAAAGCCAAATCGATCTGCATCGCCGGCATCTTGGTCGGCGTCGTATTCTTGGCCAAGGGATAACGTCCGCGCGGCCGCGTGCTGCTCAGCCGCCCAAGTATCGATCGCAGATCATTCGTGCTTCGCTGATCACGTCCGTTCCCGTCACGACGACACGTCCATCGCGAAACAGCGTCAGCGATGGTCCGCCATCGAGGTGAAGCCGAACAAAAAACTTTGTCGTTTGCACTCGTCCGAGATTGTTCCAACGCGTGGCCATCTGACCGAAGTCGGCATCGACCGCGGACGTTTGAATCTGCACTGCGTCGCGTCCGCAAAGCACCGCCGCGTGTTGATCGACCAACCCGCGACCGCCGTCCAAAAATTCGTATTCGCCCCCGCACGCGATGCAGCCGACCGACAGCTCCGGCGGCAATTCGACATCGCGGATTCGGTTGGACCAAAGATCGATCGACAACATTCCGCTTCGCACGGCCGAGGCGTTGCCTGACAAAAACTTCAATGCTTCCGTCGCTTGCAAGCTGGCGATCAGATGCGTCGCCGAACCGAGAACGCCCGCCGTGTCGCAGGTATCGACCGCGGAGGCCGGTGGTGGTTCGGGCACGACGCAGCGAAAGCATGGGCGGCCTTTGCCGGTGAACAATCGAACTTGACCGCTGGCCCCGACGCAGCCGCCGTGAACCCACGCCGTCCCCGTCGCCAGCGACCAATCGTTCAACAAGAAGCGAACCGCGAAGTTGTCCGCCGCATCGATCACCAGATCCACGTCGCCCAAACAGTCGCGAATGTTGGCGGCCGAGACGTCCGCGGCCAACGGCGTGACGGTGACATTGCGGTTGATCGCCGCCAGTCGCTCGGCGGCCGCGTCGACTTTCGATCGACCCAGCTCCGCGTCCGCTTCGACGAACAAAGCCTGCCGCTGCAAATTCGTCCACTCGACCACATCGCGATCGATCAACGTCAAATGTCCGACGCCGGCGCGAGCAAGGATTTCCGCCGCCACCGTTCCCAGCGCGCCACAACCGAGCACCGCCACGCGAGACGCAGCGATACGACTGTGCCCTTCAACCCCAACGGGCGAAAATTGGATTTGGCGAGCGTAACGGTGGGGCGATGGGTCGTTCATGCTTATCAGAGTAGGACAATTGTCCTACTCTTAGCACCACAGGACCAATAACTGACGGTTTTTGTCGTAGCTGATCCCGCCAGGGTTCAGTCGGTCCCAGTCAACATCTGAACCCTGGCGGGATCAGCTACGACACTTATTGTTCCTGCGGTCCTTACAGCGTCCCAAAGATGACCCAAGTTAATTCTGGCCGGTTTCCCGACGTTTCGTTGCTGCACGCGCGGGCGAGTCTGCTGCGGCAATTGCGAACGTATTTCGATGACCGCGGTTTTGTCGAAGTCCAACCGCCTTGTCTGTCGCAGGACTGTGTGATCGATGCGTACATCGATCCAATTTCGATCGAGGCGAAACAGCTTGGCATCGCGGTCGATTTGCCCGAGCGGTTGTACTTGCAAACCTCGCCCGAGCTTTCGATGAAGCGGTTGCTGGCCGCTGGGGCGCCGTCGATCTACAGCATCGGCCCGGTCTTTCGTGGTGGAGAAGCGGGCCATCACCACAACATTGAATTCACGATGTTGGAATGGTACGAGGTTGGGGGCGACATTGATTCTGCGATCGAATTATTAGGCAACTTGGCGGTCGAAGTCTTAAATCATCATGCTTTCGACGTGGTCACTTATCGCAGCCTATTTGCTGACAAGCTTGGCTTTGATCCGATCGAGGAACCGACGCAGACGCTTTGTCAGAAGGTCGCCGAAGTGGACGTGGAACTGGCACGTTCGATCGCGCACGACCGCGACTTGATGTTGGACGTGATCCTATCGCACTTCATCCAGCCGACTCTCGGAATTAAGCGACCGCTTATCGTCCGCGACTACCCGATCACGCAAGCGGCACTCGCCCGCCCGTCGATCGACGATCCAAAATGTGCCGCTCGTTTTGAGCTGATCGTAAATGGCGTCGAACTGGCAAACGGATACGACGAACTGCTCGATGCCGATGTGTTGGTATCAAGAGCCGGCAGTGCCAACGAGGTTCGTATCGCTCACGGTCGGCGTCCGATGAAGGTGGAAAACTCGCTGGTCGCCGCGATGCG
The DNA here is from genome assembly GCA_963836865.1 of Pirellulaceae bacterium. Taxonomy (GTDB): domain Bacteria; phylum Planctomycetota; class Planctomycetia; order Pirellulales; family Pirellulaceae; genus Rubripirellula. The sequence continues at coordinate 132,117 of CAWILC010000012.1, read as the reverse complement.
AAGCGGATTGCCGAAATGCGCGGGCGTGGCACTGGGCGTGGATCGTTTGTTGATGTTGCGAGCCTGCAAAACGACGCTTCAAAGCGTGATCGCACTACCGATCGACATCGCGTGAGGCTGCCAAAGCGATTGGTTTCGCGGCCATGACGCTTTCGTTAAGCTGTTCGCTTCAGTCCATCCTTCCTTCTCGCCCCACCCGACTTGCCATGGAATATCGCCCTCTCGCTGGCACCGACCTTCGACTTCCCGTGCTCGGGTTTGGTGCCTCGTCGATCGGTGCCGAATTTCGCCAGATCGACTTGAACGATGCGCTCCAGTCGGTTCACGTCGCGCTTGACCGTGGCATGAACTACATCGACACGGCGGCTTACTACGGTCGTGGGATGAGCGAGTTGATGCTTGGTCGGATCTTGCCCGACATTCCGCGTGACTCTTACGCGATCAGCACCAAGCTGGGCCGATTCGCACCGGCTCACTTCGATTTCAGCGCCCGACGAGTCGCCGAGAGCATCGATACATCGCTGGAACGGATGCGGATCGATACGATCGACATCGTCTTTTGTCATGACATCGAATTCGTGGACTTGGATCAGATCGTCGACGAAACGCTTCCCGCCCTCCGCAAGGAAGTCGAAAAAGGAAAGGTGCGTTACATTGGCGTCAGCGGTTACCCAATGAAGATCTTCACCGAGATGATGCGACGCACCGACTTGGACGTGGTGTTGACCTACAACCATTACACGTTGCAAAACGACATGGCGTTGTCGCTGGTGCAGCCTTGCAAGGATCACAACGTTGGGCTGATCAACGCGGCACCGTTTTCGGCCAGGTTGTTGACCGGCGCGTCGCTTCCGGCCTGGCACAAAGCGACGCCGCAAGTCCGCGAAGTCGCCGCGCAAGCCGCGAAGCATTGCCAAGACGCCGGCTCCGACATCGCAAAAATCGCGCTCCAGTATTCCGTCGCCAACGAATCGTTTGCAAGCTGCGTGACCGGATCGGCAAACCCCGATCGAGTATCGCAGTGGTGCGATTGGTTGGACGAACCAATGGACGAAAAATTAGTCAACGAAGTGTTGGAGATTCTGAAGCCGATTCACAACTGGGTCTACGTCGAAGGCCGACCGGAAAACAACGACGGTTGAACTCGCTGTTCACGTCACCCCGAAACATGCACGCTGAAAAATCCACGCCATGAAATCTTGCATCACGATCAGCCTTGTCGAAGAAGCCCGCGGGGGTCCGTTTGTGCTTTGGGACGGACTGGAAAAGTCCATCTCTCTCGCTGCCGAAATCGGTTACGACGCGGTCGAGATTTTTGCAGCCGGCGCCGAAGCGATCGACGCAAAATCGCTGCAAAAAATGTTGGCCGATTCCGGCTTGAAACTTGCCGCGTTGGGCACCGGCGCGGGCTGGGTCAAGCACAAGTTGCAATTGGCGGACGCCGATGCGGGTCGTCGTGACGAAGCAAAAAAGTTTGTGCGATCGATTATCGATTTGGCCGGGCAGTTCGGCGCGTCCGCGATCATCGGTTCGATGCAGGGGCCGAGCGGTCACACCGGCGACGCCGAAACGGCGCGGGGCTATCTGTGCGACGCGCTTCAAGACGGCGGCTCGCACGCGGCCCAGTACGACGTGCCGCTGATCTATGAACCGCTGAATCGATACGAAACGCGGCAGTGCTGCACCGTTGCCGATGGCGTCCGGATGGTGGAATCCCTATCGACCGACAACGTGCGTTTGTTGTGTGACTTGTTCCACATGAACATCGAAGAATCCGACGTCGCGGGCGCGCTGGTCGCTGGCGGCAAATGGGTCGGCCACATCCATTTCGTCGACTCTAATCGCCGTCCGGTCGGTCTCGGGCACATGAACTTCACCCCGATCATCGCGGCCCTGCGATCGATCGATTACCAGGGTTACCTGTGTGCCGAAGCGCTACCGTATCCCGATCCGCACGAGGCGGCCCGACAGACGATGCGAGCGTACAAGTACTGGACGCAGTCCGCCTGACCTGGTGGCCTAAATGGGTGCCCGGGATTGATATGTCGGTTGATCCGACGGGCGACGTATAATCGAAACATCCGATCCGTCCGCCTTGTTTTCGAGCTTTCCATGGTACGCTTTGTCCGATCGATCACCGTTCTTGCCGCTATCTCGCTCGTCTCGACCGTCACCGCCCAGCGACCGGCCGATGGGACCAAGCGAGCTGCTGACGGTACCGTGTTGGTGGACCAATCCAGCAGCGACGCGGCCAAGGCGAAGGGCGAAATCAACTTCGACGACCTGAAATTTCCGATCGAAAAGGACCAGCCGTTCGGCGACTCGATGCTGATCGATGACGTCAAAGAATTGGCCGGCCGCAAGGTCAAACTGCGAGGCTACATCCTGCCGGCGACGTTGTTCAAGGAAAAGGGCATCGATCAGTTCGTGTTGGTCCGCGACAATCAGGAATGCTGCTTCGGCCCCGGCGCGGCGTTGTTCGACTGCGTGATCGTGGAAATGGTACCCGGCAAAACAACTGACTTCGTCACCCGTCCCGTCACGGTCGAAGGCAAGTTCACGATCGACACGACCACGTACAAGTACCCCGGCGGAGCCGGCCCCAAGGGAGCCAGCCACTTCGCGATCTTTAAGATCGACGCAAACAGCGTCAAATAGGTCGCGGATTCGTTTCATCACGACGATAGTGTTCGCGATTCTTATGGTTGATAATCACTGCGGAATTTGAATGAAAAGCATGAAGTTCCGTGGGTTTGATCTGTTTCATAACAATCGTGATGCTGCGGAATCGATGGTGCGACAGATCGATGAGTTTCCGTCTTTCTTCACGCCCGTGGGTGACCGACCGCTGATCGTGGATTGCGGAGCTAACATCGGTGTGTCGGCGTTGGAATGGAAAACACGTTGGCCGCACGCCGAGATCATCTGCTTCGAGCCGGATCCGTTCGCTAACAAGATCTTGCAAACGAACGTCGATCGAAATCGTATCGCCGGTATCCAATGCGTCCACGCGGCGGTGTCCGACTGCGATGGAACGTTTGACTTTTACGGGGACCTTTCCCCGAACGCGGACGCCCGAGGAAATTCTCTGGAAGCAGCCTGGGCGAATCGGACGGGCAACTCGAAGACTCGCGTTCCATGCAAACGGCTGTCGCCCTATCTGGCGGGACGAGACGTTAGCTTCTTGAAATTGGACATCGAAGGCGCCGAGCAACGTGTTTTGGTCGAAATTACCGATTGCCTCGATCGCGTGGCGGCCATGTATGTGGAAGTGCATGAAACCGACGCGAGCCACGACGTCAATTCGCTCGCAGTAATCGAAAGAATACTGACCACCGCCGGATTCACCATCGAGAAAGAACAACGTCATAGCGATCACGCATTTCCCGAATCGCTCGATCAATGGCAGCAAGAAACGAACGCCGTTCTGACGCAGTTGCTGTGCTGGCGGTAGTCACACTCAACCTTCGCGTCGATGACCTACGGCTTGTAGATCCGCAGCAGCGATCCCGTTTCGCTCTGCAACTTGTCATCGGCGACCCAAGCGTTGCGAAGCAAGACGTAAAGCGAACCATCAGGCGCGAAGCGGAGATCGACCGGTCGTCGCAGTCCTGCGGCGAATGGCTTTGAGTCTCGCCCATCGCTCGGGTCGATCGAATGGATCCAACCTTTGACAAAGTCGGCGAAAAAGTATCGACCGGCGATCGATAGGTCGGAATGGGGGGGGCCAAAATCACCGCCGGAGATCGATGATTCGGGATAGACGTGGATCGGCCCCACGTAACTCGGGTCCTGGGTGAAGCCGTGGTTCAAAACCGGCCAACCATAGTTGCCACCCGCGACGCCAGGGTTGATCTCTTCAAACTTTCCGCCGACGTCGTTGATCAACATCTGTTGACTGGACGAATCGAATGCGAACGTGAAGGGATTCCGACATCCGATCGCCCAGATGGATTGATACTTTCCCGTCGTCTGGCTGACAAAGGGATTGTCGGGCGGGATCGATCCATCGGCTTCGATGCGAAGGATCTTTCCTTGCAGGGTGTCCAGTTCCTGTGCCGGCATTCCAGCGGTTTGTTCGCCCAGACCAATGTACAACATGCCGTCGCCACCAAAGTGCATTGCACCACCCTGGTGTCCGGCGGGAACGTTGCCGCCGAGTTTGCTTTGGTCATCGCCCTCGATCAGTACTTCTTCGCTATCTGCAATCGCGACATCGCCTTCGACGCGGAACCGGCTGATCCGGTGATGGGTGTGCGGTTTCGCGGTCACGTAACAAACGTAAACGTATGGCTGGTTGGCGAAGTCGGGGTGAACGGTCACGCCGATCAATCCGCGTTCCCACTTCAGTTCGACATCGCGAGTCAGCATGGGTTGGTCCAGCAAGACGCCGTCCTTGATCACTCGCAAGTCACCCGGTTGTTCACACACCAGCGCCCGCCCGTCCGGCATCACTTCCATCGCGACCGCGCCGTCGAGTCCCGTGGCAATCGTGTCCACCCGGTAACCTTCGGGAAGCTGGATGGGGCCCGCGATCGATCCGCCGTACCCTTGTTCAAAGCCCGCGTTTCGGACTTCAAGGTAGGCGATCAAGTCAGTGAACTCTTCCTTTGAAAGAGTCGTGGCCAAGCCGCTTGGCATCAACGAAACGTCGCTTTGTTTTTGCTGCTGGATATCGTCGCGAGCGACCGTGTGCGACTTGCCCGCTGCGTCCTGCATGACGATCGACGTTTCGTCCGCCGATTGCTGAATTCCCACGATGACTTCGCCATTGACGGTCAAGATGTTCGTCGTGCGATAGCCTTCGACGATTTGCCGCGATGGTTCCAACAACGATTCGATCAGGTGCGGACGATCAAACTTCCCGCCGATCCCGGACAGGTTCGGACCCACCATGCCGCCCGCTTCATCGATCTTGTGACAGGTCAAGCATTTCGATTTCTGCTCGTCCGCGAACACCTTCTTGCCGCGTTCGGGATCGCCCGCATTGGTCAACGCGTGTTGTTGATACAAGTATCGCAAATCCGCATCGTCGGTGGTGTCCGCGACGCCGGTTTTGGAAACGAGTACACCGATCAACAGCACGCCGATTGATCGCAGGAACGAGGAGGAAAGAATCATGGTGAAGCACAAAATGTAAGAACGGAATCGATGAACGGATGAAAGAAGTTTATAGCTTCCGAACTTTCATGTCTTTAATTTTGATCTGCATCGGCGGACCGCTGTGCAATTGCAGCGCAAAGATCCCGCTGGCCCGGCGGTTTTTTGGATCCTCATCCCAGCCAATTGCAACGACACGTCCATTGATGATGTGCGTGAACTGGAATCCTTTGGCGATGACGATGTAGTCGTTCCAGCCTTCTCGGTCGATGACGGATTCCAGTTCTTCCGGATCGCCGAGCGTTGCGATCTTTTCGATGTTCGCCTTTTCATCGCCAACGGCCGGTCGGACAATCACCGCTTCGCCACGTTGTCCCATGAACATTCGACCGCCTTCCTCGAAGAACATGCCCGAGAACTTGTCGCGTTTCCCGTCTTCATGCCAACGGGCCTCGAAATCCGCTTGGTATCCTTTGACGACGTAGTCATCCATCGCAACGCTGCGATATTGGACACCCGAGTTGAACCCGGTGACTTGATACGAAAAACGCAGCTCGAAGTCGCCGAATTCCTCGCCTTCGTGAATCAGAAAGGTGTTGTGTTCGGCGGCGTTGTCGGCGGCCGTTTCACCGATCACGACTCCGTCTTCAACTCGCCAAAATCGGGCGTCACCTGCCCAGCCAGTCAGGTCCTTGCCGTTAAAGAGGGGCTGAAACGACGTCGCGGACGCCGTGTCCTGTGCGTCAACACGGATGGCAGCGATCAGCACGACGATCAGTGCGATTCCAATTTTGTATTTCATCAAACAGCCTTTATTAATTTAATTTGGGACGAGAAAAGTTCATTTTAGTTTTTGTTTCAGCACTTCGGCGATGTCGGTGATCGCTTGGTCGCCGATGTCGAACAGCGAGGACAAGTGAACGAAGCCGTGAAGCATTCCATCATAACGACGACGGGTCACCGAGACGCCCGCGGCCGATAGCTTTTCCGCATAAGCTTCGCCCCCGTCCCGCAATACATCGTACTGGGCGGTGATCACGTGGGCCGCGGGCAAGCCGGCGTGCGACGCGGCGCGAGAGGGAACGGCGCTGGGCTGATCAATTTGCTTTCCCGCAAATTGATCCCAGAAGTATTGCATGGCGCTGCGTGTCAGACCGTGACCGCTGGCGAACTGTTCGTAAGAGGGTGTCTGAAAGTCGGGCTCGATGACGGGGTAAATCAAGACCTGCAGATGGATCTTGGGCCCGGACTGATCGCGTGCTCGGATGGCAACCGCGGCGGCCAGGTGACCGCCTGCGCTATCTCCGGCGACGGCGACCGCGTCGGGCCGAATCGAGAATTGTTGAGCATGTTCGATGACGTAACGCGTGGCTTCGTAGCAGTCGTCGATGGGTCCCGGAAATGCATTCTCGGGCGACAAGCCGTAACCCACCGATACCACGTTGCATCCGGACCTTGCTGCTAAGTTTCGACACAAGGCGTCATGCGTGTCCAAATCACCAAGCACCCAGCCGCCGCCGTGGAAGTACATCACAAGCGGCACCTCGTCGTCCGTCGACGAGGCGTAGAAGCGAATCGGAACTCCGCTAGGCAGAACATGGTTTTCAACGCGAGGAAGCGGAATCGGTCTGCCGAAAAGTTCGGCCAGTCCCGCGAACGCGGCTCGCCCTTCCGCGGGCGATAGCTGTTCCCAGCCGGGCGGGCTGTTCGCCGCAAGGTTATCAACGAACGCTTGCGATTGAGGATGAAGAGGCATCGAATCAGTCTTTGAATCATTGGAAGGTAAATCGGAGTCAGACAACTGACGTGCAATCGTCTTGTATTGGTCGACGGTTTGTCCAGCCGTTTCAAGGAACCGAATGCGGAAGGATTGCGGTCCGCGCAACTGCGGGTCGATGCCATCGGGGCCGCGTCCAAATCCCAACACGACCATGCCATCGGGTGAATGAATTCCGTCGGTCGTGTTGCCGAGGTGCGAAAAAGTATCATCGCCATCGTCGGACGTTTGATGCTGGACTAGCAGCACGCGGTCGACAAGCCGATCGCCGACGTAGACCCAGTCCCAGCGGCCCACGTGACGCTCTCCGGCGTAAAAATCCATCGATTGATCCGACGGTCGCATCGTGTTGGTCGCGATGTATTGATCTTGCGGTGCAAAACGCCCGGCGGGCGTTCCCTCGTACAAGAACCAGAACGGCGTGTCGTCGTGACGAGTTTGCACCGATAGATCAGCGCCGTCTTGTCGAAATGTCCAAACCAATTTCCAGTCGCCGCTCGTACTGGTCGAAGTGATCTGGTTTTCACCGGTAATTTGGGATGTCCCACGATCCCAACCCGGATGTCCAAACCCACCCTCTTCGCCCCCGTGCAACACATTCGGCATCCCGCGAAAACGATTCGCCGATGACTCAGGATAATTCTCCGATTTTGCGTCTCGAAAACCGATCCAATCGTTGCCGTCCTTATCAATCAAGCGGGACATTCCGCCGGATGCTTTGTCGAGCCAAAATTCTACGTTGGAGGTTTGGATGACAAAATGGTCACGGTCTTCGTAAGACGATTCGCTAATCTTCACCTTCGGTTTGGACGCACGAACCACGATGGCTGGTCCCGGCCACAAGACTTCCAGCATGTGATGCTCGGTCGTCGAAGCGATTGTGAACGTGTTTCGTCCCGGCTGAAGTACCTCGGTGGGAAACTCTAGCAAGTCGTAATCATAAAAGTGATTCTTGCCATTGATCGGCATCTCGTATTGGTTAAGACGAAGTGGTTCGTGATGACCGTCCCATCCGTGCCAAGTACGAACGTGAAGTGCCGACTCGGTGGCGTTTTTCAAGAAATCGGCGTCGTCGATTTGAAACTCACAAGATTTTTTCTCGTCATCGACACGGACCGCGAAGTCTTCGGGCACCCCACTGGCGCGAAAAATCCGTACGCTGACGTCGTCTCGCTCCAGCGACAAGTTTTCGACAGGTTCGGTCACGGACCAGTAACCACGCGAGTCCTGAACCCTGGCGATCAGCGAAATCGATCGCGGCGATTGGTCGGGTACCCAGTGCGTGTCCCAGGTCGTCCGGTACGGCATCCGCCACATCGTTCCCACGTGGTCTCGAATCTCGTTCGGTTCGCCGCTGGTCAACTGAAAGTGGCTTTCGTGATAACCGTCATGAATCCCATCGCCGTCTTCATCGTAGCCGTCATAACTGGCCAGTATGTCGATCCGGGCAACACCCATGGCCGCATCGGCCTGGACGGACAAGGTCGGGTGGTCACCAATGGTTGCACCGGAGGTTGGCGAAAGGATGGTTCCACTACTCTGGAACTTTTCCCCTTTTGCATTGCGATCGTAATAGACACGGACGGTAAGCGAGTAGAGCCCCCACTGGCCCCAGCCGAAACCGCCTTCTTCGTCGCAGTCAGCTTCGACGGAATTGACGCCGCTGATCAAGTCTTCGATTGGAACGTCGACGACGGGATTATCTTGGAACATTAAGTGTTCGGGTCGGATGTCGTCCGGGGTCCCGGCCAGTTCGGGGACGACGATCCAAGCCTTTTCGTTGAAGCGGACACGCTTGTTGATCGTGCCACGGTGGCCTCCCCAGCGATCCAAAATCATCTCGGCGCGGATCGCGTGTTCCAAGTCTTCGATCTTCAGTTGCAGCACCGAATTGGGAAGATGTTCTTCCGCCGCCGGAAACTTCTTCACGGCGTCGGCATCGGTCACTCGCCAATCGCGATTACCGCCGTTGTGCAGCGAAAAATCGCGGTACAAATCGCCTGGCTGTGGTTTTGATTGTGCGACCACGATGCAGGGCAGCATGACGAGTAGCGCGGTCAGTAGAGTCTTCATCGTTTGCTTCCTAAAGTCGTTACAGCAGCCAAAGCGACAGCAGCGTGATCACGCCGGCCGCGTACAAATTCATCACGAAACCGTTCCGCGCCATTTCATCGGTGCGGATTCCGCCAGCCCCAAACACGATCACGTTAGGAGCGGTCGCGACCGGCAACATGAACGCGCACGAGGCGCTGATCGTGCCCGGAACCACAACCGATTCGGGTGACATGCTCGTCGCGGCGGCGACGCCACCAAGAATCGGCATCATCAAGATCGCCGTCGCGGTGCTGCTGGTCATTTCGGTCAAGAACGTCACCAACAAGCACACCGACAGAACAACCACCCACGGTGGCGCGGACTCGAAGACGACCAACTGGTTGCCGATCGACTCGCTCAATCCCGTCACCGAGAATCCGTCGGCCAAAGCGATGCCGCCGCCGAACATGATCAAGATGCCCCAAGGAATTTTTGTTGCCGCGGGCCAATCCAACAGCATGCCCGAACCCGCATCTGGCGATTCAACCGAAGTTGCTTTGGCATCGCCGGAAGGACATAAAAACAACGCCATCGAAGCCACCAGCGCGACCGTGGTATCGCCGAGAGCCTTTCCTCCATTCGGAAAGAACTGCGCCCAGCCGCCCAGCGGTCCCTCGCGGAAAATCCAGCCGGCGGCCGTCAACGCAAAAATGATCAGCACTCGCACTTCGCTCGATCGCCATCGTCCCACTTCCGGCATCGTCAATGGCTTCGCATCGGTTAGCGATCGCGTGACCCAAAGCCAGATCGCGGGGAACAGACAAAGCGAGATCGGAAGGCCGATCGCCATCCATTGGCTGAACGTGATTTCGATGCCGTATTCTTTTTGCATGAACGACATGAAGTACACGTTCGGCGGCGTCCCGATGGGCGTTGCCATGCCACCGACGCTGGCCGCATACGCGATCCCCAGCAGAAGCGGCGTGCGAAGTTTCGGGTCGTTCGCGTCGGCAAGCACCGCCAGCGCGATCGGCAATATCATCAACGTCGTCGCGGCGTTGCTGATCCACATCGAAAGCATGGCCGTGGCCAACATGAATCCCAACACCAAACGGCGTCCGCCGCGACCGCCGACGGCCTTGACCATCGATAGCGCCAGTCGACGGTGGGCTCCGCTTTTTTCCATCGCCGCCGACAGAAAAAAACCACCCATCAGCAGCAAAATCATCGTATGCCCGTACGACTGGGCGACCCGTCCGTGATCCAAGATGCCCAGAAGCGGGAAGGCGGCGAACGGAAACAAACCCACGATCGCGATGTGAGCACACTCAAAAATCCACCACATCGCGCACGTCAACGCGACCCAAGCACACGCCGACGCCGGTGCGGACAAACCTTGTCTCCAGCACAGCAACGCAATCAACAGCGAAACGATTGGTGCCGCGGGCAGCATCCATTTTGATAAGAATCTGAACATCGCCAGCATCTTAACTGCTGGGGCGTCGATTAGCACCTAGGACCGCAGGAACAATAAGTGTCGTAGCTGATCCCGCCAGGGTTCAGATTTTGACTGGGACCGACTGAACCCTGGCGGGATCAGCTACGACAAAAACCGTCAGTCATTGGTCCTGTGGTGCCTAGCGATGGCGTCACAAGTCGGTCGGAACCGCGAAAGTCGCTGGCCTACGGCATCGCCACAACATCGTAATCGTTCAGCGTCTCATTCGTGTCCGCATCGACTTCCAGCAGCCGCACCCGGTATCCCCAAAGGCTTGCGACGTGGCACAGCGTGCGATTGCAGTCGTCCTTGGCCAGCAGACGACCGTTGCGAACGCGGTGGGTCAGGACCAAGCGACGATTGCCGGACAAGTCCGCCTCGGTGACTTCGATGTCCGGTTCGTGCTGAGACAGGTCGTACTGATTTGCCAACCGCCGACGGATTTCTCTATACCCGACCTCGTCGTGGATCGCCTCGACGGACAAAAACGGGAGCTCGCTTTTGTCATCGACCGCGAACAGGTGCAAATCGCGAATCAAACGAGGGCTCAAAAATTGGCGAACGAAACTTTCGTCGCGGTACTCGGCCCACGCATGGCGTAACGTTTCGATCGGGTTTCCGTTGCCCGCGATCTCGGGGAACCACTCGCGATCCTCGTCGTCGGGTTGGTCACAAATTCGCACGATGTCTTGCATCATCGCAAATCCGAGAGCGTAAGGATTCAAGCCGTTGAACCCGCGATCATCAAACTTTGCTTGCCGAACGACCGCCGAGTGCATGTGCAAGAATTCCAGCATGGCACCGTCGTTGATTCGTCCGGCATCGTAAAGACGATTCATGATTTCGTAATGAACGAACGTCGCGCAACCTTCGTTCATCAATTTGGTTTGACGCTGCGGATAAAAGTATTGCGATTGGCGGCGGACGATGGTCAAGATTTCTCGCTGCCAATCTTGCAACTTCGGCGCATGATCGGCCAGAAACATCAGCAGGTTTTCTTCCGGCAAGTGCAACGCTTCCGCAGCCGCATCGCTTGATTTTTCGATCGCGACATCGCGTTTGCTCGGTGGCAGCGTCCGGTAAAGGTCGTTGTAGGTGGCCTGTTCGTGCGCGCGACGGGCTTCCTGTTTACGAATGCGATCGTTCGGCCGCGACGGACGCGTGGGTTCGTAACGACTGACCCCGTACGACATCAACGCATGCGCCGCGTCCAACAACGACTCGACCGCTTGCAATCCGTGCTTCTCTTCGCACGACGCCACAAATGCCTTTGCGTAGGCCAAGTCATCCAGCACCCGATCGGCTCGCGTCCACTGCTTGAATAAATGATTGTTTTTGAAGAAGTGATTGTGCCCGAAAGCAGCGTGGGCGATGACTAGCGTTTGCATGGTCATCGAGTTCTCTTCCATGACGTACGAAACGCAGGGATTTGAATTGATGACCAATTCATAAGCGAGCGACTGGGCACCTTTGCGGTACATCAGTTCTTCGCGGGCGAAATGCTTCCCAAAAGACCAGTGCGAATACATCAGCGGCATGCCCGTGGAGGCATAGGCATCGAGCATCTGTTCGCTGGTGATGACCTCGATCTGGTTCGGGTAGACGTCCAATCCCAGATCGCCGATCGCAACGCCCTCGATCGCCTCGTACGCACGCTGCAGCAGGTCGAAGTCCCACTCCGATCCCTGGTAGATCAAATTTTGGTTTGGCATCGTGCAGAATCACCCCACCTGTTTTCCGTTTGCGAACAGGTTATGAAAGACGGGATAGATATCCGACGGTTCCGACACATGGGCGCGTGCAAAGTGCGGATGCCGCTGCACCAGTTGGCTGTATTCATCCCACAACAGACTATCGCCGCCGATCGATTCGTCGTTCACTTCGATGTAAGCGTAGTACTGGCAAAGCGGCAAAATGGTTTGCGTCAACAACGACAACGTTCGCGGCATGTCGTGGTCAAAGTTGTGACCGTCGGAAGCTTGAGCCGCGTAAATGTTCCAGTCCGCGACCGGGTAGCGAGCGGCAACGATCTTTGCCATTTCCTCGAGCGCCGACGACACGACGGTGCCGCCGGTTTCCCGTCCGTGAAAAAACGTTTCTTCATCCACTTCGGATGCGGTGTACGTGTGCCGAATGAACACGAGTTCGACGGCTTGGTAGTGACGGTTTAAAAACAGGTGAAGCAGCATGTAAAACCGCTTCGCCAAGTCCTTTAATCCTTCGGTCATGGAGGCCGAAGTGTCCATCAGACAAAACATGACCGCCTGGGTCGTCGGACGCGGCGAATAATCGAAGCGGTTGTATCGCAGGTCGACCGTGTCCAAGTACGCGACGCTTCGCATCTTTCGTTCGACATGCAAGATGGTTTCGCGAAGCCGAGCGATGGTTTCCGAGTCACCTTCGTTTTCGGCCGTTTCCAATTGCTGTTTCAGGTCATCGAGTTCTTCCATCTTTGGCCGACGCAATGCGATCCGACGGGACAGCGACCGCCGCATCGTTTGTTTCAGGTTCAATCGCTGCGGAGCACCGTCACATGCGTAGCCGGCGCGAGTCCGTACGGCGGTGGTCATCGACTTGAGTTTCTTCTTGGCCAGGTTGGGAAGTTCCAAGTCCTCGAAGAACAGATCTAGAAACTCTTCGCGAGAAAGCAAAAACACAAACGGATCTTCGCCGTCGCCATCCGCACTGCCCTCGGTGCCTCGACCACCGGTTCCGCCACGCGGCCTGCGAATTCGGTCGCCTCGCTGATAGCCTTGGTTTCCCGGCAGGACGTGATCGCGATTTCCCGTTCGCTGCTCGAAACCAAAACTCGGTTCGCTAACGTCGTTGCTGTTGATCGAAATCTTCTCGCTGGTCGCCAAGTCAGAAACCTTGCGATGACGAATCGCTTCCTTGACGGCTTTTCGCAAGTGCGACTTCACCCGCCGCACGAATCGGCCGCGGTTGCCAATGCTTTTCGCTTTCGGGTTCTGCCTGCGGTCAATGACGTGCATGGGGGTTAGCTTGGAACAGGGAACAGGGAACAGGGAACAGGGAACAGGGAACAGGGAACAGGGAACGGGGAACGGTTGGTCAGGTGTTAGGTTCCTAACACCTAACACCTAACACCTAACACCTAACACCTAACACCTAACACCTAACACCTAACACCTAACACCTAACACCTAACACCTAATTTCTCTTCCTATCCCGATTTGCTGACTCGCATGTACCAATCGACCAAGCGACGGACTTGCATTTCGGTGTAGCCGCGTTTGGTCATCCGTTCGACGAACTCGTCGTGTTTGGTTTCGGCTTCGCTGTCTTTTTTGGCTCCGAAACTGATCACGGGCAGCAGTTCTTCGATCTGGCCGAACATCCGTCGTTCGATGACGTCTCGGATTTTTTCATAAGACGTCCAGACGGGATTCTTGCCTTCATTTTTCGCTCTCGCGCGGAGCGCAAACTTAACCACCTCGTATCGAAAGTCCTTGGCGTTCGCGATCCCTGCAGGATGCTCGATCTTTTGAAGTTCTTCGTTCAAAATCCCACGGTCCATCAACTGGCCCGTATCGGGATCCTTATAGTCGGTGTCGTCGATCCAGGCGTCGGCGTAGCTGATGTAGCGATCGAAAAGGTTTTGACCGTAGTTGTGATAGGATTCCAGGTAGGCTTTTCGGATTTCGTTTCCGATGAAGTCGGCGTACCGTGCGGCCAGTTCTTCTTTGACGAACCCGAGATAACGCTGCTCGGTATCTTCGGGCATTTGTTCGCGGCGGATGGCTTGGTCCAGCACGTACATCAGGTGGACCGGGTCGGCCGCAACTTCATGCGTATCGAAGTTGAACGTCTCCGATAGGATCTTGTAGGCGAACCGGGTTGAAATGCCGTCCATGCCTTCGTTCATGCCGGCGGCGTCGTGGTATTCCTGGACCGTGCGAGCGTTCGGATCGGTGTCTTTCAGTGACTCGCCGTCGTAGACTCGCATTTTTGAATAAAGGCTTGAGTTCTCGTGCTCTTTGATTCGGGTCAACACCGAAAATCTTGCCATCATCTCCAGCGTGTCGGGTGCGCAAGGTGCACCGCCCAGTTCGCTGTTGCGAATCAGTTTGTCGTAAATCATTTTCTCCTCGGTCGCCCGCAAGCAATACGGCACCTTGACCACGCAGATGCGGTCCAAGAATGCTTCGTTGTTACGGTTTGCCTTGAAAGATTCCCATTCGGATTCGTTGCTGTGCGCGACAATGATGCCTTGGTAAGGCATCGCACCGACGTTCTCGGTGCCGACGTAGGTTCCATCTTGGGTTGCCGTCAGCAGCGGATGCAACATCTTCAGTGGGGCTTTGAACATTTCGACAAACTCGAGCAAGCCCTGCGAGGTTCGATTAAGCCCGCCGGTGTACGAGTACGCGTCGGCATCGTCTTGTCCGAAATGTTCCAGTTTGCGAATGTCGACTTTCCCCACCAGCGAAGAAATGTCTTGGTTGTTTTCGTCGCCCGGTTCGGTCTTTGCCACCAAGCATCGACGTTGTTCCGATGGGATGACGCGAACGACGCTGAACTTTGAAATGTCGCCGCCGAATTCATCCAGTCGTTTCAGCGCCCAAGGGGACATGTATCCGGGAAGCCGCCGACGTGGGATGCCGTAATTGTCTTCCAGTACACCGCCCATGGTTTTGGGATCAAATAAGCCGAGTGGGCTTTCATAGATGGGGCTGACTTCGTCGCCGGCACATAAGACGTAAACCGGACGTGCTTGCATCAACTTTTTGAGAGCGTCGGCCAATGAGCTTTTGCCGCCACCGACGGGACCGAGCAAGTAAAGAATTTGCTTTCGTTCTTCTAAGCCTTGTGCAGCATGGCGGAAGTAACCGACAATCCGCTCGATCGTTTCTTCCAACCCGTAAAAGTACCCGAACGCGGGATACGTTTTGATGGTTCGGTTCATGAAGATGCGTCCGAGCCGGGCGTCGTTCGACGTGTCGACATGCACCGGTTGCCCGATCGCCTGCACCATCCGCTCGGCGGCACTGCTGTAAAGCGACGAATCGGAGCCCGCCGCGTCGAGGTATTCCTTCAGCGACAGCTTGACCTGCTTTTCGCGTTCGTAAGCTTCTGAATAAAGCTTCAGAATGTCGGTCGACGATTCAGTCATGGGAAGTCCATCCGAGTCCGAGGTTCGAGATAGCGCTACCACTCACCACCAATGTTGCAGTGACGAACCGACTCTCTAGCTCATCCCGGGTTCGGCCTGCGGCTCGCAAGTGAGCCACTGGTCGACATCCATGGGCAATGGGAAAGACAGAAACGGTCCATCGTCAGCGAAAGATCAAAGAGCGGCATCGTGGCCGCATTATAGGCCTGTTCGGAAAGGCAGACCAAAAAAAAGACGACACCGAACCGGCGTTCTGCACTCGTGCCGCCCGGACACAGCCACCCGGACACAGGCACCCGGATCGCCCAGGCGGGGCAAATCCAGCACGCCACGTTGTCGCGGGCTGGCACTCGGTGAACACGCGGTGATTACTGCAAAAATGGATTGCTTTGGACTCCGGTGACGTTCGTTTTTGACTTGGCCGGTTCCGCGCGGACCGGCATGGCCGCGTCGGCACCATCGACCACGATCAAAGACAAAACCAGCCCGCCGGATGCGTCATTGAAAATGTGCTCGATCGCGATGCCGTTCTTCGATGCCGAGACTGCCAGCGGGTCTTTCTGTGTCACGCCGACGGCAATCTTGCGAAGCGTTTCACCGCTGGAGTTGGTTGCCGCGATTTTACCGGCGGGCGTCAATGAGTAGCGGAATTCGAGTTTCTTCGTCTGTGGCCGAAGCACTTCTTCCAACACCACCGTCGAATCAATTGAAGTCGGTTTGGCGTCCATCGCTCGTTTTAGCAACGTGGGAAACGGAACTTCCGGTGCCGAATCATTCGGTTGCGGCAGGCATCCGGCAACAACGGTGATCGCGAGTGACGCGACGAAAGTCTTGCAACGATTCATTCACTTACCAATGCTTGGCCGAGTTAAATTTTGGCAAACTAATGAAAACCTAGCTCACCAAAAACGACCCCGCGGGAAATCACGATCGATTTTTTCGAGATGACGATTCCGTTGCGGCGAAGCTTTGATTTTTTTTTTAGGGTGGGTCGAGTGTGCCGGTAGGCCACGATGACCCACCATTTTCGGCTCACCCAACGGAAACGTGCGCTCGGTGGGTCTGCATCGCTGACGCGATTTGTCCCACCCTACAAAAAATCACTGGTGCCACGCGACGATTTTTGCCAGACGACCCTCAAGCCGTCACGCATCGATTTCTTGCGATGACATTCCACGTTTCCACGGCGACGTGGTCCCGAACGCACCAGACCGCCTGGTGCAGCGCGATCGTGGGACAGATGTGAAACGGTAATCCATAGAGCGGCGTTGCGACCGGGAAGTCTGCGAACCGATCGGTCTGCAGGACCAGATGTTCTTCGCTGTGCGAGACCGCGACGGCATCTTCGAGCCCAAAGAATTGAACTCGCGGTAGCGGGAATTCGGACGCGACCGCTTTATGGCCGAGGTCGATGCAGATGCGTCCGGGCGACGGGTGGCTGATGACGCGAGCGAGAACGACGGCGGCCGGTTCGTAAGGCAGGTCGGGCGTACTTTTCATTTGCCCGGCGTCCCAAAACACGGTCGTGCCGGCACTGACTTCGACGCCGTCGTGGCGGGCCATGATGGCGCTGGTCGGCGTGCCGGATGCGACTAGAGAGGGCACTGTGAAGCCGGCGGCTTCCAGGTCGGCCTTCAACTTCCAAACCGATCCGAAGGTCGTGTGAGCTTCGGAACGCAGTTTCGATTGATCGCCGTCGTGCAAGTGTCCGTCGTAGGCGTGCAGACCCGATGCCATCACATTCGAAGTTCGAGATAGCTCGGCATATAACGCTTCCGCATCGGGACCGGGAACGATGCCGGTTCGATCCATCCCGACATTCAAGTCGACGTAGACCGGAACGTCGACGTTTGCTTCTTTGGCAGCGTCCCCGATCGATCGAAGCGTTTGTAAGTTGTCGACCAATGTTGATAGTCTCGCATCGGGAAACTTTTTAATCAGCGTGACCAAACGGTCGATGTTCGGGCCGACCGGTTGGTAGGCCAAAAGAACATCGCGCCCGCCAGCGTCCAGCACCATTTCGACTTCCGCGATGGTGGACGCTTTGAATTTCTTGATGCCGGCCTTCAACTTCATCGCGATGATTTGCGGCATCTTGTGCGTCTTGACGTGCGGGCGAAGCTTGGACGGATCACTGACCGCGGCGATCATGCGATCCAAGTTGGCTTGAATTCGATCCGGGTAGACCAGCACGGTCGGCGACGCGATCTGGTCCACGTTTTTGATTTGGTACCAAGGCTGGTCCGACGATTCATTCGATTGCACGAGAAAAATTTCCGATCGAGTGTTCGGTACTTGCGGAATGAAACGTAACGGTTGCGAGGCGTCGTCATACCATTCGCATGGATTTCCATTTTCCGCTGATGAAACGCAGTCCCATCATGACGGCCAGCAACCAGATCCACGCCGCAATCATGCTCCACCACCAATGCAGCCCGTCTCCATCGAGATCCGGTTCCCAAGTGAACCCGATCGCCAGCGCGATGATGGATGCCACCGTTCCGCCGATCAACACGAACCAGGTGTCACCGGCACCGCGAAGCGCGCCGGCCAGGATCAACTGGGCCGCGTCCAGGACGACGTAGACGGCGACGTACTTCAGCAGCCCGCTGCCCAAGCGAATCGCTTCGACGGAACTTTCTTCGCTGCTTTGGCCGTCGTAAAGCGACATCAACGTGTCGGGAAAAACCAGGTAGCCAACCAGCCACGCGACGCTGTAAATCAGTCCAATGCCGAGCGACGCGTAAACACTGCGGCTGGCCCGGGCCGGTCCGCTTTCGGTCAAGTGTCGACCGACCAGGACGGATGCCGCGATCGACACGCCCATCAGCGGAATGAACGCGACCATATTGAAATTGAATGCCATCGTGGTCGCGCGAAGGGGAATGTCGCCGTACGCGCCGATCCGCAACACCATCATCGTGAACGCGCTGGCTTCGTTCAAATACATCAGGCCCGTCGGAAAGCCGAAGTAGACCAGGTTGCGAATCATGTCGAAATCAAAACCGAAACCGCTGAGCAGTTGATACTTGGTTTGATAACTTCGGCGAAGCAACAAGACCGCGTAAGCGATGGCCTTGAACCAAAACGCGATCACGCTGGCGATCGCCGCGCCGGCGATGCCCATGGCTGGGATTTCCATGTCCAAAAAGAAGATCGGCATCCCAAAGATCAACGCATAGTCCAGCACCACGTTGATCAGCGCCGACGCGATCGAGACCCACATGATCACGGACGTCCGCTGGGTGCCGCTGAAGAAACCGCTGAGCGCCGTTTCCAAAACGTTCGCCACCGCGCCGATCATCAAGATTCGCAAGTAGGTCGATTCCAGCGGGATCAGCTCGGGCGGTTGTCCGGTGATCCGGAACAACCACGGCGTGATCGCGGCGACGATGGCGAAAACGGGAACGAAGGCGAGCGACAACCAGACCGATTGCCACAGGAATCTTCCGATGCGGTGTTCTTCACGATTGCCGATGTACTGGCCGATGATTGCGCCCGTCATCGATGCGATGCCGACGGGTAAACAGACCAGCACCCAAAATAGATTGCCGCCCGCCATCGACGCGCTCATCGATGCACCATCGAACCGCAGCAAGAACGTTCGGTCGACGAATAAGACCAACGAGAACATGCCCGCGCTGATCATCAATGGCAGTGCGATGCGAAAGACTTCTTTGACTTCCCCCCACAGACCGACCGTCTGCCCGGATGAATCCGTCATTGTTCGATCACGGTCGCTTTCGTCTTGCTGCTTAAAAAATAACTTGCCGCCGCGGCGATCACGCCCGCGACCAGGCCGCCGATGTGGGCACCGTTTGCAACGTTAGGAATCAGCGGCGTGATGCAGACGACCAGCCAGCCCAACATCAACACGACGTTGGTCGGATCCATGTGAATCGGGTAGTCCGCGTCGACGATCGGACGAATCCAAAGGAACCCGAACAGTCCATACACCGCGCCGGACGCACCGATCGCGAAGGGGCTTCCGTGAAGCGAGGCCGGCAACCAATCGACCGGCGGAAGGCTGACCTGCAACATCATCCCACCGACCTGCGTCAACAATACTAAGGCCGTAAAGAAGACGGACCCGTGCAGCCGTTCGATCGTGGATCCCAAAAAGAAGATCCACAGCATGTTGAACGCGAGGTGAAATTCATCGCCGTGCAAAAACAGCGGCGTCACCAAACGCCATACTTCGCCTCGCCGGATCGACGCGAAGGGGTCCCCATCGGCGTCCGCGTATTCGGTTCGGTCGACGAACGACCACCCGCGATAGATTTTTTGTTCCAGAGTGACCGTGCCCGGCTTGGCCGATCCGCGTGGCGACCCAAAGTTGGTGGTCACGCTAACGATGACGCTGATCGCGATGATCGCGATCGTGATCGGAATGGACTTTTGACGGATTCGGTCGCCGGGCTGGGACCCCAGCGGCGCGGTGGCGTCGGCGCGAGCGGACCGCATCGAGTCGCCGGTGGAAGCGGAATTTTCACGCGGTTGGTTTTGGGACCGCTGATTCCGCTTTGCAAGGCGATCGGTTTCACGAGCGATCCGCTCGTCACGCAGCCGCGCCGCTTCCCCGACGACGTCGAACCGGCTGGCGGTCGGGTCGGCGACAAAATCGGCATATTCCGCTCGAGCCTGATCGACTCGGGATTCGTCGCGGATCCAAAGGTCCCATTCGGGGGCGGGATGTTGCTCAGCCAGTTCCGTTCCAACGGGTTCCGTTCCAACTGCTTCGGGCCCATCCAACCGTGTTTCAATGGACAGCGTGTACAGATAATCCGCGAATCGGCGAGCCGAGGATTCGTCGTCAAAGGAGGCGATTCGCCGCATAAAGTCGTCGTCGGGCTGCCGAAGGTGGGAAAGAGGGGAAAGTCTCGCGAGGTGCAGTTCACTGCCGCCCCCGCCAGCCGAAGAGAAGCAATTTCACGATCCGGTCGCAACCCCGGTCGCAACCCCGGTCGCAAACCAGGTGTCGGCCGCAAGTTGCGCTCTCCACGTCGGTGCGGTCTCCCCCTCCGGCAAGAAAATGGGTGGCCACAGGCACATTGACCGCGATTTTCGCTCGAAAGGCACGATCGCCCGCCGCTTGCGCTTGCCGTTTGTTGCGGAAGCTGAATAATATGGGTTAACCGATCGGACGCCAACGCGGCCGGCCGGATACAGAACACACTTTACCGAACTCGTCCACGACGAAGGGTCGAAACGAACGATGGCAGTCAAATTGACCGAACGAGCCGCTGAAGAAGTCAAGCGGTTTCAAACCGAACACAACTTCGGTGACGACATGGTGTTGCGAATCGGCATCGCCGCCGGCGGATGCAGCGGGTTCAGCTACACGCTGAACTTCGACGATAGCTTCGACGAAAAAGTCGACACCAAGTACGATCATCACGGCGTCGCCGTGGTCGTCGACAAGAAGAGTGCTCTTTACCTGGACGGAACCACCGTCGATTGGTACGAGAGCCTCGAAAAGCAAGGCTTTACGTTTGAGAACCCCAACGCGGTGAAGAGCTGCGGTTGCGGAAGCTCGTTCCAAGCGTAAGCGTCTTGCTTCGCCATTGAATTCCAAGAAAGGTCGGTCGCCGTTTCGCGATCGGCCTTTTTTTGTGTCGAGCCAGATTCTCTGCTGGTCCCTCTCGCTGCAAAGCGGCAAGAACGCCAATGTCGAACCGTCCCGAAGAAACCGAGCCCGCGGAACCGAAGGGGCCAGCTGAGCCAACCGCCGAGCCGCTGCGGAGCATCCACACGTCCAACATCCCCGAGATCTTGGACCACTTCGGCATCACGCTGATGGTGACGACTTACCAGGCCGGACGGCTGGTGATGCTGCGGTCGCAGGGCGGCGTGCTGAACACCCACTTTCGATCGTTTGACAAACCGATGGGCCTAGCCATCGACGGCAACCGATTGGCCGTCGGCGCGGCGACCAGCATTTGGGAATTCCACAACTTGCCGGCCGTTTGTCGCAAGGTCGATGCAAAGGTCAACAAAGAAAATCCAACGCCGGTGCATCACGATGCGTGCTTCTTGCCGCGAACGACGCACTGGACCGGCGACATTCAAATTCATGAAATGACGTGGATCGGCGAGGGGCCGTCGGCCGAACTGTGGGCCGTCAACACGCGGTTTTCATGCCTGTGCAAGCGAAGCGATCTGTATTGCTTTGAACCCGTTTGGCGACCCCCGTTCATCGATCGCTATGTGCCCGGGGATTGTTGTCACTTGAACGGGTTGGCCGTCCGCGACGGCCGCGTTCGGTACGTCACGGCGCTGGGCGAAACGAACGAGCCGGGCGGTTGGCGATCGAACAAGAAAGACGGCGGCTTGCTGATCGACGTCGACACGAACCAAATCCTGTGTCGCGGTCTGTCGATGCCCCACAGTCCGCGCTGGTATCGCGATCGTTTGTGGGTGTTGCAATCCGGTCACGGCGGGATCGGCTTCATCGATTCAAAGACGGGTCAGTACGAATCGATGGCGACGCTTTCGGGGTTCACGCGAGGCCTATCGTTCGCCGGGCCGCTGGCATTCATCGGGCTGTCGCAAGTCCGCGAATCCGCCATCTTCGGCGGCATCCCGATCGCCGAGCAGGCATTGGAAGAACGTCTGTGCGGCGTGTGGGTCGTCAACATCGAAACCGGTCAGACGATCGGCTTCGTCCAGTTCCAAGACGCCGTGCAAGAAATCTTCGCGGTCGAAATTTTGTCGGCACGTTATCCCGAACTGGTCAACGACGATCGCGAGTTATTAGCGGGCTCGTTCGAGCTGCCCGAGTCGGCGCTGGCGGACGTGCCGATGGACTTTCGCAGCGATGCTTAGCATCGCATGATCAGCAAGTGACGGATTCACCGTAGCTGATCCCGCCAGGGTTCAGTCCGGTCTGAACCCTGGCGGGATCAGCTACGTCAGTTGTTGTCTGAACCCTGGCGGGATCAGCTACGTGAGTTGTTGTTCACTAAGTACTTAGAAGTCATGAGGCTTGCCCACCGCTACGCCATGTCCTTCTTCCACTCATCGGATAGCTCGGGCACGTTCATCAGTTCCATCGCCGCGATGCGATCGACTTCGCGGCCGACCAGAACATCGTTCACTCGCGCGACCGTCCACGTCGGGTTCGGACGATGCGAAAGTGTCCATTCATCACCGACGTTGATCGTCCCGCCGCGAAGGACTCGCACGTACCAACCCGACCGACCGGTTTGTGCGACTCGCTTGGTCAGCGTCTTGTCGCTCCAACGACGCGAGATCTTCCAACACGGTTGGCGCGGCTGACAAACCTGAAGCTCACACCCCGCGACATTGAAACGGTCTCCGATGCAAGCCGTGGTTTCGTCGATGCCGCTTAGCGTCAGGTTTTCGCCCATGCCGCCGGCCGACATGCCGAGCTCGGGAACTTCGTCGGCCCATTTCTGATAGTGATCCGACGCATAACAAAGGATCGCTTTGTCGACTCCGCCGTGATGCTTTTTGTCTGCGACGGCATCGCCGACCACGCCCATCGACGTGATTTCAATGGGACCGGTGATCGGACGTTTGTCAAAAGCACTAGTCCATAACCGCGTCGTCACGTCGCGAGTTTCGGGGTCGCCCTCGGTGACGATTCGGCCAATTTGAATGCTGTCGATGCGGATCACGGATGGACTCCCAAAGTGGTGTCGCAAGTAGTGGTTGGGAAACGATTTGCGACGACGCCCGGCGGCCCGCGGGTCGTTGTGACGAAGGGCTCGATCGGGTAAAATTATGTGGCTGTGTGGACTTGATAGTCTACCGGCCTTTTCCGCAACTCGACTCCTGGATCTGACCCTTGGCTGACGAAAACGAACCTGAAGAAAACGGCGAAGAAGAAGGCAGTAGTCCAGAAGACGGATCGACCAACATCACCGGCAGCGGTGATGATTACACCGGGACCGGTGCTGGCGCGTTCCGCATGATCGATCAACCGATCGAGGACGAGCTGCGGGACAGTTATTTGACGTACGCGATGAGCGTCATCGTCAGCCGCGCCCTTCCCGATGTTCGCGACGGATTGAAACCGTCCCAGCGGCGGATCTTGGTCGCGATGAACGACCTGAACCTGGGCCCAGGCAGCAAGCGGGTCAAGTGCGCGAAGATCTCCGGCGACACGTCCGGCAACTATCACCCGCACGGCGAATCGGTCATCTATCCGACGCTGGTCCGCATGGCCCAAGAATGGAACATGCGGCGGCTGTTGATCGACAAGCAAGGCAACTTCGGCAGCATCGCCGGCCTGCCCCCGGCCGCGATGCGGTACACGGAAGCTCGTCTGTCGCCGGTCGCCGCGGCGATGCTGGACGATATCAAACTGGACACCGTCGACTACACGCCGACGTATGACGAAGTCCGCACCGAACCGACGGTGCTGCCCAGCAAGTTTCCGAACTTGCTTATCAACGGGTCCGGCGGCATCGCGGTCGGCATGGCGACCAGCATCCCGCCGCACAACCCGACCGAAATTTGCGACGCCGTGATCGCGCTGGTCGACAACCCCGAACTGTCCGTCGACGACCTTTTCCAGATCGTTCCCGGTCCCGACTTTCCGACCGGCGGCATCATCTGCGGTCGTGCGGGAATCCTTCGCGGGTACAAGACCGGACGCAGCACGATCCTGGTCCGCGCGAAGTGCGAGATCGAAGAAAAGAAGGGCACGCGATCGCGGATTCTGGTCCGCGAAATTCCTTACCAGCAATCTCGCGACGGCGTCGTCAAAAAGATCGCCGAACTGGTCAACGGCGAACGCATCAAAGGGCATCTCCGGCATTCGCGACGAATCGGACTTGAAAGAGCCGGTGCGGTTGGTGATCGAGCTGAAGCGGGACGCCGACCCGGAAGTCGTCCTGAACCAGCTGTATCAGTTCTCGCCGCTGCAAACGACGATCTCGATGATCTTCCTGGCGCTGGTCGACGGCAAGCCGCGCGAGCTGACGCTGAAAGAAATGTTGATGGAGTTCATCCGTCACCGCGTCACCGTGATCCGTCGACGCACGCAGTTCTTGCTGGCCCGCGCTCGACGTCGCAAGCACACCGTCGAAGGCTTGCTGCTGGCGCTCGCCAACATCGACGAGATCATTCGCACGATTCGCGAAAGTCGAACGCAGCCCGAGGCCAAAGAACGTTTGATGGGCATCGCGTGCCCGGCATCGATGATGCAGCGGGCCCTCGGTGATGCGGGCTTTGCCCAATTCCAAACCGAACGCGGCGTCGCCGATTCGTACACGCTGACCAGCGTTCAAACGGACGAAATCCTGCGAATGCGGCTGAGCCAGCTGGTCGGACTGGAACAGGAAAAGCTTTCCGAAGAACACAGCCAACTGCTGGCCGAGATCACCGACTATCTGGACATCCTTGGCAACCAATCGCGGATCTACGCGATCATCAAGGAAGACCTGGAAGAGATGAAACGCCGGTTCGGCGATTCGCGTCGCACCGTCATCTCGATGGAGGAACTCGGCAACATCGACCTGGAAGATCTGATCACCGAAGAAACGATGGTGGTCAGCATCTCGCACCAAGGCTACATCAAGCGAACACCGTCGAGCGTCTACAACACCCAGCGCCGCGGCGGCAAAGGCTTGAAGGGTGCCAAGAGCGATGACGAAGATCCGATCGAACACCTGTTCGTCGCCAGCACGCACGCGTACCTGTTGTTCTTGACGACGACCGGTAAGGTGCGTTGGCAAAAGGTTTATGACTTGCCGCAACTGGCTCGCGATGCCAAGGGCCGCGCGATCGTCAACCTTTTGAACCTGGAAAAAGACGAAAAGATCGCCCAGTGCTTGGCCGTTCGTAACTTCGATCAAGACGGTTACTACGTCGCCATGTCGACGCGAAAAGGCTTGGTCAAGAAAACGCCGCTGGAACAATACAGTCGTCCGAAGAAGGGCGGCATCATCGCGATCAAACTTCGCGACGATGACGAACTGGTCGACGCCAAAGTCGTTGGTCCCGGCGACGAAGTCATCCTGGTCACCGCCGGCGGCATGGCGATCCGGTTCCGCGAATCCGATTCGCGGCCGATGGGTCGCAACACGTCGGGTGTCAAAGGCATCGGCCTGGTCGGCGATGACGAAGTCGTCGGCATGGTCGTCGCGAATCCCGATTCGACGCTGCTGACGGTCTGCGAAAACGGTTACGGCAAACGGACTCCGTTCGGTCCCAACGCGTCGTCGGCCAGGACGAAGAACCGTCGGATGAGGAAGAAACAACTTCGTCGGGTCGCCCGTTACCGAACGCAAAAACGCGGCGGCAAGGGACTTCGCGACATTCGCACGACCGCTCGCAACGGCAAGGTCATCGGCATCGCGACGGTGGACGACGGGGACGAAATTTTCATGATGACGGCTAAGGGCAAGATCCAACGGATCGCCGCGACCGACATCAGCGTCATCGGTCGGAACACTCAGGGCGTTCGCATCATGAGCATTGATGAGAGCGACAGCCTGATCGCGGTCGTGCGCGTGCCTGCCGAAGAAGTCACGGTCGAGGATGCCGGCGAAATCGTCACCGCGCCGTCGATCCCGACGCCACGAGTCGAAATGATCAACGAAGATGAAGGTGTCGACGACGCCGAAGCTTCAGATGATGACTCGGATTCGGACGACGATGCGTAAGCGTCGCGGGATCAATAGGTGACGGATTTAACGTAGCTGATCCCGCCAAGGGTTCAGACCGGTCTGAACCCTGGCGGGATCAGCTACGTCAGTGGTTGGTCTGAACCCTGGCGGGATCAGCTACGTTAGTGGTTGTTCACTGCATGCTAAGACGATTTTTGCCTTCGAGCTACCGAATGAACCATATCGCTGTGGGCTTGAAGACTCGCCCTATCCTCTTTCGCTTGGGTTCGGTTCTCGGGTGCATCTTGTGGTGCGCTGTCGCGTTCGGACGAGACTTCGACATCGCTGATTCTGACTCGCTGGCAAAAGTTGTCGGCGACCTCTCGCCCGGCGACACCGTCATCCTTCGCGATGGCGTTTGGCGAGACGTCGACTTGGTCTTTCGCGTCAGCGGCCGACCGGACGCGCCGGTCACGTTCCGCGCGGCATCGCCCGGTGGCGTGACGATCGCCGGTCGCTCGCGAATTCGCGTTGCCGGTTCGCATGTCATCGTCAGCGGCTTTCGCTTCGCCGACGCATGGCACGACGACGCGATGATTCAGTTGCGTTACGACAGCAAGCAAGTCGCCAACGATTGCATGCTTCGCGATTGCGAAATCGTCGACTGCAATCCGCCCGATCCAAAGATCGAATCGAAGTACGTTTCGATTTATGGAAGCCGCAATACGATCGAACGTTGTCATTTCGCCGGCAAAACGAATCGCGGCACGACGTTGGTCGTCTGGTTGGATCAGGGCATGGGAAAGCACCTGATCCGCAACAACCATTTCGGTCCACGTCCGGAACTGGGGACCAACGGAGGTGAAACGATTCGCGTCGGTGACAGCCAGACCGCTCATTTGTCGGCAGGTGTCGTTGTCGAAGCAAACTGGTTTGATAAGTGTGACGGCGAAGCCGAAATCGTCTCGAACAAGTCCTGCGACAACGTTTACCGCGGCAACCTGTTCACGCGATGCAGCGGCACGCTGACGCTTCGTCACGGGCATCGATGCTCGGTCACTGATAACATCTTTCTCGGCGAAAAAGCGCGTGGCAGTGGCGGCGTTCGGATCATCGGTCGCGATCACGTCGTCACCAACAACCACTTCGAATCGCTCGAAGGCGACCGGATGCGAAGCGGGTTGGTCGTGATGAACGGCGTCGTCAATTCGCCCGCCAATGGTTACGAAGCTGTTCAGGGTGCGATCGTGAATGGCAACACGTTTGTCGAGTGCAAACGGTCGATTCATTTTGGCGGTGACAACGACCACGAAGATCAAGTGGCACCGGTCCAGTGCCGGATCATCGACAACGTCATCGTGTCCCGTCGCGGCCCGATGATCGAAGTGATGGATGCACTGTCGCTGGAACCAGCCGCCGCAAACGTCTTCGACGGCAATCAGTGCTACGGCGATGGGGACGTCGGCGTCGAGATTGCGAAAGTGCGGGCGTCTCCCAAGATTCGTTCCGTGCAAGCGAAGGCGGAATCGATCCGCATGAATGCATCTCGCTCATTCAACGTCCAACCAGAGGTACCTGCCTCGCATTAAACGTAGGTTCGCCACGCCGTGGCGGAGCATCCAACGATCCCCAAACAGCGTTGCTGTTAAGCCCTGCCACGGCGTGTCAGGGCGACGAAGGTCGCCGGTCCGACGCCAGCTTTTCCTTCATCCGCCGTGCCGCCAACGCCGGGTCGTCCGCGTCGCGGATCACGCCCGTCACGGCGACTCGGCGCATTCCCGCCGCGACGACTCGATCGACGTTTTCCAAATCGATCCCGCCGATCGCGAACGCGGGCAACTTAATTTCGGCCGCGACTTCGGCGATGAACGTCGTTCCCGCGTAGGCGTCGAACTGCTTCGTACGTCCGGCAAACACCGGCCCGCAACCGATGTAGTCCGCTCCCTCGGAAACGGCCGCGCGAGCCTGCTCGATCGAATGTGTCGACAAGCCGATCAAACGGTTCGGACCAAGGATCTTTCGCGCGACCGAGACCGGCAATTCTTTTTGCCCGACGTGAACCCCATCGGTGTCCGCCGCAAGTGCCAAGTCCGCTCGGTCGTTCATGATGAACAGCGCGCCATGCCGCCGCGTGATCTCCGTTCCGATCTTCGCTCGTTCGATCAACGTGCGATCATCGTGCGATCGATCACGAAGCTGGATCACGTCGACGCCGGCGGTGCATAGCTGTTCGATCGACTCGGCGAAGGCTTGCTCATCCGAGTTCGCATCGACCAAGACGTACAGCGATGCCGCCGCGATCCGGTCTTGCTTCAATTGACGCATCAACTTCAATTCCAAATCAGCGGCCGTCGTGTAGACGGCGTAGCGGATGCGTTCGACTTCGCCCGCCATCGCCGCATCGATCGTCTTGCCGTATTCCTCGATCACGCGAAGCGACTGCGCCGTCCGCGATGCCGCCGCCGCGATCACATCGATGGCGGTTGCTCGCAGATATTCGGTCGTCTCTCGAATTTCGGTTCCGACGTCGCCCGGTGTGTCTCGCGCGGCCAGCAAGTCGGCTCGGGAAAGCCGTCTCATCGAAGCGGTCAATCGATGTCGGGCTTGCTTCAATGCGGCGGATAACTCCGCGTCTTCCAAAACGAACCGGGCGTACTCTTCCATCGTGCGTAGCCCTTCCGAGGCTCGATTCGCGGACGCATCCAGAATACGATGGATGGCCGAGTCGTTGGGTTCATTCATAGAAACAGGCGGTGACAGATGCGTAATGGGTTTCAAGCAATCGCGTTGATAGTGGCCGTGATAATAGCCGCAAGCGCAAACGGGCAGACCACCCCCAAGTCCGGCCCCAAAGCCGGCGGTGCGTCCAAACGACCGGCCAAGATCCCGGCGGCGTTTTCCCCCCGGTCGTCGATCCGTCGCTGCCCGACGTGCTGCTGATCGGCGATTCGATCTCGATCGGTTACACGATCGGCGTTCGCGAAGCACTCGACGGAACCGCCAACGTATGGCGACCGCCCGTCAATTGCGGACCAACGACGCGCGGCGTCGATCAGCTAACGCAGTGGTTGGGCGATACGAAATGGTCGGTCATCCACTTCAACTTTGGGCTGCACGATTTGAAGTACATGGGGAAAAAGGGACAAAACCTGGCGGACCCCAATGACGCTGAAAGTGCGCCGCAAGTTCCGATCGATCAGTACGCCGAAAACTTGAAGCAGATCGCGGAAGCATTGATGGCCACCGGCGCGACGATCATCTGGCGAGAGACGACGCCGGTTCCCGAGGGAGCACGCGGGCGAGTTCCCGCGGACGTTGCCCGCTACAACGCCGTCGCGGCTGAGGTGATGCGGCAAGTCGGCGGCATCCAAACGGACCCGATGTTTCAGTTCGCGACCGAGCAATCCAGCCTGCAAAAAAAGGCGGACGTTCATTACACTGACGCTGGCTCCGCGGCACTGGCCGGCCACGTCGCCGATCAAATCCGTGCCGCCCTTTCAAAGCCCTAACAACAACTCCGTTGGCCCCCGTAGCTCAGCTGGATAGAGCAGCTCATTCCTAACGAGCAGGTCGCAGGTTCGAATCCTGCCGGGGGTGCTACTTTGGCGGAACGCTTGTTCGATGGTTTGCGTTTCGACCGAGCGAGCGTGAAGATGTCCTCCGTTCAATCTGACCGAAGACGCCCTAAAATTCACCGATGACGACGCGGTCGTTGCGTCCGGACAGGGCGTGAAAAATGTCGATGTCGATCTCGGTCGGGATGCCGCGAGTCGATCCGTCCATTCGTAGGAAGTGCGTGCCGCCAAAATGCGGTCCCCAGAAGCCACCGGGACTGCCGGTGGTCGCGTTCGGTCCGCCGGAACGGACGTGGACGGTCACCATCGTGATCGCGGGGCGAACCGTGTCGCCAACTACTCGGCCACTGGTGGGTGCATGACAGGGTTTGTTAGGAATCTTTGAGTTTGGTCTTGCGTCGGCGGTGGCGGAAACCGTCGTTTCGGGTTCCCCGACGTTTCCAGAAAGCGTCCCGGTCGTGCGTTTCGCTTAGGTCGTCGGCTTTGAGTTGTAGCAGCGGTTCAAGAGACTCGTCACGCCAAAACTTCTCGGTCCCTTTGATCCGGTGGTTGATTTGTTTCTGAGTCGATTCCACTGGCGAAGTTGTGATCGGAAGTCCACTCTTGCGGTACTCGGCGTACTTCATCCGCTCGGCATTGTTGCTCAGATACGTGATCGCTCGGCGAACCGCTTCAGGAACCTCGACTTGACCGGATGCGATTTCCTCAAGCGCCGCGATCACCCGGTTCACCTCGCCAGACCATACCCAGTCGAGCCACACCAGATACAACGCCCAACCGTCTTGGATATGTCCACGCGAAGCGATCGCCGCAGCATAAACATAACTCAACGCGTGCATCAAATCCGTGATCGGCGTGTAGTGCGAAAAGTGTTTCGACCACAGCGACCAATTCACTTTCAAACCGTCGCCCATGAACGCCTTGCTCTTCGCCTTATTGAACCCGCGAGCGAACGCTTCACCGGCCATTGCCTCACCCAAATGATCGTAGCCGCGACGAGTGGCCACCACCGTTTTGACCAATGGATCGCCGCCGCTCCAGCGTGGCTGGCGAGACTGTTTTTTCGTCTCGGCCAAATCGCTTTTCGGTTCCTCAACAGGCTGCTCTGGTGCATCGAGTTGTTCATCGGGCGAACGCTCGGGCGTCTTGTCGTCGGAGCCCACCGGAGTATGCCCGCGGTGGATTTCGTTGAGTTTTGGGACCACCCACAGCGAATCCTTCAAGCACTCGGGCACCTCGGGCGTGGGATCTTTGCCGCCGGGAGTCGATTGATAGGTCTGCAAAACGGCCGCCTGGGTTTCCCGCCACCAACGATGTTTCTTGTCCGTGGGCTTCTCGTTGCCCCAGTACTCATCGCGCACTTGTGCCCGTCCACCATCGCACTGCACCACCGCGACGCGGTTATCCCAAGAGTTGGCCGGAGCATCATCACTTTGCCCGTGTTGTTGATCAGGGATACTGGCCGAAGTGTAGGCGTTGATGCGCTGGAGCTGTTCATCGAGTCGCTCGTTGCCGATGCGAATGGCGATGCGTTGGCACTGTTTGGCGGAGACCTTCAGTTCGGCGAGGTCTTCCAAGTTGCGACTCGCTTCGGCGTAAGAAGGATTTCTCGCCGCTGCGATGCAGACCTTCTTCAGGACCGCCGGCGTGTGGCCGTGATCGACATCACACTGCAAGGTTCTCATCTGAGGGAAAAAAATCGAGGCGGCAAGCCTCGCAGTGAAACACTTCGGTGACGAAATCGACTCTGCCGCGTCTACTCTCGAGCGAGCGATGCTGCGGCTTTCGCTCCTGCATCGACCCGCCACATTTGGGGCAGCTCGTTGGGGCGGTGGCTTGTCGAGCTTGCTTCGCGAGCAGTTCCGCCATGACCAAGCGAGTGACCTGATCGACTTGCTCGAGAGTCTGCTCTTCGATGGTCATCAGGTTGGCATTGGCGAGATCAGGCAACTTGCCGCTGGCCAACAACCGCTCGACAACGAGGCTAGCAATTTCGTCCGCAGTGGGACTGTTTCGGGCCGATTCCATGGCAATTCACCTCAGCGTGTCCTCTAAAACTCCCAGCCTTCCAGGCCGCACGCTTCGCATTGTAAATCGCCACCGATTTCCAGCCGACCCCAATACTCGCCACAAACCCGGTCATGCACCCCCACTGGTTCAGCCCTGCAATCGCCGTTGACGTGAAACTCGGCGGTCGCGTATTTAATCCTTTGTGATACGTCTCCCCCTCCTGCCGGCTCAATGATGGATGCTTTGAATCGCCTTCCCGTGAACGTGACCGATCGTTTGACCGCGACGACCACTATTTCTGATGTTGAAGTATTTGGGCGAGGTCCCCTTCGTTACCAGGGCGACTACCTGATCGAATCGTTCGCCTATCCGCGACAGAAGGACGAATGGATCCGCGAGCGAGGGCATTGGCGGGCCAGTCTCGAGCGCGTCGCGCAAACCGTCACAGACATTCAGTCGCCGGCCGTTTGGATTACCGACAACTGGAGTTGCGGCTATTTCCACTGGATCGGTGACGCTCTCTCGCGGTTGGAACTCGCGTCTCGAACGCACGATCTTTCCGAACTGATCTTGCTGCTTCCATACAAGTATCGCCCTCACGCATACATGACACAAAGTCTTGAGCCGTTCGGGCTAAAGGAGATTCGATTTCTGAATCGGTTCGAGCGTGCGGTGTGTCGAAATTTGATCTTGCCGCCTCACGTCAGGTCGACCGGAGATTTTGATCCATCGATCGTGGATGCCATGCGAAACCGCTTTCGCACGTTTGTCGATAACGCCTTCGGTCCGACCACGGTCTCCTCATCCGCTCGTCGCGTTTACATCAGCCGCAGCGTCGCGAACAAGCGCCGGGTCAAGAACGAAGCGGAGATCATGCCCGTCCTGAAAAAGCACGGCTTTGAATACTTCACGGCCGAAACGCACGACTGGAAAACTCAAACTCGCATCGCCGCCAATGCAGACATGATCGTATCCAACCATGGTGCTGGTTTGACAAACATTATCAACATGAGTCCTGGGTCAAGCGTGCTTGAGATCTTAGATGACACACTGAAAACCCCTGCTTGCTATAGAAATCTTTCGAACGCGGCTGGCCTAAACTACCGTTCGATGCCGGCAAGTCGACATAATTCGCGGGACTGCGTTCACAAAGGCGATATGGTGGTCGACCCCGAACGTTTAGATGCGGCGATCGCGTCGATGATTCGCGTGTCGGCTCCGGCCGCGTAGCATGTGACATCAGATGCGAAGGCACGCTACGCTTGGGAATCCATTCCCGGTCGGATGAACGTGGTCCGTCCGGTGACCGCCAAGCGGTTTGCGTTGGCTTGATACGACGCCTGATCTCGCATCAACCAACAAATTTTCGTTTGACGATTTTGCGGTGGTCGAGGCGAAGGAGCCTGTCCATCGGTGAAGATGATCACCCCGTCGTAATCGTTTCGTTGATCCACGAAATCGATCACGCATCCAAAGTCGGTTCCGCCACGGCCAACGATTGGATAATCGTTCCGTGCACGACGAAGTGTTTGCGGCGACCCTCGCAGCTCCGTATCAAACCAGACGACATCGATGGATTCGATTCCGTATTGAAAGAATCCGCCAATGATCGAAAACCCGATTTGCAGATCGCGATGGGTCATCGATCCCGAAACGTCGACGGCGAACAACAATCGCGTCCGTAAATCGTAGCGGCTGCCCATGTGTTCAAACCCGTACCGACGACTCGGCTTCATCCGCGTCAGCTTTCGGCGGACGGACCGAACGTTTTGGCGAAACGAGCGCAGGACCGATTGATAATCCAGCCTGGGCTTTAGGTTCGCGATCAATCGTTGTTTGGCGGCCCCCTGGATCGACCCCCACCCGTCGTTCGCTTCGGCGTCTCGGATCAGTTCGTGAATTTCTTCTTCGCGAAGATCGTCGTCGTCCCAGTCCTGCGTGTTTTCAATTCCGACCGATGCCGGATCGGTGTAGTCTTCCAGTCCCGCCAAGCCGGCCATCGCGGGTGCGACAGCGGCTTGATCGTCGTTGGCTTCCGATTTCGGATCGAAGGTGGGCTCTTGTTCCGCGTCATCCGGCACCGAGTCCGCGCCCGCATCGGATACATCTTCATTCGGCTTGGGAGCTTCGTCGTGTTCGTCGGCGGTTTTACGTTCAAACAATTCTCGGTAGTAGAACTCGAAGTATTGATGGTCGAATGAGTCGTCGTCGAAGGCTTCGTGCGCTCTGGGAAACGATAGCCGAGTCCGCAGACATTCTTGCACCGCAATGTTACTTGCGCCGTACGACAAGGTCGGATCGGGCATCCGCCGAGAATACGGATGGCCGAGCAGAATCCGCATCGTCTCGAATTTCAAAACATCACGCAGCGTTCGAGTTTCGACCGAAGTGATGAAGTCGGGGTTGTATTGGATTTCTCCCCTGGCAACCCGAATCGTTTGAATGGCGGGATTGGCGACGACGCGATGCGATGTCCAAGCCGCAAACAACAACGGGTCGCTTAAAAACCAAGCCTCGACGATGCGGCTGATGCGTTGGCTGCTCTGGTTGATCACAGAATCCAAAAGTGAGTCATTCGACACGAATTCCCTCCATGTAACCGGTCACCAGTTCCGTCAACGGAATCGATGTCGTGATCCACGCCATCGCGGAAGCGTATTTTGGTTTGGAAATCAACGATACGAAGTGAGCGACCGCTTCGTCCAACTTTCGCTCGCGAACTTGATGTAGATGCTTCATCAAATTTGACTTCGCGGCTTCGCCGTTTTGTTTGCACCAATCGCCGTCACAAACTCGCTGCAACAACTGCTCGTTCAAAATCGCGAGTTGAGAAAGACCCAACTTCGATACTATTTCGCGATGATCGTCGAAATGCAACAAAACTTGTTCGGCGGTGACCGGAAGCGATGCGATCAAACTACGCCGGAACGCCGTCGTCGCTGATCCACCGACGATGCCGGCGATCAACTTAAAGTGACCATCCGTCAGTGTTTGGCTCGCCCTGGATTCAATCGACTTGATCAAGTTTGAAACGCGAGCCCAGCCGCGTCGGTCGGGCGTCTTGGAAAGCGAGCTGCGATCGAACGAAGCCGGTGCGTCGGGCTGTTCACCGATGCCGTCCAAGTGGTGAGGCTGCGCTTTCAGGAAGTCACAAACTCGCTGGTCCAGATCGTGACGCGTTGCCCACCGCAACCAATCGTCAACGGTCGGCGAAAAGTGGTAAACGTTGAAACGCGAGACCAAGGCGGGATCCAGATCGGTGATTTGATACTCGTCCCCCTCGTTGACCGCCGCGATGATGCGACTTCCCTCGGGCAATCGTTTTCCCGCCAGCGTTTTGTTAAGCGCCAGTTCCATCACGGACTGCAAAATCTCTGGCCGTGCTCGGTTCAGTTCATCCAAGAACAATACGATCGGTCGATCATCGGTCGGCCACCAGTATGGCGGCAGAAAATCACTCCGCCCGATCTTCGCTTTCCCGCTCGATTCTACCTCCGTGGGCAATCCGATCAGGTCTCCCGGATCGCTCATTTGGCCCAGGAATAACGCAACAACGTCGATCCCACGGCTTCGATAATGATCCGCCAGAATTTCCGACTTTCCGATCCCGTGTCGTCCGACCAGCATCACGTTTTGGTCGGCCGGGGTCAGCGCTAATAATTCGACGAGTTCGACGGCATCGACGCGGATGGGCAAGGTTCTAAGGGGGGTCAGAGGACGGTTTGGATGGTGGTAGACCGCCGGCACTCGGCGTTCATTCGAGTCACTTTAGGGGGTGATCCAGTCCGCGCCCTCGGGAAGCGACGCGACGACCGTCAAGCCCTCGAATTGTTGTCGCGAGATTTGGCTTTGCAAGTCGTCCAGTCTTGTTTCGACCGCTGCAAAGTCGGCCTCCCTCAGATGCACGCGGCCGATCTGATGCGGCGTCATCGCGACGAAGATGTCGACTCCCCCCGCAACCGCCGCGGTCGCCCACCGCAGTGAGGACTCGGTCGCCAGTTTCGCAACGTGCGCGCGAATCGCATTGGCCTTCATTTGCTCGATCAGTTGCACTCGCCTCGCTTCGGCATCACGTCGCGAGTAAGCCTGCCTGACCAAATGCACCAGCGTCTCGACTTCTCGAGGATTGGCAATCGTCGTCACCAGTTCAGCGTCAGCGGCGGCATCCGCCTTCACGCATCGCATCACTATTCGGTCCTCACGATCATGTTCGATCCGCAATTCATCCGCGCGATCGAGGTAGTCGCTGTCACGGCCATCAGTAATGACGAAGCGGCACAGCACACGCGATCGCGGATCCTTATCAGCGGCATGCACCGTCAACCGCGTGCCCTCGATCGCGGCAATCTTCTGGGCCCACCAAGAAGCGCTCTCGCGACGATCGGCAGGCACGAACACGACGACCGTTTTGCCAACGAACGCTTGATGAAATAATTCTTGAATTTCATGGACATCGAGTTTCAAACAAAAGACCTTCGGGAAACCGGACGGATTTTAGAATGGCCCGCAAAACAGCGGACTTGGGCATGGCAACCAGAGATCGTAGTCGTTGACCCAGCCCGTGGCGACGTGGACCGCGACGAAGCGGAATTCGCAGTACCGGCTGGAATCTTTTCATCATTCGCGGTCATTGGCATCCATCGCGGGCAATCAGAGTAGGACCATTGTCCCAATTGTCCCCGGCATCGATTCACCTCGGGACAATTGGGACAATGGTCCTACTCTCGTTTAGCAGCTCACGTTTAACCATCGCGGAAGGCTTTGACTGTCGCTCCGCTCTCCGAGCTGATAGCGATGACCCACGCGATCAGCTCGGAGAGCGGAGGGACTTTGATTTTCCGATGGTTGATCAGTGGACGGGGCAATCGAAACGGCCATCGCGTTTCACCCCCATCCAAGATTCTCGCATCGCTTTTGCTGCCGCGAAATCTCTTTCTGCCGCTTCGGCTTCGTCGATGCGTCCCATCCGACAGCACCCATCGCGGGGGTGGCCCCTTAGCGAGTCTCATTCAAGTCGCCATAACGAGCAATCAGTGACTCATAACCTAGCGCGTTTAATACCTTCAAGGTCTTCGATGATGTCATGGAACGATGTGTCGTCGTACACTTTCGCAGTACCAACTGGAATCTTTTCACCATTCGCATTCATTGGCATCCGTGGCAGGCAATCAGAATAGGACCATTGTCCCAATTGTCCTCGGCATCGATTCAGCACGGGACAATTGGGGACAATGGTCCTACTCTGGTTTGTTGACCGCAAACGGAACGATTTGACTTCGCAGCGGGCAACGAACACAGTATTGGGATGCCTTGTCGGATGTCGATGACCTTTACTTGGGCCTGATCAATGATGCGAACCACTGAGTTTCTATCCTACTGGCGACTGCTGCTGGCCATCGTTTTGCTTGGTCCGGTTCACTGCGTCAGAACCTTTGCCCAATCGCCGCCCAACATCGTTTTCATTTTGGCGGATGATCTCGGGTACCGCGAACTGGGAAGTTTTGGACAGCAGAAGATTCGCACACCGAACTTGGATCAGTTGGCCGCCGAGGGAATGCGATTGACTCAGCACTACAGCGGCAATGCCGTTTGTGCTCCGTCACGATGCGTTTTGATGACGGGGCTGCATCCCGGTCATGCATTCATTCGTGACAACCGCTCGACGCCGCCGGAGGGACAGTATCCGATCGAGTCGTCGATCGTGACGCTGGCCGAATTATTTCAACAAGCCGGTTATGCGACGGGCGGGTTCGGGAAATGGGGACTCGGCGGTCCCCAGTCGACCGGCGTTCCTTGGGATCAAGGGTTCGATTCCTTCACCGGCTACCTTTGCCAATCGAAAGCGCACAGTTACTACGTCGATTACCTTTGGGAGGATGGCGTAAAGCTTCCGCTGGACAATCGTCCCGTGGTTCCCGGACATCAATCGCTGGACAAGGATGCCGACCCGAATGACCCGGCCAGCTACGCGAAGTTCAAAGGCACCGATTACGCCCCGGACCGGATCAACGCGGCGGCGTTGGACTTCGTGAGAGATCACAAAGACAAGCCTTTCTTTTTGTACTATCCCAGCATCATTCCGCACGTCGCGTTACATGTGCCCGACGAAGAGCTGACGCCCTACCTATCACTCGGTTGGAACGATCCGCCGTTCACTCGCGCGGACGGGTCTGGATACACGCCCCACTTCACCCCGCGAGCCGCCTACGCGGCAATGATCTCGCGACTGGATCGGTACGTCGGCAATCTGTTGCGGTTGCTGGACGAGTTGGAGCTTGCCGATAACACGCTGGTGGTGTTTTCCAGTGACAACGGAACGACGCACCTTGGCAACGAAGTGGATTACGAATTCTTTCAAAGCGTGGGCAAGCTTCGCGGGCTAAAAGGATCGCTGTACGAAGGCGGCGTTCGCGTGCCGACGATCGTGCGTTGGCCGGACCACATCGCGGCGGGTTCGCAAAGCGATCGCGTCAGTGGGTTCGAGGATTGGATGCCGACTTTATTAGAAGCGACCGGCAACGCGGAATTGATTCCGGAAACGATTGACGGCATTTCGATGCTTCCGACGCTGCGAGGCGAAACGCAACCCGAGCGAGAATTTCTGTATCGCGAATTCAACGGCTACGGCGGCCAACAGTCGATCCGCGTGGGCCAGTGGAAAGCCGTTCGGCAAAACATCAATCGCGGAAAGCTTCGCGTCCATCTTTACAACATGGTCGACGACATCAGCGAATCGGATGACGTCGCCGACCAGCATCCCGAAGTGGTCAAAGAACTAGCGGAAATGATGGCGTCGGTCAGGACGCCTTCGCCATTGTTTCCGCTGAAAGGCCTAGACACGCCGGTCAAGGCAAAGAAAGGGAAGTGATCGTAGGCCAAGCGTAGGGTGGGTCCAGGAGTCCCAGCGACGCCAGACCCACCGTTCTACGAGATGCACGGATGGTGGGTCTGGCGTCGCTGGGGCTCCTGGACCCACCCTACGTTTCTTGCTCGAAATCGCAACCGAGCGAAGGGACAATGGGGGACAATTGTCCTACTCTGCTAAGTCGTAGTCGGCGGGCTTCTTGCCGGCGATGAACTTGCCGAAGCCGAACGGCGTTGGTTCGTAGTCGCCGACGATGCTGACGTCTAAGTCTGGTTTGATGGCGTCTTCCATGCCCATCGCCCACAGCGATGCGTTGACGATCATCCGGCGGACTCCTTCGCTTGGTAAATCGTCGGCCGATCCCATCGTCGTCGTGAAGA
The DNA here is from genome assembly GCA_963836865.1 of Pirellulaceae bacterium. Classification (GTDB taxonomy): domain Bacteria; phylum Planctomycetota; class Planctomycetia; order Pirellulales; family Pirellulaceae; genus Rubripirellula. Next base: position 93,167 of record CAWILC010000012.1, on the reverse strand, counting down.
CGCGTCCGCCGTTGTAGGTTCGTGTCCATGCGATCGGCATCATCGGATCGTTGCGGTCATCGGTGACCGCTTCGTCGTCGGGGGTCATGCCAGTCAAGATCTGGCCGTTGATGATGGCGTGCCCGTCACCCGAAAGCGGCAGCGTGACTTCGTACACGTCGGTCGGTCCCCAAATGTCGCCCGATGCAATGCCGGTGGCGATCGGGTGATCGGGATCGGCGACGATCCCGCGAGTCGATTCGTGACCGTGCTTGCCGTGGTGCGAGACCCAGGTCTCGCCGAACACGCGGCGACCGAATCCACCTTGGTACTCGCCCGGTTCTTTATTGTTCCAAGACAGGTTCGCGTAGTTGCGGTCATCGGGAACAGCGAACGGGTGCGTCGACGTGCGTAGACCGATCAACGGTCGACCGGCTTCGACGTAATCCAAGATCATTTTGGTTTGATCGTCGGGCAAGTTGCGAAAACGCAGCCCCATGATGACCAAGTCGGCCGACGCAAGCGATTCGAGGCCCGGGATGTTGGAGACGTAATCCGGATTGATTTCGCCGGTCGCCGGGTCGATCGCGAACAAGACGGTGCATTTGAAACCGTGATGCTGGGACAGGATCTTACCCAGTTGCGGCAAGGCTTCTTCGCTGCGGTACTCGTGGTCACCGGAAACCAGCACGACGTGCTTGCCCTTGCCGATGCCCTCGCCGCCGGGGAACGTCAACCATTGGCGATCGTCCGCCGAACTCTCGCCAGCGTTGGTGTCATCCATCATCGCCACCGTCGCGACGGCGTTTTCGTAGATCGCGTGGTTGGGACGTCCGCCGGCACGCATGTACGCGATCAGGTCCACGATTTCGTCTTGCGTGAACGTGTCCAATAGTCCCGCCGGCATCATGCTGGTTTCGGCCGGTCGCGTTTCTTCGATGCTGTCGCGATCGACCTGCGTTTGCCCTGCCGGGTCCAGCATGTTGGTCATCACGGACAACTTGTCCTGACGCATGTTGACGACTCGGCCGATGATCACGCGGCCGTCGTCGGTCAAGAACTGAGTCGCCCCGTATTGATCGCTGATCACCTTGCTCGGTTCGATCATCGACACCAACAGATCGCGGGGGCTGAATCGTCCACCTGCCGCGGTCAGGTCGGGGCCCAGGATGCCGCCTTGAACGCCCATGCGGTGACACTTGTAACACTGCGCGGCGGCGAAGACTTCTTTGCCCCGTTCAAAGTTTGGAACGTGAGCGTCATCGGTCGCGGCGGCTACCAAGTCATCGACGGTCCACTGCTTGACCAGCGGTCGTGGCGGCGTGGCGACTTCGTCTTTGTCCATTTCAGGTGGATTGATGACGGCGGCCAGTTTTTCTTTCATCGGTTCGGCGAGTCTTCCGAGGGCTTCGTCTTTGATGTTCTTGATGAAGCCACCGAACGACGCCCCGCCGTTGGCGGAACTGATGTCGTTGAACCAAGCGAAGTAATCGCGGTGCAGTTCTTTATTCCAGCCTTTCTTCATGTTGCGAAGCGTGATCGCGTAGTGAATCTGGTTTTCTTGGCTGGGCGATTGCTTCATCGCCAGAACGATTTTCTCGGTCGCCTTGCCGGCTTGCAGGTACACCAACCACTGAGCCAGTTCGCGGTCGACTTCGTTGTCGCCGGTCGGGAACTTCGAGACAAACTTTCCGGCCAGTCGCTTGGCATCCGCGTCTTCGACGCCACCCAAACGCACGGCCACCAAGGCGTACGCCCGGAGCAGATCGGTGCGCTGGTCTGGGGAAAGTTGTTTCCAGTTTGTCGAGGCGAGCGATTTTAGCGCCGCGGTCTTGTCTTCGTCGTTGCCGCATCGGGCCAGCGCGACGACGCCGAGGATTCTGGCTTGATCGTCCTTCAAGCCGGCGATTTCGTCTCGCCACGTTTCCACCGGCTGATGTTCCAACGCAATTCGCGCGGCGTGACGAATGCCACGGTCGGCGTGCGAGAGGTGTTCCAGCATCATCGGGATCGCCAACGCATCCGAGGCCGATTCATCCGAGGCCGATTCATCCGGATCCGCCGCGTGATACGTTTCCAATTGATGGCGAAGCGATCGAAGTTCAACGGCAACTTTTTCGTCGGCCGTCATTTTCTTCTCCGGTGCATCGGCTTGTTCGCCGCTCAAGTCACCGGTGTAACGAATTCGGTACAGACCACTTTGCGTTTCGCGTCCACCGATCGTGAAGTACATCAAGCCATCGCCGGGATGGATGACGATGTCGGTCACCGGCAGCGGCGCGGCGGTCGCGAACGTTTCGTAGCTGCCGGTGTAGGTGCTGCCGTCGGGCGTCAGTTCCACCGCGTGGATATTGCCGTAGCTCCAATCGCAGATGAACAATTTGTTTTGGTACGCCTTGGGGAACTTCGCACCGTAGCCGAAGCAAATTCCCGTCGGCGAACCGGGACCGATGTTGACGGCCGCGCCGAACGAATCGGGATAGTAGGCCGGCCACTTGCCCGTGCCGTTGCGCCAACCAAAGTCGGCACCGCTGATCGCGTGATTGACTCGCGTCGGTCGATACCATGGCGTGCCGACGTCCCATTCCATGTCCGCGTCATAAGCGAACAGTTCGCCTTGGTTGTTCAGCGCGATGTCGTATTGGTTGCGAAACCCGGCGGCCAAGATTTCGACTTCGGTAGCATCCGGGTTGAACGACAGGATGAAGCCCCCCGGCGCGAAGCGGTTCGCGTTGTGGCCTCGCGCGTCGGGCATCCGGCCCAGCAAATGATCCTCATCCCAGTTTCGTGGCACTCGGCTGTGCGTGACGTTCTCGGGCAAGTCGGTGCTGTTGCCAGCGCAGGTGATGATCCGCTGTCCATCGGCCGTCAAGATCAACGCGTGCGGGCCGTGCTCGCTGCCACCGTTCATCTTGATGAGGTGTTCTTTTTTGTCGTATTGATCGTCGCCGTCGGTATCGGTCAAGCGCCAAACGCCCGAGGGAAAATCACGCGAGTTGACCGAGGCGTAAAGCGAACCGAACGCACACAGAAGTCCTTGCGCTCCCTCGAACTCGATCGTCAACTTTTCGACCGACGGCTCGTCACCGCTGAGATCGATTCGGAACAATCCGCCCGACTGGTCGCACGCGATCAGTCGTCCTTTCGGATCGACGCAAAGGCTGACCCAGGATCCTTCCGTGTCGGCGGCGACCTCGTGAACCAATTCGACTTCAAAACCCTCCGGCACGCTGAACTGATCCGGCGGCGTCACGCCCAACCCGCCCGCAGTGGCGGGGGCAGTGACGGCGGAGACAGCGATCGTCGCAACGACCATGGCGGTGAACAGCGAACGACAAAACGAGCGGCACATAACGGCGTTGAACAACATCAGCGGAGATCGCATGGGTGTTGCACCTTTTCGGCGGTGGAGGGAGAGAGTTATCGGAGAGATTCCGGCCTATGGTAACCGAATAGCGGTGTGCCCTCCAACGATGGAGCCGCCAATTTTTGCTTCCATCGGCGCCGGGCGTAACGTTCCTGTGACGATTTGTTATGTTGGCGACGTGCCGTTTGCCTGCCAATCCGACCTTTTTCCCGGAGCGTTTAAGCCATGTCCCTGATGGTTCAAGATCACGTCGAACTGCAACGCCGCGTTGGCTGGGACCGAAGTGTCGCGGCGGATCCGGCCGAGCGGGAACGCTTGCACAGCTACATCGCTTTTCAAATGGCATCGGCCGGATTGGTTGTGCCCGCGGAGCCAAACCAAACCAGTTCGATGGCGACGTTTTCGGCTGGGATCTTGGACAGCCTGAAAGAGAAGAATCGTTTGTTGGCCGAGCACCGTGCTCCGGTCGACAGCCGCATCGAAGCGTTCTTGGCGAACTACTTTTCGGATCAAAGCGGCGGCGGTCAAGACGGCGACGAACCGCTGCGTCTGCCCAGTCGTTCGTTGACGCTGGACCGCCACGGGATGGCTCGCGAATTGTCGTTGCCGATGGGCGGCGACGTGTACAAGAATGAGCTGGTCGAATCGTACCGCCTGCAGAACGGCGTCTCCAACAATCCTCGCGCCGACCGACGCACGACCGCCGGCACGTTCCACGTCGCCGATGGCGGCTTGCCGATCCCAGGGGACAAGCGGGCGGTTCCAAAGAGCGTCTTCGCGAAACTGTTCCGCGCCGCGATGAACCCGCCCGAATCGCTAATGGAGCTTCCTTACACGTCCCAAAGCAACGCTCCAGCCCACACGTGGGTGTCGCTATTGCTTCGGCCGCAAGTGTGTCCCTCGGTGCCGGGATACTGCGAAGCAAAGTCGCTTGAAGTGCGTTTCTTTGCCCCTGGAAACTTGATCAGCAACCTGGACTTTGTCGAATCGATTTTCGGAAACGCCGGCGATCCCCTGATCGCGGCCAACGATGCCAGCCTGGACGTTCACGGTTGGTCCGGTCACACCGGATGCGTGATCCTGGCGACGCACCTGACGACGCTGACCAAAAAAGAACTCGGACTGCCGTCGTACGACGATGCCAGCGAGCGTCAACGTCGCGATTCGATGTGCTGGAAAGATCCAAACGAAAAATACAACGACGGCGGCGCGTTCAAGATCACCTGCCGAGACGAATCCGGTGTGATCGTGACGCTGATCGCGGACAACTATTACGGCTATTGCAAGAAAGAAGTCAAAACGCAAATCAGCTTCTCCGCCAACCTGATGGGCAACGTCGAAGAAGAACACGCCGGCGGCGCGCTCGCGTTCGCGTCGTATTCTCTGGGCGAAGAATTCCAAGTCGATAGCCGCCGCTACAACGGCCGAACGTTCGGGGAAGTCGCCGCGGATTACGAATCCTTCATCGATGTTCGACCCGAAGGCTACGGCATCGATAAGCTGGACCCGACGGTAATCTACATCCCCGAATCGGCACGAGCGACGTTGTCGGAAAAGTGCGTGACGTGGAACAAGGACGGCGTCGACCAACGCATCCCGCTTTCGCCGCTGAACATCTACATCGCGCCGAGCGGTTACAAGATCCAACTCGAAAAGCACCCCGCCGCGCCGTCATGGCGTTTGATCGGAACGGTCGGCGAAGGCATCTTCTGTCACAAGCCTTGCACGGTCAGCGGCGGCGGCAAGAGCGAGATCAGCAAGTCGCTTCGCGATTACATGTTGTATGGCCCGATCTTCGTCGCCGACCAAGAAAAGGACTTTGCGAAGCTGGACGAAATCTTCAGCCGCAACTACCAAGACCGCTGGGATGCGAACACCGACGACAAACCGGCCTACGGCGATCGGCCCAGTCGCAGCGTGCTGGAACCGGCGCGAAGCCTGGGCAGCATGATTCAATTGCTAACGCCGCAGCCCAACTTTAGCCCCGAGTACAACGCTTGGCTGGCAACGATTCCCGATCACGTTTACGCGCTCGCCTTGATCATCAAACGCTTTATCAAGCCGGGCATGGAAAACGATTGGAAGAGTCACTTCGGCGTCGACATCGTCAACGGCTCGCCCGGTCACGAACTAAAAATCGGTGATCGTTCGCTCGTCGGCACTTACCTGCGTGTCGGCTTGGACGAGCAACGTTGGCGGACGTTCAAGTTGCGTCAAGACTTTATCGCCGCCGCCAAGGTGCAACGCGAAGACGACATCAGTTGCAGCGTCGTCGTTCCGGCATCGTCGCTGCAGCGAACCGACGGCTTGGACGGCATTGGTGCGGGCACGCCGCAAGCGGGCAGTTACAAGTTTGTCGAAAATTGCGAGTACCGACTGTTCCAACGTCCCGACGACGCGATTCATCGTGGGCTGGACAAGCAGACCGAGTTGGACCTTTCCCAAAAAGGCAACTTCATCAGCAACTTTGAACCGCTTTCCGCCGAAACGGCCAAAGAATTGGTCGACGACGCGATCGAGTTCGACAAGTACACCGCACCGATGCAGGCGCTATTGGTCGAAGCGGCCGAGTCGGGTTCCGGCTACGTCGTCAGCACCGCGCACCCGCGAATCCTGGCCGATGGATCGCGAACGACGAACCCGCGTTACCTTCAGAACCGTCCCGACATGGTGAATTGGCGCGACACCTACGTCGCGATGCGAGGCATGCAATTGCACCGCCGGTTGCCCGCTGATGCCCCGATCCACGCGCCCGTCGGCGCGGTGTTATCGGGTCGTCGAAACAATCCGCCGGAACCCGGCAAAGGCATTCGATCGCTGGCGGTCTATTCACCGCTGCACTATCAAGAGTTGCCCGAACTGATCATGGATTATGTCTGTTCGCTGACCGGGAAGTCACCCAGCACCACCGGTGCGGGCAGCGAAGCGCGCTGACCAAGGGACCGTTCAACGCATTGATGCCGTCGATCGATTTGAATTCGATGGTCGTGTCGATGATCTTGACCGAACTGGGCGGCTTCAGCACGCCGGCCGGTCACATCGGACCCAAGTTCGCCGTCGGTCACGATATCTCGCTATTGATCCCCGAAGTCTGGTGCCGAATGGGACCGGAAGAACGTGATCCCGACGCACTGATCAAAGCCGGCATGATGGTCAAGCTGGATGACTTTGATGCCGACGGCGTCGCGATCCCAGCGTCTCGACTGGGTTATCGAATTACCAAGAAATTTGTGCGAACGTACCTCGGACGAATCTTCGACAATCCGGCGAAAGTCTTCCCCGAAGAAATCTTGAAGCCTGAATTGCAAGATCCGGCATCGTTCGCCGATGGAATCCTGCACATCGCGGAAGCGCAAAAGCGAGTCGCGACGCAGTACTTCTCCGATGGCGGTTATGAACTGGCCTGTCCGCCGCTGCGAGCGCTGCTGTCGATCATGGCCCACGGCGAATACGAAGGCAAAACGATCGACGATCCAGAAGTCCGTGATCTGTTCAACCGAAGTTCGATGCTGCAAAGCGATTGGTACCGTCGACGCTTGAAGACGAAAGCTCATCGCGACTTGGATCACTGGAAACGGTTTGAGGATCGACTGACGGAGATGATCAAAGAATTAGCCACCGGCGACGTCTCGACCACCGACCGAGCCGAGGCGGCCGAACTGACGCAGCGATTGCAATTCGTCCGTCAGCAACTCGAAGCGGTCTCTTCGCCCAGTTACGAAGACTCGCTGGTCGGCACCTTAGGCGCCGATCCGATGGCACCAGCACTGACCGACGAGTCGATGCTTCGAAAGTTAGCCGGCAGTACCTGAACGAAGACATCGACGAAGTGTCATCAGGGCAGTCACGCCGACTGAAGCAGTAAGGCAGGGACGAGTTGCTAAAGCATCCGCGTTGGTGCATGGCTCCGGTGTCGATTCTGAATGTTCAGCAGTCTTCCGCCAGATGAGCCAAAACGATGAGCCAAGCGATGGACGCGGACGGCCGTGACCGCCATTCGTCAGCGTCCGTCGCGTTGCCATCGGTCGATGCCGTAGGCGGTTCGCCAGTCGCGGCAGCCTTTCCCGCCGACGCGAAAATCGCGGCAGACCTTTGGTCGGGATTCGTGGTGGCGGCACAGGTTGGTTTGCGGGTTGAACCAAACGCAGGGGCCGTCCAGTTCGCCTTCGAGAACTGTGTACGTTTGCACGTAGTCCAGCAGCGAACGCTTCAAGTCCGCGTCCATCGACGCCCAAGCAGGTTCAATCGGCCCGCCGTTCTCGCCGGTTAAGTACGGCGGATATCCCATGTGGCGACAGCACACGCCGCAATCGCCGCAGTCGTCAATCGTTGGCAGTTTTGTCACGGCTGAGTTTCCATTGTTCGTCAAAAAATCCATCCTCGACCACGTCGCCCGCAAAGATTCCGTCGTCGCCGGAGGTGACATCGATGATCGCCCAATCGGGCAGCATCGCAATTTGACGCGAATTGCTGACATTTGAAAACTCACGAAACGTCATCCCGCTATTCACGACGACGTAGCGGTCCGCGTTCTTTGGATTGGGATAACAGAACGCCGCAACGTGCTTGGCCGGATCGAACGTTTGATCGCCGACTTTGATTTCACTTTTCGTCCATGCGATGGGCAATTGATCGGCGATCGAGGCGAGGTAGCGGTTGCTGGTGAAATCGCCAAAGCAAACGAGATTGCAATCTTGGATCATCTGATCGGTGACGTCCGTGTCGCGGACGAATCTCGCATCGCCGCGCATCAACGTTTCCCATCGACTGCCCGCGTAATCCATTTCGGACTTGATCCAACGCTCGGCCGCGCCGTGGGTGGCCGGACGGCTGGGCATCACGAACACGAACCGGCTGCAAAACGCATCGTCGATCGGTCCTTGCATGCCGGGGCGTTTACGAACCGTTTTTGCGAAGTTGGTTTCCAATTTCCACTGATCGCCATCGAGGAAAAATTCGCATTGCAGACCGGGTGCGGAGCCACCGTCGACGACTTCGACGGATTGTTCGTTGATCTCGGCGCGAAGCTGTCGCGGACGATCAGGCCAGCCCGATTCGGCAAAATTCAGTCGCAACCGCGTGACGCCGGCGGAATGAATCTGAATCAATTCTTCTCCCTTGATCTCGGCAACGACTCGGCCTTCGACAAAATGCTCTCGCAGGCCCTCGATCGACAACCAATCACAATCGGCATAACGAAGCGTGTAGGTGGTGAAGTCAATTTTCTTCGTCGGCGGTTTGACGCGCAGCGTTTCCTTCGCCGCGATCGACAGCAATTCATTGATCTTTTCCTTCGAAGGCGCGTCGATCTTGTGGCCCATGTCTTTGCCGATGATGTGTCGATAGGGAATTTCTTCTTTCTTCAACACCGCGGTGACTCGTTCGGCAGCCTGTCGTTGCTTATCCACTTCGCCGCTGTAAACGATCGGCGTCGTGTTTTGCAAGTTCGTTGCACAGGGCAGCACGTCGTACCAGTTCAGCAGCTTGCGATGCGTATCGGTCATCACAAACGGCGGCTTCTTGTCCCAGCCTTGATAGACGATCGTGTCGACGAAGCCGGCACCGGGATTGATTGCGAACCACGACGACGGATCGTGAACGGCCAAGTGCCAGACGCCCGCGCCGCCCATCGAGAAGCCTCGCATCGCGACCGCTTGATCTTCGATCGGTGTCAGTGTTTTCACGTGCGCGATCGCTTCGTACACGTCGGTCTCGCCGGCGAACTTGAACGCGACGCAGTGACGACCGAACGGGTGCAGGACGAACGTGTCCTTCGGCGCGTACTCGCCAAGCTTTGTCATTCGCTCGATCAAAAACGGAATCTCCGTCTTCGTATCACCGCGACCGTGCAACCAAACGTCCAGCCGCGACTTCGCACCACTCGCTCGATAGCCCGCCGGAACGACCAATCCGTAAGGTTGGACGGAGTCGTCGATCGAGGATCGAATCCGCCGACCAACAACGTCGGTTCCTTCGCCGGTGATCCATCAAAGCCCAGTACCGCCATTCCGCGAGCGCCCCCGGCAACCGCTTCGATGCGTCGCTGTGCCTCGTCCAATAGTTGCCCGGCGGCTTTGACTTCGTTCGGCTTGTAAAAGAGGTTCTGCTGGAGTGCTAATTGCACGGCCCGAACCAGCACTTCCACGTCGGGAACCCAGGCCGGATCATCGTCCGTCAAGTTGCTTTGGTCAGCAACTTGCTGTTCGATCGAGGCGATGCGTTCGGTAAGCCGTTGGCGATCGTCGGCGTCGATCTCGATCCCCGCCGGCGGCAGTCTTTTGTATTCATCCGCCGCGACCAAACTGGAAATCCCAGCGGCCAAGGCAAGCATCAACCCGACCAGCAATGTAAATCGAACCACCTTGGCAATCTCCTAACGTGAACGAAAACGAAGTTGCCAAATTCTAGTCGATTTGAACCACGCAATTGCTCACGCCGGCCAACATTCCACGTGATCAAAAACCGGTAAGCATCGCGTGATCATGAAGTGACTGACTTCCCGTAGCTAATCCCGCCAGGGTTCAGTCCGGACTGAACCCTGGCGGGATCAGCTACGTCAATTGTTCATTTTGTTGCAGTTGCCGACGGCCTGAAACTTGCGACCATGGTTGACGGCATGACACAATCCGTCCACCGATCTCTTGGTCCAATTACAGAGAAGTTTCCGATGCCGAACCTCCGTCACCTCGTCCTGGTCCTGGGCGATCAATTGAATCACGATTCGGCGGCGCTGGATGGTTTTGACGCCAAGGTCGATCGAGTTTGGATGGCGGAAAACCAAGACGAGGCAACGCACGTTTGGTGTCACAAGACTCGCTTGGTCGCTTTCTTTGCACCGATGCGACACTTCCGCGACGAGTTGATCGCGTCTGGCAAGAAAGTTCTTTATCACGAACTGCCCGCCGACGGCCGGAAGGCTCGCACGTCCAGTTTCGCGAGTCTATTGGACGAGACGTTGTCGAAACACGAGTACAAGAAAATCATCGTCGTTCATCCCGGCGATCATCGCGTTCGCGAGGACTTGATCGCGACGGCAAAGGATCACGCGATCGATTTGGATCAGCGTGAGGATCGGCACTTCTACTGTTCCATTGAACGGTTCGGCGTTTGGGCCAAGGGTCGCAAGTCGATGATCTTAGAACAGTTTTACCACGTCATGCGGGAAGAACACGGCGTGTTGATGGACAAGGACGGCGACCCCGAAGGCGGCCAGTGGAACTTCGACAAAGAGAATCGCGGCAAGTTCGGAAAAGCAGGGCCAAAGGACGTTCCGAAGGTGCCGACGTTCGAACCTGATGACGTGACGCGTGACGTGATCGCGATGGTTGAAAAACGATTCAGCGATCACCCCGGGAAGGTCGAACGGTTTGACTTGCCCGTCACCCGCGATCAAGCACTCGAGTACTTACGCGACTTTATCGACCACCGCTTGGCTGGCTTCGGAACGTACCAAGACGCGATGTGGACGGGCGAAGAGTTTTTGTATCACTCGCGTCTTTCCAACGCGATCAATCTGCACTTGCTAAGCCCTCGCGAAGTCGTCGATGCCGCCGTGAAGGCTTACAACGATGGCGACGCGCCGATCAACGCGGTCGAAGGATTTGTGCGGCAAATTTTGGGCTGGCGAGAATACGTTCGCGGCATCTACTGGACCAAGATGCCGGACTACGCCGATTTGAACTCGCTGGACTGCGACATCGACCAAGACGTGCCGAGCTACTTCTGGGACGGCGAAACGGAGATGGCTTGCGTCGCCGATTCGATGCGGTTGTTGATCGATACGGCGTACGCTCATCACATCCAGCGGTTGATGATCCTTGGATTGTTTGCGCAATTGATGGGCGTGCATCCGGCCAAGTTCAACGACTGGCACATGGCGATGTACGCCGACGCGGTCGACTGGGTCAGCTTGCCCAATGCGCTCGGGATGAGCCAGCACGGCGACGGCGGCGTGATGGCGACCAAGCCGTATTGCGCCAGCGGCAACTATGTCAATCGGATGAGCAACTACTGTAAGAATTGCCGATACAAGTACGGCGAAGCGGTCGGCGACGATGCGTGTCCGTTCACGACGTTGTACTGGGATTTTTTGGATCGACACCGGGACCGATTTTCAAAGAACAATCGGATGGTGATGCAAGTCAAGAATCTGCAACGAAAGGATGCACCGGAGTTGGACGCGATCCGCGAGCGAGCGGCGAAGATACGCAGCGGCAACTTGAAGGTCTGAATCATTATGCAGAGAGGCCACGGCTTGACCTCCCTGCGATTGATCAAAATCACTGTTCTCAGGTGTCTAACGAGTGAACGCTAAGCCGCCTGTCGTGGCACCATCCAGCTTGAAGAGAAAGCCCGCGTTGTTGGCCGTCCAGGTTCCCCGCATCTGTTGTTGGTCACTGGATCGCACAAGCGTCAACTGCTGGCCGTCGAGTTGAAAATTTCCCTCGAAGGTGCTGGTGGCTCCTGACTTGGTTGCCGTCCACGCGAACCGTCCGTCGTCTTGCAGCACCAACACGACGGTTTGGTTGCCGGGCAGGGCTACTTTCCAGGTGCCGATGTTCACGTCCGAAACGACGGGTGCGGCGGGTGCGAATTCAGGAATGCCGAACGTCGTCTCATCAGCAAACTGAGTTTCGTCGGCCGTCGCTTTATCCGACGGGATCGACGCCAGCATTTGAAGTGCTGACATGGATGCCTGTTGCGGCGATGCCGAGACGTTTGATGGTGGTGGTGTCGGGGCTGGCGTTTGCGACAGCGGAACCGGCACGGTTGCAGGAACGCGTGAAACGATCTGCTCTTCAAATTGCGAGGGCTGGGAAGCGAATTGCGAGGGCTGGGAAGCGGTGGGGGACACCATCGGCGATGGGGCGGGCAGAGGACGAGCGTAGCTGGGTTGTGAGTGGATAGGTTGTGAGTGGATAGGTTGCGAGTAGCTGGGTTGCGAGTGCGTCGGCGCGGCGTAGGCAGGCCGCGAGTGGCTGGACGGCGAGTAGGCCGGTCGCGACGCAATGGGCTGCCGATGGGCGGTTTGCGAAGCGATGAAGGAACCGACGCGGGATCGGACGCTTCCGCCGCAGCGTCCGCCGAACGCGGAGGCGGGGACAGCTTGGACGGTGCCCAAAGCGATCATGCTTGCGATCAGTGCTCGTTTGATGTTCTTCGTCATGGTCTGGGTTCCTTGCAGTTTTCTTAAATTTAAATTTGGCGTCGAGCGTGTTCTCGACAACCATCCAAGCGTGCGTGGTCCGCAGGTGTTACAGCTGATTTCAGAAAAAGAATGGGCAAGAAGGAAACTTCATTGGCCGTTTACCGGGCTGGCCGTTTACTGGGCCAGCCAAGATGCGAGCGTTTCCGCGGCGGACTTTTCACTCGCCTTCGGCTGGAGCTCTTTTGACATCGCGGCCGCGATCCTGGCCACGTACTCGATCGTTCCCGCGACCGCTTCGTCGGGCGCGGTGGCATCCAGTTTTGCCACGTAGATCACCAAGTATTCGCCAGCGTCATTCTTTTCGATCGCCCATGCTCCGATCTTGGTGACCGAGCTTTGGCGAAGCAGACGGTTCATCAGATCGCCCGTCGGGGCGTCCTTACTGACGCGGACCAGCGACCAAATTTTTCGCACATCGGCCCGCTCGAAGTACTCGGTGTCCTTCGCAACGTAGACGGCCTGGGTTGTCTTGTCGGCGAGTAAATGGTCGACCTGGTAGTGTCCCGAAGCGTTGGTGAGGTGTTCAATCCCGGCGTCCTCAAGCAGTTTTTTGCTGGCTAAGGGGGCTGGCTTCCAACTGCTCGCCATCAGCGATCGGATTTCGGAAATGTCGACACAGAAGCTGATCAGCGACGTTTCGGGCGAGAATGATTGAGCGAGCGCCACCAGTCTGCCTTGACCATCGACGATTGGTCCGCCGCTGTCCCCCGGCTGGATCGGACTTTGCGTCTCGACCGTGCGGAAGTCGTGTTCACCGTGGTTCGATTTAAACTTCTTATCGTAGACGGCTCGCACCGAACCGGACGTCGACACCCACATCACGTCGCTGTTTCCCGGATTTCCGACCAGTTCGATCGAAGACCCCGGCTTGATGCTTTTCTCCGCCATCTCGATCGCTCGCACGCCGTCGGGCACCATCGGCAGTTGAATCAAAGCGAGATCGCGACGTCGATCGACGGCGACCACTTTGCCAGGCTGAGCCAATTTCAAAACATTGTCCAGATAGTGCTTTCGTTTGACTTCCGGGATGCCGTCCTGGAGGTCCGCGAAGAACACCACCACGGTGCGGCTGTCGCCGACGACGTGGGCGTTCGTCAGCACGATTCGCTTTTCCGCATCCACCAACACCCCCGTGCCGGTCGCGGTTTCATTGTCCGCGTCACTGGTCACGATCCATGCGGTCGATTGGACCACGCGAGCGTAAGTGTCCGCGTCGCCGCGAGCCGTGGCGGCTGCCAATCCGATCCAGGCGACGACTAAAAAACGAGCCGCCGGCGAAACGGGGACCACGCAACCGAATGCAGACTTGATGGATGATCGTTTGGGAAGTGACATGACAGGAGACTCTTACGCGGCATGAAGGAAGCAGTGATGTTTCAACAAGCGAACGCGGGACGAAAATGTTACAGACCGGCTTTGGAAAACTTGATCAGTCGACCCGATTTGTCGGATGAATCCACGATTCGCAGCTCCATGACGGACGTCGTGACAGATTCGATCTGGAAATTGACATCGTCTTTTCCCTGCTCCGATAGCGTTAGCCGATTCGATCGCCGACGCACGGTTCCCGACGAAACGGCCACGCGGTTGGCCGCGACGTGAGCCATTTTGAACGTGTCATCCTCCTTCAATTCGATCGCGATCGACGTGTTCGATGGCAAGCCGGCAAGCCACTGGCCAAAGATCGGCTGCCCAAACATCTGCTGGCCGGCGATCTGCTGGGTGGCCATTGGTGCGGAAGCCGGTGGCGAAACGGTGACGACGGCATCTGCCGCCACGGATGATTTAGCCTTTAGCGTCCGCCATGCGTCAGCGTTTTCGATCGCCGTGTCCGCCAACCGCATCAATTCGCCGGTCAGGCGATCGGAAGTCAAGTTCCGGTTGGCGATCATGGCCTGGAGTTGAACCATATTCGCGTCGCCATCCACCACGAACGAAGCTTCGGCAAGGCGATGATTGATCGTCATCAATGCCCGCAACGTTTCGCCCAAGTTCGTCGTGGCCGAGTCGATCTTAATGAGCGACATGCGGCACAAAATTCGATCCTTTTCCACTTCGACGGTCATCTCCGTTGTCAGCTTCCATCCCGCCCTTTCGACTCGGATCAAAACCGCTTCTCGATTTCGCCTTGGTTCAAAGCCGGCTGATCGCAACGCGACCGTCAGCGAATTCGGACCCGTGATTCGATCAAAGTCTGTCGAGCCGTCATTTGTCGCGGCGTTTGGTGCCTTCGTTGACGTTGTTTTCGTTGAGGAAGTTTTCGCCGCCAAGTCTTGCGTCGACTTCGCGAAGACCGACTCCATGGCGATCTCGGAAAACAGAGCATCGTTCGCATTCGTCGTGCCCGACAGCACAAGGCAGGCAACGGTGGAACAAGCGACGAAGGAGGCGATGTTAAGACGGCGTTTCATTGGATGACCCATCGAAGGAGACAGCGGGAAAGGAATGACCCGGCGGGAAAGAGATCACGACACAAAGTCTTCTGGTTTGCTTAGCGTTGCCCTAGGTCTTTTGTTACGCCCGAATCACGATCGCAAAAGTTTCCAAACTTTCTCGTAACGTCCTCCGGCGGCTTTCGCTTGGTCGGTTAGTCAAGTGACGCCCAGCGACGATGAGACCTGGCAGACTCACGCTCGCTTTTGCTTCTTTCGCTGCCAAAGATTGGAAACTTACGATGTTTAAGAAAATGCTGTTCGCAATCGCTCCCATGATGTTGCTCGCCTGCTCGGTCCACGCAGACGATGATCTGCTGACTGCGATTGCCAAGATGGATTCCGGCAATGACGGCTCGGTTCGGCTCGCATCGGGCGACGACAAACTTGGTCAAGCCGACGTGGACGACTTGTTGGGAGACGGGGACTCGAAAAGCGACGACGCAATCGCCGCCTGCTACCGTCGCTTCAGCGGACATCGAGGCTATGGCAATCGCTACGGCAGCTATGGCGCGTCCCGGAATTACGGCGGCTACCGCGGCTACTCTTACAGTTCGTGCTACCCCACGTACAACGCTTGTTACACCCCGGTCTACACGTACCATTCGCCGAGTTACTCGTGCTACACGCCCTGTTACACCAGCTACTGGGGTTGCTATTGAGCGTCTAAGGCCGCGTCAGCCGCGGCAAGCCGATCACGTCATGCTTGGTAACTCTCCGTCGAGGGTTGCCAGGCATTGCGCTATGTCGCAGCGACGTTCTCTCTCATCGCCGCAGCTACTGTTGGAGCACTTTCATTCTAGGATCGCTTTCATTCTGCGACCACTTTCATTCTGGGATCGCTTTCATTCTGGGATCGCTGTTGCTCTGGTCGATAGCACTTGTCCCATCTGTGCCCAGGCCTTCACCACGCGCTGATGAATCGATGTCGCGACCAGCAAGCCAAGCATGCCGGCGATGACGGCGGCCAACATGAACCATCGCGAAGCCGACTCACTTGAGATCATTAGCGATCCACCCACCAACGGCAGCATCGCCGCGATCAACTTGTAAGTCTCGCCGCGATCTGTCATGCGAGCGGATCGCGCGTCGAAGTCCGCATCCCGCATCGTGTTTCTTAGACACCTTGGATAGAAAACGAAGGTGGTCAACCAAGCCATTCCAAAGTAGGGATAGACCATCGCGATCCCGCCGCAAATCAATGACGACAGGAAAAGCTGCATGGAGGCCATCCAGTGGAAATCGGGATTTATCCGGTAGAACACCAATGGGAATAAGATGCCCGACGAGAGCCACAGCACGCCGCCGATCGTCGCGGCGAGATGTCCCAGTTCCAGCATGTGTTCGAGGTCGCGACTGTCGACCCGTTGATTCTGGCGGGCGTTTTCAACGGCACGCACCATGCTGCGAGTTTGCCAGATCGCGCATAGCACGGCGAACGGGAAATAGGTCAGGTTCACAACCCAGGAGACCGACCGAAGCGATTCCTTCCACGAAAGCGTTTGCATGACCTCGTTCATGTTGTATTGATAATTCAGTCCACCCGCGATCGCGTGCGGAATCAACAAAACCATGCATGCCATGACCCATGGCGATTGATGCGAAAGCCAATCTCGCCATGACGACTCGGGTGGATCGAACAGGGTCGCTGCTTGTGGATAAAGAGACAACCGCAGACGTCCCGCCATTTCGGCCTCCCTCACCAAAACGATCCCCCGCGTCGGCCGACAATGAGCGTCGCAACGTCCTTTCGAGTACCCGTGCGGCGGCGGCATCCGGCGCAGCTTCGTCAAAGTGGAGCATTCCGAGGGCGCGGTGGCGAGACGCCAGTTGTTCGACCGCTGCTTCGCGGAACGACACCGCCATCCCATCGCACTCGAACGGTCGCCGTCCCTGCCATAGTTCCCAAAGTAAAACCGCCAACGAGTACATGTCGGCCGACTCGCGGATCCGATCCTGAGCATGTGGATCCTTGTTCACGATCACACTTAAGTGTTCTGGCGACATGTAGGCGAGGGATCCGCCCAGCGAAGCGGCATTCTTCGGCGAAGCGGCATTGTTCGGTGAAGCGGCATTGTTCGGTGAAGCAGCAGGACCGGATGAATCGGTAAGACTGGACGAGTTCGTGAAGGAGACGTTGAAGTCCGCCAGCTTGGGAATTCCCTCGGCCGACAGCAACACGTTTGCGGGTTTCACGTCACGATGAAGAATCTGTTGCGAATGAGCTTCGTGCAACGCACGACAAAGATGGATTCCCACCCAGGCGACCACCTGAGGCCAAGGGGAACTGGCAATCCAGTCTCGCGTCGCCGATCGGTCCGGCACGGCCTGGCTGGTTTTAAGCAACTGTTCGTCCACCGACCTTAGCAGCACCCATCCGCCGACCGCCTGGGTACCATCGGCACTCGATTGGCGAAGCACCTTGACCACATCGGCCAACGTTCCTCCCGGAACAAACTGCATGTACAGCAAATGAAGTGACTGATCGCTGAGTCTTCGTTGATCAAACACGCGAACGATGTTGGGGTGATCGAACTGCGCCAACGATTCGGATTCGCCCCCTTTGCCGCGAGACACTTTTAGCGCGACCAGCCTTCGCATCGAAATCTGTTGAGCGAGGTAGACCTGCGCGAACGCTCCTCGGCCGAGTTTTTGCAGGACCAAAAAGTCATCGAGTTGTTCGCCCAACTCGACCTCCAGCGTCGTCTCCTCCAAGGCTTCCGGCACGATGCCCGCGAACGACTGTTCGAGCGGCATCAGCATCGTCGCTAAGTGGGGATAGAGTCGATGGTACTCGGCAACGTCGGGCGTTTGCCCCAACTCTCGCCGCAATTGCATCTCCTCCATCACCAAGTCGATGGGGACGCTGTCGGGTGACAACAGCCCGGGGCAAATCTCCAAATAGGCCTCCATCGGGCGAATGGATCCCGATTCTGCTGACATCGCCAGGTCGAGTTTGATCAGTTCGACCAGGAGACGGCGTTTGGAATCGTCGTTGATCGCGGGAAGGTAAGCCAACAGGTCCGCCGGTCGATCAACGCTGCCATTCTCGGCGAGCCTCTCCAAACAGTCCGCCAGCCAATCATCGTCGTCCATCGATTGGGCACCAAAGGTGGTCGAGGTGTTCACGGAAGTTGGCTCGGCGGTCTTTTGCAACGAAGGATCGACTATTCTAGTCATGACGCTTCGACCGTAGGGATACTGATCATCCCATCGTCTCGTGACCATGCTGCCGCATCCCAGGACTAACGACATGACTGTTAACGATGGCACCGATGCGTGCGATGATTCAGACAACCCGCTCGACCAGGAGCTGATTGATAGGATCAAGCAAGGCGATCGTGATTCGCTTGGCTGTTACATCGATCGTCATCGTCTGATGTTGATTGGATTTCTTCGTTCGATCACGACGGCCCGATTGCTCGGCGCGATCGAACTGGACGATCTGTTTCAGGAAGTTGCTGCCACCGCAGTGACAAGCTTGGACACGGCACCGCTGGAGCAGTACGAACCGATGCAATGGTTGCAACAAGTCGCGCGTCGCCGCGTGGTCGATGCGCATCGGTTTCATTTTGGTGCCCAGCGTCGGGATTCAAGTCGCAAGCAATCGATGCATGCGCCGGCAAACGGCGGCGAAGATGCGATGGGTCTGGAACACCTGTTGGCTGCCAGCATGACATCGCCCAGCGCGGCGTACAGCCAAGACGTTCGCCTGAACCGAATGCAGCAGGCCATTGCCAGTCTGGGCGAAGAACAACGCGAAGTCATTCGTCTTCGGTACGTCGACGGTCTCGCAACCAAGCAGATCGCCGATCAGCTCGGCAAGACCGACGTTGCCATCCGAGTGCTGTTGTCACGAAGCATGCGTCAGCTGGAAAAGCTGCTCGAAGACGTCAAGCCGACCCGATAAAACGGGCAATCTTCGACCATCAACTTCGACCATCATCCTCGACAATCATGTCGAGGCGTTCGATTTAGCCGCGTCTGCTGATGACGATGACGGGGCTCTTCGATCGGTTCGCGATTTGACGTGTGAACCGGCCGAACAGTTTTTGACGCGGACCGACTCGCTGCACGCCCAAAATGATCAACCCCGATTCATCCGCTTTGGCAACCACCGTTTCGATCGGATCGTCGCTTTGAATGATCTCGCGTTCACACCTGCCGCCGAAGTTGTCATAGGCCAAGCGGTCAAGTTCCTTTTGGATACGTTTTAGATCGCCCTTCGGAATCCGCGTCGGGACGACTCTTAAAAACTTTACTTCGCAGTTCTGTTGCCGCGCCAGCGAACCCAGCAGCCGCGTCAGCAAGTAGTCGTGCCCGCCGCGGCCCGCGACGGGAACCAAGATCTTTTGTCGTTCGACCAAGTGCCAATCTTCGGGCGCGCGAAGGACGACGACGTCGGTGTCCAAGCGGCTGAGCAATCCTTCCATCGGATCGGGCGCGCCGTCTTCGGCGATTTCGGACAATCCCATCAAGACGGATTCACAGCGGTGAAGCTGCGCCACGCGGGCGATCTCTTCCATCGGCGATGACGCCACCGTCGTCAGCGTTTCCGCTCGTACGCCCAGCCGAACCGTCGCGCGGATCAGTTCTTTCTGGACCGCGTGCGCCCGGTCGGCCGGTCCGGGATCATCGTCCGGGTTCCAGTCCGGCGGAGCGACCACGATCGTTTGCAACAATACTCGTCCGACCGCCGCGGGCACCAATGTTTCCGCCAGCGCGATCAGCGCCTGCGCATTGCGCGGGTTCGCGATCGGCACCAACACCAACGGCGTGTTGCCGCGAAGCCGCGAGAGTTCCGGATTGGCGGCGATGCTGGACACGTCGCGAAGTCGGGCGCTGCGAGCAAACAGAGTCAAGAACAACACGCCGCCAAGTCCCAACCACAGCATCGCGATGTTGCCCGCCGCCGGAACCGCGATGCCTTGGAAGATCGCCAAACTGATGCACGCCAGCCCGCCGATGATCGGCACTGCGGGATACAGCGGAACCAAGAATGGCGGCGGACTTTGCGGACTTCGTTGCCGTACCAAAACGCTCAACCAGTGCGCGATCGCGAACGTGACCAGGAAGATCAAACTGGACGCCGCCCCGGCGGCCGACACGTCCGGCAACGCACCGATCAATACGCAAACCAACACCGACGTCACGATCACTGCAACGATCGGGATGCCGCGGGCCTTTGAAAGCCTGCTTAGCAGTGGTGGCAACGTTCGATCACGCGACATCGCCAGCGCGATCCTTGACGCCGCGAACAGGTTTGCTTGCAGCGCCGTGAACATCGATAGCACCGCCGCGACGATCACCAACCAGTAACCCGGCCCGCCCAAAAAGTTACGCGCCGCGATCGCAACGATGCCTTCCGGATCCGCCGCAGCCGCTTCCGCGATCGTCTGATCGGGCCCCGTTCCGACGGCGACGATCACCGATAACAGCGGCACATAGATCAACAGTGCGATGACCAACGAAAGGATCATCGCGCGGGGGATATTTTTCTGCGGCTCTTTGACTTCGCCGCCCACCGCGGCGATCAAGTCGAAGCCTTGCAGCGCGATGAAGCTGTATCCCATCGCCTGGACGACGCCCACAAGCCCGCCCGCGAAGAAGGGCTGGAACGTCGCTACCGTGTCTGCAGGGGTTTGGTTGATCGTGGCCCAAAGGCCTCCCAAAATCACGACGCCGAACGCCAACACTTTGCCGATGTTGGCCGCGTTGCCACCGCCACCCGTTTTGACCAATAGGCTGATCGCCAGCATCACCGTCGTTGTGGCGGCAACGATCGGCATGACGGCCGGCGAGTGCAACCAAGTCCAGTCCATGCCCGCCGCCGAAGCAACGCCATCGACGAAGATGATCGCAAAGTGCGCAAAGCCGATCGCGTACAACACCGCCGCAACGATCGACGCGAACCACACCACCCAGCCGACCGTGAAGGCCGCTTCGACGGACAAGACCTTGCGGCTGAACGTGTAAGTACCACCCGATTCGGGAAACTTCGACGCCATCTCGGCAAAGCTGAGCGCGGTCAAAAGTCCGATCACGCCGTTGATCGCGAACGCGATGATCGCCGATGGTCCCGACGTCGCGAATGCGACCCCGGCCAGTGCCAAGATTCCGCCGCCGACGATCGCGCCGACACCGATGCCCGTCGCGGCGAACAAGCCGAGGTGCCGCGTCTGATGAGAACTCGAAACGGCCGCCGGTTCTGAACCTCCTTTTTCAGTCAACGGGCTAAGCCTTCTGAGGTTGAACGACGACCTTCATTTGGTCCGGATCGCCGGCGTGCAATCGATCGAACCAGGCCGGTCCATCGGACAACGCGATCTTGGCTGTGATCAGCGGTGCGACGTTGATGACGCCACGGTTCATCAAGTCGATGCACTGCGGATACTCGCCGTTGCAACCGCACGTCCCTTGCAAACGGATCTCACGAGTGACGACCGATTGCAACGGCAGTTCGATCGTCGGCGCGACGTTGCCGACCAACGTGACCGCGCCCCCTTTGCGAACCGATTCGATCGCGGTCTTGATCGTCGGCGTCGCACCAACGACTTCCAAAGCCACGTCCGCGCCGCGACCGCTGGTCAGCTTGCGAATTTCCGCCGGCACATCGCACTGGTCCGCCCGAAGCGTCACGTCCGCGCCGAGTTGCTTTGCGACGGCCAATCGTTTGTCGTTCAAGTCGACCGCGATGACCTGCGTCGCGCCGGCCGCGCGAGCGGCTTGCAAGGTCAACAAACCGATCATGCCCGCGCCGACGATGACCGCGGTATCACCCAGCACAAGCGGTGTCACGTTGACGGCATGGACGGCAACCGAGACGGCTTCGACGAGTGCGGCATGCTCGAACGGCAACGATTCGGGCAACGTGTAAACGATCCGGCGAGGAACGCTGATCCGTTCGGCGAACGCGCCGTGACGACGGTACTCGCCACACGACACGCCCAGCACCATGCGGTGGTCACACAGGTTCGCGTGACCGTCGCGGCAAAAATGACACTTGCCGCACGACACCATCGAATCAAACGTGACGCGTGAACCGTTGGGCAAGTCGGTGACGTTGTCGCCGCTGGCCACGACGATGCCGGCCGCTTCGTGACCCATCACCAACGGCGGAATCCGACGGCCGGTGCTACCGTCATAACCGTGGATGTCGCTGCCGCAGATGCCGCACGCTTCGACTTGGATCAGCACGTCATCGGGACCGACGGTCGGCTCGTCGACGTCGGTGACTTGCATCTTGTTGTATTCGGTTAACAGCAGGGCTCTCATGGGGGCGGCTTTGAATGATTGATTGCTAGAGTAGGACCATTGTCCCAATTGTCCCCGGCATGGTTGATTACGGGGGTCAACTGGGACAATTGACCTACATGGTTGATTGCGGGGGTCAATTGGGACAATTGACCTACTCTAGCACAGGTGAGTTGAACTTGAATCAGGACGATGATTGGGACGCCGGCGAAGACGACGAAACGCTGACGGCGTACCACGAGGCCGGTCACGCGGTGGTCGCGTACATGTTGGGTGCGACGGTCGATTCGATGCAGCTTTGGGGCGAGGCGGATGACTACCTACCCGAACGGTTCGGCGACTGCCGCGTCAATTGGGGGCGTGTCGATCCGAACCTGGATTGGCAGCGGCAGCGAGAGATCATGACGTATCTGGCCGGCCCGGCGGCGGAGATGATCTACCGCGGCGAGCCGTTGCATCCGGCGCTGTACGGTCCTTGGCAGCAGGATTGGTCAGCGGCGATGGCGATCTGCCAAGCGATCGTTCGCGACCCGCGATCGCGAACGCGGCTGCTGGAGAAAATCATCGCGACCTTGCACCAACACTTGCAACGCGATCCCTACTGGCCCGCGATCGCGGCGCTGGCCGATGAATTCGGCCGCGCACGAAATGCTGGAAGCCGAAGACGTCGCCGAAGTGCTGACGTTCTGGCTGGATCGTTGATCACGTCTCCCGTCGCCGCGAGATTGTGATCATTTGTTAACGCCGACGTGCCGCCTTATCGCCGCGCGATTCGCTTGGCGATCGCTTCGCGGGACAGCGGCATGATCGTGGCCGCGCCGCCGGAGTTGAACAGCAAGTCTTCTCGCGTCGGTTTGGTGTCCGTGTTGTCGTACTGAACCAGGTACGCGCCGATTTGTAGTCCGTCTTCTTCGTAGACCGGAGGCCAAAATTCTTCGCCGCGGATCGCCAGCGTCTTGGCAAGCAGTCGCGTCGCCCGACCGGAAAATCCGCTCAGCACCATGTCCAATCGTCCAAGCGCTTCCCGGAATAGATAGAACACCAGCGCCGTGTCCTTGTCTTTACCGCCGGCGTAAGCCCAAGTGCCGTCGTCTTTTTCGTAGTAGAAACCTGGCTCCGGTGCGTCCTCGTTCTTGCTAAGCCGCAGACCGGCCGAGGCACCGCCCGGCTTCGGGTCGCTGTCGCGGTAACGCAGGAAGAACGGGCACGATCGAGCCGACACGTCGTCGACATCGTCTTCGGTGACGAACGGCGTGCAACCAAATGCATCGGCAAACAACAACTCGACGACCGGGTTGCTCTTCACGCTGCCGATGCAAACCATGCCGCGGTCGCCTTGGGCTTCGACAAAGCCTTCGAACACTTCGGTGGCGCGGTTGCGAGCGTCTTCCAGCGAGACTTGGCCGGGACTCCAAACTAGGGTTTGTTGCAACCGGTCCGGCATCGGGACCGCCTGCGTCGTGTTCTCTTCGCCTTCGCCGGTGTTGTGGTGCTTCGCCGCACCACCGAGCGTCGAAACGCCGTTAAGAAGTTCGCCGAAAAGCACCGCGTCGCTGGCCACAACGGTGGCGTTGTCGGGCGACGAGGCTTCCGCGTTTTCTCGGACGCCCAGGACGATTTCGATCTCGCCGCGACGAGCCAGCAGTTCCCAAAAGTTTTCGGCGTTGACTGCGAACAGGGCACCGGGCAACTGATCGGCCGGGGCATAACCGTGGTCGATCAAGTAATCACAGATCCGCGACAGAGCGTCCAGCGGAATGTATTTTGCTTCGTTTTTTAGCAGCGATGCGACCTGGTGACGGTCCAGACCGGTGTGTTCGACGATCGACTTGATCGTGCCCGGACGCTTGCGGCGGTCCGGAGTGTGACCGAGAAGCTCCGCCAAACGGAATGCGTATCTCATGATTGGACGAGGGGGGTGAGAAGCTAAAGGACGGGAAGGTTAACAGTGTATCAATGCCGACAGGTGTCCCTGTCAATTCTGTCGTCAAGATAACCCCATCGTCAGCATCGCCGACGATCCGCCTGAGGTTCGACTCCGATTTTCCAAGTCTTTCGTAAGAACGATCTTGCGATGGTAGCAGTCAAACTCGACTCGTCCAAGTTTGCAATTGGCTTTCGCAGGAAAGGAGCGATATCTTCCTTTAATGCCCCTTCAATCGCTAAGGACGCGTTGTGAAGGGATCGGTTTCTTCGCTTCGCCGCATTTGGACGGCTGATCGGCGACCTATAATTCATCGATCACTCCCGCCGGCGGCCTTGCGGCCGAGTCCGGCGTTTCCAACCACTCGGAGTTCTTCAAAACGTGTCGACTGCTACTCCGACGCCACCTGCCTCGACCCTCCATCCGGAAGCCCAACCGGGTAACCCCCGTCCGCTTTCTGCTTCGGAAAGCTTGATCGAGGCAAGGATCGCCGAGGCTGCGTCGGCACTTTGGTGGGCCGAACTGACCCGTTGGACGCTCGGGCTGGTCATCGGCCTCTTGGTCGCCGGCACGGCTTGGCTGGTGTTGGATCACTGGATTCATTCGCCTCGGCCGATCGCGCGAGCGGCTTTTCTGCTGGCCGGACTATCGGTCGCGATTTGGTACGTGACGCGTCGAATCTATCCGCTGTTGAACAGCCGGGTGCTACCTGAATACGCGGCCCGGTCGTTGGAACGGGACATGCCCGAACTTCGTCAAGCGCTGACCAGTTATGTGACGTTGAAGCAAGGCGCGGACCCGGCGGGACTGAACGGCCGAGTCGTCCGGTCGATCGGCGCGACGACGGCCGAACGGTTGAAGTCGCATAACGCTTTGCCCGCCGAAGCGACCGGAACGATGGCGTGGTGGATCGCGACTGCGATCGCGCTGGCGGTGCTGGTCGGTTACATGATCGTGTCGCCGAAAAACTCGTTGCAGTCGGCCGCTCGTTTGGCCTTGCCGTTGGCATCGATCGACGCACCGCACCGCGTCGACATCACCGACGTCGTTCCCGGCGACACGACGGCGATCGCAGGCCGTTCCGTCGATGTGTCGGCAAACGTCAAAGGACTTCGCGACGACGAAACCGTGACGCTGCGTTGGTGGGCAAAAGCCGACGAACCGCCGAAGACGTTGGAGCTATCACGCGACTCGGACGGCACCCCGTATCGTTTCGCCGAGTCGTGGACGTTACCGACCCGGGCCAGCGACAAGATCCCGTACGAAATCGTCGCCGGTGACGCGACCGCGGGACCGTTCGTCGTTCGCGTCCGCGACATTCCCGTCGTCGCGGTCGAATCCGTCACCCACACGCCGCCGGCCTACATCGGAAAGGCTCCCCACACGCACTCCGGCGGCGCGATCACGGCGATCGATGGCACCGATGTTTTGATTCGCGCTAGCGTCAACCGACCGATCGGCCGCGCGGTGATCGAGTTCAACCCGCGACCGATCGGCGAGACCACTCGCGCCACCGCCGGCGCGACCGAGATGGCGATCTCCGACTCGGGCACCGACTTGTCGGTCGACTTTCGCGTGCGAGGCCCACGCGGTCGATCGGCGGCCGTCGAACTGGACAGCTATCGCATCCAAGTCTGGGACGAATCCGATCAAGCCAACTCCGACCCGATCGTGTATCCGATCCGCGTGATCGCCGACTTGCCGCCCGACGTCGCGATCATGATGCCGGTGACGACGCCCAAAGACGTGCCGATCAATGCGCAACAAATGATCGAAGTCCACGCCTCGGACCCGGATTTCGGGCTGAGCGAAATTCGTCTGGAAGTTCGTCGAGGCATCGAATTGGTCGACGAACCGGTTCTATGGCGACCGGCCGATGGTGCGTCCAACGTGATCGGCAACCGAGTCGCCGAGTACCGCTTTCGACCCGGTCCGAACGACCGTGGCGGATTGAATTTGCAAATCGGCGACACCGTCCAAGTCGTCGCGGTCGCGGTCGACAATCGCAGCATCGCGGGCGACCAAACGGCCGAGCCCAACGTTGTTCGCACGGACCCGATCAAGCTGAAGATCGTTGCCAGCGATGACCTTCCGCCGCCGGGCGATCGCGAAGCCGAAGGCATGTCCGCGCCGGACGAAAAACCGGCATCGGATCCGAGCGGCGACAAGTCGCAAAAGGAATCCGGCGGCGAAAATGCATCCCCCGAAGGCGAACCGCAATCGGGCGGTGGCGGTTCGGGTGGCGAAGGCGCGGCCGAGCAGAAGCCGGGCGAGAACCAATCCGGCGGCGAATCGGGCGGACAGTCCGGACAGCAATCGGGCCAGCAAAACAACGAAGGCGGTGACCCGTCGAGCAAAAATTCGCCGAGTGAAAGCCAGTCAGGTGAAAACCAACCCGGTGAAAAATCTTCGGGTGAAGGCCAACCCTCGGGCAACAAAAATCCTCAATCAGGCAAACCCGAACAAGATCAACCGCCCGGCGATGGATCGGAAAGCGGCGAAGAACCGGGCGGCGAAGCCGGTGACCAGCAATCCGGTGACCAGCAATCTGGTGACCAGCAATCTGGTGACCAGCAATCTGGTGACCAGCAATCTGGTGACCAAGGCGGCGAACCGACGAACAATCCGTCTGGCCAATCAGGAACCCAACCCGCTCCCCAAGACGGCAAGTCCGGCTCCGGTGCAAAGGGTGGTGACCAGCCGGCCCAGCCCGGCGGCGAACAGTCCGGTTCTGAACAATCGGGTGGCGAACAACCAAGTGGCGAACAGTCTGGTGGCGAAGGCGAGTCCGGCCAGCAACCGTCGTCGCCCCAGCACGATGGCGAAGCGTTCGAGCGGATCAAAGAACATCTTGACCAGAAGAAAGCGTCGGAAGGAAAAGCAGATCCGTCACAAACAAGTGCACCGGAGAAAAACGGATCCGAACAGAACGGACCAAAACAAGACGGATCGGGGAAAAGCCAGTCGGGCGATCAGTCGCAGACGCCGACGGGTTCCGATCAATCCGGTGGCAAGCAGGGCGAGCGAGGTGAGGGATCTCCTGGTGAAGCCGCACCACCGGAAGGCAACGGGGCCGCCGATGGTTCCGGTGATCCCTCGTCCGAGAGCAGCACCGCAAATCCCGATGGAAAACCTTCGCAACAAAGCGAACAAGCGGACGGCAAAGAGTCCAATGGCGAACCCGCCGATGGGGATTCTGGAAAACCCAGTGACGGAAAACCCAGTGACGGTAAGTCCGGCGATGGGACGTCCAGCGATGGGAAACCATCGAATGAATCAAGCGAAGGAAGCGGGCAAGGCAAGCCTGAAAAACCTTCCGATGCGGGCTCACCATCCGATTCCGCTAAGCCGTCGTCGTCCAGTCAAACGCCTGAATCGAAATCCCCGTCGCAGGAAAAATCCGACGACTCGATGCCGGGAACGGGAAACGGACAAACCGGCGAAGGCACCGGCGGCGATGCGACCACGCCCCGCGATGCCGTGGATCAAAAGTACGCCAAAGAAGCCACCGACATGGTGCTCGACTACCTCGAACAAACTCGCGACCAACCCGACGAACAACTGCTGGAAAAACTGAACTGGTCGCAAGACGACCTGAAGCGGTTTCAAGACCGCTGGAAAAACGTCCGTGATGTCGACGGCGCACAAGCCGATGCACCGGAGAAATCAACGAGCGTCGAAGATGCGCTGCGCAGTCTCGGACTACGAAACCCCGACGCCGCACCGGCATCCGCGTCCCCCGACAAAGCCGACGGCCTGGGCAACATTCGCGACGCCGGCAATCGAACGCCTCCACCAAAGGCCTACCGAGACGCCTTCGACGCCTTCCGCCGATCGATGAACCAACCGCGAAAGTAAGTTCTTGCGTCAACAATAAGTAACAAACTGGATCTCGTTCAAGATCCTTTTCGGTGGGACCTCTTACAATTCGGCGAGTACCTACAAGTCGATTCCGAATAGCCGCGTAGCGGCTACGAACGCGAAGTGGTGAGTAATCGCCAGACCGCCGGGGTTCAGTGAAATCTGAACCGTGGCCGGCCCAGCTACGACATTCAATATTTTCTCATTTCTTAATCGTCCAGTCCGAGTTCCGCCAGGATGTCCTGCATTGCGTCGCGGACTTCGTCCGTCATGCCGGCCGTGCGGTTGATCGTAAGGTTTGCTTTTTGACCCGTCGCCGGTAGAACGGCTTTGACTTGAATCAGTCCGTCGGTGTCGTAATGAAAAGACACGTCGACGGGCGTGCCGGCCTTTAAGTGCGGCGGCAATCCGTGGATCACGCAGCGGCCGATCGGTGTGGCGTGCTGACCCGATGCGTCCCCGCCTTCGACAACTTCCACGACGACGTTGGGCTGGTTCGCGCGAATCGTTTCCATTCGTGACGTCCGAGACGCGGGCAGCGGCGTGTTGCGAGCGATCATGATGTGGTTCACTCGCAGCCCCGTCTTGCGATTGGTCCCCAGCACGCCCAAGTTGTGCGCGTTGACGTCGGTGACACGCACCACGTCGTCAGCCGCACTCTCCGGTGCAGCCGCTAGTGACGGACCTGCCGATCGGTTGAACGTCGATGCGTAAATCGCTGCGCCGTGCGCGACCGCTTCATCCGCCGAGATCGATTCGTCGGGTTCGATTCCGGTTTCTTTCAACAGCATCTCGCGGACTTGCAACATCCGCGTCGAACCACCAATCAGCAAAATCCGATCGACTTCGATCCACGACGTTCCCGAATCGGTGATCAACTTGTTAATCGTGAATCGTGTTCGATCGAGCAGGTGGCCGGTCAAGTCGTCGAATTCGTCGCGACTGAGTTTTGTTTGCAGCGAAAGCCCGCCGAACAGCAATCGAACGTCCGCCGTCTTGCGGCTGGTCAGCGTGTGCTTGATTTCTTCGGCTTCAAGAAGCAAAAACGGCTCGCCGCCCGGCATTGCACTGGGCCGCGAGCCGTGCTGTTGTTGGAACCGATCGTCGATCCAGTTGGCGATGCACTTGTCCCAGTCCAAGCCGCCCAGCATCGCGTTTCCGTCGGTCGCGATCACGTCAATCCTTTTGCCGTGAACCTTTACCAAAGATGCATCGAACGTGCCTCCGCCCAGGTCGTAAACCAGCACGGACATCGGACCATCGGTTCGACTTTCTTTGTCGACCCCGAACGCGATCGCCGCGGCCGTCGGTTCGTTGATGACCGCGCAGACTTCCAAGCCCGCCAACAGTCCCGCATCCATCGTCGATCGACGTTTGGGTTCGTTGAAATAGGCAGGCACCGTGATGACGGCTCGCTGCACCGGTCGGCCCAATCGCGATTCGGCATCCCGTCGCAGCTTGCCCAAGATCAACGACTGGATCATTTCGGGCGGAAACGTTTGTCCGTTGATCGTTCGCGAATACGCATCGCTGCCCATTTCCCGCTTCGCGAATGTGGCGACTTGGTCCGGCAAGACGCGCATCGCCTTGATGGCTTCCTTGCCGACCGTGACACCATCGAGTTCAAACAGGACCGCCGACGGAGTGGTCGGATCGCCTTCGCTGTTGAAGATCGTTGTTGGCCGCCGGGTCGCCGGATCGACCCACGCGATGACGCTGCGAGTGGTACCGAGGTCGATGCCGACGATCAGTTCCGCATCGACGCCCGGTTTGGTGGGACGTTTGCTCACCATGACAACGTCGCTTCCAATCGGCGATCCGTTCCCGCGTTGTGCATCAAGACGGCAAACCAGCAACGACCGTCCCAGTCCGCCGGTGCGAACCGGTTCAGGTCGATCGTGTACGAGTCCGATCGGCCGATGTCCGTGACGACGTCGGGCTTGCCAGCCGTTCCCCACAACGGGGTCGCCGCGAATTCTCGCCCCGGTGCCAGCCCCAGCCCCAGAAAGACTCGCCGTGAGTAACCGCTGGGCGTGTGATAATCGATCACGAAACCGGTTTTCGAGAACGCATCAACGGTCACCATTTCCTTGTGCGATGCCGATCCGGTCACCACGACTTGTTTGACACCGCGAAGTTCTAGTCCCGCCTCGGCTTCGCCCAACCCGTCCGGTCGCGGCCCCATGCCGACAATCAACCGGCGACCGTCTACGGCGGCGACGTCACGCCGCGATCCGCCGCCGGTGCGAGTCTGCCGATCCAGGATTTGAACGCCGGCGATCGCAACCGTATCGCCGCCGGTGCTGATCGTCGCGTTGGAAATCACGTCGGGATAAGCCTGGACCAGTTCGTTCACCTTCAAGTCAATTTTCTTTCGGACCAACCCCGTCGCGGACGCCTGCGCGGTCGCGTACCAGAACAACGCGTGTCGTCGAACGGCATCGCGGCCGGTCGGATCGTCGGTCAACGTGTCGGCCAATTCATACCAGCGGTCCGCCACTGCGATCGACGAATCCGCATCCCGCCGGCTCCCGACGGCCAGTTCGGCTTTCGCCGCGTCGGCAAGCGGCGACGGAGTTCCCATTGCGATCCGTGGCAGACCACGCTGCCAATCTTCGCGCACCAACGCCAAGTAAGCACCAACCAGCTCGTTCGCAAGTTCGTCTGCGGGATCGGTATTCAACGTTTGTCCAGCGATAACGTACTCTTTGTAACGAGCCGCACCGTTTCGTGCTCGCTCGGCCGCGTCGGCCAACTCGGTCCGTCGGTTTCGCGGCACACGATTGGCGAACCGAGCGGTCGTGAAATCGGCCAGCTTGATGGCCGTGTCAAAATCTTTCTCGCGGGTCAGATCATCGATCAAGTCGACGGCCGCCGCGACATACTTTGCGATCTCGATTCCGGAAATGGCCTCGGCGCTGGCGGTCAGTGATTCCGCCTTCATTCGCCCGACTGGAACGCCGGTGTACGACTGCCCGAAGCGATCGACGATCGGGATGGCCAAGTCGAACCGTCCTTCGCGTGCAAAGATTTCGCGAGCCACTTTCCAAAGCGCGAAGCGGCCGACCGGATCGTCCGTTGTTTGTTCGCCGTCCAGCAGCATTTGCGTGGCCAGCTCGACGCGTTCGCCCGCGGTCTTCGCGGCCGTATAACGTTCTTTGTACAGTTCGCTGACCAGCGACATTCGTTTTTCCAGCATGTCACCCGTCGGCATCGGCGTCCGCGTGCCGGGGGTCGTCGCCGGGGCGAGCAGAACCGTTGG
Source organism: Pirellulaceae bacterium (assembly GCA_963836865.1). Lineage (GTDB taxonomy): Bacteria > Planctomycetota > Planctomycetia > Pirellulales > Pirellulaceae > Rubripirellula. The sequence goes on along the minus strand of CAWILC010000012.1, from coordinate 61,880 downwards.
CTTCGGGTTGGGAATCGCAACCGAAGGATGCATCAAGTCGATCAGCGAATCGTCCTTCGGCAGCAGACTGGTGGAAGCGGTCGAGTCGGGCGTTGACGCAGCGGGCGTTGGCGCAGCAAGCTCTGGTGAAATGGGCTCTAATGCAATGCGGGGTGATGGTGCGCTTTCCATCGCGACCGGCGACGGTTCCGTCGGCGGCGACGTCGGTACCACGGGCGTCGTCGCAGCCACGTCATTCTGTTCCGCGGCGGGGTCGACTGGTGAATCAACAATGACAATCTCCTCCACCGGCACGGTCGATTCATAGTTCACCCCCAGCCATTCCATTCGGTCCCGGTGCAGCGAGATCACGCCTCGCTTCAGCCCGACCAAGACCAACAGCATCAGCACGACGCAAAGCATCGCCGAATAGTGCCAATAGCTCAGCAGCGATCTTTGCCTCGACCGTCCCGGCTTGCGAACCCGCAGCGTCGGCGTTGGTTCGACCGGCGACTGGACGAATGTTTCAGCAGGGGCAAAGCTTTCCGGCGAAGGGCTGGCCATCTTTCCGAGCGGCGGCAGTGTCTCCGGTGCAACCGCTAGTGACCGAAGTTCGGCATCATAGCGAGCCTTCTTTTCCGGCGAGACCAAACAAAGCCGGGCGGCGGAAACTTGGTTCGACAGCGATTCGGCGGCGGCGGCGTGTTCGCCATTGGTCAAATGATGCAGAAACGCCAACTGCTTGTCGGCGGCCGAATGGATCACGCCGACGTCGCTCTCGAACTTCTCCAGCCCCAACAACCGATAATGATGGGGCGGTTGCTGGTCGGCGGGAATTCCAAGCCATTGGTGTAGCGGATCAAACATGCCGACGACGAAAACCGAGAACGGGGAAAGCGGAAACCGACCGAAAGATCGCACATCGGTTCAGACCATACCATTGTAAATCCCGCGTCCCGTCGGCAAAATCCGGCTCCGTTTCGCATCATTTCGCGTCGTTCGGCCGATCGTCACGCTTCCGCTAAACATCTCCGACGGGGATCCCGCCGCCATGAAAAAGCAAGCACGAGCCGACATTGTCCGATCGCGGTTGGCCGCGATGTATCCCGATCCGCCGATTCCGCTGGATCATCGCGACGACTTTACGCTGCTGATTGCGGTCCTATTAAGTGCCCAGTGTACGGACAAGAAAGTCAACGAGGTCACGCCTGAACTGTTTGATCGCGGCGACTCGCCGGCGACGATGATGGCACTCGGTGAAGACGCGATCCTTGCCATCATTCGGCCGCTTGGCTTGTCGAAACAGAAAGCCAAGAACGTTGCCAAGCTGAGCGAGATCTTAGTGCGTCAGCATGATGGCAAGGTCCCAAGCACATTCGAGCAGCTGGAATCGCTACCCGGCGTCGGTCACAAAACGGCCAGCGTTGTGATGGCTCAGGCGTTCGGTGTTCCCGCCTTTCCCGTCGACACGCACATCCACCGGCTGGCCCAGCGATGGGGATTGTCCCGCGGCAAGAACGTCGTTCAAACCGAACGCGACTTAAAAAAAGTATTCCCGGAAGAAAGCTGGAATGACTTGCACCTGCAAATCATTTTTTACGGCCGCGAACACTGCACCGCACGAGCGTGCGACGGAACGAAGTGCGGGCTGTGCAAGGAGCTTTACCCGAATCGCAAGAAGGCGGTCGTGTGGGTCAAGGCTTGAAAAGGTCTTCGGACTGCAGCCGTGTGCCAGCAAGTAGCCCTGACACGCCGTGGCAGGGCCGATCAGATAGGGCCGAACAGATTGGGCCGAACAGATAGGGCCGAACAGACGCTGTTCAACAATCATGCAAGCTCCGCCAGGGCCTGGCGAACCTACGAAGCGTTGGCGCTTGCACGGCGCACGCGATACCCGTTCACGCCGACCCCAACTCATCCAGTTCGTCCGGCGTGTCGTGGATCGACAGAACCAAGTTGTCTCGGTGGATCACGTTTTCGTACGGACAGTGCCCAAGAATTTCGCTGATCATTTCGCTCGGCTGACCGAGGATCCTAAGCACGTCACTGCTGGGATAGTTGCACAGGCCTCTGGCGATCTCTTGGCCCCACGGGTCTTCCAGCCTGACGACGCTGCCTCGCTTGAACGCGCCGAGGACACCGGTCACGCCGATCGCAAGCAAGCTCTTTCCGCGGTATCGCACCGCTTCGGCCGCGCCGGCGTCCAATTGCACACTGCCGGCGACCGATGCCGCCGTCGCGATCCAGCGGCGACGACCCCGAATCGGGTTGGGCGGCGCGACGAACAGGGTCCCGACCGATTCGTACGCAAAGATTCGGTCCAGCACATCATCGACTCGCCCAGGCGCGATGATGGTCGGGTGACCGTACGAGCACGCGGTTTGCGCGGACTGCAACTTGCTGGCCATGCCGCCCTTGCTGGAACTGCTGCGGTGATCTTGGGCCATCCCAAGGATCGTGTCGTCGATCGAGTCGACGATGTCGATCCGCTTGCTGGTCGGCTTCGACGGATCACCATCGTACAGGCCTTCGATGTCCGACAAGATGACCAGCATCGCATCGCCCAGCAGCCCCGCGACCTGCGCGGCCAAGCGATCATTGTCACCGAAGGTGGTCTTCAATTCCGAAACGGCGACCGAATCGTTTTCGTTGATGATTGCGATCGCGCCGAACGAATGGATTTGCGTCAAGGCGTTTCGTACGTGCAGGTAACCGGTCCGACGCCTGAGGTCGGCCGCGGTCAACAGCACTTGTGCGGCGTGACGGTTGTGCTTGGCCAGGCCGCGTTCGTAGGCCTGGATCAACTCGGTTTGACCGATCGCCGCGATCGCTTGCAGTTGCGCCAGCCCGGTCGGCCGCTGGTCCAGATTTAATTTTCCCAGTCCCGCGCCGACGGCCCCGCTGGAGACCATCAGGACCTGTCGTCCGGTGTCCGCCAGGCGGCAAAGTTGGGCCGCTAGCACATCGATCCGGTGCAGATCCAACTTCCCGTCCGGCGTCGTCAGGACTCGCGTGCCCACCTTGATGACGACGCTCTCGGCCCCGTCGATGGCCTCGCGGCGTGCGTTCATGGCCCGCGAATTCGCCGCGAATGCCGGTTCGGCGGCTTGTTCAGGGGCTTGTTCGAGAGAAGTTTTGGGCGAGGGCGTGCTGGGAGTTTGATTCATGAGCGAAGGGCTGATTTGCGGTTTGCTTTTGCGATCGAGAGCTTATCCTTAAGCTCTCGCAATGAGTCGCGGTCAGATTGTCACGGGGATTCGCCGCTCGGGGAAGACCGGCCGGCGGTCGTTTTGTCAGAACTCGCCTTCCTTTCCACCTTGCGTTATCGTCCGCAACGTCGTTTTAAAGTCCACCCTCCGAGGAAAATCGTCCCGTCATGAGCGACCTTCATCACGAGTGCGGCGTCGCGGCCATTTATCACCTTTCCGGACGTGGCCGCAGTCCGATGTGTACCGAAGATGGCCCGCGACAGATCACGCGATTGTTGCCACGGATGCTGTTGGACATTCAAAACCGAGGCCAGTTGGCCGCCGGCATGACGACTTACGATCCGGACCAGCCCCGCTTGTTGCGAACGCACAAAGACGTCGGCTCGGTCACCGAAGTGTTCCGTTTGAACCACCGCGCAAAGGCCGAATCGCTGATGAAGTCGTTGGCCGGCCGCGCCGCCATCGGTCACGTTCGCTACGCGACCTGCGGTCAAGACGACCGAGCGTACGCGCAACCGTTCGAGCGAAAGCACATCCACAAACGCAAATGGTTCAGCTTTTGTTTCAATGGTCAACTTTCCAATTACGGTGTCCTGAAAGAACGACTGCTGGCAAACGGTGACCATCACCTGACGCTGGACACCGACACCGAGATCATCCTGCACGAGTTCGCGAAGATCCTTAGCCAGGCGACCGGACGCATCGATTGGATCGATGTTCTTCGCCAAGCCACCGCCGAGTTCGACGGCGCGTACTCGCTTGCCGTCTTGACCGCGGAAGGCGAGATGATCGTCGCGCGAGATCCCCTGGGCATCAAGCCGATGTGCTATGTCCACGAAGGTCCTTTGTTCGCCGCGGCCAGCGAATCGGTGGCGCTGCTGAACCTGGGATTCAGCAACGAACAAATCCAATCGCTTCCGCCCGGTCACGCCATCATCATCGATCCCGAGACCGGATTTCGGATGGAGCAGTTTGCCGAAACGTCCAAGCCGAAACACTGTTTCTTCGAGTGGATTTATTTTGCGAACGTCGCCAGCACGCTGGATGAACGAAGCGTCTATTTGACACGCACGCGATTGGGCGAAGAACTCGCTCGCGCCGAACGCGAACTCGGCCGCGTCGACTTGAACGCCGACGAAACGATCATCGTGCCGGTGCCCGACACCAGCAAAGCGGCGGCCGATTCGATGGCATACCAACTGTCGATTCCTTGCCGCGAAGGCCTGATCCGAAATCGATACGCGGGCCGAACCTTCATCGAGGGCGGTGGCGCTCGCAAGGCCAAGGCGGCGACCAAGTACACGCCGTTGCGAGAGGTGCTTGAAGGCAAGCGTGTCATCCTGGTCGAAGACTCGATCGTTCGCAGCACGACCATGAACGTGCTGCTGGACCGAATTCGCGACGTCGGTGGCGCAAAAGAAATTCACGTCCGTGTCGCGTGTCCGCCGATCATCGCGCCGTGTTTCTACGGCATCGACATGAGCACCATCGATCAGTTGATCGCGCCGAAGTACTTCGACCATGGCTTGCTGACCGACGAGGCCCAGCAAAAGCTGGCCGACGACTTGGGAGCCGATTCGCTGCGTTACCTGCCCGTCGAAGCGATTGCTCGCGCCATCGACAAACCGGCCGATCATCTGTGCCAAGCTTGCGTGACGGGAAACTACCCCACCAAGTGCGGTCAACACCTGTATCAAATCGCGCTGGACAACCGAGGAACAAGACTGGACAGCAAACGAACGTATGAACAGTTGGCCGCCGCGATCTCAGCGGGATAAACCGGAGTAGGACAATTGTCCCAATTGTCCCCGGGTCTGGAAGGCAAGCGTGATGCAGGGGGACAATTGGGACAATTGTCCTACTCTGTCAAGAACTCGATCGCCGCCAGCACCATCGCGTCGGCGATGTCCTCGGCTTGCTGGCGAGTGTACGTACGGTCGGTCAATTCGCACGACCAAGTTTGACGAAGGGAATCGGCGTGCAACGCGACATGGATCCGATGGATATGATCGCGAGGCGGATCGGTCGGCAGCGCCGCCACCAACGCGATGCCCACCGCGTCCTTTGGATCTCCGCCACCAACCTTGACCGCGCGATCAAACGCAACGCTTGCGATTTGCGTTGCCGTCGACAAGTCCGCGTGACCGGCGACCGGTGGCCCGTTCAAATAGTCGGCCAACGCAGCGTGCGAATACGGAATGACCGCTTCGACAAAATTTCGAGACGCTCCCGACCGCCGAAAACATTTGGCAATCGCACCACTACCGCCGCCCGTGACGACCAACGCGATTTTCCAGCGGGTCTGAAAAATCCGATTCATTGATTCCGAAAGCGAAGCCTCCGGTGACGCGTTCGGATCCAGTACTGACTCATCCGGATCTAACATTGATTGCTCCCATGATCGTTCGACATTCGCCTTCACGCTTCGCGATCGGTCTGATGGTGATACTTTTCACGATTCCAATCGCGACGCCGCAATCGCCAAGCGAGGACGACGCCGACACGTCCACGACCGCCACGTTGGTCGAATCACCTGATGTGGAACCTGACACGGATCGCGTCACGCCGGCCCGCTTGAAGGATTTGCAAAACCAGGTCGAAGCCGACGCGGAACTCGACGAAGCCGTAAGGTCTCAAATCACCGCGGTCATCAGCCAAGCGACCGACGAGCTTAATCGAGCGGCCAAATTGGAAGCGAGCCTGGCGAAAGATCGCGAACTGGTGCAAGCGGTCCCGGAACAGTTGCAAGCCGTCAAGGGCGAGATCGCAGATGCAAAGCGGACGCCGCTTTTGCTGCCGCCCGAATCCGCTTCCTTGACGGCGTTGGAAGGTGAATTGGCGAAGTCGCTGGCGAACTTGCAAGAAGCGAAAAACCGCTTCACAAAAATGCAGACGGAACAGTTGCGTCGATCCGACCGCCGCAAACAAATTGCGATGCTGCAAGCTTCCCACGCCCAGCGTGTGTCGGAGGCTGAACAACAGTTAGCCGCCAACATGCCCGCGGGCGAGTCGACTTACGCGACCGATTCGCGAAAACTGCTTCAACTAGCAAAGCTGCAGTCGTTGGCGATCGAACCGGTCGCTTCCCAGTGGGAACTGGCCCGGTACGACGCCGAACGAGCGGTCGATCTGCAGCGCTATCGAATCGAGCAGGCCGAAGCGGAAGCCAAGCGAAGCGAAGCGTTCGTCGCGACGCTGAACCAACGCATCGACGAAATCCGAAAGCGTCAGGCAAGAACTCGTATGGATGCACTGCGAGAACTCGCCGAACAGATCGAGGATCCGACGCTGCAAGCTGCTGCCAGACGCAATGCCGAATTGGCGGAAGAAAACCAGGACGTTGTGCTTCAGACCGGTCAAGTCGTCCACCAAACCCAGCAGTCACGAGACGAACTCGAATCGTTGGTCGAACTCGATTCCCGAACCCGGGACCGCGTCGATCGCGTGGGCCTTAGCGGTGCGATCGGACTTGAACTTCGCAAGCAACTTTCAAGGCTTCCCGACCAACGAGAGATCGAGCGACGGGGTCAAGAACGCCAAGAATTGATGCGTGACGTTCGAATGCGTTGGTTGGCAGCCGAAGACGCGCTGATGGATTCGACCAACCAAACCGGCAACGAAAATGTCAGCGGGTTGGAACAACGTATCCAAGACGACCACGCATCGACCCTTCGATCGTTGACGCAAGCGTATGACAAATACTTTCAACAACTATCAGAACTCGATTTCAGCGAAAACCAGTTCATCAAAGCGATTGAAAGTTATCGCGGATTCTTAGACGAACACGTTCTCTGGATCCGCAGCAATCGCTTCTTCGGTCCGTCCTCCGCTGGCCAAGCGTTTCGGCAACTCGGGCAACTGATGAACCCGAGCCTTTGGATGGAAGTCGGACGGTCGCTTTGGATCGATGCGTTCACGAAACCGTGGAACTACTTGATCGGCGGATTGGCGATGCTGTTGTTGCTGCCCGCGAGATACCGCGGACGGAACAACCTGATCCAGTTCGGAAAAGCGGCCGAACGGACCACATGCACTGAATATTCCGTCACGCTGCGTGCGGCCATGCTGACGTTGGTGTTGGCAATCGTCTGGCCACTGGTGCTGATCTTCTTTGGATGGCGATTGACCCAATCACCGATCGACTGGGCGTTTTCGATCGCGGTCGGCCGTGCTTTGATTGCCACGGGCATCGTATTGATTTTGCTGAACGTGGTTCGTCACAGCAACCGGCCCCACGGGTTGGCGATGTCTCACTTCGGCTGGCCGCCGCGAGTTTCTGAATTGCTGCGACGAAAGACTTGGCAATTGCGATTCCTGATGTTGCCGTTTGCCTTTTTTGTCGTGTTGTTGAATGACTACAACGGAAGCGATGCGGACAGTTCGCTCGAACGAATTTGCATGTTCGCAAGCCTGCTGATTCTGGCGTGGGCGTTGTACGGCATCTTGGAACCGCGGCACGGCGCGACGGCGGAGTATTTCCAGCGGCATGGCGATTCTTGGGTCGCGAAGACGAGAATGCTTTGGTCATGGCTCGTGATCGGTATTCCAATCGTTCTGGCCGGCCTCGTTTTATTTGGATTTGATTACACCGCGGGCGAATTGACGTGGCGGTTTTGGCACACGATCTGGTGCTTGACCAGCTTGCTGGTCCTTCACGCATTCGTCATCCGCGGATTGCAAGTCAACCATCGCAAAGTACGCATTCAAAAAATGAAGGAGCGGCGTGCCTTGCAGTTGACCGCGCAAGCGGCGGAGCAGGTGAAAGCAAATCCGGCCGTCGCGACCGCCGAAAAGCCGATCGAACAGTCCGTCACCAGCGATGCAATCACGATTGAGAATGAACATGAGTCGCTACGCAAAAACAGCGAGCAGGTGCTTCGGATCTTGCACTCAGGCTTGTTGATTACCGGCTTGGTGTTGTTGTGGTTTCTTTGGTCGGGACTGTTCCCCGCCTTTCGAATCCTGGACCAGTGGGAACTCTGGAACACGACTCGCGAAGTCGCCGTTGAAACCATCGACCAGAATGGATCGCTGGTACGAACAAAAGAATTGATGGTGGAACCGATCACGCCGATCAATGTACTCGCGGCCCTGTTGATGGGCTTGGTCACGTTCACGTTGGTCCGCAACGTGCCAGGCCTGATTGAAATCACGATTTTGCAACGGCTTCCGCTGGAAGCATCGTTCAAGTTCGCGATCGCAACGATGTGTCGTTACGCGATCCTTGTTGTTGGACTGCTGCTGATGTTCTTTTCCATCGGCGTGAACTGGTCAAAGCTGCAGTGGTTGGTCGCGGCCCTGAGCGTCGGGTTGGGGTTCGGCTTGCAAGAAATTTTCGGCAACTTTGTTTCGGGCATCATCATCTTGTGGGAACGGCCCGTCCGCTTGGGCGACGTCGTCACACTGGGGGAAGTCAGCGGCACGGTGACGCGAATTCAAATGCGGGCGACCACCATTTCAGATTGGGATCGGAAGGAATTCATCGTTCCGAACAAAGACTTTGTCACCGGACGGCTGCTCAATTGGACTCGTTCCGATCAAGTCAGCCGCGTCGTGATCCCGGTCGGCATCGCGTACGGCTCCAACGTTCGCCAAGCAATCGGGATCCTGCTTGACATCGCCGCCGATCATCCGCGGATCCTAATCGAACCGGCACCGATCGCTACCTTTGACGGCTTCGGCGATAGCACGCTGAACTTGGTGCTGCGTTGTTTCATGCCCGACTTAGAAGGCCGGTTGCGGGTTATCAGCGACATCAACTTGGCCATCGATGATGCCTTCGCCGAAGCCGGAATTGAGATCGCGTTCCCCCAGCAAGACCTGCACCTGCGAACCGTCCCCGAGCAATGGCAGCGGCAACTGGACGATGGGATCGTAGGAACACCCGAACCAAAAACGGAGCGGCCGAGCTAACCCGAAATGACCTCGCAGCGACAAAGGGTCGTCGTTCCTATTGCAAGTCCGTCAAACTGACCTCGGTTCGATAGCGTTTTCCGCCGCGATAGATAATCATCGCGGTTCTCGCGCCGATCGGTGTTAGCCCGACTTGGGCAACCAAGTGGTCATCGTTTTCAACCCGACGTCCATCGAATTCAACGATGATGTCGCCACGCTGCAAGTTGGCGACTGCGGCGGGCGAACCGGAGCGAACGTTTTTGACCAAAGCACCGCTTAGCAGTTCGCCGTAGCCGGCCGCGATCAAGTCAGCGGTCGTGAAATCGGGATCCAACGTCACGCCCAGATAACCACGCCGCAAGCGTCCGTGAGTCGCCAATTGATCCGCGACCCGCAAGGCCATGTTGATTGGAATGGCAAAGCCGATGCCCTCGCTGCCACCGCTGCTGCTGGCGATCGCGGTGTTCAGTCCCACGACCTCGCCTCGAAGGTTCAGCAACGGCCCACCGCTATTGCCCGGATTGATCGCCGCATCGGTTTGAAAGAAGTCTTGAAGATCAATCTTCTGCGTTCCGAGCGAAAGATCACGTCGACCTTTGGCACTTAGAATTCCAAACGTGACCGAGTGGCTCAGCCCGAACGGGCTTCCGATCGCGATCACGAAGTCACCGATCTCGACGGATTCACTATCGCCCGTTCGCGCGACCGGAAGATCCGGTTGATCAATTTTCAGCAGCGCCACGTCGGTGCTGGCGTCGGAGACGACTTTTGTCGGATAGAACTCCCGGCCGTCGCTTGCCCGCAACAAGATTTCGCGGGGGCTGGCCCCTTGAACGACGTGTCGGTTTGTCAACACCCAAGTGTCTTTCGGACTGGTCGCGATGATCACGCCGCTGCCGGCTTCGTCGTACGACTGACGCGAACCGCCGGTTTCTTCCGTCTTGTGCGCTTCGATGTGGATGACGCTCGGCTTGACCAACTGCGAGACTCGCCGAACCAAGTGCCCCAACCGATCAAACGTGTTGAACTCTTCGGCCAACTCGTTGAACAAACGCTCTCGCTGTGCATCAATGGAAACCCTGCTGGATTCCACCGGCATGCGTCGGACGCTGACCGATTGACCATCGCCGCCAGCACTGTTGATCGTACCGTTGGCTAGGTTACCGTTACCTGGGATACCGTTACCTGAGATACCGGGCGCTAGATTGTAAGTCGGCTCGGCCGCGTAACCGGGCACTTGAGCATGCGTCGGTCGACTGATGATCGCCGACGTGGCGCAGGTGCAGATCGCACACAACAACACCGCGGCGCGGCGATTGCCCAATGGGCGTAGCAAGGATGAAACCATGGATGCATAAACGGCGGTTTGGGGGGAGGACCAAAGTTCGTGGTGCAATCATAGGCATCGTCCACTTTGATGGGCCACCTTTTCACAACGTTGTTCAGGCATCCCTCGGCGCGTCATTTGTAAGAACCCGCATGCGCGGCGCATTAAAAAACGGCCGAACAATTGGTCAGCCGTTGGCGGTGTCGAATCATCGGCGATGGTCGACAGGTGGTTGGTTCGATCGAACGAAGCGTCACACGGGATCGGCTTCGACGTTATCAAACACGCGATTCCATAGAACGGCACCGCCGCCGCTGGTTCGCTGTTCGGCCTTTCGCCGACAATCGATGCAATCGGTTGTGTATGGGATCGCACGAAGGCGGGTGATCGGGATCGGCTTGCCACATCCTTCGCAGTCGCCATAGAAACCGGCATCGAATCTAGCGATGGCGTCATTGATCGCGGTCAGTTCGCGACTTTCCGCCTCGATCAATTGGCTGTTCAGTTCGTCTTGGACCGAATCGGCAGCCGCATCCAAGATGTCGCCGGTCTTTTCCTGGTGCAGTTCTCGCAGCAGGCTCAAGTCGCCCTCGAGGGCTCGGTGAAGCGCATCGCGACGTCGAATCAGTTGGTCGCGAAGTTTGTCGATCGAATCTTTTCTGGACATCGCATTACCTCAGTGGAAAAGAAGGTCGCCGCGATCTGGCGGAAGCGGGGTAGGTCAAAATGGTCGGCGGACGTCAACGGGCAACGAGTCCTTCACCCTCAAAACGCTTGGTTGAAAGGAAAAATTGACCCCGTCGCGTCCGTCCGTCGAGATCATAATACGCAGACAAATCGCAACGGGTTGCCGAATCGACGTTTTTGGAAGCTTTCGTTTCACAATTTGATTGAGGATCTTGTCGAGGGTTCCATCCCAATCACGCGAACCTTACCAGTGACCGCATCATAGAGGCACGCCTGGGAAAGTGGGTTGCGACCGAAAGCAAAGTCTTGCCGTTGGCTCGCGACGATGATCTAAGTTGCCGGTTGCGAGGGATTTAGGGCCAGAATTCAATCTCGAATCCGTCCCAGCCCGTTCGAATCGACGCGGACATCTTGGCGATCCGACGCCACCACCAACCCCCTCCGCTGGTGATGTTGCGTTGTCGTCAGGTCGATAATGGATGCCCGGCCGGTCCTAAAACCGCCACAGCCGCTCCAATTTGACTCACACCGGCCGTCTTGACGTCCGAAAAAGAGACAAGGCGCGCTTTCATCGGGCCTGGATGGAGCATCGCGGCTCATCCGTCGGAGGAATGCCCGCACAACTTTTGTCTGGGCAATCATCCACCCAACGATGCGGCGGCATTTATCCCGCCGCGACGCACGATCGAATTGATAACGAAGGAACTGTGACGGTGAGTACCGATCAAACCAGCGGATCGCCTTGGGATTCCCATTTCGCTCCCGGCGCGGGTTCTGGCGCTGGCTTCGGCGCCGACCAGCTCGGATCCTTCTTCGCGATCCCCTCGTTTGACGGGGGGGCTTCGTTTGATGAGGTAGAAGAATTGGACCTGTCGGCCATTCACGAAAGCGAACTGGACTCTTGCGTTGACCTTGTTGACGAGATTGCCGGCGAGATGGCCGACCGGGGCGATCCGGCGGACCAAGTCGGATCCGCCGGCCAATCCGACACGACGCGGTCGAGCAACGATCGAAAATCGGACACTGGAAATCCGTCCGGAAATCCGCCCTCCGACGCGATCGAGTTTCGCGTCATCCGCACCGGGACGCCGGTTCGGCGGCTTCGTTTGACGGGCAATCGATACACGTTCGGCAGCGCCGAAGGATGTTCGATTCGCTTGAACGATCCGACCCTCCGCCCGATGCACGCGGTGCTGATTCGCGATCCGTCTCGTGTGCTGGTGCGGGCCTATTCGGTTCCCATCAACGTCAACGGAAACCAGCGGACCGAAACGACGCTGGCTATCGGCGACGTGATGCGTTTAGGCGTCTATCAATTCGAGCTGATGTCCGTCGCCCCGCAGGTTGCATCACCAGTGAATGCACCGGAGCCAGCACGGTCGTCTTCGCCATCGTCGATCTTCGACAAACCGACTCGGTCGGCCGATCGGTCGGCGACGCTACCGTCTTCCGAGGATGTGATTTGGCGGGAGCGGCTTCGACGCGAGATTGACCAGTGGCGCGAACGCCAAATCGAATGCGATCAACGGGAAGCGAGTTTGCGCGGCCGCGAGACCGAATTATGGACGCGTGCGGAGACATTGCTCCGTCGAGAGAGTCGCCTGCAATCGCAAGAATCGACGATCCTGCAATTGCAAGAAGACTATTCGCAGCGACAACAGGACCTGATGGAGCTTCGCGAGCAGACGCATGCTCAAAAAGAATCGCTGCGACTCCGCGAGGCCGAATTCCGTCGCCAAGAACTCGAGTACCGCGGCAAGCTGGGCGAGGCGTCTCGCCAATTGCATCAATCGCAACAACAGGCCGAGTCGGCGACGCAAGCGGTTCAGCGGATGCGCGAGCAATTCGAATCGCTGAACCGACAGATTGATGAACTGTCCAGCGATCAACGCTCGATTCAGCAAAACGAGCAGCAACAACGGCAAGCGAGCGAGAACTTTCGTGCCCAGTTGGAATCCGAGCGAGACCAAGCGATTGACGCTCACTCGCACAGCGAATCGCTTCGCCTCGATGCCGAGGCACGCATCGAGGCGATGGCGTTGGAACTGGAATCGATCAAAGACAACCAGGGCGTCGACCTTCAGGCCAAGCAACGGGAATTGGCTCAAAGCGAAGCCCTGGTCGTCGAACTGCAAGCCAAGATCACAGACCTTCAAACCGCCGTCGGTCAGGCGAGCGATGAATCGGCGAGACTGCGGAGCGACTACACCGAAGCTTGTGAATCGGTTCGTCAATTGGAATCGTTGGTCGCGCAAAGCAATCAACGTGGCGATCGGGACCGCGAGAGCTGGGTCGCCGAAGCCGATCAGCTTCGATCCGCGATGGACCAGTTGTCGATCGACTTGGCTCGCGCCAACGCCGAAGTCAGCGAATTAAGAACGGTCAACGAGGCCCTTTCGGTTCGTCTACAGCGTGTCCAGTCTGAACGTGACGCTGCCGAATCTCGACCGACGCATGAGGCGTTCGAATCGTTGCAGCGGGAACTTGAATCGGCGAACGATAAGCTGGCCGAGATGAAACGCGATTACGAACGGACGATCCAGGATCGCAACGACTCGGTGGCGCAAAAGCTGGCAACGATCGCCACCCCGCCCTTCACGAGCAACAGGGCCGCGGCTGATCGGGGCAACTCCGAGGCCGATCAGGTCGCTGCCGAGGCTGTTGATCAAGGCAGCGATGACGAAGTCATCCGCGTCGGCTTGCTTGGCGATCGCCGAGTGACCCCGAACGATCATCAAGACGACATTGCGGAGGCGGAAACGCCCGCTGCCTCGCTCGAAACGAGTGCCCCAGAAGCTGACCTCGAAGCTGACCCGGAAGCTGCCCCCGAAGCTGCATCCGAAGCTGCATCCGACGTGGAAGCTGATCGAAGCGACGCGGCACCGGAATCCGAACCAGAAGGTTTGCCAGCCGAGGCCGCAAACTTCGGCGGAGACGCGGACGAGGCCGACAGCGAAGACGACGTGTGGCCAACGTATCAAAGTGTTGCACCGGAGATCGAGTCGTCGATGGCCGCCGAGCAAGCACTGAAGGAAGAAATATCCGAGGACGAAGACGTACCGAGCGAGCCCTCGTCGTTGGCGACGCATGACGATTCGCCGGGCACGGTCGACCCTTGGTCCGCGATCTCGCCGTGGCAATCCAGCGACATCGATGAAGACGATATCGATGAAGACGATGTCGATCGAGACAATGTTGCCGGACACGTTTCGGACGAAGCGGATGCGGCAGTCGCGTCCGACGACCCCGAAGTTGACACCGCCGACTCGATCAGCGTCTGGCAAAGCCCTTCGGCAATGGATTCCGAGCACGACGATGACGACGATATCGGCCCGGTGAAGGGGTCGTTGGCGAGTAGGTTAATCAAGGACCTCGAATCGCAATCCGGTTCGTTCGAGCAGGCAGAGGCCGAGATCGACCGAGGCGTGAATCAGGACGCGGACGATGAGATAGACGTTGCCGCCACCTATGACGGCACCTTCGTTTTGAAGAATGAGTCTCCCGCGTCCGCGTGGTCGCCGCCGGGCGAAGCGGCCGGTTGGGATCGCGAGTATCAAGAAGAATCCGATGCGGAAGACTTTGTCATCCCGTCGCTCGATCAACCGAGTTCTTTGTCGGATGATTTGGGCTCCGACGATTTCAATTCCACGGACGATAGGCGATCGGATGTCTCGATCGAAGATTCGCCTTCTTTGACCGTCGAAGAAAACGCGACGGTTCCCAATGAAATTTCCGATGTTCAAGCGTCCGAAACTGTTGACGAAGACGACGATTCGATCGAAGCCTACATGAACCGACTGCTCAATCGGGTTCAAGGATCATCCGGTAACGCCAGCACGTCGACAAAGCCGGAGACACTGTCGATGTCGACTTCCACTCCGGTCCAGACACCCACCAAATCGACATCGACATCGGCTTCGCTATCGCCCTTGTCTTCGTCCTCCGTCGGTTCATCGGCGGAACCAACCGGGCCGATCGAGTCGATGGATCCGAACGCGCCTTTGGTTCCTCGGTCGCAAGCTCCCGAACGAAAGAGTGATTTATCGGCGATGCGCGAACTGGCAAACTCGAGCGCTCGCACGGCGATCAGTCACAGCACGAAGATTCAGATCCGCAACATTCAATTGGCCGGCTTGTTCAGTTTGGGTGTCGCTGCCGTGGCGATCATCGCGGCGCTGCTTTGCATGGTAATGCTTTCGGGAAGCTTGCTTTATCTGGCCTGGGTGATGGCGTTGATCATCGCCGGAATTTCGGTCCGCGATGCGATGAACAATTTCGCAGAGGCCAAACGCCGAACAAAAGTGCGAAGCGATTCCAACGAGCAACACGACACCCCCGACGAATGATTCGGGGTGCCAGTCGCCGCGGATGACCGCTACCCCAAGCCGTTCATCGTGCCGGTGCTCGACGCGAAATGATCGGTTTCCATGCCGACATTTTGCAGCAGCGAAACGAACAGGTTCGGAAGCGGATAGTTGTCATTGCGATCAAACGCCAAGTGGCCGGCGTGACCGAGTCCGCCGCCGGCGACCAGCACCGGCATGTTGCGGTTGTCGTGGTTCGACGCATTGCCGAGGTTGCTGGTCAGCAGCACGTTGGTGCGATCCAACAGCGTCGCACTGGATTCCTCGGCCGAATCGAGATCGCGAAGGAACTCGCCCCACTGGCGAATCAACGCTTCCTCGACCAGAGCCAGTTGCCCAAGCTTCGCTTCGTCCATGCCGTGATGGCTGAGGTTGTGATAGCCTTGGTCGACGCCTTCGATCGGGATGACACCACCGGCACCCGGGATGTGCATGGTGATGAATCGGGTCGAGTCGGTTTGCAGGGCAAGCTTGATGACTTCGCACATCGTTTTCTGACGGCCGACAATGTCGCTGGGGTTGTTGATGTCTTTGGGAATGTTCGCATCGACTTTTGGCTTGGGATGCTTGGCCCATTTCTCGGCCTCTTCCATCCGATGTTCCAGTTCGCGGACGCTGGTGAAGTAAGCGTCCAAGCGGTTCCGATCCGCGACGCCAAGGTCACGTTGCAGCGACTTGGCATCCTCACCGACCAAGTCCATGATGCTGCGTCCTTGCTGGGCGAGCTGAGCGTTTTGTTCTTGAACCGACTTCGATTCATCGACAAACAGTTTGGCGAACAACCGCGATGCTTTGTCCTCCGGTGGAATCATCGCGCCGCTGTCGGTGTAGCACGGGCTGGTGCTGCCGTCGGTGGCCAGCACCAGTGATGGGAATCGCGTCGCACCACCCAAGTGTTTGGCCATCAACTGATCCAGCGAGATCGAATTGGATGACTTGCCACCGCTGCCGATCGGCGACGCCGTCAAAATGCTGGCCTCGGCGCGGTGACCGCCTTTGACGCCCGGATGCGAAACGCCGGAGACGACCGTCATCTTGTCACGCAAGTCGGACAGCGATTTCAGATAACGCGATGGTTTGTAATCGCGTCCGGCGTTCTCGGGAAACAAATTGTCCGCGACCAACCCTAAACCCAGCGTCATCGCGACAAATCGCTGCGGTGGAGTCTCGGCCGCCTCGTTTGCAAACGACGAACGCATCGCCGTCAGCCACGGCAAACTCATTGCGACACCGCTGCCCCGAAGGACGGTCCGACGACCAAGTTTACGGCGAAAGTTGAATTGAACTCGTTTGGAAATCGTCATGGGTTTACTTGTTCAAAAAGGGTTCGCTGGTGACGACGGCTTTCAATACAGAACGCAAGCCGTAGCTTGAATTCGCAGTGCGATCGACGATCGCGTCCAAATCTTCTCGGTCCGCGAATCCGATCGGTGCCCCGGTTCCATAGACCAGCAAGTGCGCCGCGACATTCCTTGCGACTGGGCGGATGTCGTCGCAAACCAGGTGGCGGAATTCCTTGAAGGTTTCAAACCGGCGACCGTCCGCCATCACGAAACTGCTGTCCACGGCCGCACCACGTTGCAGCTTGCCCTTGTCTTTTTGCAAGTACCGATCGCGCCATTGCCCGGCCGCGTCAAAGTTCTCGAGGGCGTAACCGGGCGGATCGATGTTGCGATGGCAAGCGTTGCAGGACGAATCACTGAGGTGCTTTTGCAGTTGTTCACGAATCGTTTTTGCACCGCGAATGTCCGGTTCAACAGCGGGCACGTTCTGCGGCGGCGGCGGAATCTCGGTTCCCAAAATTCGTTCGGACACCCAAACGCCCCGAAGGACCGGCGACGTGTTGGTGCCGTCGGCAGTGACTTTCAAAATGGAGCCCTGTGCCAGCAGGCCTCCACGAGGTGAATCGCTCGGCAAGTCGACCCGTTGCGTTTCATCGCCGACGTTTGCGTCCAAGCCGTAGTAGCGGGCCAGCCGGCTGTTCACAAACGTGTAGTCCGACTGGATCAGTTCGTCGGCTGGCCGATCGTTTTGAATCAAGTGATGCAGGTAGTGATGCGTCTCGTGCAGCATCGCGTGCTGAACCACGATGTCGAAGTCCCCGTACAGTCTGCCATCGGGTTCGGTAAATTCGATCTTCGACATGTCCAACCACTGATCGGAAAAGTCACGAACGAACTGATGACTTCGCTGACCCGCCAACAAGCGATCGACTTCTTGTTCCAAAACGATCGGGTCGCGCAGCTTTTGTTCATGGGCAAGCTTTGTCAGCCGCCAATCCGGCATGCTGCCGGTTAACATGTAGGACAAGCGGCTGGCGATCGCGTGGTTGTCCAGCGGCCCAACGGGTTCCACCAAGTACAAGAATCGTGGCGAACATAAGATCGCGCGATAGGCCGCCCGCAGCGCCGTGATCGGGTCGTCGCCTTCGGCAATCGCCTGACGCATCCAGCCCAGGTACGGCTCCAGCTCGGTTGCACTGACCGGGCTACGAAAAGCTCGCTTCGCGAATCGGCGCACCTGCTTGGACAAATCTTCGATGGTGTCGTCGCTATCCAGCTTGAACTTGCCCGACTTTGGTTCGACGGAAACGTTCAGTTCACCAAAGACTCGTTTGCGAGCGGTCGCCAAATCACCGCCTGGATGAATCCGCTCGATCGACATTTCGTGCAATGCGACGCCCGGAACTTTTTGAGGCGTTCCTTCGCCAGCACCGACTTGTCCGCCCGCAAACTTCGCAAGTTTAATCGTTCCGTCACCCGGACGAATTTCGATCATGTTGCCTTTCGGGATCCAAGCATCCAGGACATGTTCGGTCGGTTGGTCACCCGCCTCGAACGATCCGATCCACGACAGCAGCGGCGCACCGGAACTGCAAAAACCGCTTCGCACGGTACACCAAACGCCATGGTCATCGGGCTTGTTGACGGCCGATGCCTTGAATCGAAATCGATACCAGCCGTCTTCCTTCATCGTGGTGGACGTGATGCGTCCGTAGAAAATTAGCTTCGATGACCAAGTCACCGCGACGCCGTCCAGCATTTCGGGGTCGCGGCAACGTCGATTCGCGTTTGCCCGGGCAATGTCGACCGCGGCGTACGATCTTGTCCAAGGCTGATTCGGCATCGCAACCCGCCGCATCGCCGCGTCCAGCGCCGCATCGACTACCGTGAGGTGCGATTGAAGTTGAAAGTGCGACATCGCCTGATGATCGGCGATCCCGACAAAGCCTTCCACGCGAGGCTCTTCGGTCATCAACTTGGCTAGCGGAACATCGATGCCCAACAGGTCATGCAGGGTGCGTTCGAGTTGCAGGTTGGTCAGCCGGCGGCCCTGAACGCGTCCCCGCGCGTCATACTGGTTTTGCTGATTCGTCTTCAACCAATCCGAAGTTCCCAACACGAACGCAGCAACATCATCCGAATCCAGCTCGCCGGCTTCTTCGGGCGGCATCTCGCCATCATGAACGCGATCGAACACGCGGACCCAACGTTCAAACGTTTGCGAGTCGTTCAGGTCAGAAGAAAGCGACGCGACATCGAAGCCGCCCTCGCCGGACGGGCCATCGTGGCAATCGATGCAATTGGATCGCAAAAAGTCAGTCGCCATCGAACTCGCCACATCGTTCGCATCGGCCTTCGCCGCCCGTGGCAGTACCAAGACGATCGCGATCAAAACGAAATGGAATCGAAAGCAGGCGATTCGACGAAGCAGTGCGGATGAAAACATATCGCAGTACTGTCTAGGGAAAGAGCGCCGCTCGCAAAGGTGGCAAACGAGCAGGCGAAGGCGGGAAACTTGTGGTCCGTCCAGGTCGAGTTTCGATACCTGGAAACTCGATGCGGACAGACCACTAGGCGGGATCGGCAAGTGGCCGATGGTCGTCATTATAGCCGCGAAAATTGCTCAAAGCGAGTCGTATCGGTGCCGACTTCCGCGTCAAAAGGCCGACCGCACCCGCCGATCGAAGAAAATGTGTCGTCGCCCGCCTCGCAGAAGGACGCCAAACGACGGGTGGGCAGTGACTCAGGACTCGAGCATTCCCCGCGTGTTTACTCCTTTTTTACTCATCCTCTGGCGAGCGGCAGAGAGTGGATTTCTAGTCGGTGATTCGGCTTAACGTCGTCCATGCAACGGTCCGAAATTTTGGCACGCTCGGAAGTCCGCACCCTCCAGGTTGTCCGTTCCGAACGCATTCCACGCGCTCGGGCGGAAGACTCGCGAGTCAGCGACGTTGTGCATGTAAACGGGAATCCGCAGGATCGATGCCAACGTGATGAAAAGATGGCCGACATGCCCGGCAGTCATCACGCAGTGGTTAGCACCCCAGTGATTCATGACCTCATAAGTCGACGTGAACGCGCCGCGTCCGGACTCCAATAGGTCCGCAAATCAGCGAACACCTGAGTGGTCCCCTGTAGCGCATTGCCGCGGACAACCGAGACGATGGACCTGATCTGTCTTTAAAGCAGCGATTCGGCGAACGCTTTTTTGAGTCCTTCGGTCGCAGCGACCGACTTCGTTGCGTCGATGACCGCGTTGACCTGCAGTTCGCTGGTGTTGATCATTTCGACGTTGATTTCGTCCGCCGCCAAGCGATCGAACAACAACGTTGCGACGTGCGTGTGACTTCTCAGACCGATACCGCTGACCGTGATCTTGGCGATGTTGTCGGCCCCTTGGACGTCTCGCATGCCGTGCTTGGATTGGATCGCTTTTGCGACCTCGATCGTCTTGGCCATGGCCGTCTTTTCGACCGTCAAACTGACGCTGGTCGATCCGTCTTCGCCGTCGTAACCCTGGACGATCATGTCGACGAAGATGCCCGCCTGGCCGATCATCTCAAACATGTCCGCGGCGATGCCCGGTTGATCGGGGACACCGTGCATGGTCACGCGAGCCTGATCCTTGGTCAGCGAAATGCCGGTCAACGTCAGCGCCTCGAGTGCGTCGGCTCGCAATCGATTGACCAACGTGTCCACGTCCGCCTTGCCCCGGTCCGCTTTGATTTCGTTCCACGACTTGGCGTCGGCCGGGCGGGTATGAAGATCGAACGCCGCGTGAACGGCGCGAAGCGCGTCGGCGGCTTGATGCTTGGGGACCAGCGTTGAAATTTTAATTTCGCTGGTCGTGATCATTTGAATATTCACGCCGGCATCGGCGAGTGCGCGAAACATTTTCGAGGCGACGTTCGTTTGCGTCGCCATGTTCAAGCCCACGACGGAAACCTTACTGACCTCGTTGTCATGCGTGACGCCTTCAGCACCGACGATTTTCAGTACCGAATCGATCGCCGACAGCGTCGCCTTCAATTCGCCAAGCGGCACGGTGAAGGAGATGTCCGCGCGGCCCTTCTTGCCGACGTTTTGAACGACCATGTCCACGGCAATTTTTCGGGCCGCGATCGCGGAGAAAATTTGCAGGCTCTTGCCGGGAACATCGGGCACGCCCAGCACCGTCACGCGAGCTTCCTCGGCCGTCATCGCCGCTCCGCTGACCGGCTGGGTCGTCGATTCGCTTTCGGCGACAATCATTGTTCCTTCGGTGTCCGAGAAACTGCTGCGGACGTGAATCGGAACACCAAACTTTTTCGCAAACTCGATCGAACGGTTGTGCATGACCCCGGCACCCAGGCTGGCCAGTTCCAACATTTCGTCATAGCTGATCACGTCGACACGGCGGGCCTCGGGCAATTTCCGAGGGTCCGTCGTGTAAACGCCGTCGACGTCGGTGTAGATCTCGCAAGCGTCTGCGCCCAAGACCGCCGCCAGCGCCACCGCGGTCGTGTCGCTGCCGCCGCGGCCCAGCGTGGTAATGTTCAAATCATCATCGATGCCTTGAAAACCCGCCGCGACGACAATGTTTCCTTCGTCCAGCAGACGTTCGATCCTTTCGGTCGAGATCGATTGGATGCGGGCTTTTGAAAAGCTGTTGTCGGTCTTCATGCCGATCTGCCCGCCGGTCAAGCTGATCGCTTTCGCGCCAAGATCGTGGATCGCCATCGCGACCAGCGCGACGCTGACCTGTTCGCCGGTGCTAAGCAGCATGTCCATCTCGCGGGCCGGCGGGTTTTCGCCGATCTGGCCGGCCAAGTCCAACAGCGTGTCGGTGTTCTTGCCCATCGCGCTGACCACCATGACGACGCGGTGGCCTTGTCGCTGGGCGCGGATCGCTTTGCGAGCGGCCGCGCGAATCTTTTCAACATCGGCAACGCTGGTGCCGCCAAACTTTTGAACGATCAAAGACATGGATGAATAGAGATTAGGTTTTAAGTGTTAGGTTCTAAGAATTGGGCGCGGCGGTGGATCTAGCCTTTGATGAAGGCGTCCATCAGGTCCCAGCCTTTGTCGAACCGGCGGCCGGAGGCGGCCGCGGTAATTTCGTCGTACGTTTTTTGGTCGTCGGCATCGACCCCGGTGCCGGCGATCACCAGTGGTACCATCCCGTGAGTATGTTTCTTGGTGCTGCAATAAGTCGGGTGATCGGGCAATACTAAAATTCGGTGGTCGCCTTCCGCCCGCAGCGCCGCGACGATCGGAGCGACGATATGAGCGTCGATCTGCTGGAGCGCTTCGATCTTTGCATCCGGCCGGCCCTCGTGCGAAGCTTCGTCGGGGGCTTCGATGTGAACGCAGACGACGTCATAAGTCTTCAGCGCCTCGACCGCCGCGCGACCTTTGGCGGCGTAGTCGGTGTCCAAGTATCCGGTCGCGCCTTGGACTTCGATCCGCGGCCAACCGGCCAGCGCCGCGATCCCACGCAACAAGTCGACCGCCGTGATCATCGTTCCCTTCAAGCCATAACGTTCCTGAAACGACGGCAGGTTCGGTGCTCCGCCCAAGCCCCACAACCAGACGTTCGTGGCCGGGCGTTTTCCGTTTGCGATGCGAGCGGTGTTGACCGGATGCGAGGCGAACAATTCCGCCGATGCGTTCATCAACTTGACCAGCATGTCGCTGCCGGGGCCGCGAGGAAAATCGTCGGCGACGGACAAGTCAGTCAAGTCGTGCGGCGCGGTGCTGCGGGTCTCTTTTGAGAACGGCGGCGGCGTGCCCGGTTGCCCCCGATAGATCAACAGATTGCGATAGCTGACCCCCGGCACGAACTCGAACTTGCCCGGTCCGGCGTAATCGGCCAACAACGTTTCTTGCGCGGACTTCAACAGCGCCGTCGATTCCTCCGTCGAGATGTGATCGGCCGTGAAGTCGATCATCGTCTGGTCTTCGATCGTGACCAGATTGCACCGAACGGCCCAGTCGTCGGGACCGAGCTGGATGCCTTGGGCGGCCGCTTCCAACGGTGCCCGGCCGGTGAAGAAAATGTTTGGGTCGTAACCGAGCAAGCACAGGTTCGCGACTTCGCTGCCGGCCGGAAAATGCGAGGGCGTGTTGTTGGAAAGCGCGACGCTTCCCACCGCCGCCAAGTCGTCCATCGCCGGAAGCGTCGCCGCCTGCAGCGGCGTTTTGCCGCCGAGCGATTCGATCGGTTCGTCGGCACATCCGTCAGGGATCACGATGACATATTTCACGGCGGTGAACTGCAAAAAAGGCGAAATGGTCGAGCCACGCACGTCACAATCGACGTCCTGGGGGCGTAGTTTCGTTCACGATCCGGCACAACGAAAGGGGGCCGCCCTCAGCGGTCGGGCGTCGGTAACTTTGCGAGAATCGTCACCACCGGACCTTCGTGTGACGGGGTGGATCATCAATCGCGGATCCATCCCCTTTCGGGGTGGTAAGTCGACCTAGATTTCGACGGACCTGCCGCGAGCCGACCGAGGCTGACGCACCGTTCCAAAACCAAGCCTTGACCTCCGAGTTTGCCATCTCCATTTCAGCGCCCACGATCGATCACGATGCCGGCACGAGCACAAGCAGTGTTCTGTCGCCGCACCGACGCATCTTAGAACTTGATGCGCTGCGGGCACTGGCCGCGATCAACTTGGTGCTGTTTCACTACACCCACGTTTACGCGGTGAAGTTTGGGTTTGCGACGCCGCTAGGTTTCGAATGGCCGTTCGGCGCGTACGGCGTCGAGATGTTCTTTATCCTTAGCGGGTTCGTCAACAGCATGTCGCTGCTGCGTCGTGGCAAGCCGGTTGACTTCGTCGCGGCGCGTTTAATTCGTATCATTCCAGTGTTCTTGCTCGCGATCCTGGCGAACCTTTGGATCCTGCAACTGGCACCGATGAACCAGAGTGTCTCGGCGGCGCAATTGGCCGCCAACTTGACCCTGCTGCCTCGCGTGATCGGCTACGACTGCGTCGACCCGGTGATGTGGACGCTGCAAGTCGAGATGATGTTCTACGTCACGCTGGTCGTGATGTACCGGATCGGGGCACTGCGGCATTACTTCATCGGATGGGGAACCTTGTTGGCTCTGTCGGCGACCGTGTGTCCCGCGCTCGATGCGATGCAAGCCACGCATGGCGGAACCGGATGGTTCGCGCTGGCGACCTCGTTTCGCCGATTGATGTTGCTGGACCTGGTGCCGTGCTTCGCGATCGGATTCTTGCTTTACATGATCAAAACGGGCGTCGGTGCGAGGTGGCAAAACATCGCCGGCATCGTCGTCGCCGCCGTCGTCTTTCACAGCATCGATCATGGCAAGCACAACCCCGTCGCAACCGTAATGATCATCGGACTGGTGACGGCGTGCGCGTACGGCAAAGTCCCTCCGCTTCGATACGCGCCATTGGTTTACATCAGCACGATTTCGTACGCGCTTTACCTTTGTCATAACAACTTGGGCTGCGCGATCATGCGACGATTGGAAGAAGGCGGCGTGCCGTCGATCGCATGCTTGGGGATCGCGATCGCCTTTTCGTTCTCGCTGGCCGTCATCATCACCAACCGAATCGAACAACCGATCACGTCGCTTTTGCGTCGATCATGGACGCGGTATCGCAACCAGGAATTCAATGGCGATTCGGCAACCGAGTCCGGCCCAGCGATCAACGCCGGTTCGACGTAACGCTTCCGATCTTGACATCGCGATCGACCCATTGGCCGTCTTGCCAACCGCTGCGTCCGGGAATGTCCCAGCGATCCGGGTCGATGCCGATGGGACTGGCATCGATCCGGCGAAGCATTTCGGCGGCCCCCGCGTGCGGCAATTCAAGCAGCGACAATTCGGACAGCGGTTCTTTGCGAAGCACCGCGATCCGTCCGCCGATGCTGCTTCGTTCGGTGCCGGCGATTTCATAACGCCAAATCGGAACGCCGCGAAACAGGCTGACCAACGTGCCCGATTCAGTAAGGATCAAATCGTGATCGATCCACAGCGGATGGCCCTTGCCCAGACTATTGCGGCTTCGCACATCGGCCTGCAACGCTGCCGCGGTCAGATTCCACACGCGAAGCCGACGCATGGTTGTGATCGCGAGTTGATCGCCGAGTGGCGAAAATTGGACGCCGGGCACTTCGCCTTCGACTTTGATTCGTCCGAGTGATTGTCCCGTCGCCGTCATGATCAGATCCACGCTGCCGACTCGCGGGATGGCAAGGTATCGCCCACCGCCGGACAGGTGCGGTTGGCATCGGGGGTCCAAGCCTTCGATGCGAAAAAGTTGTTCGCCGGAAACAAGGTTCCATACGCCGACGGTTCGATCGACCATCGCGGCGAAGTGTTGATCGTCCACCCATTTTGCCCAGTGAAGTTCTGGTAATTCACCGGGACCGGTTTTGCCAAACAGCTTTCGACGATTCGCAAACCCCATCACGCCATCGGCCCAACCGTTGACGACGACCAAGTCACCGCCGCGGCCGAGCGAGTTTTGTCCGATCAGAGCCAGCGATTGATGGCTGCCCAGGTGATGGTCCAGCAACTGAATTTTTTCGTAGTGCTTCATCGCGACGGTGGCGGTCTGATCGATCGGATTGAACCGAACCAGTTCCTGCCGCGTGCCTTCGCCCGGCAGGCGAATGTTGCCACTGATCGATGCGATCAACGCCATCGACTGCGACGCGGCGGATCCATCAGGCGGGCTTCCATCAGGCGGGCTTCCAACAGGCGGGCTTCCATCGACAGAGATCGCGACCGGCGCGGACACGTCCATGTTGAAGTCGATCTTTGGCAGCAAAACTCGCATCGGTTCCATGGTGACGGTCCAAGGCGAGCGGTCCGCCGGCAGCGTCTCGGGCAGCGAATCGGTGGTCAACTCGATTCGGTCGCCTTGGTTACCAAGCATTGCACCGGAGGCGGCGGTCATGCTGGCACGCGGTAACTGCAGAACCGCCTGCGGACTTACGTCCGCGGGCTCGGGGGGCTTGCCACGAAGAAAGTTTTCCCTTTGAACATTCGTTTTCTTGTCGGCCAGATACGCCTTATCCTGCTCACTTAGCATCGAGATCGGCAGCGTGACCTCGCCGCCGTCGGTTCGCAGCAATCGGATCGACGTGTCGTCCCAATGAACCAGCGAAGCGCGAACGGAAAACTGGCCCGCCGCGTCGACCCAAATTCGATTGGTATACGGTGATTCGACCGCGGATGCCGAGGCGGCAAGAATGGCCATGCCGAAGAAGGCGGCGGGTCGACAAAATCGGCGAGCAGTCGTGTTCATGGCCGAGTCGTTCGAGTGATGTTGAAGTGGAACCGAGCGGGCAGCTTCCTAGAACAGATCGCGAATCCGGTCGGCGATTCGAGTCTCAGGTTCGCTGACAGTCTTGCCGTCGAGCGCCGCGATCCAAACCTGAGGATCGCTGCCGTAGTTCTTGCCGGTCGACCCGCGAAGCGATTCCATGGCCAGCGATCGCGTCGCGGGATTGCGATCGTTCAATGCCACTCGCAGCGAATCGACCGCGACGGGCGTTTTGTGATTCGATAGCGCCATCATCGCCGCGTGGCGTACGTCTTGATTGGTTTCGCTGCCCAATGTCGTCGCTAACATCCGCACGGCATCGTCGCCGGTTTGTCGGCCGAGCGCCTCGCACGCTTCCATGCGGACTTTCATGCTTTCGTCGTCCAAGCCTTTCTTGATCAACGCGATCGCCGACGGATCGCGAAGCCCGCCGGCCGCCCGCATGGCCAGTCGCCGCATCTCTGCACTGTCGTCGTTTTCGATCATCTTTTCCAAGTGACCGGACCAGAACGCTTGGCGGTCGGACGACATCGTGCCAATCGATTCGGCCAAGTCGGTCAGTTGTTGGCGGCGCTGGTGATCGGTGATGCCGATCGCCTCATCCTTCTTCCACTGGTTCATCGCGAAGTAAGGATTGGCGGCTTTGATCGCGTACAGCGGACCGTCCTGGCAACCCACGGCAAACGACGAAAGCAACATCGCCATGACGCCGACGAAGACTCGTTGACGCAGCGACGTGCATTCGGTGGTGGCGGACATCGACATGCGAGCTTTCCAGATTTTTAACGCAAACGAACGACATCGCACCGGCACGCGGCGCGACCGCCATGGGTGGTAGCAAAGTCTTTGCGATGCAACCAAGGCCAGTTCGGGCACGACCGGTTTCACGTCATCATCCGTTTCACGCGGGCGTCGGCGTGGCCTTGTGATCCGTCGGAACCGCCATCGACGTCACCATCGCGATGATGGTCTGACCGGCGACAGGCTTTAGCGGTTCGTTCACCGTATTAAGATCGAACGTTTTATCTTCTCGGATGACCCCAATCAGCGTCGAACCTTCTTGATACTTGTCTTGGAAGTCCGCGTAACTAAATTCCTCGGTCAATGTGGTCGATTTGAACGTCGCGCCCAGTGCGTGCATGTCACGCAATTTCGTGAACGTCAATCCTTCGCCGAAAAGTTCGCGCCCCATCAAGTGCTTCGTCATGCCGCGGCGGATGTGCGAATTGGCCGATTTGAACGTCAACTGATACGCGCCGGCGCGACCAAACAAGCTTCGGCATTCGCGAATCGCCATGGAGTTGACTTCGTCGTTGGGCGTCATCGCGACCATCTTGCCGATCCCCATCAGTGGCAATTCGCCTCGCGCGGCCTCGTTCAAGATGTTCGCGCAAACCCCATCCAAGCCCGCGATCTTTGCCTTGGAGACCTTGTTGAAGTTCGTATCGACCAGCACCACGGGCAAGTTGCAACGCTTCAGCTCCAACGCGAAGTCTCGCACCCAAGCTTCCGCGCCGACGATCAACAGGCCATTGGTCTTTTGGTCGGCCAGTTCCAAGAACTTCGCCAGTGGCGAAGCCGCCATGCCGTAAACAGCGACCGTTCCGACGATCACCAGGAA
This sequence comes from Pirellulaceae bacterium, assembly GCA_963836865.1. Classification (GTDB taxonomy): domain Bacteria; phylum Planctomycetota; class Planctomycetia; order Pirellulales; family Pirellulaceae; genus Rubripirellula. Next base: position 34,219 of record CAWILC010000012.1, on the reverse strand, counting down.
CGTGACCGTCGCGAGCTGATCGGCACCTGGAATCGCAACCGCGCCGGCGCTACGTTCGAGTTCCAACGCGAACACGCTGCTGACCGCGGCGGCGACGATGCCTCGCGGTGCCATGCCTGCGATGAACGTTTTTTCACGCCAATTCAGCTGCGTCCCCAATAGCGAAACGAATACCGATATCGGACGCACCAACACAATCAGGATCACCAAGAACACCAGCCCTGGCCAACCCACCGCCGCGACATCCGCCAGATCGACTCGTGATCCGAGGACAATGAACAAACAACCGATCAGTAGTGTCCGAAGATTCTCTTTAAATTCAACGATGTGTTCAATGTCGAAGTGATGTTGGTTGGTCAGCCATAGCCCCAACACCGTCACCGTGATCAGCCCCGACTCGTGCGCGAACGTGTTGCTGATCGCAAACAACAATAAGCCGACCGCCAGCGTGCAAACCCCGTGCAAGTGATCGGGCATCCAAAACCGGCGAAACGCCATCGTCAGTCCATAACCGCCCGCGACACCCAGCACCGTTCCCAGCAGCGCCGTCTTCAACAGCATCAAGGCGGCCGGCAAGAACGCATTCTCGAACGCGTTGCCGATCAAATGCTCGAACACCAGCACGGCCAACACCGCGCCGATCGGGTCGATAAGGATGCCTTCCCACTTCAGCGTCGCGGCGACGCGTCGGCTCGGTCGGACCTGGCGCAGCAGCGGTCCGATCACGGTCGGCCCGGTCACCGTCAAAATGGCGCCCAGGAGAATGCTGGTTCGCCAGGAAAATTCCAAGCAGAAGTGCGCCGCCGTGCCCGCCCCGCAAAGGGTAATGAACGCGCCGATTGTACACAGCCGAAGCGTCGCCTCGCCGGCATCACGAAGCTCGCCCAGCTTTAGCGACAACCCGCCCTCGAACATGATGATGGCGACGGACAACGAAACCAGAGGGAAAAGGAGTTCCGGGCCGGCCAGCAGATCGCCGTGTGTCAGTTCCGTCAGAAAAGTGTCCGGCCGAACGAACTGGCCCAGCACGACGCCGAACGATAGAAGCAGCAAAATTCCCGGCAGGTTCGTTTTCCACGCCAGCCACTGTGCCGCCAATCCGAGGGCGGGAATCAGCGCGAGGTAAAGCAGAAAATCCATGAATGACTCGTCAGAGGAACACGCGAGGGAAGTCAACATTGTCGACCGATTATGGCTCGCGTGCCAGCAGGCGGACGAACGGTGGCGAATCACCACGCTCAGCCCGCACAGGCGGCACAATCGGCACCACTCCAGTATTTTGCTCATTCGAAGCGACGGAAACGACCGTCTGAGTCACTCGGTCGTCGCCACGTCACGGTTTGTGTGACACCGTTGAAGCAGTAGCGGTCGCTCGCATCCATCGCGGCACCGCAATCAGACCATTTGAACTGCGGGCCAGCGATGACGACGACCACGACGCAACCGGATTCCAACATTGCCGACGACGTGTTCGGCGATCAATGCCAACTCGACAGCCTGCAGACCGTTTCGTCGCACGATGCCGCCATCGAACGCATCGACGACGCACTCGGTTTAATTGCCGAAGCCAATTCGATCGCCGCGGGCACCGCTGAAGTCGACCACTTCGACATCACGGTCATCGTTCCGGTTTACAACGAAGTCGAAACGATCTCGAAGGTGATCGCTCGCATCGAACAAGTCATGCCAACGACGACCGAAATCATTCTGGTCGACGATGGCAGCACCGACGGAACGGCCGAGTACCTTTCGTCGCTGGCACCGCGTCGCGGACGCACGGTCATTCGCCGACGCGTCAACCACGGCAAGGGCTCGGCCGTCCGCTTGGCAATCCGGCACAGCGTCGGCCGCGTCGTCGCGATCCAGGACGCCGACTTAGAATACGATCCGGCGGATCTGCTGAGAGTCATTTGGCCAATCTTGGACAACGACGCCGACATCGTTTATGGATCGCGATACTTGGACCAATCGCAAGATCTGTCTTTGGTGCATCGCGCCGGCAATTGGATGCTGACGACGCTATCGAACATGGTCACCGGCTTGCGGCTGACCGACATGGAAACGTGTCACAAAGCATTCGACGGCGACCTGATTCGCTCGATCGCACTGAAAGAATGCCGGTTCGGCTTCGAGCCAGAAGTCACGGCGAAAATGGCCGCGAAGGTCACCACCGAAAACGCTCGCATGCTAGAAGTGCCGACCGGGTATCAAAGCCGTGGTTATGACGAAGGCAAGAAGATCGGATGGCGCGATGCCGTCGCCGCCGTCGGTTGCATGTGGCGTTATCGCAAGGGGCAACGATTGTAGGACAATTGTCTCAATTGTCCCGCGATAAGGCCCGTTGAGACCGCGGGGGACAATTGTCCTACTGTGATCAAATGCTTTACGGCAGGTCGCGTCGGTACATCGGCGTTTCACTGGGCGGCAGATCGACGTCGTATTCTTCTTGAAAGCGACGACGTTCGACGGCATTGGCGTAATACCGAAGCCAAGTGTCGTTGTCTTCGACGCAGCGCCATTCCAAAAACTTACCCGGCAGCTCGACCTTCTTTTCGCAACACGGAAGGATGTCGCGGTAGATGATCTTGTAAAGCTCGCGATCGGTCAGGTGATCGGTTTGACGCAGAACGACTCGCTGCGAATGGAGCCGCAAGATCGTGCCGACCAAGACTTCGGTCAGCGACCGATCATCAAGGGCCTCCGGCGGCGGAAGCTCCAACACCGGCGTGAACCAACTGGCGATCGGCAGGGCCGGAGCTCGTTCCCAGGCCAGCATCGAGGTCAAGTATTCGTTTTCCGTCCGCAGCGGCATGCGGTGGTTGGACGGGTCGATTGATTCGTCGCGATACGGTTCCAATTCGTCTCGCAAGCGGGCATTGGCCAACATCAAGTCGACTTCATCGACCAACGGTCGGCTCGTCTCGCTCATATCCATTTCGTATTCGCCTCTTCGGCAAAGGAGGGATCTGGTTTGTCGCCAAGATCACGTCGCGTCCGTCGCGGGTGACCGAATCGTTTGGGTGACAAGATCGATCGTATCCGTCGGCCGGTTCGGCTCAACGTGTTATTGAGCGAAAACGATCCTTTGAATTAAAATTCGCACGTCGATGCCTCCCCTGATCGTTACGAGCGGAACGTTTTAACGCCCATGGCATCGCTCGTGCCGTGGCTTCGTAGACCTGCGGCTCCGTTCGCAGGATGATCATGCAGTCTGCGGGCGGAGCCGCAGACCTACGACAGTCGCTCAAGCAAACTGCGCCGCGCGAATTACCCCGACGCTCTCGAACGACTCGCAAAGTCGGACTAGCCCGGCCGCGTCGCTGATCGCGCCCAAGCCGGTTTGCTCGATCACCGCATCATCAAGTCGAGCGTGAACCATCACGTGGTACTCCTCGGCCACCCCGGCCAGGGCCTGCCAAATGCCCGGCGCGGGATCCCAGTTCGGGAAATCGGTGTCTGCCGAGGTCGCCGCCGCGTCCGGGATCACATCGTCGTCTTCGTCGTCAAAGTCCGCGCCGTACGGATCGTCATCGCCGCCGGCTCGCGACGTTTCCAGCGGCGGTTGATCGATGTCGGTCCATAGCACGATCGTCGCGCCGGGCGTCGCACGCCGAGTCGCCGCGACCGCCGCCCGCGCCGCGTTGGCCCACGTTTGCTGCTGCTCGTTGCCGTCCAGCGATGCGATCACCAGCGAAGCCGGCGGCGGAAAAGATTCATTTCCGTCGTCGGATTCCGTTTCACGCGTCCAACGTTTCTCCATCGCTTCGATCGTTCCGGCCGACACTTCGCTGGCCCCGCCGTCGATCGATGGCGAAACCCAGATCATCATCTGCACGCCCAACAACCAAGTCGTCTCCGTCGCCATCTTCGCACGCAGTTCCGCTTCATCAAACGGTCCGTCACGGTGCCGCGCCGCGCCGCCGAATCGGCAAGCCATGGATAAACGCCCGTGCGATCGGCCGGCCGGCGCAGATCCGTGAACCGCGCCGCCATGATCGGCAAGACAAAATCAGCGTCCACCAGCAGGCGGTTCAAGTAAATCGGATCGGCGTTTTCGTCCGCGGCCAGGTAGCTCAATTGACGTCGATCGGCGCTGGCGTGACGGACGACTCGCGATTGGGGCGCGACTTCCGCGCGGATCGCTTCGACGGTCGCGTCGCTGGCTTCGTCCCACAACACCACGTCGATGCCCGCCGCGTCGGTCTGCCCAATCGCCGCCACCACGCCACAAATCACATCGACGATCGCGGGCACGTTCGGATCGACCGCCAACACCACTCGGTCACCCGGCACGATCGCGCGGGCCAGCGGCGGAAAGTCGTCTGGTCGCTGCAGCGCCGCCATCGTCGCGGCGGCGACGTCGGAAAGCCGCCGATCGGCCACGTCGTCGTAATACCAAACGCGATCGCCGACCTGTCGGCCGACGGACTCGGGAAACTGAAATGCCATGAAACCCATCTGGATTGTGATTGAATGCGGACCCGATGTTTTAGTACGGTCGGAAAGATTTTAGAAGCGAAGGCCATCCCGAGGATTCTCGTCCCCCCCTTTCCTAGATTCGTTATGGTTTCGATCCGCATCAACCGCCGCCGAATGATTTCCGGACTGGTCGCCGGCGTGCCCGTGGTGCTGGGCTGCGATCCGCCGCGGCCTGCCGCGCTCGATGACGCAGGTGGGCTCGATGACGCAGGTGGGTTTGATGGCCAAGATCGAGTCTCGATCGAATCGCCGCCGGTAACTTCCATCGCTTATCGCGAAGGTTCCCCGGAACAATTGTTGGCGGCGACGCTTGCGGGTTACCAACGTGCGACGTCATATCGCGACGACGGGCGAGCGACGTTGACTTACGAAGTCGGTGACGCGATGCAGAATCGGCAAGCACCGATGAACGTCTGGCTCGATCGCAACGAGCTTTACATCGAAACGTATGACGTTCGCTTGACCAGCGATCCGGAAAGCTTGACCGCTTGGATCGCCGACCCCGTCACCGAATACTTCGATTCGCAAGTGTTGAAGTCGCCGCCCATTCCGGGCCGGCCGACTTCGGCGGCGTTATTGGCCGATTCGATCGTGTCGACGCGAATCGCGGCCGGACTTGCCGGTCCGCCGCCGCAACTGGAATGGTTGTTCGCGGACGAACCGATGAAGCCGCTGTTCGCGGGCGATCACACATTCGGTTTCGGTTCAACACGGACGCTGCAAGGCCGACAATGCCGATCGGTCACCGTCGATGCCAATCAAAACCAGACCCATCGCGATCAAACCAATGCCCCGCATTACGAGTTCTTGATCGACGTGGCGGCCGGCATCATTCGCCAAGTCACACTGCCGATGATTGTCGCACCGATCCGTCCGTCTTCGCCGCCGCAGCCGATCGCGATCAGCATCGATTTCGTGGACGCCACCTTTGCTCCGCCGACCTCGGCCCCAACCGTCGACCGTTTGCCGCGATCGCCGAAGTACGTTCGCCGGATGGTGGCAATTCCGCCGAAACGTCCGGCGAGAATTTTGGGTGCGATGCCGAAACCGTTTCGCGTGGTCGATGCAACGGGCCAGCTGACGCTCTCGCAAGCCGGCATTGATCGACCGATCACGATCATCGTTCGCGTTTCGTCCGATGCGGCAACCTTGGCCGCCGTCGCCGCCGCGCACGCGATGTCGGATCAGATGCCGCCGGTGATCGAGCAAACCGTCCGCGTCGTGATCTTGGCGGATCGCGACGCGGTCAAGATGAACGCCAGCGAAGTTCGCCTGCCCGTGTTCGTGGACTTCGATGGAAGCGTAGCCACGTCGCTGGAAATCGAACCCGGCGCGGCCGTGATCCTGGATCCTCGCGGCGTGGTGGCCTGGGTCGAAAACGAACTGACCGTCGTCACCGCTGCTCCGCTGGCCGCGATCTTGGGCGACGTGATCGCCGGCGTCGACGTCCCCGAACGACTGCGTGATCAATGGACCCAGCAGGTCACCAAGTACGATCAAGAGCTGGCCCGCGCGATGGTGCGGCGATAAAGGTTTAAGCCTCATCGTGGGCGTGTCGTAGACCTACGGCTCCGCCCGCAGGAAATCTTGCGGGCGGAGTCGCAAGTCTACGAGAAAAGCAGGACTTGTTCCCAGGCTCAAGGACTCGTTTCCAGGCTCAAGGACTCGTTCCCAGGCTCCGCCTGGGAACGGGATGCTTTGGAGGCTCCGCCTCCCGTTAACCCTAAGAGGCGGAGCCTAATGAGCGGCCCCCTAAGAGGCGGAGCCTCGAAGACAGTGCGTTCCAAGGCAGAGCCTAGGAACGAGAAAGGCTAAAGCAAACTGCGAGATGCACCCCGGATGCGGCCGTCGTGGAACTGACCTTGCCCCCGAGTCCGCCCCCCGGCGATGATCGATTTCGGCATTCAATCTTGGCGAGGCACCATGCAATCTGATGATTTTTCTGATCTTCCGAACCCCTTCGCGGCCGTCTCGCTTCGGCAGGCCCGGCCTCGAAAGGTCGCGCTGATTCGTTCGCTGAAGTTTTTTGCCCTGGTGCTGGTTTGCTTTGCGATCGTGCTGGGCATCAGCGTCGGCAGCAAGCAGTATTTAATGCACCGCTTGCTCGCCGACTTCGACAATCAGAGCCCCGCCGAACAGCGCCACCGCATCGTCCAGATCGCTCAATTCGGTCCGGCCGCGATCGGGCCGCTGGTCGAAAAGACGCTGTGCTCCGACGTCGATGTCGCACGAACGGCGTACGATCAAATTCGCGCCGCCCAGAATGAATGGACCGTGTTACCACCGGCTACTCGCCGACTTCGCCACGACCAGATGGTGGCGGCGATCGCTGACATCGCCGTCCGCATGCCGGACGACCGATCGGGATGGGCGGTGACGCTGTTGCAACAGACGATCACGGAATTTGTCAGCGAACCGGATTCGTCATCGCGAAGCCTTTACGCTCGCACCAATCAAACGCTGGACCAGTTCTCGCTGTCGACCCGCAACGGTGGCAGCGTGATGACCGATCAACCGCTCGATTCGGGCGATCCGCGTCGGCTCCGCGTGACGCCGAGTCCGCTGCCCGTTGCGGCAGCGAACCAGCAGTGGGTCGAGTGGCCGCCGTCGGAAGAGCCGGCACCGTCGATCTACAGGTCAGCCGCGACGAAGTTACAGCCAATTGCACCGGAGGAAACAGTGGTGCTGCGCCCGATCAATCCGCAACCCGAATTGATCGCCGCTTCGGAACCTGAAATGTCCGAACCGGCCACCGTCGAAACATCGTTTCAAATCCACCAAGTCCAATCGACCCAGCCGCTGACCGAATCACCGATGGGCGCGTACGACGACCCGTCGGTGATGCGTTGGCTGTCCAGCGGTCACGCGGCGCTGCGAGAACAGGCGACGTTGGAATTGATGTCGCGTGGCTACAGCAAACGCGAGCTTTCGCTGGTCGATCGAATCGCTGGCGCGGACGTGGCGACTCGCTGTGAACTGGTCGACCTGATTGCTCGCGAGCCGTCGATCGACCCGCGTCCGTGGTTATGGATGCTAAGCCGCGACGAACACCGCGACGTCAGGCTGCGAGTCGTGTCGGTGATCGCGACGATGAACGATCCCGAAGCCAACGACTTCCTGCAAAGCTGGATGATCGAAGAAACCGACCCCAGCGTCGCCGCAAGAATCCGCCGAGTCCTGAAGTAGGTAACAGGTAACAGGTAACACGTATCAGGTATCAGGTAACACGTATCAGCTCGCGTGTTACCTGTTACCTGTTACCTGTCGCCTGCAACCTCTTCTCCTAGCCGATCGGGTTCGGTTCGTACGGGATGTCTTCGATCAGGTCCTTCGGCAGTGGCGCGACGGTCAGGCCGGCCGCGGTGAAGATCGCGTCCAAGGCGACTTGCGCTCGTTGGACGATGCTCTCGCGAGTTTGACCCTTGTAGCTGCTGCCCGACGCGCCGGGGCTGACCGGACCGGTGAAGCCGATCTCCGCCAAGTGCTTGATTAGCTTGACGTGGTTTAGCGTGCCCTCTTCGGTCGGGACGACGCGTTCGTTGGACTTCGCTTTGGTGGGATCGCTTTCCGGTCGCAGCGAGCACAAACGGACGCCGACGATTTCGCCGACGGCCAGTTCACTGAATTGGTCCATCGCGCCATCGCCGACGACCCAGTCCCAAGTGTCGATGAAGAAACCGGCGTTGTCCGAACCGACGGCCTTGACCAACGCGACAAAGCCTTCGACGTTGCGGATGAAGGGGAACTGCTTGCCCTCTTCCAATTCCTTGCCCGCGGCGAAGCCGATGCCGAGTTTAATTTCGCGGACGGCCAGTAGATCCGCGATCTGACCCAAACGAGTCTTTTGGACCTCGAAGTATTCGTGATACGGCAGGCGGTCGGTCGCGGCCGGCAATCGCGTGTACGCTCGCTTGATGCCAAGCTCTTTTGCCAGTTCGGCCAGCGGGTGAAGTTGAGCCACCGCGGCGGTGAAGGAGTCTTCATCGGCGTCCAGGTTGATGCCCAGATCGAAGCCGCCGATGCGGATCTTGAACGCCTTGCGAGCGGCTTCCAGATACTTGGCCGCGTCGGCCACGTCGGTTCGCAAGCTGCGGCGCAGCATTTCGTGCATGTCGATGTCGATGCCGTTGAACGCGTACGTCAACGCCAGTTCCAACAACTCGGTCTGACGGCCGTTGATGCCGAGCGACTGCGGCGAAAAGTTTTTGATCATTTTCATAACGGGTTTCCTGCGTGATTGAATTTTCGGAGGGGAATTTCGGTTCTTGGGTTGGCTGTTTCACCGTTCGGCACCGTTCGACCGGGTGAAAAAGCCTTCAATTCACGGTGGGATCGAATTTAGCGGAGCCGCCGATCGGTGGTCGGCGAACCGCTGGGGTCCTGGTTGAAGGGGCGGCAGTATCGCAGAATCACCGTGCCGGGTCCAAGGGGGACCGCTTCCAACAAGAACCGGGCTTAACGCTTTGTCCGTCGCCAACTTTCACCAAGAAGCGTCATGAACGAACCAGCCCGAACCGCGACGGTCACTTTCTTGGGCACCGGAACCAGCGTCGGCGTCCCCGCGTTGGGCTGCGAATGCGGCGTCTGCCAAAGCACCGATCCGCACAACAACCGAACCCGCTGCGCGATCACGATCGACTTGCCCGGCGGGATGCTGCTGATCGACACGCCGCCGGACTTGCGGATGCAACTGCTTCGCGAACGCATCCGCCTGATCCACGCGGTCCTTTACACGCATGAACACGCCGACCATCTGTTCGGGCTGGACGACTTGCGGTTGTTTCCGTTTCGTTTGGGTGGTCCGGTGCCGTTGTACTGTGAACCCAAGGTCGAACAGCGAATCAAAAAATCGTTCGATTATGCGTTTACGCAAAGAGCGGCGACGCATCCCGGCGCGACACCGCAGTTGGAATGTCGTTCGATCGACGGCGAGCATCCGTTTGAGATCCTGGGCCAATCGATCACGCCGATCCCGATCAAGCACGGGCCGTACTTCGACGTGCTGGGATTTCGGATCGGCGACTTTGCGTACTGCACCGATACTAACGAGATTCCGCCGTCGTCGATCGAGCGACTGCGTGGCGTCAAAACGTTCGTGGTCGGGGCGCTACGATACAAACCGCATCCGACTCACTTCAACGTCGAACAAGCCATCGAAGTAGCAAAGAAAGTCGGCGCGACGCAGACGTTCCTGACGCACATCGGTCACGACCTAGATCACGAACCGACCACGCGCTCCCTGCCCGACGGTTATGACTTGGCCTACGACGGATTGAAGGTCAAAGTCGTGCTCTAAATTCCACGACGAAACAGAGTAGGACAATTGTCCCAATTGTCCATCGGAACTTGTCAATACTTGTTCCCAGGTTCCGCCTTGGAACGAGGAGATGAACTCGGGGACAATTGGGACAATTGTCCTACTCTTCGAAGCTACGATTTCAGTGCCGGCACTTCTTTTAGCGACGCTTGCGCCGTCTGCAAAAACTGCATCGCCTCAATCGGCGTCATTGTGTTGACGTCCAGCTTTTGCATTTGGTCGATCAACGGATGGTCGGCGAAACCAAACAGCGTCAATTGATACTTGCCCGACGAGTCGCCTTTCTTTGCACCCGGCGTTTGGATCGTCGGCCGGTCGAGCGCGTCGCGGTGATCGGCTTCCAGTTGAGCGAGCACGTCTTTGGCGCGTTCATTGACGCTAGTCGGAATGCCGGCCAGCCTCGCAACATGGATGCCGTAACTCTTATCCGCACCGCCGCGAACGATGCGGTGCAAGAAGATGACTTCGTCGTTCCATTCCTTCACCGCGACATTCAAGTTCGCGACACGAGGAAGCGACTCTTCTAGCTGCGTCAGTTCGTGATAGTGCGTCGCGAAGAACGTGCGACAGCCGATCTGTTCGTGCAAATGTTCCGTGATGGCCCACGCCAACGAAAGACCATCGTAAGTGCTAGTCCCGCGACCGATCTCGTCCAGAATCACCAAACTACGCGACGTCGCGGTATTAAGGATCCGCGCCGTCTCGACCATCTCGACCATGAACGTACTCTGGCCGCGGCTAAGTTCGTCGCTGGCACCGACGCGAGCAAAGATGCGGTCCGCGATGCCAATCTCGGCCGCGTCCGCCGGTACGAACGCGCCGGCTTGAGCGAGCAACGTGATCAGCGCGATCTGCCGAATGTAGGTGCTCTTGCCCGCCATGTTCGGTCCCGTGATCAGCAAGATCATGCCGGCCTCGGGCGATTGGATGCAGTCGTTGGGCACAAATTCACCCTGCGGCAATGTCACGTCCAAGACCGGATGGCGACCGCTGTCGATTTTCAATACCGAATCGTCCGTCAACACCGGACGAACCCAGTGTCGCGTCGCCGCGATCTCGGCCAGCGACGCCAGCACGTCCAATTCCGCGATCGCGCCAGCGACTTCGCCCAAGATGCCGAGGTGCCGATGCGTTTGCGCTCGTAGTTCTTGAAACAACAATTGCTCACAAGACGACGCTTTGTCGTCGGCTGATAGAACCTTCTCTTCGTACTCTTTCAATTCCGGCGTGATGAACCGTTCGCAATTCTTTAGCGTTTGCTTCCGAATGAAACAGTCGGGAATGCGATCGCGATGCGTGTTGGTGACTTCTAGGTAGTAACCGAACACGCGGTTGTAACCGACCTTTAAGTTCGCGATGCCGGTCTCGTCCATTTGGCGTTTTTGATACGCCGCGATCCACTGCTTGCCACCTTTGGCCAGCTCACGAAGTCCGTCCAGTTCTTCGCTGAAGCCCGCACGAATGAAATTACCATCGGCGGCCGACAGCGGACAATCATCCGCCAACGCCAAGTCCAACTGCGATCGGAGTTCGGGGCACAGGTGCAAGTGTGATTCGACGAACGATAACCGCTCGGCCGAACGATCGCTCAGTCGTGCTTTCAACTTTGGCAAACTGGCCAGCGTCCGCGCGACCTGTTGCAGATCTCGCGGGCCCGTTCGTCCAGTCGCGATCCGGCCCAGCAAGCGAGTCAGGTCGAACGTCTCTTTCAAGGCATCCCGCACGTCGCCGCGAAGCTTCAAATCTTTCAGCAACTCTTCAACCGCATCATGCCGCGCTTCGATCAAAGGGCGATCGATCAGCGGCGTCGCGATCCAGTCGCCGAGCAACCGCGATCCCATCGGCGTGCAAGTCCGATCGATCACGCCCAGCAGTGATCCATCGCGTGATCCCGAGCGGATCGTGCGAGTGATCTCAAGGCTGCGTCGTGTCGCGGCATCGATCTGCAAGAATCCCGTTCGCTTGTGCGAGGTGATCGATCGAAAGTGGTCGAGATCGCGGCGCTGGGTTTCTTGCAGATAGGTCAGCACCGCGCCGGCCGCGCGAACGGCCGCGCCGTCTTCGCTCTCGAACCCGAATCCTTCTAGTGAGTTGACCGAAAATTGTTTGCACAACGTTTCGCGGCAGGCATCTTCGGCGAAAGTCCACGCCGGTCGCGACGTCCAAGACCATGGGGCCGTGGTGTCGGGTGAAAAGCTTGCGTCGTCTTCGCGGTACAAGACTTCGGCCGGTCCGATCCGCGCCAGTTCATCTTCGACGCGGGAACGACTGAACGTGCCGGCCTCGAATCGCCCGCTGGACAGTTCCGCCCACGCGATGCCGACTTGCGGCGGATCGCCATTCTTTTCCGCCTTCTTGTCTCGCACCACGCAGACGGCCGCGACGAAGTTTGCTTCGCGTGGGTCCAGCAATCCGTCGTCGGTCAACGTGCCCGCACTGACGACTCGGGTGACCTCACGCTTGACCAGCCCCTTGGCCTGCTTGGGGTCTTCCATCTGTTCACAAACGGCTGCGCGGTATCCGGCGCGGATCAGTTTGTGCAGGTACGAATCGAGCTGATGATGGGGGAACCCGGCCATTGCGGTCGGGTTATCGCTGTCCTTGTCGCGGCTGGTCAGCGTCAGGCCCAGGATCTTGGCGGCGACTTTCGCGTCGTCCAAGAACAGTTCATAGAAGTCGCCCATGCGAAAAAACAGCAGTGCGTCGCCGCAGGCCGCCTTCGCCTCGTGATACTGTTTCATCATTGGTGTCATGACGGAAATCCTAACGCCGGAGCCCCCGACGGGACAGCGGCGCAGACGCCAAAATCTGATCCGAAATGACGCCGAATTGCCGAACATGACGGCTGGGCAAGCGGTAAGGCAACCGTAGGTTCGCCACGCCGTGGCGGAGCATCCGAGGCACGAACAGCGTTGCTGTCCGGCCCTGCCACGGCGTGTCAGGGCTACATCCCTGAATAAGGCGTCGGCACCAGCACGAACTTATCGATGCGGTTGACCGTGCCTTGATACTTGTCGACGGCCTTCAAGACTTGCCAATCCGGATGCTTTTGAAAGAGCTCCCACGACTTCAGTCGTTCGGCTTCGCTCGGATAAACCGTCAAGTACGACAAGCTTGGTGTTTGCGGGCCGACGATCGCTTGGCCGATGAAGATCGGAGTGATGTTGCAGTCCAAAAAGATCGGCACTTCGCCGGCGTTGAACATTTCAACCTTCAAATGTCCGAGTCGTTCGGTAGGGCTCTCATACACTCGAAGCTCATAAACACGATCGTCATTTTCCAGCGTCCCCGCCGGTACTTTCATCTCCGGCATGCAAGCCATCGACACCAACAGTTCGCTGCTGATCCGCGCGTAAGGCGAATCCTTCGGCCCGCGATCGAGATAGGTCTTCGCCGCGGCCTGGAAGGTCGCATCGGCTTGCACCTTTGCTTCGGTCGTCGCGATCTGATCGGCGCTTTCAAACGGAATGACGGCGATGATGCGAGCGCTGCCGGTCTGATCGCTGGCCGAGTTCGTGAACACACCGACCGGACCGATGCCGTGTCGTTTCAGCGCCGGAATCAACGCGTCTTTTAAGTAGCCGTTGATCGCTTCGGCATCGCCATTGTTGCCCAGCACGTAGCTGCGAATCTCGTAGTACTGGTGGTCGTCCGCCGAGTGGACGGGAGTCGCAGTCGTGACCGAAATCATGGCAAGCGTGGCGATCGTAAAGAGCAATCGAAAGATCATGGCGTGGCTTCTTCGAGCGAGCGTTGGGACGGGAAGCCAAGCATCATAATCGACTTGCTGGAACCATTGGGGACAATTGAGACAATTGTCCTACTGTGCTTTACGCGGCGGCACTTTGCCCATGGGCGACGTCTTCGTGCAGCCACTTGGTGATCGCTGCTTGGTCTTTCTTCCACTTGCCGCTCGTCCGCCGCTCGCAAAAGACGTGGAACATCGCGTCGACGGTGTCGCTGATGGTCCGGATCGCGTCGATTCGCTCGTCGTCACCGAACTCCTCGCCGTCTTCCAAGTGGATCTTCGCGCCGCTGATGCCGAACGTCTCCGCCTGCAGCGTCAGGTCGTACTGGCGTCCTTCATAGATCACCGTCATGCCGGATTTACGCGGCAACTTACCCGACCGGATCGCCTGACGCGCTTCGGGTAGTTGGACCGGGCTTTCCGCCGAGATCGATTCCTTGCCCGATTCGCCGCACGGACATTCCAGCGCCAGCGTCTTGGTCAACATCACCGTCGCGTCGGTGCCGTCGGCCATCGTGATGACGTCGGATTCGCTTTCCAGTTTCCACCACAACCAAAACAGAAATTCGTTGCCCAAGAAGTCCGGCGCGGTCGAATGCTCGTTCGACCAACCGTGCGACCCGTAGACGCTAGACGTCGCAAAATTGATCGGTTGCAGTTCATCAAGCTCGGCAAACTTTTCCGCCTCGACCGCCCAGTCAGTCGCGACCGTTCCGGCACCGATCCGCCGCAGCTCAACCTCGAAGACACGTTCGATCAAGTCGGTGCAGAACGCGCTGGCCGTGCCGACGCTGCCGCCGAAGTAAAGCAGGCTTCGCTTGTAATCCCACAAGATTGGGAATTGCTGCATCTTGCGATACTTGCCGCTTGCCGCTTCGACTTCGCAGCGTTGTTCGACGGCTTCTTTGGCTTCTTTGCGTTGCGACTTCGTCGGCACGCCGGTGGGACTGTCCTTGGCGATGCCGGCCAGTTCCATCTGCATCCAAGCCGCTTTGATCGCGGCGGGAATTTGATTGGTGTCGATGCGGACGCTGCAGTGAACGGCGTCGTTGATCAGGTTCTTTTCCAAGTCGAAGTGTTGGTCAAAGAGGTGATCGCCGCCCAGAAATCCGACGTGGACGTGTTCGGCGTCCGCGCTCTCGTGACGACCGGCGGCGTGTTTGATCAGCAGTTCGATGTGGCTATCGTCGAAGGCGTCAACGTCGAATCCGGCGACGCTGAATCTTTCAAATCCGAGGCTACCGCGAAGAAATGGCATGAACGATCCCGAATGAGTGGAGAGGTGGGGAGGGAAGGTCAGGGACTGTCCTGAACCTATCGACCATCCCACCACCAAAATTCGTTGCTTTGCCAGACGTTGCTACGACACGCGCAGGCGTCGCAAAAGGAACGCTAGCGTAGGTCCGCCACGCCGTGGATATCGCAGTTTGCTTTAGCCACGTAGTGGCGGCAGATACTAGCCAGGCGGTGAACCGAACGAGCGACAGCGAGGCTCGGTGGAACCCCTGGTTTTGTGAACCCAACGTTCATCCCCCCGCATCGGCCCGGCGGCGAAGCCGCCGGGCCGATGCGGAGGGAAATGGATGACGTGACGGATTCCAGGGGCTGCGTCCATCTCGCTGACGCTCGTCGAACTTACCCCTGGCTAATCTGTGCCGCTGCTACGCGGCTATCGGAGCGACATTCTGTTCGAACTTCAAAACACATGGCAAAACGTGAGATGCATCCCGCCACGGCGTGGCGGAGCATTGCCGTTGACGAACAGCTTCGCTGTTGCGCTACCGCGTTTCTGTAGCCCCGACACGCCGTGGCGGGGTCGAACAGCAAAGCCGTTCGGCTTTATCGCAATGCTCCGCCACGGCGTGGCGGACCTACGTTCAGGGTGAGGCGGGTGCCTACGGCGGGGCGTTAAACGATACGCGGACGTTTAAATTCGTTAGCGTTCCGACCGTGACCGATCCGCCGCCGGGGGCGAATGCATTTTTAACCCCGCCGCTCCGACCCCGGCTTCTCTCCGGTCCTGACGCTTGTCCGAGTTGTACGGCTGGTCCGCATCACCAACGCTTGCACCGGAGTCGACGTGATCCAGCGAGTCCGTTGGTTCCGCACTGATAGGGCCTGCATTGATGGGGCGTCCGCTTGCATCCAGACGAGGCTTGAAGAACCGACCCAGGGGGCCAGCCAGCAGCGCCGGTAGCATGATCAAGTCACCCACCAACGCCGCGCCCAGCATCACCAGCATCAACGTTCCGAACCGCTGCGTCGGTGTGAATGTCGAAAGTGCGAACACGAACAGTCCCAAGCCGCCGACGATGGTCGTTTGCGTCATCGCGGGGCCGACCCGGCGATACGTTTCGATGACCGCTTCGACCCGCGACATGCCTCGATCCAAGTTGTCACGGAACCACGACAGGAAGTGGATCGTGTCGTCGACCGCCACGCCCATCGCGACCGACGCGGTCATCATCGTGCCGATGTCAATTTCGATTCCCAAATGGCACATGATGCCGAATACGGTCAGCACCGGAAACACGTTCGGGATCATTGCCACCGCGCCGGCGGCTAAACCGTTTCCGAGGTTGCCAACTTTGAACCAACCGTACGGAGCCCGTCCAGGATTCAATAGCATCACCATCACGACCCAAATCAGCACGAACGCAAGCGCGATCGAATCGGCCAAGCTGGTCAACAGCGTTCGTTGCGCCTTGTACACGACCGGGATCACGCCGGTGTAAATCACTTGCACCGGTCCGGCACCGTCGATGTCCGGAATTTGTCCGGGCAGCAACGACGGCGTGACCGTTTTGTTTTGGATCGTCGCCGCGTTGACGAAGTGTTTTGCGCCGGCAAAATCCGATTCCTTGAACCCTTCGCCGCCCAACCAAACGATCGAGTCGAACGTGGCTAGGATCTTCGGCCAGCGGTCACTAGCTACCAACTCGGTCGCCTTGTCCGGTTCGGCCGCGATCCAGGTCGGTTTCTCGATCGGCTCGCCGGCCAACAGTTCGTTCAGCGTCGCCAAGTAAGTGTTGCTGGTCAGGATCGTCGTGCCGTCTTCCCCGATCAGGTCGATCGCATCAAGTTTTTCGGGACGATTCGCGCCGACGATCAGAACCTTCTTTGACTTCCTTTTGCGACCATTTCCGTCGCCATCGTTTGCGAACTGTCCCATGATCGCATCGCGAGTCTCATGGGCTCGAAGGACCGGTTCGACGGCCACGCGAAGCGTCGAGATGAATTGTCCGTAGTCGACGTCCGAAAGCGCCGCGACGCGAAGGCTGATCCGCCACAACTCGCTGCCCTTGAATCCGCCTTCCTTTTCGATCTTCAAGTAATCGTTGTTGCGAAGCGTGTCGCCGGCGGCCGTCAAGTCGCGGTTGAACTTCGCTCGGACGGGATCGTAGCTGTTGGACGGTTCCGGCAGCGGCGGCAAGAACGTGTCGGCACTAGTCGCCGTTCCGACGATGCCCAAGCCGGGCTCGCCCAGCGTGCGGTGAACGACGTGACGAATTCGCTGCACCGATTCGACTCGTTTCAGAATGTCCATCGAAGTGCCCGCGGCTGCCGATTCCGATTCGGCCTGAATCGTCGGCGGCATTCGCACGATCAACTCCATCGGCACCAGCTTGCCGAAGTTGTCTTCCAACCAAGCATAGTCGTGAATGATGCGAGCGTCTTCGTCGAACAGTTTTAATAGCTGGACCGACGTTTTGATGTGTCGCATTCCGATCGCGCAAAGAAACAACACGACCAAGCACGCGACCGTGACGATTCGGTGGTTGCCGGTGATCGTGCGTCCAAAGCCGGCCCACCACTGCGAAAGTTTGCTTTCGACGCGAGGGATCGACGGATCGGCAGCTTTGACAGGATCCGCATCCGAAACCTCCGGTGCAAACGTTTGTAACGCGGCGGGCAAGTACGAAAACAAAATGCCGAGCGTCGACATCACGCCGATGCCCGCGTACAGACCAAAGTTGCTGATCGGAGCCAAGTTGCTGGTCACCAGCGACACCAATCCGATCGCGGTGGTCAGCGACGCCAGCGTGCAAGGCACGATCGCATGACGCAGCGCGCGGCCGGCCGCGCCCTTCATCCCCGTCGAACGGACTTCATCGCGGTAGTAGTTCACCACATGAATCGCACCGGAAAGCCCCAGCACATAAACCAGCGACGGCATGCTCATCAAAATCGCGTCGACCTTGCCGCCAGTCCACCACACCATGCCCATCGAAAGCATCGCCGAAGAACCGCCAACGACGAAGATCATGATCGTGACCTTGATGCTGCGGAAACAGAAGTACGACAACAGAATGCCGATGCCGACGCTGTAACCGACCAACCGGACCAGCGTGACGGTGCCTTCTTCGTCGATCGCCATGTTGTCGACCGGCGGACCGCCGATTCGAAGCGCCGGCGCGGAACCGATCTGTTCGGGGCTGGGACGGTTGAACGGCGGCGGAGCCATCGATGGTGGCGGCGCGGGCGTCAAACCCGACTCCGCCGCCAGTTCCAACAATCGTCCGCGAGGCTGGCCCAGCACGCCGCGGCCGATCGCGTAGACAAGGTTGTCCTTGCCCGCGTCGGTCAATGTCACCAGCACGCACGTCAAACGGTGCGGCGGTTCGACCGCGGCCGCGTCCCAGACCGCGTACCAAACATTGGCCTGTTCATTATCGGGCGCGCGACCGAGTTGCTCCATCGAGCCGCCGAACTGATCGTCGATGATCGGCTTCAGCGTGGTCGCGACGATCGCATCGAAGGTCGCCGGCAATTCATCGCGACGTTTTTCGGGCAAGCTTTCGCGAAACGCTTCCGCCGTCCACGGAAATTCTTTGGGCACCGCCGGCGCGAACAGCGTGCCCGTCAAACGCTCCATCGCCCGTCGACGTGCGACCACGCCGCGACGGTCTTCTTGCGTCAGGTCGATCGGCCACAGCGGTCCACCTTCGGCGGCGAGTTCTTCGACGATCGATTCGCCCGTCTGCACCGAATGGAATAACGACGCGGTCAACAGCGAAGGGTCGTTGTAGAACGGGTTGGCCATCCGCTGGTTCGGCGCGTCACCGGGGGCCTTGCCGAACGCGGTGACGAACTTGCCTTGCAATGCGTAACTGCCGGACGTGCGTTTGACCGCCCGCGAGATCGCCGCCGGCCCGTTGCTGGATTCTTCCCAGCGATAAAGTCCGCCGTCGGGTTTCAGGTAATACCACTCGCCCTTCGCCGTCCGCAGCCATTTTTCGTTCTCGCCGCCCCAGTTCAAATGATCGGTGCCGGGACGCATCAACCCGAGTTCGTTACCGACCTTCTTCGCCAAGCGATACGACTCGGCAAGCTCCGGCGGGAACTCCGTCGACGGATCGAACGTGTCCGACTCGTGCTTCAACTTGCTGGCCAAAAGGGTCAGCCGCTGGTCTTCGACGTTGCATCCCTCCCAAGTCGCCAGCACAAAACTTTCGCCGGCGAAGTGATTGGCAAACCACTCCAGTTCAGCCGTTTCCGGAAAGTCGCTCGGCAACCAATCTTTGACGTCGTTCTCTTTGTCTCGCAAGCTTAACCGGGCCGCTCGAAACGCCGCCGGCAAGCAAAAGAAAAACGCCAGCAGAATCAACAGCGCGTAAGGCATCCCCAGCGGGCCACGTCGCTCGAGCAGGGAAGACTGTTTCATCGGGGGTCTATTCGATCAGCTTGTCGGAGAAGAAACGTGGTTCGATGCAAAGCGGTTCGGCCACGCGAAAATAATTTCTAGGTCCGTAAATTACAGGCCGCCGCGAACGTGGTCCATCGCAATCGGCTGCCCACCACCCGTCCGATCGCAACCGATCGACCGGTTTTGATGGTCGCGGCCAGTTTGCGGCCTCGCCGAATGGTCAGCCATGTTGACCAGGTCGCCCATTCTACGCCGAGCGATAGAAACGGTTGCCAAGAATCTGTTCCAGCAGAAAGACGATCAATGCCAGCAGCATCGCTGGCGAATGCAGCGAGACGCGATTGGTTGCCCGGTTGTCCGACCACGCGATCGCCGCTGGATCATCGGTGATCGCGTATCGATCGACGCCGAAGGTCGCGTCCAAACGGTCGGCCGAAATCCGAGTCCGATCGAACGTGCCGGCGTCGAGGTTCGCCGAAAAACCGCTGCCCGTCGGCAGGTTTCCGCCACGCAACCAGTACGTTCCGGCCGCCGGGATGTCAGCAATCAAGACCGATTCGGCCGGCGACGCGACTTCCACGGGAACCGGCAACGCTCCCTCGGGTGGGAACAATTGGTATCGCCGGGACGATTCGTCGACCGTTGACTCTTCAGCGATGCCCTCGATCGCCTCGCCGCCGATCGTGACCGTTTGCGGCCGACCGACGATCGCCATCGCGTCGTTGTCGTCACGACCGGTCAGGTGTTCGACACATTGTCGGACCAGCAACCATGCCGGCCAAGGATCGGTACCAAACAAACCGTTCCACGCTCGCGTCGTTTTCCCGAGCGCCGGAATCGGCGTCGTCAGCATCAGCAATTTGCCTGGGGTGTCACCCGCATTCGGCCCCGCCACCGTTCGCGCGACCAACATCGCGTGATCGGTTCCCGAATATTGCATCAGCACCGCGTCGTTCGGTCGCGTCGCGACTTGCCAGTACTGTGAAATCGCGAACTCGTTCCACGGCGTGTCTTCGGCCACCACTCGCGTGACCGGATGATTGCCCGCCACGACTTGCCCGAACGTTCCGCCATCGGGCACTCGCCAGCGAAGGACCAGGTTGGGCGCGAACGTGGACTCCACCGCCGCATTTC
This sequence comes from Pirellulaceae bacterium, assembly GCA_963836865.1. Lineage (GTDB taxonomy): Bacteria > Planctomycetota > Planctomycetia > Pirellulales > Pirellulaceae > Rubripirellula. The sequence goes on along the minus strand of CAWILC010000012.1, from coordinate 13,894 downwards.
CCGCTTGCGGACCGACCGTCAACATCACGCCTCCGCCGCCAGCGAGATAGTCAGCGATCGCGTCGTCGGACAACGCCGGCTCCGGTGCATTCATTAGTAACACGGCGTCATAGTCGGCAAGTCTTGCGACTCGCAGATCGTTCCACGCGATCCGTTCGACTTGAAATTCGGCGTCGTCATCGCCCGTGATGATCGGCGACGCGACGATGACTTGCTTCATGATCGCGGCTTCATCGGCATCGTCGCTGACGATCAACACCGACGACGGCGGCAACACGGCGATGGAGATGAAGCGTTCGTCGTCCAGCGGCACCGCATCGTCGCCGACCACGCGAATCCGACCATGGTGCGTGCCCACGTCCAGCGGCGGAATCGTCAACACGACTTCGGCCGCCGTGTCGCCCGCGACGCGAACGTTCGCCCGATCGACGCTGGTGATTTTCGGATACGCGACCTCGCCATCGCGAACGACCGGCAGCGTCGGATCGACGGAGTAAAGATCCAGCTCGACCGTCGCGGTCTGCTCGTCCGAACCCGTTTCTTCTTCGCCGGACTCCGACAGCACGACGGTCACCGTGACCGGGGTGCCTTTTGGAGGCGTCGCATCAGCAAGCTTCGGCAATGACAACGAACGGTTGACGCCGCGAAGCGGGCCGGAGTCGAAGACGCTGACCCCGACGGCGGGTTCTTCGCCCAACAGGTCCATCAAGCCGGCTTCCTCGACCGAATCGTCCCACGTCGCTTCGGTCAAATCGCTAAGGATCAACAACTGCTTGTTTTCCAGATCGCTGGTGCGCAGCAGACGGGCCGCCGCGTCGATGCGTGTTGCCATCGCGGTAACGGTTTGTCGAGGCCGAAGCTGCTCGATCTTGGATGCCGCGCTGCCCGCGTCGATCGAAAAACTGGCCGGCGTCGAAGACCGATCCAGCACCGCGATGCGGCTGCCGCGAGTCGTTTGCGAAACGATCGACGTCGCAATCTTTTTCAGCGTGTCCAATCGCGACGCATCGTCTTGCCGCCAAGCCGACGTGGGTGAGTTGTCGACCAAAATCGCGATCGCGACCGGCCCGCCAGTATCGACGTTGACGCTCGGTCCAGACGCCCAGGTGTACCCGCCCCAGCCGATCGCGGACATGATCGCCGCGACCGCACCGGCGATCAATCCCGACGCGATCGATTTCGACTTGCCTTGATAAATTGCTACCGATGCCATCGCCAAAAGCGCGATCCCGGTCGCCGCGACCAGCGCGATGGTCAGCCAAGTCAGCGACAACGATCGATCGATCGCCGGACGGGCGAGCGCCGTCGCAAGCGCCACGACCGCAGCGATTCGCATCGCCAGCAGCCACCATCGCCGGACTCGCAAGCGGCTGCGATTGGACTCGAACCGCTTCGTCAAAAACGCGATCGATGGGAACAAGACCTTGCGAGGCTCACGACGCGCGATCAGGTGCAGCACGATCGGAACGATCGCCGCCAACGTGCCCAGGATCAAGGTTGCGTTTAAAAAGGACAAAGGAATTTCAAACAGGTAGTGGAAGCAATCGTTTAACGCCCAGCCGCAGGCGCCGGCACGTAGGTCCGCCACGCCGTGGCGGCGCATTTCATTGTCATAAACCGCTTCGCGGTTCGGCCCTGCCACGGCGTGTCAGGCCTACGAAGTGCCGGCGTCTTCGGCTGGGCATTAAACGAAGATGATAGGTTCAACCAAAACTCACATCCGTTGTTGACGCTGCATCAAGTATTCAGTCAACGCCTTGTCAAACGGCATCCCCGTGTCCAACGGCACGTAGTCGACTTGCAACTTTTGGCATCCGCTTTGGTAAGCGTCACGGAACTCGGCGACTTGTTTCAAGTAGTCTTCGCGAAAACCAGTCGCGTCGACCGAGATCGTTTCGCCCGATTCGGCGTCTTGGAATTGCACCGGACCATCGTAGGGGAACGTCACCTCGGCTTCGTCCATGACGTGGAACACGATCACGTCGTTGCCGCTGTGACGAAGCCGCGCGAGCGCTGAAATCACATCGTCCAGTCCGCCTTGCACGTCGCCGTTTTCGTTCTTGCCCGGCAGCAAATCCGAAAACAACATCACCAACGAGTGTTGCTTCAGCATCGCCGCCAACTGGTTCAGCGATGTCGGCAAGTCCGTGTTGCCGGTCGGTTGCAGTTTCGACAACTGCGCCATCACATCGCCCAAGTGACCTCGTCGCGATCGCGCGGGCAACAACGCTCGCATCTTGTCGTCGAACGAGATCAGCCCGACCGGATCTTGCTGCATCGTCATCAGGTAAGTCAGCGCCGCAGCCAAGCAGGTGCAGTACTCGAACTTCGTCATCGGACCGCTCTCGGTGAATCCCATCGAACGCGACAGGTCCATCACCAAGTACCCGGTCAGGTTCGTCTCCGCCTCGAACCGCTTGGTGTAGTACTTGTCCGTCTTGGCATACACCAACCAGTCGATCATCCGCGGATCATCACCCCGGTTGTATCGGCGGTGTTCGCTGAACTGGACCGAGAAACCTTGGAACGGCGACGAGTGTAGCCCTTGCAGAAATCCTCGCACGACCATCCGAGCACGAAGGTCCAATCGTTTGATCGACTGCAACGATTCGGGCGACAGAGTTTGCAAGGCGATCGTTCAGGGAGCGAGTCAGATGGCGGCGTTCATTACAATGTAACGCCGTTTTGTTGCAGCGGATCGCTCTCCCGCTCGCTCGCCCAAACCGTCAACGCCGCAAATTCGTCGGCAAGCGTCGTTGCCATTCGCTCCATCGCAAACCGTTCGCTGTAATAATGCCCGGTCAGCACCAGCGCAAGCCCCGACGATCGCGCGTCAAGGCAAGTGTGGAACGTCGCCTCGCCGGTGACCAGCACGTCGACGCCATGCCGCCGCGCGGCAGGCAAGAAACTGCCACCGCTGCCGCACGCGAAAGCCACTTTTGAGACCACGCGATCACGGTCGCCGACCCAGCGGACCGTGGGAGCGGTGACGACTCTGGTGACCGCGTCGATCAATGCGTGCAGCGGCATCGGCTTGGGAAGCTTGCCCCGTCGCCCGGCACCCAAGTGCGATTCCAACGTGATCGATGCCGACGCCGTTTCGATCGGCATCAGCGGTTGGACCGATTCCAGCCCCATCGCTTCGGCCCAAGTTTGGTTGATGCCGGCGGCGGCCGAATCGAATGCGGTGTGGGCGCTGTAGACGGCGACTTTCGCACCGATCAACCGCCACAACATTTCGCCGGGGATCGAATCGGTGGTGATGCGGACCAGCGGCTTGAACGGCAGCGGATGGTGCGCGACGATCAAGTCGGCGCTTCGCTCGATCGCTTCGTCGACGACATCGGGCGTGATCGTCAAGCACGTCATCACGCGGCGAGCGGTTGCCGATCGATCGCCAACCAGCAACCCGACGTTGTCCCAGGATTCGGCCAGCCTCAGCGGTGCGATCGCGGCCAGGGCTTGGCAAACGCGGTCAAGGGAAGCGCCGTCCGAAAGATCATCACCGCTCAAACCGTTCTTCCTGACACCTGTAACCTGAAACCTGTCGCCTCCTCCACCAACTTTTCTACTTCGGCGCGATCATGCAGATCATTCGTCGGCCGTGCTGTTGGGGCGACGTTTCGACCTTGCCGACGGCGCTGAGCGTTTCGATGACCATCTCCATGACCTTTCGGCCTTCTTCGATGTGCGCCATTTCGCGTCCGCGGAACAGGACGCTGACCTGGACTTTGTCCTTGTGTTCCAAGAATTTTTCAGCTTGGCGAATCTTAGTGCGGATGTCCTCGTCACCGGTTTTCGGACGCAGCCGAATTTCTTTGGTCTTGGTGTGCGATTGGCCGGTGTTCTTCTTCTTGTTCTTGTCGTACTTGTACTTGCCGTAATCCATGATTCGGCAGACCGGCGGCCGTTCGTTCGGCGCGACCTCGACAAGATCTAGCCCCGCATCGCGGGCCCGCTGCAACGCATCCTCGGTGGACAGAATCCCCAGTTGCTCCCCTTCGTCACTGACGACGCGAATGGGAGTGATGCGAATGTTGTTGTTGATGCGTACGGAGTCGCGATTCTCGGGGGGGGAGTTTTTTCGTGCCAATGCCACTAAAAGCTGTCTTCTCCGGCCGGTGGGCGTACCAGCACAATAAGAAATGAAAAATAGATCGCCGGTGCGGCGTCAACCGCAAGCGAACTCGAAAGGCATCGTCGCCGTTCTTTGCGAAGCATGCTAGTGCAACCACCGATCCAAAAATCGGCATTTCGGCAAAAAAATTTGCGACGGTCAAGCCTAAGAGTATCTGGCGACCGGGTGGCGAGCGTCAACAGCGAAATTCACGAAAACGCAAGAATTAACGATTCCAGCGAATGGGCGAAGCTGGTTCCTAGTCACGACCAAACCAAATCGAAGTCGCCGACGGGAAGCCCGCCGGTCCAAAACTCCCCATCGAACCACCTTGACTAGCCCGGCAGCGAATCGCAAACTGCGTGACCGAAAGTTGTTGGAAACGACTCACCCCGGCCCACCCGCCCGGTCGATCGTAACCGCACCGAGGGCGATTAGCTCAGTTGGTTAGAGCGCCACGTTGACATCGTGGAGGTCACAGATTCGAGTTCTGTATCGCCCATTTTACTTAACCCTTGCCGAATCCAGCGTTTAGATACCGACTGATGGTCAGTCGTGCGGCATTTTCCCAGAGAACCAAAACGGTACATACCGTTTTGGCAGCTCCTGAGAGGATGTATCGCCATGCCAAGACTGAAAAACGCTGTCCCCAAGTACCGCAGGCACAAAGCCAGCGGCCAGGCGGTCGTCACCATCGCCGGTGTCGACCACTATCTCGGAAAATTTAATTCCAAGCCGAGCAGGATGCTCTACGACCGGTTGGTCGGCGAGTGGCTTGCATCCGGTCGCCAGGGGCCACCACCCTCACCGGATGACATGACCGTCACGGAACTCATCGCGAGGTTCTGGACGCACGCCAAGGCCTTCTATCGACGGGCTGACGGCACGCCCACGGAGACGGCGGCCAACATGCGGCCAGCACTTCGGGAACTTCGGAATATCTACGGCACACTTGCTGTGGACGAGTTCGGACCGATCGCGTTGAAGGCCATGCAACAACGGTTCGTTGAGCTTGGAAACTCCAGGCGATACGTCAACGACAACATCGATCGAATCCGCCGGATGTTTCGATGGGGCGTCTCGGAAGAGTTGGTCGAGGAGACGACTCTGCGGCGTCTTGAGACCGTTTCGGGCCTTCGCAAAGGCAAATCCAAGGCGGTCGATCATCCACCTGTACCGCCGGTCTGTGACACCGTGGTCGATCGGACTCTTCCGGAACTTCCCGAGGTCATTCGGGCGATGGTTCAGATTCAGCGATTCACCGCCGCACCGCCCGGGTGAGGTTTGCATCATGCGACCCAACGACATCGACCGGTCAGGTCCAACCTGGGTTTTTATTCCAGAACGGCACAAGACTGAGCATCACGGCAAATCACGTTTCATCGTCATTGGGCCACGAGCTCAACAAATCCTGGCACCTTATTTGGAACGAGATCCGATGGATTATTGCTTCATGGTCGAGGAATCATTTACAAAAACAGCTATCTGAGCGGCATCGCAATCGAGTCACGCCGCTATCTTGTGGGTGCAAACCAACGAAAGGAAAACACAAGCGCAAGTTCAATCCTCATTACACAGATGATTCTTTCCGACGAGCGATTCATCGGGCGTGCGATCGCGTTTTCATCCCCGCTTCGCCCCTGTGTCGGGAACCCGGAGAAAGCAACGCCGCACGCATGGCACGACTGACCGACGAGCAGAAGACGGAGCTCAAAAAATGGCAAGCCGATCAGCGATGGAGCCCCAACCAGCTCCGGCACACGATGGGGACGGAAACCCGCAAGAAATTCGGAATCCAAGGCGTGGCCGCCGCGTCGGGCACAGTCGCATCAATACAAGCGAACTCTACGCAGAGCGGGATCTCGGTCTTGCTTCGCAAATCGCGAGCGAGTTGGGCTAGACGACGGGCTCGGCAGATATTGAAGCTATTCAAGTTCCCGGGATTTTCTTCCGAGGGTCTGAGACCAGAAAGCCTTCGGGAGTTGGCTTGAATGCTGCCTTGTCGCCCAGAGGCGGCAAGGCGTGGCTGTGGAAATCACGGATTGAGTCGATATCAAGATCAACAACTACGAAATAATCATCCATCCCACCCTGAACGCGAGCCAATTCACGTTGCCAAGACTTTTTGTAGGGAGCTCGCACACGGCTGTCACCGTACTTGCGATTGTTTACCAACGCCATGAAGCAATGGACGTCCAACGACGCTGATTCAATTAAGGAACCGAATGATTCAAGATCTTGATTCCAGCTCAGGACAAAAAGTCCATCGACTTGCCCGCGGAACCTCCGCCGGTTTTCGATGTCGGTCAACTCGCTGCAAACAAGCACCCAAATTCAAATCCAAAATGATCATAGACGCGTTTAAGGCACCGCGATTCATCGACCTCGGCTAACTTTAATCCAAACTTTGAACGCAATTCTTCGCGCTCGTGATGAGCGGGCAATCCTTTTTGTTGCCAGATAACTGTGTGGGCGGACGCATACCCCACTCGGTTGTCTACCAAATAGATTGCCGCCTCATTAAATACAACGCCCTCGTCTCCGTCACTGGACCTATACTCAGCTCCAGCAGCTAAAGAAATTCTTTGCTGCAACAATTTGCTTGCGATCCCAGGCAGCCATTTCCGTGGAACCGAAAGCTCCGGAAGCAGAACATAATCCGGTCGGGTCTTCGATTTGATGATCGAGTTCACAAGTTTCGTCAGGCGTTTATACCGTTCAGCGTTCAGATCAGGCTTTCCATGTGCAGCCATTGCCCAGCTCTTGTCTTCAACCAATAGACTCGTGATCGCGAGCCGCGGCCTTCTTTTTCGTTTACCAAGTCCTATGGTCACCCTCGTCGTGCCGCCCAGTCGGCATCATCATGGTCGTTTGTTGGCCGCACCCAAGTTCCGCGTATCGCATGTACGAATTTCTTCAGTTTGCTCAGATCGGACACGGTTGTTTGATCAAGTTCTGTGATCTCAGCGACTGACAGAGGACGCGTTGGAAACATCAGCGGTCTAGTCTTCTTGACCGCGTGACCAACCACCTCAATAAATTCGCGTAGAGCCGCGAAGCGTTCAAGTTGTTCTTCGGGAATATCCCCTTCCCACTTCGGCAATGGGCACGCAGGAATCGGTTCATACCCAAGGATTCCGGACTTGAACGGGATGCGCCCGAGATCGGTCCAAAACAGCTCACGAGCTTGATCGAATAGCGAAGTCTCCTGGTCAGGCTCGAACCCGAGATGCCTTGAAATTTGAATCTCAAGTTCACGTGCTGCTCTGGTATCGGATAATTTCCCTTTTGCAAGCGGATAACACTGGATCAGTGTTTCTTGAAGGACCTTTCCAAGCGTAAATGCAAACTTCTTCCATGTGTCGCCATTCTTTGCCTCCGTTTGGCAAACGGTCGTTGCTTTGAGTGTTTCTAATGAACGCACCGTTCTCAGCAGCATGCTCTTAGCCTGTTTCCAGTCTCGGCAAGCCACAGCCAAACCAAAAAGCCGGGGGAAGTAGCCGACCAACCCGAATATACGTGACGGAGATAAGACATTCCGTTCCGAAAAATTGTAAAACTCGTGTCGCTTGCTCCTCCATTGAGATGGAGCGAGGTAGTTCAGTAGTTGGTCATGATCCCTGAGAAGATTTGCAAAGCTGAGTCGGTTTAATGACAAGTCATCGGCCTTGCGAAGCGTATTGACGTCCTCGTTCGGACGTTTTCCGGCCGCCAGTGCTCGAGCAGCTGGCGACGTTTCCAAGACATCGAGGTCGGGAAGCAACCGCCACTCGCTTGAGATTTCGTCGATCTTGCTTTCGATCGTGTCGAGCAAATCGTGCCCAATCTCACCAGACAGTGCAAAAATGCGTTGCTTCTTTGCTTGGAAGATAAGGTTTGATTCCTTGGCGTAATCCAATTTCAGGTGCAACGCGTCACCGTCGTCGCTAAAAACCAAGGGGTCAATTCGGTCGCAAAGATGCGATAGAACGTCATTGCCGCTTTTGAACTGTCCATGATCGCGAATGACCAAGAAGATGTCGTCGACGTACCGCCCGTAGTAAATTGGGTCTAGTTTCTGTTGGACGAGCCGATCGAATTCCGCGAGAAGCACGTTGGCGATCACTCGCGGAGCAAGACGGACGACGGGAATGCCCACGCAACTACTACTGGAGGTGCCCGCATGTTCGTTGCCCCATGTTGAGAACGATCGCACAAGTTGCCGTGTGAATAATAGTTCTTCGTCTGTAAGCTCGTGTCCTGATCTTTCTGTAAGATTACATGCGTCATGAAAGTCTTCGTTCAGCAAAAACCTTGCGTCGATGCGATGATAGAACGAAGTGAGATCCATCGTGATCGCGACGACTTTCCGATCGTCTTCGAGCTCACGGCGGATGGCGGAGAGCCCATCGTCTCGCCATTCCTTGTACGCGTAGTAGTACGGGGAAAGGACCATTTGCATCCAGGTGGAGGTCTCCGATCGTTTCCGTAGCTTCGGATCGCTGATGGCGTCGTGACGCGATCCCTTTGCCGTCTCATCAAGGCAAGCGTCAAAATGTCCACCGACTCGATTCACCCACAACGCGCAAACGATGTACATGTCGACGGTGAAAGCCGCCATCGGACGAAACGAAACGGCAGGCTTTTCTTCACCCATATCACGGACTTGCCTCGCCCAGCTTTCATCAGGGTCTGACTGACTGAAATGAGGACCGTCGCAGGGTCGTGTTGATCGCTGCGGTAACTCGATGTCCTTTGGGATGAAGCCAACGCCACCGATGAAGTCGAGGTCACTAAACCAGTCAACCGATGCGGATGTTAGACGGGAATACAGCGAGTCAAGATGGGCGTTAAGACGCTGTTCGTATTTTGCAAATGCAACGCGATTTGCCTGAGTTTTTTCCTGGAAAACATCTTGTTTGGCCTTTCTGTAAGCAACGAACAAATCGTTAAGACTGAAGAATTCTCTAGACAGTCCCTTCATTCGTCGAGTTGGTTTACTTTTTGGCCATCTTTACGTTCATTCAATGTTGTAAAAGTCATGAAGACCCTCCTTGTTTCAATGTGATCCAAACCAACCGATTCCGCCGGTCACCCTCATTCCTTCTGGCCTCGGCCTCAGAACGAGATCGGTCGCACGGCTGAGTAAATCCCTAAAAGCGTCTTCACGGTAGCCGACGATGAACGCTGCGACGTGATACAGAGTGAGTCCAGCAATTGCCGGGGCGGTCTCCCTCGACGGCGGAGTGGAGCCGCCCAGGTAACCGGAACATCGCGAGGAGCAGGTACGACATCAGCCCCACGATGGCGCCCACCAGCGGTCTCGCAACGTGCCAGTAATTGAAACTCGGGTCGAAATCGTCACCGTGCTGGATGATGCCCTGTAAGCTGCAGAGAACTGCACCCAGCATTCCGAACCAGATCACCGAAAGTGGAATGTTGACCGCCGTCAACTTTTGGAGGTTAAGCGCTTTCGGACCGCGATCACGATGCCTGAGATACCGATAGTCATTGCAAAGCCGATGGTGATCCAGAAGACTCGCTCACACGTGTACTGCCCAACCGGTTGCCTAACCCAGCGCCAAACACACCGCCCTGCTTTTGATTCTCGATTGGTCATGGGCTAATTTCGTCGGCAACTTTTTCATCCCTTGCTCGTCTGATCCACAGCCATTTGGTATTCCTTGCTGAAATCGACACCAACATTTTGGCCAGGCGCAAATTGTTAAACGCTGCGTACATGATCAAAACTCACTGCAAGCCCGTGAACTCGCCTTCGAGTGACTTCACGCTGTAGGTCTTGGTTGAGGATGATTAATACTTAATCCCTTAAGTCCCAGTTGACCCGATATTCGATCCCGAGGTCTTGGATTTGCTTCGGTTGCATCATGCGGAACTTGTCCATCGCCGACCTGATGTACTCCACGACGTCCAGCCGAACGTCGGTGTTTTCACGCATGCGGTTGCCGGCGATGATCGTCCGGCGTTCTTTCGCGATATCGACAATGTGCTGGGGCCTCCGATCTGAATCGCCATGCGATCCGGACCGTCGGCGGTTGAAACGTCACCAAGCACTCCTGGGCCTCGCCAAGTCCAACCATGGCGCGGCAATATCATCAGGCACTTCAGCAAGACTCAGAGACTCAAGACGCGGCTTCTCCTCCTCGTAGCGGTTTTGCTTCATCAGGCAAGCGCAAGAATTGCGCAAGAGCCCATTGGTTTTTTGGGTCGATCTCAGTCGCCTTCCGAAGCCACTCTTCGGCAATGAGCAGGTTGCCCGAGTTGATCTCCGCAACCCCCAGAGCCGTCGAGCCCGTGAACATAATGGCGCAAGCTCGACGAGCTGCTCTAGCGTCGCCGACGCCTTGTCGAACTCCCTTAGCTCGCTGTAGACAACGCCCAGGTGGTAGAGATTGTCCGTGTCACTGGGATTGTTCTGAACCAATGTCCAAAGCATCGGCAGGGCGGTTTTCAGCTTGCCATCGTTAAGCAGGTCCAGAACTTTCTGCTTAGGATCTTGCCAGTTGGCTTCCTTGGTCCAGTGGACCTCAATCTCATGTTTGGAATCGTCGACGATCACACGAGCCCGGCCCCCAAACCCCGCGAACTGACCGGCAAAAAACTCGCTCACCTTTGCCGTGAACTCATCCGTCCCACGCTCGACGCTATTGCCCGATCGCGACATCGAAGTCCTCGAAGGCCAGCTTGAAAGTAAACTCCTTGGCCATGATCTATCTCCCGACCGTATGAAACCAACCGCTGATCCCGATTGCTTCTGCCCAAGCATCGATCAACTCACGGTCCTGGTTGGGGTCGTCGGGTATCGAAGCATTGGTGCCCAACAAGTTTCTGGCCGATCGGCTGGTGCCCCGCCGCTGTAAACGGGGTGCTCAATGTCGGTTCGTCCCAAAGGTCGGCCCAGAACTGAGTGAACGCCGAACTCATGGATGCATTTGCATCAATGATCTTCCTCGGCGCGATCTTCTTGATCTTCGGGCTCAGGGCTTCATCGACTCTTGGAGTTGCAGTTCGATGTTCTTGCGTTGCGACCGCCCGGAGCACGGGGTAGGTAGTGGATCTGTTTGTCGACACGAATAGCGATGGGAAACGAACGCAGTTGCCAACCAAGCCCGTTCGCGAATTCATCGCCAGCTGCGGGACGGCGTATTAGGGAATGTCTGGATTCTTTTTGGCGTGATCTGCCGTAAGCTTCAACGGCGTCAGCCGCCATATTCGGCTTGGAGGCAAGATCGAACCTTGATACCTTTGTCAGCCTCGATGACTCAGAGCACCAACAAACACTGGAAAGCCACAAGGTAGGGCAGTACAGCGTCGTGTTCCTGCTTGTGAAGCAGCAGATGGGCGGGCTGATAAGTGCCAGCGATGCGAATGGTCGCGTGCCCAGCAAATTTGGGATCGCACTGCATGATCACGGGTTTACCGCTGGCGGCTTCTACCCGGCCAATGAAATCACGTTGCAGTTCGATCAAATCCAAGGGAACCGGTCGTTATCAATACGCTTGTTTTCGGCTAAACCCCGATTTTATCGGACTGCCAGAGGGATGGGTCGGGATTGCATTGACCGCAGTCGGATCGAACGTCGACGCCGATTAAATATGACCGGCGTCGCCTTTGTCACTTTGTCCCCGCAACTTTGGCCACGAGGTAGCCCACCTCGTCTCCGTCCAGTCCTGCAACCGGGGCAACGCCATGGATGTTGCGAGATAGATCATCGGTCTCGCCCAGGAAAACCTCGTGGCTTGGCTGTCCGACGCATTGTCCGATGCCCCGACGGCGTTGCCACCATGTCGACGAGCCGTGGCGTCGTCCGTGCTCCGCAAGAGCAACCGAGGATTGCTCGGAAGTGGTCGCTGACTTGCACACCACTACAGGTTGGCCGCACAGGAAGCACGGATCGCTTCCGGCGATCATATCTGGATCGTTTGACATTTATTCAAAATTCAAAAATCTAATTTATCGGAGCTCTATTCTTGTTCTTGGTTCGCTGTTGGTAAGGCTAGGTTGTCGGCTTCTTGAGCACCGATGTGTTTACCGTTTCATCCCAACAAGGTCGACGATCATATTGCTTTGTGAAAGGCTGGTGACCGCTCTCCAGATTTTGTCAAACCTTCAGGGCCTTCCCTCTAACCCCCATCACCAACGATCTCGATCCATGCCAGAGCTCAACAAGAAACAGAAGTCGTTCTCGGGTAGCCACCCTTTGTGCAAGAGCCTTCACGTTGCAACATTTCCGGAATTTGTTCAGCGATTTCTCGCCGACGTTCTGCACGGTTAAATTCGTGCTGTCTATCCACATGGGTGCAGTTCGTGGAGCCGTGACGACAGACGTTCTATGCGTCAGGCACCTCTCAAAAGCAATGTTCACACCAAGTGGAATCACGCATTCTGGTAGTGCCCGTTCTGACCGTGTACATGGACGTGCCAGTAGGTCAGGACGCCTTGCTGTTGCTCTTGCTCTTCCGTGCATTCAAACGTTCCGGCCAACCCTAGCTGTTCTGGTAGGAGACCGCGGTTCACAGACATCAACCATTGCACCAGCGGGTGTTCAAGACCAAGGAGTGTTCCTCAGGTTGCAATCGCTTCGTCTCGATCTGGTGATGGACTGTTCGGCATGATTGTTTACGTTGACTCGAACTCTGGTATAGGAGTCAACTGTGAAATGACCACCTTAGTGCTGGACGCCAATCCGAACGAAGTCGAGCAATCGATGAATGCCCTCGCCGCCGTCATCAAATTCGCGATAGTCGTCCAGGCAAAAATCATCCATGTCCTGGAAGAGCTCGAAAGCTGCTATACCGCACAAGTCACATTATCGATCGCTACATCAAGTTCCTCCTTCGTGCGGACAAGGGTCGGGTCTTGAATCATCTGGTACAGACGTTCGTAGGAGAGTTGCTCTGATAGTTACCAAGGATTTGCTCACGCAAATCTTCCGCAACCTGCCCCTGCTCATCTACCTTGCCAAGAGCCCTGCCGATCTCAAGTAGCTTCTTCCAGCAGGAGATGAGTCCTTGGATGGTCTGGGCCAACACCAAGGTTGTAAACCTGAGCCGTGAACTGTACCATACCGGTGAATGCCACCGATACGTTCTTCGACATCCATTGGATTCCACGGCAAATCATGGTTGAAAAGCACACGAGCAAACTGCAAGTTGATCCCCTGCCGACCGGCCGCGGTGCGAATTAGGACTCGTGGTCCGTGGCACGAAAACGGCGTTCCGCGATCTTACCGCGCCATGATCGCCTCCTTTAAGGACGTCGACACCCGCCCTGGAAACTGGCGGTCGATCGCGTGAGTCCACGCTACCGAGATAGTGAAGACAACGATCTTCTCATCGGGGTGAACGCTCCAAAGAAGTCGTTCATCACGCACAGCAATAGCTCCAGGGTTTTGCTTTCCGTCTCTGGAGGAATCAAATTTGAGCAACCGCATGATTCGCTGGCGTTCCGCAGGTAGTGCCATGGAAACAAGCATCGCCGCCGAGTCTTCGGCTCCCGCCGCTTCGCTTCAGAGTCGGCCACCGTATCAAAGTTGTCACGCAGTTTGCACAGCAACGGTTCCTTTGCGTCGGCAAGAATTCGTTCGACTTCTGCCCGACTGATTGGATCATCGCCCAGCTGATACATTTCCCCGATTAAGCAGACGCGCTTCACGGCGCCGACTCACGGCCATCTACGTCCAACTTTTCGTCGCAATCAATCGCTTCACGGATGGTCAAGCTAAGTAACCGTCGTCGAAGGGTGAGCAGACCCGCGGCAAAGCTAGACGCAGCAATC
>CAWILC010000011.1:0-19177 GCA_963836865.1 Pirellulaceae bacterium | reverse complement strand
TCCCCCGCTTTGCGTCGCACCCGCTCTTGGCGGCGTTGCCGCTTTCATCGCTCGTCACGAAGCGCTCGGCACCGACCGGCCGGCGTGGAAGTCATACCCAGCGTCACCGGGGTACCACCTGGCAACGGTCAGTGGCGACATTGTCGTGCTGCCGGTGGGTGGCATCGTGAGTAAGTACGGATCGGCCGGCACGTCGACCGTGCTGACCCGTCACGACTTGGCGACGGCACTTGCCGACGACCAGCGTCCGCGGCATCATGCTGCTGCCGAAAGTCGCGGAGGACCGGTGGCCGGCGTCCACGAAGCGTTCGCGGACATCTACGCGGCGCGAGCGAAGAAAACCGTCTGGGCGTTCGCCGAAGATTCCTTGCCAAGCGTCGGCGTACTGGCTGGCGTCCGCCGCGTCGCTGATCTTCGCCAACGGAACGTGCCAGCTCGGTAGCGTCGGGATCTTCTCGGTCGTGGTGGACACTTTCGAGCAGTCCGAGAAACTGGGCGAAAAGGTCCACGTCTTGCGGGCTGGCGACGTTCAAGGGGGCTGGCACCCCAGGGACCAGAATCGAAAAAAAGCATCTGGCCGAAGAGCAACGCCACGTCGATGCGATGGCCGACGTCATGGTCGGTCAATTGATGGCTGGGCGAGGTATCACGCGAGCCGCCGCCGAGGCGATCGCCGATGGTAGCGTGATGATCGCAGCTGATGCCAAACGTCGGAGCTTGATCGACGACATCGATTCCTTCGAAAACACAATCGCGAATATGCGGCGAGTCGTGGCACGTCCCGCCGCTGGGCAACCGCAGTCATCCGTGACGCCGCGTCTGCCCGAGCTTCCGCCGATTCCTGCGGTTGTTCGGTGGAATCAGGCCGTCGATGCCGCCGTCCAAAACGGCCATTCTCGCCTCAGTGCGATTCGCAAAGTCGAAAAACAGTTTCCCGGTCTGCGCGAAAAGATGCTGGCCGAATCCTTCCCCGAACCGGTCGGCGGAGGCGACCGACGTTGATAAACCGATGGACCACCAACCCCTAAGACGATACTAACTCTTAAACCTCTCGAAACGGAAACTTTATTATGAGTCTCAAAGAAGCGATCAATAATGAAATCATCGATTCCAAGGCGTCCGACGCGGATCTTCGCGAACAAGCCTGGCGTACGGTATGGTCGGCCATCATTCGTGATCGGTTCGGTCTGGTCCGCGAACAGGACGCCCGTAACGTATCGATGGCACTGGACGACCTGCTAGAGCTGGGCGAGATCGACGACAAAGCCGCGGCGATCGAATTACTATCTGCGGAAGCCGGCCGGATGGTTCGTTTTCGGATCGACCAGCTCGTCCACGAAGGCGTTGACGAGCAGCGGAAAAACGCGATGAACACCTATCGAACTTTTCAAAATTTCGCCCAGAAGATGGAATGGTCGCTGCGTCGCTGGTCGCTGGCGTTCAGAACCCGCGACCCTGGTTTCGGAGAGCGGCAGTGGACGTTAAGCGAAAAGTACAAATCGATCTTCGGTGACGATGGGGCATTGTCGATCGACAATGAATCGCAAGCGTCACTTGATGCGATCGTTCAGCGAGAGCTCGACCAAGTCCGCGATGTTGCCGCGGCTTACGCACCGAAGCCGGAACTGCTGGCGCAAATTGACGACGTGAACCTGATGCGGCCGAACTACCGCGACCGCGAACTGTACGGCGATCAGATCGCAGGCAACGCGGAATCGCTCGCCATCCGATCACGCGAACACGTCATCACCGATCGTCAGTTGCGAATCTCCCGGCTTCGGTCCGATGAGATCGTAAATTATGAAGGCGAGTCGCCGACGATCATGAAGCTGATTTCGGCCGAAGCACGCCGGCTAAGCGTCGATGATCCCGTTATCGACCGTCGCGTTCGTTCGGTCAGCGACTATCAACACGATCGCCCCGAGTCGGAATGGTCGGTAGTCAAAAAACTGGACGCCGCGAAGTACCAGCGCTTCCAAGAAGCGGTGGCCGAAGAGGTCGATAAATTGACTTCCGAAATCGCTCGATTGACTAATGAGATTGCCGAACTGCAGGTGACGATGAAGTCAGCGGAGGCATACGCGGAAGTTCACGAACGCGGCGATGACGGGCCGAACACCGACGAGCAAGCCAAGCGGACGACCCTAGCGACCAAGACCCGGCCGAAAAAGCAAGTCGGTGCCTGATCCGGTCCACGACACGACGCCGGCGATCCCCGCGGATGGTCGGCGTCGTCTGCCGATGGTGTTCGTCAACAGACCACGCTGCCCCGCGTGCGGTGGCGATCGGCTCAAGGTCCGATCGAGCCGCCGCGGAAGCGATGGCGAATCGAAGCGGTACGTCACCTGCCGAGCGTGTCAAAAAAACTTCGTCGTTATCGTCGACTGACTTCTAATAACTAGAAGTCGCGGCATTTGCGGTCGGTAGCTTGGCGGTCGATTCGGACATGTCACCCACCCATCGGACGCCTTCACAATGTTGCACGACATCGGCCAAGAATCCACGATCCCTGACATCGTCGCGGTCGGAAACCTGGCGTCACAAATTCACGTCCCCGTCACCGAGTTGGTACGAGTTGCTGGTGAACTTGCCATCGAACCAGCGGCACGAATCAACGGCATCCCGCACTATGCCGCGACGGCCGCTGAACGCATCGCGGCGCGTGTGCGTCAGATGGACCAGTACCGAACCTACTGATAGAGCATCAACACCTTTCAGAGCTTCAATTTCAAGCTACTGCACCGGAGTACCACAACATCATGGCCGATCAAATCCACGCCCGATCGGCCAGGATCGCCCAACGGCATTGGCACGGAGGTGCCGCGCGAGACCGTCACGCCGGTGACGCGGGGTTCGGCGGCGATCGTCCCGGGTCCTTCTGGCGTTCGTTTTCCTTGGCCTGAGATTTCCAGGTTCGATTGTCGCAGACACAGTAAGTAAATAAGCGACGGAATGCACAGTCAGCCGCCAACCAAAAAAAAACTAAACACACCACCAGTTGCCCAGGGATTTTTCGATGACGTCCGAAATGATGCGGCTGATGGTAGACATGCACAGCGTGTCACATCGATCAG
The DNA here is from genome assembly GCA_963836865.1 of Pirellulaceae bacterium. GTDB lineage: Bacteria > Planctomycetota > Planctomycetia > Pirellulales > Pirellulaceae > Rubripirellula. Next base: position 16,103 of record CAWILC010000011.1, on the reverse strand, counting down.
GCCACGGTCGAGACAGCGATCGAAAAAAGTGAACGCGAGATTCTTGGCCGACTCGGCGGATCAACGCGAAAGATCGCTCGCAGTTCGATTCGGCGACGGAAGCAATCCAGTGCGCCCGGTAAGCCGCCGACGTCGCAAACCCGAGGCCGAGCGAGTCTAAAATCGATCGCATACCAAGTCATGGCCGGCCAAGTCATCGTCGGCCCGCTGCGGCTTCGCGACGTCGGCAAGGTTCAGAGCGGCAAGACCGTCCCCGAGATCCTCGAGTTTGGCGGCATGTCCAAGCGCAAAGGATCGCAGTCTCGTTTGATTCGTTACGCCGCGCGTCCGTTCATGGGCCCCGCGTCCAAAAGGCTGTTGATAAAAACAACCTTCGCGACGTCTTTTTTAACTCCATCCGAAATAGCTAAGTGATGAACCAGAACAACAGTTTCGTTGACACCGAGGGTCGGACGTGGACCTTCAACATCGGGCCCCGGATCGCCGCGGTCGTTCGCGGTGAAGGCATGGATCTGGCCGACAGTGATTTCCTGTTGAAGCTGGTCGACGATCCGATCAGCCGGCTTGATCTGGCTTGGTCGCTGGTCAAGAGCTCCGCCGTGATTCAAGGCGTAGACCTGGAACGATTCGACGCCAGCGTCATCGAAGTGTGGGAGCAAATGTCCGCCGCGTTGCTGTCCGCGGTGTCGACGTACCTGGATCGCATGGGACGCAAGGCGTCGGCCGAGTCGCTGCGGAAGGCGTGGCCGCACAAGCGAAACTCGAGGCCGCGGCGATCGAGCGAATGAACAGCGTCGCGGCGACCGAGTACGAAGCCAAAGTCATGACGCGGGCCGAGGCCGCGATGGACAAAGCAATCAGCGAAGTCATGAACGACGCACTCGCCAAGCTGGACGAGATCTAACCGTGGCGGCATTCGCGGACATTAACGGCACGAACTGGTCGGTCAACATCGACGTGGACTTGGCCCGTTCACTGCGCCGCGACTACGTTGACGCGATCGACCTGGTAAAGCCCGACGATCTTTCCCGCCTACTGAAAAGCGATGAGTTGCTGTTCGGTTTGCTCTGGCTGGTTGTGGAGCGTCAAGCGACCGCTCGAGGCGTCGCCGATCCGCAAGCGTTCGACGCGTTGCTAGCACAGGACGACGTGGCAACCGCCGCGATCGAAGCGCTGCTTGGTTCCCTCTCGGATTTTTCCCGAAGGTTCGGCAAGAAGACGAACCAGACGATCCTATCGATGCGGATGAAAGCGACGACGACGACGAAGAACGCCGGCTAGATCGCGAAGCCGAGAAGGCTGAGCAACGACGCGACCAGTGGGAAATCATCGACGAAGCCCAGGCGGTTTTAGGATACGACATCGGACGCTTTACGCTGGCCGGAGTGATGCGGATGCGGGACGCCAAACTGATGATTCAGTGGGACCACACCGCAACGCTACAGGCTCAAATCATCAACGCAAACCTGCCGCCGAACAAACCGCCGATCAAGCCGTCAAAGCTCAACCCGCTACGCCGGCGAACAAACGTCAAACGGACGCCCGCGCAGGACGACCGCGAACTGGACCGATACATCACCGAAATGGAGGGCATGAAGCATGGGCGCAAACGAGATTAAAGCCGGCGGCGCAGCGATCGCGATCCGACTGGACGAAAAGCGCGGTCGAGAAGGGATTGCAACAACTGCGAACCCGTTTGACTTCCACCGCAAAGATGATGGCCGGCATCGGCGCCGCGTCGTCCGCCGCCGGTGCCGCGATGCTGGCCCCGCTGATCGCTGCCGGCAAGACGTTCGCGTCGGCCGGTGACAATATCGACAAGATGGCGGCGCGTACGTCCGCGTCGGCGGAGTGGCTTTCCGGCATGGGCTTCGCCGCCGGCCAAAGCGGTACCGACATTCAAACGCTCGAGGGTGGCATCCGCCGGCTACAGGCAACCATGCTTGATGCGTCCCAAGGATCGGAAACCGCACTGCGAACGCTGGCAGAGCTGGGCCTGACGGCGGAAGACTTGGCCGGCAAATCGGTCGAGGAACAGTTTGACATCGCCGCCGACGCGCTTAACCGGATCCAGGATCCTGGCAAACGAGCTGCACTTGCGATGGACCTTTTCGGCAAATCCGGGCAAAAGATGTTGCCGCTACTTTCCGCCGGAAGCGCCGGCATGAGGGCGATGCGGGACGAAGCCGAAACGCTCGGTCACGTCATGACGCGAGAGGATGCGACCGCCGCGGCCGCGCTGACCGATGCGTTCGGCCGATTGACGGCGATCAGCAAAGGCGTCGTTTTGCAAATCGGTGCGGCGATGGCTCCAGCGATGACCTACGCGGCCGGCAAGATCCGCGATGTCGGCGTGGTAGTCGTCGACTTCATCAAGAACAACCGAAGCCTGGTCACGACCATCGCCGCCGTCGGTGCCGGTTTGATCGCGGCCGGCACGGTGCTGCTGGGGCTCGGCAGCGTTGCGGCAGTGGCGTCGGCCGCGATCGGTGGAATCATCACGGTCGTGTCGACGCTTGGGTCTATCGCGGGGCTTGTCTTTTCACCGATCGGTCTGGCGATCCTGGCCGCGGCGATGGCGGCAACCGCTCTGGCCGCAACGATTGGCGTGGCGGCGTACCAGTCTGGTTTGCTCGGTGTCGTTTGGGACATGCTAAAGACCGGCGCGATGGAAGTCTGGGCGACGGTGCAAAAAGCGTTTGGTGGCATCCGCGATGCGATGTCCGCCGGCGAGTACCAATTAGCCGCCGAGATCCTTTGGGCTGCCATCAAGAAAACGTTTTGGGAAGGCTTCGCATCGATCACCGACATCACCAACCAGTCGACGCAGCGTTTGTTAGTGTCGCTTGGGCTGTTCTTCGCGAGGTGGATTAAGGTGGCAAAGGATGCGGCGCTATCGGTCGCAAAAATTATCGCAAACCCTTTGTCTGCTTTCACGGTGACGTGGGACTTGTCTTCGTCGCTCAACAAAGCGGTTAAAGACCTACCATCGGGCGGCATTCATGACTGGGCCAAAAACCAGTCGATCGCGGCCAACGAAGAGTTCGACGCGTTGATCGCCAAAGCGGCCGAGGCTCGCAAGCAGGCCAAGGATGAAGCTGACGCCGAAGCGGAATCCGGTTCCACGATCACCACCGACAGTAGCGTCGACGTCGGCCCGATGGATCAGTCGATCGACGATCTGAAAGCCGAAATCGGATCACTTGAAAACCTGACGTTCGGCGCGGGCTCGGTCGACTTGGCGAATTTGCAAGAGGGCGGAGCCCCGCCGGATCAATTGGCGATGATGGCAAAGATGCTGGCCGGGCGTTCGCAAAGTTCGGTCCCCGCGACGAACGACGCGATCGGCGAAAGCGTTGATCGTTCGACAACTGTTGTGGAAGGATCAACGACCGAGAATCTTACAACCAACACGTTTGGCGATTCGGCAGACACGATCGGCCAAGCGATCGCCGATCCGCTGGCGATGTTGCAAAAGACGTTATCGGACATCGCCGCGAAAGAATCAGCGGGCGAGTTTGATTTAACCAACGCCGCGATTGCGAAAGGCGATGCGTTCGACCAGTACGCCGCCGCGATGACTCCGCAAGAAATCAGCGACCCGCGTACCGGCATCGCAGCCGGCCCTGTTGATCGTCCCGAGCCGCCCCGCTTATCGATCGCTCACCGCGGCAGCAAGGAAGCATTCGAAACGCTCAACAGAACGCGGGACTATTCCAGCTCGGTCGATCCGGTTGCCGCGACCGCCGTGATGGATCAGGTGCAGCAAATCCCCCGGGCCACCGAAGCGATTGACCAAAGCACTCTGGCCGATCAGGCAGTCGACAATGCCGGAAAGGAAACCAGGAAAACGATGGACCTATCGAAGCTGGAGAAGACCGGCGAGAACCAGCTTACCGAAGTCAAGAAGATGCCGGCGCTGCTGCAAAGAATCGTCGACAACACGATGGGCAGCGGTGAGGCTCTTTGATCAATGACACTGATCGACTGGAGACTTCCGCCAAAAACATCGCGGGTCTTTTCAAGGGTGGTTGTCACTCTGCAATTTCCAGGTGCCCAAACGTCTTTAGACACAGTCCGGCAGGGTGCGTATATTTTGGCGGGGTGAGGGGATGGTGTGCTTAAACGGCAGCAGCGTCGGAAAAACTTTCGCGGACCGGCAACGACGATCGGCCGAAGTTCGCTGCATGGTTGAGGGTAACGGCTGGGATTTCGCGGAGGCTTGCAACGAGGCTGGAATTGATCCAGCGTCGTTTCACCAACTCGCATTGCAAAATGATCGCAGTGCCGGTGTGGTGTTGCCGACGCCCGCAGAGATTGAAGCAATCACGCAAGCGATCCGCCGCGGCGACATCGTGTTCAGTCATTACCGCGCCGAAGCGTGGGAAGCCGTCGCCGACGAACTGAACTGGACGAGCAAGTCAGAACAGGAACAGCAAGCCGCGTTTGACTTGGCCGCACGGTTACCTGAGGACGCGGTTGTCGTGCCGGCATGGTTCAACGTAGCTGGCCGTTCAAATGAAAAAAGTTGATGGTCTGGCTTGACTCGTTCGCGGACACTCGCAAAGATCATTGCATCTGTCCGGTTGTCGTGTTGGCTTAAGAACCATCACGACTCGGCGGCCCGAGTTCCTCCCGGGCCGCGACAACGCCAGCGTTAACCATCTAGACCAAACAGGAATGCAACGGCTGATCGATACGTCGATCGTGCGCCAAGTTTTGACCCTGCACAGGCAGGCGAGCGAAGCCCAATCGGACCGGAGTTAACGCCGGTTTCTTAAGCGTGTCGATCAGCCATTGCATGCGCCGACCACAACGTCGGCGGAAAGTGATTGTTTTCAATGCCCAAGTTTTGCGAATCGTGCGGACAACCCGGCGCGGAGTTTCACCGAGACATCGAAGCCGTTTTGTGCACGTCATGTTTTGATGAGCGGCAAGAACGCATGGGATCAGGTCGAAACTGGCACCACCGTGAAGTCCCGAACGTCGATGAGCCGGGCCGGATGTTGGATGATGGGCCGACGCTTATTCCGGTCTACATGGTCATCTACGACACGGAAGACAATGGCCGCTTGTGGTTTGACGAAGCGATGGACAAACCAGCGGCAGAGAGGCTGGCAACTGCAATCAATGCCGCCGAGGGGGCTTACGCGCAGGTGGTCGAGATACCGCTGATCTTGCCGGCCAGCGGTGACATCTTGGATGCGCTAGGTCATTTCAAGTGTGAGCCACTGCGGGTCAAGATGACCGAGTCTTGGTTTGATTGTCCGATTCGTGGAACAAACCCGTTCCCGGAGGCAGGCGAATGAACATTCGACAAAACATCGCCGAGAAAACGCCGGCACCGTGCCGTTACTGCGGCGAGCGACCGGGCCGCGATGTTTACCATGGCGTCTGCTGGATCTGCGAGCTAGGCGTGCTGGCTGGCGATCTGCCCAAGCCCGATCAATGGCAGGCCAATCGATCGGAGGTTGCACCATGACCAGGCAACAGGATCTTTTCACCGACCTACCACGCGGCGAACAACTTGCCGCGCTGCGACGGATTGAGCTGGACGCGTGGCAACGTAACTCGACCAAAGTATCGGGCAAGATGCAAAAGGCCGTCCTGCGAGCCATCGACGATCACGAAGGCGGTCGCGGTTGCTTCGCGACCCAGTCGACCATCGCGTCGGAAATCGGATGCAGCGAGGTCACGGTGAGCCGTGCCGTTGCGGCGCTGATCGATCGCGACCTTATCACGAAGGAGCGGCCAAACCACTGGTCACCGAATCACCACCGGATCAACTGGACCGCGGTTTCGTTGTTGGGCCGGTCGATCGTGGATCGCGTTACCGGTGGCAGTACTCCGCCGTCCGTTACCGCGACGGCGGCCGCCGCGTCGGTCGATCGATCCAAAGCCGCCGAACCGGGCAAAGTCGTGTCGACCGGTACCAGTGACGTGTCGAGGCATCACTGTGACGTATCGACCGATCACAGTGACGCATCGAGGCATCAGCGTGACGTGTCTGACGCGTCACACATACGCCCCGGAGCCGTCACCATGACGGGTCCGAGGCATCACAGTGACATCCGAAACGACCATCTAAACGCCCAAAGAACCGACCACCTAACCGCCCCGTGGGTGGCGGTGGCGGCGACGATGTTTCGTTGGGGGCTCAAGTCGGCAACGCAAGCTTGCCAAGCCGCATCGGGCCGCGGATGGTCGCCGGAGTACGCCGCGGAACTCTTCCGCGAAGCCGGCGGCGATCGAGAGCCCGAACGGTGGGAACCCGGCCAGCTTGCGAACTGGTTGACCGGACGGACGCCGCCGCCGTTTGACGAAGCCGAAGCGAACCGCCGGCGAACGTACCGCGATCAGATGCAGGCGATCGAGGCCGACAAGATTCGTTTGAGCGTGATGATCGACGGCGAAGATCGCGGCGTTCCCCCGTGGGCCATCGCCGGCGTGACGTTCGGGAAATTGAAAGCCGCCGGCTTCGAGCGGTTGGCGACGACCGACGAGCGTGACGGAGCCAAGCGGCTGGCCGAACATCGAAAGGCGGTGCCGGCGTGACGGCTGACATTTGGCGGCAGTGCCCCGTTGTCGAACTTCTCCGAATGTGACCAAATATCAGCATGACGGACCAGAACCCCTACCAGCCGCCGAAGGAAATCAAACCCGTTCGCATCGAGGTGAACGTGTCCAACGACGTAGCCGAAATTCCGGTCAAGAGAGGTTCTTTGCCGGGACTTAACGTAGAATTAGGTGTTCGGCGATGGCTTTTCTCTGCATCCGCCTATCGGATGTTGAGCCACGCTTCGCTGGTTGGCTTGATCGCACCGACGATTGAGCTTCCGCGCGTTGTCTTCGGTGACCTCCGCCGGCCCGAGCAGGCAGAGAGCTTTTGCTACGCGGGATGCCCCGGCGACTACACTAGCGGGGCAGGGATTGTCGATGGTCACACTGGCGAGGTGGCGTTGGCATTTGCTAAACGACTTGATGGAGAGACGATTTTGATTACTCGGCTCGGCCAGCGGAACCAGGAACCGAATGCCCCTGGGTTCCCGGTCGACCATGTCCTAGATTTTGGAACCGTGCTATGGCAACAATGACACTTCAAGAAATGCAGGCCAAGTACCAAGGTGACTTGCAACAAGTTCCGCGGGCTGACTACAGCGTCCACGGCGATTTCCTTGGAGTCGTGCTTCGGTCGGGAGGCTACACGCTAGACCGCGTCGATGAAGTCTTGACGCTTCACCGTTCGATGGAAACAAACGAAGTGATCGGATTCACGCTCAAGGGCATGTCGGTGATCGCCCGGCAAATTTTGGAAGAATCGGGAATCACCGAAGAAGACGTCGATTTGCGACTGGTCGTTCTTGCGGCGGCGAAGGTGTCGACGCACCTATCGATACGCTACGCCTGTTTGTTTGACTTTCCGATCACGATTCCGCGTGAGACCCTCAAGACCGCGTCGGTTGTCGGCATCTAAGTCGCTCTGCGGGTGGCAGGCTCTCCGAGTTGTTCGCCGACGCAAAAACGTCCTACCGGAAAATACCGAACAACCTACCGATACCGCAATTCAACGCATCGGATAGACGCGAGTGCATCGATCGCGGTACACTGGAAAACGACAGAAACGGGGACTTTTCATGCATAAAAGCCCGTAAAAAACGGCAATTGTGGTACCAGAAGTCGCGGGTTCGAGTCCCGTCTTCCACCCTCTGCAAGAGTGCAGTCTTTTCCCGGCCAGACGAATTTGATCTGGCGTCGATCGAGCATCGTGTGCTGGTGATCCCGTCGCATTCGACCGGCCTGTCCGATTTCGCCGATCATAGAAGCGATGCTGCGGATTCAGGTTGCAACCGGGATGCGTCCCGGCGAACTTTGCATCATGCGGCCGCGGGACATCGACCTGAGCGGCGAACTTGGCCTCCCTACTAGGGCATCGCTATCCACCCAGTTTCGTGGCAAAACCGCCACGACAGCGGCCTGAAGCCTGTAAGCTAGCATTTGATTATTGATCCCTTTTTTTCCGCCCCTGCGGCACAGCGGGCGGCACGAACAATCATCCCATCGATACACCAGAGATCGTCGTCGATCTCCTCGGCATCCACCATGGCGCTTTGGAGCCGCCGGAGGATTGCGTCGAACGTGCCGTCTTTGCTTCAATTGCTGAAATGATCATAGACAGTTTGCCATTTGCCGAACCTCTCTGGCAGGTCACGCCAAGCGGCTCCGGGACGCAGAATCGAGAAGATGCCATCAAGGATCGTACGGCGGTCCTTGGGCGGTCGTCCGGTTGGTTTGGGTTCTACTTCAACCAGGTCAGTGAAAGTCTGGGGTCGAATAGTTGATCGCGACGTTGTTGATGCAGTTCTCGATCTTACCATGGTTCCCGTTATACTGGCGTTTGACGCCTGCAGTGTGTTTGCCGCTTTTCGTGGTGCCAATCTCAGCGATAAGCCAAGACAGGCGAACGACTTGCTCGCCCGCGAATACTCGTAGTTGGCGGTTTCCAGTTAAGGGGTTCTCTCTAACTTAAACAGGTACAAACATGTCAAACATCAATCGTCGTCACCTGCTGAAAACATCTCTGGCTTGGGCCGGGGCGTCTGTGATGCTCTGCCGTAATCCGCGTGCTGCTGGATTCTTTGCGGCCAATGAGCGACCGCGTGTTGCCGCGATCGGCACCGGCAGTCGCTGGTTCATTAAAGCGACCGGAGTGGACTTGCCATACGGTTCCGCACCTGAGTTTCAACGGTTCGGCGACTATGTCGCCGTTTGTGACGCCGATGAAAACCGGATGCAACGAGCGTCCGAGTTCGTGAAGGATTGGAGTGGCAACATGCCTGATCGCGAGGCAGACTACCGCGAGCTAATCAACCGCAACGACATCGACATTGTGCACATTTCGACGCCTGATCATTGGCACGCCAAGATCGCTATCGAGGCGATGTTGGCTGGAAAAGACGTGTACTGCGAAAAGCCAATGACGTTGACGATCGATGAGGGCAAGCAGATGTGTGAGACACAGCGGAAAACTGGCCGCGTTGTTCAAGTGGGGACGCAGCAGCGCAGTGAGCCGCAATTCTTGAAGGCAATTGCGTTGATTCGCGATGGGCGAATCGGCGAATTGAGAAAGGCAACGTGTAGTGTTGGAAGTGCGCCGCTAAGTCCGTCGATCCCTGTCGCCTCGCCACTGAAAGGACTTGATTGGGATCGCTGGCTCGGGCCAGCGCCGAAAGTCGATTTTCGTTAACAAGTGAGTGACAATGGCGAAACGAAAAGTTGGTCGCGTTGTCATTACGAATTCCGGTGGTGGTATGAATACTCGGGTGGCAAACTGACCGATTGGGGAGCTCATCATGTTGACATTGCGACGTGGGCATTGGGCAAAACCGACACGGGACCGGTGTTCGTCGATCCTGTTTTGGCGAAGCATCCGGTTAAATTCAAAGATGGCTACCCCACAGACGATTCACGCTACAACACCGCCACGGAGTTCCTGATCAAGGCAACGTTCGCCGATGGCAAAGAGATCGAGATTCGGCACGACAAAGACAACGGGATCTTGTTCGAGGGAACCGAAGGACGCATCTTTGTCAACCGAGGTCGACTATCGGGCGTTGCGGTCAACGAACTGGCAACGAAGCCATTGCCAGACGGAGCGATTGAACACGTCTATAAAGATTGTCCGCTCGTCGATCACTTCCAAAACTTCTTCGATGCGGTTGTGACTCGCAAAGAACCAATCTCAGACGTGCATAGCCACCACCGAGCGTTGACAACCTGTCACTTGGCCGGAATCGCAGCCAGATTCGGACGCCCGATCAGGTGGGATGCCGAAGCCCAAACCATCATCGGCGATGCCCAAGCCGCCGGATTGATTGCACGCGAAAAACGACGAGGTTTCGAGATTGAAGATTGAGTTTTTGGTCCAACGCACATTCTTGTTAGTCAAACTCAGACAAGTATAACTTTTTGAGACACCCTTTCATCAAAGGGTTACAACTGTTCGTTTTGATCCTGGCATGCTCAACATCACCTCTTAGTTTGTTGGCCGGCGATGACGATCGTCCGCGATTGGCAGTGCTGACGGACATCGGGGAGCACGACCGGGACGACCGGGCGGGACGACCGGGGACAGCGGGACGACCGGGGACAGGGACGACCGGCGGACGACCGGGGACGCGGCACGACCGGGGACAGGGCGCGGCACGACCGGGGACAGGGTGACACGACCGGGGACAGACACGACCGGGGCACGACCGGGGACGGCACGACCGGGGACAGGGCACTCCGATGTTCGCTGATGTCGAAGGTCGGGTCTGACGAGTCGCTGAGATCTTGACCGCTGCGGACGACCGGGGACAGGACGACCGGGGACGGACGACCGGGGACGGGACGACCGGGGACAGCGGGACGACCGGGCGACGACCGGGGACAGGGCACTTCGATGTTCCCTGGTGGCGAAGGTTGGCTTGAACGAATTGCTGATCTTTCGACCGTTGGCCCTTGATTCGACAGGCACGGGTCGAAAATCGCATGCCCGAGTCAGCGACGGCGCAGCGGTTCACGCCGCGGGGCTTTGTCTGCCGTGAATTCGTTGATCGGCTGCCGGGAGGGACTCAGTCGGTCGTCGGCAATAACGCTCGAATCCTGCGATGGACCCGGAAGCGGCTGCCGGTGCGGTGGCTGCGAAGGCCGTCGATCGTCTCAGGAGCGCCCGCGACGTGATGGAACAAGCGACCGAAGCGATCAACGATTTCGCACCAAGCTTCTGCCGAAAATACAAGCCGCTGGACGATCGGCGGAAGATCTTCGGTTCGGCCCGCCTGGCCGTCACGCGGTTGTCGCGCCGTCCAGTCGAGCAGCTCGATGTAGTCGATGACCGACATCGGTAAGAATCCTTTGTCGCTGCACCGGTGACCGCCCGTGCTGGCGTCAGGCCCCGGCGTGTCGGACCGCTCGTCGATCGACAGCGGACTCAAGAAGGCATCCCGAGCCGCCCTGAGCGGTTCGACTTTCGGACGACTCTGGCCGCCAGGACCGTGGACGTCCCGGTGTCGCTGACGAGCCGAGTCGATCCTTCGCCGGACGAACGTATGCTCGCCGGCGACGACAGGGACGGCGACGACGGGGACAGGCGACGACGGGGACAGGGCACTTTGATGCTCGAGGTGCGTTGTCCCTTTGATTACCCCACTTTGATTCCCCGGGACAGGCTCCCGAGGTGCCCTGTTCCAACGTGTCGTCCCCACTCCGCCCGCAAGGTCCCCAAGGTCCTGCTATCCCCAAGGTCCCTGTCCCTGATGGACCCTCTCATGGACGATGCTGACTTCGGTCGGATCGATGACTTCACAGCGAGCTTTCCGTATCGTGGTCGCTCCAGGTCTCGTGGAATGGCGAAGGATACACGCCTAGGTGTCCTTGTGTTCACACGCTGGAGAAGTCTAGCCATCCCGTCGGATCGAAGTCAAATCGGAAGGTCAACCGAACTGAAAAGACCGCAGGAGACGGGGTCAATATCGGTAGATGTTGATAGCATTCAGCAGGGACATGTCCCCGAGGTTCTGTCCGAGATGCACTGTCCCCGAAATGCGCCCGAGGTGCATGCCGCGCCTGCGCACAACACGGCGACGTCGACGGCGGGCGATGATGCAACCGGTGCATCCCAAAATCCCCAAAGCGGCGAAGGAGCTCGGCTCGGGAACCGCCGTCACCTCACGAGTGATGCTGGCGATCTGAAAATCTGTTCCGATAATGGCGGTGCGCACATCCAAGACAATACGATCGACATCCTTAAAGTCGACACCGGCGAATCCCGGGTTTGTAAAGTCAAAACTGATCGTCGGATTCGGATTGATCGACGCTTCTTGCCGAGCAGATTGAACAGTGCCACTGCCAGCTGAACTCTCGACGGTCAAAAACAGATCGATCTCACCATCCCCAGGTGAGTTTCGCAGATTTGTGATGGCGACATCGATGCGATCCCACATCGTGTCGAAGTCTTCGTTATCAAAACCGTTGTAGTCAAGTGTCACCGTACCGGCTGCCAGTGTTGACCCTTGCACATCGATCACACTCGATCCGATTGTTTTTTCTGCAATCAAGGTGCCGCCGAATCCGCCGTTGCGAATTACTGTTACCGTCCGCGTTCCTCCGAGAATGTCGGCGGGGTCGCCGACTTGTGTGTCACTAACCGCAGACCCGGAACTGGTACGTGAAAAGGTGGCGTTGTTAGTCCCGTTGGCAGTATTGGAATCGTCCTGAATGAAGTCAACGTGATTGGCATGCACCCATGACCCCACAACTAAAACAATGACGATTCCGGAAAGTGATCGAAACATAAAACCCTCAATGCGAAAAAAGTAAAAAGAAAGGTCGGAGCGTCCAACCGATGGCGACACTGTCATTCACGTGGCAACTGATCGCAACGGTCAAGGTGAATGGAAGGACTCGATTTGAAAAATAGTTTTAAGTTGAGTAACTCGCAGTCAGACGACGGGATGTTTCGCGACCAGAAACGAATCGGCTGATCGGTCTCCGATCACCAAGAATCGTGCGTCCACTCTCTACGCTGCCTGGCTGCTCACACCTTTCGCGAACATTCCGTTCGCTCAAGTCCCGCATTCCTCGTGCCGACGATTCATCTCTTTGGCCGGTCCGAAAGTCCAACCGACTTGAAGGTGCGATGGACTCGATTCCTTCGGGGATCTCATTCGGACGGTCGAGCCATCGCAAGATCTGCAGAATGCAAAGAATTTCTTCGGTTCGGTTGGAACGACTGGTCGATCGAACCCGCGTGCGACGACGGGGACAGCGACGACGGGGCGACGACGACGACGGGGACAGGGGCGACGACGGGGGGCGACGACGGGGACAGGGCGACGACGGGGACAGCGACGACGGGGACAGTGCACTTTGATGTTCGAGGTGCGTTGTCCCTTATGATTCCCCCACTTTGATTCCCCGGGACAGGCTCCCCAGGTGCCCTGTTCCAAGGTGTCGTCCCCACTCTGTCCCCAAGGTCCGTCCCCAAGCCCCCCCCGCCGGGCCGATACGGCAGGAAGGACGCGGGGTTCTCAAAACCAGGGGCTCCACCGATCCTCACTGTCGCTCGTTCGGTTCACCCCGGGCTAATATCTGCCGCCGCTTACGTGGCGAAAGCAAACTGCGATATTCACCCGATGGAGCATCCAGGGCAAAAAGGGCCACCCATATTCTGTTGCCTCTACGGTGATATTTATGAGCGGGACGACTGGGAGGGACGACCGTGGACAGGAACGACCGGGGACGGAACGACCGGGGACGGAACGACAGGGGACAGAACGACCGGGGACAGGGGACAGGGGACAGGGGACAGGGACGACCGGGGACCGGGCACTTCGACGTTCCCTGGTGGCGAAGGTTGGCTTGAACGAATTGCTGATCTTTCGACCGTTGGCCCTTGATTCGACAGGCACGGGTCGAAAATCGCATGCCCGAGTCAGCGACCGCGCAGCGGTTCACGCCGCGGGGCTTTGTCTGCCGTGAATGCGTTGATCGGCTGCCGGGCTAGACTCAATCGGTCGTCGGCAATAACGCTCGAACCCGGCGATGTACGCGGAAGCGGCTGCCGGTGCGGTGGCTGCGAAGGCCGTCGATCGTCTCGGGAGCGCCCGCGACGTGATGGAACAAGCGGCCGAAGCGATCAACGATTTCGCACCAAGCTTCTGCCGAAAATCCAAGCCGCTGGACGATCGGCGGAAGACCTTCGGTTCGGCCCGCCTGGCCGTCACGCGGTTGTCTCGCCGTCCAGTCGAGCAGCTCGATGTAGTCGATGACCGACATCGGCAAGAATGCTTTGTCGCTGCACCGGTGACCGCCCGTGCTGGCGTCAGGTCCCAGCGGGTCGGACCGCTCGTCGATCGACAGCGGACTTAAGATGGCATCCCGAGCCGGCCTGAGCGGTTCGACTTTCGGACGACTCTGGCCGCCAGGACCGTGGACGTCCCGGTGTCGCTGGCGAGCCGAATCGATCCGTCGCCGGATCGACGTATGCTCGCTGGCCTCGACCGTCTGGCACATCGCCGCCCGAATCGGGTTGAGATCGACGTAGGCACTGCACGCCAGCACCGAAGCCTCGTCGACCAGCCGGACCGCACGGTAGCGCTCCTCGAAGAACCGGCCCGACGCTTGATCTTCGCGGTTGCTTCGCGTGGCGATCCTCTGGCACAGCAGACGCATCCACCACGAGACGTCCGCCAATCGGCTGCGGCACTGCTGCAGTTTCAGTGGGCAACGCCGGACCGTATTGAGTTCGGCTTCGCTCGGCGGAAGCGGTCGGCCGTCTTTGTCTTTGCGGTGCGGGCAAATCATCAGCCAGCGGCGAGCCACTTCGGTATCGTCCCAGGTCGCCACAACGTCCGGCCGGTTCCGCAGGATCAGATGAAAATGGTTGCTCATCACCGCGAACGTCAGCAGATCGATCCCGAAGTGGGCGGCGAAGTGCTCGAGGGTTTCTTCGATCCAGTCCTTTCGATGGTCGAAGTTCTTTCCAGTGAGCTCGTCGTCGCCGAACAGGAAGCATCGCCGGACGGTTCGGCTGCACACATGGACGATGTTGACTTCGGTCGGATCGATGACTTCACAGCGAGCTTTGCGCATCGTGGTCGCTCCGGGACTGGTGGAATGTCGAAGGGAACACGCATAGGTGTCCTTGCGTTCACATGCTAGGAGAGTCTAGCCATCCCGCCGGATCGAAGTCAAATCGGAAGGTCAAGCAAACAGGAAAAGTCGTAAAAGATGGGGCCAACCTCTCCATACGTTGATAGCATTGGGCAGGGATAAGCTCTAAGGTTCCCTGTCCCCGAGCCGGCTGTCCCCGAGCCGGTCCAGTCCCCGAGCCGGTCCACAGCGAGCTTTACGCATCGTGGTCGCTCCGGGACTGCTGGAATGGCGAGGGGAACACGCACAGGTGTCCTTGCGTTCACATACTGGAAAAGTCTAGCCATCCCGTCGGATCGAAGTCAAATCGGGAGGTCAACCGAACGGGAAAGACCGCAGAAGACGGAGTCAACCTCGGTAGATGTTGATAGCATTCAACAGAGATAAATTCCCGAGGTGCCCTGTCCCCGAGGTGCCCGAGGTGCTCTGTCCCCGAGGTGCTCCTGTCCCCGAGGTGCTCTGTCCCCGAGGTGCTCCGCGAGGTGCCCTGTCCCCGAGGTGCTCTGTCCCCGAGGTGCTCCGAGGTGCTGTCCCCTGTCCCCGAGGTGCTGTCCCCGAGGTGCTGTCCCCGAGGTGCTGCTCTGTCCCCGAGGTGCTGTCCCCGAGGTGCTGCCCGAGGTGCTGCCCGAGGTGCTCTGCCCGAGGTGCTCTGTCCCCGAGGTGGTCCCCGCTATGGAGGCTCTGACTACCGGGCTCAGTTTCGTTGGCCGCTGCTGTGTCAACATGGACTGGCAAGCGACCTGGGACTGCGACTGGCCCGGTTCTCTCTGCTTATCTCGATTGAACTTCCGAACGTTCCGTCTCCAACCACCGCATTGCTATCTCGCCGACCTCGGTTTGGCACGTTACCGCGTTTGTTCACCGTGTCAGCCGTCTCACCGACCGCCCAAGAGGACTTGGGCTGACCTGTCAGGGTCATCATCGGGCCGTGTGCGTGAGATCAGAGGTTCGCCCTTTGCGAGCAGGCTCCCCGACAAGCTTGGCCGAATCGAGTTCACCCAAGGGTTACGGACTATTCATTTGATCCATGCTTACTCTCCACCTTTCCTGTTGGAAACGCAGTTACACTTCACGTTCAGGGCGGTAACGAACTCCCTGTCCGGGACTTTCACCCGGCAATTCAATCGCCTACACAGACGTACTCGCTCAGCTCTCCGAGCTGATAGCGATGCCCTACGCTATCAGCTCGGAGAGCTGAGCGACTTTATTTTCCTCGTCCCGCTGAACGATCGCTTCGGCGGCGATGGGAATGACGACTTTTTGACAAAACATCGCGAACCGCTAGCAAATGCCAGCTCCACGAAAGGAGACGCTTTGACGCTGGCCGGGAATTGCCAACGTCGTGAAGCAGTGCGGCCAGCAAGAATTCTTCGTCGTACGTCGCTTCCTCTTTGGCATGATCAAAGACA
>CAWILC010000010.1:0-468353 GCA_963836865.1 Pirellulaceae bacterium | reverse complement strand
GCCAAAGTGGATGTGGTCCACGGTCGAAGCGTAGTACTGGATGTTAATCAGGTGAGCGACCACCATCGGCGCGGTCATGATCACTTCTAGCACTCTGCCTTCCGGGTCGGCCTGGTAATCGTACGTGTGCAAAAACGATCGGCCGCCCAGATCGATCGATGCGGTCAGCGAGCGCGGCGCGACGATGAACGCGGCGTTGCCGGCCAAGCCCCATTCGGGACGCACTTCGGACCAATCGACGCTACGCCGGATCAGGTCCCCAATCGACTCCGATGCAAGCGTTGGTAACCGCTCGGTCCGTGTCACGTTGGTCGCCGACGTCGTCGCCACGTTCAACCGATCAAACTCGGCACGACATTCCGCCGGCATGTCCGACACGTCGAAGTAGGTCACCACGTCGGTGGTCGTGTTGTGCAGCGCCGCGACGAACCGCGTGTCCGATGGAATGCGAATGCCACGATCGACCAGCGACGTGCGAACGTGCGATTGGTTCAGCAGCATCGCCGCAAACCGAGCGTTCGATTCACCGGTGTGACCGCCGCACGCGCCGCAATCCAGCCCCGCGGCCAACGGGTTGTTCTCGGTCGTGCTGCCGTGACCGCACAGCACCACGAACTTGGCAAAGTCCTTGGTGATGCCGATGCCATTTAAGACCGCTTCGGCCATGTCGGCCTGCTTGTCCGCCGTCACGCCCTGCTGGGCAAGTCCGTCCAGCGCCGGACCGAGTTCGTCGCGTTGGTCGGCATCGACGCCGTCAAAACGGTAGTCGGCCGATCGCGATGGCAGCCCGAGTGATCGACGCAGCAGTTGTCCCGCGTACAACAAGCCGGCCGTCTCGACGAACGCGAAACAACCCACCGCGGACGACTGGAACTGTTTCCAAGCCTTCCGAAACGCTCGCACCGCCCCTTTCTTTTGCAAGCTGTTTTGAATCTGACCCGACGACGCTCCGACGATCGTTTCGCGAACCTTGAATTGTGGCGTCAGCAACACCGGAACTTGTCCCAGTCCCGACGATTGGCCGATCGGCACGTACTCGATCGGCAACCCAAAGAAGCCCGCGAAGCCGTACGTTTGCACGTCGCCGGATACGCTTTCCAAGTTCCGACGATAACGTTCCGATCGCACGTCGATGCAGAACACCATCTGCGCCAGGGCCCGCGTCGGCGTCACGGAATTTGTGGCAATTGATTTTGCCGACGCGGTCAATTTTTCGATCAACGGATTTCGATAAGCGATCTCGCTGGCCCGCAGCAGAACGTACCGAACGTCGGCGTCTTCGTCGGCCGGTTCGCTCGGTTCATCAAAGGTCATTGAATAGGACGTCGTCTCGCAGAGCGACGCGGCGTACGCCAGCCGGATCGCCAGCAGACCCTTGAGCGCCTTGTGACCGACGTTGTCGGAATCACCCGACCGGATCGCCATCTCGACTTGGTACTTCGCCCACGCCGCCCAGCCAGGCATCGTGTAGGCCTGACACAACAGAAATTCCGGCCATTGCGATTCCGGCACGCCGATCCGACGCAGCGAAAACAGGATCGCTTCGTCGGCCGATTCGGGCAACTGTTTGACGTATCCGCGAAAGCCCGTCATCCCCAGCCATTCGACGTTGTGATCGTACTGGGCCGATGCCAGCCAGGCCTTGTAAAGCGTTTTTTCCTTCCATGGGCTCGCCCAAACCGATTGTCCGTCGTCGTAATGCGACGCGCAGTACTTCGAAACTTCGTCCAAAATGATCCGAGTCCAAATGCCCTTGGCCGTTCCATCGACCGATTCGGAAACGGTGTGGACGTAACGATTCGGGTTCGCCGCTCCGCCGGTGACCGCCGCATCAACGTTTCCAGGATCGATCGCGGACAATCTTTCAGCGATCGCCGCGGCGTCAAGGTCGACGCCGAGTTCCCCGATCGCGGCCGCGATGTGTTCTTGTTTCAGATCACCGACCGCGTATCGCTTGGCGTAGTAGGCCAGCGTCATCAACGTTTCCAGATCGCTGAACCGACGCAGCACGGACCTGCAATCGGCGAACGAATGTTCGGTCACGCCGCCGTACGGATTGACGGCCACGTAATCCTTCAGCGGCCAAACGGCCGTGACGGTCTTGGTGACATGCGCGACGGCGTCGTCCAGCAATTGTTTTTCACGCATCGAAATCTCGGTTCGGTCGTCGACGTGCTCGGTAAAAGTTGCGGAGGTCATCGTGGTTTGCCTAAAAAGTCGTTTAACAGTCAGCCGCAGGCGTACTTCACCAATTGCCTCGCGTACGCCTTCGGCTAACGGTTAAACGAGAAGGTGGTTGTTCAATCAATGATCACGAAAACAGCGGGCGGATCGCCCGGCGGACCATTGAATCAATGTAAAAACCATTGGACGCATGCACGTACATGGCTTCCATCCGCGGTGATCCGCCGCTGACGACCAGTCGCAAGTGCAACGCAAACATCGCCGCGAAGCATCCCACCACAACCGCCGCGACGATCCAAACTCCGGCGGCGATGTTGGTCGCAAACACCGGCGCGATGCTGGGCGAGACGATCTTGTCGACGACGTAAAAACTGACCGCGTACAAGACCACCAGCCCCAGTGTCACCGCGATGCCGCGTCCGATCGTCGCCACGCGTCCGCTGGCGAACACTCGCATCAGCCAAAAAACAAGCGCTAAACAAAGCGTGAACCCTAACAGGTAACCGCCCGGCTTCGTCGACGGCGTGATGCCCAGCAGCGTCAGGGCCGCGATCATGATCGTCGACACGATCGAAATCGCGATGACGGCGGTTACAAACGGATGCACCGGAGCGGTGACGCGATCGACCGGACGTGTCGCGTCTCGGTCCGCGATCACGCTGCCGCTGCTCAGAAACGCGTGCGCTTTGTACAGCGAGTGCGCGACGATGTGAAGCATCGCGGCTGAAAACGCGCCGAGTCCGCACTGCAGCATCATGAATCCCATCTGAGCGATCGTCGAATAGGCCAGCGATCGCTTGACGCTGGTTTGCGTCAACATCACGACCGCGGCAAAGCATGCCGTCAGTGCCCCGATGATCGCCAGCGTCGCCATCGCGCTGGGTGACCAGATCACTAGCGGATGCGTTCGCACGATCAGGTACCCGCCCGCGTTGACAATGCCTGCGTGCATCAGCGCCGAAACCGGCGTCGGCGTTTCCATCGTCAGCGGCAACCACGAATGGAACGGCAACTGAGCCGATTTTGTGACCGCCCCGAACATGATCAGCCACGCGATCGCTTTACCCGTCCACGTCTCACCGACGTGCAGTTCGCCGGTCCCGCTATCGGGCAAGGCCGCGCTATCCGCCACGATCGAACTATCCGCTACGATCGAACTATCCGCTACGATCGAACCGGCGGCCGCAAACAATGCATCAAATTCGTAAGTCCCGTACAGCCGATAGATCAGCACGATCGCGGCAATCAATGCCACGTCGCCCATCCGGCTGACCGCGAACTTTTTCCACGCCGCCCGAGCCGCCGCCGGTCGGTCGCCGTAGTGAAGCAGCAACTGGTGCAGCCCCAGACTGGTCATCACCCACAAGGTGAAGAACATCAGCAGATTGCCCGAGACGACTAACAATGAAACCGCCCCCAACGTGACCGCGGTCCAGCGAAAGTAACGTCCCTGACGCGGTTCGCCGTCCAGGTATCGCAGCGAGTAGCGGCAGATCACCCAGCCGACGAAGCTGACCAGCAGCAACATCATCGCCGAGACGCCGTCGTAGTGGATGCTGATCACGGTCGGAGTCGATTCGACCGGAAACAGATCGCCCACGCGGAACAACGTCACATGCTTTGCCGAAACGCCTTGCCCGAAGAACTGAACGGCCCAGGCGATCATCGCGACCAAGGCAGCGATGAACTGGGCGGCCGCGATGGACGTGACGCCTTGGCGAAGCAGCCTGTGGTGCCGGTTGGCGTACCCCGAGGGCACGACGGCCATCAAAAGCAACACAATCGACGGCGTCATCATCAACAGGGTCGTCAGGTCGGACATCGGATGGCGATCTCACGAGGAATGCGTCTTGGGAAATGCGAGACACGAATCGTAATGCACGAAAAATTTGTCGTCAATTGGTTTTCGTTCCTCAAAACGGTGGCAAACCAGCTTTTTCGGGAAAAATTTGGGAATACCGCTCGCCGAAGCTGGTTTCGCGTCTTAAAAATCACGAAAATAAGTTCGTGCATTGAAAGTCCAGAAGGCGGCAGATCTTTACCGGTGGCGTCAGCCATTGGATTTGAAATTTCCGTAGCTGATCCCGCCAGGGTTCAGTCCGGCTTGAACCCCGGCGGGATCAGCTACGTCAGTTGTTCGCTTGGTGTGAAGCCCGGAGGGCGACACAGCGGGCGCCGCAGTGTATCGCCCTCCGGGCGGCAAAGTTGTATCGCCCTCTGGGCGGCGAAGTTGTATCGCCCTCCGGGCGGGCGAGCATGGAAAAGCTTGCTGACGATTCCTTTTGCAAATCAGGCGGATTCCTCTTGGCCAAAAAATCGAGTTCCACCACCAAACGACCGCCCGCGACCCGGGCCAAGCGTCCGCTGGTCCGAGAGACCGCCACGCACCGATGGACGTTTCTGACCAACCATGCGCACGTGTTGGCGGTGCTCCACGCGAACACCGATTTGGTCCTTCGCGAAGTGGCATTGCGAGTCGGCATCACCGAACGAGCGGTCCAGCGGATCATCCAGGACTTGGAAGAAGAAGGCTTCATCCGGATCGAGAAAGTGGGCCGTCAAAATCACTATCAAGTCCGGACCAACCAACCGCTCCGCCATCCGATCGAATCTCACCGCGACATCGGCGATTTGTTGACGCTGATCTCGAACGATTGATTCGTCCGCTCGTCAAGGTTTCGGTTCGTCCCTAAAACTTGCTTCATGAACCAGACGTCTCATTCCAATCGCGTTTCTCGCGTCGCCCAACAACTCGACTCCCTTGGCATCGACGCGATGCTGGTGACCGACGAAGTGAACGTTCGTTACCTGTCCGGATTCAAAGGTGATTCGACGGTGATGCTGGTCCGGTCGTCCGCATCGACTCTGCTTAGCGATGGACGTTACGAAACCCAGCTCGCCCAGCAGTGCCCTGGCATCGCGACGCGGATTCGTCCTCCGTCGGTGCTAATGCCCGACCTGATTGCCCAGACCATCGCCGACCTGTCGCTTCGGCGCGTGGGCATCGAATCGTCTGCGATGACGGTGGCGATGCTGCGGACGCTGGCGACGAAATGCGAAGCGGTCCAGTTGGTCGAGACGACCGGTGTCGTGGAAACAGGTCGCATGGTCAAGGATGAATCCGAGATCGCGACGACTCGCCAAGCCGTCGCGGTGGCCCAGCAAGCGTTTTTGTCGGTACGGCCGATGCTGACGCCACGATCGACGGAGCTGCAAATCGCTTATCAACTAGAAGCTAACATGCGAGCTCTCGGGGCCGAGGGTTGCAGTTTTTCGCCGATCGTCGCGGCGGGACCGGCCGGAGCGCTGCCGCATTATCATCCCGGCGACGTTGCGATCGGAGAAGCCACGTCGCTGCTGGTCGACTGGGGGGCAAAGTATCACGGATACGCCAGCGATTTGACGCGGACGCTGCACCGGCCGAACGTCTCAGACGATTTCCGACGTGCTTATGACGCCGTCTTGGAAGCTCAGTTGGCCGCGATTGACGCGATTCGGCCGGGTGCGG
Organism: Pirellulaceae bacterium; assembly: GCA_963836865.1. Classification (GTDB taxonomy): domain Bacteria; phylum Planctomycetota; class Planctomycetia; order Pirellulales; family Pirellulaceae; genus Rubripirellula. The sequence continues at coordinate 462,661 of CAWILC010000010.1, read as the reverse complement.
CTTGCAACGACATCGACGCTGCCGCTCGCGAGGTGCTGGCACGCCACGGCATGGCGGACGCTTTTAAGCACGGGCTGGGGCATGGGACAGGCCTGCAGATTCACGAGTCGCCGCGAATGTCATCGATCTGCACCGAAAAGTTGGCCCCGGGCATGATCGTGACCGTCGAACCGGGCGTTTATTTTGCCGATGCGTTCGGGATTCGCATCGAGGACGACGTTTTGGTGACGGCAGGCGGCTGCGAGGTGTTGTCCGACTTGCCAAAGGGCCTCGATGAGTGTCGCTTGTTGATGTAAAACACGGGTTGCGACCGATTTGCGTCGCAGAATAAGTTTCCCAGCACGTGCCCATTCCCGATCTCTTTTTCAGCGATCATTCCCATCAAACCAAATTCACCCGACCCCGAGTCCAGCATGAGCAAAGGCGGCAAGCCCAAAGATGTGTTCGACGTCGAACGCATCCGCCAAATCATTGAGTTGATGGAAGAGCACGACCTGTCGGAAGTCGATCTGCAGCAGGGCGACGAAAAAATCAAGCTCGGCCGCGGTACCAAAGCACCCGTCTACGCCGCCGCGCCGCAAGTCGCCGCGCCGGTCGCCGCTGCCCCCGCCACCCCATCGGCCCCCGCCGACGAAACCGCCGGCACGTTCACGATCAACGCCCCGATGGTCGGCACGTTTTATTCCAAGGCGAACCCCGAATCGCCGTCCTTCGTCAAAGTCGGCGATCGCGTCGGACCAGACACGGTCGTCTGCATCGTCGAAGCGATGAAAGTCTTCAACGAAATTCCGGCCGAGTGCAGCGGCACGATCGTCGGCGTGCTGGCCAACGATCAAGAACCGGTCGATTTCGGCAAGCCGATGTTCCGCGTCAAACCAGACGCCTAAGCCTCATCCATCGGAACAATCGTGTTTCAAAAAATTCTGATCGCCAATCGTGGCGAAATTGCGCTGCGGATCATCCGTGCCTGTCGCGAAATGGGCATCGGGTCGGTGGCTGTTTACAGCCAGGCCGATTCCGAATCGATGCACGTCAAGCTGGCCGACGAAGCGTACTGCGTCGGCACCGCGCGAAGCGCCGATAGCTACTTGAAAATCGACCAAATCATCGCCGCGGCCGAAGTCGCCGGGGCCGATGCGATCCATCCCGGTTATGGATTCTTAGCCGAGAACGCGCACTTCAACGAAGTCTGTCGAAGCAGCGGGTTCGAGTTCATCGGTCCCTCGCCGACCGCGATGGAAAAACTGGGCGACAAGAACACCGCGCGATCGATGGCGATCGCGAACAAGGTGCCCGTCGTGCCGGGCAGCGACGGCTTGATCGAGGACAACGGATCGGCGGTCGAGGTCGCGCGAAAGATCGGCTACCCGGTCCTGATCAAGGCTACCGCCGGTGGCGGCGGCAAGGGCATGCGAGTCGCCGAGACCGAGGACATGCTGGTCAAAGCCCTCGACCAGGCTCGCACCGAAGCGCAAGCCGCCTTCGGCAACGGTGGCGTTTACTTGGAACGCTACATCGGTCGGCCGCGTCACATCGAAGTCCAAGTCATCGCGGACTCGCACGGAAACGTTTGCCACCTGTTTGAACGTGACTGCAGCGTCCAGCGTCGTCACCAAAAACTGATCGAAGAAGCCCCCAGCCCGAACCTGCCGCAAACGCAGCGAGAACAGATTTGCGATGCCGCCGTTCGGATGATTCGCGGAGCTGATTACGTCAACGCGGGCACCGTCGAATTTATCGTCGACCAGCAAAACGATTTCTACTTCATCGAGGTCAACGCACGGATTCAAGTCGAACATCCGGTGTCCGAAATGATCACCGGCGTCGACTTGATCAAAGAACAAATTCGCGTCGCGGCGGGCTTGCCGTTGTCGTTCAAACAGGAAGATCTGGTCTGCACCGGCCACGCGATCGAGTGCCGGATCAACGCGGAAAACCCGGACAAGAATTTCCAACCCAATGCCGGCAAGATTCAAAGCATGTTCGCGCCCGGCGGACTGGGCGTGCGTTTCGATTCGCACGTCTACGCCGGTTACACAGTGCCGCCGCATTACGATTCGATGATCGGGAAATTGATCGTTCATCGTCCGACGCGGAACGAAGCGATCGCGACGATGCGTCGGGCGCTTGCCGAATTGCAAGTCGAAGGCATCGCAACGACGGCCTCGTTCCACGACGCCGTGTTGCAACATGAAACGTTCGTCGCAGGCACGCACGATACCAAATTCGTGGAAAGAGATTTCTTAAGCTAAACCAGAGTAGGACAATTGTCCCAATTGTCCCGCCTAGCTCGCGAAAATGCTGAGCTTGCGAGAATGTTGTGGGGACAATTGGGACAATTGTCCTACAAATGTTTTCCTCCGGAGTTGTTTTTGAATCTTACGATCGAACCGTTCACCGTTGTGCTGGCGTTATTACCGCTGGTGGTTTACCTGGCGATCTTCAGTTACGTTCGCGTTTCCGGTCGTGGCTTGGTGACGACCGGGGCACGCGACATCGCGGCGATGGCGATCGCGATCAGCGGCTTGCTCGCCGTCGGCCCGGCCGAGTTGTTCTTTCCGCAAACCGCCGCGATCTTGTTCGGCCCGATGGTTTGGTTGGCGTTGATCCTTTTTTACGCTCTTGTCGTGACGCTGATCGCACTGACATCAACGCCGAAGCTGGTCGTTTTCGGACGATCGCCCGAGGACGTTTACGAACCGCTGCTGCGAGCGGCACAAACCTTGGACCCGGCCGCCACTGGCGATGCCGGGCGGATGCAGGTACGCTTCCCGGCTTGAGGATTGATTTGCGTTTGGACGGACAACGAGGAAACGATCACGCCAAGGTACTGGCATTCCAGCCCGTCGCATCGAGCAAGTTTTGGTCGCGATTGCTGGGGGAATTTCGCGGCGAGATCGCCAAGCAACCCGCCACGCCGCCGCGACGCGGATTCTTGATGTTGGCCGTCACGGTCGCATTGTCGACGATGTTGCTGTGGCAAGGATTTGGCAAACAAGCTGCCGTCGTCGAGGGCTTCCGCGAATGGCTCTGGCGATAGAGAATTCCGCCCGCGAAAAACTTTTCTTTCACTCCACCGCTTTCTCGGTCTCGGACCAGGAACCACCGATGCTTGCCAAAGACATTAAGACCGGAACCGTGGTTGTCCACGAAGGCAATCCCGTCATCATCCAAGGGATGACGGTTCATTCGCCGTCAGCCCGCGGTGCTGCGACGCTGTACAAGTTTCGTGGTCGAAACGCGCTGACGCGAAACAAAGTTGACATCACGATGAAGGGCACCGACATCCTGAACGAAGCCGACTTTTCGCGACGTGACGTCCAAATGATGTACACCGACGCGACGCACCTTCACTTGATGGACAAGGAAGACTACCAGCAGTACGAACTGGCGCTGGACGACGTCGAGGAAGAGCTGCCGTACATGACCGAAGGTCTCGAAGGCATCCGCGCGTTGATCTACAACGACGCCTGCGTGGGGCTGGACTTGCCCGCCGCGGTGGAACTTGCCATCACCCAGTGTGACCCCGGCGTCAAAGGCAACTCGGCAACCTCACGCACCAAACCAGCGACGCTGGAAACCGGGCTGATCGTGCACGTGCCCGAGTACATCAAAGAGGGCGAACGAGTGAAGGTCGACACGCGAACGGGAAGCTTCCTGTCTCGAGCCTAAACCTTTGCGGGACAATTGTCCTACAGGGTCAAGCCCGTTAGCATCGCGTGAACAACAACTGACGTAGCTGATCCCGCCAGGGTTCAGTCCGGTCTGAACCCTGGCGGGATCAGCTACGGCAAGTCAGTCACTTAATGCTGACGCGATGGTCAGCGAATCAACCGGCTTCGCGACGCGGCTGTTGGAACCAACAAGACTTCGTCGACCGAGAACTCGATCCAGAACGGTCGGCGTGAACTGACGTTGCTGGCTTGGTCGGGTGTCAACCGCAGCTCCGTCGCGAAATCGGTCCAGCCCGAACGGCCGGTAAACTCCGCGGTGTAGTTTGGGTCTATCAGCGCGTGTTCGACCTGCTGGGGACGATGCGAAACGGAGATCACGCCGGGGATGCGGGCCAGTTCATCGAGTCCGCTCAGTCCGACGCCCAAGTCACCCATAAGAATGCAGTCTTCTTCGCCCGCCGTTTCGTAGCCGTAGTTGCGAACGCTGACGAAGACGTCGTCCAGCGCGTTGACCTCCCACGTCGCCGGATCGGAAGACGTCTGCCCGCGCGGCATCGTCCAAGAATTGATCAGCGTGAAACGAAACGGACGTCGACCGTCATTTTGTCGGACGCGTGTTTCGAAGGACGCGTACATCGGCTCCCACAACATCCGCTCGGCATCGTCGCCGACGATGCCGACGGTGCCGGGCACCATCTGAATCCGCGTTTCGTCCCAGATGAATGCGTAGACTTGCAGTTGCCCGTTTCGCCCGACCGGATCGCTGATTGATGCGGCATAGTTTCCGCCGGCCGAACGCAGTGCTGCGATGACGTCACCGATCGGTGACGTGTCGCCGGCACTAATGCCTTGCAATGCGACGATGTCAAACGGAGCGATCACGCGAGCAAGATTCGTCACCGTCTCCGGTGCAACCGATGTCTCCGGTGCAACCGTTTGTTTACCGCTAACGTTCGCGCGGGCGAAGCCATCGACAAGGAAGCTGGCGACGCGAATGGTCTCGGTTGATTTTGATTTCGACAGCTCGCTGCGAATGACGTTTGTCGCCGCGACGACAGAAACGTCTCCGCCGTCGAACGTATCCAGTGCCGACAAATCAATTCGGCGGGTCAAAACCATGCCGGCCAAAAACAACAATCCGGCAACCGTTACGATCGGTCCGATCCAACGGGCCAGCGGCACATCGACGGAGACCTGCGTTGGACGGCTTTTGCGTTTGCGTCGGTTGCGATCGAAAAAATTAAGCATTTCGACCTCCGCCGATGTTCATCCGACCTGCACGCCCGATGTTCGATTGATGGATTAAAAGCTCAAGCCGCTTCGCCGATGATGCGGAGCGCCTTGGTAACCAGTTTTCTCAATCGCGGGGGTGCGTCTTCGGCGGTTCGCCGCAGCGTCGTCGCGGCGGATGCGGCCGGCGGACCGACTTGGCTAAGCGCCCATGCGGCACGCTCTCTCGCTGGCAAGTACAACGAATCGCTCAGGCAAGTTTCCAACGCGTTGACGGCTGTTCGAGCTCTCGGCCCGACGGCGGTGCCTAACCGGCCCAGCATCGTCGCCGCCCAGTAACACACTTCGCCGTCGTGTCCATCGTAAAGCAGCTCCGCCAATGCATCGACTTCATCCGGTATCGGAACGATCGCGGATTCGAGTGCCTCGGCCGACCAGCGGCGGATTTCGTCATCGTTGCTTCCGGCCAGTTGCACGACCGAAACGGTCACCCCCGTCACGCAACCCGCCGACGCGATCTTGCCCAAAACCTCGATGCTCTGCGACCGGTTGTCCGAGGTCTGGTCCGTCGAAAGCACCGTCGTCCATACTTCGGAGGCGGCGATGGGTTGGTTGCTTGGGAGGTCAGGATTATGCATGTCGGTGGAATGGCGTGGGGAGGGCAACGCATCTCGCGGAGTGGATCAAATCCTGGAGATGGTCTGCTTTGGCGGGGTGGGCGGACGCGGCGGACTGACACCATCGGTCGGTCGCGACTACAATCGGACAGGCCGGTACTAAAGAAAATGAAAGCCTTTCGGCAAGGTCGATTTTTGCATGCTTCCGCCACGTCGGACGCCGATTGACGCGGCATTATCCTCCTGCGTGCGTTTTCGTCACCGCAGAATTCGCGGTAAACTCGTTACCTTTCGTTCACCCAAACCGCAACGACAAACAGGTCCATCCCATGAGTTTGAGTTCGCATTACGCCGATTCGCGGTGTGCCGTTTCGTTCGAGCTGTTTCCACCCAAAACGGCCGAGGGGATGAGCTCGCTGTGCGACAACGTGCGTCGTTTGTGCGAGTTCAAGCCCAGCTATTTCACCTGCACTTACGGGGCCGGCGGATCGACGCGGGGGACCACGCTGGATGTGCTAAAGAAAGTCCGCGAGATCACCGATTTGCCGGTCGCATCGCACCTGACCTGCGTCGGATCGACGGTCGGCGAACTTGAATCGTACCTGACCGATGCCGTCGGTCAGGGGGTCGATTACATCGTTGCCCTTCGTGGCGATCCCCCCAAGGGCACCGACAAATTCGTCGCGATGGAAGGCGGATACCGATACGCCAACGAGTTGGTCGCACTGATTCAAGATAAGTTTTCGCAGCTAGGCGTTGCCGTCGCGGGATACCCCGAAGTCCACCAAGAAGCCGCCGACGCGAAGACGGATTTGGAAAACCTGAAACGAAAAGTCGACGCGGGGGCGGACATCATCATCACGCAACTGTTCTACGACAACATCGACTTCTTCCGCTTCCGTGATCGCTGCGATGCCGCCGGCATCCACGTGCCGATCGTTCCCGGCGTCTTGCCGGTCACGAACTTCAAGCAGGCTCAACGCATCGCGTCGATGTGCAAGGCGAACATTCCGTACGACTTGGCAAAAGCGATGACGGACAACGACGACGCCGACGCTCAGTTCCAAATCGGCGTCGAGCACGCTCGCAAGCAGACGATCAACCTGATCGACGGCGGCGTGCCCGGCATCCACTACTACGTGCTGAACAAAAGCGAAGCCGCAACGGCGCTGCTGGACGGTTTGCAACTGGTCAGCTAAACGCCGCCGCATCGGCCGATGCGTCACGCTTGCGGTTCGGTCATCTTCCATGGGTCCAGCGCATCGGTCAAGGTTTCTTCCGGCAAGATTCCTTTTTCGCGGCACAGTTCACGAATCGTTTGCCCCGACGCGAACGCTTCCTTGGCCAATTTTGCCGCCTGTTCGTAACCGATCAGCGGGTTCAGGCTGGTACACATCGACAAGCTTTGTTCGACGGCGGCTTCGCAAGCTTCTTCGTTGGCTTCCAAGCCTTCCAAGCAGAACTCGACGAACGCTTCGCTGCCTTGGGCAAGCAGGTGTACCGATTCCAAAATCGTGTCGGCCATCACCGGCATCATGATGTTCAATTGAAAGTTTCCGCCGCTTGCGCCGCTGATCGTCATCGTCGTATCATTGCCCATCACGCGAGCGGTCAACTGCATCATCGATTCGCACATGACGGGGTTCACTTTGCCCGGCATGATGGAACTGCCCGGCTGACGACTGGGCAGCTTGACTTCAAAGAACCCGCAGCGAGGTCCGCTGCCGAGCCAGCGGATGTTGTTGGCGACGTTGAACAGCGTTTGTGCGATGCACTTCAGTTCGCCGTGCGAATGAACCAATGCGTCACGCTGCGCGTTGGCCTCGAAATGATTGACCGCTTCGATGAACGCGATGCCGGTCTTCTTTGCCAACTCCGCGGCGACTCGTGAACCGAATTCTGGGTGCGTGTTGATGCCGCTGCCCACGGCGGTTCCGCCGACGGCCAATTCTAAGACGGCATCGCGAGCAGACTGGCGCGAGCGATCGACAGTTCCAACTGCCGCGCGAACCCGCCGAATTCTTGCCCCAAACGAAGCGGCGTTGCGTCCATCAGGTGCGTCCGTCCGATCTTGATGACCTTGTCCCAAGCCTTCGCCTTGTCGGCTAGCGCCGCGTGCATCCGGCACAGCGCGGGCAGCAGTTTCGTTTCAATTTGAACTGCGGCGGCGACGTGAATCGCGGTCGGGAACGTGTCGTTGGTGCTTTGACCCATGTTGACGTGATCGTTGGGATGGATTGGCTTCTCGGTCGCCATCCGGTCGCCGCCGACGATCTCGATCGCGCGATTGCTGATCACTTCGTTGATGTTCATGTTGCTGCTGGTGCCGCTGCCGGTTTGAAACACGTCGACCGGAAATTGATCGGCCAGCTTTCCTTCGGCGATTTCTTCGCACGCTTTCAACATCGCGTCCACTTGAACGTCCAGCATCGGGTTCTTGCCGCTGCCGGTCAGCTTGCCCAGGTCTCGGTTGGCGACCCCGCAGGCGTACTTGACCAGTCCCATCGCCGACACCATCGCCGGCGGCAAACGCCAACCGCTGATCGGAAAATTGTCGACCGCACGTTGCGTTTGAGCGCCGTAAAACGCATCGGAGGGAACGCGGACTTCGCCCATCGAATCGCGTTCGCTTCGGTATTCAGTCATCGATCGGTCTTCTTATTAATTTGTGCATCAGGTTGGAAATCGACCGCGCGTGCGAGCGATCAAGCTGTCGAAATTCTACGACGAGCGTGTCATTTTCGGGAGCCGGGCAACCCGCCCACGTCGGCATCAATGGGAAAGCCCGCACGACCGCCCAAGTCGACCGCGAACCCGTCGCGGACGCTTTGAAACGATTGCGGCTTGCGAAAACCGATCGCCGATAAGTCGCGATAGACATCCATCCGGTCATCTCGCCCGATTTTTTCTCTCGATCGCAGTCGTCATGTTCGCGGAACCAGAAATCGACGCACTGACGGCATCGCTAGCCGCGAAGTTCGAGGAAATATCGTTCATTCATCAGCTGGGCGAGCAATTGACAGTTGAAGACGACGTCGACACGGTCTGCCGATCGCTGCTGGAGTCACTGACGCCATGCATCGAAGCGAAGATCGCAGCGATCGAGTTGTTGGCGGACGAGCTGTCGGCGGATGGGCAACACGCCTCGTCGAAGGTTTTTGTCGTCGGCGACGGCGTCTCGCTGATCAAACACTTTCAATGCTCCGCTCCATCAACGCATCCAAGCGGCATCCGCGTCAATAACTTCGCAGTCGGCGACGATGGGACGACGGCTCGCGTGGTGACGGTACCGATCCAGCGTCGCGGGACCACGTTTGGTCGGATGATCGCGATCCGGTCGTCAACGGCGGTCGAGTTCGGGACGATGGAGGCTGATTTAATGAAGTCGGCGGCGATGATGTTGGTCGTCCATCTGGTGAACCAACGTCAATACCAGGCGATGCAGCAGATGTTCGGAAGCATGATCGATTCGTTGGTCTGCGCCCTCGATGCAAAGGACAACTACACCTGCGGTCACAGCGGCCGAGTGGCGGAACTGGCCGTCACGATCGCCGCGAAGCTGGGCTTTGACTCGGAAAGCCAGCAGCGAATCCGCATGGCCGGAAAACTTCACGACATCGGCAAAATTGGCGTCGCCGACGCGGTGCTGAGGAAGCCCGGTCGGTTGTCGAAGGATGAGTTTGATCAGATCAAACAGCATCCAGTGCTGGGCTTCGAAATTCTGCGAGGGATCCGAGCGTTCCGCGACATCCTGCCATCGGTTCGCCATCATCACGAATCGTGGGACGGGGGCGGGTATCCCGATGGGCTGGCCGGTCACACGATTCCTCGCGACGCGCAAATCCTGGCCGTCGCGGATTCCTTCGACGCCATGACCAGTGATCGGCCTTACCGAAAAGGGATGCCAATCGAAAAGGTGCGTCGCATCTTCCAAGACGGTCGCGGCAAGCAGTGGGCGGCCGATGTCGTCGATGCACTGTTGGAAACGATCGCGGATTGAGCCGCTATTCTTGGCTCGATCGCTGTTTCGCCATTGCCTTGACGTGTTCCCATTGATCGTCGCTTTGGAACATGTCTGCCCTCAGGTGCAACAGTTGGTAACTGCCGCGGCGAACGAGCGTCATGCGGTCGTCGTCGATCCGAATCGCACGAATCATTCGCCACGGGACTTCGGTCACGATGATTCCAAAGTCCGACGTGATGCCTCGATCGTTGATGAACCCCATCGTGTGGTGGATCGGGCGCGACTTGCGAATCGCTCGCCTGCCAAGGGTGTAAAACCAAGTGGCGGTCGCGATCAAGTAAGCGGTCAGGATGACGAACCACGTCGACGCGTTCGGCAAGATCAACCGCACCGCTTCAAAAAACGTTCCGACTAGAAGGAACAGCAGCGACAATCGAACGACGCGAGCCCGCAAAGGACGTTTCGCTCGCGTCTTGGATGGAACTGTGGCGAGATCGCTGGTCGAAAGCGGACCCGCGAACTCGATCGCTCCCACGGGAACTTGCAGACCGCGGTTTCGACTGGCGCTTCGCAGCGTTGACCGCATCGATGACGCCCGGCCCATCACGGAATCCGCAATCCGCAAGCGACGCATCTGTTCGGCAACCGATCGAAATCGTGTCCAATCATCAAGCGATGGGATCATCGATGGCGTGACCAGTACCGTCTGGTCGCTGGGAAAGCCGGCCTCAATCGCGATCAATTGGTTATCGGTCGCCACCATCGTCCACGAGTCAAAGGCGTATCGTGTGATGACGTTTTCACGCTCGATGGTCAGTCCATCGGTTGTCAAACGTCCCGAAACGGGTTGATCCCAATCTTCGTACGACCCGACGAACAGCGACCTGCGATAGGCACGCGATGACACCATCAGACCAATCACTACAAACGTCACCAAGCACAAGCACAGCGGCGCGAATCGCGGGCCGCCGACTCCGACAAGCACCGCCATCACCACGCCAACGAACCCGATCATCGTGACGGGAAAGGCGATGCCCAGGTCTCCGTCGATCATCAAATAACGATCCAAGTCTTCTCGGTCCAACTGTCCGCGAAACTCGATCGGGTGGTCGGCCAGCGTTTCTTGCACCGACGAAAGCAGCGTCGATGCGTCCTTCCGCAACATCGCTTCATCGCCCTCCGGCAAGATCGCGGGGGGGTGGTACGGATTCGGCAAAGTTCGTTTTGCGGACTGGTTTTCCATCAAATTTACTTGTTCCGTGCAATGAACGACCGGCCGACATGACCCAAAACGAGGTCCGGCAACCGGCATGACCGTCACCCGCGTTACAAGTGTTGCGACCTTGGTCGAAAACCACCGGTGGAATGAATTCTAAGTTGGTCGGACGCGACTCGGGGGTAAGACTCGTCGATAGATACCGTGAACACCTTTCACGAGGTGGGCCACTGCGGACGCCACACGCCGATTGACCAACCGGTCCTTCGACATCCGATTTAGTTGTTGGACGCTCCCTATCGGGAAGTCAAACTCGGCGAATCGGTTGTGCAACAACCGCCAAGTGGCGACCCTTCCCAAAACTTAACTCCATGGAGATATCACGATGCGTCGTGTATTCGTTCCCGCTTTTTTGGCCGTCGCCCTTGTTGCGATGAGCTCGGTCAACGCCAGCGCGTTTGGCCTGTTTGATAAGCTTTGTGGCAACAGCTGTGATAGCTGCTGCGATGTCGAACCGGCTTGTGGCTGCGAAATCGCTGCTCCGATGTGCGGTTGTGAAGTCGTCGAGCCTTGCTGTGACTCCGGTTGCGGATTCAAGAAGCCCGGCCTGCTGAAGCGATTGTTCGCTAAGCACAATAGCTGCTGCGACACTGGCTGTGCGATGGAACCAGCTTGCGGCTGCGAAATCGCGGCACCGGTTTGCGGTTGTGCAGTTGAACCTGCGTGCGGCTGCGAAGTGATCGATCCTTGCGGATGCGACGCTCCTGCTTGCGGCAGCAAGGTCAAAGGCCTGCTTCATCGCTTGTTCCACAAGCACAACAACTGCTGCGATAGCGGTTGCTCGATCGAACCGGCTTGTGGCTGCGAAGTCGCTGCTCCTTGCGGTTGTGCAGTCGAACCCAGCTGCGGCTGTGGCTTCTAGTTGTTCTTTGGCGAACTGATATCTCACGATCACTCGCCAAAAAACTAAAGACCCAAAGATCCCTGTCGGCGGAAACGTCGACGGGGATTTTTTTGGCTCGGCCGTTTCATTCACGCCGTGATTAATCTTGTTGCGGCTCATCAGCGTCGGGTGGTGCCACCGGCATCAAATGCATTCCGACCGATGCGTAGATGCGATTGAACTGTTCGATGAACGCCTCCGGTGCAACCATTGGTAACCGAATCGGGCCAGTCTGGACGCAATGGGGCGAAGGAATCGCTTGCGATGGTTTCGCCGGGTTCGCCGCAACGACGTGATCGGCAATTTGCGTCACGCTGATCACCGCGTCGCAAACGCCTCCGCCTCGGTTGCTGCTGCTTCGCGGATCGCTCACTGCGTTTCCCCTTTCCAAACGACCGACGGGTGGGGAAAGCCGAGCAACTTGTCGACGCGGTTGTACGGAAGCTGACCGGCGAGGTAACGCCGTAAGTTCAAGCACGCTAAGTCGGTGGTATCGTCGACTCGGCGAGACGATTGCGCCCCGACATGCGGCGTGATGATGACCTTCGGGTCGTCCCACAACTTGCTGGATGCGGCTAGCGGCTCGACTTCGGTAACGTCCAAGCCGGCACCCGCCAGATGTCCCGATGCCAGCGCATCGACAGCGCCGCTTCGACGACGACGGATCCTCGCGCGACGTTGATCAGGTAGCTGCCCTTTCGCATCTTTGCAAGACGCTGGGCGTCGAACAAGCCAAGTGTTTCGCCGAACAGGGGCAACGCCAAGATGACCACGTCGCTTTCGCCAAGCAGTCGATCGAGTTGATCGGCGGGCCAAAGCGATTCGACCTCGTCCGGTTTATCGACCGGGTAATAATCCGTCGCGATGATTCGAACGTCCCACGGGGCCAGCACTCGCGACAACATGCGTCCGTTGCCGCCCATGCCGACGATGCCGACGGTCTTGCCTCGCAGGTCATCGGTCGGCAACCGAATGAATTCTCGCTTCGCTTCGGCGCGAAAGAACAACGGCAATTGGCGAAGCACGCCGAACAATAGTGAGAACGTTTGCTCGGCAACCTGTGGTGCGAACAATCCCGAAGCGCTGCTGACCATGATGTCCGGGTTCGCGATCACGCCTGGCACCAAGCAGTGATCCAAACCTGCGGCCGAGGATTGAATCCATCGCAACCGTCCCGCCGCCAGAACGCGGTCCCAGTCGACGGGCACCTTCGCGTGGCCAATGAAGATGTCCGCGGTCGGCAGCAACTCATCAATTCGTTCCTGTCCGGCGTTGACAATCTCGGCATCCGGCGCGGAGGCTTGAATTTTGGCGACGTGCGACTCGTTGACGGGATAACACAGAACGATGCGCATGGACGTTCGGTTCGGTTAGACTGAAGAGAACGGGTGGGAAGTGGAAAGCTGCCCAGCAATGTAACCACGAAGACGCCGATCGCGAAGTCGGAATGGGAACGAGTGGATGATGCGTGCTTTGGTGTTGTGGTCGATCTTGGGTCCGCTGGCGTTGGTTTTTCGCTCGGGCGACGCTCGTGCCAGCGAACCCTATCTGGACGACGAACTGATCGTCGCCGCGTTCATCGCATCTTCGGGTGGCCACAGCGTCGATGAACTGATGATTCGAGATGACTTGCGGACCGCGTTTTTTGCTCAAATCAAAACGATGATGCGATCCGACTTGTCGTCGGGGCAAAAAACCGACGCGATCCTCTCGGTGATAAAATTGCGAAAAGCTGGCAAGCTTGCCGTTGCGACGACGCGGCGATCCGGTCGCGTCGTGGACGAAGTTGGTCCCGTGGCGGAAATCGCCGCGCGAGTCGTGACGGATCGGCATCGCATCAGCACCGATCAAATGCTGGCCGACGAAATCATGCGGGTCGAACTGCAGCGGGAAGCCGAACTGATCAGCCCCGGGGTCGATGCCTACGCCGTTCGCCGGATGGTGCTGAACCTGCGGAAGAAACGGCAACTCAAGCCGGAACTTGTCTTGCAAGTCGCCGATTGGGATCGCGAAATCCAAACGCACGGGTTAAGGGAACTCGGCGAGCGGTTGTCCGATGGCGACATTTCGACGGGACCCGGGGTTTATCTGTTTCGGATTCCGTCGGGATACTTGTACGTCGGCGAAGCATCCAATTTGGCCGCGAGACTTTCCGAGCACGTCGGCGGCAGCGACCGTGTTTCACTGGCGAACTATCTGGCCGGCGATCACGCGGACCAGGTCACCGTCGAACTGCACATTTTTCCGGCGGACTCGCCAGCCAAACGAGTCACCGTTCGCCGAGCGTACGAGAGCGAGTTGATTCGCAGTCGATCGCCCGAGTTCAACGTGCGTCCCTGAGCTGACGACTTACTGAGCTGACCACCCCCTGAGCTGACCACCCCCTGAGCTGACCACGTCCTGAGCTGACGATGCCGTGAAACCGCCGTGAGCGAAAACTTTAGCGAAAACAAAAGTTTCCGTTCAACCTTCCCAACCGGCAAAGTCGATAGCTACAAGGACCGCTACCGAAGTCGCATTGTCGAACGGACGCGGCAGCAACCTTCCTTCCTTGATCTCGATTTTGACAAGCCTGCCAACGATGTCGAACCCAAAGCTGCGTTTGTTCTCGCCCTCCGCTTCGGTCGCCTCCAATCGCCGCGAGCGAGAATTGGATCGTCTGGCCGGAACTGCGGATCCCAAAACCGTCGCGGTGCCGCTCTCGAAAATGGTACCGCTGTTGTTGGACGCCGCGCAGAACGATCGGTCGTGGTTGAATGACTTCGCCGACGACTTGTGCCGCATCGATGCGGACCTTTACGAAGTGATGATGGCGTACAGCCAAATGAAAAACATCGCGGCGGCGTAAGCCCTCCCGCTTCGATTTTCGCCCCCGCCCAGTTCAAAGGAATGACCATGCGATCGATCGCCGTAATCAATCAAAAAGGTGGCGTTGGAAAGACCACCAGTTCCGTCAACATCGCCGCCGCGCTTGCGATGGCCGGTCGCCGAGTCTGTTTGATGGACCTCGACCCGCAGGCGCACGCGTCGTTGCACCTGGGCATCACCGCCATCGACGGTGAACCGAGCATGTACGAGGTGCTGTGCGGTGAAGCATCCTTGGCGTCGGCCCGCCGCGATGTGAACGACAACCTGTCGGTCATTCCCGCCAACTTGGACTTGGCCGCGGCCGAGTTGGAATTGGCGGGCGAAGTCGGACGCGAGATGATCCTTCGCGACCGAATGGAAGACGACGATCGGGAATTTGATTACATCGTGCTGGATTGCCCGCCCAGCCTTGGCGTGTTGACGGTCAACGCGTTGGTCGCGGTCGGCGAAGTGTTCTTGCCGCTGCAACCGCACTTTTTGGCTCTGCACGGATTGAGCAAACTGTTGCGAACGATCGAGGTCGTGTCGCGACGTCTGAACAGCGACTTGCATCTGTCGGGCGTGATGCTGTGCATGTACGACAGTAACACGCGATTGGCCGCCGAAGTCAGCAACGACATCGAAGAATTCATTTCGGCCAGTCAGTGCAGTCGCGAATTTTTCCGCGGTGCGAAGTTCTTTGACACTCGTGTGCGTCGCAACATTCGCTTGGCCGAAGCCCCCAGTTTCGGTCAGTCGATCTTCCAGTACAGCCCCGAAAGCAACGGCGCGATCGACTACCAGATGTTGGTCGAAGAAGTGATGGCGCAAGAGACGTCGCAGCACCACGAATCATCGTCGCGCATTCTCGGCCCGATCCGCGTGGCAGCCTAAGCATCGCGTGATCATCAGGTGACTGACTTACCGTAGCTGATCCCGCCATGACTCAGACCGAACTCAGCCCTGGCGGGATCAGCTACGGCAGTTGGTGTTCACTTTGCAATCTGCAATCCATCACAGGATTTGGAAGGGGCCTATCGCGGCGTCACGTCGCCAAGCGATCGCTGAAGCGGACAGCTTGCCGCGTCGACGACGTTGCCTTTGCGGTACTTGGTCAATACGCGGCGGGACTCCTCGGCCAGCATCCGTCGGACTTCGCGGCGTTTGCCTTTGACTCGCGGAATCGTCATGTGGTCGTAAGCGGTTGTTTGATGGCGCATCCAAGCGATGACGGCTGATTCGGCGCGACGCTCGATCGGGATTCGTTCGGTCCGCGCGACCGTGCCACTGCCGACCGGCGTGGCATGATCGGTGACTCGCTTGGCAAACTGTTCGGCCAAGCTGGCGTGCTCCGGCGCAAAGGCTAGAAACGCGATCACCGCGCCGTGAAAGTCCTCGACGTAAACGGCTTGCTTCTTCTCTCGCCGGACGGCATCGGACGCCTTGCGTTTGGCGTACGTTTCGGTGGAACGTTCCGCGTCCAGTTTTTGACGGGCCGCGTGGATCGTCGATTCGAGCGCCCACACGCCTTGCGAAAACGTTCGGCGACCTTTCTTCTCCTTGACCGTCCACGTCGGACCGGCCGCTTTGACGCGGCGAGTCAATCCAGCGTCGCCGGGGGGCAACAACGCCCAACCGGCAGGTACATCCAAGACCTTGCCATCGGCCGTCTTGACCGTTCGATCGCGTGGGCCCGGTCCGACATCCATCGTGAATGCTTCACTCATTCGAAAAATTCCTGTTTGTTCAACTTCGTTTCACGCCCGGCCGATGACGAAGGCTGTTCGTAGGTCCGCCACGCCGTGGCGGAGCCTACGTGCATTTCAAACCGCAACGCTGTTCGGCCCTGCCACGGCGCGTGATTCTCTCAAGCGATCGTTCAGCTTTCCAAACGCATCCCGCCGGCGCTCCGCACCAACGCGACTCTTGGAAGGCGGCCAATCAATTGCTCGGTATGATGGAAGAATGTTTCTTCCTCGCCAACCGCGGGCGGCTGAAATCCAAGGAACACGAACGCGGCGTCGCGGCTGGTCGTCCGGATCGCGGACGCCGGATCTTTGGAGACCACCACTTTCGTGCTGCCCTTGATGCGTGCTTCCAACAACAAGCTTTCCAAGTGCAGGCGAACGTCGTCCGAGCCCGCTTCGTTCTCGACCACGCGCAGCAACCGCAACCGGTGCCCCTGCCAATTTGGATGACTTAGCAGGAGGTGAGCCAGCAGCACCATCAGTTCGCCGTTCTCGCGGCCTCGCCACCATACGTCGACGGTCCCGGTCGGCACGCTCCATTGATCCGCGGGCTCGTCGGTCCGGCGAAGCACGACGGCGCTGCGGCCGAGTCCTTCCAGGTTGCGAAGCAAGCCACCGAACACACGCATTCGATCGGCCGAAAGCGGACATCCAAGCAGGATCGTGTTGGGCCGAAGACGACCGAGTCCCTGGCACTGAACCAGCGCCTCGACACCGGCGATGTAGTCGCCCGCGACGACGACGGCGGGGAACGCGCTCAACCGCTGCTCGCGAATCATCGCGTGCAGAATTTTCTCCTGTGAGATCCGCCTTCGATGACGGTCGTCCAGCTCGCCGGGGATGACTTGGCCGAGCGTTAGCACGCCCGTTTCGGCGGTCAACCAACTCCCAAAGACGACCAAGTGAGGACGACTGAATCCGGTGCCGCTGAGCGCCAGGACGAACGGTCGCCAGTTCTTTGGGTGATAGAGTTCATCTTCCAACTTCAACAGATTCTGCCGCGTCCGCTCGAACAGCAGTCCGCTTTGCAAGTTGCCCCAGTTCGCCGGCAAGTCGACTCGCGACAGGTACGCATGCAAGGACGCGATCAGCGCCGTGGCCACGATCGCCCATCGCCAATCGATCAACACCATGACCAGCCCGCAGCCGACCGTTCCGGCTAGCGACGTCGACCAGTGGCAATACTTAAACTGCGGGCGATAGCTGGGATTGTTCGTGATCGCTTCGTAGAACGTCGCCAAGTTCAACAACCCGTACGTTGCCAAAAACGCCATCGTGATCAGTGGCGCGATCGTGTTCAGATCGGCCAGCAAGATGCCGGCTTCTGCAATCAGAAACGTCGCCAGGATCGCGCGGCGAGGCTCGGCGGATTTACCTGACACCTCTTTCAGCGGCGTCAACCACTTGAACAGATTGTCACGCGACAGCGATTGCAGAATCCGCGGCGCCCCCATCATGCTGCCCAAAGCCGAGGACAGCGTCGCCGCGAACACCCCCGCGGCAATCGTCCCGGATATTAACGCGATGTCTGCGATCACCATCGCATCGCTGGTCAACGTGTCCCGGCCTCGCGAACCGCCCATCAAGATCACTTGTGAAACGTAAATCAGCCCGGTGACAAACACCGCCGCGATCGTTCCGCGTGGAATTGAGCGTGCCGGGTCTTTCAAATCGCCCGACATGTTCGCACCCGCCATGATGCCGGTGACGGCCGGAAAGAACAACGCGAACATCGTCCAGAACGATTCGCCGTCCTGATAGCCGCTGGTTAAGTTTTCAGCCAGGCTCTCCGGTGCAAAGGATTGTATCGCGCCGAGGTAAAACGAAATCAGCGAGACAATCACAGTCGCCAAAATGAAGAACTGGATTTTAATGGTCCAACCGGCACCGATTGCCACGCACGCAAATACCAGAATGTTTGTCACCGTTGCCACAAGCGTCGGCGACGTGCCCCCGGGAAAGTAAGCCATCGCGGCTTCGGTGAACCCGATCACGTACATGGCAACCGAAAGGGCTTGAGCGGCAAAAAATAACAACCCGATCGCACCGCCGAACTCGGGCCCGAGCGAACGGCTGATCAGAAAGTACGCGCCGCCGCCTTCGACTTTGGTGTTCGTCACGATCGCGGACAGGGACAGCGTCGTCAAAAGCGTGATAACCTTGCTGGCCAAGACGATCGTGACGGCCGCGATCACGCCCGCCTGTCCCACGACCGTCCCCAACCGCAGGAACATGATCACGCCCAAGATCGTCAACACGCACGGCGTGAACACGCCGGCAAACGTCCCGAAGCGATTGCCCGTCTCCCCGTTTGCGGATTGGCTCATACGATCGCGCCGTCCTGGCTGCGTTGCGGGATGGGGAGAAGAAACGCGAGCTCGAAAGCCACACTCGCGGAGGCGAGTTTACCATCGCCGATCGTTTCAACCAACTCGCCCGATTCGTTTGATTTCAACGACCAGCACGGTTCCGGCCCAGACGCGGGCACGCGGGTACGCTGCGACGCGGTTTCGCTATTGCAGCGGTTGCATGGGCGGTCGACCAGATAGTTCAGCCGACGCTCGCGTTCCCATCGCTCCCCAAACGCCGAACGGACTTTCGCTACCAGGAACCTGGCTGCTTCCCGCGTAGACCGTCGCGACCGAATCGCTGCCCGCGTCGATCGTGTCGGTGATGAAGTGAACCGCTCCATCGGCAAAGACGACGTGAGCGCCGCCTTGATGGCGACTGCTGGCCGGGAACACGCCCGAGGCAGCGTCGCTGGCGGTCTCCAAACACAGTTCGCGGTTGGGCGGCAAAATCGTGTTGACCGACGTGTACAGGGGCATGCCGTCGTGCCAGCGGAACCCACGCCGCGCCGACGTGTTCGCGGAGAGCGTCGGATTCATCGACGTGGTCAACCAAAACCGTGGTCGCAGCGCATCGATCGCGCCGCGGTGCGCGGCCCAGCCGGGTTCGTCTCGCAACGTATTCTTGCCCGAGGCGACGATCGGTTCGGTGCGAGTGTCCTGGTCGCCTAAGTCGGTCGCGATTTCGGCATACAGAATCGTGTTTGACAAGCCGTCGGTCACGTCGGAGGTTTGTGTGACCACCCGGGGAACGAAGACGCCTCGCATCGCCGCGTCGGTTTGCTTGGCCAGTGCCGCATCGAACACGAACGTTCCGCCGATTGATTGGAAGGGCCCCGTGCTCGACGCCACCAAGCCATCGCCGATGCAGGCGGCGTAATTGTTTCGCCCGTAAGACGGATAGCCGACGCCCGGATCGCTGGGACAGCGCAGCACCGTCGATTCGACGTACCAACCGGCGTAGGTCTGGTCGAACGGTTCGGGTCCACCGATCGGCCAAAATTCTTCGGATGATTTGTCCGCCGTTTCAGTCGCAGCGTCATCGTCTGAGGCGTTGTCGTACGAGAAATCCATCACGTCATACATCGATCCGTAGCCGGCGGCTCGTTGATAATCGGACTTCGGCATCGGGCGATGGATCTGATTCCAAAGCGGCGTCTGGTCCATGAAAGGCAACAGAGGAACGAAGATGCTCAACCGGCGATCGTTGTCGGCCCCCGGCGTCGTCGACCCGTCGGTGCCGGACAACTGAACGGGATACTGTCGAAAAGCGTTGTGGTAACCGGTCGTGGCGAGTGCAACTTGCATCAGGTTGTTGCTGCAACTCGACCGGCGAACTGCCTCGCGTGACGATTGAACCGACGGCAACAGCAACCCGACCAAGACCCCGATGATCGCAACGACGGCCAGCAGTTCGACCATCGTGAAACCAAGATTCTCGATGCCGGTCGTCTTGAATGCTCTCGACGAGGTTCTCGACGCGATGCTTGTTCGATGCGGTTCGGTCATGGTCCACGCTCGTTGGGAATAGGTCACACGCGAAAGACATTGTGTCTGTTTTTCGTGGCAGCGTCAAGTTTGTCGGGCAGTCTGGACGGTAAGGCGGCAGCGACCTAAGATGAAGGGGCAATGAAGCCGATGATCAGCGGTCTGTGCTGGTTGCGGATTCGGTGTGAACGCGGATTGTTGTCCCGTTGGGGGGTGATCTGGATTCGACCGGGTGATTGGAAGCGAAGACCTGCGTGTCGTGGTTGATCAGTTGGCCACGTTAAAAGCTGATCAAAAATTTTTAATTGCAAACGAAAGTTTCGCACTGGCCGCCTAATTAAAGGCAGCCCGGACTGATGGGGGCCGCCGAAGTCGCCTGAAAGTCCGTCACAATTTCGGATCGCCCGCCGTCCTACTCGAGACGCGGTGGGTTAAAAAAGTTTCGAGTTAGCGGATTGCGGAGCCTGTCGAACAGCGCCGGATGAAGTGAAGAGCTTCTTCAGTGAAGCACAAATGGTTTGACTACACATGTAGACGGTCTCGTGGACGCATCGCGGGACGCGGGTTCAATTCCCGCCGCCTCCATCAAAGCCGAGCTTGCGAGAAATCGTGACTCGGCTTTTTTTGTTGCGTTCGCCTTGTGCTCGCTTGTTTCCAGATGCACCGCCCCGGCTACCGCCTGCGAGAGACGGCCTCGATCTGCTCCCAAAGCATCCCCAGAATCGACTCCTGACTCAGGTAGTTCAGTGCGTATTCCCGGGCCAGTCCTCCGAGCCGCTGCCTAAGTTCTTCATCCTCGGCCAGTAGCGAAATTTCACGATGGAAAGCGAGCGCGTCGCCAGGGTCAACCACGCTGCCGAAATTGCTGACCACCGATGCGATTTGGGTTCCTTCAGCTGCGCAGGCGACGACAGGACGTCCCGTGGCGAGCATCCCGGTAAGCTTGGACGGCATCACCAAATCGGCCGCATCGGCGCGTTGAGGGAGTAGGTGAATGTCGGCCGCGTTCATCAGTTCATTGAAGCGCTCCGATGGTTGGATCGGAAGAAATTGAATGTTGGAAACCCCTTCGGCAGCTTGTACCAAGTCCGCATGCGCCGCTCCGTGACCGCAAATGACGAAATGAAGTCGACAATGGTCCGAAGCTAGCTCATGCTGGGGCCGCGAATCGTTCCGAATCTGTAATTTTGCGGCCTCGAGGATCAAATCGAGCCCTTGCTTCGCGCCAATGTTTCCCGCGTAAAGGGCGATGCAGCGATCGGTCGGTAACCCGAATCGTTCTCGGATGGCGTGACGAATCTGCCGCGACGTCGGCGGAACCAGACCAGCCCGGGACCTTTGGCTCCTGTCCGCAACCAAGTTCGGCGAACGAGCAAAGGGAGCCGAATGCTCAGCTAGATCCAACAAATCGTTCAATTCATCGCTTCCGGTTGACGCGAAGGCTCTCTGTTCGTCGGAGTCCGGCGGCACTCGATCCAACGGCCGGATGGCATCGCAATCCACCCAATTGGCGAGCAAATAGGTGCGGGCCGGCGCGACCCCTTTCTGCTCCAGTTTTTTGACCATGTTGGTGGAAATGCTTGAGACTCGATCGAATCGCCGCATCCAGAAAGCTTCCATCGCCAAAGCGGTTCGCTTCAGCCAAGGCTGCTTCAAGATCCCGAGCTCGAACGCGGCATCCACCTCGAAATCTTGAACATGCAACCACGCCTGGGCACCACACAACCGGGCCGCCAACCAGGACGTCGGCATGCAAAAAGCGGAAGGTTCAACCGTCATGACCACGTCTGGCCTCCTTCGGATTGCGATCCAGAGCACCACCGGAACGCTAGAAAGACCAAACGATGCCAAATGAATGATTCGCTTCAGCCCACTGAGTCGCCGGGGCACCCAAAGGGGGCACCGAATGATCGAGAGACTTCCCGCCATGTCATCGAAATTCCTGCCATCGCAGGTCGCGCCGTTGGAAGTCGCGCCGTTGAAAGTCGTGCCGCCTATCGATCCAGTGTCCGAGCGGTTTGATTCGGCGGTGTACCAAAATCCCCGGTACCCCTGGCGGATCTGCCATTGGGGGTAGTACGGCGGCGTGGTGACGACCGTCACCTCCGCCCCTCGTCGTAACCAGTCATCGACCATTTCACCGGAATACTTCCCGATTCCGATCTCCTCGGGAGAGAAGTTCAGGCCATGAAGCAAAATTTTTAGCACTGCGCCATCTTCATAGAAAGTTCTTCGAAACCCGTCTGGTTTCATGCGAGTGTGAGGTCAGTTCGAGAACGCATGATACGCCACAGCCGGTGAAGGCCGGTCAAGGACGGGACGAACATGTCAAGATTGTCGACCCTTCAGCGGCAAAGGCATCGCCACCCTCATAATCGACGCCCTCATAATCGTTACACAAAACGGGATTGCGATCTATAATCGCCAGAAAACTTCCTCGATCCCCCGAATGGCCCATGCTTTCCGTCTCTGCCGCCTTTGCAGTTGGCCTGTTCGTCTGCTGCACGACGGCCGGCATCGTTGGTTGGAGAGACGGGAAGTCCCAAACGCTCGGCGTCGGATTGGCGGTGTCGCTGCTCTTCGCCTACTGGTTCGAAGCGTCTGAGTTGGGTTTTCACCTAGGCGTCTCCAACGCAACGGCGATGGTCCTGTTGTTGGCCTACTGCGTTCATTCGAGACGTCGACTCTTCACACCGCTAACTATTCTGGACATCCTGATCGGCTTGATCGTCGTTTGGGGAACCTTTGTCGATGTCTATCATGGGGCAGACCTCTCGACGACTCCGTTCCTGTTTTACGGGGAGTGGGTGGTCCCATACGTGGCGGGAAGGTACGCGGTGATGCACCGGTCTGCGTTGGCTCAAATCTCGCATTGGATCGTTCCAGTCGGAATCTTCATTTCTTGTTTTGTGGTCTTGGAATCTCTGACGAAGTGGAACCTGTGGGAGTGGATCAGTCCCCAACCGGACCATGTCGACTACCCACGATACTCGCTGAGGTATGACCTGCTGTATCGCGCGATCGGGACCGTACGTCATCCAATTTTTTTATCGATCCATCTAATTTTGCTGATTCCCTGGTCAATCGCGATGCTGGAGTCAGCCAGCGGCAACGCCAGAAAGATGACACTTGGAATCGTTTCATTGGTTTGCTTGGCCCTCGGGATCATGGCCACGCTTTCACGAGGACCGACGCTGGCGTTACTGCTTGTGACGGTGATCGCGTTCGCGGCAACAACGCAAAGCAGCATCGCCCGCTGGGCCACGACAATCGTCCTGGTGTTTGCAATCGCCATCGCGGCACTGAACGCGAACAAAATTTTGGATGCTTTGAACACGAACATCGCTAACAACAAAGCAACCATCGTCGAACTCGATGGCGAACCTCAACTCTACGACAGCACGCGAAATCGCTTGGTCGTGGTGCAGATCTATTGGCCTTACGTGGTTAAAGGTGGTCCGATGGGATATGGCTCCGAACGAACCAAAGGCTTTCCGATGCGACTGCCGAATCTGCCTGCCGTCGTTCAGCAGAACAGGCAACTCCAATTGGTCGACAATACGTACATCACCACGGGACTTCGCCTGGGGTGGATCGGACTGGCTTTGTTCGGCCTGTTGATGCTGACCGCCATCTGGACAGCTTGGAACATGCGGCATTCCGCTGGAACGTTTCTTTATCCGGTTGGACCGCTAACCTGTCTCAGCATGGCGGTTGTGTTGATGACCACTGCGATCGAAATATCGACTGTGTATTTCGCCTATGATTTTGGTTTCTGGGTGCTGCTGATGATCGGCGTGATTGCTGGTTCTCAATCTTTCCAAAGCATGGTTCGCTCGGGAGAGTTTTCCGGATAGCCATTCAGTCGTCGGCATCAATCATGGGCCGAATGTTCCGGCGAACGATCAGGCGATTTAGCAAGAATCATGATGGAATAGCCTCCAAGGATTCGAGCGCTCAACGATTTGCTCAAACACCCCATCGTCCACCGGGGAATTCGTGCCAACTTACGCTTCCATCCACCACCGTTAAGTTCGACCGCGCTGGCGGTCAAAAAGTAGTCGACGACCTCAAAACCGCAGTGCTCGATCGTCGCAATAGCACTTTGTTCCGTAAAGTAATGCAGGTGCCCCACGAGACCCCGGACATAGCCCAGCGAGGAAGGGCGAGACACGGTCTGCACCGAAAGATCCAGTGGGATGTGAAAGATGGCCCAGTTGCAACGGGCCTTCAAGCTTTCAGTGAATCCGATGTAGTTGTCGACATGCTCAATCACATCACACACCAGCAACATGTCGTAGTGGACGTCTTGCTCGGTCAAGTCCGTCAGATAGAACTGGAGTGTCTGCGTTTGTCGAACCTTTGCAATCTCGTACGCCTGTGGTGAAATGTCATATCCGAACATCGGAACGGAATTTTTCAGCATGGCGTTAAGTTGCACTAGTATCTCACCCGATCCGCACCCGATCTCTGCAATTTCGGCAGGACTCAAGTCGTTTCGGTGAATCATGTCGGCTACATGTTTCGCCTTCCAGCCGGCGTCCTCCGCGTGCCAAGATGGATTGCGGTCTAAATACTTCCCGCTGGTGTAGATCGTGTTCTGAATCATGCTGTGATCATTGGCCGGTTGTGTCCTATTCCGCAGAGAAGACGCCGTTTAGAGTCGGAACCGTGCAGATTAGTCGACGAGTGAAGGATCGTAAAGCGAGATTTGCTCCCTGATTTTGATCTTAAAGTCACCTCCAAACGCGTCCTTAACAGCGTCTCGCAGCTCGAAAAAACGCCCGGCCGGAAGCACGCAATAGGAAGATGGTTTCCGTTAGCAAGGGTTACGGGCTTCTCAAGTTCCCGAGATGGTTTGCGGCGATTGGCTTGACACCTGCGCGTTTGCCTCGATCGCAGCCTCGACTATCTTGACGACACTCTGGGCGGGGATCACTTTCGACGAGGGGTGCACTGCGTCCTTTGCGAATCGATTTGACTAGCGTCGCAACCCTGATACGACCGTGAACCAAAGCAAGTATGAACGTCCGTGAGCGAGCGATCGAATTTTTCTATCCTGGATTGGAATCGCTAGGAGTGTCACTGTATGACAGCTCAGTGACGTTTTACAGTCACGTCGACAACTTGCTGCCGACTGGTTCGACGATGCTGGATTATGGCGCCGGGCGAGGATGCGAGTTTGAAACCCAGGAACCTAGCCACCACTCATTCATTTGGCCTAGCCATAAGTTAGTTCGGCGCATCGGCTGTGACGTTGATCCGATCGTCTTCGAGAACCGGATCGTCCACGAAGCACACCTCCTGGAGGCGAGCGACAATTTCCGCATTCCGCTACCGGACGAGAGTTGCGACTGCGTTTTGCTTGACTGGGTGGTCGAGCACTTGCCCAACCCAATCGCTTCGTTTACCGATATCCACCGCGTTCTAAAACCTGGCGGCTCAATCTGCATTCGGACGTCGAACTGGTTTCATTACAGCTACCTTCTCGCCAGCTTGGTGGATGGTACCAAGCTCGAACGCGCGATCCTGAAAATAGCTCAACCGAATCGCTTGCAGGAAGACATTTTTCCTAAGCTTTATCGAGCGAACAGCAGGCGAAAGCTACGCCGATTGCTGGTTGCCGCTGATTTCCGCACGACGACCACGTTCACGTGGGATACAGAATCGGTATACATGAACTTCTCAACTCCGTCAGTAATAATCGGGGGCCTATATCACCGACTGGCAATGGCGGGCCTTTTGCCACGCGCAATCTTAATGGGTTTTGCGACGAAAGCGTCTCGGCCAGGACAAAATTGAATGAGCAACTTGATTCGCGGTTCCATCGAAGCGACAAGGTTTTGGCTCAGTCGCACTCCGATCCGGCCCCTCGTCGTGGCGCATCGCCATCGAGACTTGCGGACGGCGGATTGCTTTTTGGCGTCTTATCCAAAGTCAGGAAACACGTGGCTGCGTCATCTACTATGCCATGCCCTGACCGGGCAGGCGACTCAGTGGCGGGCCGGTGTGGCGGAGTACTCCATCATAGTGGGGAAGCATTTCAATCTGATCCCTACGCTTCCGAACGCAGGCAGGCTCGTCAAAACGCACGAACCGTACCTATCCAATTATCACAACGCCATCTGGATGATTCGCGATCCGCGTGACGTCGCCGTTTCGCAATTCTTTTACAATCAGCAGTTTTCCAGTCGCAGATTCTTTCGGACATGCACGTTCTCCGAGTTCTTAGGAGCCTTCCTGGCGGGGCGAGCGTGCGTTTATGGAGACTGGGCATCGCACTGCCGATCCTGGAGGGAAGGCTCTTCAAGAGCTAACGTGCAAACGTTGCGTTATGAGGATTTAAAAGCAGACTGCGTCGGTTCGCTTACAAAGGCGATCGATTTCTTGGGACTCGGCGTCGAACAGCGCTTCATCGAACAGGTGGTTGCGGGAAACACGGCCGACGCAATGCGAGAAAAAGAGAAAGTCTACCAGCAGGTGCACGGTGAAGGCGATAAAGTTTTCGTTAGAAGTGCAAAGGCGGGCGGTTGGCGAGAACACTTTACTGATCGAGATTTAAAGAAACTTCGAGAGACCTGTGGCGAGTTGATGGACCAGTATGGCTATCCCTAAAAAGATCCCGTTCGACCGTAATCCTACCTCCAAGCAAGCAGCCTGATGTCTTTTACTCTTTCCTTTTGCATCGCGGGAGCTCCCAAGTGCGGCACGACAGCATTGGTAACTTATTTGTCAGAGCTCACTGGCGTTTCGTTTTCGTCCATAAAAGAACCGCTGTACTATGCGAATGATCTACCCGCGCTTCGGGAAGCCTACGGGGTCACTTCGCGTGAATCATACGAATCGCTTTTTTCAACGTCAAAAAACGGTGATTTGATCGCGGAAGGTTCGACGCTCTATCTGTACTCGGAGTCTGCTATTGCGGCGATGGTGAACGACCATCCAAACGTGAAGGTGGTGGTGATGCTCCGTGACCCCGTCCAATTGGTGCGGTCTTATTATCAACAGATGCGTCTGCATGGGTTCGAGGATGCATCGACAGTGTCGGAGGCTTGGGCGCTTCAGTCATCACGTCGTCGCGGTGATTTGATACCAACAGGGTGCTTTGAGCCGAAGTTGCTGCAATATCGAGCTGTCGCGTCATTGGGGGATCAGGTCGACCGGCTTTGCAGGCACGTCCCAGAAGCTCACCGCTTGTTCATTTTCCACGAAGATTTTGTTGCCGAACCTTTGTCCATCCTTCAACGAACGCAGGACTTTCTCGGACTCGGCAGAACGGAACGAACGTCGTTCGAACAGGTCAACGTCGGTGCGAAGCCACGCTGGGAAGCGTTCCATCGACTGTTGCTAAGCCCACCGGTCAACATGGTGCGAATGCGTGCGAAGAGGGCTCTGCCGACTGGCATCGTGAAAAAGATCGCAAAAATTCAACGGACGATTGCCCTTCGCTCCATCGAGAAGGAAAGCGTTCCGGCCGAACTAGCCAAGCAGATTCGCGAAGCTCTTTACGACGATGTGCGACGTCTTGAAATGTTAACGTCCCGCGACCTATCGCACTGGTACCCCAGTTAGCCAACTTTTATCGATTGTCCTTTGAAACAGAATCATGCGTCACTTGGGAGGACGGTCAATCTTTGATCTCCCAGCCGCTCGCTTCCGAAAAGATTGTCCAACGGTTCTAAAGGCAACAAGCATCTCGCCGCTACGCCAGATGGGCGAACACCAAACGCCAACCGAGCGTTTGGCAATCAGCGTTGCCACAACATTCAAAACGATTGTCAGAGCTGCCCCGGCGGACGCAGCCCCAAGAAGCCCGTGCTCGAAGATCAGACGGGGTGCAGCCAGGCAATATAGAACCGCGATCAACGTGGAGGCGAGAGTGAAGGCGCCCTGCTTGTTGGTCATTGTCAAAGTCAGGCTAGCACTTCCGCCTGCAATGAACGCAACGTTTGCAAGCGCCATGACAAGAAGCGGCTGATAAGCGGACGTAAAGTCCGGGTGGAAGAGCGACAAAATCTGCTTTCCAAAAAACACGAAGACGGCGAGCACGATCAAACCGATCGGCAAAGCAATCGTTGATGCTCCTCGCAGCAGTTTCTCAAGCCGAATCATATCTTTGCTAGCGTACAGCTCGGCGATGAAACTCGGTAGCGAAGCATTAATCAATAGCAGCGGGGATTTAATGATCTGACCCAGTCGACGGACCGCTCCCCACGCCGCAACGCTGGTGTTGTCGCAATAACGTCCGACTAACAACGTCTCATACTCAATCAACCCCTTGCCAACCATCTCATTGACCAGAATCTTCGCGGCTTCCCAAGCCAACTGACCAAAGCCGACCCTCTGAAGGCCTGCCGTCTTCGATAACGCAGCCCGAGTGAGAAGCCAAGAAATTCCTGTCAACAGTGCTACAAGCGTTAGTCCTAGGTGGACGCAAAGCAGATGAAAAGTGCTCTGGATGCTTCCTGCTTCAGCCACCAAGACGATACTGAGAGCCAGATTAACGAGAATTCCTTCTTGAAGTCCACCAATCATCGAAGATACCGCGAACTGCTGAAGACCTTTGACTGCTTCCGCAATGATAAGGCATAGCGATCGAGCCACAATCCACGCCATCGCCAACGGTGCAACCGTGTCAATGGACCTGCCCAGAAGTAGCGGCCGGTAGTCCAGCAGCGCGTAAGACGCCGCTCCAGCCAGCAGGCAGGTGAGTGCGGATTGGAACAGAACTTTCCGTAGAATGTCTGCACGGTCCACGGTGGCGAGTGATACACCCGAGGAGCCAAAGTGCCGCAAGGTAACCGCAGCAAATGCACCGCCACAAATTAGCGTGCCCAAACCGCACAGTCCGCTAACAATGACGTACAGCGACAGTTCTTCGGTCGACAGCTTGCCGCAGATCAGGTGATAGTTAAACAGTAGGCAGAAGTTCGAGGTCAGGCGACCAACAATCGACCAGAAGCCGCTGGAAAGCATCCTGTTCAAAAACGATCTGTTGCGGGCACGATCGCGATCATCGGCGGGCATTTTTGTGCCGACCGAAGGCCGTTCGCTCTCCAATGGATCTGACATACGCGAGAACAGGGCGTTGGGAGTGACTTGAAGGCTGATCGACGTGAGCTGGATGGCGACGACTTTGCTCTGGCTACGCCATGTTTCTTGCGAGCGAGACTAGGATGAGTGACGCCGACAAGAATACGTGCTACAAAGAATTTTCGCGACCCACTTTCGACGAATTTTTGATGCTCCTTTCCCGCTCATGTTCGTCTCACAGAAGATCCGCAAAGTCTAATGATTAATTTTGTTACCATATTGCTGTTTGTGACGTTGTCAGTTAACTGGCTAGCTTTAGGTGGCAACGAAGCTGCAAGCCTTCGTCCGGCACACTTGGGATTGATTATCTTCGTTTCAGCCACATTCCTCGCCCGTCCAGAGTATTTTGTCAAGCAGATCAGCAAGCTTATCACTAACCCTGCCATCCTTTCGGCAATCGGATTTACGGTCTGGTGCTTCGTCAGCGCTGCAACCGGACAACAGCATCCAGATACGATCCCGCACTGCTTGAAGTTTTCAACGTACCTAGTCTTGGGCGTTCTAACCTCCGCCGGATTAAGCGTCGTCATTGACCGGCAAAGCAACGGTCTGGAAATCATTCGATTGGGAGCCCTTTTAGGCATGGTCTGTTTTTTGGTCACCGCTTCGGCGATCTTTGCGAGCAAGGGGGTCAATCTTCCTACTGAATTTGCGAATGATATCATTGCGGGCGATACGGCACGCTTGAAGGCCTTCTATATCCGGACGTTGGTGGGCGAAACCACGGATATGGAACTTGCAGCATCGTATCGGAACACTTTGGTCGGTGCCTACGTGATTGCGGCAATGGTAAGCCTATCCGGTGCTGGATTGGGGGACTGGAAGAGTCGACTATGTTTGGCATCGTATCTGGTCTGCGCTTGCATCGTTCTTGGCAGCGTAAGCCGATCCAACTCGCTCGCCTTAATCTTTGGAAGCGTCAGTTTCTACACCATTCGTTTTTCAAGAAACAAGCGTCGATTCTTGCTAGCTTGCATCGCATTGAGCGGGGTGATGTCGATGGTTGTCGTCGGCGTTCTGTTCTTCGATTCGAAGATTGAGGAATTAGTTCAACAGCGTTTTGGCGAAAACATTCGCGATGATGCCCGCTGGAAACAGTTCGAGCAATGCATCACTGAAATTGGCAGGAATCCGTTGACTGGGCAGGGGGTCGGGGCCAAGATTCTTGTGCCGGAAGAAGGAAGCTTCCGCATCCACAACCTAATCTTGGCGGCGGGTTACGAGATGGGTTTGGTGGGAATGGCCCTCGCAACGCTGTTTTTTGGTTGTGTACTTGCCTTTTTTCTTAAGCCGTTCGTCTGGGTACAGCGAATGAAGCCGTCGAAGATTAAGACCAGTCGAGACCGAATCACAAACCAGGCGCTGGCGGCGGGTCTGCTTTGTCTGCCCCTGATTCGCATGATGGTTGGTGGCGAGGCCGGAATCCCTGGAACAAATGACTGGGTTGCCATCGCTTTGGCATTTGCGATATACAACAGCCCCGTTCGTGTGGGCGACAGCTTTTACTACGATGACGACAGCAATGAGCTAGAGGCAACTTGGGCTAAAGATGAATAGCAAAGTCGATCAATCGCCCTACGCACGAAAGCATCAACAAGCGGTGGCGATCCCGCAGGGATTTGGACGCAAGGCTCGAGCGTTCGCACGACAGACGACTTTGAATTGTCTCGCCGCTGTGTCCAGGAAGAGCGGGAAAACAGGCATTCGATCGTTGACTTGCCACTATGTGTTTGACGATCAAGTCGATCAGTTTGCCGCCTTGATAAAATCCCTGCTTCGCATGGGTGAGTTTGTTGACACGGACACTTGCGCTAAGATGCTTGCCAGTGGTCGGCGGATCGACGGAAGCTATTTTCATCTTTCATTTGACGACGGGTTTCGCAACGTTATCGAAAACGCAATTCCGATTCTAGAAGCAAATCAGATTCCAGCAATACTTTTTGTGCCAACGATGTACGTTGGCGGCGACTATAGTGCCGCGCGGGAGTTTTGCTTTAAAGAAGACTATCGCGATGTTATCGAGATGGCTTCTTGGAAAGACCTTCAGGGTCTCGATCGAAATCTGTTCACCGTCGGTGCGCATACGCGATTTCATCCGCGAATTTCAACGATATCCGATCGGGACATGTTGGAAGCTGAGATTGCCGGATCGAAAGGCGATGTGGAATCGCATCTGGGATTGCCATGCGACTACCTGGCGTGGCCGCGTGGCAAACGTGGCGATGTGTCCGCGGAGGCGTTAGAAGTTGCCAAGCGGACGCAATTGAAAATGGCATTCAGTACCGTTCGAGGATGCTTGGATGAACGGGGCACCGATCCGATGTTTGTGCCTCGTCATCACTTCGAGGTTCAATGGCCCGACCGTCACATCAATTTCTTTGCGAAGGGGCGAATGGAAGAACCGAACACCCGATGGCAAACCTAGCCAGCAAATTGAGCGAAGAAATCGACATCGAACGGCATGTCGCTTTTAGAGAAACGCCATCCATTCATCTAAAAGTTGGTCGAGGGCAAGCTTTTGTGTTTCGGAGTGCTTGCGGAATCCTGCGGATGCCGCCGCTGAGGCCTCTCGATAAGCAACGTCATTCTCATCGAGCAATCGCAGATATTGATCCGCGTTTCCCGCGAAGTCGATCTTTGCATCGATGGCCACACCAGCACCACATTCGATCATGGACGCAATGCAGCCTTTGCGAATTGCGATGGCAGGAGATCCCGTCTGAAAAGCTTCGTAGATGGTTACCGGTTCGGCCTCTTCCAACTGTGACGGGAAAACCAAGATATCGATGTCCTTGAGGAACTGCCGCTTCCGCTCTCCGTAGACTGGCCCCAAGTACTGCAATTCTTGGATGTCGTTCAACTGCGACGTCAGGTAAGATTCGACTTCTTGGGACATGATCGGTCCGGCGATCAAGCCTCGTAGTCGTTGGTTCCGTTTGCAAGCCAATCTGAAGGTGTCGACAAATTCGCGAATGCCTTTCTCGAAAAACAGGTTGCCTAGAAATCCCAACGTTCGACAGTCCACTTTTTGCTCGAGCGGTATTGGATCGAAAAATGCAGCATTGGATAAGACGCGGTGTCGGGTGATGCCATAGTTCAATTCGATCTGCTCGGCCATGTGAATGCACAAGCCGATGTGAACGTCTTTTTGGCGTGCCGCTGCAAAAATCGCTCGGGTCCATCGCGATGGAAACTTCAAGTGCTGGTAAGTGTGATGATGGATGTAAATGCGTTGGCAGAAGATTCCAGCGACAACCATGTAGGGCAACTCGAGGATTTGTCCAAGTTGACCGCTGATGCTGAAATATAGAACTTTTGGTCGGTGATAGATGACGAGAGCGACGTAAGGAAAAAACATCAAGAACAGATAACATGCTCGACAAACAACGAACTTTCTTCCTGGAAAAAAAACGCTGAGTCGCGAAGGCACCGTATTGAAGACTTTGACGCGAGCGGTCCGCATAAGCAATTGATCGCGGAGTTTTTCCGTGATGGTCGACATCCCTGTGACGGGGGGCGAAATTTGCCCGAGAAAGAAAATCATGCTTCGACGACCGGTCCAAGATAAGATCGCTGGGCTTGCGAAAATTGAGATTTAGTAGGCACCTTCTCGCATCACAGCGGTTTTTAGTGTCCTCCAAAGAATGAAAATGTCCAGAGAGACGGACCAATTGAAAAGATAAAAACGGTCCAACGCTATCCGCTCTTTGTAAGGCAAGGAATTGCGACCCGAAATCTGCCATAAGCCCGTGATGCCGGGCGGCGCCATCTGATAAAGCTGGAAGACTTCGGGGTGATCGTCAATGTACTCACGGTCATACTCGTGGCAGTCCACGATCGGACGTGGGCCCACCAGGCTCATTTCGCCGCGTAGGATGTTGAAGAACTGCGGTAGTTCATCGAGGCTCGTTTGCCGAAGAAACCGTCCGATGGTGGTGATTCGGGGGTCGTTCCTGAGTTTGTGACTTTCCTGCCACTCCAACGCAAGTTCAGGATGCTCGGTGAGATACTGCTGTAGCTTCTGGTCCGCATTGGTCACCATGGTGCGAAACTTGATCGCATTGAACGAACGGCGAAACTTGCCCACTCGTGTCTGCCGATAAAATAGGGGGCCCGGGTCGAAGAGTTTGATGCAAATCGCAACGGTCACCATGATCAAAAGCCAGGCAGGTGCCGTGGCCGCGATCAGTGTCAAGTCCATCATTCTTTTTGTCGCGATCGAGAATGGACAGGTTAGTGAACTCTGGGTGCTCAATTCCGCGATTCCTTCACGTTCGCTTAGTCTCGATAATTCGGTGGGCGAATGCCCTAGATTGATCGACTGCATGACGTGAGGGATGCCGTGATAGATGTGGAAGTCATTCCCTTCACCGACCGAGGTCCCGACAACTGCCAAGCGGCAACATCCGGAGTCAAGCATGATCGACTCCAGGTCCGAAGACGGACCGACAAATGTGTCGACTCTCGGGTCAATAAGGTTTCCCGTTCCATGGCTCCCCCATTGATCCGACGGATCATAGATCACCCCGACCGAACGAAGTCCTTCGGTTCGGTGACCGTTTAGTCGGTCATGCAACTTGATCGCCTCATCCGGGCAACCAGCAATCAACACCGGTTGTGCCCACCAGTCGTATCTTCCAAGTATGCGTCTTGCGATCGGTCGATAGCTGCAAAAGATGAACGTTAGGGTTGCCCCAAAAGCTGCTAATCCAAGTGAATTTGGGATGCGATGAACTCCGCTAGCATCGGTCATCACGCCGAACGATAGGATACCGACCGCGAGCGCGACGATCACCATGACGCAGGTGCGCAAGAGGCGACTGAATTCCGATGAATAGAGGACGCCACAAGCGGGATACAAGCCATGCAAATGCTGAAACAGCAATGTCATGGCAAGAATGCAAACGCACATGGTGGCGTTGAACGAAACCGTTTCTCCAGTGGAGATGGTCGTAACGAACCAGCACGCCCAAATCGCTATCAGAGTTCCTGCAATTTCGATGGCGATAAACGGTGCAGAGGTGCATGCATCCAGCCACGCTTGACGACGTCCCAATCGCATCGCCGCAGCGATGGAGAGCTTTGGGAAGTCCCACGCGGTAGCCGGTTTCGTTTGTTCAAGCGGTTTTTCACGAGGAGCCGATCGTCCGGCAGTTGTTGTGGTCGCTTGTGGCACTTGTTACCCATCATCCAAAACAAATGGCTCGTGGCCGTGAACAAAACGCAGTAAGAATTTGCATCGATTTGACGGCTACCTCGTGGACCACTTCGCATCGTTTCAGTCGACAACCGACAAAGTGCTGGTAGAGCCCTCGCGCGACTGATATCAATTGGATGTCTCTTTCGCGGGTGCCGCCGCAGCCATTGCTCTAGCTGATCCGCGGATGGCGGCACCGTTTCGGTTTGCAGCTTGCGTGTAATCGCTCTTGTAATAGCCGTAATACCCGCCCTCCGAGTCAAATTTCTTCGCACCAAACGCGTTCAACATGCAGCCGACAAACTTCCCACGGGACGACTCGATGCGGCGAAGCGTGTTTAAGACTTCATCTCGCCGGACGCTTGCGACGCGAACGACCAGAATTCCCCCATCCAAGCGTGGCAGAACGACCGTCGGGTCCGATACTGCTAAGACAGGCGGCAAATCGACAAGAATTAGATCGAACCGTTCGCGAGCGGTCGCAAGCAATTCGTCCAACTTCGTTGTCTGCAATAATTCCGCGGGCGTCGAACTGGCAGAACCAGAGGTCATGACGAAGACATTGTCCGCCCTGGTCTCTTTAACGGCCGTGTCGAAATCAATGCGGCCTTCCAGGACGTCGCAAAGTCCATCTTGTTTTTCGACACTAAAGAAGCGGTGAACACTCGGACGTCGAAGGTCCGCGTCGATGACCAGAACACGCAGTCCGATCTGAGAGAACGAGACGGCAAAGTTTGCGGTCACCGTCGATTTCCCGTCTCCCTGCATGGAGCTCGTAAAGCCGATGGTTTTCAACTTTCCGCTACGAATATCGGGCAGCAGGACCGTGCGGCCGAGTCGAAAGGCTTCGGCATCGGGGGAAAGCTCTGTCGCGATCAATCCGGCAACCCCTTGCTTGATGGAATTGAGCTTTCCGACCCGTCCAAGATTGGGGAGCTGGATCGCTTCGTCGAGTTCCGCAGCGGAACGGAAACGACCGTCACGAATGTCGTTTGCAACGGCGAGGAGAAAGCCGCTAAACAAGCCGAACATCAAGCCACCCAAACCGCACAACGGCAACTCCGGCCAAGACTTGACTCCGACGCGAGGGATTTCCAGAAATTCATAGAGATAACCGCTCAGACCGCTGGCCGTATCAAGCTGTCGCAGTTGCGCCACAATTCCGTCAAACAGTGCTTCCTGCCGTTCGATCTTCTTCTGCAGCACCATGTCGGTCAGTTCGTATTCAATCAATTCCTTCGCCTTCGTTTCCGCGTCGGCTGCTAAGAAGATGATCTCCTTACGTCGTTCGGCGAGCGCTGCGAGGTCATGCTCGAGGAAGCCCACATACGCTTTCAGCAAACCTTCCGGCGTCATCGTACTGTCACCGAACGCCGAGGCGGGACTTGTCAAGTTTTCGTTGTCTTGCAGAAACTGCTTAACGAGGGTGATTTCGCTTTCCAGCTCCTGGACCTTGGGATGGGCGGCACCAAACACGGAAGTGAGTCGTTGCTTCTCGCTATTCAATGACAAAAGGTGCGTGATCTGAGTCCGTGCCTCTTCCATCTTGGCGGGCATGGCGGCTTTGAATTCAGGAGAATCGGCAGCGTTAAGTTGAAGCCCCGCGAAAACGCCAAGACGTTCCAAGCTTTCGCTGTCAATGAGCGCAAGTTTGTCGAGATGATCAAATGCATTTCCGGAATCGTCCATTTCTTGCAGCGTGACCTCCACCCGTTTCAAACGAGTTCGGACCGTCGATTCTTTGATATCGATGTCCAGTAGTTCTTCTTGCAACCGTCGGTATCGATCTTGATAGACGTTGCTACTGCCTTCCCCTTGAAAAAACAGAGGTGCCTGCTGACGCGATGTCAGGTGATTTTGTTCGGCGGCGATCAGTTCTGCTTCCACCTCATTTTTTGCTTGGTTCACCATTTCGTTGGCGCGGCCCATTAACTGCTCGACTTGAGCGATGATGAACTGCTCGTAACGTTGCATGACGGCTGTCAAGACAAGCTGCACATCAGCGGAGTCCGTGTGGGCGAGCGTGACTTTTAGGCTTCTCGCTGTCTTAGCAGAACCCTCGCCACCTTTGACAATATCGAGTTGATCAATGACATAGTCGACCGCATCGTATTCAGGCTCGTTTGCATCCAACTGTTTGACGACAGACGGCAGCCGCATCAAGTTGTTTTGTTCAAGCGCTTCTCCGACGATCATGCGACTTTGGATCAACTCGATATGGTTGGCCAGAATGTCTTCATCCACGATGGTTTGGCCAGTGCTATCACCACTAAGCCCGGCGCTTCTTTGGTTAATCAGAATCGTAGCGCTTGACTGGTACCAAACCGGGGCCGTCACCGCGTATGCCACGCCCGCCGTCAAGCCGCACAGGCTAAGAAAAATGATCAACCAACGCTGGCGTCCGAAGATCGACAAAATATTAAGAGAATCGGCATCATCATTGTCGATCGCTCGACTATTGACTCGATTCGCAGCCATTCGACGGTGCTGCAACTTCGTTTCGGTGGACTCCGCCATAATCATTCAGTTCATTTCAACGCGGTAAGTGCGATGCGTTCTTATACTTCGCGACAAGATCAATTGAAGGGCTCGATTTCGGCCAAAACGCAAGCCGCAATAATCGCCCGAGGGGTACGGACTGTCAAGCTAAAAAGCGTTGCCCGCATTCATTTGCGACAAGATGGAGAGGTCGAACGCAAGTGTCGGTAAGAGACGAGGGAACGCGTTAATTCCCGTCAAATTGAGAATGAGTTTGCGACCGAGCCGACCGATCGCTCGCTGAATATTGCGGCGAAAAGAGCGATCGCGGTCGGCATCCGTTCCGCAAATTCGTTGGCCGTTGGTCAACGGATCGAGACATGCGATGCAATTCCGGTTAAGTGAAAATCGACGCCTTTGTTCAGCTGGAGGGTTCGTCTGCAAACCGCGGGTCCGCCGTCAAGGCAGCTGGCAGGCAAAACTCGTCCGCCACTTGTGACCAGAGCGACAGCAGCTTCGTCTCTGCGTCATGCCCGAGCACGCCGTCGGCCACCCGCAACGACGCCGTCAATTGCCCGTTGAACTCCCAAATTGCGATCGAAAGTTCACCTCCAGCCTGGATGGGGGCCTGAAAGAATACGTCCGTCAGTTCAGCGTCCGCGATCCACAGCCCGCCGTCGCGACGCGTGACCCCGAAGCGGTTTCCGAGCCGCAATCCGGCCAGGCACGTCAGTGCTGCGGTGGGTGTGAACGTTCCGATTCGTTCCAGTAATGAGAGGCAGCCTGGAAGTCGCTCCGCCATCGAAATGCCGAAGGTCATCTCGGATGCCGTGCCGTACTTGCGGACGCTATGCATCTGCCGAAAAGTCGAACCGAGCGTTTGCTGGGCGTCCGTCAATTCGTCGTGCGTGCGGCGTACGAACGCGATTCCGATATGGTTTTGGGATTCGTGCCGTTGGGACCAAGTGCGAGTTTCGACCGGGTTCATCAGCATGATATGCCGGCCAGGCGATTGAGAGGCGGCCGTCCAGCGGGCGATCGCATGCATGGTCACGGCGACCGACCAGTCGTTCAAGTTCAGCGAGCGATCTCGCAAACTGGATCGAAGCCGGTCGCTAAACTCCGACGTGAACATCAGCCGGGTGCTGTTTTGAAACCGTTCAATGGATTCCGCTGGGCGACGCACCGTTTTCGATCGGCCGACCGCATCGCCATCACGCGAAACACGAACGTTTGATCCGCGGACGGTAGTCCAGAAATTGCTCAACTCCGGCACCACGATCGCAGATTTGGTTTGCGACGGGGAAGCAACGGAACCGTTTTTGACTGCGCTCCCGTCGCTGCTAGTGCCGGCATGGACTGAGCCCGAGACGAGCCCCGCGTATGCCTTTAAGAAACTTCCGAAGAGGCGAATGGCACCCACGCCATCAACGCATCCGTGGTGAGCGAGAAGGCGTATTGACCAGCGATCTTGATCATCTGATTGCACGATACATCGGAGTCCGGAACCCGATCGCGGACTCACCGAGATCAAATCCGTTTGCTCTATGGAGACATCGCATGCGTCGTACGCGATCTCGCGAAAAGCAAAAGAATCTTCGCGAGCTTTGCCTTGGCGTTGCCAACGTAAGCGGCGGCCTCGTCCGCTTAGCACAGCGAACGCACGTGGATGATGACGAATGGTTTCAAACCACGAACGCCTGAGCGCATCAAGTTTTAGCTCGCCATGTAGGACAAGCGTGATACTGAACACCATTCCCGATCCGTGCGACGATCTTAGAAGATAGCGTTCAAGCACTGACGTCGGAATGGACGCAGACGTCTCGGACATCACGAACATGCTCTAAACACGGATGCTTACCCCGCCATCAACGACGATCGTTTGGCCTTGGATCAAGTCACTTCCCGGGCTGCACAAAAACGCGACGACGGAGGCCACATCGTCAGGGCAAAGCGTGCGATCGCCCAGCATCATCCGCTCACTGGCGGCAAGCACAAGATCGTCCGATCCAGGCATGCTGGCGATCGCATCGGTAGCGATGATGCCAGGCAACACACAGTTAAAATTGATGCCGCGCGGCCCGTACTCAAGTGCGAGGTGACGGACCAGGCTTTCCAACGCTGCTTTGGATGCGCCGATGGCCCCGTAGTGCGGCACCGACCAACGCGATCCGTGACTGCTGACCGCGACAAGCTTGCCATGAGCGGAAAATTTTTCGGCGGAACGCTGGAGCAATGCGGCGGCGGCCTGGGCCAGCCAAACGACGGGCGCCGCGTTGTTGCGAAGGGTGGCCTCGAGATTCACCTGCGTCAAATCCGCGAGATCACGGAACCCGCCCGCGGCAGCGTTGCTGACGACGATGTCGAGTCCACCGAAGCGAGATTCGACCTCTTCGATCATGGCGAAAACATCGTCCCGGCGGGATACGTCGGCTTTGACCAGCATCACGTCGCCGCCTTCACCGTTGGCCGCTTGCGTTTGAGCAATCAACTGCGTTTGTGCAATCAACTGGGCGACCTCGACCGCTTGCGTCTGCGAACTGAGAAAGTTGATCGCGACGCTGGCGCCGCAGTTCGCCAATTCGATCGCGATCGCGCGACCGATCCCGCGGCTTGCTCCGGTCACCAGCGCAACCTTGCCGTGCAGCGGTTTCGCCCTCGAAACCGAATGGTCTGTCGTTTTAACTTTGTCAGGGAGAGTCATCGTTCGATCTGTTTTTGTTTTCGGTCGCGACCTAATCCCGGCAACGCGGAATCGGATGGGTCCATGTCGCTATCCCAACCAACTGATTTGATAGTCAGCGATCCGTAAAATGCAGTCGTCGTTTTGGCCCACGAGAACGGCCGAAAGCATCAAGCCGTTGTTGAGTTGTTCGATCACGCGAACGATGGCACGAAGCGGTTCGCCCGGTTGGGGCATTCGTCCGATCTGGATCCGTTCAAACGAAACCGGAAGACTGGGCCGCATTCCGATGCGATAGGCAAGCATGCCTGCGGCGTAAAGCACCGCATCCATGGAAGCGGGACAAATCACCCAACCTTGCAGGGGACGTTCTTCGCCGGCAAGGTGCGCCGGACTGGGGGCGACAATTCGACCGACGGCAACACCATTGTTGTCATCAAATCCGATCTGTCGCAGGCACTGCAAATGCGGTCCGTGATAAACCGGCGCCTCGACGGACAGATAGTTGACCTTTTCAAGGCCCACGACTGACCCCAGCTCCGGTGACCCAAACTCTGTTGACCCAAACTCTGTTGACCCAAGCTCCGGTGACCCGAGCGCCAGGTCACTCGCTTCGCATCGATGCGTGGTTACCGCTTTATCGCTCAATCGGATCGTCGCGGTGAAGTGGGGACGTGCGGCCTGAACCAACCGTCCATCACGGCGACGCAGGTCGCTGACCAAGGACCAGCGTGTCGAGTCGGAGGTTCGATGCGGCGGTTCGTCCGCGTCATTCGTCGGCACCAGTTCAATCGCGAAGGGATCTTCGGTCAGGCATTTGAGTGACTGGTGGGCAACCACCTTTTCGAGCGAGATCACGTGCTGGTCGCGGCCGACTAGAGCGGCTTCGGCCAGCAGTTCGATCGCCATGACAAACGGCAGCGTCGGGCGACCGCCGACAAGGTGCTCGTTCAAAAAGCGATCGTTCTTCGGATCAAGCGTGACGACATGCGAGTCGTTGTATTCTCCGTTTTGGATCGTTTTTCGCCCCCTCGGGTCCAGCATCGGGAACGTGCGACTGGTCGAAGGAATCCCATACGATTCGCCGCCGGGAAAGAACTTGCGAACGTAACGACGATCCGTGATCAAGACTTCGCTTGCGTCGCCCCCAAGTTCAAGTTCGCGAATGAAATGCCGCAACCCGTCCTCGGCGGGCATGAACTTCAAGCCGATCATATCGAGGGCCAGCTTGGCTTCGGGCTTGGTCGCCATCCCAATGTCGCCCCAGGCGTGCCAGTGGAACGTGACGCAGCGTGTCTCCGGTCGCACACGTCCCAGGTTTCCAACCGTCTTGGCCAACATATCGTTGGCGGCGGAATAGTCCGTGTGGCCATTGGCACCGAAGCGACCACTGATGGAACCGAAACCGATAAACCATTCAAGCGGATCGTCGCGGGTCGC
Source organism: Pirellulaceae bacterium (assembly GCA_963836865.1). Taxonomy (GTDB): domain Bacteria; phylum Planctomycetota; class Planctomycetia; order Pirellulales; family Pirellulaceae; genus Rubripirellula. The sequence goes on along the minus strand of CAWILC010000010.1, from coordinate 421,695 downwards.
CGCTGCGAGCGCGATCGCCCCATCGACTTTCGCTCGAAAACACTTCTCAACTTTGTCGGGACGTTTGCGATCGAAGCGTGCGTCCTGGCCGGCGCCCGCACCCTGGATGACGCCACGAATCGGACCGAATTGATCACGAATTTCCTGCAGCAGTTTGGTCACGGCGGCGGCGTCGGAAACGTCGACGCTGTGATAGGTCGCGGCGATGCCGCGGGCCGCGCACGCTTGTAAGGTTTGATCAATTTCGATTGCTTTTTCCAGGTCCTGCCATGCCTTGACTGGGTTGTCGCCTTTGGCTTGGACTTGCTTCATCACCTTTCGTCGCAGGTCGGCGCGATCAGCCGCCGCGGCGACGCGAATCTGCGGATCGATCTGCGGCGGCGGGGCTGTGCCCAGCAAGTGCAATCGCAAGTCATGACGGGCGGCGAGTTCCATGGCCGTCATCGCGGTGATTCCGCGCCCACCGCCGGCGATGATCCAGTTGCCACCCGGCGTCAGGGAATGACGGGTTTGGGAATGACGGGTTTGGGAATGACCTGATGTTTGCAAGTCGTTCGACAACGCATCGGTGGCAGTGTTGCCGAGTGGTTGATGACGGGCTGCCGTCGTCAAACGATCCGCCCCGCCAACGACGACTTCTTCGTCGTAGGAGGGGACCGCGAGTTCGCGCCACACGCCTTCGACAAACTTATCCGGCGAGGTTTTTGGTAACGCGTCGATGACCAGCATCGGGGTGTCGCGAAAACCTCGCATCCAGGCCTCGATCAACATCGCCTTGGTCAATCCGGCCAGGCCGCCTGATTCAGCTGACACTTCGCCAGTGGAATCATCGACAGCGAAACCATCGGTAGCGGAGTCATCGTGATCGAATCCGAAATGACCGCCCGCGCGAACGAGCGTCGCGAGCGACGCTTGGTGCATCCGTCCCTCGTCGATCAGTCCTTGCATCCAACGCTGACAAACAAGAAACGGAATCGATAGCGCTGAGTCCCGGCGACGCGACCACGCATCAAAATCGTGCGGCGCCCAGGTCGATGCCGCGTCCCAAGGCGTGGTAATGAAAAGATGCGGCGAGGTTCCCGGACCCCAAATTTCGCTGAGTTTCTGGGTGACGAGTTCAAGCGTCATGCCGGAGGCGATTTGATGGACGGGATAGTTGTTGGAGCGTGGATCCGTCTTCCAACGGGCCACGATAGCGTCGGCAACGGGGTTGCTTCCCAAAACAACCGCGGGACCGTGAAACGCCGGCGAGGATGGCATGTCACGAAATCGAGGCGCGACATGTGTCGTCAAGCAAAAGCGATGCGTTCCAGTCTCGGGCACCGCTTTGCATGCGATCACCTTCTTCGACGTGCCTCGCATCCGATACTTCGGTTTCGCGATCGCGTCGTCAGCTCGCTGCGTTGTCATTGCAGGCGTTGCGATGGGCTCGCCGTCGTCTCTTGGCTCAACTGCGTCTACAGGTTCAGCTTTGACTTCAGGCTCAGCGGGGGAGTCGGATCGCTCGTTTTTTTTTTCGTCGTCTGAAATTTGTTCCCAAACGAACATTCGGATGGATTCCAACGTTGGGAACTCGGCCAGCGTACGGCCGGACTCTCTAAGCCCTTGCAGCTGATAGTGCTGTTCAAGTTCGCCGAGCAGTTGAGCTCTCTTGATGCTGTCGATGCCGAGTTCCCCTTCGAGGTCCGCATCCATGTCGATGATCGATTCGTCGTACCCGGTTTGATCGACGATCAAGTCGATGATCAACCGGTGAAGCAGTTCCGCTGCGTCACCAGGTGCTTCGGCGATGTCGTGATCACCTTCATCCGCTTGGCAGTTGGCGGACGCATCCAACCGATCGTGGACGCCGACTGTTTCATTCGCCGACGGAGCGCCGCCGCCAACCAACGCGAGGATATCCGCCAGCGTTTCAAACCGTGCGAGTTGCATCGAAGTGGTATCAACCTGCAGGTCACCCCACTGAACGATCTCGCCGATCAATTGAGCCTTCTTGATGCTGTCGACACCAAGTTCGGCCTCCAGATCCGCATCGAAGTCGATGATCTCGGGATCATAGCCGGTCAAGTCAACGACCAGATCGAACAGAAACGACCGCGCCGCCTGGCGGTTCGCCACGATGTCCTGCCTCGCCGGTTCGGCGGACGCGGCGTCGACGATCGGCGGAACACTCGTTTGGTTGACTGGCGTGCGACGTTGCGAACGGTGCGTCACATCGACAATCTCGAAGCGTGATGGACCCGTCGGTGGCTTCAGCGAATCGGTCGAATTTGACGCCGGATCATGACGGTCGGCCGATGAAGAACTTGCGAACGACGGCTGCACCGATCCCTGCAAGCCTGACCCTGGGAGCTCTGACCCTGGGAGCCGTGAAACGCCTCGCAAGCCAAATCGATCAGAACCTGTTGCAGTGAAAAATCTTTTTGGCGATCGTCGGCGGACAAGCAGATCGCATTGCCGTTGGTCGATGCCCTTGCCAATCGCGTCAGCACATCATCGGGGCCGACTTCCAACAGCAGTCCGCATCCGTCGTTTATGACTCGCTGGATCGCACTGTGGAAACAAACCGGCTGGGTCAGTTGATCCACCAAGTTGTTCATCACGTCACTGGGTTCAGCCAGATAGCGATTGGAGATCGCGGATAGAAAACCGAACCGCGGCGGCATCAATTTTTGTCCGGCAAAGCGAGCTCGCAGAAGTTCTTGCGCCGGTTTCATTGCCGGGGTGTGAAACGCGGCCGGCACGCTGATGACGACGGACGCCATGCCCGCATCGGCAAGGCGTTCTTTTGCGGCATCAATGTCCTGCGAATTGCCAGCGACCACCGTGTTTTGCGGAGCGTTATGATGCGAAATCGACACGGCCAGCGAATGCGTCTCCAGCACGGCTTGGATGGCGGAGGGCTCGCCACGCACCGATAGCAACTGTCCGCCTCGCTGCTGCGTCATGACGACGGCATCGCTGCGACACTTGGCAAACTCGATCGCTTGATCCAGATCCATCGCACCGGCGCACCAAGCCGCCGTGCATTCGCCAAAGCTGTGTCCGAGCACGACATCAGGGCGATGTCCCCGTTGGAATAACGCATTGGTAAGCGATGCGCCCACGGCCAGCACCCAAGCTTGGGTCCACCACACGTCACGACCGAGTTGCCCGTTTGGATCGGCCAGTCGATCGGCAACCCTCTGCAGGCCACGGCGGGTCAACAAAGCATCGATGCCCTCGAGAAACTGCCGCGCGGTTTCGGCTTGGCCTTCACCTTCGGCTTGGCCGTCACCATCGTCGGAGGAAAATAGTTGCGGGACGCTGGCGTACTGGGACCCCTGGCCGGGGAACAACCAACCGACTCGTTCGCCCGATGTTTGGGGATCGCGCAGCCAAGCGAGCTGCCGCGTTAGCGCCGCGGTATGTCGTTTCGCAACCGGTCCAGCGAGCAGCGCTTTCGCGGCCGCGGAAATCTGATCGCCATCCGCACCGACGATCGCCACTTCAATGGGACGAAGGGCATTCGTGACGCCCTGCGTCGACGACATAAACCGATCCACGCCCGAATCGACGACGGCGGTGGGGTCGACGACCAGCGTTTGCAGATCGCGGGCGATGGCATTCCAGTCCGTCGACTGCAATCGCACCACGGTAGCCTGGTGTTGGCGATGTTGCGGGCCGCGGATCGTACCGGTCTGCTTACCCGTTTGAGTCGCCGGCGTCGGACGATGTTGCTCGTCGAGGCGTTGCGACTTTGAAAGGGTGGGAGAATTCATCGACGTCTGGGTCTGATTGGTTATCTGATAAGTGACTTGGTAGCCGTCTTGCGCGATCTCGGAAATTTGATCGGCATGTCTTTCCGGCGACGACTCCATCGCAATCGAAGACGCAATCGCTCGCACAAATCCGTGTCCCCCACCGAGGTGTCCGATTTGCGAAACCAATTGTCGTGATGAAACGGTGGAGTGCCGAGCGGACTGCCGGGCGTCGAGCGAGCGAGATTCGGCGACATCGTCGGTCCAGCTCTCGCGGACCTGTTCAATCACACCGAAAACGGTCTTGCCTGCTGCCACGGCATCCGACAACCGCTGCAGCATCATGATCGCCACTCCCTCTCCTGGGAAGATCCGAGACACGTCTTCTGGGATATCGGCAAGCTCCCCCGACACGACCAATTGTTCTTTTCGATACAACTGATCGTACGCGACAAGGTCGAGCGATCGATGGGTCACGCCGCACAACATCGTATCGACGTGTCCGCTGCGAAGTTGCTCCATCGCCGTCAAGATCGCGAGTCCCCCAGAGGCTTCGTCCGCGTCGACCGCACAGGCACCTCCCATCAAGTCGAACGTTCGAGCGATTCGCGACGCGAGCGTGCTGGCGGTGAAGCCGCCCGTCTCGTCAAGCAGCGCCGGAAATCGTTGCAGTAGCGACTCGCAAAGCTGATCCGCCAAAGACTCAGCGGTCGCGGCTAGCCCACGATCACGGCTTGCAATCGCCAGCACGTGTCGACGGATCTCTGGCAATCGCAATCCGATTTGCAGCGAATTGCTGAATTCGCCGCCAAAAATCGTTCCAACGATGACACCGACTCGGCTGCGATCGATCGACCATGCGCCGCCGTCGTACTCGGTCATCGCTTGGCTGACCGCTTCGATCAGCATCAACTGTGCCGGGTTGGCGAATCGCACCGTCTTCGGTGGAATTCGGTATCGCTGGGCGTCAAAGTCAAATCGGTCGATGTAGCCGCCACGACAGTGGGGCGTTTCCCAAGAATTCAAAATCGGCGAACCGGGACCGACGATCGGCGAACCGACACCGACCGGACGACCATCTCGCGCCGCCGTCAGCCATCGACCGATCGGTGGATCGGACACCTTTGACTCGCCGCTCAAAAGCAACTGCCGGAACTCGTCCAGGTTCGCAGCGCCCGGCAAAACAACACCGCGGCCGACAATGGCGATCGGTTCGGCGTCATGGCTTGAACTGGCTTCATGGCTTGACTTGGCATCATGGCTTGACTTGGCAATCGGCGACGACGACCGTCCTCTGGAACTGTCTTGATGGCGAAGGACGGCGTGGGCGTTCAGGCCACCGATGCCAAACGCATTGACCGCCGCGATTCGATCCCAAGAACCGTTTCGCGTCGGCCATGGTTCTCGACGGGCAACGACGCGGACGGGGGCGTCGGTCCAATCGTAGGTGTCGTTGGGTTCGTCGAAGTGGATCGAAGCAGGCAATTCTCCTTGTTTCATCGCGATCAAGCATTTGACCATTCCAACTAGACCGGCGGCTTCCAACAAGTGTCCGAGATTGCTTTTCACGCTGCCGATGGCGAGCGGTTGCCGAGCCGAGGAACCGTTTCGAGGTTCTGCCTGCGATGCGACCTCCTCGCTTCGCAAAATTGCCGTCAGCGTTTCAAGTTCCGTCGCATCACCGACCTGAGTGCTGGTCGCGTGACATTCCAAGTAGTCCACGTCCAGGGGCGGGCCGGATGCGAGCTTGCCGCGACGAATCGCAAGTTGTTGACCATCGCTGCGGGGTGCCCAAAGCCCTTTGCCTTTGCCATCCGAGGCCACGCCGACGCTGACGATGCTGCCATGGATCGGCAACCCGACCGATTCGGCGATCGCGCGTTTGACAAGGACGACGGCGACATAACCCTCGCTGCTGATCAGGCCGCTGGCGCGTCGATCGAAGGGATAGCAACCCGTTTCGCTGCACGCTCCCGATTGAGAGAACAGGGCAAGGTTATCAACGTTGTTGAAGGTCGCACCCCCGACCAATGCGATGTCGAGCTGGTTCGCGGCCATTGCCGTGACCGCATGATGCAGCGCCAGCAACGATGAAGAACAAGCGGCGTCGATGACTTCGCGTCTTCCTTGAAATCCGACCAAACGCGCGGCCAGCGACGCGACACTGTACGCATTGAAATCTGGCCCGCCGTCGTGTCGGCGGAGTGGTCGGCTTTCCCGAATCGCATCGGCAAGGCTGGACTTCAAACGTGCTTTCGACAACGCATCGATCGCTGAAGCAATGTCGGTCTGATCGATGACCTCGGCCGCGGTCGCGGCAAGCGTTGCCATCGCCAACGGACCGCCGTTTTCTGTTCCACCGCTATGACCAACAAAAATGCCGGCACGCTTCGGGTCAAGCGCGTCGATCTGATCAAGTCGTCGATCACCGATCGCCGATCGGAGCGCCGCCACGGCGACCTGCGCAAATTGGCGATGTGTCAGATCAAAATTGCCCAGTCCTTTGATCTGTGTTTCGATGGATTCGTCCAGCGGATCCGCTTGGACGCAGCCGCCAAGTTGCGTGTAGGTCTTCCCGGCAATGCCACGACGCGAATCGTAGTAAAGCGAACGATCCAATCGTGCGGCGGGCATCGCCTGGATGCCGCAACCGCCTTCCCAAAGCATCCGAGCAAAATCGTGGACATTGTCGACCCCGCCGGGCAGTCGAACTTCGTAACCACAAACGACAATTTCATTCGGGTCATTAGGAATTGATCGTTCCGATTGATCTCCCTCTACACGCAGCGATGCTTGATCGGCGGCTGGCATCAGCTTCCCCTGCAATGACTTCGGAGCCACGGGCGCTGTCCATTGGCGAACCATCTGAACCAGTTCGTTGACGCCGATCGAGGGAGTCGGCGGCAATTCGGTTTGTGCGATCAGTCGACCAATTTCTTTTCGGTCAAACTTCGGATCGTCACGAAAATAGGGCAGGAAGGTTTTGACAAACGGTTCGGCCATCCGATCGAGTTCGGTTTTTGCGTCGCCGGTCAATGGCGAAGACTCACGCGTGGGCTTTGACGGCTTCGTCGGCTTCGACCTCGTGACGCGCGAGGGGCGTTGCAACCAATCCCGCGTCGTAACCCGAAACGCCGCATCAAGACTCTGGACGGACGTCCCTTCGGCGGATGTCAAATGGTAGGTACGGTTGTGATAATCCGGATGCGTCACGACGATACGAATGGCCCGCGCGATCCAGTCCACGTCGACGATGTTTTTGCATTCGGTCCCACGGAAGCCAAGATTGCGAAACCACTCGCCCTCGGCGGGTAATCCGAACCGCGAAGCGAGCATTTGATACATCGAAAACGCACCGTAGATCGTTCGGTCGCCCGACACGGGCGATAGTCCGGTGCGATCGATCACGATCGACGGCCGATAGATGGTTAACGACTGAAGATGGCCCGCGGCGACGGCGTCGTGAAGCATCTCCTCGCTGCTGACTTTACTGCGCTCGTAATCGTTCGCGAATTCTTGTCCCTCCGTTGCTTCGTTCTCGGCGACGATTCCGGTTCGTATTCCGCACACATAGGCGGTCGAAACATGATGGAATTGACGGACGCCATGTTCGACACAGAAGGTCAAAACGTTTTGGGTGCCGCCGACGTTGGTGCGGTACGGCTCGTTGTGTTCCGATTGATCCGCCGGGGCAAAACTAAGGCTCGCGGCGCTGTGAACGATTCGATCGCATTGTTCCCTGACGATTTTGCGATCGTTCGCGTTCAATCCGAGTTCGGGGCGGTTGATGTCGCCCTCCAGTACGGTGGGGCGTTCGAGCGTGACGTTCCACGACGCTTCGAATTTGGCCAGGATTTGTTCGATCCGTTGCACTCCGGATTGGTGACCTTTGCCACGGACGACCACGACGACGGCAATGCCGGCGTGCAACATTTCCGCCATCACGTACGACCCGACCATCCCGGTCGCTCCGGTCAACAGCACCGAAGCTGCCGTACCACGACCTCGCTGAAGAGTAGCGGCGGGATAATCGCCGCCGATGTCGACGGAGTTTGAATTCGCTCGAAGCGGCATTATTTGGGATCAATCGAATGTGTCCGTCGGATTTCGTTTGCAACCTCATGCTAATTGCTTTTTAGTGGACAAAAAGAAATTAGATCGGCGAAATCCGCTTTGCAATCCGAGCCGATCGGATTACGCTCAGCCGCTCCCATTTTGCGAAGAATGCGGCTCGTGATGACCTTACCTCTCGCCGGAACGGTGTCGATGCGGATTCTACCTGATAGTCCCGATCAGCCGCTTCGATGCCTTTTAATTCAACCGCTGTTCGAGCAGACGAATTATTGGAACTTTGTCGAAAGTGCCCGTGCGATCGGAGCAAAGGCGACAGCACCGCCACTGGGCCTGATGACTGTCGCGGCATTGTTGCCGCAATCTTGGGAATTCGAGATCGTCGATCTGAATGTCGGACCGCTCGACGCTGAAACCTGGGCCCGCGCGGACGTGATCTGCACCGGAGGCATGTTGCCCCAGCAACCAGGCATTCTTGAACTGATCGCTCGCGCCAACGCGGATAAGAAATTCGTGGTCGTCGGCGGACCGGACCCGACCAGCCAACCGCAGATCTATCAAAGTGCCGACGCGGTCGTGGTGGGCGAAGGCGAGCTAACGATTCCGATGTGGTTGGACGCCTGGCGCGATGGAAACCCGCGAGGTGTCTTCGAGAGCGTCCTCAAACCCGACGTGACGACAACGCCGGTGCCCCGGTTTGACTTGATCAACTTTGACGACTACCTGCACGTGGGAGTGCAGTCGTCGCGAGGCTGTCCGTACAACTGCGAATTCTGCGACATCATCGAATTGTTCGGTCGACGTCCTCGGGTCAAAAAACCAGACCAGTTCGTGGCCGAGCTTCAGCAACTGTACGATCTCGGTTATCGGGGCTGGGTCGATTTTACCGACGACAATTTCATCGGCAACCGAAAGTTGATCAAGCCACTATTGATGGCTTTGAAAGTCTGGAGCGAACAGCACAACTATCCGTTCGTGTTTTCGACCGAGGCGAGCATCAACCTTGCCGACGATGACGAATTGCTGCAGTTGATGCAGGATGTCCAGTTTCGCTACGTCTTTCTTGGCATCGAGTCGCCCGACGAGGAAACGTTGATTCACACGCAGAAGCGAATCAATACGGTCGAGCCGATCATCGACCGCGTTCGAAAGATTTATGACCATGGCATTTCGATCGCCGCTGGATTGATCATTGGTTTTGATACAGACAAGCCTGGCACCGACGGTCCGATGATCCGCTTCATCCAGGAAAGCGGCATCTCGCTTTCCATGGTCGGATTGCTCAGCGCGCTGCCGAACACCCAACTGACCCGGCGGCTATCGCGCGAGCGACGGCTAATCGATTCCGACCACCAATGGATTGACGATGTCGACGCGGTTTATGAACTTCGCAGCGCGGAATCGAAAGACCAGACGATCAGCGGCTTGAATTTTGTAACCACGCGAGATCGCGTTGAAATTTATCGCGAGCTTCGCAATATTATCGAATCGGTCTATTCGCCGCAGGCATTCATGGATCGAGTACTGGACACGACAAAACGTTTGAACATCCAGAACAAACACGTTCCCAACGGATGGGAATTTCGGCGAATGTTCAAGGGATTCCGGACGATTGCATGGCGGATGCTGGCCGATAAACGCACCCGCTGGTTGTACCTGCGAAACTTTTTCCGGGCCGCCGCAATGGGACCGACGAAGTTCGAGTACGCCCACACGATCACGGGAAGCTTCCTGCACTTTGATCTCCAAACGCAAAAGATGATCGATGCATTAGACGTGTCGATTGACTTTGCAGAAAACCATGCAACCTATCCGCGGAGCGTCGCGGACATCCCGCCGCCGCATCAGTCAGCGGACAAGTCTTTGCAATCGGCAAAGCTTAACATCGTCGATGCAGGATCCTGTTCGACGCCTCGCAACCACGCCGGGTAAACGCGGCGGGTAGAAAATTCGCTCATCCGACGGAAGCATCGGCAAGGTCCAGGAGATAGGTCCATCAAGCATTTCCGTCGAGTACTCAGGAAAGATGGATTTTTGAAGGCATCGCGGTGGTGCCTGAAGACGGCACCTTGTGGTGAGACCCACCTTGGGAACAAAAAACCACCTTGGCCCACTGTGGGGACAGCCCACATCATCTCAAGGTGGATGCGTCTGCTGTGCCAGAGGATCGCCACGCGAAGCAACCGCGAAGATCAAGCGTCGGGCCGGTTCTTCGAGGAACGCTACCGAGCCGTCCGGCTGGTCGATGAAGCCTCGGTGCTGGCGTGCAGTGCCTACGTCGACCTCAACCCGATCCGGGCGGCGATGTGCCAGACGGTCGAGGCCAGCGAGCATACGTCGATCCGGCGGCGGATCAATTCGGCTCGCCAGCGACACCGGGACGTCCACGGTCCTGGTGGCCAGAGTCGTCCGAAACTCGAACCGCTCAGGCCGGCTCGGGACGCCATCTTGAGTCCGCTGTCGATCGACGAGCGGTCTGACCCGCTGGGGCCTGACGCCAGCACGGGCGGTCACCGGTGCAGCGACAAAGGATTCTTGCCGATGTCGGTCATCGACTACATCGAGCTGCTCGACTGGACGGCGCGACAACCGCGTGACGGCCAGGCGGGCCGAACCGAAGATCTTCCGCCGATCGTCCAGCGGCTTGGATTTTCGGCAGAAGCCTGGTGTGAAATCGTCGATCGCTTCGGTCGCTTGTTCCATCACGTCGCGGGCGCTCCCGAGGCGATCGACGGCCTTCGCAGCCACCGCACCGGCACCCGCTTCCGGCTTCGATCGCTATTGCCGACGACCGACTGAGTCCATCCCGGCAGCCGATCAACGAATTCACGGCGGACAAAGCCACGAGAAGTAAACCGCTGCGCGGTCGCTGACTCGGGCAAGAGATTTTCGGCCCGAGCCAGTTCGAATCGAGGCCCAGCGGTCAAGATCTAAGCGACTCGTCCGACCCTACGTTCGCCATCAAGAAACATCAAAGTGCCCTGTCCCCAGTCATTCTCGAACTTGGCATTCGTTGTCATTCATTTCAAAGAACATCCACCGAATCAGGGAAGCTAGACACAGCGGGCGACAAAGGAATTTGAACTTCAGTAACGAAACATTGCAAAGCAGCAGTGAAGCTGATCTTAGAATAACGAAGCCGCAAGACCGCAACGCTCCGAGGGATGAACTGGCTACGCTTTGTCAGGGACACGGTTCAGGAGCAATTCGAGCTTTGATCCGAAAGGCCGAAAGCCGGTTGAACAAAAGAGAGAGCGAGCATTATCGTTGAACGCCCAGACGTCGAGAACGAGTCTCGACAGGCCGAGCCGGGCTGCGATTTGACTTGCGTCGTCAAGCAAGCGAGTACCGACGCCGAATCTTCGGTGTTTCGGATCAACTTCAATCTGCCGAAGGTGGCCAAAATGCTGTGCGTGCTTGAACAGGCATGCCGGCGTTGATTCGATGGCAAAAATATAGTGGCCGATAATCGATGCTGAGTCGAATGCAACGCGAACACGCACAATTGGGTTGGCCAGTTCAATCCGGAGTTGCGTGACAGCATCTGTATGGGTGAAACGACGATAAATCTCCGGATACGCGTCGGCATGGATGCTCTGCACACGCACCATGCCTTCGGCTAAAGCATTCAAGTCGTGTTCGGAGGCATCACGAATCATCGAAGTTCCTCATCGGTCACGTTCAATAGCTCATCCATCTGCTTTCGAACAGCAGCAGGATTATTGAGATCAATCTGGCCTGCAATGTTCCCCGTCTTGTCGATCAGCAATGTGGTGGGGAAAGCGGTGATTCCATAGTCAGCAATCACACGACCGTTGGCCGTGCCGCCCAAATCTTCCATCGTGACTTTGCCACCACCAGCGATCGCGGTTGGGAAAGGGAGAGCACGGTCGCCCCACGCAATGCGTGCCGCTTCGGTTCGCTGAATCAGTTGATCGGCATCGGTGACGGTGCTGTCATGAACACCGATGATCGTCACAGGCTGTTCAGCGTAATCGTCATAAATTTCCATCAGCTCGGGCATGGCGGCGATACACGGACCACACCAGTAACCCCAGAAATCCAAAATGACGACGCGACCACGCAGTGACTCAAGGCTGCCAGGATCGTCGCCCAACCAATCGACGATGTCGGCAAGTTCGGGTGCAGGCTTGCCGAACAACTGTGACAGCTTGCTGGGCTGCATGTCGACCTTGCCCAGCGAGAACGTTTCGCGGGCCGGAATGTGGATCGTTTGTGTGCTCGGTTTCGCATTCGCCGCGATGGTCATCAATCCGTAATCGCCGGGCGGAAGCTGCACCGAAAATGCTGGCGTTGCTTGTTGGGTCAGTTCAATCAGCGAGCCGTTCTGCATGAGGTAAACGACGTAGCCATTCTTCTGGGAGATCGCGTCCCCATCAACGAGTTGGTCAAACGAGATATTGCCGGAAACGTCACAGAGCATCTGCAATTCGATTTCGAGCGTGTCGCTTTTCGCATCTGGAAACAGTGTCGCGATGGCTCCGTGATTCGTTTGGGCGTCGACTGCAATGATCGTGGCTGGCGAAGCATACTGGCCAAAAACATCTATCCCATCGAGCCGCACGAGTCCATCGGCGTCGGTCATGGAGCGATACGGCCGATTGGTGGCGTTTTCCAAACGTTCGCCGAGCCCGTCACGATCTCCAAAAACGATCGACAACGGTTTGCCCGGACTTACCGTGAAAACCGTGACGTCTTTCGCGGGCTGGCCGTCGGCACCGACAACCTTCACCGAAAACTCGCGGTCGACCATCACCGGACTTGCGGGGGCATTTGTCTTGGTGACCTTCAGTTCAATACCTGTTTTGGTTTCGCCCTCGGTAAGCTCGACGATGGCGGTGGATTCACTGGGTGCATCGGAGGCACTCAACCAAAACGGTTCCACTTGGATGTATTGCTTGCCAGGACGAATGAATTTGATCTCAAAATTGCCATCCTTGTCAGTCTTGCCAACTGTCGGGTCGTAGTAGCGATTGCCCCGCAAGTCAGCGGCGTGCGAGCGAACCTTCAGCCCCGCAACACTGCGGTCCTCCTGGGACACCACGCGACCTTTGACAGTAGCGGGACGATTGAGCGTTATGTCCATCTCAATTCGGTCGCCGGGACGCGATTCAATCGGATCGGTCACTGCATTCGCCCAATTACGCGACTGCTGGTACTTTCCGTCGTGAGCGACAAGGTTGTATTGAAAGTCATTTCCGGCCGGCATCACGACGCGATAGCTTCCGTCCGCTTTCGTCTTCTTGCTGTAGCGGGTGTCGCCGGTCAACGAGTTGCCGCTGCCGGTTCTGGCGGGTGCCACCGTCGCACCTTCGACGGGATTGCCATCGGGATCGAACACTTTGCCAAAAAAGACGACTCCACGCTCTACCTCAATTCTGACCGGTTCCATTCCGACAGAAAGATCGAAGCTTAAGCCATCCAAATTTCGTTGAAATTGACCTGGTACCATTTGCTTGCGTTCAAATTTCGTTAACGCGTCTTCGGACCACCAGCGACCGAAGGGACCGTGGAAATAGCCTTCGATCCTGTTCCTTTTGAAGGGCTTGCCCCCGCCCACTTGGAATTCGAACTCACCGGGCAGCATCGAATCGATGGCAATCTCTCCTTTTGCATCCGACTTGCCAATGATGCCCGGCTGTTTCCATGACCACAGCACAAATCCCTCGACCGGCTTGCCGGATTCCGCATCGACGACCTCTGCTTCAAATCGCACGCCCTTGCTAAGCCGGATGTCCAATTGCTTTGCTTCATCTTTCTTGACGCTGATCTCCGGCAGTCTGCCAACGCCTTTAACCGGCGAAGAAATCTTGAAGTCGTAGGTGTCCGGAAAGACGTACATCCGGTAGCGACCCTCCGCGTTTGTTGTCGTCTCAGTGGCCACCGAACCGATCACCACGCCGTCCGCCTGCTTGGCTCCCTGTTCGCCACGGACCACTGCGCCGCCAACAGGCTTTCCTTCGCTGTCCGTGACCGTGCCCTCGATGAAGGTTTGATTGCCGAGCACGAATTTCTGCGGCCTGACGCCGGTGGCTTGCAGATGGTTGTAGTAGGGCGAGTATCTGAGTTTACTGATGCGAATCTCGACACGTTCGCGTTCGTCTTGTTTGGGATTCAGATTGAAAGACCCATCGGCGTTGGTTCGGACTTCCGTTCCTTCCCACCAAGTCCATGCGTCGACCAGAGCATTCTCAATTGGCTTGCCATCGATATCGACGACGACGCCGACAATCTTTCCTTCTTCGGCCTTGAGTGAATCGAGCGAGGCAGCCGCAACGGGCGTTTCCCCGTTTGTGCTTTCCGCCACAGGTGGTTGTGCGACAACGCTCTTTTCGGTCGCCAGCATCAAGCACTCCACCAGTACGGCAAAGATCAAAGCTGCGCTGCCGGCTTCGACCCAGCGAGTTGTTTGGGAATGACTAACACCAAGAATGCGATCGACGCGTTGCCGCAGCTCCGAACGGCCATTGCCCGAAGCCGCTAGGGCAACCGATTTTTGATTGACTTCCGTCGCGAGTGCGGCCACATCTAGCAGTGTTCGAGCGTAGTCGCGATCCGTATTGCCAGACTCAACGACGAAGCTGTCGCAGCAATGCTCTCGTTCCAATCGCACTTGCCGGGACACCAACCAGACCACCGGGTGGAAGAACAACAACGTCTCGACGACGTTTTGAAACAGATTGATGAGTGGATCGAGACGTTTGATGTGAGCCAGTTCGTGCACCAAAATCTGCTCGATCTGGTCATTGGATAGCCCCGTCGCACACGCAACCGGCAGATAGATCACCGGACGCAGCGTGCCAACGACACATGGCACGAACACCTTATTACAAAGCCGCAGCGGCGGAGCGACCTTCATGCCGACTCGTTGCATCGCACTGCGAAGCGACCGTAGCAACGAAGCGTCTTCGGCAAGCGATGACGTTCGACGATAGCCATGGGCAGCCAAGATCCCGAAAGCCAAACGAAACAGCAGGATCGCGACACCAGTGATGTAGAAACCGACGAGCCAAGGAGAAACGGATTCCGCCAACCAGCGAGACTGCGAATTCAGCTTCGAGTCGTCGCTTGAACCCGGCGCAATCCCTGACGCCATTGGCGACGGAGAATCATTGCTACCGCCGGGCACTTCAATATTCTGCACTGCCGTCACCGCCGGAACTAAGACCGCTTCGGTGGGGCTTGTGGCCGGCGAGACCACGGCTTCTCGACGAAGGGTCGTCCGAGAAAAATCGGCTGACGAATTTGCTCGAAGCAACGCAAATGTGATTGGAACGCAACATGCCAGGCAAACGAGACATGCGACACCCAACCAATAGCGTATCTTCACACGCGACTGGCCGATCAATCGAATCGCCAGGGAAAAAACGGCACCAACCAGCGTGCCTTGCCAAAGGAAGTGGCCGAAGCAGCCAACAAGTTCGGCGCAGAACTGCGCATCGATCGAGAGTACCATCACTTGTCTCCTGGTTGGTGTGAATCCACTTTTTGACGAAGTTGGTCAAGTTCTTCGCTGGTCAGCTTTGAGATGTCCAGCAGGTTGAGCACGGCAGCCGATGCCGAGCCATCGAACAGCTTTTGAACCAGGTCCTGCAGGATACGCTTGGACGTTGTTTTTTCCGTCACGCGAGCTTGGTAGACAAATCGCCCATCGATGCGTTTACGCTTTACGTATCCTTTGGATTCCATCACGCCAAGCATCGTCATCACCGCTTGGTAGGTGATGTCTCGATTCGGTTTCAGGCTCTCGGCAACCTGTTTCCCTGACATCGGTTGGTGCCCCCAAAGTTGCCGGAGGATCTCCAGCTCCAGCTCAGTCGGCACTTTGCTCGCAGTTCTAGCCATCGTTCAATCACAATTGCGTATCTAATTCGTTAGACTGTCTAATGAATTAGATTTCACCGCGAGTGCTTGGTCAAGTAGTTTCGTTCAAAATTTCAAACCGAGTCATTCTGCCCTACGCGTCGAATAGCTTCAGTGGCAACGGAATTTCCCGGGTCTCCAATCCCGAATTGCTGCCCAACCAAGTTTGGGCGACTTCCCGGTAAACGCTTCGGAAGTCGATACCCATCTGCAAATCACCGTCGACGAGGTCGGTCAGATTAGGCGTTGGTCCGGTCAGCCCGGATCGGACTTGGCTGCCGAAGAGGAAGACGGGGCCAGCGGTTCCGTGGTCGGTGCCTTCCGAACTGTTCTCGGCGACTCGCCGACCGAATTCGCTGAAGCCCATCACGCACACTCGATCGGATAATCCCGATGCTTCGACGTCGTCGAGGAATGCTTTGGTGGCATCGGAGAACTCTCGTAACAACCGCGAGTGCGGGCCAGAAGGGGCCACCCACAAAATCTTGAACAAAGCGGCAGCCTAGGCAGCCAGGGCGAGATGCAGGGGCTGGGCGATTGCCTGTTTTTCAAAAGTTAGGTGGCCTCTGTTTCCTAGCTCGGCCGAACGACCGTTCAAACGCTGGCCGACCCCGACGGGGCGGGTCCGATGATCGCGCCGCAAACGAAGTATGCTTACGACGCGGCCGGCAACACGACATCCACGTCCGTGCTGGTCCGTGCCAGCGAGTGGCTGACGACCACCTACGGCTACGACGCCTGGAACCGGCAAACGACCGTGACCGCGCCGGAGGGCGACGTCACCGCGTACCGCTACGACACCGCCGGCAACCTGTTGTCGCTGACCGATGCGTCGGGCAACGCGACCGCGTACGTTTACGATGCGCTCGGCCGGCAAGTCGAAGCGATCAACGAGAACGGGGATTCTCGGTTTTACGTTTACGACTCCGCCGGTAGACTGACCCGGCGGACCGACCGCAACGGACGCGTGACCGAGTACTCCCACGATGACCTGGACCGGATCAGAGATGAAGTCTGGATCGAGAACGATGCCAACGGCGACACGACGATTGCGTCGACGTACAACGGGGCCGGGCTGCTGGCCACATGAACGGACCAGACGATTGCCGATCGATGCCCCTGACTTGATTAGTGTTTCATTAGTGTCGATTAGTGTTCCAAAACGGCTCATGCCGGAACACTAATCTCCGCTAATCGAACACTAATTTTTTTAGTGGCTGGTGGCTGCTTGATCCACATCTGCGGCAAGTTGCTAGACGCACTTCGGGGTCGGGGCAAGGAGGGACTGCGTTGCAATGGGTGCCGTTTCCCCGTGACCTCATGAGGAGCCCTGTCCCTGCGGTGACCCCCGTGACTTGATTAGTGTTTCATTAGTGGCGATTAGTGTTCCCAAACGTTCCATGCCGGAACACTAATCTCCGCTAATCGAACACTAATTTTCTTAGTCGCTGGTGGCTGCTTGATCCACATCCGCGGCAAGTTGCAAGGCGCACTTCCGGGCAAGGCAAAGGGGGACAGCGTTGTAATGGGTGCCGTTTCCCCGTGAACTCATGAGCTAATCAGGTGCCCTGTCTATGCGATGACAGCCAAAAGGGGCCACAGCCAAAAGGGGCCACAGCCAAAAGGGGCCACAGCCAAAAGGGGCCAGACAAAAGAGACAAAAGGGGCGAGACAAGAGGGGCCACCCGCAAAGTTTTGAACGAAGCGGAATCTGGCGTCGCATTTGGCATCGTTTAGTTTTGTCGCAAACCGAGTTGCCACCAATAACTCAAGCAAACGCAAGCGAATTCGCCTCAAACTAAATGAAAATTGCTGCTACACAGCCGACTACACACAGATCGAGCTGACATGCTGATTAGTTCATCTTGCGGACGTTCACCAAGCCGACTTTGGGTGCCAAAAGGGGCTGCGAAAAGGGGGCACTTCGGGGACGGCACTTCGGGGACAGGGCACTTCGGGGCACTTCGGGAGCACTTCGGGGACAGGGAGGTCCCTGGGGACAGGGTCCCTAAGGACAGTGAACATCTCCGGGGACAGCATCCCTGGAGGCATGATCGACTGTGCCGTGTCCCCATAGGTCCATAGGTCCAGTGCGCATCCTTGGGGACAGTGAATGGCATCCTTGGGGACAGTGAACATCCTTGGAGGAATGACCGACTGTGCCGTGTCCCCTCAGGTCCGTCCCCTCAGGTCCTGTCCCCTCAGGTCCTTGTCCCCTCAGGTCCTGTCCTGTCCCCTCAGGTCTCCTCAGGTCCTGTCCCCACAGGTCCCTCCCCACAGGTCCTCCTCAGGTCCGCGCCACGCAGCAAGTGGTTGCACGATGACTCATCCTGTCGGCTGAGTTCCATCGCGGGACGACTGATGATGGGTGACCGAGGTCAATTGGGACAATGGACCTACTCTTACGCAGGTGGTGTGAACTTGGATCACGATGATGACTACGGTTTCCATTGGGGCCGCGTTGATCCGAACTTGGACTGGCGACGCCAACGCGAAATCGTGACGCATCTGGCGGGGCCGGCGACACCGACGACCGTTGAACTTCCCAGCTTTTGCGGCAGAATGTTGCGAGCATGTTGGACAATAAGTGACGAGCACGAATCGTAGCGAAGGTCGTCAAGGCTTTCGTTTCCGAGTCTGGACGAAACTCTTGACGACCAGGGCTTCCAACATCACGATTCCTCGCGTTTATCGAGTAATCGCTTCGCTTGGACGTGAACCGTTCGTTTGTTGCCCATCTTTTTTGACGGTGGCTTCCTCGGTCCGCGAGCTGATTTGCGGTCGCGTTTGATTCTGATCGCTCCGGCAACCTGGAGCAGTTCACCACAGAACGAAGCAAATGGCATCTGGGTCCGCTCGTACTGCAGTTCTGCAGTGTTTCCCTCCATTTGAACAACGGAATCTCGAAGGATCGAATTCTCCATGGCAGCCCTTGTTTCGGCAACTTTCGCAACCCAAAAGTCGTCAGTTGTTGTTCACGCGATGCTTAGTCGGACGGACGCGGAAAGAATCTCGAACCGATTCGAACCCGCATGGTCCTGCCGATCGCTTGAATCGTTGCGACATGCCCTGTTCGCGTGCGTGGGATAGCGGCTGCGGTGACCTTGACGGTTGGGGCCTTCAAGAGCATTGCAACTGTTGTTGCTCCTTTGCGTTTTCCACGGGTTGATGCTGACCCAAAGCCCGGGATTTCTGGGGAAATCTGCGTTCATCTTTCTTGACAAGTCGAAACTACGGATGGCGAATCGATTCATAAGGCCTCCGAAGAGTCAGGGATATGACAAACAAAAACCATGGAGTGGCGTTGGGCTTATTAGCGTTGATGACGCTGGGAGGCTGTGCGTCCATCAACGACCGTTGCTACGAAAAGACCCAGACCGCGCGAGCGATTAAAGAGTACATCCATTGCGGCAACCCGGGATGCTCGCGTTACCCGCATGACTACAAGCGAGGTTGGATCGACGGCTTCTACGAGGTTGCAACGGGCGGTGAGCCGACTCCTCCCGCGGTCGCGCCATCTCGCTACTGGAATCCTGAACAAATCTTAGAAGACTGCGACAACCGTCGTCACGCTTATTACAGCGGTTGGCAGGACGGCGCTTGCCGCGCCGGACGGTTCCCCGACACGCACTATTTAAAGATCTACGAAACTTGCGAGAAGCCGTTCCCACGTTGTGACAAGCCGTGTGCGGATGGAACGTGCGGACCGTGTATGGATCCGTTTATTGGAATGTCGGGCATGATTGAAAGCGTGCATGCGTTCGACGTGCCGCCAACGCCCCTGCCCTCCCCGCCGATGTTCGAGTCCGGATCGATGTTGGAGGCCCCCCTCGAAGACGTTGTATTGCCGCCGGCACCTCGCTCGAGAAAAGCCGAACAGAAGGTTGACGATCGCGAAGCAGACGCGGCGGCGAAGCCTGTCAATATAGATGCCCTTAAGAACGTTGACGGCAAGCCAGGCAAACTTCCCCAGCCGCCGGCCGCTTCAAAGCGAGACGACTCGGCCCATTGGAATGTTCGCCAAGCACAGCCGTTTGAAATGGTGGTCGACGAACAAGTTTACCCAGCGACGGTGAACTTTGAATCGAAGCCGGAAGCAAAATCGAACCCGGTTACGATTCTGAAACAAATCGCCAAGCCGGTTCCCGTCATGGCCGAATTGGTCGTTAAAACGAAGACGGCTTCCAGTCCCGTTGCACCCAAGGTCAGCGTCGTTGCACCGAAGGCCAGCGTCGTTGCATCCAGCGTCGTTGCATCCAGCGTCGTTGCATCCAGCGTCGTTGCATCCAGTCCGGTGGCATCCGTTCCCATTACATCAATTCCCATTGCACCGAGTCCTGGTGAATTAGTTCCCGTTGCACCCGTTCCCGTTGCACCCCGCGTGGCTGCACCCCGTATGGAACAGCAAGGCGTGATCCAATACGTCTCGCCGATGCAACTGAAGTTACCGTCGGCTTCGTCGGGCAAAAGCGAAACGTTCTTCGTGACCGAATCGCCCGGATTGTCGCTTGAGTCATCCGACCCGATGCCTTCCTTCAAATAGCTCGAGTGATGAATCGATCTTCGTTCTTCGCTCTGTTTCACCATACACTTTCCTTACATTGCAAACGGAATTAGCAATGATTATCAGAACCAAATTTAAAAAGCGTATCGCGTGTCAGGCCATGATGGCGATGATCGCTGCTCTTACGCTCACCAGCACTGGCTGCCAGCTTCACAGTGTTTCGTCGGCATCCAAAGCGGTGCCCGCCCATCGTTTGGATCCCGCACTGTTCGCATGCTCTCGCGAGGCACTTTCTCCGTTGCCGTTCTCGGCACTCGGACAGGTCAAACCGAAGCAGCACGTCATCGGACCCGGCGACACGTTGGCGGTGTACGTGTTCGGCGTCTTCCCTGGCAACGAGGATGAAACACCCGTTCAACAACGGACCCAAGCGGTCAACCAGCGTTATTATCCGCCGCAAGGAAGCGTTGTCGGTCCGTTGACCGGCTTGCCTGTCCGTGTCGAAGGCAATGGCACGATCGACCTGCCGTTGATCGGCAGCATTTCGCTCGACGGTTTGACCATGCCCGCCGCGGTCGACAAAATTACGCAGGCATACGTCAGCGAAAAAGTCCTGCAAGAAGGCAAGGAACGGGTCACCGTCGACTTGTTAATCCCGCGGGTCCGCCGAATCGTCGTGCTGCGAGAGGATACGCCATCCACGGCGGTTGCCCTGGTACCACCAGGAGCGGTCAACGAAATTCATCGTGGCTCGGGCGAAGTGATTGACTTGCCGGTCTACGAAAGCGACGTGCTGCATGCGTTGGGCAGCACCGGGGGATTGCCCGGAACCGATGCCGCACGCGAATTGTACGTGCTTCGCAACGGTGCCGGTTTGAACACCCAGTTCCTAAGCGGTGGCGATCTGCAGGGCATCGTCAGCGGTGGGGAAGGCGGACAATGCAATCCCGGAGTGATTCGTATTCCGCTTGCCGGTTGCCCATGTGATGGCATCCCGTTCAGCCCCGAAGACGTGATTCTGGGCGAAGGTGACGTCGTCTATATCCCCCGCCGCAACGAGTATTTCGTGACGGGTGGTCTGCTGCCCGGTGCTCGTATCCCAATGCCTCGGGATCAGGACATCGACGTGATCGAAGCGATCGCCATGGCGACGGGATCGCCCGGTGGACCCCTCGGATTGAGCGGCGCGGTGCTGGCCAACGGAACTCCGGGCTACATCCGAGAAGCTTCGCGAGTGATCATTTTGCGGACTCTTCCCGACGGCCGTCAGATGAGCATCCGTTGTGACCTCGATCGAGCGATGACCGACAAGAAGGAACGCATTCGTATCCTTCCCGATGACGTCGTGATGCTGCATCAAAAGCCCGGCTATGCGTTCTTCAACGTCCTCATGAACTTCTTCAGTGGCGACTCGATTCTGCTTGCCGGAACACGCAACAATTGATCCAGCCGGTCCGGTTCGAGAACAACTCTGTCTCTCGTTTCTCCGGGCGCAACTCGTTCGCATGAAAAACACCACGGTTGCAAGACCGTGGTGTTTTTTTGACTGCACAGCGGCTGGGCGATTAAGCTACACGACCAAAATTCTGCGACCAACCGTTTTTGACTTGTCGCTCGCCTCCGTGCTCCGCCCCACCTCACCACCATGATCAGCCAGCACGTCCTAAAATTTGCGACCGTTGTCGTCGTCATCGTCATGATTGGCTTGTTGGCGTTTTCGACGATGTCCGGATTTTTGCGAAACGATCTTTCAACAACCACGGATCGCTCCCTTTCACTCGACACGGGATCCATCGACAAGGGTAGTTTTGGCGACCGCCAAACCGATCTCGGAAATGCACAGGATGGCTCGGCGTCGCAAGACGTTTCGCCGGAAGTCGTCCGGCGTCAACAGGTTCCAATACTACGGATGGGCCGGATCGGTTCCACGCCGACCCGAGACGACGTCGCCAGCATCAACGCCTTGCCGCTGATGGAATCTCAGGTGCGACGGTTGTACAAGCAGGCCAAAGATCAGTCTTGCCGAATTTTACCGCCGGGATCCGCCGTTGTGGCCACCCTGCAGACGCCGAAGCAAGGCGACTCGTGTACCATCGGTCGCGTGCCCGCGATCACGATCGGGTTGGAGATGGATCCCGCCGGTCGAAGCAAGCTTCCCAAAGTGACACTCGGACAAGTCGATGATTATTTCGCCCGCCATCGATTGTCAATTCAACCGATCGTTTACTGTGACGCATCCGGCCAGTACTACTTTGGAACCGATTGTCAGGCTGCATTTTTCGAGGTCCAGCGTCCCAGTGTGGCGTTGAGTCCCGAACCGATGATCCATTCCGCGGTCGATCGGTTTCGCGCCCTCGGTGTGATGGCGTCAGCCGATAGCACATTGGAGGACGAGTCCAACGGCCGGACGCTCGTGATGGCATTCACGTTTGAAAAAAGCGACGATACGATTTCGTCGATCGCCCGTTCGGAACGAGAAGCCAATGAATTGATTCTGTTTCACCTGCCACGCAACGAACCGACCGATCCTGGAAGTTCTTCTGTCCAAGCTGCTCGTGATGGAATCCCATTGCAAGTCTTTATTACCAGCGACAATCGTAGAAACTTGCACCGTCTCGACTTACAGGATTCCAAGGTCAGCTCGGCACTGCCCTCCATTTCCGCCGAAATCCGATTCGACAAAATGGTTCTGATGGGGCTCTACCCCGCCGAGCCGGTCGTGACCAAGATTGATTTTCGATCCGCCGGCATCATCTCGATGGAAAGCGTCGGGCGGATGATGACGCCGACCGTTGATGACACATCAATGTCACTGGGCGAGATCCTTGATCAGTTCGGGAGCCTCTCAAATTCCGAAGGGATGACCTTCCGGGACTCTGCCCCGACAAACTCAGGGGACGATGATGACCGCTGGCTGCAGGAAGTGGCGCGTCGCAAATACGAGCGATTAGAAAAATCATTGAGGCCTGCGGAACTGGGGGATCGTGAGATGGTAATGCCCAAAGTTCCTTTGATGTCCGGTTTGGGAGAATAGAACGCGATCGTGTCGCTACTAAAAGAACTGCCCGCTAATTACCTGGTCACACTGACGCTGCACAATGGGATGCTTGCCATTTGTTGCTACGTCACCGGTTGGCTGGTGCAGAACAAAGGCGTCCGAGTTAATTACACCCGAAAGATAAATCATTTTGCGCTGATGTTGATTCCGTTTGCGTTGGCACCTTGGTTGCCATACGAACCGAATTGGTTGACGGTGACAGGAAGTTTGCTGGTCTTTGTCGTCACGATTATTTTTCTCGTCGAACCAATTCGTCGGCGTGTCTCCTTACTGGACACCGCGTTCGCCGCGGTCGATCGACCGGAGGATCGACCGCACACGATCCTCTGGATTTTGTTGCAGGCTGTCTCGGCCTACATCGTCGTCGTAGCCCTGTTTTTTGTCTTGGCGTGGCTCGACTCGTCGCGGTTGATTGTGATTCCGCTGATCGTCAACGGAATTGGCGACGGACTGGCCGAACCAATCGGGGTCCGCTTCGGCCGACATCGTTATCGAGTCCCCTCGTTGGCAGCAGGACGAACCTATTATCGATCGATGGAAGGATCGGCCTGCGTTTTCGTGACGGCTGTCGCCACCATCATTTGTCTATCGCCCACCTTGTCGCTACCGGTTTTCCTTGGATTGATTCTTCTGGTACCGCCGGTCATGACTTTGACGGAGGCTTGCTCACCCCACTCAATGGATGCTCCGTTCATGTACGCATCCGGCGGCATCTGCATCGCGTCCGTACTTTTAGCCATCGGTGGCTAGCGTTTGCATCAACGCCATAAAATCACGAAGGTTACGCGGTTCGCTTCCGTGCAACACGACACGACTCAATTTTCACGCTTCCGCAGCGTCAAGGCTTTTCAGGGTCGATCGTGATTGATAGCTGCGATGTTGGATCGTTGCCGTTGGTTGCTCGTAGGTCGCTGGTGTAGTAGTCGGCGTAGCGGCGAGGAACCGTTTGGCCGTGCTGGTGAGCTTCGGCGGCCAAGTCTTCAGTCATTACGATTTGAACGACGACGACTTCGTAGTCGCCCGGCGGACATCGCAGGTCACCGGCTTGGTCGGTCAGCGCGAAAGTTCCGTCGCCGGCGATGCGGCTGGCGTAACGCGATCCGTCGGCCAGCGAGCGAAATTCGATGCTGCCCGACTGGACCGGGTCACCGCCCGTGAAGCGTACGATTCCTTCGTGCGGACTGCTCGGGCCGCCGCATCCGCAAAGCATCACCACGAACGCAGCGATCCATCCGATTCTTGCGTGAATCAATGTTCCAGTTCCACCACTCTTGAGTCACGTCGGTTGGCAAGCGACCCGAGCACCTTCGTGTCGGTATCGGGCGAGAAGAAACGAACACTGCCGTCTACCAATGCGAAATGAACTCCGGCGGGATGCCAACTGCCGAACGAAAACATGTCCGCCAGAACATCGCTGGGGCCGTTGGCCAATCGCAAGCCAGGACCGGCCAAGCGACACGACGCGGGCAAGTGATCGCCGTCGTAGGCGGGTGAGTCCTCGGGAAATTGAGCGAGCCCGTCATGCGGCACAAACTTTTCACCGAACAGGAACGTGCTGGAGGTTCCGTCGGTAACCGATGCCATGCGAATTCGGTCCATCGGTGCGATCGCTTTTCCGTCCTTGCAGTTCGGTCGGACGCTGATGATGACCCCGGTGCCGTTGCCGCCGAAGTAGAAATCGGTCGCTGCTCCGGTCGCACCGGGCGTCAAGTCGCCGTGGTTTCCGGCGTAATCGCTGAGCGCTCCTTCGACGTCCAACACCGCATCCACCGGACGCACGGGAATAGGACATCCACACGGCAACCGACCGCCACCGCCGGTCACGGTCGTTCGCAAATTTCGCGTGCCAGTCGGCTGTGTGCCGGATCGACGGGAGGGACACAAGAAGATGTCAGGAACGATCGTGCGAACGTTCTCGGGATGTTGATGCCATGGTTTGGAATAGTCCCACTGCTGGCCGAGGGCCGACTGTTCGATGAAGGGCATCACGCGGGCGAGCCACGTGGGCGTTTCTAGGCCGCACCGATCGGCGGGATCTGCATCGGGACGCGATTCATATCTCGCCGGCGGAAAGTATCCGACCGAGTCATGGTGCATGTGCGTCGCGAGCGCCAGTTGCCGAATGCGATTCTTGCAATCGGTGCTGCGTGCGGCCTCGCGAGCCGATTGGACGGCAGGCAGCAACATCCCGACCAAAACGCCAATGATCGAGATGACCACCAGCAGTTCGACCAGCGTGAAGCCGCGTCTCAGATATCTTCGAAACACAAACATGAAACGGATCATTCGCGAAAAAGACAACAACCCGGTCCGACCGCCCGTCAGTGTAATCCCGGTGCCGTGCGATTGTCAGTCGGACGGGCGGAATGACTGCGTCCAGCGGGTATTCGTCGCCAGTACATTCCTCACCACCTGCTGCGTTTCGGCGAGTTCAAACGGGTCGTGTTCAAGCTCGTGTTCCAGCAATTCCAGCTTTTTGCGGATCAAATAACCCTGCATGCGTTGATAGGGGCGGACCTGGCCGTTCCGCAAGAAAGTTCCGACTTCCAGCCGCCTGCTCCAGTCTTCCCACACCGGCAGCCAGTACAACGCGTGTTCGACTTGGCCGCTGTTGGCCGCCGACAAGCATTCGGCGCGAGCCAGGCTGATTTCTTCCAAGCACTCACTCGGCGACGGGTAATAGGCGTAGCACGCCACGACGCTCATCGCGACCAAACCGGCCAGCATCGTCACTCCGATCACGCTCGGCGGCACGACGACGTCCAATCCTTTGCGGGGTTCGTTCTCGGTCGAATTCAGCGACGAAGCG
This sequence comes from Pirellulaceae bacterium, assembly GCA_963836865.1. Classification (GTDB taxonomy): domain Bacteria; phylum Planctomycetota; class Planctomycetia; order Pirellulales; family Pirellulaceae; genus Rubripirellula. The sequence goes on along the minus strand of CAWILC010000010.1, from coordinate 395,629 downwards.
AATGATCCCGCCTTCGCACCGCGAACCAATGATGCCTCGTCAATTTTTAAAACGCGAAACGCCAAACCGCACAACGCGACGATCGCCAATGCAACCAGCGACGCGACCACGCTGATGTCGGCTTCCTTTGCGACTTGTTCGCCGATCGTATCGAGACTGATCGGGTGATAGGTCGACAGAGGGTTGGCGTAAATGTCGAAGGCGTGCGTGTGACCGGCCGGTTCGACCCCTGGCGGGACGAGCGGTTTGTTGATCGCGTAGGACAACCCCAGCACGATCACCAACAGGGACGCCATCCAAGTCGATGCGGCTTTCCATCCGTAGTGACGCGCGAACCAAAACGGCGTGGCGAAATTCATGCCCGCGCCAAGGATCAAAAGCGTGAACGACGCCCCCGGCGAATTGGCGTGCTGGAACATCATGCCCATCTGGCTCATCGCAAGCATCGGTGTGGCATAGACCGGAACCGCCACGAACAACATCTTCAGCGGTGCCCACCAGTCGTCGCGTTCGACAGAGTTTTGCATCGCGCCGTAAGGCAACACGGCGGCAAGCACGGCAAGCCCCGATAACGCCACCAGAGTGATCAGTATCGTCACGCCGGTGGTTTCGCGCGAAGTGAACCATCGTGGCGAAGACGCGTCGAAGTCCAATCAAATGATCGGTGGTCGAATCGTCATGTCCTACCGCTGGCGACGTCGGCTGAGTTGACCTAGCAAGCCAATCCCAAAGCAGACCCAGCGTGGTGACGACGACCAGCGATCCGAGTGCGAACAAAATGATGACCAAAGGCCGACTTAGCGTCAGTCCGTACAACAACGACAACGGATTGAACAACGGAGCCGAGAGCGCGAACGCCGACATCGCACCGGGCTTTACCTTCGCGCGACGCATTTCAAAAAGAATCGGCAACACGCCGATCGAGCAAACCGGCAACAGCATGCCGACCAACCACGATTGCGGCAGCGAACGCCATCGATCGCCGCCGAACAAGCGGCGTGTGCCGGCAGTGCCGAGGTAGTATCGCAAGATCGACGCGATCAATAGTCCGACCAACAACGTCGGCGCGGCCTGCGCGAAACCTTGCAGGACTCGAATCAGTCCACCGACCAGCATCATGGAAACGGATTGGTTCATGGTTCATCTTTCACAACGTTGGGGAGTCCCACAGTGATTTTTTCCGACGCTTCATCAACCAGTTCACAAAGCAATTCGATCTGCTTTCGATTCTGGCCAGTCAACTCGCCCCTCGCCGCCCGCAGGTTCGTTGCGATCGATTCGCTGGCGTTGTAAAGCGGCAACCAATCCGTCTCAGAAAGGTTGGTGTCGGCGGCAATCTCCGCAGTCCAGCTGATGATCTCTTCGATTTCGTTCCTGATTTGCACGCCGGCGTCTTCGCGGGCCAGTCGCTCGCGTAACTTAACCACTACGTCGGCAAGATCATCGGGCCAATGTTCCGCGACCGCGTGATCGTGTTCAAAGTGGGACGCTTTTGGCGTGGCGTCTTGATTGCCGCATCCGATCAATAGTCCGCATCCGATTAGAAGCGGGCGAGACGCCCACGCAACGATGTTTTCGGATTGCTTCGTCGTCAATTTAAACCATTTCATCATCGTTACTCCGGCGCGGCGACGGTGTTCAGCAAACGATCGATCACTCCGTCGACGTCATCGGTCGTCGTCAACAAACGAACCGACAACACCGGACGAGCGACGTGAGCGACGTCGCTTGGCGTGACAAAATCGCGTCCTTGCAAAATCGCCCAAGCTTGCGCGATGCGTTGCCAAAGCAGCATCCCACGCGGGCTGACGCCCAACTGAATCGCTGCATCGCCGTGGGTTGCCTCGACCAAATCGACCAAGTACTCACGCACTCGCGGATGCACCGTGATCGTTCGCACGGTCTGTTGAATGCGGGCGAGTTCGTCGAGCGACAGCACACTCGAAAGTTGTTCTCCCACGGAATCCGCACGCGATGCCGCTTCCAAGATTCCCATCTGCGACGCTCGATCGGGATAGCCGATTTTAAGTTTGATCGTGAACCGATCCAATTGTGCTTCGGGCAAGGGATACGCACCGTGGGAATCGATCGGGTTCTGCGTCGCGATCACAAAGAACGTCATCGGCAGCGTGTAAGGCACCGCGTCAATTGTCACTTGGCGTTCCGCCATCGCTTCCAACAGCGCACTTTGCGTTCGCGGCGTCGTGCGGTTCAATTCGTCGGCCAATAGCACGTCCGAAAAGACGGGGCCGGCGTGGAATTCAAACTCGCGAGTCTTTTGGTTGAACAAATTGAATCCGGTCACGTCCGACGGCAACAAGTCGGGCGTGCATTGCACTCGCGCCAGCTTGCCGCCGACGCACGCGGCGATCGCTTTTGCAAGTGTCGTCTTACCGGTGCCTGGTAGGTCGTCCAGCAACAGGTGGCCGTGCGAAAGCAGACACGCGATGACAAGCTCGATCGCATCGCGTTTGCCCAACAGCACGCCGTTGAGTTGCCGCCGCAACGCATCAAGCGTATCGCTCAGCGTCGCGACTTCGCTGGACGTTTGAAGCGCCGTCATACGGAAGTCTCCGCGACGAGTTGGCGGATCGTTCGGATGTTCAAGTTCATCAGCAGTTCTTTGGAAACGGTGTGATCGCTAAAGTTGACCGCGGTTCCCGCGAACGCGGCCCGGTCGGCGGCGTCACAAAACCGACCCGCGGTTTCGTGAAGCGGTTGGTTCGTGGCGGTGATCGCGAGCAACCAATCCCGCTGGGGTCGACCGACTTGGCGAGGACATCCGGCGACCTTCGCTCGCGTTTGCAGCACTCGCATGGCCAACCCCATCCGCCGGCGCGGCCAAAAGATCGAACCGATCGGATACGCCAAGCTGAGGCCCAAGTCGATCCAAAACATTCGCGTCAGAAACACCAATCCCCCGACCGCGATCAGGCCGATCAGATGCGGCCATTTCGCCGCCGCAAACTGCTTCGTCAGCAACCACGTCGAAGGTGCGTAGAGGGGTTGTCGGTATCCCGGCGTCGGTTCAATCTCGAACCAGCGACCGTCGTCGAGTCGGATTTCGGCCCAAACGTGAACGTCATTAGGCAAGACGTTGGTGTGCCCGGCGGCGATGTCGATCGCAGAAGGACGAACGTAGAATCCGGTGACCAGTCGCGATTGCAAACCGATTTGACGCGCCATCAATGCTGCGGTGGTGGCGAATAAGTGATCGCCGCCGCGACGGGTCTGCATGAACCGAGTGATGGAATCTTCGCCGCCAGGTTCGACGCCGCGATCGAACGCGAACTCAGAGCGAAGTTGTGCGACGATCGCCTGAAGTTTTTCGTAAGGGTGATCTAGACCTGCAGTCCACTTCGCTACACAAGTTTCCAGTCGCTGGTCGATCGCTTCCGCAGGTGTGGTTGTTTGAAGTTCGCTCCATAGTTCATCTTCCATGACCTTGATCGACGCGACGTTCACGACCGTCAACTGCGGAACCTTCTCACGTCCGGGCATGAAGAACGAACCGTCTTCTTCGATCCCAAAGAAGTCGGTTCGGTCGATGTCCTTGATGTGGATCGCCGATGTCATCATCGGCACGGGAAGCCGCGTTGAATTCAAACGCAAGATTTTTAATAGGCGCACCTCGGTCGCAGATGCTTTCAGCGTTCCCGCCGCCGGATCGCAAAACCAAACCGCTTTGTCCTGTTCGAGCCGGCGCAGGTTTGTGTTCCGATGATCCGCCGTGTTTGTCCATTCGACCCCGTCGAAGGTGTCGTATCGGTTCATCGCCAATCGAATGCCAGTCGGTCCCGCCCACTGGACCACTGCGTTTTCGACGGCATCGTTGAAATGTAAATGCTTTTTCGCTGGCATTCGGTCGGTGGAAAACGAACTGCCACCCTTCTCGCTCTTGGCGGTGTTCTGATGGGCTTCCAAGAAAAGTTCGGGAGTCATCGCTTGGCGTCGCTCCCAAACGTTTTTCTTTTTTGGCTGGCCAATCGTTTCGCTGAACATGTCGAACAAAGACGACTCGGTCGATTCCAAAAAAACATCCGATTCCACCGCACCGAATGACTCGGCGTGATCTTTTGCGGCGATCGCCGCATCGCCGGTGCCGACCCCGCTGCGAGCGGCAGGATCGGACCACTGCGATCCGCCGCTGGTCGGCATGAACCCGAACTCCAAATGCCGTGTTTGAGTGAAGCGGTCCCGCACGATCAAACCACTTCCGATGCAAATCGCGATCGCGACCAGAACCGAAACGGGACGAACGCCCGATCCGCGACGCACTTGATGGGCGGCACACAGTTCCAGCCGTTCCCAGTGGTTGGCGACCAAGTGCCAAACGCACACGGCCATCCAAGCGATCGCCATCAGGACTGCGTTACGGCTATCGGAAATCGCGACCGCGAACAACGTCAAGAAACCGGACGTGACCAGCGACATCGCACGCGTGCGATCGTTTCCCAAAGCCATCCCCAGCGAAGCGGTACCGAGTGTGGTCAGCGCCGTCATCTCGAATGCGATCGGCGAACCGGTCGCGGGTGCGATCAGCGCAAACAGGACGGGCACTACCGCGACGGCGATGGCCATCGGGGCCGAGCCGAAACGCTTGGTGACTTTAAGGACGAAAAGTACAGCGATCGTTAGAAACTCTGCAACGAACATCGCTCGCGATTCCACAGGGAAACGCAACGCCGCCACCGCCCCGATCGACAGCGCCGCAAGGATGATTGCCTCGGCGGCCTTTCGTTCAAGCTGCCACGTCGGCATCACGCACCTCCTTCCACAGTGTCGCGATCGCGATCGCCAGGTCTGCATCCGCGGCGATCACAATTTGACGAACCGCCCCGCCGGCCCGTCTTCCGCCCATCGGGTTGGCAATGCGGATGACGACGTCACCACCTGTTGCACCGGAGATCGTGACGCTGGCGTGCGAACCGATCGGTTGATTTCGTTCGCACGGTTCGCCATCGACGGGAACGCTGGCAAGCGTATCTAGCATTTGACGTCGGCCACGGGCGTCCAGCTTGTACGACAGACGACGATCCCCAACGTAAACTCGGCTGGCGATCCGCGATTGATGCAGCGACGCCAGCACGCTGGCCGCGACTCGGATCCGCCTTGCCAGCGATTCGCGGTCCGGTACTACTCGCGGCAGTGATTCGCGGGCCAACAATCCCCGCGACCGTGGTCCACCATTGCCGTGAAGGTCGGTGTCAATGAAGACGTCCAGCGTGACCGATTGCGGGCCGCCCCTTTCCGTCACGATCAATGAATCCGACCGCGCCGACGCGATCCAGTTGACGTGTTTGGCGGAATCGCCCCTGCGAAACGCTCGTACACCCACGAAATCGCCGCTGCGACCGCCACGGCTGCCTTCGCCTTGGTCCGCGTTGGTTTGCCCGACGATCGGCAACAACCCTTCAATCGGGAACAACTTAGGCCAGACCGTCAGCGACTGAATGTGCCGCATCGGACGCCGAGCCGTCCAGATTCCGAACGGAAACGAACACGCGACATGCGGCTCGGTGACCGGATAATGACCTCGCATCAACGGCGTCACGTCGACTCGGTAGTCCGCGATGCAAAGGGGCGGAACGCAGGCGAGACCGACCGTCGGTTTCGTTTCGCCGATCGCGTCGCAATCTAAATAGCCTTCGATCACCAAGCCCCAAACGGGAATGGGAATGCGGTTGCGAACGCTCATCACCATCTGGCACGGCGTGTCTTCATGAACCGCGGTGGTCTCGGGATGCAACGAGCAATCGGTTACCCGCACGGCCACCCAAGGCCAAGCCATGCCGGTGACCATGATCGCGGAAAGCGAGGCCGCAAGCGTCCAACCGATCGGGCTGAAATAAAGCCCCATCATCACGCTTACAGCAGTCGCCAAAGCGAACCAGCCGACGGGCTCTTTGAGCCAATATACGAAACGGTTTGCCCAAGGACAAAAGTCCGTCGTCATCATGCGTGACCACCGACTGTGAACCTCGGGCGCAGCATGGGCAATAGCCATGATCAGCGCACCTTCAGTGCAAGAACTTGAAAGATCGATCCAACCAACGAACGCATCAAGCATCGGGTGATCAAGAAGTGACGGATTCACGGTCGCTGATCCCGCCAGGGTTCAGACCGGACTGAACCCAAGCGGGCTCAGCGACGTCAGTTGTTGTTCACCGGATGCTAAGCGCTTGGTGGACCTCGGACAGAAAGTCCGCCTGGAAGGGCCTGCTCGAAAGAAACGCTGCTTGCGACGAAACCCGAATGATCCACCTGGATCGGCGTCCAAACGATCGACAGGTCGGCCGAGACGACGGCATTTCGGGACGCAAAGAAGTTTTGGCAGACGCTGCAGGAATCGGAATCATGACCGTCAGCCGGCGCGGTGTCCTCGTTCGGTAACGATGGCTCGCTGTCACAGCGATCGTGATGGCAACCGCAACGGGGACTCGCGCTGTTTTCGGTGACGCTGTCTCTGGCGACGCTCGCCTGCTTGCCGGCCGACGCACATCCGACGTGAACCCAACCGGCGGCGTTGCTGAAAAGCAAAGCCGCCAAGGTGACGTACGTCGTGAAGGTGCGGATCGAAAACAAAGGTCGTTATCCAACGCTGAAAAAACGAGAAGCGTCACCAATGCGTGAACGCCAAATCAACGGTCCGACCAAGGAGAAGTTTGATTGTTACTGGACTTATACGGAGTGTCAATCGAAACAGTTCGGCATGGTGAGAACTTGCACCACCAGCGTTTGTCCCCACCAAAATTATTTTTCCCACTTGACGAACTCGATGGTCGGCCGGACAGTACGCATAGTAACTACGTCCTTGGTCGGACCACCCGCAAACGACTTCGTTGAAGTGAATTTTGTCCGTGGCTGCTTGTTTTCGACCCTTCTTATTCGGCGTACTGTGTTGCTTGGCCGCACTCGGCCACGCACCTGCGTGGCTGCACGTTGCATCGTGCGGCCACACGAGCGTTGCCGACTCGGCGAGCGGTCAGGAAATCGGCTCCCATTCCTGTTCTCACGCCCACCATCATCATGATGGTGAATCCACCGGCGACGCGAATGCGAGTCATGAAGGCGGCCAACCGGACCAGTCGGGTCAGCCGCACGATCACGAGACTTGCCCGATCTGTCAGACGATCAGCGCGTCTTGTGGTGTGGCGTGGAAGCTGGATGTTCCACCGGGCGTCGAAACGATCGAGCGGTCGTGCGGCGGTTCTCCGTCGCGGACTCTGATCGCCGCCTTTCTGTTGGTCGCCGCACCTCGCGGGCCGCCTGTCAACGCTTGAGCGAATCGGCTCGCGTCTGAATCTTTCTTGCCAATCGCAAGAGCCACTGCGTTTTGTTGATCGCAATCGTTGCGCACGGTGGGGTTGCGCACGGACTCCGCAAAACAATGACGCAGCGAGACAATCCTTCTATCAAAAACACATTCCATTAAGAAGCTAAAAAATGAATTCCAAAACACAACATTGCTCGGGTCGGCGAAACGCCTTCACCCTGGTCGAGCTGTTAGTCGTGATCGCCATCATCGGCATCCTTGTCGGCCTGTTGCTGCCTGCGGTCCAAGCCGCACGCGAAGCCGCACGACGGATGTCGTGCAGCAACAACCTGAAACAGGTCGCGCTTTCGGTTCACAACTACGAAAGCGCGTTTAAGGTCATTCCCACGATGACGGGATCGAGCAGTTTTTCGCCGCAGGCACGCGTGCTTCCTTTTATCGAACAGGCCGGACTGGATGAGTTGATCAATTTTGACCTGCCGCTACTGACCGGTCCCGCGTGGATGGCACGCTTCAACCCGGCACTTCGCCCGGCCATTGAGACGGTGGTGCCGACGTTCCTGTGCCCGAGTGATGTGGGGGATCCGAAGTTCACGACCACCTTTGCCGATGGAGCAGCCGGCACGACGGGTGGACTCAGTTACATGTTCAGCTACGGCAGCGGCACCGACACGAACTACGACGACCGTTACCGCACCGACGGCATGGTCTGGCAGGACTCGTGGGCTGGTTTTCGCGATTGTTTGGACGGAACCTCGACGACGGTTCTGCTGGCCGAAACTGTTCTCGGGGACCAAACCAGCGGACTGACCGAACCGTCGCCCAGCGGACCCCATCGCCGGATCGCCAACTGGGGCGGTACGACCGGGAACGTCGCCCCGAACCCAGGATTTTTGTTCGGCGGATCACTGATCGAGAACCCCGACTTGGACACGATCTTCCCCGCCAGCATCACGTCTTACCGTGGCAATCGCGGCGAGTCGTGGATTCGAGGCGTGCCCTACGCGACGGTCATCAACGGGTATTCGACGCCGAACCACCGCATTCCTGACATTGGAATGCACGGCCGCGGCTTCTACGCCTCGCGTTCCTATCACACCGGCGGCAGCATGCACGCGATGCTGGACGGCAGCGTTCACTTCATCACCGAATCGGTCGATCGCGATCTGTACCACGGATTGTTTTCACGCGACGGTCGCGAAGTCGTCGAGGTGCCGTGATGAAGATCGCTTTCAATACGAGCGTGATCGTCTTCACGCTTGCCATGATCGGTTGCGGTTCGGGTGACGAAGCCCGAACCGAACCCGGCGGTCCCAGCGTTGCGGTGTCGTATCAAGCAGGTCCCCTGGCCGATGTCGAAGTGTGTTTGCATGCGACCTCGACCGGCCCGGTCCTGGCCAAAGCGATCTCGGCCAGCGATGGGCGAGCGCGGTTTGCGGACCTGCCATCGCCCGAACCGACCGAGTACTTCGTTTCGCTGCAATCGCTAGGCGACGGCGGCTGGATTTTGGATTCCAAGTTTGCTGCTGCCGCGAACAGCGGCTTCCGATTGAAACCGCTGGCCGGTAACGATCCACAAAACATTGACCTGCCGCGCGGTGCCGTTCGCCCGCTCGCTCCAACCAATCGAAGATAAAGATAATATGAATCGAAGCAGATTTTTTTGTGCGGTCGCTGTTGTGACGCACTGCATCGTCGGCGCGGCGTGTTCGTCGCCGGCGCTTGCCGAGTGGGCGTCGTTTCGCAACGGAGGGGACTCGCACGTCAGCGAAACGCTTCCGACAACTTGGTCTTCCACCAGCGGAATCGCCTGGCAAACTGAAACGCAAGGCTATGGTCAATCATCCCCCGTCATTCACGACGGGGCGATCTTTACGACCAGCGTCATCGGTCCGATGTGTGAGACTTGTTTGATCGAGTGTCACGATTTAAAAACGGGAACCCTGCGATGGTCGTATGAATATGATTCGGCACACCCACACCCGTCGAACTACATGAACGCACGAGCCGCCCCGACACCGGTGGTCGATCGTCATGGCGTCTATGCGTTTTTTGAAACGGGGGATTTTCTTGCCGTGGATCTGCAAGGCAAGAAGTTGTGGACAAGAGACGAAACCGTAAAGACGGGCAAGTTCGATAACTCGCACGGCGTCGGTTCGTCTTTGGCACAAAGTGAAAAGCACGTGTTTTTGAACTTGGAACACGGTGGTCCATCGTTCTTGATGGCGATCGAGAAGACCTCGGGTGAGACGACTTGGTCGGTCGATCGTCCATCGTCCAAGTCATGGTCTTCCCCGATCGTTGCGGAGGTCAATGGGCAACCGCAAGTCATCGTCAGCAGTGGTGGAACCGTGACCGGCTACGACGCGGGCAGCGGTCAATCGTTGTGGATGATCGACGGTATCGAAGGCAACTCGGTGCCATCCCCGACCATTTCTGGAAACTATCTGGTCGTCGGGGCGAGGTTGCCGGAGTTCGCAGAAGACGGCTCGATGCAATCGAATTGCTGTTTGGACTTGTCTCAAATCAGCGATCGAAAGCCGCGAGTGGTTTGGCGCGCCGACAAGGCGATCTGCGAATACGCCAGTCCCGTGATCGTGGATGGGTTTGCGTATTTCCTCAGCAAAGCTAACGTGCTGCATTGCCTTGACATCGAAACCGGCGAGATTGCTTATCGCGAACGGCTTGACGGCGACTGCTGGGCAACGCCAATCGTCAGTGAAGGCCGGTTGTACTTTTTTTGTAAGAACGGCCAATGCCACGTCGTTGCCGCCGGCTCGAAACACGAGTCGCTTGCAACGAACTCGCTGTGGAATCCCGACGCACCGCCAACCCCCGAAACGTACACCGAAAACGCGGGCGATTCGCACGCGTCCCACGGTGGTGGATCGTCGCCCGGTGGCACTGGTGGTGGCGCTGGCGGCGGCATAGCCGCCGGGCTGAAGGCCGGTGACACCAACGGCGACGGTGTTCTAGAAGGCAACGAGATCCCCGAGCGAATTCGACCGATGCTGGCGCGAGTCGACACGAACGGGGACAGCAAACTGGACACCGAAGAGATCGATGTTATGGCAGCCAGCTTTGCCGAGCGTCGAAAGAATTCCGCGTCCACGTCTCGAGATCCGATCGTCTACGGCGTCGCGGCTTCTGATGGACGCATCGTCGTTCGCACCGGAACGCGACTGTTTGCGATCGGTAATTAACGAAATTCAAATTTTCCAATTCACACAAAGTCAAGATAATGAAACGAGTTAACTACCTACTGCTTTTCTTCGCGATATTTTTGACCGAACCCCAGAGTCTTCTGGCCCAAGGTCGAGCCGCCGCAAGGCTGTTCTGGCAAGACGACTCCGGTGCAACGGTTCGTTACGGCGACTTAAAGAAAACCGACAACGGTTGGTCGATGACGCCCGCGCCGATCAACGGCTTTCCCCAGCTTGATGTCGCCGAGCAATCACTCGTTCAGATGCAAGCGGATTCGGGGATCGTTCTGCTGGGCGTTCACGATAACGCCGATGGAACCGTCGGCAGCGGTTGGGTCGCGATCGATTCCGGCGCGGTCGAAGAATCGCACGGCGATCATTCGCACTGGAAATTTACGGGAGTCCCGAGCGTGCTGACCAGCCTGGTCAATGCCGAACAGGGCAATCCGGCACACGTTTACCAGTACGGCAAGACGTTCGTGCTGGCGAACGATAAAAAGAATGGCTTCACGATCACCAGCGCCGCCAGCATTCGTGGTGCAAAGACGCCGGATTCGGCGGCAACGTTTTACGATGGCGGCAACGGTCACATCACGCTGGCCGTCGTCGATGATAAAGTCGCCTACGCGACGTGGATCGCTCGTGACGGCGATGATGTCGGCCGAGTCGACGTGGTTGGCTTGGGCGACAACGAAGGCAAGCGTTACTCGATCGCGTGTCCGAGCGGTGGCTTGCACGGCGCGACGACGAACTCGGGCAAAGTATTCTTTGCGCCCGCCGATGGGGTTTGCTGGGTCGTCGCCGATACGGAACTGGATGATGAACCTGAGTCCGTCCAGGTGAATCATCTGTCGCTTGGAAAAGACAGCGACGGCAATCCGCTTCGCACCGGTGCGTTCACCAACCTGGGCGACAAGGTCTTGTTTACTGCCGGCAAGGGCGACGATACGAAGCTGTGCTGGATCGACGCAGCAAGCCCATCGCCGAAAGTGCAATCGTTACCGATCGAAATTTCCGAAGGTGATTCGTTGACCACGCCGGTGGCGGTCAAGACTCGCACCGGCAAGCGATTGGCAATGATGTTTCGCGAGAACAAAGCGGCTCCTGAGACGGATGCGTTGTTGGTCGTCGACCTAGATCCCGACTCAAACAAGGACTGGGCCGATGCGGCGATGTCGAAAACCATTCCTGTCGGAGCGAACCAAATGGAAGGCCATGGCGGTCATCACGAGTTGGTGGCGCTGCCGGGTGGTCGCGAAGTCATGATCAGCAATCCGGGTGACGGGACCTTGTCGGTCATCTCGCTGATCGACTTCACGGTCACCGCGACGATCCCGGTCGATGGCGTGCCGACTCGGTTGGTCGCCATCGGCGGCTAAGGATCGAGCGGAAATGAAGTGTCGCATTTTCAAAAACTCTCCCTCTGGGAGAGTCGAGCCTAAGCGAGGAGAGGGTTTTCCGTGAGCCCCTCCCCGGCCGCGACGGCGTCCGACCCTCCCGCGAGCGGGAGGATATTTGCGGATATTAATGCACCGCTCCATTTTAAGGGCGAAGTCGTCCGGCACAGCGATAACAGTACGTCGCATCGGGTCTCTGTCCGGCTGCGTTGCAGTCCGGGCAGGGAGGTTCGTCGGTGGTTTGACTCTGATGGATGATCTCGGCGCTGACGAACGTCGACGGAACGATGATCAAACTGTAGCCCAGCAAAATCAGGATCGCGGAAATCATCTTGCCGAGCGTCGTCTTGGGGACGATGTCGCCGTAGCCGACCGTGGTCATCGTCACGATGGCCCAGTACATCGCCTGGGGAATCGATGTGAATTGTCCCGTGTCGGCTTTCGTTTCGTCATGTTCGATGTGATACATCAACGTGCCGCTGATCGTGACGGCGACCAGGACGACGGATAAGAACACGATGATCTTGTTGCGCGAACGCCATACCGCGGTCGCTAATTCGTCCGCGTCGTCCATCATTCGCCATAGTTTCAAAACACGAAAGACACGCAGCAAACGGATCGCGCGGACCGTCACGAAGGAAGTGGATGACGCCCCCAGCATCGGCGTGATGTAGGTCGGCAGAAAACTTAATAGATCGATGATGCCCCAAAAACTGAGCGCGTACCGGATCGGTTTGCGAACGGTCATCAACCGCATGATGTACTCGATCGTGAACAGCCCGGCTAGACACTGCTCCGCGAGGATAAACTGCGAAGACCACGGCTTGTATTCGGGCACCGTTTCGAGCGCGACCAAGACGATGCTGGCAAGGATCGCGATCAGCAATGCGATGTCAAACGATCGCCCGGCCGGCGTGTCGGCCTCGAAGATGATGTCGTGCCACCGCTGACGCCAACCGGGCTGTTCGGGGCGTTGAGCGTCACGTCGCAAACGGGACCTGCTGGCTTTCTTGTTTTTGGCTTGGTCAGACATGATGAGGCTAGATCGTTTCGCGGCGCAAGGACACTAAAACTTCCAACGATACTCCATCCGAGTCCCGTAAACATCGTCCAGGCCGCGTCGCCAGCCATGCATCACATCAAATCGCAACAGCGTGCGATGCGAGATCGGGAATTGATAACGGGATCCGATCGCAAATTGATCTTCCGGGACCAACGGGTTTCCGTCGCCGGTTGGGGTCACGTAACTGGCTTCCAATAGGAGTTGCCGATCCAAGTCGTTGCCGATCAGGTCGATGCCGATGCTTCCCCCGGCGGTGTCATTGGCGGTCGGATCCAGCGTCGCAAACCCATTCAGCCCGTCGGTGTCGAAATTGATGCCGGTGTTGCGGAGGATCCCGCCCGAGACGCCGGCGCGAGCGACCGACTGCGGACGATCCCAGCCATAAAAAAAGTTCGCGTATGGAACGACCGTTAACGACGACGCCGTGATCCAACTGTTTTCGACCAGCAACAACGCTCCGTCGGCCGTTCGGTCGCCCCGGTCCAAGTCTTGTCCCGTGTTGACGATCACGCGAACGCTGTTGCTGATTCGATCAAAGTATCGACGCGTAAAACTGGCCGTCATGTTGTGGTAGCTGCGGTCGGGGTTGTTGCGATCGCGGACAAACGCGTAGCCCGATTCGATGTAGCCGCCGTAAGCTTCGATGAACCACGCGGTCCCAAACGCTTGCGCCGCGTTTTCGTCGGTTCCAAAGGCGGGACTATTGATCTGGTCAAAAATGGCAAAGAAGGTCGCGTCGTAGTTGGACCAGTTCAGCAGTCGGCTGTGGCGAGCCGGCAATGCGAACGCGGCCCCCGTGACGGCGTCTTCCATCCAGATTCCGTTTTGAAACAACAGCGGCACCAAGCCGACCGTGAACGGCAACTCGAACGGGGATGATTCGCCGATGGCACCGCCTAAGATCGATCCGACGTCGCCCTCGAAGAAGGCCGTCACGGGCGTGAAGTCGACTTCGTTACGAAATCGAAAGTCGCCCGCGACTCGTTCCCACCGTGTGAACGCACCGCCATCGTCCAGCGGTCCCACGAAGGCATGAAAACGCTCGGTGTCGGTGATTTGCAAGTCCGCGTCCAGGTTCAAACGATTGGCCCAGTTGTCAGTCCGACCAGCAGCGTTTCGTCCGCTAGCGATTCCGCTCCTCAGGTCGCCGTACAAGTAAAATTTCGGGCGAACCAAGTTCGTATCGCCAAACCAATTTCGACCTCGCGGGGTGATGCCATCGCCATAGAAGATGCGTCCCCATTCGATCCAGGGCTGCTGGACCGGGACGGCTCGTTTGGTGTCATAGACCCATGCTTCACGCTGGGCATTGTGCACCAACGATGCTTGCGGAATCGGGGTGGGTGAAAAGTCGTTGTAGAACGGTTGGCGGATCGCGGCGGTGATTGGCAGAACGTTTTCAGTGGTTTCCGGTTCTTCTTCGACGTCCCGCTCCTGCTCGGGCCAACTGTTCATGTCCGGCGTTGTAGCACCGGACGACGACGACGCCAATGAAAAATCGATCGCGTTGTCGAATGCAAACGGATCAAAACGAGTCGCCGGTAACACCGATTGATCGAGGTGCGAGATGTCGGATGAATCGACCAGCAACTTCCAGCCGTCCGAATCGACCTGAACGCGTTTCTCCGGTGCAACGGATGGTAACTTCGGAAGACGCTGCGGTTTCTTTCGCGACCGGTTCTTGCTTCGCGGTCGCTTGCACCGGAGGCAAACGTTTCATCCGCAAACGCTCGGGCTCGTCCGCTTGCAGATCGACAACCGTCATCCCGATCAGCGCAGTGGCCACCATCAACGCTTGCAACCGAATGCGTTGTTTTTTGAAGGCCGGATCATGCGGCCGATCGTGACGGTGGATCGATGAATGCACTTCGATTTTGTTTCGCTTACTTCACCAAGAAGGTGTGGCTTTGGTTGCACAGGTTCAGCATGTTTTCGTTCATCCGAGCAATCATGTCGGGCGTCGAATCGATCAGTCGCATGAAGTACATCGGTTCGGTGCGGCTCCGCATCCGTGCGCTCAACCGATACGTTCCAGGCGTCCGCATGGCGGATGCGGGGATGTGATACTTGGCGATCCGGTGATCCAGCGGCGGGATCGAGTGGGCTTCCATTCGGATCAACGGCGGATGGTTCAGCACGCTTACCGGAACGGCACCGGGCGCAGAAACACCAACTGATCCAAGCTGAAATTCAACGGTAACGCGGCTTCGCGGTCGGTCCCGCGAACGTTGTTGATCAGAAACTTCGTTTGCAAGTTGAACAAGTCTTTGTCGCGCGGGATGCGATGCTTGGCGACGTCGACGGAGTGCATGTCGGCAAGGTCCGCGTTGCTGTCCAAGTAACCGCTTTCCCAAACTCGTTGGCCGTTGGGATCGATCAACACCACGTTCAGCCATAGCTGAGGCTGCGCACCGAGTGATCCGGTGGGCAGGTTGTGCCCCTCGCTGACGTTACTGACTTTGTAGCTGACCGTCATCGGTCGACCGGCACGCGGCGAATCGTGAAAGCGAGGCCCTTCGACGTCCAAACCGGCCTCCATCGTCATCGTCGCATTACCCCGTTTCGCCTGGGCCTTATCCAGGTTGGCATCGATCACTTTTCGACCGTCGCGTCGATCGTCGGTGGTGTCCCACGGCGGCGGGAACACATCACCGGGTCGCACGTTACGCTCGAACGCATCGGTGCCCCAACCGGCGCGGTAATCGAACGCCAGCCACTGACGCGGCGTGAATCGTTTGGCGTCGGGATTGTGCGGAAAGATTCCTGGGTGGGCGATCGAGTAGCCGGGTCCCCAGGTCGAGTGGTTGGAACGTCGACGCGGTTCGCCGTACGGCTTGCCGTTGAGTTCGGCGATATGTCCGTAGTCGTAACCTTCCGGCTTTCCAGGCACCGCGCCCATGTGACATTGCTGGCAGGTGATGCCTTTGTCGGCGGCCGGACCGGCGCGGTACTGCGCGTGAACGACTTCCAACCAGATGCCTGGATGCACCGCGACTTGATGGCACGAAACGCAAACGTCGCTGTTGGTAAGCGGTTCAAAGAAGTAGCTGGCCGCGTGAATCTTCTGGCCCGGTCCGGTTTGTCCCGCATGCGTCTTCAGCTTCAACTCGTCGGCTTTCGCCAGTGCCGTTGCTAACCCTGCGCCACCGCTGGTTCCACCGACCGGCGAATGGATGTCGCCCGGTTCGATGCGCCGGTCCCCGTGCGACCGTCCGTAGTGTTCGTTGATGCGGTGGCATGCGATGCAGGTGACGCCTTCGCGGACGACCGGAGGCGCGTCCAGGATGCTGGACGCGCGATCGATCTTCAGTTGTGTTCCGACCGGGGAATGGCATCGCATGCAAAACGTGCCGACGGTGCCTTGCGAAAGGTCCGTCACCGCCTGTTCGAATCGATGAAACATCGGCGAGACGGCCGCGTAGGCATGTCCGCTGGCCCGCCAGTCGTCGTACTGTTTCGGGTGACAGGCGCGACAGCTTTCCGCCGACGGATAACAGCCCTCGGTCCAAAGTCCTTCGTGAGGATCCTTGGTTTCGGATTCTTTCGCTTTGATAGGCGTGCGGGAACCGAGTCCGACCAGAGGGTCACCATGGCCTGCTGGCAGCGGGTCGCCTGCTGGCAACGGGTCGCCCAGCGACAGCGGATCATCGAGTAGGTCGCCGCCGGGAAGGTCGCCCGAAAGCAGATTATCGTCCAGAAGATTGTCGTCCCGCAGATCGTCACCGCTGGACGCCGCCATCCGAGCATGGTTGGCGTGAAACTGATTCCATCGCTCCAGCCGGTCCGCCGTTTGCGCCCAGCACAGGTCGGCGGCCAACAGCAGCGATGCGAAAACGATCGTGCGAGCAAAACGATTCATGACGCAATCGGTGCCGGACGAGACGGTCTGTGGCCAGGATGCACTTCGATGCAAGGCGGCGGATCCTTTGCATCATCGACTCGTCACGACCGTTTCGACGCCGCCAATCCAATCGGCGGAATCAACCTCGCTGATCGTTAAAGCTTGCCAGCGGAAAAACTTTTTGCATCGGCACCCGCTCGTGCCGTCGAAGCGAAAAAGCGGGCATCAAACGCCGATCGGTGTTCCGGGCGTTGCATTTTTTCGATCCCGGGTGAAGTTTTGCCGCCGCCGTGTCCGATACCCTCGGCATGTCTGGTGCAATCGACCGGAAATGAAGAAACTGCCGTTCTTGACTGTTCGGCAATCTTTCTCTACTTTCCGGGCACAAACAAGGCGACGTGGCCAAGTGGCTAAGGCGAAGGATTGCAAATCCTTTATTCGTGGGTTCGAATCCCACCGTCGCCTCTCTTCCTTTTACGGTGTTTGACCGGCTGGGACGCCCTCTTGCGTCCCCGTCGTCTTGACGAGCGGCCCCGTTTTCAACTGAAGGTGTACCGAAGAACTGTGTGACCGCAGTCGTACACCTTCTAATACGGGAGTTACCTCAGATTGCACGTCCCAAAAGCCAAAGCGCCCGCCCACTCCAACCACATTTGCGGACAATCCGTCCCTAACGTTGGCGGCAGAGACTTCTAACTGGGACTCAGTGACCGTCCCGAAGTGATCACATGGGCCACTCCAGCTCGATCCGTCACGGCGACCATGCTGGGCTGCGATTCCAAGCCGCGAAACTGAACCGATGGGATCAACGGTGGCGCGATCCAACATCGGCTGGCACGCGGCTTAGGAATTGGTGCCGTTGGAAGCACTGACCAACGGTGCCGTCTCCACCGAGATCCGATTCCCTTGCATGTCGCTGGAACGCAGTCGTTTGCCGTTCAGCAGCGTTCCGATTGGCGTGTACCGAATCAGGAATTGATAGCTGATCAGCAAGATGCCGCCGGTGACGACGCAAACCAACGGAAACTTCAAAAACGGCGACACTTGGTAGTCGACCACCCAAGACTGCACCAGCAGGACCAAGGGCAGGTGAGCCAAATAGAGCCAGTAGGACGAATCGGACAGGTATCGCATCACGCGGCTTTCCGCGGACGAGCATTGTAGAAACATCCCCATCAGCCCGAACGACATCAGCCAAACGTAGGTCGACTGCGTGAACCACGACGCGGCGCGTCCGAGTCCATCGGCTTGCCCGCCAATCGCAATGCCGATTGGAAACAAGACGAACAAACAAATCGGCAGCGTGATCTTCCACCGTCGCCCCATGCGTCCATCATCACCAGCATCGTAGAACATCGCGCCGAAGCCAAAGAAGATCGCGTAGTAGGCCAGCACGGCGGGGACCGGCAGCAAGCCGATCGACGTGTCAGGACCGAAGTTCATGCCGTCGCCCCGCATCAATGCCGTCGGAATCATGGTCAGCGGAATCAGCCACGCGTAGGCGAAGGAAGAGTTCGATACCCAAGCGGGCGGCGTCGGCAATCCAGCGAGCCGACCAAAGATCGCGATCATCGCAAAGCCAGCAACCAACCAACACAAAAACCACAAGAACCAGAGGTGGCCGAACAAGGGAATGTAGGTGAGCGCCGCGATCACGCCCGAGCGACGTCGCTGGTCAGTCGTTGACGATGCATCGATCTGAACGTCCGCGAACGTCGGCATCGACTTTGCGATCGCGGTCCGGCCGCCGGCGATGGCTTTCCTGTTGTGCGGAATGTCGATCATGTCCGCAACCCACTTCGTCGTTCCCTCGTCCAACGTCAACATGTCCGCAGCCGAGCTGCCGTATTGATTCCGCTTCGACGCATCGGCACCACGTTCAATCAACAATTTGGCCGCATCAATCTGACCAAACATCGTCGCCATCATCAGCGGCGTTGTTCCGCTTTCATCGGATGAATCCACCTCCGCGCCCGCGTCCAGCAACCGCACCAAGCCGTCGACGTTACCCTTCGCCGCCGACACGCGAATGTCATCCGTGTCGGAAGTTGCAACAGTCGTCCGTCGATGACGTTGGACTGGGCTTTGCTTTCACGTAGGCCGTCACTGCCCACATCGCGGGCATGATCGTGAACATGGCCAGCACCAGCGGCGCAAAAATTCGTTTCAGGCGATGCGTTAAAAGGGACTTCAGCCCCCGTCGCCGGAACAACATCATCGTGAAGAAACCGCTGATCAGAAAAAACAGCGGCATTCGGAAGCCGTGAATCAACGCGATGAACAACGCAAAAAGGCCATTGGTTTGCGTGTCCTTGATCATCCATCCCCCGTTGCCAGGAATAAACGCGATCGCGGCGTGCAGCGCAATCCCCAGCAGCATCGCGACGGCACGGAGCGCGTCCAGGTCGTGACGTCGTTGATCCAAGGGAAGCGGCGTGGCAGACATGAATTCTTGCGGTGTGGTTAAAAAAATCGCGACGGGACGAATGATGTTTAGACCATTCGTCAATCACAACGCTATCTTGCTCTCAAAAGGTACCGGAAGGTGCGAAACGCACCAACAGTCCTTCCTCCAGCCGTGTGAGCGTTTTGGCGAAGTCCTCCAAGCGGTCGAGGTCAGCGAAGCAACGCTGAGCGGTTGGCGTGCCGAAACGGCTTCGATGCGACGACGACTCGGAGTTCATTCCGACGGCAATCAAGCAATGATTGGCATCGATCGGCGCAGGAACCTTTTACATCGAACCTGGCTCGCCGTGGCAGAACGGCGTCTGCAAAAGCTTCGAAAGCCGACTGCGTGACGAGTACCTTCATCAACGGACTCGGTCACTGAAGACGACGCACGGATGAAACCACAAGCTCGGCGGGAGGAGCACGACAAACGCCGCCCGCATCGTTCGTTCGGCGACCTGGCCCCGTCGGAGTTCGCGCTTCGCAGTACCACTTCTGTTTGACCCACGGCCTCACCCCAACAGTGCTGCGGATCACCCTCCTTGTTTTTTAACCCAATCTTTCATCACGCCGAGCACAAGATATTGGGGCATCTCGCTTCAACAACCCGCTGAACATCTTCACGGACGTTGCGCGGCTGCATCCCGCTGGCGAGACCGATGAAGGCGTCGCTGGAACAAACTTTGATTTTCCGTGATGCGCTGTGTCAGAGATGCTTCCTGCGTGGATTAGGTACGATAGACCCTAGGAGGACGTCGTGCCAGAATTCCCTGAAACCAACGATAGCCTGATCGTGCGGGTTCGCGATCTGTCGAATCGGGCGGCTTGGGACCAGTTCGAGCAACTCTATCGGCCCGTCATTTTTCGGATCGCTCGTGCCAAAGGCCTGCAGCATTCGGACGCCCTCGATCTGGTGCAGCAAGTGCTGATGTCGGTCTCGGCCGCAATTGGGCGGTACGAAAAACAGTCCGGCGGGATCCGGTTTCGAAACTGGCTCAGCCGCGTGACACGCAACGCCATTCTGAAAGCACTCTCGCGCGGACCGCGCGATCGGGCGGCCGGTGGTTCAGAGATACTGGATGTACTGAGCGAAGTCGCCGACGCCGACGGTGCCACCGACGCGTTGATTGAGCTGGAGTATCGACGCGAGGTCTATGTCCGCGCGGCGGCTCGGGTGCGCGAAGACGTGCAGGAAGTCACGTGGCTGGCCTTTGAAGCCACGGTCTTGCAGAGTGTCGCGATCGATGCCGCCGCGAAACGGTTCGGCTTGTCGACCGGAAGCGTCTACGCCGCACGCAGCCGAATCATGCGAAGGTTGAAAACGGCAGTGGCGGAATTGGAAGCACTCGAATTGGAAGCACTCGAATTGGAAGCACTCGAGGGGGGAGGCACACCATGAGTCAACCGACTGAACGGGCGTGCGATCTGCACCGCATCGATGACTACCTGAATGAACGGCTGAGCGACTGGCAGCAAAGCGAATTCGAGTCGCACCTGTCCGGCTGCGAATCATGTCAGCGAGAGCTTCAGCGCCGCGCGGCGGAACCAGAAATCTGGGACCATGCCGTCGCGCTGTTGCGACCACCCACGTCCGCATCCGTCGATCAACCGTGCGACGAAGGCGTGGTGGAAGCTGGCGATTCCACGGCGAGTTCGCGTCTGGTACAGAGCGTGCTCGATTCGTTGTCGCCGACCGACGATCCCGAAATGCTTGGCCGCATCGACGACTACGAAATCATCGGAGTGGTCGGTGTCGGTGGCATGGGAGCTGTCCTGAAAGGCTTCGACAAATCGCTGCGGCGCGTCGTCGCCATCAAGATCATGGCTCCTCATCTGGCGGGCAGTGGTTCAGCGCGAACGCGGTTCCAGCGAGAAGCTCGCGCGGCGGCGGCCATCACTCACGACAACGTCATCGACATCTACAGCGTCGCTGAAGCGGGCGGCCTTCCGTATCTGGTGATGCCGTACGCGCGTGGTCCGTCGCTTCAAAAACGCATTGATGACGACGGTCCGCTGTCTGTTGCCGAAGTGCTGCGGATTGGTCGACAGATCGCGGCGGGGCTGACGGCGGCTCATGAACAAGGACTCGTGCATCGCGACATCAAGCCCGCCAACATTCTGTTGAACGATGGCATTGAACGGCTGTTGATCACCGACTTCGGCGTCGCCCGCGCGATGGACGATGCGTCGATGACCCGAACGGGCGTGATCGCAGGAACTCCGCAGTACATGTCACCCGAACAAGCACGTGGCGAAGCCGTTGATTATCGCAGCGATCTGTTCAGCTTGGGCAGCATTCTTTACACGGCTTGCACCGGTCGCCCGCCGTTTCGGTCCGAGGCAGCGTATGGAATCCTGCGGCGAATCACCGACGATGACCCGCGGCCCATTCGCGAAATCAATTCCGACATTCCCGAGTGGTTGTGTCGGATCATCCAGCGGCTGATGGCCAAGCATCCCGCCGATCGACTTCAACACGCGTCCGAAGTCGCGGAACTGCTCGAGGGCTGTTTGGTCCATCTGCAGCAACCGACTCGCGTTCCACTTCCGCAAAGCATCGCGTCGCTCTCGCGGATCGAAGACGCTTCGCCGCAGGTGGATCGACAAGTCAATCATCGTTCGGCATCGCGTTCGTTTTCCTTTTTACGCCTCGGAGTCTGGATCATGGTTTCATCATTGTTGCTGGTCGGTCTGACGTTTGTTGGGCTGCAGATGACGGCTCCTGCGAACATTGTCGGGAAGTGGCATGGCGAAACGTGGTCGGACGTTTCGTTGTCGTCGGTCGCCGAAGCGTCCAACTGGTACATCGGTTCGTTCACCAGCGCCGATGGACAGCGGGGCGCGGTGCAGCTTGAATGGTCACGCCTGCAACGCCGCTACAACGGTCGCTGGAAAGTCGGCGACGGCCAGAGCGGTTCCATCACCCTTCGCACCGACGATGCAGAAACCGTACACGGAGCGGTATCGGTCGATCCTGATGCGAACGTCGCGTCCGACACGCCGCGGTTGCGAGAATTTTCGTGGACGCGAACTGCGGCGAACGCGATTGGCTCCGATCCGAATCCGCTGGCTCGGACTGAACTAGCAAAAGAAGCGGCGACGGAAGCTCGACCATTGTCGATCCTGAGCCCAACCAAAGGTGTGTTGTTTCGCCTGGCGGATCG
This sequence comes from Pirellulaceae bacterium, assembly GCA_963836865.1. Classification (GTDB taxonomy): domain Bacteria; phylum Planctomycetota; class Planctomycetia; order Pirellulales; family Pirellulaceae; genus Rubripirellula. The sequence goes on along the minus strand of CAWILC010000010.1, from coordinate 373,237 downwards.
CATCGCTGAGAACGCGCAGGTGAAAAAAGGGGAAGTGATCGCGGAGATGCGACCGGCAGACGCCTCACGTCCAGAACGCCTGGATGCCCAACTGACCTCGGCAAAGCAGCAAGTCACCGCCGCCGAAGCACTGATTGCGGCGAATATAAAAAGTGCAGAGTCCGCTCAGAAAATTGCCGAAGCTTCTGCGGCGCGAGTCCAGTCATACGAAACAGCGAAACAGCAAATTGCTGTGGCTGCCGAAGCGGCCGAGGGTTCGGCTTGGAACAAAGTCGAGGCCGAGGACCAGCAGGTTGAAAGCGATCAGGCATCGCTGGCGCAATTGAAAGCCGACTATGAACGAGTGAAAGCCACCTACGACGATGCATTGACTTCTCAGCAAAAGCTCCAGATGGCGGAACGCAAATACAAAGAAGCGGAGGCCAAAGTTGAAATATCAAAATCACATTTTGATGCCATCAAGAATGAGTGGACCGAAAAGCAAAGCGAGGGCAAGGCGAAAGTTTCGAGGGCTCAGGCGGACATCGACTACGCAAACACGCTTCTATTAAAAGCAGAAGCCGATGTCGCGAAAGCCGACAGCGAAGTTGCGAAGGCTCAGACGGAACTGGCGAACGCGAAAAGCGAGGTTGAAGCGTTGGAAATAGAAAGGGCATCGCTACGGAGACTGCTGATCGTCGCACCGATGGATGGAACCGTGGTCGACTTGATCGACTTGACGGGGGGAATGGTACTGGAAGAAGGCGACCAGATTTGCCGGCTGATTCCAGAAGGCGTCACCACTGCGGCGTCCGAGCCAGACGAACCCACCGGAACGCCCGTTGCCGCGACCGACGAAACGACGTCACCTTCTTCCGGCGCGGCCCAGGATTCAACGCAATCGATCTTCATGGCCCCGTCGTTCATGAACACATTCGGCCCCGTCTCCGACTTGACCCGCCGCCTGCGTGAGAGTCGCGAGAGAATCAAGTCGCTCGAAAGCAAGCTCGAATCGCAAGACAAGACGATCGACAAACTCACCAAGAAGCAGCGTGACACCGAAGCCAAGATCGAACTCGCAAAGGAACAGGGCGATCGAACGTCGAAGGAGAGCCTGATGCAGTTGCAACAACAGCTTCAGCAACTGGAAGCCCAACGGGCGAACATACAATCACCAGAAGCGGCGATGCGTCGAGGTCTTGAGCAATTGAAAAAACAACTCGCAGACGCCGAAGCCGAACGCGACACGATCATCAAGCTGCTGCAATCACAACTGTTCGCCGCAGAAAAGCAACTGGAGCATTCATTATAGCCGGCTCGCCAGTTTCCGATTAGCATCTCGAACACGGGAAAATTGGTGCGGATGACGTTCGTCTCTCCGAACAACCCATCGCCGAAACGGAAGCCAAAATTGAGCAGCTAAGACTACTGTTGGAACTCTATCGCAAGCTCGGCACCGACCAGTCGCCAACGCATCGCTGAACCATCCATTCACACAGGACGATCAACTGCGAGACGGCGAACGAAGACCATTGGGTTTTCCCCATTTTATTTTGAGTTTGGTTTGCGGGTACGCATCGCGTGAACAACAACTGACGTAGCTGATCCCGCCAGGGTTCTGTCCGGTCTGAACCCTGGCGGGATCAGCTACGGTAAGTCAATCACTTCATGATCACGAGACGCTATCCGGACGCGAACCGTGTGCAAAGGCACGTCCGCCGATTCTGTCGCGGAGCCTCCATCAGCCGCAACGCATTCGCGTCCGAATCGACGTCGATCGACGGTGGTGGCATCGTGATCAGGCGTTCGGTCGAGATTTGTTCAACACTTTCCATGCTGGGACGTGGAAATTTCGCATCAAGCCCTCGGCTGAATGATTTGCCAGGACGCGGTGGTCGACGAAGTGGATGGACGTTGCTACCGTTTCCGGCATCATGAGCGTACTTGCCTTCCCAGAACATTCTTTCATCCTGTTCCGCTTCACCGGCGACGACCGGCCTGGGCTGACCGCTGCGATCTCGGAACAATTGACCAAGTTTGGTTGCCAGATCATCGACGTGAACCAAGCCGTGATCCACAAGTCGCTTTTGCTGGGCATCATGATCCGGGTGCCGGACGACCATGATCCGCGACGAGTGGTGCGAAAGATCCGCAAGCGGGCCAAAGAACTCGGGCTGAAATGCAAGGACAAGCTGATCAGCGATGACGACTACGACGCCTGGGTCGCTCGGCAAGGCAAGGCTCGTTTCATCCTGACGCTATTGTCGCGGGCGGTCACGGCCGAGCAGTTCGCCGCGGTCAGTCGGTTGTGCGCCGACCAAGGTTTGAACATCGATGTGATCACGCGTCTGTCAGGACGTCCGGCGCGGAATTCCGATCGCGAACTGACACGTGCGTGCGTCGAGTTTTCGCTTCGCGGCGAACCTCGCAACGTCAGCGAATTGAAGGCTAGCCTGCTAGAGTTTTCTGGTCGGCTGAACCTCGATTTGGCTTGGCAGCGAGACGATGCGTTTCGTCGTAACCGCCGTGTGGTGGCGCTGGACATGGATTCGACGTTGCTGCAAGCCGAAGTGATCGACGAGCTGGCCAAGGAAGCCGGCGTTGGCGAACAGGTCGCTGCGATCACCGAAGCGGCGATGCGAGGCGAGATCGACTTTGACGAGTCGCTTCGTCAGCGTGTCGGGTTGCTGGCCGGTTTAGACGAGAACGTTTTGCCGAAGATCGCCCAGAGGTTGCAATTGACCGAAGGGGCCGAGCGTTTGCTGAAGCACTTGAAACGGATTGGATATCGAACGGCGATCCTTTCGGGCGGCTTCATGTATTTCGGCAGGCATCTGCAAACCAAGCTTGGCATCGATCACGTCTACGCGAATCAGCTGGAAATCGTCGACGGAAAATTGACCGGGAACGTCGTCGGAGACATCGTCAATGCACAGCGCAAAGCCGACTTGCTGGAACAGTTGGCGGCCAACGAAGGCATCGACCGCAAGCAGACCATCGCGATCGGTGACGGTGCGAACGACTTGCCGATGCTGTCACGAGCCGGACTCGGGATCGCGTTTCATGCCAAGCCGATCGTTCGCGACAAAGCCGAGCATCAAGTTTCGACGCTGGGCTTGGATGCCGTGCTGTACCTACTGGGCGTCCGCGATCGCGACTTAGTCGACTGAAGCGACGCGGTTGAGTGATTCCACCTCAGTTCGACTCCGCGATCTCTTTCATGCTGGTCAGCCGCAATCGTCCGAACGGATTGTGGATCGGGGTGTTGGGCGGGTTCTTTTCGTCCGTTGTCTTGGCGACGCGAAATCGTGGACCGTTCAGATCCGCGACGATATGGCCATCGCCGACTTCGCGTTGGCCTTCGCAAAGATACTGAATCATTTCGATGATGACCCCACCGTCTTCGCCCAGGTCGGCCGGACGCATCACGATGTCGGGCAAGCCCATGATGTGCATTCCGGTCGTGAAGGCATCGTTCTTGCCGCGAATGATTCCGACGAAGGCGAATCCCATGGCGTCGTTGCCGCCGTCGTCGGTCAGGCTGCACCACTGCGAACCGCCGAACGACACACCGCTGTTATCGGTAAAAACGCCTCCGCCGCCGGCCCGGATCATCGCCGCGGCGGCTCGCATCAACGCATGGGCGGCTTGAAAAGATCCGCCCGGCCCGGTCAAGCAAACCTGCACCGTGTAGCCTTCGATGATCGCTTTTTCGTCCTCGGTCGGTTCGCGTCGGCACATCGAGGCGAAGACCGAAACGAAGTCGTCGTCGGCGTCACGAAAGTGGATCTCGAAACGATGTCCATCGGGCATCGTCATCGACTCGGGTTGCCATTTACAATTTTTGGGCATCCGCTGGACCATTTCCGACGGATGGGCCCACCGGCCAGGGATGCGAAGGGTGACTTCGACTTCGGGTTTGGTCATCGAATGTTCCTGTTCTTGAGGATGCGGCACTGTTCCGCTGGCTCGGTCGCGATGAAGAACTGACGGTTTCGTCGCCACGCAAAATGCTAAACGATCTTCGATTGTGTGTGGGGTCGGCTCTTTGCGTCGAACGAAATTCAAGGGATACTTTCGGCCAGACGATTCAATTCTTTGATGACCAAAGGTCTTTGCGATGAAGTCTTCAAAAAGCAAGCTTGCCGCCCGCCGTGCAAAACTAAACAAGCAAAAAGGGATCGTCGTTCCACCGTCGACTCGTATTGATTCGTCGCATGAAGGCAATCGCTATGATCACGCTCGCAAGCGACTGATCGAAGGTCAGTTGTCGCCGCAGCGGTTGTTGCAATTGCTGGACGAGGCGATGTTAAAAGAAGATCGTCCGGCCATTCGATTGTGCTGCCAGGGGCTGATCGATGCTGGAAAAGCGGATGCGGACACGTATGCCATCAGCGGCCTCACGGCGCTTCGCTTGATGCTGATCGATCTCTCGCATTCGCATCTCTCGAAAGCGGCGGCGTCGGCGGACCAAGGCCCCAACGTGCAGCAGGCCCGCAAGACGCTGGTCGATGTCCGCAAGGGGCTGGCGAAGCAGCCGATCCCGATCGAGGTTTCCAACCTGCACGATGACGCGACGCTGCAAAGCGCGCGCGTCGCCAACGATCGCATCATGGAATACATGGCGCTGATGGCGATCGAGCCGGCGCACGCTTTCGCGGTTCGTTCGGCAAATCGTTTTCCCGACTTCGTTCCCATTTTGAACAACGTCGTTCATCTGTCGATTTTATTAGGCAAGTTCGATACGGCGGAACGGGCGGCGGTCGAAACGTGCGAGCGATTTCCAAACGACACGTTCGCGAAAGCCAACTTGGCGAACGCCCGCTGGTGGCAGGGTGATGTCGAGGGTTGCTTGACGCTGCTGAAGACGCTGACGGGCATCCCCGAGAACCGACGCGAAGCGTTGTCGTTGGCGATGGAAGTGGCCTATCGCGCGGGCGATGCGATGGAAATGATTCGATTGTTCGAGGAACACGAAGCCATCCAAGACAAAGCGTTGCCGGACGCTCTCGAGCGTGACTTTGCAATGATGGCCTGGGCTTATGATCAAGTTGGCATGAGAGGTGCCGTCAAAGCGATCATCGAACGCCTTCCAAGTCAGCATCAAAACGAAGATTTTTGGGACGATATTCGCCGGGCCCCTGACGATAGAGAAGGTCACACGCCATTGCATGCGCGGACGTGGTTGCCGCAAGCCTTGATCGAACAGTTGAAATTGCATCGCGATGACGGTCAGGGTGTTGCACAACTCTGGGCCTACGCCGAACGGCATCCCGTTTATGCAGCGGCACTGCTTGACCGAGGCCCTCAACTGGTCCGCCAGATGCTGCTGGCCGGTTGCGAGAAACATTTGCAACGTCCAACGATCGCGGCGCTGATCACCGAGTTTGCCGGGTCTCGCAATGCGCCGTTGGCTTCGCGATTGAAGGCCAAGGTCGCGATCGATGACTGGACCCTTCGCCAGGAAAACACGTCCGGCTCGTCCCCTGTTGCCCAATTTTGTGTCGGTGGGATCGTGATCGAGTCGCGGTTGACGCAGCAATGCTGGAGTTCAAAACAAGCAACGCAGGCTGAGCGTGATGACGCGGTCCAAGCCTTGGCCGATCAGGGGTTCCAGGCTTTGAACCACGGGAATTCGCGAAGAGCGGAAGCGATCTTCCGAGAGGCCATATCGCTGGAAACCGAACTAGGAAACGAACCGGGGCCCGACCTCTATCAAAACTTGTCGGCGGCGTTGGAAGGCAATGGAAAGCTCGAAGAAGCGAACGAGGTCGTGGCGGAGCTGCGTCGTCGCCAGCCTGATTATTTTTTCGGGCAAATGGCTTGGCTAAAAATGCAGATTTGCGAGGGGAAAGCAAATCAAACGGAGGCGGAGTGGAGGGAGCTGCTGGCTAAGAAAAGCTCGCTTCAATTGACCGAGTTGTCCGCCGCCAGCTTGGTTTTTGGTGAGCTAAAACGTGCGAACCAAGACGCACCGGCTGCGTCCCGGTACAGGTCGCTGACGCTCGCCGCGAATGAACTTCACCGGCAAAAATTGAACCTCTAGAAATTCCCCGGACTTCGTTCCCCCGTTGATCTTTTGGCCGCATCGACCATCATCGAAGGCTAACGATAAACTCCGACGGCTTTTCTAGCATTCCGATGACTGACAACACTCAAGCTACCGATGCATCCCCCGCGACGGACGATCTGCGGATTGGCGCGATGAAGACGCTGGTCCGACCGATTGATTTAATGGCGGAAATTCCGGTCACGCCCAGCGTCGCCCGAACGGTCGGCGCGGGCCGTCAAGCCATTCAAGAAATTCTACAAAAGAAAAACGATCGTTTGGTCGTCGTCGTCGGACCGTGCTCGATCCACGATCCCGAAGCGGCGCTCGAATACGCCGGGCTGCTCGCCGAACAGCAACGGAAATACGCCAGCGACTTGCTGGTCGTGATGCGCGTTTACTTCGAAAAACCGCGAACCACCGTTGGTTGGAAAGGTCTGATCAACGACCCGAACTTGGATGACAGTTTCGAGATCAATCACGGCCTTAAATTGGCTCGCGGGTTGCTGCGTGACATCAGTGCGATGGGCCTTCCCACCGGCACCGAGTTCTTGGACCTTATCAGTCCTCAGTACATCGCCGACTTGGTCGGATGGGGCGCGATCGGTGCTCGCACCACCGAAAGCCAAGGGCACCGCGAGCTTGCGTCCGGTTTGTCGTGTCCGGTCGGATTTAAAAACGGAACCAGCGGCAACGTCCAAATCGCGGTCGACGCGATCTGCTCGGCCCAACGTCCGCACCACTTCCTATCGGTCACCAAGGAAGGCACTTCGGCAATTTTTCGCACGCTCGGTAACAGCGATTGCCATGTCATCATGCGAGGCGGTACGCACACCAACTATGACGCGTCAAGCATCGACGCGGCGTCGGAGTTGTTGTTGAAGGCCGGCCTGGAACCGCGAATCATGATCGACACCTCGCACGCCAACAGTCGCAAGAAACACTCGCGACAGCGTTATGTATGCCGCGACATCTGTGCCCAAGTGGCCGGTGGCGACGATCGAATCATGGGCGTGATGATCGAAAGCAATTTGGTCGAAGGCAACCAAAGCCTGGGCGGTGAATTGGTGCGTGGGCAAAGTATCACCGACGCCTGCATCGGCTGGGACGAAACCGTCGCGATTTTCCAGGACCTAAGCGAAGCGGTCCAAGGGCGCCGCAAGACGCCCGCCCAAACGTAGGTTCGACACGCCGTGGCGGTGCATTGGACTGAGCCGATCGAACATCGCTGCTGTTCGGCCCCGCCACGGCGTGCCGGGGTTACCACATCAAGTCCACCAACCCAAACTCGTCCCCGTCAAACAATCCCCGATCGCTAAGCTTTAGCGACGGGATGACAAGCAGGGCCATGAAGCTGAGCGTCATGAACGGCGACCCGAGTTCGCTGCCGAGATGCTTGGCCAATCGGTCGAGCGTTTGGTATTGCTCGGCGACCTCTTCGCACGATTTTGCCGACATCAATCCCGCGATCGGCAACGACAGCGTTTCCTCGATCGCACCATCGACGACCGCCAAGCCGCCGCGGCAGTCGATCACCGCATTGACCGCCGCGGTAAGGTCCACATCGTTGCATCCCACTGCGATGATATTGTGCGAATCATGAGCCACCGATCCGGCGATCGCACCCCGTCGCAGTCCGAACCCGCGAACAAACGCAACGGCCGGTGCCGCGTTCAGGTAACGATTGACGACCGCGATCTTTAACACATCGTTCGCAGACGTCCGACGCGACCCCGCCGTCGATGATGTTCGCGGCGACCTGCAGTGATCCGGTGGTCAGCAATCCGTCGTGCGCGACGATCACGCGAAGCTTCGACTGCGGTTTCGCCGCGACAAAAAATTCAGACGCGACCTTCGGCGAACACTCGAAACGATTGATGGGTTTGACCGGCGTGGCGACGATCCGCGACTTGCCGTGCGCCGACACGCAGACGCCATCGATGAACGTTCGCAAGACGTTGAATTCGTCGATCGAATCGACTTCGATGAAGTCCGCCGGATCGCCGACACGCAGTTGTCCCACGTTCATGCCGTAATGCCGAACCGGCGTGATGCAGGCGGCGGTCAAGACATGAAACAGGTCGCTGCCATCGGCGATGGCGTCACGGCAAAGACGGTTGATGTGCCCGACCAGCAGTTCGTCCGGGTGCTTGTCATCACTGCAAAACATGATGCGACCGGGATAGCGATCGATCAATCCTTTCAGAGCGTCGAAATTTCGAGCCGCCGATCCTTGGCGGATTTGCACGATCGCGCCGGCGGCTAGTTTGTCGATCGCTTCGGCTTCGGTGAAGCATTCATGATCGGTCGAGATGCCGGCAGCGAAATATCGTTCGGCATCGGATCCGCGGAGTCCCGGCGCGTGACCGTCGACCGGCATGCCACGTTTTGCGGCGGCTTGAATCTTCGCCATCACGTCGGTGTCGCCGGAAAGCACGCCGGGAAAATTCATCATCTCGGCCAGATAGTGAATTCGCGGCTCGTCCAACAACGATTCCGTTTTGGCGACATCGATCGACGCGCCGGCTGTTTCAAAGCCGGTCGCCGGGACGCAGCTTGGTGCCCCGAACCAGAACTTGAACGGAACGCGATCGGCATCGTCCAGCATAAACCGCACGCCTTCGACGCCCAACACGTTGGCGATCTCGTGCGGATCGCTGACCGTCGCCACGGTACCGTGCGTGACCGCGACGCGGGCAAATTGGCTGGGGGTCAGCATCGACGATTCGACGTGAACGTGCGAGTCGACGAACCCCGGCATCAGATAGTTCTCACACGCCGCGTTTTCCGGCGGCGTTTCGATGTCGCTGATGATTCCCGCGTCGAACCGAATCCGAGCGCGACGGATTTCCCTCGCAGTGATGTCGACCAACTTACCGTCAACGAAATCCATCAGTCCTCTCGCACGGTTCGCGCCACCATTTGCCCGTGCCCGAGCGTGCCCACGAACTTGCCGTCGCGGGCGCTGATCTTTCCGCGACACGTCACCACGGACGGACGGCCGGTGATTTGGAACCCTTCAAAGCCGTCGTAGTCCGTGTTCATCAGGTGCGTCGCGGCAGAGATCTTGCCTTGATAATCCGAATCCCAAACGACCAAGTCCGCGTCCGCGCCCGGCTGGATCGTGCCCTTGTAGGGGAACATGCCGAACTGTTTGGCCGCGTTGGTCGATACCAGGCTGACGAACTGGTGCAAACTGATACGACCCGTCATCACCCCGTGCGTGAACAGCAACGTCGCGCGGTGTTCGACCGAAGGAATGCCGTTGGGGATCTTGGTGAAGTCTGATTCGGGCGGCCGGCCCATCTGTTTTTGGTCCCCAAAATCGAACGGCGCGTGATCGGTCGCGACGGTGGCGATGGTGTTTGATTTAAGAGCGTTCCAAAGTGCTTTCTGGTGAGCGACGTCTCGAATCGGCGGACTCATCACGTACTTCGCACCCTCGAAGTCCGGGCGTTCGGCGTAGCTGCTGTCCAGTATCAAGTACGGGATGACGGTTTCGATCGCGACATCGACTCCGCGAGCCTGGAATTTTTGTGCGACTTCGATCGCGTCGCTGCACGAGGTGTGAACGATGTAACCGCTGGCACCGGTCGCTTCCAAGAACGAGCAAAAGTGATGCACGCCTTCGGCTTCGACCGCGACCGGCCGCGACGGTTCGTGATATTCCGGGCCGACCTTTCCTTCGCTGACCAGTTTCGCCTGCATCGCGGCGACCAAGTCCGCGTTCTCGCAGTGCGCCGTCACCACGACACCAAGCTCTTGCGCCAATCGGCACGTTTGGTAAAGCTCCGCATCGCTGACGCCGAACGCGCCCTTGTAAGCCAGGAAAACTTTGAACGACGTGATGCCATCGTCAACGATTTGCCGAAGCTGCTGCTCGGCGACATCATCGAACCGCGTGACGCCCATGTGAAACGAAAAGTCGCACGCGGACAGTCCTTCCGCTTTTTGTTTCCAAAGTTGATACGCCTGCCAAGGTTCGTCGGTCGACGCGGGGCAACACATTTCGATCAGCGTGGTCGTGCCACCGACCAGCGCCGCACGGCTTCCCGAATCGTAAGTGTCCTTGGCGTAGGTGCCCATGAAGGGCAAATAGATATGGACGTGTGGATCGATGAAGCCGGGGAAAACGTACTTCCCGGACGCATCGATCACCTCCGTGTCATCCTCCGGTGCAATCGATGGTGCGATTCGCTCGATCATCTCGCCACGCACAAAGATGTCCGCGACGTAGTCTTGATCGGGCGTGATAATACGACCGTGTTTGATAAGAAGGTTCAATGTTTAACCCACCAATTCATCGGATTGCTTGACGAATTCATCGCCGTCCCAGTTTTCGTCTTTCGTGATGCCGGCTTTCGCCTTGCTGGCCGCTTCCTTTATCGCTTCTTTTTCGGCCTTCGCCCTTGCTTGTCGTTCGACCAAGTCGGCGTGCGTGGTGAAGTACGGAAGCGCCTTGCCTTTGAAATCATCGATCGTTTCGAAGCCGTGCTTTTCCATGAAGGCCAGCAGTTGCTGGGACATGGTTTGCACCAGCTTGTATCCGTGCAACATCACGCCCGTGCAAACCTGAACCGTATCGGCACCCAGCAAGATAAATTCCGCCGCGTCTTCGCCCGTTTCGATGCCACCGATGCCCGACAGCGTCGCGTGGGGGAACTCTTTGCGGATCATCGTCGCGACTTCCATGTTCATGCGAAGCGCGATCGGCTTGACCGCTTTGCAACTGTATCCGCCCGGCGTCGTGTAACCTTCGACCGTCGGCATCGGACGCAACGTTTCCAGGTCGACGCCGATGACGCTGCGGATCGTATTGATCGCGGAAATGCCGTCCACGCCCGCCGACAAACTGGCTCGCGCGACCTCTTCGATGCTGGTCACGTTGGGCGTCATCTTGGCCCAAATGGGAAGCTTGGTCGCCGACCGCGCCCACTCGCAAACTTCGTGCAAAATGTCCGGATTGACACCCATCGCCGCGCCCATCTTTCGCTCGGGCAATCCGTGCGGGCACGAAAAATTGCACTCGAACATATCGACGCCGGATTCTTCGCAGCGCTGGATCATTTCGATCCAACGATCTTTGTTGTATTCCTCCATCACCGATGCGATTAGCACATGGTTGGGAAACTTTTCTTTGACCTCGCGAAATTCATCCAGCCATTGCTCGAACGGCATCGTCGAAATCAGTTCGATGTTTTCCCAACCGTACGGCTGGCCATCGGGGCCTTTCAATCGTCCGTAGCGTGGTGCGACGTTGGTGACCTTGGAAGCGTCCAGGGATAGCGTCTTGGCCGACGATCCGCCCCAACCATCCGCGAATGATCGACAGATCACTCGCGCGTTCGTTCCGGGCGGGCCCGATCCGATCACGAAGGGGTTGGGAAATTTGATTCCGTTGACGGTGGTTTCCAGGGTTGGCATGTTCGGTTTGGCCTATCGTTTGGATTCAATGTCGGTCAGGCAATCGTCGATGACTGCCAGCATGAACTCAGCGTCGTCCTTATTGATGCACATCGGAGGTTTGATCCGCAGCGTGTTTCCGTACAAACCGCCCTTGCCCAAGATCAAACCTCTTTCCTTGCACATTTCCATCAAGTCGGCCGCGGCGACTTTCGCTGGATCTTTTGACTTGCGATCGTTGACCAGTTCTAGCCCCAGCATCAATCCCATGCCGCGGACGTCGCCGATCAAAGGGTGCTTTTCCTTTAGTTCTAACAACCCACCCAAAAGGTGGTCGCCGATCACGCGAGCGTTTTCTTGAATGCCCTCGGCGTCGATGACTTCCATCGTCGCCAGTCCGGATGCCATTGAAACGGGATTGCCGCCGAAGGTGTTGAAGTGGATACGCTTTGTCATCGTTTTTGCGATTCGTCCGGTCGTCGTCGCGGCAGCGAGCGGCGCGCCGTTGCCGATGCCTTTGGCCATCGTGATGATGTCCGGCTTGACGCCCCAGTTTTCATGCGCCCAGTAGTGCTTGCCCGTTCGGCCAAAGCCGCCTTGCACTTCGTCGGCGATGCACAAGCCGCCGTGCTGGCGAACGATGTCGTAGACGATCTTGAAGTATTCCGGCGGCGGAATGACCGCGCCCCCGACGCCTTGAACGGGTTCGCCGATGAAGGCCGCGATTTGTCCCGACGTTTGATACTCGATCACGTTCTTGATGTCGTGCGCACATTTCAAGTCGCAGCTCGGGTACGTCAGTCCGTACGGGCATCGGTAACAGTACCCGGGATGCGTGTGCGAGATCGCGGCGGCTTGGTTGGTCGGAAACTTCCAAGTGCCATGCGATGTCAAACCCATCGTCACCGACGTGCCACCGTGGTAACCGTTGCGAACGCCGACGACTTCGGTGTTACCGGTGTATTCCCGCGACATCAAGATCGCGACTTCGTTTGCTTCGCTGCCCGAATTGGTGAAGTACGTTTTATCCAGGCGATCGCCGTCCGCGTTGGTCGACGTCTTCGACGCCAGCTTTGCCGCAAACTGCGCGATCGTCGGGTGCAAGTAAATTGTGGTGGTGTGCTGCAGCGTTCCGGCCTGCTTCTTGACGGCTTCGGCGACGTGCGGATGGCAGTGACCAACGCTGACCGTGACGATGCCCGCGAACCCGTCCAAGTAACGACGACCGGTTTCGTCATAAAGGTATTGCATATTGCCTTCCACGATCATCAACGGATCGCGGTAGTAGGTCAGCACGCCGGGGTTCACAAACTGGTGTCGCATCGCAATCACTTCGTCACGCGACGGGCCGTCATACGGTGTCGGTTTGTGATCGGTCATCGGTAACTGCGGAAGCTGGAAAGTCTTCGCGTTCATAAGGATTCCATGGAAGCGTCAAGAGTGTTTTCGGGAATCGGATTTCCCGCTTCGGGTACAAGGGTCGTTTCGAGCCCCCGTTCACGGCGAGTTCCGGGAATGATGTTGTCCAGCGAGATGCCAAGGATCGCGGCGACCGCCATCCCGGTTTGGCCGATCGCATTGACGATGTCAGCGATCGATCGGGGGAACGTTTCCAGCACCGCTTCGGCACCGCCGTTGGCAAAGTAGTAAGGGACGCTGATGCCCATGAACAATGCAAAGCCGCCGATGAAAAGGTTGCGGTCGCTGTCCAAATCCGCGCGAGCGAACTGGCGGATGCCGACGGCCGAGATCAACCCGAACATCGCGCAATAAAGTCCCCCGACGACCGGCGTCGGAATCGCGGCGGCCAGTGCCCCGAATTTACCAAACAGACCCAGCCCGATCAGGATCACTGCGCCGATTTGGACGACGTAGCGAGACCCGACTTTGGTCAGCCCGATCAATCCCACGTTTTCGCTGTAGGACGTTGAACTGAAGCCGCCGAAGACTCCGGTAAGCGCGCACCCGATGCCTTCAAAGCCGATGCCGCGTGAAATTTCATCGGGCGTTGGATCACCACCGCCGGCCATCTGCTTGCAGGCGTGATAGTCGCCGAAGCTTTCGATCATCGAGGCGAGGTAACCGGCGATGATCGCGACGATGAAGCCCGTGTCAAACTTCGGCAGCCCCCAAGGAAATACCACGCCGCTGGTTCGAACCCAATCGGCGTTTGCGAACGCCGCCAAGCTCGGCCGCGCCGGATGTTCGGCACCGAAAACGCCCAGCGCGGAAAGCAACGCACAAACCGAAACCGATCCGACGATCGCCATCAGCAGCGGGAACATGCGAAAGGCGACATGGTGCTTTGACAAAACGAAAGAAAACGTCGCGATCAAAACCATCGTCAAGATGGAAATGGGCCAGTAAGAAGCCGCGATCGGTGCTCCGGCCGTATAAAGCGCCAGCCCGATCAGCATGATGACCGGACCGACGACCACCGGCGAAAGCACTTTGCGAATCTGGCCCATCGCACCGCTAAAACCGACGATCATTTCAAGGATCGCCCCGACCATCACCGCGCCGGCGATGTAAGGCATTGCCGCACCGGCGACCGCATCGTTTCCGTCGGCGTGAATGTCGCCGATGATCATGAAGAACGCGGCCAGGAACGAGAAGCTGACGCCTTGAATGATCGGCAATCGCGACCCGAACGTCGACTGCAACAGCGTTGCCACGCCGCTGCAAAGCATCACGCTGGAAATCAACACCGCGACCTGTGCGGTGTCCATGCCCATCGCCGGTCCCAACATCAACGGCACCGCGACGGTCGACCCGAACATGGTCAACACATGCTGCATCGCCAGCACGACCGCCTTGCCAAACGGCGGGCGATCATCGAGACCATAGAGGATGCTGTCTGATTTAGTCATAGGTTGATTGTTATCGTTTAACGCCCAGCCGAAGACGCCGGTTTATCGTAGCCTCGACACGCCGTGGCGAGGCCGAACAGCAGAGCTGTTCGTTTCATCCAATGCTCCGCCACGGCGTGACGGACCTACGTTGCCGGCGTCTTCGGCTGGGCGTTAAACGATTGACTCCGACTTACAGTTCTGTGATCGCGCCATACGTTTCCGGCCGTCGATCGCGGAAGAATTGCCATGTGTTTCGGACCTCGCGAATTAAATCAAAGTCCATGTCCGCGATCACGATGTCCGTCTCGATTCGCTTTTCGCTTTGGGCGATGAACTGACCACGTGGGTCACAGAAGTAACTCTGGCCATAGAACTCGCCGATGTTCCAAGGTTCTTCGCTGCCCGGGCGATTGATTGCGCCGACGAAGTATTGGTTGGCGACGGCGTGGGCGGGTTGTTCCAACTTCCAAAGGTATTCGGACAATCCCGCGACGGTGGCGCTCGGGTTGAAAACAATTTCTGCCCCGCCGAGGCCAAGGCATCGCGCACCATCGGGGAAGTGCCGGTCGTAACAGATATAAACGCCGACCTTACCGACCGCGGTGTCAAAGATCGGATAGCCAAGGTTGCCGGGTCGGAAATAGAACTTTTCCCAGAACCCTGGGTTGCAATGCGGGATGTGAATCTTGCGAAACTTGCCAAGATACGATCCGTCGGCATCAATCACCGCCGCCGTGTTGTAATAGACGCCCGTGATGTCCTCTTCATACAAAGGAACGACCATCACCATCTTATGCTTCTTCGCCAACTCCATCATCAGCTTTGTCGTTGGTCCGTCGGGCACCCGTTCGACCATGCTGTACCACTTCGTATCCTGTTCGGCGCAAAAGTACGGGCCATAGAATAGTTCTTGCAAACAGCACACTTGTGCTCCTTGGCCGGCCGCTTCGGCGATCAACTCGACGTGCTTGTCGATCATCGCTTGCTTGATCTTCGCGGGCTCGGACGTGGCCGGTTCACAAAGCTTGGTTTGAATCAATGCGCCTCGCACCATTCGCGGCATAGTAGGATTCCTGTTGTTAAAACGAACTTGAGTGGAAACGAAGTCGGGTGGGTCACGGATTTTAAAAGTCGGTTAAGCTGAGCTTAACACGATCTTCGCAAAGCCGTGTGCATCAAACGCATTTTGCGAGCGAAGACGGTTTAACGCAAACATCCCTCTGGAGTCATCGATGGTAT
Source organism: Pirellulaceae bacterium (assembly GCA_963836865.1). Classification (GTDB taxonomy): domain Bacteria; phylum Planctomycetota; class Planctomycetia; order Pirellulales; family Pirellulaceae; genus Rubripirellula. The sequence continues at coordinate 357,715 of CAWILC010000010.1, read as the reverse complement.
CGCAGTCCCCCGTCGTTCAAATGCGAGTCGGCGCGCAATGGATCGACAGTCACAATAGCAGCGACCCAACGGCAGTCTTTAATCCATCGACCGGCAAAACGATCGCACATACCCCCGCCGGTTGCGCGGCCGATGTCGATGCCGCGGTGGCCGCGGCGACCAAAGCTTTTTTTGCGTGGAGCGAAACGCCGGCGGTCGAACGGGCGCACGTCATGTTCGCGTATCGCGAATTGATGAAGACGCATTTCGACGAATTGGCCCGCCTTGTCACTCGCGAACACGGCAAGACCCATGCGGAAGCTCGCGCGGAGGTCCAGCGCGGACTCGAGATGGTCGAGTTCGCCTGCGGCGTCCCGATCATGCTGGCCGGACAAACGTTTCCGCAGATCGCCAGCCAGGTCGACGGCGAAACCAACCGCCATCCCGTCGGCGTTTGCGTCGGCATCACGCCCTACAACTTTCCAAACATGGTCCCGCTGTGGATGTTCCCGATCGCGATCGCGTGCGGAAACACGTTCATCCTAAAACCCAGCGAGAAGGTGCCGCTGTCGGCGATTCGCTTGACCGAACTGCTGATCGAAGCCGGACTGCCCGACGGAGTCATGAACGTCATCCACGGCGGTAAAGAAGTCGTCGATGCGCTGCTGAAGCATCCCGGCGTTGCGGCAATCTCGTTCGTCGGTTCGACCAAAATTGCGAAGTACGTTTACGAAGTCGGCACCGCGCACGGCAAGCGAGTTCAATCGGCCGGCGGCGCAAAAAATCACTTGATCATCATGCCTGATGCCGACCTTGATCAGTCCGTTAAAGCGCTCGCGGCGTCCGCGTTCGGATGCGCGGGCCAGCGCTGCATGGCCGGCTCGGTGGCGCTTGCCGTCGGCAAGTCCGGCGACGCATTGGTCGAAGGCTTGGTCGATTACGCCGGCAACATGAACGTCGGTCCGACCGACGGAAACGACGCCGCCGAAATGGGACCGGTCATCAATGCCGATCACCGAAGCCGCGTCGCCGAGTACTTGGAAACTGCATCGGCCAGCGGTGCAAGCGTGGTGCTGGACGGACGAAAAATCGACGCCGGTGATTCGTTCTTACTGGGCCCCAGCGTCGTCGATCGTGTCACGACCGAGTCACCGCTTTGGAAAGAAGAAATCTTTGGCCCGGTGCTTTCCGTCGTTCGCGCCGAAACGCTGGACGAAGCGATCGCGATCGGCAAGGCGTGTCCGTTCGGCAATGGGGCGTCGATCTTCACTCGCGATGGCTACGCCGCGCGAATGTTCAAGCGACACTTCAACGCCGGCATGATCGGCATCAACGTCGGCGTGCCCGCGCCGATGGCGTGGTTACCGTTCACCGGGTGGAATCAATCGTTCTTCGGCGACCTGCACATCCAAGGCACCGAAGGCGTCCATTTTTACACGCGGCAGAAAATGACGCTGACGCGGTGGTTCGAATCGACGACCGATTCGCACGTCGATCCGGTTTGGAAGACGACTTGATCGAGTTTTCGTTTTAATTCTGGGCGATTGGCCGCACTTCCCCAAAAATTTGCGACCGATCGATCGGGCCATGATCGCGGCCGTCGACCGAGACGGGAACGTTGTCACCCAGCACAAAGAATTTGTTCGGGCCAAGCGTGAACGGATAAATGCTTCGATCGTCGCGTCGACGAAGCCGATACAGGATCGGCCTCAGCACTGACAAGTCTTGAAATCGTCCCCGTTCCAGTTCGCATGCGAATCGCGAGCGGTGACTCCGGTGCAAGTGTTGGTGACGGATCGTCGCTGGGTTGTGCTGGAACGAGCCGAATGCGACTGCCAACGCGCAATCTTGCCATCGCACTTTTCCGCTCGTGCTGCCAGCACACTAATTCCGCATCATCGCTCGCTTCGATCACGTCCGCTTCGATCACCAAACGGTGAACGGTTTCGAGGGGTCGAGTGAGACCAAAGTTCATCGCGTAGTCGTCGTAAACTTGGCTGGGTTGGTTTTGATCGTGGACGCTTTGGTGGTGATAAATCAACCGCTGCGAATCGCTCGCCGACAGGCGCCAGTGTCTGTCTTCGGTTCGGGAATCGGGTGACCACCGCGTGACGGAACGATGATCGTCAAAGTCGACGGGCAAGATGACTTCGTGATCGATCGTCCGATTGTTGACGAACACTTCCAAGCCGTGAAGCGTGATCGAGTCGCCCGGAATCGCGACGATTCGCTTGACGCTCGCAACGCCGGCGTGCTCGAACGCCACCAACTGTCCTCGCTTGATCTCGTCCGTCGGAAGCACATCGACGAGGTCGGCGGGACGTCGGTCGGCGGCGCGAACCGGTTCGCCGCAGTGCCAGCACACGCCGTACTCGGACGCGGCCGCGTCGACGGGCCAGTTCAATCCGCACGGCGAACACTCGGCCAAGCGGGAATTGCCAACCAGCGTCGGAGCCATCGAGGGTCCGTCGATCTGAAAGCGACGTTTTTGTGGCTCTTTCGGCCAAAGATACAGGCCCGACGCGATCCCGCCCGTCACGGCGCAGGCGATCGCTCGGCGTCTGGAAATGACCTGATCTAACAACGAAAAACGCTTCCCGCTATACTTCCCCGCACGCCGCCGGCGACCGACGCCGAGCTTGCCGAACCATTGTAGCCGCCGACGACCCATGACCGAATCGACCACCGCTCCTTCTGAATCAACCGCCCCGATCGCGACGCGCGGTCGGATGGGCAAAGTCGGCGGCGTGCGAGTGATGGCGACGGGTTCGTATGTGCCGGAAAAAATTGTCACCAACGAAGACTTGGCGGCGCTGGGCTGCGATAGCGAATGGATCGTTCGGCGAACCGGCATTCACGCTCGACGACACGCCGCCGATGATCAAGCGACCAGCGATCTGTGTTACGAAGCCGCGATTCGATGTATGGAATCGGCCGGCGTGACGGCCGACCACATCGACCTGATTATCGTCGCGACGATCACCCCCGATCATCCGACTCCTTCGACGGCCTGTCACCTGCAGCGCCGGCTTGGCGTGACCGCGCCGGCGATGGACGTCAACGCCGCGTGCGCCGGATTCATGTACGGCATGATCACCGCGGCCCAGTTCATCGGCGCGGGCAACAATCGTTGCGTGTTGGTGATCGGTGCGGACTTGATGAGCCGCACGGTCAATCCGGACGACAAGAAAACGTACCCGCTGTTCGGCGATGCCGCCGGCGCGGTGCTGTTGACGGCGGATTCCTCCAACGCCGACGGGATCCTTTCGTATCAGATCGGCAGCGAAGGTTGCGGCGGCGAAATGCTGTGCATTCCGTCCGGTGGCACTCGCATGCCGCTGACGCCGCAAACGCACGCCGACGGCTTGCAGTACTTGACGATGGATGGTCGCAACGTTTTCAAATGGGCGGTACGCGTTTTTGCCGACAGCGCCAAAGAAGTACTGGCGGACGCCGGTGTCGACGCCGGCGACCTTGCCATGGTCGTGATGCACCAAGCGAACCAGCGGATCATCGACTCGGCGGTCAGCGATCTAAACGTTGCACCGGAGAAAGTGTTCGCCAACTTGGATCAATACGGCAACACGTCCGGGGCCAGCATTCCGCTGGCGATCGACGAAGCCGTGCGCACCGGCCGCATCCGCGAAGGAGACTTGGTGCTGCTGTGCGGATTTGGTGCTGGGCTGGCATGGGGAACGGCGCTGCTGCGTTGGTAGTCGTCAAGCAATGCAGCGATCGATCACGGAGGTCGCTTCGATCCGTTCGCGTGGCGAGTCAGTAACGTTTGACAATCCCAAGGTCACCGCTCCATCGCCGCGAATCACGACGTCTGCGTCGTGGACTCCTGGGACGGACGTGGGAACGTATGCTTCGGCGAAGTCACGCCCCGGATCGATGCCGCCGACTTGAATGCTTGCGATCTGGCCGACCGGGTTACCGAACCGAATGTCGCTGGTCGTTTGGTTGGTCGTCAGCATTTCGTTAGACGTCCATCCGGTGACCGAACGAATCGTTTGGGTCGGGTCCAGCATGACTTGTACGACGCGGCGTGTCTTGTTCGCTTGCACGATCCATTTTGTCCACCATTCGGCGACCAAGATGCTTTGGCGAGCGTCGAACGCATCGGCGGCGAAGAAGATCGCGACGTAGCCCGGGTCCCCGAACGTTTGTTCAATCGGCGTTGCCCCGAGCGTCGCCATGTCGTCGGCGGAGAATGTCGAGAAATGACGAACGACGGCGTCTGCGGAAAAATGCCTGGGAAGTCGCGGAGTTTGATCGAACGCGTTGCCAATGATCCAGATCAAGTCGGCGTGTTGTTTGACTTCCGCCAAGGTTGCGCCGACGAACCCTTCACGCGACGCGGCAGTTCGGAGGGCGGCCATCGTCGAGGTCGATTCGAGGGACAGATCGATCGCGCCGACCTGTGACATCGATGCCAAACGCCGCGACAAACCAAGCGTTGCACCGGAGCAGGTGACCTTTGGTTTTGCGGTCGATGTGAAAATTTGCTTAGCGTTGAAGATGGCATCGTCCATCGAGACCGATCGGTCGCCGATTCGGTACACCGGCGGATCGATTGCTGCTTTAAAACCCGACTCGGCGATCGGGCAATCCACGTTGATGCGGCCCGCCGCGTCGATTACGACGTCATCGCAGTGCAGCGGACAGAACGGACAAACGCTTGCTTGATCGCTCACGTGGTCGGCCGGTTTCGCTGGGACAATTCTTTGACCGCATCGACCAGCGCGATCGCGTTTTCGACCGGCGTTTCCTTCATCACGCCGTGGCCGAGATTGAAGATGTGACCGGGGCGACCATTGACGCTGGATAGCAAGTCGGCTGTTCGCTTGCGAATCACGTCAGGGTTGGACAACAGCACCGACGGGTCCATGTTTCCCTGTAAGCTGCAATCGTGTCCGATCCGTTGCCACGCGGTCGCCAAATCGATCCGCCAATCGACACCGACCACCGTGCGGCGGTCGCCGCGCAGCAACGGCAACAATTCGGGGTTGCCGGTCGCGAAGTTGATGACCGGAACGCCCGGAGCGATGCCCGCGATGATCCGCTTCATCCACGGCAGCACGAACGCCGAATAGTCGGCCGGGGAGAGGCATCCCGCCCACGAATCGAACAACTGCACGCACTGGGCACCGGCGGCGATTTGATGATTCAAGTAAACGGTGATCGAACCAGATAGCTTTTCCATCAGCGCCGCCCAAGCGCCGGGATCGGCGTGCATCATTTTCTTAGTGTGCGTGTACGTGCGACTGCCGCCACCTTCGATCGCGTAGCTTGCCAGCGTGAAGGGCGAACCGGCGAACCCGATCAGCGGAATGTCTTCGGGCAAGTCCGCGCGAGTTTGCCGAACCGTTTCGTACACAAAGTCCAATCGTTCGGGTTGGTCCAATTCTTGAACGCGGTCCAAATCGGCCGTTTCGCGAATCGGATTGTGAATCACCGGGTCCGTCGCCGACGACGAATTCCAAGTCAAAACCCATCGGCACCAAGATCGGCAGCAAGTCCGAAAAGATGATTGCCGCATCGACCTTCAAACGATCGACCGCGGTACACATGATTTCACTGCACAGGTTCGGGCTGGCACAAAGTTCCAAGAACGATTGTTTCGCGCGGACTTCGCGGTACTCCGCCATGTACCGTCCGGCTTGCCGCATCAACCATACCGGCGTGCGTTCGGTTTCTTCGCCGCGACACGCGCGCATGAACAGGCTGGCGTCCGACGGGTGTTCGGCAGGTTTGCTGCGATAGGCCGGGGAGGTCGCAAACAGTTTTTGCTTGGACGCGACCAACGACTTCGACTTCGCCGCAAGCTCGGTGACCAGATGTCCCATCTTCGGATGGCTCGGTTCAAAGTCGACGTGAATGTCGCTCTCTTCTAACATCGCCGTCGTTGTTGGTCCGATCGACGCGATGACGGTGCGATGCAGTCCGGCGCGAAGTTCGTCGATCAGATTGGTTTGCTCGGCCATCCGGAGCATGTTGACGACTTGGTGGGCGCTGGTCAGCATCAATACATCACGCTGGCCAGCCGCGATCGCGCGAACGTTTTCTTCCAGCGGCTTGGTGTCCTCGGGAAATTCCCAGCCGTAGACGCGAACCGGATGCACCGTCGCGCCGCGAGCTTCCAAGCCGGCGATCAAAGAGGAATTCGTGACGCCGTATTCTTGCAAACCAACGGCTTGGTTGGCGACCGAAACGTTTGCGTCGATCGTTTGCAATAGCTCTCGCCAAGTGTTCGGTTCGGGCACTCGGAAGGTCGGCTTCAATCCGAATTCTCGCATCGCCGCGACGGGCTTGGGGCCGCGGCAGATCGTCGTGATGTCCGACATCGATTCCAAAAATCGCTTTTGGTCGACGTGTTTTTCGATCGACTTGATCAGGTACCGAAAACCGACGCCCGTCATCAAGACGACGATGTTGATATTGCCCGTGATGACTTGGTAAGCAAAATCGATCGCGCCACGATTGGGTTCGATGGGCACCTCCCGCATCGACGGGCTGACGAAAGCCTGGCCGGCGTTCCGCTGGATCATCCGCGCCATGTCGTCGGCACGTCGGCTTTCCAGCGAGGCGATTCGGTATCCTTGAAAATTGGATTCGGCGTTGGGCATCGGTCGGTCGGCAATCCGGCGGGCGTGAAAGTGGGAGTCGCAGCGTGCCCAGCATTGTAGAGAAATTCGGGCAAGTTACGATGAGCCGCCGCAGTGGTTTGCCGTCGTGGTTTGACGCAACGCCTTGTCACGGCGTTTCGTTTGCCGATCCTTTTTTTCGTCGATCTTTCCGCCATGCCTCGAAATCAAATCCGCGTTCCCAAGCCGGAGGTCGACTTGTCGGCGTGGCTTCGCGACGTCGACCAATTGCCAGATCGCGTCAGCAGCGAAACACTGTTCCAGAACGATCTGCCGCTGGAAATCGAAGTCGGATCGGGCAAGGGGCTTTTCATGGCGACCGAGTCCGCTGCGCACCCGGACCACAATTTTCTGGGCGTCGAGATCGTTTCCAAATACGCGCTGCATTCGGCCGAACGGCTTCGCAAGGCCGGCGTGACCAACGCGATCATGGCAAGTGGAAACGCGGAGCCGATTTTCCAGAAGCGGGTTGACGCCGGAACACTCGAAGCCGTCCACGTCTACTTTCCCGATCCTTGGTGGAAAAAGAAGCATCGCAAGCGACGGGTCGTCAACGAAACCAGCGTTCGCAATTTCTTGGAGGCGCTTCGGCCGGGCGGTCGGTTCCATTTTTGGACCGACGTGCTGGACTACTTTGAAGACACCGTCGAGATGATCGCCGACGTCGCGCCGCAGTTCGGGATTCCCATTCCCGAAGATGAAGCCGAAGCGACCCACGAGCTGGATTACCGAACGCACTTTGAACGCAGTCGCCGCCGCGACTGCATCCCGGTCTATCGGGTGCGTTACGAAAAGCGAGCTTAGCCGCGGCTTACGCCGACGACCCGGTCACTGGGGAAACGGCTCGACGCGGACGGGAGCGTCAAACGTCATCGGTGCTGCTTGATCGTCCATGATCATCTCGCCTTCCATGATCATGTCAGCCGACGTCGGCGCGAATCCAACGCCGGTGATTTGAACGGCGGACGGATCAAACGGACCACTGGTGATCGGACGCGGAACATCGACGGCGGATGGATTGACCCGAGGTTCCAGGAACCGACCGACACGCTGGGCATCGGCGGCGGCGCCCGCCGCCCAAGGCCCCTCGGCTAAACGGACTTGGTTGTACGCCAGCAGCGATCCCTTTTGTCGATGCAAGTCGCGAATCGAAAGGTTGTAGTTGAACAGCGATTGATAGAACGCTGATTCGCTGTTGACGACTTGCGCCTGGGCTTGCAACAAAAAATTGATGTTGTCGTTACCGTCGACGTAACGTCGTCGCAAGACTTCGACTTGGCGAAGGTCGGCTTGGTAAGCGTTGTAGTTCGTTTCAACCAACTGGAACGTCAACGCGACTTGGCGAGCGGCGCTGGACAGGTCGTGACTGATTTGAAGTTCGGTTTCAGCCAGGATCGCGCGTTCGCGTTCCAGACTCAAACGAGCATTCTGGACCGCCAAGCTTGCCAATCGAAGCCCGACCGGAAAACTCAATTCGATTCCGGCCTGGCCTTCTTGAAAATCGCCGCCGGTGATGGTTCCGTACAAGCCGTTCAAGTCTGGACCGTCCGTATCGCCAATCAGGTTGTCGCCGAGGCCTTGCCAGCGATATTGAGCTAGGAAGTCCAATCGAGGACGCAGGTTCAAACGAGAGGCGATGACTTCAAGCTCGCGTCGTTTGACGGCGAAGCGTTGGCGGCGAATTTCAACACGGCGATCCAAGGCTTGTCCGAGCGCGCTATCCCAGTCGAAGATGACCTTTGCGTCGATCGGCGCGGTGATCGGTCGGATCAAGCGTCCGTCCGAAGCGGCCAGCCCGATCAAGTAGCGAAGTCGTTGTTCGAGGGCATACAAGCCGGTCGGACCGCCGAGCGAGTTTTCGACTTGCGCTTGGAATTGATAAAACTGCGATCGAGCTTGAGCTTCTTCGTCGCTCCGACCCGCACCGACTTCCAACCGAACTTGTTGAAATTGAAAGGTTTGCTGCGCCGATTCGCGGCCTTTGATGTTCGCATCGAGCACCCGATAGGCGGTCGCCAGGTCCCAGTAGGCTTGTTCGACGTCGGACGTCAATTGAATGACGGCGGCCTCGAAGTCGGCCAGCGAAACGTCTTCGTTGATCCGAGCGATCAGCACGCCGTTGTAAACGCCCGGCACCGTGTTCGGGCCAGCGATTCGGTTGAACGTCGTGCCGGCACCTTGCAGCAACGGTTGTCGGTATTCAGCCTCCAAAAACCCGCTGAAGGAACTCGGAAATCGCAACTGCGCGACCGAAGGGTCCTGCGTGCGGTTGTACTGGACGTTATGACGTAACGCAAATCTTGCCCCGGTAGCGGTCTGCTTTGACAGTTCGTTCGTGAAGGTGGCGTTCTGGCTTTGAACGAAAGGTGCGAAGATCAACGGAGGACCGCCACCGATGCCAGGAATCGTAAACGGTTGACGATTGGTCGGCTGGTCTACGTTGTTCCAAAACAGTTGTTGGGTGTATTGGGCGTCGAAGGCCGACAGCGCCGCCTCGGTGCCAAGCGTGGGACTAGATGCGATCGATGCGGGATCGTAAATCGTCGTCGTGCCCTCCGGTGCGGACACGACCGCGCCCCCGAGCGAGCGAAGGACGGGACTTTGCTGGACTGCCAATTGAATGGCTTGGTCCAACGTCAGTTCATACGCGGGAACTTCGGATGGGTCCTGCAAGGCCAGCGGTTCGATCGCCGACTGGGCCGCCATGACCGGCGGCGTCGCGCACTGGGCGACCTGCGGGTATTCGATTTCCAGACCGACGTTGTCGTGATACGAGGGCGTGTTGTCGTGCGGACCGTTTGGAATCTTTTTTAACAAGCCGCATCCTCCGGTGGATGCAATCAACGCTGCGATGACAAGTCGATTGCCACGACGACGAAGCGTAGACGAGCGATCGGCGTGTTTCTGCTTCTTGTTCTTTCCCTCGGTCTTCGCGACGTTGGAAGAAGACAATGTCGAAGCGGGTAGGATCATTCGCATGTTCGGTCGCAATGGGTCGTGGTTGCGGATTTGATTTCCAGATCGTCCCTCCAGCGGACGGATCGACCGAACCAAAGCGATCAATCGCTCGGGCTGGAAAGCTTGCTACAAGCGGTATCGGTCGAAGAAGACGGACCACTGGAACAACCGGAAGCGAAATCTCGCTCGCAAATTCGTTCGAGGCGGCACAGCCCGCAGAGTCGAAACCGACTTTGCCGGTCGTGCCGCTTGTGATCGGTAGCGAGCGAGATGTCGCGGCTTCGGCCCTCGTGATCTCTCCAAATACACGAACAATCGTCTGGACGTAAATTTGGTAGTTTGAAGCGTTTAAGGGGACTATGGTGGAACCCCACCCAGCAAAAATCGATCGTCGAGGCCTTTAAGTTCGATCATGCCGTTCGCAAACCTTGTCATTACCGACGAACAAGATCTGGCAAGGAAGCGGCTGACGGAAACGTCACCTGATCAATCGCGGTGGTTTCATCGGATCGGTGGTGGCTATTCCGATTTCGTGTTGCTGGCGGCGTTGGTTGGACTGGGGCTAGTCCTTCGAACGATCGGGCTGGACTGGGAAAGCATCTGGTATGACGAAGCGTGCAGTCTCGAAATGGCGTCCGCGTCGTTTCGCGATCTGATCACGGGCGAGCAATTGGATGTCGGAAATCCGTGCGGCTACTTCGTGCTGCTGCGGTTATGGTGTTTGGCATTCGGATTCACGATCGAAAGCTGCGCGAGCGTTCAGTGGGGTGACGGACGTCGGCTCGATCGTATTGACGTGGATGTTGGCGATGGCGATCAGCAAAGACCGCCGGATTGCCACGACGGCGGCGCTGCTGGTCGCGATCAATCCCGCGATGATCTTTCTGGCTCGCGAAGCGCGTGTGTTCGGATTGCTTTCGACGCTTGTGACGGCGACTGCTTATCTGACCGAACGAATTTTGCAGCAGCCCAAACGACGACACTGGTGGATGCTGGGGGCGTGCTGCGTGGTGCTGCCGCATTTGCATTACTACACCCTGTTCGTCCTGGTGACGCTTTGGATCCCATTGGTGTTCGGGCGTTCGGATGGGCGGTGGCAACGATTGGCCGGATACGTTTTGATCGGCGTGATTAGCGGACTTTGTTTCTTGCCCTGGTCACCGAACTTTTTTCACCAACTGACGATCTGGTCTGCACCGTATAACCCTTGGATGAAGCACGCGGCGTACTTTCCCGTGTTCATTTTCGCCGGGCGGACGCTTATCTGGAAGCAAGACGGTCTGATGATGATGGCGGCCGCTCAGGTGGTCGTGATGCTGGGAATCTTTGCGCCTTGCCTGGATTCGATCCGTCGTGTCTTTGCAACGATCCGCGTCCCCGTGGGCATTGCGATCGGTGTTACCGTTTTAGCCGCCGTCTTGTCTGTGCTTTACGATTCGCTTCTTAACAGTCGGTACCTGAGCCCGATCATTCCAGGCATCTTGGTCGCTTGGTCGGTTGCCATCTGGAGTCTTTCGGATCGGCTGCGGATCGTCCGATCGATCGCGATTGGATTGGCGTTGATCGTCGCGATCACATCGTTGGGCCGCATGTACGCGTTCAATCACAAGCATGACTGGCGAGGAATCGCAACGGTGATCGCCCAGCGGGGTGACGACTTGCCGGTCGCCTTCTACGACGACATCGGTGAGGAATCGTTGCTGTATTATCGCCCGACCCAGGCCACCCACCGATTGATCGACCGATTCGGCGATCAGGGCGGCGGCTGGTCCGAAGCGAACGTCGAGCAGACACTTCGATCTGGTGGCGACTTCTGGTTCTGCTTGTGGACGCTGGACGACTGGGAATCAATCGAGGCGTGGTTGGAAGCCAGATTCGAGCGAGTCGACGCGGCGGACTTCGGCGAAATTCAGCTTCGTCGGTACAGGGTCACGCCACAGCGGACGGTCGAGACACTCGATGGCGAGCCGCGTTAAACTTGGCTTTCCTGGGCGATCGTTTAAGCTTGCGGGCGCTATCCACGTTCTATTGATGACCAAAATCGGCTTTGCGATGCTTGCTCGAATCCTATTTCCCATTCTTTTAACCTTCTTTCCATTGGTCATTCTCAAAGCGGCTGACCAAATCGCCGTTTGGGTCAACTCCGGCGAGGACAAAGTCGCGCAGCAAGAGCAGCGATTGACCGAGGGCAAACGGGACCTTCGCAATTCGGTTTGGGATGGACAGACGGTCCAACTTCGATCGGCACGCAACGAGACCGTCTCGTTCAACGTGATCTTGGAAGCCGCGGACGCGGGGCTGAACCAAGTTCACGTTCGATTCGACAAATTGACCGGAGACGGCGGCACGATCGCATCGCAATCGGTCCCGAAGACGACGTCGAAGCGCGACGCCGGCGAGGCGCTATTTGATTATCGCCAGCGTCAAATCGAATTGTTTTACGTTCGTTACTTGACGATCAAGGGCTGTTCGATCCTGGCCTACGAACACTATGACGAACGCCACGTCCCCGAACGATTTCGGCGACCGCACAACGACAACGGCGTTGCGAAAGGCGACTGGACGGATCGACCTGATCACGATCGTTCGTACCCAGACATCGCAGTCCCGATCGAGTTCTATCGCGGCTTTGCCGTCAAGCCAAAGTTGTCGCAATCGATTTGGTGCGACATTTACGTGCCAAACGATACACCGCCGGGCGAGTACACCGGCGTCGTTTCGATCGAAGCGGACGCAATGGAGCCGCGGACGATTCCGGTGCAATTGTTGGTGAAGGACTGGACGCTACCGGAACTGCCGTCCGCCAAAACGATGCTGTACGTTTCGCAAGAAGACATCAACCAACGCTACATCGGACGTCCATACTTAGATGATGCCCCGGTCGACGTGATCGCCCGGTCGAGGAAGATTGTTGATCGTCACTTTCAAATGGCTCACCGCCATCGGATTTCGTTGATTCACGAACACACGCCGCTGGAACAGATGGGTTCGATCTGGCAGGCCCGTCTGGATGGATCGCTATTCACGCCGCCGAATGGCTATGAAGGGCCCGGAAAGAACGTCGGCAACAACGTTCATTCGATCGGGACTTATGGGTCTTGGGACTGGAAAGACGCCGCCGATCCGAAACAGGCCATCTGGAAGAACACTGACGAGTGGATCAACTATTTCAATCAGCAGAAATTCGAGACGCCGACGGAAAAGTTTCTTTACGTCGCCGACGAATCGGACCAGTACGAAACATTGGAACAGCTTGCATCGTGGGTGAAAACAAATCCAGGACCGGGTGGACAACTGAAAACACTGGTGACGTTGCCGCTGCCGAAAGCGATGCAGAAAACGCCATCGCTGACGCTGCCGTGTTCGACCGTGGCGTTTGGCGAAACGATGAAGTGGAACACGGCCGTCGAACACTACCGGCAAGCCGAAGACAAAAGCTTTTATCTGTACAACGGTGGCCGTCCGGGCAGTGGAACAATGGTGATCGAGGACGATGGCATCGCGATGCGGCAGTTGGCTTGGTGTCAATTCAAGTTTCAGGTGCCTCGCTGGTTCGTGTGGTCTGGAACGTACTACAAGAACTATCAAGGCACCGGCGAAGATACTCGCCTGTTCAGCCAGGCCCACACCTTCGGCGGTAGGACCGGTGTCAGTGAATCGCTCGGTGAAACCGGATGGAACTACAACAATGGGGACGGCGTTTTGTTCTACCCCGGGACGGACCAGATCTACGCGAAAGAAAACTACGGCGTGGATGGCCCGTTCGCATCGCTTCGATTAAAGCACTGGCGGCGGGGACTGCAGGACTACGAGTATCTGCAAGCCGCCGCCGAAGTTAATCCCGTGAAGACGCAGCAGATCGTGCGGCGAATGATTCCTCGGGTTCTTTGGGAAGTCACCATCGACGACCCGAACGACCCGAGCTACGCCCGCAGCGACATCAGTTGGTCGACGGACCCAGACGATTGGCGAGCCGCACGATCGGAGCTAGCCGAAATCATCGGGCGGGCAAGCGCGACGGCAAAGTGACCGGCGATGTTGGAAAGGCGTCCGGGGTTCGCTATCAGCTTGGAAAGCCGAGCGACATTGTCGCTCGACTTTCCAAGCCGAAAGCGTTAGGAGGTACCGGCCTGGCGTGAACAGCAACCTACGTCCGTAGATTCTCAATAGGTTCCCAGCGGGCGACGTTCCATGCCGTCCAGCATTTGTGCCAGGGCGACACGCAGATCACGAACCTTCAGCGGAAGCGGTAGCAACTTTCGATTGTCGCCTCGCTTGGCCATCGCGATCAGGCTGGCTTGACGTCGATCGACCAGTAAGATCGATGGAATCGTCCGAGTGTGTTCGTCGCTGCCGAATTGGTTGAATGCTTCGACGGCCAAGCCACCCAGTTCGGAAGCCCCAAAGACGACGCAATCGGCCGGCGGATCGTCTTCGGGATGAAAACGCCCAAGCGCTCGATTTGGGTCGGAGATTACCAGCACTCGATAGCCTCGTGATTTCAATCGTTCACGCACCGCATTTTGAAGGCCTGTTTTGGATTCGACCAACATGACGATGTACCCTTCGCCTTCGTTGGTCGGATCGTCATCATCTTCGCCGGCGTCATCCGAAGGCGAATGATGTTGGTCCGGACGACGGGGCTTGTTGCCATCCTCCAGGATCTGCATCGCCTTCTTTACTTCTGCTTGAAGAGCGGCGGCAGATTGAATGCGTTTGTCAGGATTAAATTCTAACGCTCGCTGGACGACTTGATTTGCCGCTCCGGGAACGTCGGGAACCAATTCGTGAAGGGGTTTGATCTCTTGAAAACGGGAAACGTTCAACCGTTGCAAGCGGTCGCGAGTTTCCGTCAGCGCCGGCGTGCCGGCCAGCATGTGATAAAGCATGTTGCCGGCAAAATACACGTCGCTGCGGGGATCATCCTTACGAACGCCCGTTCCGCGTTCCAACGCGGCGTAGTCGATCGCGCGAGCGTTCGGGCAGTCGGCCATTTTTTCCGGATTGTTTCGGTCGGTCAAAGCCGCCAATCCAAAGTCCACCAGCTTTGCTTTTCCATCCGATGAAATCAAGACGTTTGACAGTTTCAAGTCACGGTGTGCGATTCCGAATGTCGCCGCGTGAGCCAAGCCCTGGGAAATTTCGTACATCAGGCGAAGCGCCAGATCGGCGGGCAGCTTGCCGCGAACCTTCACGAGTTCACGTAGCGTTTGGCCCTCGACAAACTCCATCACCAAAAACGGGTTGCGCGGATCAGGTATCACATCCAAGATATTGACGATGTTGGGATGTCGCAGCTTCAGACCCATTCGCCCTTCGCGAAGGAACTGTTCCATCTCTTTCATCTCGTCGCGAAACCGTTTTCGCAGCACTTTGACGGCGAACACCTCCCCATTTTTTTCGGCGCGATAGACTCGCGCGAAAGTACCCGCACCAATCAGATACAGAATCTTGTACTCGCCGTAAAAGTATCCGGTCCTGTCACCCTTTAAGATCTTGTCGGTCTGCAGCGTCGTCACGACACCGTTTCGCTGCATGGCTTTGACCATGTCGTCAAGCGAGTGATCTCCGACGCCGAGCTCGTTCAGCGACAAGTCGACGACGCGACGATCGGCCAAGCCAAAGTCAACGATCCGCTGGGCAAATTGGTGGGGGGTGAGATCGCTCATAAAACGCAGTACAGCCGAATGATGCGGAACGAGACTTCCGCCGGGAAAATAGTCAGGCCATCATTTTACACCGAATTCCCGTCCACCTACACCGAATTGAATGGGCCATCGCTTGGCAACAGCACACCGCCGTGTGCCAACGAAAAAAGCGGGAGCGTTTTTGACAACACGTCCCGCTGGCGTCGTGGAGGCATCGAAATTTATCGGAACGTCGCCAGAGAAGGTTTCGGCGACGAATCGAATGGACTTCGGCTTAGCCCATCAATTTTTCGAGCGTCGTCAAGGCAGACTTGGCTTCGCTGATGCCGCCCACTTCGGCGACCAATTGCTTGACCTTCAATAGGGAGTCGACCGAGACCGAATCGGAGGACTTCGCTGAGGTGGTGTTTGCTGCCTTGGCGGGACGGCCAACGGCGCGAACCGACTTGACCTTGCTGGCCGACTTCTTGGTCGAGCCGGCGGGGCGTCCTGGACGGCCGGTCTTCGACTTCTTCTTTGACGTCGAAAGAATGGTGCTGACGAAACCAGGACTGACGGCGACGCCCTTCTTACCGAGTTCTTCCGAGATTTGCTTTGGCTTCATCGAAGGATTTTCCTTGCTGAAGTCGCGAATCGATTGGGACTTGTTGGGCTCGCCAGCTTTCTTCTTTGCCATGATGTTTGACCTTTCTGCCGAGGCGGTTCGCCCCGAGTAATAAATTGCTTGCCTCGATCATCGAATCACAATGTCCTCCGACCAAAACGCATTCGGTGAGAGATGGCGATAAAACGAGGTCGCCGAAATCGATGATGACGACTGAAAAACTATTTTTCAGCGCGGGCACACTAGAAAACTTATGCCAAAAAAACTGTTTGTCAATCGGTTCAAACGGTCTCAAGCCGCTCAGCTACTTGGTAGTCCATTGCCGGCGGAAGCAGTTGGTAGGGTTGCCGATGACTTTATCGTTGAACCGCGACACAATTACCGACGCCAGAACGGATCACATTCGTGGTGCAACCCCGACGCCCAGAAGACTCAATCCGGTTTGAAGGACGCGTCCACAAAGCGTCACCAACATCAACCGCGTGGATTGCGCGATCGGCGTTTCTGCTCGTAAAACGTGGCAACTATCGTTAAATCGCGAGTACAGCTTCGACGTTTCTAACAAGTAGTCGACCAAGATATTCGGCGCGTAGTCTTTGTGAACGGCCACGAGTGCTTCCTCGAATTTCAACAGCATCAGACCCAGTGCTCGTTCGGCGGGATGCGAAAATTCGATATCGTTTGCGTCCGCGAGACCGATCACATCCGTCTCGCCCTTTTCGGCTCGTTCCAATATTTTTTGTGTTCGGGCGAAAGAATATTGGACGTAGGTGGACGTGTTTCCTTCCAACGCCACCATTTTATCAAGGTTGAACTTGTAGTCGCTGGTCCGGTGGTGGCTCAAATCCGCGAACTTGATAGCTCCAATGCCGACCGTCTCGGCAATCGCTTCTTGTTCCGCTTCGTCCATCGGCGGGTCAAAACTAACCAACCGGTCGGGATTGCAGATCACTTGCCGGGCGCGGTCCACGGCGTCGTTTAGCAACCCTTCTAAGCCGATCAGCGATCCACTTCGTGTTTTCATCGGCTTGCCGTCTTCCCCCAAAACGGTGCCGAAATTGACGTGGACCAATTTGACGTCTTCCAGTCCGATCTTGCCGGCGACGGCGAATAACTTGTCGAAGTGCTCGCTCTGGCGGTTGTCGACCACGTACAGGATTTCGGCTGGCCGAAAGGTCGTCCATCGATACTGCAGCGTCGCCAGATCGGTCGTCGCATACAAAAATGCACCGTCCTGTTTCTGGACAATCATTGGGGCGTCGAAGTCGTCCAGGAACACGCACACCGCTCCGTCGCTGTCAGCGGCCAAGCCTTTCTGTCGCAACAAATCAACCACCGATGCCAACATCGGATGGTAGAAGCTTTCGCCAAGGGTGTGGTCAAAGGTGACGTTCAAACGGTCGTAAATGCGGTTGATTTCGTCCTTGCAGTACGGCAGGAACGTTTCCCACAGCTGTAGGTTCTCGGGATCGCCCTGGTGCAACTTCGCGGTTTCTTCCAAAACCGCAGCATCCACTCGGTCGTGCGTTTTGGCGTCCGCGGCCAAGTTTGGATCGGATTGCACGGCGGTGATCTTGGCGTCGATCAACGCGACGTCCTCCCGCAACGATTCAAGCCTTCGCTCCGCCGCGGCAACCGCCTTGACCGCCTTTTTTTGTTCTTTCGCATCGGCACTGGTCACTGAGTCTGCCAGTTTTTGCCGGTCGGATTCGGCTTCGGCGATCATGGCAGCAAGCTTCGGCACCGACGCGATCGCTTTGCGATACTCGATTAATTGGTTGGTATGTCGATACAGCTTCGCCAGTTCGGGCACCGGGTTTCGCATCACGGTCGCGTGATCACCAAAGTGCTTGTAGCCATAGATGATGATGCCGAATTGGGTTCCCCAATCACCCAAGTGGTTATCGGTGACGACGTGGTGTCCCAAGAACGAAAGCGTGCGGGACAAAGCATCGCCGATCACGGTGCTGCGGATGTGACCGACGTGCATTGGCTTGGCAACGTTGGGCGACGAAAAATCAACGACGATGGATTTGGCATCGTCCACCTTGCTGACTCCGCAACGCTGATCGCCCAGCATGGACTTCACTGCACCGGCAAGATACTGGTCGGTCAGTTTCAGGTTGATAAATCCCGGTCCCGCGACGGTGGGTTCTTCGCAAAGATCGTCCCACTTTAGATGGTCAACGATTTCTTGGGCAACCGAACGGGCGTCCCGGCCGAGTACCTTACAAAGCGGCATCGCGGCGTTGGACTGGTAGTCCCCGTGCTTGGGATCTTGGGTCGCCCGAATCATCGCCGCATAGGTTTCAGGATCGTCCGTCATCCCTTTCAAAGCGTCGACGAAACGATGTTGCAGCAATTTCGGAATGTGCATGTCGGAATCTCAGAACCAATGGCCGGCTGGGAAAGAAAAAGCGTCCGCCTTTTGAAGCGAAGCCTTGTTTTAAACGAACCGATTGGTTCGCCCCAGACGTCAAGTAGAAGGCCGGCGCCGAAAGAATGTGCTGCTAAACGTCAAGTGATCAACAAGTGACGGATTTCCCGTAGCTGGTCCCGCCACGGTTCAGTTCGGTCTGAACCCTGGCGGGATCAGCTACGTCAGTTTCAGCTACGTCAGATGTTGTTCACCGAGTGCTACGACCGGGCGGTGATGCCGAGGTCTTCGAGCGGGATCGGCGTGCCGTCCGCCCACAACGATTCCAGGTCGTAGTAGTCACGCGTTTCTTCGTCGAACAGGTGGACGACCACGCTACCGTAGTCCAGCACGATCCAGCGGCTTTCCTCGTAGCCTTCGATTCCCAGACGTTGATCGCCGAGTCCCTTTTCGAGCGCATCGTCAATTTGTTCGCTGATCGCGTGCAATTGCCGACGGCTGGTTCCAGTCGCCAAGACGAAGAAATCGAACTCGGCCGATTGGGCGCAAACGTCCAGAATCATCACTTCCTTGCCGTTGTTATCCAGTGCCACCTGCGCTGCCGCGGCTGCGAGCTTTTTTCCGTACTCGACGCCATGCGGACGGATCGCCCGTGATGGTGCGGCCATGGGATTCGCATCGGTGGACCTGGTCTGGTCCGCCTTCGCGTCGCCGGATGCCTCCGTACCAGCGGCGGCGGTCGGATCGTTTTCGGGCAATTCGGCCTCGGTGGAGGAATTTGGATCGTTCATGGCGTTGAGTCTAGTGAATTTAACGGGGCTGTCACGCACCGGTGCGATGCAAATTTCGTCCCAAGTCGGCGGGACTGGACGAATCGATAACCTTTGGGCAAAAATTCAACTTCGTTTTACGTCGCTCGACCGCGATGGTCCTCCCCCCAACCCAACGAGAAACCAGATGGCAGATTGGATCGAACCCGGCTCGAAAGCACCCGCGTTCACGTTGTCGGACGACACCGGTACAAAAGTAAAGCTGGCCGAATTAAAGGGAAAACCGATCGTTCTGTACTTCTATCCGCGAGACGACACGCCCGGCTGTACCAAGGAGGCGTGCGCGTTTCGCGATCAGTTCGCGGAGCTGAAAAAGTTGAGCGTTCAGTTGTTCGGCATCAGCGGCGATTCGGCGGAAAGTCACGCAAAGTTTCGCGAAAAATACTCATTGCCCTTTCCTCTTTTGGTCGATGCCGACCACAAAGTCAGCGAAAAGTTTGGTGCCTACCGCGAAAAAAACATGTATGGCAAGAAATCAATGGGCATCGTTCGTTCGACTTATCTAATTGATGCCGATGGCAAAGTCGCGGCCCTTTGGAAACGAGTCAAGGTCGATGGCCACGACCAGCAAGTGATCGAGGCCGTCAAAACGTTGCCGTAGAAGCTTCCTTTCCGGCTCGCCAAATTTCTACCGCGATGGCGAGCCTCAGACCGCCCCGATCGTTTTCCCCCGCCATCATTTTTTCGGTCGCTTCCGTTTGTTCGGGCGATCGAAGGTGGGTTCCGGGGTCGAAAACTGGTTTTTGATTCGATCCGACATGGTTTCTTTTTTAGTCACCACCGCGGCGTTCGTCGGGACGGCGGTTCCTTCCAAGATTGCCGCGTCGAAGTGACCCTTGGTCGGAAGCGTCTTCTTGACCAGGATACGTTCGCCGATGCCCCACAGGCTGCTCGTGATGAAATAGATGCACAGCCCCGCCGGCACGCGGAAGAAGAACAGCCCCATCATCAACGTCATGATGTTCATCATCTTTTGCGTCATGGCGGTTTGTTCATCGGTTGCCGGCGGCATGAACAATTTTTGCTGAGCCAGGAACAACAGCACCACGATCACGGGCAAAATGTTGAAATACGGACCGAGCCAGCCCGTTCCGCGGCCGGACAAGTATCCCCACAACCAATCGCCCCAATACGTCATCATGTCAGGACCGGCCAAGTTGGAAGCCCAATCCCAACCGGCAAACACGGGTTGCTGACGAAGTTCAATGTCGACTGACAGCGTTCGGTATAAACCGATGAAGATCGGCAACTGCAAGAACATCGGCAAGCAACCCGCCATCGGATTGAACCCGACCCGCTTTTGCAGTTCTCGCTGCGCCTTTAAACGACCTTCCATGTCGTCTTTATACTTCTCGGTGATCTTCTTCAGCTCGGGAGCCAGTTCTTGCATCTTTTGCGCGTTCAGCGCCGCCTTTCGGCTGAGCGGGAACATTGCTCCGCGGACGATCACGGTCAGCAGAATGATCGCAAGCGCGTAGTTTCCGACGCCCGCCAAAACGTGCAGCAGACTTCCCAGCAATTTCGAGAACCGGACGAACCATCCGTAGTAGATGAAATCGCCCAGCCCGTACGGTTCCAGCACGACCGGATCTTTGGGCCCGGCAAACAGTTGAAGGTCCTGACGAATCGAGCCGCCGGCGGGGACCGATGCCGTCACGCTTTCCAAGTAGAACGTCGCGTTGACCGCACGTTCTTTGTTTGCGGGAATCGCCAACGGATCGGCGACGATGCCCGCGACGCATCGCTTGAAGGTCGTCATCGAAGCTTCACCCGCCGGCGGGACGTAAGCGACGGCGAAGTATTGAGCATCGATGCCGATATAACGAAGGTTCTTCGATGCGTCGTCCAAGTCGGGCGCGAAGATCGGGCGGTAAGGATACTCGGGTGCCTTCTTGGCCAGCTTCAACAACTCATAACCGCTGACCAATTCGTGGCTTTCGGCGACCGTGTTGTAAACGACGTCCCGTGCGGCCGCTCCCGACCAATTCGGGCTGATCTTGTTGCTGTACCACCAGCCTTCCAACGTGATTCCATTGGGGCCTTCCAATCGGTAGGCCAAGTCTTGGGATTCGTCCGAAAGGTTATCGACTTGGACTTGCATGTCGATCGAATAGTCGGCCGGCATGACCGTGTAGGTTCGTTTCAAACGCACCGGCTTGCCGCCGATCGCCTTCATTTCACCCGCCGACATTTCCAAGTCGAATGTTGCCGATTGGCCGGGGAGAGGTTCGCCGCCGTTTTCGTCCGCCGCCACCTCGGCGACCGATGCGTTCCAGACCAAGTCGGCGGCGCTCGTGTAACCTTCGATGGTCCGGTTGCCCAAGTCGATGCTCTTGCGATTGACTTGGCTAAGCATCATCAAACACGACGCCCGCGATAGGTTGCCCTTTACCTGATCGGGACCGCCGTCCTTGGACAATCGCACCACATCCAGCGGATGGTCGGTCAGCGTCGCCGACACGGTGGTCGGATTGCCGCCGCGGAGCAGCTCGATTTGGATCTTGTCGCCAGGTTTGGTCTTGATCAGCGCGACGTCCAGGCCCGCTCTTGAAGCCACCCCGACGCCGGCGACGTTGGTGATGACGTCGCCGACCAAAATTCCGGCCACGTCGGCCGGCGTTCCCGGGCCAACCACGTTGACTCGCACCCCGTCGACGCTGGCGACCGATTCGGCGGCCAAGTAACCGAGGTAGCCGTGTTTGACGTCGACTCGGCGATACTTCAAAAGATCCTTGTCATCACGCTGGGTCAATTCGATGCGTTCGACGCCCGCGCCGCGGGTATTGATCGTCACCAAAACGTAAAACTTAGACAGTGGGTCCATCGACCCGAGCGTGATCCATTCGGATTGGGACTTGCGAACGACCTTGTCATCGGCATCCTTGGCGACCGCACCGTCCTCCGTTGTTCCGGATTGGACGTCGTTCGTCTCCGCATCGTCGTTGGCGGCCCGATCGTTAGCGTCTTGATCGTTCGCGTCTTGATCGTCACCGACAAGCAGGTTGGCCGCCGGGTCCACGACTTCCGCGGCCGGACGGGGCACCACCGCGGGCGCGAACATGATCCGTAGCGACATGTAGACAAAAAAGAACGCCGTCGAAGCGATGACGAACGTGAGCAGACGACGTTCCACAGTCAATCCCGAGGGGCAACGAGTCAGTGATGGGAGAATAGCCTTCACGGCGGAATCGAAAACCGAGTTCCGCCGAGGCTAACCCTCATTCTGTCCCGATCACCAATTCTTGGGAAGACGAGCCAATCGAACCGCGATGGCGGTTCGGTCGGCGGACAGGGTTCCGATCGCCCCACTACGGACGCGAGGCCATTTCCAGTGGCGGCAGAACACCCATGTACGACATCATGTCGCTGATTTCCTGCAAGCTCAAATCGTCCAGCAGTCCGCTGGGCATGATGCTGGCGTTGGTCGGCAGCACCTGATCGACGTCCGCTTCGCGGATGGTTGTGACGCGATTGTTGGCGTCACGAATTTCAAGCGAACCGTCTTTTTGCTGGCTGACCATGCCGACCATCGTGCGGCCGTCCAACGTCAAGACTTTTTGGCTGGCATAACGATCGCTGACGATGTGACCGGGATACAAAATCGATTCGACGATCTCTCGCTTGCTGAACCGTTTGGCCAAGCCCGCCAGCGATGGTCCGATCGCTTCGCCGCCACCGGATACTTGGTGGCACTGGTTGCATGACGCCTTGGCGAACGCGGTCTTGCCAAAGTTTGGATCTCCGAACCGTCCTTCGTCGCTCTCTAAATAATTGACCAACTGATCAAAATCCCAACGCGATTCGTCCGTCTTGGGAAGCTCTGCGGCCGGGCGATCGGGGTGCGTCTTGGCGTACCATTTCTGCCAGGGACGCATCGTCAACTTGCCGGCCTTGTCACGCTCGCTGGCGGGACGTTGCATGCCGGTCCAGTGTTCAAGCAGTCGTTCGACTTCCTCGAAGTCTTCGCCCCGTTCGTCCGCGCGAAGGCCCAGCAAAATTAACTGTCGAAGCGCCATCGGATCGTCGGTCGCGACGCTTACCGTCTGCAGTGCCCTGACGACTTCGCCAGACGTTTCTTCGTCCAGCACATTCAAGCTGCGAACGAGGTAGTCCCAATTTTCGCCGTTCGGATTTTGAGCCAAAGCCATGGCGATCACGCCGCGACGTTCCGGTTCGTTCCGCCACAGTTTTCGCAGGTAGTCCGCCGAGGTTTCGTCCTTCGACGTCGCAAGCATCGCGATGATGCCGGTGCGCAGTCGTCGTTCGACGTCGCCGGGTCGCGGATTGGCGATCAAGTCTTCGTCGAGCGATCGCAGCGTCGCGGCCGTTTGGTTTGATAACGGACGCGGCAGTTTATAGATCGCCGCTAATGCAGCGTTTCGCCAAACGGATCCCTGTTCCAATATCGCTTCGACATCTTCATCGGAAAGGGATTTGGCGAAGTCGCGCGTGACGGCCATCAAATAGGCTGAGATCGAACCGGTCGAGACGACGTCCGCCGCGTTTTCGTAATACTTCAGGATCTGGAATCGCTGCTGCGCCGTTCCAGTCATGCGAAAGGAATTGCAAGTACATCGCGACCAACGTGCGGTCGACTTCCGCGTTTTCGGCGTCACTGATATAAGCCAGCGCTCGTTCCGCAACGCCATCGGCTTGCAAGTACGCGCACAAGCGAATCAGTTCGTGATTCATGCGGCTTTCACCGGCGGGAAATTCTTCCGCAATTTGTTTGCGAAGCGCCGCGACGGTGTTCGGATCCACTTTGCCGCGGTGCATCGCGACTTGGCAAAGCCGCAGCGTATCGATGAAGTCGGCGTCGCTAAGAAATTCTTTCATCAACTCGCTGGACCGTTCCAGCACCGCAAGGGCCGTCGGTTCGGTCGGGTCGGCGTTGATCAAGCCCAACATTCCGACGATGCTGATTCGCGTGTCGGGACTGCTAAGGACGTCGTCACGCCAGACGGACGTCGGCATCCGTTCAAGTACCCGGCGGGCGACGAACGCCAACGTCCGGTCATCTTCGGCCAGCAGCGGCAGCAAGTCGTCCGACTTCGTCGGAAACTGTCCGCTCCGCAGCATCGCTTCGCAAACCGCGCGGCGAACGCGAAGGTCGCTGTCAGTCAACATCGCGGCAAGCTTCTTTCGGCTCCGCTTGTCCGGGTGCAGCCCCATCAATCGTGCCGCGTGAGCACGCACGGCTTCGTTGGGCGCCTCGGCCAGTTCCAATAACAGGTCTTCACTGGGTACCGGCCCGAACAACTGCATCAAGTCCATCGCTCGCGTCCGGTAGTGCGACGGGTTGTCGTTGCTGTACGCGACGCCGGCGACCAGTTGGCCCCATTGGTCGCCAAGTTCACGCTTGATCGCGGCGATCTCTTGCCTGGACCATGCCGAGCCGAGTTGTGGTTGCCGAATCGCAGCGGCAATGCCGGTGCCAAGATTTTTCATCCGATCGGGAATCTCGCCCTTGTAGATCACTCGGTACACGCCGCCCGCGGTGCCGCGTCCGCCGGTGCAGAAATACAACGCACCATCGGGACCGACTTCGACGTCGGTGACGTTCATCGGTTCGCCTTGCAGAAAAACTTCGCTGTCGGCGATGTAGCCGCTGCCGCGAGGCTTCAGCCGGACGTTTAAGATTCGGCCCTCGGACCAATCGGCCAGGAACAGCGAATTCTGATAACGCACCGGAAACATGTAGTGTTCGTAACAGACCGCACCGGTCGGACTGCCTCGACCGGTGTCCAACAAGTTTGGCAATCGGTCGACGTAGTATTCCGGCCACTTCGCCCATCCGGTCCGCCAACCGAACTCGCCCGCTTCGGTAACGTCGTAAAGCGCGGTCGGTCGGAACCATGCGGTGTCGACGTCGGCTTCCATGTCGGCATCGTGTACAAACATGCCGCCCCCGGGATGAAAGACCAAGTCGTAAGCATTGCGAATGCCGCCGGCGACCGTTTCGACGACGGTGCCATCGGCATTCGTTCGGATGACCGTGCCGCCGGGTGCCTTGACGCCCAAGCCGTGACCGGCCGGGTCTTCATATCGCGGCAACAGGTCGCCCTCGTACGAATCGACCAGTGTTTCACCGGGGCCCTTCGGACCAACCGCTTTGACATAGCCACCAAGCACCACGTAGATCATGCCGTCAGGCCCGAGTCGCAATCCGTGCGCACCGTGTTCACCGCTTCGACCGCTAAACTTGACGATCGTCTTGACTTGTTCCAACGTTCCGTTGCGGTCGGCGTCGGTCAGCCGATAGAGCGCGTCGCCATCGGGCCCTTGTCCGGTGACGAAGACTTCGCCGTTGAGCGCCAAGATCCCCTGACAAGAGGTGACCTGGTCACAATACGTGCGTACATTTTCGGGAACGCCGTCGCCGTCTTTGTCATGGACCAGCAGCAGCGGGCCGCCCTCTTGCGACAAGATCAGGTGACCAAATTCGTTGAACGTCATCGCGATCACCGAACCGGTTTCTTCATCATCCAAGACGCGCTGGACACCGAAGCCTTTTTGAACTTGAAACCGTTCCTTCTGGCTGGAATCGGTCGACGCGATCTCGTTGTCGGCGGGGTCGTTTTTAAAAACCTGTCCTTCCGCGACGAAGTTTTCTTCGCGGTCCCAGGGTGCGGTTTCGCCAAGCTTACCAAACGACGACGCACTGCCCCACAGGCGATCGTTGAACAGAACGGTTTGCCAAAGCGGTTCGTCGCGGGTGCTGACTTTCCACGATGGGTCACTGCTGAACGTGAACCATTGGTCTTGCTTGTCCGGTTTGACGGACACTCGCGCGGCAAGCGCCGCGGTGTCGCCTTTCGTGTTGACGACCTTGATGGCGATGATGTTGCGTCCGACTTCCAGCAATTCTGAAATGTCGTACTGGGTCATCGTTTTGGTCGATGTCCCGGAGCCGACTTTTTTCTCGTTGACGAACAATTCATAGCGATCATCGGCGGTGATTTCGATCTTGCCACGCGACGCCACACGAAGGTTGATCGGCTTGCGAAAAACGCACGTCTCGCCGGCGGGAATTGGGTCTTCCAACGTTCGACCGTTGGCCCAAATCCATTGAGCTTCCGCTCCGATTGCAGGTGCCGCGGCCAACGAGGTGAAGGCCGCAACCGCGACAAGAAAACAGCCTCGAAGATGGCGTATAGTGCCAAAATAGAAGCCTGATCGAATGGGGAAAGTGCCTTCCATGGCGTCATCATCGGTTCGGGGAGAGAACGGGTCCGCGAGTTTCATTCGGCACGGTACGGCCAACCCTTAAGACGATGCAAGATCGGTTCCGATTCACCCCACCAACAGCCGGGGGTGCATCTCACGGTTTGCCATATGTTTTGAAGCTCGAAAAGGGTATCGCTCCGATAGCCGCGTAGCGGCGGCAGATATTAGCCAGGGGTAAGTTCGACGAGCGTCAGCGAGGTGGACGCAGCCCCTGGAATGCGTCACGTAAATCATTTCCCCCCGCATCGGCCCGGCGGCGGAGCCGCCGGGCCGATGCGGGGGGATGGACGTTGGGTTCTAAAAACCAGGGGTTCCACCGAGCCTCGCTGTCGCTCGTTCGGTTTCACCCCTGGCTAGTATCTGCCGCCACTACGTGGCTAAAGCAAACGCGATTTCCACCCTCGCCGCTGCAAAACGATCTTGCGACGCGTGGGGACGTTGCGGGATGATCTCGGCACGAAGACCCCGTCCCGCCGATCGTTTGATTGGCAGTTCGCATCACACGGCTGACCTGTGACCAAGATCGACCGTTACATCTTGACGCTGTTCTTGCGAACGGTCGCGATCTGCTTCTGCTCCATTGCCGGCATCTTCATCGTCTTTCACGCCTTCAACAGCATGGACGAACTCGTCCAACAAGGCCATGAACAGGACGGCCTGGTTCGCGTGATGATGCGTTATTACGGCCCCTATCTTTTGTTGTTATTCGATTGGACGGGCGCGATCATCACCTTGATGGCGTTTTTGTTCACGGTGGGTTGGCTGCGGCGGACCGGCGAACTGACATCGACCCTGGCCGCCGGGGTCTCGCACGGCCGATTGATGCGGCCGATGATCATCGCGTCGCTTCTGATCGTGCTCGGACAACTGGCCAGCCGCGAATTCTTGCTGCCGACGTACCGCGACGCGCTTTCGATGAAAGCCAAAGACATCACTGGTGAATCCGAACAGCCCATCCTGGCCCAGTACGACAAAGTCAATCGCGTCTTGATCGACGGTCGTTCGCTGATGGCATCGACCAAACGCGTCAGCGAACCGAGCTTCCGCATCGACGGCGACTACCCCGGGTTTGGTGACTTGTTGCTGGCGACCTCGGCGACCTGGGTGGATGCCGACCAGAACCATCCCGCCGGATACCTGCTGGACGGCGTCCAGCGGCCCGAAAATATCGACGGGCTTCCGACCGTGGGCACGTCGACTCGTCCGATCCTGTTCACGTCCAGGGACCAAAGCTGGTTGTCGTCGCGGCAGTGTTTCTTTGCCACGACCGTTCAAGTCGACTTGCTGCAAACCAACCAAGCATCGACGCAGCGCGCCTCGGTCGTGGAATTGATTCGGCGAGTTCAAAACCCCGCCGTTCACAGTTCTCTTGGCTTGCAAACGCTCTTGCACGAACGCATCATCCGCGCCCCCTTGGATTTCGCGTTGATCTTGTTGGGATTGCCCCTGGTTGTCAATCGTCGCGGTCGAAACCTGTTTGTGATGATCGGCGTCGCGATGGGCACCGTATTGGCGTTCTTCTTCGTCAAGTCGTTGTGCAGTGCGATGGGTGGCAGCGGGTACTTGTTTGCGCCCGCGGTCGCCGCTTGGATACCACTGATTGTGATCGGACCGATCGCCTACGTTCGTTATCGTGATGTCCAATTGGTCTAGCAACGGACGCCGGCCTTCAAGCCATTTCAATTCGGCGAAGATCAATTCGGCGAAGACGAGACCCACGCCATGTCAAACGACGACGCCGCTCGATCGCCGCGGGACGTATCGATCGTCATTCCGGCGCTGAACGAAGCGATTAACATCGGGCATGCGATCGCGTCCGCAGTGGATGCCGGGGCGGGTGAAATCATTGTTGTCGATGGCGGAAGCACTGACGAAACGATTGCGATCGCGAAGGCGTCCGCGGCCAGCAAGATCGTTCGCAGCCTGCCCGGTCGTGGCACCCAGCAGAACGCCGGTGCGGCGCTGGCCAGCCGTTCATTCATTCTGTTTCTGCACGCCGACAATCGGCTCGGCGTAGATTGCCTTCATCAAATCACGCGTCACCCCGATCTTGTTTGGGGCTGCTTTGAGCAACGCATCGATTCGCCACGCAAGATTTTCCGAACCGTCGAATGGGGCAATCATCTGCGAGTTCGTTTTCGACGGATGGCGTTCGGCGATCAAGCCATCTTCGTTCTCGCTGACGTCTTTCGAAAAGCCGGTGGCTTTCCCGAGATCCCACTGATGGAAGACGTGGAACTGTCGCAGCGATTGCGAAAAATCGCCCGGCCGGCGCTGTTGCCCGGACCTGTCATGATCAGCCCGCGTCGTTGGCAAACCAACGGTGTCGTCCGGCAAACGCTGACCAATTGGTCGATCCAATGTTCCCACGCCATGGGAACGTCGCCACAGAAGCTGGCAAAACGATATCGCTAGACAAAACCAGCACTCGGTGAAGGGAGAATTAAAAAAGGCGACAGTTAAACGGGTGCGTATCGCGGTTTGCGATGTGCGTTGAAGCGAATTGAAGCGAAACAGGGATGTCGCTTCGACAGCCGCGCAAGCGGCGGCAGATACTAGCCAGGGGTTCCACCGATCCTCGCTAACGCTCGTTCGGTTCACCACCTGGCTAGTATCTGCCGCCACTACGTGGCTAACGCAAACTGCAACATGCACCCCAGTTAAACGCCGCATGAGGCTCAAACTACGCGGCGTCTTTCTTCTTGCCCTTGCCTTTTTTGCCTTTGGCATCACCGCCGGCCATTCGCTTCATCTGCTGGGGCAACAGTTCTTTTTGATCGTCCGTCAAAAGAGCGACGACGCTTTTTTGGAACGACTGTCGGACGGCCATCAACTTTTCATAGCCTGCGACTTCGCCTTCGGAGAGACCTGCCGCGTCGTTGATCGCTTCGGCCAGTTCTTTTCCCTTCTTCTCCGAATTCTTCATCGACTTTTGAGCTTCTTGACGCTTCTTCATCAACTCGGGCGTCAGTCCGTTTTCCTCGCTGATCGCCTTCATCGTGGCGGCGGCCTCTTTTCCGAGCTTCTTGATTTGGTCTTTTTGAGCATCCGTTAACGCGACCGCGTCAAGTTGCTTCATGATTTGCATTGCGGGCGACGCACCGCCTCGCTTGTTCTTCTTTTCCTTCACTGCGTCGTCCGCCGAAGCAGGACCGACCAACGCGCACGCCAACATCGCCACCGCGAACATCTTGAATTTCATCTTTACGACTCTCATCGACAGGGGGACCAAAAATGGGAAACGCGGCGACCAGACGCCACGACGACACGCTCAGGATTCTACTCCTGGCAACATCGCCAAAGGGTCACGGGGGAAGATTTTTCCGAGCAAAGCTGTTTTCGAGAAAATCGACGCCGCTTTGGTGAAACCATTTCCGAGCGGGCAGGTTCCGCCGTCTTTTCCTGAAAACGATTTCGCTTGACCGGGCTACAGCAATTGCCCGCCATCGACCATCAGGATTTGACCCGTCGCCATTCTTGTTCCGACCGAAAAGAACAGCACCGCGTCGGCGATATCGTCGGGCTCGGAAGGTCGCGGAAGCGGAAAGTTGGCGACCATTTCGTCGACGTTCAGTTCGGGCTTGCCCTCGCGAATCCACCGGCTGTTGATCGGCCCCGGACAAACCGAGTTGACGCGAACTTCCGGTGACAACGCGATCGCGAGGGACTTGGTCATCGTGTTCAGGCCCGCCTTCGACGCACAGTAGGCGATCGAGGATCCACGACCGGAAACGGCCGCGACGGAACTGATGTTCACGATGCTGCCCCCGTCGCCGGCCTTCAACATCGGCGCGGCCGCCCGCGTGACAAAGAACGCGCCCTTCAAGTTGACGTCCATGATCCGATCCCAAATCGGCTCGGTCAGCCCTTCCATGTCATCCGAGTCGATGAAGCGAGTCATCGCGGCGTTGTTGACCAATGCATCCAAGCGGCCGAAACGTTGTTCAACCGTCTGCAACATCAATCGAACGGCGGCGTCATCCGCCACATCGCACTGTATCGCGATTGCATCGACACCCAGTGCTTTGGCGTCCCGAACCGTCAACTCGGCATCGTCGGAACTCTTCGAATAGTTGACGGCGACGTTGTAACCCCGTTTCGCAAACTGCAACACGCAAGCTCGGCCAACGCCCGTGCCGCCGCCGGTGACCAATGCGACCGGTTGTTCTGAAATACTCAATGCTATGACTCTTCTTTAAAGGCGATGTTCGTTTCGATCGATCCGAACGCGATCGATATCTCCGGATCGCAGTCTAGTAAATTCGCCGGCGTCCGTTTCGACGCCCAGCGAACCGTCCGTCTGCACGCCGACGCAAGTTCCGAACCGGGACTGCTTGGACGCCGCATGAATCGATTCATGAAACGTCACGCGGTGACCGGTCAACCAACATCGCTTGCGATAGTCGTGAACCAACGAACCCGCATCGAAACGAAGTTCGTCCACCGTCGACAGAATGCCGCTGACAAGCAAGTGCAGCAATTCGTACCTTCCGACGGGTTGCCCGACCACCGTCTGAATCGATCGGACCGGCGCGGCGGACGGGTCGGTAAGCGTGGGAGCGGTCGACACATTGACGCCAACGCCGATCACGACAATGTCTGCCGAAGCGTTCGTTTCCAGCAGCACGCCCGCTACTTTGCCGCCGCCGAAGTAAACATCGTTGGGCCATTTCAAAGAAGCAGGTTGTCCCGGAAAGGATTCCTCCAGCGTGCGAGCCACACCCAGTCCGACCGCCAACGATAGCCACCGCGACTGATCGTCGTCGCCCAGACGAAATTCGATCGCGAGCGAGAATGTGAGCGAACTTTCATCGCTGACCCAGGTGCGCCCCAACCGTCCGCGACCGGACGTTTGACGGTCTGCCAAGATCAATCGAGGCGTTTGCGCGGGCGGCAACGCATGCTGCCGAATTTGGTCAAGCGCCGTTGTGTTGGTCGACGCCGTCTGGTCGGCGTACCAGGCTGTCCGAATGACGTCGTGGCCGATCAACCGATGGACCTCGGCCAGCCCGGTCGCGTCGACTTCTGCGGCAACGCAATGGACATCGATGCGGGATGACGGAGCACTCAAAACATTGCTCCGATTTGCACGGCGGCGGACAACCCGATCAGCAACAGCAAGACGACCGCCACCAATCGCCAGATCGGTTTCGTTTTCGTGTTGGTTAGACGCTGGCCGTAGTTATCTTCGACAAATTGCTCGTAGTCAAAATCGTCGTCGTCGCCGTAGTCGCCGTCTTCGTCGTAGTCTTGGTTGTCATTCATCCCGACGATGATAACCACGTCTCGCGGCGGTGAAAGTCTCCGTCCGCTCGCGAGTTTTATTCAGATCCATCCGCTGATATCAGTCGATGCGTCGTTGCAGCCGAGCGCCGACTTGCGTGTTGCCGACCGGGGCTCGTACCGCACGCAACGAGGACGGGGCGATGTCGCGTTGCAATCGAGTCACTGGCTCTCGCGATCGCATCGCCGAATCCATCAGCCCGATGACCAGTCGCGAAACGTCAACGCGATTGTCTCGAGCATCAAAGGATCGCCGATCCGGATGGATACCGCTTCGATTGACCGGGGGCGGAAACGCGGGGCTGTGATACAACACCGGCTGGCGAACTTGGGGCACGACAACCGGTGGCACGGTGGACGGGAACGGACGCGGGTCGAAAAACGGATCATCGAAACCACCGCGTGATCGTCCTTGGCCGTAGCCGTAACCATTTCCGAACTGGGGGCCGTGGCCATATATCGGAGGACGTCCGACGACAACCGGCTGGTATGCCGCGATGTGCCGCGCGACCAGTTCGGCAGTCCGCCGCACATGCGCCCAGCGGAACTCCAACACCTCCGTGTCGACGCATCGCGGTCCGCTGAAGACGACCGCTTCGACGCGGGGCATCAAGCAAACAATCCCGTTCCACTCGTTCAACAACCGATTGACATCGTCACACCGACGGGCCGCCGTTCGCAGCCGACCGCTGGCGTCTTCCAGGTCGTCGGCGATCCGCTTGGCATCGCGGCCGAAGTGACGCGAGCGGAAAACTTCACGCTCGAAATCCAGCACGGCATCGCGGTATTCATTGGCGGCTCGGTAAATCGGCAAATCGCCGGCCGACGCGGTTCCAGTCGTGCCGTTGGCCAACGCCAAGCCGGCAAAGAGGGCCGTCAGAACGGCAATCAGGGAAATCTTCTTCATGGGTCGATACTCAAACAAGGCTTGGGGGATTTATCCGTCCGAGGCAGGGAACCCGGACCAACCAAACTGGACGCATCGGCCATGCCAACGATTGAAAACACCGCTAAATACGGCATTTGACGAGAAGATGCCGCCGGAGAACCAATCTGCATGATGTCAAAGTGACGTCATGCAAGATCAAGATGGTGTCACTTGGCACCCGCATCGAGACGCCGCTTTGCAAGGTCCGACTCGATCTCAGAAAGCAACGATTCATCGACGCGGTAACCCAGCAAGCACAGTCCGGCGGCGATGTAAAGGAATGCCGGAATGATACTCATCATCCATCGCAGGCCGGTCAAAACCGGTTCCGATTGGGCTTGGTCGATCCCATCGATCGGTGGCACATAGCCGAACCCGTCCAGCAACAAGCCGGCGACCGCCGCCCCGATCGCGCATCCAAACTTGTGCGAGAACGTCGCCGCCGAGAACACCAAGCCCGTCGCGCGGCGGTGCGTTCGCCATTCCGAATAGTCCACGACATCGGCGTACATCGCCCACAACAACACTGGCCCAGGACCGGCCAACAGCGAACCGATTACGTGCAGTGAAAGCATCCATCCGACTTGGTCGGCATCCAAAAAGAAAAAGCCGAACGTCGATGTGGCAAGCGACGCGTTGACAACCCCCATCAAGCGACGTTTGCCGATCCACTTGGTCGCCGTCTTCGTCATCAG
Organism: Pirellulaceae bacterium; assembly: GCA_963836865.1. Lineage (GTDB taxonomy): Bacteria > Planctomycetota > Planctomycetia > Pirellulales > Pirellulaceae > Rubripirellula. The sequence goes on along the minus strand of CAWILC010000010.1, from coordinate 324,539 downwards.
CATGCCGCTGATCGACGCCAAACTGCCCGCGACCAAGAACGTCGACGCCAATGTCGGTTGGCCGCAGTAGTACTTGAAGTAATAAAGTATCGCGCCGCCGCGGATGAACGCGCCCATCAACTGAAAAAAACCGAACATCAACAAAACCAACCACGGCCCGTTGCCGATCAAGTCGTGGAAATCAAACGCCAGCGTGGACTGCTGACGCGATTCGGCTCGATCGATCTCGAGCCATCGGCGAAGCGCGAACGACATCAAACTTAGCCCGCCGTAAACGAACACCAGGGTGGCAACGACCGGCAGCGAAAATTCCGTTGCCAAAAGAATCAGCAGCGACAACCCCGCAATGAACGTTTGGTGCAATCGCCAACTTGTCAGCACGAAACGAAAGTCTTCTTTGATCGTCAGCTTGCCGCCCGCTTCGGGTTGCACTCGTTCCCGCGTCGTCGCAAAGGTGATCCAAAACAACAGCACCGCGGCGACCGAAAAGACGACCATCGTCCAAAAGAAGCCCTTCCGCTCGTCCACGACCTCCGCGTCGGTTCCGTCGACTTGGCCGAACCAAGCGACAAGGTCCAGCATGAAGTACTGGACGATGATGCCGCCGATGAACGCCAACACAAATCGGTACGTTGAAACGCTGGTCCGTTCCAACGAACTGGGCGAGATCACCCCCATTAAAGCGCCGTACGGAATGTTGATCGCGGTGTAGCACGTCATCACAAGCAAGTAGCTGACGTACGCATAGACCAGCTTGCCCGTCGGTCCCAGATCGGGCGTGTAAAAAGTGACGATTCCCGAAATCGCAAACGGTACCGCGCCCCAAATCAGATAGGGCCGAAACCGGCCCCAGCGACTTCGCGTTCGATCGGCCAAGTAACCGACCAGCGGATCATTGATCGCGTCCCAGATCCGAGTCACCAGCAACATCGTCCCGGCAGCTTTCGCACCGAGCCCAAACACGTCGGTGTAAAAGTAAAGAAGGAAATACTCGAACGTCTTCCAGTAGAAATTGGATGCCGTATCGCCGAGCCCATAGCCGACTTTTTCGACGATCGATAGCTTGCCGTCTTCGCTTGGGGGCATCAGGTTCTCTGCAAACGACGTCGGGCACTTTCGCAGACGCGCGACGGGCGGACTGGTAGACCTGCGGCTCCGCCCGCAGGAAAATCTTGCGGGCGGAGCCGCAAGTCTACGAGGTGCGGCTGGGCGTCGAACGACGCGGCAAAGAAGCTTAACTGCCCGCGGCGCTGGGTTGGAATCGTGGCAACGATTCTTTTGGCGTCGAACCGATGCTCATCGGCGGATTGTCGGGATCGATCTTTTTGTTTTCCCAGTACCATCCGTCGTCGCGTCGTTCCAGAATGCGTTGTCCGCTGCCCGGGGCCAGCGGTGCCATGTCGGTTTTGACATGCTTGCGGAGTCTTGCCGCGACATCGACGTGATCTTTGTCACCGATCAAGTTGTCGAACTCGTTGCGATCCTTTTGCAAATCGTACAGTTCTTCGCTACCGTCGGCGTAATGGATCAGCCGGTAACGATCGTCGCGGATCGTGGTGTTGCCGGGATTGTGATCGGTGATCGCCGGTCGGGCGCGGAATCGGTTGGGGTCTTCGATTTGCGGCTTCAAGCTGATGCCTTCGACGAAGTCCGGTACCGGCAGACCGCTCAAGTCGGCCAGCGTCGGAAAGACGTCCAGTAGCTCAGCCGGTTGCTCGCAAACGCCGGGTGTGATTCCCGGACCGGCAAAGATCAGCGGCACGTGCGTCGAACGTTCCCACAGTGTCGTCTTGCCCGTCATCTCTTTTTCGCCCAAGTGCCAACCGTGATCGCTCCACAATACAACGATCGTGTTGTCCGCCATCGGCGACTTTTCAAGCGCTGTTAGCACTCGCCCGATCTGGCTGTCGACGAACGATGTGCAGGCCAGATAAGAGCGGACAAGATTCTTATGCTGGTCGTAATGTTCCAACCAGCTCACTCGCGGCTCGGGCAAGTTCCAGTGCAAGTACCAACTGAACGGCGAACAGCCGGCTCTTTCGTTATCTTTCATCGGCGGCATGACCAGCGTTTCTTCCGGATACATGTCCCACCACTTTTGCGTCGTGTGACAGGGGACGTGCGGCAAGAAGAATCCGCACGCCATGAAAAACGGTTCGTCGCCGGTCGTCGGAATTTCGGCGATCGTTTTTTCGGCCCAGTCAGCAACGATCCAGTCGCCCTTCTTTTCTTCGGGGTGATCAAAGACGCCCCAGTCGACCCACGGATTGTTGCCGGCGGGCGTTGGGGGGACCAATTTTTCCGGGGGCGTGATTCCGGGACCGCCGCCGGGGCCCCAGTTCGCGAACTCCGGTGCAACGCCTGGTGGCGGGTTCTTGCCCATGCTGTTGTGATAGACCTTGCCGGCGGTGTAAGTCCGATAGCCGGACTGGGCAAAGTATTGAGGAAGCGAAACCGTGTCTTTGTGTTCGGCCATTCCGCGGAACCAAGGCGACAGTCCGTAGATGCCGGTCGTGGACGGACGCAAGGACGTCATCGCGCTGGTGCGAGACGAATTGCAAAGGGGCGACTGGCAGTGCGCGTTGGTGAAGTTCATCCCGCGAGCGGCAAGCGCGGCCATGTTTGGCGTCTTGACTTGCGGATGTCCGCCGAGTGGTTCGACCCAATCGTTCAAGTCGTCGACGACGATCATCAAAACGTTCGGGCTTTTGGCGGTGTCGTTATCTGGGGCACTTTCCTGAGCGGTCGCGTACTTCGCGTCAAAGCTGGGTTGCAAACACGCAAACAGGAATGTCGACACGGCGATGGCAAAGAACGAACGTTTCATAAGAGTGACCAAAGTTGAAAGAATCGCTGCGATCGTTGGACGATCAGAAGTAAAAAAACAACCGGCGCTGCGATTCAGTCGCAGCGCCGGTCGTCAGTCATGTCGAAAAGCAGGTCGACTTAGCATCGCGTCATCAACAAGTGACGGATTCACCGTAGCTGATCCCGCCAGGGTTCAGTCCGGTCTGAACCCTGGCGGGATCAGCTACGTCAGTCGATGTTCACCGAGTGCTTACAACTCGGTCGAGATGACTTCGCGCGACGCTCGGCTGCCAAGTGCACCCCACAGACCAAACGGACTTTGCGAGCCGGGCGTTGAACCAGCACAATAGGGGCCGCCGATCGCCGGGAACTCGCCAACCGGTGTGCTACTGGATCTGCCGGCCTCGATTGAGTCAGTGACAAACTTGATGGCGCCATCGCCCATCAGAACGTGTGCACCGCCCTGGTGACGACTGGACGGAGGCACAATCCCGTCGCTATCGATGCCAGTTCCGCCCAGAACGCACTCGGAATTCGGAGGCAAAATAGTATTGATCAGCGTGAACGTCGGTGACTTGCTCGACCATCGGAACCCACGCCCAAAGGGTGAACCGCCGACTGGCGTCGTGTCTCGCCAGAACAACGGACGCAAGGGATCAATCCAGTCTCGGAAACCAGCACGTGCGGCGGTCGGATTGACAGTGACAGACATCGTGTTGGAGCACGAAACGTCTTGTCCCCCACCAGCAGCGGGCATCGTTCGGATGTCGCGATCACCAAGGTCGGTTGCAATTTCTGCACCGGCGATCGTGTTGGACAGGCCATCAATAACATCGCGAAATCGCATCGTTTGGCGGACGGTAAACATTCCGCGGGCACCAGCACGATGGTTGGTGGCTCGGTTAGTATGCGTTCCCAACTGGTTACTAAGCGGACCGTGCGTTAACGTCGGGAAATTGGAATCACCAAAGCTGGCCGCGTAGTTCGTTCGTCCCCAACCTGGTAGTTGCGTGCCAGGATCACTGGGGCAGCGGAAAGCGGACAGTTCCGTTCGCCACGGGATGTAGTTGTCAGTCGGATCAGCTCCACCAACGCTTGCACCGGGAACTGGCCCCATTGCGGGCCATGGGCACGCTACGTCCCCGCCCGGGCAAGTTGTCTGTCCGTCTAATCGCGCGACCAAAGGATTAGTAATATTTTCCCAAAGGCCCTGCTGTTCGATGAACGGCAATAATCCTACCAAGAAACTCAATTCGCTTTGGCTAGTTCGAACGGTGTCGTCAAACCAATTCATCGTCGCATTGTCAAAGCCAGTGCCCGAACCATGAAGCGGCAATTGCTTAAACGCGGAATGGTAGTTGTGCATGGCCAAGCCGACTTGCTTGATGTTGTTGCTGCAACTCATGCGGCGAGCGGCTTCGCGTGCCGCCTGAACGGCCGGCAACAACAGCCCGACCAACACACCAATGATGGCAATCACCACTAGTAATTCGACGAGCGTAAAGCCCGAAGTTTTTTGTCTACTTAACATACTGACACACCTTGAAGTATAGAAAAGAAATAACGAATGCGTGAGAACAGTAGTTCAACCGACCTGAAACCCACGCGTTTGTTTGGTTTCAGGGACATAGGCCAGTTATTTACCCATTTCGGCTTCGATCGCCTTTTGCTGCTCCGGCGTCATCTCGAAGGTGGCCGGCGCAGGAGCCGTCGCGTCGGGAACCGAAACCCCATTCGAATCGCCGCAACCAACGCAAAAGAAAACTAAAGAAAGGCCTAGAATGGCAAATGGAACAGATCGCATGATTAATCGCCTTAAGTTGTGAAGTGACTGACAAGTGACGTTGGAAACCCGATCGCAGACTTCCAATTGAAGCCGCTGAAGCGTTCCTACCGGTACATCGCAACGGACTCTCGCAGTTGCAGTTGACCGGTGAACGATTTCGCTTCGGAGGGTTTGTTTTGAATCAGTTTTAAGATCGCTTCGGCCGACGCCTCGCCCATCTCTTCGGACGGTTGACGGATCGTGGTCAGCGGCGGCGTCATCAAAGCCGATTCCAGCTTGTCGTCCACGCCGATCAAAGAGACTTCGTCGGGCACACGGATGTTCCGCCTGTAAAGCGCCAACCGAACGCCCATCGCGCACAAGTCGTTGGCCGCAAAGACGGCCGTGAACGGGATGCCACGCATCAGCCAGGACTCGACCGCTAAGACGCCGCTTTGTCCGTAAAAGTTACCGGGGAAAACTAAGTCAGGATCGACCGGCAGGCCTGCCTCGGCGAGCGCCTGGCAATAACCCTGGAACCGATGGATCGCGTCCTCGTGCGTTTCGATGCCGTGGACGTGGCCGATCCGGCGGTGCCCCGAATCGATCAAGTGCTTGGTCGCGATGTATCCGATTTGGCGGTTGTCGACAAAGATGCAAGGGCCAACCGAATCGGATACTTGGCGAGCGACCACGACCGTCGGGATTTGAAAGTGCAAGTCACGCAGTTGCTCAACCGGCAGATCGCCACCGACCAGGATCAAGCCGTCGACCTTTCGGCCGAGCAGCGTCTGGATGACTTGGGATTCGGTTTTCTTGTCGAACTTTCCGTCGACAAAGATTGGCGAGTACCCGGTCGCATCGAGGCCTCGGATGATGCCGCGGATGATCGCGTCGTAGGCCGAGGTGCCGAAATTCTGAGTCAGTATCCCGATCGTCATCGAACGGCCGCCGGCCAGTCCGCGTGCCAGGATGCTGGGCTGGAAATCCATCTGGCCCATCGCCTGCAGCACCGCCGTCCGCTTGGACTCGGTCACCGCGGCGCTGTTGTTCAGCACTCGCGAAACGGTCGCCTTGGACACCTTGGCCCGTCGGGCGATGTCGTCAATCGTGACTCGATTGGGCGGCGAAAGATTGGGTTGGATCATGGCAGGCAAAACAGAAGCAACGGTGACTCGAGTGGCGTCGGCGATCGGCGAAACCGGTTTCAGAGCCGCCCAAAATTTTTTAGGGGCGAGTATTTCGCGACTAGAAGCCGCTTATCGCAGTGAAATCCGACTTCTTAAATATACATCGGACCACTCAATCGTCAATCGAGAAGTTTTGGTGAAGGAAAAATCGGGGTTTTGATAAGCGTTTCTGAAACCGGTACCGTCGTAGGCTTGCGGCTCCGCCCGCGAGAACTTCCTGCGGGCGGAGCCGCTGGCAAAGGGGGGGATGCCTGGACGAACGCGGAAAGGTGTCTTGGCTGTAGCGGGATGCGACTGGTTTGGGCATGATTGGGCTTTGGCCCATCGCGTGTTGCAATGGATCGCTTCATGATCGGTCGCGGCCGTCCGTGGCGGTTTCTTCAGGAAAGGATCAACCATGTTTTGGATCGATGTCGTTTCGCGGATCACTCACATTTCCACCGCGATCGCGTTGGTCGGCGGCAGCGTCTTCACGCTGCTGGTGCTGATGCCGTCGGCCAAGCTGTTGTCCGAGCAGTCGCACACGGTGCTGGCTCAAGCAATAACTGGCCGCTGGAAACGGTTCGTTCACGGCGGCGTGCTGCTGTTCTTGCTCAGCGGCTTTTACAACTACGCTCGCGCGATCCCGTTGCACAAAGGCGACGGCCCGTATCACATGCTGATCGGCATCAAGATGTTGCTGGCGTTTGTGGTCTTCTTCTTCGCCGCCGCATTGGTCGGCCGAAGCGAAAAGCTGGCCGGCATCCGCGCCAACCGCAAACGTTGGTTGACGCTGACGGTTCTGCTGGCGTCGATCATCGTCGCGATTTCAGGCTACGCAAAGATTCGCGGCGTACCGGACAGGGCGGACAAGTCGGTCGAGTCGGTCGAGGCCGTCTCGGTCGTCGAGCCAATTTAGGATCGAGCGGAGGTTAAGTGCCGCATTTTCAAATACTCTCCCTCTGGGAGAGTCGAGCCTAAGCGAGGAGAGGGTTTTCCGTGAGGCCCTCCCCGGCCGCTACGGCGTCCGACCCTCCCGCAAGCGGGAAGGTATTACCGGACATTGATTTACCGCCCAACTTAGGTGTCGATTTTGCGGCATTCGGACCGTCGAAATGCGTCGCTACCGGCGCTTCCGTCGGCGCATAAAAAAGGCCGGACGCGTTTCGACTCGCTACGCGTCCGGCCTCAAGTCCATCCTGACTTTGGCTACCTTGCTCTATCGGAATGATTCGTTTGCATCATGCGTTTGAATCGTGATCGACCGTGATCGTTGACCTTGAAATGAAAAGCAGTGGCGGGTCACCCGTCGTTTGCATCTTGCATGGACCGAGGCGCTGATTCCGTGCGCGGTGGACGTCACTTACTTTCCAGGTCTTCCCATAAAACTCGGCGAAGTCACGTCCCTGTGACCGTATTCTTCCTCAGCGGAAAAATGTCTCTCTCAATTCGTTGTCAAAACCAGTTTCCCTAGGCGACCAATCGAAGGTTTTGGGCGGCTCGTTCGCGAACTCCGACGACAAATTCCTCGAAGATGCGAACGTCCAGTGCCGACGCGGCACCGCACTCCGGGTGGAACTGGGTGCCCAGGGCAAACCAGTCCATCATTTCAGATTCGATGGCTTCGATGACACCGTCGGGGCAACGCGCGGTGACGCGGAATCCAGGGGCGACCTCGTCGATGGCCATGTGGTGACGGCTGCTGACGCGGATTTCGCCGTCGCCGTAGACGCGGCCGATCAGCGAATCGCTGACCACGTCCAGGGTGTGGCGGTGGTTTGGATCTTGCGGGTCGTGGTGGGGCACGGCGGTGGGCAAGTCTTCTTTGATGTGCAAGAACAGATTTCCGCCCTGTTGGACGTTCATCAATTGCATGCCGGTTCCGATGCCCAGCAGCGGCATGCGGCGTTCGGCGATGTCGGCCATCAGCAGGCGGTCGCTGGTTTCGCGGACGGGGTCGAGCGGTCGCACGCTGGGGTGCAACATGAAGCCGTCGTTTCGAGGATCAAGATCGGCGCCGCCGATCAACAAGAATCCGTCCAAGGCATCGAGCACGGTGGCGATCGACGCGGGGTCATCCATGGGAGGAATCACCACCGGAATGCCGTCGGCAGCAATGATCGACTGGAAATAGCCGGCTGCGATGTAACTGTAGGCCGGCATGTTCCGAGCGGCGGAACGGAAGTCGGCGTTCATTCCGATAAGTGGCTTATTCGACATCCGAAAGGTCCTCTTCGAATCGAGCGAATGGAAGGGTGATGCAGAATCTTCCCGCATCGACCAGCCCATGTTGGCCGCAAATTCAAACGCTCGATCGCAGGACCATCCGATAGCAATACTTGCTCTCGGTCGGTCGGCGGATTCGATCACAACGAGTCCGTCGAAGGGTCTCGGTCGGCCGATCGCCAGGGCACCATCGCTCGGTGTCTTGCCCAGGAATACGATCGCCAGTGGAGAGCCAATTCGTTGGCTTGCTCGTTGCTGTTTTCCCTTGCGTCCTGGGCTGGTTCGGCGAGGTGACATGGCCTCGCCGGTGTGGTGCGGGAAAGTTAGCGAACGATTTGCGACCAACCAAACAGCCTCCATATCTTCCCCCCGAGGCGGGACGCTAGCACTACCGGTTGTGCTAGCAATGCCGTGGTTTGCTATCAAACCGCACATTCCTGTACGCTTTTTGTTCACTGTTGCCGACGGTATATTTGCTGCAAAGACAATGCCCTTCACGCCTTAGGACGATCCGTGCGATTTACTGACGTTTGCCTGGAATCGATCGGTGCCGAAATCCCCACCGAAATTTGGTCCAGCGATGCGATCGAGTCCAAATTGCAACCGATTTACGATCGTCTAAAACTGCCTCTCGGCCGGTTGGAAATGATGTCGGGAATCGCCCAGCGGCGGGTTTGGGAAAGAGGCACGGTGCCCAGCGGCCCGAGCATCCGCAGCGCGTCGGCGGCCATCGATGCCAGCGAAATCAAACGCGAACAGATCGGTTGCCTGATTCACGCCAGCGTTTGCCGTGACTTCTTAGAGCCCGCAACCGCGTCGCGGGTTCACGACGGCGTCGGCTTGCCGGGGGCGTGCTGGATCTACGACGTCTCAAACGCTTGCCTTGGCATCATCAACGGAGCGGTTCAAATCGCGATGATGATCCAGTCCGGCGCGATCCAAGCGGGCATTGTCGTGGGCACCGAAAACAGCCGTCCGCTGATGGAACAAACGATCGCGACGCTCAACGGCGATCCGTCGATCACTCGCCAATCGGTCAAGCCGGCGTTTGCGTCGCTGACGATCGGTTCGGGTTCTTGCGCGTGGCTGCTGTGTCATCGCCGGCTGTCGCGATCGGGCACGACGATCGATGCGGCGATCGCGAATTCACGGACCCAGTACCACGATCTGTGTCGCAGCGACCAGGATTCCGCGGGCGCGGATATGGCCCCGCTGATGGACACCGATTCGGAGGCGCTGATGGCGCAGGGCATCGCGACGGGCGTCGACGCGATGGAGATGTTGCTCGCCGAGACCGGTTGGAATCGCGACCAGGTCGACCGCAGCATTTGCCACCAAGTCGGCGGTCGTCACCGCACGGCGATGCTGGCGGCGATGGGGCTTTCCGTCGATCGGGACACGATGACGTTCGATCGGCTGGGCAACACGGGCTCGGTCGCGTTGCCACTGACGTTGGCCGCCGCGTCGGTCGCCGGTCACCTGTCGCGGCAAGACAAAGTCGCGATGTGCGGCATCGGTTCGGGCATCAACAGCGTGATGTTGGCGGCGCGATGGGGCGAGACGACGGTGGCGGGAAATTTGAAGGCCGAACTGTTCGGCTAAGCATCGGCGCTGATCGCACGCACTTCGATCCGGCCGTCTCGCTCGCGAACCCCGTACGTCTGCATCAGCGGTTGCCGGTTCATCGTCTGGATGCCGCTGGTCAATTCGTATTGCCAGCCGTGCCAGGGACACGTCACGCAGCCGTTCTCGACGTGGCCTTTTGCGATCGGGCCGCCTTGATGGGCGCACATGCCATCGAGCCCAAAAAGCTGTCCTTGGTGCCGAAAGATCGCCACGACGGTGCCCTCGATCAAGACCTCGATCGCTTGTCCGTCGGCTAGCGATTCCGCCGCCGCCGCATCGATCCAGTGACCATTCATCGGTTGCAAATCTCCCGTTTTTCTTCCGCATCTAACAAGTCCGGCCACGGCTTCGTTTATGATGCTTGGCCGCCCGCTTTTCCACCCCGCCTTCCTCTGATTGGGAATCCACGATGCGATCTTTCATGCTGTTGGTCCACGTCGCCGCTTCCGTCTTGTTGTTCCACGCTTCTGTTTTGCTGTTCCAATCCACTGCGTCGGCCGACGACGGCATTGGTGCAAAGCTAACGCCGATCTTCAGCGGCGAAGACTTGGACGGTTGGCAGCACAGCGGCAACTGGGAAGTCATCGATGGCGTCATCACTCGCACCGGCGGCGGCGGATCGCTGGTCTACACGGCGGCCAAGGTGCCCGACGATTTTGAGCTGACGTTCGAGTGGAAAGTCGCCGCGGGCAGCAACAGCGGCGTCTACTATCGGCCCGGCCAGATGGAATACCAAGTGTTGGACAACGACAAACACGTCGACGGCAAGAACCCGCGGACCAGTGCCGCTTCGTTGTACTTCTGCATGCCCCCGTCGGCCGACCTGACCAAGCCCGTCGGCCAGTGGAACCAGGGCCGCGTGGTGTGCAAAGGGTCCGTGATCCAGCACTGGATCAATGGCACCAAAGTCGTCGACTTCGACTACACCGATCCGCAGTGGGCCGATCAAGTCGACATGCTTCGCAAGCGAGGTGGTCAGCCGGACGGCCGCGGCGCAAACTTGTCGTTGCAAGATCACAACGATCCGGTTTGGTACCGCGACATCCAAATGCGATCGATCCCCGAATCGGAATCGATCGATCACGCCACGCTGACGCCCGCGGAAGTCTCGCAGCCGGCGCTGGAAGCCGAAAAGAAAAAGCTGCAGGGCATCCTCTCGCGGCAAAAGAAAGCGAAGAATTGAAGCCGAGTTTTCAGTTCGGTGCCAAGCCGGCGATCGGCATTTCCACCGCGTAGACGCTCGTCCGCGCGGTCGCGATCATCGTCTTGCGATCGGGCCCGCTAAGCGTCACGTTGGCGGGCTGTTCGGGAAATCTTACCAGCCCGATCGATTCGCCTCGGGGCGAAAAAATTTCGACGCCCAGGTTGGTCGTGAAGTACAGATTTCCTTCGACATCGACGGTCATGCCGTCGCCGCCGGTGTTGGACTTGCCCTCAGGCTGCGTCAATTCACAGAACACTCGCCCGTTTGCGATCTTGCCCACACCAACGACGTCGTAAACCATCATCGACGAGCTCTCGCTGGGGGCGACGTACAGCTTCGTTCCGTCGGGCGACAGCGCGATGCCGTTGGGCGCGGGCAGTTCGCCGGTCACGCGAGTCACCGTTTTATCGGCGGCGATGTAATAGACCGCTCGCTCGCCTTGCGGCCACGGGTTGGGAGCGTTGTAGTGCGGATCGGTAAAGTAAATGCCGCCGGACTTATCGATCACCAAATCGTTGGGGGCGTTGAACCGCTTGCCGTCAAACTTGTCCGCGATCACAGTCACGTCGCCCGTTTCGACGTCATACGACACGACTCGGCCGTTCATTTGACATCCCAGCAGCCGTCCGTCGGCGGACACCATCAAGCCGTTGCTCTTGTTCGATTCGTCGGTGAACAGCGAAACGTTCCCGTCGGCATCGACGCGGTGAATTTCGTTTGCCGGAATGTTGGTGAAGTACAAGAACCCACGCGGGTCCCAGGCCGGGCCTTCGACAAATTGCAGCCCCGACTTCAGCGTCTCGATCGGTCCTACGGGAGCAATCCGGGTGCTCGCGGAGCTAGGGACGCCCGTTTGAGCGGACGCGGTCACGGCGATGGACGCCAATAACAGATTCAAAAATAGTCGCATGGATTGTGTTTCCAAAAGGATGCGGACGAAAACGCCAACGTGTGAGGATTCCAGTGTAAGGATCCCAGTGTAAGGATCTTCGCCCGCGTCCGGCGGCTTTCTCCGGCGGCTTTCGGGGCCAAGATCGCCAAGATCGACCTGCCCAAACCGAAGTTCCGTATTCCCAGCAAAACGGCTACGATTCGAGCACTAGAAAAACCGGATTCCCGTTTCCTGACCCCTGTTTCCTGACGCCTGACCCCTGACGCCTCCCCCATGGCCCGCAGCAAAGCCGCTCAACGTATCGCTCGCGAGGCCGCCGACGCTGCCGCCCAGGTCGCCGACAAGGACATCCCGCCGGGCGACACGCGGACGCCGGTCGAGAAACGCACCGAGAAATTCCGCGTCGCGATGGGCCGCGAAACCGTTGAAGCGTTCGTCGTCGCGTTCATTTTGGCGCTGCTTTTTCGCGCCTTTCTGGCCGAAGCGTTCGTGATCCCGACCGGATCGATGGCCCCGGCGCTGATGGGCGTGCATAAGGATCTGGTTTGCGATCGCTGTTCGCACTCGTTCCAGGTCGGGGCCAGCCGCGAACGGTCCGGGCCGAGCGCCCAATTGGTCGTCGTCGGCGGCATCTGTCCGAATTGTCGCCACGTCAATTCGTTGGACTTAAAAGAGGACGGCAACCACGCGTCGTTCAACGGCGACCGAATTCTGGTCAGCAAGTTCTCTTACATGCTGGGCGATCCCGATCGCTGGGACGTGATCGTGTTCAAGTTTCCGGGCAACCCAAAACAAAACTACATCAAGCGGCTGGTCGGTCTGCCCAACGAAACGCTGACGCTTTCGCACGGCGACGTCTACGCCGCGCCGACCGGGTCGGACGAAACGCCGATGATCCTGCGCAAGCCGCCGTCGACGCTGATGGCGATGAGCCACGTCGTTTACGACACCGATTTTCAAGCCGAATCGTTGATCGCCGCCCGCTATCCCGCTCGCTGGCAACCGTGGGCCGAGGGTGCCGAGTCGCCGCCGACGGATTCGTGGAAGGTCGATCGCAACGCCGACGGAATGGTCGCGACCGTGACGACCGGCGACACGCCTCAGTGGATGCGTTACTTCCACCACTTTCCCACCGACGACCAGTGGGCCCAAGCTGCCGCCGGCGAATCGTTGGCCGATGTCGATCCGTACGCTTCGCGGGCCATCACGGACTTCTACACCTACGATTCGTACATCCACGTCCCGGCCGGTTACGTCTTCGATCTACGCCCTTCGGTCGATCGCGGAATCTCCGGTGCAATCATTGGTGACGCAATTGTTGGTGACGGCGGTCCCTACAACCCGAATTACAAATCCGGCGAAGGCCCCGAGCAGTTTCGCGGCATCGCGATTTGGGGTGGCCAGGACAGCGGACGCCAAGAACTCGGTCGCGATGGCATGCACTGGGTCGGCGACTTGATCCTGGAAACGGACCTCGAAACGACCGCGGGCACCAAGGAAGCGCTGCTTGAAATCGTCGAAGCCGGCGTCAAGTACCAATGCCGGATCGATTTGACCAGCGGCAAAGCCACGCTGACGATCGCCGACTTTGAAGACCGACCGTTCACCGACGGCAAGCTGAACCCGACCGCAATGACAGGCGTCTTGGCGGGCCAGAAACATTCGATCCGAATCAGCAATTGCGACGACGCGATCGTGCTTTGGGTCGACGACGAACTTGTCGAATTCGATTCCGCGACGACCTTCGATGCCCGCGATTATCGAAGCCGCCAGATGGATCATCCGCAGTGGTTGCCCGAACATCCGCTCGACGCCGCTCCGGCGGCCATCGCGATCACCGGCGGAAACGCCACGGTCACGCGGATGCAGCTTTGGCGCGACCAGTATTACATCGCGACCAAGAACAGCAGCTTCGGCAAGATCACCGATTACGACATGGGCGAGTTGTTTCGCATCGCGGGCGGCAACGTCACCGATCGCGAGATCCAGGACGTGTTCGGAGCGCCGGAAATGTGGAGCCAATTCGTGGGCTGGGAAACGCGACGAAGCGTCTCATTCACGCTGAACGAGGACCAGTTTTTTCCGATGGGCGACAACAGCCCCGAGAGCCTGGACGCACGCTGCTGGGCCGGGACAAAAGATCAATTCCCGCTGCCCCGCGGCGTTAACCAGGACGCATGGCGATGGTCGGACGACAGCTATGTGCCGCGCGACCTGCTGGTCGGCAAAGCCCTGGTCGTCTTCTGGCCTCACTCGTGGAACGAACCGATCCCGTTCACACCAAACTTTAAACGGATGAAATTGATCCGGTAGATCGTAGGTCCGCCACGCCGTGGCGGAGCATTGCATTGAATTCGATCGAACAGCAAAGCTGTTCGGCCCCGCCACGGCGTGTCGGAGCTACGAAAGAGCACAACCACGGATGGAACCCCGATGACCGAACCGAACCCTTGGATCTTGGAAGCCTTCGAGCTTCAAAAAACGTACGGCCGTCGCCGCGTGGTTGACGGCGTGAACCTGCACGTCGGTCCGGCCGAGATCGTCGGACTGCTGGGACCAAACGGCGCGGGCAAGTCGACCAGCTTTCGCATGATCTGCGGCATGGTCGAACCCGATCGCGGCCGCGTCTACTTGGACGGCGTCGATGTCACCAATTGGCCGATGTTCCGCCGCGCCCGCGATGGACACATGGGCTATCTGCCGCAAGAACCAAGCGTGTTCAAAAAGCTGACCGTCGAGCAGAACATCTCGTCGCTGTTGGAACTGCTGGGCGTTGATCGCAAGACGCGACGCGAACGTACCGACGAGCTGTTGGAAGAATTCAACATCACTCACATCCGCAAGTCCAAGGCCGGCGGGTTGTCGGGCGGTGAACGGCGACGACTGGAGATCGCACGATGTCTTGTGTCGGACCCCAAGATCGTGATGCTGGACGAACCGTTCGCGGGCATCGACCCGGTCACGGTCCAATCGATTCAAGAAGTGATCTTGCAACTTCGCCGGTCCGGCATCAGCGTGCTAATCACCGACCACGCCGCTCGCGAAATCCTCGGCACCGTCGATCGCTGCTATGTCATCTACCAAGGCCAAGTGTTGATCGATGGCACGCCGGAGGAAGTCAAACAGCACCCCAAAGTCCGGGAGGAATACTTGGGCGACTTGGACGGCGTCGACAAGAATATGCACGGCGTGCCCAAGCCGCACTTCCGCACCGCGCCGGTGAAATCGACCACCGATGTGTAAACGCGTCGCCCGGCTAGAGCCGTGGCGAATCGTAGCCCCGACACGCCGTGGCGGGGCCGAACAGCAAAGCTGTTCGGAAGCAACGTAGTGCTCCGCCACGGCGTGGCGGACCTACATCAGGCAAACTCCGCCACTAGGTTCTCTTTCGCAACTTCATCCGCCGCGTCTTCGTCCATGCCCAGGTCACCTTGCCCGCGGGACCACTGGGCCAATGGCCCTATTCTGGCACGTCATCATCAGCCAGCGGAGTCGCGGCTCGGCCGGCCGCCCAACGTTTCAGCCCCGCAAGCCGTTGTTCGCCGCGGGCGTAGTACGTTTCGTCCAGGCTTTCCAGGTGCGACTTCGCGGCCAGCAAGTACGCGGCTTCGGCGGCCTCGCTTTCGACGTACCAGCCGAGTTCGCCGAACCGCTTTGCGATCGCGGATGCGATGCATTGGTGACCGGCGATCGTCGGATGAACGTGATCGGCAAAGAATTTTGGGTCCGCCACGCCGTCCGCGATTCGCTGGCCACGCGAGTTTTGTTCATCCAGCACCGATTCGATGTCAACGACGATCCCTTCGGCGGACTTCACCGCGTCGATGATCGGCGTCGTCGCACGAAGCGGGCACACGTCGGTGTCTCGTGCCTGGACGAGCAATTCTTTTGCTCCTGATGAATCGCCTCGATCCCATTTCGTTCGGCCGATCGCGTACAGCTTCGCCGGCTCCGGTGCATCGTTTGGTAACAGTGCGGATTTGAACGGCGGCGTGGCAACGATGTCGCTGGCCGGCGTGCAGACGATCATCGGCACGCTCGCCTTTTTTGCCGCGTCGATCATCCGGTCAAGCGTCTGTGCGAATTCAAATTCGATCCGTGTTCGCCAAGCATCGTCGGGCACGTACGCATCCAGACCATCGGGATGATCCAAAATCGTGTCGACTTCCGCGGAAAACGTGACGACTTCTTGATCGATCAAACGAGTGCGAAGAAACTGCGCCGTCTTCCAACGCGTCGCGACTTCCGCGACCGTTCTTCCGAACCACGTTTCCTGCTTCGCCCTCGCGTACGTTCGATCTTCCAAGAACTCGTTGTGGCCGGTGTACAGAACGATCGCGTCGGCGTCGTGACGAAGCACTTCGTCCAAGATTTTTGACACGCGATAGCTGGCATAGGAAACGCCGCCGACGTTGACGATTTCGTAATCATGATCGTCGCCGGCATGATTTAGCCGCAAGCCGAGCCAAGTCGAAAACGCGGTCTCGGTGGCAAACGGACGGCCCTGGGTCGTCGATCCGCCCAGCACAAAGATTCGCCGCGTGCGGTTCGGCTTTTCAGCGGCGAACGAGGCCGGACAGAAGAAGTTCAACCGTTCGGAATCGATGCGAAAGCGGTCGCCATCGCGGACGAACAAGTCGCCTTGCCGCGTCGGCGTCAGGTCGACCGACGAGGGTGGCGTCCAGACGGCGCGGACGACGATTTCGATCAGCACGAACGGCAACAGCGAAACGACCACCGCAGCGACCGCGAACCGACGATGACGCGAACGACGAAGGTGCGAAATTCGATCGCTTCGTCGGTTGTCGCTTTCGGTCGAAGTCGTCATCGTGATGAAAACCGTTTTCTTTTTCGTTCGGGGGCGTTTTCATGGTACTTTCGCGTCACCTTTATTTGACCGGATTTCGCGGCACGGGAAAGACTTCCGTCGGCGCTCGCCTGGCAGCGGCCTGGGCGGTGCGACCGATCGATCTGGACGACGAGATTGAACGCGTGGTCGGCAAGTCGATCCGAAAAATCTTTTCGGTCGAGGGCGAAACGTACTTTCGCGACCAAGAGACCGCGGCACTGCATCGGGTCAGCCGCGAAAAGCCGGCGATCATCTCGCTGGGCGGCGGTGCGATCTTGCGAGAAGAAAACCGTGGCGTGATCGCGGCAACCGGCCGCTGCGTTTGGTTGGACGCGACCGCCGAGACGATTTGCACCCGAGTGCTGTCGGATTCGACCACCGCCGAGCGACGTCCGGCGCTGACGAAGTTATCGCAAGCCGACGAAATCGAAACGCTGATGTCCGAGCGAAGGCCGCTGTACGAATCGTCGGCCGATCACCGCATCGACACGACCGGCAAATCGATCGACGAGGTGGCGAAAGAAATTTTGACCATTCTGTCGCCAAACCAATCGCAAGGTTAGTAGCTGGACTTCGATCCGCCGGTGGCTTTGACTTCGATCGCCGCCATGCCCAACTCCTGTCGAGCCTTGTCGAGGATGTCCGCGGTGCGGCTGGCACCGCAGCGGCTGACACCGAGTGCGCGGACGCCGAGCAGTCCTTCCAAATCGCGGACGCCGCCGGCCGCTTTGACCTGCACTTTTTCGCCGGCGTGCTTTCGCATCAGCTTCAAGTCCTCGTGCGTCGCGCCACCGGTGCCGTAGCCCGTCGACGTCTTGACCCAGTCGGCGTTCAGCGACGTGCAAATTTCGCAAAGCTTGATTTTTTGCGTTTCGTTCAAGTAACAGTTCTCGAAGATCACCTTCACCTTTTGGCCCGACGCGTGAGCGACTTCGATGACTGCGGCGATGTCCTTGGTGACGTAGTCCCAATCGCCCGACAGGGCGCTGGAGATGTTGACGACCATGTCCAGTTCTTCGCAGCCGTCCGCGATCGCGCGCTCGGCTTCCGCTTTCTTGATTTCGGTGGTGTTTCCGCCGTGGGGAAAGCCGATCACGGTTGACGCTTTGACGCCGGTGCCTTTCAGTTTTTCGGCACAACGCTTCAGATAGTAGGGCATGATGCAAACGCTGGCCGCTTCGTACGCGATCGCCAAGTCGATGCCGGTTTCGAAGTCGGTGATCGTCATTGTTGGGTTCAGCAACGAGTGGTCGATCATCTTGGAAAGGTCGTGGTACGTGTAGTCGGTCATGGCGAAGCTCTGTCTAATAAAAAGGGAGGCGTATCGTAAAAACGTTCAAGCGAACAACAAGTGGCGTAAGCTTCCCGCTTGCGTTCTTCGCGATCGCTGACGGGAAGGAAATAGAGTTTTCGATCGCAAGCTGAAAGCTTACGCCACTTAGTGGTCGTTGGGTATGTCGATCCAAGTCCGCTCGCGATGGCTTCGCAGGATCGCTTCACAAAGCAAGATCTCGCGGTGACCATCCTGGAACGTCGGATACGGTGCGTCCGCCGGCACGTCACCGGTTTTGATGCAATCGTAAAACGTTCTGAACAGCTGCTTGAAAGTGTCGGGGAATCCTTCGGCGTGACCGCCGGGATAGTTCGCAATGTTCGCGGCCGACGGTTGCATCAGACTCGGGTCACGGACCAGCGTTTGATTGGGCTGGTCGCGGTGCCCGATCCAAAGCGAGTTGGGTTGTTCGCTGTCGAAAGCGATGGCCTGCTTCGCACCCGCGATCTCGAACTTCAACGCGTTCTTTCGGCCCGCGGTCGTCTGCGAAACATTCAGTGTTCCTCGCGCGTCGTTTTCAAAACGCAGCAGCAAAAAGCCCGCGTCTTCGGTATCGACTTCAATCGTTTCGGTCGCCACTTCGGCTTGGTCGCCCGAGAACGTTTGGACTTGTCCGATTGGCTTTCGACGCTTCGCGTAAACCGTTTGCAAGTCCGCGCAGACGGAAACGACTTTCTGGCCGGTGATGAATTGCACCAGGTCCAACCAGTGAGTTCCGATGTCGGCGACCGCGCGCAGTTCGCCGCCCTCGGTCGCGGACACTCGCCAATTGAAGTCCGTTTCTTTCAGCAACCAATCTTGCACATAGGAACCGCTGACGTGATGCACGTTCCCCAGCGATCCGTCGGCGACCATCGCGGCGGCGTGATGGCACAGCGGATAAAAGCGAATGTTGTAAGCGACACCGGCAAACCGTTTCGTCTCTTCAGCCAGTTCGACCAACTGACGCGATTCGTTTGAATTCATCGCCAGCGGTTTTTCGCACAGCACATGCTTGCCGGCACGTAATGCGGCAGACGCTTGGTCGAAATGGAATTGATTGGGCGTCGTGATGTGAACGACATCGACGGTGTCGTCGGCCAACAGTTCGTCGAGGCTGGCGTATCCGCGTGGCAGGCCCAACGTCTCGGCGGCGGCGATGGACTTTGCCGCCGACGAACCAAGCACGCCCGCGACGGGTACGCCCGCGCGGCGGAGTGCTTCGATGTGAACCGGTCCGATGAATCCGGTGCCGATCACGGCGGCGGTGGTCGTGCGTTTCAAGTTTTGTTCTCTATCGAAGCGTTTCGGAAATCAAGCGACGTCTCGCGGCCGGTTCGGTCGCAGCATAACGAAAACGTCGACGGGTGAACCGAGCCCTCGCCGGACATTTAGAGTGCCAATTGATCGCGTCAGCTGGTCCGTTTTGGCTGACAGCGTTAATCTTCAGCAAACCCACCCCCGGCAACGCCTTGGCAAAACCCAAAGCCACCACCGCTCATAAGCTAAACGAAGTCCCCCGGTTGATGGACCAGGCGGCCGGCATCGGCGCGCGTCTGGCCAAGCACGGACCCGGCAAAACGCTTGCTTTTTCCGGCGTTTGGGGGGCTCTTCGAGGCGTCTTCGCCGCCGCCGTCGCCCAGCATCACCGGCACGTGCTGATGCTGCTGCCCCAGGCCGCCGATGCCGACATCGTGGCCGGCGATGCGATCGCGTTCGGACTGGCCGACACCGTTTCGCTGCCGCTTTCGTCCGCCGAAGTTTCCGCGTCCTCGATCCGCGACGACGACTACGCCGACCGGTTGCAGGTGCTGCAACAACTGATGCAGCGAGGCGAAGATCCCGATCGACCGCTGCTGGTCACCGCGTTCATTGGCGGCGCGATGCAGTTGGTACCGACGCCGCAGAAGCTTCGCGATTCGACGCGGCGGATCGCGGTCGGCGACGAAGTCGATCCCGAAGACATCCGGCGTTGGTTGGCCGAGGCGGGGTTCGCGGCGACGACGGCGGTGCAGCTGCCGGGTGAGTTCGCGACGCGGGGCGGACTGCTGGACATCTATTCGGCCGACCAACCGCAACCGGTTCGCATCGAATGGTTCGGCGACGAGATCGAATCGATCCGCCGTTTCGATCCGGGCAGCCAACGCAGCATCGAATCGCTGAAGCATGTCGAAATCGCGGCCGTCGGCGTCACGCCCCAGGATCGCGTCGCCAGCGACGAAGACCATCAAGGATTCGGCCCGATCGCGGATTACTTGCCGGCCGACACGCTGGTCATCGTCGTCGATCCGCAAGAGACAAAAAAGACGGCCGAGGATCTGATCCGCCGAACGAGTCATTCGGCAAACCTTGTCGACTATGACGAAGTGATGCGATCGCTTGCCGGGCACACCGTCGTGACGGCAACGACGCTGGCCGAAGGAAAAGCGAAGGACATCGTCGACCTTCACACCAGCACCGTCGATGCGTTTGCCAGCTCGCTGGACGAAACAAAAAAGAAGCTCGACACGGTCGCGGCCAATCACGAAGTCATCTTGGTCGGCGACACGCCCGCCGATGGCGAACGCTTGACCGAATTGTTGCACGATACGTCGGCGACCCAGCAAGGACGCTTGCACTTGGTCGTCGCCGAACTGTCAGGCGGGTTCCGTTTGACGGCCGCCGAAGTGCTGGTGCTGACCGGCGCGGAACTGTTTCATCGCTCGCCCGTTCGACGCGGCCGTTCGCGTTCACGCGGCAAGCCGATCAACAGCTTGATGCAGTTGGAACCGGGCGACCTAGTCGTTCACCTTTCCTATGGCATCGGGCTGTATCGCGGGCTGAAGTCGATCGACAAGAACGGCCAGCACTTAGAACACTTGACGATCGAGTTCGACGAGGGCAGCAAGATCTACGTGCCGGCTTCGCGGATCGGTCTGATCCAGCGCTACGTCGGCGGCACGACGCGGCAACCCAAGCTGGCCAAGATCGGCGGCCAAGCCTGGAAGAACCAACGCAAGGCGGCCGAGTCCGCGGTCACCGACATGGCCGGCGAACTGCTGGAAATGCAGGCCCAGCGGACCACTCGCCAGGGCATCTCGTTCGACCTGGACAACGAATGGCAACGCCAATTCGACGCCAGTTTTCCGTACATGGAAACGCCCGATCAATTGACCGCGATCGATGCGCTCAAGCTGGACATGGAATCGACGCGGCCGATGGATCGATTGATCTGCGGCGATGTCGGTTACGGCAAGACCGAGGTCGCGATGCGGGCCGCGTTCAAGGCCGTCACCAGCGGTCATCAAGTCGCGGTGCTGGTTCCGACGACCGTGCTGGCCGAACAGCACTATCACAACTTCCGCGAACGCATGGCGGAGTTTCCCGTCGAGATCGGAAAGCTGTCTCGCTTCGCCACCAAGTCCGAACAACGAAAGACGGTGCAAGGATTGAAGTCCGGCAAGGTCGACATCGTCGTCGGCACGCACCGATTGGCCAGCAAAGACGTCGACTTCAGCAGCCTCGGCTTGGTCGTCGTCGACGAAGAACAACGCTTTGGCGTCGCGGTCAAAGAACGTCTGAAATCGCTGCACAGCAACGTCGACGTGTTGACGCTTTCGGCGACGCCGATTCCGCGAACGCTGCACATGGCGTTGGTCGGTGTGCGTGACATCAGCAATTTGGAAACGCCGCCGGCCGAACGACGCAGCATCGAAACCAACGTCGTTCGCTGGGACGACAACTTGATTCGCACCGCCATCATTCGCGAACTCAACCGCGGCGGACAAATCTTCTTTGTCCACAACCGCATCGGTGACATGCCGCAGTTGATCGAAAAGTTGAAATCGATCGTTCCCGAAGTTCGCATCGGCATGGGCCACGGCCAGATGAACGAGGGCGAGTTGGAACAGGTGATGGT
Source organism: Pirellulaceae bacterium (assembly GCA_963836865.1). GTDB lineage: Bacteria > Planctomycetota > Planctomycetia > Pirellulales > Pirellulaceae > Rubripirellula. Next base: position 302,790 of record CAWILC010000010.1, on the reverse strand, counting down.
CGACTTCATCGAGCACAAGTTCGACATGTTGGTCGCGACCACGATCGTCGAAAGCGGCTTGGACATTCCCAACGCGAACACGATCTTCATCGACGACGGCGATCGATACGGACTTAGCGAACTGCACCAGCTGCGCGGCCGAGTCGGTCGGTACAAGCATCAAGCGTACTGTTACTTGTTGGTCGCTCAGCACAAGCATCTTTCGCCGGAAGCATCCAAGCGTCTGCGGGCGATCGAGGAGTTCAGCCAGATGGGCGCGGGCTTTGCGATCTCGATGCGCGACTTAGAAATTCGCGGTGCCGGTAACTTGCTGGGCCAACAACAATCCGGTCACATCGCGACGGTCGGGTATGAACTGTATTGCCAGTTGCTGGAAGACGCGGTGCGAGCGATGCAAAAGTTGCCGCCGAAACTATCCGCCGACGTCGACATCGACTTGCCGGTCGAAGCGTACTTGCCGGACGGCTACGTGCCGGATCTGCGTCACAAGATCGACCTGTATCGGCGGATCGCAAAGATCAACGACGCGACGGAAATCGATGCGATCCGCGACGAGCTGGAGGATCGGTTCGGCGAATTGCCGCCGCCGGCGGTACGAATGTTGGAACTGGCGGACTTGCGATTGGACGCTGCGGCGTGGCAAATCGCCGCAATCACCACCAACGACCGCTTCATCGTGCTGCACTACACCAACCGTCGCCGGATCGAACAACTGGAGAAAAAGACGCAAATCCCGATCCGCATCGTCGACCACGCCAAGGCCTACATCCCGACCAAGGCGTACAACATGGACCAGGACAAAGCGGGCACCAGCTGGCTGCAACTGGCCCGCGCGGCGTTACATTTGGGGTAGTGCCACGCACAATTCGTAGGTTCGCCAGGCCCTGGCGGAGCATTGCATTGCCATTGAACCGCGTTGCGGTTCGGCCCTGCCACGGCGTGTCAGGGCTACGGGCCAGTGTCAGGGCTACGGGCCAGCGGCCGATCACTCGTTTGGATTTCACCATGACTCTGCGTTTCATCTTCATCGCACTCTGCACCCTCCCCATTACCACGACCCACGCCGATTGGCCCAGTTTCCTGGGCGGCACCGATCGCGATTCCGTCGTCGACTTCGATCCGCCGACAAACTGGTCGCCCGACAACAACGTCGCGTGGTCGACCGCCACGCCGGGGCACGGTCAATCGTCACCCGTCATCATCGGCGACGACGTTTACATCACCGCCGTCGACGGGCCGATGAAGCAATCGAACCTCGTCGCGTGCTACTCGCTTGCCGACGGCAAAGAAAAATGGCAGAAGACGTTCGTCAGTTCGCTGGAAGTCAAAAACGATTACTACACCAGTCGCACCGCACCCTCGCCGGCGGCCGATGCCGATGGAGTCTACGCGTTCTTTGAGAGCGGAAACCTGATCGCGCTTTCGCCCAGCGGCGACGTCCGATGGGAACGCGACTTGATCGCCGACTACGGAAAGTACGTCGGCCAATTCGGGCTGGGCGGATCGCTGGCGCAAACCGCCGATCGACTGTTCGTGCTGGCCGACAACGACGGGCCGGCGTACGTCGCTGCGATCGACAAGTCGACCGGCGAAACGATCTGGAAGACCGATCGAACGCCGCGGATTTCCTGGTCCTCGCCGATGTTAATTCCGGTCGACGATTCTTTTCACTTGGTCGTTTCGTCCTCCGGTTCAATTGATGGTTACGACATCGAAGATGGCAAACTGTTGTGGACGTACGACGAAGTCGGGGGCAACACGGTCGCGTCCCCGATTCCGGCGGGCAACGGGCAATTTTTGGTCGGTGCCTCGCCAGGCCGCAACGGCGAAAATGCCGAAGGTGCAAAAGAGTCGAACTTGTTGATGCGAGTCAGCGAGACGGCGGACGGGTACAAGCCCGAAGTCGTTTGGCGGAACACGTCGGCGACCAGCAGCTTCGGTTCGCCGATTGTTTATCGAGGCCATGCGTACTACACCAACCGCGCCGGTGTCATCTATTGCATCGACATGGAAACCGGCCACACGGTGTACAACGAACGATTGCCCGAGAGCAATTGGGCCACGCCGATCGGGATCGGCGAACACGTTTACATCTTCGGCAAGGACGGCATCACGGCGGTGATCGCGGTCGGGCCGGAATTCAAACTGGTCGCCGAAAACAAGCTGTACGAAAACGAATCGGGCGACGACGGCCGAGGAAACTTCGGCGCGGAAATCCAATACGGCTTCGCACCGCTGCCCGACGGTTTCATCGTCCGAACCGGCAGCCGCCTGATCCGAATCCAGTAAAACCAGAGTAGGACAATTGTCCCAATTGTCCCCCGGATAGAACCAGAGTAGGACAATTGTCCCAATTGTCCCCCGCGCAAAACATAGCGACGAAGACGCGGGACAATTGAGACAATTGTCCTACTCTGCGTCACACGAGTTTGCAGTGACTTAGGATCTCGTCCGCGCCCGCTTTGTAGCCGACGTAGAATGGGCCGAACTCGCCGTACTTCGCGCTCGCTTCGTCGAAACGCATTTGATAGACGATGTCTTTAAGGTACTGCGGATTGCGGCCCCAAAGCGTCACCATCCATTCCCAATCGTCGACGCCGACGCCGACCGAGATCATCTGACTGACCTTCCCGGCGAACGCCATCCCGCTTTGCGCGTGCTCGGCCATCATCGCGTTTCGGCGGCTGAACGGTTCGGTAAACCAGTTCGCACCGACGACTCGCGATTTGTTCATCGGATAAAAACAGGCCGATGGAAAATCGGGGAACTCGGGACGCAGCCGTTGCTCGTTCATCATCGGCAACCGTTTTTCATACGCATCGACTTTCGCGGCGACCTCTGGCGAATCCGGGTCCGCACCCCCGGCGACCAAGCGGCGTTTGAATTCCTTCGATCGTCGGCACGTACTCGCTTACTTCGCTCAGCGAAACGAACGACCAAGCCGGTTCGACGAAGCGTCCGATGCCGGGAGCCATGATGGCTTGGTGGATCGCATCGACTTTGGCCGGATGCGGGTCCATGACCAGAACGCCGAAGTCCGCACGATGGCCGCTGGTCCAGTAGGACGCCAATCGCTGCGGAACCGCGTCGCCTTCGGGATGCAAGGCGGCACGAAATTGCGATTGCAGATCGGCCGACAACGGGCCGTCCATCAGGTCGCGGCGAAAGCGATAGAAATAGTGACCGACGTGCCAACCGTTCTCGGGAATGACGGACGGTTCGGGAAGCGGCGCGGCCGGACGACCGGGGTGGGAACTCATGGCGAGGATAGACTTGGTGGGTGTTTGGTGAGTCAAAACCAAAGTCTACCGGGATGCGAAAGCTTTTGTAGACCTGCGGCTCCGCCCGCAGGAAATCCCGCGGGCGGAGCCGCGGGTCTACGATGGCTGACGCTTGGCCAGCAACAATAAAAACGCACCCCCGACAATCGTCGAAACCGATTCGCCCGCAGTCCACCACCACGGCAGCCCCGCCATCGCGTCGGCGATTGCCTGCATGATCCCCAGCGCAACCGCGCACCAGCCGAGGATCCCGACCAGCGGCAAGTACCGTGCGATGTCGCGTGAGATCACGACGAAAAGGACTCCGACGAACCCATACATCAACGACAAATTTCTTGCCAAGTAGAACGCCAGCGGCGAATGCGGAAAGCCTTCGTAGCCGAGCAATCCCGAGATCGCTTGCAGCCAACCGCCCGGCATGAACGCGAACGCGAACGCGGTCAGCGTGAAGACGCCGACGACGAAGAAGATTCGTGACAAACCTTTGAAATGGGAATTTTCGTTCACTCGTTATTTTCTCGCGGCGACAATCGTAGGCCTGCGGCTCCGCCCGCAGGAGATCCCGCTGGCGGAGCCGCGGGTCTACGGTGCTATTCCCAGGGCATCGGCGGCGGCGTTTCACACCTTTTAATCGCGGCAAGGGCGTCCGGCGGAATCGGCAGGACCTTGTGAATTTTTAGGTTGACATACACCCAGCGGGTCGCGACCCGTGCCAAAACTTTGCGATCGGCCGGCCGCGTGATGACGTATCGACGCCACGACGAGATCCGATCCAGCTCGCTGACCCACGTTCGCACGAGCAGTTCGTCGCCGCCAAACGCGGCCGCTTTGTAGGTGATTTCGTGCTGGCGAACGACCCAGCCGAAACCGTCGGCCAGGGCGGCGGGGCTGTCAAACCCCATCGCCTTGGTGTGCGCCGACGCCGCCCACAACGACCACTGCAAATAACGCAGGTTGTGAACGTGCGCCTGGGAATCGATTTCGTCCGGCAAAACGGTATGCGAAAAATCAAAGTAGCTGCTCATGATCGACAGTGGACCGGGTCACGGGTTGAACTTGCAACCCCTGGTGGTCGTCGGCGTATGATAAGGAGGTGTTCCCTGGGACCGATTTTTGCGGCACCTATTTTTGCCTCCCACCCCAAGCGATCCCCATGCTTCTGCAAAAACTGTTCAACAAGCCCCTTTTCAATGGGGGCCTGTTCGATAATCCATTGACCCACCTGACCGATTACTTGTCCTACCGACGTGCCGCGACCGCGATCATCGCCTGCATCGCATTGTCCTATGGCGTCGTGACGGCTACCCCCGGAGACCAAACCTTGACCCAATCAAATTCCGAGGCCGGAAACCCTAATCAAGCCGTCGCGACGCTGGCCGGTGGATGTTTCTGGTGTACTGAAGCCGTCTTTGAACGGATGGAAGGCGTCGGCGACGTCGTTTCAGGCTACATCGGCGGCCAAGTGCCCAACCCGACTTACGAACAGGTTTGCGGCAAACGAACCGGTCACGCCGAGGCGGTGGAGGTCTACTATGATCCGTCCAAGGTCGCGTTCGAGGAACTGCTGGAAGTGTTCTTCAAGACGCACGATCCGACGACGCCCAATCAGCAGGGCGCGGACATCGGGCCTCAATATCGAAGCGGCATCTTCTATCACACGGCGGAGCAAAAACAGATCGCCGAGGCCTACATCGCACAGCTCAATGCGTCCGGAAAACTGCCGGGACCGATTGTGACGGAAGTCACCGAAGCATCGATCTTCTATCCGGCCGAAGAATATCACCAGGACTACTACGCTCAGAATCCGAACGCGGGCTATTGCCAAGCGGTCGTGCGAGCGAAGGTGGACAAGTTCGATCGTGAGTTTGCGGACAAGCGGAAAGCCGCGAAATAGTCTTTATTGCTCGCGTTGGCTCCAACCCGTCGGCACGTCGGGTTGTTGCCAAGCGCTCATGCCGCCGTCAACCAACAAGGTTTGACCTTGCACGTGTTCGGCGGCGTCGGACAACAAGAACACCGCCGCGCCGCCGCATGCTTCCGGGCCAGGGACTTTTCCGTTGGGCGTGTGCAGTTGCATCCACGATTCGACCGCCGCGTTTTGATTGACAATGTCGGTCAGCGGCGTGCGGACAAGTCCCGGTGCCATCGAGTTGACGCGGATGCCGTGCGGAGCAAGAGACACGCACAGCGACCGGACCAGCGATGCGACAGCTCCCTTGGATGCGTCATACGCGGTGTGATCGGGTTCGGCTAAGAAGCCGTTGATTGAACCGGTGAACAGCACTCGGCCGGCAACCTGCTGTGCGACCCAGCCACGTGCAAAGGCCTGCGTCAGAAAATAACCCGACGTCACATTCAAGTTCATCGTCGTTTGATACCGTGCAAAGTCCATTTGCAAGAACGGCGTGTCGATGAACGTGCCGGCGTTATTGACCAGCGTATCGATGCCCGGCAAGACGGCCTCGGCTGCCCGGACCAAATCTTCGACGTACAGATTGGGATCGATCGACAGATCCGCCGTCAATAATTCGGCGCGACGTCCGGTTTTGCGGCAGGTGTCAAGCGTCGACTCCGCGGCTTCATCGTCTTTCAATCCGACGATCACCACGTCGGCCCCGGCATGACACAGGGCGATCGCGATCGCGGCACCGACGCCTTGCGTTCCGCCGGTGATCAGCGCAGTCCTGCCGGTCAAATCAAACGGGTTTGTCTTTCCGCTGGAGTCTTTCATTCCAATTCCGGTCGCGGATCGTTTGCGAAGTCGGCGTTGTCGTTTTCGGCGACGTCTGCGTCCAAGCCGCCGTCATGCAGCACCACGCGGTAGGTCAACCGCAGTTGCGAGCCCTTTTTCAAGACGATGCCGTCTGTTTTTTCGCCGCCGATAAAGTGGAACACGCCGAACGGGTTGGCTGCGAACAGTCCGTAGTCTCGCACGTGCCAACGACACGGGTAACCGAAACTTGCGGGGTGATCGTGGATCGTGATGCCGACGGTTTCGTCGTCGACGGGGCCGCTGTAGTCGACCCATTTGGATTTCGTTCCCCACGCTTCGGCATCATGACGGCCCTCGGCCGTCGTGATGATGCCGCCCAATTTCGCGTCGACCTTCATCGTCCCCGCGACTCGAACTCCGAACGAGCCTTCCTTGGTGTCGCCGAAGTGAACGTCGCCATCGGTCGCTTTCAACAGCACGTCGAAGTCGATGATCCGGCGACCGCTATCTTTAAAGAACGCAAACCGGCGAGTGTCCGTCATCACTCGCTTGCCATCGGGCGCGATCCATTCGTTTTGCGTCACCAAGACGGCTGCGCCATCGTCGGTGACTGATGCGGTGCCCGAGACGTGAACCGTATCGCCTTCATTCTTTTCATCCGCCCAAAAATCGATGTCGTTGACTTCGCCGTGCGTGAACCACATCGAACGATGGTGCTGGTGATCGTCTTTCTCGGTCGGCAACCGCTGGTCGATCGGATAGTGCCGCGTCATCGATTTGCCACTCGGACCAACCACCGGATAGACGACGGGCTTGCCGTTGCTGTCGATCAAGTAGCCGGCCACCCACTCGTTGCCGTCATAGACTTTCCAGCCCGGCGGGTCGGTCGATTCCTCGATTCGCATGCCGGTTTGGGTGGCCGCTTCCGACTGGGCGAAGACCGGATTGCGACACGACACCAACATCGTCGCGGCCAACAGGATCGCAAATCGCGGGACGTTCGACGTAAAAAATTTGCGCATGGACTTGGATTCCGCGGTAACTCTGGACGTGAATTGACGTTCTGATCGTGACGAACATGCTGAATAGGAAGTCTAATCGCAAGCTTGCCGATCGTGTTGTCCGTTGCCGGCGGTGACGCCGCACGCATCAGCGGTGCCGGGTGGACTATGATTTGGGTAACGACAGGTGCGATCCGCCTGCGTCTTTTCTCTTTTCGCGGTGTCGACATGCAACGTTTGACTTGCGGTTTAGCCCTTCTTGCCGTTTTGTTTTCACCGGGCTGGCTGGTCGCTCAAACGAAAAATGCCAGGGGTAAGCAACTGGCCGCCGCCAAAGATCGCCCCGCCGCCAAGATCAAGTTGCCGGCCAGCGTCCGCGACGGCAAGCCCGTTGACATGAAGGTCGCTCAGGTTGATGCGGGCACACGGGGCGACGCGATGTCGGCGGCCAGTCGGCTGGACAGTTTGGTCGAGAGCAAGCTGAGCGCCGAAGGGATGTCGCCCAACGACATGGCCGGCGACGAAGTGTTTTTGCGCCGCGTCTACTTGGACGTCGCCGGTCGGATTCCGACCCGCGCCGAAGCGATTGCATTTTTGGATTCGGGTTCGGCCGACAAACGCGAAGACTTGATCGACAATCTGCTGGGCAGTCCCGACTACGTCAGCCACATGTACAACTTTTGGGCCGACACGCTGCGTCTGGTCGAGACGCCGCTTCCGACGATGATGCTGGATCCTTATCTGACGTACGTCAAAGACCAAATTCGCACGAACCGAAAGTACGACGCCTGGGTTTACGAAATGCTGACCGCCGACGGCAAGGTGTGGGACAACCCGGCCGTCGGATTCCAGCTTCGCGACGACGCGATGCCGCTGCCGTACATCGACAACACGGTACGAGTCTTCCTGGGCACGCAAATTGGATGCGCCCAATGCCATGACCATCCGTTCGATCAATGGTCTCAATATCAGTTCTACGAACTGGCCGCGTTCACCGCCGGCACTCGCACGACGATCCAGAAAGGCGATCCGGGCTTTAAAAAGAAGAACCCGGTTGCCACGATGATCCAAGAAGCAAAAACAAAGTACGACAAGGGCCGTGTCCCGGCATCCTTTCAACGACTTGCCCAGGCCAATCGTTACCAGGTCAGCGAAAAAACTCGCCGGTTGCAGTTGCCGCACGATTACGCCTACAGCGATGCAAAGCCAAAGCAAGTCGTTCCGCCCGCCGTGCTTTGGGGCGAAGTCCCCACCAAAGCGGCCAACGCATCACCGCGCGAACAGTTCGCCGCGTGGCTGACCAGCACCGATAATCCGCAGTTTTCGCGAACGATCGCAAACCGTTTTTGGAAACGTTATCTCGGCATCGGGATCGTCGAACCGATCGATGACTTCCGCGACGAACATCCGCCCAGCAACGAACCGCTGTTAGATTTTTTGGCGGGCGAAGTCATCCGCAATGACTTTGACCTAAAACAATTCGTGCGCACAATTCTTTACAGCAGAACCTATCAAAGTGCATCAAGCGATTTTCAAATCACCAGCGGTGACGCCTACCATTTTCCTGGGCCGACGCTTCGCCGGATGACGGCGGAACAAGTTTGGGATTCCATCCTGACATTGGCCGTTGCCAATCCTTGGCCGTTCCAACGTCCGGACGCGGCCGAGATTGCGCCGGTCATGGATGTGGACTTTGGCAAGATTACCTACGACCAGTTCGTCAAACGGAGCGAACGGTTCGAGGAAACGTTTTTTCATCGTCCGTACGAGCGTCGCTTGCTGAAAGAACATGGCTATCAAGGCAACGTGCTGGCTCGTGCCAGCGAGCTGCCGTCGCCTTCGGCCGCCGATTCGTTCTTGCGTCAGTTCGGCCAGGGCGACCGCGAAACGATCAACTCGGCCCAGGATGACGCCACGGTGCCGCAAATCTTGGCGATGTTCAACGGTCCGATCACGCACGTGATGTTGGAACCGGGATCGAAGATCGTCGACGACGTGTTAAGCATCGACAGTCCACGCGATCGCATCGAAGCAATTTTTCTGAGTGTCCTTTCGCGGCGTCCGAACTCGTCCGATCGCCGGATCGCGGGCATGGAACTGGCACGGATCAAAGCGGACAACGTCGGCTACGGCAACATCATTTGGGCGCTATTGAACACAAGAGAATTTTTGTTCGTGCAGTGATCCAGCGCTCGTTCAACGCCCAGCCGAAGGCGCCGGCATTTCGTAGCCTCGACACGCCGTGGCGAGGCCAAACAGCATCGCTGTTCGCTGTCATGCTCCGCCAGGGCCTGGCGAACCTACATAAGGCCGCCGCCTTCGGCTGGGCGTTCAACGATCGACTGAAAACTTCAACGTCCGTTTCGATTGGAAGAAGTAACCATGAAAACTGAAATCACTTCCGCCGATCGTCGCGACTTCATGAAATTGGTCGCCAAGCAAACGCTGGGCGTTTCGTTCTTCGGCGGCTTGTCGGTGGCGGAGTTCGCGGCGGCTCCGTCGATGGCACTTGCCAGCGCGGCACCTGGCAAAGCCAAGCACATCATTTACATGTTCATGGAAGGCGCGATGTCGCACTTGGACACGTTCGACCCGAAGGTCGGCGTGGAAGAAGCGGGCGAAACCAAGCCGATTCAAACTCGCGTCCCCGGCATGATGTTTGGCGATCGCTTTCCAAAACTTTCTTACCTGGCCGGTGCGATCGCGGTCGTCAGGTCGCTTTCGACCGAGACCGTGCGCACGAACAAGGCCGTTACGCGATGCGGACGGCCTACAAAAAACTGAACAGCATCCAGCATCCCGGCATGGGCGCTTGGATGGTCGCCGAACAGGGACGGTTGAACCAGGAACTGCCCGGCAACTACACCGTCGGCCCGGCCGGTGGGCATCCCGGTTCCGGATTTTTGGAACCCGTGCTGACGCCGGTGCCGATCCCAAAGGCGGCCGCCGGTCTGCAAAACACCAGTCTGCCGAAGTACCTGCCACCCGAAATGTTCGGCCGCCGATTGGCACTGGCCGGTAAATTCGATGAGGCGTTTCAACGATCGCGAAAGAATTCAAAAGTCGAAGCCTACAACCAGCTTTACAGCGAGGCGCGACGCTTGATGGGCAGCGATCACTTGAAGGTTTTCGACATCAAGGAAGAACCGCAAACCGTCCGTGACGCCTACGGCAACAACGATCTTGGCCAAGGCTGTTTGCTGGCCCGACGATTGGTCGAATCGGGCGCCCGGTTCGTCGAAGTCACCTCCGGCGGCTGGGACATGCACAGCGAGTTATACGAATCGATGGACACGAAAGCAGAACAGCTCGACACCGCGCTGGGCAATCTGTTGCGTGATCTGCACGCGAAAGGATTGCTGGATCAAACGCTGGTGGTGCTGACCACGGAGTTCGGTCGGACGCCGAAGCTGAACGTCAACGCGGGCCGCGATCACCACCCCGGCGTCTTCTGCAGCCTGCTTGCCGGAGCCGGAATCAGGGGCGGCCAAGTCTACGGATCATCCGACAAGAATGGTTTCTCGGTCGACAAAGATGGCGTGTCGGTATCTGACTTCAACCGCACGATCGCCGCGGCGGCGGGCTTGCCGCTGGACGAAGAACGTTTCGCACCGAACGGTCGCCCGTTCAAGATCGGCGGCGATGGCGATCCGATCGCATCGCTGTTGGCATAGAGCTTTTTACAACGTCGTGCTGCTCTTTAGCACCGGCACCAGCAGTGCAAGCACGACACCCAGCACCAAGATTGCCATCACCAGCAACATCATCGGTTCCAGCAATCGGACGAACAAATCGAGTCGCCGGAACGTCGTCTTTTCCAGTGAGTCGGCGATGTCGGGAAGGACCGTGTCCAGCGAATTGCTTTCTTCGCCGACGCTGATCATTTCGGCGACCGATTGAGGAAAGTAGCCGCTGTTGCGAAGCGGTGTCGCCAGGCTTTCGCCGCTCTTGATGTTCTCGGTCGCGTCGGTGATCGATTGCGAAAGCAACCGGTTGCCGGCCGCGGAACCGGCGATTTCCAGCGACCGCAAAATCGGCACGCCGTTGGCCAGCAGCGTTCCAAGCACCCGGCAAAACCGAGCGACGGCGAGGCTCATCAGGATGTCGCCGAGCACCGGAATTTTCAGTTTGATTTTATCGGCCAAGTCCTTGCCGGCGTCCGACTTCAGCTTGATGTTGATGACCACCAGTGCGATCACGGCTAGGATGATCAGAATCCAACCGTAGCTTTGCAGCATCGCGCTGAACGACAACAACCATTCCGTCATCGCGGGCATCTCGCCCTTTTTGCGAAGCCGCTCGAACAGCATGTCGAACTTGGGAACGAAGAACACCAACAGTGCTGATAAAACCAAGCTGCCGACGCTGAACAAAAAGATCGGGTACGCCATCGCGCTGACGGTGCGGCCTTTGAGATCCTCTTGCAATTCGGTGAACGCGCCGACGCGTTCGAGTGCGTCTTCCAGGAACCCGCCTTCGCTGCCCGCACGGACCATGTTGCAGCCCATGTCGCTGAACACTTTGGGAAACTTCGCCATCGCATCGCCCAGCGGTTCGCCGTCTTCGACCCGGCCTTTGACTTCGACGATGACTTCCTTTAGCGTCGCGCTGCCGGATTGCTGGGCCAGCACGTTCAGCGAACGGATCATCGGCACGCCGGCGCGAAGCAGCGACGCCAATTGAGAATAGAACAACGCCATCGTTTGGCCGCTGACCTTCTTTTTGCGACCGGCCATGCCGGGGATTGACGACGTCGTGGTCGCGTCCTTGACCGACACCGGAAACAGCGACCGCTCGGCAAGCATCGTCGACGCTTCCCGTTCGCCGGCCGCATCAAGCGTCCCGGAAATCTGTTTGCCCGACATATCACGGGCGGTGTAGGCGAAGGTAGGCATCGGAATAGGTTACAGGTTGCAGGGTACAGGTCACAGGTTTATACGCGGCGAGTTCGTGACGTCTTTCCTGTTGCCTGTCACCTGTCGCCTGTCACCTACTCAGACTTGCTCGCCCTTGGTGACTCGCAAGACTTCTTCGACGCTGGTGTCACCGGCGACGACTTTGTCCCAGGCGTCCATTCGCAGCGTTCGCATCCCGTTTTTGATCGCCGCGCGGCGGATATCCCAGCTGCTGGCGCGGTCTTGCGCTAACTGGCGAATGTCGTCGTTGGTGACCAGCAGTTCGTAGATGCCCATTCGGCCACTGTAACCAAACCCGCGACATTCGCGACAACCGACCGGGCGATAGATCGTGCGATCGCCCAGACTGTCCCACGCGAAATCCGGCGGCGCGTCATCGGGGGTCGGCTTGAATTCTTCTTTGCAGTGCTTGCACAACCGGCGAAGCAGCCGCTGAGCCATGACGGCTTCGACGGTACCGGCGACCAGGAACGGTTCGACGCCCATGTCGCCCATCCGCGTGAACGCGCCCGATGCGTCATTGGTGTGAAGCGTGCTAAAGACCAAGTGTCCGGTCAGCGAAGCCTGGATCGCGTTTTCGGCGGTTTCCAAGTCGCGAATTTCGCCGACCAGGACGACGTCGGGGTCGTGACGCAGGATACTTCGCAGCGACGTCGAAAACGTCAGCCCGATCTTGCTGTGGACTTGGATCTGGTTGATGCCGTCGAGTTGATATTCCACGGGATCTTCGGTGGTGATGATTTTGGTGGCGGGACTTCGGATCTGCAGCAGGCTGCTGTACAGCGTCGTCGTCTTGCCCGAACCGGTTGGGCCCGTGACCAGGATGATGCCGTGCGGAAGTTCGATGATCTTGCTGAACCGCTCGAAGATCGCCCGCGACATGCCCAGCCCTTGCAGCTCGAACACCATCGACGATTTGTCCAGCACCCGCATGACAAGGCTTTCACCGTGGATCATCGGGATCACCGACAAACGAATGTCGACATCGCGGCCGTGAACGCGAAGTTTGATGCGTCCGTCTTGCGGCAACCGTTTTTCGGCGATGTTCAATCGCGCCATGATTTTCAAGCGGCTGATGATCGCGGCTTGAAAGCGGTTAATCTCCGGCGGCGTCGGCTGGGTGTGCAAGATTCCGTCGATACGAAAACGAACGACCAAGCCGCTGCCCTGCGATTCGATGTGAACGTCACTGGTCCGCGACTGAATCGCTTCCAACAGAATTTCGTTGACCAATCGAACGACGGAGGCTTCCTGAGCCATCTCGCTCAGTTCGCTGCCGTCGGATTCGATCTTTTCCAAAAGCTCGACTTCGCTCTCGTCGCCTTTGGCGGCCATCAAACCTTCGATGGTTTCGCTGCCGACGCCCAAGTGCCGGTTCATCAACCGCGCGATCTCGTCGCGCGCCGCCACGACGGGAATGATGTTCCGCCCCGTCGTCGCGCTCGCTTCGTCCAGCGGATACAGGTCCAGCGGATCGGACGTCGCGACCAGAATCGAATCGCCGTCGAAGCCGATCGGGAACAGCGAGTTGCGATAGATCAGTTTTTGAGGAAAACCTTCGAGCGCTTTCAGGTCGACGTCGACTTCGCGGAGGTCGACGTAATCGAGTCCGACTTCTTCGGCCAGCACCTGCAGCGCATCGCGTTCGCCGACGAAGCCGAGCGCGACGGCGGACTGGACGACGTTGACGGCGTCGTTGGTCAGGCTGTCGCTGAGTTGGTCGTCGGTCAACAGACCGCGTCGTTTAAGGATTTCGCCGGCGTGCATGGGAGGTAGGTTACAGGTTACAGGGAACAGGTTTTAGTAGGTTCGCCACGCCGTGGCGGCGCATTGCATGAGAGTCGAACAGCATTGCTGTACGGCCCTGCCACGGCGTGTCAGGGCTACGTCAACGGCCGCCGCGGCCTCCGCCGCCAGGTCTTCCACCACCACCGCCGAACGGACTGCCGCCACCGCCACCGCGTCCGCCGAAGGGGCTTCCCCCGGCACCGCCGCCGAACGGACTTCCGCCACCTTCACGCATCTTACGGAAAAATTCGATGCGACGTTGAATGTCTTCGGCGGACGATTCGGTCGCACTGCTACCACTCGATGCACCGGAGGAAGACGCGTTCGCCGATTTATTGGCTTCCGGCTTGGTCGATTTCGCTTGCGTGCCCAGGATCGATTCAAGAGCCAATTTTAACACGTCCGGGTTCATCGATCCGTCCATCGTGTACGTCGTGATGGTTTCCTCGCTGGTCATGCCGCCTTCGTCCAATTGTTGAACCAGAAAGCGAACGTCCTCGAAGTCCTGCGGCGTCGCGATCACGACCAGCGAGTTGCTTTTCGTGTCGACGGCGATGTTGATCGGCGTCGGCTTGCTGGTCGCTTCTTCCCCTCCGCCGCCTCGGCCGCCCTTTCCACCGCCGCGGAGCGCCTGAATGAAGTCTTGTGGCGATGGAGCACCACCTCCACCTCCGCCGCCGCTTCCTTTTTTGTCTTGGCCGGCGATGCGATCGCCGAAGACCGCCTTGACGACCTCGGCGACTTCGGCCGCGTCTTGATAGATGACCGGGATCAACAGCGGATTGCCGCCGGTTTGAACCTTCTCGGGACTCTCGACGACGTCGATCTTTTCCAGAATTAGTTCGATCATTTGCATGTCGACGGGACCGGCTTGGATGAACAGCGAGTTCAATCTTGCGTCCGGCACGATGCTGACCGAACCGGTGCTGGTCAACACCGACTTGGCCGACGAAGCTTCTTCGCCGCCACCGCCCATGCCAAGCAGTCCGCCCAGCATGCCGCCGCCGAGTCCACCGATCATCGAATCGACGGCGGATGAAGCCGAGCTTTCGCCGCCGCCGAGCACCTTCGCGATCATGTCGGCGGCTTCTTCGGCGCGGACGTACTTCAATCGGAACACGGTCGGCAGGTTCGACGCGGCGCCGGTCGGATTGGCCAGCGAACTCATCAGCGCCTCGAACGCGTCAAGGGCTTCGACGTCATCGGAGGCGATCAGGATTCCGGCCGGCGTGAACTGAACGACAATGTCACCGCCGGTGGTCTTGATCGTGACGGATTCCGCTTTGCTTTCCGATTCTTCATTCTCCGGTGCATCCGTTTGTGCGCGGACCAGCGTGGTCGTATTGTTACGCGAATCCCGTCGCGCTTCCGAACCGGTTTGAATCGGAGCGGACGGTTTTTTTGGCGGCAAGTTTTCTTGCGGTCGCATGATGCTGCGTTCGGGAATGCCGGTGCTGCCGCTATTGATGCCCGCCGACGGCGTGATCGTGCGAATCGAGTTGGGGCGACCCATCACCGGCCACAATGCTTGGACTTGACTGACGGCGTCTTCGGCCGTGCGACCCGTGTACGGCAAAATACGAACGCGATCGCCCATGCTGCCGAACGCGTCCTGCCCTTCCAGCTTGGCCAGCAAGTCTTCGACCAACCGGATTTCGTCCGCCGTGCCACGGACCCAAAGCTTGCCCGTTGCCGGATCGCCATCGACGGTCGGTCCGGTGCCGCCTTCGGCCGTGATGCCGAAGAACTTGTTGATCGTTAGCAGGGCTTGCGACGGGTCCAGCCGTTTCAGGTCGATGACCTTAAACGTTTGGCCGCTGCCTTCCATTTGAGCGATGCTTTTGTTGATCATCGCGTGCGTTTCGGGGCGAGCAAAGGCAACGATCGCGTTGGTCTTGGGGTCGATCGCGATGCGAGCGTCCGGGGTTCCGGCCAGCAGCGTTTGCAAAACGTCGAACACCGTTGCGCTGTCGGCGGTATTGATCGGGTGCGTTTGAAAGACCGGCAGCGCCAGTTCGGCGCCTTCACCGGCCGCGGCGATGACCATCGGCTGGTCGGCTTTCCGAATGATCGCTTCCAACAAGCCCGTCTTGCTGGCAAGTCCGGTCGCGTAGATGCGATCGCCCAGCGGCCCGACCGAGATGCGGATGTCATCGGCTGAGTTTTCGCCGACTTCCAATCCCAGCAGCGGCCGTGCGATTTCCAGCAGTTCTTCCGCCGATCGGTTCGCCAGCACAATTTCGGTCACGTTCGCATCCGCGGTCGCTGCGTTTTTCAGCATGTCACGGATGGCGACCAGTTTGGTGGCCGTCTCGGTGACTTTGACTTGCCGCGCACTATCGAGCACGACGACTCGGCCCCACGGTCCGATCATCAGGGCGAGTTCGGTCTTGGCCGCGTCCGGCGTCAGGCTGCCCAGCGGAAAAACGGCGCTGACGATGTCGCTTTTGCCGCGAGCGTCCAGTTCCTCAGGCTTGACCAGTTCGGCGATCTCGCTGATCAGCTTGTTGGCGTTGTCGGCTTCCAAGTCGATGACCTGCAGCAAACGTCCTCGGCGGACCAACGCGTAGCCTCGCTTGATCAGGCTGAGGTTGATGATGTCGAGTGCTTCGTCGATCGAATATGACCGCGTCGGATCGGCGAAGGTGAACGAGCCGGCCGGGGTCTGGTCCAGTTGCAACGATAAATCCGCTTCGTCGGAGAACCACTGCAGCACCGACCGCCAATCGGCACCCGAGAAATTGAACCGCAACTCCGCGTCGGACTCGGCCGGGACGGCTTTCGGCTCCGCAATTTGCGAAGCGTCCTGATCTTCCGAAGCATCCTGCGCCGTTGCAGTCGACATACCGCTCGGATCGAGCGACGGGAAGGCTGCGATCATTGCCAAAGCGAGAGCAAATTTCAGTTTCATGTCGATGCTAAGGACCGCGTCAAAGAATAGGATGTTTGGTCGACGGCTCAGTTTACTCGCTGGGCCCGACAAGGCGGGGCAGCAAATCGGATCGGGAAGTCGCCGGGCCGGCCCGAGTCGCCGCCCAACACGTCTAACCCCTGCATCCGTCCCGGGTTTCGGTCCTCTTCGTAGACCTGCGGCTCCGCCCGCAGGATTATTTCCATCAACCACGTAGGCCTGCGGCTCCGCCCGCAGGATTTCGTCTTGCATCCTGCGGGCGGAGCCGCACGTCTACGTAAGTGCCGCAGGTCTACGTGGGCGCCGCGGGTCTACGTGGGTGTTTCTACGAGGGCGTTGATTCGACCTTAACACTTGGGGACGACGCCGAACGTTGTTAACATACGTTCCCACACCGATCGAATCCGACCACCGACCGCGGCCGTTTCTTCTCCCAAACCCCAAGCCACGTCCCGCGGTGGACCCTCGCAATCTTATGAAATCGATGCTGAAGAAGCAAAAGAAGCTGATTCTAAATCCGCCGCAACAGGACTCCATGCGACGCGCCGGACGGGTCAACGCCAGCCTGATGGACTTCATTCGGCCCCACGTCCGCGAAGGAGTGACGACGGCCTCGATCAACGAAATGATTCACCAGTGGACGCTCGACAACGGGCATCAACCCGCCACGCTGGGCTATCAAAACTATCCCAAAAGTTGCTGCACCAGCATCAATGATGTCATCTGTCACGGCATCCCGGACGACTACGCATTGCGACCGGGCGACATCATCAACATCGACATCACAACGGTGGTCGACGGTTGGCACGGTGACCAGAGCGAAACGTTCATGATCGGCGACGTGACCGAGGAACGACGCGCGGTGACGCAGTGCGCGTTCGATTGCATGCACTTGGCGATCGAAGCCCTGACGCCCGGTTGTCGGGTCAGCACGATCGGCGAAACGGTCGTGCCGGAAGCCCATCGCCGCGGGTTCTCGGTCGTCCGCGAGTATGTCGGACACGGGCTGGGCAAACAATTTCACCTCGACCCGTCGATCCCACACTTCCCCAATCGCCAAAGCCGCATCGATCGGCTGTACCCCGGCATGTGCTTCACGGTCGAGCCGATGATCAACGCCGGCAGCCGGTACACTCGCAGCGACAAGGTCGACGGCTGGACCGTGCGGACCAAGGACGGGCGATCGTCGGCGCAGTTCGAGCACTCGGTGCTGATGACCGAGGACGGGCCGGAAATCCTGACGCTGACCAAGAACGGTCCCCAGCGCGGACATCAGTTCTTGTCACAAGCCAATGCACCGGAGGCGACGGCGGAGGTTTCATAAACCCGCGTACGTTTGCTGAACCGCGATCTTTCGTCGACCCGCGGCTCCGCCCGCGGGATTACACTGTCGTCGTCCAAGACTTCCTGCGGGCGGAGCCGCAGGCCTACGAAGTGCTCTTCGATGAACCTGACGGTGCCAAAATGCGATCCTGGTTTCTGCTGCTTTGCGTCTGCTTCTCGACGATTTCGATTGCGGCCGAGCGTCCGCCCAACGTCGTCCTGATCCTGTCCGACGACCAAGCATGGACCGATTACGGGTTCATGGGCCACGACGCGATCGAGACGCCGAACTTGGACGCGCTGGCCAAGCGAAGCGCCGTCTTCCGCCGCGGTTACGTTCCGACGGCGCTGTGCCGCCCGTCGCTCGGCACGCTGCTGACCGGACATTACGCATCGACGCACGGAATTACCGGGAACGATCCGTCGCCCAAGCATGCCGCGCCGAATTCGCCGCTTTACAACCAACGCCGCGCGAAACTGATCTCGTACTTGGATCGATTCGAATCGCTGCCAAAAGCCCTGGCCGGCCAAGGTTATCTGTCGCACCAAAGCGGCAAACTTTGGGAGGGCAGCTACCAGAACGCGGGCTTCACGCACGGCATGACGCGAGGCTTTCCCGACCGCGGCGGTCGCCACGGCGACGACGGACTGACGATTGGTCGCGAAGGGATCCAGCCGATCGTCGATTTCGTCGACATGGCGGTCGAGCAGGAAAAGCCGTTCTTCCTGTGGTACGCGCCCTTCATGCCGCACTCGCCGCACACGCCGCCGCCGCGCTTGCTGGAAAAATACACCGCTCCCGATCGCTCGGACGCGGTCGCGAAGTATTACGCGATGTGCGAATGGTTCGACGAGACTTGCGGCGATCTGTTGAAGCTGATCGATGACAAGGGCCAGCGAGAAAACACGTTGGTTGTTTACGTTTGCGACAACGGTTGGATTCAAAGCGAAACGACCAATAAGTTCGCGCCGCGGTCGAAGCAGACGCCGTACGAAGGCGGCGTTCGGACGCCGATCATGTACAGCTTGCCGGGCAAAATCATCGCTGGCGATCGACCCGAATTGGAAACCAGCTTGGACATCTATCCAACGATCCTGGCCGCCGCGGGGGCCGACGTTCCGGCCGACTTGCCCGGGTTGAACTTGATGCCGCCGCTTACCACGGGAACGCCGATCGAGCGGACGCGGATCTTCGGCGAAACGTTCGCTCACGACATTGCCGACGTGGATGATCCGGAAGCTTCGCTGCTGTTCCGCTGGGTCATCGACGGCGATTGGAAGCTGCTGCTGACCTACGATGGCGAATCAAATCGTTACACCAACACAAATTCGCATCAGGAATCCGGCCCGCAGTTGTACCATCTGATACACGACCCGACCGAGCAGACGAACTTGGCGGCTGCGAATCCCGATGTCGTCGCGAAACTGGCCGCCGCGATCGACAATTGGTATCCGGTCAAGAAACGCAAGACGGTCGTGGTGCCGTAATCCCCTCGTAGACCTGCGGCTCCGCCGCAGGAGAAATACCCTGCGGGCGGAGCCGCAGGTCTACGAAATCCATCGGACGAAAACCATGCAACGAATCTGCCTTTTCTTCGCCATCGCTTTGCTGACGCTGTCCGTGTCCGCGCAGGACGCCGCCTATTCGCCCGCGGTCGTTGCCAAAGCCGAAGCGATCTTGTCCGACGCTGGGCTTCGCCAATCGGGCAAGTCGATTCAGTCGACCGAGATTTCAGACATCGGCCGCGGCATCAGCGGTTTGTCGCGGACCAAACGCGAACTGAAACTGGTCTACCAAGAATGGGCCCGCGTCGATCAATACATCGGGCAATTGAAAGTGGAACGCAAACGGCTCAATGCCCAGTACGGCGACCTGAACTTGCAACTCGCTCGCGTCGCCGGCGTCGATGCGGCGGCCAACAATCGTATCGTCGGGATGTTGAATGCCACCGTCGCACGCCAAAAGGCGATCGAAATCGAACTGGATGCTCAAGAGGAAGTCTTGGACACCAAGCGAGCGGCACTAAACCAAGCCGAAGCCGACTACGCCGAAACGGTGCTCGCGATCCGCAGCGACTACACGACGCTAAAGACTTCGTTGGATGAAAAGCTGATCGATCCAAAAGTGCAAATTGCGTTGCGGGTCATGCGAGCCAACTTTGACACGCCGGAAGGACTTGACCGCCGACGCCATCCTTTCGTCGATCGATCGCCGCATCCAAAAGATCGAACAGGAAGTGTTCAGCGAAACGATCCCCTTGGATGTTCAAGGCAACTCGATGTACGTCGACGTCGTTGTGGGCTTGAAGACGACTCGAATGGTCGTCGACAGCGGCGCGTCGCTGATCAGCCTGCCGACGCGAACGGCTTCGGATCTGGGCATCACCGTTCCTCCGGACGCTGCGGAGGTGACGTTGATCTTGGCTGACGGCAGCGAAGTTCCCGGCCGAAAATTTGTACTCGACCGCGTCCGCGTGGGCGAATTCGAGGCCGAAAACGTCGATGTGGTGGTGCTGGACGAAGCCGCCACCGAAGCCGAACCACTGCTGGGGATGAGCTTCCTGGGCAAGTTCAAATTCGAGGTCGACCTGGCCGAGAAGAGCCTGAAGATGCTGCGGATCAAGACGGAGTAGGTTGCAGGCGACAGGTTGCAGGTGACAGGAAAAAATTTGTGACCTGTGACCTTTGACCTGTGACCTGTCACCTACTCCCCCGCGTAGCGTTTCAGCTTTCGATCCAGCGTGCTGCGCTCGATGCCCAGGATCGTTGCGGCGCGGCTCTTGTTGCCGTCGGTGAATCGTAGCACTCGTTCGATGTGCAATTGCTCGAGTTCCGCCAAGGTGATTTCGATGGCGGCTTCCTCTTCGGTGCTCGACGGCGATATCGAAGCCGTCGTGATCGCCAAGTCGCTTTCGTCGATCACGGTCTTTCGATTCAGCACCACCGCGCGCTCGATCACGTTTTTCAATTCGCGAATGTTGCCGGGCCAATCGTGGCTTTGCAGTTTTTTCTTGGCCGCGTCGGTGATGCTTTCGATCTTGCGTCCCATTTCTTTGTTGAAACGATCCAGAAAGAAGTTCGCCAGCAACATGACGTCGCCGCCGCGGTGACGCAGCGGCGGGACCACGATTTCGACCACGTTCAATCGATAGAACAAGTCTTGGCGAAAGCCGCCATCGCGGACCATTGCGGCAAGATCACGGTTGGTGGCCGCGACGACTCGCACGTCGACCTTGATCGGTTCGTGACCGCCGACCCGCTCAAACGGATGGCCTTCCAGCACACGAAGAAATTTCGCTTGGATGTCGGGACTCATCTCGCCGATCTCATCCAGCATCAGCGTGCCGCCGTCGGCCGCCTCGAACTTGCCCCGCTTGCGTTCAGTCGCGCCGGTGAAGGCGCCCTTTTCATGACCAAACAATTCGCTTTCCAGCAGCGTCGGCGACAGCGCGGCGCAGTTCAGGCACACCATCGGTCCGTCACGTCGGTCGCTGGCGTGATGCATCGCGGAAGCGACCAGCTCTTTGCCGACCCCTGATTCGCCTCGCACCAAAACCGTCGCGCCAGTCGGAGCGGCCAGCGTGATTTGTTCGATCACGGACGCCATCGCATCGCTGCGACCGATCAAGCGAACTCGGTCTCCGAGTTGATGCTGCAACGTCGCGATCGTCCGCCGGCTTTGGTGCAATGCTTTGCCAAGTTGTTCCCGCTGCGTCTGATTGACCAGCGATTCGGCCAGAATCTCGCACGCCGCGACGACGAATTCCAAGTCCGATGATCCCAGCGGCATCGCACCCGCGGTCGTCGTCAAGTGCAACCAACCAAACAGCGTTTTGTCGTGGCTTCGTACGGGCGAAAGGATCAAGCTTTCGACGTCGATTTCGCCGCGACTGTTCTCGGTCGCGAGTTCGCCATCGCCGACAACGTTTCTCGCTAGCGTTGCTTGCCCATCATCGGCCGTCACCATCGCCAGCAACGATTCGGGTGGACGTCGATACGATCGCGAACCGGTTTGTCGCGTGGCAACCAGTGGGACATCGGCGGAAGCAACCCGTTTGGTTTGCAGGTTCGACTTTTCGACCAGGTAACCGCCCGCGGTGTCGATCGATGCATGCTGGGCGATCGCGTCCAGCACGAACTCCATTGCCGCGATCGAATCGGGTTGCCGAGCCAGCTCGAACGCCAGCTTCAACAACCGCAGGCTCGCGCCGCCGGTGGATGATTCCGACGATGCGATCGGTTCGTGCAGGTAACGACTTTGGCCTCGCCGATCCGTGATCGATGCGGGGTCCAGTTCCATGGTGATTTGGTCGTCGGTGGCCTGGGCCGACGAAGACGTGTTGCGGCCATCGCCCGCTGAGCTTCCGACGCCGCCGATTTGGTGGGCGAACGTGATTGCGAAGCCGGCGACATCAATGACGTCGCCATCACGCAATCGCGTCGGACCTTCGATTCGCTTGCCCCCGACCATCGTTCCGTTACGGCTGCCCAAGTCTTCGATGACCCAGCCGGTGTTCGCCGCATTAGCGTTCTGGTTAAAAGCGTTCTGGTCATCAGCATTCTGGTCGCCAGCGTCCCAGCGAATCGCCGCGTGTCGGCGGCTGGCCCGTTCGCTCCGCAGCACGATTTGGTTGGATGACGAACGACCGATCACGGCGACGGGCTGGCCCGCAGCCGACGGGGATGCCGACGATTGGGACTTCGGAACCGTCAACCGGAACACGTCGCTCCATCGTCCCGCACTTTGAAGTACCAAGTACGCACCGCGGCCGGGTGCGCCGGCGGCGTCCGGGGGGTTGGCGGCGTCGGCGGCGTCGGGAATCGATCGGAGGGCGGCGGTGGGGTCACTCGTGAAAAGGTCCAAGGGGGAAGGACGTTGGGAACGTGATGATTTTAGCGGTCATGCGACGGGACGAGCGGCCCGAGAAGCGGAAAAGCTTGTGTTGCTGGATGTTTCGGTGCCAACTATCCTAACTCGGCAGTGGAATTTGCTCGTAAATGGCCGCTGCACCAGTCAAACTGAACTCCAAACCTTATCGATAGTCGTGCTCCGGCGGTCCCTTGGCGAAACCTACGTTCGCTGGCCGTCGGCATGAACCGCTTTTCCCGGAGATCCACTGCGATGGATTTGGCCCGCCGAACCGTACGTTTCTTATCCCCTGCCATTCTGATTCCGACGATCACGCTCGGCATGTTGGGCCTGGTCGCGACCGTCCACGGCGGCTTGGCCGGGATTGGCCAGCAGCGGGCCGTCGGGGGTGTCATGATCGACGCCGCGGGAGTCGTCCGAACGGCGACGGTCGACGAAAAACGCGAACTTTCGGAAGTCGTTGCCGATCATTTGATGGCCGCGGAAGGCGATTTAAACGAAGCGACCGAGCTGCGAATGGTGTCGCTTTCCGGCTTGCAGGACGCCCTGCTGGCCAGCGTCCGATCCGGCGAACCGATTGCCGCCGAAGTCGAATTTATGGCGGGGCTGCAACGAATCGATTTTGTCTTCGTCGACGAAGCCAAGCATGACATCGTGATCGCCGGTCCGGCCGAGCCTTGGAAAATGCTGGGCGATGGTTCGGTCGTCGGAACGGTGACCGGCGGGGCGACGATGCGATTGGCGGACTTTTTGGTCGCGATGCGCAGCGTCGAACAGGCTCGCAACGGCGGCATCAGTTGCTCGATCGAGCCGACGCCCGAAGGCCGTCGCCGTCTGCAAACGATGCTTCGCCGCGTCAAGCTTCGTCCCGGCGATAACCCGATCGCGTTGGAAGCGGCGATGAAGGAAGCGTTCGGACCCCAAATGATTCAGTTGACCGGCGTGCCCGCCGATTCCCGTTACGCTCGCACGATGGTGGCTGCCGACTTTGAAATGAAACGCGTCGCGATGGGATTGGCTCCCTCGCCCGTCGCCGGCTTGCCCAGCTACCTGGAAATGGCTCGCAACGCCAGCCACGGTGGCGGCCAGAACCCGCGTTGGTGGATGGCATGCGACTACGAAGCGATGACCAAAAGCGAAGATGGCTTGGCCTGGAAATTGTCCGGCGGCCGAGTCAAAACGATGACCGAGCAAGACCTGGTCGCCGCCGACGGCAGCGTCGCCGGTGCGGGCAAGGTCGACAAACTGGCCCAAGCCTGGGCCGACAAGATGACCGCCTCGTACGACGAAATCGCAAAGCAGATTCCGGTCTTCGCGGACTTGGAAAATATCATGGACCTGACCGTCGTGGCGACGTTAATCGTTCAAGAAGGGTTGGCTGAACGAGCCGGTGTGAACTTCAGCGAGCTGTCGCAATCTGGCGGTGTCGTCGAAACCACGTCCTACGCCATCCCGCGAAGTGTCGACCCGCAGTGCAGTTTCATCCACGGCCGGGCCGGTTGGGTGGTGACGGCGTCGGGCGGTGTCGACATCAACGCATTCTCGATCGTGCAAAACCAAACGACTGAAACGGCGATGGCCCAAACGCGGACCAACGCGCTGGCTGCGTCGTCGGATCGTTGGTGGTGGAACAAGTAGTCGGCGATGGGGTCCTGGGGACCACAAACGTTTGACGATGACTTGGCATGCGATTGGTTGGAAGACTTGTTGGATTCCGACCCGATCGCGTTCTTCGATCATTGCCTCGATCTGACCGGCTTGGAAGCGCTCGGGATGCTGGCGTGCATCGGGGTGGTCTGCACGTCCGAGATGATTCACGGCTTGATCTGCCAGCCCAGAAACGGCATGCCCGAAGCGGCGTACCGTTGGCTTGATCGGCATCGTTCTTTGGCCGTTCCAGTAACGGCGCTCGTTCCCCAGGCGATCGAAGGCATCGACCGAGTCCTGAAACCAGACTCGGCGATGCACCTGCAATGGGACGACGCCGGCGAACTGGAACGCTGGCAAAGCGAGCTGACGGCGCTGTGGTTGCCGCTTCGGACGCTGGTCCTGCGTCCGTAAGAACGTGGCCTCGGGCATCGCGTTGACGACCACTGAAGTAGCTGATCCCGCCAGGGTTCAGTCCGGACTGAACCCTGGCGGGATCAGCTACGGTAAGTCAGTCACATCATGATCCCGCAGTGCTTATCTTGCCGCGACTTCGCCCAGCATCAAGATTTCGTCGCAGCGATCATGGACTTCGCGGAATAACCCCGCCATCGCGGGTTCTTTCAAATCAACATCATGCGTCGGAATCATCTGCTTCAAGATGTCCGCGTTCTCCGGCGGCAATGCCAGCGTCGGCAAGCAATCCTGGATCACGTCCAGCATCAACGCCACCGACACCGAAGCACCCGGCGACGCGCCCAGCAGCGCCGCGATCGACTTGTCCTTGTCCGTAACGATTTCGGTGCCGTAGTGGACGATGCCGGCCTCGCCGTCGGTCTTCTTGATCGCCTGGACTCGGATGCCCGCTTCGATCAAACGCCAATCCTTCGCATCGGCCTCGGGATAAAACGTCCGCAGCAGTTTGATTCGGCTGGCCATGCTTTGCGTGCCCTGCTGGACCAAGTACTTGACCAGCGGCAAGTTGTACGCGCCGACTTTCAACAGCGGCGCGACGTTGTCCAGCTTGATCGAAAACGGAAGGTCGGTCAGGCTTCCTTCCTGCTTCAAAAAGCGAGTCGTCCAGGCCGCGAACGGACCGAACAGCAGCGCCTTCTGGCCCTCGATAACTCGCGTGTCCAAGTGCGGCACCGCCATCGTCGGGGCTTCTTCTTGAGCCTGGCCGTAAACTTTCGCGCGGTGCTTGGCAACGATCTCGGGCGTGTCACAGACCAGCCATTGACCGCCAATCGGAAAGCCGCCAAAGCCTTTGCTTTCGGGGATGCCAGACTTCTGCAATAGCGTCAAACTGCCGCCGCCCGCGCCGACGAACACGAACGGTGCATTGGTGGTAAACCGCTTGCCGCTGGAAAGATCTTTCACGTCGACGTCCCAGCCCGACTTCGTGCGTCGAAGGTCGATGACCTTGTGCGCGGCGGCGACATCGCAGTCGGGTTGATTGTTCAGCCAAGCCAGCAGCTTGCGTGAGATCGATCCAAAGTTGACGTCCGTGCCGCCCGCCATCCGCGTCGCCGCGATCGGCATGTCGGAGCGGCCGTCGGTCAGCAGCGGGGACCACTCGCGAATTTGATCGCGATCGGTCGAGAACTCCATCGATTCGAAGAAGTGGTGCGCCGACATCGCCGCGTGACGCGCCTTCAAAAAGTCGACTTGCGTTTGACCGTGAACAAAACTGACGTGCGGCACCGGATTGATGAAGTCGCGCGGCGTGTCGATCATGCCCTCGGCGACGGCGTAGGCCCAGAATTGACGCGACTGTTCAAACTGTTCAAAGATCACGATCGCGTTGGTCACGTCGACAGTGCCGTCGGTGTTGCGATTGGGCGTGTAGGACAGTTCGCAAATTCCGGCATGGCCGGTGCCCGCATTGTTCCAAGCATTGCTGCTTTCCTGCGTCAGTTCCTTCGACACCTCGAAGCACTGAATGCGAAGTTCGGGACGAAGCCGTTTCAGCATCGCGCCCAAATTCGAGGACATGATGCCGCTGCCGATCAGGATGACGTCAGGATTTTCGATGTGCATGAAGATACAGAAAGAATGAAGCAGAAATGATGGTAGGTCCGCCAGGCCCTGGCGGAGCATGGACCGAACAGCAAAGCTGTTCGGTCTCGCCACGGCGTGTCGAGACTACGCCGTAAAACCTTAACCAAGCGGCCGTACGACCGACAGACTGCGGTAGTAATCGTTCAGCGTTTCCGGCGATAACACGCCGCCGCCCAGGCCCGACTTGTTCACGCCGCCGTACGGAACACCGTGCGCAAAGACGTTGTGCGCGTTGATCCAACTGTTGCCCGCGATCATCGCCTCGGCCACCCGTGCCGCTCGCGTGCCGTCCTTCGTCCAGACGCTATTCGCCAAGCCATAGTCGGTATCGTTGGCCATCGCGACCGCTTCGGCTTCGTCCTTGAACTTCGTCAAGAAAGCGACCGGGCCAAAGATCTCGTCTCGCGCCGCGACGTTATCCAGCGATCCCGCCATCAATGCCGGTTTGACGTAGTTGCCCTGATAGCCGTCGACTTCCGCCGGTCCACCACCGTAAAGCAATTCAGCTCCTTCGCCGGTGCCCTTTTCTTCGTATCCGAGGACTCGTTGGCACTGCTTGCCGTTGACGACCGGTCCCATGTCCGCGTCGGGATCTAGCGGGTGACCGATGCGGATCGTTTTCATCTTTTCGATGCAAGCGGCAACGAAATCGTCGTACACATTTTCGTGAATCAACCATCGCGTCGCGTCACAGCAAACTTGTCCGCTGTGGAACGTGATCGCACCGACCAGCTTCGCCGCGGTGTCATTCACGTCGACATCGTCAAAGACCACGGCGGCACCTTTGCCACCAAGTTCCAACTTGACCGGTACCAAATTTCGGCCACACGCTTCGCCGACCATCCGGCCGACTTCCGGCGACCCCGTGAACGACATTCGCTTGATGACGTTGTTGTTCGACAGCGCCGCGCCCGCGGTCGCGCCGCGACCGGTCACGACGTTGATGACGCCGTCGGGCACGCCGGCTTGTTTTGCCAGTTCGGCCAAGTATAGCGCCGACAGCGACGTGTCCTCGGCCGGTTTGATGACCACCGTGTTGCCCGCGGCAAGCGCCGGCGTGATGCCCCATCCGATCAATAGAAACGGAAAGTTCCAAGGGAAGATGAAGGCGCACGCGCCCCAGGGTTGCTTGTAGGTCCACGCGTCATGACCGGGCACGTCCAACTTGGTACGAAGCTTGACGTCGCCGGCCAGCTTGACGAAATACCGAAGGGTGTCGACAAAGTTCTGCACGTCGCCGGCGGCTTGAGCTTGAATCTTGCCGGCGTCCAGTGCTTCGATTTGAGCGATGATTGGCTTGTGCTCTTCGACCGCGTCGGCCAGCTTCAACAAGATCGCGCCCCGCTGGTCTTGCGACAGCGCCGACCAAGCCGGAAATGCCTCCGCGGCGATGTCCACGGCGGCGTCGACTTCGTCCGCCGACAAATCGTGCAGGTCGGCCAGCTTCGTGCCCGAGCCCGGATCGGTTGTCGCGACAAGATTGCCCGACACGGCGGGAAACGGCTTGCCACCAACAAAACTTGCAAACTCACCTCGGGCGAGAAACGATTCAACTTCGGGCAACAGTTCGGTGAAAGTGGAGACGCTCATCGTGGATTACCTACAAAAAGTGGGAGTCGGGAACTATCAGTTTAACGTGACGGCAAACGGTACGCGGAAATCGATTCGATCTGCAATGCGCCGACGTCCGCGGTCGGCAAGTAAACGGTGGCGGTCGTGTCGCGGAACGAGAAGGTAGAGTTGGTACGGTCTACAAAACGCTTGAAGGTCAAATCTGAACTTCGGCATCATCGACCTCGGCGTCGCGGCCCATCCACAGCGGCGTCGCCGCGAACCAGCCGATCGTGCCGATCAGCGCCAGCGTTTTGACCGCGTCCAATTCCAACACGCCGATGAAGTACAGCACGCTGGGAACAAGGACAGCGCTGATTGAAACCAGCGAAACCATTTTGGCGGGCGTTTGCATGGTTAGGCCTTTGATCCGGCGAGGGATTTGTTGGAAAGGGAATCGGTGACGGTCAGCGTCGGCTCTTGCAACACCTTGCTAAGTGCCAAGTAGATCACGCCGCAAGCGATCCAGCACGGCAGCACCGCGTACGCGGCGAACACGTTTTGAACAAAGATCAGGTACAAGCCGATTGCCACCGGCACCAGCCAAGCCACCATCACGGCGACGTTCACCTTGGTGCCCGAATGCGCGGCATATTCATCGGTCAGGCCGAACTTTTTCATGAAGTAGAAGTCCACGAAAATCACCGCGCCCATCGGTCCCAGCACCGTGCCGTAGGTTCCGACGAAGCCCAGCAGTTGCGCCGACAAGTTCGGGAACGCTCCGGCGATCGTCGCCACCGCGCCGGCGGTCAAGGTCATCGCCGTCCGCGAACACTTCGGTAGCACGCCTTGGAACGCAAGCCCCGCGCGATAGATCGTCGGGTTGGCCGTCGTCCAGCCCGCGATCACGACGCAAATGATGCCCGTCCATCCGACCGAAGCGAACGCCAGCAAGCCTGGGTTGGCGACGACTTGCCCGTTGGACGCCACCGCCATCTCGGGTTGCATCTGGATCATCGCGGCCATCAAAAGCGCCGCCGCAATCCAGGCCATGTAGTGGCCCAAGAACATGCCGATCGCCGGTGCCCAACCGCTGTTGTTGCTTCGCGCGAAACGAAAGATCGAAAGGTCGGCCATGCCAAAGTGCATCGCTCCGTTGCAAAGCCAAGCAAAGGCGACGATCTGCCAAAATTCAAATGTCTGCGGGCCATTTTTTTCTTGCACGAAAGCGACCGCCGAGTCCCAGAATGCGCCCTCTCTGATGGCTGAGATGCTGGTCGCATCGACTTGCCACAACGACACGATCCCGCATGCGGCAAAGACCGCGATCATCCATGGCGCGGCGATGTTGGCGACTCGAGCGACCCGTTCGTATCCACCCGCCGCGACGATCGCGATCACCAAGCCGACGATCGCGACCAAGCCCGTGAATGAGGGATTGCTGAGCCCGAACATCGCGTCGGGGACGTCAAGCGAGACGCCGAACGGAACGCCGACCGCGGACGCGGATACCGTCACCATCGCACCGGCTAAGAAGCAAAACAACAAACCGTTGACGACGTTGTAAAACTTGACCAACGATCCGCCGGCGATGCGTTCGAGTTGGTAATACAGCGTCATTCGCTTCGCGGTCGCGATCGGCGTGACCAGAAATCGCCACGTCAGCACAGCCAAGAAATTGCCCAGCAAAAGGCCCAACAACAAATCTTGAAGACTCGCCCCGGCCGCCAAAAACAACGGCCCGATCATGAACTCCGTGCCCGCCGCGTGTTCGCCGGCATACATCCCCCAGAACTTCCCCGAACCCAGCAGCGCCGACTTCGGAACCGGTTCGCGTTCGTACTCGCCCCCGGATGACGACGACGACGCGGATGATGACGACGACGACGCGGACGACGAATCGAAAGCATCTTCAGGTACAACCATTTGACTCATCGGGTGCAGATTTCGAGCGGCGTTGGAAAAAGACGTTGAAAAGAAAGAAGAGGTCTGTTCAGCGAAAGCGATTAAACCGAAACCGTCGCACCAGGTCGGTGCGAGGTGACGTCGTGTTCGTACTTGCGAACACTTTCCAGCCACTCGCGTCCGGCCGGCACGTTCGCGCTGGCGCAGTAATGGTCCCAGACCGCGCCCAGCGGCATCATCTTCTGCTCCTCCATGATCGCCAGCCGTGTCGTGTAATCGCCGTCCGCCTCGGCCGCCATCAACATGGCGGTCGGTTCCAACAATGCGGCCAACATGGCCTTCAATGCATTACGAGTCCCAATCGACCATGCGGCCACGCGGTTAATGCTGGCGTCGAAGAAGTCCAGTCCGATGTGGACTCGGTCGAGATGTTCTCCGCGAACGATCTCTTGCATGATCGCTTGCAGTTCGTCGGTGTACGTCACGACGTGATCGCTGTCCCAGCGGACGCCGCGGCTGACGTGCAGCAATAATTCCGAAACGTACAACAGCGTCGACGAAATCTTATCGCTGATCGTTTCGGTGGGGTGAAAGTGGCCGGCGTCCAAGCACAACACTTTGTTTCGCGAGATCGCGTAGCCCATGTAGAACTCGTGCGAACCGACGACGTAGCTTTCCGATCCGATGCCGAACAACTTGCACTCGACCGCGTCCAGCAATTCTTCGCTGCTGTACTGTTGATCGAACATCGTGTCCAGCGAGTCGGCCAGTCGTTCACGCGGTGACTTGCGATCGGCCGGCGTGTCCTTGTAACCGTCGGGAACCCAAACATTGTTGATGCAGGGGCTGCCTTGGGATTTGCCCATCGCCGCCGCGATCCGCCGCGACGCCGTGCCGTGATCGATCCAGAACTGACGGATGCCTTTGTCGGCGTGCGACAACGTGAATCCGTCGGCCGCTTTGGGATGCGAGAAAAAGCTGGGGTTGAAATCCAGATCGACGCCTTGATCACGTGACCAATCCATCCAGCCTTGGAAATGTTCCACATCGATTTCGTTGCGATCGATCCGACCGTCGAACTCGCCGTACATCGCATGCAGGTTCAGTCGATGCTTGCCGGGGATCAACGAGTACGCCATTTCAAGGTCACTTCGCAGTTCGTCGACCGTCCGTGCTCGGCCCGGATAGTTGCCCGTCACGGCCAGTCCGCTACCGAGCTCTTGGCCGGTGCCCTCGAAGCCCTCGGTGCCCTCGAAGCCGCCGACGTCGTCGCCCTGCCAGCAGTGGACCGAAATCGCGACTTCGGAAAGCCGCTCGAGCGCCGCGTCGACGTCGATGCCCAGGGATGCGTAGTGCTGTTTAGCGAGCTCGAAAGATTGCTGCCGAAGTTCCGTGTTTGCCATTTCGCTCGGACTGTTTTCAAAAGGAAAAGGAAGGCGACTCCGAAAAGTGTAGACGATCCCGCAGCCAAAAACTTTGACGATCTTCAACGACAGCAACCACTTCAGTCGCCAGTTCAGGTTGCTGACCGGACAACCACCAAGCGACTATCAAACGCGGTAGGCAAAGCGCCGCGTGAACAACAACAAACCCAACAAATCCATCCCTTAATTCTCACCCGATGCGATGGCGATGGAAGCCGTCGCAAGTTGAACAGGAGGTAACGGCGATAACAGAGAGGCTGGGCGGCGGGTCGCGACAACCTCTTCATCACCTCTCCGTTTCCTCCTTCGTCTCCCGTCGATTTCTATTGATCGGGTCTTCGCAGGGACATATTCTTCGCGACGCTAAGCGTCGCCGGCCGCAATTCGACGCAGCGCCGCCGGTAGCGCTTCGCATTCCAGCTCGAACACTTTTGCCGCCAGGGTC
The DNA here is from genome assembly GCA_963836865.1 of Pirellulaceae bacterium. Taxonomy (GTDB): domain Bacteria; phylum Planctomycetota; class Planctomycetia; order Pirellulales; family Pirellulaceae; genus Rubripirellula. The sequence continues at coordinate 270,954 of CAWILC010000010.1, read as the reverse complement.
TCCGGTGTATCAGTTGGTAACACGGGGCACCAGCGTTGCAGCACGATCGGTCCGTTGTCGTACTGGTTATCGACCTCATGGACCGTGCAACCGCTGACCTGTACTCGCCGTGCGATCGCCGCCGCGTGGACTCGGCCGCCGTACATGCCGGGGCCACCGAAGGCAGGCAACAACGATGGGTGTATGTTGATGACTCGGCCGGCAAAGTCGTCGGGAACCAGCACGTGTTTCAAAAAACCCGCCATCACGACGTGCGTCGCACCCGCCATCGTCACGGGATCAAACATCGCGCGGCAATACGCTTGGTCGTCGGCATACTGGGACTTTAAGATGACCTGCGTTTGGATGCCAGCATCCCGGGCGACATCGACGCCACGGACTTTGCCGCTGCTGCTGATGACGATGCGGATGTCGATGGGCAAGCCTTGTTGATCGCGGTGCTGGATCAAATTTTCCAGCGTCCGGCCGCCACCGGACAGGAACACCGCGATCGGTAGGGGCGTCGTTTCGATCACGAGGATGCCTTGCGAACGTAGACCATGCCGGATTCGGTTTCGACCGGCGTGACGCCGACGATCGCTTCCAAGTTGATTTCAACCGCCAGCGTTTCGTCCGCGATCAGCTTGGCGTGTTCTCGGATCGCGTCTTTGACTTCGCCCTCCTCCGTTACCACACCGACCTCGATACGATCGGTGTAATCGCAAGCGATCTCTTTGCGCTGACTTTGAATCGTGCGGATCAAATCCTTCGCGACGCCTTCGCGGCGAAGTTCGTCGGTCACTTCGGTGTTCAGCACGACGACGCACTTGGTTCCCTGTGCCGCCGCCCAACCATCACGGGCTTGCAAGCGGACTTCGATATCGTCCTTATCGAGCTTGATTTCCTGGCCACCCAAGTTCAGCGCCACGAACCCCGTCGACGACATCTGTTGCAAAAGCTCGTTGCCGTCGGCGGCAGCTAGTGCCGCTTTGACCGCCGGGATTTGCTTGCCGATCTTTTTGCCCAGCGATTTGAAGTTCGGCACGACGGTGTATTGAACGTACTGGTCACCCTCGGTCGTGTAAGCGACCGCTTTGACGTTCAATTCTTCGCGGACCAGTTCGTCGTGCGTTTGCAGCCAAGCGATTTCGTCGTCGTTGGTCAGCACGACTTCGACTTGCGACAGAGGCAAACGGACTTTCAATTTCGCTTCCGCGCGAGCGGCCCGGCCCAGCGACGCGATCTCGCGCAGCAAGTTCATCGACGTCGAAAGTTTTGCATCGATTCGGTCGTCGATCGCCGAGGGGTAATCGCACAGGTGAACGCTTTGGCGGACCTTGTCGCCGAACGGTTCGGTCAATCTTTGCCACAGCGTTTCGGCCAAGAACGGCACGAATGGAGCGATCATCTTTGTCAGCTCGAGCAGCGTTTCGTAAAGCGTCCAGTAAGCGTCGGACTTGTCCTGCGAATCCTTCTCCGTGGCCCAAAAACGATCGCGGCTTCGGCGGACGTACCAATTGCTTAGCCCGTCGACCAGCGAGGTGATCGCCTTGCACGCGTTGTAGTTGTCCAGCGCATCCATTCGCGTCGTCACCGTCTGGATCGTTTGGTTCAGTTCCGACAAGATCCAGCGATCGATCTCGCTTCGCTGCGACGCATCGCGATAGGTCGGGCTGGAGGCCAGCGACGAGGGCGAAAGTTGATCGTCGTGCTTGGTCGCGGACATCGGATCGAAGCCGTCGATTTCGGCATAGATCATCAAGAAGCTAAACGTGTTCCAAGTCCGCAACAGAAACTCGGGGATCGAATCCTTGATCGATTGTTCCTTGTAACGGATCGCGGTCCACGGGGGCTGGCCGGCGAAGAAGAACCAACGCAGCGCGTCGGCACCGTACTTGTCAAAGATCTCCGTCGGCTCGCGATAGTTCCGCTTGCTCTTGGACATCTTGTTGCCGTCTTCGCCCAGCATCAGACCCAAGACGATGCAGTTGCGAAACGGGATCGGATAGTCGGTCGCGTTGTCGCCTTCGCCGAACAACATCGTCGCGATCGCAAGTTGGCTGTAGAACCAACCTCGTGTTTGGTCGAGCGCTTCGCTGATGAAGTCGGCCGGGAATTGATCGCGAAATTTGTGTTCGTTTTGGTGCGGCCAACCCCACTGGGCGAACGGCATCGCGCCGCTGTCATACCAGCAATCGATGACCTCGGTGACACGTTTCATCCTCGCCCCTTCGGCGAACGGCGAATCGTACGTCACCGCATCGATGTACGGCTTGTGGACGCGCAAGTCGTCGACCAATTCGGGATTGGCGGCCTTGGCTTCCGCCCAGACTTCGGTGCCCGTGATGCCGGGCTTGGCAAGCAGCGCGTCGTAGCTGTCGATCGCTTCGGCTTGACCGGTTTCCTGGCACACCCAGATCGGCAGCGGCGTGCCCCAGTAGCGTTCCCGCGACAGCGCCCAGTCGACGTTGGATTCCAGGAAGTTGCCGAACCGGCCGTCGCGGATGTGTTCGGGTTGCCATCCGATCTTGGCGTTGTTTTTCAGCATCGCGTCCTTGAATTGAGTCGTCCGCACGAACCAGCTTCGACGTGGATACTGGATCAACGGATCCTCGTCCGCTCGCCAGCAGAACGGATATTCGTGCAGGTACTGTTCCTGCATCAGCAAACGCGACGACTCTTTCAACATCCGAATGATCGGCTTGTCCGCGTCCTTGACCCAAGTGCCTTTCATCGGCGGAAATTCGTCGGTGAACTTTCCGTCCGGCCCGACCGCGCACAACAGCTCCGGTGCATCGGTTGGTGTAAAGCGTTCCTGTTCGTTGGTCAGCACTTCGTAGTCGACTTCGCCGAACGCGGGCGCTTGGTGAACGATGCCCGAACCGGAATCGGTCGTCACGAACTCGGCCGCCAGCACTCGCCAGTACTTGTGCTGATGACCGTCCGCGCCGACCAGTTGTCCGACCGGATCGCCGGTCAATTTGACGTAGCCATCAAAGGGCGGTTGATAACGAAGTCCGATCAGCGAAGCGGCGGAGACCGTTTCAATCGTTTTGAGTTCTCGCTTTAGCTTGGCCGCGATCGTGTCGACCAACTTCGCCGCCATGACCAATTCTTGTCCCGATTCGGCGTCTTGCACGACGACGTAATCGACCTTCGTCGGGTGTACCGCCGCGTACATGTTGCTGGGCAGCGTCCACGGCGTCGTCGTCCACACGACCAGCGAGCGGTTGGTCGGTTCGCCTTGGTTGTCCAGCAGCGGAAACAAAACGTAAACGCTCGGGTCCGCGACCTCCCGATAGCCTTGACCGACTTCGCCGGCCGACAGCGCCGTGCCGCCTTGCGCCCACCACCAAACGATCTTGTGGCCTTGATACAACAACCCGCGATCGAACAGCGTCTTCAGGCTCCACCAAACGCTTTCGATGTAGCTTTGATGGTAGGTGACGTAGGCGTCTTCCAAGTCGACCCAAAAGCCCAACCGCCGCGTCAGGGTTTGCCACTGTTGGACGTAACGGAAGACGCTTTGCTGACACTTTTGGATGAACGGTTCGACGCCGTAGGCTTCGATGTCTTCTTTGCTGTGGATGCCAAGTTCTTTGCCGACTTCGACTTCGACGGGCAAGCCGTGCGTGTCCCAACCGGCTTTGCGTTCGCAGCGGAATCCTCGCATCGTCTTGTAACGCGGGAACACGTCTTTGATGCTGCGTGTCAAACAGTGGCCCGGGTGCGGCATGCCGTTGGCGGTCGGTGGGCCTTCGTAAAAGACAAACGAGGGAGCGTCGCGTCGGGCGGACAACGACCGAGCGTAAATGTCGTTGTCGTCCCAGAACTTCAACACGTCGTGCTCGAGGCTGGGAAAATCGGGGCTGCCGTCGAAGCGGCGAAGCGGACTTGGCATGACGTGGAAGACGCGGATGAGTGGGATGAAAGGGAGCGCGATTGAGAAAATTCAGTGAAGATCCGATCCGGTGGCGTAGGCGGGCCGGCGATCTGCGAAGATGATTGTACGAACAAAACGCGAGAGCGCCCGCCCCGCGTCGTCGACTCGAATCGTTTGCTGATCGCCGTGTCCATCTCGCCCGAAAATCCGTTTCAAACCCCGCTGCCCGTCGATCTTTCCGACTCGCCGGGCGCCGTCGCGATCGGCTCGGCCGCCACGATTGCTACCGCGTTTTCGATCGCGATGCTGACCGATAACGCCTGGTGGACCGCCGCGGGGACGGCGATCGTCGCTTCGGCGGTGGCGTATCGTTTTTATCGGCAAGCCAGCGAACGGCGGGAACGGTTGCAGCGGACGATGGATTCGTATCGCCAGGAAACCGACAAGTGGCAACACCGCTGGATCAAGTTGCAACAGGAGGCCCAGCAAACCACTTCGGCGCTGCAAAAGATGCGCGACGGGGTGATCCTGCTGGCAGCGTCGGGCGAAATCTTGCTGGTCAATCCGTCCGCGCGATTCTTGCTGGCCATTCCAGACGACGTTGTCATCGACGGCCGCCCGTTGATCGAAGTCGTTCGCATTCCCGAATTCACGCGAGCGATCGCGGCCGCGACTGCCGGCAACGGGACGCAAAAGTTTCAACTCGAGATCGCAAACGGGGACACGCTGCGGCCGGTGAAAGTTCGCGTCGATCCGATCACGGCGCGAGTCGAAACGAAACTGCTGGTCACGATGCGAGACGAAACCGAAGCGAACCGCGTCGACGAAATGCGCCGTGAATTCGTCGCGAACATTTCGCACGAACTGAAAACGCCGCTGGCTGCGATCAAGGGCTACGCCGAAACGGTTGAACTGGCGATCGAAGACGATCCAAACGCCGCAAAACATTTCATGAGCCAGATTCATTCGCAGTGCTTGCGGCTGGAACGATTGATCGCCGACATGATGCAGCTTGCCCGAGCGCAAGCCGGCCGCGCGCACTTGACGATCACGCGAGTCGACATCGCGATGGTGATCGCCGAATCGATGCGGTCGAACTTGCCGGTCGCCGAAGCAAAGAGCTTGACGCTTTCGTTCGACGATGCCGACAAAGCCAACGTGATGAGCGACCTGGAAGCGACGCTGACGATCGCGAACAACCTGATCGGCAACGCGATCCGCTACACGTCGCCGGGCGGACATGTGAAGGTCAGCTTCCGAGACGCCGGCCGGTTCTTGGCGCTGGTGGTCGAAGACGACGGCGTCGGAATCTCGGCGGGCGATCAAAAGCGAATCTTCGAACGGTTCTATCGGGTGTCAAAGTCGCGGCGTAGCGTGTCCGATGGGGGGACGTCCGCCACAGACGGCACGGGTATCGGTTTGTCCATCGTCAAAAACTTAACGCTGGCCCTGGGCGGTGAGATCCGTCTGACCAGCCAACCGGGCGAGGGCGCGCGGTTCGAGGTGTTGCTGCCGAAAGTCATTGCGGCTCGGCAAACTGCATGATTCGCAAGCAATCGCTGCCGTTTGCTCGATTAGAATTAACCGAAGCTTCACCGAAAAACCGGGCCTCGCGAGGGTGCGGAAAACGTCTTCTTCGTTCACCATGTCGGCGGAACCAATGAACGACTCACCGGACCATGGAACGCATGTCTAAGACCAAGGTTTTGATCGTCGAGGATTACCGGCCGCTGGCCGAAACGCTCGAGTATCAACTGCAACGCGCCGGCTACGAAGTGTCTCGCGCGGCCGACGGCCGCGAAGCCCTTTCGCAGGCCAAGCTGATTTTGCCCGATGTCGTTTTCTTGGACGTTGACCTGCCGATCCTTTCGGGCGTCGACGTGTGCAAACAACTTCGCGCCGATCCGACGACCAAGGACATGCTGATCCTGATGCTGAGCGCGCTCGGCGAAGAATCCGATCAAGTCGTCGGCTTCGCCGTCGGCGCGGACGATTATGTGGTCAAGCCAGTCGAAAGTTATAAGGTGTTGCTGCAACGACTGAAGGCACTGCTGCGTCGCCGCGAACCGGCCTTCGAGGACAACGATCAGGTGACGCATCACAACGTCACGATCGACCGTCGACGCTTCGTCGCGATGCTGGGCACCGAACCGCTGAAGCTGACCAAAAGCGAGTTCCAACTTTTGGAAACGTTGATCCGACAACCCGGCCGTGCGTTCGGTCGCACCGAACTGGTCGACGCGGCGCTCGGCGAAGACACGATGGTGTTGGAACGAACGATCGACGTTCACGTCCGTGCCCTTCGCAAAAAAATGGGCGAGGCGGCGGACTTGATCGAAACGGTGCGAGGCATCGGGTACCGCTTTCGGGAATAGAGCGTTCCGCGATACGCACCCCGGAAAATACTTTCCGAACAAATTTGCTTGACACGGCGTTCCGCACTGGTGTACCATCACGGCCATACACCTGTTCGGTTTTCTCTTTGGTGGTGCGGCCGTGTTCTTTTCCATTGATTCTTCCGGCGACGTTGCGATCTATGAACAGATCGTTCGTCAGGTGAAGTTGGCGGTGGCCGACGGCGTCCTGGTCGGCGGCCAGATGGTGCCCAGCGTCCGGCAATTGGCCGTCGAGCTGGCGATCAATCCGACCACGATCGCGCGAGCGTACACGGAACTTCAAAATGATCGCGTGCTGGAACCGCTGCGTGGTCGCGGCATGGTCGTCCGTCGCGACGCGATCACTCGGTGTACCAAAGCCCGCAACCGCTTAGTCGGCGAGGCGTTCCGTCGAGCGCTTGCCGACGCGATCGCCGGCGGGATGACGCCGGCGGAACTTCGCGAATTGTTCGACCTGGAACTCGCCAAACAGTCTGCAAACTCCCCTGAAAATGGATCGGCATCATGAGCATCCAAACGAAACCGCGCGAGGCCACCGAGGATCGCGTCCCGCGTGGTCCGGCGGTGCTGACGCTGAAGAACGTTTGCAAATCGTTCGGTAGCAAGGTGGCACTCGACAACGTGTCGATGGAGGTGCCCGATGGAGTCGTCTTTGCGCTGCTGGGCGAAAACGGTGCGGGCAAGACGACGATGATTCGCATCCTGACCGGTTTTGCGATGCCCGACTCGGGGCTGGTGACGGTGCTGGACCATGCCCCCGGCGGCGACGCGATGGCGCTTCGCCGCGCGATCGGTTATGTCTCCGATTCGCCGCCGCTGTATGACTGGATGAAGGCCGAAGAGATCGGATGGTTCACGTCGGCGTTTTATGACGATGCGTTCCCGCTTCGCTACTTGGAACTGCTGGCGGCGTTCGACATTCCGACGGGCGTCAAGCTGAAGAGTTTAAGCAAAGGCCAACGAGCGAAAGTCGCCCTTGCGCTCGCGACCGCGCATGATCCGCGATTGCTAATCTTGGACGAACCGACCAGCGGACTTGATCCGATGGTGCGACGTCAGTTCTTGGAATCGATGGTCGACCGCGCCGCGCAGGGCCGCACGGTCTTGCTTAGCAGTCATCACATCAACGAAGTCGAACGGGTCGCGGACTGGGTCGCGATCTTGCACCAGGGGGAAATGAAAATCGTTTCGCCGCTGGACGAATTGCGATCACAAACGTTCGTCGTGACGGCGACGATGGAAGACACTCGCATCGCCGTCGCTGTTCCTCGCGGCACGATGCTGGGCGAAACGCAAAGCGGCCGACAGGTTCGCTGGATCATCCGCGACTTGCCGGACGATTGGCGAAACGATTACTCCGATGATGCCGGGATCACGGATATGAAAGCAGTGCCCGCGACGTTGGAAGAGATCTTTGTGGCGGTGTGTTCCAGGTAGCTCCGACACGCCGTGGCGGAGCATGTGATGAGCGAACAGCAAATTTGTTGGGGTTTGGCACGGCGTGTCAGGCCTACACGAACAAGGAACCTAGCGAGACGAATCATGGCCAACTACCAACTGCTTCAACGATTGATCTGGAAAGATGTTCGGCTGGTCCAACCGCTGGTGCTTGCCATCGTCGCAGCGATCTTGGTGTCGCCGCTGTTGATCGCATTTTCGGTAGAGTTTTCGGGCATGAACACGGCGTCGGCAGCCGGCGTGTCGATCGCGTTTTGGATGCTGTTCCCGAACTTGGTGGCGCTCGGCGCACCGGCGATGCTGGTTGGTACCGAAGAGGAGTCCGGCACGATGGGTTGGATGCGGACGATCCCGGTTCGGTGGCAAACGTTCGCGACCAGCAAGCTGATCGTCGGCGTCGGCGCGGTCGCGATCGCGTACGCATTCGCGAGCGTGATGTTGTGGCTAGGCAGTTCGTTCTGGCCGATCTTTCGGACCCAGCAAGCCGCTCCGTTTAATTACGAGTACCTCAGCGGCGTAGGCTTGATGATCGCGATCTTCTTCAGCGTCAATTTGTTGCTGTGCGGCTTCGTCACAACGTACCTATTTCGTTCGCCGGTCGGCGGTATCTTGGCCGTCGTTCCGGTGATCATTTTGGTGACCGAGGGTGCATCACGAATTATCGAAGGTCGGTTGCAAATCACGTCGATCGATACACACCGACCAGTATGTCGCTTCGCCGGGACAGTGGTTGTTGGTCGGCGTGTTGATGGTGTCGTGTTGGTTGTTGTTGATCGCGATGCAATACTGGTTGGTTCGCTTTCGATTGACGTCCACGTTCACATCGCCGTTTCGTTCCGGCATTCTTCGTTCTGGCATTTTGACTCGTTCGCAACAGGCCTATCACCCACCCGCAACGGTGACGGGACTGCGAAGGCCGTCGATCGTCTTCGCCCTGCTTTGGCAACAAATGCGTCAAGTCCGATCGCTGGTCGGGGGACTGCTGTTGATCGGGTTGCTTTGCGTTTGGCGTTCGACCAGCGGCTTCGACGCGATCGTGGGGATGGTGCCGACGCTGGTGCTGGCGTGGATCGGTGTGGCAACGTTTTACGGCGACAGCATCAAAAACCGACGGGGTTTTTATGCCGAAAAAGGCATTTCACCGACGATGGTTTGGTGGACCCGTGTTCTGCCCACGATCGTGCCGGCGATCTTGCTGCTGGCGCTTTCCGCATTCGCCGTTTCGTTCATTGTCGGGCGAACGGAGATCGCGGGCCGGAACTACTTCTTGTTCGGCGCGGCGATGTATTGTTTTGGCGTCTTCGTTTCGCAGTGGTCGCTGCGTCCGATGCTGGCGTTCTTCGGTGCGCCGGCCATCTTGGGCCTTTGCCTGACGCCGCTCGGGTTTTGGTTCTCGATGTATCCAAGTTACCTGACGACCGTCATCGGCCTTAGCGTTGTCGTTCTGTTTGGTTCGTGGCGGTTGATGCGGCCTTGGATGGATGGACGATACGAATGGCAAAGCCGATTGCAAACACTCGGCTACTTGGCGCTGGCGATCACAACGCCGATGGCGATCACGATCGCCGATCGAGTGTGGACGACGCCGTCGGCGATGTCGGATTGGGAATCCGCAACGATGGCGATGGCGATCCCGCCGGCACCGAGCGGGCGTCTCGTATCGTCGACCAATCGAATCGCGTCGGCGGCCAGGCCAAAGATGGGTGTGATTTCGATGATCGATGACGACATCACCAAGCGTCTAAGGGACGAGCTTGCGCATGAGGATTGGGTGGGGCGTCATGTCACGTTCGAGGAACTCGAGTATCTGGCTTCCCACTCTCCCGTGACCGTGACCAGCCGAACGTTCGATTTCGATCCAGAGATCGCGTTACCCGATCGAGCGAAGGCGTTAGCGGAGTCGAAACGAGGTCTTCAAAACGAACAACTCGCCGCCGAAGTTTCTTTGGCTTGGGCGAACCGCGTCTATCAATTTGTGATCGACGGGAACGCATCGCTTAGCAACTTGATGGCCGTCGGTGAACCGTCCGAAATGCTTGCTCGGATGATTCTTCGACGTCATTCGACCGACGATCCGACGTGGAACGAGATTCGATCGAAGGTCCCAAGTGACTCGTTTCGCAAACGAGCCAGAACGGCCGCGGTCGTGGCGGAGTGGAAACGGTATCGGCTGGAACCGTGGTACCACGAACTCACGAAGACCTACAGCAAAGACTTCGCCGGAAAACCGCTGGCCAGTTCGCCGCTGTGGTTCGAGCGGAAACGCACGGATCGCATCGTCGATCGGATCACTCGCTTGCTGCTGGAACAAATCCAAACGGACCACCAGTTCGCGACATCGCAGTCGAGGGTGGAGCTCGCCCGTCTTTGGAACGATGCTCGGATGGGCACGCGAGCGTTTCGGTTCACGATCCCCAACAACGAAAACCATTTGATCGACTGGACGAATTCGATGACGCGACTGAATAGCGTCGACCTCTTCCGTTCTCAATAGATGGCGCGTGCCCCTTGTCGTTCAGTTTTCAGCCGCGTAGCGGCGGCAGATATTAGCCAGGGGTGAAACCGAACGAGCGACAGCGAGGATCGGTGGAACCCCTGGTTTTGGAGAACCCCACGTCCATCCCCCGCATCGGCCCGGCGGCTTCGCCGCCGGGCCGATGCGGGGAAACATTTGGTACATGACGCATTCCAGGGGCTGCGTTCTCCTCGCTGACGCTCGTCGAACTTACCCCTGGCTAGTCTCTGCCGCCGCTACGCGGCTATGTCGGAAACGACTGGTGGGTCGTCAACAGTCCTGGCGACATCAGCTACGTCAGTTGTTGTTCAAATACTGCCCAGCCACCGAATTCCATCTTCGCGGTGATGCGTTACACTGCCGCGATGATGGGCTTTTTTCAATCGCGTTTGCCGCTGTCGACGTTCTCCCGCTTCGATCTTGAACTTTTGATGCGGCGGACGGTCGAAGTCGTCGGCCGCGAAATGATCGTCCGCTCTAGCGTCGTCACACGCGTCGACGATCTGCCAGTTGATCGCACTTCGCCGGCTTCCCTGATCGATACTGCGATGTCGGCGGTGGGGAACCAGTTGGCGATGCGACCCGATGCGATCGACGTGTCGGTGGCGACCGATCCCGAGTTCGCTCAAGCGTCGATTTATGTTGACGGGCATGTTCAAATCAGCCGCGAAATCATCGCCGATCCGTTGGCCGCGGTGATGGAAATCGCCAACGCTTACTCGTTGCACTTCTGGTCCTCGCTGACTGCCCCGCGACCGCTCGACACGCATCCTCGCACGACGACGCTGCTTCCGATCGCGATGGGGTTCGGGCTGCTGGCAAGCGCCGCGTCGCTGCAAGAAAAGCATTGGTCGACGATCGGCTACAGCGGTTGGTCGATGTCTCGCAGCGGCTATTACAATGCGATCGAGATTGGCTATGCGCTCGCGCTGGTGGCTCGGCTTTGCGGTCAAACGGACCCGCCTTGGCTGCGTCGATTGCGTCCCGATTCGCGAAGGACCTGTGCCGCGGCGCTGGCTTTCTTTGCCAAGCATCAATCACGCGGCGGGCAATTGCTGTTCGACGCCCAGCGGATCCCATCGAGCGATCGCGATCCGGCGGAGCTAGCGGCGTGGTTGGCCGGCGACGACGCGACGTTCGCGATGGCGGCGGCGTACGCGCTGGCCAAGCAAGAATCGATTCCCCAGGTGGCGGTCGAACCGGCGCTGCGGTGGTCGGCAAGCAAAGACGCGGAAATGGCGGTCGTCGCGACGCGGCTGCTGGGCTTCGCGGACAAAGACGATAAGCGAATCGATGCGCGGATCGATTCGTTGATCGCCGGATCAATCGCGCCGGTGACGTTGGCGGCGCTTCTGGCAGCGGAGCGGCGAGGTGCTTCGATGGGGCGATGGACCAAACGGATCGAGATGCTGCTGGTGGCGTCCGACGTGGACCTGATGCCGCTGGTAGAATTGATTTCCGCCAACGCCGATCAGTTGACGCCGCTGACGCCGATCATTTGCCAACAAGCCGAACTAGCAATCGATTACGATGACGAGGAAGCAACGTCGGCATTGCTTGGTTGCCTATGCCGTTTGACCGCCGACCCCGCCGCTGCGATCGAAGCTTCGATGCGATCGCCCGAGGCAAAGCGGACCGCGATCGCGAAGCTGCATTCGGTTCAAGACTAAGTTTTCAAGCGAGCTTACTGATGGAGTCCGAATCGTCGACCCGTTCGGACCGCGACGCGATCGTGGACTACTTTGCATCGCGTGAATTCGTTGGAGCGGCCGGCGGCGAGGATCCTTTCGCGAACCGATTAGCAAACGAACCGCTCGACGGCACCCTGTATCGGACTTGGTCGTTGGAACTGGAATCCGACGATCATCTATCGATCGGCATCGCGTTTTGGGGACTTGGCGCGGCTTGCATGCTGGTCGGTATTTTAGTGCCGTACGGTGTGTCGATGGTGGGCGGCGTTGCGGGGAACAGTTTTTTTCTGTGGATCGCTTTGGTGCAAAGCTTCTTCGGACTGTTAATCGCATGTTTAACTCTGTCGGTGGTGACGGCGTCGCTTTGGCACGTTTCCCTCTGGAAACGATTCGCAACGGTCGTCGCGATCGTGTTGCCGGGCATGATGTTGATGATGGGCGGACTGAGCCAAATTTGGTTTTTGGAAGACGGTTTCATTTGGTCCAGGGCGGTCATTCTGGTCACCGCGATCTGCACCATCGCCGGTTTGACGGCGTTACCGTTCCAGTTTTGGGGCGGCTGGTCGCTTTCGCACGCCCGCCAAAGCCCGACGCCGCTTCCACCGCTGGGCGTCCGAACGATCATGGAAATGACGCTTCTTTCGTGCCCCATTTTTTGGATGGCGACTCGGGTTCAAGATCCCAACGTTTGGAAAGACGTGATGCTGCTGGCGATCGCAGTGATCGCGTTGACGGTCGGCGTTGTCGGTCTGCTTATGGCACAGCTTGATGATCGACCGCGGCGGACGATGCGGCTTCGTCGTTGGATCACAAGCGGCGTCGCGGCGTTGCTTGCGACAATCACGTTTTCGATCACCGGAATGATTGCGTTTGCGAAGTACGAAAGCACGATCGCGTCCCAGGCGTCCATCGGCGAAGGCGTGACCGTGGCGATCTCGATCGGCATCGGCACATTGGTATCGCTATTCGTTTTTTGGGCCGGCGCTTGGTGGTTGCGGGCGTGTGGTTGGCAGTGTGTTCGTGACCGAGGAAGCATCCACCGTGATCAATGATTCAGCAGCAAAGCCAGCCAGCGCGTTGACCGACGATCAACGCGCGGTCGCGGATTACTTCGCGAGCGACGCTTACAAAGAAGTAAGACTTTCGTCGCCCGCTGATCGAACGTTCGACCAAATTCCGATCATTGTCACGCTGTTCGTTTTCAGTTGCTTGCTGGCGGTTTGTGGCGTCTGGATGGCCTGCGTCATCAAACTTTTGGGAACCGGCACAGGGCCTCCAGCGATGCCCGTGATGATGCTCATCGTCGGGTTTGGATTTTGTCCGGCTCCGATCGTGTTCTCGTTTTGCGTTGCGATCGCGACGCTTTGGCGAGGCAGCGTGTGGCTGCGGGTGCTGATGGGAATGGTGATGACCGTTCCCGCCGCGCTGGCGTACTACGCGGCGATGGACGTTGCGATAGGTAACTTGGACTCCAATTTCTACCTTTACACGTCGGCGGCTCTGTTCGGTCAATTCGTCGGTGGCGGCGGCACGGCGATCCTGTTCCAGATGTTCAGCCGGTATACGCTGACCGAAAGCAGCTCGACCGAGCTTTCAACTTTGAAGCCGACCAATCTGCGATCATTCTTCGAGCTGACAATCTTTTTCGCGATCGCCTTTGTGATCGCGTCGGCGTTTGACGGCGATCAGCTGCCCATCGTGACCTTTTCCGCAGCGGTCTGGGGCTTTGCCGCAACACTTGGTGTGATCCGGTTGCTGATAACCTTTTTGCAGATCGCTCCCGCGTCCAAACTTGGTTTAATCGCCGCCGCGGTCGCTTGTTACTTGCCCTCGTTCGCAATCACCGGCTTGTTCGCGTTTGGAGCGCAAGGTTGGCAGCTAAGCCTTCAGAATTTCGCGTGGGTCGCAGTGCACTCGATCATTTGTTTTGCATCCGTCGTCATCGTGGTTGCGGCGTGCGTGACCTTATTGCGACGATGTGGTTGGATGCTGGTTGACGAACGAACATGGCGATTGCCAGTCGCATAGTTTTTGTCGGGTGGGTAAATCGCGTTAGCGATGTAGACCCACCGGGCACGCGAAACGTGCGGGAGATGGTGGGTCATCGTGGCCTACCGGCACACTCGACCCACCCTACAAAACTCGACCCACCCTACAAAACTCGACCCACCCTACAAAACTACAAAACGAGACTATCTGTCCGCCTAGCGTCGAGCTTTTCCCAGATCCACGACGCCGTCGTACAAACGCGAACCGATTCGCACCAGCGTGGCCCCTTCGGCGATCGCTTCGCGAAAGTCGCCGCTCATGCCCATCGAAAGATGCGGCAAACCGATGTCGAACTCGGTCTGCAATTCGTCACGCAACATCCGAGTCCTTGCGAATTGCGTTTGCGATACCGATGAATCCGATCCCCACGCCGCCATCGCCATGATGCCAACAACATTGACGCCGGAGGATGGCAAGGAACCGATCGCGGCGCGTAAATCGTCCGCCGACATGCCGGTCTTGGCATTTTCGTCGCTGATGTTGACTTCCAGCAGCACCTCGGCGGTGAAGCCAGCCTCGTTCGCCTCGTCCGCGATCGCGGTCAACAATCGCATGCTGTCGACCGAGTGGATGATCGGACGGTGACGCATCGTGCGTCGCAACTTGTTCCGCTGCAGGTGTCCGATCACATGCCATTGCACCGAAGAATCCGGCGTCGATTTGATCAGCCCGGATTCCGCTTTTTGCCAAAGCACTTGAGGACGATTCTCGCCCAGTTGCCGGCAACCGGCCGCGACCAATCCGGCAGTCACATCGGCGTCGACGTACTTCGTCACGCCGATGATGGTCACCGATGACGGATCGCGGCCCGCGGCGATCGCGGCATCGCGAACATCGGATCGAACGGACTGCCAATTCTGGGCCAGCCGAGCTTGCAGCGCTGCGTCCATCATCTGTCGTCCATCAGTTGTCGTCACTCGATTCGTCTTCCCCCGGTTCACTGTCGTCCACTGTCACCAGAGCATCATGATCGCCGTACGTCGGATCGAAACGCGAGGCGAAGAAGTCGGCGATCAAGTGCTTGCCCAGCACACTTCGGGTGGCGGGGTGACCGAGCGTTCGATAGACCATCCATTGTTCCGATCCGACTTGGACGCGATAGCCGACCGCTTCTTCGCGACCGCACAAACGCAGGTTGTCGACGACGGTCAGTTGTCGCCAAGTTCGTTTGCGTTTGAAACGACGCTGTGCAAAGTCGATCCAAAGCGGCGCGTACAAACGCCCTTTGCCGTGGACTTCCATCGTCATCTGTCCGTCCTCGGTCGCGTCCAACTTCGCCGCCGTGGGGCCGATCCGCCATTCCGATCCCGCGACCGGCATCACCAACGCGCGACGCTTGCCGTCGGACAAAAACACGTCGCGAGTTTCCGGTTCCGGATCAACCGTCGTATCGGTCGCCAGAGGAAAATGCGACCGATATCGAATCGTTCGCGAATTACTCGCCGCCGTTTTGGCATCGCCGGTGTCTAGATCGTTGGCACTTGAATTACTAGCGTCTGGATCGTTCACGACCGCGTCGGCCATGAAAAGGCAACGGTCCTCGCGGACCAGCATCACTTGCCGCTGCAAGACCAAGGCCGCCGGTCCACGGTTGTTCGATCTCGAAGTAATGCACGTCGTCGTCGGTGTACTCGCAAGTGTTCGACCACTCGCCACACGCACGTTGTTCTTCGCCGGCGACCTCGATGGTGGTTGTCCAAACGCCGTCGATGACTTTGTTTCGTCCCGCGTAGACTTCGATGGCGACGTTGTCGCCCGAGTAATCGATGTGCGTGCGTCCGCGTCGGACGTCCCATTCGGGAAGCAGCACCGCGATCTTCGCCACCGCGTCATGCCACATCGTTTCGGGAAGCGAAACCTCCCACGCCAACCGTCCGCCGGTGTGGCTGGCCCCGAGCGCCGCGGCCATCGCCGGTTCCAACGATTCGGCGTCGAACGATGTCGCGTGTTCGATCAAGCCGCCACCGGCCAAGTCGTCGGCGATGTCCCTGCGGGTCGCCGTGCTGAACGCCGAGCCGCCGGCGCTAACGGTCATCGCCGTCACCCACGTCGCCAGCAAGTCGGCGGTCGACAGATGCATTTTCTTGAACGTTCGCTTCGTCGTCGCGTTCATCAGTAACTGGCAACGGACCAGCGATGCGAGCACCGCGCGAGCATCGACGCCGCCGGCAACGGCAAGCGTGATCGCGTCGTCGCCCAAGCCGCACCAGCGGTCGATCGCTTCAAGAGCGCCCGCTTGCAAACGCTTGCACGATGGCACGTCCTGCATCCGCCACGCCAGCGTCAGCCCGAGTTCACCGCCCAAGATCAAATGCGTCGGCGATTCCGTTTGCCCTCGCGCGATCACCGCTTCGTGCAACCGTTGCAACTGATCCAGCAACCGCCAGCTCAACTGCGGATCCAAGTCTCGGGCAAGCGCCGGCATCGCCGACGCCCACGCGACCGCTTCGGCCGCCCCGACCACATCGATCGCGGTTGCGTGTTCGATCGACTGTAGAAACGTTTCGGCGGCCGGTGCGAAGTCCACGACCTTTTGCTTTTTGGGTTTTCCCGACCGAGTCATTCGATCCGACGGGTTCTCGCATGCCAGTCGGGTCAGCGCAATGAAGTCGGCGTCACAGGATCGTCCGCGAGCGACCGCGATTCCCCATCGATACACGGCTCCGTCCTTGGCCGGCTTTCCGAACACCGACGCGGCCGTGGAAGTTTGACTTCGCGCGGCGGCCTTACGCCGAAGCGAATCCCACTGTTCCAAGTTCGTGCCGGAGTCCGCTGCGGCGATGACAGTCGCACCGGAATCGACGTTGCCCGTCGATTTTGCCTTTCGCTTTGGCGACTTGGACGTGCCACCGACGGGCGGCTTGGATGCTCCGTTGACTTGGGCGGGAATGTTGAGAGCGTTGGGCGAGTCGATCGACATCGGTGGACCAAACGGTACGATGGATTAATTGACGAATGCTTTTGGAGAGAAGGTTTCGGACGATACCATAGCTGTTAAATTGGGCAAAGCCACTGCGTTTTTACGTGCGAGCGGGTCCGAAACGTCGGACTCCTGTTTCAACTTATCCAGAGAATGCCAACGATGTCATCGCAACGACTGATCCGAATCTTTTGCCTTGCCGCGTTCGTTTTCACCAACGGGATTGCGGTCGCCCAGGAAGTCCAGACGCCTCGGACGTTGCCGTCGATCAGCGACCCGTTGACCGAAGACGAACAAAAGACGCCGCTGGACGATTACGAGACGGTCGACAAGATCGCCGCGCGAGCGTTCTTGCCGCCGCCGGGGGTCAAGGCGATCAGCAAGCGAAATCTGTGGGTCGACAAGAAAGACAAACGAGTCATCGTCGACGGCTACATCGCGATGAACGATGGCCCGCTGGAGATGTTCGCGTGCCCGACCGGCACGAAGGAACACGAATCGATCGTCGCGACGATCGCAAACGCCGCCGAAGTTCACGCGGCACTGCTGGCTGTTGGTGCTCAGCCCGGCACGACGGTGCGGTTCTTGCCGCGTTACGTTCCCGCGACCGGTCAACGCATCCGCGTTTGGGTTTGTTACCGCGACGAAGCGGGTAAGTTTCAGGCGGTCGATGGTAGAAGCTGGGTCATCAAAACCGGGACGGATGAAACGATGTCAGTGGACTGGGTGTTTGCCGGAAGCGGATTTTGGAAAGATCCCGAAAACGGTCGCGAGTACTACCGCGCCGATTCGGGCGACCTGATCTGCGTTTCCAATTTCACGACTGCGATGATGGACGTGCCGGTGGCTAGTAGCGCCGAAGCCAGCGACCTGCAATACTCGCCGCGGACCAAGTCCATTCCCAAACGTCGCACGCCCGTGCGAATGGTGCTGACGCCGATTCCGCTGGCCACCGACGCGAACGGTGGCAACGTTGGCGAAGTCGAACCGCCCACCGAAGACATCTTGCCACCGGCAAAATAGATCGTCTTCCAGCCGAACATCAAGCAAGCCATTCATGCCCGACTTTCACCACCAATTTGATCGCGTCGAAGACTACCTTCACCATCGTCCGCCTTACCTGCTGATCGACCGCATCGTATCGATCGGCGATTCGCAAGTGGTCACGTCGGCGACGGTGGCTCCCGAGGCCTTCTTCATCGCCGGACATTTCCCGGGCGCGCCGATCGTGCCCGGCGCGATGATGCAAGAGATGACGACGCAGTCCGCCGGCGTCTTGATCGCTGCTCGCTTCAATCCGATGCAGACCTACAACACGCACGACCCGTTCTTCAACGAGTTCGCGCTCGGCGTCTTGGTCAAGATCAAGCAAGCCCGCTATCGAGGATTCGCGCGGCCGGGCGACGAGCTGACGATCACGATCACGATCGACCTGGACGAGCGAGTCGGCAACGTCTTCGACTTTGCCGGCCGAATCGAAGCCAACGGAAAAGCGATCCTAAGAAACGAATTTCAATTGACGAACATGCCGTCAAAGGTACTGCAAGGGCTCGCGTAGGGCGTGTTTGGAACGTAGGTTCCGTTTACGTCATCGCTACGAGGCGGTTTGCAGAGACAGGTACCTTTGGAACTCGATGAACGCTTAGCGTACGACTTGGACACTGCCGAGAACGGGTGCACATTGCAGTTTGCTTCAACGCACATCGCAAACCGCGATAGTCCAGAACCTGGACGCCGGTGTCGGCGGTTCCGACATGCGGGTGTGCCTCACGTCTTGGCAAATCGATGGCATATCGCTAAGTGCTAAGAAAAGGCCCCGCAAAACACTTGGCCTTGCGGGGTCTTTTTATGACAGCGGAGGACACGGGACTCGAACCCGCAGCCCCTTACGGGGTACCTCAGTTCCAATGAGGCCGCTCACCAACTCGCTTATCCTCCGTTCGCCGGTCGATCATCCAACCCGACGTCGCGACATCTTGGCCGAGCCGTCGGGTTTGTTCAAGCCGGGAAGCTTACAACGAAGACTTCGCGCCGCTGATCAGCTTGATGAACTCGGCGTTGCTGGTGAAGCGTCCGAGTTGTTTGGTTAGCTGCTCCATCGCGTCGCACGGGTGCATGCTGGACAGCGTCCGCCGCAGCATCGTGACCGCTTCGTAGGTTTCGTCGTCGTGCAACAATTCTTCGCGGCGAGTCCCGCTTTGCGAGATGTCGATCGACGGCCACACGCGTCGATCGGCCAGTCGTTTATCGAGCACCAATTCCATGTTGCCGGTGCCTTTGAACTCTTGAAAAATCGCTTCGTCCATGCGGCTGTTCGTATCGACAAGGCAAGTACCAACGATGGTAAGCGAGCCGCCTTCCTGGAACGCCCGCGCGGTCGCGAACAGCTTCTTGGGAATGTCCATCGCCTTGATGTCCAAGCCGCCCGACATCGTCGCGCCGCCGCGTCCGCCGCGACCGACCCATTTGTTAAACGCACGGGCCAACCGCGTGATCGAATCGAGCATCAAGAAAACGTCTTGGCCACTTTCGGCCAACCGTTTGGCTCGGTCGATCACCAACTGACTCAGCCGCACATGACTTTCGACGTCCATGTCCAGGCTGCTGGCGATGACTTCGCCGCCGACGATGTTTCGCTTCATATCGGTGACCTCTTCGGGCCGCTCGTCGATCAGCAACACCATCAACTTGACGTTGGGGTGATTTTCCGCAATGCCACCGGCGATGTCCTGCAACATGATCGTTTTGCCGCTACGCGGCGGCGCGACGATCAGGGCACGTTGGCCCAAGCCCATCGGGGCCAGCAGGTCGATCACGCGATTGGTGACGGGGCGTTGGCCACGCTCCAGACGCAGCCACTTTTCCGGATTGATCGCGGTCAGGTTATCAAAGTTGGGGACTTCGGGATAATCGTCCGGCTTGATCCCGTCGACGTCCAGGATCTCGCGGACGCGAGGACCCTGTTGGCGGCGAGCCTCTTGGACCATCGCTTTGATGCTGACCCCTTGCCGGAGTCCAAATTTCTCGATCATCGTGCCGGGCACGAAGGGATCGCTGCGTTCGCGGGAGTAGTTATTTTCGGTCGTGCGAAGGAATCCGTAGCCGTTGGGATGCAGTTCCAGGATGCCTTCGCCCTCTTCCAGCGGCGAGTCATTGGAGATTTCGGGTTCTCGATCGAAGCCGGGTTGTCCGTTGCCGCCGCCCTGTCCGCCACCTTGACCACCGCCCTGACCACCACCGCCACCCCGACGACGCCGTCGGACGCGGGGTTTGCCGCCCTGGTTTCCCTGGAACGAGCCGCCGCCCGAGCCGGAGCCATTACTGCCAGAACCGTTGTTTCCAGAACCGTTGTTACTGGGGCCATTGTTGCCAGAGGAGTTCCGGCCGCGATTGGTGCGTTTCTTTTTCGCCATGTGTCATCCAAGAAGACTGATCTTGCTGCCGCCCTCGAAGCGCCGCGCTTCCGTCATCAAACGGAACCCTTTGAACAGGGCAGCGGTCGCACCGATCACCATTTGCGATGCAAATTGGCCGGCGAGCATGTCAGCGGGTGTGAAGAAGTACCGCGTCGATAGGAAAGGAAAGAAAGACTCTGACACGAAAATCGCGGTCCATTTCGGTCAAAGACGTCGAAAAGTAGTGGGAGTTCGTGCCGTTGTTGGCAAGCGCCGGGTGATCGCGAGCGATCATCCAGCAGCGAGCCGTCCCCGGCAAATGAAGAAACGAATGAAGCCCGAACGGTGCCGCACCCCGACCAAAATCATGGTCGATCGAGCGGTTCGGAGAACAGGCCGCGTTGTCAAACTGACTTGCCAAGCGAACTACCAACCGGGCAAATACTAGACCAATCGAAATGAAAGATTGGTCGACCGGTCAACGGTTCGATTGGAAAGGGAAAACAGCCGAGCGTGATCCGATCACGCATCCGGCGTCTGGGTTGGAGTGGGGCATTCAATTCGCCACCGACGATCTCCAAAAAAAACTTGCCGAACTTTTCGACCCAATCAAACCAACCAAAGAATCCCACCACGGCAGGTTCCGGTAAGAGTCGGGCGGTCGCTGAAAAGCGTTGTCGCCACTTGAGAAGGACGTTTCAAATCGTCCGGCGAGAGTGGGGGTAATCCCCCGTCTATCATTATGACTTCGCTCCAATTATACGACTCGGCGAAATGATGTCAAGTCCGCTCGCGACACTCACCGACACGACGCGGCGACTGGTGTTACCAGTTGACTCGGCCTTGCCCAACAATCGGCAAAGTCAACCTGATCTGCACTTTCGCCACTTTTGGCTCAAGTGCTACCACCGGAATTGTCGAAACCAGAAGCAGCGCGGAAACGAATTTCGCCTCCCCCACCGAAACTCTCGATGCCATCCGACGACAGGAAGCAAGATTCATGAAATCGGCAGCCCTCTCCCTTATCGCTTCGCTGGCGATCGTTCTCGTTTCCACGACCTCTGCTTCGGCGGAAATTGCCTGGGAAAACAACCTCCGCACCGCACACGCCCAGGCGCAGGCCGAGGGCAAGCTGCTGCTGCTGCACTTCTACAGCGACAACTGCGTCTGGTGTGACAAGCTGGATGCCGGGGCGTTCCAGGATCCCAGCGTCGCCGAAGCGATCACCAAAACGTTCATCCCGGTCAAAATTCACGCCAACAGCAATCCGAAGTTGGCGGAGATGTTCAAGGTCGAACGATTTCCTTCGGATGTGGTGGTCACGATCGAAGGCCGAACGCTGGCCCACGGCGTCAGCCCCCAAGAGTCACGCAAGTACATCGCGATGCTAAGCAGCGCCATTCCGGCGGGTTCACCAGCGCCGACGCCGGCCGCCACGATGGTGGCTCAAGCCAGTGCGGCACCCGCGAACGCAGCGCCGGCCGAAGCGACACCGGCAAACAAAACGCAAGCCGGACCGGCGGCGATGTCCTTGCCGCCCGAAGGATCGGCCATGCCGGTCCAAACGGCTTCGTCGAAGACGTCCACAAAGAACCAATTGGTCAGTTCACGTACCGACGGAATGTCACTGTCGATGCCCACCCAAGCGGCCGCACCGGAACAAGCGACCGTGGCGAAGGCACCCGCCGCGAAATCCGACAGCGTGAAAACTTCCGTGCAGCCCTCCCTGGCCATGGACGGATTCTGTTCGATCAGCGTCGTCGATGAAGCCCGCTGGGTCGAAGGCAGCCCCGACTTTGGTGTCATTCACCTTGGGAAGCTGTACCTGTTTGCCAGTGAAGCGAAGATGAAAAAGTTCCTGGCCGATCCAATTCCGTACACGCCCGTTCTGAACGAGATCGACGTCGTCCGCTTCTTCGAGGAACGCACCGTCGTCGCCGGCAAACGCGAGTGGGCGATGCAGGACCAGGACACGCGGCGGATGTTTTTCTTCGCTGACGAAGCATCGATGCTTCACTTTGAAGAGACGCACGAACGTTACGTCCGCGCCGCGATCGAAGTGATGGCCAAGGCCGTCAAAGAATCCAATCCGGGGCTCTAACCCGAACCAAGGTCACTCGCGAGAGCCGACCTGGATGTCCTGTTCGGCATAGCTGGGCCGGACGCCGGAAAGAATCGCGACGCCGGAGCCGAAGGCGGCGATCGCAATCGCCGCCCAAACGCCTCGCGCGACCGGCTTGCCGAATTTCTGCCGCACGGTATCGATGCTGCGAAGGTTGTACGGCTGGTCCCAGGGGCCGACCGCGATGAACGTCGCGACCATCGACATCATGATCGACAGGCCGCCGACCAATGGTTCGTCATAACTCATCCAGGCTCGCTCCTTGATCGTAGCTTTGAAGGCGGTCGTTAAGTTAAGGGCAGTCGCTACGTTAAGGGCAGTCGCTGCGTTGAGGGCGGTCGTCAAGTTTGACGCGGTCGCTGCCTTAAAGGCTAACCGATGGATCGGTCCGGCGAGCGTCGATCAGGCCTGCCGCAGTTTTCGCTCAATCATCCGAATTTGAGCCCGCGCGTTTTCCATGTCGGGGCAAATGTCCAAGCAGCGCCGCAGCGCCGCGATCGCGCCGGGACCGTCGCCCAGCATCAACCGGCACCGGGCCAAGCCCTGCCACGCCGGGTAGTGGTATCGGCAGTGCCAAAGGCAAGCACTGTAAGCCGACTCGGCCTGGAAAAAGTTTTCCAAACCATGCCAGCAAATCGCCAACTGATGGTGAGCCTCCGCGTACATCGGGGCCTGATCAACCAGAATCATCGTCGGCGCGAGCGCCCCGGCGTACTCGCCACCGTCGTTCAAGTGCATCACCTTCAGCAACTGCTGGTGGTGAAGCGGCGCGGCGTTGCGAACCAACAGGGCGCGGAACGAATCGTCCGCCGCCAGTCGAACGCCCCGGTCGTCGTCCGATAGGGCTCGGCCGAGAGGTTCGATCGAGGCGTGG
Organism: Pirellulaceae bacterium; assembly: GCA_963836865.1. Classification (GTDB taxonomy): domain Bacteria; phylum Planctomycetota; class Planctomycetia; order Pirellulales; family Pirellulaceae; genus Rubripirellula. The sequence goes on along the minus strand of CAWILC010000010.1, from coordinate 247,672 downwards.
TTGCCGATCATCCCAAGCGACAACGCGGCTGCGCGACGCAGTTCAACATCGCCCCGACGCAGCATCGAAGCCAGCGTCGTTTCGCAGTAGTATTCGTCGACCTCCGCAGCGAATCGAGGTGAATCGGCCGAGTTCAAATAGCGTCGGTAGGCGGCGGCGAGTCGAGTGGTGCGAACCAAAGGTGTAGTCACTGTTTTTCCGTCAAATTCGAGGCGCTTCGTGCCAGACGCGAGCATCCTAGTCGGCTCCATCGGCTGGGCAAGTCTGCGATCCAAGGCAACGCATCCCGAAGGACCCGTTCGCATCGTCGCCAGCGGCCTTCACCTTGTGACAACGCCCATCGTTTCGGACCCCCTTCGAGCTCGCGAAAGCACGTGAAAAAAGGCGTTTCGCAAATGCTGGGGTGGTTCCCCCGGTGGAATACAATGGCCGAGTCTAGTTGCGAAGTATCACATTCACAACGGACCCGGCCGTACCTTTTCCTCTCTCAAGGCGACACTTTTGTGACACGCCGGTTGGATGGTCGGAAACCATCGCCAACCACCCCGTCGGAGAGACGCATTCGGCGGCTCGACGGACTTCCAAGTCGACGCCTCTCTCCCATCTTTTCATTTGCATCAAAGGCGAGTCTTTCCATGGTCGATTTGTCGCACTTCTTCCGCCGAAATTTGCTTCGGTTCACACTGACGTTTGCGTCAGCGCTGGCTCAAGGGGGGGTGCCTTCGCGGGCGGACGCCGAAGGAAAGGATCAAGCAGCCGCCGTCGACGAGGTCGGCTTGCAATCGCCGGTCATAGTCGAACTGCGATCGCCCACGACGATGATTGTCGACGGGGTCGCATTCGGGAATGCAGTCCGGCGAGTCACTCAAGCTGACATGCAAAACGTTTGGATCGACCGCGGTGTCGATCCGACCACGCCCGTGCAGCTCGGGCCGCTCGGGCCGACGCGATTCGCGGCACTCGAAAAGCTGGCCGCATCGCGGGCCGCCGTCGTCTCGGTCGTAGCGGACTTTATCCTTGTCGGCCGACCAGAATCGGTCGACCGAGCCGCCGCGTTGGTCGCCGCCGTGCAGTCGAACGAGCAAAGAATCCCCTCAATTGGTTGGCCCGACGCAACAACGCCCAACGAAGCCATCGCGATCATCCGATCCAACTCAAATGGCAAGTCTGGCGTGACGGGGCGTCCCCTCCCGCCGCCCCTTCCGCACGATTTGTGGCCGGCCATCACCTGGACGGACGTCGCGCCCGCCGTCGCGGAAGCATTCGTGCGAGCCCAATTCGCCCCAAAGCCGATTCATCCGGAGCCGTTCTCGATCGTTTCCGGAGCCGTTCGATTCGGAGCCGGTCGATCCGGAACAAAGCGTTTCCTCAAAATGGACACGTCGATATCCCCGGAGCTTATTAAAACTCCTCCGCGTCGATGTCCGACGCATCGATCCGTCGGCGTCGATGCGAACCGACGGCGATGCGATCGCGATCACCGCGACCAGCGCCGCTCACCGTGGCGCGATGAACGTGGTGCTGAATCAAGAACTGAAATTGTCCGCTGCGGCGACGTCCAACTTTGCTCTACGAGCGACCGAGTCGGCCGAGGCGATCATCGGGCAACTGACGGCCTCGGCGAATAAGACGTTTGTCGTGGAAGACACGGCAATCGAGACGGCGCGGACTCGGATCTCGGTCATCGCGAACGCGACTTCCATCGAAACGCTTGTCGACGAAGTCGCGCGGCAAGCCGGGCTGGCCACAGATTGGAACGGCGACACGGTCGTGCTCTCGTTGCCATAAGCGTGCGTTCGTTGTCACAAAGAACGTGGCCGCGTCCGAGTTCATGCTCGATGGTCAATCCGGGTTCATGCTTCGATGGTCAATTCGACCGGCTGCTCGTTCCGATAAACTCGCAGGTCCCCGTTTGCCACGCACGTCGACCAGCGAAAGATTCGTATCGCCACGCAGGTGCCGACTCTGCGACTCGCGAACGGCCGGTGCGCCGCAATCGAGGCTTTGTTGGTTGGGTTGATCGACGCAAATGTCGCCGCTTCGTTGTCGGCAATCGCATGGTTCAGTAGTCGGCGATAGATGCCTCGTCGGCGATGCGATTTCGAAACGTACGCCGCGAACAGCCATCGCTGCGAAGGGGACAAGCGGATGCGAAGGCCCAGTTCGGTTTCGTCGAACGATTCGTAAGTCTGCCAAACGCCTCCGACCGGTTCGGCCGCATCATAGGCCAGCATCGCGGTCGGCTTTGGCGAAGCGCGATCGGAAAACTCGTGTTCCGACGGGCGATAATGTGTCAGCGTTTGCGCCGCATCGAATTCGTCTTCGCTTTGGCAAACTCGAAACATGATTTCGCTTTCCGACGCCGATGGTTTTGTTCGCCAGTCGTCCGCGGGAACCAGTTCGTAGACATTAAAAATGCGGAACCGAAAGAGGGATTCGGGAACGATCTTATTGATGATGATTCCGCACGAGTACAAGAGTCCTCGCGTATAAATGCTTTCGATCTTGGTCGGCATCACGATGCAATTTGTTTTCGAGGCAACGGGCGGTCGATCGCGAAACGGGCGAGCAACGGATGTCGAAGCGGGATACTCGCGGACGTGGTCAACGAATCGCGTCCGCGGTGGTACAGTTTGAGAAGTGATACAGTTTGACAAATTGAAACCGTTTCCCAAAGGTCACCCGTGGGACCAGCGGTCGCCGTTGCGTCATCTTGCTTTCTGGATACTTTAAGGAGTTCTCATTTTGGCCATTTTCGCTGGCGTCGATGTCGGAGGAACGACCAGCACGGTCGCGATCGGAAACGAAGACCGCGAAGTGCTGTCGATCTCGGATCAATTCGCGACTCGATCCGCGGACGGGCCCGACGCCACGATCGCAGACATCGTGTCGCAAATTCAACTCGAACTCCATCGCCTCGGGCTCTCCGCCGACGATCTTCAGCGGATCACGTTGGCCACACCAGGTCCGGCGACGAAGGACGGCGTTTTGTTGTCCTCGCCGAATCTGAAGGCCGAAATTTGGAATCGATGTCCGATCCGGTTGCTGCTGCAAACGGCTTGGGCGGGTGTCGAGCGAAACGGTGCGGGTTCCGACGTCGTCCCGGTGAATTACGTCGGGGATGGTCAGGCCGCCGCGGTGGGCGAGTACATGGTGCGGACAGGGCAGGTGAAATGGGCCGATTCGCCGGTCACGCAGTTTGATTCGTTCGACTCGTTGTTCTTGATCGCCGTCGGGACGGGACTGGGCGGCGGCGAGGTTCGCGAGGGCGTCCCGACGACGGGTTCCAAAGGCCGTGCCGGGCACGCCGGTCACCTGCTGTTGCCGGTCTCGGCATTCCGTCACGATCACGACCGGATGCTGAAGGTCGGCAACGCCTACTGTGCGGCCGAATCGGCGATCTCGCTGACCGCGCTCACGCACCAACTTTCGCATCGCCTTACCATCGATCCCTACCGCGACCATCCCCTTAACAAGCAAACGGTGTCGCCCAAAGAGAAGGCAAAGCAGCTTCGCGAACTCGCCGCCGCCGGGGATGCGTTGGCCCTTGAACTGATGGACGACCAAGCCCGAGCGCTCGGCATGACGATGTTGATGGTCAACTACATCGGCGACTATGACCGGCTTGTGATCGGTGGTGGCGTGTGCGACATGGCCGGTCACGTCCGCGATCGTTACTTGCAACACGTCCGCGATTCGTACCACCACCATGCGCTAGACGGCTTCCGTGACTTCGACCAATTCCACTTCAGCGTCTGCAACGATTCCGCGTCGGTAATCGGAGCGCTGGCAACCGCGATGGAGTGAAGATTAGGCTGGAGCGGAAGTTAAGCTGTCGGTGTTCAGCTACGGCAAATCCGTCACTTCAATTCGACGGCAAGGATCGAGATGTCGTCCTTGGGGCCGTTCTTCCGGCACCAATGACTGACCGCGGCGCAAATTGTGTCGACCGTTTCGTCAATCGAGTTGGCGGCGCAGGCGTGCATCAGTTTCAGCATTCGCGGTTCGTCGAATTCTTCCAGACGCTCGTCGAGCGCCTCGGGAATTCCGTCGCTGTACAAGTACAAACGATCGCCCGTGTTCAATTGCACTTCGTGCTCGTCGTATTCGATATCTTCCATCCATCCGATCGCGAATCCTTCGGCCGCAAGCATCGTGGGAATCGTTCCCTTAGCCGCGTGAACGATCGCGTTGTGGCCGGCCGAAACGTATCGCATTGTTTTCGTCGCGACGTTCAGCACTGCATAGACCATCGTAAAATACAAATGCCCTTGATCCTCCATCGGAAACCGACGATTCAATTCTGCCGCGACTTCTTTCGGCGGTGTGACGATGCGATTTCCGTCGGCGTCCAAGCGAACCAGCAGCGACGTCGTGCCTGCCGCTGGAGTCAACAATCGGCCCACCGTCACGGATAACAATGACGACGGAACGCCGTGCCCGCTGACATCGACGACGAACATGCCGATGTGGTCGTCGTCCAATTCAAAGAAGTTCAAAAAGTCGCCGGCCAGTTCGTCGCACGGCAGGTACTTCCAAGCGAAATCGATGGCGTCCGATTTGGGTTCCGATTGTGGCAGAAGCGAATGTTGAATCTTCGCGGCCGCTTCCAGGTCGCGGGCCATCCGGCCGTTGGCGGCTTCCAATTCGCGATTCCATTTCGACATCTTTTCTTTGGCGATCGTCAAGTCTTCATTGAAGCGAAGCAGTTCGCGGTTCTTTTCCACCGCGTTCTCGAATGTCGACACCAATAGATTCAGCACTTGTTGGCGGCCCGATCGGACCGTGTACTTGACCCCGGCCAGCGTCACTTCTAATTCCAGGATTTCTTCGTCAGCATCGCCGATCGGCGTTTGCAAAAGCGACTGCATTCGCTGGACCAAGTACGCCATCCGGTAGGGCTTCGTCACATAGTTGTCCGCGCCACAGTCCAAGCCTTTGATGATGTCTTCGGGTTCGGACAAGGTCGAAAGCAGAATCAACGGCACCGATTTCAGATCGTCATCGTTCTTTATCGCGCGGCACAGTTGGTGACCGTTCATCTCGGGCATTTCGATGTCGCTGACGATGATGTCGGGGCGTTCCTGTTGAGCCATTTCAAACGCCAAGCGTCCATTGGTGGCCCAGCGGACTTGGTAGCCCGCCTTGACCAACCGATCCTGCAACACCTTCGCTTGCAAGCGATTGTCTTCGGCGATTAAAACATGAGTGATGGAATCGGTCATCGTTGTTTGGTCGGTCGATTAGTAGTCGTTGGATCGAGGGGTTTGGTTGTTCAGTGCGAGCGAGCGGATCGGCTTTGAACCACGTGGCGGGTGATCGCAGGCGTAATTTTTCCCAGCGGAAGGACTCGCTGGACCAGTCCCGCATCGGCGACGGCCTTTGGCATTCCGTAGACGGCCGACGTGGCTTCGTCTTGAGAAAAAACGTTGCCGCCGGCCGACACGATTGCTTGACAGCCGGCCGTCCCGTCGCGGCCCATGCCGGTCATGATGACGGCCAGCACGCCGCCGCGATAAACGTCTGCGGCGGATCGCATCGTGTAATCGACACTCGGTCGACAACTATTTTCGGGTGGGTCGTCGGTCAACCGAAACATCGGCGTTCCCTTCCCGCCGACGATCTTCAAGTGCCGGCCGCCCGGCGCGATGTAGATCGCCGCGGCGGTCAATCGCATTGCATCGCCTGCTTCAACGACGCGGATTTTGGAAAGTTCGTCCAGCCGATTGGCCATCGTTTCGGTGTACTTCGCCGGCATGTGCTGGACGATGACGATCGGCACCGGAAAGTCAGCCTCGAACTTCGGCACGACGTGACGCAGCATTTGCGGTCCGCCGGTGGACAGCCCGATCACGACCAACTCGCAAGCCGATTCGGAGGCGTTGCTTTTTTGCGACAAGATGCCTTCGCGGGACCGTAGTTTTTCGCGCGACAGGCCCAGTCCAGCGACGTTGGTTGTCGCGGCACTGGAAACCTTCGCCAGCGCCAGAGCGTCATTCTTTTTCAACCGATTGGTCCGGCGAAAAACTTCAAAAGCCGCCAGCTTCGCCGTCAGCGCCTCTTTTAATCCGTCGCGAGCTTGCGTCATGCCGCCGGTCGGCTTTTGGATGAAGTCGAACGCGCCCTCGAACAAGGCGTCCAACGTCACTTTCGCACCCGCCTCGGTCAGGCTGCTGACCATGATCGCGCGAGTCTTGATTCGCAGTCGATTCATCTGACGAAGCGTTTCAATGCCGTTCATGTTCGGCATCTCGACGTCTAGCGTGATCAGATCCGGCGCAAGCGTTTGAATCTTTGCGATCGCATCGACGCCGTCTCGCGCCGTTCCAACGATCTCGACGCCCGGAATGTCTCGTAGCACCGACGAGATCGACTGGCGGAATAACGCCGAATCATCGACGACCAAGACTCGAAGCGGCGGCAGTTCATTTTCGTTCATGACGACGCCCTGATTTCGTCGATCGTCTGCACCGATACGACGCCCGTCGCAACATCCATCGTCATCCGCCGTCCCTGCCTGCCGCCCAAGTTGCGTGATCGAACGCGAACTTGATGCGTGGTCAGCACTTCATCCAGGGCCGCGATGTTCAATCGGCCGACGGTACGCTGCGTTCCCACATCAAACATGTCCGCGCCCCCGGCAACGTCGGCGATGAACGTCGCATTGGGATGACAGTGCGGCTGGATCAATCGAATCAGTTCCGGCATCGCAGTGTCGACGTACTTTCCAGGCGTGACGTTGCGGCCGCCCGAGATCGGCAACAGGATGTGCGCCATGACGCCCACCCGGATCGCTCCGGTGGATTCCTGGACCGCGATGCCGATGCACGACCCGAGAAGCGTTCGAAGTGAATCGGGCGATCGCGCCAGTACGATTTCTCCCATGCGAACGGTGTGCAGTTGCGGCATGGGCGGAGTGCTGTCTCGAAGAAGCCAAATCGCGGGATCAGGTCACGGACACAGCACGACGACCGCGGCGGATGGTCCCGGATTGTAACGTTGGGCGATGGCAGTTGCTCGCTACAGCGATCGGATCCGGCGGACGAGGCTTAGGATGTGCTGGGCTTCATTGATGCCGCCTGCCTTCCGGATGAACTCGACGCCGGCATCCAATAGGTCCAATTGAATGGTGGCGTCGACGGTCACGTTGGCGGCGGCTTTTGATTCCGGTTTCGCGTCCGTCGCGACGGTGGATTTTGCTCGCTTAGCCTTCGTCGTCTTTGGCGAACTCTTGCGCTCGGCTTTTCGTCGCATCGCGGCCTTTGCGTTGGCGACGTCCGCCAGCGTGACGCCATAGATTTCCAATGCATCAGCGACTTCATTCCGCGACGCGTTGGGATTGGATTCCATGTAATCCCGTGCCCGCGCGCTTTTACTAATTTTCTTATCGCTTTGCATTCTCAGTCGATCGTTAGCGGCCATGTCGATCCCACGAGCTCGCGCGGAATCCTCAACTAATTGTTCCAGGGTACTCATTTCTTCCCACAACAAGGGTAAATGTAATTTCTTAGATAGGTCGACGTCGCGACCAGCCAATAACTTAGAAGATGCTCGAAATTATTCGAGTGGTCAAAGACGTGATTTCGGATTTTTTATTGCAAATTACCCCGCTAGTTCTCACCATTGGGTGGTTCGATACGGTGGCCTCCCGCGTGGCGTCGTGGGAGTCAACCGTGCTGCGATTTTATCGTAGACTGATCGGCCGACGATTGGGCGCACGCCGCGATCCAACGCTTTTCCAACGACAAGATATGAAAGTCGATGACCAAACCTGAACGGCAAACCGATGTTCGCGTCACCGCGGCCGAACTGCATTCCATTGCCGTCCCGATGCGGATGCCGCTGAAGTTTGGATCCGAATCGGTTCGTTCGGTGACCTGCGCTCGAGTCGCCGTGACGGTCGAAACCGAGGACGGACGGGCCGCGACCGGGTGGGGGGAAACGCCTTTGTCGGTGACGTGGGCGTGGCCGTCGGCGACAATGACCTACGCTCAGCGATACGACGCGATGGCGGACTTTTGTTCTCGGCTGGCGGTCGCTTGGACGGGCAATCCGGTCCATGGACACGCCTTGGAGATTGGTCATGCGTTCCTGGAAAAGACGCTCCATCCGTTGCTGGATTTATTCAATGCCGATCGGGGCGCCGATGCGATGCCTCATCTGGCCGCGCTGATCGCGGCGAGTGCCTTTGACATCGCGACGCATGATGCGTACGGCAAAGTCCACGACATCGATATCTATCAGACGTACAATCGACGCTACCTTTCCAGCGATCTGTCGCATTACTTGACGGCCGAGGATGGAAGCGGCGTTTCATTCGAGGGCAAGTATCCGAGCGACTTCTTGGTTCACGATGTTCCCACGGTCTTGCCCGTTTGGCACTTGGTCGGCGGGCTGGATCCGCTAGAAGATGCCGACCGCGACGGCGGCGAGCCGGATGATGGTTATCCGGTCACGCTTCGTCAATGGATTCAAACCGACGGACTGAAATGCTTGAAGATCAAGCTCCGCGGAAATGATTCGGCCTGGGATCTCGATCGGATCATTCGCGTCGGATCGCTGGCCCAAGAACTGGGGGCGACGACGCTATCGGCCGATTTTAATTGCACCGTGAAAGACCCCGAGTACGTCAATCAAATCTTGGATGATCTAAAATCATCGCATCCCGCCATCGATGCGATGATTTTGTACGTCGAGCAACCGTTTCCTTACGATTTGGAAGCCAATCAAATCGATGTTTCGAGTGTATCGTCGCGGAAGGATTTGTTCTTGGACGAAAGCGCTCACGATTGGCGGTTCGTCGCGCTCGGCAAACGACTCGGTTGGACCGGCGTGGCGTTGAAGACGTGCAAGACGCAGACCGGGGCGCTATTGAGTCTTTGTTGGGCCAAAGCGCACGGCATGCCGTTGATGGTGCAAGACTTGACCAACCCAATGCTGGCACAGATCCCACACGTGCGTTTGGCCGCCCACGCGGGAACGATCATGGGCGTCGAATCCAATGGAATGCAGTTTTATCCCGAGGCTTCGCGGCCCGAACAGGCCGTCCACCCCGGCATCTATCGCCGCCGCGATGGGCATCTGGACCTGTCCACGATCTCCGGTGCAGGGTTTGGTTACCGAGTCGATGAAGTCGATCGAGTGCTTCCCGACGCCGACGTTGTCGCCCACCGCTAGCGGCATCTGCCGAAGGACACGTCCGGAAATAAGTTACCCGGTTGGTATCGAACGGGAAATTACTGTCCGACTCTGCCAAAAAGAGAGTGATCAACTAAGGGGACACTTAAACTCCGCACGATCCTTAGCGGCACAGGACCAATAATTGACGGTTTTTGTCGTAGCTGATCCCGCCAGGGTTCAGTCGGTCCCAGTCAAGATCTGAACCCTGGCGGGATCAGCTACGTCACTTATTGTTCCTGCGGTCCTAAGCGGCACGGCGCAAGCCGTCCGGTGCCGCGAAACTGCGGTCCTAAGCGGCACGGCGCAAGCCGTCCGGTGCCGCGAAACCGAGGGGACTTGCGCCCTGCCGCTACAAAGCAATCAGGTAACTCATTTCCGAACTGGCTTAAGCGTGGGGAGCTTTTCGATGCGTCGCCGTCCCGTTATCGCCACTTCGACACCGCGTTACAATTTGCTAGTTCACCGATTCCCGGCCAGCGTAAAAACGTCGCTTTTCGTGGAGCTGGTATTTGCTAGCGGTTCGCGATGTTTTGGGTAAATTTGGCTTGATTTTGAGCCCCGCAAGATCGCAAGTTTGCCTGCAATGAGGGGCCATCCCCCGAGGCCAGCTCATGTTCAAGCTCCCACCCGCTCACGCCCGCAAATATCTGTCCGCAGACTCGCTCATCGACGGCCTGCGAAGTCGGTTCGAGAGGATCGCCGATCGATGACGGGCCGGAAGTGTCGATCACTCGCTGCCCGATTGCCTGATGGCTGCCTTTGCTATGTTCTCGCTCAAAGAGCCGTCCCTGCTGGCCTTCGATGCCCGGCGGCAAGACGAAAGCCTGATGAATCTGTACCGGATCGAGTCGATCCCCAGCGATACCCAGCACCGTGAAATACTCGATCAAGTCGATCCCGCCGATCTGAACGAGTGCTTTGCCGATGTCTTTGCTGAGTTGCAACGTGGCGGAATGCTCAAGCCGTTCGTGTTCCATGACGGTCACTACCTGCTGGCGATCGACGGCACCGGATACTATTGCTCGACCAACATCTCGTGCCCGCAGTGCTTGGTGAAGAACAGCAAGAGTGGCAAGACGGAGTATTCGCATCAAATGGTCGCCGCGGTACTGGTTCATCCCGATCAAAAAGTCGTCATTCCCATCGCCGTCGAAGCGATCGTCCAGCAGGACGGCAACAACAAGAACGATTGTGAGCGAAATGCCGTGCGGCGTTTGCTCAAGCTGGTTCGCCGCTTGCACCCCAAACTCAAGTGCATCGTCATCGAGGACGGATTGGACAGTAACGTCTCCAAACTGGTGGTCGGCGGCCGTTGCCGATGGAAGATCGAAAACGAGACATTCAATGCGCTGAAGAACCAGGGCTACCACCTAGACCATAACTTCGGGCACGGGAAGAAAAACTTATCGACGGTCTTCGCGACGTTGATGTTTTTGGCTTTTTTTGTCGACCAAGTCCAGCAATTGTGTTGCCCCCTGTTCGCTCAAGCGATGGGCCGTTTCAACACCCGGCGAGCGTACTGGCATCACCTGCGGTGCTGATTCGAGGCGTTTTCGCTTTCGAGTTGGACAGGACTGTATAAGGCGATCATCGAAGGGAACACCCGTAACCAACGCATCGGCTTTAACAGCGGCTAATTGGGCATGGCATCCGCTACGACCGAGCAACAGCGAACCGGTGCCCTAGTGCCGCGAGAACGAGTTGATCTTGCTTGAAAATCCGATTGGACGGAAACTGTTTGTTTCGCCCATCCTCTCTGAAAGTAGAACCATGCCAGGGAAGGCAGCCAAGGTCATTGTGACCGAAAAGCAACATGCAATTTTGCTGAAGTTCGCCAAAGCCAAGACGTCCAAGGTTTCCTTGGCACAACGTAGCCGAATCGTCTTGTTGGCTTTTGAGGGTCACAACAATGAGGCAATCGAACGGGAAGTCGGGCTTCAGCATGATGCCGTCGGGGCGTGGCGGCGACGGTGGCGAGACGACTGGCAACGTCTCATTGAGATCGAATGCTCCGAGAAACCGCACGTCCTTGAGCAAGCCATCACGAAGTTGCTCTCCGATCGACAACGGGCCGGGTGCAAGCCAAGAATCACGCCCGAGCAGCAGGCCGCTATTTTTAAAAAGCATGTGAAGACCCGAAAGACAGCAACCGGCCGATCGCCAAGTGGACGCACCGAGAATTGTCTTTGCAGTTGACCCTTGAAGGCTTGTTGGAATCGATCAGCGGTCGCTGGGTTGGCAAGTTGCTTCGTCGGGCCGCGATCCGACCTCACAAGAACAAGTACTGGCTGACCAGCAAGGACAAAACCGATCCCGACTACGATCAACGCGTTACCGACATCTGTGGAGCCTATCGAGATGCGATCACTCTTTACCAAACACGTGGCATCCACACGATCTGCATCGACTAACAGACCGGTATCCAGGCGCTGGAGCGAATCGCACCGGACCGCCTGACGGCACCTGGACGAACGATGCTTCGCGAGTATGAGTACAAACGACACGGGACGCTTTGCTTGTTCGGAAACTTGCATGTACCGACCGGCAGAATCCTCGCTCCGATGCTTCGCGCCAGTCGCACCGAAGAAGACTACCTTGAAAACATTGACAACGTGATCGGACTTGATCCGCAGGCAGGCTACCGTTTGATCTCGGACAATTTGAATACTCATAGCAGCGAGAGTTGTGTTCGCTATGTCGCGGATTGCTGTGGAATCGACGAAGATCTTGTCAAGAAAGGCGTTCACGGCATCTTGAAGTCGGTCGCAAGCCGGGTCGCGTTTTTGACGGATCCGACCCATCGCATCCAGTTCATATACACGCCACGTCACTGTTCGTGGCTCAATCAAATTGAAATCTGGTTTGGAACACTGCGAAGCAAAGTGACTCGGTGGATGAGTTTCGCCAGCGTCGAGGCGTTATCGGACGCGATCGAATCGTTCATCGAATATTTCAACACGACGATGGCACAGCCTTATAACTGGACCTACACGGGAAAGGTGCTGTCGCGATGAAATGGTCCGTGGCAAGCAAAGAAACAATGCGGTTTCAAGCTCGGCTAATTCGTTCTCGCGGCACTAGGCAGTTGGAAGGATCGCGTTCACGCTGTCCCCAGAAATGGATCACGAAAACGGACGAAACCGCCCGCCGTGAGCTCATCAGCCTGAACAGTCACCCACCACAACGACTCTGATTCAAGAACGGACGACCTCGCAAACGATCAACATGATGCCCAATCCTCAGAACTACCGTTCACCGGGAACTGCTGACTGTGCACCGACCAAGTTGTATTTAGCTGAATTCCTGGATGGAAAGGATACGGGTCGAAGTGTTTATCTGACAGTCGTCAACGAAAACTAGGCAAGCAATCTAGCGACTGCCAAATGTCAGCCTGGGCCGCTCGTTCCCAAGGCACATGGTCGAGCGAACCAATCAGCATTCAATCCTTGGCGGAAAGGGCATCAACGCACAGGGAACAGGGAACTGCCAATGAGATTGCTGGACCTTTTATAGGATGATCGTTTGTGACATCCCATCGAAGATCTTCGTGAACTTCGTCCATTGATTGACTTTGTTGAACTGAGGGATGCGTCGTGTTCGTTTTCGCCGGGCAAATCTTGGGGACCGGCTTGGGAAATCGGCTGAGACATTTCATGACACACGCTGCTGTTCCACGACGCCTGATCCGATCGAGGAAAAGCGAATCGAATCGTCAGTTGAGAAATTTGTCTTTGGACGAAAGTCGCGATCGCGATCTTGAAATCGGATCTCTTCTAGCAAACGGCGATTTATCCCGAGCAGATAGGCGACTGCAGCCAACGAGACCATGAATATCGCTGCAACCAACAGGGCTCCCGCGATGATGACCGACTGAACGTGACCCGTCCCCTCGCCGATCGCATTGAAGTAGAGGTAGCGTATGGATAGCCCAATCCCAGATAGCCCGAAGATTGCTCCGAATAGAAAAAACAGCTTTGTTGGGCGATAAACCAAATACGTCAGTAAGATCGTTTCCGCTGCTCGCAACACGTATCGCGATTGACTTTTGAACAACCGACTGTCGCGGGTCGGAGGATTCACGCCAATGTCGACGCTTTGAACACGCAAGCCGATCGACCCGGCCTGGATGAGGGTCTCGATTGTGTAGGTGAATGTCCCAAAGGCGATCAAACGAAGCGCGGTGTCCCGCGACATTGCCCTGAATCCACTCGGAGCATCCGGGACTTTCAGCCCGCTAACCTGACGCACGACTAAGCTTCCCACAAACTGAAGTAGTTTCTTTACCGGGGAAAAGTGGTTGATCACAGCAATGGGGCGAGCACCCACAACCATGTCGGCATCGCCCGTGATGATTGGCTGAACCAATGCCTCGATATCCTCACCCCGGTATTGGTGGTCCCCATCCGTGTTCACGATAACATCGGCGTCTTGCAACAGGGCTTCCTTCAACCCCGCCTGAAATGATTTCGCGAGCCCAAGATTTCGCGGATGGTGGACCAGATGATCCACTGAGCAAGACTTTGCGACGGTGGAAGTCGCGTCACGACTCCCATCGTCGATCACCAAGGTTTCGATCTTGTCAACGCCACGCACCTTACGCGGGAGATCGTCGATTACTTGTTCCAAAGTTTGAGCCTCGTTAAAACACGGAATCTGAATAATCAATTTCATTCAATGCTCCTCTTTCTTAAGGTCCAATCGAATCGGCCAAGACCGAAGATGACGCCATCGCAACCGTCTACCTGAAAATAGCACAAGAACGGAAACTAATGTGACGAGATCAAATATGTCCGAAGCAGCTCGTGCCGAGCAAGCAAAAACCGCGGTTAAACCAATAGCGATGTTAAGCGTGCTGCTTCTCTTCGCTTGCATTTTCGGATTGCGAAGCATGTATACCCAGCCGATTGAGGCTGGCGGCGACGCGATCAAAAAATGGACCTACGTCGTCAAATTTTGGCACGATGAAACGAGTACGCTCGAGAATCATCACACGATGCGTTGGGCAGTCAATCTTCCCGGTGTCGCCACCGTGATGGCATTCGGTTCGAAGCCGATCGTGTATTACCTGCTACCAATAGCGGCTTTTTCTGCAGGCCTTGTCCTCATCTGCTTGATCGCGAGGCGTCGGCTTTCGCTTACCTCTACGTTTGCATTAGCATTGCTAGTATTTCTTGAGCCGATGATGCACCGCGCTTCGACTCAGTTTCAACCCATTGCATTTGGATTTGCATACCTAGCGGCCAGTTTGTGGTTCGCGCTCGTTTGGGAGAAACAGAAGCGGTCCATAACGTTGGTGCTGTCTGCAGTTTTTCTATTCTTCGCCTATGGTGCCAAGGCACCGTACGCGTACTTCATGCCAGGCGTTTTGCTTTTCGTCTTGAGAAATGGTGGACTGCGTGCGACGGTGATCTGGACAGCAACTTTTGCATTTCTGTTCAACGTCGAGGCGATCATTTTCAATGCAATCAGCGATCGGGACCTACCGTTGGGCCGGCTGTCCGCAATACTTTCAACGCATAACCCGGAGACCGGTTTCAATCACTCTCGCTACAGCGAATATTTTACGATGTGGATGAAGATCAGTTGGTTCAACCAGCTGATTAGCTTAATTTCCGTCTTACCGCTGGCCTTCCCTATTGCACAGCGAAATTCGAAAGGTCTTTCACCAGAACTTCTGCTACTTTGCTCGAGTCTTTTATCTTATCACGTTTTGAACACATGTCTCGTCGTTAACTTCGACACAATGTTGACGCCGCAGCCGCCCGAGCAAAAGTACCTCGCCATCACTATGCCATTTGCATGCTTGGCATCCGTCTTGTGGATCCAACAATTCCTCAAAGGGCGTCCGAGGCAACGCATTGATTCACTTCTTCTTACCACAGCGTTTTGCGTCCTTGTTGCACATGTCATGTTCGATCGCGGACCACGATACTGGCACAATGGTATCCGCTATCCCTCTCGAACTGCCATGATGTTTCGAATCAATGCACATTTCAAAGAAGGGGCAAACTGGCTGGAAGATGGGCATCTCATTACAACGAACTACCCAGATAAGGTCGACGCATTGCAGGTATTGCTCCGTCCGTTTCTTCGATCAAAATCCGTTTTTATCGTGGAACGCGAAGGGGGACAATATTTGTTGCGTCTCGCGTACCACCCTCGTGAGCCTAACTCTCAAGTATCAAAATACTGGTTTTCACAGGCGGAATTCGTGCGGATTGTGCCACCATCAAATGCAGACGATGACTCAAGCCCGAAGTAAAATGCAATCGCAACGGCAGCAAGGAACAATTTTATCAGGCTGAAGGCAAGGCCGACCAAAATTCCCGACGGTGCCAGCGTGGCCGTGACCGCTAGAGCGTAAATCCAATCCAAAGTGACTTCGAAGATACCGATTCCACCGGGAGATATCGGCACCGCGGCAACTAGCAACGCGATCGGAACCAGAATGAAATGATCAAGAAAAGATGGCAGAGTTTCAGTTCGGTGAACGCCAATTGCAATCCAGTAGACGCTTGCGACAATCATCGACTGAGAAATCAAGCTGAGTGCCAAGGCACGGACGCGACATATGAAGATTATGGGACTGCCGATCACCACCCCGACGATTGCCAGCCATCCAAATACGACCAATTCGGAGTGCAACCTACCGCTGAAGAAGAATTCCTTGCTAGCGAACCAAATTCCGACCAAGACGCAGAGCGAATAGAGCCCGACGAGGCGGTCCATCGCGGTCGCAAAAAAGATGGGCTTTGCTTGCCCACGAAGCGTCTTTGCCAAAAGGGTGGCTTTCAAGACATCTCCCCCGAGAGTTCCAATTGAAAAAAAGGCACTGGCATATCCGAGGCATCCAAATTGCATCGCCGATCTAAATCCGATCAAGACGCCGGCATTCTTGAGTAGCCCTTTCCAACGAACGATGTTGATCGTAAGTGCCGTACCCATCAAAAGGGTTGGCGCGATGAACAGGCCTATGCTGAAACGATCGCGGAAGAGCATCCACTGCTCGGGCGTGATGCTGCGGACGAGCCATGCCAATAAGGCACAGGCAACGATGTACCGGCCCGGTCCCAGTGTTTTTCGAACCGCAGTACGAAGGTGCTTGAATCGTCGCACAGCGGGTCAGTCCCCATATCCGTATTGCTGCTGCATGGACCTGCACACAACGTTGACGATAAAACGCTCCCAGCGTGAAAGGTTCTTTCGCCATCGATCGTCGCCGGTGACTTTTAGAGGACCGCTTTTAAAGCGGCATGGGTTCCCCGAGACACTGTGATCTTTCGGAGCGACTTCAGGTTTGCGGACGGGATCGGCTATGCCGATCCACTGGAGCAATTGCTCACGGTGCTTGGTAGGGTCCGTGATTAAATCTTCATAGCGGAGGACGCGACAAGATTCACTGCTGGACGAGCATAATGTTTCGATCAGTGAGTTGAACTCTCGCCACGCAATCGCGGTTTGAACGGGACCGTATCGCGGCATATTCTCATCCTTCCAGTGAATCTCGGGGCGTCGTTTACTCGTCCTCCATGAATAGACCACAGCGCGGCAGTCACGGACCAGATGAATCACTTGCAGAGGAACCCCACCCTGTATCAGAGCCCCCATGTCCGTCGGATACTTCGAACTGTCAACGATGGTTTGACAACTGGACACGCGGGCGATGGATGCAAGCAAATCGCTGTACATCCGACAGTACCGATCGACGGATTTAGCCCGAAAGGCTGCGCCAACTTTAAGCCTAGGAAGGTTGCGAAAGGAGCTAATTCTTTCGCCGATTCGGGCTGCCTCGGCAACCTTCGCATCGCAATCTTCGCCGAAGCAATCCTTCACCACCGCCCGCCAGAACTCGCAGCACAGGAACGGTTGCCCGCAGCTACACAATTGGTTTTGCTGAAACCCACGCTTCCAAATATGCGTCAACTCGCCTGCGAAGAAAACGCTCGGATCGCTCGAAAGCAGCATGCCCAATAAGGTCGAACCATTGCGGCCCGTTCCGGCAATGTAAATGCACTGGGCAGTTTCCGTCGAAACGGTCTTCGTAAGACTTAAGGCTGGTGAGACTTCATTCACTGGATTGCGGCCATCGGATCGGTCCAAAGTCTCGCCCACGGACCGTAACCCGCCGATGCGATCGAGCCGCCGGGCGACGTGGCGACCGAGAGCACCTTTTTGGGATGACCTTTGATCACACCCAAAAAAAGCTTGCTCTCCAAGTCATAAATGCCAATTTTCCGGTCGCCTGATGCCGTGAACATCTTTCGACTGTCCGCCGCGAACGTTACGTCGGTGACCTCGGCACCGTGGTCTTGCCATTCTTGTTGGCGTTGCCATGTGCCCGTACTCCACAATTCCACGACCCCACTGTCACGACCCACGGCCAAAAGCGTTCCATCGGGACAGAAGCAGGCCGAGGTCGCCGTCCCGTCTCCCGAGAGCCGTTTCAGTTCGCTGCCCGTCTTGACTGTCCAAATCACCAAATCCTCGCCAAAGCCGCCCGCCGCTACGAGACTGCCGCTCATGTTCAGGGTCAAGCACTCGTTCGGTTTGCTAGTCGCGATTTCGGTCATCATCTTGCCGCTTGCCGGGTCCCAAACACGGATTGCCTTGTCCTTGCCAACGCTGGCAAGCACTGAGCCATCCTGATTGTAGCGGACCGAAAGAACGCCGCCTCGATGTGCCATGATCGATCGTTCTTCGATTCCCCGAGGCAAAGACCAGATCTTTATCTGGCCATCGGCCGAGCCGGTGGCGACCAAGTCGGCGTCGTTGTGCGTGGTGATCGATGTAAGCGGTTTGGTATGGCCTCCAATCCGGCGGATCGGCGTGCCATCGGTCGCTGAGAACAGATAGAGATGCAAATCCGCGCAGGCAGTGGCCACCAAGCCATGCTGTTCGACAAAGACGACACCGTGCGGAGCAGCCCGATGGCCGGCCAAATCATATTCCGTCGTGAACCAACGCTTCAGTAACCAGCCAGTCGCCCCGAGCAGGACGATCCCAACGGTTGCGCTCATCACTTGCCGTCGAGACGGTAGCGAAGGTAGGACCTTCTTAAACTGTAATTTCTTCATGAATTAATTCCCCACCTTGCGGGAAGATCGCGGGGAACGATCGGCTTCATTCGGCTTCGATCACTTCCTGGTTCATGCTGGTAAATTCGGCCGCCAAAACCTCGACGCTTACTTGTTCACTGGTGAACCGAACCGAACCGTCACTGAACAGCAAAAATGCACCACCGGGGTGCAGACTACGCGGCCCCGCGTTGGACTCTTCGGTGTTCTGCGAATGACATTCTAGGCTGTTCCCGATCATTGATGTGCAGTAGGGAATCCAATCCGAATGGGATTCGTCGTTGATCCCCCGGCACTGTTTGTCGCAATCTAGACCTACGCTGGAGGCACCGGCGGCTGGATGAGCCCAAACCCCGCGATTGTCGCCGTAGTCGGCTTGGGTGCGAATCTCCGCGACCGCCACCGTCTGCGACGTTCCATCGCGGATGTCGGTGAGTCGCAAACCGACGTTCTGGCCCATCACGCCGCGGTACGCCGTGTCCTCCCAGAACCGCTTCCCCCAGCTTGCACTACCGAAGTTGGCCGCGTAATTACTGCGTGAAAACCGGGCACCTGAGCGGGGCTCGAACAACACATCGCCATTCGGATCGCTAGGGCAGCGGTACGCGGCAACGCTGGTTTCGCGAAACTGACGATTCGAGTCCGCCGTCGTATCGACTTTCGCATCATACAATCCATACAGTGGCCCTTGCTCGATCATCGGCAGGATCGCAATCGCCCAAGTGGCTCGCGGCCGATCACGAGCGTTGTCCAGGAACCCTTTCGGCCGAATCGCCGCGGCCGGCAAGCGCCCGAACGCACTGTCGTAATTCGCCAACGCCAGCCCGACTTGTTTCAGGTGATTCTGGCACTGAGTTTTGCGAGCCGCCTCCCGCACCGCCTGCACCGCTGGCAAACTGATCGCCAACAGGATTCCGATGATCCCGATGACAACCAAAAGTTCGATTAGCGTGAAGGCTTGACGCAGGGGAAGCAAACAAGCAGAACGCAAATGATCTCGACCTCTGCACGAATAAAGAAAAAATGTTCTGTATTGCAACAATGCCACGCCTACGTAAATGGAAATAAACATGCAAATATCCGAGCAGCTAAAACTTAGGCTCACGATCTTTGGAGCGTGTTGCAACGACCAATCCAATCGACGCAACGAGCAAGAGTGATACGCGAACCAAGCTGTTCAAATCAACAGGAGAAGAGCCGCGTCCGAAGCAACCACAATCGATCACTTCATCCAAGTACACCACGTATATCTGGGCGATTAAAAAGGACGACAGAAGTAAACAGGCAATGCATGACGAAGCTGCGCGGATCTCGGGCATGAGAACAGAAACACCGACAACCAGCGAGAGCGAAGGTACAATTGCCGCAAATCCTATTCCCGATGATGCTCCTAAGACATGGTAAGAATAGACGGAATGCAGGAAACCATATGGGTTTTCAAAGTGGTGGAACCCGCTAATTAGGAAAGATGAAGCAACGCTTACTGCTAAGAACTCTTCAACTGCCCGCCGGACCGCAATCATTGAACCGCCCCCTTAGCATCTGCACCTGTCACACCAATGCCATCCGAGTGCAGCACCCAATCCTCGTAACCTTCGCCATAGATTTGCAAATCAACATACCCGAGGCGACTCAGCCGGGACGCAAGTTCCAAGTCGGATCCGCACTGGCTGCTATTGCAATAGATGATCACAGTCTTGTCCAGTTCGATTTCCTGCAATAACGAGACCAGTTCCTTGTCGCTGGATGTTGGGGAGACGCAAACGCTTCCAGGTATCGCACCAAGAGCATGTTGCTTCAAGCTTCGAGCATCAAAGACAACAGCACCATCGTTAAAAACACGCTCCTTCACATCGTGATAACCGATTCGCGGCAAAAAAAGATCGAGGTTGCTGCTAATGACATTTTGAATGGCGTCTTGATTGTTGAGAAATCCCTTGCGAGAAATCAAATGCTGATAGCTAGACAAAGACAACGCGACCGCGAGAAGGAAAAAAACACTGAAGGCCGTTCGACGTTCTCGCAGAAACGACGAAGCTATTCGAAGCAAAATGAAAATCCATAAGACAACAAAAAGCCATTGGTGCAGCGAATTAAAGATTACTGAGCTTCTTCGGACTGGTTTGTGGTCGACGAAGATGGAAACTCCGTCCCACATGCTGAGCAGTTCCGCTTCTGAAATTTCCTGCCAGGAATCATCGGTAGCAGGGTCGAAGATCAAGAGTTCGCCGGAGTTTCGAACTCCTCCAAACAGAATCCAGTGCTCAAAAGTGTTCTCGCTTGGATTCCTCGTGTGAAGAATCGCGTAGTGTTGCTCAAAATACAACGCGGAACAGGTCAAGCCCTGAAAAACTGATGCTGACAACCCGTGATCCTCGACAAGCTTCACGAGATCATTTGCGGAAGAGCCCCTCCGACTGCTTATGTATTTGGATGAAAGGAGTTCCGAGAATTCGGTAATGATTCCCAGTTCACGTAGCGCGGTAAAGCCACAGTAGATTCCGCAATAGCCATCAACCCGATTCGACTCGAAACGCTCGCTCGCCACATTGTCTTCGCGTCCATAGACAGCCTGAAAGAGAGCAACAACGAATAGCCAGCATAGAAAAATCCTGAGATTCATTTCTTTCCTGCTTTCCACTTCAGCGCGAAATAGGTGCCGACCGCCAAAAGCATGCCGAGATTTACAGCCAGGAAAATCCCTCCGGCTTTTCCAGAGAATGCTCCGTTCGGCCTTCGAGATCTTAATGGTTTCTTGTCGTAATCGACAACAACATTGCCGTCATCCCATGCGTAGAACACGCCCTTCTCACCATCCAGCTTGTTGACAGGCGTTCCATTCGGAATAGCAGTTTTGAATTCGAATTGAAAGTCTGAAGTGGAATTACTTCCAACCTGAAAGTCCCTTGTATCAACATTAAAATTCAACACGTCTGAAGTCCCATCGACTCCTGACGTTTCGACCGAAGCAGTTGCAGCAGTCAGCAAGACTCTACCTCGAATCTCGCTAAACTGAAATCTGTTTAAAACAGACACCACTTTGACGAGTTGCCACGGATGGTCTTTTCCCAGAAGCATTGACGAGCCGTCGTTTGCAACTCCATATGTATCTCCATGTAATTTGCGAAATTCAAGCTTACTCGGTCTGAATCCTTCGTCTGCAGACAGCCACATCGTGCAGGCCCCATGGACGCCCGTTGATTCGAAAACGTAATCGCCAATCTCATTCTGATACATACTGACTTCATGAGAACTGTCATTACTAAACAGTTCAGGCACTGTGTTTTTTTCCCAGTAGAAGTAGCCAAAAAGAATTCCCATATACCCCAAACGTTTTCTCCAAGTCAGCAAGCCTGCACTCTCGCTCGCAGATGCCAACCCAACTCCCTGTTCCGACTCAGTTGTCAGGTCTTCGACGACAATCGCCTCTCCATTCTTAAACAGTGCTTCACGCCTTTCCTCGTAACCTGGCTCGATCTCCTCGCAGTATCGAAGGTCGCCATCTCTTGCTATCTGGTAATTGATTGAATCTAGCGTCACATCGTTCGGATCGTTATCGTTTGCGAGTAATTCTGAGACGATACAAACGCACGAATAGTTGCCCGGTTCCTGAAAGAATGACAGTCCCGTCTCCAAAACAACTCGATCCTCATCAGCCAGTTGCTCCGCGGATGCTAAAGATGAACTGTTGACGCTGACGATGGCGAACAGAAAGCTCGACACCAACTTAATCGAACTAAATGGATTGGTGACATTTAGAAAACAAGTGGCAATTACTTTCCGCCAGGAGCCAGCCCGGCGGGTTATTCGCACAGAAGGTATTTGGCATTTTGCATTCGACCATTCCTTAAAATGATTTTCATGCTGCCGCTGGACCCGCGTCCGCAACATCAGCGTCCAGGGTGCTTCCGTTCGACATACTTTCAATGCTCTATCCTCTGCTTGCGGGGTCGCGAGTCGTACAAGATTTCTATGGCGGTCAGCATCTGTGTTATCCAAAGTCCAAAAGAGCGTGACGCCGCTGCACTAGCGAACGGGTCACGCTTTTTTTAAACTTCGCGGCGAAGATCTCATAGGCAAATGTTCACAAGCGGAACGCTAGCAATGCACCACCTTTAGAACACAACCTTATTGTTTTCTGCAGAACACTCAATGCAGTTGCGGACTTGAGATAACATGCCTGCCGCTGTGGTAAACTAACAACCACGGCAAGCACTGCCCTCCGAGGTAGCGCAGCCGTTCAGTCGGCGTGCACTACAGCCATCGCTTGATGATCCACATTCTTCTGCACGGTCGGGCTCAGCATTGTAGGTACATTCGGAATAGGTTTGATTGCATGGCCGTGCGTTTCGTGTCCCGCACGCTATTCCATTCGTCGTCTCAGAACAATCGTGTGCGCAGCTTCCGCCCACGATCTGCTTTAGCGCAGACCCTGAGACTGAATGCGTTGTAAAAGGACACGCAATTAGCATCGCAAACATCATCGATAACAAAGTCTTCATTTTCATCTTCCAAATTTAACCAAAACATTAAAGATGCAACGCACATCTTTTGATCGTTTGTGATATTGCTACCGTTTCTGACCATCCCAAGTCATTCCAATCGCAGCAACCTTGTCGTCTTGAAACTCGAGAGATATTCTCGGACTTTTGAAATTTCATGAATCCCGCTTCCAATCCTTCGATCGGTTCTCCAAAATCCCTTCAATTTCTTTTTTGCTTGAGCCGATTCCGATTCCATTTTCGGTTTTCTCATTGAAGCTGGTCTCGCCGTTAATAACCCTGGCTCGCGAACTATTGAAGGCCGTAAATTGCAATACGCCTTTTTTTTTCATGATATAGGATCCAAAATCCATGGCTTGGATATTCCATCGTATCAAATCCGTTCTTTTGCTTCGATACCGAAGGTGGGCCGAACGCAGCGATTACTTCGTTTCGGGCCGCTCCGAACGAAACAGGGCCGATCCCCCGGCCAGCGCGCAGAGTCGAAGTGTCATGGTCGAACGAAGGGGCTGATAGACTTTCAGACACAGATGGAACATTGCTCGGCTGGCGAAAGATAAGCAGCGAACTTACTACGGCCATAGCAAGACCGGCACTAAGAAAAATCGCTCCAATGATCCACTTGCGATTTCGGTTATTGTCTGAATAATTTTTTGGAATTGCCATCTGGATGTTCGCGGTCATCATCGGGGTGGGGTGGTTACTTCGAGGAATTTACTCGAAACGAAGAAGCCGCCTAATGCTGACTTTCCTCGAGGCAAAAGCCGGACCTTTCGATCTTGAATCATAAACATCCCTGGCGCAGTGACAAACGGCTCATCTCCCTCCCAATCGATAACCAACTCACTTGAAATGCCCAAAGGTTTTACGGTTGGCTTACCAGGGTTCACTGTCCACCGATTTGGGGACACGGAAATGCCGATGACTTTCGTTGATGGAGCAAGTTGGCTGCTGATTGTAGGCCACTGTTCGATCAGTTCGCGGCAATGCTCGCAGTCGGGACGAAGCATCACGATCAATGCCTCGCCCTGCTCGGGAACGAGAGCAGCGAATCGCGGATCTGCAAGCAGCGGAAACTCCTTCCCGATCAAGTTTTCTCCGAACCATGAGGGCATCGTTTGTGCGGCGGCTTGATGGTTGATTTGCCATGCCGTGAAGCCGCTGCCCAGTGCGGCGAACATCGATCCGGCGATGAGTGACGCTGCTAACGACTGACAGGCGGGCTTTGCGATCGTTCCTGACCGGCGTTTGGACTGCACCGACCAAGCCACCAGCAGCAATGCGATCAAATCGAGCAATAGTGGCACACCCTTGGGTGTCTGCGGGCCGAAGCAGCCGCAATCTTGATCGGTCCACCAAGCCCATGCAGCGACAGCCGCGAACCCGGAGAACAAAAGGATCGCAAGCCGCTGTGCTGCCCGGACGGGGCCGATGGCGATAAAGGTGGCGGCAAACCACTCGAAGCCGACGACCAATGCGATCGCGGTCGATGAGCCCAACAAGCCGCCCGATGCGAGCAGGGCCGCTGAATGCGTCACCTTTAGCACCCCAGTTACGACAAGCAAGGCAGCGAGGAGTATGCGGACGACCGACCAAGGCTGCAGCGTTCCGCCTATCGCTTGCCGAAGACTGCCCATCCGTTTTTGCGGTCCATCTGCACCAAGCCTTTCAGGCGAGGAGGAGGAGGCAATGACGCCTTCGGCCGCGGGATTCGTTGCCTCATCCTTTACGGTGGATTGATGAGAGTGATCCTGCTGCGGGACTCGGTTGTTTACCGTCACCACGTTGCTCATGTTTCTTCCGCCTTCGAGACATGACTGAGGGCTTCCTGCAATTGACGCAGGTATCGCGGGATTTGCTTCACGCCGGTGCAACGGTCATCCGCCTGACACTCAAGGTACATGAAGAGGGCGTCAACAATGGCGTCGCCGAGCAATCGCGATAATAATTCGACACTCCCTTCAATTTCCTCAAAATCATCGTCGCTGATGAGTCGATATCCAGCAGGCGTCGGACCGGCGTGGGCCGGGCCTGAAATGATAACGCCGACAAGAGGTGCTGGGTCGCTGTCTGCTGGGTCGTTCGGAGGCTCGTGGTTTTCGGCGCTGGCGTGAGATTCCCTCCGCTTTTGCGCCTCCGCCAAGCGGTAGAACAGCGCAGCGGTCAACTCATGCTCGGACTCGATTGCAACTTCGATGACGGTGCTAAAAACACGTTCTTCCAGCGACGCAATCTTTCGGCAGCGCGAAGCGAAGTCTTTTTTCAGATTGAAGTCCTCTAATTTCAAACTCGCAGCATGCGAGTTTGACCTACGGTCGCCGCCACGCAAGTTCAATTCCGCGAGTGCAAGACCGATCTTTCGCATGATCCGAAGCCGGAGCGATGCGGCCTCATTGAGTTTCGCCAGAGAGGCAGAGGATTGCCGCAGCAAATCTTTCAAACAATCCGCCGCAGGCAGCCCACGCTGCAATTCGGCGATGTCGTCGCATTGATCGATCGCGACGGCCATCGTCCCGATTAATGCGGTGGTGCATTCCGCAGAGTTTCCTGGTGCGACCGCCTGCCCTGCTACTACGCGGTTGATGATCGCCAAATCGCGACCCGATCTGACATCCGCGACAACGCCCGAAATGCCGCTCGCCAAGGTTTCTGAATCATGCATGGCCTTGCGCTCTGTTTAATGCTAGATCATTTCACGTTGCGTTGTTTTAACGGACTGCCAATCGAGCGGCAAGCATTTTTCGGGGGGGAAGGGGGATTGACAGGTGAATTGCCTGATTTGCTCTGCGTTGTGGAACTGTTCCAGCTAAATGTCTGCGAAGAATTTCGCCGACTGCGATCGCGGGATAACGGTGAGTTGTGTCGGGGGTGCAAGTGCAGGCAATGGCGAGCCGTCTGCTCGGCAAGCTGACGACAAGGAAGACATGACCACCGGAGATTGAAGGTTGCCAGTTAGTATGGAGCCAACTTTCAAACTCGCAGCATGCGAGTTTGGATTTGTCGCCGCGCAGTTTCGTGGGTCGCGATCACCCAACGCTGATCCCACGATGCTAAACTTTCGCGATGCGAAGACCGATCGACTTTCTCCGACACCCGGCGGCAAAACCGCTCACTGTGGTTGCTCTCGGGTTGGCCGCGTTGATCCTTTGGGGATCGCAGGTGGTTCGGTCGGGTTGGTGTAACGACGAGGCCGCACACATTCCCGCGGGGCTTTACCACCTGGAAACAGGCCGAATGGATGCCTACCGGGTCAATCCGCCGTTGCCGCGAATGATTGCGGCAATTCCGCTGCTCTTTGACCGGCCCGACGTTGATTGGCACTATTCGGAGTCGCGTTACGTCCGAAACGAGTACCAGTTCGCCCACCAGTGGGTGCGTGACAATCACGAGAACCTTCGTCGCCATTTAACCCTGACGCGCGGCACCGTGGCGGGCTTCTTTTTGCTGGGGCTTTGGGTAGTCTGGAAATGGTCGAGTCGGCTTTATGGCGAGCGAGCTGGCTGGTTCGCCGCGATGCTGTGGGTGTTCAATCCAGACATCGTCACTCATTCAGCCGTGGTCGCCCCCGATTTGCCCGCGACGGCCAGCGGACTGCTTGCCGGGTACGTCTATTGGAACTGGATCGTCCAGCAAGAGCGACCGTTTCCGTGGTCGGTCGCCGCGGCGGTTGCGTTTGCAGTGCTCTGCAAATTCTCGTGGTTGTTTCTATTGGTGGGATTGCCGCTGGTTACCTTGGTCCACGACGCCCTCCGCGAACGTAATCCAACTGCTGAGGGGTTTCGATGGCTTGACGACGCTTCCATCGCACGCCGGGTTGCTGTGGCAGTGATTGATCCGCTCCGCCTCTGCCTTTCGTTTTCGTTAACGGTCTTGTTGATCAATTGGTGCTATGGGTTTGATGGAAGCGGCACGCCTCTGGGTAATTTCGAGGTCATCAGCGAGTCATTGGGCGGAAGGGATATCGTTTCCGGTCAAACGGCCAATCGATTCGCAGGCGGCTGGTTTGCTTGGGTTCCGGTTCCTCTGCCCGCTGAGATGGTTTATGGGCTGGACTACCTAAAATGGGAATTCGAGCAAGACATGCTCTGCTACCTTCGCGGCCGATGGCAGCACGGTGGTTGGTGGTATTTCCATCTGTACGCGATGGCGGTGAAAATGCCGCTTGGTTACTGGCTGTTGATCACGGTCGGGCTGGGTAGCCTAGTTCTTGATCGGTTTCGCGGCGTTAAACGCTTTTCGCTGGAATGGTTGCCGGTTTTGATCGTAATCGTCTTCGTCGCCTTGATCAGCTCTCAAACCGGCTTCACGCACCACGTTCGCTACGTGCTTCCCGCGTATGGGTTTTTGTTCATCGTCGCGTCGCGGGTGGCGGTCATTTTACCGGGGCGATTCGCAATCGGATTGGCAGCGGTTTGCCTCTTCGGCACACTTTGGTTCCACGCCACGCACCTGGGTCTGGCTCACACCTTCTTTAATCCACTGGCTGGCGGTCCGAACAACGGCTGGCGTCATCTCAGTTACAGCAACATCGACTGGGGCCAGAGCACCTACCGGATGGTCGACTGGGTCAAACAGCATCCCGAGCAACGGCCGATGACGGTGCTGTTTCGTTCTTCGCAGGGAAGTCCTCAAAAGTTATTGGCCGATGAGACCGAAGTCTTTATTTCAGTGGACAGGGGATACCGACCGGGACAAACGGCCGCCACTCCCCCGCGATCCGGTTGGTACTTGATATCTGCGTACCAGATGACGTTTGAAAAGAATCGATATTTCTGGGACAAGATGCCAGTCCAGCAGCCAAATCCCGACATTCTGCTGTTCTACGCAAGCGATTTACCCCGAATTTTCGAGCAGTTTGACCATCCGCGCCAGTCGCCGTAGTACCTCAACACGGTTGTGCTCTTTTCACGACAAATTCGTTTAAATCGAACTCGCATCGTGCGAGTTTGAGCTGCCAGCGATAGTTCGGCGAAGCCACTGGTTACCGTGCGTTTTGTCCAGATAACTGCGACTCAAAATCTAGCCGCTCGACTTTGCGAGACATCTTGTGACCTGCACCGCTTCAATACCAGTCGATTGAATCTAGCACGACTGAACTTGATGATGGGTCGGTCTGCTATAGAAGCTTGGTCTGGTGCGATCCGTGACAGCCCGCAGGCTGGCACAACAGTGTTGATGCCGTTCGTGTTTCCACGAACGACAGCTTTTCAAGCTTTCCCTTAATAACGACTTCTCCGAGCTTTCTCCGTTCGTTGTCGCACATTCGCTGTCTATCAAGGAAGATATACATTATTGTCCGATGCTCGCATAAGACTGTTTGCACGAATCAGCCCATGATGGTAAATCCTTGTGAATCACTATCAGTGGACTCAGGACATTAGGCGTCGATCGGAAATAAACTACCTGGTATCCTGGATCAATTTCCGAAACATGCCGTTTTTTAGGTCACGAGATCGGGCAGGTTCATGGGGAATGAGTCCTTGGTCGCGAGAAGAACCCATGAAACATCTGAATTTCACGAACAGAATCTCGTCCGGCATGATTGCCATCGCTAGCGTCTCAGTTTTGATTGGTTGCTCGGACAAGGATCCACACATACGCCAGTGGTCTCTGGCGGGTTCTTTAATCGAGGAAGAGTCCGGCCTTCGACCCGGGGAAATATTCACCCTCCCTCCGCTAATGACCATAGGTGGCGACCAGGAAACGCTCGAAACTAGGCTGACGCTCATCAACCAGACGGGTCTCGAGAGGCGGCTAGATCGCGTATTGAAGGGGTGCGGTTGCACGACCGTCGAGTATGCTTCGACGGTCATTGCAAATGGCGGCAAGCTCGAGTTTCAAGTGCGAGTTACGACCGCTGGCCTCGAGAGTCTTGAAGGTCGACTAATTACCTTTCGGCCAATCTTTGAAGACGGTAATCAACTCTCATTTGAGCAGAGAATTTTCAATTTACCGTCGATCCTCGAGCACGTCGCAGGGCACCGTCGTTCTGGAGCGATGTTGTCACCTTGTTCCATTGCGCCAGGTGCAATGTTTGAAGACAGTAAAGATGTGTTGCTACTTTCAAAGCAAGAAAACTCACTTCCAGTTGATTTATCCGTTCGAGCAAGCCCGGCGGCAATAGATGCAACAATCAAGCAAACCGGTCCTCCGATTGCGATTGAGGAGTATGCGGGCGAGAGGGTTATTGCAATCCCACATCGCTTGAGTTTGCAATCCTCAAAAGAGATCAAACATGACCTTGCGTATACCGTCAGTTTTCTTGAAGGCAAAGAAACTTTTGCGGTGTGCTCCGGAAAAGTGATTGTACAAAATGTATTCACGGTCCAACCCCAAGAGCTGATCTTGAAAGATCGAAAAAAACTTTTCTTTTCCGTGATTAATCGAGCGGGTCACCGCTTTAAGGTTGAGTCATTGGAGAGTGACCAGCAGCTTCTGTCTTTTACTCAGAAGACGGAAGGAGAACAAACATGCCATGATTTCTTAGTCGAAGAGAATCTTGGCTCTAGTCTTTTAAGGTCGAGTTTCATCGAGACAGAAGTCTCTATCCGTACGGTGTTGGGAGAAACGGTTTCACTCAACGTTGTGTTGCTTCCTCCTCCTACTGGAGATTAAGATGAGAATGAAAAGTGTTTTTGCCCTTACGGCGATGTCAATTGTTGCAGCGTTCCCCGTTGTTTACGCACAGCAAGGTGCTACGCTCGGGAAATGCCAAGACGCACAGGGTAACATAGTTAACCGGGTAAATGTTCCGGGACAAAAATGCAATGGGATGGCAGTTTGTCGTCCCGCAAATCGATGCGCACCCGTCGCGGGGCCATGCCCGAACGGTGGCGGTGCAATGGTAGCAGAAGATTCGCAAGTGGTTTCGGTTGGAACTTGCCAAGCATCTGGATCACTTCGCGTATGCAACCAATGCGCACCTGGACTGATTTGCGCCTTGTTCACCGGCTATACGGTCGTTCACCCGATGAGCGGCAATTGCTTCGGAAATTGCGGCACTTCTTTCCAGCGAGGTGGTGACTGCCAATAGGTTTAACGTTATTCAATGTAAAGTAGAAGTTGCCTTTCTCGCTATGCGGGAAGGGCGATTTCGTGGAAGCGTATCTTTGATCTACATCTTCCACTCAAGCCTTAATCATTTGATCTGGTCGATTCGTCTCACAGGTGTCAAGATGCATCATTTTTATCTTCGGCTTACATTGCCATTATTTCTCGTTGCCGTCATCATCTCTCCATCAGAGAGTGAAGATTTAAGCCTCCAAGAAACGGCCTATCGTTCCATCGCGAATCAAGAAGCTTTCAGAACTTTTGTTTGTAAGATCGGGGTTGAGGCTGGCATGTCTCAAGGTCGCGAGGAACTGATTGTAGGACAATTCACGGTTCTCCATGGGACTGCGACCGGGCAGTGGGCCAAAGACGCAGATAGCGAAGCTTTTGTGATCGACGTTGGTGAAGTGTTTGTGGTTACTCCTGGGGCGACCGAAGGCAGCTTTAATTCGCCCTTCCGCGGCGGTGAGAAGGTAATCGACAGCAAGCAGAGAAGGGCTTTCTTTGGAGATGCTTTGGGGGTCGCCCATGTCGGCAAGCGTTCGGAGATGGCCGACAGGGTCGCTGAACTCAATCCTTGGCGTTCTTTGGGCCGCTTTGGTTCAGGGGAGGAAGGTATTCCGGGGAAAAGCCTTTTGGCCAATCGAGATCTTCCCAGGCCTTACAAAAATGAGGCAAGCCGGTCTGGTGCTCGGATTGAATTCGTGAGTGACTTGGGTGACTTCTCGTTGCTTCACGAGTTTTCTTCAGCACAAAACTTCCTACCTACACACGTTGCTGTGGTCATGCAAGACAGGGAATTGCACGTTGAGACCATCGAGGCAATTGAAGTGAAAAATGTAGGGTGGTTTCCTAAATTGTTGATTGCATACGAGCGAGGTCAGGGCACAGATCTCCTGATAAGTTGTTTACGCATGGAAATAGACGATTTTGAGTATCGAGTTCCAACTGCCGAAGAACTAACTTTTACGACATTCGCAGCTTATCAGTTGCATGGTCCGTCCGTTATTCCAAGAGAAGAAATGGCATCTGTTGTTGGAGGAATAGCAATAGGTCCGGATGTTCTTGACGGTCTCACGGACGCGGTCGATAAAAGAGCAGCTTACGGTCTTGTAGAAGCAAGCCCTGCTGGCAGATACCGGTCTTGGCTATTTGCACTCGCTTCGATAGTTCTATTCATCATGACTTACTGTTTTTTGTTGAAGAAGGTGAAAGTCCGGCAATGATGGTTCGTGTTGATCGTTTCACTTATTCTTGAAAGCTTTGACTGACAGCAACTGATCGTTCGGCTAGCCCTCCAACAGCAAAACGTTTTTTTTCGAGCGGTGCGAGAGTTGTCTTGATTGCGACCGTGGAGTCTGAAATCGCGTTAATTTTTGAATTGGATCGAAGGTCATTGTCGTTGGTTTCTTCTTGTAATGGCGGTCTGCAGCGGCCCTCATCCAACAGAAGATGGAGTGCAAGACGCAAGTAACTGTCTAATCTGAAAGGGGTGTAACCGGCAACCCTTTGTCCAAAAACGCCGTATTTACTGGCATTTTCTAGTTTTGCACTCATGGTTGTAGCCGTTAAAAAAGCATTGGATCCCAAACTTTTACAACCCGAGAAATACCTTGATATGTGGAGGTCGTGCGTTCCCGCGTTTGCCGCAGTTTGCCAATGCCGCCCAGGCTAGCCCAGTCGCCCCAGTGTGTTGGCGGGTTGTCGATTACACCCATCCAGTAGTTGCAGAATGAAATTTCCTTTGTTGCGGTCGTTACTATTCGTGTTCTGGTTTTGTTTTACGACTTTCTCCAATGCCGAAGGCGTTCGATCCCCAGCACTATCGAACTTCAATGACCAAGAACTTTCTGACGTGGTGGAGGAGCAAATCTTGCATATTCAGCAATCAATGTCGAATGTATCATTCAGTGCGATAGCGACCAATCGGCGTTGTGCATGGAGTTCTAGCTCAGGCCTTGGGAGTCCTTCAGACGAGGGTACTTCGTATAAATTCGAAATCTCCCGTTTTGGTGAATCGTACAAAATGCAGCATCTCGCGTATGAAGAAAGCGATCCAGATGTTCTTGCTTTCGGGGCGACGTCGAATTTCGACAACCAAACGGGTATCTCAAGAGTATATGGGGAGTCGGATGGTGACTTGACAGATGTCTTTGGACGCATTGATTCAAAACGTGATGGAGGTGAGAATTTACTCCGAGCGGGTTACTACTTCGCAGGGGTTTGCGATCCAAATGGCGAGCAGTTCTTTCCGGCCATCTTGGAAGCCAAAGATGTTTGGACCATTGCCTTAAACCAGGCCGAAATTGTTTCTATTCAGATACCGTTTCTCAGGACAGGCGATTTAGATCCAAGTGGAACTCGCACGTTTTCATTTAAATGGAGCGGGCAGCCCTACCTCCTCTCAGATGCTCGAACGTGGGAAGGAACCGTGAAACGCCCAGATGACTGGGGGAGCCGTGTGGTTACATTCAAGGATGTCGTACGTGTTGGAGATTCGTTAATTCCAACTTTAGTCAGCGACGTTACACGAACATCGAGCATGGTAAAACGGCTCGGGGATGACGTTTGCATCGAACACCGAACAGTGATTTCTGACATTTCGGTTGGCCAAGTTACGAAAGCAGATTTAAAGTCGGACTTTCCTCCCGGTATACGTGTGGTTGATGCGATCGGTGATGTGTCTTACCTAACTGGCGAGGAAGGCCAGAGAACAGATTTGGCGACCTATCCACTTGTTTCAAAGGTTGTGGTTAAAGAGCCTAGTCGAGGAAGCTTTCTCATCTCTGTCATAGCACTCTCTACCGTCTTGGTCACCGCGACCTTCGTTGTTTTTTTGAGAAAGTTCCGTGAGCATTAATTCAACCGATGCAGAGAAACTTCATCCGCAATTGGGAGAGCCCTCGCGAACTGATGTTGGCTTTGCTCAGGTAGAGAGGGACTTGGCAACGTCGTCTCTTTCATCAGAAAGACCATGCCCCCTTTCTTGGATTGATGCGAATCTCGCGAAAATTTCAATCGTAATGCCATGCTTGAATGAGATCCTAACGATTAGGGACTGTATCGAAGAAGCCATAAGAGCAATGAAGAATGCTGGTATCTGCGGCGAGGTGGTGATCGCCGACAACGGCAGCACCGACGGATCACAGGAACTCGCCGCTTCGCTTGGGGCGCGGGTGGTGGACGTTGCCCAGCGAGGTTACGGCAGCGCACTGCGAGGTGGGATTGCCGCGAGTCGCGGTGAGTTTGTGGTGATGGGCGATTGTGACGGGAGCTATGACTTTGGCCACGCACCTCGCATCGTCGAGAAGTTGCAGGAAGGGTACGACTTGGTGATGGGGAACCGGTTTCTTGGCGGTATTCAACCGGGGGCGATGCCATGGAAGCATCGCTACATTGGTAATCCGGTGCTGTCGGGGATCGGACGATTGTTGTTTCGGTGCCCGGCGGGTGACTTTCATTGCGGGCTACGTGGTTTTCGTCGTGACATGTACGACCAATTGGGTTTGAATACGACGGGGATGGAATTTGCCAGCGAGATGGTGATTAAGGCCCAGCTTGGTGGTTTCAAGATTGCCGAGGTGCCGACGGTGCTGCGGCCCGATGGGCGAGATCGCCCGCCCCATTTGCGGAGTTTTCGCGACGGTTGGCGTCACCTACGATTCATGCTGCTCTTCTCGCCGCGTTGGTTGTTTTTTGTGCCAGGCTGCACATTAGCGCTCATGGGGTTGTTGTTGATGATTATCGTTGCCATCGGCAGTCCAACTCGCCTGGGCGCGGTGTCGCTGAGCGTGAACACCTCGATTGCTGCGAGTTTGCTCACAATCCTTGGGGCACAGTTGACTTTCACCGGATTGTTTGCCCGGCGATTGGCGACCCGATTGGGAGTCTTGCCGCCTTGCCGTTCACTAGGCCGTTTGGCGTCGCGACTGTCGCTCGAATGGGGCGTCGTGGCCGGAATCATGTCCACATCGGCTGGTCTTGCGCTATTTGCACTGGCGATGTCTCGTTGGAGCGAGTCGGGATTTGCAAAACTCGACCCGATGTTGACGATGCGATTCGTTGTTCCGGCGATGACATTGATGGTGCTCGGAACTGGACTCTCGTTTCTAAGCTTCCTGTTCGGACTGGTTGGCCTGAAGGTTGGTTCGGTCGACACCGAGAGCATCGAAGCATCTGGTTCGGTGGCTCAGGATGCTAACGAGGGTTCTCAGGCATGACGCTGGCCTTGCATGATGCAGGGATGGCGGGACTCTGGTGGATTATCACATGGTTGGTGGCGCGGTCCGCCTTCAGGTTGTGCAAACAGGCTTTTCCTGATCAGAGCCTCTCGTCGGATATTCTGGTGACGACGGTGCTGACCGTCGGGGCCATCCATCTCTCGTTGGTGTCGATGGGGGCCGCTGGGTTGTTTACCCCTTGGGCCGTTTGGCCTGTGGCGATGATACTTGCAGGTCTCTCGTGGATGGTTACTCGAAGGGCTCGACGGCGATCGACTGATACTCGGCGCTGGGAACAGCGCAAGAGGTCCGGAGAATCCGGAACTGTCGCCTCACTTACGACCGACCAAGTCGCGAGACGCAACACGGTCGCGTTGTGTGCGTTGGTGATGTGGTGGATCGTGTCATCAGCCTACGCAGGGCATGTGATTGGCAACGGTCTGCTGGTGTTTCCGGAGGATTGGGACACGTTGATGTATCACCTGCCGTTCATCGACTTTTGGATTCAATCGGGTTCGCTTACGACAATGCAGTCGGCTCGGTGGTCAACCCCGGCGACCGCCGAGTTGATTGGTGCTTGGTTCGTGTTGCCGTTCAGCGGTGATTTTCTGGCACCGCTGACGAACGTTCCAATTTTCATCCTTCTGGCCTGTGGGGTCGTCGAGTTGACGCGTCGGTTGGGTTTGTTGGGAATCTGGCCGCATTTGACTGCGATCGCTTGCTTGGCGACGCATGTGACGTTTCGTCAGAGCGTCGATGTGTCAAACGACGCTGCGGTCGCTGCTTTCTTTCTGGGTGGTCTCGCTTTCGCATTGCGGTTTTTCCAAAGCGGTCGAGTCGCGGACTCTTGCCTATTTGGGATTTGTTTCGGTCTTTTGTGCGGAGTCAAATATTTCGCGTTGGGCTACGCGGCGGTTTTACTCGGCTTATGGGGCCTGCTGTGCGTGTTCAGGTGGTCAAAACTCTGGTTCGGGCGATCGATCGAGAATAGTGAATACCGAATCGCTGATCGATGGCTTGGAACTTTGGTTCCCCAAATGACGGCAGCGGCTTTGGCAATTCTGTTTGGAGGTTACTGGTACGCTCGCAATTGGTGGATGACCGGTTACCCGCTCTACCCAAAGGGTTCGCCGGACATGGGCGAGCGAATTCTCTACGACGACCTCTCCAAAACCACGATACTTGGCAATGGAGACCCCGCCATACCCGATCTTTTGATCGAGGCGGTTTGGAAGATGGCGGGACCACTTCACCTTGCCTCGATGGCTGCCATCCCGGCAATGACGATCTCAGCCGCTCTGATGCTGTTGCTCGCTTTCCGCCATCGCAAGGTCGATGAACAGCGAGCCATCGATTTACATTCTCGCTTCGCGCAATCCGTCTTCATCGCGGGTGTCATCGGGTGCGGATGTGTGTGGGTGATTACTCCCATGTTGGTCGAAGACCAGCCGGGCACGCTGAATCATTTGCGGTGGGGTTACGGACCCGTGCGGTACGGCTTGACCTTTCTATCGATGTCATTGATCGCGATGTTTGTCATCGGCCAGGGTCTGGTCGAAAAGCTTCCGCTGCGAGCAGAAAAGATCATAGCATGGCTCATTGGCGGGATCGTAATTATTCAAGTCGGGTTACTGGCGACGCGTGTGGTTCGCTTTGACTTGATCGCCGCGGGATTAATTGGTGCAAATTTTGGGTTAGCATCGCTATTGATTCGTGTCGTAAGTTCACATCGCCAGCAACTCAAGGTCGCGAAGATTATTATTGCATTCATTCTGATTCCAGGTGTCGTGTCTCTTCTTTCGCGGCGTTGGCATGAAGGATTCGATGATCATTTTGATCGATATGACAACACGAACGCTTATTCGCAGTTGAATGACACGTCGCATCGCATCTTTGTACTGTCCAACCGCGTCTATCCATTCTTTGGTCCGAAAAGGCAGAATCACGTTTTGCAGCCAATGTTGTATTACGGAACGGATGCCGTCGCTGCATCGTGTGAAACGTTTGGTGCCGACTTGGTTGCCACTCGTGTTGACAACCACAAAATTCTTTCAAGATATCGACCAAGTTGGGACGATTTGGTGGCGGATCCAAGATTTGACGAAATTGAGACTGGTTCCGAGCGACTAAAACTCTTTCGGTACTATGCTAATCCCAACGTCGCCCAACTTGATGAAGTCCCCGGGACGATCGGAGCGAAGTAGGCACCTATCGATTAATTTGCTCTTCAAAATTTGCGGATTGATCAGAAAACTTTCGCGACTATCGCACGAAAATGCCACTTCGTGATAAACGAAGTGGCATGGCGAGGTCACGAGTTGCTGGAAAGCAGAGAGCGATTCCCGGCCAGCGTAAAAACGTCGCTTTTCGTGGAGCCGGCATTTGCTAGTGGTTCGCGATGTTTTGGGTAAATTTGGCTTGATTTTGAGCCCCGCAAGACCTCAAGTTTGCGTCAATGAGGGACCATCCCCCTGAGGCTAGCTCATGTCCAAGTTCCCACCCGCTCACGCCCGCAAATATCTGTCCGCAGACTCGCTCATCGACGGCCTGCGAAGTCGGTTCGAGAGGATCGCCGATCGACGACGGGCCGGAAGTGTCGATCACTCGCTGCCCGATTGCCTGATGGCTGCCTTTGCCATGTTCTCGCTTAAAGAGCCGTCCCTGCTGGCCTTCGATGCCCGGCGGCAAGACGACAGCCTGATGAATCTGCACCGGATCGAGTCGATCCCCAGCGATACCCAGCACCGTGAAATACTCGACCGAGTCGATCCCGCCGATCTGAACGAGTGCTTTGCCGATGTCTTTGCTGAGTTGCAACGTGGCGGAATGCTCAAGCCGTTCAAGTTCCATGACGGTCACTACCTGCTGGCGATCGACGGCACCAAATACTTTTGCTCGACCAACATCTCGTGCCCGCAGTGCTTGGTGAAGAACAGCAAGAGTGGCAAGACCGAGTATTCGCATCAAATGGTCGCCGCGGTACTGGTTCATCCCGATCAAAAAGTCGTCATTCCCATCGCTGTCGAAGCGATCGTCCAGCAGGACGGCAACAACAAGAACGATTGTGAGCGAAATGCCGTGCGGCGTTTGCTCAAGCTGGTTCGCCGCTTGCACCCCAAACTCAAGTGCATCGTCATCGAGGACGGATTGGCCAGTAACGTCTCCAAACTGGTGGTCGGCGGCCGTTGCCGATTGAAGATCGAAAACGAGACATTCAATACGCTGAAAAACCAGGGCTACCACTTAGACCATAACTTCGGGCACGGGAAGAAAAACTTATCGACGGTCTTCGCGACGTTGATGTTTTTGGCTTTTCTTGTCGACCAAGTCCAGCAATTGTGTTGCCCCCTGTTCGCTCAAGCGATGGGCCGTTTCAACACCCGGCGAGCGTACTGGCATCACCTGCGGTGCTGCTTCGAGGCGTTTTCGCTTTCGAGTTGGACAGGACTGTATAAGGCAATCATCGAAGGGAACACTCGTAACCAACGCATCGGCTTTAACAGCGGCTAACTGGGCATGGCATCCGCGACGACCGAGCAACAGCGAACCGGTGCCCTGGGCAGTTGGAAGGATCGCGTTCACGCTGTCCCCATAAATGGATCGCAAAAACGGACGAAATCGCCCGCCGCGAGCTCATCAGCCTGAACAGTCACCCACCCCAACGGCTCCGATTCAAGAACGGACGACCTCGCAAACGATCAACATGATGCTCAATCCTCAGAACTACCGTTCACCGGGAACTGCTGCCAAAAAGAGAGTGATCAACTAAGGGGACACTTAAACTCCGCACGATCCTTAGCGGCACAGGACCAATAATTGACGGTTTCTGTCGTAGCTGATCCCGCCAGGGTTCAGTCGGTCCCAGTCAAGATCTGAACCCTGGCGGGATCAGCTACGTCACTTATTGTTCCTGCGGTCCTAAGCGGCACGGCGCAAGCCGTCCGGTACCGCGAAACTGCGGTCCTAAGCGGCACGGCGCAAGCCGTCCGGTACCGCGAAACCAAGGGGACTTGCGCCCTGCCGCTACAAAGCAATCAGGTAACTCATTTCCGAACTGGCTTAAGCGTGGGGAGCTTTTCGATGCGTCGCCGTCCCGTTATCGCCACTTCGACACCGCGTTACAATTTGCTTGTTCACCGATTCCCATCCAAGGAACCAAAGGAGCACGGCCGTGGCCCTGCATCAAGACGCGAAACGTATTCCTGGCAAGTTTGGCTTGTCTGCGAAAGTAAAAATTGCCGCAATCACGCTCGCGGCGACGATCTTCGTCATTCCCGCGGCGATATCATCCGCACAAGATAACACTGCATCCAATTCTTCCCCTGCCGAAAGCAACGCTGACGTGTCGAACGTGTCCAAAGTGACTGAGCTGGAGGGCATCTCCGAATACCGACTTGAAAACGGCGTTCGCGTCCTGCTGTTCCCGGACGATTCGAAAGAGGTCGTTACGGTGAACATGACGGTCTTTGTCGGGTCGCGGCACGAAGGTTATGGCGAAGCCGGCATGGCTCACTTGCTGGAACACATGTTGTTCAAAGGCACGCCGATGCACCCTGAAATTCCGAAGGTGCTGAAGGAACGCGGCGCGGGCGCGTCGATGAACGGCACCACTTGGATGGACCGTACCAATTATTACGAAACGTTGCCCGCGACGGGCGACAACTTGGAATTCGCGATTCGTTTGGAAGCCGACCGATTGGTCAACAGCTTCATCAAAGGCGAAGACCTTGAAAAAGAAATGACGGTCGTTCGCAACGAGTTTGAAAGTGGCGAAAATTCTCCGCTTCGCGTCCTGATGCAGCGCATCCAATCGGCCGCCTACGACTGGCACAACTACGGACGGTCGACGATCGGCAACCGCAGCGACATCGAACGCGTGCCAGTGGTTCGGCTTCGCAAGTTTTACAAAAAGTTTTATCGACCCGACAACGTGATGGTCTGCGTCGCGGGCAAGTTTGATCCCAATGACGCGCTCGCCCACATCGAAAACTACTTTGGCATCCTGCCCAAGCCGGAAACGCCCATCGACGACACTTACACGACCGAACCGGCCCAGGACGGCGAGCGAACGGTGGTGCTTCGTCGGGTCGGCGAGATCCAGTTCGTCGGCGCCGCGTACCACATTCCCGCCAGCAGCCATCCCGATTTTGCCGCCGCCAAAGCGCTGGTTTACATCCTTGGCGACGAACCGAGCGGTCGCTTGTACAAGCAGATGGTCGAGAAGGAAATCGCGACGAACGTTTACGCGTTGGCCTACGCATTTGCCGAGCCGGGGTTGTTCATGTCGATCGCCGAAGTGCCGGCCGACAAGTCGATCGAGGCCGCGCGAACGACGTTGTTGGGCTTGTTAGAAGATTCTTTCGCCAGCGATCCGATCACCGAGCAAGAGCTCGATCGGGCGAGGCAACAGATTTTGAAGCAACGCGAACTCGAAGCCGGCGACAGCAACCAATTGGCGATCAGTCTTTCGGACTGGGCCGCGCAAGGTGATTGGCGGTTGTATTTCCTGTATCGGGACGCCGTCGAAAACTTAACCGTTGAACAGGTTCAGCGCGTCGCCAAAAAGTATTTCACTCGCAACAACCGCACCGTCGGCTTGTTCATCCCAAGTGAAACGTCGGAACGAATCGACGTCCCCGAATCGCCGGACTTGAAGATCGCACTGAAGGATTACAAGGGCCGCGCGGCGATGGCGGCGGGCGAAGCTTTCGATCCAGATCCGGAATTGATCGAAGGCCGGACGCTGCGTGGCGAATTGGTCGGTGGCATTCAATACGCGCTGCTGCCGAAGAAGACGCGTGGCGAGACCGTTTCGCTGATGCTGACGCTGCGTTTCGGAACCGGGGACACGTTGAAAGACAAACGCGGCGAGGTCGAGCTGTTAGGCCTGATGATGTCGCGTGGCACGGAAAAGCTGGACTACGCCGCCCTTCAAGACGAACTGACTCGGCTTCGTGCGAACCTTTCGATGAACACGACGACGGGTCTGATGCAGTTGACGGTAAAAACGAAACGCGAGTTTTTGCCCGAAGTCATTTCGCTGATCGGCGACATCGTTCGGCATCCGCGACT
Organism: Pirellulaceae bacterium; assembly: GCA_963836865.1. Taxonomy (GTDB): domain Bacteria; phylum Planctomycetota; class Planctomycetia; order Pirellulales; family Pirellulaceae; genus Rubripirellula. The sequence continues at coordinate 207,574 of CAWILC010000010.1, read as the reverse complement.
GGAAGCATCCGAGCTTGACGTGCTGAAGCGGCAGATCGTGACGAGTTTAGAGAAGAGCACGACGGACCCGCAATCATTGGCCCCGCGAAGCGTCCAAAAGATGTTGTCGCCCTATGGCCCGGATGACGTTCGTTACGTTCAATCGGTCGACGAAGAAATCGCGATGTACAAATCGGTCCGGATCGCCGACATTCGCGGTTTGTACGAATCGTTCTTCAGCAACCAAGCCGGCGAGCTGGCCGTGGTCGGTGACTTCGACGCCGAGCAGGTGTTGGCGTTGACGAAAGATGAACTTTCCGATTGGACGACCGACACGGCCTACGTTCGCATCGATCGCAATCCGCATCCCGAAATCGCTGGAGCGATTGACCTGATCGAAACGCCGGACAAGGCGAACGCCTTCTTGTACAGCAGCCAGCAGTACTCGCTTCGAGACGACAACCCGGAATACGCGGCGCTAGTGCTTGGCAACTTTATCTTGGGCGGCGGTTCGCTCAGCAGCCGGCTGGGCGATCGCGTTCGCCAACAAGAGGGATTGTCCTATGGTGTTCGCAGTGGCCTGACCGCGCGGACAAAAGACGACCGTGTTGATTTCACACTTTATGCGATCACGAATCCGCAAAATAAAGATCGTTTGAACGAAGTGCTTCGCGAAGAAATCAATCGCATCCGCGATGAAGGCGTCACGCCGGACGAACTCGAAAAGGCGAAGGTGTCTTATTTGCAAGCCGCGCGAGTGAAACGTTCCAGCGACGAAAGTCTGGTCGGTGAATTGCTCAGTTCGATGTTCAACGATCGCACGATGGCTTACCACGCACTGCACGAAAAGCAGATCGACGAGGCGACCATCGAGGACGTCAACGCGGCGATTCGCAAGTACATCGATCCGGACAAGTTGGTGATGGCGATCGCGGGCGACTTCGCGGCCGTGTCCGCTGCCAGCGCCGACGCGGACGCGGACGCGGACGGCAAGTAGGTCTTCGCGGTGAGCAATCCCTACGAGCCACCGACAACGTCGTCGCAAAAGATCAAGCTCGATCCCGAAAAGCCTCGCAAGCCGGAGAAAGCCTTCGGCTGTGCGACGGCGACGGGATTGTGCCTGATCGTGTTAGCGCTCGCCTACCTGTTCATAACGATTGGCGGGCTATGGCTGTAGGATCTTAGCCGGCTCTTCAGCGGCAAGCCGGCTAGTGCTAGTGCTGCGTGGCGTCCAACCCGCATCTACCACAGAGCGGGCAGGACGCCCGCGCTCCGAAAGCGAACGCTTCCTAATTCGCGCCGACCAGTGCATCGCCGACCAGTGCATCGCCGACCAGTGCATCGGCGGCCATCGCCGGAGGGGCGGCTTCGGCCATGTCGTCGTCGTCACCGAAGATCGGTTCGGCTGGCACGCCGACCATTCCGCGAAGGACCTCAATTTGCGTCTCGATGCCTTCGAGGTACGTCTCTTGCGTGTCCAACGTTTTGTCGTTCAGCACGGTGAGGACTTCTTCCATCTTTCCGAGCCACTCGGCAACTTTCTTTTTGCCTTCATCGTCGACCGAAAGCAGCAGTCCGCCAGGATTACGCGATGGCATGCCGGCACTCGCGTTTCCAGTGACTCCTAGGTGCAGTTTTTCGAGCGCCTGTTGATGCGTCGGCGGGATGCGATGACTTCGGGTGGCTGCGGATCGGGCTCGGGAATCGCGGCGGCACCGTACATACCGCCCATCATTCCTTCCATCCCGTAATCCGGACCGTACATGTCTTCCATGCCGCCACCGCCCATGGCCTCCATGCCCTCCATTCCCATTTCCATGCCGTAGTCGGGACCGTAGTCGCCGCTGTCGGGGCCGCCTTCTTCGTAGCCCCGTGTGGTGGCCGTTTTGTTGGGCGTCTTGTTCAGGAATTCGCTCGGGTTCTTGGGCTGCTTGGCGGCTCGTTCGACTCGTTCGAGGGCGTTGATGCGAGCGATTTCGGATTCAAATTCTTTTAGCGCTAGCGCGGACCATTGCTTCAAAATTTTGTCGGGATCGGGCACTTTGCCTTTGAGTTGATCTCCCAGGTCGCCGACGCGGGCGGCCGAGTGCAACGCGATCAAGCGGGATGCGTTCGGCTTGGTGCTGATGCCGATCAACTTTGTCCCCAGCGTCGTATCGTCGCGAGTCCGCAACATCGTCAAGACGTCGACGGCATAACGTTGCAAGAACGCATGAACGTCGTCGGTTCGACCCAGCGGAGCGGGTGAATCGAGTAGCTTGTTCATGTCGGCGACGATCTTGGTGCGAACGTCGGCGGGGATGCGGGGGAAGTTCAGCGACACATGACGGGCGATGCCTTGCAGCGCCGCCGCGCGAACTCCGTCGACGTTCTTTTCGTTTTCGTAAATCGACATTAGCGACGGCAACATCGCCATCAACGGAACCGGTGGCGTCTTGTTCGCACTGGCGTTGTTGGCTTGCTGTTGATCTAGACGGGCTAGCAATGTGATCGCGGCGATGCGAGCGGTCGGGTTGTAGTTGCCTTCGGCGACCGGTTTTAGGCCCGTGTAAATTTCGCTGGTCACCTTCTGGAACACGTCGACACGGTTCGTCTTGGAAATCCGATCGATGAAGCCGGACAAATCGCTGACGACCTTGGTCATCTGTTCAGATTGACCGGGAGCAGTCAAGACGGCGGGCACGTACGCTCGGAAATACCCACCCACCATCCGCATGTCGCCGTCGCCCATGCGGACGTAGGCGCCCGTGGCTCGCTCCGCGTCTGCGATCACTTTTTCGGTCAGTGCCGGGTGCATCGCCACGACGTCGTACTTCGGGGCTTGGGCGCTCGCGCGAGTTGCCAGGACGGCGGCGGCGGCCAGCATCATCATCCCGACGATCGCTCGCAAATGGCGGCGCTGCGTCGTCGTGATTTGCGACGTAACACACGCGGTGGCCGGGTAACGCCGCGTTTGGGAACGACCGTGAAGGGGGCGACTCATGGATAATCCGTTGGGTTCGCGAACGCCGACCGAGAAGCCGTCGGCAAAGGAGATGAGAAGCTGACCCCTGAAGTATCCACGAAAAACCCCTTCGGCGTCAACGAAATTCAGACTCCGACGGCGTTCAATTGCCCTATTGGGCGACTTTTTGCGTTCCGGAGCGGTATTGCCGTCATGCGGATGGACTTTCGCCGTCCCCGTGCGATTTGGTAAGGGTCGGCGATGGACGCGAAATTTGAATCTACCGTGCCCTTCGAGCAAACGTTCCGGTCAAGTGACGGGGCAGCCGACGGGGTTCCAGAGAAGATCCCTGCGAAGACGTCGCTGCGCGGCCTGGATGCCGTACGAGCGGTCGCGGTCGTCGCCGTGGTGGCGTTGCATTCCGGGTCGCCCTACCTGACCCACGACATGCCAGGGTTGGTTCTTGCGGTTCGAGACACGCCAAGCCCGACGGTCGATTTTGCGTTCTGGTCGATCGAATTGGTGGTGATGCCGTTATTCCTGATCATCGCGGGGTTCCTTGCCGCGCAAACGTTGCAGCGACGCGATCCGATCTCCCTGGTCCGGCATCGCGGCAAACGATTGTTGATTCCGTTGGCCTTCGCGATCGTGGTGGTGCTGCCGCTGGACTTGTACGCCTGGGTGCTGGGCTGGGTTACCGACGGACTGGTCGCGCCGATCAAACTGAAGAGCTTGAAGTTCGACGGCGTCATCGATCGCGATCTTTGGGGGCTGAGTCATCTTTGGTTCTTGCAATATCTTTTCCAGTACATCGTCTTGCTGGCCGCCGGTGCGATGGCGATCGAGCGATCATCACTGCTTGGTCGAATGAAGCTGAAGCCACACTCGGTTGCGACCGCGCTGCTATGCATTGCGGTCACGGTGTTGCTGTTTCGTCCGCAGGTCGTGTGGGGGTTTCAGCACGCATTCGCGCCGGTACCGAGCAAATGGATCTATCACGCGGCGTTCTTTTTTGCGGGCGTCGCGGTCGCTTATTTTGATCCGCAGTGGGCACGAATGAGTTCGACCGCGCGCCGCTGGATCGGTCCGGTCATCGCCGCCTCGATCGCCGCGGTTTGGCTGGGTCAGTGGCATTTGTCGGGATTGGCTGATGCGTCTGTTGTCGCCGATTCCGTCGCAACCGATCGCGCCGGTTTCATCGATTGGTCCGGGATCACGCTGGCGATGTTCACGGCCATTTCCGCGATGACGGTTTGCTGTTTCGCAATTGCAATGGCCGTTACGAACGTGCGATCGATTCCGAAATGGTGCCAGTACTTGGCCGCCGCTTCTTTCTGGGTCTATTTGGTACATCATCCTCTCTTGGGACTGATTCACATCGATTTGAAATATCTGCTGCCGGGCGTTTCACCGGTCGTCAAAGCAATCGCGTCGTTGGCAATTTCGCTTTCAATTTCGCTTTTGATGTATGAAAGCTTTGTTCGACGAACCCGCCTGGGGCGTTGGCTGGGAATGACGTTTGACTTTGCGCCGGAAACGGGAAGCGAGTCGCCCCATTCGCAGTCCGTGTCCGCGAAAGACCAAGCGAACGTTCCCACCAGCTTTTCGATCCAAACCGCGTTCGCGATCGGTTCCGTTGATGATCGACCCCGCCGCGCCGCGTGAGGCAACGTTCACGCCACGATCAGATCCCCTCGTGATCGCTTGATCATTCGAGTAAAATCTTGGATTCACGGCACACGAAGATCGGCGAGGAAGTTGATGGCAAAAGGTTTGTTTACCCAGGGCATGTGCGTCCTGCTGCGCCGTCCGATCGCGATCGCCGAGCTGGAAGAACGATTGAAGGATTTTTCGTTGGTCGGTCGCCATGAATCGATGGACGACGACGACGCGCCCGAAACGTTAGTTTACGACTATCAGGCCGAACTGGGGGGGCATTTGCTGGTCACGCCGTCGAAATCGATTTGGCCGGATGACATGGGCGACCCCGACGAATCGCCCGAGCGGTTTGTCGCGTGGTCACTGGGTCAATTCGGCCCGCTCGCGTTTCCAGGCTGCCTGCGACGTGCCAGTGAACAATCGTGGACCTGGGAAGAGGGCGATGAGAAAGTCAAGTCGCACACCGCGCACATTCGTTTGCTGATCAGCTACGTACTGGGCAACGAGGACGAGGGTGACGACGATGAGGAAATGCCGCTGATCCCAGACGATTACGATCCGCTGGACGAGCTGAACTTTATCACCCGCGCGGTCACGACGCTGTTGGAATCCGAGGACGCGATCTGTTACTTCAATCCCGGTGGGGAAGTGATCTGCGATGCCGGTGAGCTGCGTCGTGGATTGAACGCGGCTTGGAACCACGAGATGGCTCCGCTGGACATGTGGACCAACGTGCGGTTGTTCCACGCCGAAGAGCAATGGGCGCTGATGGACACGGTCGGCAACGCTCAATTCGACCTTCCGGACTTGGAAGCCGTTTTTCAGTCCGGCAAGTATGAACCGGCCGAGGTGACTGCATTCCTTCGCAATGCGACGTTTTACATGTTGCACAACGAAGACGAAGTCGACGACGGCGACACCGCCGATGGCCCCGGCGACGTCACATGGCTTGCGATGGTCTGCTTCGACGCATTGTCCGATCCGCCGCGTGAGACCGTGCGATGGATTCCGCAAGACGGGACGACTCCGCCGGACGAGCTTTTGGATCCAGGCGAAGAACCCGACTACGACGAAGAAGACTACTTAGACGACGAAGACTCGTTCGACGAGTCGGACCTGGACGACGATGACGACACGCCAGACCAGCGATTGTGATCAGCTCGGCACGAAGCTTTTCGCGTGTGCCTCTCGTTGGGCGAGCTCGAAGTCATGCTGCGTCATGATCCGGGCGAGTTCTTCCAAATTGGTCGTCGCCGTCCAGCCCAGCTTGTCTTTCGCCTTCGACGCATCGCCCAGCAGCAACTCGACTTCCGCGGGACGGAAGTATCGGGGGTCGATCTCGACGTGGTCTTCGTAGTTCAGGTCGAGTTGCTCGAACACCAACTTACAGAAGTCCCGCACCGATTCGGTTCGACCGGTCGCCAGCACAAAATCGTCGGGTTCGTCGTGTTGCAGGATTCGCCACATGCCTTCGACGTAATCCTTGGCGTAACCCCAGTCGCGTTTAGCATCCAAGTTTCCGAGGTATAGCTTTTCCTGCAAGCCGACTTTGATGCGGCCGGCCGCTCGCGTGATCTTTCGTGTCACGAACGTTTCGCCGCGGCGTTCGGATTCGTGATTGAACAAAATCCCGTTGCTGGCGAACATGTCGTAGCCACGTCGATAATTGACCGTTTGGTGATAGGCGTAAACCTTCGCACAAGCGTACGGCGATTGAGGATTGAAGGGCGTCCTTTCGGTTTGCGGCGTTTCCAAAACCTCGCCGTACATCTCGCTGCTGCTGGCCTGGTAAACGCGAACGGGTTTCTTTTTATCGAGCAATCGAGCGGCTTCCAACACGTTCAGCGCGCCGACGCCGACGGTCTGAAGCGTGTAGATCGGCTGGTCGTACGAAACGCGAACGTGGCTTTGCGCCCAGGTTGTAGATCTCGTCGGGTTCGATTTCCAACACCAAGTTGGAAAGCGCTTGTCCGTCGGTCAAGTCGCCGTAGTGCAAACGCAGCAGCGATTCGTCGTGAACGTCGCGATAAATATGGTCGATCCGCTCGGTCGCAAACGTGCTGCTGCGTCGGACCAAGCCGTGAACCTGGTAACCTTTTTCCAACAGCAGTTCGGTCAGGTAGCTGCCGTCTTGTCCGGTGATGCCGGTGATCAGTGCGGATTTCGTCATGGCTTAGCAGGCTCGATTGAAGTTGCAAAAAGTAGGAGCAATAGGGTTAGCAGGAAAACGGTTAAACCGTTCTCAATTGGCCGGAACCGGTTTCCGTTAAAAAACTTTCATACGTTCGTCGCAGGCCCTCGCCCAGCGAGACGGCGTGCTTCCATCCGGTCGCATGCAGGCGAGAGACATCAGTGCATTTGATCGGAGTTCCGTCCGGCCGCGTCGGATCGGTTTGGATCGTCCCTTCGTAACCGACGACTTCGGCGACTTTGACGGCGACTTCCAAGATCGTCGCATCGATGCCGGTGCCGACGTTGACCCAGTCGGGCGGATCGGAAAGCGTGCAAAGGTGAACGAGTGCGTCGGCCAAATCGTCGACATACAAAAATTCGCGACGCGGCGAACCGGTGCCCCAAATCGTGACCTCGGCGTCGCCGTTTTCTTTGGCCTCGTGAAACCGCCGGATCAATGCGGGCAAGACGTGGCTATGTTCGGGATGATAGTTGTCACCGGGACCGTACAGGTTGGTTGGCATGGCGCTGTGAAACATCACGCCGTGCTGGCGACGGTAATACTGACAAAGTTTTAAGCCCGCAATCTTCGCCAGCGCGTACGCTTCATTGGTCGGTTCCAAGGGGCCGGTCAGCAGCGATTCTTCGCGGATCGGCTGGGGGCAGTCTCGTGGGTAGATACAGGTACTGCCCAGGAACAAAAATCGCTTTACCCCGGAATCGAACGCTGCGTTGATCGCGTGAGTCGCCATCAGGATGTTCTGGCTTAAAAAGTCGACCGGGTACGAGTGGTTCGCGACGATGCCACCGACCTTTGCAGCCGCAAAGATGACAGTTTTTGGCTGATGACGTTGAAAAAAAGCATTCGTGGCGGCGGCATCGCACAGATCGACTTCGCCGCGATCGGCCGTCAAGATGTCCGCACGCGTTCCCGCCAAGACGCGACAGACCGCCGAGCCCACCATTCCGCGGTGGCCGGCGACGTACACCTTTCCGTCAAGTTTGTCTTTCATTTTTCCCAAGTTAATTACAGGTGGCCTGTCTGGGAATGGCGCAAAGTAGCAAAGCTGGTCGCGTGAGCGTTTCGTCACCGGTGGCCGTGACGATCAACCGACATGGGGGAATCATTCACCGATCGTGTTCCGCATTCGTCGATGTCGAACCGCGCGATTGCAACGATTTCACCGGCTTTGGTCCGGTCGCGCCGAATTTGACGTTCGACGCGATCGGTCCCTGAAACTTTCATCTTCAGGTCTGTCTGGTCGATGTAGCAATGACGAGGGGGCCGATTTTTCGAAGGATTCCGTCGCCCAAAGTCGACCGCCCCCCCAACATCGAACTCAATCACGGAAGAGACCGCGAGATGCGTAAGGAAGTCAAACGATCACTGCTGCTGTGGCCGGCGTTGGCATCGATCACGATCATGAGTTTGTCATGGTTGATGATGCAGATGCCAGAGCTGCTGCGATCGGCGGAGATCGTGCGAACCATTCAGCGCCCGCTCGCCCACGCGTCCAAGACAGCGTTCTCATCCCCGACCTGGACCAGTAATTCGACCACCAGTAATTCGGCCACCGGCGATTCGACCACCGGCGCTGGCTTGCCGACCGGTTGCTTCGGCGACGCGATCGATTGGCCGCTCACTCCGTCTGCCGGCACGGTTTCTAAAACCTTCATTCGCCCAGCCGGCAACGCCGCAATCGCGATGGCGGAGATCGCCACCGACGAAATTTCGGACCACGTCGGATCGACGGTCGCCGAGCGTGTCGATCGCGGGTCACGCGGCGTGCGTTTGCCGGAACGTGTCTCGCGAGTCTTCGGCCAATCGACCAGCGGTCAAATGTTGTTGGCCCCTGTCCGAACCGAACAGCACGAACTTGCCGGCTTGGCCGCCGATCTTCGCCGCAACTCCGAAGCGGTCTTGACCTTGGACGTTCCCCAAGGCACCTGCATCGTCGCCGAGTTTCCGTTGTCGTCCAACACGCTACAAAGTCTTCGCAATCGCACGCGGGTCATCGAACAAGTCGAAGACGACAACGTTGCCGAGATCATCATCGATGATCAGACGCTGGCCGAAACGGCGCTCGCGTTGTTCGGCCCCGAAGCGTCTGATCAATCGGTGCCCAGCGGTTTGTCCCGAAGCAGCAGCTTGCCCGAAAGCAACCGCGCGCTCGCCAAGCCCGCGCGGATTCTACCGCCCGTCGCTGAAACTTACACGACACCCGCGGGCACCGAGTCGTACGTCACCGACTTGCCGCACATCAAACTAGAAGTCCGCACGCAAAGCGGTACCAAACGCTCGGCATCCGATTGGCCGGCTGGCTGGCCCGTCACGACACGACTGGACGAACAACTCGGATCGATCGCGACCAGCGATGACGCTTCCGCCGTCGCGTGGTCCGAACAGGTCGACGCGGCGCTTGGTCAACTGCGTGGTCTGCCACGCTTGGGCGACGAACGGGCCGGTGAAGTCATCGAACAACTACGTCGTCTGACGGCCGAAGGCGAAGCCGCCGCCGAAGCGATCAACGATCGTCCGCAACAGGTCCAGTGGCTTCGTGCCGTTCACTCGCTGAACCGCCGAGTGCAAGTGTGGAAGCCGGTTTGGGAAGTCACTCGCGGCAGCGATCAAACTTGGATGGTCACCGACCAAGTCGACGGATCGGCCGCAGTGTTAGTTTCGATGGATGACGTCCTTCGCTCGATCGCCGACGTCCGTGCCGAACTTTACCAGACCGGTGACGAAGCCGGTTGGACGACATACTTGTTGTTGGACGAAATCCAGAATGCCGCGACGGCAAAGTACCGTGACGTTGCCAAACGCGAAGAACGCTCGATCGTCGCGCAACGCTTGCTGTCTCGATTAAGCTGGCACGCGTTGCAAGAAACCCATCTTCAATGGCTGGACCGCGATTCGGTTCGGCGGTTGTCCGACGCCGTTCGCCCTTGGGCTCGCGGCGCGGTCGACTACGCTGACTTGTTGGGTCAGATCGAACGTCAAGAAGCCGACGCGATCGATTTGGCCGCCATCGAGATCGCTGATGCCGTTCAAACGCTGCGTTACGCCGACAACCCTCACGCCGTCGCGATCGCTGATTCGCTTAGCACCTACTATCGAAACGCGAACGTACGGATGGCGATCAGCGAAAGCATGCTGAACCGAATGCTGCCGACGATCGATCCCAAATCCGTCCCCGTGAACACCACGGTGATGGGCAACCGAGTTCGCGGGACCAGCCAGATCAACAGCCAATTGGGCATCTCGTTGGTACCGTCGCAACACCATTGGACGTTGAATCTGCGAACGGTCGGTGACGTTTGGACAAATTCCACCGGATACAGCGGTCCCGTTTCGGTTCGCACGTCGGGTAACAGTCGCTTCGTCGCGGCAACCCCGATCGTTGTTTCAAGAGATGGAGTGTCGGTCGGGAACTTGAACGTCGACGTCAACAGCACGTCGCGTCTTCGCGGCATTCAAACCGACTACGATCGTTGGCCGCTGGTCGGGTCGCTGGTGCGAAGCATCGCCGAAGACCGATACCAAGACGTCAAGCCGCTTTCCAATCGCATCGCCGATCGCAAGATCAAGCAAGAGGTCAGCTCGGAGATCAAAACGAAGCTGGACGAACAAGTCGATTCGGCGACCGATCAATTGAGTACGATGGTGCTGGGGCCGCTCGGACGTCTTCGCCTGGACCCGCAAGTGATCGACATGCAAACGACCCAAGACCGCCTATTGGCTCGTTACCGCTTGGCCGGCGATTGGCAATTGGCCGCGTTCACGCCGCGACCGCGAGCACCCCGATCGTCGCTGATGAGCGTTCAAGTTCACCAATCGGCAATCAATAACACGCTGGAACAATTGGTCCCGCGTGACAAGCCGATGCCGATCGACGAAGTCGTCACGCGAGCGGCTAAGCTGTTCGGTCGCGACATGACGTTGCCGTCCGATGTTCCCCAAGACGTCACGATCCAGTTCGCTCGGACGCGGCCGATCACGGTCGAGATCGAAGACGGCCAGCTTTGGGTAACGATGCGAATCGTTCGTTTAAGCAACGGCAAGGGCATCGATTTGACCCAGTTCATCGTTCGCGCCGCGTACTCGCCCGTCGTCGACGGCATCAACGCCTCGCTGGTCCGTGACGGTCATTTACGAATCAGTGGTCCGGGCATGTCGATGCGAGAACGTTTGCCAGTCCGTGCGATCTTCAACAAGGTCTTGAGCTCCGACAAACCGTTGCCCCTGACGCTACCGATGATGGCCGAACATCCAGCAATGCAAGGCCTAGCCGTCAGCCAACTGGAACTGCGAGGCGGCTGGATCGGCATCGCAATCAGCGAACAAGCGGTGCCGCGAGTGGCTAGAAAGGAATAGTGGCTGGTGGCTGGATCAGCCACGTAGCGGCAGCAGATACTAGCCTGGGGCGGTCGAACGAGCGACAGCGAGGTTCGATGTAGCCCCAGGATCAATCTGCGTACGAACTACTCCCCAAAACTAACTCCCGCCAATTCGCACAGGTGCGCTTGGGCGACCGGCGCGGGGCAAGACCAGACAAGAAAGAACAACGCCTGTTGGCACCAGCGGCCGACCGGATGACCTTGCACAAAACCGGCTCCCTTGGCCGCCGTCATCGCGGCTTGCGTCGTTCGCAACGCCAATCGATTCGCACGGCCGCGCACGTCCGACGGATTGCATGCCTCGCCTCGATCGGAGGCGATCAATTCGTTTTCCATCGCGTCGACTTCGCGGGTCAGTTCATCGGCGGCCGGGGACAAGTCCGATCGCTTGGCGGCTTCGCCTTGAAGAAAGTTCGTCGCCGCGCGAGACAACCCGACCGCCAGCGTCGACGTTTGCAAGCCGCCCGTTCCGGCGCCCGCCCCCACCGACATCACGTTCTCGATCGGTCCGCTTAGAACGTTTTCGCGTGGCACGATGACGTCGTTGAAATGAACTTGATCGGTGCAGCTTGCCGACAACGCGATCAAATTTGATCCCTCGCCCGGCACCACGCCGCACGACTCTCGCGGCACGGCGGCCAGGATTTCGCGGCCGTCATCCAGCGTCGCGCCGATCACATAAACATCGGCGTGCGGACTGCCGGTGACCCATGGCGATAGACCGCTCAATTGAAACCCGGCTTCAACTTCGTTGGCACGCAGCACCGGTGAACCGAGATGCCGACGGCTGGTCGTCAGATGGCTGATACCAACGGTTGCAAACTTCTGGCCCGATATCAAATCGCTCAAGTAATGATCGATGACGACATCGTTGCCAGACGACACGATCCGTTTGATCGCGCCCATGTACTGCGTGATGACGAAGGTGGTCGTCAGATCCGCAGCGGCCAACCGCAAGTAGCCTCGCGTTTGGTCCTCGGCCGACCAGTCCATGCCACCGGCATCCTTCGGCAAAAACCATCGGTACACGCCCGCTCGCCCGCACATCCTCAGCGACTCGGCCGGCCAATCGGCAACCGCGTCGCCGCCGCCGGCACGTTTTGCAATTGCTTCGCAAAGCAGGTCCATCGACGGATCGGTCGGGCGTTGGATCAACGGGATCGTAATCATGGGCGGCGGTCGTCGGTCATGCGGCGTGAAGCAAGTAAAGTTCGTGACGTTTCTATGGCCGGCGTATTCTACGTGGCACCACCGGATGCGCCGATTCCGGTGGGTCGGTGCGTCCGATATACTGCAACCGCCGCACCAAGAAACACTCGCCCGGACGCATCGTTTTGAATCCTGCTGTCACGCTCCAGTGCTCGTTGAACGATTACACGCCGTCATCGAGCCGATTCGACGAATGCAAGACGGCTGATGGAAAAGTGCGGCCGTCGTGGCAGCAAGTCGCGCGTCACGTCGAACAGTTGGGCGTCGACGGCATGAACAGCCGCAAAGCGACGATCGATCAGTTGCTTCGCGAAAACGGCACCACTTTTCTGACGGACAACGAAATTGAAGGCCGGCAAAATCGGCCTTGGCAAACCGCGTCCATGCCGTTGATCATCGACTCGGCGACTTGGTCCGGCGTCGAAGCCGGTTTGCAGCAGCGAACGCGATTGCTGGAAGCGGTGCTGAAAGACTTGCTGGGCCGACAACGGCTGATCAAAGAACGCATCGTTCCCGCCGATCTGCTAGCCGCCAATCCGCTGTTCCAGCGAGCCTATCATGGGCTGGCGGCGTTTGGCGGCATCCGCCTGCACGTTACCGCCACCGACATGGCCCGCGCCGCCGATGGCACTTGGTGGGTTGTCGGCGATCGCACGCGGGCACCCAGCGGACTGGGTTATCTGCTTGAGAATCGAATCATCACCAGCCGCGTCTTTCCGCAACTGGTCCGTCAGTGCAACACGCGCCGGTTAGCGCATTTTTTTGAGTCACTGCGGGATCACTTGCGTTCGCTTGCACCGGCCAGCCGCGAAAATCCGCGGGTCGCGCTTTTGACGCCGGGCGAAGACAGCTATCGCGAATTCGAGGACGCGTATCTAGCTCGGTATCTCGGGCTGACGCTGGTCCAGGGCACCGACCTGGCCGTTCGCAGCGGTCACTTGAACTTGAAAACGCTGGGCGGATTGTTGTCCATCGAAGTGCTTTGGCGTCACGTCTCCGATCGCAAGTGTGACCCGCTGGAATTGCTGGACTCGACCGAGGGAGTGACGGGGCTTCTGCGAACGGTTCGCGATGGCAACGTCGCGGTCGTCAACGCGATCGGAAGCGTCCTGGCCCAAACGCCGGCGCTGATGCCGTTCTTGGCAGGCGCGAATCGGTTCTTCTTTGGTGATGAATTGACGCTTCCATCGGTCGCAACGTACTGGTGCGGCGGACCGAAAGAGTTGGAGTTCGTGATCGCGAACCTGGACACGCTGATCGTTCGTAACGCCTACGCGATCACCACCGCAGCACCAGTGATTGCATCGGAGCTTTCGCCGCAGGCTCGCGAGGAATTGGTCGCCGCGATCCGCGCGAAGCCTCGCGACTACATCGCGCAAGAACGATTGCCGCACAGCACCACGCCGGTGTGGAACGAGAACCGCTGGGAACCGTATCACGTGGCGCTGCGTTGTTTTCAATTGCAAACGCCCGCCGGCGTTGAAGTCTTGCCAGGGGCGCTCGCACGACTGCACCCGGCCGAAAATGTGCTTTCACGCTCGATGAACAGTGGTCAGTTGACCCAGGATTGCTGGGTCGCCAGCGACCAGCCCGTCGACGTGGAAGCCACCCTGCTGCCGTCGCCGGACGCAAAAGTCGTCTTGAAACGGTCCGGCGATGAACTACCAAGTCGTGTCGCCGAACATCTCTTCTGGCTCGGTCGTTACGCCGAACGAGGCGAGGCGATCGCGCGACTATTGCGGACGACGTTGTCACGATTGGCCAGCGAAAATGAACTGGACGAACTTCCCGAACTGCCGCGATTGATCACGGCGCTGGCGGCGATCGGACAGATCGAACCGGACTACGCGATCGCTCCGCTTGAAGTATCGATGCCCCGTCTGGAAGACATCTTGCCAGCCTCGGTGTTGGATTCCGCCCAGCCCCGCGGTCTGCAAAGCACGCTGGCCAGCGTCGTCCACAACGCGATGGTCGTGCGAGATCGACTGTCGATGGATGCCTACCGAATTATCCAGCGCGCGTCGACGGACTTGAATGCCCCGCTTGCCGATCGCAATGTCGGACGGTTGATCGAGCGGATGAACGGGCTGATCGTCGACCTGCTTTCTTTCGCAGGTGTTTTGAGTGAAAGTTTTACTCGCACGCACGCATGGCAGTTCTTGGAACTCGGCCGCCGGCTGGAACGGGCCGATCAAACGGCCGAATTGCTGTCGGCGACGCTGGTGCCGGTCGGTGCCGGAGAGCGAGCCGTCTGCGAAGCGGTGTTGGAAACGTGCGACTCGCTGATGACGTATCGTTCGCGCTACTTGAACCTGGTTCGCGTCGGCCCGGTGTTGGACTTGCTGGTGACCGATGAAACGAATCCTCGTTCGATCCGTTTTCAATTGGACGAAGTGGTGCGAGTATTGAAAACGTTGCCTTCCGGTTCGCGGACGGTCGGCTTGGGCGCGGACGAAAAAATCGCATTTGATCTGGACCATCACCTTCGCATGGCGGACCCGAACCAGTTGGCAGAATCGGCCGGCATGGATCGTCGCAACAGCCTGAATCGATTGCTGCAGCGGATGATCGAGGGATTGCCCGAGCTATCCAACGCGATCGCGGCAAGGTATCTGATCCACACGACGCACACGCAAACGATTACGGGACAAAATCCCTGGGCTCCGACCTAGGATGCGTTTTTCGTGAACCGTTTTAACCACCCATCCCGACGTCTGCCGTGACCAACCTGCCGTGACCAACGAAGCGACCCGTTATCGAATTTCACATTCGACGCATTACCTTTACAGCGAACCCGTTGCGATTTGTCAAAACCAGCTCCGCATGCAGCCGCGAACGAGCGGGCGGATGACCGTCCATTCGACTCGCATTGTCATCACGCCGAAGACCGACAGCACGTTCGAGCACAAGGATTATTTTGGCAACTTGGTATTCTCGTTTGCGATTGAATCGTTGCACCGCGAATTGAAAGTCGTCGCGACCAGCGACGTGTCGGTCGCCGAAATTGAACTGCCCGCCCCGATCGCGGGCACGTCCAACTATGTCGACGATTTGCCCTGGGAAACGATGGTGACGCTATCGAAGTCAACCCAGACGGTTCCGTTTCGCGTGATGGAGTTCCGCTTCGATTCGCCGCGAATCTTTGCGTCGGAAACCTTCGCCGCCTATGCGCGAAAATCATTCACACCCGGCCGAGGTTTAGTCGCCGCGACCATCGATCTGACTCGGCGAATCCATGCCGATTTCAAATACGATTCGGCCGCGACGGATGTCAACACGACCACCGAGAAAGCGTTCGCAATCAAGGCCGGTGTCTGCCAAGACTTTGCCCACATCCAGATCGCGTGCATGCGATCACTTGGATTGCCGGCACGGTATGTCAGCGGATACTTGCGGACGATTCCTGTGCCAGGCAAACCGCGTTTGGTCGGCGCGGACGAATCGCATGCTTGGTTAAGCGTCTATGCCGGCGAGACCTTCGGTTGGATGGGCGTCGATCCGACGAACGCCTGTTTCGTCGGCACCCAGCACATTCCGATGTGCGTCGGACGCGACTACGGCGATGTCAGCCCGATGCGAGGCGTCGTTCTGGGCGGCGGGACGACGACGCTGGACGTCAGCGTGGACGTCGAACCGATCGAGGAAGCGATCCAGGCTGCGTCGTGACGGTTGATACGCAGCGTCCTTCGACGGGAATCCCGCGGTGCGTCCAGTGTCGTCGTCCGCTCGATCGATGCTATTGCGATCTCATTCCCATGGTCGATAACGAACTGCCGGTGTTGATCTTTCAACACCGACGCGAACGCGAACATCCGTTCAACACCGCCCGCATGGTCGCCGCGTCGTTATCGCGGTGCGAATTGATCGTCGATCATTTGCTTCCGATCGCGGATCGAATTCGCGGCGGCGTGCTTACCAAAGACGCGGCGCTTTTGTACCCCGGCGATGACGTGCCGTTGTTGGATGCCGACGCGGCCGCGTCAATCGGTCAATTGGTGGTGCTGGACGGGACTTGGCACCACACCAAAACGATGATGCGAGACCTGCCTGGACTGCAGACGCTGCCGCGATATCAATTGGCCCCATCCCAGCCCGGTCGGTATCGAATCCGCCGCGAACCGACCGACACGGCGCTATCGACTTTGGAAGCGACCGCGGACGCGCTACAAGCCATTGCACCGGAGAACGACTTGCTCGCCGAGCAACTTGACGCGTTGCGATTCGCGTTTGACAAAATCATCGACGGTCAGATCGCATGTCCGAAATCGAACTGGCGACAAAACGCTCGTCGCACCCGCGGGGCCAGCAACGTGCCCAAGGTGATCTTGAACGAAGCGGATCGAATCGTCGTCGTCTACATCGAACAGGAACAAGGCACGTACCTGAACCGTGGCGAACGGTTGGTCGATCCAAAGCCGGTTTTCTGGATGGCCCAGCGGCTGCGTACCGGCGAAATGTTTTCGTGCGTGATTGAAAACGATTGTTTACGCGACGACTATTTCTTGAACATGCTTCGCTTGCCGCACGTCGGTGACGCGGTGGAAATGGATGAAATGGGATCACGATGGCGAGCGTTCTTGAACCCCGACGACGTTTTGGTCGTCAATCATCCGGGCAACGCCAAGATGATCCAGCGCGTCGGCGGAACCGACCACGAAGTCCTCGTCTTGAAGTCGATCACGACGCTGCCGGTTATCGATGAATCGACACTGACCCCAATCGACTCGACGCGAGCGGCGAAGCGGTTAGCACTAGCTGTCGCGATCGTCCAAGCCTTAAGCAAACGTCCTTCATCAGCCGCCTCTCGCTAGCAAGCGGTTGACGTCGCGTGAACAACAACCGACGTAGCTGATCCCGCCAGGGTTCAGACCAACTAACGTAGCTGATCCCGCCAGGGTTCAGACCGGACTGACGTAGCTGATCCCGCCAGGGTTCAGACCGGACTGAACCCTGGCGGGATCAGCTACGGTAAGTCCAGTGACTGAATGATCACGCGATGCTTGGCGGAGAACCGCACGCTAGCGCGCAGCGGCTGATCGATCGTCTATTTGTCAACAGACGTGATCGGCGTTAGCTCAGGCTCTTCCGCATCGATGCTTTGGCTTCTTCCAGCGCCGCCGGCAGTTTGCTAGGGTCGCTGCCGCCGGCTTGCGCCATGTCGGGCCGACCACCGCCGCCGCCGCCGACCGTCTTGGCCGCCGCGCCGACCCATTGCCCGGCTTTCAAGCCTCGGTCGACCAAGTCGCGACTCAGGCCGCCGACCAAAAGCACTTTGTCGTCGACGACCGTGGCCAGCAGCACCGCCGTCGGCGTCTTCGACTTTTGACGAATCTGATCGATCCATCCTCGCATCAAGTTTTGGTTTCCGCCGGGGGTTTCCGCGACGACTAGCAGCGTGTCACCGACCGTTTCGCCTTGCTGGATCAAGTCATCCGCCGACATCTCGCCGCCGGCGGTGACTTGGCCGAGCTGTTCGACCAGCTTCGACCGATCGGCCAACAGCGATTCCAAGCGATCGGTCACGTCGCCGATCGCGACGTTCAAACGACGAGTGATCGCGTGGACGGAGGCGCGGACGCTGTGATAGTGATTGACGTCCGTTTTCTCGCCGCCGCCAGCGAACTTGAACGTGGGGCTGTGGTCGGCTGGTTTGCCCGCTGACAGTTCTTTCTTCAGCGTCCGGACCTCTTCCATCAGCGCCTCGGTTGCCGACAGCGCGACCGACGGATCGCAGCCGAGCGTTTTTGCGACCTTCGACAGAAGCTGCTGCGTTTGTTCGCGGTGCTCGATCGCTCGCTTGCCGGTAAGTGCTTCGATGCGGCGCGTGCCCGTCGATACGCTTTCCTCGACGACCACTTCAAAGGCTTCCACGTCGGCCGTGTTGGTCAAGTGAGTGCCTGCGCACAGTTCGCGGCTGAACGTGCCCATCGAAACCATGCGGCACGGATCGGGATACTTTTCGCCGAACAACATCATCGCGCCGGCGGTTCGTGCGTCGGCCAGCGAGACGGTGTTCCACTGGATCGGTTCGCCAGCGGAGACCAGTTCCAAGACTTGTTGTTCGATCTTGACCAACGTTTCATCGGGGATCGCTTTGGGATTGGTGAAGTCGAATCGCAAGCGGTCCGCTTCGACCTTGCTGCCCTGTTGTTCGGCGTGGCGACCGACGTGGTGATGAAGCGCGTGGTGCAGGATGTGCGTGGCCGAGTGGCGCGAGCGAGAGCGCTGCGGCGCTGGATATCGACGACGGCTTTGCAAGTCGCCCCTTCGTGGATCGCGCCTTGGACCAGCATGCCGTGATGGACGATCAACGCGCCGTGCTTCTGAGTGTCGGTGACCTCGAAGGTGAAGTCATCGCCCTGGATCACGCCGACGTCGCCGACTTGACCGCCCGATTCACCGTAGAACGGCGAATGGTCCAGCAGCACACGCAGCTTCGTTTGATCGGCGCGATCGATGTGGCTAAGCAGTTGGCCTTCGTCGCCCTTGCCGCCTTCGCCCGTGATGATGCCTTTGACGATCGCCGTCGATTCGGTTTTTTCGTAGCCGACGAACGGCGTTTCGCGGATCGCTTCCTTCAGCGTTTCCAATGGTCCGGTTTGGAACAGCACGACCTGTCCGGCACCGCTCGCTTCGGCGTGTTCGGTCATCGCGTCGCGATAGCCCGGCCAATCGAACGTAAAGTTTTGCTCTGCGGCCAGCGTCTGCACCAGTTCCGGCGGCACGCCGTACGTCGTTTGCAAGTCGGCCGCGACCGCCCCGGGAACCATCACGCTGTGGTTCGACTTCATGTCTTTGAAAAGGTTTTCGATGCGAGCCATGCCGCCGTCGATGGTCGCAAAGAACGTCTTCTCTTCGGCTTCGATCGCTTCGGCGACTCGCTTGGTCGTTTGACCGAGTTCGGGATAGGGGTTCTTGTGCGCGTCGGCGACCGCTTCGACCAACTTGTACAAAAACGGTTCACGCAGGTTCATCTGATAACCGTCCAGCACCGCGCGGCGGATCAGTCGACGGATGACGTAACGAGCGTCCTTGGCACCAGGATAGACGTTCTCGTGAATCGTGAACACGCTCGCTCGCGCGTGGTCGGTGATGCGGCGAAGTCGGCGGCTGTTGTCGTTGTTGTATTCATACTTGACGCCGCAAACGTCCGCGGCCGCTTGCACGATCGGGAACAGGCTGTCGATGTGATAGTTCGTTGGCACACCTTGCAAAACGCTGGCCGTTCGTTCCAGTCCCATTCCCGTGT
The DNA here is from genome assembly GCA_963836865.1 of Pirellulaceae bacterium. GTDB lineage: Bacteria > Planctomycetota > Planctomycetia > Pirellulales > Pirellulaceae > Rubripirellula. The sequence continues at coordinate 187,964 of CAWILC010000010.1, read as the reverse complement.
CGATGTTCTTGCTCGGTAACGGATGCAGGTTGTCGGGCGGATTGCCGACGCGATTGAACTGGGTGAAGACCAAGTTCCAGATTTCGACTTCGCTGCCGTCTTCCAAGTGGTAATAAATTTCGCTGCACGGACCGCAGACGCCGTCGGGGCCTTCGCTGGGGGCCGACGCGGGCCAGAAGTTTTCGTCCTCGTCCATCCTCGCGATGCGGTTTTCCGGCAAGCCGATCTTGTTCTTCCAGATCGCGTGCGCTTCGTCGTCGTCTTTGTAAACGGTGACGCTAAGCCGGTCGCCGGGAATGCCGAGCCATTTTTTGTCCGTCAGAAACTCCCATGCCCAGTGGATCGCCTCTTCTTTGAAATAATCGCCGAAGGAAAAGTTACCGAGCATTTCAAAGAACGTGTGGTGAAACGCGGTCCGTCCGACGTTGTCGATGTCGCCGGTGCGGAGGCATTTCTGGCACGTCGTCGCCTTGGTGAAGTCCAGCTTGACCTTGCCCAGAAAGTGGTCTTTGAACTGATTCATCCCGGCAGGCGTGAACAGTACCGACGGATCCCACGCCGGCACCAGCACGTCGCTGGGGCAGACCGCGCAGCCCTTGCCTTGGAAGAAGTCGAGGTACTTTTCACGCAGTTCGTCAGTTTTCATCGTCGGTCAAAATGGAATGAACAATTGGACGGGCAAAACAAGCAGCATTTGGCTCCGCATCATATCGAACGACCCACGGTCCTTGGAATGCCATCGAACGGGTTCCAGTATCTGCCGCCGCTTGCGCGGCTGTCGAAGCGACATCCCTGTTTCGCTTCAACGCACATCGCAAATTGCGATATACACCCTCACCAGAGCGGCATGCCCTCCATCGGGAAGGACTATTTCGCCGTGGTGAACGCTTGCCGAACGCATTTGTGGAAGAATGTCAGTTCGGTCGCGCAAGATTGAGGACATTCGTTTCGTTCTCTGGTTGCGATCCGATAGTCGACCTCTGTTCCGCAAACGGACCTCGAAGGGCATCCGCGTCTTGACCCAATCCCCGACGACACGACCGAGCTTGCTGGTTCGCTTGACGGACGCGCGGGATGACGAAGCATGGCACGAATTCATCGCGATCTACGAACCGGTCATCTACACGATGGTGCGGCGGCGAGGCCTGCAGGACGCGGATGCTCGCGAGATCGTGCAAGAAGTGTTGTTGTCGGTCAGTCGTTCGATCGCGACGTTTGACTTTGACGCCGACGGAACGTTCGGCGGTTGGCTGACCCGGATCACTCGCAACGCGACCGTCGACCGACTTCGCCGTTTGTCGACACGCCGCGAAACGATCGACGACGCGGCGGCTCGAGATGGTTTTGACAACGCCGTCGCGAACGCCGATTTGGAATCCGAGTTCGACCTCGATTGGCGACGACAGTTGTTTCGTTTCGCCGCCGCCGAAGTTCGAGCTCGCACCGGCGAAAGGAACTGGATGGCGTTTTGGAAGACGGCCGTCGAAGGCCAAGCGGTCCCCGCGGTCGCAAAACAACTCGGCATCGCCGAAGGGGCCGTCTATGTGGCTCGATGCCGAATCCTGAAACGGATCCGCGAAGCCGTCGACCAACGAACGAATCATTGAACGGGATAGAAACGGAATGATCGCGAAACAAGTTTCTCATTTCGACGACGAAGTATTGCAGCAATTGCTGGATGAATCGCTTGATGCGGCGTCGACCGCTCGCGTGCAAACGCACTTGACCGACTGCGATCGATGCCAGCAGTCGCTACATCGGTTGGCCGGCGAGTCGTCGTGGTGGGACGAGACGCGAGAGGTCTTGGGCCAGCATCCGACGCCGGTCGCAAATGCCGAATCGAAATCGCCGCTGAACATTGAGCCGCTGAATATCGAGCCGCTGAACATTGAGCCGCTGAACATTGATTGGTTGATGCCGATCTTGACGCCGGACGCGGACGGCCTCGGCAAGCTGGATCGTTACCCGGTCACGGCCGTCGTCGGACAAGGCGGCATGGGCGTGGTGCTGCGAGGGTTTGATGGCGAACTGAATCGGCCGGTCGCATTAAAGGTTTTGTCGCCTCATCTTGCCAACGTCGGCGCGGCGAAGGCGCGGTTCATGCGAGAAGCCCAGGCCGCCGCCGCGATCGTGCATCCGTCGATCGTTCCAATCTACAGCGTCGTGACCTCGTCGCGTTTGCCGTACTTGGTGATGCCGTTGGTCGAAGGCGGCAACCTGCAGCAACGCATCGACGCGACCGGCCCGATGGACTTGCTCGAGTTGCTGCAAATCGGCGTGGAAGTCGCCGAAGGACTCGCTGCGGCCCACGATCGCGGGCTGATCCACCGCGACATCAAGCCGGCCAACGTACTGATCGAAGCGGGCAATGGGCGAACGCTGATCACGGACTTTGGTCTTGCCCGAGCACTCGACGACGCGTCGATCACATGCAGCGGCATGATCGCGGGCACGCCCCAGTACATGAGTCCCGAGCAAGCGCGGGGGGAATCGCTGGACGGACGCAGCGATTTGTTTTCGCTGGGCAGTTTGTTGTACTGCCTGGCGACGGGCCGACCGCCGTTTCGCGCCGACAATCCGCTGGCGGTGCTGAAGAAGATCACCGAATCGTCGCCTCGTCCGGTGCATCAGATCAACGAGCGGATGCCGGTGTGGCTCGATCGGTTGCTGGGCCGGTTGATGGCGATCGATCCGTCGGAGCGGATCGAGAACGCGGCGGCCGCGGCAACGCTACTGCGACAAGCTCACGCTCACGTTCAGAACCCATCGATGCATCCGTTGCCAAAGAATCTACTTCCGCCCGAAACATCAAGACGCTGGCTCGTGGTCGTTGGCGTGTCGCTGGCGATTTTGCTTTGCATCATCGCTTGGCAGCTTACGCCCGTTGAGCCTGTGCAAACCAACGATCTTTTGCGGCGAACGCCAACGATGCCAACAGAATCGCTTTCGACATCAAACACGGATTGGGTCGATTCAGGGTTCGAGGATGAGTTGCAGTTGTTAGAGGCTGACGTCGAGCGACACGAAAACGAGTTGAACATTTCTCCTGTCTTGAAAGGACAACCACGATGAACCAAAGAAGATGGATACGAATCGCTGTCATGACCGGATCGCTGTTCGCGATGACGTTTGCCGATGGTGAAGTGATTGCAGATGAAAAGGGGTGGCCAGACGCTCCGCCTGGGTATCGAATGGAGACTGAGTATCGCGAAGTAACCTCTGCGAACGCGGCCACCGGCGAAGTTTTTAGGAGGAAAATTCCGTTTCAAGTGTATCGGCCAAATGCAGTCGGTAACTCGCCAACGACGTTTGACAACTTTCCAAGTAGAGAGGCGCAGGGCGGACCGCGCTTCAACATTCAGACGTATCCACCAACATCCGGAACAACAGTCTCCAGGACATCGCAGTCCTCGCTCTTGCAGCAAAAGTACTTGACGGCTCCGCAAGGAATGGACCGCGAACCGATCAAAAAAGAAATTCAGGAAGCGCTCGCCACCGAGTTCGACGAAATGCACGACGCCCAGGCTCGACAGATCGCCGACATGAAAAATCGCTTGGACGAGCTTAAGAAGACGCACGATAAGCGAGCCGAAAATAAGGACGCGATCATCACGCGGCGTTTGGACGACCTGATCGGCGGTCCGCCGGAATTGCGTTGGCAGACCGCACTGATGCAGCCTTCCTTGTCCCCGTATGATCCGGTTCCTTCGTTCGGGCGGTTCGTCCCGTCAACGAACTCCTTCGGCCTGTCCCCGGTACCGACCTATCCAAATGCCCGATCGACTCTGTCGGTGCCATCGCCGAGCAACGCTTACGACACGCCCCCGACATCGAAGCCGTCGCCAGGAAGCGACAGTGCCGTCTTCGAGGCCATGCGGCAATACACGTCCGACAAAGCTGCTTTGGATTTAGCGGAATCCAAACTTCAACGACTGACTCCGCTTCATGAAAAAGCGGTAGTCCCATCGGCTGATCTGAGCGCCGCCAAAGCCGATGTCCAGCGGTTAAAGAGACTCGTCGAAGTCGACAAAAAGGCGCTCGAGTACATGCGGCAGAAGCAAAGCGATGCCATCGAAGTCTCGCAACAGTTGCTTTCCCTCGTCGGAGGTTTGTCCAAACCACAAAACGAGGAAGAGAAACGTAAGAAGCGAGACGCACAACGCATGCACGACCTCATCGACGACTTCCTCCGCAACGAAATCGATCAAACGCAAACAAAACCCGCCGACGAGTGACGGCAACGCAACGCTGGTCTAGTGCGAAGGAGAGAAGTCGATTGGCAAAAGACTGGCGGCGAAAGGTAGGGTGCATATCGCGGTTTGCTTCAGCCACGTAGTGGCGGCAGATACTAGCCAGGCGGCTGCGTTCGTCTCGCCGCTGACGCTCGTCAAACTTACCCCTGGCTAGTATCTGCCGCCGCTTACGCGGCTGTCGGAGCGACATCCCTGTTTCGCTTCAACGCACATCGCAAACCGCGAAATGCACCCGAAAGATAGAAAGGTCAGCCCGTGATTTTTTGCCGTCCATTTTCGCCAAAAATTACGTCAGCCCTCACCGACCGGAGCACCGAGCCGCTCACTGACCGAAGATGCCCGCTCCGAACCCGTCTTGATCCGATTCACCGCCGGAAGATTTTTCGCGGGGTGATTCTCCGGTAGCAGGTTCGCGAGTCGGACGGGGCTTGTCCATGAAGTGCGGTCGCGGTGGACCCGACGAGGCTCGCGGCGGTTCGACGATCACGTCGTCCGCTTCGACATCTTCGTACCCAAAGTCGTCGTCGTAACGAGACCGATAGCCGGGTTGATTGCAGCGGTTCAGCTCGGCCTGAAATTCGGTGATGACCGCGTTCTGGATCAGTTCGCGACACTCGCTGTTGATCGGGTGCGCGACATCGGCGTACAGCTTTTGCGGCGAATCGTAATGATCGGATGCGTCCGATGAAAGCCTTACGCCGCAGTGGTTGCAATACGTCGCGCGAAGGTGATTTTTGTGGTTGCATCGCTGGCAGTGGCCGGTCAGCTTGCGGCTGGGCATCGCCACGAACGGGCCGCTGGTCCCGTCGATGATTTTCAGATCGCGAACGACAAAGGCATTGTCGATCGTGACCGAACAAAACGCGCGAAGCCTGTCTTCAGAGCCTTCCATCAACTTGATGCGAATCTCGGTGATCTCCATCTTCCGACCCTCCCTAACCGGCGAACCTACCGAGCTTCAATCGCTGGCAAGTCTGCGATCTGATGTGGATAAATGCGTTGCAACGGAGGTTGGTACTCGCGTCGTGCGAGCGACCCTGACGATGGCTCCGTCGCCATGGTTTTCAGTGCTGCGTTCTCTGGCGTCTGGAACCCGCGGCGGCAACATGGTCGCTAGCAATTCTTCCGCGACCTCTTTGGCACGCTCGGGCGATTCGACGATGGCAAAGCATGCCGAACCACTGCCGGTCAATTGACACGTTCGCCCGCCGCTTTGCCACAGTGATTCTAGAATTTCGTCAATTTGAGGTGCAAGTAATCGCGCCGGATCGGACAGCCGATTCAGCATCGTCGCCCCAATGGTGGTACTCGACGCGGCATCATGCTCTGCCGACGCTTCCGACAACACTCGCACGAGGTTCTCGGCCGTTTGCGGAGATTTGGGGACTTGGGATGCCGCATAAACCTTTGCGGTCGACAGCCCGACACTTGGGTAAACAACGACCACGTCCAGTCGGGAAGCGCATTGGCACGCTGGTTAAGATTTCGCCTCGTCCGGTCGCTCGAGCCGCCGTCATTCCGGCTTCAAAGTCCGCACCACCGGCAACGCCCATAAAAAACGGAACGTCCGATCCAATCTCTGCCGCAATCGCGACCAAGCGGTTCGTCGTTGGACGGGATGCCGCAAAGAGTTGCGGCACATCGAAGCGCTGATGCGGCGTCGCTGCTAGCCCCGCCCATGCCCGCACCGGCGGGAATTCGTTTTCCCAGCCTCGCGTCGAAGCCGCCTTCGATGCGATATATCTGGGCAAATCGGTTGAGCGCCTTGCAAACCAGATTCGATTCGTCGGTCGGAATCGACAACAGTTTTCTCGCTGCTTCGCTTTCCGGATCCAGTCCCAACGATTTCGCCATCGCCGAAAACGAAGGCAACCAACCGACGTTCAAGCCGACGCCCTGATCCCTTCGCCGGCGAATTTCCAAATCATCGAACCAGTCGATCGGGACCATCACCGTGTCGATGTCGTGATAGCCATCGTTGCGACGACGGACCAGTTCCAAGAACAGATTCAGCTTCGCGGGCGCCTGCGTCGACGCAACCATTTGTTCGTCGTCGATTTTGGTTGGCAGAGTTAGATCTTGCAAGGATCCACCGTTCATGCCGCGCGTCGGATCGTCGACACACCGCTCCGGTGCATCGATTGGTGATCGATCGCGACCAGCGTGATGCCGGCAGCTTTCGCATCCGCGATCGTTTTTGTACGCTCGACGACGATGGTCTTGTCCGCCTCGATCACGATGGCTTTACCGCCGGCGGCGCGAACCTTTTCAATCGTTTGCGGCCCGATGGTGGGCACGTCAAATCGCATGTCCTGGTCCGGCTTGCTGACCTTGACCAACGTCCAACCGCCCTTGCGGCACAACGTTCCGGTGCGTTCGATGCAGGCATCGGTGCCCTCGATCGCTTCGACCGCGATTACGACGCCGTCTTTGATCGTGATCGTTTGTCCGATGTCCATTCCGCCCATCGCTTTGGCGACCGCCCATCCAGCGTCGATGTCGTTTTGTAGCGCGGGCGTCGGGGGCGTGCCGGTCAAGTGTCCGCTGTTCACGAGTAACTCCGGGGCAAAATCGGTGGCCGCGCAAATTTCGATGCCACTTTGAATGTACGTGCGAACGACCGCCAGCAGCAAACTGTCATCGCGAGCGTCACGGCGGCGGCCCATCAGCGGCGGCCCAAAGGTGCGCAAGCAAGTCAGGTCCGGAAAGTGCTGGATCCAAACCGAACCGCTGTACAGCAGGTCCGCCTTGAACAGCTTGCCGGCCATCGTCACATGCCCGACGCCGCCGCGGTGAAAGTATCGCAGGTGCGTGCCCATGCGGCCGATGCCGGACCAGATCACGTGATCGCAAATCGATTCCAGCTCGGTGCTGGCGTGCCCCTTGATCGCGACGCAGCAAACCGGATGGCCGTTGCGGACCAGCGACTGCGCGACTTCGATTGGGAAACGTCCCCAACCAGCCACCAAACCGATCGGCGGCAGCGGTTGTTCGTTTCGTCGATGGGCCAGGATCGCTTTCGCACGCTGCGGTCGATATCCGTGACGGTATCCGGGCCGTTGATCCAGCCGATGGTTCATGCGGCGTTTTTCTTCGCTTCGGTATTCTTCGACTCGTTCGCCGTGTTCGTTGATGCGCTTGTCGATGCGTCCGCTTGCAACTGATCGACTTCGCGGCGAAGCCGTTTCACTTCGCGACGCATTTCCGGCAAGCGACGTTGGACGGCCATGATTTGCATTTGTTCTCGCTGTGGCGTCGCGGGCGAACCGAGATAGATTTGGTCGCCGGGCGAGTCGTCCATCACGCCGGCTTGCGCACAACGATCGCGTGGTCGCCCAGCGTGATGTGATCTTTCAATCCGACTTGTCCGGCCAAGATCACGTAGTCGCCGGTTCGGCAACTGCCCGCGATGCCGACTTGGCTGCACAGCAAATTGTGGCGACCGATTTGACAGTTGTGCGCGATCATGACTTGGTTGTCGATCTTCGTTCCTTCGCCGATCCGCGTTGCGCCATAAGTCCCACGATCGATCGTGACCGAAGCCCCAATCTCAACATCATTTTCGATGGCAACGTAACCGAGCTGTGACGTCGGCACGTGCCGGCCACGGTGTTGGCGATAACCAAACCCGTTCGCGCCAATGACGGTGCCGGCGTGGATGGTGACGCGGTCGCCGATTTGAGTGTATTCGTACAATGTCACGTTGGCGTGGATGACACAGTCGTCGCCGATCTGGCTTTTCGGCAGGATGACAACACCGGGCATGATTCGCGTCCGAGCCCCCACGGTGACGCCTGCGCCGATGATGACGCTGGGGTGGACGTAGGCGGTCGCGTCGATCGCGGCTCCGGCATCAACGCCGACTGGCAATTCTTCGACGTCGATCGGAGGACGAAAATGAGAAACGATTTTCGCGAACGCTTCGTGAACATCTTTCACCACGATTTGAGGAATCGGGCAGGATTCGATCGAGGATAGCGTGATGACGGCGGCGGCTCGGCAGTTGGCCAGCAATTCGCCGCGACGAGCGTCATCGATCATTGTGACTTCGCCGGGGCCAGCCAGATCGGGCGGGTTCGCGCCGACGAAGCGGGGCTCCGACGCGGTATCGGTGCTGGCGATGGAATGTTTGTCGATCAAGCGTCCGTCGACCAGGTCAACGATTTCGTTCAATTTCATGGGGAATTCCGCCCTTTGTTGCCGCTCGATCGATCGGACTCGCAAACACGCCTCGAGCCGTATCCGTCCGGTATACAAAGTCTGCTTACCCTGGTTCAAGGGCGAAACCGCCGGCGGATACGGCGGGGGTGCATCTCACGGTTTGCCATCTGTTTTGAAGCTCGAACAGGGTATCGCTCCGATAGCCGCGCAAGCGGCGGCAGAGAAAAGCCAGGGGTAAGTTCCGCGAGCGTCAGCGAGATGGACGCAGCCCCTGGAATCCGTCACGTAATCAATTTCCTCCCGCATCGGCCCGGCGGCTTCGCCGCCGGGCCGACGCGGGGGGATGGACGTGGGGTTCTCCAAAACCAGGGGTTCCACCGATCCTCGCTGTCGCTCGTTCGGTTCACCGCCTGGCTAGTATCTGCCGCCACTACGTGGCTAAAGCAAACTTCGTGGGTGGCACCATTCAAACACGGCACCATTCAAACACGGCACCATTCAGGCACTGCACCATTCAGACACGGGGGCACTGCGACCGGAAATCAACTCGCAACGAAACGACAACATGGTCTTTCACGTTGGATCCGGGTCGGTCGCGTGCATGGGGTAGCCTTCAAGCCAGGATCTTGGCGAGCGCCGTGAGATTTTTCTGGTCGTCGAAGATGGCTTCGACTTCGATTTCCAAGCCCGCGATGACGCTGCTCACTAAACGTCCCGAGGACGATTTCATTCGCAAGCAATACGCTCCGTTTTCGAGAACGTACTGCTCGACGGACGCTTCGTTGGTGCTGACGATCCAGTACTCGCCGACGCCGTTGATGGCGAAGTCTTCGAATTTGACGCCGCGATCGCGTGACTCGGTCGATGAAGACAAAACCTCAACGGCCAGATCCGGCACCGGGAACTTCATCGTGTCAGGTTGAAGCTGCGAGGTTTTCTCGGGGCCGAAGAAAACCACATCCGGTTCGTAATCGTTGCGTGGGAACACGCACAGACACTTTTCGGTTTTGACCGTCCCCAAGCGATGACGTATCACGAACGTGTGTAACAGTATGTCGATCCGGCCCGATGCATCCAAATGACAATTTTCAAATGGGGGTTGGAAGACAACTTCTCCATCAATGAATTCGACTTTCTGTTCTTCGGTCATCTCGTCATAGAACCGCTCTCGGGCCTGGTGTTCGGCCTGAAGCTGCTGCGTCAGACGATCGACCAACAAGGGCAATTGCGGCGAATGGCGAATCGGTCGGATCAGTTCATCAAGGGCGTCCATCGGGAGGTCCAGATGATGGGGGCAAAGCAACGGAGGTAAGTTTCTAGTTTAGCCTTGCCACAGGATCGCGGCTACTTTGGATCATCTGCTCCGCAAGTTGCTCGAGAGGCTGGTTCGCCCGCGGAATGAGGCCTTGGCGAAAAATTTCCCGGACGTGTCGCGTGCCCAAGTGGGTCGGCATCGCTGGAACGATTTGACAATCTTGACAAAAACCATACCGTCCACGCCAAAAACACGAAGCCAGATCCGTGCCGATAGCCTTGCGTCTGGTGACGGACTGCCACGTCGACTTGCTAGGTCGATCGCTGCACCGTGGCGGTGATGTAGCCGAACGGTTCGTCGGTGACGATGAAGACTTCGTTGTGATTTTCGCGGCCGAATGGTTGCAGGTTGAACGGGATGTGGTGCTTGTTCGGCATCGTCATTGATACCGATTCGATCGCCCCGCACGCCTCGATCGCCGCGGTGCCCATCAGCATCATCGTTTGTTGAACGCTGATGCTGTAGTGATCGACGAATCGTTTCAGCATCGCGTCCAGGATCGTCGCCCGGCACGTCACGAAGTCATGCGTGCCCGTTCCGAAAACCCAGTCCGCTTTCATCGACGTGGCCAGGATCCGATCGTCGGTGTCGGCGAGCGTTCGGAATTCGTCCTGGTGAAAGTCCGCGAAGCCGGACTGAGTCGTTTTTGCAATCACGAATTGGTCGACGCCCGCGGTCACCTGCGTCGGTTGATCTCGCGTCGCGATCACGCTTGCGGTCGACCGATCGGAACTGTTGCCGGTGAAGGCGTGTGGACAATCTAGTAGCCGCGACCAACGGTTTTCGGTCAACGTCACGGTCGCTCGCGTAAGATGGTCGTACTGTTTTAGAAAGTGATTCGCGATCGTCACGCCGAACGATTCGATGCTGTCGAAGGGATCATCTTTGGCCAGCACATAGATCGTGTTCTTACAGGTGTCCGTTGCAACGATGTTTCGGTTGTCCGCTTCGGTGTAGCCCGTTTCCAAGTCTCCTTCAATGACCACGTTGACGCTCGCCTCGATCAGTTGGTGCTTGCCGGCGTCTTGCTGATCGCGTTTGATCTTGCTGACCCGGACATGGTGTTTTCCGTACGCGTTGAAGGCGAGTCGTGCGGTCATGGGTCGCTTGTTTCGTCAAAAGGATCGTGGTTGAATGATTTCTTCCATCGCAACATAACAAAGCCGACCATCATGCCGAAACGATTCGTGCTCCGATCCCGACGTGTAATTTTGCCGCAAGGCGAAGCCGCCGTCGACGTGGCCGTCGATCAAGGCATCATCACATCGATTGACAACTACGGCAGCGAACTGGATCCCAAGGCGGTCATCGATTTGGGGGACAAGATGTTGCTGCCGGGTCTTGTCGACACTCACGTTCACTTGAACGAACCGGGACGTGAAGACTGGGAGGGCGTCCAGACGGGCACTCGAGCCGCGAAAGCGGGCGGCATCACGACGTTGGTCGACATGCCGCTGAACAGTTCGCCGGTCACCTGCACGCCAGAATCGCTTTCGCAAAAGCGACAAAGTGCGGCCGGCAGATCGCACGTCGATCTGTTCTTTCACGCCGGCGTCATCCCGAGTAGTGCGGCCACGATCGACCAAGTGATCCAAGCCGGGGCCGTCGCGGCCAAAGCATTTTTGTGTCACAGCGGCATCGACGAATTTCCAAACGCGACCGAAGAAAACCTCCGAATCGCGATGCCGCTGCTGAAGCAATGCGGCGTTCCACTTCTGGTTCACGCCGAACTTGCCGGCGACGCCCCCGAAATGAATGATCCGCGAAAGTATCGCGACTACATGCAAAGCCGACCGATTCGATTCGAGTCGACCGCGATCGAACTAATGATCCGGCTGGCCGAGGAAACCGGATGCCATGTCCACATCGTTCACCTGGCAAACGCCGACTGCATCGCGATGCTTGCCGAAGCACGAGCGGGTGGACTGCCAATCACGGTTGAAACGTGTCCGCACTATTTGTTCTTTGATGCCGAGTCGATCGACGACGGAAGGACCGACACCAAATGCGCGCCGCCGATCCGCGAAGCGGTCCACCGTGAAGGGCTTTGGCAAGGATTACGCGACGGGGTCATCGACATGATCGTTAGCGATCATTCGCCCTGTCCGCCGGAACTGAAGCGACTCGACGAAGGACGCTTTGACCTCGCGTGGGGCGGCATCAGCTCGCTGCAACTCGGCTTGCCGGTCATCTGGACCGAGGCATCGCGACGCGGGTTTCAAATCACCGACGTTGTCCGCTGGATGGCGACCGAGCCCGCCAAGTTGATCGATCGACATGCCGGGATCGTTGTGGGACAACCCGCGCACTTGGTGTGTTTCGATCCCGACGCGACTTGGACCGTCGATCAAGCAAAACTATTTCACAAGCATTCCTTGACGCCGTATCACGGAGCAACCCTTCGCGGGATCGTGCAGCGGACTTGGGTTCACGGCATCGACGACGACGCACCCCAAGGAAAAGTGCATTGAACGCATTATCGATCCAAACCTTGAATCAATGCTCGGCGGAGCAACTGCATCAACACTTCACTGGTTGTTGCGGCGCCCAACGTTGGTGCATGCAGATGGCATCGATGCGTCCCTTCGCAGACGCGGTCGACCTGCATGCGAAAGCGGACGAAGTGTTCGACCAGCTTGCCGATGCAGACTGGCTCGAAGCGTTCGAGTGCCATCCGCAAATCGGCGACCTCAATTCGCTTCGAATGAAGTACGCGGGCAACGATCGATGGTCCTCGGGCGAGCAATCGGGGATCTCGAACGCGAACGAACGCGTGCTCCAGCGACTCGCCCAGGGCAACGACGATTACAAAAAACGATTTGGTTACCTGTTCATCATTTGCGCCAGTGGAAAGACCGCCGCCGAGATGCTGGAATCGTTGCTGGTCAGACTCGGCAATGACCCGGCCGACGAACTGATCGTGGCCGCCCAACAGCAACGCCAAATCACGCACTTAAGAATCGATAAACTTCTAACCGATTGAGACGTACTCGATGGCATCTTCCCCGATCACGACGCACGTTCTGGACACCGCCCGCGGACGTCCGGCCGCGGCAATTCCCGTCAAGCTGTTCATCGTTGATGGCGAAAGAAAACGCGTCGTCGGCGAAGGCACGACCGATGACAACGGCCGCGTCGTGACGGGGCTAATCGACGCCGCCGAGTATGTTCCGGGGCATTACCAAATCGAATTTCAAATCGCGAGTTATCTGAAGCAACATTTCCAGCAAGCGTTCTTTCCGTCAGTGACGATCGATTTCATCGTGACCGCCGGCGAAGACCACTACCATGTGCCGCTGTTGTTATCCCCGTTCGGCTATTCGACCTACCGCGGCAGCTAGTGTCGCCGCGTCCGGCACCAAAACGCGAAATTTTGCACGATGCGTGCAAGGGTTCGCACGTCCAAGCAAAGGCGTGGCGGAAAGAACCGGAGACGAAACAAGTTTTTCAAAATTTTTTCGTTTCCTTGGTCGCTTAAAAACGTTGTGTTTTGTAAACAATCATCGGTCGTTGGACCTTGTTGGCGAACCAGTATCGTGCCCCGGCATGGCGTGTGCTTTCTCGCTCGCCCCCAGCGTGGCACTGTTGTCCACGAAGGTTGGAAGCGGCTTCGCTTCGTCAACGCAAACCTTGTTCATGACGTCGGGTCGTTCTTGATGCAACCAAATGCCGATCCCCCCGCTGCCGACCATCACAAGCCGATTTCGGTCGGTGACGCGGCGGACATTCCGCGTGGCAACGCCAGCGGGTTCGTTCGCTACTTGAAGAATGACTTGATCGCCGGCGGGTTGGTGTTTCTGATCGCGCTTCCGCTATGCCTCGGTATTTCGTTGGCGTCCGGCTTTCCCGCGATCGCCGGCGTCTTCACCGCCATCGTCGGGTCAATCTTGACGACGTTTTTAAGCAACAGCGAACTAACGATCAAAGGCCCCGCGGCCGGCATGATCGTTATCGTGCTCGGTGCAGTGACCAGTTTTGGTTACACCAGCGGCATCGACGTGGCCGCCGACATGCAGGCCTACAGAATGGCACTCGCCGTCGGGGTCGTCGCGGGTGTTTGCCAAATCATTTTCGGAATGCTTCGCGCCGGAGTGTTGGGCGACTTCTTTCCCACCTCAGCGGTACACGGAATGTTGGCCGCGATCGGGGTCATCATCATGGTGAAGCAATTGCCCGTCGCGGTCGGTCAATCCGCCAAGGGCGAACCTTTTGAAATTATCAAAGAGTTGCCGCACACGCTGATGAACTTGAATCCTGAAATCGCGGCGATCGGGATCACCAGCCTGGTGATTTTGTTCGGAATGGCTTGGCTGAAAACTCGGACGAGCAACGCTGTGATCAAGGCGGTGCCGGCACCGCTGCTGGTTTTGCTGGTCGCTGTGCCGATGGGTTTGATGTTTGATCTTTCGCACGAGCACACTTACACGCTGTTGGGTCAAGAGTACGCGGTGGGTGAAAAGTTCTTGGTCAACGTGCCGTTTAATTTGTTCGGCGCGATCACCTTTCCCGACTTTGGCGTCTTCACGAATGCCGCCACCTTGCCCGCGGCGATCAAGTGGATCGTGATGTTTGCGTTGATCGGATCGTTGGAATCGATGTTGTCCGCCAAAGCCGTCGACATGTTGGACCCGTACCATCGCCGCACCAACTTGAATCGCGACTTGGTCGCCGTCGGGGTCGCCAACACGGCGGTCGCGTTCATCGGCGGACTGCCCATGATTTCGGAGATCGTGCGCAGCAAAGCGAACATCGACAATCAAGCCAAAACGAGGTTTGCCGATTTCTGGCACGGAATTTTCTTGCTCGGTTTTGTTGCTTTGCTGCCAGCATTGATCCACCGGATACCGCTTGCGTCCTTGGCCGCGATGCTGGTCTTCACCGGGTTTCGGTTGGCGTCGCCGAGCGAATTTATGAGCGTCTACCGCGTCGGAAAGGAACAGCTTGTTATCTTTGTCACAACGATCATCGCGGTTCTGGCAACCGACCTATTGATCGGCATTGGGATCGGTATCGCGACGAAGTTTGCGATTCACTACCTGAACGGCGTTCCGTTGCGTTCACTGTTCTTCACGCACCTTGAAATCACCGAAGGCAGCGACGGCGAAGTGGAAGTCCATGTCGCGCAGTCGGCCGTGTTCAGCAATTGGATCGCGTTTCGCCGCCAAATCGTTAGCACCAGTCTGGCCAAAGGGAAAGACTGCAAGCTCGATTTCGCGAACACTCACTTGGTCGACCACAGCACGATGGAAAAGCTGCACGAATTGGAAGACGAATTCCATCGCGCCGGCGTGACCTTGACTGTCACCGGCTTGGAAGGTCACCAACCGCTCTCGGACCACCCGATGGCGACGCGAAAGTTGGTGTCTCGCGACTAACAGCTCGGTGAATGACAACCAACGTAGCTGGGCACGCCAGGGTTCAGACCGGACGGAACCCTGGCGGACCCCACTACGGTGGGTGAATATTGCAGTTTGCTTCAGCCACGTAGTGGCGGCAGATACTAGCCAGGCGGTGAACCGAACGAGCGCCAGCGAGGATCGGTGGAACCCCTGGTTTTGGAGAACCCCACGTCCATCCCCCCGCGTCGGCCCGGCGGCTTCGCCGCCAGGCCGACGCGGGGGGAAATTGATTAGGTGACGCAATCCAGGGGCTGCGTTCTTCTCGCTGACGCTCGTCAAACTTACCCCTGGCTAGTATCTGCCGCCGCTACGCGGCTGTCGAAGCGATACCCTGTTCGAGCTTCAAAACACATTGCAAACCGCGATATGCACCAGCTCCGGTAAGTTCGTTACTGTTGTATTTTGCTGTCACCGGCCGATAGCGGCTGCGTCGGTCGACTAAACTGCATCGAGGTATTGATCCGACTTTCCATCTTCCCCACCCTACGAGCGACGCGCGATGTCCCTGTCGAAACACGTTTGCCTTGCGTTTGCGATCCTGTTGATGTCAATCACTTTGTCGACCGCAGACGATCCAGTGGCGGAAAAGCCGGCGGCTGAAAAAACCGCCGAGGCGGAAGCAGTGGTTTCGGTCTTCCCGGATAAGAATCTGGAGGCCGCCGTTCGCGCGGAAGTCTTCGCCAAACGTGATTCCGACGAACCGATCACCGCCGAAGATGTCGCTCGCGTTTCTCGCGTCGTCGGCAAGGGAAAAGGCATCCGCGATCTATCGGGACTGCAGCACTGCAAATCGCTGATGCTGTTGGACCTGGAAGACAATCAAATCACGGACCTGTCCCCGATCGCAGAACTAAAACGGCTGCAGTCGGTCACGCTGTCCAAGAACCAGATCGAGTCGATCGAACCGATCGAAGGATTGGTCGGCATGCAACTGCTAGATCTTTCCGGCAACAAAATCAGCGACCTTGCTCCCATCGCCGCAATGGCAAACTTGCGGACGTTGTACGTTGCCGATAACCAATTGATGCACCTGAGTCCGCTGGAATCGCTTGCGAAGGTTTGGTCGCTGGACGCCTCGGGAAACCAGATCCGCGATCTAGCGGCGGTCGGCAAGCTGGCCTGGTTGACGATGCTGAACGTGGAACGCAATTCGATCGAGACGCTGGAGCCGATCGTCACGCTGCCGTCACTGGACATGTTGTTGATCGCGGACAATCCGATCAAGAACTTGAAACCGCTGGTTCAGATGTGCCGAAAGGACGTCGCTGGCGAGCGACGATTCGCACCGTACTTGGATGTCTATCTTGGGCAAACTTGCCGAGGGAAATAAAGCGATCACGAATCAAGCCAAACGCTTGTCCGAAATGGGCGTCGACGTTCACCAGCAGTAACGTCAAGGATCTTTTGACAAGATCAAGAAGCCGCCGGCGGGCACGTCGACCGTTGCCGAGGCCATTTGGTGATCGCGTCGCTGGTCGATGGCGACGACTGGATCATTTGCCGCGTTCCCGTTGGCGTCTTCGCTGGACAAGCGAACTTGCCAAAGGCCCGCGTCCGGCATGCCGACCGAGTAACCGCGCATCGCTTGGTCCGAAAAGTTTAAGACCACGATCACGTCGTCGCCTGGACCGCCCGATTCGCTGCGTCGCATCACGATGACCTGCGATGTCGGGTCGCAGTGGTACACGTCGACGATTTGTCCACGCAGTCCGATCGTCGTCCCGTCGCCACCGGCGCGAAGACGGGCCAGTTTTCCGATCAAGCCCGACGTTTCTGGGCTCGGGTTGAATAGCATCGGAATTCCAGGAGCGGTCATCCACCACGCCAACTGGTTGGCTTTTTCGATTCTTCGAAACGCCTTCATCACGCGTTGAAAGACGTCGTTGTTGAATCCAAAGTTGATCGAGTCCTTGATCGCGTGCAGGTCTGCCAGATTCACCATCGGAT
Source organism: Pirellulaceae bacterium (assembly GCA_963836865.1). Classification (GTDB taxonomy): domain Bacteria; phylum Planctomycetota; class Planctomycetia; order Pirellulales; family Pirellulaceae; genus Rubripirellula. The sequence continues at coordinate 170,889 of CAWILC010000010.1, read as the reverse complement.
CGGTCTGGCACGAAAATCCTTCGCCGCCCTCGAAGTCGGACTTCGTCGCATAGCAGTCGCCGGCCGTGTCGGTGGCGATCGTCACCGCTTGAGGATGCTTGCCTTTGACTTCCCGGTTCAGCCACGAAAAAAAATCCGTTTGCGTGCCCAGGTGATTTCCGCCATCCAAGCGGATCGATCGCAGCGTTTCCTCCACCGAAATGCAAATGCCATCGACGCGATAATCGTCAAACCACATCAACGCATGATCGCGAATCTGTTTGCTGGCGTGAATCAGATCGCCCGACGTCCACGAATGTTGACGCGACCCCGATCGAGATTGGAACGCGAGATCGGGCGTCTTGAGGGCAACAAAGACGGCAAGCGAGAGTTGATGGGCTCGGTCGACCAATCGACCAAACGCGGCTGGCCCGCCATCGAGATCATCGATCGCAAACGGCAACGCTTGACAGGCCGATTGGGGCGAGAGGCAAATCGCGTTTGCACCCATCGAAGCGTAACGCTTTAGATCTTCAGTCAGCTTGTTCAGCGAAGGCACGTCGCGACAATCTTCACTACAGCACGTTTCGCGATGGTCGACTTCGACGATCAGCAACTGCGACAGTGGCGGTGTTTGAAATCGCGGCGACTTCCATCGGCGACGTCGATCAGGAATGAACGCTACACCGCTTGATAAGCAAACCCGCTGGGCTCGTGGGTCGATGAACTGAGTCGATCGGCGACCGCTCGTCATGCGGTAGCGATACGCATCGCCGGGCTTCGCGCCGGCGACCCAACCGAACCAAGTTCCGTCGCGATCTCGCTGCATCGGATCGGCAAGCGGATCCCAATCGTTGAACGAACCAACGACGGACATCGCATCGGGTTGCGGACCGCCGGCAACGTTCCACCGAAACGCGACGCCCGATGGTTGCAGGGTCGCTCCCAGACCGATTGTTCCATCAGACAGTCTTTGCATCACATCGATGCGTTGGTCGTCTCCTTTATCGAAGGCGACAAGACGAACGTTCGATTCGCGATCGGAGTGATTAAAAACAACTTTCGACATTCCGGCGACAACCCCATCACACGCTGGATTGGTCGACTAACTCCGTTCGACCGTGATGGACGCTTTAGCAACGATTGTGCCGAACGTTTATTTTTGATCCTGGACCAACCTCAAAGTCGATTTTTGCGGACTTCCAGGACACCGACTGCGACTGCACGTCTGTGCGTTTCAGGCACACCCCCGTGAGCGACGGGCAAACAATGTGGGCAGTCTGCCCAAAACGAATGCACCAAGGGAGGCAAAGGGCACCGCTGGGAAGTTTTCCCGCGTGCCGCGAATACGTCGCTTTCAATGCGTCTCGTTTACCGACCGTCGCGGAGTCGGTAGCCGAGCATGTCGTCAAGTTCCGGCTCGGCTTCGATTGCCTTGACCGTTCGTTCGATGTCGTAGGCGACCCGACGGTACTCGATCGTTGCTTCATCAAAGATTAGATAACAACTTCGCGGATCTCCGTCGCGTGGTTGGCCGACGCTGCCGACGTTGACCAATAATCGTTCGTTGGCATTTTCAATTCGGTAGCCTGACGCGATGTCGATCGGTCGGATGAATCTCAGATCGTTGGTGAAGATGCCCGGCACGTGCGTGTGACCTTGGAAGCACAAGTGCTGGACCAGCGAGAACAGCTTTTCCATCTTCTTGACGTTCTGCGTGTCCTCGGGGAACACGTACTCGTTGGTTGGACTGCGAGGCGATCCGTGAACGAACATGACGCTGCCTTCCTGGACCATGCGAGGCAGCGAGCACAGGTACTTCATCCGCCGGCGGCTGGCTTCGGATCCGTCGCCGCCGTTTTCGATTTGGGCGCGAGTCCAGAAGATCGCTTGCTCGGCCGCGAAGTTAAATCCTTCGGGGTCGAACAGCGCGCTGCTGTCATGATTGCCCAGCACACAAAACTCGAACTCCATCACCTTGTCCAGGCACTCGCACGGGTGCGGCCCATAACCGATCACATCGCCCAAGCAAACGATCCGGTCGACCGATTGGCCGCGTACGTCATCGAGCACCGATTCCAGTGCGGAAAGGTTGCCGTGAATGTCGCTTAGGATCGCGGTGCGAGGCAATGGAGTGCTTGGGGAGACAAGAGAACGAAAGGTCCGAATCAACGACCGTGCTTCAACCGATCACCAAGAGCATCAGACAGGTCCGGCACGTCGTAAATTTTTCCGGCCGTTTTGTCGCGATCGTAATCGATGCGGCGATACGTCAACGTTTGCGCGTCGGTGTCCAAGATCACGTAGCATGACTTGTTGTTGTCGTCGCGCGGCTGGCCGACGCTGCCAACGTTCACCATGACTTTTTCGCGAGTCAGCTTGTAGACGTGGTCACATTCGTCCGGCGAAATGAATTCGCACTCGGTCGTGAACACGCCGGGCAAGTGAGTGTGTCCCATGAAGCAGTACTGCGTGACTTTGCCGAACAGCAGTTCCATCTTTCGCGTGTCAAAGACGTACTCGGGAAAAACGTATTCGTTGGTCGGGTCGCGAGGCGAACCATGAACGAACTTGTACGGATCTTCGTCGATCTGTCGTGGAAGTTCGCCCAAAAAGTCCCAGCGTTTGTTGACCTGCGCGGTCGATCCTGGTCCGTTGTCCAGTTGATCGCGCGTCCAGTAGATCGCCTGCAACGCCATCGGATTGAAGCCGTCGGGATCGAACAGCGCCGCCTGATCGTGGTTGCCAAGGATCGTCACCTTGCAGTGCCGAATCACCAAGTCCAAGCACTCGCACGGATTCGGGCCGTAGCCGATGATGTCGCCCAGGCAGTAAATTTCGTCGACGGACATTGCACGGATGTCGTCCAGCACCGCCTCGAGAGCCTCGAGGTTGCCGTGAATGTCGCTAATCAACGCTCGCTTCACCGGTGGTATCCTGGGGCTTCGTCGTTGGTGGGTGGGATGAAAACGGGAAGGCAAGTGCCGGAGACCGGCCGGCAAAATTCAAACGACTTCGTCCGCGGACGATCCGCCTCTGCTTCGCTATCGGCAATCCGAGATTGTAGCGGCAACCAAAATTGATCGACAATCCCGAGTCGTCGTCGAGCCGAAGGAGCTGCAAGACCGCAACTCAACAAGCACTCCGAGTGTATCACAACCGATGAATCCGACTGACCGTGCCCCCGATAATTTGCATCTGGCCATCGAAACGACCGGCCGCGGTGGTTCGCTGACGCTCTTTCGAGGCGTTGAACTGCTCGACTGGGTGGTCTTGGAATCCGACCAACGCGCCGCCGCGGCCATCGGGCCGCACCTGGACCGGATGCTTTCGCGATGCCGTCAAGAGACCGAAAAAGGACTCGGGCAAGTCACCGTCGCCGATGGGCCCGGCTCGTTCACGGGGCTGCGTGTCGCCGTGACGACCGCCAAGACGCTGGCCTATGCGTTGAAGATTGAGCTGGCTGGCGTCGATTCGCTGGCCGCGATCGCGGCGGCAACCTTTCACGATCACGCCGCGGTCGACCGAGTCGTCGTGGCGCTGGATGCTTATCGCGGACAAGTTTTTTGGGGCCAGTTTGATCGATCAACGCTGTTTGATCAATCGACGCTGGTCACTCGATCGGCGTTGGTGCCGCCAACCCGTTTGGTTGAAGAGAACACCGTGTCAAATTGGTCGCGTTATCCGGACTGCGTCGTCGTCGAATCGATGAAGTCGTTTGCCGCCAAGTTGAACGGCCAGCTCGCGGGCATCGCAATCGCGGGGGATACAAAACCGTTCGGCGACCGAGCCGGCGAATTGCTGCCGCGAAGTTGTGACGCGATCGGCGTCGCCGCGCTGGGAAGGATCGCGGCATCCCGCGGCGACTTCACCGACCCGATGGCGTTACTGCCGCGTTACTTCAAAGTCAGCGCGGCCGAAGAAAAAGCCGGCGTTTGATCAAGCTCGCGCCACCACGCGGTGAAAGTGCAACTGAATCTCTCTCGCGCAAACTCGGCGGACTCCTTCGACCAAACACGCCGGCTCGTTTTCGCTTTCGCCCCGCGCGATGATCTTTTCCAGCGGCGTGCCGGGCGCGACCGAGAAGGTTCGCTGGTTGATCGTCTGGTTGCCCGCGTCCAATTCCGGAATGATGAAGTGACACGTCGCGCCGAACGTCAACATTCGCGCCGCGTGCGCGTCATGATAAGGACGAAAGCCGGGGAAGCCGGGCAGCAAGCCGTGGTGCAAGTTGATGATCCGTCCACCGGCGAACTGCCAACACGTCGACGGCGGGAGGACTCGCATGTATCGGGCCAGCACCACGTAGTCGACATCGAACTCGTCCAACACGTCGACCATCGCCCCGTCGTCGGCCACGCCGCTCTCGTCGCCAATCATACGGAACGGCACGCCGAACTCGTCCGCCAGCGATGACAGCTTCTTTCGATTCGAGATCAGCACGGCGGCTTCGGCACCGATGACGCCCCCGGCGATCGCGTCTAGCACCGCTCGCGGCGTGTGTTCGATGAACGTTCCGCAGATCGCGATCCGCGGTTTCTTCACGCGACGTTCGCTGCTCCAGACTCGGATGGCCAGTTTGGTGTGGTCGCCGATTTGACGCATCGCATCACGCAGCGGATCGAGCTGCGCCGCGTCGATGTCGATCCGGCAGATCATCGCGAACAGGTGTTCTTCGTCGTGATCGTACATCTGGATCTCGGCGATCCGCGCGCCGCGGCCGGTCACGTGGTGAATGATCGGATCGGCCAGCCCGACGTTGTCCGGACCCAGTGCGGTGATAACGACTTCCACGACGGCAAACTCCCTGAATGATAATCGTGGCAGCCTCGCCACGGAGCAGTAACGGTGTTCCCTCCGGCACATTGTTCCCGGTGGGGGCATTTTTGCCGACCCCCGGCTTTGGTAGTGTTTCGGCTGTGATCCGACCCCCATCGAGACCCACCATGTCCGTCGCCATTCCATCCGTCGCAGCCGTCCCGATCAAACGCCGACGCAGCGATTATCCTGCCGGCGAAAATCTTTGCGAACATTGCACCGCGAAGTGTTGTCATTACTTCGCCTTGGCCATCGACGAACCCAACGTCCGTCGCGACTACGATTTCATGCGGTGGTACCTGTTGCACGATCGCGCCAGCTTGTTCGTCGACGACGAAACGTGGTACCTGCTGGTTCATACGACTTGCAAGCACTTGCGAGACGACAACATGTGCGGCATCTACGAAACGAGGCCGCAGATTTGTCGCGACTACACGACGGCCGAGTGCGAATTTGAGGACGATTGGTGCTACGAAAAATACTTCGAGAGCGCCGAACAAATCGACGAGTACGCCGACGCGTTATTCGGGCCCCAGTTCACCGAACCCGATCGCAAGCCGGAACATTCGATCCGCAGCCGCAAGCCGACTGGCCTGCCGATCGCCTAGTCCGAACGTATCAATGCCGACTTTGCCTCAATGCCGACTTCCCTCGTCTCATTTTCCCTCATTCAAACGCCACGCATGTCGCTGATCCAACCTCGAACGCTGAAAGGCTTTCGCGATTACTTGCCCGCCGTGATGATGCCGCGGGAAAGCATGATGCAGACGGCGCGAGACGTTTCGCTCGTTCGGCTTCGCCCCGATCGACACGCCCGTTTTGGAATACTTAGAAATTTTGTCCGGCAAAGGCAGCGACGAAACCGATCGGCAAATCTATCGCTTCCAAGACAATGGCGGCCGCGACGTCGGCATGCGTTTCGACTTGACCGTGCCGCTGGCCCGCTTCGCCGCCCAGCACATCGGCACGCTCGGTACGCCGTTCAAGCGGTACCACATCGCGCCAGTTTGGCGAGGTGAAAATCCGCAGGCCGGACGTTATCGCGAATTCGTGCAGTGCGACTTCGACACGATCGGAACCACTTCGGTGCTGGCCGACATCGAAGCCGTCGCCGTCATCAATCAATTGCTGGTCGCGATCGGTTTCGATGCCTTCACAATCAGCATCAACAACCGAACGATCCTGTCGGGCCTGCTGCAAGAACAAGGCCTGGCCGACAAGACGGTGCCGGTGCTGCGCAGCCTGGACAAGCTGACCAAGATCGGCCGCGACAAAACGCACGAGGAAATGTGCCGCGTCGCCGATATCACTGATGCGCAAGCCGACGCGGTGCTGCGACTGGCCGCCTGCGACGGTGATGCCGAAACGGTGCTGTCACAACTTCCCGACGTCACCGGTGGCAACGAATATGCCGCCGAAGGCATCGCAAGATTGACCGAGATCTATCGCGGGGCGGTGGCCTCGGGCGTCCCGGTTCGGCGCATCAAATTGGATGTCTCGATCGCGCGAGGATTGGATTATTACACCGGCGTGATCTTTGAAACGACGCTGAACGACTTGCCCGAGATCGGCAGCATCTGCAGCGGTGGGCGTTACGACAATCTCGCCGGGCTTTACACCAAACAGCATCTTCCCGGCATCGGCGCTTCGTTAGGTCTGGACCGATTGTTGGCCGCGATGGAACAGTTGAAGCTGCTACCAAAGGCCGCAACGCCCGCGCCGGTCTTGATCACGTACTTTGAAGAATCGCACCGCGACGACTACCTGAAAATGGCAGCGAACCTGCGGTCGGCCGGCCTCGGGGTGGAAGTGTACCCCGATGCAAAGAAGCTGGGCGTGCAACTGAAGTACGCCGATTCGCGCGGCTTCATTGTCGCGATCGTCGCCGGCGGCAATGAGTGGGCCGAAGGCAAGTGCCAAGTCAAAACGCTCGCCAACAAGCAGTCCACCGACGTCGCCTACACCCACCAAGACGCCACGGCCTTGGTGCAGCATGTCATTTCTTTGACGAGATCCCATTGACGAGATCCCACTTTTGAATCGCACTAAGCAGAAGCTACGCCGGGGCCAATCCGCACTGGGCGGCTGGGTCATGATCGGTCATCCGACGGTCGTCGAAATCATGGCCGGCGATGACCGGTTGGATTGGTTGGCGGTCGATATGGAACATGCGACCACGACGCCGCGGATGTTGTACGAACTTTGCTTGGCCGCCAAAGGAACCGGCAAGGACGTGCTGGTTCGGCTGCCCAGTCACGACGCGGCGTTGATCAAGTTGGTGCTGGACACCGGGGCGGCCGGCATCATTGCTCCGTCGGTCAACACGGCTCGGCAAGCCGAAGACATCGTCGCGATGGCGAAGTTTCCTCCGCTGGGACATCGCGGTGCGGGGCTTTCTCGGGCGTCCGGCTTTGGCCGAAATTTTGCCGACTACTACGCGGGCCACAACGACAACGTGTTGGTGGTTTGCATGATCGAGCATATCGACGCGGTCGAAAACATTGATTCGATCCTGGCCGTCGACGGCATCGACGCGACGTTCATCGGTCCTTATGACTTGTCGACATCGATGGGCTTGGCCGGTCAAGTCGATCATCCCGACGTGGTTGCGGCCCAGTCGCGGGTTCTGGCGGCGTGCAACCGGCATGGTGTCCCCGCCGGCATTCACGTCCTGCGAGCCGACGGCCGCAAGATTCAAGCGAGAATCCAGCAGGGGTTTCGCTTCGTCGGTTGCAGCGTCGATACCGAATTGATCATGGCGTCGATGACGCGAATGATGGACGAAGTGTTTCCAGGCCAGGATGCGTGAGTTGAAGAATTGGTCCGTTAAATTTCTTTTCCCGGTACGCTATCCTTAGGGCACTCTTTAGGAATCGTAACGTGACGCCGCCGCCTTCTTCTTCTCACGCCCCGTTGCCCGACCGAGTCGATACGGATCGGTCGCCGCCTTGGGCAATTCCGGTCGGCGTGATCGGTCGGACTCAGTTGAACGTTTCGTACGCCATCTTTGTCGCCGCCGCGATCGTCGTGACGGTCGTCTTGATCGGACGCGGACAACCCGGCAACGCCGACTTGCCGCACGCGGCTTTGGTTGGAACGGCCGTTTGGGTCGCCGGATGGATCACGCAGGCGGCCGCGACGATGGCGATCGCTTGGATCGCGGGCGTGTCGGTGCGTTCGATGACGATCGGATTGATCGGCGTCGAATCATCGCCCAGACGGTGGATCGCATCGAAGACGTTGATGGTGACTCTGGGCACGGTGACGACCCTGATTGTTGTCGCGACTGCGTTTCGGCTGATCGACGGCGGCGGACGTTGGCCGGTGATCGAGAACAGCGATGCGTCGTGGTGGACGATGCCGTCGCTTGGCATGACATCGGTGGATTCGCTTTGGCGTTCGGCGGCGTGGTTGTTCGGCGTGCAGGCGATCGCGCAGATGTATCCGCTACCGCGAACGCTCGGCCGGCAAGCCTACGCCGCGATCGTGCATTTGTCCGCGTCGCGGTGGGATGTGCCGATGCAGGCCCGACTGTTCCGTCGTTGCCTGATCGTGATCGCGATGGCGACGCTGGCCGCCGCGATCGCGGTATTGTCGACGCAGGCGTCAGATCGGTTTCCGCAGTGGCCGCTTCTGTTTTTGTTAAGCGTTTTGTTGTGGGTGTCGTCGCATCGCAGCGACGTTCGGTCTTCGCTGCAGTCGCTCGAGAGCACGCGGTTGTTGTCGACGCGAAAGAAACCGCATGATTCGTTGGATGATTCCCCCGGCGTCGTTCTTCGCTGGAAAGCCGCCGTTCAAGGTCGACGGCAGCGCAAGCGGATCGCTGACGCGATGCAGCGGGAACGAAGCGAAGCGGTCGACGCGTCGCGATTGGATGAGATCCTCAGTCGGCTGCACACCCACGGCCGCGACTCGCTGAGCGAAGAAGAACAGCAGATCTTAAAGCGAGTCAGCGAGAACCTGCGGAAGATGCGATCGCCGAGTTGACTTGATTAGCACTCGGAGAACAACAACTGACGTAGCTGATCCCACCAGGGTTCACGCCGGACTGAACCCTGGCGGGATCAGCTACGGTAAATTCGTCACTTGTTGATCATGCGATGCTTCGATTCGCGAGCGCCATCGGAGTGGAGCTTTCAGTTAGAATCGTCGCTCTCGCCGAAACCTTCTCCCGCCTTTCTTCGCCGCCCGAGGCCATTCCGGATGCGTCAACCGCTGTTTGTGTGTTTGTTTTTCGTTGCCGCATTGCTGTTTTCATGCGACGTCCCGGTCGTGGCCCAAGACGCGGTGGCGGCATCCGAGTCGGCGTCTTGGGCGACGTCACCGTTGGTGCCGGTCGCGCTTTTGGTGATCGGGATCGTGTCGGTGCTGGGCATGATCATCGGCTTAAAACTGAATGCTTTTTTGGCGCTGATCATTTCCGCGCTGATCGTCAGCCTGGGTGTCGGCGTCGTCGAAGGCCAGGACGCGGGCGGACGCATGAATGCGGTGGTCAGCGCCTTTGGCAGTTCCGCCGGCGGCATCGGCATCGTGATCGCGATGGCCGCGATCATCGGCAAGTGCATGCTGGACAGCGGGGCGGCCGACCGGATCGTTCGCGCGGCGGTGAATTTGACGGGCGAAAAGAAAGCTTCGATTGGGTTGATGTTCAGCGGCTTCATCTTGGCGATCCCGGTCTTCTTTGACACCGTGTTCTATTTGCTGGTGCCGCTGGCTCGCAGCCTGTACCGCCGCACCAACGAAAACTATTTGCGATACCTGATGGCGATCGCGACCGGCGGCTGCATCACACACACGTTGGTTCCGCCGACGCCGGGGCCATTGTTGGTCGCCGCGATTCTGGGCGTCGACATTGGCATGATGATGCTGGTCGGCGTGATGGTGGCGATTCCTGCCGCGATCGCGGGGCTGATCTTTTCGGTGGTGATCGACAAAAAAATGCCCATCGTAATGCGGTCGCTCGGCAGCGGTGACAAAAAACACAAAGCGCTGCTGGAACATGAACTGCCATCGCTTTGGGTGTCGTTGTTGCCGGTGGCGCTGCCGGTTCTGTTGATCGGTGCGGGCACGCTGGCGACAACGCTGGCCGACCGCGAAGACAAAGCGAAGCTGTCGGTCGCCGACGTCACGGACTTTGCGAAGCTGAACGAACTGCTGGCGAGTGCGGAGCCTGATTCGCCGATCGGACGGTTAATCGCAAGCGACGGTTTGACCGAAGCCGAGAGTGAACAACTGGCAAACCCCGGAACAGGCGAAGCATCGCAAGCGAAGACGGTCGAGCTACTCAACGATGCATTTTTGAGCGGCAACGTTTACGACGAGGATGCGTTCCTGGGCGTGGCGATCTCGGACGTCGCGAAGTCCGGCCTGGCGTCCGATCAGCTTCGGATGAAGCCCGTCGATCGTCGGCGGATGAACCGACAACTTTTTCAGGACGCGTACCCCGGCGTCGTCACGCCGTACGTTTGGGATTCGTCCGCGCGGACGTTGTCGAACCGTTTGGCGCTGTGGTCGAACGCGAACTTTGCGTTGATGTTGGCCGCGATCTGCGCGATGGTGACGCTAAAGATCACGCGGTCGTTGTCGTGGCGAAGCTTGGGTGATGACGTCGAAGAATCGCTGATGAGCGGCGGCGTCATTATCCTGATCACGGCCGCCGGCGGCGCGTTCGGCGGGATGCTGCAGGACACCAACATCAGCACCACGATCCGCGAATTTTTCTCGGGCGCGGGCGCTCTTGGCATCGCGCTGCTGTTGCTCGGATGGTCGATCGCGGCCGTCTTGAAAGTCGCTCAAGGATCCAGCACCGTCGCCATGATCATCGGGGCAGGCATGATGTCGGCGATCATCGGCGACGCGAAACCGGACTTCAACTTGGTCTATGTCGCGACGGCCGTGGGCACCGGGTCGCTGATGGGAAGCTGGATGAATGACAGCGGGTTTTGGGTGTTCACCAAGATGGGCGGATTGACCGAAGGCGAATCGCTGCGAAGCTGGACGCCGTTGCTGGCGACGCTTTCAATCGTCGGGCTGATCATGACGATCGTGCTGAGTCAAGTCGTGCCGTTTCGAGTCGACTTGTGATCCCGAAGGACCCCGCTTCCTGGCGCGTGACCGCGGACGAACGCAAAACCGTCTCGGCGGGTTGCGTGTTTTCGATCGCGTCGGCATTGTTGACGTCGCTGATGTTGTTCATCAACGGTTCGTTGGTGATGGCGATTCTGACGGCGATGCAGCGAGCGGGCTTGACGTGGATCGCCAGCCCGCAATTGTCGCAGTTCTTGCTGTTCACGATTCCGGTCGTGTTGATGATCGTGCAGTGGTTGATGATCGATTACGTGCGAACGCGCATGCGACGTTAAAACGGACACCCCTTGGTAAGCGGCGCCGATGACTATCCAAAACGTTTCTTTCGATTGATTTCATGCAGCTTTATCTTGTCCGACACGCCGAGAGCGAAAACAATGCTCGCCCGCCGTACCTTCGCGTCGAAGATCCGGCGATCACGGCGATCGGTCGTTTGCAATCGCAACACTTGGCCGACTGGATTGCGACGCTTTCGATCGACCATTTGATCACCAGTCCGTTCTTGCGGACGCTGCAAACGACTCGCTACATCACCGACAAGACCGGCGGATCGGTGTCGGTGTGGCACGACGCGTTCGAATTCGGAGGTTGTTTCCGCGGTCACGGCCCCGACGCGACCGACGGCGGCATCGGGCTGGGACGCAGCGACGTGATCCGTAACGTCGTCGCGGCGGCTGACCGATGCACGATCGATCCGACGATTGAAGAATCGGGGTGGTGGGGCGGCAAGACGAAGGAAACGGCGGCCGAATCGAACGAACGAACGGTTCGTTTGATCGAGCGGTTCGCACGAACGTTCGGCGACTCGGGCGAGACCGTGGTCGCAGTCATCCACGCGGATTTGAAACGAGCGATGATGTCGCAGATGTTGCGATCGACGGCGGATCCAATGAACTTCGGCCCGCTGAACATCGGCCCGCTGCGAAACGTCGGGATCAGCAAGTTGGACTTCGACGGATCACGTTGGAAACTCGACTGGTTCAATTCGGTGACGCACCTGCCAAGCAAGCTGATTACGGGCAACGAACATTGAATGATAGGTGTGGGTTGTTTTAGCCACGTAGTGGCGGCAGATAGTAGCCAGGAGTGAACCGAAAGAGTTCATTCCCCCACATCGGCCCGGCGGCGAAGCCGCCGGGCCGATGTGGGGGGCGTTTTTCAAACATTTTCCAGGGGCTGCGTCCTTCTCGCTGACGCTCGCTGGACTTACCCCTGGCTATTCCTATGTCGCCGCTACGCGGCTGTCGACGCGACGGCCGTGATCGAATTTTCAAAGCAAATTGGAAACTGAAATCTGCCGCCGAAGGCGGCTCATTCGCGTCGGGTCGGTTTCGTTTTTGCTAAACTGTAACGTCACATCACGCGGATGGCCAAATTGAACTCTTTGTGGAGCATCGTCAAACATGAGTCAGGCTGAGTTTGGTCGTTCCGGTTCGTTGTATCGTCACAGCGGTCGCGTACCGCTTAGCGGATGGATGGTCCTGTTAATCGGGATGGTGCCGCTGGCGATCGTCATAGGTGTTTTGTACTCGGGCATCGTCGTCTATCTGCCGTTTTTAAAACTGCGTGGCGTCGTGACGTTTTTGTACGGCGCGCTGCTGGGCACGATGACCGGATGGATGTGTCGGACGACGAAGTTCCGCAACCACTTTGCCGTCGCGATGGCGACGATCATCATCACCGGTGTCAGTTACTACGCCGCGTGGGCGGTGCATTGTGCGTGGTACATCCAGTCCCAGGAAGGATTCAGCAAGGACGTCGCACTGATCGCGATCCAAGGCTTCGATCCGCGCACGATCCTTGGATGGGGCGAGTACATTTTTGCGAACGGTCTGTGGTTCAAAAACGGCAACCCACACGACGGCTGGGAAGCGGTCTTCGGCTGGGTGATCGAAGCGGGCATCATCTTCGTGACCGCTTTCATGACGCGAAAGGTTTACGGCAACAGCCCGTTCTGCGAAGACTGCAACGAATGGACGCAGGAGACCAAAGAGCTGGCCGCGCTGCCGGTCTCGCCGAGCGATCCGGCTTGGCAAACCGTCATCGGCGGCAACGTGTCGTCGATTCGTAAATTGCAACTGGCACCCGAAACGTCTCGCTATGTCGAACTGCAATTGGCATCATGTCCGACATGCGCGAACAGTGATTTCTTGACCGCTCTTTCAGTCGACATGGTCGTCAACAAAGAAGGCAACTTGGAAAAGAAAGAAGCTGACATCTTTCGCGCCTTATCGATCACGGCAGACCAAAAGATCGAAGTCATCGCGTTCGCCGAACAGATGGCCGAGGCGCAAAAAATCATGCGTGAGGAAGCCGAAGCCGAGGCCGCCGACCAGTATGAAGGGGATGACGATCCCGATCCGGTCACGTCATGAGCGAAGCCGTCGCGAAACTGGCCGCCGAAGTCGCGGCTCGATTGGCTCAGCACGAGTGCGGTGTCGTGTTCGCAGAAAGTTGCACCTGCGGCATGGTGGCGTGCGAGCTGGGGAAGATCGCGGGCATCTCGGCGTGGTTGTGCGGTTCGGCGGTGACGTACCAGAGCGAAACGAAGACGGCTTGGCTGGGCGTGGACGCGGTCGAAATCGAAACGCACACCGCGGTCAGCAATGAAGTTGCCAAGTCGATGGCGGTCGGAGTGCTAGAAAAAACGCCACAGGCGAGGTTGTCCGCGTCGATCACCGGACACCTGGGCCCGAACGCCCCCGACGGGTTCGACGGCGTCGTCTTCATCGGCATGGCCAAGCGAGGGACCGGTGGGACCGGTGGGACATCGGGCGGCGCGATCGGATGCACGGTCGTCCGGCGACAACTGATCGCGGCGGAACGGTTGCCAAGGCAAATCGAAGCGACGAAGTTGGTTTACGCGGCCGTGCTGGATGCGTTGGCCGGGTGAATCACGTTGCGGTTAGCACCTTCCGCAAACCACGCCTGAACGGGACAATCATTGGAGGACAATTGTCCCAATTGTCCCCGGCATGAACAAAACAACTGACGCAGGGGACAATTGGGACAATTGTCCTACAAATTTTCCGCATTACCTTCTTCGTTTCTTCGTTCATGAAAATTACTCGCAACCCCACCCGGCCCGTCCGCATCGGTGACTTGACCATCGGCGACGGGCACCCGATCGCCGTGCAAAGCATGACGGCGACGAAGACGCAAAACATCGAAGCCACCGTCGCGCAGTGCGAAGCCTATCGCGCGGCCGGTGCCGGCGTCGTGCGGATCGCCGTCGACAGCGACAAGGACGCCGCGGCGCTGGGGGAGATCCGCAAGTTGACGACCGCGAACTTGGCCGTCGACTTGCAAGAGAATTTCAAGTTGGCCGAGACCGTCGCGCCGTTCGTCGACAAGATTCGTTACAACCCGGGACACCTTTATCACCACGGCAAGGACACGCCTTGGCAAGACAAGGTGAAGTTCATCATCGATCAAGCCGTGCGTCATGACTGTGCAATTCGCATCGGCGTGAACTGCGGCAGCGTCGATCCGGCGAAGAAGGAAAAATATGATAAAGAGGACTCGATCACGCCGATGTTGGAAAGCGCGATCGAGCACTGCGAATTCGTCGACTCGCTGGGCTTCACCAACTACGTCGTCTCGCTGAAAGACAGCGACCCAAAGAACGTCGTCGAAGTCAACCAACGCTTCGCCGCCGCTCGTCCCGACGTGCCGCTGCACCTGGGCGTCACCGAAGCCGGCATGCCGCCCGATGGCATCATCAAGACGCGGATCGCTTTTGAACAATTGATCGGCCACGGGATCGGCGACACCGTTCGCGTTTCGCTGACGCTGCCGAACGACCGCAAGCCCGAGGAGATCGATGCGGGCCGACAGATCATCGAGGACATTTACGCCGGTCGCGTGCGAAGCGTGGTCAAGTTCGACGAGAAGGCGCTGAACATCATCAGTTGCCCGAGTTGTTCGCGAGTTGAAAACGAAGCGTTCATCGATCTGGCCCAAAGCGTCAAGGCGATGACCGAGTACGCAAAGGATTACGACATCACCATCGCGGTGATGGGCTGCCGAGTGAACGGGCCGGGCGAGACCGACGATGCCGATCTAGGGCTCTGGTGCGGCCCGGCGAAGGTGAACTTGAAGCGTGGCACCGAGGCACTCGGCGCGTTCGGTTACGATGAAATCCTGCCACGATTGAAAGCCGAACTCGATGCGATCATTGCGATGAAGAGTTAAGGCCGAAATCCGTTACGCGGCCGCCCCACCCGCTCGCGCCCGATGCGGGCGAGACGCCCGCGCAACGAATTTGGTTTTTCGGATCCGTTCTTTTCTTCCGCTCCTTCGCGCTGACGATTTTGAATCCATGATCCTGTTCGGCAACCTGCTGCTTGATGACGACGAAGGAGCGTGCGTCGTGACGCGGGGCACCGTTCGCTTGGACGGCGAATCGATCGTCGAAGTCAACGTGGGCGATCAGCCGAGCGATTATGACTTCGGCGGGCCCGAGGCGTTGATCACGCCCGGTTTTATCGACGCTCACGTTCACTTGCCGCAGTTCGACCTGGTCGGCGCGCACGGAATGACGCTGTTGGATTGGCTGTCCGGCGTGACGTTCCCAAGCGAGATGAAGTGGTCCGATCCCGCGTACGCCAAGGGCATGGCCGGACGCGTCGCAGCACAATTGCTTGCCGCCGGCACGACGGGCATCGCGGCCTACGCGACCGTGCATCACGCCGGTGCGGTCGCGGCGATCGAGACCGCTACGTCGGCGGGACTTCGTGGCGTGATCGGACAAGTACTGATGGACCGCGAAGCTCCGTCGGAACTTTGCGTCGACGCGAACCGTTTGATCGACGAAGCGACGAGCCTGCAATCGAGGTTTCCGGTCGGCGGGCGAATCGCGGCGGCCGTCACTCCTCGCTTTGCGATTGCTTGCAGCGGCGAATTGATGGCCGCGGCTGGCAAGCTGGCACGCGAAACCGGCGCGATCGTTCAGACTCACTTGGCCGAAACGATCGCCGAGTGTGACTACGTCGCCGAGTTGTTCTGCGGCCGTCGTTACGTCGACGTGTACGACGACGCGGGGTTGTTGGGACCGACGTCGGTGATGGGACACGGCATCCATTTGAACAACGACGATCGCGAGCTACTGAAGGCACGCGGTGCGGCGGTCGCTCATTGCCCGACCGCGAACTCGTTCTTGCGGAGCGGCGTCATGCCTCGCGCTGATCACGTTCGCGGCGGTGTGAAGTTAACGCTGGGAAGCGACATCGGCGCGGGGTACGAAACCAGCATGGTCCGCGTCGGCCGGGCGATGATCGAAGCCGCCGCCGCGATCGGCGACTCGTTCCCGACAGCCGCGGAAGCATGGCACGCGATCACCGCGGGAAACGCCGAAGCACTCGGCTGGCTCGACGCGGGCCGAATTGCGGTCGGTGGCGCGGCGGACTTGGTGGTCGTGAAACCCACCATCCCATGGCTCGACGGCATGTCCGATCCGCTTGGCCGACTGATGTTCGGCTGGGACGATCGCTGGGTTCAGACGACAATGGCCCGGGGGAAAGTGGTGTATCCAATCGTTTAACGCCCAGCCGCACGCGCCGGCAACGTCGCCCTGACACGCCGTGGCAGGGTTGGGCCGCGATCGGGCTGGATGCAATGCAATGCTCCGTCACGGCGTGGCGGACCTACGTCAGGCGGCGAATACGGCTGAGCGTTCAACGAGCGTGGGAGTTGCTGCGAAGCTGACATGCAACAATTCCGCAGAAACTTCGCCGGTCAGGTAAAGATGTTCCGGTTATCCGGTCGATGACAGTTGTGATGAGACCTGCGGCGGGCCGACGGCGGACCCGTTTTGGCTTGATCGAAACCGGAAGATTGGACAGTGAAGGCACCGAAGATGAAACGCAACGCTCCCGCTAACCGTGCCGCGACCCTCCTCGCATTGACGATGGTCGCCGGCGTTTGCCTGGTCGGAACCACCGGGTGCCAGGTCTCGCTGAACGGCCAGACACTACCCAGTCCGTACTATTTGCAGGACGACGTGCAGTACTTCCCGGCCGGTCCCGAATTCAAGTTGCCGCGGGAAGCGGCGGCGTTGAAGGCGGCACGGGCCGAAGAAAAGCTGAACCGACGCTAGAGGTCCATCGTCGATCCGGCGTTTTCTGATTCAGCATTCCCTGGTCAGCGGCCTGTTGGTCGGCCTATTCGTCGGCCGCTCGCAAGAAGTTCACGGCGACTTGGTCGTACTTGCACGTGCCGTCGTCGCCGAAGTAGATCTTCAATTCTCGCTCGGCCGATGCCGGGCTGTCGCTGGCGTGAACCAAATTCATCTGCCGACTGCTGCTGTAGTCACCGCGGATTGTTCCCGCGGCAGCCTTCAAGCCGTTGGTCGCGCCCAAGATTTCGCGAACGACCGCGATCACGTCCAGCCCATCGATCGCCATCGCCACGACGGGCGCGGATGTGATGAAGGTTTCCAGGCTCGGATAGAACGGCTTCTCGACGTGCTCGGCGTAGTGCTGCTTGGACATTTCCGGCGTCACGTGAAGCATCTTCATCGCGGCGATCTGGAATCCTTTGTCCTCGAAACGGCTGATGATTTTGCCCATCAATCCGCGTTGGACACAGTCGGGCTTAAGCAGCACCAGGGTACGTTGCATCGGAAGTCGAATCCTGAGTTGGCGTCAGAGGGAGAGGTCACTTTTGAACGGGTCAAAAGTATTGGCCAGAACTCCCGCGGCGCGAAGACGCCTTCGCCGCCAATGACGACGACGCTAACGCACGAACGGATTCTGATGCACGGCAGGTGGCGAGTCGAACGACGACCGTTCGCCCATCGGCGGCTCTTCGGTCGGCTGATGTTTGGTCGTCGGCTGATCTTTGGTCGTCGGCTGGGCAAGCCAATCGGCTTCGATGCGTTGGGGCAGCGGGACGGCAACCTTCGGCAATCGATGCGGCCGCTGGGGAACTGAGACGGCAGCGGCAACGACCCGATCGTGGGGATGTTGCGGCGTGATGGTCTCCGGCGTGCGGCTGGCGCGAACCCTGATCGGTAAAACGGTCAGGCCGTTCGAGCCCGTCGGTTTCGCGGAATCGGGACGCCGGGGTTTCGCCGACGCGGTGACGAACGACGATGGACGCTGGGGCTGGGGCTGGATGGACGTGGGCAACGTCGGCCCGGACAAGTTCGGCACGGACAAGTTCGGCACGGACAAGTTCGGCTCGGGGACTTGCTCCGGTGCAACGACTGGTAACTCCAGTCTCGCGATCTTCTGCGCCTGTGATGGTTTGGGCGAAGACGACAGCATCGACGTGCCGTACGCGTCGTACGGTTCGGCCGGATAGTCATCGCCGCCGATCGAATCGCAAGTCGCATCGCAACCGCCCGCGTTGGCGGCGTCGAAGCGATCGTAGAACGTCACGCCGTGGTTGGCACAATTCTGACACCCGGCTTTTGCGGCTTTGGTGTGACTGCCAAACGTCGACGAATACGTTCGCGGCGGCAAATCGGCGGCGATCCTTGAACCTGATGCTTCGCAAGCGTGGTAGCCGTCGCCCCAACCGTAACCCGACCATCGGCCGAGCCGCTCGATCGGCTTCCGCTGGCCGTGGATCGGTTCGCCCGCCGTCGTAACGTTTCGTCGCTCAAACGTGAAACCGGCGACGGTTCCGAACGCGATCGCGGCGACGGCGGCGACGCGGGTGGACCAGCGAGCAGGATTGAATTTCCGTGGCGACGGGAAATGGAATGGTTCGATCATCATCGATTCCAATTGGTTGAGGCAGCCGGCGGAGCAACGGGTTCATCGGAGCGATTCGCGTTTTCGTTCCAACGAGCAAGAGTCACCGGATCGAATCGTTCGCATCTTTGCAAACAATCGGCACAAGTCGAACAACGCCGTGGTCGAACCACCCGACCTGGCCGTACATACCGGGCCAGGCACTCCGCCTGATCCGATTGCGACGACCTTGACGGTGTGGCCGCTGACATTTGGGCTTCAAAGGCCAACGGAATGGGGACGCGAAGAAAAAACCTCAAGTTTGTTACGGCGACCCCCCCGGCGCGAGCTAGCTTTCAGCGTCAGACCACCTTCCATCCAAATTGCATCCCGTCTTTGGAACGAGATTGATGATTTACGAACGTTCTCGATTGCTCGTCGACCCGAAAGTCCAATGGACGATCGCCCTTCGTATGCTGACCCATTGGGCTTCCTTCTTCGTTTGCGTGATCGCGATCAGCACGATGGTGCGGTTGATGTTCATGGCAGGGGATCACGGATTCATAAGCTCTTTGAAGGAATCACTATCGCTTCAGATGCCGATTTTGGCCGTGATGCTGATGCTGTTGCCAGTATTCCTGCGTGATTCGCTGAAATTGTCAAATCGTTTCGCGGGGCCGATGTACCGGCTTCGAACGACGCTTCGATTGTTGGCCGACAATCAGCCGGCCGGTCCGATCAAGTTCCGCGACGGCGATTTCTGGCAAGAAACAGCGACCGATTTCAACGTGGTGTTGGCAGAACTGAATTCGTTAAAGGCCGAAAACGCCATCCTGCGAATGCAATCCTCCGGTCGCGAGCCGGTCGAAGCGGTCTAAGGTCGCGAAGGCTCCGCTGTTCCGATAATTCTGCGTC
Source organism: Pirellulaceae bacterium (assembly GCA_963836865.1). Classification (GTDB taxonomy): domain Bacteria; phylum Planctomycetota; class Planctomycetia; order Pirellulales; family Pirellulaceae; genus Rubripirellula. The sequence goes on along the minus strand of CAWILC010000010.1, from coordinate 151,411 downwards.
TGGTCAAGGGGGGAATACTTCCCTATAATAGGGTTCCCACCCCCAATAGCCGTCGCTGGCGTTTTTGCCGCGAAGGCTCCCTCCCTTCGATCAGGTCAAACCGCCCGTGCTTGGTCCTCGAACCAAATTGCCGTTGCTTGCTGCCTTGATGGCAGCAGTTTTCGTTTCCAGTCTCGCCGTGGCGGAAACGAAGAACGAAGTCATCGCGAAAGACACCGATCCCGCTGGCGAACTTGCGATGAAGACCGCGGTCGCGAATTGGACCCGCGATGGATGGCCGCTGTTGAAACAGTACTGCCTCGATTGCCATAACGAAGATCTGGCCGAAGGTGAACTCGACCTGACCGCCTATGAAACGCTTGATGGAGTCGATGGCGGTGCGTCGTCGATGCAGCGTGTGTTAGAAATGGTTCGGTTCGGCGCGATGCCGCCCGATGACGCGGACTTGCCCAGCGACGATGAACGCAAGTCCTTGGTTGCATCGTTGGACGCGACACTGTACAGCGTTTCGTGCGATCTTCGGCCTCGTCCCGGTGACGTGACCGCGCGGCGTTTGAACCGATCCGAATACAACCACGCGATCCGCGATTTGTTCGGAATGGATTTGCGACCGGCCGACAAGTTTCCGTCCGATGAAGTCGGGGCGGGGTTCGACAACAACGGTGACGTGCTTTCGCTATCGCCGATGCTGATCGAAAAATACTTGACGGCCGCCGAAGAAGTCGCCGCCGCGGTCATCGTTGATCCTGACACGATCCCGCGATTGAATAAGGAAGTCCCCACCGACCAGCTTCACTGGCACGGCGATCGAAAGATCGGTTCGTTCTTTGGCATGTTCTTAAACGCCGGGTCGGTCGCGTGGGCCACATACGACGTTCCGTATCATGGTGTTTATGACTTGGCCATCAGCGGTGGTGCGACGGAGAAATTGCCTTCGTCGGACGGTCAAGACGAAAAAGCAAAGAAGCAAGACGAGGGCAAACCTGTCATCGCGGCCATCTTTGACCAGACCGGCACGCTGATCGGAAAGTCATCGCTGACGTACTTCGGTGGCGGCGGTGGTTCCGATCGAGGCCGCATGACAGTCACACTGGCCCCAGGCAAGCATCGATTTCTGGTTCAGTTTTTCGATGACGACAAAGACCTGGAAGTCGGCAAGACGTATCGCGAAGAGTTTGATCGGTTGCCCGAGCAGTGGATCGCATCGGCGGAGCGGTCGATGAAGTCGCCGCTGGTGCCGAGCGGAAAGTTCGACGGCAAAAAGTACCCGTACTTGATCCGACGTCTGTCTTTATCAGGGCCGCGGGAATTGCCTGAAGAACTGTTTCCGCCGAGTCAAGAACGAATCGTTCGTCGCGTCGCCGGTCGCCGTGGGACGGGCTGGAAGGACGTCGAAAAATCCGCGAGAGAATGCTTGAAGCCGCTGATGCGATCGGCGTTCCGCGGGCCGGTGTCCGATGACGCAGTCGGACCGTACGCGAATCTGGTGGTCGAGTCGTGCGATCGCGGCGAAAGTTATTACGACGGGCTCCGCATCGCGGTCAGCGCCGTTCTGGTGTCGCCGCGTTTCCTGTTCCGCGTCGAATCGCCGACCGACCAACAATTGGCCGAGCGGAAGGAAACTTTCGATCCGATCGAGCTGACGCCTTTGCAGTTGGCGTCGCGGTTGTCGTTCTTTTTGTGGAGCAGTTTGCCGGACGAGTCGCTGTTGTCGGCGGCGGAAAAAAATCGCTTGAACCAGTCGCAAGTGCTGGCCGAAATCGAACGAATGCTCTCGGACGACCGATCGGGTTCGCTAGCGACCGAGTTCGCGGCCCAGTGGTTGGGATTGCGGAACCTGACGACGCACGAAGCCGACGCGGAAATGTTCGCGACGTTCACGCCAGAACTCAAACATGCGATGACCCGCGAAACCGAAGCACTGTTCACGCATGTGCTGCGAAACAACTTGCCGGTCGCCGAACTAATGACGGCCGATTACACGTTCGTCAATCAACCGCTGGCCGAACACTACGGCATCGAATGGCCGGCGGATGCGAAAGACGCAAATGCGAAAGACCCAAATGCGAAGAATCATGCCGACGAGTTCCGAAAAGTATCGCTGGCCGATCATCCTCGCCGGGGCATCCTCGGTCACGCCAGCGTGCTGACGCTGACCAGCAATCCGAACCGGACCTCGCCGGTCCAACGCGGCAAGTGGATTCTAGAAAACGTGCTCGGCACGCCGCCGCCCGAACCGCCCGTCGGCGTTCCAGGACTGGATGAAACGAAGACCGCAGACGCGGGAGCCAGCCTTCGCGAGCAACTTGAACTGCATCGATCCGATCCGTCCTGCGCGTCGTGTCACAAGGTGATGGACCAACTCGGTTTTGGGCTGGAGAACTTTGACGCGATCGGACGCTATCGAACAAGCGAAGGCAACCAGCCGATCGACTCCAGCGGCGAACTTCCCGGCGGTCGATCGTTTAACGGTGGCGCGGAACTTTGCGACGTGCTCAGCAAGACCGAAACGGAATCGTTCGCGCGAACCGTCACGGCCAGATTGTTGACGTTCGCGCTCGGCCGTGAATTGTCGCCTTCGGATCGATGCACGATCGACGCGATCATCAAAAAGACCGCCGCGAATGATTACCGAATGGTCGATTTGATCGTCGAAGTGGCGACCAGCGCGCCGTTTCGATACTACGAATGGGAAACGCCGTCGCAAACCGTTTCGACGCGCTCTGACACGAACGTACCAACCGATGCACCGGAGATGAACTGATGACGAATCAAGAAAACAGTGCTGCACGAATGAACGACGGAACAGCGCGGATCGATCGGCGAACTCTCCTTCGCGGCGCCGGCTTGGCACTGGGCTTGCCGATGTTGGAATCGATGACGGGGTTTGCACCGACGGGATTGGCCGCGACCGAAGCAGCATCGTCGCCGGTGCGAATGGCGTGCATTTTCTTTCCCAACGGCGCAATCATGCCGGATTGGAAATCGTCGGGCAACGGCGACGACTGGAAGCTATCAAAAACTTTGCAACCGCTCGCTCCGTTCAAGTCAAAACTGAACGTGATCGAGAACTTGGCTCACAACAACGGCCGGTCCAACGGCGACGGCGCGGGCGATCACGCACGCTGTGGCGCGACGTTCCTGACGGCGGCTCGTCCGACAAAAACCAGCAGCAACATTCGCCTTGGCATCTCGGTCGACCAAGTCGCCGCGACGGCGCTGGCATCGCAAACCCGCTTGCCATCGATCGAATTGGGGCTAGAACCCAATCGCGGCGGCGGCAGCTGCGACTCGGGCTACAGCTGCGCGTACTCGTCGAACATCTCGTGGCGAAACGAGACCCAGCCGATGCCCAAAGAAGTCACGCCACGAATGGCTTTCGAGCGAATGTTCGGCACCGGCGACAGCACCGAGCGACGCAAACAAAACTTTGTCCGCCAAAGCATCCTGGATGTCGTTCGCCAAGACGCGGCGAAGATCATGAACCGAGTTGGTGCGACGGACAAGCGAAAGCTGGACGAGTATTTCACCAGCGTTCGCGAGATTGAACTTCGGATCGAACGATCCGAACAAGAAGACAAACGAGCGCTGCCAGACTTGGAAGTCCCGTTCGGCCGCGTCGAGGAATTTCGTGAACACGTGCGGTTGATGTACGACTTGATGATCGTCGGATTCCAAACCGACACGACTCGCGTGGCAACGTTGATGCTGGACAACGCCGGCGGCAATCGTCGTTACACCGAAGTCGGCGTGACCGAGGCGCACCACCAGATGAGCCATCACCGCAACAAGGAAGATGTCGTCGACAATCTGCGCAAAGTCGACCGTTACTTGGTCGAACACTTCGCGTACTTTTTGGAAAAAATGGATTCGATCAAGGACGCTCACGGCAAAACGCTGCTTGATCAATCGATGATCCTGTACGGCAGCGGCATCAGCGACGGCAACCGTCACCAGCACGACGACCTGCCGATCGTGCTGGCCGGCGGAGCGGGCGGAAAGATCAAAACGGGACGCCTGATCAAACCAACGTCCGAGCGTCCGATGGGCAACTTGTTCCTATCCATGCTGGACGCGATGGGCACGCCCGCCGAATCGATCGGCGACAGCAGCGGACGGTTGACGGAACTGGGTTAAGCGACTGAGCCCAACGATTCGCCGACATAGTGACGTTGCCGACGGGATGGCTTAGGCTTTTCAAATCTTCCCGCTCCGCCACTCCATCGATCGGCCCGTCGTCATGATCCAGCGCATTCTTGTCACCGGCGGTGCCGGCTTTCTTGGTTCGTATTTGTGCGAGCGGCTGGTCGACGAAGGGCATGACGTCATTTGTCTGGACAATTTTTTTACCAGCCAAAAGACCAACGTCACTCACCTGTTGGAACGTCCCAACTTTGAACTGATCCGGCACGACGTCACGTTGCCGATCTTTCTGGAAGTTGACCAGATCTACAACATGGCATGTCCGGCCGCGCCGGGCCACTATCAGTACAATCCGATCAAGACGATCAAGACCAGCGTGCTGGGCGCGATCAATATGCTGGGCGTCGCGAAACGATGCGGGGCCAGGATCTTGCAGGCTAGCACCAGCGAGGTCTACGGCGATCCAGAGGTCCACCCGCAAGTCGAGTCGTATCGCGGCAGCGTCAATCCGATCGGGCCGCGAGCGTGTTATGACGAGGGCAAGCGAGTCGCCGAGACGTTGTTCATGGACTACCACCGCAGCAACCACGTCGATGTGCGAATCGTCCGGATCTTTAACACGTATGGTCCGCGAATGCATCCGTATGACGGCCGCGTCGTGTCGAACTTCATCCGTCAGGCGATGGCCAACCAGGACATCACGATCTTTGGCGATGGTTTGCAAACGCGATCGTTCTGTTACCGCGACGACCTTTGCAACGCGATCATGGCAATGATGAACGTCGATGGCTTCACCGGCCCGGTCAACATCGGTAACCCAGTTGAGTTCACGATCGGGGAATTGGCGGCCGAAGTCATCCAGCGGACAGGATCCAAAAGCAGACTGGTCCAGCGACCGCTGCCCGCCGACGATCCGACTCGCCGCCGACCGGACATCACACTGGCGAAAGAAAAACTGGACTGGGAGCCGAAAGTACCGCTTGCCGAGGGCCTGCAAAAAACGATCGACTGGTTCCACAGCATCAACCTGAGCGACTACCGCCCGCCGACACCGAACTACAGCTAAGCCGATCGCCGCTTTGAAACCGACCAAAATTTAAGGCCCAGCAACAACGCCGCGAACGTCGCCATGAACGCCAGCGCCGTCAGGAACAGCGGGCGGATGTAGCCGTCGGAGATCTCGCCGAGTACCGCCCCGCCCGCGTCGACTGTCGTTTCGATCGTGCGATCGACGAGGCCTGATTTTCGCATGATGATTGGATTGCCGTCGGCGTCGTAGACAATTTCGTCGCCGCCGAGGATTCGCTCGGGCTGGGCCAAGATCACGCCCGTCGTCGCGACCGTGAACAATGTTTTGCCGGGGTTGGCCTCCGCAAATCGGCCCGCAAACCCGACCATCGATTCGGTGTCGCTTCGCAGCATCGCCAGCACGCCCTCTCGCTGCGTCGCCGGCAACTTTGCGATGTCGTCGGCGTGCCGCGCGACCGTGATCGCTTGGTCGGTCGAAAGCCGCGTGGCCAGTTCCGCGCCGTCATCGGAAAGCGATCGGACCAGCACCAAGCCGACGCCAGGATGTTTTAATTCAGCGGACAACGCTTTGACGCCAAGCATTGCGGTGGCATCGGCGAGTTCTTGGCCGGCGGTGCCGCTGGCCAATCTGGCGAGCGCCGAAGCGATTTGGTCCTCGGGCAACTGCTCGATCGCCGACATGACTGCGCGGGGCGACGTGGTGCCGCGAAGGGCGGACAGCGTTTCGGGACCGTGCTTGGACACCAACCGCGCCAGCTGCTCGACCGCTTCGTCGCCTCCGTCGGCCGCGACGCTGGCGGTGACCTTGCGAACCAATTCCTTGCCGCCCTTTTGCGTCATGAATTCGGTCGCTTGCTGGGATCCTTCTTTGCCAAAGTATTTCGCGACCGCCTTGAGCACCGGCGCGACGACCGCGGGCACGGCGTGGACGTTCGGCGCGACCAGAGCCAGCGCGCACCATAAGATGCACCGGAGAACAACGTTTGACTTCATCATAGGTCTAATTCCGAGAGGATTCGGTTTGAACGATTTGTTGGTAAAAGCGTTCGCGGTAAGCCGCACGTAAATCATCGCACACTTCGGGCAGCGTCGTCGCCATGCCTGTCGGGCCGCCGGTCAGCGTCGTTTCCAGCGAGTCCAAATAGTCCTTCATTTGAATCGAAAGTTGGCCTTTAAACTGGTCCGTCAAATACCAGTCGATGGCCAGCCCGACGCCGAGGCCGACCACAAACCCGACCGCCGTGCCCGCCGGTCCGATCAGGCTGCCGCCACCGGCACCCGCCGCGCCCACGCTGGCCGTCGCGCCGCGCCTGCCATCGCCGAGGTCGCCCCAGCGACGGTGAATCGGGCCACCACCGACGCGACGACCGAGACCGCCGCGAAGCTGCCGACTTCACTGACAAACAGCGACGCGACGCCGTGCTGGACGCTGGTCGTTCCTTTTTCGATCGCCATCGATTGCAAGTCCGCGGCAACTTTCTGGAACAACGGCTCGTAGGCTTCCAGTTCGATGTTCGGTAGGTCGGCCGCCGACAGCGAGGCTTTGATGTCGGTCAGCATGCGGCGTTGGTTCGCGTCGACTTCATCGCGAAAGTCGACCAGCACGCTGGCGATGTCGGCGGTCAACTTTGCTTCTGAAAAAAGGTGCGTTTCAAATTTTTCTCGAACGTACGTCTTCACGCCCTGATCCCGGTACCACCAATCGGATGGCATCCGGCGAACGATGCCCAGCCGCGTCGAAATACTGGTCAGATCATCAACAAACGGGTCTACTCCGGCTCGGTAGCCGTCCATCAGGCGAGTGATCCGATCGACGCAGCGATCAGCGGCTTGGCGGTTGAGCAGATCCGTCGCGATGATTTGCGGCTCGACGGAGACGTCGTAGAACCGAGCCCGAATGACGTCGTCGCTGGGCGGCGGTGGAACGGTGACGATCGGCGGAAGCGGTTTCGCGGGCGCGATCGGCGGAGCGGGTTGCGGATTGGGAACCGCGGTAAAGAACATCGCCGCTCCGGCGATGATGCCTCCGGCCGTGGAGACGGCGATGTTTCGAGCTGTATTTCGGGAAGCCATCGGAACCGACCTTCGCGGGTAAAAATTGGAGACGACTGGTCATCGCGGCGGGGGCGTCCCGCCCGCATGCGGCAACCGGCAGGCGGGACGCCCGTGCAGCCGGCGTCGTTGTCTTCGTACTTTATTTGACCAGGATATTCGTTAAGGGCTATCAGACTCGCCCTGCGCGACCGTTGGGCCTTTTGTGACCGGCACAATCAAGTGCGTTGGGACGGCGTGAGGCCGCGAAAGCGATGCTTTGAGTTGTGGAAAATGTGTTTGGTGCGTATTTTAGGGGAGCCGACATTGAACACGCCCTCTTCAGACTCCGCGTTTCGTCCGACCTTGGTCGATTGAAGCCACGTCGCCTCGTCCTCCGCTCGCTAACCGGATTTTCCGCTGGTTTGGCGGCTTTTGGCAAAAAACGAACGGGCAGTTCATATCCTTCGACCGTCACTTTTCTTGCGGCCATCGCTTGGCCCGGGTCCGGTCGAGGCGGAGTCCTCCTGCCCATGTTTTTAGTCCTGTATGTCCGTCCTAACGAGTCCTGAATTGTTGTTGCCTGAACTGATGCCTCGAAACGCCCGCCGAATTGTGCTGCGAGCGACCCGTCCGACCAAACATTCCGCGATCTTCAAGCCTCGCGTGAAGACGAGCGAAGTCAAGCCTAGCGAACCGCGGGCCAAAGTCGAAGCCGAAGTCGAGGTCGATTCGCCAGTCGTCCAGCCGGTTGCCGAAACCAAACCGGTTGCTGAAACCAAAGCGGTTGCTGAAGCATCGCCCGCCGTCGACGCCGCTCCGGCCGCTGCAAAAGAGGATAGAGAAGATAAAGAAGAAAAGGGAGAAAAAGCTCCTGCCGTCGATCCGAACTCGTTCGCCGCGATGGATTTGCCCCGAGCGATCCAAGACGCGATCGTGCGATCGGGTTACACGACGCCTTCCGAAATCCAAGCCGCCATCATTCCGCCGATGCTGGCTGGTCGCGATATTGTCGCCCAGTCGCAAACCGGTTCGGGCAAAACGGCCGCCTTCGCGCTGCCGGTGCTGGCCAATCTAAAAAGCAAAGGAAACAACCCGCAGGTTCTGGTGCTGGCCCCGACGCGTGAGCTGGCCGTTCAGGTCGCCAAGTCGTTCGAGACCTACGCCGGCGATTTGAAAGGGTTTTCGATCGCCGCGATTTACGGCGGACAAGATTACGAGCCGCAACTGCGTCAACTTCGCCGCGGCGTCGCCGTCGTCGTCGGAACGCCCGGCCGAGTGATCGATCACGTTCGCCGCGGGTCGCTGTCGCTGGACAACTTGCAGTGCTTGGTCTTGGACGAGGCCGACGAGATGTTGAACATGGGCTTCCTGGAAGACGTCGAATTCGTCTTGCAACAATGCCCGCCCGAAAAACAAGTCGCCCTATTCAGCGCGACGATGCCCGCCCCGATCCGGCGCATCGCCGATCAACACCTTCGCGACCCGCACACGGTCACGATCGCGTCGAAGACGATGACGGCCGAGTCGATCAATCAACGAGCGATCTACGTCAATCCGCGCGAGAAGATTGAACTGCTGCGACGGTTGCTGGAAGTCGAAGAGACCGACGGCATGATCGTGTTCACCAAGACGAAAGAATCGACGACGGTCGTGGCCGAGAAGCTGACCCAGATGGGTTACAGCGCCGCGGCCCTGAACGGTGACATGGCTCAAAACGCTCGCGAGCGGACGGTCCAGCAGCTGAAGTCCGGCCGCATCAACATCCTGGTCGCGACGGACGTCGCCGCCCGAGGGTTGGACGTTCCACGGATCAGCCATGTCGTGAATTTTGACTTGCCACACGACAACGAATCCTACGTCCACCGCATCGGCCGAACCGGTCGCGCCGGACGTAGCGGCGAAGCGATTATCTTTTTGGCGAACAGCCAGCGGATGAAACTTCGCTCGATCGAACGATTGACAAACCAACAGATTGAGATCTGTGATTGGCCTTCGACCGCTGACATCAACCAGAAGCGGATCAGCCGTTTCAAAGATCAGATCACTCGCTCACTGGCCGACCGCGACGTTTCGTTCTACGAAAAATTGATCGGTCAGTACTGCGAAGAAAGCGGAACGTCGATCGAAAAGGCAGCCGCGGCGCTCGCCGACATCGTTCACGGTGGTCGCCCGTTCTTGGTGGTCGATCGACCGAAGGCCGAGAAGGAACCGCGACGCGAAAAACGTTTCGAGGGCGACCGTGAGCCTCGTGATCATGGTCAACGTGATCATGGCCCACGCGACCGAGGTCCACGCGATCGTGGTGGTGACGACAATCGTCCGCCACGTAAACTCGGTCCGGTCCGTCCGGGCATGCAACGTTTCCGCGTGGAAGTCGGCCGCGTCGACGGCGTCGGTCCGGGCAACTTGGTCGGCGCGATTGCCAACGAAGCCGGCATCGACAGCGAATTTATCGGCCCGATCAACATCCAAACGACGTTCACGACGGTCGACCTACCGGAAGGCATGCCGTCCGACATTTTTCAAACGCTGCAATCGACTCGCGTGATGGGTAAGCAATTGCTACTTAGCCGCGACACCGGTGGCAAGAAACGCGACTTTGCCGGCAAACCGCCACACGGCAAGCCGCGTCATGGAAAGCAAAAAGCGGGCAAAAAACCTGGCAAGAAGTTTTGACCGAGCGATCAACCGCTAGCAGTCTGGGACAGCTAACAATGTGGGTCGGGGTGTAGCGAACGTCGTTAAGACGTTCGTTGTGGTTGCCAAACGAGAGGGTGTTTTCGGACGCGAAGGGATTCTCGCTTCCGACGTCCGGTCCCAGTTCACTGGTCCCAGTTCACCGGTCCCAGTTCACCGGCCAAAGCTCTGCGGCCCAAGCTCTTCGGCTCGTGCCGCGGCTTGTTCGCGGTCGCGAATGGATCCGTCGAGCTGTTCGCGGCGGATCGTTTCCAGGATCACGCGATAGTTTGGCCCGGCCGGAATCCCCATTTCTTTCAAGTCGTCGCCCGTGATCAGTGGCGGCGGGTCCAACAGCGGCGGCGGAAGCGTAAGCTTCTGCCGAGCCCTTTCGACGCCCGCGCTCTTCGGGGCGATTGCCGCGGCCAGCCCAACGACGATCGCCCCATCGCGATCGGCCAGGATCGGTTGCACGGACGACCATGGCAACGTGTCGGCGTTCGCGATCGTTTCATAACCGCGAATCGCCGCAGTGACTTGGCGAACTTCCTCGCCCGAAAGTTTCCAACGCCCCGTGATCGCGGCAAGCGCTTTGATCGGTGACCGGTGATGCGTCAGCAAGCACGCTAGCCCGACGGCGAACGGTTTCTCGCCGGCGCGAGTCAGCGTTTCGCCGGCTGATTTTACATCGATGGATGAAAGCTCGGGCAACACGGGATCGTCCAACCCGCAATCGACCAAGTGACGCAGTCCCTCGGCGGCGTGTTCGTGAATCAGGACGCGGCGCATTTCCGCGCCGACCCGTTCGCCGCTGACCAGTTCGATTTCCGCCGCGTGAGCTCGCACGGAATCCAGCGTTGCCGGATCGATTTTGAAACCCAACGTCGTCGTGAACCGGACCGCTCGCAACATTCGCAGCTTGTCTTCCCCGAACCGCTGGTCGGGATCGCCGATCGTTCGCAGCACGCCGGCGGCCAAGTCGGATTGTCCACCAACGTAATCGAGCACCAGTGATTGCACCGGAGAATAGAACAGCCCATTGATGGTGAAGTCTCGTCGCTGCGCGTCGGCTCGCGCATCGCCAAAGTGAACGCTGTCGGGCCGACGCCCGTCGCTGTAAGTGCCGTCACTGCGGAACGTCGCGACCTCGGTCGGCGGAAGCGTTTGGGCGTCGTCTCTTCGTGGTGGCAACACGCCGATGACGCCGAAGGAAGCGCCGAAGGCGAGCGTCGCCTTCTTCCCGAATACGTCGCGAACCGCATCGGGCGTCGCATCGGTGGCCACGTCAAAATCTTTTGGCGTCTTGCCCAGCAAGGCATCGCGGACGCACCCGCCGGCCCACATTGCGACGAACCCGGCGTCGTTCAATCGCCGAATGATGCGTAGCGACTCTTCGGCGGCGGCGGAACCGAACGTCTCGGTAGAATCGATGGTCATCAGGACGCTTTCATTTCATCCCCACGATGCGGCCTGCAATTCACGTCTATCCGCCGGGGGGTGGTTTGAGTTAAATGTTCACCATGGACAACGACACATTCAAAGAAGAATCGGTTCTCGGACCCGCAATGCCGCCGCTCGGCCGATTCGGGCAAAAGCGTGGCGTCGTCGGCGTCATTTTTCGCGGGCCGCGGATTCTGATCATCAGACGATCGCTGACGGTGACCGCACCGGGCAAACTATGCCTGCCGGGTGGAACGATGGAAGAGGGTGAGTCGGAATCGCAGACGCTGGTCCGCGAGATGAAAGAGGAGCTGGAGATCGACGTCGAACCGGTTCGTCTGTGCTGGCGAAGTGTAACGCCTTGGGGCACAACGCTGGCGTGGTGGCTGGCAAAGTTGGGCGAAGACGTGACGCCGGTGGCAAACCCGGATGAGGTCGCGGAATTCCACTGGTGGACGCCGGAGGAAATTCGCACCAAAAAGGGCGTGCTGCCGAGCCTTCCCGCGTTCGTGGACGCCTGGGAAAACGGCGAGATCGATCTGGGGTAATTGGGCCGAATCTCTTGTCGTAGGGTGGGTCAAATCGCGTCAGCGATGCAGACCCACCGGGCGAACCCAACAGGCTGAAGATGGTGGGTCATCGTGGCCTACCGGCCGACTCGACCCACCCTACAAAAAACCCCTACAAAGAACACTGGTCGCTCGTCCGGTGCCTTAACCCCGTTTCTTCGCCAGCATGTCTTCGACGACGGCGACGGGGATTGGAATGCCGCGGAGTTCCCCTTCGACGACCATGGAATCGCCGACGACACCTTGGAATGCGGCGATGATCATTCGACCGCGACGCGCTTTCAGCAGCTTGACCATCAGGACCAGCCGATCGCCGGGCGTGACCAGGCCTCGAAAGCGGACGTTGTCGACGCCGCCGAAGCCAACGATGTCGGCACCGAGCAGATTGTTTTTCTGGGTGAAATAGCTCGAAAGCTGCGCCACCGCCTCCAACATCATCACGCCGGGCATCAGCGGCATGCCGGGCATGTGGCCATGGATCCAGAATTCGTCGTCGCCGATTTCCTTCAACGCCGCGCAGCAGTTCGTGTCGGTATCCTCGTAAAGGATCGCCGTCAGTTGCTCCATTTCACGCCGCTGGGGATTGAACTTTCGAATCGCTTCGATATCAGCGATCGGACGGTCCAGATCCAGCAGGTCAAGATCGACAATGAATTTACTACTCACCACGCGAGTCTCGCCCGTTCGGAGATCAGGACTGGTCTTAGGTCTTGACCTTGCGACGCTTGGCCTTGCGAGCCTTGGCGTTGGACGGACGCTTGCCGTGGTTGGCTTTTTTCGGAATTCGGTGTGGCTTTGCCATCAGATCAATCAAGCGGTGAGGGGAAATGGGAACACAAACGTCGGCTGGCAGGGGAACCGCCGCCGTCAAGTTTGATTTTGGGTCCGCAGAAAATAACAGCTTTTGCTCCGCGGCGGTAGGACTTGTGCCACCGAAGCGTTGACGCCAAAACTTTTCTGCTTGCGAGTAGCTGGCTTTTTGTTCGACTTTCTCGCCTATCGATACCGGGGCGATCCGTCGGCGTAGTTTTGCCAGTCGTTGCCGCCGGGCAATCGGGTTTCCGGTTGGGGCTGGGCCGTTTTGTAGCGGCCGCTGTTGACGACCGACGGCGGGGCCATCGGGTTCGCGGTGGTCGGGGCGGCGGCGAGCGCCGGATTTGCCTGAGTCGCTTCGACTCGTTTGCGTTGGTACCAGCCACCCGAGTCGGCCGATGAACTGGCGCTGGCGAGCGCCGCGGCGGGCGACGGATTCGACATCGGGGCGATCAACGCTATCGCCGGACCGTCGGCAGCCAGCGGTCGGACATCGGCGGACGGGACGTTCAGATTTGATGCGACGGCGGCGACGGGAGGCGTGTTTCGATTCGGGTCGGACTTGACGTAACCGTCGACCGGCCCGCTCCCTTCGCTGACCCACGCGAGCCAATACTGCTGCAGCTCGGCCAGCGAGTCATAGCCGTAGTGCTTCTTGACGTTCGACGTCCAACTCGGGTAGTTCATGTAATCCGATAGGAACGCGATGAACGTCTTCGCGTCCTTTTGCTCGATCAGAAACCGGCACACCGAATATCCCTGGGCGTACATCGGCAGCACGTCGCTGGGGTATTCGGTCAGCAGGAACAATTGGTTCATCGCGATACCACGGCGGCTAGCCAGGAATTCGCGAAGTTTGACTTCGTGTTTGTTGCGTTCGGATTCGTGTTCGACCGTCGTGCAAATGCCTTCGTCGGCCCAGCGAGGAAGCGGGCGGCCGAAGTGGGTCGCCAGCACCGTGTGGGTGACTTCGTGAGGAAGCACGCTGTCGAGGATGCGTTCGGGAGTGCCGATGACTTCCATTTGAAAGTCGCGGACGGGACTTCGCTGGTACGTCGTCACGCCTTGAGCCGCCATATTGCCGGCGACGACGCGGACCGGGCAGGGCGTCGGCCACGCGGGCAGCGGCTTGCCGAGCCAATAGGTGGCGAGTTCCAGGCGGTATCGTTCGGCCGCTTCCCCGACCGCGCGAGCGAGCCCAGGGTCGGGAGCTTGGATGATGAAGTTCTGCGTCCGGAAGTTCGCCGCCGAAGCAGTCGCGGCGAACAGAAAAACGCTCAGGCAGGCCGCGATGCGTGTGCACGGGCGTCGCCATCTCGAATCGGCTTCCATGCCGAACTGCTCCCAAAAATGCGGTCGATGAATCGCGACATCCTTCGCGACGTTCGGGGAGTCTAGCCGAGTTTGCCGCTGGGCCGATAGCCGAAAAATGGAGACGATAAACCGAGGAACGTTTGCTTGACGGGCGGCAATCGCCTCACGCCACCGTCGGTTCGGTCAAGCGTTTCAGTCTAGTGTCGTCCAGGTCCAAGCCCATCGCCGTGATGACTTGGACCAATTCGGCTTGACCGCGAACGCGAAGTTTGGTGCTGATTGACGCCTTATGACGCTGAACCGTTTTTGGACTTCGGTGCAAAAGTTGGGCGACTTTCGGAACGCTTATGCCATGCCCCAGCAGCACAGCGACTTCCAGTTCGCGGCGGCTTAACACCGATAGCGGCCCGAGTCCGATGTATTCCGACTTGATTGTTTCACACGCCTCGGGAATCGGGGCGGCGTCGGAGTTCGATTCGCAGCGGCTGATCACCAGGACACGATTGAACGGCGGTGTCTTGTCTCGGATCGGCCACACCGTCGACGCGATCTTACGGCCTCGATAGATGTGCGTGATCGCCAGCGGTTTGCCTTCTTTAATCACTCTTCCGATCATCGCCAAGCGTTCGGCGGTGTACTCGGGCGAGTGGAAGTCGCCGATCCGCTTGCCTTCGTAATCCACGTCCGTCGTTTCCTCGAACAGCACCAGCGCGGTGTCGTTGATGAACAGCAACCGGCCGTCCTTGTCCGTGATGCCGACCCCGACGCCGGCGGTCTGCGACAGGGCCGCCCACAACGACGTGGGATCAATGGCGGGCGGGTCCATCCGCAACATCGTGTCGGGTGAAATGGTGTTGGTGGAAGTGGAACCAACAGCAGCCTTCTTGGCGGGAACATTGCTGGCGAGCGGCATTGCCTTCTTCTTCATCCGAGCTTCTTCATTCGTCGGCGATGTTTTGTTGCACAGCGTAGCCCACCGTCAGGGCGAATGCCAGCAACGGTGGACGACGTCGTTTGCAACCGCGTCGACCTGGTCCAATGACCCTCACCGAGATCCACCCGCCGAGACACAAAAAAACCTCGATGGGCAAGTTCCCGTCGAGGCTTCAGTACTTTGCGATTCAGGCAATTCGAGCGGAAAGCTCGTTCGCGCTTACTTCTTGGGCATCAACACGGTATCGATCACGTGGATGATGCCGTTGCTGCACATGATGTCCGTCTTGACGACCTTGGCTTTGTTGATCATGACGCCGCCGGCTTCGGTCTTGATCATGACCTTCGAGCCTTGCAGGGTATCGGCCGAGTCCAACGTCACGACGGTGGCCGCCGGAACTTTGCCTTTGATGACGTGGTAGGTCAGGATCGAAACCAACTTGTCTTTGTTTTCCGGCTTTAGCAGGTCCTCGACGGTCCCCTTGGGCAACTTCGCGAACGCTTCGTCGGTCGGTGCCAGCACGGTCAACGGGCCTTCGCCGGTCAACGCATCGACCAGGCCGGCGGCCTTCACGGCGGCGACCAGAGTGTTGAAGCTGCCTGCGGAAACGGCGGTTTCAACGATGTTTTTTTGATTGGTCGCGGTCTCTTCGGCTTGCGCGAACATCGGGGCCACGAACAGGGCGGCCAGCGACAGAATTGCCAGTGCATTGCGTTTCATAGATCTTCTCCAAAAAATGTCTTGAGCGGGGTTTGGCCGGTTTCGGCGAAGTACCTTCGCCCCCACCCGACCATCGAATTGGGTTACCGTTTGACTGTAAAGCGACGGCAACCCCAAAATTTTATTTTCCCGCAACGATTGTCTCAGTTCGTCGGAACTTGAGCCCTCCGTGTCGGTTACAAAACAATACACGCGGCGGAAAACGCCGCCGCTGACGCACGCAAGTCTTCTCGTTCCCCCTTTCCTGCTGGAAACCAAGCCATGAAACGTTGCTTCCCACTGACGCGGACTTTCGCGTTGATCCTTTGCGTCGCATTCTGCGGCATCGTCACGCAATCGCAAGATTTGTCGGCGCAAGAACGTGGTCGCGGCGGTCGCCCCGGTGGTGGACCGGGCGGAATGATGGGCGGTGGGATGATGATGGGTGGCCCGGGCCAAACGATGGGCGACCCGACTTCGATGCTGCTGCGTCTGGAAGAAGTCCGCGCCGAACTGGAAATCTCGCCTGACCAGCAAGAGGCTCTCACGAAGCTCGCCGAACAAATGCGTCCCTCGCGTCCGGAAGGCATGAATTTTCGCGAAATGAGCGAAGAAGAACGCGAGAAGTTCTTCCAAAAAATGCGTGACGAAGCGGCCAAGAACTCAGCCGAGTTAAAAGAGAAATTGGAAGAAGTTTTGTTCCCCGAGCAAACCGAACGGCTGAGCGAAATCGTTTTGCAACTTCGTGGGGCACAGGCTCTGAACGATCCCGAAGTCGCCGAAGCACTTGGGATCACGGAAGCACAAAAGAAAGAGCTCGATGAAGTCCGCGACTCGTTGCGAGAAGAAATGATGACCAAGATGCAAGAAATGTTTGCCAACCGTGGCCAGGGCGGCGAAGGCGGTGATCGACGTGCGGATTTTGCGAAGGTTCGGGAAGAGATGGAAGCCAAGATCGTGGCCGTGCTATCGTCCGATCAACAAGCCAAGTTCGCCGAAATGAAGGGCGAGAAGTTCGACATGCCCGAAGGCGCGATGGGCCGCGGTGGACGAGGCGGCGACCGAGGTGATCGAGGTGGTGATCGAGGTGGTGATCGCGGCGGACGCGGCGGACGCGGCGGTCGTCCCGAGTAGACGCTCCCCCGAGTAAGTTCCATCCGTTCCGATTCCTTGCCGTCATCCTCCGAGCATCGCGTGACCAGGAAGTGAAGGATTTACCGTAGCTGATCCCGCCAGGGTTCAGTCCGGTCTGAACCCTGGCGGAATCAGCTACGCCAGTTGTTGTTCACCGAGTGCAAACGCAAACAGCCGTCCCGTTTACGGGGCGGCTGTTTTTGATTCGTCGTCGTTTGGTAGCGTCGACCGCAAGTTGGAAGCCTACGCCACTGGTTGTTCACTTGGTGCCTACCAACGCAGGCCGAATTTCTCGCCGCCGCTGGCCGTGTTGTTGCCTCCTTTAAGCGGGCCGTCGTGCATCGGTTGAACGGCAACCTCGCGCGTCTCTTCGACTTCCTCTTCTACCTTCTTCGACGTGTCGACCGGCGCGGCTTGGGTTTGCTTGATCGACAGCGCGACCTTTTGCGAATCGCGATCGAAGGTCAACACCTTCACGTCGACCTCTTGGCCTTCGCTGACGAACGCATCGACTCGTGTGACCCGGTGATTGGCAAGTTCGCTGATGTGGACCAAGCCTTCGACGCCGGGACCGAGTTTGACGAAGCAGCCGAACGCGGCGATGCGAGTGATGGTGCCCTTGTGGATCGAGCCCGGTGCGAACTCGGCCTCGGCGGTGTCCCACGGATTTTCTTGCGTGTCACGCAGCGACAAGCCGATCTTGCCGGTTTCCTTGTCGACCTTGTCAATTTGGACTTTGACCTGTTGGCCCACTTCGACGACTTCACTGGGGTGGCCGACACGATCCCAAGAGATCTTGCTGATGTGGATCAGCCCATCCAGCCCGCCCAAGTCGACAAACGCGCCGAAGTCTTTGATGCTTCGCACGATGCCGTCCAGGATGTGGCCGGGTTCGATTTTGGCGAGCTGTTCTTTTCGCTTTTCTTCGCGTTCGCGTTCTAGGATCGCACGTCGCGACAACACCAAGTTGCCACGGCGGGCGTTGGCTTCGTTGACGACGCAAAGGAATTTTTGGTCAACGAATTCGCTGGTGTCTTCGACGCGGTAATCCGCGATTTGGCTGATCGGGATAAAGCCGCGGACGCCGCCGACCTTGCATTCCAAGCCGCCCGCGTTGGCGCCCGTCACGGTCGCTTCGACGACGCTGCCCTCTTCGATGTCTTCCCAATCCGAAACGTCGACCGCTTCGCCGGGTAGGCCCAGGTTGTAAACGCCATCAGCATTGCTGAACGAGTGAACGATGACTTCGACTTGCGAACCGATCGCGGGTTCTTCTTTGAATTGAACGAACGGCACCATGCCTTCGTCGGGACCGCCCAAGGCGATGAAGACATGGTCGGTCAACACTTTCAGAACGACGCCTTGGACACGCGTGCCCTCGGCCAACGGTTCTTTGCGGTCGGGCATTCCGGCCGGGCCGGACAACATCGCTTCGACATCGGCGGCGGCAAGTTCCGCATCGAGTTCGGCTTGCAAGTCGTCCGACAACTTCATCCGCATGTTCGGCAGCGCCACGCGGGCGGCCGTCTTAGGCCGCGGCGTCTGTTCCGCGTTCTCGCCGGTGGTGCTGTAACCAGCCGTTGCACCGGAGTCAGGTTCGGCGGTGTTACCAGTGGTTACGCTGCCAGTGGTTGCCCCGGAGGATTCTTTTTGACGTTCGCCGCCCATGCGTGGCAACGGTGCCTTTTGCTTCTTCGGTTTCTTGGCGGCTTGTTTGGCGAGCTGTTCCGGCGATACGCTGGGGGAAGCCGGCTTGGCCATTCCCGCGCCGCGCGCGGCCAGCGGAGCCGGGCGGGCGACCTTTGCAAGCGGCCCAGCGGGCTTGGCGGCCGATGGTGTCGTCTCGGATTGCGGCGGCGTCGCCGCGATGTCTCCGGAGACCTCCGCGGTGTCGGTCGCAGATAAATGTTCCGGATTTGAAGCTTGGGTTTCCGTTTCGGAAGCCGGGTGGTCGCCGGTGGTCATCGAGATCGTCAACAAAAGGGATCGGAAGGAGAGAGCAGTCGCCCGCACGCGGGCATCGGCGATGAAGTCTAGCAAGCACGCCGCCAGGTCGGTAGGCTTCGGCCACCTTTCGCACGCCATTCGACCCACCTCTCGCACGATCAAACCGATGCCAACGATCGACCTTCGCAACGCACCGGCATTTGCACGCTTGGGCGACGACTGGGTCGCCGCGATCACCGCCGCGCCGCTGCCCGGACTCGGCGACGGTCCGCACGACCCGGTGCTTGCCGAGATGCTAAGCCGTCAGCAGCCGTTCGCGACCCCGCGTTTGGCTCACGCGGACGCGACGTGCCGAGCGGGTTTGTGGCTGCTGGCGGGGGACCTGGAAGCCAGCCACCGGATCAGCCAGTCGGACGACTCGCCCGAAGGCAGTTTTTGGCACGGCATCATGCACCGACGCGAACGCGACTACTCGAATGCGAAGTACTGGTTTCGACGAGTCGGAGTGCATCCGGTCCTAATCGCACTGCAGTCGCACCTCGGAACCGCTTACGGGGATTTCGATACCTTTACGGATCGCTGCGAGCAGGCCTTTCGACGGCCGGCGGATCTTAAAGAGCTCGAAATAGTCCAATTTTCAGAGTGGGAAACCCTGATGAAATTTTGTATCTCCCCCGATTGAATACTCTTCTAAGGTAGTGCGTTCGCCCGCAAACTTTCCGGTTTAAGCGGAGAAATTTGTCTGCCCTTGCCGACGTAAAAGATCAGGGCGCGATCGTATGTTTGGTGTGGGGCACCTGATCATCGGACCGCTCTGAAGTTCCCGCGGCTTGGGTTTTTCCAGTCAAAAAGTCTTTCGAGATGTTTGGTTGGGGCACAAAAACCCGAGCCGTTTTTTTTTGTGTTGCTCTCGTCGCTCTGGGCGCTCCAATCGCTTTAGTCGCTCCTATTCGGCCCCAAACCGATGCACGGTTGTTTCTCGGAGCGTTTCCCCCGGCTGGACCAACGTCGTCACGAATGATGGGCGGTTGGGAGCGTTCGGGAAATGCTGGGTCTCCAAACAGAACGCATCATGACCGCTCGCCCCTGCTGACTTTTCATTGCCCGGCAAATGGTTCGCGGTGTAAAGCTGCATTCCGGGCTGTGTCGTTTCGATTTCCAGCGTTCGTCCCGACGCCGGGTCGGTCACCTTTGCCGCCATGCGAAGCGTCCCCGCGTCCCCGCGAACGACGTAGCAGTGGTCGTAGCCCTTGGTCGCCGGCAACTGGTCGACTCGTTTGCCAAATGTCGTCGGCTGGCGAAAGTCAAAAACCGTTCCGCCGACGTCGTTCAACTTGCCCGTCGGAATCAAGTCGTCGTCGACGTCCAAAATCTGATCCGCCATGATGACGGCAACGTGATCCATCGCCGTGCCGGAACCGGCTCCCGCCAAGTTCCAGTAGCTGTGGTTGGTCAGATTCAAGTGCGTCGCCTTGTCGGTCGTGGCGACGAATTCGATCGTCAATTCGTCGGCATCGTTCCACTTGTAAGTCACCACCGCGTCGACGTTGCCGGGGAAGCCCTCGCGGCCGTCTGGATCGCGAAGCGTGAACGTCACGCCGACGTGATCTTTCTGCTCGATCGTTTTCGCGTCCCAAAACTGGTAGGTGAAATTTGTCTTGCCGCCGTGCAGCGTGTGCTTGCCCAGGTTCGTCGTGATCTGATAGTCGACGCCGTCGATCGAAAACTTTCCGTTCTCGATCCGATTGCAAAACCGGCCGACGGTGCTGCCAAAGTACGGATGACCACTTAGGTAGGGCGGCAGCGAGTCGAACCCCAGGTTCACGTTTGCGACCTTGCCGTCGCGATCGGGCACGTTGACGTCCATCAGCGTCGCGCCCCAGTTCATGACCTGGACGCTGTGACCGCTTGAGTTGACCAGCGTGAACCGCGTCACTTCGTCGCCGTCGGGCGTCGTACCGAAAGGATCCGTTTTGATTTGCATGGCGTTGGGAGATTGGGTTTGGGCGTTGGAGAGGGTCGCGAGGGGACAGGCAAGAAGAACTAGGAAAGCTACGATTGCGAGACTGCGGGGCATAGTGTTTCGCTGGCGGGAGGGTTTTGAAAAGGGAGCGAACCGTCGAATCACGATTTTCGCGTTCCGTCAGGCTATCGCACGGAAAATGCGGCGACAATCGATGCTGGCACCGACGTTCGTATCGACGCTGGTCTTGTCGCTCGACGAAACCCCCGCCGCATTGACACGCGGCGCCGCGTTCGTATCCTTTGTTGCATGAACGATTCGACTTTCCGGGCATCCGCTGCCCCCTCGATTATTCCCTGCGTCATCGGCATCATTTGCCGAGGCTGACGTGGGATGAACGGCTGGATTGCTGAATCAATCGAATGAAACGCCACCTTCACCCCCGAGGCCACATGGGCTTGCGGGGGTTTTTTCGTATCCTGTCGAGCTCCAAAGGCCAGCGGACCACTCCTTTTCGGAACCGACCTTGATGACCGCCAAAAACGTCCCTGTTCCTCAACCAGGTCAGACAAGAACTGTCCAGATCTACGACACGACCTTGCGCGACGGATCGCAAGGCGAAGGCGTCAGCTTTTCGCTGCAAGACAAACTGAACATCGCTCGCCGGTTGGCTGAGATCGGCGTCGACTACATCGAGGGCGGCTATCCGCTGTCGAACGAAAAGGACGTCGCCTTCTTCCAACAGATCCGCAAGGACGACCTCGGCGAATCGAAAATCTGCGCCTTCGGCATGACGCGGCGTCGATCGATGAAGGCCGAGGACGATCCCGGCATGAAGGCGCTCGTCGCCGCTCAGACGCCCTGCATCACGCTTGTCGGAAAGACGTGGGACTACCACGCCACCGACGTGCTGGGCGTGACGTTGGACGAGAACCTGGCGATGATCGGCGAGAGTGCGGAATTCTTGGGCCGCAATTCCGACGTCATCTACGACGCCGAACACTTTTTTGATGGTTACGCGGCCAACCCCGAGTACGCGATCGAAACGCTCCGCGCGGCCGCCGGTGCTGGCGCGACTCACTTGGTGCTGTGCGATACCAACGGCGGGACGCTGCCCGAACGGATCGCCGAAGTCACCGCGGCGGCGATCGAAGGCACGAAGGATTTTGCGAAGGTCCAAATCGGCATCCACACTCACAACGATGGCGAACTGGCGGTCGCCAATTCGCTGGCCGCCGTCGACGCGGGCGCCGTGCAGGTTCAAGGCACGATCAACGGCATCGGCGAACGATGCGGCAACGCGGACTTGATCTCGGTGATGGCGAATTTGGCACTGAAGAAAAAGGGCTATCGAGTTTTGGGTGGTCGCGACTTGAAGCACCTGACGGAGTTGTCGCGTTACGTCTACGAAACCGCGAACCTGCAGTGGCGCGGGACACAAGCGTTTGTCGGCCAGAGCGCGTTCGCGCACAAGGGCGGCATGCACGTCCACGCGATCAACAAAGCGGCCAAGACTTACGAGCACATCGATCCGGCGCTGGTCGGCAACGAACGCCGGATCCTGGTCAGCGAACTGTCGGGCCGATCGAACATCGTGGCGGTGGCGACCAAGCACAACATCCAGGACGACAAGGCTTTGATGGACCGCATCTTGGCCGAAGTCGTGCGGCTGGAAAACAAGGGTTACCAATTCGAGAACGCGGGCGCGTTGTTCGACTTGCTGATCAAAAAGGTGTCGGACACCTTCACTGAGCATTTCACGCCGATCAAGTATCGCGTCGTCGCCGGCGATCGCGACTTTGCGAACGGTGTCACGTTCGCCGAAGCAATCATCAAACTGAAGGTCGGCGATGAACTTTGGTTCGACGCGGCCGAAGGCGCCGGCCCGGTCAACGCGCTCGACGCGGCCCTTCGCAAAGCACTCTCCGGTGCCTACCCCTGTTTGAACGACATGCACTTGATCGATTACAAAGTCCGCGTCGTCGATTCCAGCACCGGCACGGCGGCGTCGATCCGAGTGAACATCGAAAGCGGCGATGACAAGGAAACGTGGGGCACGATCGGCGTCAGCGACAACATCATCGCGGCAAGCTGGCAAGCCCTGACGGATGCGGTCGAGTACAAGCTGCATAAGTAGGGAATAGGTTACAGGTTTTAGGTGTTAGGAAAGACGCCCCCACCTTGTTCCCAGGCTCCGCCTGGGAACACACTGCCTTGGAGGCTCCGCCTCTCGTAACGCAATCGAAAGAGGCAGAGCCTCGAAGACATCCCGTTCCCAGGCGGAGCCTGGGAACGGGTATTTCCCCAACACCTTACATCAAATACCCAATACCTCCGCCCCACCTTATTCCCAGGCTCCGCCTGGGAACACACTGCCTTGGAGGCTCCGCCTCTCGTAACGCAATCGAAAGAGGCAGAGCCTCGAAGACATCCCGTTCCCAGGCGGAGCCTGGGAACGAGTATTTCCCTAACTCCTTACATCAAATACCCAATACCTCCGCCCCACCTTGTTCCTAGGCTCCGCCTGGGAACCCACTGCCTTGGAGGCTCCGCCTCTCGTAACGCGATCGAAAGAGGCAGAGCCTTGAAGACATCCCGTTCCCAGGCGGAGCCTGGGAACGAGTATTTCCCTAATACCTAACACCTAAAACCTCCTCCCCCGCCATGATTCCCACACGATTTGAACACGCCGACGAGGCCACGCGGATTGCCACGGCTTGGGATGCGGCCGGATGCGCGCACGCCGAAGCGGGCACGGGCAAGCCGCCGTTCACGATCGTCATTCCGCCGCCCAACGTCACCGGCGCGTTGCACCTGGGTCACGGGTTGAACAACACGCTGCAAGACATCGTCATCCGCACCAAACGAATGCAGGGTTACGAAGCGTTGTGGATGCCCGGCACTGACCACGCCGGCATCGCGACGCAAGCCGTTGTCGAACGTCGCTTGAAAGAAAACGAAAACCTGACGCGGCACGACCTCGGCCGCGAAGAATTGGTCAAGCGGATTTGGGCGTGGAAGGATCAATACGAAGCCCGCATCCTGGGCCAACTGAAACGGATGGGCTGCAGTTGCGATTGGGAACGCGTTCGCTTCACACTGGACGATCGTTGTGCCACTGCGGTTCGTGCGACGTTCTTTGACCTGTTCGGCAAAGCACTGATCTACCGCGGCAAGCGGCTGGTCAATTGGGACACGTTCCTGCAAACGGCCGTGTCGAACGACGAAGTCGAAAACGTGACCAAGAAGGGTCACTTCTATCACTTCTATTATCCAGTCATCGATCCGAAGGACGGCGAACCGACGCGAGTCGAGATCGCGACGACGCGGCCCGAAACAATGCTGGGTGATACCGCCGTCGCCGTTCATCCGGACCCGGAGAAGGCGTTCGACAAAGTCGCCGCCGACTTGCAAACAAAACTCGATGAAGCGACGGCGAAAGAAGAGCCGGACGTGCAAAAGCAAATCGACGAACTCGCCGCCACGTCGTGCCGCGATGCTGCCCGGATTGATCCGCTTGCGCGACATGGCCGCCGACGGACGGATGCTGCAACTGCCGCTGACGACTCGCACGATTCCGCTTGTCGCCGACCCTGGGCCAAGCCGGAACTCGGATCGGGCTGCGTCAAGATCACGCCCGCCCACGACCCGAACGACTACGAAGTCGGCAAACGAGTCGGCCTGCCGATGATCAATATCTTGAACCCCGACGGAACGCTGAACGCGGAAGCGGGCAAGTACGAAGGCCTAACGATTCCCAACGCTCGCAAGGCCGTCGTCGAAGACTTGGAAGCCGCCGAGTTGATGGGTGACATCGAAGATCGCGACATCGAATTGCCGCACAGCGATCGCAGCAAGACACCAATCGAGCCTTACCTGGCCGATCAGTGGTTCGTCAAAATGGACGAACTGGCCGAGTCGGCGATGCGAGCGGTGCGTGACGAAGACGTCAAGATTTTTCCCGAACGATATCGCAAAGGCTATCTCGATTGGCTGGGCGAAAAACGCGACTGGCCGGTCAGCCGTCAGCTTTGGTGGGGTCATCAAATTCCGATCTGGTCGGCGACCGGATTGTCGAAGGACGAAGCCGACGCGATCGTCAAAAAACTGTCCGCGATCATCGGCGACGACGCCGATTCGGCCGCGGCATCAGGTCGACGAAAGCGACGACGGAACACTCGCGGTGCTGGTGTGTTTGAAGACCGAAGCGGACCCTCGCGAAGCCGCGATCGAAGCACTCGGGCTGACCCGCGACCCCGACGTCTTGGACACATGGTTCAGTTCGGCGCTGTGGCCGCACAGCACGCTGGGCTGGCCCGAGAAGACCGCCGAGCTGGAATACTTTTATCCGACCAGCACGCTGATCACGTCGCGCGACATCATCACGTTGTGGGTGGCGCGGATGGTGCTGATGAGCTGGAACAATCTTGGGCGTGATTCCGTTCCGCGAAGTCTTCATCCACCCGAAGATTTTGGACGGGCTTGGCGAAACCATGTCCAAGATCAAGGGCAACGGCGTCGACCCGAACGACGTGATCGATAAGTTCGGTCCCGACGCGCTGCGGTTCGGGCTGGCACGATTGGCCACCGACACGCAAGACGTTCGGATGCCGGTCCAGTACGAATGTCCGTCGTGCGAAAAGCTAATCGATCAGACGAAGAAAAATCGCAGCCTGCCGACGATCGAATGCCCGCAGTGCAAAGCGGTCTCGTCGACCCAGTGGGCCGAGACGGCGGCCGACAAAGCGCTGCCCAAAGCGGCGGTGGTCAGCGAACGATTCGAGACGGCGCGAAACTTCGTCAACAAGTTGTGGAACGCCGCCCGGTTCGCGCTGATGAACATGGAAGGCTACACGCCGCAAACGATCGACGTGGACACGCTGCCGCTGGAGGACAAGTGGTTGCTGTCGCGGTTGGCGACGGTGACGCAGCAAGTCACCGAAGGCGTCGATCACTATCGCTACGCCGAAAACTCGCGTGTGCTTTACGACTTTGCGTGGGACGAGTTTTGCAGCTTCTACGTCGAAATCGCTAAGCCGCGTTTGGCCGACGACAATCAACGCGCACTGACCCAAGCCGTCATGGCACATGGACTAGACACGTTGTTGCGATTGCTGCATCCGACGATGCCGTTCGTGACCGAATCGATCTGGGGATACCTGAACGAGGTCGCGCCCGAGCGTGGACTGACGCCGACGAAGGCCGGCGAGTTCGTGATGACGGCGTCGTGGCCTGAAGCGATCGCCAGTCACCACGACGAATCGATTGAACGCCAGTTCGCGGAATTTCAAGAAGTCGTCGGCGCGGTGCGAAAGATTCGCGCGAGCCAAAACATTGCGCCGCGGGAAACGCTTCCCATCTCGGTGCAATGCACGGCTTCGTCGCAAGAATTGTTGGAACCGATGCGAGCGTATCTCGAAGGCCTCGCGGGTGCCGAAGTGATCGCGATCGGCCCGGACGCGAAACCGTTCGAGACCGACGCGCCGCTGGCGATCCCGTCGCTGGAGATCGAAGTTCACGTCGACTTGGAAAAGTTCATCGACGTCGAGGCCGAACTGTCGCGGCTGGAAAAACTGCTGGACAACTTGGTCAAGCAGATCACCGGTAAGCAGCAAAAGCTGAACAACGAAAGCTTCGTCTCAAGAGCCCCCGAAGACGTCGTCCAAAACGAACGCAACAGCCTGAACGACTTGATCAAGCAACGCGAATCCGTCGAAGGCGATCTCAATAGGCTGCGAAAGAAGTAGGTCCGCCACGCCGTGGCGGAGCGTTGCATCGAGTTGCCGAACAGCAAAGCTGTTCGGCCCTGCCACGGCGTGTCAGGGCGACGTCGTGGCGGAGCGTTGCATCGAGTGCCGACCAGCAAAGCTGTTCGGCCCTGCCATAGCGTGTCAGGGCGACGTCGTTCAGCGCTTGAAGCTGACGACCTGTTTCGTCTTCGGATCGACGATCGTGACGGTCTTTTCGTCCGCCACGATTCCGACCGGGCCGACCAGTTTGTCGCCTTGCTTAAAAATCGATGTCTTCCCGTCAGCCGTGACTTCGTGGATCGCGTGAGCGTAACCGTCGGTGACGAACGCTTTGCCGGCTGACCAGACCAGGCCATTGGCGTAATCGAACGGGCGGCCGTTCACGATCGGCGTCACGTCGCCGGTGGTCACATCCATCGTCACCACCGCCGGATCATCCGGCGTGACCGCCCACAGTTTTCCGTCGTCGTCAAACGATAGACCTCGCGCGTTCACTCGCGCGACAAGCTCGGGCACTCCACCAGCGATTGGAATCTTAAACGTCGCCCGCTTTTCCGCGTCACCGACGTAGACGAACTCGCCCGCCTTATCCACGCACAACGCCATCGGCACGCCGACCTTGCCGTCGGTCATCGGCACGGGCTCGGCGTCGGCCGCTTCGATGCGATAGATCTCGCGAGTCGCCGAGTCGCCGACGAAGACGCCGCCGCGGGGGTCGATCGCGATGCAGCGAGGACGATTCATCGGCTTGCGAAGCAGGTTCGATCCACGGACAAACAGGCTGGCTTGGTCCATCGGTTGATCGACGCCGGACAATTTCCAAACGCCGGGTAAGTCCAAGTCGACGACGTAGGCGGCACTGTCCCCATCGATCCTGTCCCCATCGACCGCGATCGCGATCGGATACTTGGCGGCGTCTTCCGCCGATACGATTCCCGCGATCGCTATTGCCAGAAACACTTGGCGTGAAACAGCGGCCCGATAAGAAGTAACGATTGCGCAAATTTTTCTAATCATGACGGTTGTATCGAGCCGAAGTTGAAGAAGGAATGGATCGCGAACGCTTATCGAGACGGAAGATATGATAACGCCTGGCCGAACACGTCGACGCAAGACGGCAGCCTGTTTTCAAGTTGTCGCGGCGCTGCTGATCGCGGCGACGCATGCCGGGTTAACCCAGGCCCAGCAAAACCAGCTTCGTCCGGCACCCAAACAACAGCGCGTGTCGATGGTCCAGCAGGCCGCGCACGGGAAACTGCGTTCCGAAATGCCCGAACGTCCGCTGGACGGTTCCTTAGTTCGCGGTAAGGTCCGAAACGTTCAACAAGTCGGCTTTTTCGACAGCGGTTGCGATGGAAATTGCGGATCGGTGTGCGATTGCGATTCGGGCCCCACTTGCGGCATCGAATCGGCGTGCGGCATCGAAGCGAGCTGCGGTGTCGAAGGCTGCCTCGGTTGCGGCGAAGCATCTTGCGGAGCCGAATCGATGCTGGGTTCGCGACTGGGATCGTTGCGGATTGGCGAGCCGACGTGCGGCATGGAGATGTACGGCGAGTGCGAGTGCGACGCGTGCTGTGGCGGCGTGAACAGCATTCCCGTTTTCTTTCCGCTGCTTCGCGTGAATTGGAATCGCTTTGAGTTCTTCGCCGGCGTGCAAAGTTTCCAAGGACCGCTCAGTTTCGCCAGCACCACGCCGGCGACACCGAACTCACGTAGCGGCTCGGGCAGCTTTGGCTTCTATCAAGGCTTCAACGAAGGTCGTTCGCTGAAACGACTCTTCGGCTGGGACTTGGCCGCCCAACTTGGGGCTCGCGCGACGCAAAGCAATCTCGACGGATCCGAATTCACCGATGACACGCGTCACCAAGTCTTCGTCACGGGCGGCTTGTTCCGCCGAGTCGATTACGGGCTGCAGTACGGTGCGGTCATCGATTACCAATCCGACGATTGGTACTTCCAAGGCGACCTGACTCAAATTCGCGGCGAGCTGTCATGGAAGACCAACGATTGCCACACGTTCGGATTGCAAACGATGTTCGCACTGTCAGACGACAATTCCGACACGTTCCTTCAAACGCCAGCGGGCACAACGATCCGCGGGAACATCGCATTTGAATCGACGGACCAATACCGAATTTTTTATCGAAGGTTGTTGGCCGGTTCGGGCGACTGGTCGGCGTTCGGCGGTTGGACCGGCAACAGCGACACGATCTTGGGCGCGTCGTTGAACTTGCCGCTGCGTCAGAAACTGATGTTGTCGACCGGTGCGACGTACCTGATTCCCGATGACACACGCGGCTTTGACCATCGCGAAGAAGGCTGGAACATTTCGCTGGGTCTGGTCTATCGCCCCGGCGGCCCGACCGGCTGCGGCCGCTACTGTCGCCCCCTGTTCGACGTCGCCGACAACGGCACGTTCATGGTGGACAGGAAGTAGGAAGTAGGAAGTAGGAAGTAGGGAACAGGTGGCAGGTAACAGGTAACAGGTGTAAATCCGATAGCCGCGTAGCGGCGACATAGGAATAGCCAGGGGCGGAAGCCCCTGGACCGACGGTCCCCAAAGAACACCAGCCGCGTAGCGGCGACACAGCCGGGGCCGATTGGGAACCTGTGTCGCCGCTACGCGGCTGGTTTTGTTTTGTCGCGAATCTTCCAGGGGCTTCCGCCCCTGGCTATTCCTATATCGCCGCTACGCGGCTGTCCGACGGGAACTGTCACCTGTTCCCTGTTACCTGTCACCTGTCACCTTTTCCCTTTTCCCTAATAATGCGGCGGCTTTTCTTCACGCGGGTCGCCGGTCGGTTCGGTGGACTTTTGCTTGATGTCTTTTAGCTGCATCGTCAGCGCGTCGACTTTGCGTTGCAGCTTGTCCGCTCGCATTGCTTCTTCGGTGACGACTTCGTTGAGTTGTTCGTACAGGCGTTGAACATGGGCCAATTGAATTTCCAATTGAGTCAAACGATCGCCCGATTCGGCGGACTTGCCGGTCATGACTTTTTGATGTCGTCGAACGTTCGCAGGCTATAATCGATGCCGACATAATCGAGCACTCGGCACAGACCACGCATCGCGACGCCGAAGCCGTCCGGGCCGCTGAAGCCGCCGAATTGGCCGCCACCCTTGACGTGCGGTTCCAAGTCCATGAACACCCCGTCGGCTCCTCGCGCGGTCATCCGCGAATGCAGTTCCGGCAAGAACGATTTCAGATCGCGAAGGATCGCTTCGTGGCCGCTGTCGCCCATGTCGGCGGGGACAAAGTTTGCAAGGCTTGCTTCGTCGACGTGATCGATCCGGCCGGTCGGCGACGGGTCGTGATAGTCCTTGATGTGCAACCAACCCAGCGACGGTTTCATCGCCAAGTATTGACCGTACGTTTCGTCGGCCGTGAATCCTTGCGTGACGATGTTGGCTGCGTCAAAGATGGTCAACATCGCGGGATGGTTGACCTTGGCGGCGATGTCGCGAAGCAGCTCGCCGGTCTGGCCGACCAGGTTCGCTTCGACTTCCAAACCGAACGTCAATCCGCGAGCGTCACAGGCTTCGGCGATTTGGCCGAGCTGGTCGGCGACTTGATCGATGTGCTGGTTCGGGTCGGTGCCCTTGGGGTGATAGAACGCGAATCCGCGAAGCAGTTTTGCGCCGAACGCTTCGGCTCGATCGCACGCCGTCGCCACGTCCTCGGCCAAGTACTTCTGGAACGGAATGAATTTGTTGCCCGTGCCGTCGTCGACGTCCTTCAACTTGACCTTGCCGATCGGCGACCCGATGCTGCTGACCCGCAGGCCATAATCTTGCTGCATCTTGACCAAGTGGTTAATCTCGGCGTCGGACAAACCCATCACATTCTTGATGCCTTCGCCGGCGTCGATGAAACGAATGCTGTAATAGCGAAGCCCGCAAGCCGCGAAGGCGCTGTACTGCTGGACGGCCAACTTTTCGTTGGCGGCTTCGTCGGCAAAGCCGGAAAGGAGAATCGGTGGCATGGGGGTTAGCTTGAAGAAAGGAACTTGGAGCTCGGAGACTGGAATCGTAGCCCTGACACGCCGTGGCGGGGCCGAACCGCGATGCGGTTCGTTCGTCGGATGCTCCGCCACGGCGTGGCGGACCTACGTTGTCGCGTTTAGTGCTCGGGGTAGCGCACGATGATATTGCTGTGCAGGCCGCCGCGTGGGGTCCAGCGGCTTTCGACGCTGGCACTTCGCGGCTTTACGACGGCCAGGAAGTCGTCCATGATTCGGTTGGTGACCTGTTCGTAAAAGATGCCCTCGTTGCGAAACGCTTGCAGATACATCTTCAAGCTCTTCAGCTCGACGCACACTTCATCCGGCACATAGCTAAACACGATCGTTCCGTAGTCCGGTTGGCCCGTCTTGGGGCACACCGACGTGAACTCGGGACAGTGGTGTTCGATGGTAAAATTTCGCGTGGGGCTGGGGTTCTCGAAGACCTCCAGGATTTGCCGAAAATTTTCTGCGCTACTCAATTTTGACGTCTCACGTTCAATGGCTATCAAGGATCAACCGGAATTCTCGCACGACATCGGCGGACCGACCAGGGGGACCGACGCGCTGCGGATCTCGGAAACCTTCGTCAGCCTTCAAGGCGAGGGCGAGCTGACGGGCGTGGAGAGCTTTTTTGTGCGGACCAGCGGCTGTAATTTGCGGTGCTGGTTCTGCGACACGCCGTACGCGAGTTGGAAGCCCGAGGGCGGCCGGCAAACGATCGCCGAAATCATGTCCGCGATCGATGCCTCCGGCGTCCGGCACGTGGTGCTGACCGGCGGCGAGCCGATGTTGCCCGACGCGATCGAAACGCTGTGCGGGCAACTTCATGCCGGCGGTTATCACATCACAATCGAGACCGCCGGGACGATCGATCGCGACGTGCCGTGCGACCTGCTGTCGCTGTCGCCGAAGCTGAACGCCAGCGCTCCCGTCGCGGCCGACCATCCGCGCTGGGCCGAACTTCACCAGCAGCGGCGGATGCCGATCGAGGTGATGCGGCGGCTGATCGCTCGAGCGGTTCAATGCCAAGTCAAGTTCGTCGTCGACTCGGCGGATGATTTCGACGAGGTCAACGAAGTCGCGCGGCGGCTGGGCGTGTCCACGGACACGGTTTGGATCATGCCGCAGGGGGTCACGGCGGAGCAGATGGATGCGGCGGCCCGGTGGCTTCGGCCATGGTCGGATTCGATGGGCTATCGGTACTGCGACCGGATGCAGATTCGCTGGTACGGGAACGAACGCGGAACGTAAGCATCGCGTCATCATGAAGTGGCGGATCGAACGTAGCTGATCCCGCCAGGGTTCAGTCCACCCTGAACCCTGGCGGGATCCTGAACCCTGGACAAGCGGATCCTGAACCCTGGCGGGATCAGCTACGTCAGTCGTTACGTCAGTCGCTACGTCAGTCGTTGGTCACCGAGTGCTAAACGTCCCCTCGTAGACCTGCGGCTCCGCCCGCAGGAAGCGCAGGAATCCTGCGGGCGGAGCCGCAGGTCTACGAGTACAATTGGGGGCGATTTAGTTTTGGTTTCCTCCCGCCAATCCGTGCCACCATCATGCGTCTTCTTTCGCTCGCCCTCGTCGTCCTGTTCGCCGGAAACCTATTTACCGGAGACCTACTTGCTCAAACGCCCGAGACGATCGGGCGGATCGATCGCCGTGACGCGGGGCTGGACAAGTACGTCGGTGAAGACGCCAAGATCGAAGTGCTTGCCGCAGGATTCACTTGGGTCGAAGGCCCGGTGTGGGTGAAGGACAATGCGGGGGCCGAAAAAGGAGACGGCCACCTGCTGTTTTCAGACATACCGCGCAACAGCATTTATCGGTGGAGCGAAACCGACGGCGTCGACCTGTACATGCAGCCGAGCGGATACACGGGCGTGACGTTCTACGGATTGGAACCGGGCAGCAACGGCTTGGTGCTGGATCGATTGGGCCGGCTGACGGCTTGCGAGCACGGCGATCGCCGGATCTCGGTGCTGACCCGCGGCGGCGGAAAGCGGACGCTGGTCGATTCGTTCCAAGGCCGACGCTTGAACAGCCCCAACGATTTGGTGTTCGATTCGGCGGGGCATTTGTACTTCACCGATCCGCCGTACGGATTGCCCGAGCGAGCCGTTGATCCTCGCCGTGAACTCGATTTCTGTGGCGTCTTTCGGTTGGCCCCCGACGGCAAGCTGTCGCTGCTGACCAAGCAATTGACGCGGCCCAACGGCATCGGTTTGTCGCCGGATCAAAAGACGTTGTACGTCGCGCAAAGCGATTCGGAGCTGCCAGTCTGGATGTCATTTCCGATCAAGGATGACAAGTCGGTCGGCGAAGGCGTCGTGATCGCGAACGCATCCGAATTCATGAAAGAGTTGCCGGGTGGCCCCGACGGCATGGCGGTCCACCCCGACGGCACGATCTTCGGCAGCGGTCCCGGCGGCATCTACGTCATGCAGCCTGATGGGAAACTGCTGGGCCGAATCATCACCGACCGCCGAACCAGCAACTGCACGTTCGACACCGACGCGAAAACGCTTTACATCACCGCGGATGACTTTTTGTGCCGGGTGAGAATGAAGTAGTTGTTAGTGGATTGTTTTGAAAGCCGCGACGCGATGGCATCGCCGCCGTCTTGCAGCTAACACGCGACCTACAACGTGCCAAACTCGGCGCTCTTCCCAGTGACGTCGCTGGCCCAGTTACCTCGCTGGCCAGTTACCTCGCTGGCCCAATTACCTCGCTGGCAAAGTTCCGCGGCTGGTCGATTCTTCTTGATTGGATAGATCTTCCTGACTTGAAAGACGTCGGGCTCGCGCTTTCGTTGCGACCAGCGACACGAACCGGCCGCGCTGGACGACTTTGCCATGCTGGTTCTGCAATTGGCGAATCCACGTCACTCGGCCGGCTCGGCGGCCGTGCTGGTCGATCTTTTCGACTTCCGTAACGACTTGGACGCGGTCGCCGAAGAAGATCGGAGCCTCGAATTGCCAATCCGAAAGGCCGACCAAGGCCAGTGTCGCGACGTTAGGTCGGCTGCTGCTAAGTCCCGCCAGCACGCTCAAGCCCAATAGCCCATGGGCGACCGGTTCGCCGAACGGTGACCCCGAGCCCGTGGGCGTGTGAAGTGGGTCGTGGTCGCCGGTCAGCGCCGCGAAATCGGCCACGTCATCGGCGCTAATTTCGCGCCATTGGCTCAGCCATCGATCGCCGACTTGCATGTCTTCCAGATACAGCAAGTCGTTGTCAGTCGAGATTTCCAAAGCAGGCTCGAGCTTCAATAAAAGAGGGATTGGTTTCCGCGAGTGGCTGGCAACCCTTTGCCGGCCCATCAAGCAGCTACAATGATGGCGTCTGACGGCGATCCGCCATAGTCCGCTTTGCTGTTTACGGAAGCAAATGTCGGTCCCACGCGGCGGCTGGAACGATCGGGTAAAGTTTACGCGTCATCGCGAGCGTCATGCCGCACGGCCGGACTTCTTTTCAGCTTGAGTCGCTTCGCCTTCTGTTCCTCCATCAGGTTTCATCCATGCATATCCTGCCTGTGCGCTCGCTTTGCCACCGATTCTTTACCATCGCCGCCGGCGCGGGATGTTGTTTGTTCGGATCGGCGTTTGCCGATCAGCCATCGATTTCGTTCACCACGCGGATGCTGACGCTGGATGCCAACGAAGGCATCGCGGCCGGCGACATCGACGGCGACGGACACACCGACTTGGTCGCCGGACGCAATTGGTTTCGCGGGGGCAATGCAAAAGGCGATTCCATTCGCGGCGGCAATTGGGAACCGCGTCCGCTGCGGAGCATCGACGACTGGAACGGCTACGTCGAAAGCAATGGCGATTACTTGTACGACGTCAACGGTGATGGACGGCTGGACGTGATCGCGGGATCGTTCTTGCCGACGGAGGTTCACTGGTTCGCCAATCCAGGTGACGAAGCGTTGCGGCTGGGCAAGACATGGACGAAGCACTTGCTGGTCGACACGGGTTACTCGGCCAACGAAGGACAATTGCTGGAAGATATCGACGGCGACGGGCGACCCGAGTGGATCGTCAACAGTTGGAAGAACGACGTCCCGACGGTCGTGTGGCGTTTGATCGATCGCGAAAGGCCCGACGCGAAAACCGGCGCGGTGATCGAAATGGTGCCGCACGTGCTGGGCGAAAAAGGCAACGGACACGGCGTCGCGGTCGGCGACATCAACGGCGACGGACGCAAGGACTTGCTTGTCGGTCAGGGTTGGTACGAACAACCATCGGAGACATGGTCCGGCCCGTGGACGTTTCATAAGGATTGGACGCTGCATTCGTCGCTGCCAATGTTAGTGGTCGATTTGGACGCCGACGGCGACGGCGATCTGATCTTCGGCAACGGCCACGACTTTGGACTGCAGTGGTGGGAAAACACCGGCACGGACGCCGATGGAAAACTGACTTGGACGCCGCACGAAATTGACAACAGCTTTTCTCAACCGCACTCGCTCGCTTGGGTCGACCTGGATGGCGACGGAGCATCGGAACTGATCACCGGCAAGCGTTATTTCGCGCACAACGGCAAGGACCCGGGCGGCATGGAGATGCCGTGCGTTTACTACTACCGCTGGGACGCAAAGACGAAGGCATTCACGCGGCACACCATCGACGAAGGCCACATCGGCACGGGCTTGCAAATCATCGCTGAAGATTTGAACGGCGATGCGAAAGTCGACTTGGCCTTTGCGGGCAAGAGCGGCACCTTCCTTCTGCTTGCCAAATGAGCGGCGAAGAAATTTCGATCCGCGACGCGCAAGGCAAAGTTGATGATTGGATCCGCACGATCGGCGTGCGTTACTTCGATCCAATGACCAATCTGGCGCAGTTGATGGAAGAGGTCGGTGAGGTCGCGCGAATCTTGTCACGCACCGTCGGCGAACAATCGTGCAAGCCGGGCCACTCGCCGGGCGACCTCTCCGATGAACTGGCCGACGTCCTGTTCGTCACGATTTGCTTGGCGAACCAGTCCGGCATCGACCTGACCGACGCGCTGCGGAAAAACTTGGACAAAAAAACAAAACGCGACGCGACCCGGCATCGCGACAACGAAAAACTGTCCACGCCCGGTGAATAGAAACTGACGTAGCTGATCCCGCCAAGCTGCTGACTACCACAAGTTTCGTCACTTATTGTTCACGCGACGCGAAGTACAGCGTCACACCTAAAAAACAACAACGATTAGGCGGGCGTCCCGCCAGCGTCAGACAAACAGGCGGGCAATACGGCCGCGCAACGACGTTTCAGAAGGACGCTATGGCGTGTAGATCAGCACGGCCAAGTCGTCCGGCTTGCCGGGCTGGCCGTCGACGTGTTCGTTCATCCGGCGAGTCGCCAAGTCGGTCAACGCCGCGATTCGGTTTTGCGGCTTGCCGTTCTTCGCCAGCGAGATGACCTCGGCGACGTGCAAGTTGTCAAACAGCCCGTCGCTGCCCACGATCACGGAGTCCTTTGGGGCCAGCAACCGCGTCGGTCCGATTTCGATGTGCATGCTTCGCGACCCGACCAAGTTCGACACGACGTGCCGTTCGTCATGGTGCATCGCTTCGGCCTCGTCCAGCATCCCCGACTCGATCGCGTAGCCGACCGGTGAATGCGCCATCGATTTCCACTTCAGCGAACCGCGTTGGCCGATGATCAGTGTCATCGAATCGCCGACCTGGTACGCGCGAGCGATCCGGTCTTGAATTTCGACCACGGCCAGCGTCGTCGCCGCCCCGATGCCCAGGTCCAAAATTTCACGGTTGGCTCGTTCGATTCCGTCCAGGATCGCCGGTCGCAAGTCGCAAAACGGCTCGACCGATTCGACCTGTTCGATGATCGTTTCCACCGCGATCGCGGACGCTTTATAGCCCAACGGGCACCCGCCCACGCCATCGGCGATGACCATTACGATCGCGCCGGAGGCCGTTTGAATGAACGCCGCCGAATCGTCGTTGGGTTCGATCTTGTCCGGGCATCGCCGGCACAGCACCGCCATGTGGCCAGCCGAAACGTCGCAGACATCCGGGACCGCCATGTCGGATTCGACATAAAGACGCTGCATCGGTCGTGCGGTTTGGGTCAGCATGGGGGCGCATCGAAAGGTCAGGAAATGTCAACCAGATATTCTACGCTTTGGGAAGTCACCTTTTTGCAAAACGAAATGCTTTCAATCGCGTTTTTTCCCATTCTTTCAGCATCACGGTCGCGTCGCGATGCCTGTGACGAGGTTGGATTTCAAGGGATTTTCGGATGATAGCGATCATGTCCGGGTGGCACCGCTTGCGAAGCCGGATCGCACCCGGCATGGGCCACGTGAAGGGGTACTCGGGCCACTTTCCCCCAAATGTCCGGCAAGTGATCAGACCGATGCTGAATACGTCCGATCGCATGGATGGTTTGCCCATCGCCTGTTCGGGGGCCATGTAGCCGATCGTTCCGGTGCCGCTGCCCGAGATCGTTTTTAGAGCGGCTTTGGCGATCCCGAAGTCCGCCAATCGGACGACGTTCTCGTCGAACAGCAAGATATTCTCCGGCTTGATGTCACAGTGGATGACGCCGTTCTCGTGCGCATGCGCGACCCCGCGCAGCAGCTGCTCGATCAAGTCGTACGCCGTCTCGAACGCGATCCGCTTGCCCAACCGCTCGTCCAGCGTCCGTTCGCCCAGCGGCGACACGATCACCAGGTGACCGTCGATGAACGATGCGTCGCGGATCGGCAAGATGTTGGGATGATCTAGTTTCATCGTCAGCTTCGCCTCCCGCCGAAATTCATCGACCAGCGAAGGCGACACCACCGAGGGCAACGGAATCTTGACGGCGACCTTGATGCCCAGCAGCGTGTCGGTCGCCGCATAGACGGTCCCGAACGCACCGGCCCCCATTCGCCGATCGATCCGGTACTTGCCGATCCGCCCGCCGATGCGGATGGGTTTGGGATCGGCGGTTTTTGTTTCGGAATTCAAAGCGGCAATCAAAGAAAAAGTTCGGTCGAGAACGAAGGCAACACGTGTATATTCATTCGAGTTTCAAAGTTGTCCAATCTTATCCTGCTTGTCCATCACGACTTCGTTTAACGCCCCTAAGACCTGGTGACGAGGCTCCGCCTCGTCACCCACTGCATCAGAGGCTCCGCCTCGCCACCCCAGCCTCAGCGGCTCCGCCCTTGCGCACTCATCGGATCGAGGCGGAGCCTCTGAAGCATTGCGTTCCCAGGCGGAGCCTAGGAACGAGGGCTCGCTCCAGGCGGAGCCTGAGACCGAGGGCTCGCCCCCGGCGGAGCCTGGGAACGAGGGCTCGCGGCGAGGATTCGCGTGAGGCCGGCGCCTTCGGCTGGGCGTGAAACGATTGGTATAACGTCGTTCGCGTCATCGCCGGACCGGTTGGTTGGCGACCAGCGAGCTGCCGATTTGGATGCCAAGTAGCGCGTACCCGTATGCTTGAAAACCGTCGATCAGCGGACCAACTTGTCCGCCCAAGATCGTACCGACGATGCCGTAGATCGGCACCATCAACACCAGCAGCGAAGCGCCGCCAACCAACCACTTGCGTTGGTCCGTCGGCATCGAAAACGTAGCCGCGACCATGATCGCCGCGCCGATCCAGAACGCCGCTGCTAGCAGACCTAAGATAAAACTGTCCACGTACGTTCCGACCAAAAATCCCAACACGCCCAACGCCAGCGCCGGTGCGATCAAGTTCGACGACCACGTTTGCGATCGGTCCAGCAAGTGCCGGCCGAACGGATGGAACCGTAGGAACGTGTTGAACAGCGGGTTCGCGATCCATGTCAGCACCACGAACGCGACATAGAAAATGATGATCGGCAGAATGAATGGCCCCAGCCCGGGGACGTTGTCGGCGACGCGGCTAAGCACCTGCACCAGCACCCACGCGCCGAAGATCAACCCGAACGCGGCCTTCGAGTTCAGGCGGCTCATCCAAACGTAAAACTTGTGAACGCCGCGGAACAGGAAGCTGCGATTGTTCATCGCCTGGACCAGCCCCTGCCGCGCCATGTCATCGTGCGGGTTCAAACGCAACGCTTCGCGGAAAGCGACTTGTGCTTCCTTGTACCGGCCGTTGTTCAGTTGCGTCCAACCGAGTGCCGAGTGAGCGTAGCTATTGTCGGGATCGCGAGCGAGGTTTCGCGTCGCCGACTCGATCGCTTCGTTGCCGCGGCCGAGTCGTTCCAGCAAAATCGAACGCAGGTTCGTGCATTCGGAACTTTCCGGATCGACCGCCAACCCTTGTTCGGCCGCGTCAAGCGCCGCCTGATAATCCTCGCGACCGAGATAACTTTTCGCTAGTACCGCGTAGGCATCGACGTCGTACGGATCCAGCCGCAGCGCTTCCCGAGCCGCGTCTTCGGCTTCCGCGTGATAGCCGCGCGTGACGTAACAGACCGACAACGCGTAATGCGACAGCGGTGCGTCCGGTTCGATACCGACCGCCATCTTTGCTTCCTCGGTGGCGTCTGCCCAACGCGTCGGGCTGGACATCATCACCAGCGCCAACAGGGAGTGCGCCGTCGCATCGTGTGGCTCATCGGCCAGCATCGCGCGAAGGTCACGCTCAGCCAAGTCGTGACGACCGGTGCTGGCCAGCATTTGAACGCGTTGATAGGAATCGTTCATTCGCTTAGCGCCGGATCTTCAAGTATTCCAAGATGTCGTCGTACAGTCCGCCTTCGTTGGCGTAAAGTGCGTGATTCCGAGCCGTCGAAAACCATTCACGCGTCGATGGGCGAACGTCCTTGGCCGCGGCCAGCAGGTCCTTCGTCGTGATCGGTTTGGGCATGCCCGTCTTAACCGCTTCGGTCAGTTTCGCTTCGATCGCCCGGTCCACGACGGCTTTCAAATCCGCGCCGGAATAGTCATCCGTCTTGGCGGCGATCTTTTGCACGTCGACGTCGTCGGTCGGTTTGCCTGCCAATTGAATCTGCATGAT
This sequence comes from Pirellulaceae bacterium, assembly GCA_963836865.1. Classification (GTDB taxonomy): domain Bacteria; phylum Planctomycetota; class Planctomycetia; order Pirellulales; family Pirellulaceae; genus Rubripirellula. The sequence goes on along the minus strand of CAWILC010000010.1, from coordinate 112,014 downwards.
TTCCGCTCGCGCGATCGCGTCCGGCGGCGGCACAAAAATGACGCGGTCGAACCGGCCCGGCCGGCGGAACGCGGTGTCCAAATGCCACGGCGTGTTGGTCGCGGCCAAACACAACAGCCCGTCGTTGTTCGCTTCGACGCCGTCGAGTTCGGATAAGAACTGATTGATCAGTTGACGTCCGCCGCTGCGTTTCATGTCACTGCGGCTGGCCCCGAGCGCGTCGACTTCGTCGAAGAACAACACGCACGGCTTGCTTCGCCGGGCTTGATCGAACAACGCGTGCAGGTTCTTTTCGCTGTTGCCGATCCACATGTCCAGCACATCATTGATGCCGATGGACATGAATTCGCTTTTGACTTCGCCGGCGGTCGCGCGAGCCAGATGCGTCTTGCCACATCCGGGCGGTCCGTACATCAGGATCCCGCCGCCGATCTTCTTGCCGTACGCCGCGAACATCTCGGCGTGCTCGATCGGGTAGATGATCTTGACGCGAATTTCTTCCTTGACCGATTCCATTCCGCCGACGGATTCAAACCCTTCGGTCGGTCGCGTGGACTCGAATTCGATGTCGTCGTCCAAGTCACCGTCTTGCCACGCCGCGCCGGCCGGCTCCGGTGCATCTTCTTGTTCGCGAAAGTCGGTGATGCCCAGCAGGCTTTCCAATTCCGCGTCCGCGACGTCTTCGTCGCGTTCCACGGCATCTCGATACGTCGATACCGCGCCGCGAATGTCGCCGCGTCGCTGCATCAGCCGCGCGTGAACGACCATGGCGGCGGGGTTCGCGTTCTTGCCGCTGGCCAGCGTTTCGACGATGGCCAAAGCGTGCGAATCTTTCCGTTGGCGAAGATAAATTTCTGCCAGCGACAATTGCAGGTGAACATTGCCGGGATGATGCGTCAGCGATTGACGCACGTTCGCTTCGGCTTCGTCGTATCGCAACAACTCGACAAGCAGGCTGGTAAGTTGCCCAGACAGGGCCAAGTTGTCCGGCGCGGCGGCGATCGCGCCACGCAGCGTCACGATCACGGCTTCGGTGGCATCATTCACGGGGCGTTCGGCTCCGGTTGAAAGTTTTGTTCCGCTGGCACCGGTTGTAGTTCCGGTTGCCGCTGTGGCACCGGTTCGGGATCGGGCGCCATCGCGACCGAGTGAACGCCGTTGATCGCGATGACGGTCAAGACAGCGCCGACGGCGAACACCAAGATCGGGGCCAGCCATCCGCCGGCCGCACCTTCAAAGCGAGCGAGCTGGTCGAATCGAGCAAACGGGTCACGAGGCATCAGCGGTCAGGTGCGAGAAGAATTTGGAAAAGTGTTGGAGGCCGGATCTTATCATCATTGGGGCCCGCACAAGTCGATCGAGGCGAGCGAGTTCTGCGAAAAAATTTATCGGGCGGCGTTTTATGTGCAAGAGTTGTGAGCTATCCCGCCGGCGACATCTTGGTCGCTTCATCGTTTCCAACCTTCGACCAAAACCGCCGCCATGAAATCTTTGTTGTTGGCCGCCGCCGCTGTTTGCTGTTTCGCTTCCGTCGCCGAAGCCCGCAATCCGATGTATCGTTTTCGCGGCAACGCAGCACGCTCTCAATCCACTCGCGCAGAAGTCAACCGAGCGGTCGCGCCGCCACAAGCCTCCGCAATTCAATCGTCCACCGCGCCGACGCCCACCGCCGCCACCGCCGGGACATCTTCGGAAGAACAGATGACAAAGATCTACGGGCCCAGCATCCTCGAACGCGCCGGCACCTAGCTAGAAATCGCCACTTTGGAAGGGCGTTCTCTCATAATCCGTTTTGGCGTTAGCCACGGTTTTCATCGCAAAAAAACCGTGGCGAAGGAGCTGTTGATTCAGTGAGCCGCAGGGCGCTAGCCGCGGGTTTCCACTCCCCAAACCGGTGGCTAGCGCCTGGCCGCTCACCATCGGAAATGTTTCAATGACTAAATCGACAGCCCGCCAACGCCAAAACGGCTAATCCAAAGCGACGCTGTCCAGCTAGCTAAATCTTGACCTATGAAACTCGTCAAAAGTTTTGGCTTCTTCGTCAAAGACAACGAAGATCTCGACGCCTTCCGCGACACCCCGGCCCACACCTTTAGCCATCCGAGACCACTAGCAACACGGGGCTGCGGTTACAATTTGCGAGTACGGGCGAGCCATACCGCGTCAAACTCGAGAGCGATCCAATGAATTCCGAAAGAGCCGCAAGCAAAGACACTCCGATCCGCTTAGCGAGTTTATTCGTTCGACTCGCGCTCGCTGCCGCATTCCTGTCTGCGGTCGCGGATCGTTTCGGACTTTGGGGAGCCCCCGGCGATGAAGGAGTGGCTTGGGGAGACTTAGAGACCTACGAGAGCTACGTGGCACTTCTAAATTGGTTTGCACCCGCGGTCACGATATCGACGCTCGGCTGGATTGCGACGATCGCGGAAGTCGCGATCGCGGTGGGTCTGATTGTCGGATGGCAGCTACGATGGTTCGCTCTCGCCGCGGGCCTTTTGTTGACAACCTTCGCGATCACCATGGGCGTGTCGCTCGGAATCAAACCGCCGCTGGACTACTCGGTCTTCTCCGCCGCCAGTGCCGCTTACCTACTATTCGCCGTCGCATCACCCAGCACAAAGCTGAAAAATGACCGAGTCGAAAGCTAGCCGAGATCAGCGCAGGCATCGCGTCCGTCGCCTTCAACTCGGTTTGCGCGAACGACGGTAGGTGGGTGTATATCGCGGTTTGCGATGTGCGTTGAAGCGAACCTAGGATGTCGCTTCGACAGCCGCCTAAGCGGCGGCAGAGACTAGTAGCCAGGAGTTCCACCGATCCTCGTTGTCGCTCATTCGGTTCACCCCGGGCTAATATCTGCCGCCACTACGTGGCTTTTTGCGAAAAGCCATTCCCGGATCGCTACGGACTCCGTCAGGCCAACCGCTCGCTCGTAGGCTCGGCTTGCCTCGCGGGTGCGTCGCAGCTTCGATAACGTCTCGGCAAGTGCAGCCCAGTACGGGGCGGATTCCTCGCGTGGTTGCTCGGGAATACCGTTGAGAATCACTCTTCAGTAATGGCCATCGTCAGCATGGAAAGCGATGCGGGAAACTACCTTTGCAAAAGCTCGTCGACCAGTTTCAGCATCCTCTGGGCGTCGATGGGTTTGGACAAATAGTCATTGCAGCCCGCTTCGAGGCATTTGGTCATATCACCCTGCATCGCGTCGGCGGTCAGGGCGATGATTGGATTGGTGAAGCCGATCTTTCGTAAGGTGGCGGCGGTTTCGTAGCCGTCCATGTTAGGCATTTGCATGTCCAATAGGATTAGATCGAACACGGTGCCGTTGGCGGTGGCTTTTTTGACGGTTTGGATCGCGATCACGCCGTCTTCGGCTTCGGTGACCGTTCCGCCGGCTCGGGTGATGATGTGTTTGGATAAGAATCGAATATCGCGGCGGTCGTCGACGATTAAGAAGTTGGCGTTCAGACGGGACGGTTCAGCGGGTTCGATCGGTTCGCAGGCTTCGTCATCGCCATCAGGCATGATCCACTCGACGTCGTCGAGATTGCCGGCAGTGATCGACAGCGTGAAAGTGCTGCCGCGGTCGAGTTCGCTTTCGAGGCTGATGTTGCCGCCGAGCATTTGGGCCAGCCGACGACTGATAGCGAGGCCCAGACCCGTGCCGCCGAACTGTTGGGTGATGCCGGAGTCGCCCTGGCTGAACGGTTGGAAGAGACGCTTTTGTTGAGTCGGCGTCATGCCGATTCCGGTGTCGGTGATGGCGATTTGCAACGACTCGGTAGCGGAACTCGTCAGGGGTTTCGGGTCGCCGCTGCGACGAGACTCTTGACGACTTTTGCTATGGCTGGGATGCATGCGGACGCAAATTTTCACGTCGCCTTCGCTGGTGAACTTGATCGCGTTGCCGACCAGGTTGATCAGAATTTGCTTCAAGCGTTTCGCGTCGCTATCGAACCACCGCGGAATCTCGGTTTCGTATTCGACTGATAACCGCAGATTGCTGTCCGCGGCGCGGACCTGCATGATGTTGCGGACTTCTTCGATCACGCGAGCCAGATCGAGTCGCTCGACGACGATGTCCAGTTTGCCGGCTTCGATCTTGGACAGATCTAAGATGTCGTTGATGATGCCCAGCAGAAAATCACCGTTGCGGCGGATGGTCGCCAAATAGCCTTTTGCTTCTTCGTTTTGAATCAGGTTCGACATCAATTCGGCGTACCCAAGAATCGACGTCATCGGCGTACGGATCTCGTGCGACATGTTGGCGACGAAGGCACTTTTAGATTCGCTGGCCTGTTCAGCGGCGACGATCAAGTCGCGGACTTTGTATTGCCGGGCACGGTCTCGGACTTTTGCTCTGAGAGTGCTGGTCAACAAAGCGATTCTTAGCGGTCGTTCGATCAGCGTGACGTGACCGAGCGACAGCAGGTCGGTAAGCACTTGCGGCGACGCTTCGCTGCTTGAAAGCAGTACTAAAATCGGCACATCGGACCACGACGGTTGATCGGCAATCGCTTGCTTCAGATGGCCCGTCGCTTCGGCCGTCACGAACTCTTGGGCGATCAGTAACACTCCGGCACCACGGCGGATCTGTGCGGTGACCTCATGAAGCGAACGGACAAACGTCGCCGGTATATGGTGGTCCGATAAGATTCGCTCGCAGTACTTCGCGTCCTGGGGCGTCGGTGCCAACACCGTGACGCTTTGGTTGTCGGTCATGATCGACCACCGCGTTTGATCAATTCGTCGCGATCGCCTTGATAAGTTGGCGTGCCACTAAGGATGCCGTGAAACTGGGTCAGCGGCGGACCGACTTGCAATCCACCTTCGCTGAGGTTGAATTCGCGGATCGTGCGTTCGTGCTTGCCGGTGCGTTTCTTGACCATCGAGATCGCTTGCCGAATTTCGCCGGCCGATTCAAAAAATCGAAACAGAAGCACATTGTCGGCCATGTAGCTGGCGTCGACCGGTGTTTTCATCGCGCTGCCCATCATGCCGTGCTGTGCCGTGATCAAGAACGAAACGATGCCGCGACGACCAAGCATTTGTAGAATGTCGTTGAGCTGGATCAATAGAAATTGTTCGTGCGGCATCGAATTGAGATAGCCGTTAAGACTGTCGATCGTGACCACCGTCACCTTGCGACCGTGCTGGTCTGGTTTGACCGCCTCGCGGACTTGCGACGCAAACTCCGCCGGCGTCGTTTCGCCGGCGGTCATCTGACGTAGCTCGATCGCCCCGCTTTCCATGTGACGGTCGATGTCAAACCCCAGTCCGCGGGATCGTTCCATGAAAGCGTGCCGGCTTTCCTCGAACTCGAAGAACACCGCCCGTTCGCCTCGATCGGCCGCGGCGACGGCGAACTGGGTCGCGGTCGTCGATTTGCCGACACCGGCGGGACCGAGCAACAGCGTGCTGGTGCCTTCCAAGATTCCGCCACCTAGCAACCCGTCCAGCTCAGCGTTCCCACTGCTGACGTTCTTGCCGCCCGATTTCCAGTCTGTAACCTCGACGATCTTGCGGGGGAAGACTTCCATTCCGCCGCGTTTGAGAAGAACGTCGTGGCGGCCGCCGACAAAGTCCCGACCGCGATGCTTGATGATTCGCAAATGTCGGCGTTCGGTTCCGTAGTGATTCAGCGACTGTTCCAAACGGATGACGCCGTGGGCAATGCTTTGCAATTGTTGATCGTTGGCGTCCACGGCTAAATCGCCGCCGGATTTATCATCGAGCAGCAGAGTCGTGCAACCGCGACCGACGAAAAACTGTTTAAGCCCCAAGATTTGCCGGCGGTAGCGAAGTGGTCCTTGGGCGAGCAATCGCATTTCGGAAAGTGAATCGAAGGCGATGCGTTTCGGTTTGATTGCTTCCACTTTTTTCAGCACGCCGTCGATCGTCGTCCCAAGTTCGATCTCCGACGGCTCAAACATCGTGTACTGGGCTTGTTCCTGCGTCAATTTCTCTTGGTCGACCAGTTCGTGGATGTCGATGCCGTCGAGTGACCAGCCGTGGGATGCGGCGATTCCGTTCAGTTCGTCGCGGGTTTCCGACAACGTGACGTAGAGCCCACGTTCGCCCTTGGCGACACCGTCCAGAAGGAACTGCATCGCCAGCGTCGTTTTGCCGGTGCCAGGGTAACCTTCGACAAGGTACAGCCGATCGGCCGTGAATCCACCGTGCATGATGTCGTCAAGCGTGTCGATGCCGGTGCTGATCTGTTGTTCGGGCTTGAGGTTTGCGGGCATCAGAGTTGCCAGATAGAGGAGGGGTGGATGTCGTCAATTCGCCGACGAGTTGTAGCATTCGCTGGGCGTCGATGGGTTTGGAAAGGTAATCGTTGCAGCCGGCTTCGAGGCACTTGTTCATGTCACCCTGCATGGCGTCGGCGGTCAGGGCGATGATGGGGCCGGTGTAGTCGAGTTTACGCAGGGCTTTCGCGGTTTCGTAACCGTCCAGGTTGGGCATCTGCATGTCCAACAGAATCAGGTCGAAGCTCTTGCCGTCGGTCAAGGCTTGTTTGACGGTGGCGATCGCGATCAATCCGTCTTCGGCTTCCGTGATGGTAGCTCCCGCTTTGCCGAGGATGTGCTTGGACAGGAAACGAATGTCGCGGCGGTCGTCGACGATCAGGATGTTGGCATCCAATTTGGTCTCTGTCGCCGCCCTTTCGGGGGACGTTTCCTCTACTTCGGTTGACGGACGGATCAGTGGGATGTTCTTCAGCTTGCCGGTCTTGATGCTGACCGAGAACGTGCTGCCGACGCCTTCGGTGCTACGGACGGTAATCTGACCGCCGAGCATTTCGGCCAATCGCTTGCTGATCGCCAGTCCGAGGCCCGTGCCGCCGAAACTGCGTGTCACGCTGGCGTCACCCTGCGAGAATGATTTGAATAGCCGTCCAAGTTGTTCGTCCGTCATACCGATGCCGGAGTCGATGACGTCCATCATCAAGCGTTCGTCCGCAGCGTCGAACTTGATGCGGATTCCGACGCGGCCTTCGCGAGTGAACTTGATCGCGTTGCCGACCAAGTTGATCAAGATCTGTTTCAGTCGCTTGGCATCGGACTGAATGACTTTGGGAATTTTGCCGTCATACTCGACATCTAGTCTCAAACCGCCCTCGGTCGCTCGTACCGCCATGATGCTGCGGACATCCTCGATCACTCGGTGTGGTTCAAAGCGTTCTTGGTCGACATCCAACTTGCCTGCTTCGATTTTGGACAAGTCCAGGATGTCGTTAATAATCTCCAGCAAATAGTCGCCGTTGCGACGAATCGTGCTCAGGTGACCACGGGCTTCGTCGTCCGCGACGCGGTCCTGCAACATTTCAGCGTAGCCTAAGATCGCCGTCATCGGCGTTCGAATTTCGTGAGACATGTTCGCCACAAATTCGCTCTTGGACGCGTTTGCAGCTTCGGCGATCCGCTTTTGATGTTGTAGTTTCTGCTCGAACTCGTACTGTCCAGTGATATCCAGCAAGGTGCCGACGATCATCTTGATCCGTTTCTTCTTGCCACGACCCTCGTACAGCGACCGTGTTTGCAACCGAACACGACGTTGATCACCGTTCTTCTTGACGATGCGATGTTGAAGCCAGTGATCGGGTTCTTCCAGATCACGTAGCACAATCTGTAAATGCTGATCGACTTTCTTCTTGTCGTCGGGATGAATGAAGGACGGAAGTTCGCCGATTTGGACCGCTTTTTCGTTCGCGTCCACTCCCACGAGACGCCGAAATTCGTCGGACCAGTGAACTTGATTGTTTTCGACATCCACATGGAACATCGCGAAGCCCGCGGCACCGGCGGCGACTCGCAGTCTTTCTTCGCTAAGCCTGATTTGCTGTTCGTATTGCTTTGACTCGGTGATGTCCCAGTTGATGCCGGCCAGTTTTCGTGGCTTGCCGTCATCGTCCTTGTCGATCCAATTGCCCGCTCCCGCCAACCATCGCGTTTGACCGTCCGGCCGGATGATGCGGAACTCAATCCTGTAGTCCGCGGTACCTTCCAGACTTCGCTGCGTCACTTCGTGCAGGTGGTCGATGTCATCGGGATGGACCATGCCAAAGAAGGTCTGACCGAGTTGCTCGACCTTGGTGTGGATGCCAACCGCGTTCATCCATTCTTCGTCCCAGATCACTTCGTCGGTGATCCGGTCCCAAACGAAGGCGCCCATCTTGGCGGCCGACATCGCCATCTTCAACCGCGATCGACTCTCGGCGAGTTCCAGCGACGCGGCATGTCGTTCGCGGATGTCGACACCCGAAGGAATCAGGAACTCCACTTCGCCGGCATCGTTTTTCACCGGTGCGAGCATGAAGTCGATCATCACGCCGTCGTCCCCGGCTGCGAATAGCGACACGTCGAAACGAACCTCCTCGCCCGCGAACGCACGCTCCATCGCACCTCGCACCTGTACGGACACGTCCGGATCGTAAGTCCACCAAGGGGCTTCGGCGAAGTGTTTTCCGATCACGTCTTGGCGAGGCACACGGGCGATTGCAAGCGAGCGATCATCGACCTCCACCAAGTTGCCGTTGCGGTCAATGACACCAACCAGTCCGAGCTGGTTGTTGATGACGCGGCGAAGGTGAGCTTCGCGGTCGGCAAGTTGCAGTTCGGCTTCTTTTTTGTCCGTCACATCGAACACGACGCCGAGGAACTCTTGCGGTTTGCCTTCTTCGACTAGGCCGCGGCCAACGGCGCGGATCCAACGTTTTTTGCCGTCGACTCGGTGGATCACGTACTCTTCATCAAAGGGTCCGCCTTGGACGAGCGCCGACTCGATCGCACTGCGGACCCGTTCGCGGTGCTCGTCGTCGATCCGCTCGACAAACGCGGCGACGGGCATCGGCGTGTCGACATCGAACCCCCACAATCGGTTCAGGTTCGGTTCGTAGGTAATATCGTTACGTTCCATGTCCCACGTCCACGAGGCAGCGGAACTGAATTGCAGAGCCAATTCCATTTTGGCTTTGCTTTGCGCGAGTTCGATTCCCGCTCGCCAACGCAAAGTCCGCACGCCGAGCAAATTGATGACCTTCTGCAAAAGCTCGATTTCGTCGCCGCTCCACTGATGAGCAGTCGACCGGTGAGCGGCGATCACATATTTCACATCGCCGGCTTCCGCGAATGCCACGTTGCAAACCGACTCGATTTGCAGATCCCTGAAGTGTTGCCGCCGCCGCGGATTGTCGATCTTCGATTCAACCTCATTGATGATGACCGGCTGACTCCTTTCGATGTCCGCCCGCTGCTCGGCGGTGTGAAAGTCGCTGAGTTGATAGTTGCCCACAATACTGGGCACCGATCCGTCGGTATGGTCGAATACCACGTTGGCACTTTGCAATGACTCGTCAATTTCGACAAAACAACATCGCGACAGTTCCAAGTGGTCTGTCAATTGTTGACAGGTGACTTCGTAAAGTTCTTCAAGCGACTGTAGGCGATCGAACTCAAGTTGAAGTTCGGCAAAGAACGACAAGTTCAGTTCGCGGCGTTTGCGATCGGTGCTGTCATCGGCGGTGCCGGTGACCCGCAGCGGCCGACCGTCGTCGTCATAATCAATCACCCCCAGCCCGCGTGACCAAATCACTCGCCCGTCGCTCGGACGGACCACGCGAAATTCGATGTCATGGTTTCGATTTTGCTTGGCGAAGGATGCGTTGATCTCTTCGCGAATCCGATCGCGGTCGTCGGGATGGATCACCGCGAAGAACGACTCCTGTTTCGAGTCGAAGTTGTCCGCGTCGCAGCCGAAGATGTCGAAAAGTTGTGGCGACCAAGAAAGTCCGCCGGTGACCACGTCCCAACTCCAAGCACCCAGACGGCCCGCTCGCAACGCGATGTTTAATTGCGATTGGTTATGCAACAGGTTCTTCTGGGCCGTCTTCAATTCGGTCAGATCCGTCACGACAACGTGAACCGCTTCAACGGTTCCATCGGTTCGCGTCTGAGGAACGTAGACGACTTCCTCGTACATCGACGCACCGGTTTCGGGCCGTTTTAGCTCCAATTCAAAATGCACACGCTGGCCGGCGATCGCCTGCTGCATCCTTGGGTGGATCGCTTGATACGCTTCGGCGCTGACGATGTCTTGGATCATCTTGCCGACGATCTGATCAAACGGCTGGTTCCAATGGTCTGCATAGGCTTGATTGACGAAAGTGAACCGCTCATCGGTGTCAACGATTGCCAATAGCGGTGGTATCGCGTCGGTGAACGTTCGCAGCTGTCGGCGGCTCGCTTCCAACTCCGTCACGTCGGTGAACGTCACGACCATGCCGTTGATTTCGCTGGGCGATGTTTGATACGGCATCACGCGACGGATGTAGGTTCGGCCGTTATGACCGGCAACGGTGTGCTCGATCATCGGGTCCGTTTCCAGTACGGCACGTTCGGGCAGCGGCGGCATGTCGATGACGTTGGGCACGATTTGGCCGAGCGGTCGGCCGGTGTCGGTCGTGATCAACCCATAGATATCCGTCGCCGCGGGTGTGAAAGAGCGAATGCACAGATCGTCGTCCAGGAAAATCGTCGCGATGCGGGTGCTGCGAAGCAAGTTTTCAAGGTCTGCATTGGCCCTGCCGACCGCTTCGCTGCTGGCCCGGATTTCTTCTTTGGAAGTTTCCAGTTCTTCGTTGGCCGATTGCAACTCTTCGTTCATCGACAACAGTTCTTCATTCGACGATTTCAATTCCTCGTTCGCCGTTTCCATCTCCTGCATCGTTTTATCGAGATCGTCGCGAGTGGTCGCCAGTTCTCGCTCAAGCTGTTCGACCATCGCTTCGGCTTGCCGGTCGATGCTGCCGCGAGCAATCAAGACATCGTTTGAATCGAGCGGGGCGTCCGAATTCTTGCTTAACCCCATCGGCAGACCGACATCGTGGAAGACGACAATGAACAACCCCGAGTCTTCGCCCAACCGCATCATCGGTTGCACCGTGATCATGACACGTTGTTTGCCGTCGTCGGTTTGTACCGACAAGTTTTCGTGAACAATTCGTCGGCGTTTCGTCTTCGCTTCGCCCAACGTCGCCCGCAGCCCAATCCGCAGACCGCGCTGAGCCATTTTTAGAATGTTGTTCTGAAACGCTCCGTCACCGATCGACAAGTACTTGTTCGTCTCGGCGGACGAACAGATGACCTGGCCTTCTTCGTCGATCACAACGGACTTGGGTGCAAACTCGTCCAGAATGATCCGCTGCATGATCTGTACGACGTCGGATTTGTCGTCGTCGATCGGTGACACTTCCGCCACCCGGGCGATTCCGCCGCCGGGTGTCCGCAGCGACAATGTCGCACTGCGGCCGATCGTCGTGCCTTTGCGTTGGCTGATCCGATGCCGCTGGTCGACGGGTCGAAACAGATCTCCGTGCGTCGCGATGCTCTCGCTGGGGCCCAGGAACAAGTACCCACTGGGACGCAGCGCGAAGTGAAACAGCGGAAAGAGCTTCTTTTGCAAATGCGGACCGAGGTAGATCAGTAAGTTGCGACACGAGATCATGTCCTGACGCGAAAACGGCGGATCGCTGATCAGGTTGTGTGACGAAAACAAAATAGTCTCGCGGATCTCCTTCTTCACATGGTACCGCTTCCCCTTCTTCACAAAGAACCGCTTCAGGCGTTCGGCGCAGACGTGATCGGCAATGCCAGCCGGGTAGATGCCGGATCGAGCGATCGACAATGCTCGTTCGTCGATATCGCTGGCGAATATTTGAAACGCCGGCGTAGCGGCACTCGCTAATAGTTTCGGATCGGAAGCCTCGAAAGTCTCGACGACTTCCGCGACGTGTTCGTAACACAACATCGCGATCGTGTAAGCTTCCTCCCCCGTCGCGCATCCCGGCACCCAAATCCGTACCGGACCGTCCGCCTGCCGGTTCTCAAACAGCTTCGGGATCACCTCCTTCGCCAACCGGTCAAACGATTCCGGATCACGGAAAAACGCCGTCACGCTGATCAGCAGTTCACGAAACAAGTGCTGCGATTCGTTTTTGTCGTCTTGCAACAGCGTCACGTACGCATCGACATCGCCCAGCTTCAAAATCTGCATCCGGCGTTGTATCCGCCGAGCCAGCGTGCTGGTTTTGTAGTGCTTAAAATTGTGCCCGGTTTCGGCCAACAGCGAATCAGCGATTTGCGGAATCGCGTTCTTGATCTGTTCGTCAAACTTCTTCTTCGCCGGAGCTTCCGCCAGTCCGCCCAGGTAACGAGCGTACGTTAGCAACTCCGCCGCGATCTTTTCAGGAGGCATCACCTGATCGGCGACGCCCGTCGTCGCCGCATTGCGAGGCATCGAATCAAACTTCGCCGATTCGCTGTCTTGGGCGAAGGTCATCCCGCCGGCGTCACTGATCGACTTTAGACCCAACGTTCCATCACTGCCGCTGCCCGACAGAATGATGCCAATTCCACGTTGACCCTGTGTCTCGGCGACGTCGTGAAAGAAGTGGTCAATGACATTCGATTCTGAATCGCTACCGGATTGCTTCGACACCACCAAAACGCCGTCACGCACGTTCAACCGGCCGCGTGGCGGACAAAGGTAGACCGTGTTCGGCTTGATCTTCTCGTGTGTCGCAATTTCTTCGATGGCTAGCGACGTTTGATTGCGCAGCAGATCGCCCAGCAGCGACTTGTTGTTCGGGTCGAGATGTTGAACAAGTACGATCGCGAATCCGGGATCGTCACCGATACCTGAAAGCAGTTCCGTGAACGCTTCGAGACCACCGGCGGAAGCACCCACGGCAACGATCAGCGGTGCAGGTTTCGTCATCGTGGGTCTCCGTGGTGAGCGAAGGTTTCAAAACAGACAGACGCAGCGAACATAGCGGTGCTGCGCGGTTGAGCGTTCTTCCGTATGAACTTCGCAAACGAGGTTTTGGTGTGGTTGAGCAGAAGCCGGTAACGGTAATTTATGATGGCGTGCATATAAAATGTGATTTTCGGGCGGACTTGATTGTGAAAGGGTTTGCGAAATGGGGCTGGGGACTTCTTTCAAAGCTCACCATGTTTTCTTCCGCTCACTTCTTTCAATTTGGCCAACAAAGCTCCCCTATCAATTGGCTTGCTGATGAACGCGGTGCAGCCTGCGGCCATGCAGTCGTCTTGGTCGCCCTGCATGGCGTTGGCCGTCAAGGCGATGATCGGCACGTCGATGCCGCGGCGGCGGACCTCGCGGACCGCACCGTAACCGTCCAGTACCGGCATTTGCATGTCCATGCACACGGCAACGAACGGTTTGCCTTCGTCGATGGCGGTTTGAATCGCGTCAACGCCTTCTTGTCCGTCGCCGGCGGTGCTAATCTTGCCACCAACCGATTCGATAAAGTGTTGTGCCAGGTAACGGATGTCGCGGCGGTCGTCGACGATCAGATAGCTACCGTCCAGCTTGATGTTTTCTTCTTCGCCGGCGGAAGCTTTCTGGACGCTACTGGGTATCGCGAACTCGACATCGTCGATTTGGCCGGGATCAATCACCAACGTGAACGTGCTGCCTTGGCCGGGCGTGCTTTCGACCTCGATCTTTCCACCAAGAACCTCGGCCAACCGGTGGCTGATGGTGAGCCCCAATCCCGTGCCGCCAAACGTTCGCGTGATGCTGCCGTCGGCCTGCGTGAAAGGCTCGAACAAGTTGTCCAGTTTTGCACTGTCGATCCCGATGCCGGTGTCCTCGACCGCCATCGCTAATAAGTTCTTGTCGTGATCGTAACGAGCGATCAGTCGCACTTTGCCATCGGGCGTGAACTTGATCGCATTGCCGACCAGATTTAGCAAGATCTGACGCAAACGCTTGCCGTCCGTCTCGATCAATTTAGGCAGTTCCGATTCAAACGCGATTTCCAATTCCAGCTTCTTCTCTTCGGCTCGCACGTTCATCAACGACACGATGTCCGCGATGATGTGTTCCGGTGCAATACGTTCCCGATCGACCTCGAACTTGCCGGCGTCAATCTTTGACAGGTCCAAAATGTCGTCGATGATTTCCAACAAGAATCTTCCGTTGCGACGGATCGTCTCGACGCACTGCAGATTATCGGGGTCACGCAGATGTCCCGACAACATGTCGGCGTAGCCAAGGATGGCGGTCATCGGCGTGCGAATTTCGTGCGACATGTTCGCCAAGAATTCGCCGCGAGAACGGTTGGCAGCCTCGGCGAAATCTTTCGCTTGTTGCAGATTTTCTTCGTGACGATGTCGTTCGGTCACGTCGATGGTCACGCCCGTCATGCTGACTGCTTTGCCATCATTGTCGCGTTTGATCACGCCGCGGCCTTCAATCCAAACGATTTCCCGGTCGTCGTCGCGAATGATGCGGCATTCCAGCCGGTACACCGTGCCGCCATCGTTCATCGGACCCTCCAACGATGCTTCGGCTGCGGCGCGATCGTCGGGATGAACCCGCTTGATGAAACTGTTTCGACGTGGAATGAACTCGTCGCGATTGACGCCGAACAGCTCGAACATTTGGTCCGACCATTCGACCTTGCCACTACGAATATCGTAATGCCACGTGCCCATGCGACCGGCTGATAGGGCGATCTCTAGTCGTTGCCGACTTTGTGACAGGTCTCTGGCATCTCGGATCCGATCCGTCACGTCTTGGACGACCGCATTGACGCCGATCACCTCTCCTTTCTCATCCTGAACCGGCATGTAGCTGGCCTGCAACGTCCGCTCCAACCTTCCACCGTCGCTCGTGCTCTTGAATTCAAGATTTAGCATCGGTTCGCCGGTATCGATGATCTTCTGATAAAGCCCGATCACTTCGTCGGCAATGTCGGCCGGCAATACGTCCCGCAGGTGCTTGCCTACTTGTTCCTCAGCAACCTCGCCGTCAATTTCGGCGAGTTCATCGTTTAGCCGAGCAAACCGCAGGTCCGAAGTGATGAACGCCAAACCGACCGGTGCCGATCGGTAGATGTTGTTTAGCAACGCCAGGTTGTGATCGAGCTCTTCCTTCGCCTTGGACAATTCCGTCACATCCGCGAACGTGACCACGACGCCTTGGATGCGATCGTCTTCGGTGCGATAAGGCAGAATTCGCCGAATGAAGCATTGCTTGTTCGAACACGTCAGCTCTTTATCCAACGGCACTAAGTCCTGCAGGACGCGTTTTGCGTCCGCGATCAAATCGTCGTCGTCGTGTTTTTGCACGATGTCCGACAACGGCCGGCCGACGTCGGTGCCGATGAAATTATAAAGCACGTCGCAGGACGGCGTGAACCGACGAAGACGTAAGTTCGTGTCCAGAAAAATCGTCGGAACGCTGGCACTGGTCAGCAAATTGTTCAGGTCGTCGGTGGTGTGCTGCAGTTCTTCCAGTTTTAGTTCAAGCTGATTATTCAGCGTCGTCAGTTCTTCGTTCAGCGATTGGAGTTCCTCTTTCGACGTCTCGAGTTCTTCGTTGCCCGATTGCAACTGCTCGTTCATCGACATCGCTTCTTCGTTGGACGCTTTCAGTTCTTCGTTGGCAGTTTCAAGCTGCGCGATCGTCGTGTTGAGTTGCTCGCGAGTGGTCAGCAACTCGTGGTGCAATGCCTCTTGATCGACGGGCGATTCGTCACTGCTGAACAGCTTGGCCGGTAATGCCGAAGTTTCGATGCCGAGCGGTTCAAACGTGATCAGGATCGGTCGATCGGGAGCGGTGACCGCGTTGAGCTTTCGCATCTTGATTCGGCACGGATAGACTGCTCCGTCGCGGTTGACACGGCATGCTTCCTCGACCGAATCAGCTGCTTGTCGCGTCTTGCGGATCATCGTTCTCAGTCGCGACTTGATGCCGTCGCGGGCGATCGAGAACAGGTCCGGCAGTTCCGCCGACATCTCACCGGTGTGCAGTTGCAGGTACAGATCAGCTCGGCCTTCGACATACAGCACCTTGAACTTCTCGTCGATGATCACGACGCCTTGTTCGTGTTCCTGCATCAATTGCCGGTACGCGAGATGCCCAAGTCGTCCGGTCGGCTGGTTCGGGTCGGGCGACGGACGGTTGCCCAGAACCGCCGATTGCTCGATATCGTCGGCACGCGTGGGCGGGAACATCTTCGCTTTGGTCCGTCGATAGATGCGATGCTTCGCGTTGATCGTGTCAAACAGGTCGGGGCTGCGTTCGACCGATTCGCTACTGCCCAGAAAAAGATGGCCGCCGGTCTTCAGTGCAAATTGGAACACCGAAAAGATGTTTTCTTGAGCCTGCCGCTTCAGATAGATCAGTAAGTTGCGGCACGTGATCAGATCAATCTTCGAGAACGGTGCTTGAGCGAGCACGTTTTGTTCGGCAAAGACAACGTGCTCGCGAACTTTCTTGCTGACTCGGTACCCGCCATCGACCTTCTGAAAGTACTCACGCAGCAGTTCAACCGGAATGTCGGCGGCGACCGCATCGGCGTAGACGCCCTCGCGGGCAAATTCAAGCGAATCGGCGGAAACGTCGGACGCAAAGATTTGAAACGGCATGTGCTTGTCCGTCAGTTTCATCTGCTCCATCACGACCATCGCCAACGTGTACGGTTCCTCGCCGCTGGCACAGCCCGCCGACCAAAATCGCAACGGCGTTTGACCATCCGCCGAGTCGATCATTGGCTTGATCACCTTCTCTCGCAACATCTTCCAAGAACTTTTATCACGGAAGAATCTTGTCACGCCAATCAACAAGTCGTTGCGAAGTTGTTCCAGTTCGTCTCGGTTGTCGTGCAACAGCGCTACGTAGTCGTGGATCTGATCGAGCCCCGCCAACCCCATCCGACGGGAAATGCGCCGCGCCAGCGTCGCGTTGCGATAATTGCGAAAGTCGTGTTTGGTGATGTTGCGAAGCACGTCCAGCACCGCGGTGTGATCGGCTTGTTCCATCGACGCGATCGCTTGCGCCGAAAGTGGCCCGTGCTGCCGAGCATGTTCGACGTAGCGGATCAGACGCTGGGCAATCTCACCGACCGGAAGCACCATGTCGACCGCGCCCGCTCTGATGGCCGCCTGTGGCATCCCGCGATGCGACGCTTCGTCGGGGTCTTGAACAACCGTCAAACCGCCGTGCTCCTTGATCTCTTTCATCCCCGCCGATCCGTCGCTGCCGGTGCCCGACAGGATGACGCCGATACCGTGTTCGCAAGCGTCTTCGGCAAGCGATCGAAAGAAGTAGTCCACGGCCATCCGTGCGTTGCGAGCATCGGGTGGTTCGGAAAGGGTCAGTTCGCAGTCTTTGATCGACAGATACTTGCCCGGCGGGATGACGTAAACATGACTGGGCAAAACCCTCGTCGATTCGGTGACCTGATGAATCGGCAGCCTGACGCGTTTGCCAAGGATCTCCGCGAGCGCGCTTTCGTGATCGGGTGAAAGGTGCTGGATGATGACGTAGCTGATTTCGGCGTCGACAGGTGACTGAACCAGCAGTTGCACAATGGCCTCGAGTCCCCCGGCGGACGCGCCAACGCCGACGACGACGGGACGATCGACCAGGAAATCGTTTTCAATGGGTTCGTTTGGTTGGCTCATGGGCTTGGTCGGCGGGGAGAAAATCGAAACACAGAGTCACAGAAACACAGAGTCACAGAAACCACGGCAAACGCAGTGGCCAGCTCGTGGTCGATTTCTGGGCTCTGTGAACTTTGAACTCTGTGAACTCTGTGCCGGTGTGTTTTCGAATTCGACTATCCACCTGCTCGCTTCGCGATCGCCTTTACCAAAAAGCTTTCGAGATCTTTCCGCTGGTAATAGCGGTAGCCGGTGACCGGATGTCGCTTGGGTACCAGCCGGCCGCTTCGATCCCAATTACGCAGCGTCTCGGTCGACACCCCACAAAACTTCGCGGCTGCGCCGATCTTCAACATGCGATGCAACTGTTTGAGTTCTTCCTGCAAATTCACGGTGATTCTCCACCCAACCTTACAAAGTTCAACGATGGCCGATTGTCATCGAAATTTGGTCACCTGTCGATCCGACGTGGTAGAACCGGAACGCGGCTGCTTGCTGTAGCTGATCCCGCCAGGGTTCAGTCCGGTCTGAACCCTGGCGGGATCAGCTACGTCAGTTGCTGTTCGCCGAGTGCCAACCGAGTCATCCGTGTGATGATCAGCCGGGGGAGACTCCGCAGCGGCGCTCGATTTGCCGTCCGCCTTTCGCAACTCCGCCGCCGCGACCCTGGTATCTGCCGCTTACGCGGCTGCTTGCTGTAGCTGATCCCGCCAGGGTTCAGTCCGGTCTGAACCCTGGCGGGATCAGCTACGTCAGTTGCTGTTCGCCGAGTGCTAACCGTGTCATCCGTGTGATGATCAGCTGGGGAAGACTCCGCAGCGGCGCTCGATTTGCCGTCCGCCTTTTGCAACTCTCGCCGCCGCGACCCTAGTATCTGCCGCTTGCGCGGCCGCTTGCTGTAGCTGATCCCGCCAGCGTTCAGTCCGGTCTGAACCCTGGCGGGATCAGCTACGTCAGTTGCTGTTCGCCGAGTGCCAACCGAGTCATCCGTGTGATGATCAGCCGGGATGGCCCGAAACGGCGCTCGATTTGCCGTCCGCCTTTCGCAACTCTCCCGCCGCGACCCTAGTATCTGCCGCTTGCGCGGCTGCTTGCTGTAGCTGATCCCGCCAGTGTTCAGTCCGGTCTGAACCCTGGCGGGATCAGCTACGTCAGTTGCTGTTCGCCGAGTGCTAACCGTGTCATCCGTGTGATGATCAGCCGGGGGAGACTCCGCAGCGGCGCGCGATTTGCTTTCCGCCTTTCGCAACTCCGCCGCCGCGACCCTAATCTTCGGGATCTGTTTTGCTTCAATACTGGTACAAGAATGCGATTCTCTACAACCTGGACGTTGAGACATACCAAGATTCCAATGGCGACGGCGTCGGCGACTTCGTTGGCTTGACCAGTCGGTTGGATTATTTGGCGGGGCTCGGGGTGACCTGTCTCTGGCTCGCTCCGTTCTATCCCACACCCAATCGCGATAACGGCTACGACGTTGCCGACTATTACAGCGTCGATCCGCGTTTGGGCAGCCTCGGTGACTTTGTCGATTTCATCCGCGCCGCCGACGAACGAGGCATCCGGGTCATCATCGACTTGGTCGTCAATCACACGTCGGTCGACCATCCATGGTTCCAATCATCGCGGTCGGACGAGGATTCGCCATATCGCGATTACTACATTTGGAAGAAGGATAAGCCAGGAGATGCTGATGGGTTTCTGGTCTTTCCCGGTTATCAAGAAACAACGTGGACCTACGATCGCAAGCGAAAGGAGTACTACTTCCATCGCTTCTACGAACATCAAGCCGAATTGAACATCGGCAATCCGGAGGTTCGTAACGAGATCCGCAAGATCATGGCGTTCTGGTTGCAAATGGGCGTGTCGGGTTTCCGCGTCGATGCAGTTCCGTTCCTGATCGAGATGAAGCACATGGACGGTGCGAACGTCGATCAGCCGTACGAATACCTGCGAGAGTTCCGCGAGTACCTCAGTTGGATCGACGGCGACGCGATTTTGCTTGCCGAAGCGAACATCGGCATGGACGAAGTGCCGAAGTACTACGGCGAAGGCAACAAGTTGCATATGATGTTCAACTTCATGCTGAACCAACACCTGATGTACTCGCTGATGTCGGGCAGCGCCATGACGATTCGCGAAGGCATGTATCAGCCGCCGGCAATTCCCGACAACTGCCAGTGGGCGAACTTCCTACGCAATCACGACGAATTTCCCGTCGGCCGGCTAAGTGAATCGCAGCAAAAGGAGATGTATGAAGCTTGGGCACCCGATGAAAACATGCGGATCTACGATCGCGGCATCCGACGCCGGCTCGCTCCGATGTTGGGTGGCGATTTGCGACGGTTGAAGCTGTCACACAGCCTGCTGATGACCATGCCGGGAACGCCTGTGATGCGTTACGGCGAAGAGATTGGCATGGGAGAAGACTTGTCACTCGACGAACGTGACACGACGCGAACGCCGATGCAGTGGAACGGCGAAAAGGGTGGCGGCTTTTCCGAAGCCGATCGCGGAAAGATGGTGCGTCCGGTCATCAACAAAGGCGAGTTCGCGTGCAAGAAGGTCAACGTCGCCGACCAGCAACGCGACGCCGAATCGCTGCTGAGCGTGACCGAACGGATGATCCGCGTTCGCAAGGAGAATCCGGCAATCGGTTGGGGCGAGTGGTCGATCATCGAAACTGGCAAGATCGAAGTGCTGGCTCACCGCCTGGATTGGAAAGGCAAGTCGGTGGTGATCATGCATAACTTCAGCGACTCCGCACAGAAAGTCGAACTGGATCTGCCAGGCAAGCAAGCCAAACGCTTGACCGAAATTCTTGCCGATGCATCCTACGAGGATACCAGCAAGAAGAGCGGCGAACTGAACATCGAAGGCCATGGCTATCGCTGGTTCCGAATCAACGGAGGTGCGGCGTGAGTCTGCCGGTTCGCCATGTCAAGTTTTCCGACAATCCGCTGCAGCGGCAAGAACAGTTGGTGTCGCGTGAGTGGCTGGTGACCGGCGGCAACGGCAGCTACGCCAGCGGCACGCTCGGTTTCGTGCCCACGCGCAGGCATCACGGACTATTGGTCGCGAACCTGCCAGCTCCACACGGACGCACGCTGTCGCTGGTGCAATTGCGTGACGAACTTCGCGATGCCAACGGCAATCTGATAGCCAAGCTGTGGGGCCGTGAGTCGACCGAGCATGGCTTGTCGATTCACGGTGCCGACTTTCTCGAAAGCTTCGATCTGGACGGCGGCTTTCCTATTTGGACGTACCGCGTCGGCTCACTGACGATCGAGAAGTCCATCGTCATTCCCTATCGAAGCTTGACGGTCAGCGTTCGCTACCGAATCACGCCTGGTCCAGACGACGGCGAGGCGGTGCAACTGCGGCTGCGGCCGATGATTCAGTTTCGCGGCCACAACGAATCGGTCGACACGCCGTGCGAAGCAAAATGCGAACCGGTCGGAGATGACGCATCGTTCGAGTTCAGTGCTGACGATGTTGCTCAGCCGCTAAGAATGCGAATTCGTAGTCACAAGCTACCCGCCCGCAAGCTACCGACGAAGGAGCGTGCAAGCTGGCAGCTAGTTGCTGCGACCGATCCGAAATGCTTCTACCGCATTGAACAATCTCGTGGCTACGATCATGTCGGAGCACTTCGGAGCGACGGCTACTTCCAAGTCAACATCACCGAACCGACCGAGCTGATGGTGACCGCGTCGATGGACACATGGGACACGGTCGACCGCTTCGATTCGCGTGACGTGTTCGCCGATGAACGCGATCGTCGAACGGGGCTGATTGAACAAGCCGGTTGCAAGGCATCGTCTGACATCGAATCCGAATTGGTTTTGGCCGCCGACCAATTCATCATCGCTCCGGCCAAACGACAAGCCGATCAGTCCGACAACGATCGGCACGACAACGATCAGTCCGACAACGATCAGTCCGACAACGATCGGCACGACAACGATCAGTCCGATAAGGATCGGGCGACTGATGCATCGAAACTTCGCAGCATCATCGCCGGCTATCCATGGTTCACCGACTGGGGTCGCGACACAATGATCAGTCTGCCGGGTCTGACGCTGGCGACCGGACGCTACGACGACGCCAAGTCGATCCTGTTAACGTTCGCCGCCTACGTTCGCGACGGTTTGATCCCCAACCTCTTTCCAGAAGGCGGTCAAGAGGGGATGTACCACACCGCCGACGCGACGCTGTGGTTCTTTCAAGCGATCGCTGAATACCGGCAAGCGACCGGTGACGATGATTTAGTGCGGCAACTGTTGCCCAAGCTAAACGAGATCGTCGAGGCTCATATCGCCGGAACGCGGTTCGGCATCCGAGTCGACTCGGAGGATGGTTTGTTGATCCAAGGCGAAGAAGGCGTGCAGCTAACTTGGATGGATGCCAAGGCCGGCGACTGGGTCGTCACCCCTCGCCGCGGCAAAGCGGTCGAGATCAACGCTCTTTGGTACAACGCGATTCGCCTTCACAGCGATTGGTTGCGGCAATTCGGATCGTCTGAGCAAGCCGACCGACTGCAAACCAAAGTCGATCAAACCCACCGCTCTTTCAACGATCGCTTCTGGTTCGCCGAGGGCGGATATCTGTACGACATTGTCGATGGCGAGGCCGGCAACGACGATTCGCTGCGGCCGAATCAACTGTTCGCTATCTCGCTGACTCATCCGGCGCTCGATCAAGTTCACTGGGATGCGGTTCTGGAAAACTGCGTCGATCACTTGCTGACACCCGTCGGCCTGCGATCGCTTGCGATGACTTCGCCAGACTACCTGGGCGTCTATCATGGTGACGTTGTCCAGCGTGACGCCGCTTACCATCAGGGCACCGTTTGGTCCTGGCTGATCGGCCCGCTGGTGAAAGCTTGGTGCCGCGCCAACCCCGACCAAGGCGACGTCGCCGCCGGTTGGCTGGCCGGTTTGGAAGATCACCTCGGCGAGACCTGTATTGGACAGATCAGCGAGATCTTTGCGGGTGGTCCGCCGCACGCCGCCAAAGGCTGCCATGCTCAAGCGTGGTCGATCGGCGAATTGTTGACCGCCAAGCAACTCATTCGGAACCACCCATGACGACAACAGATTTGATCGACGGCCGACTTCCCGACGACTCGCTCGCTGAACTTCGCGAAGCCAAGCGAATCCTAGAACATCACGGGATCGCCGATCGCTTGACCGAATTGGTCGGTGCGCCGATTACGGCATCGATTCGCCTGTTGCCCGGCATCGCCGAAAACGCTCTCTACGCGGCAATCGACAAGTCTTTGAACGTTGCGTTGGACGTCGCCCTGCGAACACTCGGGGATGATTCCGTCAAAACCGGCAAACCGCGTTTGCTGACGCACAAGTTGTTGGCCGGACTGTCCGGAGCTGCCGGCGGCGCGTTGGGCGGAGCGACGATTGCGGCGGAACTGCCCGTCTCGACCGTGCTGATCCTGCGAAGTGTCGCCGACATCGCCCGAAGCGAAGGCGAGGACCTGTCCAGCGTCGAAGCACGACTAGCGTGCTTGCAGGTTTTCGCCTTGGATCCCGGGAACAGTCAGCAAGTCGATGACGACACCGAAATCGGCTACTTCGCCGTCCGCGCCGCGATGGCCAAGCAAATCCGCGATGCTTCGCAATACGTTTTGAAGAACGGCATGGCCGACACCGCCGCGCCGCCGCTGGTAAAACTGGTCGCTCAAATCGGGAAGCGTTTCGGCGTTATCGTTAGCGAGAAGATCGCGGCTCAAGCAATCCCGGTGATCGGAGCGGTCGGGGGAGCTTTGATCAACAGCTACTTCATCGACCACTACCAAGACCTCGCCCGAGCTCACTTCACCATCCGCCGCTTGGAACGTGTCCATGGTGAAACGATGGTGCGCGAAGCCTACCACGCAGCCAACTGACATTCACCAACCACTCCTTCGAGAACTGGACTTCAAATCATGCTCGCCGACTTCAGTATCTGGCCCCTCGATGACCCTAAACTACGCGACGACATGCGAGTCATTCGCGAGACGTTGGACGAACGAGGCGTTACGCACACGATGAACAAGATGTCAACGACCGTCGAAGGCTCGCTAACTGAAATCAGCGAATCGATCGAGGCTTGTCGGCAAAAGTTAGCAGTCAAACACTCTCGCTTGCTCATTCAAATTACCTTCGACGACGACCGGTCGAAATAGCTGATCATGGCATGTCGGCTTCGATCAGTCGCCCTTTGAAGCGTTGATCCATCGTCGACGCATCTGTCCAGTGTGAAGCTGCCGCTATTGCACGCCGCTTACCTACCGCTGAGACCGCTAGGACCGCTGGGGGTTGAGTCGGCTTTCATCATTTGGCGGCACACCCGAAGGTCGTTGGCTCGATCATGCTGTTTGCCACAAAAAATGGGCCAGCACCTTGCGGTGTGGCCCATAGGCATACTCGTGTGGTTAAGAATCGTACTACTCGACTTCGTTGACGACGCCGTTGTCGTCCATTTCTTCGAGTCGATCGGCACGCTTCTCGCCTGCGTCTTCGATTTCGTCCGCCAGCGTTTCGCTGCGATCTTCCATCGCGTCACCGCGTTCTTCGACGTTGTCTGCCAAAGCGTCCGCGCGGTCGCGGACCTCGTCGGCTCGCTCGTCATAGACACTGTCATTGCAGCCGACAAGTGTCAGGCCCAGAGTCAACGACAGAGCGAAGGCTTAGTATCGTGGGAGTCGTCTTCATGGCATTTCTCTTTCGGAGAGGTTGGGGAAGGAGATTGACGGCGGCGTGATTAGCAATTCTTCTTCGTGGAAGCGTCGCGGTCGACGACAATGTTTTCTTCCTTCACGCTCGCCTCGACCGTTTCATGGTCGGTGACGGTACGCTTGCCAACTTGGACAGCTTCCTTGGCGACCGTTCTCTTGTTCACGTCGACCTCTTCCTCTTTCAACGTGATGCGTTCTTCTTCAGTGCCACGACCGGTGATCGGTCCGGCAGCCCGGTCGTTCAAGTCAGTTCGCTCAACGACCAGTTCTTCTCGCTTGACGGGGACTTCGATGTGCTTGGTATTGCTGGTGACTTCCTTGCGAACCGTTGCCGATGCGGCGTCGTGGTCAACTGTTTTGTCAACGTCCAAGATCTCCTTGCGAGCGACCAACTTTCCGTCGGTGTTGACACGTTGCTTGGCGGTAGAGTTGTTGGCGTAGTCGCTCTCACGGCGATCGTAATCGTAGGAATTGCTATGGTCCAAGACGCGGCGTGCTTCGTCGTACTTCGATTTGCCCGCTTTGACGGTGACGACGGTACGGCCGCGATTGAACTCGCTTTCGTAGTACTCGGCTTCTTCTTCGGGAATGCCCAGTCCGACCAACGCACCGATCAGCCCGCCCGCTGCGGCGGTCCCGGCGGCACTGGCGGCTATCGCGGCCAGTGCGCCGCCGGCGATCACGGGGCCGATTGCGGGTAGAACGCCGGCGACAATGCCGAGTCCCCAGAGTGCTCCGGCACCCAAGCCGCCTACCGCACCGGCGGTGGCACCTTCGGCGGCGTGGTTACCTTCGGTCTCGGTCTGTTTCTGGTAGCTGCCGTCGTTGTCCTTGGCGGCGACACCGATTTGTTCGTCAGTGAATCCGGCGGCCTTCAAGTCGCGGACAGCCTTCTGAGCTTCGGCGTGCGAATGGAAGACGCCAACCACGGTTTCGCGGCTGGTCTGCTTGGTGGTTGTACGAGCGGCACTGCGTGAGGTGTTAGTGGCCATGGTAATATCCTTCAATCTGAGTGGTGAATCATCCGTCGATCCAGCAGTCGCTGGCGGAGAGTATCTCACAACTCAATGCACGTCGTATGCCATGATGGAGTTTCAATCAGGTAAACGTGGCTTCAAGCTGCCAGCTTACGAGCAAGATGCCGCGTGCAAACCTGCGGCCTGTGGCTATTGAGCACTGGCCATTTCTTCGCCGACTTCGTTGGTCAACCGAATCGACTGCGTGGGAAAGGCGAAGTCAATTCCGGCGTCGTTGAAACGTTCCAGCAACATCTTGTTGACGATTGTGGCGTGATCCAGATAGCTGAACCAACCTCGTTCGGTATCACGCTGCATCGAGGTCGAATTCTCGTCCATCATGTACCAGTAGTCGGCTCGCAGATTTAGATAATGCGAACCGAACTTCTCGAACCAAACCTGTGGCGGATGAGCGTCCAAGTCGGCCTGCCCGCCACCGACGACTCGTTCGCTGTGCAGAATGTCGTTCAGGATCTCGATGGCTTCGTTGACCTTGCGCGGCGGCGTGTCGTATGTGATCTGCACGTCCATGATTCGTCGCAGGTACTTTCGCATCGACATGTTTTCGACCGTGTCGTCGATAAACTTCATGTTCGGCACCGACAAGATTTCCCCTGACAACAACCGCACTCGTGTGACCTGCAAGCTGACGTCTTCCACTTGGCCGACTTCGCCGGCGAACTTGATCCAATCGCCTTTGATAAACGGACGATTGGCGAATATCGTCATCGCTCCGAACAAATTCTTCACTGCATCCTGTGCCGCCAACGACAACGCCAGTGCGATGATGCTGAAACCACCAATCAGTGCGGTAACGTTCCATTTGAAAACATTCTGGAAGACGAACAGCAACAGAACGACAGTTGCAAAGACTCGCAAGCCTCGGCGGACGACCAGCGACATCATTTTGGCATACGGATCGTCATCGCCATAAAAGGTTCGTCGGACGCCCAGGCACACCAGTTCGATCAGCGATACGACCAAATAGACGCCAGCCAGCACCAAAGCGGCTTCGATCAAGTTCCAACGAAACGATGACAACGCCGGGTGCATGAAGATTTTGGCCGAACCGATGGCCGAACCGAGGACCACGGACAGGATCACCGCCGGAATCAACAAGCTGGTCAGGATTGGCGTGGTGAAATCGTCGCCGCTGCTTTCGCGTTTTTCAATAAGCTTCGTGACGCCTTTGTAGATCAACCAAGCGACAACGATTCCCGCGACTGTCCATCCGAGTGCCAATATCCAATCCAAGCCGGACGTCTTGCGATACGTCGGTTCGACGACGCTTAAAAACAGATCGCCTTTTCGCTCGATACGTTTGCGAGGCGGAATCACTTTTAAGCTGTCCAGCAGATCGGCTGCTCCGCTGACGGTCGACTTGTTGAAAGTCCACCGCTCTCCGTCCTGTACTAACACGATGCTTCCCTTGGGCGCATCACCAATGGCGGTGTACGCCCAGTCGTTGACAATGCCACGCGGGAACAGTTCAAACCGCGTGATCTGTTGGTCACCGACCATCTTCTCGCCGGGGATCGTACCGGGACTGAGTTCAGGTAGACGATCCAAAACATGCAGCAGGTCCGTCGCGGCCTGTTCTTTGTCGTTGGTGTCATCGGGCAAGATCTTTAGCGCTCGATCGAGCGGTTCGCGGCGTCCTTGCGCAACGTGATTCATCGCTTCCACGAACGTCATCAAGGCGTCGCGGGGACTGGCCTGCGAATTGTACTCAGGCGTTTCGGCGGTGAATTTTTGATGCTCGGGCTGGAACAGGTCCAGCAACGCATCGCCACCTGATTCCATCAGTTCAAAGAAACCGACCTGCGTCGACTTGGGCCGCCCACCATCCGGCTTGCTGTCGCCGGATGACAACAACGACTGAGCGGAAGACGTTTGGCAAACGCAGGCGAGCAGGACAAAGGTTCCGACAACGCGGTGGCACGGCAAAAAAGACGATGGTGGATTATTCGAGGACAGCATGGGACAGCTTGTGTGATTTGGGGAGATGGCGGTTTTCTTTCGATCGCGTTTTGTCACAACGCTTCAACGGCATCGGCACCGTCGTCTCTGTCGCCGGCACCCAGGTCAGAAGCGGACTGCGCGACTTCGGCGGCGGGTTGATAGTTAAGTTGCATCCACCATTGTTTAGCCACCGTCGTTCAGTCCACGATTGTTCAATTCACCATTGATTGTCAGGTAGCGATGGCAACACAGCGGTTGTAAACGGATCCTCTTCGACGACCGTCGTGCCGATCTTCGCCATGGTCCAGCCTGCGTATCGCCAGCATGGTTGTCCCTTCGTCACGCGATCGGGCATCGAAATCTTCCGCAGGTGGTACATTGGCGATGGTTGCAATCATGGAGACGACATTCCGATTCGACCACGATTTCCATCGACCATTCGCAACAGTGCATCGAGCGTGGTAAGGTCGATCGGCTTAGGTAGAAAATAGGCCGATCGAAATTGATAGACGCGATCGCTGATGGAATCAGGATCCGCCGAACTGACCACCACGACCGGGAGTCGTCGAATGGATTGTTCGCCTGATTGCCGAATTGCCGACAGCAGCTCGATGCCGGAGAGTCGTGGCATCTCGAAGTCGCTGACGACGACGTCGAAGCCGCGGCACTGCAGCAAACGCCACGCTTCCTCGCCGTCGGACGCCTCCGTCGTCTCAAATCCGATTTGACGCAGGATGCTTGTCAACAACGCACGGTTCGTCTGAGTGTCGTCGACCACCAGGGCATGCGGATTCTTCATCAGTCCATCTCGTTCCAGGTTCGCTGAAAGCTGATCGCTTCCAATTCACCCTCGGGATCGCGGGCGATCGCTTTCATGGCGGGATCAATCAACGTCTCGATCCATTGGCCGAAATACATTTCCGGTCGCCAATCTTCGTAGCAGTCGAACGCCATGATGAACGTTTCTTCTACAATGTCAGCGATCGTAAACCGCTCGCCAATCTTGGCTTGGATTTGCGGGTAACGCTGCACCCACCGACCGACGCGGTCTCGCAAGCTTTGCTCGATCGGATACATCGCTTTGCGAAATTCTAAATAGTTGCCTTGTTCGACGGCGTTGGCGACCTGCTTGCCGTCCATCCGCCGGTTCGGTTCGACTTCCATTGTCGTGCCCGCCGCGATACGAGCCTGCTCCGGTTCGCCAGACATCGTCGCCTTGTAGTGTTCGATGCGGCGGATCATCTTTTGGACACTTTTCTCAAGACTTTGCCCCCAAGCTTCGCTGACGTCACCCGTCGCGAACGTTTGGCCAGGCAGTACCAGGGCGAGCTTGATTTCGTATTCTTCGCTGTTGCTGTTGTATTCAACGTTGATGTGCAGGATCTGCGTCGGGAATTCCTCGACCAGCGGCCGGATGCGATCGCACTCCGCCGCGATCATTTCTTGCTCCCGCTCGGTCGGGGTGAAGCCTTCGGTGTCGAGGTCGGTTTCAAAGGTGGGTTCGGCGAATTTCATCGGAATCTCGTGGGGTTGGGGTGTGAATGACAGCTTGAGTTATTTGCTTGCAGCGACTAAGCCTCGACCAGTGTGAGCGATCCGCTTTCATGTCTGACGTCCCACAAGGGCCGGCGGTAACTCTCGCAACTTCGTTCCAATCGCTGAGCTTGAGCGGCGTCAGCGTCGATGAGGTTGCGGTCGCGGTAATGATTGCTAACGTTGCCTGCGGCGGTTGACGGAAACTGCACGCCCCACCGGGACGCAAACCCTGTTCCGCTGACGGCATCGCGTTTGCGACTGCGATAAATCTTGCAACTCACTCCGATTTGCGGACATCTCAGATAGCCAGTCGCACCATGGCCACTCGTCCACCCAGTCGCATCGAACGGGTTCGACCCTCGGACGAGATTCAGTACGACCGAGTCACGCGATCCAGCTCCCAGGCAGACGATTCGTCTGGTGTCTTAAAAACGCCACGACATGCTGACGATGATCAGCGGCATCCAGGACTCCGTCGGCCGCTATTTTGCACAGATCACGACGATCAACTTCGGCCTTGGCGTCGTCGTGATGGGCGTCATGTCAATCCAGGCTGCGGCAGTTTGAAGAAAACTCTGACTAAAGAAAGCTCTGAAGCAAAAAGGTTTGATGTCGGCACGCCATCTGCGTGTTCCGACTGATCCACTCCCGCCGTACGATCGGCAACTCCGCTCGGTTCGATGCCTCCAATGGGGCCGAATCGAAATCTCCAATCACGGAAAACATCATGACTAGGAAACACAGTTGGCGACTGGCAGCTGCAGCCGTTGCCGTCGCGGTCGCATCTCCCTTTGCGAGCGATGCACAAGCCGACGACGCGATCAGCACAGGCGATGGATTGCTGTCGTTGACAGCCGTCATGCCCGAAGAAGTTCGCGTCGGCGAAGAGTTCACTTACAACGTCACGATCGCGAACACTTCGGACAACGTCACGATTCATGACATCGAACTTCGGCAGCTCAAGGCAAAAGGGTTCAGCGTTGAATCGACATCGTCATCGGCCAAGCCGAACGGCAAGTCTGCCAAAGAAGCCGATTCGATGATGATCGCGATGCT
Organism: Pirellulaceae bacterium; assembly: GCA_963836865.1. GTDB lineage: Bacteria > Planctomycetota > Planctomycetia > Pirellulales > Pirellulaceae > Rubripirellula. The sequence goes on along the minus strand of CAWILC010000010.1, from coordinate 82,231 downwards.
GATGCCTGGTCAAAGCGAGACGATCAGCGTCAAAGCGTCGGCCAATGAAGAAGGGGAACTGCGAAGCTGCTTGGCCATCGTGGACTACATGCCCGCAATTTGTTTGACCAGCCAAGTCGTCAAGCCGCAGTTAGAATTGACGAAGGTCGCACCAAAACAAGCGGATCGCTGCAACGTGATCTTGTTGGAATACACGGTGAAGAACGGCGGCAGCGGTGACGTCGGACCTTTCAGCGTGACAGATTCTTTGGGTGAAGGCTTGGCAACAATCGAGGGTAACAACTCGTTGAAATTTGATGTCGATGGCCTGTCCGCCGGCGATTCTCGCAAATTTGTCGCTCGCGTCTACGCCAGCAAGCCAGGCGAATTCACCAGTCGTGCGGTTGCCGCGGCCGACAACAGCGAACTGAAATCGCGTAGTCAAGAAACGACGACGAACGTGATCGCCGCTGATCTGGATGTTCGCTTGGACGGCCCCGGTCGGTTGTACGGTGAGCAACTAGCTACCTTCACGGGATCGGTCACAAACACCGGCAATTCGGCGGCGGAAGACGTCCGTGTCAATGTGCTTTGGCCCGAAGCGGCCAACATGGTCGACATGGGTGACGCTCGGATGACCATGTCCGGTCGATCGTCGGAATCAAACAGCCAAAGCGGTGGCGAACCGACATTGGCCACGAACGCTGGCGGAACGAGCACCGGCGGCAGCGATCAAAGCGACAACCAAGACGTTGATCTTGTAATGGTCGACAAGTCGTTCACCATCGGACGGTTGGAAGCCGGACAGACGGCGATGTTCGAGTATGCGATTCGCCCTGGTGACTTAGATACGTTGCCGACCAAGGTCGTTGCCCGTTACATCTGCACCGTCGATGCTGCTGATGACGAGGCGGATGCAACCAGCGAAGCGGTCGCAATGGCGATGGCTCGCGTTGAAATCGTTCGTTTGCCGGCGATGCAATTGGTGGTGCTGGATGATGAAGATCCCGTCGCCAAGCAATCCAACGTGGTCTACTCGATCCGTGTTTGGAATGAAGGCGATGCCAACGATAGCAATGTGACTTTGAAAGCCGAAATCCCAGAAGGACTGGAGTTTGTTAGTGCCAAGGGACCAACCGAGCACAGCGTTGAAGGATCGACGGTCAGCTTCAAGCCGATTGGCACGATGGAGCCTGGTGACCGAGCCGATTACAAGGTAACGGCAAAGTGCGTCGGAAATGGCGATGTTCGCTTCGGTGCAACGTTGTCGAGCAAGTCGTTACAGAAAGAAGTGACCGGCGAAGAACCCACGCGTCTGTTTAGCCGAAATGCGAAATAGGTTCATCTAAGCGTCGCGTTAAATTTTTGAAAGCCCATCCGGCGTCAAACCGGGTGGGCTTTTTTCGCTCAATGATCAAGTACTTTCAGCGCGTCGTTCGCTTTTCATGCGATGCCTGATCCAGTTACGGCACACCAGTTGCGTCGCCTGTTCATTCCCCGCTTTAGCAACCTCTTGGGAGACTACCGCCATGCAAGTCCTTACAACATCGTGTCCTTATTGCGAACACGAAGTCGATAGCACGATCGATCACTTAGACGGTCCAGTCGTTTGTCCCAATTGCGACAAGCCATTCGAGATGGAAATGCCGACTGCGGTGGTCACGTCTGTCAGTCATATCGACCAGGAAAGCAGTAACGAGCGGCGGATGGCGGCTGAACCGAGCGAACGCACGCTCGCCGAAGTTCACCCCGTCGTCTTTCGTGCCCGTCCGCTTGCTTCACTCATCTTGGCTTTGGTCGGCCTTGTTGCCTTAGCCGCATTCATCATGGGAATCGCCGGCCTTTCGATCGCGGGTGTTGCCTTGGGTAACACGGCCGTGCTGGGACCTGCCTCGCTATTGACTTGGGTTTGCGCCACCGCACTGCTAATCGTTGCCGGTGTGATCGGCTATTGGATGCTGTGCAGTCGTTTCACCACGTTGACTGTTACCGACGACCGAACGATCTACCGCGAAGGCATCGTCTCGCGCGAGACATCCGAGGTGCAACATGACGATGTTCGCAACATCCAGCTCAATCAATCGTTTGGTCAACGGCTGCTGAATGTCGGCGGCATCGCCGTGTCCAGCAGCGGCCAAGACGACCTCGAAGTCGTCGCCCAGCGGATCCCGCGTCCCGAACGCATTATCGAACTGATCCGCGAAAATCAAACTTGATTCGATGAAATTTGATTAGACTCGTGTTTCAACTTCTTTGCTCAGCACGCTGTTCCGTTGAGACAATGGACTTTCTCAAGTTTCCTTTCGCCTTAAAAAATCCACCCGCGTGAGCGATCCTGCCGACAAACCGCTGACATTTAACACGCTTGGTCATTACGACTATCCCGCGACGCCCGCAGATGAATCCATTCGCCGAATCGGTTGGCAGCTATGGAAGTACTTCGAGAAAGATGAAGAAGATCCGTTCATCTCCGAGGACTCGTTGAAGTGGGCCAATAAGCAGCGTCTGGACTACATCGCCGCGCCGCCAGCGTGCCGTCCCGTGATGGACGAAATGCAGGCGACGTTTGCGGACTGGATCAACGACACGCAGCCGTCACGGTGGCTGCAATTGGTTGTGCTGCCGCCGGGAGACACAAACGATGTCGTGCAGTCTTGGGCAAGTGATCACGGCCACCACGTCGTTACGCCGCCACCGCGTGACGAAATGCTTCAAGGCGGCTTGCATGTAGAACTGCCAATCGACTGCGATGGCCCGCTAATCGTCATTCCTCGGTTGGAACATTGGTTCTTGCGTCATCAAGATGGCATGCAACAGGTTCGCGAGCTACTGCGACAGGCCGCACAGGCGAAACGCCACTGCGTGATCGGTTGTAATTCGTGGGCGTGGCAATTCTTGAAGAAGTCAATCGGTGCGGGTCGATTATTGCCGTTGGGATTGACTCTGAATGCGTTCGACGCCGATCGTCTACGGTCTTGGTTGATGGATTTGGCGAAGGCTGACGGGCAATCTGCACATGTGTTTCGTTTTTCGGAAAGTGGGTCAAAGCTTGGTTCCGATTACTTCGCTAAGTTAGCCGCCCGCAGTTTGGGAATCCCTTGGGTCGCGTGGCAACTTTGGCGGCGTGCGTTACGTTTGGGACCCAGTCAGGAGCGCCGCGACGAGCAGAAGTTCCCTGACGAGCAAACGCTGTGGCTATCGGAGTTGGACGATTTCCGCTTACCTCGACACGATGTCAACGTCGCACTGTTGACGCTGCACGCACTACTGATTCACGAAAACTTGACGTCCGAGCAATTGGATCTTGTGACACCAAGCTTGGACGCATCCAATGTGCTGCCGTCGTTGGTGGAGGCAGAGTTCATTGAGTCGCACGAGGGCCGGTATCGATGCGTTCCGGCGGTCTATCCCGCCATTCGCTCCCGTCTGATCGACGCAGGTTTTCCTAAGGACACTTTATGAGTGCCGCACCATCGCTCGACGAAGTCGCTTTGCCGCCCGACGAACGCGCTTCACCGCCCGACGAACTCACTGACGGATCGGACGCGGACGCGGACGCGGACGCCGCCGACCAGTCTGGAGCCGAAGCCGCTCAAGAAGAGGCGGTCCAGTTGATCAACGATCTGCAGGACATCAACTTCTTGCATGTCGTCGCCATCGCCTTCGGTGCGTGGCTGATCATTTGGCTGTCTCGAAGGTTGTTACCGCTGCTGGCCGAACGCGGCCCCAGCCAAACACGGTTGGTAATCCTTAATGCGGTTCCAATCGTTCGATTGCTGACGATGACGGTCGCCTTCTTGTGGGTGTTCCCAATCATCTTCAATGTCACGTTCGAGAACTTTCTGATCATCGCCGGTGGAGCGAGTGTCGCGATCGGCTTTGCGTTCAAGGATTACGTCAGCAGCTTGATTGCGGGGGTGATCGCAATCTTTGAGCGACCGTACCGTCCGGGCGATTGGGTGGAGATCGGTGACGATTACGGTGAAGTCAAATCCGTAGGCATGAGGTCGCTGTGCTTGCAAACCGCTGCCGATGATCTCGTCACGGTCCCGCACAATCGGATTTGGGCAGAAAACATCTCCAACGCGAACAACGGCGAGCGAACGCTGATGTGCGTCGCTGATTTTTACGTGCATCCCGACCATGATGCCGACGCCCTTCGCGATGCGTTAAGAGAAGTCGCAATGACGAGTGCCTATTTGGAATACAGCAAACCGGTGGTGGTCATGCTGGCCGATGAGCCGTTCGGCACCCACTATAAAGTCAAAGCGTATCCGTTCGACTTGCGTGACCAGTACGCTTTCATCAGCGATCTGACGACGCGAGGCAAGCAAGCAATCCGTCGAACCGGAGCTGTCCCCGTCGCCGCTCCCCTCGCGGCAGGCGGCACTTCGAAAAGCAAGGAGACGACTGCGTGACTGCCGATCTCACTCAAGCGATCGCCATCATGATCGGCCTGTCGATCGCGGCCGCTTTGTTCACTTCGACGATTGCGTACTCGCCCAAGGGCCAACGCACGATGCTGGGGTTAGCGATCGCCACGCTGGCGATGGTTTACTTCTTGTTCTACGGCAGCGGGCAGTTGTTTTGGGCGAGGTTCGTTTCCGATTCCGCCGCCATCGTCTATACGAATCTTGCCGCTATTTTTGCCGCAATGGCTGCTGGCTGGGCATGGCGGTTACCAAAGACACCGTTGTGGCGACGCGGCTTATTCGCGACGTTGTTAGCAATAGGATCACTCGCCGCGATCTTTTGGCCGTTGTTGTCAATCGCCGTGCGTCCGCCGCCGGCCGGTGGCGACGACTGGCAGAATGGCGTCGCGATGCAAACTTCTTGGGCGACTTGCAGCCCCGCCGCGGCAGCCACGTTGTTGCGTGCCGAAGGAATGGACGTCAGCGAATCGAAAATGATTCCATTGTGCCTGACCGATTCCAGTGGCACGCCGACTTTGGGTTTGTATCGCGGCATCAAGCTGATCGCCAACCAAAACCATCGCGGTGTTGACGTGCTAAACGAGTCGCTCGACGAACTGATTGCCAAAGACGATTGGCCGGTCTTGCTAGCCGTGGAGTTGCCCTACGGAACCAAGGACTCTCGCTACGCGAACGAGTGGGGCTGGATTCCCGGCATGGGCCACAGCGTCGTGGCGTTAGGCAAAACACCCGATGGCACCGGACTTCTTATTGGCGACCCATCGGTCGGTCTGGAAGCGTGGTCGACCGATGACATGCAGGTTCTCTGGCACGGGGATGGCATCCGCGTTGGAGAGTAGAAGGATAGACGCTCTTTGGGCATCACCACGAGAACAATCGGCAATACCAACGCCACGTCGATTACCACCTCGGCCAAATCGGCCGGCCACGTTACAAGCCGCTCGTGCAAGGCTCGGGTGGCTCCGGTTGTGTCGGTCATTGCGGTTAATCGCGAACTACTAACCGTTCCGTTGTCGCGGGTCGATTTGAAAACAGCGGAACGTCCCTTTTTCCTGACTCGGGGGACCGCGCTAAATTCAGGTCGGTGGAGTTGTTACTATGAAAAACCTTGCATTCGTTGCAATCGTTACAGGTGGAATCAGCTTGGGCGGTTGCTCGCATCTTGATCCGCAGGTCATTCGTTCGCGACATTCGGTAGTGAATGCCCAGGCGACTGAAGAGCGTATCGCTGAATCGTCGCCGGTCGTCCGAACGGTTGCATTCGCGGATGCTGCGGAAACCGAAACCGAAACCGAAACCGAAAGCGATGGTTTGGAGGAGGGCGGCGAATCGGTTTTTCCGATAGAACTTGCCACTCTTGGCGACGGCGATGCGTTTACCCTTGATCAAGTCGAGCAGATCGCGCTCGCTAATAATCCTTCGATTGCGGCGGCGGCGGCGAATGCGTCCAAGGCTGCGGGGCTTCGGTATCAGGTTGGGTTGAAACCGAATCCGACGCTTGGGTATTTTGGTCAACAGGTCGCCAACCGCAACACGGACCAGCATGGCGTGTTTGTCGAACAAGAATTCGTGCGAGGCAACAAGCTGGAACTCAATCGCGACGTCTTGCGACAGACGACTGAAGCGCAGCGATTTGAGAAAGAATCGCAACGGATTCGCGTGGTGACCGATGTTCGTGTTCGGTTTTACGAGGCTTTGGCGGCACAGTACCAAGTCGACGCGATCAATGAATTTGCGGAAGTTGCACGCCGCGGCGTCGAGGTGGCTAAAGATCGGGTCAAGGCCGAAGAGGGAACGGTGATCGAAACGTTGCAAGCTGAAACGCTGCTGAGCGAAACAAACTTGGCGGCTCGGCAAGCGGTGGTGGCTTATCGCGGCGCGTGGCAGGACTTGGCGGCGATCGCCGGAATGAATGCTGCCGCGCCGGTTCGGCTGGCCGCCAACTTGGACGCTCCGGTGGTGACGCCGGACTGGGACGCGGCTTACGCTGATATTGTTTCGCAGAGTCCAGAGTTGTCCGTCGCTCGTGCGTTGATCTGCGAGAAGCGAGCACTACTTAGTCGGCAACAGGTGCAGGCGATCCCCAACGTTACCGCTCAAGTTGGTGCGGGCTACGACGATGGCACCGAGCATGGCATGTTGAACCTGCAACTTGGCATTCCGATCCCGGTGAACAACAGGAACTCGGGCAACATCTCGGCCGCGTATGCGGACTATGTGCAGGCGACGCACAATTTGGCTCGAATCGAAAAAAGGATCCGATCGCGATTGGCTCGGGCTGCACAGGAATATGACGCGGCCCTAGCGGCGGTGACGACCTATCGGGATGAGATCATTCCACAGGCCGAGCGTAGTTTGCATTTGTCCGAGGACGCTTACCGAATTGGTGAACTGGACTTCTTGCAGGTGCTGATCGTCCGTCGGACGTTTTACGAATCGACCATCCGCCAGATCGTCGCCAAGGGACAACTTGCCCAAGCCGCAGCCAAAATCGACGGCATGCTGCTTACCGGCGGTCTGGACGCCCCGGCAGACTACACGGATGGCGATGGAATTCGCTCGGCGAGTTTTGGCGGCCAGTAGAGATGGCGGCCCGCAGAGGGACGGTGTCCCCAACCGGCGTGTCCCCAACCGGCGTGCCGAACTCGCCCGATTTTGGCATCTATTCGACAACCCGATGCGAAACTATCATTCCAGGTGATGCAACAACGTCTTCCAACCCTGATCGAAATTCGACGCGGCAGCCTTGCCGGTCGGTTGCTCGTTTGGTTGACGTGCTTGTTTGTGTTGCCCCTGCCGATGCCGACCTTGCACCGGCATGATGAAATGGACTCACCGTACACCTTGGAAGTTCATCTGAACCAGCGGCATGGTGATACCGTCGCCGAAGCGTTGCCGATCGACCAACCGCATTGGCATTTTGTCATGCCGTTTGGCCAGGACGGTGACGAACACCACGACGACGAATCGCCGCGGCCGCCTCCCCAGTACGTTGCCGGCCAGCTTGGCGGTAACGCGGCAAGCGTTACCGCTCTATCGAGTTCTTTGGAACAAGCGGGCGTGCAGTTTGTTTGGTCGAGTGGTTTGTCCAACCAGATTGATGTGATACGTTCCGCCGCATCGAACCCGTCGACGCCGCTGATCAAGGCGGCCGTTCAGCGCCAGCGGTCCGCGCATGCTTGCGTCATGCGTTGTTGAGATTGATCGTCGTTTTAATGGTTCCCTCGTCGGCTTTCGTGCTGACGAGAAGGCTGACGGTCTGATCTTTCTTCAACGATGTCATGAATACAAAACAATTTGCGGGTGCGCTGATTGCGCCTGCGCCATCGCTCTGGTGGCATGGTTCGCGTGGCGGTCGCTGCGTGATCCTGAGAGTGACCAACTCTCAGTGATCGAAGACTCGCCGGTCAACACGGTTGGTCCGATCACGTTGAGCGATCACAAGCGAAAAGTCGCTGGCATTCAGACCGAACCGGTGCGGTTGGGCGACTTACAACTCACACGAACTTTGCCCGCCCGTTTTGCCTACAACGACAAGCGACACGTGGCGCTGCGAGCACCCACAGACGGCGTCTTGCAATCGGTCTTGGTCCAACCCGGCGATGCGGTCACCGCAGGGCAACCCGTCGCCGTGCTACGCAGTCCCGCGATCGGCGTTGCCCGGAGCGCAGTGCTGACCCAAGAATCCAATGTCGAACTAGCGGACAAAGTCTACCGGCGGCAAGCAGGCCTGTATGAAAATGTCACCGAGCTGGCACGTCGCATTCGCGGTGGTGCATCGGTCGATTCGATCCAACGAGACGTCGACGGAAAGTCGTTGGGAGACTATGGCAGTTCATTGTTGACCGCGTACAGTCAATCGCTATTGGCACGCAACCTATCTCAGTCGATTCAAAGTGTCGGCGACAGCGGTGCGATAAGTGGCCGAGTCATGCGCGAGCGGGAAACGCAACGCGAGCAAGCCGAAGCGTCCTTGGACTCCACCATCGACCAGTCATTGTTTCAGACCGAGCAAGCGTCGGCAAAAGCCAAGGCCGATCTGGAACAAGCCGAGAGAGAACTGCGGATCGCCCAGCAGACGCTTGGGACGTTGATCGCTGCATTGCCGCGTGCATCGGACGGTTTGGACGTCTCACCCAACGAGCCTGACGTTTCCAAACTAACAGTCACCTCGCCCATCGCCGGGACCATCGAAAGCAAGACCTTTTCGGCAACCGAACGCGTTTCGGCGGGTGACGAAATCGTTGTCATCGCCGATACAAGTTACTTGTGGGTCGAAGCCGACATTCGTTCGCGTGATTGGAATTCGATCCACGTGACCGCCGGCGATCAGGTATCCGTCACGACGCCCTCGGTGAACCTTTTGGCTCAACCGGCGACCGTGCTGTACCTGGGCCGCCAAGTCGACCCGTCATCGGGTGCGATCCCGTTGGTTGCCAGCATCGAAAACAAGGGCGGTCACTTTCGCCCTGGCTTGTTCGCTCACATGCGAGTCCCGACGCAGACGCTGTCACAAGTCATCTCGGTTCCCGAATCGGCGGTCCTCGATCTCGGTGGCCAGGACAGCGTGTTTGTCGAGCGTGAAGCGGGCTTTGTTTCGATTGCCGTTGACGTGGGTTCGCGCAGCGAAGGTCGCATCGAAATTCGCGGTGGTTTAAGCGTCGGTGACTCCGTCGTCGTCGCCGGCGCATTCACGCTTAAGAGCGAACTGTTGCTCGAAGGAGAGGAGTGATCCGATGCTTCAAAAACTGATCGAGTTCTCGCTCAAAAATCGTTTTCTGGTCATCATCGCGACGCTGTTGATGGCAGGGCTTGGCGTGCGCAGTGCATTGATGCTTCCGATTGACGCCGTCCCCGATTTGACCAACACGCAAGTCACCGTGATCACGTCGGCTGGTTCGCTTCCGCCGGTGGAAGTCGAACGCCAAGTCACCTTTCCGATCGAATGGTCGATGGGCGGCCTGCCCAACGTGGAAGAGGTTCGCAGCATTTCTAAGTTCGGATTGTCCGTCATCACGATCGTGTTTGACGAAGGCACCGACGTTTACTTTGCCAACCAACAAGTCGCCCAGCGACTCTCCGCCGCATCGGCTAGTTTGCCCGCCGGATATGGGCCGCCTGAATTGGGGCCGATGACAACGGCGCTCGGTGAGATTTTGCAATTCGAGGTCCGCAGTGATTCGCGATCGCCGATGGAGTTGCGGACGATGCTGGAATGGGATATCTCACCGCAACTTCGCGGTGTTGATGGCGTGACAGAAATCAACGTGATGGGCGGTTTCTACAAAACGTTCGAGGTCCGCCCTGACCCCAACGAATTGATGTCGCAAGGTTTGACGCTGCAGGACTTATACAGCCGCATCGAAGCGGCCAATGCCAGCGCGGGCGGCGGATACGTGATTCATCACGAAGAACAGCGCTTCATTCGCGGTCAAGCGTTGTTGACCGGTGTCGATGACTTACAAAACATCGTGATCCGTCGAAGTGACAACGGATCGCCGTTGTTGTTGTCCGATGTGGCAGATGTATTGATCGCACCGATGCCGCGCCAGGGTGCGGTCAGTCGCGACGGCCGCGGCGAGGCGGTGACAGGCATGGTGATGATGCGAATCGGCGAAAACTCACGCAACGTCGTCGGGCGTGTGAAGCAGCGTATCGCCGAAGTGCAAGCGACGCTGCCCGGCGATGTCTTGCTGGACGTGATCTATGACCGCGAAGAATTGATCGACCGGACGCTGCATACGGTCATGAAAAACCTGCTCGAAGGCGGTGCGCTCGTGGCGATGGTGCTACTGATCACGCTAGGAAGTCTGCGAGCGGGGATCATCGTCGCGCTGGCGATTCCACTGTCGATGTTGTTCGCTTCCAACATGATGTTGGCACTCGGGATTTCGGCCAGCTTGATGAGCCTGGGTGCGATCGACTTTGGCTTGATCGTCGATTCGTCGGTCATCATGGTGGAAAATTGCGTGCGGCGGTTATCACAGACCGACGACGTTGCCGAAGTTGCCAAGACGCTGGACACGCCCCGTCATCCCATCCAAACGCTGGCCAGTTCGGCTGCCCGGCGTCTATCGATCATCCGCGATGCCTGCATGGAAGTTCGCGGGCCGACCATGTTCGGCGAACTGATCATCGCGGTGGTGTACGTGCCCGTGCTGTTGCTCGAAGGTACCGAAGGCAAGATGTTTCGACCGATGGCGCTCACGGTTCTATTCGCGCTGCTCGGCTCTTTCATTCTTTCGATGACACTCATGCCCGCACTTGCATCATTGACCTTGCCCAAGAACCCGCACGACCACGATCTGTGGCCGATCCGCATGCTCAAAAAAGTCTACCTGCCAACGGTTCGCCGCGCCGTGGCGTCGCCGATCGTGACCGCTGTCTTGGCCGCGTGCGTCTTCGCGATCAGCATCCCCGTCGCACTCAATCTGGGTGCGGAGTTCATGCCGCGACTGAACGAAGGCGACTTGCTGGTCGAAGCGGTACGATTGCCCAGTGCGTCGCTGGAAGGAGCCGAGGTGATGGCCAGGCAGGTCGAATCCGAACTGTTAAAACTGCCCGAGATCAAGACTGTCTTCACAAAAACCGGTCGCCCCGAAATTGCCAACGATGTGATGGGCGTTCACCAAAGCGACGTCTGGGTAATGCTGAATCCGCCGGCGCAGTGGCCGCTGCCAAAGTCACGCGAAGAATTGATCGCGGAAATGGAATCTGTCTTGGTCGATCGCGTTCCCGGCGTGGCGTTTGGGTTCACTCAGCCGATCGAAATGCGAGTCGACGAATTGGTCGCGGGTGTGAAAGCCGATGTCGCAGTGTTGCTGTACGGCGACGACTTGGACACGCTGGCGACGAAAGCCAAAGGCATCGAACGAACGCTGCGCGGCGTCGGCGGTTCGGCCGATGTGAAAGCGGACATTCAATCCACGCTCGCAACCCTGACCGTCGTTCCCGATCGCGCCGCACTGGCTCGCTACGGCATCGACGCGGCGCAGGTGATGGACGTCGTCGCCGCGATGGGGGGCCGGACGGTCGGCGAAGTGCTCGATGGCCGAGCACGATTTCCCATCCGTGTGCGACTGCCCGAGAACTGGCGCAACGATACCGAAAAACTAAAGCAGTTGCCCGTCGCCATCGCGGGCGGCAAACCCGTTCCGCTTCACGAGTTGGCCGACATTCAATTCGAACAAACGCCGCCCACGGTCGAACACGAAGACGGCCGCCGTCGAACATTTGTATCGGCGAACGTTCGCGGCCGTGACGTCGCTTCTTTCGTCGCCGACGCTCAGGCCGCCGTCGATCGCGATGTCAAATTGCCGCCTGGCTATGAATTGCGTTGGGGCGGCGACTTCGAGAATTTGCAATCGGCAAGCCGTCGGCTCGCGATCATCACGCCCATCATCCTGGTCGTGATCTTCCTGCTGCTCTACACCTCGTTCCATTCCGCCCGCCTCGCCGCGCTCATCTTCCTTTGCGTGCCGATTGCCGCCAGCGGCGGAGTGTTCGCGTTGATGCTTCGCGAGATGCCGTTCAGCATCGCGGCGGGCGTCGGCTTCATCGCGTTGTTCGGCGTCGCGGTGCTGAACGGATTGGTGTGGGTCAACGACGCCGAGCATCATCGCATTGCCGGAACGGCCCTAAACGAAGCGGCCTACCGAGCTGCCGACGATCGCCTGCGTCCGGTGCTGATGACCGCGATGGTCGCCAGTCTCGGGTTCCTGCCCATGGCTCTTTCGACCAGCGACGGAGCCGAACTGCAACGACCGCTGGCGACCGTCGTCATCGGCGGCCTCATCACCAGCACGCTGCTAACCTGCATCGTCATCCCAGCGATCTACCCCTGGTTTGCGGAGCAATTGATTGGCAGTCAACCCAACCAAGAAGACATTCAATGAAAACCATTTCCGTCCAGCAATTGGCCCAGCAACGTCGGCAGGGCGAAGTCGACTTGATCGACGTACGGATGCCAACGGAGTTCCGGACCGTTCATGCCGAGTGTGCCCGCAACGTGCCGCTGGAGTCGCTCGATCCAACGCTTCTGATGCAGGCTCAACCCGGGTCGTCCGGTCCACCGCTGTATGTGATTTGCCAGAGCGGCAATCGTTCTTCGCAAGCATGCCGAAAGTTTGTCGGAGCCGGATTGATGCTCGCAGGCATGACCGGCGTCTGCCCGATAGCGTCGGTGCTCGCCAAGATGCCTTGGAACCAGTGCGATGACCAATCTGGGAGCTGCTGCGGCCCGTAGTACGCTCGCAAGAACTTTGGCCCGATCATCAGTGCAAACGCCGGGGCGGCGGGCAGCAAGTACGTCGGTAACTTGCAAGCGGAAGGTTAGAAGAACACGAAACACCAAACGCTCCACCGCAGCAGGTATCCGACCGCGGGCGGACGCTTAGTCCGCGCGGATTCATTGCGACCGAGCAGGAACTTGGCGTATGATTTGTAAACACAGCGTGCAACCAACCTCAAATCCGAACCGAGAATCCACTACGAATCTCCCAGTCGGTCGGCTGCTTTCTTGACCGCCGCGATGTCCTCGGCCGTCACCGCGCCGGACTGCAGCAAGCTAAGCACTAACGATCGCGTCGACCCGCCGAACAATTGATCGGCGAGCGATTTGATCATGCCTTCGCGGACTTGCTCGCGTGAGACCTTCGGTTTGTAGGTGAAAGCTCGACCGATCTTTGTGCCGCGGTTGTTGCCCCTTGGGGGCAGTTCATCAGCTACGATTCTTTGTGATTGATTCCTTCCAAAGTTTTAACGTTGGCCAGGAATCGCTGGTCCAGCAGCGCTCATTCAACAATCGAAGAAGTTCTACATTGTCGCTCAGCTGTCCGAGCTGTTAGCGATGCCCCACGCTATTAGCTCGGAGAGCCGAGCGACTCTATTCTCTTTGCTTTGCTGGCTATCGGGACGCGACCGCGAAACCCGCCCCATTTACGACCGGAGATCCACCATGCGAAATCAGTCAATTCATAGGGATCAGGTTTTGACTCGAAGACTTTGCGATCAGGCCCCATTCGTCTTGCGGTTAAATCGTTTGGCGTCAAGCGAGATGGCGCCGGGGCCGGTGACGAAGATGACGGCGTAGGTGGCGAGGTAGATCGCGGCGAGTTCTTTTACCTTCCAGGGGTCGGCACCATGGACGACGAACAGGGCGACCACCATTGTGAAGGCCAGTGGTAGGACGGCCAGTCGCGTTCCCAGTCCGAGTATCAACAGCAACGAGCAGCCGACTTCGGAGGCGATCGCCATGACCAGACTCAGCTGGCTGCCCATGCCGATCGGATCGGGAAACGAACCGCCGATTTCGCTGAAACCCATCAGCTTCTGCAGCCCGTGGACAAGCATGAAGCAGCCGAAGGCAAGGCGAAGGAGTAGCAGACCGATGTCAATTTGTTTGGGGGATCCGAGAAGCATTTTGATGGCCTGGTGAAGGGATGCGTATGGGAATAGCTACAGCTTAGCGGCGATTTGCTTTACTGACTCGATCGCGAAGATCTTCGCGTCTTGATAGATGCCCCCCGACGCACCCGAACCAACCGGGCCGGCGATGAACTTCCACTCCTTCGTCTTCTGGTCCGCGGTCACCTTGTTGTCGCTCTTGCCGGTGCGGTCGTCAACCGGTTTCGTCGGGAAGCGTTCATGGTCAAAATCTCCAGGTCAAGATTTGGTTTGCAAGAAGGAATACGGGTGCCGGAAAGGTACTTTAGATGTCCACTATTTGCAAAAGATATAGCTACTCGGCAATTGCCTCGCGGGCAACTTCCAAAATGCCGTTCAGAGCTATCAGGTCAGCTTTGGGGATGTGTCCGAGAAGCGACTGATGCAGCGTCTCGATCGGTTGGTCGAGCTTCTTCAATAGTCGAGATCCGGCGGAGGTCAGTTCAACCAAAAACACACGGCGGTCTTCACTGGATTGCTGTTTGTCGATCAGGCCGCGTCCGACCAGTTGGTCGACGACGCGAGTGATCGCCGGAGCGACTTGAATCATTCGGTCAGCAACTTCCAAGCACGGCATCGGTTTACCCTCGCCACGCATGATCCGCATCGCGTTGTACTGGGACGGTGTCAATTCGTACTCTCTTAGCAACCGTGCAAGTCGATTTTCAAGCAAATCGCTGGTGCGCAGAATACTGAGCATCGCTTCCTGCTGGACCGAATCGAACGGTCCTTTCTTTTTCAGTTGTTGGCGGAGCGAGGCTGATGGCATGTTCTGATTTCTTTTGAAGCGATGCCTTTAGTTTACATGTTTGCTATCGCCGTGTCCACGAACTGTCACCTATCCGCAACCGAGCTGAAGTGTTAGCGCACGAGTGGCTGACGGTTGACGAGATTCGCGATCGAATTTCCGCGAACTTGGATCGCAAGAATGATTTCTTCAGGGCGTTGGCTGATCGGCTCACTCACACCGAACTTTGAACGACGAAGATCGTTTCGGAGAGTTCAGGAACACTAATCTTCACAAATCGAACACTAATGAAAGATATGAAAGTAGCGTTTGATTAGCGGGGATTAGTGTTCTCTCGTTTGCGGCAAGTCAGATCGTGTGCCTTGCCCCAGCCAGTCGAAGTTTGTTCGAGTCACCAATCGAAGAAGTTTTTAATTGTCGCTCAGCTCTCCGAGCTGATAGCTTGGTCCGCAAACGTTCCAAGTTCCGAGCGATGCGTCTTTAAAAACGTGATTTTCATTTGATGCGTTATCCCGGCGGAAGTGTCGTTCAGGCGTGAACGGCAATCCCCAGCCGGGGGCATCGTTTCTTCGTCCCGCTACAGTTCTGTGATGACCTCGCGACCGTTACGCGTTGACAAGCTACGCCACAAATTGAGTTCGATACTCTCGCTGATGAACTGAACGCTGCCATCGGCGAGACCAACGGTTACTCCACCAACATGGTAGCTTCGCGACGCGTACCAACCGCGATTATGCGAGAATGCATCGGGCAATTCACTGTTGGGCGGAAGGTAACTGTTGACCAGCGTCGAACTGGCTTGACCCCAGATCCATGGGAACCCGCGATCGCCCTGCCAAGCCATGCTGCCGCGAATGTCCGCTTCGGTGAACATGGGCGAGACTCCGCCGGGTGCCGTGCCGATGCGTGCTCGGCCGGCACTTAGGCTCGCCGCCACATTCAAACTCTTGGGCAAGTCGGTAAACGCCACGCCGCTTAAAGTCGTGTCGCTGCCAAGTTTCGATTCGGCAAAAAGCAACGTGTTCGACAATCCGTCCATGATTCCCGCGAATCGCATGTCGGACCCGAACCAAAACAGGCCGTCGGTGGGGAATGCGGGGTCGTAGTACTCTTTCTGCCCGGCGACTGATATTCCGGTTCCCGTGTTGGCCGTGTACGACGTGCCCGCCACGCGGTCGGAAAAGACTTGCCCCAGTGGACCACCGGGTTCGCTGGGACACATGTAAGTGGGCACGACTAGCTTCGCCGCCGGGTTCTTGAATCCAAATGGGCTGAACTGTAGCACCGGATCGCCAAAGTCAATCTGGTCGCTCAAGCCACCTTGTTCCAAGTACGGCAAAATCCGTGCTTGAACCGAAAACGCTGTCACGCTGGCGAAGGTGCCCGCGGTATCACCGCCAGTGCTGCCGGCGGAAGGCAGCATTTTGAACGTGCTTTCATAGTTGTGCATCGCCAAGCCGATTTGCTTGACGTTGTTGCTGCATTGCATCCGTCGGGCCGCCTCGCGAGCGGCCTGAACGGCCGGCAACAGCAGGCCGACAAGAACCCCGATGATGCCGATCACGACGAGCAACTCGATCAACGTGAACGCACCGCGGATGGAAACAAATTTATATCTCATGGGTTGTATCTTTCTGGTTGGATCAAAAACGAAACGCACACCCCTGCACACGTCCACCAGCCGACGTCAACAGACGAAACCTGAGTGAACAGTGAACGCGCGTCAGCCACGATGCAGCCGTGGCGGGGCGTAGCGAAAGGAATTCGGCAAGCGATGCCGAGCGATGAAGAGACCGATCGCCGTTTACGGCACCGGCGGCTCAGGACCCAGCGACAGCGAACCGCATCGCTCGTCGTTCAAAAGAATCCAACTCGGAAGGGGCGGTTGTCGCAGCGCAACGCAACCGCGGGAAGCGTCCACTACGATCTGAGACAGAAGCGACCAAACCAACTCGATGCCGCGACAGCGTGCAGCGTCTTCGAGCCTGACGATGCGATAGCCGGACTCGACTTCCTGTGACTCCGCTTGCTTGTCATCCCTGCGAGTCGGCTTCGTCGAGCAACAGCAACACTTCCCGGCTGAGGATGACGAGCTGGCTAACAATGTCGAGTCATCGGGGCATTCAGATTTGGCCAGCCGAGCAAACAGAAACGCAGGCGGAGTGACGTTGTTCTTCGCAGCCCACTGGACCTTTTCCTCGTCGGTATGACAGCAGCATTTGTCCCAGCAAAATTCAGCGGTTGAACAACCACAGGGACAGTCTTCGCATGGAAAGCGTCCCCCTTTCGCGGGCGTCGGGCCAAAAGTGGGCAGTCCTGCCATTCCAGCGGTCAACACAATCAGCAGCGTTAAACAAACGCAGCGACGGAAGCGAGTCAGCGAAAACAGACGCAGTGGCATCAAATGATTTGGCTGCGAAGCGGTCCAGGTGGCATGAAAGCGGACGGGATGGAAAGGTCCACCATCTTGTTCACTTCGTGCCTAGTCCGAAAGGGCTACTGATTTGATGAAAGACGATCCACCGGCCGCAGTGCTGTGCCGGGCTGGTTCGCAGTATTCTCCGGCACGATGACCTGAACCTGTTGGCTGCACTGAGCAACCAGCGAGAGCGGCCGAAGCTGATGTAATGGCTTAGTCGGCTCGCTCCGGCTTTCATCTTCTGGCAGCTCAGAGGGACCCCGTGCCACTATCGATCCTACTCAGCACTCTGACTCCGGAGATAACTGAAGCATCAACAACCTTATCATTGGCATGCAAGGATCGGACCGGCGATTAGACAAAAGATGCTCAGAAATCCGGTTGTGCGTCCTGAAACCTGCAAGCGGAACCTTCGAGCGAGATTGCGGAAGCCGTTTCTCAAGGCTGTTCGGGGTAGGTCGAGCCAGATCGAACTTTGATTCGATCACCGTTTGCTTCCCGATGCTCGTTCGACGAAATGCCGGAATTGCCGGAATCATCAGCCGGGCGAATCGGTGCGGGTCGCAATTTTCATCGCCGTGATGACGCAGCGTGATCGTGCCCGTCGGGTGAATGATTCGGAGAACTTCTTCGGGCCGAGCGTTTTCGTCCGACTGGGATTCAAATTGGTGGCGTGGGAGTGCCGGCCTTCGCCGCCAATGTCGAGCAGGTCGATGAGCTTGGACATTCAGCGTGATGCCAAATCGGTCGGCGTGTCTTCTTGGAGGTCCGCAATGAGTCGCTTCATCTCGGCAATCCAATTCAAACTGCTCGAAGCCATCGGTGGCAAGGAAGGCGATGCGTTTTCCGCTGAGTTTCTGCTTTGGCATACTTAAATTGCGGTTCGTGCTTGCAATAAGTGTGCATTCAATGGAAGAGCCAACGCCGCACACTTTGTGCCAGACCCGATGTGCCAGACCCGATGTGCCAGACCCGATGTGCCAGACCCGATGCCATCGCGTGCGGAACGGAACTTGCGTGCTGGTTGACGCACCAAGCTCTAGTCAGTTCAGCAATGCAGCAATCATGACCGAATCCACCGCCGAAGCAGTCAAATCGAAGCAACTCGAGCTCGCCTCGCGACCCGACGGCAAACCGGAACGCTCGAACTTTCGATCGCGAACGGTAGAGCTTTCGCCGATTGAGGACGGTCAGTTTCTGGTGAAGAACCATTGGATGTCGGTCGATCCGTACATGCGAGGCCGGATGAAGGCGGGCGACAGTTATGTGCCGGCGTTTCAGATCGACCAGCCGCTCGAAGGGGGCTGCATCGGCGAAGTCGTGCAATCGCGGCATTCTGATTTTGACGAAGGGCTGTTCGTCCTCGGCCAACTCGGTTGGCGTGAATACTGGAAGTCCGACGGCGAAGGGGTGCGAGTTGTTGATCCTGATGTTGCTCCGTTGCAAGCCTATCTCGGGGTGCTTGGCATGACGGGCATGACCGCTTGGGTGGGGTTGAACAAAATTGCCAAGCTAAAACGGAACAGCACTGTCTTCATCGGTCTGTTTGAAGGCAGCAACCTCGGCAAGGCGCTCGTTCGCGTCAACCCGTCATCCACATGAACCCCTCGTAACGAAACTCGTCAACAGTTTCAGCATCACAATTTTTTCTCCTCCAATTCAAGATTCATCATGGACTTCATCCACCTTTTGTTCGTCTTCCTGTTCCCGCCAGTCGCAGTCGCGATGCAGTTCGGCATCGACCGGCATTTTTGGATCAGCGTCGTTCTGACATTGATCGGATTCGTGCCCGGTGTGATCTACGCGATCTACATCATGGCGTCACGCCGACCAGGGCTGTCGCGGATTGGTTAGTCGATGCACGAATAATTAATTTCGTAGCGGAACTCGTCAAGAGTTTCGGCGGTTTGAGCAACCGAAAGTCTTGACGACTTTCGCTATTGGTTGTCTCGTCATTTTCAATCTCAATACAACGCAGTCCTCATGCCCACTACCCTCATCACTGGCGCGTCGTCCGGAATCGGACTCGAGCTTGCCAAACTTTTCGCCACCGGTGGTGACGACGTCGTGTTGGCCGCTCGCAGCGAAGACAAGCTGAACGAATTGGCCGACCAGCTTCGCCGCGAACACCGCATCGAAGCGACCGTTATTCAAAGCGACCTGTCCCAACCCAACGCGGCCGACGAACTTGTCGGCAACGTGCAACAGCGATCACTGACGATCGACACCTTGGTCAATAACGCCGGCTTCGGTGCGCTCGGCGACTTTGCCGATTTGTCCGCTGATCGACAGACCGACATGATGATGGTCAACGTCGTCGCCCTGACTCGGCTGACGCGGCTGTTGCTGCCCGGCATGATCGAGCGTCGTCGCGGCGGCGTGCTGAACGTCGGCAGCGTCGCGGCGTACCAAGCCGGTCCGCGGATGTCGGTCTATTACGCGACCAAAGCCTACGTGTTGTCTTTTACCGAAGGCCTCCGTGAAGAACTCGACGGCAGCGGTTTGCACGCTACGTGTCTCGCTCCCGGCGCGACCGAGACCGGATTTGGCGAAGATTCCGGGATGGGCAAGTTGGACTTCTTCTCCAAAGCCAAGATGTCGGCCGCAGCGGTCGCCCGAGCGGGCTACGACGGCTACCTCAACAACGAAGACGTCGTCATCCCTGGCTGGCGAAATCGCTTGATGGTCACCGGCATCAGTTTCCTGCCACGCTTCGCGACACGAAAGATGGTCGGCAAACTGCAACGAGCTTGACCAAACGATCGCGTAATCATCCGTGAAGCATCCGACCACGCCCGACGGCCGCTACTTCGTTCACAACGAACGCTTGTGGCGTTGCACCAATCCGAACCTCGACCAGGATGCTCGCCGGCGTTTGGTTGGCGAGCTGATGGCCGCCCGCCGCGACGTCGGCACCGCCAAACAGGCCGAGGATGGAGCCGCTCTGGCCGAAGCCCGTGCGAAAGTTCATGCCGCCAAAGTCGCCCTCGGCGAACGCGGACCGACGTGGTGGGACGACGAAATTGATTTCAATCAGTGCCTGATAAAAAACACGCCTTACTTCGATTGGTGGGTGTCGCTCGAAAGACTGTCATAGCTTAGTGACAGTCGCCATAAGAAGTCTGTGTTTTGTAGTAGACGACGTGAATAGCCCCAGCGGCAACGGACTCGGCACCTCGTCCGCTACCGCTCGATCGCTTCGGTTGAGTCGTCTTGGTCGGCTGCGTCGACGGCCTGTTGCGCGTCTTCGCGGTCGCCGGCGTCGAGGTCCGGGGCGTTTTGCGTGTCTTGGGCACCGGGTTCGTGATGCAGGGTAATCCAAAGTGGAAAATGGTCCGAGCCGATCGTTGGCAGCACTTCCAGTTCGGCGACGCGAAAGTCGTCGCTGTGGAAAACATAATCGAGCGGGTATCGCAGCACCCAGCTCGTCGCGTCGAAGGTGGCGTAAAAGCCACGACCGATTCGCGGATCGAGCAGTCCTGAGACTTCGCGAAACAGATCGCTCGTTCGTGACCAGCCGACGTCGTTCATATCGCCCAGCACGATCGCCGAGGGTTCGTCGTTTATCTCGCGGCCGACCAACACTAATTCCGCGTCCCGCTTCGTCGTGTCCTCACCGTAGCGTGGCGGGTTGGGATGCACGGCGAAGACACGCACCGACGTGCCGTCTCGCAGGCGAATCGTCGCGTCAATCGACGGGATTTCGTCGCTGACCATCTTTCGCACATCGGCTCGCGGCATCGGCAGTTGGCTATACATCGCGATGCCGTACTTGTTGTCCAGCGGATGAATTTTATGAAAAGCGAACGTGTCTTTCAGCGACGCCAAGTCATCCATCCACCGCTGGTTCACTTCGCAAAGCACCAACAGGTCCGGCTGCCGATTGTCAATCAATTCCAGCAAAGCCGAAGCATCCTCGTTGGACTGCAACACGTTCGACGCCATGATCTTGATCGTCGAGTCCGGCCGAGTCTGCTTGGCCGTCTCGACCTGTTTCGGCGCGATCGGAAGGTAGCTGGAAACCCAGAACAGCTGAATGCCGACGCAAACCGCCAACGCTACTGCGGCGAACCCGACGCCGCGGCGTTGGCGAAAGAACAGCAACAATCCGCCGACGATCAGATACGCAACCAGCAGCTGCACGCGAGGAAAGTCACCGATCCGCACCCACCACCAATCGACCGGAAAGATCGGTAACGCCGCCGTCGCCACCAACGCAACAACGACCGCAACCATCAACCACCAAAGCGGATGCCAAGAAGTCTCAACACGGGTCGGTTGGTCCGTCATGCGAAACGCCGGTTGTTAATGCAAAGAACATCGGAAAGATTCACGATTCCAAGCACCTAACATACCATAGCGAACATTGGCTCATCGGCCCGCGATTCACTTGCACAGCAGTGCATGCTCGATGACGCCGAGCAGAAACCCGAGGACCGCTCCGATCGCGGGTGCCCGTTGATCCTGGCTCATCGACTGCGGTGCCAAAAATTTTTAAACGACAGGTACAGAATCCCGCTGGCGGTGTTCTTCGGTTCGCCTTCGTCGGCGGTGAGGACCAACATGCAACCCGAGATCGCGAATTTTCCCATCAAGCACCGGAAGATCGTGCGTCTGACTCCGGTCGTTCGTCTGGTGGTACGTCAATAAAGCACTTCAGGCATCCGAGTTCAAAACCGGAACTCCGGATCAGGCATTCGGCTTCGCTTTCTTAAGCAGTAACAACAACATTTTTGTTGGCGTATGCACCGTGATGCTGTGTGCCAGTTTGGCGGTCATGTGAACGAACGTTCCCGCTGATGCGTGGATCGACTCGTCACCCAAAGTCACCGTGGCGTCGCCATCGAGAAACTGCAGAATCGCGGGAACCGCGGCGGTATGTTCAGACAGCCCTTGGCCGGCGTCGAAGCCGAACAGAACCACTTTCAGTCCGTCGTCTTGATGCAAAATCTTGCTGATCGTTCCGCCGGACTGAATCTCGACTTCGGCGGCAATGTCGAGGAAGGTCTTGGCTTGGTCGTTCATGAAACCGCCTTCAATTCGTTTTCGAGTTCTCGATTATCGTAACGACGCCGTCGCGACCGCAGCAAGTTCTTCCTTCGGACCGAAAAACTCGTAGCGAACGCGATGTTCGTCGACGCCGAGTTCTTGCAGGCACGCATAGACGTTCTGCATGAACGGCTTGGGGCCGCAGAAGTAAAAGTCCGCGTCGGTAAACGGCGTCCAATCGCGGAGCAAGTCGGTCGTGACGAAACCGGTTCCGTCGCACTTGCCTTCTTCGACATCGCCGGCGAGCGGTGCGTCGTAAATGACTTTGGTGCGAACGTTCGGGCCGGCTTGTGACAGGTTGCCGAGTTCGTCGGCGAACGCTTGCACCTTGCTGTTGCGAGCGGCTTGGATGAAGTAAACCTGCGCATCGGGATCAGCATGAATGATCGACTTCGCCATTGATAACAGTGGCGTGACACCGATGCCACCGGCGATCAATACGACCGGTTTGGCAACTTGTTTCGGATCAACGGTGAATTCACCACACGGCGGGCCGATCTGGATGGTATGGCCTTCCTGTACACCATCATGCAGGTGATTGGAGATCAATCCATCGGGTGCATCAGCGGCGAGTCGTTCTTCGCGTTTGACGCTGATCCGGTAGTGTGGTTGGCTGGCACAGTCCGACAGGCTGTAATTGCGAGGTGACGTTGGAGTGTGCGGGTGGTCGATGTGGACCGTGATGTATTGACCGGGCTTGAATGATGGAAGCGGTCCTTCGTCCTCGGGCTTCAAGTAGAACGATGTTACGATGTCGCTTTCAGGAACTTTTTTCGCGACAACAAAGGTTCGCGTGCCGTTCCATCCACCGGGTGCCGACACTTGTTCTTCGTAGATCGCATCTTCGCGGCTGATGAAGATGTCCGCCAAGAACCCATAAGCTTCGCCGACCGCTTCGACGATTTCAGGCGTGGCGGCATCGCCCATCACATCGCCGATCGCACCGAGCAGGTTGCTGCCGACGATCGGATAGTGCTCCGGCTTGATGCCAAGCGACACGTGCTTCTGTGCGATCAATTCCACGGCCGGCATCAGGACGGCGGGATTGTCGATGTGCGTGAAATAGGCACAGATCGCGCCAGCGAGCGCTTTCTGTTGGCCGCCAGAATGTTGGTGGGCTTGATTGAAAAACGCCTTCACCTCTGGGTTCGCCTCGAACATCCGTTCGTAAAAGCGACGTGTGATCGTTTCCGCGTTGGCGGCAACCAGCGGAGTGATCTGTTTAACAATCCGAATCGTTTTTTCGCTCAACATGCGTGCGTGGTTCCGGTGAGAGGACAGTTGGATTGGATAGGCTGCACGCCGGATAACAGCGAAAACCAAAACCTATACCTAAAGATATAGCTCAGAACATGTACGTCAAGGTGCAGGTTGTGGGTGTTCAGAAATTTGCTCGTATTCGCCCTTCAGGCATGACCATGTTACGCGGCAACCGAGGACGCGTTCGTAAGATTGACCATCACGCGGCTTGTTCGACTCGGCCAACCCGATCATCCCGCCTATGGAATGAAGGCGACTTCGTTTTGGTAGAAAAGTCGGAGGTAAAAAGATGAGTCGCTCGATTCGGTTCTGGCATTTTGCGACCTTCAATCTTTCTACCAAACTTCTCACTCACATCGTCGAAGATTCATTAGGCAATCGGTTGCGGATAATTTTGGTGGTGGGATCGCCGGGCATGATCGTGTCGCACCACATTTCGTTCTCGAACACGTAACGCACCTGAATCGCGATCGCTTCTTTGGCGGCGAATGCGTCGCGGGCTTCGGCGAGCGTGACGGTGGCATCGGTTTTGGGTGATTTCAATCGAACATGCCGCACATCGGAACCATCACGCAAATCGTCGAATAACTGCAGCACCTGATCGGCCGACCACTCGGCTTGCAGGATTTCTGGAAGTTCGTCGTTCATGCTCGGAATTGGTAGAAAGATTGAAGGTAGAAAAGTGGGTCGCTAAAGTCATGCCGGAATTTTTCGACCTTCAATCTTTCTACCAAAATCAATCGCAACTTGGGCGCTGAAACGCGGGCATCAGAAGAATCGCGTTTTCGGGTGCCGGGCAAACGTAGCGGCAGACTCCGCAGCCGGTGCAGGTGTCTTCGATGACCGTTGGCTTTCCGTCGTTGACTTGAATCGCGTCTTCAACGGGACAACGTTCGCTGCAGACGGTGCAGGTGGTGTGGTGATGTGCCAAACACAGATGCTCGGTCACGCGGGCGGTGCCCATGATCGGCGGGATCGTATCGATCAACACACCGGGTTCACACGATGTGATGCAAGGGAAGTCTTCGCACATCATACACGCGGACGTGTCGGCTTCGATGATGGGCGTCCCCGCGACGCTGCCTAGTCGCTCGGGTGCTTTGACAATCGCGTCGTAAGGGCACGCGGTGATGCAGTCACCACATCGGGTGCATCCGGCGAGAAATTGAAACTCGTTGATCGCACCGGGTGGACGATGCAGGGGGACGGTTCTCAAAACCGAATGGTTGCTAAGATCGGTTGGCGGCACCGGGGCAATCGAAATGCCCTGAACCGAATTCGTTGATGTTCTCTCTGCCGGTTCAGGCTTGGGGTAGCGTTTAACCAGCGGTCCAAGCCTGGATGCGTCAATCAATTTCCAGAATCGCCCACGCAAGAGGTCTCGACGGGTGATGGTCGGGCGGTTGCTCATCGGGGGACTTGATTTGGTAGAAAAGTAGACGGAAAAAAATTGGATGCTCGCTTCGTCCTAGAATATTTCTTCCTCCAACCTTTCTTCCAATAAAAATAAACGAGACTATCGACCGACTACATCCAGAGGCGGAAGCATCGGAACGTTTTCCGCTTCGGGCATTTGGTCGAGCGTTGCCGAAGGCGCATGACACTGCGTGCAGTTTGTTCGCCAAGGGTGAGTTGATTCCATCCCGGCCCATCCATTCGGACCGCCGTGACAAGCGTTGCAGTTTTCTCGCATCCACTGCGAATGCGGGATCGTTGGCGGTGCCCCCTGGTACGCTCGCTTGCCTTGCTTGGGTGCTGGCAAACCAACGAAGTTGGTGTTGACGCTCGCGACGACGTCTTGAAACGGTACCGGCGGCATGGGGGCGTGACACTGCGTGCAGTTGCCGAGGAATGGGTGCGACATCACGCTGGCTTTTAAACCCGCCATCTTGAAGCCGTTTCCATGGCACGCATAGCAAGCCGCGTCGGTCGTATTTTCAACCGGGTGCGGAATGATTGGCGGTGCGCCGTTGTATGCCCGGCGTGACGCCCGCAGTTTGCTGGACGCCTCCTTCTCCGCTTCGCTCGGTTCGATCTTGGTGTAGAGTTCGTACTCGGTTTGAGGCAACGCTTGGGCGATTGCTTGCCAGCTCCTCGTCGGCCCCATCGGTGTCGTCGAAATTTCAGCGTAAGAAACCGCCGGGATCAGCTTCGAATTCTCCGCGAAGATTTCTTTGTCGAACTTTGCCATCAGCGCGGGTTCGCGCATCCCATCAGGTTGCGGCACGCCGTCCATGATGCCGACAAAGTAACCGACGACCGCGACGGCGATCACGCACGAAAAAAAGATGGGTGCAAGTCGCCGAATCATGAAGGCACCTCGGTCAGCTTCTTCACGCGAGCGGCACACTTCTTGTAGTCCGGTTGTTTGGAAAACGGATCGTGGGCTTCGAGCGTGCAGTTGTTGATCAGCTTGGTTTCGTCAAAGAACGGAACGAAGATCGTGCCGCGTGGGGGACGACCGCGACCGTCGATCCAAACCGGCAATTCGCAAACGCCACGACGCGATTCGATGAGAACCTTTTCGCCTTGACGGATGTTGGCGGCCTGGGCGTCTTCCGGATTCATTTCAACGTACGCCGTCGGCATCGCTCGATTTAGCGGCGGGAGCCGTCGCGTCATCGTGCCTGAGTGCCAGTGTTCAAGAACACGCCCGGTACACAGCCACAGCGGATACTCATCGTCGGGCATTTCTGGCGGCGGAGCGTATTCATGAAACCAGATTTGGGCGCGGCCATCGTTTGTCGACGAATGATAGAAGTCGAACTCTTGACCTTCGGTGACAAATGGATCGTCAAACGCGGAGAACCGGAACTTGGTTTCTCGCCACGAACCGTCGTCCTGTTCGACGACGGGCCAACGCAAGCCACGGGCTTTAACGTACTCTTCGTACGGGGCCAGGTTCTTGTGCTTCATCGTCGTGAACTGGCGGTATTCCTCAAACAGATGCTTATCAACGTTGGTGTCGTAGTAGCGATCGAACTTCCAAACCGGAATTTCTTCGCCGGCATCGTCTTTGACTGAGAAAATGAAATCGCCGTGTTTGTCCTTCATCCCTTCGTGGCCCATCTCGAACAGCTTGTGCGCGATCGCGATTGTCATCCAGCAATCATCGCGAGCCTGTCCGGGCGGATCGACCATTTTGAACCACTGCTGCGTCCGTCGTTCGCTGTTGCCGTACACGCCGTTCTTTTCGACCCACATCGCGGCCGGCAAGATCAAATCGGCCAGTTCCGTCGTCGCGGTCGGATACACGTCGCTGACGATTAGAAACTTATCTTCGAAGCTTTTTTTATCGTTGAACAATGCGTTTAGGTTCGGCAGCGTTTGGCCAGGATTGGTGACTTGCACGAACATCGTTGTGATGTCGCCGCCATCACTGGTCGGTTTGGTGAACTGCTCGAACATCTTCACCGTGTGGTAACCGGGCACCTCGCTGATGCTGCCAGGTTTCAAATCCCAGAAGCCTTCGCATTGCTCGCGATGTTCGGGATTGGCAACGACACGGCCACCGGGCAACGCGTGAGCCAGCGTTCCAACTTCGCGAACCGTGCCGCAGGCCGAAGGTTGGCCGGTAAGGCTGGTCGGCGCATCGCCGGGGCGACCGAAGTGGCCTGACAAAAGATGCACGCCGTGAACGAGCGAGTTGATCGCGGTGCCCATCGTGTGCTGGTTCATGCCCATGCACCACAGCGACGTGATTCGGATGTCGTGGTTGCCGAAAAGATCGGCCAGCATCCGAATCTGGTCCGCTGGGACACCCGAGAGTTCCTCGACCAGTTCGGGAGTGTATTTGGCGATTCGCTTGCGAAATTCGTCTTCGCTGATCTGTTCGCCTTGCAATGTCGGCGTCAATTCCTCGGCACCGCGGAAGTTGCAGTGCTTTTCAACGAACGCTTTGTCGTAGTTGTCGTTTTCGATCAGCAAGTGCATGATGCCCAGCGAGATCGCGACGTCGCCGTGCGGTTTCATCTCCAGATAGTCGCTGGCCGCATCGGTGGTGCGGGTTCGCCGAGTACCGATGTCGATGATGCGAACGGTCTCGCCGCGTGAACGTCGGTCGGTCACTCGCGAGAACAACACCGGGTGCATCTCAGCGGGGTTGTTGCCCCACGTGATCAGGACATCGCATTCGTCGAGGTCTTGGTAGCAGCCGGCCGGTTCGTCGACGCCGTAAGTGGCCAAGAAACCCGTCACGGCCGATGCCATGCATAGCCGTGCGTTGGGGTCGATGTGGTTGTTGCCCAGTCCGCCCTTCATGAACTTTTGAGCGGCGTAGCCTTCGGGGATCGTCCACTGGCCGGATCCATAGAACGCGAACGTTTGTGGTGAATCAAAGATCCGTTTCGCGATGATGTCGATCGCTTCGTCCCAACTGACTTCCGTCAGTTTGCCGTCTTTGCGACGCAGCGGTTTGGTCAGGCGATCTTTGCCGTACAAAATTCCGCCGACGTGATAGCCCTTCACGCACAGCAGACCCTTGTTGACGTCGGCCGCCTTGTCACCGGCGATTGCGACGACACGGCCGTCTTCTACACCAACTTGAACGTGGCAACCGGTGCCGCAGAACCGACACGGCGCTTTATTCCATGTCATGCCTTCGCCGGTCGGCAAATCATCGACAGCCTCATCGGCCCGAACGACAGGCAGCGACGCGTTGCTCGCGACCATCGAACCAGCTGCGGCCATGGCGGCCGACTTCAAGAAGTTTCTTCGCTTGTTGTCCATCATTCGATCCGTACTGTTTGTTTGTTGGTAGAAAGAATGGAAGGAGAAAAATTCCAGACTGGATCTACTTCCCCATTTTTCTACCTTCAATGTTTCTACCAAATTCTTCGTCGCAGTCTTCATCGAACGCGACCATGGCGACTGCCAAGTCGATCACTCCAGGCAACTCTCGGACCGCGTTCCAGATTTCCTGATCACGTCGCTTGTTGGGCGAGTCAACGACGATGGCCAGCTTGCTGCCGCCGGCATCGCCGATTTCGATTTCCGGCAGTTCACGCAGCGACCGCAAAGCCGCTTCGTGTTCGGCAACCGATGACGCAAATGTGATGACCAGACCGCTGATTGGCACCGTGATTGCTTTTCTAAAAGTCGCGGGAAGATGCAAAAGTGAGGTTTCTCTAACCTGCATGTGAGTGTATACATTAAATCTTGTCAGTGAAACCTCGTTTGGGACAAAATTCATGCCGCGAATCGCCAATCCGCTCTCCGCCGGTGTGACGTTCTTGGTCGTCTGCATCATTTTCGTCGTCATCTGGCGAGGCAGTTTGCGAGACGATTCGCACACCACCCGTGACATCGTGACTCACGTTGCACAGCGAAGTGGCGTAGGCTTCCAGCCTGCGAATGATGCTGATCGCAAGCTGGAAGCGTACGCCGCAACACACCCCGTCATCATCGGCAAGCCGTCCGGGCCACCGCGGATCGAACTCGCTGGCATGGACCCGCAAGGCCGAACTGGCAGCGTCGCGTGTTCAACCTGTCACGCCGTTCGCAAACCGAACTTAGAAAACGTGTCGGCCGCGACGCTGGATGAATTCCACCGAGGCATGACGTTCAATCACGGCAAAATTGTCTGTTACGCCTGCCATAACCCCGACGACTCCGACGCGCTTCGTTTGGCCGACGGGAGATTTGTCGCCTATCAAAACGTGATGAAGCTGTGTTCACAGTGCCACAGCAAACAAGCCGAGTCGTTTGCCCACGGTGCTCACGGAGGCATGAACGGACACTGGGATCTGACTCGCGGTCCCCAGATAAAGAACAACTGCATCGACTGCCACGATCCCCACGCACCAACGTATCCCAAGATGGTCGTCGGCTTCAAACCGAAAGATCGCTTCAACGAACCGGCCGAACATCATCACGAAAAGGAATCGGTAGAAGAATTAGAGGTAGAAAAATGAGAAACCGCTCGGGCATGCAGTTTTTCCACCTCCAATCTTTCTACCAAATCGTCCGCTCGAGTCGTCCCGCATGACCAAACAAGCCTCACTACCGATCATCGAAAATTTTACCCGCCGCGCCGCCGTCAAAGGCGCGTTCGCAACGCTGGGTGCGGGTGCTTTTGTCGCCGCCATTTCGCCGCTACGACAAGCTGCAAAAAACACGACGGCCGCGGAGTTCATGCAGCACCATTACACCGAGCTATCGCCCGATCAAAAGGCAGACGTGATCGCTCGCTTGGAAGCGGAAACGAAAGAGAATTACGGCGCAGACGTCACAATTGCCGATGACCGACCGATTCCCGGCACCAAGTTCGTGTACGCGATCAACCTGAGCGTTTGCAACGGCAACGGCAAATGCGTCGAAGCCTGCCATAAAGAAAACAACCACGACCGCGACACGAATCAGTCGTATATCCGAGTGCTTGAAATGCCAAAGGGCACGATGGACATGGAAAAGGGATCCACGACTTACACCGGCGTGGTCCCCAAAGACGACAAGTTCTACTTGCCCGTTCAGTGCCAACAGTGCGACGAGCCGCCGTGCGTCGACGTTTGCCCGGTGAAGGCGACGTGGAAGGAAGAAGATGGCATCGTAGTCGTCGACTACAACTGGTGCATCGGATGCCGGTACTGCGAAGCGGCCTGCCCGTACCACGCGAGGCGTTTCAATTGGAAGAAGCCCGAGGTGCCCGCCGAAGAAGTCAATCCCGACCAAAGCTACCTGAGCAACCGCATCCGCCCGGTCGGTGTCGTCGAAAAATGCACGTACTGCTTGCACCGAACGCGACGCGGCAAACTACCCGCCTGCTTGGAAGCCTGCCCCACCGGTGCTCGCGTGTTCGGCAACATCCTCGATGAAGATTCCAACATCCGCTGGATCCTCGAAAACAAACGCGTCTACATCCTCAAAGAAGAACTCGGCACAAAACCGGCGTTCTTCTACTACTTCGACTGACCCACCGTAGCGGAACTCGTCAAGAGTTTCGGCCCCCGTCTCAATCACGAAAGTCTTGACGACTTCCGCTACCGAGAAACGATCATGAGCAGCATCACCGCACCGCGTGACACGAACGAGCCCAGCGAAAACCAATCGCACATCACCAGCTACCCGAAGTTCATCGGGCGGTCGCTGTGGCTGGCCACCGAAGGTTCGTTCGCGTTCTACGCATGGATGACAATGCTGACGGCATTGTTCCTGGTCGGCGCGAATGCTTGGGCAAACCAAGTCGCCGGCGGCATGGCCGGCACCAACATGACCGATCAAGTTTCGTGGGGACTGTACATTGCCAACTTCACCTTCATGGTCGGATTGGCGGCCGGCGGAGTCATGATGGTGATTCCGGCGTACTTGTATCACGACCGTAAGATGCATGACGTCGTCATCATTGGCGAACTGTTGGCGATCGCCGCGATCGTGATGTGCTTGCTGTTCGTCGTTGCTGATCTCGGCCGCCCCGATCGGTTCTGGCACATGTTGCCCATCATCGGCAAATTCAACTGGCCGATCTCGATGTTGACGTGGGACGTGATCGTGTTGAACGGTTACCTGATCCTGAACCTGCATATCTGTGGCTACCTGCTCTACATGCGGTTCCTTGGTCGCAAACCCAACCCGACGTGGTACATCCCGTTCGTGATGCTGTCGATCGTGTGGGCGATCTCGATTCACACCGTGACCGCGTTTCTGTACTGCGGCCTTGGCGGACGACCATTCTGGAACACCGCACTACTCGCACCACGCTTCCTCGCGTCCGCGTTCGTGTCCGGCCCGGCGTTCATCATCGTGTCGATGGTGCTGATCAAACGACTGACCGGAGTCGGAGGGCTCGATCATCCGATTGCCACACTGACCAAAATCATCCGCGTCACGATCTTGATCAATCTGCTGATGGTCGCGTCGGAACTGTTCACCGAGTTCTACACTGGCGGATCGCACGTTAGCGCCGCGAAGTACTTGTTCTTTGGCTTGCACGGTAAGACCGCTCTAGTTCCATGGACCTGGACCGCGATCGCGCTGAACATTTCGGCGGCGCTGTTGTTCTTGTGGCCGGGGTTGCTCGCATTTCGCTGGCGACCTTTGCTCGTCACCGCCTGCGGGATGGCATTCATCGGTGCCTGGATCGAAAAAGGCATGGGGCTGATTGTCCCCGGATTCATCCCCAGCACGCTGCACGAGGTTGTCGAGTATGTTCCCAGCCAACTCGAATGGAAAGTCACGGTTGGCATTTGGGCCTTCGGCCTGATGGTCTTCACCATCGCGATCAAAACTGCATTGCCGACGCTGAAATATCCAGCCGAACACTGACGCATGCATTGGTTCACTTCGCCATCGTGATCAAGTCCAGCCGGCAGCACCTTGTGAACGCTTGGCGGCCGCAGTCAGCGAATTCGCGGTCATTACGCGAAGCCGGTGTTGTGGCGTGACCGAGTCATCGACTCGGCGAATGCGAAGTTCGTCGATGATTGAGATGGCGGCGGTCCCGGAGTTGAAACAAGGCTGTCTTCGTAGGACATCGAGGACGGGATTGCAAAACGCCCACCCAACCTGTATATGTACGTATGCAGTTGCCGCAAACCATGCTTCACTTTGGGGAATTATAAAATGGACGAACACGTCGTTCTTCTTCGCCGCTTGTATCGATGCTTCAATTCTCGGGACATCGACGGAGTCATCGACGCGATGGCCGAAGACGTCGTGTGGGCCAATGCAATGGAGGGCGGCTACGAACATGGCCGCGATGCCGTGCGAGCCTATTGGACGCGGCAGCTAAACCAGGTGAGCGTGCGAGTTGAACCGATCTCGTTCGAGCAACAGGAAAATGGCCAGGTTGTTGCCCAAGTGGATCAAACGATTTGTGATTTGGAGGGCAACCCGCTCGAAGGACAAACTCACGGATTAAAGGACCATGTCGTCACTCACATGTTTCGACTGCAGGACGGAAAAATCGTTCGCTTCGATGTGGCGTAAGCTTCCAGCTTGCGGTCGGCCCGAATCGCACGCTGGAAGCTCAAACCACTGGTCATTCACGCCAAACTAATTTCAGCATTTGGTAGTGGACGCTTCGGCTTCGGCGATCTGATCGAGGTTGGCGATCAATCGACCGAGCAAACTCGTCAGTGTTTTGGCTTCCGTCTTGGTAAACCCGGCCAACGCCTCTTCGTTTCCGTCAAGCACCACCGCAATCGCCCTGGGCAACCGTTTCTCAGCTTGTTTCGTAAGCGAAATGAGGCTGCTGCGTCCATCGGTTGGATCCGGCTTCCGTTTGATCAAGCCATCACGTTCCATACGAATTAACATCTGTGCCATCGGTGGCTGTTCGGTTCTCGCAAAACGGGCCAAGTCTCGCTGAGTCGTCGCCTCTCCGTTACGAAGTGCCACCAGAACGGGAATCTGGCCGACGCCAAAACCGAGTGGTTTCAGTCTTTCTTCGGCCAATCGAACGAAGCGTCGCGACGCCAAGCTGATCAAGTGCCCGGGCGTGATGAGTACATCCGCGTCGGACGGACAATTTGACGATTTTGATTTCGTTCTTCGCATGCTCTTAACAAATTTTAATGATTTTGACGCCGTGGTCGCAATGATCGTTTCAAACACCGATGAAGCCTTCCGCGTTTGCCGCTCGTGGGCCAACACTATTTCCGTCGGCTTATGGGTCTCGGATCAGTGATTGCGAACTGCATCGTGAAGGTTACAGTTTGCAGACGAAGTCTCCCACCCACGCACGAATGAACGGACAAATTTGATGGACCAATGGAAGAACATGGCGACGCTGTTTGACTTGATGCGAAAGATGGCGGGCGAAATGGCGGAGAGCATTCCTGAGGAAGAGTTCGACGTGCCGCGAGGTGACGCGAACAGCCCGAAGTGGATTCTCGGGCACTTGGCTCTCGGGATGGATTTTGGGTTGATGTTGCTCGGTTCGCCCACGCCCGCGATCGACGTGATGATGCCGAAGTATGGTCCCGGTAGTGCTGGCGGCGCTGTCGGTGACGACGGGCGAACGCGAGCTGATTTGCTGGAGCACTTTCGCACGGTTGGCGATGAGCTAAGGGCGAAAGTCTTGGCAGCCGATCCGGCGATCTTTGCCGAAAAGCAACCGACGCCGTTCCTTGCCGAAGAACTACCGACGGTCGGTGATTTGCTCGCACACGTCTTTACGACTCACATCGCACTGCACATGGGCCAGCTTTCGCAGATTCGTCGTGAATCGGGCATTCCGAGTTGGTATCAAACGACGTGACCTCCATGAAGATGACGGCAAGGCAGGTGCTTGCGACGCTTCGCACCATGGCTCGCGAAGACAAGGCAGCGTTCTTGCCGGGGTTCTTCCAGACGGTGCCTGGGGGGTACGGCGAGGGCGATCAGTTTCTCGGCTGCGTGGTGCCGGACCAGCGGAAGGTGGCTCGGCAGTTTCGTGATTTGCCGCGTGGCGAGCTCGAAAAGCTGTTTGCTTCGCCTTGGCATGAGTGCCGACTGACGGGCATGCTGATTCTGGTTGGTCAGTTTGAGACCGCTGCCAAGTCGAAGAATCCGCATCGCCATTTCGAGTGTCATGAAATCGTCGAGTTCTATTTGGCGAACCTCGACGCGGTGAACAACTGGGACATTGTTGACACGACCTCCCCGAAGATCCTTGGGGCTTGGCTGGTTGAAAACTTCGATGAACGCAGCGTTCTCGATCGGTTGGCGACGAGCAAAGTGTTATGGGAGCGGCGAGTCGCTGTGTTGGCAACGTTCTCGCTGATCAAGAACGACGAATTCGCGGAGATCATCGATCTTGCCGAGCGTTTGATGGACGACGGACATGATCTGATGAACAAGGCCATCGGATGGATGCTTCGCGAGATGGGCAAACGTGACCAGTCGCAACTGGAAAAGTTCTTAAAGAAACATGCGAAGATGATGCCGCGAACGATGCTTCGCTACTCGATTGAAAAGTTGCCACGGGAAGAACGAACGAAATGGATGAATCAGTGACGCAGCACCTTGTTGGTGAAACCGAAGCGATCGTTCGAGAACGGATGGTGGGCCAAGCCGCGGGGCATGGGGTGGACCATGTGCTGCGAGTGTTGGCGTTGGCTCGGGCGATTCAATCCGAAGTCGGCGGCGATTTGGAAACGATCGAACTGGCGGCGTTGCTGCACGACGTCGGTGATGCGAAGTTCCATGACGGCGTGGAGCGGAGTGCCGAGTTTGCTGGCGAGATTTTGAGCGGCCTGGGTGCCGGCGACGATCTGATCGAGCATGTCGCTCACATCGTCGACAACATTTCGTTCCGCAAAGGGGAATCGGCAAAACCGCTGTCGCTGGAAGGCCAAGTCGTGCAGGACGCGGATCGGCTCGATGCACTCGGAGCGATCGGAATCGTGCGGACGATCGAGTATGGTGCCGCGCCCCCAAACGGCATTCTCGCCCAGCCGTTCTATCTTGCCGATGCGGGCGACGCGAAGACTGGCGTTGGTCATTTCCACGACAAGTTGTTCAAACTGAAATCGTTGATGAACACGGACGCGGGACGACGCAAAGCAGAAGACCGTGAAGCGTTCATGCGAACGTTTCTGAATCAGTTCATGAGCGAGTGCGGGCAATCAAATTAACCACGGAGACACGGAGGAACACAGAGAAGATTCATCACGGACTCCGTGCCCCTCTGTGACTCTGTGGTTCATCCTCTTTGCGACTTGGCTCGGAAACGACGTGGCTCGCCGCCGGCATCGGTTTCGGCGAACTTGGCTTCGTGCTTGGTGGTTCGCCCTTGGGTTCGCTTTCGCCACATCTTGAACGAGTTCGCGGTCATCTCCGATCGCATCAGCTTGATGACGTCGCCGGGCGTTAGACCGAACTGCGTGCGGATCGCGTCGAAGCTTGTACGATCCTCCCACGCCATCATGATGATGCGGTCGATCTCGTCTCGGGTCAGTTCGTTGTCTTTCGATTCGGTCATCTGCGTTTCCGTTTGCCTCGCCATGCAAGGCTCTCGTTGTTCCATCGCTTCAGCGTCGTCGCGTCGCCCTTGAGCAGTTGCACGCCCATCGCGATCGCTCAGGTGAGTTGTTCGTCGTTCAATTGTTTGTAGGCGACAAGGCGTCGATCGAGATAGTCGTACCAGCAGCCCTGAAAAAGCTGATCCAGAATGATTCGCATGAAGCAATGATCATTCGTCACCACCCAACCGCAGAGTCTCGCTTTGGCCGGCAGTTCAGTGCGAGTCAGCTCGAGATAGCGGTC
Organism: Pirellulaceae bacterium; assembly: GCA_963836865.1. Lineage (GTDB taxonomy): Bacteria > Planctomycetota > Planctomycetia > Pirellulales > Pirellulaceae > Rubripirellula. The sequence continues at coordinate 46,716 of CAWILC010000010.1, read as the reverse complement.
TTGAAGTTCGTAACGGTGGATGGGTTCAGCCATGATTTCGGGAACACTAATCAACTCTAATCGAACACTAATCACTTCGGCCTATTCTTGATTAGTGTCAATTAGCGAAGATGAGTGTTCCTTCTGCTCGTTCTCTCTCCAAATCCAAACCATCCGGTCGTTGAACCAAAGCTTGCCGAGCATCTTTTGAAGTTTGAATGATGAAGGTTGAAGTTTGAAATAGATGTACGGGAATGGTCAGTTCAACGCAGTTTCAAACTTCACCCTTCTCTCTTCAAACTTCATCCGTCGTCCACCCCCATCACGCGCTGAGTCGCTCGGCCGAGTTTGTTCATGACGGTTCACTGAGCAGTCGCCCTTCGAGGACCGTCACCGCCGTGCCCGTCAGATGAACGCGATCGCCGACGACTTCGCACGCCACCGTGCCGCCGCGGGATGAGGCTTGGTAGCCAACTAACGATGTTTTATTTAGCCGGTCTGCCCAGTAAGGTGCCAAGCAGCAGTGTGCCGAACCAGTAACGGGGTCTTCGTTGATCCCGCATTGCGGTGCGAAGAAGCGAGAAACGAAGTCGATACCTTTCGGTCCGCTAGCGGCCGATGCCATCACGCCGCGAGTGTTGATGTCTGCAAGTGCGTTGAAGTTTGGGCGAAGAGAGTTGATGATGCTGGCGTCTTCGACAATGACCAACAGGTCGTACTTGCTCTGCAGGACGGTCGCTTGGCTAATGCCCAATGCGTTCAGTATTTGCTTGGCAACTTTCGGATCGACATCGTCGCTGGGCGGAGTCGCTGGAAAGTCGAGCGTGATCCGCGAGTCGGCTTGAGTGCAGGTCAGTTCGCCACTTCGCGTTTGAAATCGAATCAGCTCCCACCACTCTGCCCGTGCTTGTTCGATCAGCGTGTGTGCCGCGGCAAGCGTCGCGTGACCACACAAGTCGACTTCCGTGGTGGGCGTGAACCAGCGAAGTTGGAAACTGCCTACTTCATCGGTCGGAACCACGAACGCGGTTTCGGCTAAGTTCATTTCCATCGCAACGTTCTGCATCCACTGATCGCTCGGAAAGCTTTGCAGAATGCAAACGGCGGCGGGGTTGCCGGTGAAGGCCCGATCGGCGAACGCATCGACTTGCCAAATGGGGGTCGTCATTTCAATGGTCCTGGAAGAAGTTGACGCGGAGTCGCGAGAGACAGAGAGACGCTGGGCGAGGACTAGGTTCGGTGCATCTCTGCGTCCATGCGACTCTCCGACTCTGCGTCAATATTCTGCGCCGTTTTTGGGGACGAGAAACCCCAGGTGATGGCCGGCGTGCATCCACATGAACTGCTGCCAATCCTCGAACTTCAGCTCATTCAGGAACGGGTAATCCTCGACCGGGCCAGCAAACGCTCTCGCTCGTTCGTCATCCAGGAAGTGAAGGACGAGAATTGGGGATACGCGGGGGTGCTATGCGACGATTGGAAACGACAGCAGCAAAAACAGCAGCAGTAGTGAACGTAGTGGATCTTGCTAAAGCTGATAATTACCCACAAGTTGCAATCTATCCCGAAGGAATTTCCAGCCATTAGCCCCAGGTCGCGAAGCGCACCTGGGAAAACGAACGACAAAGCACCCAATCGACCTCGAAGGTGTCGCAGCGCTGCCATGATGATGGATCTGCGACCCCTTCGGGGTCGATCGCGATGGTTTGCGCTGCGTTTCCGTCGGTGGTCGCTGCGCTCGACCGACGGCTAATGGCTGAAACGCCTCCGTCGTAAGGAAAGTTGTGGGTAATGGTCAGCTTGCTAAAGAGCCTTTCCGCGTGCGTAGGATCTTTAACAAGATCCACTCCACCAAACCGAGCCAAGCAATGAACCTTTTCGTCCGCATCTGTTTCCTCACGGCGATCGCCGCATCGCTGTCCACCTCGGCTTCCGCGCAAACGATGACCAGCCTGTTCGATTTTGACCAATCTGCTGACACACAATCCAGTGACGCGGGCAAGTGGCAGATCGTCAACGATGGCGTCATGGGAGGGCGATCAAGTAGCCAAGTTTCGATCGTCAAAGCGGACACTGGAGAAGACGCGATGCGGTTCAACGGCAATCTTTCGCTCGAAAACAACGGCGGGTTCGCTTCGGTGCGATCGCGACCGAGCGGTTCACTCGGTATCGATCCCGGCGAGACGATCGTGTTACGAGTCAAAGGTGACGGACGACGCTACACATTCAACCTCTACACACCCGAACGCCGGACCGCGTTCTCGTACCAGATGGAGTTTGATACGACCGCCGGTCAATGGACGGAAGTCAAACTTCCGGTCGACCAGTTTGTCGCTCACTCCTTCGGACGACGCGTGCCCAACATGAAGCTGACGCCCAGCCAAGTGCAATCCATTGGTATCTTGCTCGGGGATAAAAAACCGGGATCGTTCGAGATCCTGGTCGACTCGATCATGGTGCAGTGAAATGAATGAGAAGCAAAAGATGCTCGCCGGCGAACCTTACGACCCGGCCGATCGTGAATTGGTGGCAGATCGCCTGCACGCGCGAAAGCTACTTCGTGTGTTAAACAACGCCGAACCGGGCGATGCTGAAAGCTTGCGAGACGCTTGCCGGGAACTGTTCAGCAAAGGTGGCGAAACGGTCTGGCTCGAACCACCGTTTCGCTGCGATTACGGGATCAACATCTATCTCGGCGAGAAGGTGTATTTCAACTTCGATTGCGTAATTCTGGACGTGTGCGAAGTTCGGATCGGCAGTCACGTGTTTGTCGCTCCTGGCGTGCATATCTACACCGCTACGCATCCGCTGAACGCGGAGTTACGGCGCACGCAGGAGTTCGGCAAGCCGGTCACGATCGGGGACGATGTGTGGATCGGCGGCAAGTCGATCATCTGCCCCGGCGTCACGATTGGCGATCGCAGCGTCATCGGTGCCGGCAGTGTCGTGATTAAGGATGTGCCAAGCGACGTCGTTGTTGCGGGCAACCCAGCCAAGACGATTCGCAAGCTCGTCTAGCTTCACGCCAGCAAACTTAAAAACCATCCGAAACGCCGATTACTTCAAACGATGGCGTGATGACGGCACGCTTGATCGCCTGAATGCGAGTGTTGGAAAGTTTGTTCGCTAGTTTCAATCGGAGCCTCGAGAAGAGCATGCGAGTGCGGCTAGGGTCGACTCGAAAACGGTTCCCAGCACAGATTCACTTTGCCGTGATTTTTCAAACCACGCCGCTATTGGTGACGGCTTTCGATTTCGTGCCTTTGCCAAGTGATCCGTAGTCGGCGACGTACATCGTGTTGCCGTCCGGCGATTCAACTGGTCACGTCGAGCCACATCGGTGGCAGATCCGGCACGCCCCATTGGAAGCGACCGATTTGATAAACATTCCATGCGAAATTGACGAATGCGTGGCAGGCGACCGACGACCAAATCGAACCGACTCGCCAAGCGACCACACCAACCCACACTCCCATGACACTTGCCACCGCGATCCCGTTTGACTCATTGATGTAGCGGGCAAGGGAATCGGTGCGTGGGTGAATGTTGCGGTTGCTTCAATTCAATGGATCTCGGCTTGCTTGATTTGATCGACCAATTGGAGGGCTTCGCGAAAGCTCGATCCGCCGACTTTGTCTTCCCAAGCCTTGTTGCCGTATCGGCCAGAAACCCGGCCGCAACGAAACAGTGCAAGCGAACCGATGAAACCGACGACGCCAACGACCAGCGATGGAATCAGGACGGTTGGATACAACATTTGTGGAAAGCCCACCGCGACCCCCGCCGCAATCCACAACCACCACCATGAAAAACCGATCAGCGGACTGAATCGCAAGTACAGCGATCTCGCCGAACCCAATCCAACGGCAATGGAGGAGACCGGCTGGGAATAGTCGATCTTCTTGATGCGAACGATCACGGCGATGGCGGTGGCGATCAAGAGAACGCCGTAGACGTGCATGATCAGTCCGGACGCGAAGCGTGCGTAGGACTGGCCGGCACCCGACCAACCGTAAACGCCCAGTCCTATCAGAGAGATGCCGATGACGATTTGTAGAATCTGCCAACCGACCAGCGGTCGCATCATTTGGCGAACTTGGTTCATCAAATCACGGCGCCCCAATAGCATCCGCGCCGCCAGTTCTTGATCGGCGATGCCAGATGATCGGATGGCCGATGGCGCGGCGCAATGGCTTGCGCCCGCTGAAGTTTGGTCAACCGTGATCGCCAAGTTGACGCCTTCGGTTTGGCCAATCGACTGCAAGTCCGATTTGATCTCGCTGGCCGCTTGGTAGCGTCGCTCGGGTTCCTTTTCGAGCGTTCGCAGGACGACGTCGTCGAGTCGCACATCAATCGCGACTTTCTTTGACGGAACTTCAAAACGCCCGATCGGCAATTCGCCGGTTAGTAATTCGTAGAACACGACGCCCAGCGAATAGATGTCCGCACGATGGTCGACCGCGTGCGTGCCGTCGAATTGTTCGGGGGCCATGTAGCGTGGCGTTCCCATGACTTGATGCGTACCGGTCAAATGACTCGTTGACGTCGAACCGCCCAAAATTCGCGACAATCCGAAGTCGACTATCTTTACTGATCCGTCATGCGTCAGCAGAATGTTCTCGGGTTTGATGTCGCGGTGAATGACTCCGTTTTCGTGGGCGTATTGCAACGCATCACACAACTGAGGCACGATCGCGAGCGATTGCTCGGGTGACAATTCGCCGGCGGTAACAACGTCGCGAAGTGTGGGTCCATCGACGTATTCCATCAAAAAGAAAAACGTTTCGTCGACGTGTCCAAATTCGTAGATCGACACGATGCTGGGGTGATTTAATTTCGCCAACGTGCGGGCTTCGCGTGTAAACCGCAATGAAAATTTGGCGTCGTGGGCAAACTCGCTCGGCAGGATTTTTAGCGCGACGACGCGATCGAGTCCTTCTTGACGCGCCTTGTAAACCGCTCCCATCCCGCCGGCACCGAGCATTTCGATGATCTTCAAACTCGGAAACAACTCTGCGACCCGCTCGATCGTTGCGGGTTGAAACGGACGCCCCGACCGTTCCGATGCGTCGAACAGTTCGGCGATCAACGGGTTCGCATCTGGAAACCGCTCGGCGTAATCCTGCTGGGTCGGCGTTTCATGGCGACGTTTTCGATAGTCGATGTCCAGCGCGATCAATTCGGCCAATAGGGCGTCGTGTGGCTTCCCGGTCAAGTCGTCCGGAATGGCATTTTCGATCGACGGACGCTCGCCAGATTGCCACGCTTTTTCAAAATCCGCGCACAGATCGTCAATCCGCTCGAGCGTCGCGATCGGTAGTCGTTGTTGGCGAATGTTCATGGGCGGGCTTCATGGGTTGTTGTAATTTTTCGCGAATCAGATGCAATCGCCGCTCGATCGTTCGTTCGGAACAATCAAAACGAAGGGCCAATTCCGCGTTTGAATAGCCCTCTAACTTGGCACCCGCCAAATCGCGAAGTTGCCCGACACCCAAAACCGAAAAAAACTTTTTGGCCGTTTCGTGCATGGTCACGACCATCTCGGGCGACGGTTCGTTGCCGATGATCTCAATGACGCGATCGTCGTCGTTACCCGCGTAAATCGATTGAATCTGCACGTTGCCACCGCGACGCACCCGTCCGTCGCGACGACGTTTGTCGACGATCTTTCGCGCTGCCATGCGAAGCAGCAGATGCCACAAATCGTCTCGATCCGCCATGTCGGGAAACCGCCCGGCCTCGGCTGCCTGATAAAAACTGTTAAATACGCTCAGCACCACGTCCTCTTCGTCGGACACCGCTCGGTTGCCGCCCCGCAACCGAGCTCGAACCGAGCGTACCAAGCGATCGAAGTAGTGCTTCCAGATCTCACCCGCCGCGACGGAATCCCCGTGCTTGACCCGCTGGATCCAGTGGCTGATGGATGGGTTCACTGCGATGGCTACAATCCGATCCTAAAAAATGCAATGTTGTGTCAGCCCTCATTATGGTCGCTTACGTGATGCCCATGGTGATCCATCCGCCAGCAGCCGACTGAGTTGAACCATTGGATTGATTGGTCCGGCGAAGTGATGAATTTCGTCAAGTCGCACCAAAAAGTCAACGTCGATGCGAACGCCACGATGGCGGGCAAACGACGTGTGCTGCCCCCGATCCTCTCGAAGGCAGTTTTTCAAATGAGCACCAGCGAAATCACACTCGCCTTGGTCGATAACGCGGCCGAGGCCGTTGGCAAAGTGGGGCATTCACAATAGCACGTTTTGGCGATCGTTCGGAGCTTCTGAGAGCCTTCTTGCCCAGTAGGGTGCGTTTTGAGCGATCGTCGTCATCTCTACATCGAGCGACCAACTTTCAAATTCAATTTTTTCCTGGGGAAAACGCTGTTCTCAGCTCGACCGATCGGGAGGTGCCAACGGCTCCTATCAAATGATGGGATTTGAGAGTGGCAGGAGAGAGCCTTGGGGCGATCATTGGCCGAATTTGGTTGCGGGTGAGAGAGCGGTTTCTTTGAGTTTTAATTTAAAGTCTTATTGGTGCGGGAACTGCCGTGGGACGGATTTGCGATCGTTGAGAACGGTTGACATCCGGTCGAGACAGTCACTGCTCATGCGTCTTCGGAGTAGGCGGAGAAGCTTGTGTAGCCTTCGGCTCCGGCCGGGGTGTACCAGTCGCTGACTTCGGCGTCGGGGGCGAGGGGGTAATTATTTCGGTATCGCTCGACGAGGTCGGGGTTGCTGATGTAGGGGCGGCCGATGGCGATCATGTCGGCGTGGCCTTTGTCGACGGCGGTTTCGGCGGTGGACTTGTCGTAGCCGCAGTTGCCGATCAACGGACCTGAGAAGACTTTGCGAAATTCGGGCAACGTCATTGGTTCGCCGAGTTCGTGGAAGCCGAACGCGAGTCCGTCCATGATGTGCAGGTAGGCGAGATCGTGTTGATCGAGTTGACTTGCGGCGTAGGTGAACTGCTCGCGGTAGTCGGGACTGCCCATGTCATTGAACGCTCCGTTGGGTGAGAAGCGGACGCCGATACGGTTGGAATTCCAAACTGTCTTGACTGCCGAGACCACTTCATCGAGCATTCGGTAACGGTTTTCGACGCTGCCTCCGTAGGCGTCTTCGCGGTGGTTCGTTTTGCTTTGTAGGAACGTGTCTAGCAAGTATCCGTTCGCGCTGTGGATCTCAATGCCATCGAAGCCCGCTTCTTTGCCGTGTGCGGCGGCGAGTCGATACTGTTCGACGACGCCGGGCAGTTCGTTCGTTTCGAGGGCACGGGGCGTCTCGTGCTCTTGCTTGCCCCTGGGTGTGTGGATGTACTCGGCGTTGATTTTGATGGCCGACGGTGCGACGTGCTTTTCGCCGTTGTGAAAACTGGGATGCGATGCACGACCGCAGTGCCAGAGTTGCAAAAACACGTTGCTGCCGGCTTGGTGGATTGCGTCAGTGACGAGCTTCCAGCCATCGACCATCGCGTCGGTGTAAATGCCGGGTGATTCGTTCCAGCCATTGGCCTGTGGTGAAATCGTGGTCGCTTCGGTGATGACGAGTCCCGCGCCCGATCGTTGAGCGTAGTACTCCGCCATCAATTCGTTCGGCACACGCTCGACACCCGCGCGCGCCGGGTCATAGGAGCCAGTACAACTCGATTGGCGTGCGTCATGCCTTGCATTTCAAATGGTTGATACAGCTTGGATGATTCGCTCATGGTCGTTTGCTTTTCGTGGGTGTGGTTTGTTGAGGCGTTTGATGGCAGATGGCTTACCAAGGTGGCGAGCTGGTTTGCATGTTAGCGGTCGCTACGTCTTTTTCGAATTCGGCGGGGTCGAACGGACCGTACCAATCAAGCTTGTCTTCTTGTTCGAGATGGTTGGGATGTTGGACCGCTTCGACGAAGTCGTAGAAGCCCCCGAAACCGCCGACGTCTTCGGGTGGGTAGTTGAGCTTGCCGGCAGTGCAACGTGGGTAGGCGGTGTTGGGCGTTGGCTCAGTGATTTTTTCGAGAACAACATTGTGTTCCCATCCGTCACCGAAGTCGTACTCGTATTGCAGTTTTAGTTTCTTGCCGCGTTTCTTGCCGCGCTTGCTGATCGTGATGCCAGTGTACGGCTTGGCCCAGTCCATTCCCATCATCTGAATGTTCTCGGCACGAAGCTTATCAAAAAGCTCTCTTCCTCCGATTGGCCTGGAAGTACCGGGACTAGGGTTTGGAAACGGTCTCGTTCGGGGAGAGGGGTGCAGGGATCTCTTGGTCGATCCACGCGGTGATGGACTCGCAGTCGACATCGGCATCGTTGTCGAGTCCTCGGACACGCCGATCGACGGCATCGAGTGCGGTCAGCAACAGGACCGGTGTCGTTCGTTTGGCGACGCGAAGCTCTCGCAAGATTTCCAAACCGCTGGCATGGGGCAGCATGATATCGAGCACGATCGCATCTTGCTCATTCGATTTCGCTCACCACATTCCGTCACGTCCGTCGGCGGAAGAATCGACTGCGAAACCGTCTTCGCAGAGCGCCCGTACAACGCTGCTACGAATCGGTTCACAGTCTTCGATGACTAGCACTCTCATCGGGCGTCCCCGATGGAGTGTGAGAAGACGAGATCAATCATCGTCTTCTTCGTTGTCATCGTCGTCGGCATCTTCATCTTCACGATCATCGTCGGTTTCTAATTCCATCACGCGCCCGGATGGATCGACCAACATCTCGACTTCCTTGCCGTTGACCATCGCTTCGATCTCGTACAGAACCACCATCTTCTTTTCAAACTCGGCGGTCGCGCCCTTGGGCAGATGCTTTATCGCGGCAGCCTTCACTGCGGCGGGGACTGCGTCGCCGGAGACCGACATTTCGGTTTCCATCACCTCACCAACTTCGTTGACGTTGACCTCGTGATCGACGTCGCCAACTTTCCATGCGGCCTCGTACAAGGTCAGGCCGTCCTCGGTTTCCTTTTCGACGTCGGTGACCGTGGCGGAGCCGGCAGCCGTCTTGATGGCGGTTTGCACTGCGGCTGGTGCGTCGGTCAGTTGCATCTTGGTCGCTTCGGCTTCGTGACCTTCGTGGTGGTCCGGCTTGAGTGCCCATGCGGTTGACAGGCCGATCGTGCAGACGGCCGCGGTAGCGATGATCCGTTTCATATTTCAATCCTTCGTACTGAGTCGTTGCCAAGGTCACAATGACGTCGGCTTTTGGTGAATGTAAGCGATCCAATGTGAGAGGACCGTGAGAGCCGGGCCGGGTTATCGCGATTATTTCGGTCGATCGCATCGGTTGCGTACTACTAACCATACCGAATTACGAGGTCGATTTAAAGGCACGGCTAATTCGATCGCAACGCAGACTTCATAACGGGAGAAACCAAGGATGGTTTCTAGGGCAACGACAACACCGGTTTGGCAATCCTTGACGGTTGTTCTGTTCGTACTGAGCGGCGTCGTCGGTTGCAAATCGCCAAAACTCTGTTGTGATCCCGGTTTGCCAACCCGCGAGCTGGCCTGTCGCACTGGCGTGACGATGCAAAAGACGCCGCCTTGTCAGCAATTGATTCCGCCGGGCGTGATGTTGGAAGATGGCCTGAGCGAAGACGAGGCGGTATTGATCGCACTGTCGAACAACTCGGCGTTCCAGGCGACGCTCGCTCAGTTGGGCATGGCTCATGGCGATGCGGTCCAAGCCAATCTGCTGATGAACCCGCAGTACCTGATTTACTTCCCGACCGGGGCCAAGGAAGGACAGTACACGCTGTTTGCGCCGATCGAGTCGTACCTGTTGCGACCGACTCGGGTGAAGGTCGCCAATCGTGAGTACAGGCGGATCGGTGAAACGCTGGTGCAAAACGGACTCGACTTGGCTCGCAACGTTCGCGTTGCTTATGCGGATCTGGCCGTCGCGACCCAGCAGGCTCAACTTGCTCAGGAAGCATTGCAGATCCGCGGCGAAGTGTTTGATGTCACTGAAAAGCGTTTGGAAGACGGCGACATCAGCGAACTCGAAACGATTACCGCCAAGGTCGATCGGTTGAATGCGAAAGCGGCGGCCGGCGTGCAGGATCAAACCGTTGCAATTACCGAAGCTCGCTTGGCGACGTTGATCGGATTGACTCGGTTGCCAACACCGCTCGTACCGTTGCCGCTGCCATCGCCGACGCTTCCGACGTTGGACGAACAGCGACTAATCGACCAAGCTTTCGCGTGCCGGCCGGATTACAACGCGGCGAAGTGGGCGGTCGCGGCTGGGCATCGCCGCCCGCAACGCGATCATGTTGATCAGCCACTACCGCCACCTCGCCGAAGAAGAACCCGGCATCACCGCTCGCGAGCTGATCCTCCGCGGAGCCGAAGAACGTTTGGCCCCGATTCTGATGACAGCCCTGACCACCGGCTTGGCCCTCGTGCCCTTGATCTACACCGGCGAACTTCCCGGCCAAGAAATCGAATACCCCATGGCCCTCGTCATCCTCACCGGCCTAGCCGGAGCCACGACGGTGAATCTGCTAGTGCTGCCGGTGCTGTATTCATGGTTGGCACCGAAGCCGGCAGTCTAGGCTGCCGGGAAATTGGTCAATCAACCTTGGCAGCAATGCAAATCGCGGCTTCACTATCCCGGCATCATCGACGACTGGCCGCCAAGCCACGAAGACAACGACGAGTAGTCTTCAACAACAGTTGAAATCACGCCACGGCTGCATTGGACAATCCAATGCAGCCGTTTTTCGTTCCACAATTCTCCAGCTCTTTCCGCCGTTGCCCGTTTTGATTCTCGCTGGCCTTCTTAAGCTAAGAGCTCATGAGTTGATTTAGAGCTCTGGCTTCCCAGATGGCGGTGGGGCGGTATCGTCCTGGGGCGGCGGGCCCAAGATCTGAGTCAAGACGGGACCTCGTTGTACTTGAGTAAACGGAGTCGCGTAGTAGGTCTTGGTCTGAGTCTCTAATCGCTTCATTGACAACGTCCCACATCGTGACGGCGTCACCGTACCGATCGACCACCGTGCTTATGTGCGATTCGATCCGGCTGAGCAAAAGTTCGCGTGAGACCGGGTTATCATCGTCTTCCATCATCCACTGATCGGTGCGGTCGTCCTTGGCCCACACGAGACAATGGCCGACGACTTCGCGTTGGTTCTTTCGCGTGAAGTCACTGAAAGTATCTGTGGCATCGAAGTTCCAAACGTCTTCAGCAGGGTGATTGCTTTGCGGCTTCATGCAGTTCTCAGGCGTCAGAATGCCGAAGTGCTTGCGGATCAATGAGGCGTCGGCTTCATCGGCAAGGGTGCTATGACTGACGCCGACTCCCAGCTTGAAACGATCTCCCACAGCGTCTTTCAGCGAACGTTTTGCGCATCATTTGCACTTGACTGAGGTTTCTTTGTCCACTGGGATTCGGCCCACCGGATGAAGTGTTCGACGTTGGGACCGTCGGTGTGACCGCCATCGTGCTGTCGCCACGCTAGCGCTTCATCGAGCAGGTCGACGTTCACTGCAGGCATTAATTCCTTCATGTAGTCGTCGCTGCGACCGAGATCTTTCGCTCCGAGCAATCGATAGACTGGTTGGGCAACGACGGCGGCCATGAAGCTGCCCTGATGATCCAGCCATTGAGCATCGCCTCGTTCGGGAATACCGTGGCTGATGAAAGTTAGCCGCGGAGCGCAAAGGGCTAACATCATATGGGAATCGACGGGCAAGTCATCGGGGGTTTTGCTGCCGAACGATGATTCCTCGGCGGCGTATTGCAGATAGTTCCCGCACATCCAGTGGTACTCCCCCGATCCGGCGAGGTTCTCGAGACTTTCGCCAAAGTCGCGACGATGCAGCGCCGTTCCACCGGCACCTGAAGAAGCGATCAGCCCCATCGCGAATCGTTCGTCGAAAGCCATCGTCACCAACGCTGCTTTGCCGTAGCGCGATACGCCCGCGATTCCAACTCGTGTCGCATCCACTTCGGGAACTTCTTCGAAGTAATCCAGCGCACGCGAGGCTCCCCAACCCCACGCTCGCAGCGCACCCCATTGATCGGGTTTGCGCGGCTGACCGAGATTCGTCAGCCCGATAATCCCGCGAGTCAAGCCCGCACCGGTCGGCTCGGCATCCTCTGTTTGTGCCGAACCAAAAGAACGGCGGTTTCGCCATCCGCCGGCGTCATCTTGAATCGTCGACGGGTTGATCATTGCACAGCCCCAGCCGGCAGCAATCAGAAGGTCACGCTTCGATGGCGGTCGAGCCCCGTCGTCATCGCCTCGCCGCGCGACCCGCGCGAACGGATTGGGTTCAAACGGAGTCCAACCAAACGTCATCAGCACTGGCACACTTCCTTTGGCGTCCTTGGGAAGCGTGAGCGACATCGAAATGTTGACTTCGATTTCGGGGCAAGCGGAGTTGTCGACCGTGCCGATGATGTGCTTTTGAATCGCAGGCTTGCCACCGGCTTCGACTTCGCGAGTTTCAACGACTTCCCATTTCACGTCTGGAACGGCTTCAGGAATCCGACCGTACAGATGCGTTTCAAGCAAACGGACCAACTCCGGTCTTCGCGTATCGTTCCACTGCTCAGGCGTCGTGACATTTTCGCCCGCTGTCGTGATCAGGATTTCCGGCAAAGCCGGGTAAGGATTCGCTTTGGCTTCGTCGTAGTTGGCTCCGTTGGGGGCATTCGCGTCGCCGTTGCGCCCGGGACGCAGCTTAGTAATGCCCAACTGATCGAGCATGTTTTGGTGATCTTGCTGAGTCGAGAAAACAACGGGCTTCGACTCCTGAGCCGACGCGGAGGTGTCCTGGGCACTGTGCAGGTGCTTTTCAAAGAAGTCGCGCATCTTCTTCGCGTAGGGAACCCCATATTTGTCAAACGTTGCTTTGACTTCTTCGTTTGGCTTCCAATCAAAGAACGCGTGACCGGCTCCATCGACTTGTTCGTAGATGACTTCCTGGCCTTTGGCTTCCAGTGCTTGAACGAAAGCCTCAACGCCTTCGTGCCGAATCAGAAAGTCCTTCGTTCCTCGCAGCAGGTATTGCGGAACCTTTCGCGTACTTGCTTGAGGAATATTGTCTTGGGGAGCCACGGCCTCGCTCGCTTGATCACCAAGATTCTGTACGAATCGTCCTAAGGCCTCTCTGGAAAAAACTCCGTAGCTAGGGGCGGCAGCCCTGATCGAGGTGCGTAACTGTTGTCGAATATCAGCCGAGGTTTTACCCTCGGGTAAGTAGGTGGGCTTGAACTCGAACACTCCCGATTTGACACCGAATCCGCCATCACCAATTCGGTCAATCAACAGCGACGCCGACGCGCTGAGGTGCCCTCCGGCACTGTCGCCGGTCACTCCCACACGATGCGGATCGCCCCCGTAGGATTCCGCATGCTCGACAATGTGGGCGATTCCACCAAAAACGTCCTCGATCAGATCCGCCATCGAGTTGGGTTTGTCGTCGCCGTCGGCATCGCCGATCCAGCGATAGTCCAGGCTAGCAACCACGAACTTTCCTCCCTTGGTCAATTCACGTGCCAAGCCTCTCATGATGTCTTCGTCGTTGGTGGACCACCCACCACCGTGAATGATCACAATGATCGGCAATCTCCTGGCATCCGTCGGGGAATAGACGTCGTACTTTAAGGGCTTCTTACCTGGTTGAGCGTAGACGACGTTGTGTGTGACTTGGACGTGTTCCACTTCGTCCGATTTGATAAACGAAGCGCCAAGGTGTTTGTCTTGATCGATGACGACTTCAAGCTCTCCCGTCAGCGACTCGTGATACATCGCTCCCCAACGTCCTGGGACTGAGTAGTAGACCGAGTCGACGCCATATCCATCGAGTGGAGTCGCCGTCAATTTGAGCTTTGTCCCCACGGGAACGCGACCGTCTTCAGGCAAAGGAGGCTCGATGGAGATGGAACCGTTGATCGTCGAATCGACGGTAACAAGGGCGGAATGGGGGCTCTGTCCGCCATCATCGATCTCGACTTTCCTGGGTGGCTCGGAGGCTTTTTGGGCATCCTTGCCGCCTGTCAACTCGACAATACTGGCGTAGGCGGGTTTGGGGTTGTTGTTCGCGTCAAAGAGCAGCGGGTGTTGCCCCCGACGCCAGGTGCGTCGATCGTTCAGGCCCCAAAAGGTAATGCGTTCAATGGCATCTTCGTGTTTCTTGAAGATCGCAAACAGCTTGGCGTAGTCTTCAGCTTGTGCGTTTAAATCTTCGACCGAAGGCGGCGCGCTGTCTCGAAACCGACGCCTGTCGAATTGACCGCCGGACTCGCCGCGAATGGTGACATCGAGTTCGGTGATACTGACCTTCAGTCCCAGTGACGCATAATCAGTGATAGCCTTCTCGATGTCCTCAAAGGGAACGCGTCCGCTCCGCCAGTGCCCTTGAATGCCAACCGCGTCGATGGGGGCACCCTCTGCGAGCAGTCGCTTGAGTAGCACCATCGAATTCGCATGCTTTGGTCCCGATTCGATGTTGTAGTCGTTGTAATATAGGATTGCTTCAGGGTCGGCGTCGTGTGCGAACTTGAAGGCAAGCGTCAAAAACTCCGGCCCGAGCTTTTGCAGCCATTGGGAATCGCGGAGGTTCTCGGTCTGCCCGGTCTCTTGATTGCCTCCATCGTTAATCGCTTCGTTGACGACATCCCAACTACGAACTTTCCCCTTGTAACGACCGACCAGCGTGTCGATGTGGTCCTTCATCCGCTGCGTGATGACACTGCGATCGCCATCACGAAAGAACCAGTCACGAGTCTGTGCATGCCACACCAGCGTATGTCCGTGAACGCTCATCTTATTTTCAGTCGCCCACCCGACCAACGCATCGGACTGCTCGAACCGCCACGTGTCCTCTTCCGGGTGTACCCGCTCAGGCTTCATGCAATTTTCGGGCGTGACTGCGTTGAAGTGCTGTTCTGCAAGCTTCAGCTCATTGTCGGAGTACCGAGCGGGGAAATCGCCTGCCGTGCCGATGCGGAACGAATCCTCGTAGGCATCTCTAATGATGCGATCGATATGAACTTCAACCACCGGTGCCGTTGAGACCGGCGGCAGCTTCGGGACATCGCGAGTCGCGTCGGATTCCTGACTGCCGAAATCACCAATTCTCCGAACGAGCTTGATCGCTTTTTCATCCAGTGTCCCTGTGTACTCGATACGAAGTTCCCGATCGCCGAACTTCCGTAGCTCCACAAATTTCAGCGTATTGGCATCCAGCGTTGCTTCCTGAAACTCCACGTCACGCTTCTGGTCACCAGTTTCGACAACAGCCTTCGCAATCAGCTTGCCGTCATTTACCTGGAAGTCGAGATGATACGTTTGCACTCCGCCGGGCGTGTCGAATAGTGCGTGCCACTGGCCGGCGATCTCTTCTGCCGACGCGGGCAACACAAACATCAACAGTGCAACCACGCTGCATGTGGACAACTTTGCGAGACTTTTCATGAGCACGTTTCTGGTTGGATGGTTTCTGGATCACTCGGCGGTATCGTCGGATGCAAACAACAGGGGCGCCATCTCGTGCAAACTGCGACGCCACGTTTGCCATTCATGTGCCGTCTCGGGTGAAAGATAGAAAAGGCTGTTGATGCCTGCTTCCTTGAGTGCTTTTGCGTTCGCTTCGGGATCGCCACCACGTCGGGGACGCCGTCCGCCGCCGACTTCCTTGCTGCCGTAGCTTACAAAGACCAGTTTGTCGCCGGTTGGAGGTGGTCAACGATGTCTGCCGGAGCAGCGCCGGATTGCTTGTCGCTGGACGTGCCTGTTTCTTCCTTGGCGTTTCCCTGTTGCTTAGCATCCTCCTGAAAAATGCATTGCGTGAACCAGTACAGGCTGCTGCTCCAATGCTGCGGATCGTGACCGTGCCCGTCGACATGCCAAACATGTTCGACCTCATTCTTTTTCAGAAACTGATGGACATTCTGACTGATGCCGATCAGTCCGTCTTTGTTTCCGCAGGAAATCCACAACAGTTTGAGTTTGGCTTTTGCCACGTCGACGTCGGGGATCAACTGATCCGCCGGCATCGTGTTGGGTGCGGCAGAGAACGGCCCGACCCAAGCGAACGTGTCGAAGTTGCCGAGTCCAAAGTTAAACGACTGGCCCCCGCCCATCGAGAGACCGGCAATCGCACGTTTTTCACGACTGGCGTCGACCGAGTACTTCGATTCGATCGCGGGGATCACGTCGTTAAGCAAGTCCTTCTCGAAGACCGCGAATGCCGGAGCACTTGCCATCACATTGCCTTCCGCCCGATCGTTCTTTTGTGCTCGACCGTTGGGCATCACGACGATCATCGGTACGGCTTTGCCATCAGCGATCAAGTTGTCAAGAATGAAATTCGGCGACGCGAATCGTTGCCACTCCGTTTCGTCGCCACCGATCCCATGCAGGAGATAGAGCACCGGATACTTCTTGTCCGCTGTGTACCCCGGCGGAGTGTAGACATTCATCTTGCGCGTTGTGCCAACAGTTTTCGATTCATACTCGACCATTTCGAGTTTGCCGTGTGGCACATCACGTTCCGATTTGAATCCTTCCGGTGGTGCGTCGTAAACGGCGACATCGTCCGGACCGAGTTCGATTGGCCCACCAAAACCGCCCCGACGTCGCTGCGGTGGCTGGTGCCCGCGTGGCCCGTTGCGACGTGGTTCGTTTGAAGCAGCAGGTTTTTCCTCGTGTGCCGCTGGCTCTTCGCCGGTCGCTCGCTCGACCGTGACGGCCATGATGATCGGCGCGCTTTGGTCATCGCCCTTGATCAATTCGATCTGATCGATGACAGCGCGACGACGCGGCTCAATGGAGAGATAACGAACCTGTTGGTCTCCGAGTGTGAAGGCGAATTCGCTTTCGGGAACATCGACCCGCCGAATATAGTCGGCAATGTGGACTCCGTTTTTCAGGTCGTGGTCCTCTGTTTGCCCGTCGGCATAAACGAACCGAACAGTCACCGATACGGACTGATTGCGATCGTACGGGAAGCTCCAGCCGCCGACACCACCGAGCATGTGAATGGCTTTGACGGGGGCTTTTAGCGGAAGCGATACCTGTTTCGGCATCGTCCGAGGTAGTGGGGCGTTGGGACCATGCAGCAGGATGATGTTCGGCTGCGACTTGCCTTGCGGATCAGTCAGCAGAAATGGAATGCCGTTGAAGACCTTCGGTTCCCAATCTTCAAAGACCATCCGGTCGGGACCATTGTCGCTGTTGCTGAACAGCCCCTTGGTGCTGATGGCTGTCGCCACGTTGTCGAGTGGTAATGGAACGTAAGGTCCGGTATCGGTCAGGAACTCCAGAAGATCCGTCAACTCAGTTTCAGTCAGTTGTTGCTCAAATCCTTCCGGCATGACGCTCTTCTTGGACACGATCAACTCTTCGATTTCTTCACGCAGGATGTCCCGCGATTTTGCTTGAGCATCGATGAGCGTGATCGACGTTTTCGATTCGCCTGCCAGCATGCCGTTGACCACCAGGCCATCGAGCGTTAGCACGTTGTACATTCGGAAGTTGCCTTCAACGCTACGCGACGGATCAATGATGTGCGTCAGAAGTTCTTCTTTCGGATGCACCGCCATGCCGGTCAGATTCGGACCGATCTGCTTACCAATGTCACCGTATTGGTGGCAGTTCGCACACGCTTTAGTAAATGCGAGCTTGCCGGCTATGGCGTCACCGGAGGCTTCGGTGATGTGCATTAATTGCTGAAGCACTTTTTCACGGTCGGCACTTGGCAGGCCACCGCTCATAGCAAGGACTTCGTCCGCTCGAGCTCGCAGCTTCTCATCGGGCAAGCTCCGGAGCGCCTGTTTCTGCTCGAGCGATAATTCGTCGAGGTCGAATTCTCGCGCTGCAATCGCCTCCATCAACGAGCTGGCCCAGGTTGGTTTGCTGAGCAACAAATCGATCGCGTTGGTTTTCACGACAGGGGACAGTGAGCCGACCATCTGGAGGATCTCTACCCCGCCGTCTTCCGCCTGACTTTGGCGAATCGTTGACAGGAGGGCACTTGCGAACTCAGGCGAAACCTGTGGTGTAATGGATTCCAGGACGGATGCGACGGCGTCACCGTCTGTACTACGGAAACCAATCAGATCACGAGCCGCTGCGATTCGTGTCGACTCCTCGCTGTCCTCGTCGGACAGCACATCCATGATGCCTTCGACAATCGCTTCAGCTTTGGAGTCCAATGACTGGCTTCCGATTCGCGATGCCAGGCGGAGTAGTTTGACTTGTGTCTCGGCACTTGCGGATTCAAATGCAGCCGCCAAAGCTTCGTCCATGGCAGTGCCGCCAAGTTCAGCGTCGCGCGGCAAGCCTGCTACCATGCCGTCCAGAATGGCCGTTGCGATTGTCACATCGGCATCGGCAAGACCTTGGACGATCTTGGCAGCGGTCGCTGAGTCGGGGCGACCTCGACCAACGTGCTCCGCAACGCGTCGAGCGATTTCTGTCAGTTGAGATTGCTCAGCGGCAGCGACTTGTGCGGAAGCCTCAAAGAACGGAACGGCATGCGTGGCTGCCGCCGAAGTCAATGCGTCGATCAACACACGATCACGCGTTCTGCCAATCAATTCCACAACCAGCGTTCCAGCTTCCGTCGAGGACGGCATGTCGGCGAGTGTCAGGATGGCCTGCAAACGAATCTGTGGATTCGAGTCCGTGAAAACCTGTTGATTCTGCATCAGCACAGCCAAGCCAGCTTCGTCATGACTGAGTACAGCCAAGGCGTTCCGTCGCACTCCAGACGAAGCATGTTTCAGTCCAAGTGTCGCCGTGTCTTGATCGACGCCAGAGATTCCAGCCAGAGTGCTCAAGGCGTGAATTGCACCGACGTTGAGCCCAACTGCATCCACGTCTTGGTTCGCAACAAGCGACTTGAGCTTCTCAATTACCGCTGCATCAAGCTGCTTCGCCTGTTCGACTAACATGCGCTGGGCGTGTAGCCGCCATCGCATGGAAGGATGACTCAGCGTGTCGACTAGCTTGGTCGCATCGGCGCCCGCCAAGCTCGTGAACGCGTGTAATCGATCTTCGTCTTCGGGAACAATTCGATAAATTCGACCGCGTCGCTTGTCGCGCAGATCACTCTCGTAAGCGGCCCCTTTCCCAGTCTCGAAACCGCGAGGCGTCGGGTTGTGTTGCACAATGTAATTGTACCAATCGAGGAACCAGACGGCTCCGTCCGGGCCCACTTCGGCCATGATCGGAGCGGTCCACTCGTCGTCGCTGGCCAGCAAGTTGATTGGGCTCTCCGACTGATAGTTGGCACCATCGGGACTGAGCACAAACGTGCCGATTAAGTGTCCGGTCGGACCACAGGTGAACGCGGTTCGGTTCCACCACTGCTCTGGAAATGCACGTGCAGTGTAGAGAGCATGTCCTGCCCCGGCCGTGTATTTCCCGTGATAATCGACTTGGCGTACGTTTTCCGTGATTGGTTCAAAGCGATCGGTGTCTGCGATGCCGCCAAGTGTGCGCGGTGCCCAACCACGGACTCGTTCGTAGTAACGATTCGGGATCGTCATAAACATGCTGGGGTTGCCGTTGGCAGTCGAGCCGAAGATCAGGCCTTCTTCACTGATGCCCAGACCCCACGTGTTGTTATTGCTCGAACGAACGAACTCAAGGTCAGTCACTTTGACAGGGCCATCGGTGGACAACTTGAATCGCCAGAAGCCTTGTCGGAACGACTGTGATTGCTGTCCGTTAAACTCGGGCCGGCTGTTGTTGTATCCCTGCATCGCCCAGATCCAGTTGTCCAGGCCGTAGCGGAAGTTGCTCACACCTCCGTGGGTGTCGCCGAGTTGCCAGCCGGTGATCAATGTCTTGCGCTCATCGGCGACGTCGTCTCCGTTCGTGTCCTTCAAGAAGATGGTTTCGGTTGCGTTCTGGACGATGGCTCCACCGCGGGCAATCACGATGGCTTGTGGAATGCTCAAGCCTTCTGCAAAGACGGTGAACTTATCGGCGACCGAATCACCATCGGTGTCTTCGCAAATACGAATGCGGTCGCGGTTCTTGCCGAGTTCATTGGGGTAGTCGAGCGTCTCGCAAATCCACAGTCGGCCACGCTCGTCCCAAGTCATGGCAATGGGCTTGCTTTCAAAGTCGCGTTCGTCGGCGTAGCGTACAACCTTCAAGCCCTCTGGCGTAACAAACCGCTTCATCGACTCTTCAGGCGAAAGCGGCTTCTGCATCAGCGTCTTAGGATCACCCTGTGTACCCCACTGTCGACTCGGCGTGTAGTTAGGAATCTTCGGACCGACATCGATGTATTCGAAGTTGCCAGACTTATCGGCCAGAGTTTTCATCGCCGGTGGGTCGAAACGATCGGCTTCGGCAAAGGCTGGAACCTTTGACGGATCGTCACCGCACGCCCAGCGAATGCCACGTTCGACAAGATTATGGAAGCCGGGCTGGTTGAAGGTTCGCTGATCGTGCCCCCAAGCCGTATAGAACACGCGACCTTTGCCATGCGTCCGCACCCATGTCCATGGCTCCCGTTTGTTGCCTTCTGCCTGCTCGCCTTCGACTCTATACTCCAACACTGTTCGGTTTTTTTCGTTGTGCAGGTGATGGATGTAGGTCTCATCCCAACTGGTAAAGCTGCCGTAGCCCTTCATGACCGGATGGTCCGCGGCGGCGATTTCCGTCGTAAACACCTGTCCGCCATGTCGTTGAAACTGCCCACCCATCAAGGCAACGATGTCTTTGTTGTTCCGCCAACAGAAGGTCGCGCAGTGCAACGGAACAAACCCCTTGCCTCCAGCCACGTAGTCAAGCAACGCTTTGGCAGGTGCGTCGTCGATGCGGTCGATGTTGGCGTAAAGCACCACTCCGTCGAACTGAGCCAGCGTCTCCGGATTAACGTCATCCATCCGGTCGGTGTATTTCATTTCGATCCCACGTTGCTCCAGCGCAGGTGCGAGTTCCTGAAACCGACGTGCAGGTTGATGAGGCCCATCGTCGCCGATGAACAGCAGGTTCAGATCGGCGGCCAGTGTCGAAGCAGCCGATACTGAAAGACACACTAGGAACAGGCAGATGAGCCGGAGACTTGAGCTGAACGGGGGAGTGGGTTTCATGTTTATTCTCACAGAGTTGGATTATATTTGTTATCGCTGGCGATGTAGATCAAAAGATCAGCCAAGAGTGAACTCCGGCAGACGAACGATCTCGCCGCCTTTGGTGGCAGACTCGTGTGCGCAAATTCCAACGCACGTCCAGTTCGCACTGGTGACCGCATTCGGCATAGGATCGCGATCTTCCAACAAAGCCGAAACGAATTCATGAACCAAGTGCGGGTGCGAACCGCCGTGACCACCACCTTGCAGAAACGACAGGTGCTCCGCATCGTGAATTTCAGCAGGCAGCGTGAACCGTTGAATCTCATCGGGCAGCAGGTGAGCGAAATCTGGAACTTTACACATCACGTGCTTGCCCGCATCGAGCGCCTTCAGTGACATCCACGCGTGATCCGGAATCGGGCTGTTGATATGGACGAAGTCGATGTCTGGGTCAGCGAGCACCTGATCGTAATCGGTGAATCGCTTCTTGATGCCGAATTGGTCGCCGGACTTGTCCAGTTCGGCTTCGTTGCGACGGCAGATCGCGGTGACATCCGCGTTCGGATGCGCTTTGTAGATCGGAATGAACTCGGCACCAAAACCCAAACCGATCATGGCGGCATTGACAGTACGACTCACAAGATTCTTCCTTTTTTCGCGTGTGTAGCCACAAGACGCTGGGTAACTGTTCCGCGTGGCTGGAGACAACCGACCGCGTGGACTTAGACGGCGGAGAAACCTCCGAACTTAGCCATTGTCGCAACTCGCGGTTGTTCTGCCTTGACATTTTGCGCACAATAATTGAGATATTTCACCTGCTAATCGATTCTTGATTCGCGGAGTTTCCGCTGAATTCGTTTTGAAAAACGAACGGGACTGAGTATTTTTCCGATGCCACGACGAAGCGTAGCTCTGCTGATCGAGACGTCGAATTCGTACTCTCGTGGCGTACTGGAAGGAATCACGCAGTACGTTCGTCATCATGAACGATGGTCCATCTCGGAACCTGGCTTATTGTGGCGATCCAGGATTCAATTGGTCGAACTGGCGGCGAGACAAATTCCGATTGCTCATTGAGTCGGCCGGAGTCGCTGCCAACGTTTATGATTCCCTTTCTCGCAATGATCCGAAGTATTCGTGGAACCGTGAGAAACGAGGCTTGGCGAAGTGGCTAAGAGGGCTGCCGCGTCCGATCGGGATCTTCGCCTGTTACGATATTCAAGCCCAGAAGGTGCTTGAAGTCTGCCGGGAATTGGGTATCGCAGTGCCGGAAGAAATTGCGGTGCTGGGAGTTGACAACGATCAACTTCTTTGTGAACTTGCCGATCCGCCCTTATCCAGTGTCATTTGCAATACGCAACGGACGGGCTTCGAGGCCGCGGCATTGCTGGACCGCATGATGAACGGCGAACAGATTGATTCTGCCCCCGTCCTCGTTGCCCCGCTGGGAATTCAAACTCGGCATTCCACCGACATTCTGGCCATCGACGATCCGGACATCGTAGTCGCCTTGCGATTCATTCGCGAACACGCGCTGAACGGGAATCAATGTGGCGGATGTCGTCCGGCGCGTGCCGTTGTCGCGACGAGTTTTGGAAAGTCGATTCACGAAGATCCTTGGTCGGTCACCGCACGAAGAGCTGACTCGCCTGAAGCTCGACCGAGTCAAAGAGTTGTTGAGTGAAACAGAACTCTCATTGTCCGAAATAGCGAGGCGTACCGGCTTCGATCACGATGAATACATGTGCGTTTTCTTTCGCAAGTTGGAAGGCATGCCACCGGGACAGTTTCGACAACAGAATCATTAGTCGTAGATTCTGTCCGTTGGGGAAACCTCGCGGCGTGCATGGTATGACTGCGGGGAGAGATGCACGTCTTTATCAAACGCAAGAGGTCAAGAAAGCACTCACCAAGCGAGAGCAGTTTACTCATTCGACGTAAGTTCATCCGTCTGTCCACCGGGATCATCAGCGGTATGGCAATGCCGGCCTCATGAGGCGTTCAGTTTGCGCCGAGGATCTGCGAGCAGCGACGACTAATCCAATTGACGAGTCGTTTCTTTCAAGGGGGCTCAATGCGTTGGTGCGGGCTGTTGCAAGTTCATTTGTCGACGAGAGTCTTGCCATTGATTCGTTCAGCCAGTCTTCATTTGGGTTCGGGGCAGAAGATTGTCCCATCGCATTGGTCGACCCGAGCCGGACGTTGTGGCCATTTCCACAATTCCTGCGCCGAAACGGTCGGGAAAGCCTATTTACAATGTCTTTACGCCCAATTTTGATGCTCAATTTCTAATTTTTGGAAAACCAGTGGCTGTCCGGATTGATGATCCGTTTGAAGCCCACGATCTCGCCCAAGAAGTATTCCTATTGCTCCGTCGCAAATTGGAAGAAATTAATCTCAACCAACGGTTGCGGCCGTGGCTGCTGGCGGTGGCCATGAACTTGGTGCGGCAGCACCGTAGAAAGGTGCGTGCGACTCCCGCTGATGGCAACGATAGCGTTCTCGAACTGCTTCATGAGCGCATGGACAGCGGCGATAATGTCGATGGCCCGGTCTTTCTATCCTTGGAGCGTTGCCTTGCACGATCTTCGCCATGTTCGTTGTGAATGTCTAGTTGCGATTGATCGGCTCGATCGGCGTAAGCCTGAATTCCCGCATCCACCAGTCTCACGAGTCGTCCATCATTTAGTTGCGAGGACCGTTACAGTTTCACAGCCGACTCCCTTTGGCGGACAATTCACCGTCTTGATCAATCGAGTCGAGAAAGTCTGCCAGCTGGAGGATGATGTCAAGATCGTTTGGGTCGCACCCCTGATTCGGAGGGGAGCCCCTTTGAAATGCAAATAGCCATCGAATCAAACGCATCATCGCCTGGCTCTTCCGCTTACACCGTCTGGTACTGCGGCCATTTGCGTGGGGCCGGCGGTGTTGGTGGCTTGGAAAATCGTGGCGGGACCACGTCGGCCGACTTCGATCAGCTTGGTCGTCTCGGGTAATTGTTCGGACAGGTCGCTGGCAGTCGACTCGATCGTCAACGATTAAGATCGCCATGGCGGACTTGGACACGAAGTCGGCGAGACCTGCATCATCGACTTTCGCGAAGTGGCGGATGTCGCTGCGATCGAGGTAGAACGGCACCTCGGAGAATTCATGGTCGATCGTTGCGATCGGTAGTTGCTTGGTGACGGCCAACTGACCGGCCAACGGTGACGTATCGCCGAACAACGTTTGCGAGCGACTGTAGGCAGGCACCATTTGGTGCATCACCATGATGGCGAACACAAACGTGACGCCGGCGGACGATGCCCATGCGATCTTGGCTTGGTGCCGATCGGCCATCAGCAATAGCGACACCATCAGCAGCATCGCCCAAAACATCGCCCAACCGAACAGCGAAAAGCTTGTTGCTTCGGTCCAGACGATCACGAACAGCACGAACGAAACGCCAGCCAAACAAGTCGTCGTGGTTGCCGTGCGTGCGGACCAGAACCGGGCGAAGAAGTGTTCGGTCGGGTTGGCTGCGTCTTTGAGAACTTCGTTGAGGTAGTGCCCGATCATCAGCGCCAGCGCCGGCGCGGCGGGCAACAGGTACGTCGGCAATTTGCAGGCTGACAACGAGAAGAACGCAAAGCACCAGACACTCCACAGCAATAGATAGCCCACCGCTGGCGGTCGCTTGGTTCGTGCCGCCTCGCCGCGGCCGAGCAAGAATTTGGCGTAGGGGATGGTCAGGAACGACCACGGGTGCCCGGCAATCAACAACACCGGAACGAAGAACCAGATCGGCTTGGGATGAAACTCGCCGGCGAACCGTGCGACGTTATGCTTGTAGAAGAACTCGATCAAAAACGTCGGGTCTTGCTGGTGAACCAACACAAACCACGGCGCGGCGATCATCGCGGTGACCGCACCGAGCAGACCGTAATGCCACCACCGGATCTCTGCGTGCACTTCCGACAGCCAAGCGAACGCAAAAACCGGCGGCAGCCAAAGCACAACCGCGATCGGACCTTTGGTGAGGAACGCAAGCCCGATGCAAACGGCCGATGCGATCCACCAACCGATAAAAAGTTCACCCTCCCGCTGGGAGGGTCGCGAGGAACGAGCGGGGAGGGATGCGTTGGATTCAATGCTCGCCCTCCCCTCGCTCCACTCGACCCTCCCAGAGGGAGGGTGAAGTCGGACTGCTTCATACGCCGTGAAAAGCGAAAGCGACACGAACAGCGACAACACACCATCGAGCAACAGATACCGGCTCGTGAACGCAAAACCGACGGACAGGAACAACACGATTCCGGCCAGTAGTCCGATTCGCCGTCCAAAGATCCGGGAACCGAAGAACATGGTCGAGGCGAGCGTGCCGAGCGCCGCCAGTGCCGGTACAAGTCTTGCCGATGCTTCGCCAATTCCGAACAGTTTGAAACTGACCGCACACAACCAATACAGCAGCGGCGGCTTGTCGTAGTAGGTTTGAAAATTCAGTTGCGGCAGAATCCAATTGCCCGTCGCGATCATCTCGCGAGGGATCTCCGCGTAGCGAGTTTCATCGCGGTCGATCAGCGGATAGCCGAGATTTGTCAGCATGAAGACGGCTGCGATTAGCAGAAGCCCGAATTGAAGTAGCGGAAGTCGCCAAGACTTTCGGCCGGACGTATCCGCCGCAGGAGCATCGAAACTCTTGACGAGTTGCGATTCGGGTTGTGTCGTTGCAGCGGCCGGAAACTGCACCTCGTTCCACCAGTACCTCGCCAGCGCCGTCAGCACTTTCGGAATGTGACGTACAGATACCGTACTCTCGCCCAGAGTTCGCGGACGGTGCGAAACGCCGACTTCGCAAACCGAACACCCGAGTTGCCGAGCCTGCACCAGCATCTCGGAGTTGACCAAGAACCCGTTGCCGGTGATCCGCAGCTTCTTCGCTACGTCACGGTCGAACATCTTCAGAGCACAATCGACATCCCGAACGCCTGTTCCCAGCAACAGAGCGAACGAGCAGGTTGTAGACCTTCGAGTACAAACAACGCAGCGGCGTGTCTTTGCGGTCGATGCGGTATCCGCAAACGATGTCATAGCGACTGGACAACAACACGAAACGATCCAGTTCCGTCAAATCGAATTGGCAATCCGCATCGGTGAAAACAAGAAGCGACTTCTCCGCCGCTGCAAAGCCGCTACGAATCGCGGCACCGTAGCCTTGGTTTGGTGAGTGCTGCACAAGACGAACGCGGTCATTGCTGGCCGATAACTCGCGAACGATTTTCGCGGTGTCATCGGTACTTCCGTCATCGACGACAATCACTTCGTAGTTGTCGGTGACTTGCGAAAGAGCAGCGTCGGCTTCGGCTACCGCTGTTGCGATCACTTCAGCTTCGTTCCAAGCCGGAAGGATCAGCGAGATGGATCGGCGGTGTTGTTTCTTGTCGTGCATCCTTGCACTTCCTTGATACGATTGTCTTAGTAGTTCGTTCGGTGTGATGATTACGATTTGTCGGTACTTTCTCGCAATGCCAACTCGTAACGAGTTAGTAGTTCACGGCAAAGCGGAAGCGGCGAGGGACTCGCCTGCTCGCTTGCCCTTTGACTTCGGGACGCGGTGCGTAAAGAGTCGCTCTTCGGTGTCGTAGTACGAAAGCGAAAGTCCCGTTTCGTTGACCAGCAACCAGCAAAAGCCGGCGGTCGCTTCGGCGAACACGGTTTCGTCGATCCATGACGTGCTGCGGAGTTTTGATCCCGCTCCGCTGACGACTTGCAACCAACCGGCGTCGGATTGCAGCAATTGCAGATCGTGGTCGTGGCCGGACAGGTACACGTCGACCCCGAATTCCTCAAACACTGGCGGCAGGACTTGGCCGATCCGGTGGGCGACCTCGTGTTGTCCGCCGGTCATGGCCGGATGGTGCCCGATGACGAGCTTGAAATCCGCATCGCTGGCAGAAAGCTCGTCTCGGAACCATTTCATCTGTTGATCAGCTTCGATTGAATCGGCCAGCATCGTGTTGGTGTCCAAGACGAAGATGTCAATCGCCTGGTCCCCTGCAGTCTCACGGGTCATGAAGTAACGAGCCGGCATCTTCCAACGTTTGCTGCGTTCGGTGTATTGCACCTGTGCTTCGGCGTCACCATAAACGTCGTGGTTGCCCAAGCAAACGTAGAACGGCATATCGAACGAGTCGGCGTCGAACAACGATTCAAAATCGCTGTCAAAACGTGGGTCGTCGACCGACTCCACGCCACGGTTGTAAAAGTTGTCGCCCAGCAACATTGCTGCATCGGGCTGGGACCAAGCGGCGTGCCTTCGCATCGCGCGAACCACGCCGGCACGACCGACCGTGTCATTGCCGGTGTCGCCGACAACCAACACGCTGAACTCGCCACTATTTCGGATCGGTCTGGGTTCGACACCGGCATCGAATTGTCGACGCCCATGCGTCGCAATGAACCACTGATTGTGAGCGGCGACTCGGTAGCCTACGTAGCCCAACGGCGTGAGCAACGAGGCGAGGAATGCGCGCCGAGTCCATCGCGAGGCAGGCTCTCTCATTTCGCTCAATCCACTATGTCTTTAGTAGTTCGGATTAACAAATACCCCGATGCGTCAGCGAAGAACTTGATCGTCCAGGTCTTCGCTGACGCACCGGGTGTTGGTTCAATCTTCTTCGTAAAGCAGTTCGTGCATTTGAACGCGATCCTCGAACAGTTCAAAGTCGCGAACTTGCACGCCGACCTCATGCAACGCACTCGCCGTCCAAGTCGGCCACGGCGACCAATCGCTGCGTTGAGACGCCATCGCGTTGGTGGGCAACCAGACTTGTTGAATCAGCACGGCACACAACAGCAACACCGCCATCGCCGCAATCGCGCGCCAGCGTGATTGCGGACGCTCACCTTCGGCCAGTTCCACCAGCCGGTTGCTGCGACGAACGAGGGCACTGGGCTGGTTACCGAACGCAAGCGTTCCCTTGGGGACTTCGGTACACGACACACTGCCGCAACGCTCGGCCACCTTCGCCAGCGTTCGCAGGTACGCGCCGAACTTACCAGCGGTCTTCGCGGCCACTTCGTCGCACAAATACTCGCGAGTCAGTTCAGCACCGCGTGCCGCCATCCAAACCATCGGATGAAACCAAAACACGGTCGAGCAAGCACCTTGCAGGAAGTGCTGCATCGGGTGCTTGGTTCGCAAGTGTTCGATCTCGTGCAGCAGAACATGCCGCAGCGTCGCGTCATCGTCGGTCAACAGAAACGTCGGCAACACGATCACTGGACGGTGCAACTGCCAACAGAACGGTCCTTGGATTCGATCGGAGGTCAGGATGGAGAGATTTTCGTCGGTGAGGGCCTCGACATCAGACCGAAACAGCAATGCTTTCGCGTCGACCGATTCGCATTGTGTTCTTAGGAACCGAACCAATCCGACGCACAACGTCGCGCGCCGCAACACCGACCACGCCGCACCAATGGCCCAGACGCTGGCCAACGCAATTGCGATACGAGTTTGCCAGACGACGAGACTGAGCGTTGACTCGCGAGACCAGTCGCCGGGGAAATCGAACAAACGACGATGCGGCAACAGCAATCCGGCGGCGACCAATCCGATTACGCAAACGAAACAGATCGTCCACAGTCGGCACTGCGACCGCGCGTCGGTGATCCAACTCGCCAGGACGAGCGTGGCCAAGATCACCACGGTAACTTGCAAGCACAACGTACAGCCGACTTCAAAAGCGAACCGAAAATCCACTACGAATCCCCCAGTCTGTCGGCCGCGTTCCTGACCGCTTCGATATCGTCGGCGGACACCGCATCGGATTGCAACAGACTCAGCACCAGCAAACGCGTCGATCCGCCAAACAACTGATCTGCGAGCGATTTAATCATGCCCTTGCGGACTTCCTCGCGGGACACTTTCGGTTTGTACGTGAACGCTCGGCCGATCTTCGCGCCACGACGCACGATCTTCTTGTCTTCCAGAATCTTCATCGTCGTCAGCACGGTCGTGTACGCCAAGTCTCGGTCGATCGACTCTACCACGTCATTGACCGTCACGCTGCCCAGATCCCAGACCACATCCATGACTTCGGCTTCGCACTTGGTCAGTTCGACGAGCTTTTTAGATCGTGGCATGGTTTTGAGTTTGAAGGGAGAAGAGTGAAGTTTGAAAGGAGCTTCAGTTAGCGGCGGCTTCACGCAGCTCGTGACCACTGGTGATACAAATGCAAGTCAACGTCTTCGGTGACGAACGACACGTGGCCGTCGCCCCACAGGAAATTGGCTCCGCCGGGGTGGCGACTCGAGTAGTCACATTCATCGGCAAGTGGATTGTTGATGCCTTCAAGGCTGGAACCGACCAAGCGGGCCGCCGCGTCTTCGCCGGCAAGACTGACTCCGATCCACGTCGAGGGAACTTGGGCCATCGTGCGTTCGCCGACTATTAGAGTGTTCGAAAGACCACGCTGAAAATCGCGAAAGCGGCGGGACTTGTTTTCAATGAACGCGCCGTCACCGATCGGAGCGGGAATCTCGTCGTCGGCTTCGATCGTGCCGAACATGGCGACGTAGTTGACAGTCGGCAGACGCATCAATGCCACCGGTTCGGCGGTAGCACTGAAAGCCGCCGCCATCGACGCGGGGCCTTCGTCGTCGTCCTCGTCGTCTTCAAACAACGTGAACATCGGCTCGGTGATGTCGGACGGGCACAACAAGATGGCCAGGGACGTCTCGCGTGCTTGGTCATGTCGCGGATTATCCAGCGGCAGCTTGACGTCGATCTGCGCGGCCAACGCGGGCTGTTCCAAGAACGGCAACAGCGGCACGGCCCATCCGTAAGCCGACGACTCGGTGGGGTCGAACGTCCAACCGGCCGGCAACTCTTTCTTGGCCGAATGATGATTGTGCATCGCCAAACCAACTTCACGCAGATGACTGGTGCATTGGACTCGCCGAGCAGTCTCGCGGGCGGCTCCCAGTGCGGGCAGCAGCAGACCGGCGAGAATACCGATGATCGACATCGTGACGAGCAGTTCAAGCACGGTGAGCCCGGCTCGCCGAGTGGTCGGTGAAGCGTCGAGAGGCCGGCGGGATTGTTGTTGATTCATCTTGCTGGAACCACGTCCGTGTGGGTTAATTTTTCGAATGATACGAATTGCTTAGTTTTTCAACAAGCCCGGTTCAGACAGTGCCAAATGGCCTTGCGATGACAACTAATGCCTTCGTAGTAAAGCGTCTTGCACCGCACTGACCCGGCAAACCAGCGAGGACCGTGCCACCGCTGGCTTCGCTCAGGCGTCGTGCTAATCTGGAAATTGCATGAATCGCATCGCTCTCCTGCTCGCATTGTTGGCTTGCATGCTAACGAAGCCGACTTCTGCCAATGACCTCTTCAGCTCTGTGGAGCCTCCGCCGACGCGGTTGGTTTCGCTTCCTAGCAGTTGGCAGGACGAAGTCGCTTCACCCAGCTTTGATGCAGGAATGACTAGCCTCGCCAACTGCGATGGCATCTTCGATCCGTACTTGCTCGAAAGCCAAGCGATCGCGACGGCACGCCCAACTATCGTTGATCGCGGAACGCTTTGGCAACGCATCAAGTCGGATCACGGCAACTACTACGATCTGCAGTCGTTCAAGCTGCTCGCGGGCGGATTTTTGGTGGGTGCCATCGTCGCCAACACGCAGCTTGACCAAGAGATTCAAGATCATTTTCAAACCAGCGTTCGCGGCGCGACCAGCGACGATTGGTTCGAGGGACTGCATGGCAGCAAAGAACTCGGCAACGGTCGCTACAGCTTGCCAATCTTCGCAACCGCGTGGGCGGCCGGCGCGTTCTTCGACGAGACCCCCGCGCTGGTTACGACCGGACGCTGGGGCGAGCGTTCCTTGCGTTCGTTCTTGGTCGGTGCTCCGCCATTGATCTTGGCTCAGCGTTTGACCGGCGGTTCACGACCGGGCGAAAAAGATCGTGATTCACGTTGGCTTCCTTTTCAAGACAACAATGGCGTCAGTGGTCATGCCTTCATGTCGTCGCTGCCGTTCATCAACGCGGCCAAGATGACGGACCGACGTTGGCTCAAAGCCACTTTCTACGCTGGATCATTGCTCGGACCTTTGTCGCGAGTCAACGACGACGACCATTACCCATCGCAAGTTGCACTCGGCTGGTGGATGGCCTACGTCGCCGCCACCGCAATCGACCGAACCGAATTTGCGGGCGGCAACATGCAGTTCTATCCCTACATGGCCGCAAGCGGTGGAGTGGGCGGTCTATTTGAGCTTCGATACTAACCCGACCGGTGGATGCGCAATAGAATGGATCGCTTGCTTCATGTTGATCTGGCCATCGAGCCGATAGAGTCGGACCAAGGTGCAAGTTGACGACTGTCCGCACACCGAAACCCCTGTCGATCATGGCGGAATCGAGAAATCGCTTAGAAAGTCCGAGGCCTCTCGGCGAAGAAACTTGTCGGTTACGAAACTTGCGCTAGTTGTTGGAGTTCAATGTCACAACTGGCTACCGGTACGCGACCGCCAAGCCCACCCTTTTCCGACCGGAGATTCACCCATCCGACACGTGCCGCCCCTTTATCCGTTCGGTTTCATGATAGCGTCGCTCGCATCGGCCGTTGTGTACTGCATCGCCCAGTAGCGTGACCGTCTCATAGCCGAACTCGCCAGCGTTTGGCGTTCCTTTCCACTCCACTCCAGCAACGCAAAACGACTTATGAATCGAAAACAAGCCAACCAGTTCGACCAAGACGTCCTCGATCTCTACGACGACTACGCCCACGGCCGTCTCGATCGCCGCGACTACGTCAAACGCCTCGCCGCCTTCGCCGTCGGCGGTCTGACCGTCGAGACGCTGATGCAAAACCTCAGTCCCAACTATTCGTGGGCACAACAGGTCGAGCCGACCGATCCAAGGATCAAGACCGGCACGATCACCTACGCTTCACCCGGAGGTGCCGGCGAGATGAGCGGACTGCTTGCACGGCCCGCCGAAGGCACCAAATTCCCCGCCGTCCTGGTCATTCACGAAAACCGAGGCCTGAACCCGTACATTGAAGACGTCGCCCGCCGCCTGGCCGTCGACGGCTTCCTCGCCCTCGCCCCCGACGCGCTGACACCACTGGGCGGCTACCCCGGTAACGACGACGAAGGCCGGTCGATGCAAGCCAAACGCGACCGCGAAGAAATGACGCAAGACTTCATCGCCGCAGCCAAGTTGCTCGACACTCACGAGCTATCGACCGGCAAAATCGGCGTGGTCGGATTCTGTTTCGGCGGAGGCATGGTCAACCAACTCGCCGTCAGAATCCCCGAGATCATTGACGCCGGCGTCCCGTTCTACGGCAGCCAACCCGACGCAGCCGACGTCGCCAAGATCAAAGCCCCGTTACTAATCCAAAACGCCGAACTCGACCGCCGCATTCTTGCCGGCGCGCGAGCGTTCGAGAAAGCACTCAAAGACAATAACATCCCCTTTGAGTCCCACGTTTACCCCGGCGTGAACCACGGCTTCCACAACGACACCACCCCGCGCTACGACGCCCCCGCCGCCAAGCTCGCCTGGGAAAGGACCATCGCTTGGTTCAAGAAACACTTGGCCTGAGAGCGGTTCATCCGTTCTTGGTTTCTCGAAGGAGCATTACCCCCGCGTTCTCGGCGGATCTCAATACAGACCCGCCTGTCTTAGGGGGCTGCAAAAACGGGGCTTCAAGAAAAAACCAGCGTTTCGCGGTGCCAAACCCTTTTCACGTCGGAACCGTCTGAAATTTGAACTGACTCATTGGCGACTGGCGGGTCATGGAGGGCCACAGAATGAACAAGCATTCTCCGCTAAATGGCGGTTATGGGTTCAGACTGAACCGCGAAATTGGAGTTTGATTCTTGCTCTGTCTGAGAACGCCGGCAAAATGAACTGCATCTGACAGTAGGGTTATGCGATCACTCACGTTTCAGCCACTTTTCATTCAACCTGCGACGAGCTTGTCCAGGAGTTTGAAGGGCAAGTAGAGCCGCATTGGATAACCCGGTAGCTCGGCGAAATCGAAGCGTTGATAGAACGCTTTGGAGGATGCGTCGACGCAGTCAAGAATGACGGCAATGAACGCGAACGTTTGAGAGGCTTCGTGACAGTCTCGAAGCGCGGTCGCGAGCAAACGTTGACCGATGCTTCGACCTTGAAAGGTGTGGTTGACCCCGAGCCACGCGAGGACCGCGACGGGAAGTTGACGTCGCGGAAGCGATTTCGCTACGTCAGTTGGCAAGTCAGAAAAATCGGCTTGTGATGATGCCAAGGTGTAGTAGCCGACGATTCGATGTTCGTCATCAAGCAACACTTTGGTTGAGCTGAGGTGTTTCGTTTGGCTTTGCAAAGCGGATCGTTTGAGCCAACCATCAACTTGTACTTGGCCGGACTGAAATGCCTTTCGGTGGTGCGACTTCGTCAGTAACTCGATCTGCCACCCGTCAGGATAGCGAACGCCGCTCACGCTTCGCCTCGCATGATCGCTCCGAGTGCCTTCTGCGAATTGGTAAGCTTCGGTGGTTTGGCTAGCGCCGTCCAAAACTGCAACTGCTCATCAGTTGTTATTGCGATGGTTTGGGACTTAGCAGCAGCCACTTCACGCTCGGCTTGTCTCACCACCACACTGCGGACGTAGTCACTCACACTGACCCGACGCATCTCGGCGGCGGCGTTGAGCAAGGCTCAATATTTATGAGTTTTGCTCTTCTTTTGAAAGAAGGCGACGAATCGTAACCGTTCACCAGACGCGTCAGTAAAATCGGCTTGACGGAAGGAAATCAATGTAGCACAATGTGGTGTCACCCGCTGCGTCCGCATTCGAGAGTACAAATTGGAACGCGTCTGTCCTCCCATCGTGCTTGATACGAACGTATTGATCGCAGGAGCGTGTCGACACGAAGGTAGTTTGGCTTACCGCGTTCTGATGGCTGTGCTCGACGGTCAAATTATGATCATGCTCACCGAGAGCATTGTGGCTGAGTATGCCGACGTCTTGGGGCGTCTGCCGGTAAGAAGGCTGACAGGACTGACGGCGAGGCAGAACGCTGATTTGATATTGGATCTCATTTCGCTCTCGCACCAAACGCAACTCCATTTCAGCTGGCGACCGAACCTGCTCGATGAAGCGGGCAACAAATTCATCGAGGCCGCCATCGCCGCTACCGCGATCATCATCACCTATAACGTTCGCAATTTTTCGCAGCCGGATCTCGTCAAGCACGGATGGAACGTGATGACACCGCTTGAATTTACAACACTTTATGAGCTGGAGAATTGATCATGGCAACGCTTTCCTTGCGAATGCGAGATGACCTCAAAGCAAAGGCACAAGAGTTGGCCAGCAACCAGGGCGTTTCGTTAAACAGTTACATCAACGCAACGCTTGCAGCCACGATCGCTCAATCCGAAACGCTCGCGATGATGGGCGACCGGCTAAGCAATGTCGATCGAGAGCAGTTGCATGCACGAGTGATGAAGTTTATGTCCAAGACCCAAACCGGAACCGAGCCAACTCCAGCCGAGATTGAGCAAGCAGTCTCGGACCAGTCAACGGCGTGAAGTAGCGGGTGCCCGCTCACCAAGCGATACTCATAACCCGATTTTCAAACTTCTCTCTTCTCACTTCAAACTTTTCCACATGCCCTGGCGAGATTGGTACGACGCCCTCGATAAACCGGCTTGGACTCCCGAGCCGTCGACGATCGGTACGATCTGGCAGATCATCTACCCGATCATCCTGGTCACGTTCGGCTACGTCTTCTACCGAGTCGCCCGCAAGCAGATCCCGTGGCCGGTCGCGATCCCGTTCGCCATCAACCTGATCACCAACCTCGCGTTCACCCCGATCCAGTTCGGCTTGCAAAACCTTCCGCTAGCCGCGATCGACATCGCCATCGTTTGGGTCACGATCCTCTGGGCCATGAAAGCCATCTGGCCGCACCACCGCTGGATCGCCCTCGCTCAGATTCCGTATCTAATCTGGGTGACCATCGCGTCGGCGTTGCAGTTCTCGATCACCTGGAATAACTGGTAGTGGATCTTGTTAAGACGCGCCCGACATTGGGTGGCTTTGCTGAAGGCGTTTTTTTGACGGCGTTGAATTTTTGTGTTGCAGATTTTCGTTGATGGTCTCTGTGAGATTCAGTTTGAGTGTTCAGCAGTTGATCACGCTGCCAGAGTCGTCTTGCTAAGCGCCAATTACTCCTACCTTATCTAGTTGGCTGCCATTTGGATCGAGTTGTTTCGCTGACGGCGCATTGCTACCGCACGAAGCAGATTCCAACCCGCCAGCTTCAGTAGTATCGAGAGTTTCACCGCCTTGTGGCCTCGGACGCGAAGACGACCCAGGCCCATCATGCGTTTCAGGCAGCCGTTGGTCCCTTCGATCCCCGACCGCCAGCGGTAGCGATCGCGGAACTCGTCGCCTTGTTCCTCGCGACGACGCACGTCGGCGCGAACCGCGCTGCCGGTGAATTGGATGCGGCCGGTCGGTTCCTTCGTCTCGCGATTGCGCTGAACACGGCAGTGCTCAAGCAGTGGACATTGCCCGCACTTCTGAGCATCCATCTGAGCGAAAGTGTAATCGCCCTTGGCGTTGTAGTTGGTCGACTCCGGAGCGTGACCGGCTGGGCAAGACTGCAACTCACCGGCCTCGTTGAGTTTGAATTGGTCGTAGCCGATTTCGTCCGCATCGTGCTTCTTCGCACCGGGCACCGGAGCGACCAGATCAACCCCTTCCTCCTTCGCCGACTGCACGTTGGCGTCGCCACCGTAGGCAGTGTCGGCCAGCATTTCCTCGGGCATCACTTCCCGCCTTTCAAGTCTTCCAGCACCGGTAGCACCGCATCGGCATCATTGTCCGCGGCGGTTTCGACGATGGCCGAAGTGATGAAGTTCGGATCGCCGTCTTCGTTGAACGTCTCGGCGATTTGGACTTGGTGTCCCGCTCCTTTGTGGCCACTGTAGGTCGCGTCGGGATCCGACGGATTGACGATCACGTGCCCACCGGTCTTCTTGCGAACCTCGACAAATTCCTCTCGCAACTCACACTGTTGATCGAAAATCGTTTGCAGTTGTTTGAACTGTTCCCAGTCGCAGACCGGCTTGCTTTGATGCAGTTCACTGATGACCAGGCAGAGGTCTTCGGCGGCTTGCTGCAGTGCCACGCGGCGAAGTTCGGTCGTGCGTGCGTCGGCGAAGATGCGGCTATCGGACTGTTTGCGATAACGCTTCAGAAGGTCGTCGCTGATGCGGTCCAGGAGTGCCGTTTGACCTGACTGGGCGTCGTGCTTTTCGAGTCGGTGGAAGAACCGCCGCAGGGCCACGCCGATCATTTGAGCACGCCCCAGGGTGGCCATGTCGCTCAGGACGTGAGTGGAATCAAGTCGCTGTCGGTTGACTTTGACCTCCATGCTTCGCAGTAACGTGTCGGTCACTTGGGAGAAGACTTCTTCGCTGATCGCTTCGTTCTTTTCGATTCTTGCGATGTAGCGTTCGATGGTCCGCTGGGTGACCTCCACGCCGGGCTGGAGGTTCAACGCATACTGGATGTCGGCTCGAAAAAGCAACGCTTCGTGAGTCTGCGGGACGGTCCAGCCTTTGAACTCGCGGATCATGACCAAAGCGATCATGGCGTGCAATTCAAAGGTGGGTCGTCCGTCATCATGAAGTTGCTCGCCGAGCATGTTGACGGGCGTTTGTTCCAGCAGGGTTTCTCGGAAGAGCCCCTGCCAACCGTTGTCGATCATCTTGCGGCCCATCGGACCGATGATTCCCTCGAACGGATCGAATAGAGCTTGCTGGGATGGCGATACGATGGTTTTCAAGATCAGATCTCACGAGTTGGCGACTGCTGAACATCCTATCGCGATCGACTAAACTTGGTAACAACAGCCAGAGGGGCTTTTGTCGGGCGCGTCTGTTTAAGATCACAGCATCGAAGGATCTGAAACAAGATCCACTACGGTCTATCCCAAACGCAAACTGCGGTTGCGCCTAGCCGCCTCCCTATCCTGAATCGGACGACTTTTCACGGAAGCCAATTCATTTCAGGGCCGAACAAGTGACACAAAAACGAATGATGTACCTGCTGGGGATCGCCGCCGTTGCGGTGATCGGCGTTTTAGGCTGGAACATGACCGCACGAGCTGGCTACGAATCCGCCGAATTCAAGGTGATCGAAACGGACGGCAAGTTCGAGATCCGCGAATACCCCGATCTGATGCTCGCGTCGACATCAAGCAAGATCGACACCCAAAGTCGCGATGGCAGTTTCATGAAACTGTTCCGCTACATCTCGGGCGCGAACCAGGCCGAGCAAAAGATCTCGATGACCACGCCGGTGTTCATGGAGAAAGACGACACCGAAGCCCAGATGGGGTTCGTGATGCCCAAAGAAGTCGCCGTCGCTGACGCCTCAGGCGGCCGAAGGAATTTTGTCGCTCGGTTTTCCGAAGACCAGCAAGTCAAAATGCGGATGCTCGCCGAAAAGTCCCGCGACGGATCGCTGAGCGCCGAAGAACGCGAGGAAGCAAATAGCTTTGAGCGACTTAGTGGCTTGCTAGGGATTCTGCAATCGAGAGCGTGGATTGTGCTGCGCGATGCCAAGCGATGAGTGTATCGGCCGATTCGCGTCGAGCCGTTTGGCAGCGTGCCGAAGGCCGTCGCCAGTATTGCCAAATGCCGCAACGATTTGATCCGGCCGCGTGTGGCCGGATCATTTCGCATGGATAGGTCCATTGCTGGTCGGCAAGACCAGTGCGGGACGAGCAACCATCGCCGCCCTGCAAATCAACGTCTCGCACCGCGTCTCCCATCGACGCCAACTGATCACCGAAGGCGTCTTTCCCGAGCTTTAGATCGCCAGTCGAATGTCTGTGTCGAACGAATCGAACCTGATCTATTCCGTCGGCACGCAGGTCGTTGCTCAGAAAGACGTGATGGCGGCGAACGATCGCGTCGCTCATCCGGCCGGTGCCGTTGGCGTCATCGTCCGCAGCCCAGTTGATCGAACGCATGCTTACCGAGTTAAATTCAGCGACGGCTTCGAGGCTCCCATTCATCACGACCAACTCGTTCGGCTTGCGGAGTTCAAAAGCCAAACGATTCGCGACGCCGATGCATCGCTGGCGAGTTCCGGTTTGTACGAGCGAGTCATCTATCGCTGCGTGATCGGCTCGCGGGCTTACGGACTGGACGATGAAGTGTCCGACACCGATCGTCGTGGCATCTACTTGCCGACCGCCGAACTTCATTGGTCGTTGTACGGCGTTCCCGAGCAACTCGAGAACGATGAAACGCAGGAAGTGTACTGGGAGTTGCAGAAGTTCATCGTGCTCGCGCTCAAGGCGAACCCGAACGTGCTGGAATGTCTCTATTCACCGATCGTCGAAAACGTCACGCCGCTCGGCGAAGAATTGCTAGCGATGCGAGAAGCGTTCTTGTCAAAGCTCGTTTTCCAAACGTTCTCAGGTTACGTTGCATCACATTTCAAGAAGATGCAAACCGACATCCGCAATCAAGGCCGCGTGAAGTGGAAGCACGTCATGCACTTGATTCGATTGCTTTTGTCTGGCACGCATGTTCTTCGCGAAGGCGCGATGATCGTCGATGTCGGCGAGCATCGCGAGAGCCTGCTGACAATCAAACGCGGCGAGATGTCGTTCGACGACGCCGACCGATGGCGAGAACGCCTGCAGTCCGAGTTTGAATCCGCCTTCAAAACCACCACGCTTCCCGACCGTCCCGACTACGAACGCGCCAATGCGTTTCTGATCCGTGCCCGCAGATCTGCTATGGAATCGGGCCTGCCCAAAGTTGAAGAACACTAACCAACGCTAATCTTCTGCTTCTTATTAGCGTTCGATTAGAGAAGATTAGTGTTCTCAAAACCTCCCCCGAACAATTCCATGACCGACGCCCCCACGATCGACTACGACAAGATGATGCAGCACGTCAGCGTGCATCCACACCCGCTGCTGTTCGCCACGATTAGCGGTGCCCATCTGTACGGATTCCCGTCGCCCGATTCCGACTTCGATCTTCGTGGAGTGCATCTGCTGCCTATCGAAACAGTCATGGGCCTCGATGATGGCGACCACACGATCGAAAAGGAAGGCATCTACGACGGGCTAGAAATCGACCTGGTCACGCACGACGCATCGAAATTCTTCGCTCTGATGCTGCGTCGCAACGGCTACGTGCTCGAACAGATCTTTTCGCCGTTGATTGTGTTCGCGGGCGACGAGTTCGACGATTTGAAATCAATCGCAGCCGACTGCATCATCAAGCATCACGCCCATCACTACCTCGGCTTCGCCGCAACCCAGTGGAAACTGTTCGGCAAGGAATCGCCGCCAAGGGTCAAACCGCTGCTGTACGTTTACCGCGTCCTGCTGACAGGCATCCATCTGATGCGCACCGGCGAAGTCGAAGCCAACCTCTTTAAACTCAATGAGTCTGCCAAACTCAACGAAACCGCCAAGCTAGCTTTCCTCGACGACCTGATTGCCCAAAAGCAAACTGGCCCCGAGAAGGGATTCCTCATCGCGGCTGATCTCGACTTTCACACGACGCAGTACGAACGACTGACTGCTGAATTGCAAGCTGCTTACGATCAAAGCAAACTCCCCGACCTGCCGTCGGCAAGGCCAGCTCTGAATGACTTGCTTGTGCGTGTGCGACTTGGGTCCAGTTGATACATTGAAAGGAAATCGAACGATATCGAGCATTCACCAAAGAGCGTAAGACGAATGGGTCAACTTCAGGATGTGGGCGAGGCGGACGGTTGGCGATGTTGGTTGTGCGATGAACCGGTGGATCCGAACATGTCGCCGAACGATCCCCGCGGAGCGAGCTTGGACACTCGTATCAGCAAGGGCCGAGCCAAGAAGAAGAAACAGGACAAGGGCAACTTGCCGACCGAGCGTTTGGCTCACAAGAGTTGCAACACCGGCAAGGGATCGAATGACCCGGTCGTGCCTTGGCCCGATCATTTGATCGTCGTCGACCCCGCTCCGATCATCGCTGCGGCGGAACGTCTGGAGCGAAGGGGCGGCCGCGAGGCGATGGCTCGTTGCCCAACCCGCGAAGACGCCGAAGCGGTTGCCGAGTGGCTCGTCGACCGCCTCTCGCGTCTTGCGCCAGGGCTTGATGTGAGTACGGAAATCGCCACCACCGGCGGCCAGCATCTGGTCAGTTTGCGAACGTCCTAAAGCCATGCAACGCAACCTGCTCCTCGATCCAAAGCACGACGTCGTAGCCGGTCCCGCGATCATCGTCGCCCAGATCATGATCCAAGCTGATCTCGGTGACCGATCCAGTCGTTAGCAACTCAACCGCCTCGTCCGGCCAATACACGCGGTGCAGATCGCCAGGCGTGGTTCGCTCATCGTCGAGATAGATTTTCATCGTTCAAAGTTCGGTGCGAGTGAGCCGGTCAAACAACACCTTCAAGAGCTCTTGCTTGCGATCCGAGTTCACGGTCATTCGGTCGCGAACCTCGTCGATCGTTACCCACTCATGTGCCGACACCTCAGCCGGATTGCAGATGATCGAGGCGTCGAAGTGATCTCGCTCATGCATCCAGCGATTCCTCGTCCCACGTCTCCCGATAGGCACTGATGTAGCTCGCAGTTGCGAGCGGATCGAGATCCCAGTAATAGCGGCAGAGCTTTTTGAATAGCGCCAGTCCATCTTCCGTCCCAGCGAATCCGAGCAAACCATCGAGCGTGGATTCAATCAAACTGCGATCGGTCGACTGCTGAGTAACAATCTGCTCAACGATCGGTGAATAGACCGAGACTGCTCGGCTATTGGGCGAGACAAATTGGCTTGCCAAATCAACGATCGGATCGCTGGTCGATTCGCGTTCGGTCATTCGTTCACCTCATCATCAACGATGTAGAGAAAGGCATTGCCCTTCTTCTTATACGAGAGTTTACCTGCCTCACGAAGGTGCGAAAGCTCGCACGAAGATACGCCTAAACAAAACGGTTTCCGATTTTTCGGCATACTTCACAACAGAGAATCGCATTTTGTGTTCAATCAGTTCACAGCAATCTGACACGACTCCCGGAAGTAGATCCATGTAGGAGCATTGCATGTAGATGGCACCGCCAATGTCTTTGCCGACGCCGATGGAAGCGATCTGCCACGAGCTTGGTTTGTCAATCGTTCCGCCGCTGGGTGAAACGAGCGTGCCTGACGACATGGATACGATCTTGGCGTTGGCCGAGGGCAAAAGCGTTTTGAATCCGAAGACGGAACGTGAGGGACTGGTCTGGGTTCGCGGCTCGGGGGATGATCGCGTTTCCTTCAAGACGATTTCCAACAAGTTCCTCGCCAAGCATGGCGATTAGGCCACGAAGACTTGTTCCCAGGCTCCCGCCTGGGAACACACTGCAACCGAGGCTCCCGCCTCCCGAGTGTCAGCGCACGGCAGGCGGGAGCCTGCAAGACAGCGTGTTCCCAGGCGGGAGCCGGGGAACGAGGATCGCGCATGGTTTACCTCATGAAAATTTGGTTCATTTCTGACACTCACACTCGGCATTCGGAGCTGACGGTTCCGCGTGCTGATGTGGTGATCCACTGCGGTGATGAGGCGAACGTGCGTAAGCCTTGGATGAATCAGTTGCAATCGAAAGCGTTCTTCGATTGGTTTGTGAACCTGGACATCGAAACGAAAATCTTTGTTCCCGGCAACCATTCGACGGCGATCGCGGAGGGACTGATCACGCCGGCTCATTTTCCGTCGGTTCGGTTTTTGGTTCACGAGTCGATGGAACTCGGCGGGCTGCGTGTCTTTGGTTCGCCGTACACGCCGGCGTTCTTTGACTGGGCGTACATGAAGGACCGCGAAGAGCTGGATCAGTACTGGGCAGAGATCCCCGGTGACACCGACTTGCTGACTACGCACGGTCCGCCCAAGGGCGTTTGCGACGTGACAAGGCGCTGGCGAACGAAGGAGCCGATTCACGTGGGTTCAAAGAAACTCACGCGGCATGTGACCGAGAGGATTCGACCTCGGATTCATGCGTCGGGCACATTCATGATGAAGCGGGAATCGAGAATTTTGGCCGCGAAACTCGTGAGGGGATTCAGTTCATCAACGCCTCGTGCTGTGACCTGAAAGGCAACTTGGTCAACCACGGGATGGTGGTCGATGTTGAATCAGGGGAGCAAGACGATGAACCGAGGGAACACTAATCGTCGCTGATCGAACACTAATCAAAATCGAAACTGAAATCAGTGTTGATTAGGGTCGATTGGTGTTCCCAATGTGTGCCGCCGCACGCCTGACTTCAGTATTCATCGCGAGCAATCAGGCTTCGTCGAATTTGCAAATGGTCATCGACATTCATCTGCAGCAGCTTCGTGGTCACTTCGCCGATCGTTGTTCGTCCGACGACTCTTCCATCGGCGACTTTAAAATGTTCGGCCCACGTTTGTTCGCGGGGATTGAACAGAGGGACGATCTCAACACCGTCAGCCGCCAATGACGTAAGGTTTGGGCCTTTGTGCAGATTACAGTTGGGGCAGGCAAGACAAAGGTTCGACTCGCGATCGTCGTCAACGTGTTGCCGGGCGTAGATGTGTTCGATGTGGAACGTTAAGAACGGAAAAGCCGATTGTGGCAATCGGCAATACTCGCAGCGGTCAGCAGCCCGGTTGCGAACGAAACGACGAGTCGCAGCGTCCACCTACGCGGCACCTGTCGACTGCTCGAGCAGGTTCTTGGCCTTGATTTGAAGCATCGTCACGAAGCTGGCGTAGCTCACGTACTTCTCGTACTCACAACGTTCTTCATCAGTGATTGATCCGACATTCGCTTTGTCGGCAAGTTCATCGACGCGGGCCTGCAACTTTGCATCGGCACGAAGGTCGATGATCCGGCGAGCCACGTCGGGTGTCAAGCACTCCCCAAGAGGATCAATGAGTTGTTCGACGGTGGTTGTTTCTGTTGCCATGGTCCCATTCTATCCGGCACTGGTTTGGCGGGCAACGCAGATTCGAGGCTGCATTGGAGGGCCACGAACGAGGAGGACAACGAAAATTTCGCCGGGGATCGTGTTATCAACGTTCTTTCGGGGCTGGCGAGTCGCCACGACTGAGGCGGTCGACGCGTTTGAGGATCGAGGGAAAGCGGTGTGCACCGTGCATGGCGGCGATGTTGCTGGCGGCCTCTGCGGTCGGAATGCCGATGGAGGTGATGTAGAGCGGGCGATCGCTGCTGCCGCGGCAGAGTTCGTGTGCGTGATCAAATCCCCTGAACGGATTCTTTGCGACTCCGATCACAGGAATCTGCTGGTTCATCGCGTCGTAGAGATACTTGCCGAGACCAGGATGGTCCTGATCGCTGAGCCAAACGTAACCGTCGATTACGATGCAGGTCGGCGATGTTGGCAGCACCGACAATACCGCGTCGATGCACGGCAGTTGCCGCAGGCAGAACTGTCCGGGCTGGTAGTCCCGAAAACTCGTGACATGCACGACATACTCGGAAGCCGTCGCCGCATCACTCCAGTCGTTGATGACAACGCAGGCAGCGATCGCTGTCGTTGGATCGGTCTCCGACTCGATGTAGCCGACATCGATGCAGGCGATGGTCATTAGGTCTACAATGATGTTGTTGGCTTCACGTTATTGAAAAAGGCGAGTGTGATGGGCGACCATGGAGCATCGACGTTCATGCCATTGAACATCGTGATGATGCTCGCGTGCATGCTCGCATCTGTTCTGCTGTTACCCTGGTGGGTGACAGTGATTGTGATCACCGTCATGGTAGCAATCCGCCATGCTGCCATGGACCAGTACGTTGGAATGCAGATCTGTACGCTTGCTTTGCCAGGAGCTTTGTTAGGCATCATCGGGCTTGGAAATTTGATCCGAGATGCGGAGACGCAAGGTTCATCATTTGAGATCGGGCCGATCCTGATGGTGACCGTCGTGCCCCTTGTTGGATTCGCAGTCTCGTTGCTTCTTCTGTTGGCAATGTTAGTTGGAGTGATGCTCGGCTGGGAATGGACGATG
Organism: Pirellulaceae bacterium; assembly: GCA_963836865.1. Lineage (GTDB taxonomy): Bacteria > Planctomycetota > Planctomycetia > Pirellulales > Pirellulaceae > Rubripirellula. The sequence continues at coordinate 2,650 of CAWILC010000010.1, read as the reverse complement.
AGACGACTCAACGAACGGGCTGGTCGAAAAAGACGATTGAAATAGAAAACGCCCGCGGGGATTGCTCCTCCGCGGGCGTTTCGGTCGTGGCGTAAGCTTCTAGCTTGTGTTCGATGGCAAGCAAGATGCGTACATCACGTTACAGTTCGACTGCTTCCACTTCGCGGACGAAGCGGGATGCGTCGTTTTCTAGGAACGATGAGACGACGTTGAACACGGCGTCACTGAAGCCGCCGATGTTCAGGATGTCGTCTCGCTCAGGTGCCTGACTGGTTCCGTAGGGTTGAATGTCAATGCAGACTAGCTTTGGATCGACAACGCCGAGTCCACGCTGGGTCTTCTTGAACTTCTCCCACTGCGTCATCACCCCGGTTGAGCCGTTTTGGCCGTAACCGCGGGCGCGTCCCGAGGTGATCCAGCTTTCGTTGTCGCTGACCAGCACGATGCCGGCGTAAGGTTGCTTCGCGTAGAGTCCTCTTCCCTCCGACAACTTGTTGGCTTCGACAAATGGCAACGAGCAGTCCGTTCCTCCGCCTCCGTACTTCGACAAGCGTGCTGACAGTGACAGGATCGTATCACTTGGATCGACCTTTGCCTTGTAAGCTTGCGTATCGAATGGGATCACGACGCTATCTGGGTTGCGACGCAACATCGCTGCTGCGAACAGTGCCGCAACATCGACGCATCGCATTTTCGACGTTCCGCCCCCTCTTCCCGAACGGCCCGCACGGTTACCCGTGACTGGGCAGCCCATCGAACCTGACGTGTCGAGTCCGATGATGACTGGTCCCGGTAGCGTTGGTACGTTTCCGCACGCGATCTCGGCAGCGTCATGCAACGCCGCCTTGATCTTGTTTGGAACCTCGTCCGATGCGTTCATGTATGCCGCCAGGAACTGGTACGGGAACTGACGACTGCGAGCGATCGCGTCGCGGTCAGCCAGTTGGCCGGCCACGTAGTCGATCATCGCGTTGTCGGTTCCTGCAACCCCCAGCACTCCAGGCTTCTTGAACACGTCGTGACGCAAGAGCGTGTTGAGGTTCATTCGCAGTGCTTGCGGTCCCATTTGTCGGGCAATTGCCTTCCAAACGATTGGTCCCTTGGCAGCGTCTGCCAGCAAGTCCCATCGAACTTGCAAGTCGCCGGCGATCAGCGTTTGGGCTTCGGCCGTCTCGGCTGCTCGGTAAGCGACAAGCGACTGCACCGTCGATGGCAGGTCGTCAGCCTTGGCTGGTGCCCACTTCTCGACTGGCTTGTCGGTCAACCATCCGAACAACGCTCGACGCGCGTCGTCCTTTGGCGTTGGACGTGCCATTCGCAAGATGTCTCGCAGGCTCGGATCGTTTCCGATCGAAGCTGAGAGCAACTTGCCAACAGACGCGTCGTTGAGCCAACGTTGGAACGCACGCTGCAGCGAAGACGACAGGCCGCGTCTTACGGAACCGGGGCGACCGAACTGTCCTGAACGAGTCATTTGGAAAACGGTGCGTAGAACGCGGCCGTTGTCGGCGACTCGGTCGAAGACTTGGTGCATGAGCTTGGTGTCTCGCGTCGACAGTACGACCAGCAGCGCCGCCGGCATGTCCTTCATGTAAGCACGCTCACGTGAGTAGACGGCCAGCTTTGCCAGGAACTCGTTGTCGTCGATTTCGTCGATCAGCTTTCGCATCGCGTCGAGTTGGTTTTGCGCGGACGCGTAGTAGACGTTGCCGAACGTGCCGGTCGCCGCTATTTGGGCGAGCGCGTGCTTCGCAGACAACTTGTACGCTGGGCCGCCCGCTTCCTTGACGACAGTCGCTCGTGGCAGGACGCTGGTGAACCCGCGACCTCGTCGCTCTCGCGACGCGCTCTAACCTATGTACTCCGAACCGGCAGTCGCCTTGTTCTGTTGTTGTTCTTAAAAAAAATTGACGAAGTTTGTTAATCAGACAATTCGATGCTCTACCAACTGAGCTACGAAGCGGACACAAGGTTCACTTCGGTGGGACTCGAACCCACGACACCCGAGGTGATGTAGTCCGATTAGGCAGTCAATCGTGTATTGGTGGCGACGAAGTAGTGACTCAGATCACTAACGCATAGGAATCGAACCTACCGATCGTGTTGCCACGATCCCCAGACTCACTGGACGCAATCATTGGTGGATGGATTCCAAGCCGGCAGTCGCCATGTGCTGAAAAGTCCAACGAAGTTGTTTGCCGAGAAAACCGCTCTTATCGAAAGCAATGCCGTCGACAATGGGCACACGACGACGATGCGCATGCGGCTCGACCGGTCATGAAGCAGCTTTCGCAGTCTCGGCAACCACGATTGCAAGTTGTCTGGGCTGATTCGAAGTACCACAATCACGCGCTGAATTCCTGGCTTGGTCGTCAAAAGAATCTGGCTTGGGAGCTGGAAGTCGTTCGGCGTCCCAAGGGCTCAAAGGGATTCGTGCTACTTCCCAAACGTTGGGTGGTCGAACGAACTTTCAGTTGGCTCGGGCGTTGGCGGCGACTCAGTCGCGACTACGAACACAGAACAGAATCAAGCGAGGCAATGGTGTACGTTGCATCGATCGGACGGATGCTCAGGCGACTCGCACCCACTGGCGACCAACCTCCGTTCAAATATGGACTTACGACGTAGAGGAGTTACCGGATAGGTTCTA
>CAWILC010000009.1:0-336295 GCA_963836865.1 Pirellulaceae bacterium | reverse complement strand
CGCTGAAACGAAAAGGCCTCGTAAAACATTGCGTTTTACGAGGCCTTTTTTGTTGTTGGGGTGGCTCCGTCCGGCGACCCGTGTCCATCAGCATGCGATCCGCGTACGGCCGATTTTTGCGGAGTCGGATTGATGGGCCGAATGCAAAGAATCGACAAGGCTTGCGTGGGACGGAAGCGTTGCGGCAATTTCGGCGTGGGTCGAACGAATGCGTTGAAGTAACGTTGCGATCGAACTCGGGGCCATCGAAGTGGGACGACCATGCATTTCGGTCTGCACGCCTGGGTGAATGCCTGCCGGACTCAGGATGAAGTGATGGTTTGCCTCCGCGAACGTCGGGTGTCGCGACGGCAAGCGAACTCGCCCCGTGGTTGTGTACTCATGCAACAGCATCGACAGCGTGTCCGGCAACGCGACTGATGCGGCGTCATTCCAGAACGCGGTATCACGTCGCTTTGATACAACATAGTGCAGCAATACAAAATCGCGTACTTGAACGTAAACGTCTGTCATTCGCCGGTTAAACGACTCTGCATCGAAGTGCCCTGAGTGAAATGGAACTGAGTGAAATGGAACGTTGCCCCTGTTGGGCAGACAGTCGACCAATTCATCGAGAGCACGCTGGACCAAAAAGATCCCCGTGGACTCGAGCGGCTCGACAAAACCGGCCGATAAACCGAGCGATACACAATTCCCGGCCCAGGAAACCGGTCGCATCCCAATTCGCATTGGGACGATTTTTGTTTCCGCGGTTTCCAAATCACCGCCGACCAAGCCGATCAACTCCCGCCTCGCCTCATCGTCGCTGATGTGACCAGACGCAAAGACATAACCGCACCCGGTGTTCTCGTGCAGTGGAATTTGCCATGACCAGCCGGCATTCATTGCCGTGCTGATCGTGTACGGCGGCAGACGGTTTGACCTCCCTTGCGGCGGCACATTACCACCGAGGCCCGACCGATCGCGTGGGCGCCGGAACGTGACCGCCCGGTCACAGATCAGTTGATCCGACCAATCGATCCAGGGAGATTTCATGACGCGATCAATCAGCACGCTGGCGAAACCGCTGCAGTCGAGAAACAGGTCGCCCGCCAGCGGCGGTTGGTCGTGCAGTGTCAGCGATTCAATGTCACCTCGTTCATCGCGGGACGCGCCGATCACATCACCGATGTGATGTTGCACTCCGGATTCGAGGGCAATTTCTTTTAAGAAGCCGGCTAGTTTCCCGGCGTCGAGATGAAAGGCATAGTTGTTCGCGACACTCGCTTGCCCTGGAGCACGCGGACCGCATCCGAACTCGCAAAGTTCTCGCTGAAAACTGTAGTCGGTGTACTGTGATGGACCGGACAGCCAGCCTTCGCGAATCCCACGCCGCCAAGCGTGAATCAGGTCTTGGCCATCAATCGGGCAGCCACAGATGCCGAACGGGTGCCAGTAGCGGTGCTCGGGTCGAATCCAGTTGTCGAACCGGATAGCAAGTTTGTAAGTGGCACCGGTGCGGCGGACAAACTCGTCTTCCTGGATGCCCATATTCGCGATCCAATCCAAGATCGCCGGGATCGTTGCTTCCCCCACGCCAATCGGCGCGACACGCGCGGATTCAACGACGGTAACGCGGCACCTCAGTCGTCGCCTTAGCGTCGCCGCGCTCATCCATCCGGCGGTCCCGCCACCGACAATCACCATGTGCGGCAGACCGTCGGACGTCACCAAACGCTCGCGATTCGGTTTCGTCGAATTGAGTTGTGCTGTTTTCAACTGACTTACCAATTCAGTTGTGCACCGGCGGTCAATCCGACGAAGCTCAAGTCGTCGTCCAGGACACTGTCGCCAGTGACGTCACCGTCCGGGCCCACCATCGTCGCGGGTGGGTTGACGCCACCGACGCCCGCATGGTGCTGGCCCTCAAACGCGACGAAAGCGGTGAAGCAGTTTGTGATTTCGTACTCTATCCCAACTTGCATCTCGAGACTGGCCGCAAACGAATCGACGCCTTCATCATAAGAGCGCAAGTCGATCCCGTTGACATGTTGTGTGTTGCCAAAATTTGACTCGTGACCTTTGAACTCTTTCTGCCCATACAACATCGCTCCGCGCAGCGTTCCGAAGACGCTCAACCGGTCCAGCGGCAACGGTTGACGCAGACGCAGTGCCATCGTCGGACCCAGGCCGCGAAACTCGGTCAAGGCGTTGACCGATCCTTCGTCGGTCACCGCGGAATAGCTCTGACCAAACTTTCCGTAACGCAGCCCAATGAACGCGTCGATGGGTTCGATCAAGTTGCGTGATACTTCCATGTCGATCACGTCGGCGCGAACGCGGCTTACAAAAGTGCCTTCTTCAAAAAGCTGCACGCCCAAAGCGACGTAGCCGTCCTCGACCAGGTAAGGCACATCGGCTCGCAATCCTGATCGAATGATTCCGTTGTCTTCGTTTGCCGTGAATGATTGGCCGTGGTCAAACTGCCAGTATCGAACCTGCCACCCGGCACCGTCGCTCGGTGGTTGATAGCCGAATGTGACGCGAGGACTGTGCTCCATTTCCCAAGGGAACATGACGGTCGCAAATTGCTCAATATCCGTTTCGACGATCAAGGCGGTTTGGTTGCTCTGCACCGGTTGCACGACCACGCTTTCGTACCGTGCGAACAGTCTTCCAGGTCGTTTGGGTCCGTTGTGCAGTCGGGCAAGTTTCGATTCCTGCTGCGATAGCCGGCGTTCGATCTCCATCAGTTGTAACGGGGCCGCTATCTGCGATTCCGTCGATGGTTCAGTCCACTGCGAATGACTTGCTTGGCCGATGATCTCGGCGATGTCGCTGGGCGGCAAATCCGTCTCGCTGTCGACCGAATCGGGGAACGGGAACACCGGCATCTTGGTCGTCGACGATTGGGCCGAGGCAGCGGTTCCACCTGCGACCCAAACGCACATCACGACAACGCCCCAAAGCAGCGATTTTGCCGGGGTCCTCATCCAGGCGGATCCTTGATTCATCGCAATCTCAGTTTCGCTCATCAGTGTTGTCATTCGGTGGTGTAACCATGCGTGGCAATCCGGCGACCCCCTACGTAGATCACAGTGATTTGCCACGTCAAGCTCAAGTTGGTCGTCGCGTGAAACTCATCTGGCGACAAGCGGTTGATTCGACTATTTCTTCGCAGACAAATCCGCCGATTTTCTTGAATTGGATTCAAGTTTTGGCGGTCGTGATGTACTCCAAGGACGGAAACAGGGTTGATGATGAACATCGATGACTTATTGCGCGCGCTCCAGCTTCGCCGTGACTCCAACGTCGCTGCCGCGGACCAGCGAGCATCGAATAGTCGCCTCGCGACACGTCCGAACCGGCGTGGCCATCGTCGCAGGTCTCGAATCGAATCACTCGAATCACGACAACTGATGGCGGGCGATTATGAGATTCGCGGATCGGCCCTGTACGATTCGATTCAGGTCTCCCAAGAAGCGGGAAACTTGATCGTTGACGGCAACCATGACTTGACGGTGTATCTGGACGGTTTGGAAGTCGTCCCTCCGGTCAGTCAAACGGACCAAACACGATGGGAGATCCCCACGTCGGCCAGTTCGATCAAGATCGATGCGTATCTTGGCGAAGACACGATCCACGTCGGCGGCACCATCGATCTGGGGCCCGCGATTGATTTCACAATCATCGGCGAACAAATTACGGTACAATCCAGCGCTCAGATCACTGCGGGCGATCTCTCGCTGCACAGCGTCGGCGCGGAGTCCGGATTGTCGGTGGCAAGTAATCTGCCGATTGATCTCGCAGACGTGTTCTTGTCAGATCGGTTTGTCAACATCGAAGACAATGTCTCGTTGACCGGCAAGGACATCACGCTTAACGCGGAGCGAATCTCGTCGTTGGTAAGTCCTGTCCGCCCTATCGGTGTGGGAAAGAAAGCGACGAGCGTGAGCGTTGGTTCGGCCACCATCACCGCCAGCGGCGATGTCGAAATCACGTCCGAGGCTCGCGACAAGAACATCGACACGGTCGTCCCCGAGGTGATCTCCGGCTACACGCACGAGGCACTGCATTCTCTGTTTCCGTTAGCACCGTTGCCGATGCCGGTGTCCGTCATGGTTCGCGAAAGCGAGTCCACGGTAACGATAGAATCGGCAACGATCACGGCGAACGGCACTGTCAAGATCACATCCGACGCCACCGCCGATGCCACCACTTACGCGATCGCAGGCATGCAATTCGGCACCGGCGCGGTTTCGCGCGGCTTGGGGACGGTCGCGGTCGGTGTCAGCATTTCCGATGCGTCGGCGCAAACGTCCTTGAAAGGCTCCACCTCCATCGTGGCCGCCGGCACCATCACGATCGGTTCCAACGCCGACAGCATCGCCGACGTGCAAGCCTCCGCCACCAACGACAACAGCATCGAGCAGTCACAGTCCGTTGAAGGGCCGCTATTGAAAAGCCAAGAGGGCTTGGAAGAAGTGAAGACAAAGACTTCTGATTCCAAGGCAGCTGGTGCGGCCGCCGCGGTCAGCGTCTCCGATTCGGTCAGCCACACTCAAATTGATTCCGGCGTTGTCGTGACCTCCACGGCCGGCAGCATCAACGTCAATGCGACGGGCATCGGAACCAACAACTCCGCTGCCAGCGTCGGAATCAACGTCGACGCCACGGTGGCACTCGGGTTCGCCATCGCCGTGGACAACGCTGACATCCAGGCCACCGTTGCCGGAAAGCTGACCGCCGCCGGCACGTTCCGCGGCGTCAATCTGAACAATGGTTCGGTGCCGACCCAACGCACCACGATCCACGCCGTCAAACATGGTTTCGAGACCGGCGACCCGTTGAACTACGAAGCCATCCCGATCGGGGACAGCATCCCGAGTGGGGACAGGGAGGCATTCCCATTGCCCGGTTTGACCAACGGCGAATCGTTGTTTGTGGTCAAAATCGACCAGGACAACTTCCAAGTCGTCCGCCAACGTTCCATTGACCTGGCAACCGATACGTTGACGGACAACGCCAGCGAGCACTCGATTTTCACCACGGAAGTTTCACTGTTCGATCCGGCCACCGCCGTCAATCTCACTGACAACACGATCACGTTGACGAACGACCAAGTCCGCGATCTTTCAGCGATCCAAGATGGCTTTGTCTTGTCGTACCAATCGGGTAGCGACGACGACAACGAACCGCAAGCAATCGGTGGATTGGCAGACCGACAAAACTACATTGTTGTGAACCGAAGTTTTGTGCCTGGATCGAACTCTACTAAAATTCGATTTCAACTCGCAGGTTTCACTTCCCAGAATGATGCCACGCCATTGGATCTGACTGGCATGGGCGTGGGAAATTCGCACGGTTTTGTGTATGCCGGAGCGGAAAAAACATTTGTTCCCACCGCGAGTGGCGTGGTTGATTCGTCGACGGATCAAATCAAGGTTCCCGGCCACGGGCTGCAAACCGGTGACGAAATCAACTATCGAACCGACGCGGATCGATCCAGCACTCAGCGGATCACCCAGCACGCTCGCTTTCACGCGGTTGATGAAGCGAACAGGACACTCGTCATGCCCGGTCACGTGTTGTTCACGGGGCAAGCGATCACGTATCACGCAGGGGTTGATTCTGTCAGCGGTGATTCCGGGATCCCTTCGGCTGGCCTCGTCGACGGAAGCACGTACTACGTCATCTCATACGATGCCAAGTCGATTCAGTTGGCCAACACCCTGACCGACGCCTTCGCGGGAACGGCAAGAACTCTGTTGGCCGCGTTCCACGACAACGAGAATCAATCGTTCTCGTACGAAACCAAGGCGACCGAATTTGACGGCACTCGTGCCACCGCACTTGTGGACGCGGCGACCAACCGATTCATCATTCCCGGTCACGGGCTGACCACCGGCACCCTGGTCAACTACGAGGCCGGGGACAATCGCACCCCGGGAGCAATTGTTAACAATCAAAACTACTACGTCCTCATCGACCTACTTGATCCGGACCGGTTTGGATTGTCGACGAGCCGCAATTCACTGGTCCTGGTTGACCTGGACGATTCCGCGACGATTCAGTTTGGTGAACACGTTTTGGCGGTGATCGGCGGCGACTTAGACGTTTCCGATAATGAGATCGCCATCCCAAGTCATAAGTTGTACGACGGCGTGGTTGTTCGCTATCGGCATGACGCCGGCGACATCGCGATCGGCGGATTGACAGATGGAATGGATTACGAGGTCTTGGCAACAAGCGGCGATTCGTTGCAACTGCGCCCGGTCACTCCAGCTGACGGCACTCCAGCTGACGGCACTCCCGATGGGGGCACCCCCGCGGACGTCATTGAACTTTCCGCTGCTGGCATTGGTGATGAACATCACTTCGACGTTTACACGGACAACGATCCTTCCAAGCCGGTTGCGCGAACACTGACATTCGTACCGACTCGTGTGCAACCGCCGGTCAATCGTTTGCAATTCGATCCGACCGCCGGTCCGGTCATCAACTCGGATCCCGTCGACCCAACGACCAATTTGTTTGGCGAATCCATCCGGCTCGATTCGCATGGATTCGAAACCGGTGAAGAGGTCACTTATCTTGCCAGCGGTGGCATGATCGGCGGACTCACCGCTGGGAATTCGTACACGATCGAAGCCGTCGATGCGGATCACATTCGATTGACCACGACTGCAACGGCGGCGGTCGTCGACTTGACCGGTCCTGGTCCAGCCGGATCGCGACACGCGTTTGAAGTGGCTGCCCAAGTCATCGTTCGTGACCCGGCGATCGATGGATTGGTTGATGGCGGCGTCTACTATGCCACGGTCATTGACGAAAATTCGATTCGCTTGTCGGCATCCAAAGGCGATGCGATCAACGCCACTCCCATCACGTTGGACGCGATCCCGGTTGCCACCGCCGCAACGACCACCGAGCACCGATTGGTCGATCCGCAAGCGACCGAAGGAGTCTCGGTAAAGGCGTCTTTAACTGCCGCGAACTCGTCGACCGTCGGCGCCACAACCGGAGGCGCGCCATCCTAACCAAGCTGAAAAATGGCTTCAACGAGATAGGGAACTTGGTCGGCGGCCTGGCGGAACAATTCGAGATCACCAAGGAATGGGGCAAGTCGAAGCAAGGCCCGACTTCGACCGATCTACAACGCGGCGAGGGAAAAGGCAACGATCTGTTCACCGTCTCGGGTGGCGTCGCCATCAACGTGGTCACTCACGACGTTGCCGCAACCATCAAAGCCACTGCGATCCTGTCATCCCCCATCGACGTCTCGATCGACTCGGCAATTGAAAATCGCATCAAGACGCAAGCCTCTGGGAAGATCGTGACCGATGGCGGCGACAGCCGTGAAGCGGGAGGAACCAAAAAGAAAGTCGCTGCCGGAGTCGGGATCAGCATTGGCGTGTACCACAACTCATCACAAGCAGTCATCGAAAGCGGATCGGGCATCCATGCCGGGGCGCAGCTCGATGCGAGCGGCCAACTGACCGTTGCCAGCGAAGTTACCCTGCCGCTGTTTGCCGAACCCGAGAATTGGACCGGGATTCAAGATGCGTTTGAGACCGACGGATTTTCAATCGACCGAGTGGAGAAGATCACCGAGACGGTTGGAACGCTGCTGTCCAATCCCACCGGGGGTGCGACCACGGCAATCGGCGGAGAAAACACTGGCAAAAACGGCGCCGCGAAATACACCGTGGCGGGCACTTTGGTCGTCGCGGAATATCACACCGAGTCCATTGCCAGCATCGGTGATTTTACCCGGATCAACCAGAACGCGGGTTTGCATGCTGACAAACAGACGGTGATCATCGATGCCAATACGGAAACGCGATTGGTTCATACCGCGGCCGAAGCACCTGCCTCGTTGTCGCCCGGTGCAATCATCAACGACAACACGTCCGGCAAAGGTGGCATTGGTGGTTCCGCCATTGTCAGTGTTCTCAATACCGTTACCCGAGCCACGATCCAGCGTGGTGCCATGGTCCGCACCGGTGACGATCAAAAATTGAAAGTCAGTGCCACGGAAGATCACTTCGGTCTGAACATCGCGGCGGCGGGAGGCAAGTCCGGCGGATTCGGCGTTTCGGGAAGCGTCAATACTTTCGACGGCACACACAAAACCATCGCGCATGTCCACGACGGTGTCACCCTGGAAAGTGGCGTGATCGAAGTGACCGCGGATTCCAACCAAATCCAAACCGGAATGGCCGGGGGTGTGATGCGAGGCAAGTCGTTCGGTGCGGGGATCAGTGTCAACGTTCAACAGAGCACACGAGATACTCGCGCGATCATCGGCGATGGGGACGACATCGACAACGACACTCTTGTCGGCCAACACGTAGACATCACCGCAGACAGCGTCCAAGTCCACGCCAATTCGACTGGCTGGCAAATCGGTCTTGGACTGGCCGCCGCTGTCGTGTCGAACACGAAAGCCGACGAGGCTGCCTCGGATGTTGACACGAGTGGCGATGCCAGCGATGACGCTGCGGAACCGACCAAAAAGACAGGGATCGGGATTGCTGGGGTCGCATCGTGGAACGAAGTCACCCGGACCACCCGTGCGAACATCAACACCTCCGGCACGATCGATTTGTCCGTTGGTGACTTGATTGTTTCTGCCACGGACTCCGGTTCAACGGTTGGTTTATCCGGAAGTGCCGCCGTCGCAGTCACCGATGACGACGCTGTCGGATTAGCCGGTGCGTTCAGTCGCGCCATCATTGATACAGCAACCGAGTCGCTCGTTCAGAACGCGACGATCACAGGCGCTGGCAACGTCGATGTGACCGCCACACAATCCGGCGATATCCTATCGGTTGCCGCATCCGCCGCGGCCAGCATCGTCTCGCCAGGCCTCTCAGAAAACGGCGGCCTGGGAGTGAGTGTCGCGGGCAGTGCAAGTTGGAACACGATCGACGCGAACACCTCGGCGCGGATGGATAAAGCTGACGTCACGGCCGCCGGTCACGTCAACGTCAAATCCACTGACGAGGCAGCGGTTACAGCGATCGCGGGCGATGTGGCAATCGCGGCCGGCCTCTCGTCCGGCGAAGGTTCAGGCGTCGGCGTGGCCGTCGGAGCTTCGATCGCGATGACCAAAATCACTGGCGGCCTGATCGCCCAGATCAATGACTCCACCGTGAATGCGGATGGAGACGTGAACGTGCAAACCGATTTGAGCGATCAAATCAACACTGTCTCGGTCGCGGGCAGCCTCGGGCTGGGCGTTGCCGACTTTGGCAGCGGAGTCGCAGTCGCGGGAACTGGTTCGTACGCGGGCGCTGATATTCAGCGTGACATCACGGCGGAAATCACCGGCAGCCCTGGCATCACGACCGGCGGCGACGTCAGCGTGCAAGCCCTCGACTCGGCAACGATCCACACGTTCGCCCTCGGAGCGTCGGTGGCGGCTGCCGGAAGTCTTACGAGTCCCGGAGTCGCGGTCGCCGTTTCCGCATCCATTTCCAACAACTCCATCGACAACACGCTCGCCGCGACGATCAACGGCTCGACCGTTTCGGCTGGTGGCGACGTGACCGTCAACGCGAACGTGCTCGGCATCCAAGGGCAGGACCATCCAACGGGTGACCATACGAATTCCATCTCTTCTGTTTCGACGGCCACGGCAATCTCGCTAGCCGGAAGTGGCGATACCGCAGTTGCCGTCTCGGGAGGCGGTGCGTTCTCCAATAACGTCATTACCAGCACCACGGCAGCCACGATCACCGGCGGATCGATTGCGTCGGGAACCTCTGCCATCGCTATCGGAGATGTCAGCGTCGCGGCGTCCAACCACGCCAGTATCCTATCGACGATCATCGCCAATAGCGTCTCCATCGGTGCAGGCGGCGAAGCCGGGGTCGGCGTTGCCATCGGTGCGGCCGAGGCCACCAACTGGATCGGATTCGATAGCAGCGGACGCAGCGCCGCCGCGACCACCGCCGTCATCGACGGAGCAACCGTCCATGCCGACGGTAACGTTAACGTTCACGCGACCAGCGACGAGACCATCCAAACCGTCGTGGTGGCGAATGCTGTTGCCGCTGCTGCTAGCTCGTCCACCGGCGTCGGCGTCTCTGTCGTGGGCTCCGTCGTGACCAACCGGATCGCAGCGGATGCCTACGCCGAAATCCGGAACATTGCTGCTGGCAATTTTACTGCTGCCGATGTTTCCGTACTCGCGAGCGATACTTCGAACATCACGGCATCGGCCGGTGCCGCCGCGCTTGCCGCGACTCTCTCTGGCGGGACTGCTGTTTCCGTCTCCGTGGGTGTTGGGGTCGCTCTGAACGAGATTGATACCGACGTCGATGCAAAGATCACGAATTCGATTTTTGAAAAGACCGTTTCGTACGATGAAACTGACCCACGGACTCACGACGTTGAGACGTTTAATATTCGCGATTTTGCCGTTGACAGTGTGACGGTCTCGGCGACCAGCAACGGAACCATCGACGCGATCGCCGTGAGTGCTTCTGTCGCCGCTGCCGTGGCGGGTGAGACCGGAGTGTCACTCAGCGGCGCGGGAGCCAATGCGACCAACAACATCACGGGCGGCACGCGCGCCAACGTGTTCGGTTCAACCCTCCACGTCGGCGTCGACGGCGATGACAAAGGCGATGTCACGGTCACGGCCGATTCGTCGGCCGACATTACCGCGACCATCGACACCACGACGGCCGCCCTGTCCTTTGCCGGTACCGTCGGTGTCGCGACCGCCGTCGGCGTGGCGATGGCGCAAAACATCATCGGATACCAGAACGAGGCAGCCGTCGTGCCGAACTTCGTCACCGATCATTCGGACAGCCAATGGGTCGCCAATGAAGCGATTAGCCACGGGCAAAAGCTAAAAATGTCCTACGGTCCCGCCAAAGGGCACATCTATCAGTACATCGGCGAAGATCCCATCAATGCCACGCTCGACGAAAGCAAAGAGGGCGATGCACCGGATTGGATCGCGAAACTTGAATTGAACAACGTGCAAAAGTGGAAACGAGTCGACCTGTCCTCGTCTCCTACACAGACGCACGCGATCATCGATCAATCCAACGTGATCGCGGACGGCCACCTGCTCGTCGACGCGAAATCGGATTCCCATATTGACGCGATCACACTGGCAGGCGGCGGGGCGGGCAGCGGTGCCGGTGAGGTTGCCGTCAGTCTCGCGGGGATGGGCGTTGGAGTGCTCAACATGGTCGGGATGGAGGTGTTTTCCCAAGTCAGCGGCAACGGACCCGCCCCGACTACGATTGCCTATCGAGGACCGGCTGATCGTGTCATCAAGGATGCGGACGACGATTTGTTGATCGGGCTGAGCGGCAACGACGTGCCTGCGATTCATGTCGGCTCCGTGTCCATCACCGCTAGCGACGATTCCACCATTTCAACCACCGCCAATGCTTCCGCGGTGTCCGTGGCAATCGGCGGTGAAGCAGGGCTGGCATTCACCATTGGCGTTTCGACGGCGGTCAACTTGATCGACAACCAAGTCAATGCGTCCATTGCCGATGTGCAAGGCGGGATGCTGGCGACCGGACACACCACCGCCGAAGCCCTCGCACTGAAACAACAAATTCAGAGCGGCACAGCACTGACGACGGAACAACAACGGGCCGGTGACATCGTCGTCGATGCCAGCTCCAACGCGGACATTGATTCATATTCGATCGCGGTCGGGTTGACGCTCGCGGGCGGCGAAGGGTCGCTCGCGATGTCGGGAGATGGTGCTCATGCCTACAACCGAATCGGCAGTACCGTCGTCGCGGCCGTCGACAACAGCATTGTGTCGACCCAAGGTGCGTCGCTGATGGATTCTGGCAACAACATCATTGATTCAGCCGACCTGACTGTCCATTCGACGAGCGACAGCACGTTTGATTCCGTCGTTGTCAGTGTCGCCGCCGCCGGGAGCGGTGGGATCGTCAGTGGCAGCGTCGCGATTGGCGCCGGAGTTGCCACGAACGAAATCGTTACCAGCGACGGCCGCACCTTGGCCCCAGGAAGCTCCGCTTCGATCACCGATAGCGTGATCGACGTCGATGGCAACGTGGACCTCAACGCATCGACGACCGAAACGCTAACAACGACCAGTGCCGCCGGTGCCATCGCCGTCGCGATTTCAATCGGCGGTGCCGCCGCCGCGACCGGTGCCACGTCGACCACGAACGTGAATTCCCATACACACGCCTTCATCGAAGACAGCACGATTCACGCCGGGCGTGATGTGAATGTCAACGCCACCGGCAGCGTCGAAGTGAGCAAAGCGACGGCGGTGGGCGCATCCGTCGCCGCTGGTGCTTTGGCACTTGGCGTCTCGGCCACCACGGTCACCAACACCATCAACAACGAAATCAAGGCTTGGATTTCCGGCGACACTGGCAGCCTGACTCGCTACGGGATCGTCGCGGGCGGCGACGTCAACATGACCGCAGACGCCAGTAACATGAAGATCGACGACGTCACCGGCGTGGCGACGGCGGTGACCGCTGGTCTGTTTACCGCCAGCGGCGTCGGACTGAATCTCACCAACACCATCGACAACGATGTCAGCGCCACGATCCAAGGTCAAGTCAAACTTGATGTCCTCGGCGACGTCGTCGTCGATGCCAAAGAGAACGCTGACCTGGACGCGACCGCCGTCAGCGCCTCACTGGCCGCATCAATCGGCTTCGCCTTGGGCGTCGCTCTGGTCACCAATGAAGCCTCGTCAACGATCGACGCGTCCATCACCGACGCGATTATCAATGCGTCGGGCGTGTCGGTAACCGGCAGCGGGACGGTCGACATCCGTCGCACCGAAAGCGTCGGCGTTTCCGCCTCCGAAGGAATCGCCGCCTCTGGCAACAACAGCACCGCAAAGATCACTCAAACTGTCAACGCCGACATCACTGGCGGAACGATCCGTGCCACCAACGATGTCGCAATAGCGGCGAATACAGACTACACGTCGCGAAGCACGACGGGCGGGGGCGATGCCGGTGCCGTCGCCGTCGGAGCGATGGTATCGGAAACCTACTTGGGCAGGGGCGACACCATTGACGAAGTCACCGCCAAGATCGGCGACGGGACCACGATCCACGCTGGCGGCGTCCGCATCGCTGCGACCAACGCGAACGATGCCTACGGACAATCCATCGCCAGCGGCATTGGCCTGTTGGCGGCGCTCGGTGCCAGCACGACTCTTACCAGCGATCAACAAGCGGTCGCTTCGATCGGCGACGACGTCACGATTGTCTCTGGACCGATCAGCATCACTTCGACCTCGCTGCAAACCATCGACGGTGAAGCAGACGCCTACTCGCTCGCCCTCGCTTCGGGCAGCGGTGCGGGGTTGAACATGACACTCACCGGCGACGCCAACGTCAACATCGGCACCCGTTCCAACATCACGGCGTCGAACCTCGTCGTCGCGGCCCACAATACCGTTGACAAAAATAAGGTCAACGCCAACGACGGAGTGAACCTACGATCCGGCTCGGCGGCCGGTGACGAATTGGTGGTCTTGCTCAGTCAAACCGACATTGGCACGGACGCCAACGGCGTCGACGCGATCGTGACGGTTGGTAGCGACAGCGCGATCGCCGGCGGTGCTAGCCCAATTGGAGACCGCACCAGCCTTCTCGTCGACGGCGGCGATTTAAGCATTTCCGTCGGCGTCGACATTCAGGCCTTTGACCGCGTCGATCTCGAAACGATCGCCGGTTTCGCCTCGACAAACGCTTTCAGCAACATCGCATCGGTCACCGACGCGGCGATCCTGCTCGGCAACGCCTCGATCGTCAATCGGCTCGGCGACATCACAATCTCCTCGCAAGGTGAAATCGATTTGCACACCGATGCCGGTCTACTCTCAGCGACCGAGGCCAGTGCCAGCGGCGTCAACTCCACCACCGACAGTGATATCAAAAACCGAATCGTCGCCAATGACACGCTCATCCGCGGTTCGGAAGTCCGACTTCAAACGGGCCGCGACGGTTACCAAGTGCCCAACCTGATTGATCACACCGCCGACATCGCAATCACCACCATTTCCCTGGGACCGAGCATCGACGTTAGTGCTCCCAGCGTGGTCATCGACTGGCACAATACCGTCGACATCGGCGCGGGATCGAATATCGAAGCTTACGGGGACGTGCTGTTGATCGCCGACCGGGCCGACGGCATCCCCGTGACGGGCAAGGCCGCCGGTACCGTGGTTAGCCTATCGCTCGTTCCGTACGGTTACTCCGTTCCTAACGACACCGCCATCCATGGGACGAGCAACGTTGACGTAGACGCAGGCGCGACGATCACGGCGGGATTATTCAGCCAAGCGGTGTTGGCGATCGGCAACATTGCATTGGATAAAGAACCTGTTGACACGCGATTCAACTTCGCTGTCGGTCAAACGCGTCCGCTCAACGCAGACGATCGGGACTGGGCCAAAACAAGGTTCGTTCTCGAACAGGATCTCGCCGCAGACATTCCGCTTGAGTTCGCCAAACTATCCATCGAAGCGATCCCGATCCTGTTGAACTATGGCACCAATGTGCATGTCGTTTCGGGTGCCAACGGCGGTGGCACGGTCGATGGCTATTACCGGTACACTCCGACTGACGCTGTTGGCAATCCGTTGACTCAGGCGACTGACATTCCCGTCGTGTTGGAGTCGGCCAACTACGCGGATACTTCGACATGGACACCGGTCATCGGTAGCGAAGCAACTCGCGATGCCAATAACCCAACGCAAGATTGGACCCGAGGTTTTCCTGTCTTCGAGAGTGATCTGACCTTAGCACTTCGTGAGGATTTATCAAACAAATTTTACGTCATCAAGAACCCAGAATTACCGCTGCCGACGTTGTCATATCAAAACCTCGGCAACCTGTTGGTGACGCAGCGAGATACCGTTCTGGATTGGATGCGGTCGCATGGCAACAATGCGGAAGCCGTCGCGAGATATCAGGTTCAACTTGACCAGATCAACGATGAACTCAGCGCGATGGGTTTGCTTCTCCCATCGGAAACTCAATCCAACGGAATAAACCAACGAGCAGCCCAACGATCGGTTGACGCGATCTTTGTCGAGATGCCGTCCATTGTCGCCGCTCCGGGATCGATCTTCATTGAGGCGAACGCGAACGACCAGAGCGGTACCCTGGTTGCACGAGACAGCGCCAGCATCACGATCGCCAACGCTACGCCGCTGATGTCGATCATTGGCAACACGACCGTGATGGACAACCGCCGTACGACCGTCGTCGATGGCGAGCTCAAGCAGTTCACGCCCGGCCATGTTTACGTCAACTGGGTGTTGCCTGACCATTTGCCGAATGGCCAAGGCACCGGCAAAATTTCGATCACGTTCACACCGCCCGACGCGACGGCCGCGCAGTTGGGGCTTGCATATCTGCCCACCGGATTGCCGAAAGACCTTTACGTCAACGGCGATATCGTCAACCAAAACGGCAACGTCACGATCGCCAATCCATCGGGTAGCATCAACGTTGCCGGCGAAATCCGTTCCGCTACAACGACCATCACCGCCGGAAATCAATTCACGCTCAACACGCCCTCGTTCCTGCATACGAACGTCGATCCACGACAGTACATCGACTTTCAACCGCTACGAGCGGCCGTGTTCAACACGGCCGGGACACTGAACCGCGACCTGTTTGCGACCACCGCGAGCGTTGCAGTCACCGAGCATGGGGTGACCACGAACCTTGGCCTCAACACCGCGATTGCAGACAGCCGATCTGCGATTGTTGCTCAAGGAGACATTTCGATCACGGCTCGTTATCTGAACATTAACGGATTGATCCAATCCGGTGTCGAAACGATCACCTTGAACGTCGCTGCCGGTTTCAATCCCGGTCGCACCACCGAAGCTTTGATTGACGCCAGTGGCAACCCGCTGGCCGGTTTGTCATTCACATCCGATGCGAGTCAAACGTCGATCCCAGTGAACGGTTACTTTGACGCGGCGAACAACTCGATCGTGATCCGCGAACTCTACCCGCAGGGCGGACACATCACCTTGGCTGGCCAAATCTTGTCGACTGGCGGAGGAAAGATCGTCGTCGCGCACGGTTTCGCATCACTTGACGTCACGAACGATTCTCCGTTGAACATCGTCTTCGACAGCATCAACTTGACCAAGGACCGGGTCGGCGAAGTGGTCCTGATCGATTCTGACTTACTGCACAAAACAACGTACACAAGTACCGCCGACGGCATGTCGGAACGGCACGAGATCGGTACGCTCAATCGCAACCCCGGCGACGGACAACCCCCGCGCATCGACTATTTACCCGCGCCCGGAACACCATCCGCGACCGCTGCATCGCAATACTATTATCCCGGTTCGTTGGACCAGTATTCATCTGCGTTAAGTCGACAATTGTATGTTTGGGTCGAAGGCCAAGAGAAAACCAGTGTTGAGGTGCGGATCTACGAAAAAAACTCCTTCAACTTGTTTGGTGACAACAGTTTCGCCGACTTTTTGGCACGTGACGACAGTTACAACTACAGATCGGTCGAGTTCCGCGACGCCCAGCCGATTCTTCAGTCGGAAGTCGTCGCCCGCCCCGGTCAAGCCGGATTTCCTGGCTACGCGGATGGGAGTGCATACACGCTCACGTATGAACAAAAGGAAGACCACAACGTTCGCGTTGAGCCGCAGCGGACGATCGTTCGTGCGATCACTGGCTTTTACACCGGCGGTATCGCTGACACCTATTACAAGTACGTTGGAAGCTCCATTGAAGAGATCGACTTATCCAAAGAAAACTACGCGGAGCCTAGCCGCTGGACTCCGGTTCCAACGCCTTCCGGCGGCAGCCAGGATGTATACGACAGCAACAATGACTTCTCCCGCTCGGTCGAGCAGTGGACCACCGGCGGCGGCTGGTTGCGTTCAAAAACGGTTCACTCGAGGGTGACTACCATCCAAGGTTTGACCGACTACTACACACATACCTTGATCGCCGACCGTCCGATCGAAGTCACCTCGGTTGGCAATGCGAGTAAGCCGACCATCCATGTCAACAACAACGGCATCGGCGATGTGATTTTCTCCGGCGATGTCGCCGTGCCCAACGATTCTGTGGTGATGATCACGAACCTGAAAGGCGACATCCGCACTTCAGGAACTTCCGGATTCTACGGACAAACACCGACCTTGACCGCGACGAAGGGCAATGTCTTTGCACACATTGAAACCGGTCGGGGCACGCTTAACGCGACCGCGGGCGGCGACATCACGATCCACGGTATCGGCCAAACCTCCACTACCGTGGGTGCGTCGCTAATCACGATCGGCAACTTGGTCGCTGGCGATGACGTTTACCTTAACGTCGCCGGTGGGCTTGTCGCTGAAAACGATACGTCGATCGTGACGGGCGATCACGTGCAACTGTGCGCTCGCAACGGTTCGCTGGGCAACGGTTCCGATTTGCGAATCGATACGACGACCGGCTTGTCGGCTTACGCGAAGGGCGATATTCAAGTCGTCGAAACCAGCGGTGGCTTGAATCTGGTCTTGCCGACCGCGTATAGCGATTCGGCTGTCTCGGTGCTCAGCACGACCGGCAACGTCACCATCACGGTCGCCGGAGGCGACATCGCCGCCGACCGGGCTTTTCTCGCTACCACCAGCGACGCTTTCATCACCGGAACGCTCGCCAAATTCCTCTATCCCGAAGCCGCCTCGTCGATCGCAGCGGACACGCCGAGCGACGATGCAACGGACAACGTCTGGGCACACAACGTTAATTTGAATGCGTCAGGCCGGATCGGTGCATTGGTGCAGGCACAAACGATTCACCTGGCCGGTGGTTTGGAATCGTTGTCCCCCACCGATAAAGCGGTTCTCAAAGCAGCCCGCGTCGCCGATGTCGTTGGCATTCACTATCGCGTCTACCGCTACACCGGTGCTGGCGACACGTTGCAGCTCGATCCGAAAACGCTCGCCACACTCGCCGCAGACGTCAACAATGCCGATTGGTCGATTGTCACTCCCGATTTCAACACCACGGACAACATTCGTCCGATCGCAATTCAAACGTCCCAAACCGTGCTTGTCGAATCGCCTCACGATCAATACGGGTGGTACGAATTCACAGCCGTGGACCAAGTCGTCACCCTGTCCAGAGAAGATTTTTCTGACACGTCGCGTTGGCAACTCGTCACGATTGCTCACAACACGAGCGAATCGTTTGATGCAGCGACCGGGATCAGCGGCGCTGGAGCGTCGGTCACCATGTCAACCGGCAATTTGGTCGAAGATCGGACCATCATCGAGCGTTTGCGACTGCGCCGAACCGACGACATTGGTGTGAAAGCGACCGGTTCTCTGATCGCCAATGCGCCTCAAGGTGTGGCCATCGGCGGTCGAGGCGATCTGCGAATTGATTCGATTTCGTCGGTCAGCGACGTGCGTGTGACTGCAACGGGATCCTTGATCGATCAGGGCACCGGATCGATCGCGATCAACGCGGGTGGTCGCTTGGATCTAAACGCCAGCTTGATCGTTGGTACAGAAGTCGACGATGACTTCCGAATTGTCACCCCGGGGCAAACTCGATTGGGAGCAGCCGGCGCGATACACGTTGGTGCGACGTCGGGTGACCTGAACGTCGTTTCAGGAATCAGCGGTGGGGCGATGCGAATCAGCACCGACGCGGGTCAGCTCACCATCAGCGAATTGCTCTCAAGCGATTCGATCACTCTGGACGCTGCCACAAACTTGGTCAACGCACCGATCACTTCGCCCACCATGGTTCACTTGGATGCTCCCAATTCGTCGATCTTGACGGGCGGTGATTTGGCGTCCACCGAACAAGCCATGCGGACCAAAATCACGGGCGATTTTGATGCCAACGTCGGCGGCAACGCATTCGTGAACAACCTTGTTGACTTGCATGTCAATCACGTGACGATTGATGGAAGAATTGCCAGACTTCATTCCGACGGGGACGTGATGCTGGGGCAATTGAACGCACCCGCCGCTGCCGTGACCATCATGGCCGCCGGTGACCTTTCGTACGCGCGTGTGACCGGCATGGATGGGACGTCTGATCCCGATGCAAACGTCTCAGCAGGCACGCTTGCGTTGACTGCAACGGGAGAGATTGGCAAACTCGTCGCGTCCGACCATCCATTAAAAATTGATGTGTCCGGGCGTGTCGATGCGTCCGCGGGCGGGTCGATTCGATTGGCGGAAACCAGTGGTAATTTAAACGTCGGGCGGATCACCGCTGCCACTGGCGACGTGACCTTGTGGGCCGACGCCAACTTGATTGACGCGACGAACGACACGGCAACCAATGTCGCGGGCCGAAACATCACCTTGAACGCTGGCACCGGTATCGGTTCGGTTGCCAATGATCTGGAAATCGACACGCACCACAACGCTGGCACCGGTGAAGGACGTTTGTCCATAGCCGCAGGAGCCCCGGTGTTCGTCACCGAAACCACCGGTGGCCTGATCGTGGGTTCGATCGCCACCACCGCGGGTGACGCACGCGTGACCGTGCGAGATTCCGCCGCAACCGGAGAAAACCTGCTGCTTGATTCCGCTTTGTCGATCGCGATCGCCAGCGGTTCGATCACCTTCCGGGTCGGCGACGACGTGACCGTTGCCGCAGGCGCAAGTATCACCGCTTCAAATGAGGTTATTTTTGAAGTGGATTACGGCAATGCTGATATCGGCACCGGATCGACGATCGACATCCGCCAAAATATCAACTCGCCCGTCATACGACTGCTCGGCGGTTCGGATCGTGATTTCGTTTGGCTGCAAAACTTGAACGCCGACCGCTACTACGTCGACATGCGTGGCGGCACCGATCAGATCGACATTCGCTTGGACCAGATCGGCAACGAACGCGTCAGTGTCACGGACTCGGGCAACCCCGACGACGGGGAAGACACGCTTACGATCCACACCACGACAAACGACGATACGGTGCTGCTGCGGCGTTACTTCATGGCACTGTTGCAACTCGATGGTGACGGCAAACAGACGGCGAACTTTGAACGCATCGACATGGACGAAACCATCAACGGGCGTTTGCGGATCAACGCTTACGACGGCGACGATTCATTCTTCATTGATGACAACTCGACCGCGACCACGATCGACGGTGGCAAAGGCAAAGATGTATTTCAAGTCGGCCAAGTCTTCGGCAGTGACCCGAACGTGGCCGGTTCGGCGGTCAATGGGGCTTATCCCAGCGGTGTGTTGGTCGGTGACGAGATCGCAACCAACGAAATCACGCTTGGCTATTTGTCCGATGGCATTACCAAGCCGATGGTAATTTTCGGGGGTGAGGGCGAGGATGAGTTTTCGGTCTACAGCAACAAGGCGTCGCTGCGGATGGAAGGGGAGGCCGGCAATGACACGTTCGTGATTCGCGCGTTCATCATCGAAGGCGAAACCGTCGTCGAAGGTGGCGATGGAGACGACTTGGTTCACTACAACATCAACGCGCCCGTCAGTATCAACGGCGGCGCGGGCACCGACCGCGTTGTTGCGGTCGGGTCCGAAGGCGACGATAGCTTCGTGATCACAGCCGATGGGATCTACGGTGCGGGTTTAAATATCAACATCGATGGGGTCGAAGAAGCGTTCGAGGTCGACGGACTCGAAGGTGACGACTCGTTCTTCGTGTTGGGAACTCGCGAAGGTGCGACCTACACGATTGTTGGTGGTCTGGGCAGCGATTTTATTTCGATCGGTGGTGATGTCACCCAAACCATTGTGGCGGGATCGGACAGCGATGCTTCGTCGATCATCAATCATGGCGTCGAATCGGAAGACACCGATTATGCACACGCACACATCGGCGGCGTGGGCGTAACGATCACCGGCGACGACAGCGGGCAAGAGACCGGCATCGTTTCCATCGTTCACTCGGGTGGCGAATCATCCGTGATCGAGAACGCCTACAACACCTCGGCCAACTTTGCGACCAACTCGGTTGATAACGCGACCCGTTTGGCCTACGACGCCTACACGATTGCGATGGCTGTCGACCGCGATAACTACGCCGGCACGAAAGCCTACCTGACCGTCTCAGCAGCGGGTGTGAGTAAGTCCAAGGGCACTGAAAATGATCCCGCGAAGGGGATCGAGGTTTCGCTCGACGGCGCGACCTGGCAAACCGCCATCACGTTGGTGTTTGATTCCGGCTCCGACGCGAACTGGAAAACACCGCGAACCGTTTACACCCGCGCCATCGGCGACGACGTGGCCGAAGGTGAAACCCGAACGATCATCAACCACACGCTGATCGCACGCACAACCTCGACGAACAACACGGTGAAGCAACGCGTCGCCAATCTGAACGCGGCTGCGATCGAGAACCTGTTCGTCACGGTGTACGACGATGACCAAGGCGGATTGATACTCCGCGAAACCGAAGGCGGAACCACTGTTTTGGAAGGTGACTTGGCATCCGGTGCCGGGATCACCGATTCATACACCGTTGAATTGACCAGCCGCCCAACCGCCAACGTCATCGTGACGCTTCACCACGACGGGCAAATCAGTACCGATGCGGTGGGCGACACGTTGACGTTCACGCCAGACAACTGGAATGTCCCACAGACCGTTCTCATCACGGCTGTCGATAACGTTGATCTCCGCGACCGTGTGACGTCCACGATCACGCATGAATTCAGCAGCAGTGATCCGGCATTCAATCCGGTGCATGTGATTGGCTCGGATACCGCGCCGACCATCAAAGTGACCGTGATCGACAACGCGACCGCGGACGCATTGATTGTGGAATCCGATGGCGGAACCGTGGTGTCTCGCGATGGTTCGACGATCGACAGTTACACCGTGCGGCTGACCAAAGCGCCCACAGCTAACGTGGAGTTGCCGCTGGTTCTGTACGGACAAACCGAAGTCTCCGTGGACGGTGGAGTGAACTGGTTCCGTGCCGATCAGCCGCCTTATCTGTTGTTCACACCAGTGAACTGGATGAATGAACAGACGGTACTCGTTCGCGGCGACGCTTCGTTCACACCTGCCTCTGGATCGCAGCCGACGAAATTGTTCACAGCCAGCCCCCACACGACCTCGTTGATGGCCGGTTCGATCAACGTCTACGGTGGCTCGGGAAGCAGTTCACGTGAGCTTACGCTCGCGGTGATGTTGCCAACCGAGACAGCAACCAATGCGATCGGAACCAACGATTTCACCAACGAGGCGGTGCAGACCGACACGATGGCTGTGTTCAACGACGGATCGGCGTCGGACACCGTCCTGAATGTCACGGCAACTCAAGTGACCGGCATCGGCATGTCCGCATCTGGCGTCACCTACCAGGATCTGGAAGTGGTCGAAATCATGTTGGGCAGCGGCAACGACACCATCAATGTGACGGGCACGGCAGTCGGCGCGACGACGGTCATCCACGGCGGCGGCAACCGAGAGACTTCCCCTGGCGTGATGGGCGGCGATACGTTCAACGTCTCCGGCGCGAGTCCTGTCGGTAACGCACCGTTAATTCTGCTCGGCGATACTTTCCAAGACGGCGCACGCTATTCCGGCGTATCGGGTGTTGGCAGCGGCAACGCCTACTTGTTCGCCAACCATGGCAACGACTTCTTCAATCTGATCGGTGCAGACTTCGCGGTCGTGGCGTACGGCGGACGTGGCAACGATCAAATTTACGGCGGCAGCGGAGACGATTTGTTGTTGGGCGGTTCCGGTGACGATGTCGTAAACGGTGGCGGTGGGAATGACCGGCTGATCGGCGACTCGGGCATCAATGCGAACTTGCAAACTCGATTCGATTTGGCCGGCTTGATGATCGACGGAGTATTCAATCCTATCCTCTCGTTCGCAGTTGCTAACTCCACCACCGATTTCGCGACTGGCGATGACATGACGCTGGCGGGCGCAGACAAGATGTGGGGCGGTGCTGGCGACGACTTGATTTTCGGTGACCACGCCGACATCACGATGGGACTTGTCCCCGCCGAAGCAGGCGACGACGTGTTCATGAATCAAAACGGGATCGTCCCACCGCGTCGGGGACTCGCACTGCTCGGCATGACCGGAATCTTGTCGATGCAAACCCGTTCGCCTCTGATCGGCGGCAATGATGAAATCGCGGGCGAATCGGGCGACGATCGGATCTTCGGTGGTGCCGGTGATGACCGGATCAATCAATTCGTTCTGAATCAGTTCATGTTCGATCCGGAAACCGGTGACGACGTGATCGTCGGAGACGGCGGGCTTCTCGTGTACGGTCGTCAGGGTGGCCTGCTATCGCCGCACCGTCGGTACTGACACTGATCGAAACACTTGATTCGGGAATCGGCGGGAGTGACATGATCTCCGCAGGTGATGGACGCAAAATCATCATCGGTGGTGCGGCGGGCGATCAATTGTTCAGTGGCAACGATTCGCTCGCCGACGTCGTATTCGGTGACGAGGGACGCATTCTCTACGACCAAAACACCGGGTTTTGGACAGACATCGAATCAATCAACCCGTCAATTGGCGGTGCTGACACGATCACCGCGGGACAGGGTTCCAATATCCTCTTCGGCGGTGCAGGTGGCGACACAATCACGGGCGGCGGCAACGCCGACTATATCCTCGGTGACTCCGGGATGATCAAATTTGCCGCTGGTGTCTTCTCAGCCATACAAACGATTGCACCGGAGTCGGGTGGCGTCGATATCATTGATGCCGGTGAAGGCGACAACGTGATCTTCGGCGGTGCGGTAGGCGATTCCATCACGACCGGTGGCGGAGCTGACATGATCTTCGGTGACGGTGGTGTGGCGACGTTTGTGAACAGTACGCTCACGAGAATCGAATCCAAAGCACCGGAGTTCGGCGGAGCGGATACGATTTTGGCTGGCGATGGCAACAACATTGTCATCGGTGGGACAGCAGGCGACTCCATCACGACTGGCGCCGGAGCTGACATACTGATCGGCGACAACGGTTCGGCCACGTTGGATAACGGCTCCCTTGCAGTTATCCAATCCGAAGCCGAAGAGGACGGTGGAGCAGACACCATTAACGCAGGTAACGGCGATAACATCGTCATCGGCGGAACGGCAGGCGACTCCATCACGACGGGTGACGGAGCAGACATTTTGATCGGTGACAACGGCGCGGCGACATTTGTTAGCGGAGTGATTTCGAGTATCCAATCCGACGCAGTTGCATTCGGCGGAGCGGATACGATTTCCGCTGGCAACGGTGACAACATCGTCGTCGGTGGAACGGCAGCCGACTTCATCACGACTGGTGATGGGGCAGACGTCGTCCTTGGCGACAACGGTTCGGCGACGTTCGATGCGGGATTGTTGACACACATCCAAGCCAGCGATCCGACGTCTGGTGATGGCGATACCATCATCGCCGGAGCGGGTGATAAAGTGATCTTCGGCGGTGTGGGCGGTGACTCGATCACCACCACCGGCGGCGCCGACATCGTCGTCGGCGATGGCGGTGAGGCGACGTTTGTGAACGGCCTGCTTACGAGCGTTCAATCGGACGCATTGGCGCCCGGTGGTAACGATACGATCGTTGCTGGCGAAGGCGACAACATCGTCATCGGTGGGACGGCAGACGACTCGATCACGACTGGCGGCGGTGACGACGTTCTGATCGGTGACAATGGTGTGGCGACGTTTGTTAGTGGCTCCCTTTCAACGATCCAATCCATCGTACAAACGGTCGGCGGAGCGGATACGATTTCTGCTGGCAACGGCAACAACATCATCATCGGAGGGACGGCAAGCGACGCAATCACGACGGGCGACGGGAATGACATTCTGATCGGCGACAGTGGCGCGGCGACGTTTGTTAATGGCTCGCTTTCAACCATCCAATCCAACACACCGGAGTCCGGCGGAGCGGACACGATTTCAGGGGGCAACGGTGATAATATCGTCATCGGTGGTACGGCCAACGACTCCATCACAACGGGTGGCGGGACGGACATCGTACTTGGCGACAACGGTTCGGCGACTTTCGATGCGAGCCAGTTGACACACATCCAAACCAGCGATCCGACGGCTGGCGATGGCGATTCCATCGACGCCGGAGCGGGTGATAACGTGATCTTTGGTGGTGCGGGCGGCGACTCGATCACTACCACAGTCGGTGCCGACATCATCGTCGGCGATGGCGGTGAGGCGACGTTTGTGAACGGCTTGCTCACGAGCGTTCAATCCGATGCATTGGAACTCGGTGGCGACGATACGATCGTTGCTGGCGAAGGCGATAACATCGTCATCGGTGGGACGGCCAACGACTCCATCACCACCGGCGACGGTGACGACATTCTGATCGGCGACAATGGCCTGGCGACCTTTGTTGACGGCTCCCTTGCAACGATCCAATCCGACTACGCATTGGTCGGCGGAGCGGACACGATTTTCGCTGGCAACGGCGATAACATCATCATCGGTGGGACGGCTAACGACTCCATCACGACCGGTGTCGGTAGCGACATTCTGATCGGCGACAGTGGCATAGCGACGTTTGTCAGTGGGAAGATTTCAACGATTCAAACCACCGCACCGGACGTCGGCGGAGCGGATACGATTTCCGCAGGCGAAGGCAATAACATCGTGATCGGTGGCACGGCCAACGACGAGATCACCACCGGCGACGGTGACGACATTCTGATCGGTGACAATGGCGAGGCGACGTTTGTGAACGGTTTGCTCTCATACATCCTATCCGACGACGCATTGATCGGCGGAGCGGACACGATTCACGCGGGCGAGGGCGACAACATCGTCATCGGTGGATCGGCAGGCGACGAGATCACCGCTGGCGGCGGTGACAACATTCTGATCGGCGACAATGGTTCAGCCGAGTTTGTTAACGGCTTGCTTTCAACGATCCAATCCACCGCATCGGACGTCGGCGGAGCGGACACGATCTCCGCTGGCAACGGCGATAACATCGTCATCGGTGGGGCGGCAGGCGACGCCATCGCGACCGGCAACGGGGCTGACATGATCATCGGCGACAATGGCGCGGCGACGTTCGTGAACGGGACGCTTTCAAGTCTTCAATCAACGGCGACGCAGGTCGGCGGGAACGACACGATTTCCGCTGGCGATGGCGAAAACGTAATTTTCGGTGGTGCTGGAAACGATGGGATCACCACCGGCGTCGGTGCCGATGTTGTGATCGGCGACAATGGTCAAATGACCATGACCGCGACAGGGTCACGAAACCGGATTCGCACGATCGATTCATCCTATGGAGGCAACGACACCATCGATGCCGGGCTCGGTGACGATATCGTCTTGGGCGGAACTGGCAACGACACCATCAATGGCCGCGATGGTGACGATACCCTGATCGGTGACAACGGCAGCATCGAATACGAACTTGATGTCGACTCGCCGACTCACGCAGCCGGAACCGTCGATGCCATCAACACGACTGATCCGGGCGTCGGTGGAGCTGATACCATTCGCGGTGGCATTGGTAATGACACCATTCTTGGTGGAGCCGCGGGCGACCAACTGTTCGGCGACATGGGAATGGATTTAATTTTTGGCGACAATGCTCGGCTGGATTATTACGCCACTACGCCGGGTGCCTCCAATCTCGCTCGGGTGATTGATCCGACGGTCGGGGGCAGCGATACGATTTCCGGCGGCGATGACGACGACACACTGATCGGTGGAACCGGCGGCGACATCATCAATGGCGGTGCGGGTTTCGACTTCATCTTAGGCGATCACGGACGCGTCGCTCGCGACGCTGAACTTGGTGCTCAAGTCACCAGCACGTTCATGGCAACGAACGAGGGTGGTGGGAATGATCTCATCTCCGGCGGCGATGGAGACGACATTGTTTACGGTGGTCAGGGTGCGGACACGATCGCAGGCAATGCGGGCAATGATGACTTGATCGGCGGACACAACGTGGCTGGCGGCGCGGACGGCAATGATGTCATCGACGGTGGTGACGATGCCGACGTAATTCTGGGCGACAACGGCAAGATCGTACGAACGTTCACCGGAACCACTCGCGATTCACGCGTCGCTTATCTCCCCCCTGTTTCCGACCCCACGCAGTTCGTGGTTGTGCGTGAAGTTTTTGCGATGGATCACATCGACCTGATCGGTGGCAATGACGTTCTGATCGGCGGTGCCGGTCTCGATCATCTGCGCGGTCAACGAGGAAACGACCTGATCAACGGTGGTGACGGTGATGATGAAATCATCGGCGGATTGGGTGCCGACGTGATCTCAGGCGACGCTGGTGTTGACTACATGCTTGGTGACGAGGGCCAAATTTTACGAGCGTTCAATGACGATGAAACGCCACGCTTGAACACTGACGGGACTTGGCACCGAGATTTGTTGACCGAGCAAGTCGCCCGTGTCACGGAGATCGTCCCGATGGACCTAGCGACGCTACAAAATCCGCCTGCGGACCTGGCCACAAAGTTGATCCGTGCCGACCGAATTCTGTTCGGAGCCGTGCGAACTTTCGACGGCGTCTTGTTGACCGATCCGGAATCGGATTTGTCGCAGACCGTCGCGATGCTGATCGACATCGAAGCCGATTCAGGGGATACGATTTTCGGTGGTGATGGAAACGACTTTGTTATCGGAGGGCGTGGAGACGACACGATCGATGGCGGTCGCGGAAACGACACACTCATCGGTGACTTCGGGATCAACACAACTTCGATACGCGGTGACATGCCGATCATGGCGGATGCTCTGCGGTTGATCGCCAGCATCGAAGCGACGTTGGCGGGGATCCAACTCTCACTGCCCGGCGGCGGACACGTGGCGGTTCCTGACATGGTCGCTGTTCCAGGCGATTGGATCGTGCAGGATCCCCGTTGGGACCGAATTTCCGGCGTCAACCCGACGCTCGCGACGATTGCTAATTCGGATGCGATCCCCAGCACGGAGTACACGTTTATCAACCCGTCGATCATGGTCACACCGACGCTGGTCAATCATGCGGCGACCAACGATGGCTCCGACACGATTCGAGGCGGCGAAGGTGCCGACGTGATCGCTGGTGATTCAATGATCGTGCAAAGTGAATTGCAAACCGACGTCACGGTGTTGCAAGACTCCATTGTCGAGACTCAGAATTCGATCGCCGGTTTGATGGTCGGACTCAATGACATGATGCTCGATCAAGCGACTTTGGACTACGAAGTTCGTAAGCGAGCGATTCCCAGTCGGATTACAAAAATCGGTGGCGACACGATCGACGGTGGCAACGGTGACGACCTGATCGCTGGCGACGAGCTGGTGATGGAAATGCCAGAAACGCGAACGATCCCCGGTGATAGCGAACTGGCGGGCGTTTCGGGAATTGCTGAGAACGGGTCCGCCATGATGGACTATTTGGAAGCCTTGCGGTTGGTGGCATCCGACGCGGGCACTTTGATCGGTGTCGCCCACGTCGGCGTGATCGATTCGTTGCTGGCCGACGCCGCAGCCAAGCGACCGAACCGGCCTGTGATTACCGGACGAAGCGTCAAGTATGTCGATACGTTGCAAATCGTGGTCGGCGAAGACGATGTCCGCGGTGGTGCTGGAAACGACACACTTGTCGGCGGCGACGCGCGGGTGTTGGCACCGATCGTCACGGGAACCGCATCCGATCTTCCGCAGACGGTCGTGACCCCAGGTCTGACGACCACAGAATTGCAAGCGATCGAAACCCAACTGCAAACCCAAGCCAACGCGGCCGCAACCCGTTCAGCGCAACGTCGATCATCAAGGGTGGTCAACATCAATGCGATGCTCGACGCCCGCACGCCACTGAACCGCATCGAA
Organism: Pirellulaceae bacterium; assembly: GCA_963836865.1. Lineage (GTDB taxonomy): Bacteria > Planctomycetota > Planctomycetia > Pirellulales > Pirellulaceae > Rubripirellula. Next base: position 307,501 of record CAWILC010000009.1, on the reverse strand, counting down.
TACGTTGGCGAAATGGATCGCAACATCGACAACGATGAAATCAGCGCGGGCACCGGAAACGACATCGTGATCGGTGACGACGGCGTCCTGGTGATGCCGTTGGTGTTGACCGCACCGACCAACGACGCTGAGAAATTTGCGTTGGAAGTTCATCTGAAAGACCTGCTCGAACAAATGGAAATGCGCGATCACGCCAAAATCCCGGTCAACGTTCTTACCACGGGTGGTCGTCTCGCCCGAGCGGCGGAGACGAGCGAACGATTGTCACAAGGTGCACGTCACGGCAAAGTCGATGCCAGCTGGAACATCGGCAACGACGACATCGACGGTGACGCGGGCAACGACATTGTCATGGGCGATCATGCCGCGATCCTCGCACCACGTATGATCGACGCCCCGTCCACCCCGCTCGATTTGCGGTTGGACCACTACGCCATGACTGGTCGCGACATCAACGAAGAAATGTTCATGAGATCTCCCGAGTTGACGGGCAACGATCTCGACTTCCGCGAGGATACGATCCGGGGCGACGAGGGTGATGACATTCTGCTGGGCAGTGTCGGCGACGACCGAGTCAGTGGCAATGACGGCAACGACATCGTGCTCGGTGGCAGCGGACGCAATCGCGTCGACGGTGGGAAAGGCACGAACGTAGTCAGTAGCTCGGGCCGCAATCATCCAAGTCTCGATGACGGTGAAATACTTGGTGCGCAGTTGTTCGCCACCACGCCGCCTCCGATGACCCAGTGGTTACTCGACGCGGCCACGTCGACGGTGACGACCGACGCCTGGACCCCCGACGGTCTTCCACCGAGCGACGGCGGAGGCGGCTCGACTGTTGATCCGCCCGTGACAAGGACCGTCGCGATCACGTCCAGTCCTGCGGGCGTGAGTGGTCAAACGATCGAGTTCCGCGCGAACGTCGCCGACGCTCCTACCGATGCAACGATTCAGTACACCTGGGAAGTCAAAGACGCCAGCGGTCGCGGAATTGACGCTGGAACAGGCCAGCCATTCCATTTCGTACCCGACGGACCAGGCACGTACACCGTCACCGTCGCAACCCGTGACAGCGATAACGGAACCGGCACGATGACGACGACGATCGAAATCCAACAGGATCAACTACTCCCCGACCCAGCCAATCCAGGAATGTTTATCTTGGTGATCGGCGGCAGCGGCGGCGACGACCAAATTCGATTCGACACCATTCGCAACAAACCCAACAGTATCTCCGTCGACATCCGTCTGGGTCTGACCACACGACGTCGAGCAATCTATGACAACCTCAGCCGGATTGAGGCGTATGGTGGTCGAGGCGAAGACGACTTTTACGGCGACATCCGTTCGACGATTCCAGTCCGCTTTTTCGGCGGCGACGGCGACGACAAACTTCACGGTGGCGGCGGCGACGATTACCTCGACGGGGGCAACGGCGACGACCGTTTGTATGACCGCAAAGGCAACGATGTGTTGGTCGGTGGACGTGGTTCCGATCGGCTCGACGGCGGTGACGGCGACGACCTGATCATCTCCGACGTTCTCACGACGATCGCCGGCAAGACCGATCCTGATAAGCTGATCGCCGTCTGGACAGACACGGCTCACACGGTAGGCCAGCGGATGCAAACTCTCGTCGACGATCTTTTAGCGGCCGTCACCTCGGACGGTTCTCGCGACTTCGCCTTGCGTGAACGCGGCATCGACGCTTACTTCGCCGCCACCGACGACGACATTCGCTATGAAGTTGGGAAAGACTTGGTCAGACGAATCTAAATTGCACAGCCAACCGAATCACACGCGAGATTTCCAAATTAGAAAGTCCAGCCATCGTCAACTCCAGCACCTGATTGGCGATCAGTACGCTTCGTCTCGTTTTAAAACCACGAAGACGGTTTGGAACAGGATCTTTAGATCTAGCCACACCGACCAGCTTCGGATGTAGCGGTGGTCCCAGTCGACGCGGGCCTGCATCTTGTCCAACGTTTCCGTTTCGCCGCGGCAACCGTTGACTTGGGCCAGTCCCGTGATGCCGGGCTTGACCTTGTGCCGCAACATGTAGCCGCGGATCAGGCTGCGATATTCCTCGTTGTGCGCGGCCGCATGCGGACGCGGACCGACCAATGACATCGTGCCTTCGATCACGTTGAACAATTGCGGCAGTTCGTCCAGGCTGGTTCGGCGAAGGATGCCGCCCAGGCGAGTGATTCGCGGATCGTTCTTGGTGGCTTGTTTGACAACCGGGCCGTTGTCGCACGTTCGCATCGAACGAAATTTCCAAACCAGGATTTCGCGTCCGTCCAATCCGTAACGCCGCTGACGGAAGAAGACCGGCCCGGGCGATGACAGTTTGACGCCCAACGCGATGGCCGCCATCGGGATTGCCGCCACGCCGAGCGCACACGTCGCGATCGCGATGTCGGCGACTCGTTTGACGACGCCGTCGACGCCGTAAAGCGGATTTTCAAACACACTGACCGCGGGCAAACCGCCCATGCTGGTCCACTGCGAGTGCAAAAGCTCGAACACGAAAAAATCAGGCACGATGTAAACCGACACCGTCGAATCGCTTAGCTGATCCAGCAAGTAACGGATCCGTTCTTCGGCTCGCATCGGAAGCGTGATCAGGATCGTGTCGATCTGGCCCGCGCGAGCCTTCGCGATCATTTCGGTCAGCGATCCCGCCAGCACTTCGTCGGCCGCCGGCATCATCTTGTCGGAATCATCGTCATCGCCTCCGTTGCGACCCCCATCGTTGCGACCACCCGTGCGGTCATCGTAGAAGCCAACCATCCGCAAACCCAACGACGGGTCGCCGTTGATGTTGCGATACGTTTGCAAACCTAGATCGTTCAGCCCCGCGATCGCGACTCGTCGAACCCCGACGCCACGACGCAGCAGCCCGTACTGGACAATGCGTTGGCACATCCGGCCCAGCCCGATCATTGCCGGTGCGATCGTGATCCAAGCCAGAACCACGGCGCGAGAAAAATGCTGGCCGTAACGCGTCGCAAACGCCAACACCGCCATCACCATCACCGTGATCGCCCAAGTCGCGATCAACCGAGTCAGTTCACGATCCGGCGTGCCGATGTCGGAACGGCGATGAAAGCCGGTCAATTGAGACGTCAACAGGAACACGACCACCGTGATCATGCCGGTCGCAACGGCCATCTCGTCGATGACGCCACGCGAAAACCATTTCACCAGGGCAAGCGACGCCAGGACGGCAGCGGCGTCCAAAGTCGGCTGCAATACATCCCACCACCGGCGCTGGGTCGTGATTGGTGAGCGAGTTTGCATGGCGAGGCGAAAGCATGGGCGTGTCGAACGATCCGGCGTCCGTCCACCTTCGGGACACGTCCAACATCAGGACATGGACGAAAAAACACCGCATCTGTCGGAACCCTAGCTTGCCGTTACGTCGTACCAGTCAAAACCCAGGTCCAAAGATTGGGCTTGGTGGGTAAGCGCGCCGCTGCTGATTCGGTCTACGCCAGTTGCCGCGATCGCAGCGATGGTATCGATCTTGACGTTTCCGGACGCTTCCAACTCGACACGGTCGGGCCCGTCGTCGGGGAACGACTGATCTCGGATCGCGACGGCCGTGGACAAATCACTGAGCGAAAAGTTGTCCAGCAAGATGATGTCCGCGCCGACCGGCAACACGTCGCGAAACTGGTCCAGCGAGTCGACTTCGATCTCGACCATCGACGGTGCACGCATCCGTTCGACCTGACTGTCCCGCCACTGCAGCGCCCGCTGCGCCGCATCGCCGGCGGACATCGGCACCCCGTCACGACCGGCCAGCGCCAAGTGGTTGTCCTTGATCAAAAATCCATCATGCAAGCCGCTGCGATGACTGTTCCCGCCGCCGCAACGGACCGCATACTTTTCAATCAATCGCCAACCCGGCGTCGTCTTGCGAGTGTCATACAAACGCGACTTCGTGCCCGCGATCGCATCCACATAAGACTTGGTCAGCGTTGCGATGCCGCACAATCGAGACAAAACGTTCAAGATCGTTCGCTCGGCGGTCAATAAATCGCGAACATTTCCTTCGATGCTAGCAATTGCAACTTTGGGACTCATCGTCTCGCCGTCGTTGAGATGCGTTTGACAATTTAAGTCCGCGTCGAATTCGTCGACGAGCCATGCCAACAATTTGATGCCGGCACAAATGCCCGTTTTTCGCGGGACAATTTGGCATCCGCCGCGGACGTCGGGATCGATCAAGCAGACCGTTGTCCAATCGACGGTGTCTCGTAAATCTTCCGCGATCGCCAACCGTACTAATGCTCGCAAATCATTTTCCATCGCGTCGTTGGGTACGACGCTGTCATAATCTTTCATCATCAGTTCAAAAACACTTGCGAGGGTACGTTTGACGGGTTGATAATCGCGTCCACGGAAAATGGATCACCAAGGACGTGCGATGGCGATGGAATTTACCAGCATGACCGCGACGGGCGCGGGCGTCGAGTCATCCTGCGTGGCGGCGGAAAGACGTTCGCCGTTCGGTCTACGTGCCGCGCAGTATTTCTTACTGCTAGCGATGACAGCGATCGCGATCTCCGCTTGCGTTTCGAGCCGCCGGACTGACCCGCCTTTAGAATCGACGCAGTCAGTGGACCTGCGGATCGATATGAATTCGGCGACTTGGCGCGAGCTGTCGTTGATGCCGTGCATCGGCGAGGTGATGGCGCGGCGAATCATTGCGGACCGCAAGTCACGCGGCCCTTTCGGATCGGTGTCGGAAATGCAGCGGATCGCCGGCATCGGACCTCGAACGATGGCCGAAATCGAAACGTTTGGATTCGTCACGGACGGCCGAGTGGCCGCCCGAATTGATCCACGGTCCGATTCAAGTCCCGACGTGAAAATCGCGCAAGCGGACTCGGCGTCTGGTTCTAGCCAACGACCTTGAAGATCGGCTTGGGGTCCGCTTGGTCGGCTTTGTCCCATTCCTTTTCGACCATCTTTTCGATCCGTTGCAACTCGGTCCGCGTGGTCTTTGCCGTTTGATGCCGCCGCCCGGTCATGACCAGGATCGTATCGTTCGGGCCGGCTTCGTTGATCGCCCAGCGGATCGCGCGATTTTGGTCGGCGACCAACCGCAGCGACGCGCACTTTTCGACGCCATCAAGCACGGCGTGCGAACCGGCCAAGAATGTTGACTTCGCGTCCGGTTGGCTGACCAGGATCGCGCGATCGGCGAAGCGTTCAACCAGCGTTCCGTATCGGGCCAACGTCGTCGCTTCTTCGCCGCCGTCGATGGCCAAGATGCACCAAAGCCGGCCGTTTGATTTTAGCGACCGGTACGTCCGCATCGCGCCGGCGGCGCGGTCGGGCGTACCGGCCGCATCGATGACGACGCTGGCGTGACCGTAACGCGAAAGTTTTTGTCCGCGGCCGGGAATGGTTCGCAGGGTGCTGATTGATTCGATGACTTCGGTCAGCGGTTGATCTAACAGCAACCCGACCACGATCGCGGCGGCATGGTTGGCCGCCATCGCGCCGCCGCAAAGGGTCGTTTCCATCGCCGCGGTCGTATCATCGTGCGTCACCAGCAACGTCGACATGCCGCCGGATTGGTCGATGATCTTGACGGATACGTCGGCGGCTTTGCGGACGCCGTAGGTGACTACTTTGACGTCGGCGTTGCGGATGATGGTCATCGCTTTTTCGTCGTCGGCCGGTGCGACGATGACGGCTTCGTCGGTCATCCGTTCGATCACGCACTCGATCGCCGACGGTCCAAAATCGGTGCTACCAGTCGTTGCACCAGAGACGACGACCAGGTCGAATTCGACCGCGTCGTAGTGACCGTAGCGAGCTTCGTCGTCGGATAGTTCGATCACGGTGGCTTGGCATCCGGCATCGACGGCTTCGGCCATCCATTGGACCAGCCCGGCGTTGCTGGGGATCGACTCCGGTGCAACGGTTTGCAACGTGCCGTCGTGCGACCCCAGATCGGTTTGATAGCCCGCGCGGACGCCGCAACCGCGAAGCAGCGTCGCGATCAACAGCGTGGTTGTTGTCTTGCCGGCCGATCCGATCACGCCGATGGTCAACATCTTTCGGTCGGGGCGACCGAGTCGCGCCGCGGTGATCGATGCCATGGCCATTTCGACGTCGCCGACGATGCACTGGGGCACCGGGCAGGGCAACAATTGTTCGGTCAAGATTACCGACACGCCGCGAGCCATCGCGTGGGCGACCAACTTAGCGGGGTCGTCTTTGCCGATCCGGTAAATGACCAAGTCGCCGGGCATGGCGTTTGTGACATCGTCGGCGATGGACGTGAACGTGGCGTCGCCGGACTTGGTGAATCGGGCGGAGGGCAGAATTTGCCGAAGGGAACTTTTCCCGGACGCGGCATCGGTGGAAGAAGAGAATCCGACCGACTGATTGACCGACGAGGGAACGCTAGAAATCCCGTGACGCATGATGGCCTCCGTGCACATCGCAGTAATATTGGTTTCACGACGGTTCCACCGCCGTCGGAAAAGGCAATCCTCGCCTCCACCGATGCCTTGATTGTTCCCATCGAGAGGAAACGGTCAATAGGAAAAGTTTTTGGGCGACGCTTTGTAGGTTCGCCACGCCGTGGCGGAGCATCCAAGAATCCAATAACTGCAAAGCAGTTCGGCCCTGCCACGGCGTGTCAGGGCTACGGCAGGGCACGCTGGCAGGTCCGGCGTTTGCTTCTCCTTTTCGGATTCGCCATTTTGTGCCAACTTGGCACCTTCGACTTTCTTTCCGCTTCGCAAGACATTTACGTGGCAGACGACCTTTACTCGACTCTCGGCGTTTCTCGTTCGGCCACCAAGGACGAGATCAAGAAGGCGCATCGAAAGCTGGCGCTGAAGTTTCACCCTGACAAAAATCCCGACAACAAGTCGGCGCAGGACAAATTCAAACGCATCCAAGAAGCCTACGACGTCCTCAGCGACGAAGAAAAACGCGCCGCCTATGACCGTTACGGGGCGGACTTTGAAAAAATCCGCGGCACCGGATACCAGCCCGGTGCTGGCGGCCCGGGTGCCGGCGGCGCAGGGTTCGAGGGGCTGGACCTGGAACAAATTTTTGGCAAACGAGGACGCGGTGGCGGCGGCGGCGCTCAGTTTGACGGCTTCGGCGACTTCTTTGAACAAATGATGGGCGGAGGCGGTTCTGGGGGCGCTGGCGGCGGACGCGGACGCGGCGGCCGTCCGATGGCTCCCCAGCCCGGCGCGACGGCAAGGCACGAGCTCAGCATCCCGCTGGAAACGGCCGTTCGTGGCGGCAAGACCGAGTTCTATTTGCAGTCGGGCGACGGCACCAATGAAAAGATCGCGGTCACGATTCCGCCGGGCGTCGAATCGGGATCGAAAATTCGGCTTCGTGATCGCGGCGGCAAATCGCCCAACGGCGGCCCCAACGGTGACTTGATCCTGGTCATCGACGTTTCGCCTCACCCACACTTTCGCCGGATCGGAAAGAACTTGGAAGTCACCTTGCCCGTGTCGATCGGCGAAGCCGTGCTGGGTGCAAAAGTCGACGTGCCGACGCCGGCGGGAACGGTCGGGATGTCGATCCCGCCGGGTACCGCTGGCGGATCGAAACTGCGTCTGAAAGGCCAAGGCGTCAAGCACCGCGACGGTTCAGCGGGCGACTTGCTGGTCCTGATCCAGATTCAAACTCCCAAAGCCATCGACGAAGAATCGCAAAAACTGATCGAGCAATTCGAGGCTCGCAATCCGATCAGCCTGCGCGAAGGAATTTCGTTTTGAAGACGGACGAAATGAAGTACCTGTTCGGCAAGTCACAGCGAGTCGTCAAGGGTCGCGAGTTCACCGTCGCGATGCGGCGTGGCGGCTGCGCGGCCGACGGCGTGCTGGTGATGTTCGCGATCCGCCGCGAAGCAGCGCATGTCGATTTGCCGGCACGACTGGGCGTCACGATTCCAAAGAAGACCGGCAACGCGGTCGTGCGAAACCGATGGAAACGACTGATCCGCGAAAGCTTTCGGACCCAGCAAGACCAACTGCCCGCGGGCTATGACTTCGTCGTCCGGCCAAAAAAGGACGCGGTCGCCGACTGGACCGCGATCAAAAAATCGGTACCAAAACTGGCGCTTAAAGCGATCAAAAAGTTGTAGCGTCGAAGCCGGCGTTTCAAAACGAAGCGATCAGCTATTCTTGTACGATTGCCCGCATCCAACGATCAAGCTCTGAAACCCATGCAAGCGCCTCGCCAGACCGCGACTTATCTGTCCCAACGACTCGCCGCGGCGGGGCTGCGTCCGGTCGCGCGTTTTGGTCAGAACTTTTTGATCGACCTGAACCTGGTGGACCTGATCGCGCGGTCGGCCGAGATCACGCAGGATGACGTCGTGTTGGAAGTCGGCACGGGCGTCGGATCGCTGACGTCGCGGCTTTCCGATCAAGCCGGTGCGGTGTTGACCGTCGAGATCGACAACAATTTGTTTCAGATGGCCAGCGAAGAGTTGTACGGTCGGCCGAACGTCAAGATGATCCACGGCGACGCACTGAAGAACAAGAACACGCTGCGGCCGGAGATCATGGAGAACATTCGCGACGCAAAATCGCGGCTGGGCGAAAAGTCTCGTTTCATGCTGGTCGCGAACCTGCCCTACGCGATCGCGACGCCGCTGGTCAGCAACCTGCTTCATGAAACGCCGACGCCGGACGTGATGGTGATCACGATCCAAAAAGAAGTCGGCGACCGGATGATGGCGACGCCGGGGACAAAGGACTACGGCGCGCTGAGCGTTTGGGTGCAATCGTTGTGCGACGTGCAAGTCGTCCGCGTGCTACCGCCGACCGTGTTTTGGCCTCGCCCGAAAGTCGACTCGTCGATCATCCGGCTGGACTATCGCCCCGAACGTCGCGCGAAGTTTTCGGACCTGGAACACTTTCACGCGACGACGCGAGCGTTATTCTTTCACCGACGAAAGTACCTTCGCAGCGTCGTCATCAGCGCAATGAAGGGCCGCTTGGAAAAGCCGCAGGTCGACGCGGTCTTGGCCGAACTGGGTCACGGCGAAACGGTGCGAGCCGAAGAGCTCGATCTGCAGCAAATCCAAGCCTTGGCCGAAGCGTTGCGGCTGGCCGAGATCGCGGCCTAGCACTCGCGTGAACAACAACTGACGTAGCTGATCCCGCCAGGGTTCAGACCGGACTGAACCCTGGCGGGATCAGCTACGGTAAATCTGACTGAACCCTGGCGGGATCAGCTACGGTAAATTTGTCACTTATCGATCACGCGATGCTTCGCCGTCGTTGGCTTTCATTCTTGGAATCCCAATCCCTCTTGTCGAACCGTTTGCCTTGTTAATCGATCGCCTGCGCACTTCCGCCATTCTTTTGTCCGTTGTCGGGCTGTTGCTTTACGCCGACGCGAATCATTCGGTTGCGGGTGCGGAAGGACTTTGGTTGTTGCCATTGTTGTTTTTCTTTGCGCTGGGCACTGCGCATGACGTGGCCAAGCTGGTCGGCATCAGCGGTCACAAGGTCGCACGCTCCGACGCCATGATCGGCGCGGGGATGATCACGGCGTCGGCGGTCGTGCCGATCGTGTGGCCGATCTTTGGCGGCGTCTATCCGGCCGGCGATGCGATCGGGCGACTGGGATGGATCGTGGTCGGCGCGGTCGCGGCGGTATTCCTGATTTTGGTTCGCGAGATGCGGCGTTTCGTCAAGCATCAAAGCTTTGCAGGAAAACCGGGCACGATCGAGCGAACTTGCGGGTCGGTGTTCGTGTCGATGTACGTCGGACTGCCGATGGCGATGCTGGTCGGGCTGCGAACGCTCGGCAGCGGGAATTGGGGGCTGGCGGCGCTGATCACGATGATCGCGGTGACGAAGTCGACCGACGCGGGGGCTTACTTCACGGGCAAATCGCTGGGGCGGAACAAGTTGGTGCCGCGGCTGAGTCCTGGGAAGACTCGCGAGGGGGCGGCCGGGGGCATCGCAACCGCTACGATCGTCGCGTTCGCTTGCTTGCAGTGGCTTTTTCCCGCCATCGCCGGCGCCGACCCGGGGCCGGTTTTATCGCTACCGTTTGATCGGCTGGGCGATCCGATCGTCGGGGCGCTGCTGCTGGGCCCGCTGCTCGCGATCGCGGGAATGATCGGCGATTTGGCGGAATCGCTGATCAAACGAGACAGCGGTGCGAAGGACAGCGGCAGCCTGTTGCCCGGCCTAGGCGGCGTCTGGGACGTGACGGATTCGCTGATCGCAGCGATCGTGCCGGCGTACGTTTGCTTTGCGGTCGGCGTGGGGGGCTGAAGTAGGCTGTTGGCTGCATCGGCCCGCCGTAGCCTCGACACGCCGTGGCGAGGCCGAACAGCTTTGCTGTTCACGACCGTGGATGCTCCGCCATGGCGTGGCGGACCTACGTTTTGCTCCGCGCCGACCGTCGGCCTACCGCGTACAATTCATCGTTAACCATCACCATTCCTCCGGGCGTTCCCGCATGACCGAAGCTTCGCTTTCGATCACCGATCCTTCTGAAATTCTGGCATTGTTTGGTCCTCGCGACCAGAACATCCGCAAACTTCGGCGGTTGTTTGACGTCGCGATCACGCACCGAAACGGCGAAGTCAAAATCGCTGGTGAAGAAGAGCACGTTCAAAAAGCCTTGCGGACGCTCGAGAAGCTTCGCTTCATCTGCCGCAAAACGGGCGAGCTTTCCGCCAGCGACGTCAATAAGGCCGCGTTCGAGGAAGGCGCGATCCTGGAACCCGACGCTCCGACCGGCGTGTCCGGCGACGAGATCCAGATTCAGCACGCTGGCCGCAAAATCAAGCCGCGAACGCCCGGCCAAGCCGTCTACGTCGACGCCATCCGGGGCCACGACTTGACGTTCGCGACCGGACCGGCTGGCTGCGGAAAAACGTACTTGGCCGTCGCGATGGCGGTCGAGGCCTTGCGCTCGGGTTCGATTCGCAAAATCGTGCTGGTTCGTCCGGCGGTCGAGGCGGGCGAAAGTTTGGGCTTCCTGCCGGGCGACTTACGCGCCAAACTAAATCCTTACCTGCGGCCGCTGATGGACGCGCTCGGCGAAATGGTCGACTACAACCAGGCTCGCGCTGATGGAACAGGACGTGATCGAAGTCATCCCGCTGGCGTACATGCGAGGCCGAACGCTTAGCGATGCGTTCATCATTTTGGACGAGGCCCAGAACACGACCGTGGCCCAAATGAAAATGTTTCTGACTCGAATGGGCGAAAAAAGCAAAATGGTCGTCAGCGGCGATGCCACTCAGTTGGACCTGCCCCGCGGCGTCACCAGCGGTCTGCACGACGCCGTTCGCCGGCTGTCCGGCATCGACGCGATCGCCACCGTTCGTTTGAAAGCCAGCGATATCGTCCGTCACAAATTGGTCCAGCGAATTGTCGAAGCCTACGATGAAGACGATCGCAAAGAAGGGGTGACTCACGGACAGGGTTGATTTGTTCCGGCGCGACCGCGCCGGAACATCCACGCTGAACGAACTGCCATGAGCGGTGCAACCAAAAATCGAACCCGAGCCGAACGTGTCGAGTCGCTCGGCGCAACGTCCTCGCTGGATCCTGTGGTGGGAAAAGAGCGACAAGGCCGAAGTGTCCACGCGAGTCGGCATTGCGGTCGCCGCTGGCGTGCTGTTGCTGCTGCTGTGCCAGACCTGGCATCCGCCCTTTGCGTATCGCTTGGGCGCGATTCCGGCGCGAGACCTGATCAGCCGCGTCACGTTCGAGGTCCCCAACGAAACCGAAACCAAGGCGCTTCAGGATCGCAAGCGTCGTGAACAACTGGCGTTCTATCGCAACCGTCCTCAGCCGATGGACGAGCTTCGCGCGGCGCTTCGCAACAAAGTCTTTCCGATCTTTACGTCGCCCTCGTTTGATCAGCTAAGCGAAGAAGGTCGGATCGCGTTCGCCGAATTTTTCGACGGCGACGAAACCGATCCTGATGACACGCCCGTCAAACGCTTCTCGATGTTGAAGACCGTTCTGGCTGACGATCCGGAACTAAAAAAGTTGGACGAAGCGATCGAGATCGCGATGCGGGACAACTACAAAAACGGTTTGATCAACCAACTGCAACACAGCATCGACCAGGGCAGCCAGGAACGCGTTCGCGTTTACCCGGTCGGCCGCCCCGATGAAGTCGAGTTCGTCGAGATCAGCGACGTGTTGATCGCCCAAGCCGGTGTCGCGATGACGAAACGGTTGCGAGAACAATTTCGCACCAAGTTTCCGGCCGAGGACAGCCAAAAAGTCGCGGCGATGATTAGCGATTGGATCGTCGAGCGGCTGCCGAAGTACGAGACGCTTCAGTACGACGACGAGATGAGCGAAGAAGCTCGCGTCAAAGCCGCCGCCGCCGTCGAGCCCGTCATGACGGTGTACCGATACGGCGACTCGAAACCGCTAGCCGAAGCCGGCAAGGTGCTCAGCGAAAAAGAAGTTCGGTTGCTCTCGCGAGAATGGATCGAGCTGATTTCGCGGATGCGTTGGGTCGATAAGTTCGCGCGGATGGTCGCGTACGGCGGCATGATCGCCGCGCTTTATCTGTTGTGTGCGTCGTACATCTGGTTCGTCGACGATCGACGCTTGCTGCTGAATAAATTTCGGCTGGCCCGATTGCTCGGCACGATGGTGGTCGCGATCGGGTTGGCGTACTGGGTCTCGGGCGATCGTTGGCGAGGCGAATTGGTGCCGCTGGTGATGGCGTCGATCTTAACCGGCGTCGTGTACGGACGCGAACTGGCGTTGCTGCTGATGGCGGCCGCCTGTGTCAGCACGACGTTGTTCTTGGGCACCGACTTGGCCGAACTGGTCACGGTATCGGCGGCGTGTACCAGTTGCATCTTGTTGCTCGGTCGCATCCGCACCCGAACGCACCTGTTGGCCGTCGGTTTGACGTCTGCGGTGATCACGGTGTTGACCGTCGTCGGCGTCGGCATCGTGACCGGACAAACGTTGTCCGCCGGCGCGCCGGGCGCGGGCATCGAACCGCTTTACCGCGGCCCGCAGTTCGACATGGTGGTGCTGGGCTTGATCCAGGAAGCTTTGTGGGCGGGATTTTGCATCCTGGTTTCCGCCGCCGCGATGACGCCGTTGTTGCCGCTGGTCGAAAAAGGCTTTGGCGTGCAAACGGACTTGAGCTTGCTGGAACTCGGCGACGCCAGCCACCCGCTGCTGCGTCGTTTGGCTCAGCGTGCGCCGGGCACTTACAATCACTCGATCAACGTCGCCTCGATCGCCGAAGCCGCCGCCGACGCGATCGGCGCGAATGGATTGTTGGTCCGCGTCGGCGACGTACTTCCACGACATCGGCAAGATGTTCAAGCCGGAATACTTCATCGAAAACCAATCCGCCGGCGTCAACCAACACGATTCGTTGCAGCCGGCCATGTCGACGCTGGTCATCATCGCACACGTCAAGGATGGTGCCGACTTGGCGCGAAGCCATCACTTGCCCGAGCCGATCATCGACTTCATCTTGCAACACCACGGCACGACGTTGGTTGAGTATTTTTATCGCGAGGCGGCCCGTCGCAGCGAAGAAGATCCCAACGGCGAAACCGTCAACGACAAAGACTTTCGTTACCCCGGTCCGAAACCGCAAACGTTGGAAGCCGCCGTGATGATGCTGGCCGACACCGTCGAAAGCGCCAGTCGAACGCTGGTCGATCCGACGCCGTCGCGGATTCAAAACTTGGTCGAAGCGATCTCGCAAAAGAAAATGGGCGACGGCCAATTCGACGAGTGCGGGCTGACGTTCAAACAACTCGACCTGATCCGACGATCGCTGGTCAAATCGCTGACCGCAATCTACCACGCGCGGGTGAAGTACCCGGGCCAACAATCCGCTTAGACCATGCGTTCAGGAACACCGCTGCGTTCTGGCTGCCCTCTCCTTCAAATCCTGCGAGTGTCAGCGAGTCAGGCGTTGGGGCAGAGGGCAGCCAAAGTATTTTTTGTTTATCCACCACTTCCTGACCTGAAAAAACGTGCCCCCCATCGAAGTTGAAATCAGCGTGGAGCCTCCCAGTCTTCGCTTCACTCATCCCGCCGTCATCGATGACGAAGCGATCATTGCCGCCGTCGTCGCTGCGGCCGCTCATCAAGGCTTTAGCCGCGGAAGCGTTGGCATTCGCATCACCGATGATGCCACCATCCGCGACATCAACGCCAAGCACTTGCAACACGACTGGGCCACCGACGTGATCAGCTTTGGTTACTCGGCCGATGGCGACTTCGTCGAGGGCGAATTGGTTGCCAGCGTCGACACGGCGATCGAAAAAGCATCGCAGCTCGGTTGGTCCGCCGCGCACGAATTGCTGCTTTACATCGTTCACGGAACGCTTCACATTTGCGGCATGGATGATCACGACGACGATGACCGATCGGCCATGCGATCGGCCGAGCACGACGTGATGACGGGGTTGGGCGTTCCAGACATCGTTCGCTTTGGTGCGGATCTTGAAGCCGCCGAATCACCGGAGACCGGGCAATGACCGAGACTTGGCAGTGGTGGTCGGTGTCGCTGTTCGGCTTCATCCTCAGCAGCATCGGTGGCCTGGGCGGCGAACTGCTCGATCGCTTCGCGGGCCGTTCGTTGGAAGTTTATTGCCGACTACGAAAGAACCGCGATCGCTTCGGCAATGTGCTGGACCATCAGGACGCCGCGATCGCAGGCAGCGCTTACCTTCGCATGATGGGCACGGTCACGTTCTTGGTCGCCGGCTCCGGTGCAATCTTTAGTGCGCCGGGCGTGACGGAACCGTCACGGTTGGCCGCCTGGGGTGTCGGTGCGGGCGTGTTGATGATGCTGATCCACGTTTGGATTCCCACCGCCGTGACGCGGTTCGCGTCAACGCCGGTGCTGTTCCACACGTGGCCGTTCTGGAAAGCACTGTCGATCGTGATGAGTCCGCTGTCGGCCCCCGGGCGATTCGTCGAAGGATTCGCGCGGCGGTTGATGGGCACGGCCGAAAACGAAGACGAGGACGAAGAACAACTCGAAGACGAAATCCGCATGATCGTTACCGCGGGCACTCGCGAAGGCTACTTCGGCCCCGGCGTCCGAGAGATGATCCAGGGGGTGATGACGCTTCACGAAGACAACGTCGGTCACATCATGACGCCCCGCGGCGACGTCGATGCAATCGACGTGGCTTGGGGTTGGGACGAAGTGCTTGCCAACGTCGTCGAAGCCGGCCGGACACGCTTTCCGGTCTACTCCGGAACGCTCGATAACGTCGTCGGGGTGTTGTACGTCAAGGACTTGTTGCCGTTTCTGGTAGACGGTTCAACGCCCGAAAAACAACTGACCGAAATCATGCGGCGTCCCTGGACGGTGCCTGATCACCGCAGCGTCGAATTGATTCTTCGGGAATTCCTGCACAGCCGCAGCCACATGGCGATCGTCGTCGACGAGTTCGGCCAAACCGCCGGCGTGGTCACGATCGAAGACGCGCTGGAAGAAATCGTCGGCGAAATCGTCGACGAATCGGACGAGGACGAAGAGGTCCGCATCACCGTGATCGACGAAGAAACGGTCGAAGTCAACGGCCGCGTGATGATCGACGACTTGAACGAAGTGACCGACTGGGACCTGCCCGAAAGCGACGACTACGAAACCGTTGGCGGCTTCGTGTTGTTCCATACCGGCGAGATCCCCGAGGTCGGCCGGCAGCTAACGATCGGCGACGCCGAGTTCGAGATCCTGGAAGCCAACCGAGCGAAAATCATCTCGATGCGAATCCGCCAAACAAATGGCCAAAAGCAAGTCGCAAGTTAGATCGGCTTAGCATCGCTTGATCATTTCCGGACTGACTTACCGTAGCTGATCCCGCCAGGGTTCAGGCCGGACTGAACCCTGGCGGGATCGGCTACGTCAGTTGTTGTCCACGCATTGCTAACCAAGCTTTCCAATGCCCGCGTTGGGCTGGACTTTTCGCAACAGCCGCTTCAGCGATTGCTTCATCGGCATCTGCTTGACCAGCTTGCCCATCGCCAACTGCATCCGGCACCAGCTCCGGTGCAACGGACAGTTCGTGATCGTGCCATAACGAACCGTCGTGATCGTGTCGGTTTGCTTTCGCTTGTACGGTTGTTCGCCGTAACCCATGTCGATGCATGTCAGCCCGTGATCGGTTCCCTCGCGAATGATTTGCTTGAACAACGCCGTGCCGGGACTGAAACGCGAATGAGCAATGTTGTAAGTCGGAAACCAATAGTGCAGCAGCCCGCCCTCGATCATGCCAAAGTGAGCGGCCACCATCGTGTCGCCTGCCCACAACACTGACAACAACCCGCGCATCGGCTGACCGCTCGATTGATGCAAGTGCGTCACCATTTGACGCGTCCAATCGGGTGTGAACAGGTCCAAAATGTTCGTGCGACGGTATTGGTTTCGCTTCCACTGGATCATCGTTTGCAGGTTCGCCGAGTCACGACAATCAAACTCCAAACGCAGTGGTCCCAGATCGCGAATCATCGCGCGAGTCTTTTGTTCTTGCTTTCGGATCGTCTTGTGCTGACTTTCAAGTGACGCCAAGAAGGCGTGCGAGTCATCACCGAGAACCGCGCTGAACGATTCGGTCGTGCCGTGAAACGACGTCGGGTCGATCGAGGTCGCGGACCCCGACAATGCGTGGAAGTCATACGACTTCACGCCGCAAGCTTTCAACAACACCGGCCAGTCAATCACCGTGCCGGGTCGGGCGATCACGTTGTGCGAATCGTTGAAATAACGCCCCGCCGGCTTGGCCGTCTTGCCCATGCGGTGGAAAGGAAAGAAGCCGCTGATCTCGGATCCATCTCGGATCACGGCAACCTGAACGTCGCCGCGAGCCGCCTGGATGGCGTCAAAAAAGTCCAACGAATAGAACGGCGTCACGAATTCCGGTTGCGTCGCGCGGAGCCCGATCCAGGCCGACCGCTCGGTCGCGTTCAAACCGGCCCACGGCAGAACCGCGATCGCCCCGGCCGCACCGGAATATCCCGCCGTTGAAGGGTGCGACATCCGAATCGGGGCAGCGGCCAATGGAGCGGTTCACTATCAGCGAGAAAACGATTTCCAAGAACGAGCCCCAATAGTAGTTGATCGTTGTGGTTTGGGAATGCGTTTTCTAAGGACCGCAGGAACAATAAGTGTCGTAGCTGATCCCGCAGGGTTCAGATTTTGACTGGGACCGACTGAACCCCGGCGGGATCAGCTACGACAAAAACCGTCAGTCATTGGTCCTGTGGTATTAAGCCGCTTCGTCGAACAGTCCGCCGCCCCGAGAGCCGGTGGAAGACGGTTTTTGCTTCGACCCCGAGGCGTTGTACGTCTGCGGCTTTTCCGTTCGAGTCATCACCCGCACCAAATTTTCGGTCAGGTCTGCCAAGTGATACTGGCAGACGAACAGAGACACGGCGCGGGTGTGAGCCATTTCGATGGTGCCGGCGATCGTTTCGCAGCGACGGGCCAACCGTTCGTCGTCGACGTGCAGGGTGCTGCGAAGTTTCGCGACCAACGTCAACCCCTCCGGCGGCGCGTCGTCGTCACGAAGCAGCACATCTCGCTGGGCAATCTTTGTTTCCAGAATCGTCAGCGCCGCCTGCAACTGACGCGTCGACTCGTCGACTTCGCCGGGCTTGACCGCGACCGCGTGAACGCGAGTCTCGTCCAAAACCAAGTCAATCGTATTCGCGCATTCTTCCAGCTCGTTCAAGTAATGTTCGACGCGGCTTGACCACTGCATCCCTATCTCCGTTGCAAGTTAAAAAGTTCAAACATCGGGTCCGCGATCGAGCTGGCCGACGACTTGGTAAGGTCTTCGACGATGTGTTGATCGAGCTGTTGTTGAAAGACTTCTTCGGTTCGTCCGCCGTGCATGTAGGCCGGCTTGCCGACGGTCGTTCGCATCGACGCGAGCATGCTTCCGAACAGGGTTTGTCCGACAAAGTCTGTGAACGCCTCGCGCATCTCCGACGGTTCTTCGACGGCATCAAAGTTGGGCGTCGCCGACGACAGCGGCTGCTGAGGCATCGAAGGCGGCATCATCGCGCCGGTGGGTCGTAGTTCCATAGTATTATTTTTCCAATGGTTCGTAGACTTCGTTGAACGCCGCCAACGTAGGTCCGCCACGCCGTGGCGGAGCACTGCATTGTCCATCCATAGCTTTGCTTGTCAGCCTCGCCACGGCGTGTCGAGGCTACGTAGTTGCCGCTCGTTACTGAAAAACCACTTCGCCGTACAAGTCACCTTTGCGTTTGAGCGTCTTGATGATTGCGATCAGATCGACCGTCGGAACATCCAAGGCGTTCAATGCATCGGCCAGGCTTTTCAATTTCGCGTTTGCCGGGATGTCATCCTGGTCACTGACCTGCACGAACCCGCCCGCGCCGCCCGCCTCAATTCGCAAGCTGCGATGCGTGATCAATACCGGTGCGATCTCGACGTCTTTCCCGATCACGACGACCCCGTCGCGTTCGTTGATGACGACTCGCGTGGAATGATTCGCAATTTGAATCGTCGTGCTTAGCAAGAACGAAATGAACTTGATCGGATTGTCTTTGTAGAGTTCCGGGATCGCCACCTCGACGTGCAATTGATCGATCGCGCGAGCCCGTGATCGGGTCGAACGACTGACGCCGCCGGACCCGGGATCGCCAAGGGTCAACGAAGACAGGCTATTGATCTCGTCCTCGATCCGCTGAGCCGTGTCGAAGCCGGCGAAGTCCTTCTCCAGGATCAGCGTGATCTTGCCATCCTTCTCGAACTCGGCCAGGATTGCCGTTTCGACCTTTGCGCCGCCCTGCACCACCGCGGTCGTCGCCGGACCATCGGCCGACACGTTCAAACGTCCTTGCGCCATCGCGTACACGGTCGGGTTGTCCGCTCTCGGGCCCAGCATCGGCGTCAGCATCAGCGTTCCGCCCTCCAGACTTTTTGCGTTGATCGCGTTGACCGAAACATCGATCAGGTCGCCCGGTTGAGCGCCCGTGCCGCCGACCTTGGCGGTCACAAACACCATCGCCACGTTGCGAGATTCGGACACGTCGGCCAAGTCCAAGTTGCCGGTGCGATCGACGCCCATCGGGCCGCCCATCAGCTGCATCATCCGGGCGAGCGCCGCGCCGTCGGCGCGGCGTCCGAATCGCCGGTGCCCTTAAGTCCAACGACCAAGCCGAGTCCCTGCAGCGTGTTTGTTTCTTGACCTTTGATACGGCATATGTCACCCAGCTTCAGCCCCGCGGCGTGGCACGGCGTCGCGACGATGCAAACGGCGATGGTCAGGATGAAACGCAGCACAAAAGAGTTCCTTGACGTAGCCTCGACACGCCGTGGCGAGGTTGAACAGCAAAGCTGTTCTGGGATGCAATGCTCCGCCACGGCGTGGCGAACCTACGACAACGATCGAACTGTCGAAGTAATTAAAACGGTCCGTAGCGGTCCAACCACCGCGCCAACCATCCGCGTTTGTAGCCGTCCCGCAAATGGCCGCGGTCTTCTTTGTGGATTTCCAAGTCGATCAAGTCCTTGCTTAAGACCACATTGTCTGGCGCGATGTCTTGGGCGCGACAAATGCCGGTCAGTGACGTTTCCCACAGGTTGTCGTTGACCCGAATCGACTTGCGAGCTTCCAAAACCAACGACCCGTTCGCGCGAATGTCCACGACCGTGGCGGCAATGTTGAACGTCATCGACTCTCGCGAGGCGATGTTCGACTGAGCGCGAAAGTTTTTGTTCGATTCCGCCGCCGCCGATGGATCGCCGTTATCCTGCGGATCGGGTCTCAAGCGAAAGTCGGTTAATCGGACCCAGTCGGTCAAGATCGTTTCGTACAGCGTTTGCTTGCGCTGGTTGACTTGCCCGTCGGCCAGCACCCGCGTGATCTCGTCGACTCGGATCGTTACCAAATCGTTCTTCTGAAACGTTCGCACCGGCGGGGCGGGCTGATAAGTCCAACTGGCACGGTCGATGTAGACCGGCGGCGTATCAGGATACGGCCCTGCCGCCGGCAATTCGCCGACCGGCATCAGCGGCACGCCCGCCGTGGGTCCGAGCGGCTGCAATGGCGCGAGTCGTTGCAGCGGACCTGCCGACTGCATCGTCGGCATCGGCGCGTTCATCAAGGAACTGGACTGGCCCAGCGTCACGCCGGTCGTGACCACAATGAACAGAACGGCCATCGAAAATTGGAATCGTTTCATCAGCGGACGTTTCATCAGCGAACAAGTGGAGCGCGAGTAATGATTTCGACCGTGCCGTGATCGGCGACGCGAGCGACCAAACGCTTACGAGGGTTCATCGTTTCAATTTCGATCAAGTCGGACTCCGCGCCGTCGCCGAGCGCCTTGGCGTTGGTGGACACGTTGACGCCGCCGCCGATCACGCGAACCTCGATCAAGTCGCCGCGATGAATCAGGATCGGCGGTCCGACGTCCTGGTTCAATATCGGACGCCCCGATCGAACGTTGCCGCGAACTTCCTGACCGATCAGCGATTCGATGTCGACGACCGATTGCGGATCAATTTTGTCCGGCGGAAAGGGTTTCAATTCCAAGTCCGCCGCCGTGATCCGCTGGCCGCGGCCGAGGCTTCGGTTGGGCACGACGACTTTCGGGTACGCGGTCAAATGCAATTCGATCTCAGCCTGGACTTCACCGCCGACCTTGCGAGTGACCAATGAAAAGTGGACCGGGCCTTCGCCGATCTCCGTCGTCGCGATCATGTTGTTGACGCCGAATAGCGATTGCAACTGCTGGATCGCGATTTGATCGACGGGAACATGAATTGAGTACGCCGCCGCGACCTCGGGGTAAAACTGCTTCATCGCCACTTCGACCCAGTGAACGATGCGGTCGATGTCCGCCTTGGTCATGGCATCAGTGGCGATCGTTTCGGTCGATGGCTCGCCTTGCTCCGGTGCAATGGCTGGTGACGCCGCGGGTGACGTCGTTGCTGCTCGGTAGGCGACGGGTTGAATCGGCTGGGCCGGCGGTGCCACTTGCTTTTTATATTCGACGTGAATCTCGGTCGGTCCATGCCAGTCGATCACTCGCGGCGTCGCTTCGACGGACAGCATCAGTTGGTTCAATCGATCGCGACGGATCGTCATCGCTTCGCCGCTGATGGGCACCAAGCCAACCGCCGCGCCGGATAGGCGTTGCCATCCGGCCTGGTCGGGCACCATCGGTTCGATGATGTCGCCCAATCGCACGATCGGCGATGAAACGGTGACCGGCGAACGAGTCCGAAACGCCCAGCGGGTGCCGCCGTCGATGTGAGCGTCGTCGAATAGCGACGTGACCTGCGCGTGCAGCGACGACGCGAGGGTGATCGCGATGACGAGCGTCGATAGCAGGCGGATGATGGGCATACTTGTGGGTTCGCCACGCCGTGGCGGAGCGCTGCATGGGATCGAACAGCAGAGCTGTTCGGCCTCGCCACGGCGTGTCGAGGCTACGGAAACGAACGACCTAGAACCTTCGCAGATTGCTGATGTTTTGCATGATCTGGTCGCCCGCTTGGACGGCTTGGCTGTTCAGCTCGAACGCCCGCTGGGTCGTGATCAGGTCGATCAATTCCTGCACCGGTTCGACGTTGGACGCTTCCAAGTTGCCCTGACGCAGCGTGCCGATGCCCTGGTCACCGGGCACGCCGAGTTGTTCCTGACCCGAGGCGTCGGTTTGCATGTACATGTTTTCGCCGACCTTCAGCAAGCCGTCCGGGTTGACGAACTGAGCAAGTTGCATCTGGCCTTGAATGGCAAGTTCGGTTTGCCCCGGCACACGCGCCATCACGTCTCCGTTGGCGCTGATTTGAATCGACATCGCGTCTTGCGGAATGGTGATCGGCGGATCGATCAAGCGTCCGACTTGCGCCGATCCGATGACCAGTTGTCCGTTGGCATTGATGTCCAAGTTGCCGGCGCGGGTGTACATCGTCTGCTGGCTGGACGGATCCAGCACTCGCAAGAACCCGCGGCCTTCGATTGCGACGTCAAGCTCGCGACCGGTCTGCTGCAACGTGCCTTGGCGGTGATCGGTTTGCGTGCTGGTCACTCGCACGCCAAGACCGACTTGCGTGCCGACCGCCGTTGGGGTTTGGCTGCTGTCTTGCACGCCCGGGTAAACCTCGGTGCGATACAACAAATCCTCGAAGTTGGCCCGGTCCTTTTTGAACCCGGTCGTATTGATGTTGGCCAAGTTGTTGGCGATGACGTCCAACTTGGTTTCCATCGCCGTCATGCCAGTGGCGGCCGTGTACAGCGTTTGAACACTCATGAGAAAATCAGGTGTTAGGGTTTAGGGGTTAGGATCTAGGAAAGGCTGAGATCAGCTTTGCAGCACGCGGCTGATCAGCGTGCCCATGACGGAGTCTTGGTTTTGGATCATTCGCACGTTGGCTTCGTAGACACGCGACGTTTCAATCAGTTCCATCATGGCCGACGTGGGGCTGACCGCGGATTGTTCCAACATGCCGTTAACGACTTTCCGAGACTTCGCGTCGACTTGATCGAACGGGGCCATTGGTTTGAATTGGTTGCCGCCTAAGTGCGACACGTCGCCCATCGATTTGGGTTTGGCCAGCATCAGCTCGAACGTCGCTCCGTTTTGATGAATGCGTCCTTCTTGGGCGACGGTGAAGGACTGCGTCGGATCGATTTGGATTGGCGTTCCGTCGCTGCCCAAGACCCGGTCGCCGGCGGTGTTGATCATCCGGCCTTGCGAATCAAAAAGAAAATCTCCGGCCCGCGAAAGCAGTTGCTGGTCACCTTTTTGCAGGACGAAAAACGATTCTTCGTCGTTGATGGCAAAGTCTGTATCGCGACCGGTCGACTTCATCGCGCCTTGACTGAACTTGGTCGCGGTCGGCTGGATGGTGACGCCGCCGCCGATGTCGTCGGCCCCACCAAGCCCGGCTGGGACTTGCCCCTGGGCGATCATTTCAGCGAAGCGAGCTTGCAAGACGGTTTCCTGCGGCTTGAAGCCGGGCGTCTCGACGTTCGCCAAATTATTGCTCAGCACCTGCATCCGGTGGCTCTGAGCATGAGCACCGGAGGCGGACATGTATACGCCGTAGGGCATCGGCTTCGCCTCCTGTTGGCAACCGCGAATTGAATCTTGAGCCTTTCCGCTAACAATTTTCGGATTCGCAGTGCAAGGGGGAAAAGCGGGGAGCGGGGAGCGGGCACTCCATCCTCCATCCTCCATCCTCCATCCTCCATCCTCCATCCTCCATCCTCCATCCTCCCCGCTCCCCGCTTATGCCTTTTTGACAACAAACGTAGAATTAAATCGAAACCAACCTTCCGCCACACGATTTTCCCGCGATGTCCGACCAAGACCTTTACGAAGAACACGTCCTGGAACACTACGAAGACCCCTATCACAGGGGGCCATTTGAGTCCGCGACGCATGCCCATGAGGGCAAAAATCCGCTATGCGGAGACGTCATCCACATCGATCTGCGACTCTCCGAAGACGGCAAAATTGAGGAAGCCTGGTTTGACGGAAAGGGCTGCGTCATCAGCCAAGCGTCCGCGTCGATGTTGGTCGAGCAGATCGAGGGTAAAACGCTCGCCGAACTGAACGAATTTTCCGCCACGGACATGCTGGAACTTTTCGGGCCGAAGCTGACCCCGAACCGACAAAAGTGCTGCTTGTTGTCCTGGCGAGTCCTGCAGAGCGCCGTCCAGGCACCCGTTGGCGGCGAACCGGGCGGGAGCGAAGCGGGCGGCGGCGAAGCGGCGTCCACCGGCGGTCCCCACTTGGGTGAGGAATCATGAGCACGCTTTCCACCGATACCAACTCGGGGATCGATCTGGCACGCTATCGCGACGACTTTCCGATCCTGGACCGGACCGTCGCCAGCGGCGCTCCGTTGGCGTTCCTGGACAACGCCGCCAGCACCCAGCGGCCGTTGGCCGTCATCGATGCGATGGACGATTGTTACCGACGTTATTACGCCAACGTCCACCGCGGCATCCACACGCTCAGCGAAGAATCGACGCACGCGTACGAGCAGGCTCGTCACGCCGTCGCGGGTTTCTTGAACGCCGCATCGACTCGCGAAGTCATCTTCACCGCCGGCACCACCGCGGCAATCAACACGGTTGCAAGATCATGGGGCGATGCGAACGTGTCGGCTGGCGATGTGATCCTGCTGACCATCGCGGAACACCACGCCAACATCGTGCCGTGGCACCAGTTGGCCGAGCGGACCGGATGCCGCGTCGAGTTTGTGATGATCGACGACGACTATTTGATCCCCGATGAAGCGGTCGCCGCGGCGCTCGCCAAGCATCAACCCAAACTGTTCGCCTTCGTCGCGGCCAGTAACACGCTGGGGACCGAGTTCCCGGTCGAGCGCTGGACCAGGATGGCGCACGCGACCGGCGCGACGGTGTTGGTCGATGCCGCGCAGGCCGCCCCGCACCGCGCGGTCGATGTGCAGTCATGGGACGCCGATTTTGTCGTGTTCAGCGGCCACAAGGTGTGCGGCCCGTCGGGCATCGGAGTGCTTTACGGAAAAGAAGCGTTGCTGGAAGCGATGCCGCCGTTTCTGGGCGGCGGCGGAATGATCCACAAGGTGACGACCAACGGTTTTTCGTCGGCCGAGCTTCCCGAAAAGTTCGAGGCCGGGACGCCACCGATTGCCGAAGCGATCGGCTTGCACGCGGCGGTCGATTACATCACATCGGTCGGCCTTGATGCGATCGCCACGCACGAACACGCGCTTTGTAGACGAGCCGACGCGGGCTTGCGGTCGATCGAGGGCGTCCGAGTCATCGGCCCGACGCCGGATCACAAAGGCGGAATCGTTAGCTTTCACATCGACGGCGTCCACGCGCACGATATCTCTCAGCAATTGGACCAGTACGGCATCGCCGTCCGCGCGGGCCACCACTGCACGATGCCGCTGCACGAACACCTGGGGTTGTCGGCAACGACGCGGGCCAGTTTTTACTTCTACAACACGATCGACGAAGCCGATCGGTTGATCGAAGCGGTGCAGAAAGTGCGAACGAAGTTCGCGCCGACGGGCCGAAAGCGTAAGCCAAGAACTTCGTAGACCCGCGGCTCCGCCCGCGGGAACCACGACGAAATCCTGCGGGCGGAGCCGCAGGTCTACGAGGCGATTTCTCGCACCTGTTCGGGCCGTCTGGCCCCGACCAGCGCCGCCGACACGCCCGGCTGGCCGACCGCCCACGCGATCGATTGCTGAGCCACGGTTCGTCCCGTTTCGGCCGCGATTCGCTGCATTTCGTCGACGACGTTGTGCGCCCGCGATCTTGCTTCGCCTTGAAAGATTTCGTACTTCGGTCGGCTGTCGCCTTCGGCAAAAACGTGATCGCGCGTGATCTTTCCGGCCAGCAATCCTTTCATCAGCGTCCAGTAAACGTGAACGTCGCACCCTAGCCGCACCGCCGCCGGAATCAACTTGGTCAGTGAATCCGGCTGCAATCGATTCAGCGGACATTGGATCGCGGAACAAGCCGTTGCACTGGAGAATCGTTCCAACTCGGACACGTTCGCGTTGCACACGCCCACTCGCGCCGCGAGTCCTCGCCGTCGTAGTTCGTCCATCGTCGCCGCCGACGTTTCGATCGGCACGCTTGGATCGATGCCGTGCAGCATCAACAGATCAAACCGATCGATACCGATTCTTTTGAGAGACGTTTGCGCATCCCGAACGAGCGTTTGGGGCGACGCATCGACGACTCGAACGCGATCTTCGTTCCAGCGCTGACCGACCTTTCCGATTACCGTGAATCGATCGCGTTTTCCGGCGATGTGACGACCGAGCAGTCGATCGCTCTCGCCGTCGAAACCATAGCTGAATGCGGTGTCGAACGCCGTGATGCCTGATTCGATCGCCGCGACCATCGTCTCGTCTCGGTCACGGTCGGTGACGCCGATGGTCGTCATGCCGGACAGCGGCCACAAGCCAAAGATGACCGGGCCGGTTACCAGCGGTTGCACCGGAGAAGTCATGACGGGTCCGCCAGTTCGGGAAAGACGCCTTCGTCCAGTTCCATCCGCTGGACGATCGAGCGAAGTCGGATTTGAAAATCGCTTTTGTGGTTGGCGACTTGCTGTTCAGACAGTTGCGTGGCCTCGGCGACTTCTTTGTTCGGCATTCCGGCGACGAACATCAACTCGACCGCTTTCAGCTTCGTCCAGTTGCCCGATTCTTTCCAGCGATCGATCTGTTCCGCGATCGCTTCGCGGACCGCCGATTCCTCGATCGCCTTGCGTTCGACGCTTCGCGCGATCGAACTGGCGACCCGCTGGGTGCCAGGCAGATCGATGTCGCCGCCCGAATCCTCGCCACCCCGTCGGTGCAGCGGAATCGACGGACGACGCCCCTCGCGGCGCAGGTGGTCGGTCAGTTTGTACGCGCAGATCGAAAACAGGTAGCTCTCCAGCGGTCGATCGCCGTCGTAGTTGGGCAGGCTGATCAGGAAGCCGACGAAGGCTTCCTGGACAATGTCTTCGCTGGCCGCGCGATTGCGAATCCGCGCATCGGTGTACGCCAGCAAACGGCCTTCAAAGCGGTCGATCAGCGTTTGCCAGGCGTCGGAATCGCCGCCGCGAATCTGCTGGACCAAAAACGCATCGGCCGAGTCGTCGCGTCCGTATCGGGATGGGTTGGCAGTGGTCATGGGGAGGCGGACTTTCGTCGGGGTATCGATCGTGTCATCTTATCAGCCGCCGGCGGGCGAGTCAGAGTGGGACCATTGTCCCTATTGTTTTCCCGCCCTGAAGACGTCAATCCGCCCACGGGACAATCGAGACCATTGTCCTACTCCGGCCGAGAATGAATCCGTGACCGCCACCGACCCCGACGACATTCGAAACGAAGTCCACGCCGGACATGACTTGGAATCCGGCTTGATCGAACGCGTCCGCGAATGGGTCGACGTCTTTGGCTGGATCCGGTTGGGCCGAGTCCTTCGCATTGCCGGGTCGCCATCGATGCTGGTCGTGACGACGTTGACATTGTTGATTCATCTTGCCGGCGATCGGATCATCTTCGGCCGCGAGTTGGAACCCGCGATCCGTACCGATCCTATTTTCCTGATCGATCATTTTTCGCGTTTGGTCCCCACGTCGGTGTTCATCGATCCACGATCGAGCGGTTTTTTAGTTCCGCTATTCGCGATCGCATGGTCGATCTTGGTTTGGGTGCCGGCGATTTTAATGTTGACGCGTCAAGGTGCGCTGCTGACGGCGGGCCGAACGATGATGTCGACGCCTGACGTCGTCCGCCACGCGAAATCGCGGACGGTGTCGGGATGGTTGGTCGCGTGGGTGCCGATGGTTTGCGTGGCGGCAATCGGGATCGTGATCCTGGGCATCGGCGGTGTATCGCTTTGGGCCGGCGGCGTGACGGCGTTGGAACCGACGCTCGGCATCATTGCAGCCATCATCGCGATCCCGGCGGGCGTCTTGGCGTTTGGTGGGTTGGTCGCGGTACCGATGGCTTGGGTGGCGATCGCAAACGAAGCCAATTCGGACCCGCTCGATGCGCTCAGCCGAGGCTACGAGTTCATTTACCGGCGACCGCTGCAGTTGCTGATGAATCTGCTGGCGGCATTGATCGCGTGGGCCGTCGTCGTATCACTTTCGATCGCGATCGCAATCGTTACCGCAGTGATCGCCGTCGGCGGTATCGAATGGGTCGGCGGAACATCATCCACGATGGACGGGGCGGTGGTCGTTTGCCGCTTGATTCCGGCGATCGTTTCGATCACGTTGGCGTGGGGATTGATCGGCGGCGTTTACTTGTTGGTGCGGCAATCAGCCGGCGGACAAGAACCCGAAGACCTTTGGCAGCCGCCGATGTCCCCGCCACCGACGATGCCGAAACTTCGCCTATAAAACTATTCCTTCACAGGTCAACCAGTCCGATGTCACGAATGATCTTGCTGTGGTGCGTTTTGCTTTTGGTCCCGACCAGGCTGGACGCTCAATCGACTTGGCGACCTGTTTCGCTGACCGGCACGGTTGACCGTGTTCAGCCTTGGACCGGAATCGTGTTGTGGTCGGATCATGAAAAGGCCGACACCGACGCGATCTCGCTGGAATACAGTTACGTCAAATACAACGACGTCGTTGACGCAAACGGTCGCTACGACTGGTCGTCGATCGATCGCTTGCTGGACCAGATCGCGGCCCGCGGGCATCAAGCCGTGCTGCGGTTTTACTTCGTCTATCCGGGGAAAGAAGCGACAGTTCCCGACGTCATCAAGTCGATGCCGGATTACAAAACGATCCACGCCAAAAGCGAAGGTGAACCGACCGGCTTCGTCGATTGGTCTCATCCGGCCGTCGGCAAGTTCATGATCGATTTTTATTCGCAGTTTGCAGAACGTTATGACAACGACGCACGATTGGCGTACTTGCAAACCGGGTTCGGGTTGTGGGCCGAGTACCACATCTACGACGGGCCACGGAAGCTTGGCGAAACGTTTCCGACGAAAGACTTTCAAGCGAAGTTTTTGCGGCACATGGACGCCACGTTCAAGCAAACGCCGTGGATGATCTCGATCGATTCGGCCGATGGCGACTACAGCCCGTTTGATGACCAGCCGGAACTGTTGAGTTTGAACTTCGGCGTCTTCGACGATTCTTTCTTGTGCAAGCCGCACGCTCGCGAGAACGCACAAAATTGGAAAGCATTGAAGCTGGACCGCTGGAAACGAGCCCCCGGCGGCGGCGAGTTCAGTTATTACAACCGCCGCGATCAAAAACTAGCTCTTACGCCGCAGGGCCCCAACGGGCGTTCGATGGAAGACATGGCGAGCGAATTCCACGTCTCGTTTCTGATCGGCAACGATCAACCCGGTTTTCAACCGATGTCGCGCATCAACGACGCCGGCATCGCGATGGGATACCGCATGGCGATCACCGATTGTCAAACCAACGGCGCGGACTGGAAAGTCACGGTGACCAATCGAGGCATCGCGCCGATGTATCACGACGCCTTCGTCGCGGTCGGCGGCAAACGCTCGACCAAATCGCTGAAAGGATTGTTGCCGGGGGAAACGATGGAGTGCCAGATTCAAGATGCCGGCCAAGGCAAAGTGACGATCGATTCCGATCGCTTGGTCGACGGACAGGTGATCCAGTTCGACGCGATGTAGTCTGCTTCGACGCATCGTCGCAGCGAGTCCGTCGTAGCCCCGACACGCCGTGGCGGGGCCGAACAGCAAAGCTGTTCGCCAGAAAACGGAATGCTCCGTCACGGCGTGACGAACCTACGTTCAGCGCGGACTTCGCGTCATCTTTCCACCGGTCGCTTTCTGCCTTACGTTTTCACCCTTCCCCTGATCCCCATAACGAACGCCGGAGACCGCCATCGTGAGCGCCGAAGCCAAGCTGATCGAATTGAAACTGGAACTGCCGCCTTGCCCCAAGCCCGTCGGCGTTTACAAGCCGATCGTCGTCACGGGCAATTTGGCGTATCTGTCCGGCCACGGGCCGCTGAAGATGGACAAGAAACTGATCACCGGTCGGTTGGGCTTGGACATGGACGTCGAAGCGGGCTACGAAGCGGCGCGAGTGACCGGGCTGGGAATGTTGGCGACGCTTCAAAATCACCTCGGCAGCCTCGACAAGGTCAAGCGACTGGTCAAACTGCTCGGTCTGGTTCGTTGCACGGATGGCTTCGATCAACAACCGGCCGTCATCAACGGTTGCAGCGAATTGTTTCGGGACGTGTTCGGCGAAGACGCCGGTGTCGCCGCACGCAGCGCGCTTGGCACCAACGCGCTTCCCGGCGGCATCGCGGTCGAAATCGAGGCGATCTTTGAAGTCGAAGCGTAAGCCTTCATGACATCACGGCTTCGTCTTCCGCCAAACGCGAATGTCGTTGGGGCCGCAAAACAGGATCAGTAACGCCCCGACGGCGGCGTGACGATCGAAGACTTGTTCGTGAAAGTCATCCTCGCCCGGCCACGGATAGCTGTACACGATCGCAAAGTCGTCCAAGTCCAATCCGATCGCGTCGTAGGCTGGCGCGACCGGATGATTCAGACTCGGCAGCATCGGATCGTCGGCGAGTCGGTCGGAGCCACGCGGCAAGAAGTTTCCGTGAACTAGTTCGACGTCGACGCCCCACCGCTGGATCGTTTGTTCGCCTTGGCGGAGCAATTCCGATTCCGCTTCGATGCCGATCACGTCCAGACCCAGCGTCGCCGCCATCGCACCGACGATCGCAAACCCGCATCCCCATTCGACAAACCGCCGCCCGATCGGCATTTGCGTTTCGATCGTCCAATCGATCGCCTGGTAAACGTGCCGATAATCGGCGGCGACGAACTGCTCGATTTGCGGCCGATCCCAACGATCTTGGAACCGTTCAATACGAAGCAGAGCCTCGGCGATCGCGGATTCCACGGCCGATGGGATCGATCGCGAATCGACGCGAGAAGGAAGCTCGATGGATCGAAGCATGATTTGGCCGATGGCCTAAACGAGTCCGTCGTCGCCGAGGTCGTCCTCGGTAAGATTGAGGTCGCGGTTGACCGCCGATTCCCATCCCAGCACGTCGACGTCGTCGGCGGTCGCCCAACGCGATTGCAGTCCCCACAACGCTTCGCCACAGATCGGGCACATCGCGTCTTCCAAGTCCAGGTACTGGTGCGGTGTCGACGTGTCGGGTTCCAACCAGATGGCTTCGCATTCATCACACACGATCAGTCCGTGTGGTTCGGTCGACCCGGTTTTTGAAAATGTACGGCTGCCGGTGCGAGCTCGATCTTCATCGGCGACGCCGCAGATCCGGATGCCGCAAAGGCCGCCGCCGCAGATGGGACAAAAAGCGATCGAATGTTTTGGAATCACGTCGGACTCGGCAAACGGAAGAGAAAGAAAAACAGGGGCGGAGCGTTTGACCAACGTGCGCTCACATGGGGTACGCCGTGATCACTCGGTTGCCTTCGATCACTAAGCGGACCCGCCGGGCCATCGGATTACGTTTCGATCGCCCCGTCCGACCGCCGATGAAACCGACTCGTCCGCCCATGTCGACGGTATAGATCGTGCGATCATCATCCTGCGTCACCGTCGTGCGTTGCTTCTTCTTGGCTCGGTCGAACGCCTTGTCGATGACGGCGAGTGCGCCTTCCATGTCGCCATCAAAGACGCCGTGGCTGCCCGGACGATCGGGATCATCGACCGTGTGTCGACGCAGGTGTTCCAGGCGGTGACCTTCGGCGCTGCCGGGCGTGTACAACAATCCGGCCGGCGAGATGAATCGATCGCGTGAGACCTCGCGAAGCAATCCGTACCGCAAGTCCGAATCGGTCGGCGGGTTGGCGTTTTGATTGGCATTGCGATTGTCTCGCGACGAAGACTCCGGTGCAACGTTTGGTGACAGAGTCTTCGTCGAACCGGCTTGGACGGTCTTCGGCTTGTCGGAAGTTTGCTTGTCCGAATTCTGCTTTTGCGAGTCCGACTTCGCCGCCGCTTCATCCAGCTTGACGTTGCCCGCGGCGTCGGCCTTGATCGCCGGCAGGTTCCACCCGAACCGCTCGTTCGCCATCGGCGCGGCGAACGAATAAAGCCCCACCAGTGCCAGCAAGGCAAGCCCGCCCGCCTTGGACTTTCGGCCCGTTCCGCGAGTCGTATTGGTCGAACGGGCCGTTTCCGTCGAACGGCCTTTCCCGCCGGGTTCGTCGCGATCACTCATTCGTTCTGTCCGTCAGATCCGTTTTGATAATTGGGTCCGAAATTCGCACTCGAATTCACCCGCGAACTCACGATTGTAGACGACGCATGGATTGGCATCCGACGGAATTCCCCCGCCTTCGTGCCGATCGATGCGGCATCACCAGGATTATTGTTCGCAATCCGCAGACTTCCGCCGTGCATTGATTCGTAGAGGTGGTATTTTTACAGCAGTCTGTAAAAATGGGATGTCTGCGTAGAATTTAAGCGACCACTTTCGACTCACCAAATCAGAAGCAATCCGAAGGATGAACATCAAACCCCTTTTCGCGTCACCGATTCGTCAAGTCGGCCGCCTCACGTTCGCGGCCGTCACGTTGACCGCCGGATTTGTCGTTTTTTCCGCGTCTTCCGCCGATGCAGCCGAGCCTGGTTGGTCGCCGGTGATCATTGCGACCGGCGAATATCGACAACAAATCGAATCGATGCCGATTGAGATGCGTCCGTATCGACCGCTTCATTTCTATGGCAACACGGTTCGCCGCAACTATTATCGCGGCACCCCGATTCCGACGCCGCGAGCGGAAGTTCGCACGATGTCGCGTTCGTCGGGATTCATCCGCGGGCGTTAGTGGTCCGCCACAATAGGGGACCTGTTTCGCTCCAAAGTGTGCGGCTCGGCAGTGTGCGATCCTGGCGGGAGGTTAAACTGCGGGGCCCGATGTCCGGACGGGGCGTCGTTTGCATCTCGATCAACCGGAATGCCTGCTCAAACGTCCACCGAATTGCCCGTTACCGAATTGCCCAGTTAGGGGTTCCGATCCGAATGGCCCATCCCGATTTTTCCGCCGCGACGACCTTGCCCCGGTGGATCGGTTGGCGAGCGGAACATCATGGCGATCGCGAAGCCCTCGTTTTTGTCGCCGACGACCAAGCGGAGACGACGTGGACTTACGCGGAACTCTGGCAGCGATCGTGCATCGTCGCTGATCGCCTTTTGAAACTGAATGCGTCCCGCGAAGGCGACATCGATCACGCCGCGCCGCGGGCGCTGCTTCTGTACCCGCCGGGCATCGAATTCATGGCCGGTTTTCTGGGCTGTCAAATCGCTGGCTGGATTCCCGTGCCGACGTGTTATCCCAAGCCGGGCCGCGAGATGCCGCGGTTGGATTCGGCAGCGCGCGATTGCGACCCCTCCGCGATCCTAGGAGATCGGGCGGCGATCGAAGGCATCGATCCTGACAAGATCTGCGAAGCCGCTCGCGCCGCCACGCTTGTCATCACCGGCATTGACGACGACGAAATGAACGCCGGCATTTTGCGGGAACCAGTCTTTGCACCGGAGCGGATGGCCGAACTGCTGGCTGCGATCAGCCCCGACACGATCGCGCTGCTGCAATACACCAGCGGCAGCACCAGCGATCCAAAGGGCGTCATGGTCCGTCAGCGAAACGTGATGGCAAACCTGGAGGCGATCCGCGTCGGCTTCGGCATCGATTGGCAAGTCCATGATCGTGAGGAAACCGCCGGCGGTGTTTTCTGGCTTCCGTTCTTTCACGACATGGGATTGATCGGCGGCATCTTGGAACCGCTGTACGTCGGCGGACGAACGGTTTTGATGAGCCCCCGATCGTTCCTGCAGCGGCCGCTGCGTTGGTTGCAAGCGATCAGCGATTACGGCGCGATGATCACCGGAGCGCCGAATTTTGCCTATCAGCTTTGCGTCGATCGAATCTCGCCCGAGCAGACCGACAAACTGGACCTTAGCCGCTGGCGGATCGCCTTCAGCGGTGCCGAACCGGTGCTGCCGCGCACGCTGAACGACTTTGCTAGTCGTTTTGCCGCGTGCGGGTTCAGCTCGGCCGCGTTCTATCCGTGTTACGGCTTGGCCGAAGCGACGTTGCTGGCGGCCGGCGGTGACGGTCCTGGCGAACCAGAGTTTCTGACCGTGGATCGCGAATCGTTGGGCACGGGAAATCCGATCGTCTTGGCGGGCGGACGCGGCGCGGCCTTTCAAAAGCTGGTTAGCTGCGGAACGCCATCGCTGGGCACCGAGCTGGCGATCGTCGACTTGAAAACCGGTTTGGAAGTCGAACCGAGAACGGTCGGCGAAATCTGGCTTCGCGGCAAATCGGTGACGACGGGTTACTGGAACCGTGACGAAGAAAACGCGGAACAGTTCAACGCGTCGCTTGCCGATGGGCGTGGCGGGTTCGCGCGAACGGGGGACTTGGGCTTCGTTCACGAGGGACAACTGTATGTGACGGGTCGATTGAAAGACGTCGTTATCCTTCGCGGCAGAAATCTTTTCCCTCAGGACATCGAGGCGACCACGCGAGAAACGATCGGTCCCGAGGGCGGACAAGCCGCGGCGTTCGCCATCGACGGCGGGCGAGGCGAGGCGCTTGCGATCGTGGCGGAACTGCCACGGCGATTTGATGAAGGCGGCGCGGCCGACTTGGTCCGAGCGATCCGCCGCGCCGTGATCGACGTTCACGAGGTCGATCCTCGCAGCGTGTGGCTGGTCCGGCAAGCGACCGTGCCGCTGACCAGCAGCGGCAAGATCCAACGCAGTCGAACCCGCGAGATGTTCGACGCATCGGGCGATGACGATTCGATATTGAACGTTCGATATCGTTATGACCGGGCTTCGGCGGGCGAACAGATCCCAATCGACTTGCCGCGACTGCCCGCGGATCCGACCCCGGACGATCACGCCGCGATTCTGGCCGAAACCGAATCGTGGATGACGCAGTGGCTAATCGCTCGCGCGGGTGTCGCGCCCGGTGACGTGGATCTGGACAAACCGTTTGCCGATTACGGGCTCGATTCGATGACCGCGGTCGAAATGAGCGGTGAAATCGAAGATTGGTCCGACGTGGAACTAACACCCATCGTTGCGTGGAATTATCCTACGGTTTCCCGATTGAGTGAATTCATTGCTCAGCAGATAGTTGGCACGGCGGCCGAACCTGACCCCACCAACGAACTCTCGGAAGCGGAGTTGGATGGCTTGCTTAGCGAAATCGAGCAACTCTCCGACGACGAAATCAATCATGCACTCGCCGACAAACGACGCCCCTGAATTCGATGCGAGTGGGACTGATGCGAGCGAGATTGGTTCGCGAAAAGCATTGTCGCCGTTTGCCGAGTCTGACAAGCGCCATCCGCTCGCCGAACCTGCCAAGCCAATGGATGATCGCTTGGCAAATCTGTCGCCGGCGCAAAGGGAATTGCTGCGACGCCGGTTGAGCCAGCGGCAAGCCAAGCCGAAGCCTCAATCGCACGCCGATGATCCAAACGTCGTGGCTCCCATCGCGGTCATCGGCATGGGATGCCGGTTCCCCGGTGCGGCAACGCCCGACCAATTTTGGGACTTGATCGCGTCGGGCCGCGAAGCCGTCGGGCCGATCCCGACTGATCGCTGGAGCCGCGATCAGTTCTTCGATCCGACGGGACGTTCGCCCGGCAAGATGTCCGTCGATGCGATCGGCGCGATCGACGGCGTCGACCAATTTGATCCCGCCTTCTTCGGCATCGCCCCTCGCGAAGCCGCTCGCATGGACCCGCAGCAACGCTTGCTGTTAGAAGTCGTTTGGGAGACGTTTGAAAACGCCGGTATCCCGATCGACTCGGCGGCCGGAACCGAAACGGGAGTTTTCATCGGCATCGGCGGCACCGATTATTCCAAAGTCCCCTCACGCTATCCCAACTATTTCGATCACATCGATGCGCACGTCGGAACGGGAAATGCCCTTTCGATCGCAGCCGGACGGATCAGCTATCTGTTCGATTTTCGCGGCCCATCCTACATCGTCGATACGGCGTGTTCATCGGCCTTGGTCGCGATCGACAACGCCTGCACGGCGCTGGCCGCGGGCACATGCGATGCGGCGGTCACCGGCGGCGTGAACTTGATCTTGTCGCCTGAAACGACGATCGCGTTTTCAAAGGCTCGCATGCTTAGCCCCGACGGTCATTGCCGACCGTTTGACGATGGGGCCAATGGTTACGTTCGCGGCGAAGGCTGCGGCATCGTGCTGCTGAAACGGTTGGCGGACGCA
Organism: Pirellulaceae bacterium; assembly: GCA_963836865.1. GTDB lineage: Bacteria > Planctomycetota > Planctomycetia > Pirellulales > Pirellulaceae > Rubripirellula. The sequence goes on along the minus strand of CAWILC010000009.1, from coordinate 271,758 downwards.
CGACGCGACGGCGACAAAATTCTGGGTGTCATTCGCGGCACGGCGGTCAACCAAGACGGCCGAACCAGCGGCATCACCGCGCCGTCGGGTCAGGCCCAGCAAAAAGTCATCGCGGCGGCGCTTGCGAAAGCGAAATGCGTGATCGACGACATCACCTACATCGAAGCCCACGGAACCGGCACGCCGCTGGGCGATCCGATCGAGCTGTCGGCGCTTGCCGAAATGTTTTCGCGTCGCGCCACCCACCTGCCGCCGATCCGCTTTGGCAGCGTCAAAGCGAATATCGGCCACACCGAAACCGCGTCCGGGATCGCGGGCCTGATCAAGGTCTTGCTGATGATGCAGCGAGGCGTGATCCCGGCGCAGGCGAACTTTCACCGTCTGAACAGCAACGTTCGTTTGAGTCCTAAAACGATGTCGGTCGCCGACGTGACCAGTGATTGGACGCCGTCGCAAGACGGACGCCGGATCGCGGGCGTGTCCTCGTTCGGCTTCGGCGGCACGAACGCTCACTTGGTCGTCGAATCAGCGGGCGCGATGCCGTTACCAACCGTTGCACCGGAGATCCCCACGTCGATCGCGCCGGCGCTGGTGCTGCCGATCTCGGCGGCGGATGATGGGGCCTTGAAAGCGTCCGCGATCTCGTACGCAGAACTACTGAGCGGTAAATCTCGGCGACAAGTCGCTGATATTTGCGGCACCGCCGCGACCGACCGCACCGCACTGGGCAAGCGAATCGCGATCGTCGCCGACGATCCGGATTCGATGATCGAACAGCTTCGCCGACTTGCGGCGGGAGACGAAATCGACATCGCCGGTCGCAGGCCGGCGGGGCGTCGACAACGGATCGCGATGCTGTTCACCGGCCAAGGATCACAGTACGCCGCGATGGGCGCGCGGCTGGCGAAGACGATGCCGGTCTTCGCCGACGCACTGGAAAGCTGCGCCGCGTGCATCGACGACGAATTGCCAGCGCCGCTTCGAACGATTCTTTCGGGCGATACGAAATCGCTGGGCGGCCGGACGATCGATCACACGTCGCTGGCACAAGTCGCGATCACGGCGATCCAGTGCAGCCTGGTCGATACGCTGCGTCATTTTGGAATCACGCCCGACGTCGTCGCCGGACACAGCGTCGGTGAAATCGCGGCGTTGTACGCGGCCGGGGCATTGACCCGCGACGATGCGTTGCGAATCGCGACGCACCGAGGACGCCAGATGGGCAAGCTGCCCGACGGTGGAGCAATGGCCGCGATCCTGGCCTCCGCCGAAACGGTCGCCGAGCTGATCGAGTCGGCAAACTCGTCCGCCACGGTCGCGACGATGAACGGACCTTCCAATACCGTGGTCGCAGGCACGATCAACGAGGTGGAAAAACTCATCGAGGCAGCTTCCTCGGCCGGACACGTCTGCAAAAAACTTTTGGTATCGCACGCTTTCCATAGTCCATTGATGCAGCCCGCAGCGGAACATCTTCGCGAGCATCTAACGTCATTCCTTCGCCCGGCCACGGTGCCTCGTCACATCACGTTCATTTCGTCGGTCACCGGCCGACGGCACGATTCGCCGATCGGCGTGGACTACTGGATCGACCATCTGCTCCATCCCGTTCGATTCACCGACGTGATCGATCAGCTTCGCGGCGAAAAGATCGACTTGGCTGTCGAAATCGGACCGACGCCGCAGTTGTGCGGGATGATCCGTCACGCCGATCGAGCCCAGCAGCAGCGAGACGCCGACGCCAAACCGATCCGCTGCGTACCAACGCTTGCACCGGAGCGAGACGATTACGCGGGCTGGATCAAATCGCTGGCCGAACTGTGGTGCGTCGGCGTGGCCGTCGACTGGAACAAACTGGGTCGCATCTATCCGACGCGTCGCGTCAGCCTTCCCAACTACCCGTTCCAACGCAGCCGGTTTTGGTACGACCCGCCCGGCATCGGAAATCACGGCGTTGGCAATCAAATTGGAAGCCCTGCGGGATACGTCGCCCATCCGCTGCTGGGCTCGAAGACGGCCCTCGCCGACGGCCGGACGTTGTTCACCAACGTGATCCGCAAGTCGGAACCGAATTTCATCGCCGACCACGTCGTCGCGGGTTCGGTGATCGTTCCGGCGGCTGCCTGGATCGAAACGCTTCGCGCGGCCGGGGCTGCCGCACTGGGCGAATCGATCGAAATGCGAGACGTGACGATCGATCGAGCGTTGTTCCTGGACGATGACGCTTCGGTGACGCTGCAAATTTCCGTCAAGCCGGGCACCAGTCGCTGCGAAATCACGATCGATGCCAAGACGGCATCGGATGATTCGGCGTGGCAACGCTGCGGAAGCGCCACCGCGATCAAGACCGATGGCCCCGCTCCGGTGCAATCGCTTGTATCACCAGCGACCGAGTCAAAAAAAATCGACCGCGACGAGTTGTATGACCGCCTAGCGAATTCGCAATTGGAATACGGGCGATACTTTCAAACGCTGCACGACATCCAGCGCGCCGGCAACATCGCGACCGCGACCTTACGCATCGACGACGACCTGAGCACCGATTCGCATCGTTACCGCTGGCACCCGACGCTGTTGGACGGAGCGTTCCAGTCGATCGCGACGATCGCGAATGTCGATGACCAAACGTACCTGCCCGTCGGCATCCGCCGAATTGATCTGCACGGCGATCACCCGATCGCAAGCGTGACGGCGACGATGATCGCCAGCGATTCGCCGGATGAGCTTGTCGCCGATGTCGTCTGCGGGGATGCAACCGGTAACCCCGTCGCCACGTTCACGGGCCTACGACTAAAAAGCCTGAAACGATCACGCGGGAAAGCGCAGCTCGATACGGCACGATGGTTTCATGCGGTTAGCTGGGTCGCGCAAGTCGTAGGTCCGTCGGGCCCCGACGGAGCATTGCATGATGACCGAACAGCGGAGCTGTTCGGCCTCGCCACGGCGTGTCGAGGCTACGAAGACGATGACGCGATCTCCCACGTTCAATCGCTGTGTCGTACGATCCAGTCCGCGATCGCGACCGAACCCACGCCGCGACTTACCATCGTGACACGCGGCGGCTACTCGATCACGTCGGACGACAAGCCGGACCCGACTGCTGCGGCCATCATCGCGTTTGCTCGCGTTGCCGCGAACGAGTACCCGTCGTTGGGCATTCGAATCCTTGACCTGCCCAACTTCGACGCGGATTCGCTTGCCGCGATGGAAGCCTTCGCGGCGATGGCGTCTGATGAAACCGAGGCGGCTTATCGCGATCACCAATGGTTGCACCCGAGATTGACGGCGCAGCCGCGTCAGTTCACCGCTAGTCCGCCCGACGCCGAGACGGCGCTTCCGGTTTCGGGCTCGTACCGCATGCGTCTGGACGGAACGCATCGCATCGAAGGGCTCTGGGCACAACGCATCGTTGCTCCGCCGGCGAATCGCGGCGAGGTGACGTTGTCGATCGACGTCGCGGCGTTGAACTTCAGCGACGTGCTGAAAACGATGGGGTTGTACCCCGGCATTAAAGATGACGTCACGCCGCTTGGCATCGAAGTCTGCGGGCACGTCACTGAACTCGGCGAAGATGTCGATCGCTTTCGAATCGGCGACCGTGTCATGGGCGTCGTCCCGCACGGCTTTGCGACCGATGACGCGACCAATGACTACCTGTTGATGCGGGTGCCCGATGGAATCACAAGCGCCGAAGCGGCCAGCCTGCCGATCGCGTTTGCGACCGCGCATCACGCGCTGATCAACGTCGGTCGTTTGCGACGCGGCGAATCGGTGTTGATCCACGCGGGGGCCGGTGGTGTCGGATTGGCGGCGGTGCAAGTCGCGAAGTCGATCGGTGCGGTCGTCTACACGACCGCGGGCAACCATGTCAAAAGATCGCTGATTGCCGAACTTGGCGTGCCGGCGGAAAACATTTTGGACAGCCGCGACGTTCGATCGATGGAACATTTGCGAGTTGCAACCGATGGACGCGGCGTCGACGTGGTGCTGAATTCGTTGCCGGGCGAATGGATCGACGAATCACTAAAAATGCTTGCCCCGTATGGTCGTTTCTTAGAAATCGGCAAGACCGACATCTACCAAAATCGTGCGATCGGCTTGCTGCCCTTTCAAGACAACCTTTCCTATTCCGCGATCGACTTGGATCGCATGTTCCGCGATCGCGGCGACGAAGTCCGCGAGCTTTTTGATGCCGTGGCGGCGAAGTTTGAGGCGGGTGTTTATCGTCCGCTGCCGATGACGATGTTCGGCTTTGATGAACTGCCGGCCGCGATCAAGTTCATGGCCGCGCGTCGCAACATCGGCAAGGTCGTGGTCACGTTGCCGCCGAAGAAAGCCGACGTGGCAAAACGCTTCGGCAAGGTCGTGATGATCACCGGCGGCAGCGGCGCGATCGCGCATCAAATCGCAAAACGAATGATCCAGCGTGGTGCCCGCGCGGTGGCGCTTGTCGCAAGAAGCGAACCCAGCGAAACCGTCAAAGCCTTGCAATCGTGGGCGGCCGAGCAGAACGCGACGATCCAGTACTTCCGCGGTGATTGTGCCGATGAACCATCCATGTCGGCTTGCGTTGCCGACATCAATGCGACTCTCGGTCCGATCACCGGTGTCATCCACGCGGCCGGCGTCTTGGACGACCGGTTGTTGCACGAAATGACCGACGAATCGATCGAACGAGTCATGCGGCCGAAGGTTGTCGGCGCGGTGGTGCTGGCCGAAGTCACCGCGAATCAACCGGTCGAAGCGTTTCACTTGGTCGGTTCGGTCGCGTCGGTGTTCGGGTCGCCCGGACAAGCCAACTACGCCGCGGCCAACGGATTCTTGGAAGGGTTTTCCAGCGCACTACGGCGACAAGGCAAGCCGGCCAGCGTTGTTCACTGGGGACCGTGGGCCACCGCCGGGATGGCGGATGATCCGTTGCGACTAAAAAATCTCGCTTCGCGTGGTTTGACGCCGCTGGTTGCCGAGAATGCCGTTGACGTTTTGATCGATGCGTGTGACTTCGTTGACGTCGAGCGAACGCCCATCGTCGTCGACGCGGACTTTGTCATGATGACGTCCGGTGCCGGAAAGAACTTGCCGTCGATGATGCGTGGCTTTGGCGGTCAAGCCGGTGCAAGCGGTAGCCCGACCAGTCGCAAAGACGCCGCGTTTCTATCCGGGCTAATCGAGCTGGATGCCGATGCAACGATCAACGCGTTGAGCGGCTACTTCGCCAACCAACTCGGCAAGATCATGTCGATCAGCGCCGACGCGATTGACCCGCACCAACCGCTCGGCGTTTTGGGACTCGATTCACTGATGGCGATCGAGTTAAAGAATACGATCGAAACGAAGCTGGACGTTCAAATTCCGATCAGCAAGTTCATCAGCGATCCGACACTCGCGTCGCTGGCCGAAGCGACGGCGGAATTGATTTGACAGAGTAGGACAATTGCCTCAATTGTCCCGTGGGACAGCGCGAAGTGGAGGGGGCAATTGGAACAATTGTCCTACTCTGAATCAGGACTCGCGCAGCTTGGTTGCTTCCGCTTCCAACTTTGCGTATTCGTTTTCTAGTTCTTTCAATTCGTTGGGATCGTCGGCTTGTTCTTTCGCGCCGGCGATGCGAGGACGCAGCGATTCGAGTTTCTTCTTGATGACTTCGATGCGTTTCTTTGCTTTTTTGTCCATGGTTTGCCTGGTTGGGGTGTTGTAGTAGGTTCGCCAGGCCCTGGCGGAGCACTGTGGATGCCCTGCCACGGCGTGGCAGGCCTACGTCGTAGTACTCATCAAAGCTAGAACTCGAGCAGCGCCACCGCGAAGTGGACCAACAGCACGAACAGCGTGGTCCATAGCACCGTCGAGGTGATCGCGTGACTGACGTCGCTGGCGGAGTACTTGGGTTTGAGTCCTTGATGATAACCGATCGCGCCGGTGCCGATACCGCAGGCAAGGTTCTTCACCAGCACCCAGCCCCAACCGCGAGGCCACGCGTTACCCGTTTCGCCGACCAGATTGCGATGGAAATGCTGGTCCCAAAAGAACGGGCCGATGTCGGGATGCGTTTGCATGAACGTGACCATCGACACCGACTTGGCCGACGTGAACGCAAGCCATTCTAAGATCGGTGTCGCGACCAAGAACGCCAGCACCACGCAGGCCAACAAGTACGAACGGGGATGCACGCCCAACGTTCGCATCGCGTCGACTTGGCCGCCGTATTGTTTGACGCCGACGTCGGCCGCGACCGCCGCGCCGCAGCGAGCCGCGATCAGGATCGTTGCCAGCACCGGAACCAACACGCGGTACAACGCAAACCCGATCGACGATAAAAGTTCGTCGATCAACAGCGGCTGCGTGTACAACCGAAACGGAAGAAAACGAAACGTGAAGTAGGTCGCCGTAAACCCGACGATCAGCCCCGCCAGGATCAGGTACACCCAAGCCGACGCGCCGCCGACCAAACGCAAGTAGTGGGCGAAGAACCGCAGCCCCCACTTCGCCTTCGGGAAGATCGGCATCGCTTCGATCGGCAACATCGCCGCAATCATGAGCGTCGAACCGGTCGCCGAAAAAAACGCGTTCAGCTTTTCCGCGATGATCGAAGGACGCTTGGCGACGACATCGTCCGGCGAAGGGTCACGCCGCGCGACCGGCTGCATTCGCGACGGAATGTCTTGCCACTGGTCGGGCGGGACAACGACCAAACGCCTCGCTTCGCTGTCCAGCAAAAGCACCTCATCGGCGATCGGTAGCAGCGTTTCGTAGTCGTGCGTGACGACGATGCTGGTCCGGCGATGACGATGCTGCGTCCGGCGGATCAGATCGGCGACCTTGCGTCCGCTGGCCGCGTCCAGGCCCGACGTTGGTTCGTCGTACAAAACGATCTCGGGATCCGCGGCAAGCGTTCGGGCAATCGCAAGCCGTTGCTTTTGACCGCCCGAAAGATTCGCGACGCGGCGGTCGACGGGCACGCCGAGTTCCATCAGCCATTCGGCCGCCGATTGCAGCGGTGGCACCGATTCGTCGCGGCGGTGGTCGATCGCAAACTGAACATTTTCAATCGGGGTCAGTTCGTCGAACAGCGCGAACTGCTGGAACACGATGCCGACGCGGGGTAAATGATCGTCGCCAGCCAGCGTGATGTCGCCGGTCCATGACAACGCGTCGCCGGAGCGTGGGATCAACCCCGCCAGCACCCGCAGCAGCACCGACTTGCCCGCGCCGAACCGCCGACGATGACCGTGATCTTGCCGCCGGGGATCGTCACCGACGTGTCATCCAGCAGCGTTTGCGTCGGCGTTTGGACGTTCAAGTTCATCAGCCGCAGCGGCGGCGGATCGGTTTGCGTTTCGGTATCGGTTTCGGTCACTCGTTCGTCTCCGAGGCGGTCTTCTCCGCGTCCGCCAAGTGCACGATCGGATACGCCATCGGCCGGTCGATCGGCGTGATGACCGGAAACGTCGATGCTCGCGACTGATGAACGCCGCGTTCGGCGACGATCCAGCGGCGGTCCTTGCCAAGAATTTGATTGCGTAACACTCGCGCGAAGTTCGGATTGATGCCGCCTTCGCGAGTTCCGAACAGGTCGTCGCCGATCTTCCTTGCGACGGGTTCCAGTCGGTCGCTGGCAAGGTTGAATGCGGCTCTGGCTTCGTCGCTGGTCCAGATGCGTGTCCAGACGCTGCGAAGTTCGGCGTTGTCGACGAAGGTTTCTTTCAAGATCGTGCGCACCAGTGATTGCACCTGAGCGTCGGCGGCAATTTGCGTGGCGACTTCGGCCAGTTCGCCGCGGATAGCTTCGTTGCCGCTGACGTCGGTCAAGATACGCTGGACCGCGACGACGATTTCGTCCATGTGCGATTCAAAAATCGGAACGGCTTGTTCGTCGACGAAGCGATCCCATTCCTCTTGCAGCAAGTCTTTCTTCGGCAGCGGCGATTGATCGTAGACCGCTCGCCAACCGAAACGCCAAATCGATGCTTGGTTCCAGAGTTCGCGACCGATTTCCTCGGCCGGCGGTTGTCCATGCGTGCGAATGATCGGAACGATTTCGCGTCTTGCCAGCGGCATCAAACGCTCACGCACGATTTGGTCGTTGAACTTCGCCGCCAACGCGTCGAACTCGTCGCGATGCCGTGCCACCGCACGACGAAACTCCGATTCAATGACTGGTAACGAGTCCGCGAAGCTGCGTTGGACCAGCGGCACGAACGCGGACGCCAAATCGTCGCCGTGTTGGGTCATCGCTTCGCGAAGCCGCGCGGCGATCCGGTCGCGCTGGTCGGCGGGCAACATGATGGCGATGACGTCTTCCAGTTTTCCGCTACTGCGGTACTGCGACAACGCGACGTCGCTTGGATCGATGTCGGCCGCGTGCCAAGCGAGCGTCACGGACTCGGTCGACGTGGAATCGACGTAGCCGATTTGCTTCCAAACGCCGGCGTCGTCTTGGAAGAAGATCGGATCGTGAGCCCGCAGCCGCGACGTCGGATCGACCGCGAAGACACGATCGGACGGGCCGGCGAGGTATTGCCAAAGCGACGTCGAACCGCGGGAGGACGATCGATTGATGCTTCCGGCCGACAGGACAACGCCACCGACCGCGATCACCCAAAAGCCGATGCCAAGAATTTTTGAAACGTTACGACGAGGCATTCGCGGCGTCCAGGAACTTTAGCTGCCGATAAAGCGTTTCGACTCGCGGCATCGCAAAGCCGTGCGCGGCTGCCGCAGCGATCGGGTTGCCCAGGATCGCTTTGGTCTCCATGGGCCGTTTCGCCAAGTAGTCCAGCCGCATGCTGCTGTCGTATGGCACCATCACTCGCGTGACATCGATCGTCGTCGCGATCGACTTCTCGGGCACTTCGACGCCGCACGCGGCGGCGGCGGTGTGGACTTCGCGGATGATCGATTCGACCAGCGTGATGCTGTCGTCGTTGTCGACCAGTTGTTTGGTCGACGCGTCTAAGATTACTGAAAGGCTGTTGAAGGGAATGTTCCACATCAATTTCTTCCACCGCGTCTTGGGCAAGTCGTCGGTGGAGTGCGCGTCGATGCCGGCGGCCACCATTTCATCGGCGATCCGTTGGACTCGATCGGTCACGGGCATCGCGGCGGTCCCGTATTCGCCAAAGACGATGCGTCCTTGGTCGATGTGACGGATGTGACCAGGGCCGACTTTGTTGCTGCACAAGAAACAGCATCCGCCCAGGACTCGGTCGGCCCCGACGACGGCGACGGAGTCGGCTTCGCTGTTCAGCCCGTTTTGCAGCACCAACACAACGCCGCCACCGCGCGTCGGTGGCGGCAACAGTCTTTTTAGCAAGCCGTTGTTGGTCGTCTTCAATGCCACGATCGTGACGTCGCAGGGTGGCATCGTATCGGTCGAGGCGTGTGCGTGGACGTCGAGCAGATGGAAATCGCCGAGCTTTGATTCAACCTTCAGTCCGTGCTCTCGGACGTGGTCAAAATCGCTGTGCAGCAGAAAATGGACTTCGTGGCCGGCGCGTGCCAGCAGTCCGCCGTAGAGTCCGCCGAGGGCACCCGATCCGAGGATGGCATAACGTTGCTTTGTCATGCGACGGATTATAGCGTGGGGTCGCCGTTGCCTCGACACGTCATGACGCCAACGTAGCCTCGACACGCCGTGGCGAGGCCGAACAACTTTGCTGTTCGGGATTTAGGGGTTGCTCCGCCACGGCGTGGCGGACCTACGTTCAGGGGTTGCTCCGCCACGGCGTGGCGGACCTACGTGCAGCTGCCCTACGAATAGAAGTTGTACTGCTTGTTGTACGGATCGAAGTCCTTGTCCGTCAGGCCGACGTTCACTTGCAGGTCGAGGTAGTTGTATTCCTCGATCACTTCCAACGGTGCTCCCGCACGGGCGGGCCAGTCGTAGGCGATGTAGCGGATCGGCACGTTCAGCGCGTCGTCGATGAAGACTTGGGCTTGATAAAAGTCCAAGCCTTGCACCTTCGTCGGGCTGGTCACTTGCAAGACCGTGCAGACCCGATCCTTGACCCGCGCGTTCTTGCGAAACTCGCACTGGACGTCGGGTTCTTGACGAGCTCGCGTGCCGCGTTCGATCAGCTTTTCGATCAGGTTTTCGACTCCGATTTCGGTCATCGGGTACCGTTGGCCTCGCATCGCCAGCATCCCAGTCGGCGGAATCGTGACGGTCGGCAAGAACTTGCCTTTGAAGCCGCCTTCGTGGGCGACAATGTTTCCGTCGTTTTGGTTTTCGACGAAGATCACCTCGCGACCCTTCACGCTGGTCGGCTTGATGAAGTTGATGTACACCGACATCGGCTGGACAAGCCGTCCGCCGGAAACCTTGCGGTTGCGAATCTTGACTTCCATGAATTCATGCTCGCCCAACTTGCCGTCAACGCGTTCGCGTTTGACCAGCATGGCGGTGTAATCCATGACATTGGCGCGGCATCCGTCCAGCCCGTCGCGAGCGATCTGAAGGGCTCGGTCCAGCGGGTGAGCGGCCGTCGGTGCGGGTGTCGGTTCGACGCTGGCGGCGTTGGCGACGCGGTGGACGGGCTCGACCATCATGCCTTCTTGGGCGAACAGCGTCCGCGACGTGCCCCCCGCGACCAGCGTTCCGAGCAGCGTGACGATTTGGCGGCGATCAAAATTCATGACAAGCATCCGTGCCTGAGGGAAACGTGTTTGCGATTGGGGGCGTTTAAGCCGGCGAGCGACATTCGAGTCGCTGGTCCAGTCGTCCTTATCGTCGGCCGGCAGGGGGCAAGGTGATGCGAGCGACGCATCGTCACCGCAAGCCCGCAACCGTGCAACTCGACGGAACCGTCGTGGAACGTACAACGCAAAAGGCGGCGCGGGCTAGGGCAGTTTTTTTGGCATCGACGACCGCCGGCAACACGTCGCCTCGACACGCCGTGGCGGGGCCGAACAGCTTTGCTGTTCGGCATGGTTTGGATGCTCCGCCACGGCGTGGCGGACCTACGTTCAGTGCAGCCGTTTAGTGCTGCTGTCCGAAGGCTTTTGCCAACTTTCCCTCACCCGACCGACCGCATTTGGACGATCACTAAAAATGTTCGCGCCCGCATAGCTTGCCAAATCGGAAATTTTGACATGAACAAATGGATCCGCCGATCGACGCTTGCCGTGGTTCTGGTCGCGGTGTTCGCGGCGACCACGCCGGCCGCCGATCCGCCCGCTTGGTCGCCGCATCGCTACGACGATGGCCGCGAAGCAGACGATGCCGCTGAAATTGCGGCCAAACGAGTCGCTTGGCCCGAACCGGTTCGGCAAGTCGATTTCGTCGACGATTCTGCGTCGGTCTTGGAATCGCAGGCTTTCGGGTTTCCGCCGGCACCGACGGTTCCGCACCAGGTTTTGGTGGCGCCGAACCAACTTCGCCCCGGCGACCAAGACGTGGGACATTTTTCCGGCGGCGGGCACTTCCCAGGCGGACGGCAAGCGAAACCACCGGTCCACCACGAACACCGATTGCACCACCAAGTCCGGGCCGTTCCGGCGACGATTCCCAACGCCGCCCGCCGCGAGACCTGGAAAACGCCGTACAGCTACGGGCATTTCGGGGCCAGCCACACCCGGTCGTGGAATCGGCACTACGGATATCGCGACCACATGACCGAGTGGCGACAGAAATAGCGCGACCCCGAATTAGCGTGTCCCCAAATTACAAATTACCGCGTCCCCGAATTACCGGCGACGCAGGATCGACCCGCTTGCCGTTTTTCGTCATTTACCGCTAAACTGCCGCGTTGATGCGCCGGGCACGGTTTTCGCTCGGTCGGCACCCCATCCAATCTCCGAACATATCTATCGAGGGCTCTCTCAGGATGTCCACCAGCACCGAGACACCAACTACCGACATCGCCGAAGAAAAGCCCAAGCTGAAGCTGGACATCAAGGTCGAAAGCCCGCAAGCGTGTCTTCGCGAAGTGATCGTCACGATCCCGCACGGCGAAGTCGAACGCTACTTGAAGGAAGCTTACGACGAACTGGTCCCCGAGGCTCAAGTGCCGGGCTTCCGCAACGGCCGAGCGCCTCGCAAGTTGGTCGAAAAACAGTTCAAGGACCGCGTCCAAGAACAGGTCAAGGGATCGCTGTTGATGGACAGCTTGGCCCAGGTCACCGAGAGTGATTCGTTCAACGCGATCGGCGAACCGGACTTCGACTACAACGCGATCAAGATTCCCGACTCGGGCGACTTCAAGTTCCAATTCCAGATTGAAGTGCGTCCTGAATTCAAGACGCCCGAATGGAAGGGCATCGCGTTGAACAAGCCGGTCGAGGAGATCTCGGACGACGACGTCGAAGAAGCTCTCAAGCGTGTGTTGGCACGTTACGCCACCTTGGAAGCGACCGACGAACCGGCCACCAAGGGCGACAAACTGCTGTTGACCGCGAAGTTCAAAGACGGCGGAAAACTGCTGTCCGAAATGGACGAAGAACGCGTCGATCTGGACTCGCGTCTTAGCTTCAGCGATGCCGTCTGCGAAGGCTTCGACAAGCTGATGACGGGCGTCAAAGAAGGCGAGACTCGCAAGGGCAAAGTCAAAATCTCCGATGGCCACGCCGACGAATCGCTTCGGGGCAAGGAACTGGACGTCCAGTTCAACGTCGTCGAAGTCTTGAAGTTGGAATATCCCGAGATGGACGACGAGTTCCTGACGGAACTGGGCGACTTCGAATCGGAAGACGAACTTCGCACCTTCGTCCGCGACTCGCTGACCCGCCAGGCCGAATACCGAACTCAACAAGCCGTCCGCAAAACGGTCGTCGAGCTTCTGGCCGGTTCGGCGGACTTTGACTTGCCCGCCACGCTGGTACGGCGTCAGACCGCTCGCGAACTCGAACGCAAGGTCCTAGAACTTCGCCGCAACGGTTTCGAGGACGACATGATCCGCCGCTTCGTCAATGCGTCGCGTCAGAATGCGCAAGCGACAACCGAATCGGCACTGCGGGAACACTTCATCCTGGAACAAATCGCCGAAGAAGAAACCATCGATGCGGAGGAAGCCGATTACGCGGCCGAAATCGCATTGATCGCACAGCAAAGCGACATGCCCGAGCGTCGCGTTCGTGCTCGCTTGGAAAAACAGGGCCAGATGGACGCGCTGCGAAACCAAATCGTCGAACGCAAGGTCATCGAACTGGTCGTCGAAAAAGCCAAGGTCACCGAGGAGAAGGTCGAAAAGAAGGCAGGCGAAGACGATAGCGAATTCGCGGTCTATCACAACGTCATGCCAACCAAGGACGCCGACGCGATCCCCACCGCCAAGTACGACGACGACAACGTCCCCGGCGAAGACAAGAAGAAAGAAGATCGCGAGGAAGACTGATCGTCGTCGCACGCCGGCAACATCGAAATCAAACCCTCGGTCGAATCATCGGCCGAGGGTTTTTTCGTAGAATTCGCAGACTTCATGTAGGCCCGCTCACGCCGTGGCGGGGCCGAACAGCAACGCTGTTCGCGATCCATGCAGTGCTCCGCCACGGCGTGGCGGACCTACGTCGTCTACGACGATCGACGCCGACCAAATACAATCCACTTCATCACCGAACCCGATTCTCGAACCCACGCAAGCCCATGACCACCGATCCCGCCATCGCCGCCGTTGACCAAGCCGCCACCGAGGGGCTGATCAGCGCAACGGCGCAGAAGAACCTTCACGCTTGGTTGACCGAAGATCGGTACGCGGGCTATCGCGATGAAGTCGTCGCGCACATCAACGACGGCAAGTGGCAGAAACTCGACGACGTTTACTGGACCATCATCCCCTTCGGCACCGGCGGCCGACGCGGACGGATGTACCCGATCGGATCCAACGCGATCAACGATCGGACGATCGGCGAAAGCGCCCAAGGCCTTGCCGATTATGTCGTCGAATTTCACGGCGGACGTAAAGAACTTTCCTGTGCGATCGCGTACGACACGCGGCACAAGTCGCGGCACTTCACCGAGCTTTGTGCCGGCATCATGGCCGCCGCCGGCATCAAGGTTTACTTGCTGGACGATTACCGTGCGACGCCGCAGTTGTCCTTTGCCGTGCGTTACAAAGGCTGCGACTGCGGCATCATGGTCACGGCCAGCCACAACCCGCCCAGCGACAACGCCGTGAAGGTGTACTGGTCCAGTGGCGCCAAGTCTTGCCGCCGCACGACAAGGCGATCATCGAAAAAGTCATGTCGTGTCAACAGATCAAAGCGATGCCGTTCGACGAAGCCGTCGCCGCCGGCATGGTCGAAGTCGTCACCGACGAAATCGATGCGGCCTACTTTGACGCCGCGCACGCATGCTCGTTCCCCGGGCCACGCGATGCCAAAATTTTGTACTCGCCCCTGCACGGCGTCGGCACGGCCGCGGTCGTTCCACTTTGCACCCGCGATGGCTTCACCGACATCGAAGTCTACGGGCCGCATGCCGAGCCGTCGGGCGATTTCCCGAACGTTCCCGGCCACGTCTCGAATCCTGAAAACGCCGTCATCTTTGAAGAACCGATCAAGCACGCGCAAAAGACCGGCAAGGACTTGATCCTGGCCACCGACCCGGACTGTGACCGGATCGGCGTCGCCGCGCCGATGACGACCGACACCGCCGGTCCATGGCGGACGTTCAACGGCAACGAAATCGGCGCGATCCTGGGTCAATACGTTTTGTCAAAACGCGCCGAAGCAAAAACGCTGACGCCGAATCACTACATCATCAAGACGTTGGTGACGACGGAGCTGACGCGGCGGATCGCGGAAAGCTTTGGCGTTCGCTGCGAAGGCGACTTGCTGGTCGGGTTCAAGCACATCGCCGAGGTCATTGATCGCGAAGGGCCGGACTTGTTTGTCTACGGCACCGAAGAATCGCACGGCTACTTGGTCGGCCAGTATTGCCGCGACAAAGACGGCGCGGTGGCCAGCATGTTGATGTGCGAACTGGCAGCCGAGCTGAAAGCGAAACGCATTTCGATGGACGACTACTTGGCCGACCTGCAACGCAAGCACGGTTACCACCGGGAAACGTTGATCAACTTGGTGATGGAAGGCAGCGAAGGCATGGCGGCGATGAAGCGGCTGATGCTTAGCTTCCGCACCCGTCCGCCCGAATCGTTCGCCGGGATCAAGATCGCCAAGGTCCGCGACTACGCCGCTGCGACGACGATGAACACGGCCGACGGATCAAAGCAGCCGCTGGATGGGCCGCACGGCGACCTGATCATTTTGGACTTGGCCGAAGAAGGCAACTACGTCGCGGTCCGGCCCAGCGGGACCGAACCGAAGATCAAGTTGTATGTCTTCACGCGGCTATCGCCGGACCAGTCACAAGACCTGGCCAAGGCCGATGAGGTGTTGTCCGCTCGGTTGCAAGCGCTCGAAAAAGACGTTCGCGACTATGCGAAGCTGAACGTCTGATTCGGCATCAAACGAGAACAGGTTTTAAGCGACCATCCGGTTTTGACCGGCCGCGTAAAACTTCGCGACCGTGTCGACGACGCAGCGTTGTTCCGCCTCGGTCATCGACGGAAAGATCGGCAAGTTCAAAACTTCTTCGCACGCGCGAATCGTTTCGGGCAAGTCCGCGTCGCTGTATCCGCAGTCCTCGTAACATTCCTGTTGGTGGACCGGGATCGGATAATAGATCTCGCTGCCGACGTTTCGTTCCGCCATGAATGCGCGAAGCGAATCGCGACGACCGCCGGGAACGCGAAGCGCGAATTGGTTGTACACGTGGAACGCGGCGGGGTCGTGGTACGGAAGGACCAACTTGTCCTCGCCGACCAAGCCGGCTTCCTTGAACCAGCGAGTGTACCGCGCGGCGATCGCTTGCCGAGCTTCCACCGCTTCGGGCAAGTGACGCATCTTCACTCGCAGCACCGCGGCTTGGAACGTGTCCAAGCGGCTGTTGATGCCGACGACTTTGTGATGGTAACGCGGACGCATGCCCAAGACCGGCGAACAATCGCAGACGATCGGCCATGCCGGCGTCCAGCGAAGTCAGCATGCCGCCGTCGCCCATGCCGCCGAGATTCTTGGTCGGATAAAAACTGAAGCAACCGATCAAGCCCCAACTGCCGGCCGGACGCGAGTGGTACGCTGCGCCGATCGCTTGAGCGGCGTCTTCGACGACGATGATGTCGTGGTTGCACGCGATCTGGCAAATGCGATCGACTTCGGCGCACTGGCCGAACAGGTGAACCGGAATGATCGCCTTGGTCCGCGGCGTGATTGCGGCTTCGATTTTTTCGGCGTCGATGTTGAACGTGTCGGGACGGATGTCGACGAAGACCGGCGTCGCGCCCAAGCGAGTGATGCAGCTGACCGAGGCAAAGAACGTGAAGCTGGGCACGATCACTTCGTCGCCCGGTCCGATGTTCAGCGCCATCATCGCCAGCAGCAACGCGTCGCTGCCGCTGGCACAACCGACGGCGTTGTCGACTTGGCTGTAAGCGGCGACTTCGTTTTCTAGTTCGACGACGTCGGGCCCGAACAGAAACCGGCCACTGTCCAGCACACCGGTGATTGCTTCGATGAATTCTTCCCGATGCGGCCGATTGTCACGATTGATGTCCAACAGCGGGACGTTGGGGGCGTTGGCAGCCATGCGTGAAACCTTCCGTGGTTATATGCAGGGGAAGAAATTTTTTTGAAGGGGTCAAACGCGATCCGAATCAAGACCGTCGTCTCGGTCAAGAATTAGCGTCTCCGCCGGTGCGTGGTCAAGATCATTCGGCGTGCGAGTGAGCATTCCCGCGAGTCGCAGCGACGGCCTGAAGAGACAAGTTTTTCTGCAAAATTGTTTTTTTGTACGGGATCCTGGCACTGACTTCGCGTAGTGAGCTGACCGGCGAAATCCTCGCTCGTCTGCACACTTTTTTTCTGCTGTTAGGTATTCCCGTGAAAGCAATTTTGAATTTGCCTTCGGAATTGAAGGCCGTTTCGGACTCCCAATCGACCGTCAAGCCGGCCCCAGCTCGTCCGTCGCTCGACGACATCGTCGCGTCGATCTGCGCCGACGCTCGCCATGATTCGGTGAAGTTCGTACTGCGAAGCAACGTTGGTCATGACGGGGAGTGAGACACCGCGACCACAGTAGGACAATTGTCTCCATTGTCCCTGACGGTGCGGGGACAAATGATTCCCGAGACAATTGGGACAATTGTCCTACTCGGTCTAGTACTTCTGCAACAGATCCGCGTAGCGGATTTTGGTGCCGCCAAATAAGTCGAGCGCGCTACCTACGGTGACGTCCATCTTGCCGCCGCTTTGCACCGCGATCATTTCCAGATCCCCCATCGACGCGACGCCGCCGGCATACGTCATCGCGATCGGCGGACTTCGTTTCTGTGCCCACTGGCCCAGCAGGTGAACCAAGTCAGCGTCGATGCCGCGGCACAAGCCTTCGACGTCGGCGGCATGAATCAAAAACTCGTCGCATGATTCGGACAAGCGGTCCAGCGTCGCGGCATTGATGCGAAGCTCCGTCAGTGTTTGCCAGCGGTTCATCGCGACCGCCCATGCCGGACCGTTGTCATCGCCGGGAATCCGGCGACACGAAAGGTCCAGCACGATTCGCTGTCTTCCGACCGCGTCGACCAAGGCGTCCAATCGAGCGGGCAAGAACGTCCCCACGTCGTCAAACAGAGTGCTGGTCACGATCACGTGGCTGGCCCCCGCTTCGATCCACTCGTTCGCGTTGTCCACCGTGATGCCGCCGCCGATTTGCATGCCCGTGGACTTGGACGTACACGGGTACGCGGCCAGGGCGGCCAGGGCGGCCGCGTCGTTGCCGGGACCGAGCTTGATGATGTGGCCGCCGGCCAGCCCGTCGGCGGCGTACTTCGCCGCGAACCACTCGGCCGGTTGATCGGCGACGTGGTTTTCGACCGGGCGATCGCCGCCATCGGTCAGCGTCCCGCCAACGATTTGTTTGACGCGTCCATCGTGAAGGTCAATGCAGGGCCTGAATTTGGTCATCGCCAAAGTTTAGACGACCGGCGGGGTTCTTCCAGTCACCAGAGCGGAACGAACTGCACTGCTAAGCATCGCATGAGGAGTCACCGTAGCTTCCCGATGCCGCCAGACTTCAGTCCGGCCTGAACCCTGGCGGGATCAGCTACGTCAGTTGTTGTTCACCGAGCGCTCGACGAGTCACACCGGGCCGCGAAGAGCCGTTTTGGACCGGATCTGGTATAAATAGGACCGCAGGTTTTCGCTCCGCCATCATCTCGACATCCATCGACAATCCATGCCCGAGACCGGTTCCTCCACGCTGCTCGATCCCCGTTTGGCGTTGTTGCTGGACAATCTGCGACGCCGCGTTCGCCGCTACGTCGTTTGGGATTCGGTGCTGGCGATCGCGGCGGTGATCCTGGCCGCGTTCTGGATCGGCTTGACGCTGGACTACCTGCCCGTTTGGTTGGGCGGGACCGAGATGCCGCGGTTGGCGCGAGTGATCCTGCTGCTTGCTGTCGCAGTGGTCGTGCTGGGCATCGTCGGTTGGATGTTGATCGGACGCTTACGCCGACCGCTACCGGACGATTCGTTGGCGCTGCTGGTCGAACGTCATCATCCTTCGCTGGCGGGTCGATTGGTGACGGCGGTGCAGTTGAATCGGCCAGGACGAAGCGGCGATTCGCACTCGCCAGCCCTGTTGCAACACGTTCACCGAGAGGCGGCCGCATCGATCGATCGAGTCGACCCGAACCGAGTCTTCCGTTGGCAACCGCTGATGCGAAAGGCGATGATCGCCGGGCTGCTGCTAGTCGCCGCGATCGGGCTGGTCATCATCAGTCCGAGTGCGTTTGGGCGAGCGGCATCGCGATTGACGCTGCTGTCCGACGAACCGTGGCCCCGCCGGGCGGATCTAGAAATGGTCGGCGTCGAATTGCCCGTCGTTTCGGCACAGAACATCGACGCGCCGCCACTACTGATCCCGTTCGATGAGAACGGCGTCGTTCGTTTGCCTCGCGGAAGCAACCCTAGTCTCCGCATCCGCGCGGAAGCCGAAACCGCCGAACTGCCAATCGTCTGCACGGTCTATTATCGGACCGATGGCAGCGACGACGGCCAAGCCGGCGAATCGATCCGAGGCCAGTCCAACATGCGCCGCGTCGGCCGGGTCGTCGACGGCTATCAATCGTTCGTCCTGGACGGACCGCCGCTGGCCGGCCTTTCCGATTCGATGACGATCAGTGTCCGTGGGCTGGACGATCGGCTGGATGACTTTCGCATCGAAGCCGTCACGCCGCCAGTGCTGTCCAGCATGAACGTGGCGGTTCGTTATCCGAACTACCTGCGCAACCCCGGCAGCAGCGACGTTGATCTGGAAACCGCGTATCAATCAGGCCTGCGGATCGCCGAGGGCAGCAACGTCACGATGGTGGCAACCGCGACGCGTCCGCTGGGCGATGCCGAAGTGGTGCTGGACACCGTCAACGACGAACCGATCGACTTCGACGTCACCTACAGCGAAGACCGCCGCCAGATGAACGTTTCAATTCGCGACTTCCGCGCCGCGACGACCGTGTCGATCGTCCCGCAAGACCGCGACGGCATATCGGCGCAAGCCCCCTACCGATATTTCTTGGGCGTCGTCTTGGACGAACCGCCAGAACTAAAAATGCGACTCTCTGGTATCGGCTCGGCCGTCACGCCGATCGCCCGCATTCCCATCGAAGCGACCGTCGAAGACGATTATGGCGTCGAAGTGCTGAACGTTTCGGTGACGCCATCGGTTTCCCCTGCGGCCCCGATTTCAGATGCGGCCCCGAATTCAGATGCCGACGATCCGGCACAAGTCGTTGCACCGGAGAAAATTGCACCGGAGAAAACTGCCAGCCGATCCCCGAAGCTGGACCGAGACGGCAAAGCATCGATCGAGCTTGATCTCCGCGACTTGATCGCCGACGGCGAACTGGCGGCGCTGGTGCCCGGCGGCGCGATCAACGTGATCGGCGAAACGAGCGATCGGTACGACTTGACCGAACCGCACCTGACTCGCAGCGAAGTCTTTCGGTTGGAAATCGTCACGCCCGAGCAACTGCTTTCTCGACTGGAACGAAGCGAGCTTGCCCTTCGCGCTCGGCTGGAACAAACGATCGACGAAACGCGAAACCTACGCGGGACGTTGAACCTGCTGCGTCGCGGTTTTGGCGAAGACGAACCGATGGCGGATGACGAACCGGCCACCGGCGAAGCGACCACTAACGAAGCGGCCACCGACGCGGCCACGACCGAACAGACTCGCCAAGTCCAAATCCGCCGATTGCGGGTCCAGCAGAGCGGTTTGCAAGCGGCAAAGACCGCCGAAGAATTGTCGGGCATCGCGGCGTCGCTGGACGACATCTTGCGCGAGATGATGAACAACCGCGTGGATTCGATCGACCGCCAAGAACGCATCGGCGCGGGCGTACGCGATCCACTGCGGCAAATCGTCGACGAACCGCTGGCCCGACTTCGCGACCAGATCGTCGACATCGAACGGGCGGTGGGGGACACGGACCAGGCGATGCAGAAAACGATCACATCGATCGAAACGGCCGACGAAGTGCTGGCGCGATTGACGGAAGTGCTGGAGAAAATGTTGGACTTGGAAAGCTACAACGAAATCTTGGACCTGTTCCGCGAACTGATTGAAGACCAAGAAAAGTTGTTGCAGGACACCAAGTCCGAACGCAAGAAAGGCGTGCTGGATTTGTTCGACTGATCGTTACTCGGAACGGTCTTTTAGCTTCGCGATGATCTTGTCGTCTTCGATGCGAATGCTCTCGAAACGACGGATCATGTCGGCGGTGTCTTTGTCTTTGTATAGATCTTTCGCCAAGTTCTGCTTCCGCATGCTTTGCATGACCGCTTCGGGGATCGGTTCGCCCTTGACCTCGGCCGAATCCAGAGTCACAAACAGGACGCCTTCGTCCAGCGAAACGTCGAAGGTGCCCGAACCGTTCAGGTAACGGCCCTTCGATCCCGGCACGAATGACTCGATCGGCACACTGATTTCGCCAGTGATCTTGCCGTCGTCGATGGCGACGAACAGCCGGCCTTTCAAGTCTGGGTTGGTCGCGATCAGTGCGTTGATGTCGTCGGCCGTCAAAACCAGTTCGGAAACCGGAGTGGCTTCCGATTTTGCATTCGGCTCAACGGCGATTTCCGAACGCTCGCCCTCTGGTGGTGGTTCCGGTTCCGGTTCGGGCTTCAGCGTCGTCTGAAAACCGTCCAGCCGAGCTTGCAGTGTTTCGAGTTCTTCGTCCGAGTACTCAACCGTCGGAATGTCCGCCGGTTCGGTCGCGGTGTACTTTTCGACCTGCTTTTGGACGGCGAAGTAAGTGCCGAAGCCGGCGCAAACGATCAACAGCAAACCGGTCACGAACACGCCGATGCAACCGAGCAGCAAGCAGCGTCCGGTCTTGGTCTCGGGCGGTTTGCCCGTTGCCGTCGGGTTCGGAGCCGACTGAAAAGGGTTTGGCTCGTTTTCAGCCGGCGATTGAGACATCGATTAATCCGTGGTGTCGCCCTCCGGGCTGGCCCTAGACCAGCACTGCAGGACCGCTAGCCGACCGACCATTTGTTTTGAAACCACTCGACGCGATCGATGCGGCGAGGGTTGTAATTGGTCGTCGCGTTGAACTTTTGGTTGCCCAGAAAGTTGACGAACGCTTTGTAGGGGACTTCGGCGTGCTGGCTGACCAAGTCGACCATCTCGCTGTCGGCCTTCCAGGCGTAAAGGACCTTATTGTCCTTCTCGAACTGACTGTCCAGGTATTCCGCGTTGGTGGTGCTGGTGACGACGAAATCGCATTCTTTCTTGCACAGAAAGGCCAGCAATTGAGCCGCCAACGCGCGGGTCGTGGTCAGGTCGCCATTGCAAGAGGCCGACGCGATGTTCCAGACGCTGATGAAGCCGTCGTCGTCCAATTCTTCTGGTGGAACCTTGATTTCGACGTTTTCCAACCCTTCTCCGACCGACATGGATGACCCTTCGCACACGAACTGACGATGAATGACAGCCCATATTATAGCCACAACCCCGTCGAAGGATAAGGTAGTGGAGGGAGGGTGGGTACAGGAGGATGGAGGGTGGGTCCAGGAGCTTTCGCGACGCCAGACCCACCGATGGGATCGGACGACAATGGTGGGTCTGGCGTCGCGAAAGCTCCTGGACCCACCCTACTTTTGCTGCTCCCCGCTACTTCTTCTGCTTCAGCTGCATCCATAGCGCGTATTCGTCGACCGAAATTCGGCCGTCCCGGTTCGCGTCGGCATCCGCAGGGCTCATCAGCATCTCGCCGTATTCCGACGGCGTCAGCGATCCGTCCTTGTTGGCGTCGTAACGGCTGATGATCCGCTGGACATACTTAATGTATTTCGGGTCGGGTTTTGTGCCGGCCGGAAGGGCGGTGGCGGGTGCAGCGGTCGCGGTCGAGGGTCCCGTCGACGCCATCGCCGAAGCCGGACCTTGTTCGACCATCCGCATCGCTTCGTCGACCGTGATCACGCCGTCGCGGTTGAAGTCGGAATCAAAGAATGCTTTGACCTGTTCGTCATCCCACTCGCTCGTGAACTCGGCCATCGTGACCTGCCCGTCCCCGTTGGCGTCTTTGTCGCTGAAGTAACCCGGGACGCCTTCGGGCGACTTGCGAGCCTCGCCAACGCGGTACGATTTTCGCCCGCCGTACACGTCTGGAACTTCGACGTCGGCTTTTCGCTCGCGTCGGTCTTCTCGCTTCTTTTCTTTCTTTGCTTCTTCGTTGCCTTCACGTCGACGCGCGTATCGAACGGCCAATTCGTCGAGCGAAAGTTTGCCGTCGCGGTTGCGGTCGAAGTCCATCGGGTTGCCCGAAAACCGGCTGGACAATTCGTTTTTGTCGACAAAGCCGTTGTTATTGCGGTCGTACCGACGCATCGTCTCGCTCGCCTCACGGCGATCATCATCCGTCACCGGCACCGCCAACATTTCCGCGGTCGCACCAAAGCCCATCAGCGGATCGGCCATCACGTCTTCACCGAAGCCAGGCACCAACAGTTCCGGCATCAGGGCCGCATCGGCCGCCGATGGCCCACCACCGCCGCCACGCGAGTCGCGACCGCTGTCATCGCCGCCGCCACCGCGCATTTTCTCGAATGCTTTTTTGATTTTGTCGACCGGGATCGGGCTGCCCGACTTGATGCTGGGGTCCATCGATGTCAAGCGGCCGATCAGAAACTGAGCCGGACCCTGCTGCTCGTCAGGATCCAGCACGCCGTTGCCGTTGGCGTCCAGACGATCCAAGAACGACGAAGGATCGAACCCGCCGCGACTGCCACCGCCACGATCGCCCCCGCCAAACGGCGAACCGCCTCTTCCCCCCCGATCACCGCCGCCACGATCTCCGCCGCCCCGGTCGCCACCGCCCCGATCTCCACCACCGAACGGCGGCTGCGCCGAGACGGTCGTGGCCGTCAGAATCGTCAAAAACGCGAGCGTGATGGCTTTGGTGTTCATGATCATTTGAACCAATGGGATCTGTGAAAGTTTCGGTGGACGTGACCCTCGTAGACTTGCGGCTCCGCCCGCAAGCGATCTCCTGCAAGCGGAGCCGCAATTCTACCGGCTCTGCACTCCCATTCGCGATTGGGTATCCTAATCGATCCGCCCCGCCGCTTCTCTTCTTCTTCCCATCCACCGAGCCCAACCCAATGCGTTTTGTCTTTGCGTTTCTATTGCTGGTCGCTTCGTCGTTTGCGGTTTCTGCCGCCGACTTGCCCGCCACGCCCGCGTTTGAGGACGCCAAGCCGCGGAACGTCATCTTCATCCTGACCGACGACCATCGTTACGATGCGATGGGATTCATGGGCCATCCGTTCTTGGAAACGCCGCACTTGGATCAACTTGCCGCCGGCGGCGTTCACATGAAGAACGCGTTCGTGACCACGTCGCTGTGTTCGCCCAGCCGCGCGTCGATCCTGACCGGGCTGTACACGCACAAGCACCGTGTGATCGACAACAACCGGCTGGTCCCCGAGGGCACGATTTTCTTTCCGCAATACCTGCAACGCGCCGGCTACTCGACCGCGTACATCGGCAAGTGGCACATGGGGGCGGCGAACGACAATCCGCGGCCGGGTTTTGATCACTGGATCAGTTTCAAAGGCCAGGGCAATTACTTGCCGCCGAACCCAAAGTACACCCTGAACGTGAACGGCAAGCGGGTCCCGCAAGACGGCTACATCACCGACGTGATGACGGACTTTGCGGTCGATTGGCTTGACGAACAGAAAGATTCCGGCAAGCCGTTCTTCATGTACTTGTCCCACAAAGCCGTCCACAGCGACTTCACCCCGGCGGAACGTCACGCGGGTCGTTACGAAGACGCCGACCTAAGCTTTCTGCCTCGCGGCGAAGGCATCGAAGCAGAAAAGAACGCGCCGCGTTGGGTTCGCGATCAACGCAACAGCTGGCACGGGATCGATTTCAGCTATCACGGCGACCAGGGACTCGACTTTCTGTATCGCCGTTACTGCGAAACGCTGCTGGGCGTCGATGACAGCGTCGGCCGCGTGATGCAAAAGCTAAAGGACATGGGCGTGCATGACGAAACGCTGGTCATCTACATGGGCGACAACGGGTTCATGTGGGGCGAACATGGCTTGATCGATAAACGAGTCTCGTACGAAGAATCGATGCGCGTGCCGATGATGGTGCATTGTCCAGAGCTGTATGACGGCGGCCAAGTCGTCGACAAAGTCATCGGCAACATCGACGTCGGCCCGACGGTCTTGGAAGCGGCGGGCATGAAGACGCCGGACTATATCGATGGTCGCAGCTTCTTGGCGTTGCCGAACAATCCGAACATGGATTGGCGTAAGAATTTTCTGTACGTGTACTACTGGGAAAAGAATTTTCCTCAAACGCCGACTCAGTTCGCGCTGCGTGGCGATCGGTTCAAGTACATCACGTACTACGGGTTGTGGGATACGGACGAGTTGTATGACTTGACGACGGACCCGGGCGAGAAGAACAACTTGCTTTACGACGACGACTACAAAGCGATCGGCAAGCAAATGGAATCCGAGTTGTACAAGATGCTCGGCGACGCCGGCGGCATGGACATCCCAATGAACGAGCCGTCAGGCAATTCGCAGAACAAACGCTGGGACGACGTCGGCGGCAACGAAGCCGCCGAGTTCCCTGCCGCGATCATGGTGGATGAACCGATCAACAAGAACGCGAAGTGAGGCATGCGTCGCAACCCCGTAGCCCCGACACGCCGTGGCGGGGCCGAACAGCAACGCTGTTCTAGATCAGGCAATGCAATGCTCCGCCACGGCGTGGCGAACCTACCGACTTCGTAGCAGGTGGTTCTTCAAGAACGTCTTCAGCTTCCTGCTTCGCACCGTTTTTGGGTCCGTCACGTTCAGCGTGATGACGGTGTAATCGCCCAGCTCCACCGGTCCGTCCACTCGCATCTTGGGGAGGCCATCGAGGTCGATCGCTTCGGGTGGTCCGGCCAGCGTCACCTTCAGCGACTCGGCCGTTTTCGTTTCGACTTCCGCCCACGGTCGATCGCTGCCATTGGGGGCGACTCGGACGCTCGATGCGGTGATGAAGTCCAGCGAGTTGTCGCCGGCGACTTGTTCCAGCAATCCCAGCATCGCGTCGGCAATCTCCAGTGGCCAATCCGGCTTGCCGTTGTCGGGGAATCCTTTGCCGAGCGAATGCCACTTGCGGCCGAGTACTTTCCAGGGATCCAGCACGGGCTCGGCTTCCGTCACAACTTCCGCGGCACCTTGTCCATCTGCGGTACCTCGTCCACCTGCGGCTCCTCGTAGACCTGCGGCTCCGCCCGCAGGGTTTTCATTCGCTGGATTTCCTGCGGGCGGAGCCGCAGGTGGACGATTTTGCGCAGTGTTTTTACTCGCTGCCGCGAGCGCGTCCTTCAGGAACGGCGCCGTCAACGACGCGTTCGATTTCGCCAGATCTTCCGGCGTGCCTGCGAACACGATGTTGCCGCCTTCCACCCCCGCGCCCGGACCCATGTCGATGATCCAGTCGGCACACTTGATGACATCCAGGTTGTGCTCGATCACGACGACCGAGTTGCCAAGATCCACCAACCGCTGGATCACGCCGAGTAGCTTTTCAATGTCGTCGAAGTGCAATCCCGTCGTCGGTTCATCCAGCAGATACAGGGTGTTGCCCGTCACCGGACGCGCGAGTTCCGCGGCCAGTTTCACGCGTTGAGCTTCGCCGCCCGACAGCGTCGGCGCGGACTGACCCAGGGTGACGTATTCCAGGCCGACGTCGCACAGCGTTTGCAGGATGTGCGAGATCTTTTTGTGATCCGAAAACAACTCGACCGCTTCGCCGCACGGCATGTCCAGCACGTCCGCGATCGACTTGCCATGGAACTTGATGTCCAGCACGTCCTCGCGATAGCGCCGCGAATTGCAATCCTCGCACGGCACCCAAACGTCCGGCAAAAAGTGCATTTCGATTTTCAGTTGACCACTGCCCTCGCACGTTTCGCAGCGACCGCCGGCCACGTTAAAACTGAACGTCCGCGCCGTAAACTTCCGCTCGGCCGCTTCCGGGATCAATGCGTACAGGTTGCGGATCAAGTCGAACACGCCCGTGTACGTTGCCGGGTTGCTGCTGGGCGTGTTGCCCAGCGCCGACTGGTCGACTTCGATCACCTTGTCGATGTAACGCAGCCCTTCGACCTTGTCGTGACGA
Organism: Pirellulaceae bacterium; assembly: GCA_963836865.1. Taxonomy (GTDB): domain Bacteria; phylum Planctomycetota; class Planctomycetia; order Pirellulales; family Pirellulaceae; genus Rubripirellula. Next base: position 245,069 of record CAWILC010000009.1, on the reverse strand, counting down.
CCAGCACGTAGACGGGCTCGGTGCAGTCGGCGTGCCAGCACCGGATACAGGATCCCTTCGATCAGCGTGCTCTTGCCGCTGCCCGACGGACCGGTCACGGCCGTGAACACGCCCAGAGGCAATTCAAAGTCGACGTTGCGAAGATTGTTTTCTCGCGCACCGATCACTTTCAATTGATTCACCAACGGCTTGCCCGATTCAGACGCCACCGGACGACGCGACGGGGGCAGCGGGATCGCTTTGGTACCGTTGACGTAACCGGCCGTCACGCTTGCATCGATCGGCGTGACCGCGTCGGGGACTCCGCGAGCAACGATGCGTCCGCCGTTGCGGCCGGCACGAGGACCGAAGTCGCACAAGTAATCGCTGCCGCCGATAACGTCGTGATCGTGTTCAACCACCAACAATGTGTTGCCCTGGTCACGCAAGCGGTGCAGCGCGCCGAGCAATCGCAGGTTGTCGCGTGGGTGCAGTCCGATCGTCGGCTCATCGAGCACGTACAGCACGCCGCAAAGGCCGCTGCCGAGTTGTCCGGCCAGCCGAATCCGCTGAGCTTCCCCGCCCGAGAGCGTCGCCGCACCGCGGTGCAGTGTCAGATAGTTCAGTCCGACGTCCAGCAAGAACGAGACGCGAGAGGCGACTTCGCGGACCAGTTCGCCGGCGATTTTCTTTTCACGCTTGTCCAGCGTCCACGATTTCACTTCGCTCGCCAATCGGTCCAGCGGCATGTGCACGAAGTCGGCGATCGTGCGACCGCGAAAGCGAACCGCAGCGGCCTCTTCGCGAAGCCGTGACCCGTCGCATGCCGCGCAATCGATCTCGTCGGTGAACGCTTCCAGCTTGCCACGCAGGCCCGGCGTCAAACGCGACGCTTCATCAAGCGCTGGATAAAAACCTTTGAACTGATAACGGAACAGCCGCGCGTCGGCAGACAGTTTCGCTTTCCCTCGTAGGTCTGCGGCTCCGCCCGCAGACAGTTTCGTTGTGCTCTCTGCGGGCGGAGCCGCAGAGCTACGAAGCGCCGCAGAGCTACGGGATTCCGCGTCGGACTGTTTCACTTCGATCCACTGCGGGCCCGTGCCGCGGTACAGCACTCGTTTTTCCGACGACGTCAGTTCGTCCATCGGCACGTCGATGCGGATGCCGGTGTGACGTGACAGTGCCCGCAGCATCCACGTCGATACCGTTTGATCGACGCTCGGCCATAGCAGCGCCGCGCCCCCGATCAGCGAATCGTTGTTCGATCGGATCAGCGCGGCCGGGTTCGTGCCGGTTTGCGTTCCGAGACCTTCGCAGGATGGGCACCAACCGACCGACGAGTTGAACGAGAAGTGGTGCGGCGTCAGTTCGGGAAACGACCGTCCGCAATCGCCGCAAACCAAGTGTTGGCTGTGGTTGATCGTTTTCCAAAGGTGTTCGTCACGGTCGGCGTCGGAGATCGCGATCTGCATCACGCCGATGCCCAGCGATAACGCTTGTTCGACGCTGTCGCTGATTCGGGACCGGTCGGATTCTTGCACGACGATGCGGTCGACGACGACTTGAACGATTTGTTTCTTACGCGGATCCAGCGGTGGTGCTTCGTCCAATCCCACCGTCACGCCGTCGATACGGACCCGTTGGTATCCGGTGCTGCGTAGCGATGCCCAGGTGTCCTTGGACGCTTCCCCGGCGGCGACTTCGATCGGAGCCATCAGCAGTGCTCGCGTGCCGGTTTCCATCGCCATGACTTTGTCGACGATTTGATCGGGCGTTTGCGTGCCGACGGGGATCTGGCAATCGGGACAATGCATCGTCCCCAATCTTGCCATCAGAATGCGCAGGTAATCGTAGACTTCCGTGACCGTGCCGACGGTGCTGCGAGGACTATGCCCGAGGTTTTTTTGCTCCAGTGCAACCGCTGGTGACAGACCCTCGATGCGATCGACCTTCGGCTTTTGGACTTGGCCGATGAATTGCCTCGCGTAGCTGGACAGCGATTCGACGTACCGCCGTTGGCCTTCGGCGTAGATCGTGTCCATCGCCATCGACGACTTGCCGCTGCCGCTGGGGCCACAGAAGACCGTCATCGCGTCACGCGGGATTTCGACGTCGACCGATTTCAGGTTGTGTTCACAGGCCGCTTCGACGACGACGTGCGTGCGAGCCCGATCGGACATCTTGGCGATCTCGCGGCGCACGACCGGCTTGGGCGGCGCATCCGCGTAGGATGCCCAGGCTCTTTGCGATCGCCGCTCCGGTGTAACTGTTGGTAACCGTCGCGACGTCGGCGGGACGGCCCGCCGCGATGACGCGTCCGCCCCCGTGACCGCCCTCCGGTCCCAGGTCGATCACCCAGTCGGCCGTCTTGATCACGTCGGTGTTGTGTTCGACGATCACGATCGTGTTGCCCCGGTCGGCCAGCCGATGAATCACGGCCAACAGCATGTCGATGTCGGCAAAGTGCAGGCCCGTGGTCGGTTCGTCCAGCACGTACAGAGTCTTGCCGGTCTCGCGTTTGGACAATTCCCGAGCCAGTTTGATCCGCTGGGCTTCGCCGCCGGACAGCGTCGGCGAGGGTTGACCGAGTTTCAAGTATTCCAAGCCGACGTCGACCAGCGTTTGCAACGTCTCGGCGATCTTGGGGATATTTTTGAACAGTTTTAATGCTTGTGAGATGTCCATCTCCAGCACGTCGGCGATCGACGCGCCTTTGAATTCGACCGACAACGTTTCACGGTTGTAACGGCGTCCGCCGCAGACCGGGCACGTGACCCAGATGTCGGCCAAGAAGTCCATTTCCAACTTCGTCGCGCCGTTGCCGTCGCAGGCGGCGCAGCGTCCGCCGTCGACGTTAAAACTGAACCGGCTGGACGTGTACCCGCGTGTCTTTGCTTCGGACATCTTCGCGTACAAGTTGCGAATCTCGTCAAAGACCTTTACATAGGTCGCCGGATTGCTGCGTGGCGTACGTCCGATCGGCGACTGGTCGATCGCGATCGTTTTGTCGAGATGTTCCAGCCCCGAGATCGAATCGTGATCGCCGATTTCTTGTTCGGCTCCGTTCAGTGCGTTTCGCAGCGCGGGTTCCAGGATGCCGCCGATCAGCGACGATTTTCCGCTGCCCGAAACGCCGGTCACGCACGTGACGGTGCCCAGGGGCAAGTCGACGTCGACGTTTTTTAAGTTGTGATGGCGTGCGCCTCGGATCGACAGCATCGTGTCGGGGTGGATGTCGCGTAACGTCTCCGCGGGCAGAATCGCGCGAGCGCCGGATAAGAACTGACCGGTGACGCTCTTCTTGCTGTTCATCACATCGTCGACGGTGCCGGTCGCGACGACGCGTCCGCCTCGCACGCCCGGGCCGGGGCCGAAGTCGACGATCAGGTCGCTGGCCCGCATCGTGTCTTCGTCATGCTCGACGACGATCAACGTGTTGCCCGTGTCCCGCAGCCGCTGCAGCGTTTCGATCAGACGGTCATTGTCGCGCGGGTGCAATCCGATCGACGGTTCGTCCAGGATGTACAACACGCCGACCAGCCCGCTGCCGATCTGTCCAGCCAAACGGATGCGCTGCGATTCGCCACCGGAAAGTGTCGGCGCGGTGCGGCCGAGGGTCAGGTATTCAAGTCCGACGCCGAGTAAGAATCCGATCCGGGCGCGGATTTCTTTCAGCGCTTCGGCGGCGATTTTGGCTTCGGTTTCGCCGAGCGTGACATCGGAGAAAAATTCGGCCAGTTCGTCGACGGGGAGGTCGCAAAGCTGGGGCAGGGTAAGGGCACGGAACGTAGGTCCATCCGGCAACGTAGGTCCGTCACGCCGTGGCGGAGCATCAGTAAACGTAGGTCCGTCACGCCGTGACGGAGCCTGGATCGTAAGCGGTTGGGATGCTCCGCCACGGCGTGGCGAACCTACGTTTTCTGCTCCGCCACGGCGTGGCGGACCTACGTTGTCGGATGGAGGTACTTGGGTGCCCGTGATTCGCACCGCGCAGGCTTGCTGATTGAGCCGTTTGCCGTGACAGTCAGGGCAGTCCAGCGTGGACATGTACTTCTCGAACTGACGCAGTTGCATCTTGTTCTTCGATGTCTTGTAACGCTCGACCAATTCCGGAATGAAGCCGTCGAATTCGCCCGCGTATTTCTTTGCCGACTTACCGCCTCGCCAGGTGAACTCCATCGCTTCGTCGGTGCCCCACAACCAAATGTGCTTGCACTCGTCCGACAGGTCCCGCCACTTCGTTTCCAGCATCGCGTTCTTGGGCAATTCCATCGCCCCGTCGATCGCGTCGGCGACGCCTTTGTAGATGTGCCGTCGGTAGCGGCCCATGTCGGCCCACTTGCCCAGCAAACAGATCGCGCCTTTTTTGACCGACAGCGAATCGTCGGGAATCAGCAGCTCCGGCACGAACGTGTACAACCGGCCCAGCCCATCGCAGGTCGTACACATGCCTTGCGGCGAATTGAAACTGAACAGTTGCGGCGACGGCGGCTTGAACGATTGGCCGCACGAATTGCATGCGTACTTGGACGAGTAAAGGATGTCGGCCTTGACCGGACCGGTCGCCGGATCGTTGGCGGCGGACAGCGAAACGATCAGCGTTGCTTCGCCGAGTTTTAATCCGCTCTCGACCGCTTCGGTGACGCGGCCACGATCGCGAGCGTCCGGTTCGACGCGGTCGATGACGACTTCCACGTCGTGACGGCTGTTGCGATCCAGACCGGGCGGCTCGGAAAGCCGGATCGTTTCGCCGTCGACTCGGGCGCGAGTGAAACCTTGCTTGCGGAGGTCTTCAAACAGGTCCTTGAACTCGCCCTTTTGCCCTCGCACCAGCGGAGCCAGAATCCAAACCGTCGCATCGTCGGGCAACGACAGGATTCGCGACGTGATCGCATCGCGGCTCTGCGCGGTGATCGGGTCGTCGCATTTCGGGCAATGACCGGTGCCGACGCGAGCGTACAGGACTCGCAAGAAGTCGTAGATCTCGGTGATCGTGCCGACGGTGGATCGCGGATTGTTGCCGGATGACTTTTGGCTGATCGAGATCGACGGGGACAGGCCCGACACCAGATCGACGTCCGGCTTGGGCATCTGGCCCATGAATTGGCGGGCGTAATTGGACAGCGATTCGACGTAGCGGCGTTGACCTTCGGCGTACAACGTGTCGAACGCCAGCGACGACTTGCCGCTGCCCGAGACGCCGGAAAAACAGATCAATTGCCCTCGTGGCAGGGTCAAGCTGACGTCGCGAAGGTTGTGTTCGCGAGCGCCCTTGACCGTGATTTCCGTCGTTGTCATTCCGTTGTCGTGTGCTTTCGTTGGCGAGCAATGTTTTGCGAAGTGTACCAGCAATGACAAACTGGTTTAATGACCACGCAAACGTGGCTGGCGAAGCACCCGCTAAGGCGAAAGCAATTCCAACGCCGCCGCCGTCATCGTCAGAATCCCCGTCCGCAGCGTCGGTTCGATGTCAGGATAGTAGGCCGAACTGTGCAGGCTGGGCGGGGGGACGCCGAGGGCCTCGAACCGAGCCAGGCGAGTCGCATCGACGCTGCCGAGGCTGTACATAAGGATCGGAACACCGGCGCGGCCGTACCGGCTGAAGTCCTCGCCGCCCATTGACGGGATGTTTGGGATCACATTTTCGTCGCCCAACACGTCGATAAAAACCGAACGCAATCGTCCGGCAAGTTCCGCGTCGTTTTCCAGCGACGGCGTGCCCTCGCTGAAGACGACGTCCGGCGGCGGCGCGCCGTAGCTGGTCGCGACCGCTTCGGCCTTTCGCTTGATCGCGGACAACACTTTTTTGCGGACAACGTCGCTGTACGTTCGCACGGTCAACTGCAAGTGGCAGGTGTCGCCGATGATGTTGTGCTTGGTGCCGCCCGCGATCGCGCCGACGGTGACAACGGCCGGGTCCAGCGGCGACACTTCGCGGCTGACGATGGTTTGCAGGGCCATGACAAGATCCGCCGCTTGAACGATCGGGTCGATCGTCGTTTCAGGCTTCGCACCGTGACCGCCTCGGCCTTTGACGTCGATGTCGACGCTGTCGACGTTGGCTTGCGAATAACCGGCCAACACCGCGACCGCGCCCGCCGGTTTATCGTTGGACACGTGCAGCGCGACCGCGTAGTCGGGCTTCGCAAAGCGATCGAACAATCCGTCCGCCAGCATCGCCTTGGCACCTTCGCCTTTTTCCTCGGCCGGTTGGGCAATCATCATCAGCGTCCCCGACCAATCGCTCCGGTGCATCGACATGTATCGTGCCACGCCGATCGCGTTTGCCATGTGAACATCATGACCGCAAGCGTGCATCACGCCGGCGTTTTCGGACGCATAGGGAAGCGCCGTCAGTTCCGTCACCGGCAACGCGTCCATGTCACAGCGCAGCATCAACGTCGGCCCGTCGCCGTTTTCCATGATCGCGACGACCCCCATTTTGCCGACGCCGGTCGTGACATCGAAGCCATTTGCCGTCCAAGCGTCCGCGATCGTGGCCGCGGTGTCGGATTCCTGCCAAGTCAGCTCGGGGCTCCGGTGCAACGACTGGTAAGCAGTAATCAGCGATGGCAATTCAGCATCGATCCAAGACTTGATCATTGCCGCCCTGTTCGCGGCAGGCGAATCGGTCGGCGACTCGGCAAACGAAGCGGTCGTGACTAACAAGCTGACCAAAAGGAGCGTGATCGGCCGCTTCATTCTCGCTTGACCCTTCATTCTCGATTGACCCATCATTCTCGATTGACCCAGGGGTTTGCGTCCTTGCCGTCGACTTCGGCGGTGACGAATTTGACGATGTCGGGGATCACGGAACTGACCTCGTTGACCAGCGACGGGCCGCTGAGCGCGGTGTCGACCATTTTGCCCTCGAATTTGCTGACCGTGCCCCCGCCGGCGCGACGCTTCATTGATTCGATTCGTTTGATGATGCGACCGGCTTCGCTGGAATCGGAACCGCCTTTGCTGGCGACGATCATGATGGGCAACTGCAAGATCGCGGGCGAGAACAACCCCGGATCGATCGAGATCGACTTGACTTGTTTTTCGGGCGAAATCAACACGAGGGCTTTGACGTCTTGGCCCTGCTTGTTACGGCCGACGCTTGGGAACGTCCAATCGCGGGCCGCCCAATTGGCCGCCATCACCGCGCCTTCGCGGATGCCGATCACGACCAGCGCGTTCAGATTCAAGTTGCCCTCGTTATTTTCCTCTTTCAAGAAACCTTTGGAAGTTTCCAAGTCCATCATCACGATCGCTTCGACGTCTCGCTTGCCCATTTGAGCGACGTTGAAGGTTTCGGTTTTGCCGCGGACTTCGTATTCCTTGCTGCCGCCGTGGCCGCGATAGTCGGGGATCAAGACCGCGACGCCCGCTTCGTTCAGTTTCTTGACCAAGTTCACGTACGGACTCGCTTGCCCCTGCCATTCGTGAACGATCAGCGCCGTGACTGCTTCCTTTCCGTTGGGCGACGGAAAATAAAACGCTCGCAGGGTCACGCCGTCCTTCGTCCGCAGCGACACCGGCCGCGGCTTCAACTTCGGGTCGTCCTTCTTTCGCTTTGCCGACGACGACGCGGCAGCGGGCGGCTTCACCGTCGGTGGTGCTTGTCCAGGTGCTTGTCCATGCGCAGAACTGGCCGACACCGTTGCCGCGACCACCATCGCAATGAAGTACAGGAACGTGATCGCGATCGTTGATCGCTGGGTCGACGTTTTCGCAGTGATGGCTTGAAGAGACTGCATCGCATGAAGAGACAGGGGCGGTCGCATGCACGTTTCCTAACGGGGCGGAGTGATCTTTCGCGGACAATCTGATCTTTCGCAGAGAATCAAGGTTAGACGCCGCGCCGGTGCCGGTCAAACTGGCATCGCCGCCTTTCGCCTTCGTTTATAATGCAGGCCCATCCTCCCTTCCGCGTCGAATGATGCCCACCATGATCACGATGAAGCCCTTTTTCTACTCGATCGCCTTGCTTCTGGTCGTGTCCCGGACGGCACTTTCGCAAAACGACCTGACCGAGATCCCCACGCCGGACCCCGTCGCCGAAAAAGCGATGATGCAAATCGTCGACGGGGCGGCGGTCAACCTGTTCGCCGCCAATCCGGACTTTGGCAAGCCGACGCAAATCAATTTTGATTGCGACGGCGGATTGTGGATCGCCAGCAGCAACATCTATCCGCAAATCGAACCCGGCGAAATCGCCGACGATAAGATCGTGGTGCTGCGTGACACCGACGGCGACGGCGTCAGCGATTCGCGAACGATCTTTGCCGATGGACTGCTGATCCCGACCGGCGTCCTGCCCGACGGACCGCACGCGGCCTACATCGCCGACAGCACGCAGCTGGTTTATATGACCGACACCGATCACGACGGCCGCGCCGATACTCGCGAGATCTTGCTGTCCGGATTCGGCACCGAAGACACGCACCACTTGATTCACACATTACGGTTCGGGCCGGACGGATGCGTTTACTTTAACCAATCGATTTACATCCATAGCCGCGTCGACACGCCGCTGGGAACACGGACGCTGGACGGCGGCGGCATCTGGCGATACCGACCGACGACGCGCCGCTTGGAAGTGTTTTGCAAGGGCTTCATCAATCCCTGGGGTCACGTGTTCGATCCCGCCGGCGAATCGTTCGTCACCGACGGCGCGTTCTTCGAGGGCATCAACTACGCGTTCCCCGACGCCGTGTTCGTCACGTCGCCCGGCGCGACGCGGTGGCTGAAAGGAATGAACCCGGGCAGCCCCAAGCATTGCGGGCTAGAAATTTTGTCCGGCACGCATGTTCCGCCCGAGTGGTCGGGGTCGCTGGTGACCAGCGATTTTCGTTCACACCGCGTGTGCCGATTCGAGATCAAGCCATCGGCCAGCGGTTATCTGTCGCGGCAACAACCCGAGATCATCACGACGCCGCACGTCGCCTTTCGCCCGATCGACGCTCGGATGGGACCCGATGGCGCGCTGTACGTGGCGGATTGGTACAACCCGATCATCCAGCACGGCGAAGTCGACTTCCGCGACGAACGACGCGATCGATCGAGCGGCCGAATTTGGCGAGTCAGTTTTCCCGGACGTGAACTGGACCCTTGGCCCAACGTTTCCGACGCCACCATCGACGAACTGCTGGGCCTACTGACCGATCCGTCGCTGTCGGTCGCCCAGTTCGCGCGTCAAGAATTATGGAACCGCGTCGCAACCAACCGCGTCCAAACGCTGGCCGCGATGAAGGCTTGGGCGAGCGAAGACGCTGCCTCTCGAACAAACGAATACCTTTGGTTGATCGAAGTCGCGGGATCGCCGATGGCGGAAGAGTTGCTGGCGATCGCATCGGGCTTCGATGACATCGAACCGGCCCGCAAGCGCACCGCCCTTCGCAGCCTTTGGCGAAACCGATTGTCGTTACCAACCGATGCACCGGAGCGAAACTTGATCGAGCAGTTCGTGCTATCGAAGACGACCGACGACGATCCACGCGTTCGATTGGAAGCCGTCGTCGCGGCCGGACAGGTGTCCGGTTCCGACGTCGCGATCGCCGTCTTGGATGCGACGCGAAAAGACATGGACGACAACTTGGACTTCGCGATCTGGCAATCGATTCGCTCGCTGGACGAAAAGGTCGATGACGGTTCGATCGTCCAGCGAATCGGCTGGTCTGACCGAGCCGATCAATTGGCCTACGCCGTGTCCGCGATTGCCACGCCGGCGGCCGCCGAAGTCGCCACGAAAATGATCGAAACGCAAACCGTCGACGCCGCGCTGGTTCGCGCCGTGGCCGCGGCCGGCGACGCGGGACAACTCGGACGAGTCGCCAAGACGCTGCTGAAAAACGAATCGACTCGTTCGATCGAATCGCTACGCCCGCTGCTCGATCGCACCGCCGTCGACGGAACCGTCCCGGCCGGCGTTGGCGAGCTGTTGGCCTCGCTAGTGAAATCGCCCGATGATGTCGATCTAGCGATGGCGACGATGGCGACGACCTGGAAAATTTCGCAGCTCGAACCCGCGATCACGGCGGCGATCGGCTCGACCGAAGACGCGGTCTTAGCAGAACAATTGATCGCGGCTTTGGGAACGTTCCAGTCGGATTCCGCGGACGCGGCATTGGCCGAACTTGTCAAAGCGGACGACATCGCCACTCGCATCGCCGCCACGCGCACGATCGTCGGTCGGCGTCCGATCGTTGCGGCACAGTCCGCGGTCGCGCTTTTGCAAAACGATCAGGCCGCCGACGCGGCTTCCACTCTGATTGTCGACATGATCGGCCGCAAAGGCATGCCTTGGCAGTTGTCCAAGGCGATGGAAAAGCCCGGCGTCTCGATCCCCACCGATGTCGCTCGCGGGCTGCTTCGCAGCGTCCGTTCGGCGGGCGGCAACCAGGCGATCGAAAACGCGATCCGCATCGCCGGTAAACTCGACGATGCGTCCTGGAAATTGTCGCCCGAATTGGTTGCTCGGTTGACGTCGAAAGTCCACGCACAAGGTTCGGCCGCCGCGGGCGAAGCGATCTATCGCCGTGACGCGCTGCAGTGCATCGCCTGTCACGCGATCGGTTCGGCGGGCGGACTGGTCGGTCCGAATTTGATCAGCATCGGCGGCGCGTCGCAGATCGATTACATCATCGAATCGTTGATCGCGCCGAGCGAAAAGTTGAAGGAAGGTTATTCGACGCTGATGGTCGTCACCGACGAAGGCCAAGTGGTCAGCGGCATCGTAATCGGCAAGACCGATCAGGCGTTGCGGTTGCGTTTGGCCGACGGCAAAGAAGTGCAGATCGATGTCGAATCCATCGTGCAAGAAAAGCCGGGCAAGTCTTTGATGCCGGAAGGCTTGGTCGACGCGCTTACCGAAGACGAACTGGTCGACTTGGTCACGTTCCTGTCCGAAATGGGACGGACGCCAGCGTTCACGGTCTCGGCCGAACCGCTGGTCCGATCGGTGGAAACGCTGGTCTATTCCAACGAAGCCAACCGTGTCCTGAACCGGACCAGCACGGACTCGGTCGCCGGCGACGATCCCACGATGCAGTGGCGATTGGTCACCGCGACGGTCGACGGCAAATTACCGATTGATGAACTGGACAAGTTCCAACAGCACAAGCAAACGCCACCGACGTCGTTCCTGCGTTGGACGATCGACATGCCGGCCGCCGGAACCGTGCAGTTGGCATTTCCCGACGACGGCATCGAAGCCTGGGTCGATGGCAAGCCGACGCCGGTTTGGAATTTGAAATCGATGACGATGGACGCCGGCAAGCACACCGTCGTTCTATCGATCGACCGAACCAAACGAGTGGAACCGTTCGCGATCCGTCAAACCGGCGACGCGAGATAACGATTTGTTGAGAAGGACGATGCGATGACACGGTGGATCCTGGTAAGCATTTTTACCTTCTCGATGGCAATCCTTTCGGCCAGCGCTGACGAAACGTCCGAGCAAAAGTTGTCTTCACGGATCGCCGCGGCGATCGACGACTTGGCCGCGCCGAAGGTCAAGATTCGGATCGATGCGTCCAACCGTCTTCGTGCGATCGGACGTCCCGCGGTCGATGCGGTCGCCGAAGCCGCCGCGAACGATCCCGACGCGGAAGTTCGCCGACTGGCGTCGAACCTGCGAAAAGATTTCATGCTAGGCATCTTCGGCGACACGCCGCTTCCCATCATCAAAGCCGTCCGCGAAACGCTGTCGGGCAACGCCAACAGAGAACGTTTAGGCCTTGATACTTTGATCAAGGAAAAACGCTTCGACACGATCCTTGCGGCGATCGAATTGACATCGGTGGCGGAGGTTCGGCAACGCTTGGCGATGTCGCTGCTAGAAGACAGCTCCGCCCGACGACACTTTTTTGAAGCCGCGCGATGGAACGACTTGGTCGATCACGTTGCGGTGCAGGGACTATCGAAACGACCGCAAGTCTTGTTTACAAGCGAAGCCGCCGACTCGATCGTTCGCTCGAAACAGTTGGGAAGCCTTTGGCAACTTGCCACCGATTGGCCGGACGAAACGAAGTCCAGTTTATGGTTTCAAGTCGCCAGTAGTAGCGTCTTTAAGTACGACTTGGAACTGCGAAATAGCGGCAAAGCCGTCATGGACACCGTCGCCCACGGTTCCAGTCCGGCACAGCGTGACGCGATCGCCAAAGGGCTATCCACCTCCGATGACGTGATGGCGGTGGTCATGCGAGATGGACTCTTGGATTCGTATTTCGACGAAGTGATCCAGCCGCAACTCGTCGTCCAGCGAATGCTCGGATCGCCGCCGTTGTTTCAACGAATCTTTGAAGCGATGCCGACCCAATCGATCATTGCGTTGTACGAAAAAGTCGACGCCACGCCGGCGAGAGACAGTTTGGTGGATGCGTTGGAGCAGTGCGTCGATCAAGTGCAAGTCAGGGCAAACGGCGATCGAGTGTCGATGCACCTACGATCGTCCGAAGCGATCGACAAAGCCGAAAAAGTACTCGAGCATTTCTTGGACGACAAAAGCGGCGAGGCACTCAAACGCCGCTTGCTGCGACGAATTACGGCAATGCAATTTCAGGCCGATGCCAAAGTCGATCTGGTCGAAGCGACGATGGCTTCTATTATCGCATTGGATGTCCAGTGGCAGGCGGACGAACTGGTCAAAATTGCCAAGCTGAATTCGCGCATCGATGTCCTTTCGGATTCCAAGTCATTCGATTGGTTTCTCGAACGCATCAATGCGTTACCAGCGAAAAGTCGCGAAACCGTTTTGATGAGGTGGACCAGCCGGGGCGATTTTTTAAAGTCGACGCTGACGAAGGACCAGGACCGTTTTTTGAAACTAATCGACGCGTTTCTTGCGATCGATACTCCGGCCGCGACCTCTCGATTGCATGCGTTTGCCTTCGCCATCGATCAGTTGCCGGCGGAGCGTGTACCTGCAGTGTTTGACGCACTGATTGACCGCGCGGACGAGGCATCCACGCCGTCGATTCGCAAGGCCGTTTTGCAGTTCATTTGCACGCGGCCCAAGATGCGAGATCACGGCTTAAACAGTGCGGATCCATCGCCACTTATGACTCGCATGGATCAACTTCCCGGCGTCGCAGATCGCACCGAGTGCTACCTGGCGTTGGTGATGACGGGACAAGCCAATGAGTTTCTTGTTGCGAATGATCGCTGGGACATTTTGACGGGCTACCGCGATCCAGACTGGCCGCTTCGGGCTCGTCACGACATGTTCAGTTTCGTCATTCGGCAGCAGGTGGTTCTGGCTGCCCTCATCGAGAAAGGCGAGTTGGATGGACTGCTGAAGACCGGCCAGATGCTTGCCGAAGCCGACTACGAAGACGATTTCCAGTTGGCCGTCCTGGCGAGCGGCCCGGTCATCAAACAATTTCAAGAACGAGGGGAATTGAACGTCATCAAAGATGCTTTGGTGGCGGCATCCGACCGAGATTTTGTTGCCGCGGTGGCTCGGATCGGTCTAGGTAACTTGGACCCTTCCGTCTTTGACGTCATCGGGGAAACTTTGTGGACGCGGCTCCAGGCGATCCCACCGGAAAAAGACGGAGCCGATGTCCGCATGCGAAAATCCCTGTTCAACGGCGATGGCTTCAGCGAGTGGCTTCGCGTCAACGAAGACGCGCAAACTATTCTTGATGCGCTGAAGAAACAGTTTCCCGATCGTCACTTTGTTGAAATCCTACAGCGTCTTATGCGTGGCGATTCGGGTGAAGAATGGATTGCCGCAACGCCGCCGGCAATCCTGTTTGGTCTGCTGGACGACATGTCCCGTTCGCAAGACGAATCTGATTTTCCGATCGCGTTGGAACTCTATGGGATCGTGGCCCCACGAGTCGAAGCGGAAGATTCGAAAGCCTTCGTCGATCGCTGCTTGAACTGGATCGAGCACTCGCTGCGAACGAACGAAAATGCGAGTCTGACCTTTCGCAACGAAGATCTGATGAAGGCCTTGATCCGATTTCAGGCGACTGATCGGCTGTTGGAAATCCTAGTCAGCGATCCGAATCGATTGCACAGTAGGCCGCTGGCGGTCCTGGTTCACATCAACGAATTTTCCAACTACTACCTCAGCGATCACCACGCCATCGATCTGCTGAATATCGTCTTCCGTTCCGTGGACCCCTCCAATCCGAACAGCAAGTCGGACATGTTCGATTCGATGGTGCGGTCGAAGTTGTGGCTGAATGATTTGATCTTAAACGGCGACTTCGACGACTTGCTCGACGATGCCATCGCGGGACGCGGTGACGCGTTCGCGGCCGAAGCGGTGCAGATCAAAACGCTTCATGACCTGTTGCGTTCGCAATTGACCGCCGCCATGTTGCTGGACCAAGACGTGGCGATGATGGTGCGCGTGCTGATGGATCTTTCGACCGACCCGGACAAGTTGTTTGCCGACTTCAGCCAACACGATTTTGCGGCCCGGCGACTGATTCGGGTAGGCTATTTCGACGTTCTTTACGACGCGGCGTTGGGGATCCCAAACAGTCGCTTCTTACAATTGAACGAAGTGTACGAGCGGATGAACGAGGAACAACGATCCGTTGCGATGGATCGCTTCGTCAAAACCATCGAATCGGAACGCAACGGGTTCTATTTCGGGCGCGGAAGTCTTTTGACGGCCCGGCTGATTCGCGAAAAGGGAATCGCGGAAGTGTTGAAGTGGATGAGTCAAGCGAACGCAAAATATCAGTTGCAGTCGCTGTGGCTCGATGTCGTCGCGGTAAGCGAAGTGATCCGGCGAGGCGAATTGTTGACGCTGTGGAACGCCACCAGCGATCGCACCCGTCAGATCGCACTGGCGAATATGTTTTCCTACCGTTCGACCATGCACGATGCGATGGATTCGCCGCTGGCCGCTAAAGGCGTCGCCGATTGGCTGGAAAGCATGCCGGACGAAATGCTGCAGCGGTTCGGAGGACATCCCAACGACTTGATCCCGTGGACGCTGCATCGATACGGAATGGGCGATCGTTGCGACCGGCTGGCCGAGCGGGCACAGCGAAGGCGAACACCATCACCGCTGAACGGATCATTGCGTTCGCACGGGCCGTTTAAGCTTTCCGATCGCGACCGCGTCACGTTGGCGGTCTTGAGCGGCGACACTGATCGGGCGATCGGAATCCATCGGTTGTCCGCCACCGATGCCGACGGCGTCGGATCGCTGGCTTCGTTCTTGATCGCGACCGGACAAGCACCTAACGAGATCGCTTGGATCGACCGAAAGCCGATCGAACAACGAAGCAAATGGGAACGGTTAGGTCACGTCTTGCTGTGCCGCGGCGTCGGGGACGTTTCGCGTTCAATGGAATTAGCCAAACAGTACGACTTGAGCGGCCTCGCGTCGATGATCGCGGTCGACCAACATGACTGGAAAGCTGCCGTCCAATCCGACGTCGTTCGGCCGTTCCTGCTGGAACAACGGCTTAAGTCGCCGGACTTGCCGATGCAGAACATCGAACGACTGTTGGTCGGCGCACGTCTGAACTTATTTTGCGACGATATCAAACCCTATCGCGATGCATTGAAGGAACTGCAGGCGATCGCGGCGGCCAACCCAGATGATTTGCGGACGCAGGCTTTTGTCGGCGAATCGCTGATCTTGCTCGCTCGAACGCACCAGGGCGTGAACACGATGCGAGCGTTTGCGTGGTGGCGGTATCGGCTTTACGCTCGTACGGGCTTCTTCGACTTTGCAAACACCGCGGTCGGCTTGGGTGATCAATCCGCGAAGAAATTTTACGACGTCCAATCGCTCGACACGCCCGTGGGCAACCGGCGTCGTGAACATGCCATCGACATCATGATGGACGTCGAGGACACGATGGAGATGCTGGGTTTGTCGCAGCGAGCCGAAGAGTTTCGCACCGCGCTGACCGAGTTTTCGGACGACGACAAGTACCAATCCAAGCTGGCGGGCAAGTGGATCGCGCGAGGCAACGTCGCGGCGGCCGATGCATGGGTGGACTTGAACCAAGATCACGAAGCGGTGCAGGTCGCCAACGAAGCTTTCCGCAAACGGATTCCGCGAAGCCGCGCGTCGATCAGCATTTACGCCCAAGCGATGGCGAGCTTGCTGCGAAGCGTTCCGACGACGATGAACACGGTCCAGCAGGTTCGCTTGGTCAGCGAGTTGATCGACGATCCGGTTCACCATCCGTCTTCGGCAGATTTCGTTGCGCTGGTGGAGGCCAACTTGGAAGACCGCCGGTTCGGCCACCTGTCCGCCGCCGCCCGCGCGTTTGATGCGACCATCAAAGTCTGGGCGATGGCGGGACAAACTTGTCCGATCGACGATCAACGAGCGGCGTACTGGATCGACCAAACCGACGACGTCGAAGCGATGCGTTGGTACGCGATCAGCAAGATGGGCGATGGCGACTTTGCGGAAGCCGCACGAGTGCTCGGCCATGCGCTGCGGATGTCGCCAAGCCGCGCCGACCTTCGCTACTTGCACGCCGATGCGAGATTGACAATGCCGTCCAGCTTGACCGATGGATTGCTTGCCAAACGCGATCGCGAATTGGCGTCGGTGCTGTTGTACGAACCGAGTGATCGGATTCGTCTGGCCGAAAGTTTGTTGGCACTCGGCCGAGTCGACGCGGCGATCGAGCAATTGCAGATTCTTCGCCGGACCGCGATTCCGGAAAGCGAACGTCACGCCGACGCGATCGCGATGCTGATCGATACCGTGCCCAGCGTGGGAGACAAGTACCAGCTTTGTCGCCAGCAATTGATCTCGCTGTCCCGCGTCGGCGTTGATCGCACCGACCGAATCGCGCTGATGGAGGCGGTCACGCGGTTGCATGAAACCGGGATGCAATTGACGCTGGAACAAAAGGACTGGGCGGGCGTGAAACGGCAATACGATTGGTCGCGTTGGTCGAATTTCAACAACCATGCCTGGATGATCGAGTTCATCCCGCAAGTCCGCGCGGCGGGCAACAACGAATTGGCCGAACAGATGCGGCTGGACACGTTGACGTTCGTGCGTGCGAGGGCAGAGAAGTTTCCGAACTCGCAAACGTTTGCGGACGCCGAAGAGGCGATGGTGGAATTGGAACGTCCGTAGCTGGATGTTCACCCAGAATTCGCTGCAGGCCGACCGGCTTAATGTTCCGGAAACAGCGAACCGGTCGCGAGCGTGATCTCGCAGTCCTGGCAGATGGTCAGTCGCAGTTCGTTCGACTTCGGCAAGACTTCGTATTCGCCGGACGGACCGAGCACGAGTACTTCCAGCGACTCCGCTTCGGGATCCGCTAACATATACGCGGTCACCCCCTGTGCTTCGTAGAGATCACGTTTGTGGATTCGATCCCGCTGGCGAGTCGAGTCACTTAGCACTTCCACGATCAGTGCCGGCGGCGATTCCAAATGACGCTCGGGAATTTCGCCGCAGATCACCAGCACGTCGGGACGGACGACCGTGTCGGCGGTGACGATCCAGTCGAGTTCGTGAACGGCAGACGCGTTACAGCTTGCTGCCCGCAATGCTTGTCGAAGCATCACCAGCAGATCGCCGACCAATGCTTGATGCCGCCCGAACGGCCCCGGCGCCATCGATACCGGGATGCCCTCCCAAAGTTCCCAGTCGCCTTCCCATCGCGAATAGTCTGCGATCGTGTAGTGCGGAATGAATTTCTTGGCGGCGGTCATGGATGACGATTCCTGGGCTCACACGGGAAAACCTAAGTCTAGCATTGAATTTGCCGGTTGTTCGGGTTGTCTTGGTTGACTCGGCCCAGCTTGCCGGATCGGTCACGTTGTGCCGAATGAAACGATAAGCCGTTTGTGCGGGTGGTTGTGCACGCGCTCGGTGGCAGTTTCACACGCGGAGCACTTTTGATGGCGGCCTCTTCAATCGAATCGGCGGACGAGTCCGAACGATCGCCCAACCTGACCCGCGACATCTTCGCAATCGCGCTGGCGTCGGCGACGCTGTTGATGGTCGTGGCAATCGTCTCGCGAAGTTCGGCTGATCCGATCGGGACGCCCGTTTGGCCGATCGGCAAGTTTTACGTTCCCGACGTGATCGCGTACCCGACCAACGAAACGATCACCAATGCGTGCGGGTACTGGGGGGCACTGCTGTCGACGATGCTGTTTGACGGACTGGGGATCGCCGCGGCGCTAGTCATCGCGGCGGGCGGCGGCATCGCGGTCGCGCTGATCACTCGCGGATCGCTGAACGCGCCGGTGCTGCGATCGCTGGGCGGGACGATCACGATCATTGGCGCGGCGACGGCGGCGGGACTTTCGGCGGTGGCACTGGAAGGCATGCCGGTCGTCGGCGCGGGCGGGCATTTGGGCGCGATGACGTCGACTTGGCTGATGCAGCATTTCGCGCCGGCGGGCGGTTGGATTCTGACGCTGACGACGCTGGCGATCGGCTTGCTGCTGACGACGGACTACGCGCTGCTGTACGCGGGCCGGCGAATTTGCGCCAAGGGCCGCGATGTCTCGATCGCCGGCATCGGCATGTTGCCCGCCCGACGGACTCGGCGGCCGTTCACCGATGTGGAACAACCAATCACGATCCAGGGCGAACAGACCACGGCTGGACTTCTGTCACAAGCCACTGCACCGGAGAACGATTCGGTCGACCGCGTTGACGTGATCGACCCCGACGTTCCGGCCGTGCTTCCCGGCTTAGCGACGAAGATGAAGTTTAGCCGCTTGAAGTCAGGCAAGGACGCGGTGCTGGCCGCGTTGTCGCCGGCCAAAGAAACCGACGAAGAAGAATACGAAGAGGAATGGGAGTACGAGGAAGAGGACGAAGAAGAAGTCGCCGAAGCGCCAACGCGTGAGATCGAACACGCCGGCGAGACGGTGACGCTGCGCAAAGACGAAGCGCACCCGACGCCCGACGCGCCGGCGATGGACAACGAACCGCACGTCCGAGCGCCGAAGAAGAAAGAACGCCGTGATCCTCGGGAAGAATTCTTGCGTTCGGTCAAAGAGTCCGCGCCCGACGGCAGCGAAGATTACACGCTGCCGCCGATCACGCTGCTTAGCCAATCCGACGACATCGACTTTGAAGAGCAAACGCAGGAGTGTTATCGCAAGGCGAAAATCTTGCAGGACACGTTCCGCGATTTCGGCTTCAACATCAAAGTCGTCGACGTCGAAACGGGACCGGTCATCGCGCAGTACGAGATCGAACTGGAAGCCGGACTGCGGCTATCGAAGATCACGTCGCTGGCCGACGACTTGGCGATCGCGCTTCGCGTGCCCAGCGTCCGCATCGTCGCGCCGATCCCCGGCAAGAACACCGTCGGCATCGAAGTGCCCAACGAGCGGCGACAGGTCGTGATGCTGCGTGATGTGATCGAGGAATCCGATACTCGCAGCGCCAAGATGAACATTCCCGTTTTCCTTGGCAAAGACGTGTCGGGCAATCCGATGGTCGTCGACCTCGCGAAGATGCCTCACCTCTTGATCGCCGGTCGAACGGGCACGGGCAAGTCGGTGTGTTTGAACACGATCATCTCGTCGATCCTGATGTGTTGCCGCCCCGACGAAGTGCGGATGTTGATGATTGACCCCAAGATGGTCGAACTGTCGGGCTATGGACGGCTTCCGCACTTGATGCACCCGGTCATCACGGACATGCGAAAGGCCGAGGCGATCTTGGCGTGGGCGGTCGAGAAGATGGAAGAACGTTATTCGCTGCTGGCCAAAGTTGGCGTTCGTCACATCAACAGTTTCAATGACTTGGGCCGCGAAGAAATCTTGCGTCGCTTGGAAGTCGACGAAGAAGACGGCCCCTCCGACGTGCCGGACAAGTTGCCGTTCATCGTCATCATCGCCGACGAGATGGCGGACTTGATGATGACGGCCGGCAAAGATGTTGAAACGCACATCATCCGCTTGGCCCAGAAGTCTCGCGCCGTCGGAATCCACTTGATCCTTGCGACTCAAAAACCGACCGTCGACGTCATCACGGGTTTGATCAAAAGTAACCTGCCGGCTCGGTTAAGTTTCCAGGTCGCCAGCAAGACGGACAGCCGCGTCGTATTGGACGAAAACGGGGCCGACAAACTGCTCGGCAACGGCGACATGCTGTTCCTATGGCCGGGAACCAGCACACTGATTCGTGGTCAAGGCACGTACATGTCCGACGGCGAGATCGACGCGGTGTGCGCGCACTGTGCGCAAAGCGAGCAAGTGTTTGTCGGCGAGTTGATGAACTTGAAGGTCGAAGCGGATGGCGAAGCCGGCGAGGGCACTTCGATGGAGGCGATCAAGAAACGCGACGAGCTTTACGACAGCGCGATCGAAGTCGTGATTCGCGAAGGCCGCGGCTCGTGCTCGTTGTTGCAACGTTGTCTCGGAATCGGATACGGCCGCGCCGCCAAACTGATCGACTTCATGGCCGAAGACGGCATCGTCGGTGACTACAACGGCAGCAAGGCCCGCGAGGTCGTGATGACGATGCCCCAGTGGCAAGCGCTGCAGGGCATCGAAGAAGAATCCAGCGGCGACGAGGTCGCAATGGCGACCAAGCCGACACCGAAGGCCGTCGTCGACCAGGAAGACGACGAAGAAGACGAGGAGTACGAAGACGAAGAAGAGGAATATGAAGAGGTCGAGGACGATCAGGACCAAGACGATGAAGATGACGAGTATGAAGATTACGAAAAATGAAGCCGGGGGGATGAGGCAGGGGGGGGGTGTGCTTAGCAGCTAGCGAACTTTCGCTCTATCGGCCCGCGCCGACAAAGTCGTATCACAAAAGACGTTGTCTTTGTCTGTCGCCTTTTCTGGGACGCCCGCCATGTCGTGCCGAAACCACCGTTCCGTCCTCGTCGCCGGTCTCCTTGCTGGCTTTACCCCGGGGCTCAGCGGGTGCCAGGGCACCAACTTTTTCGCTCCCCCCGGGCCGATTTCGCAACAACAGGCAAACGCGATCATTCACGATCCGTTCCCGCAAGCCGACATCGGCCCGGTGGACATGGCCAACCGTCCGCCCGGCTATGAACAGCCGCTACCCGAGGCTGTCCGCAACCGGATCGTCCCTGACGCGATGCCGTGGCTGGGCCAGCAGTAGCGTTTCCATCTTGACCGCCTGTGGCTCCGGCGTGCCCGTTTGGCCACAAAAGTCGACGCCACTACGAGATTGGCATGCGGTTTGGTAACTTGTGAGGAATTCTCCGTCTCACCCCAAGCCCGTCATGCCTCGCAAAAACACCAAGAAACGCGTCTCAAAACCCAAGGTCGGCGACGACGGGCTGCAACGGCTGCAGCGAGTCCTGGCGGGAGCCGGCTTTGGGGCTCGCCGGGCCTGCGAGGAATTGATCCTGGACGGACGCGTTCACGTTGACGGCGTGATCGTCGATAAGCTGGGCACGACGGTTGATCCCAAGGTCGCCAAGATCTTCGTCGACGGACAACCGCTTAAGCGACAACGGCTGGTCTACTACGCCGTCAACAAGCCCGTCGGCATCGTCACCACCAATCGCGATCCGCAAGGCCGTCCGCGAGTGATCGACTTGGTCCCGCCCGACGAACGCGTCTTCCCGGTCGGCCGCTTGGACCTCAGCAGCGAAGGGCTGATTCTGCTGACCAACGACGGCGAATTGGCCCAGCAGTTGACGCACCCCAGCTACGGCGTTCGCAAGGTCTACCGCGTCACCGTGGCCGGCAAGGTCGAAAACGAGACGATGAAGAAAATGCGCGAAGGCATGTACATCGCCGAAGGATTCGTGCAAGTCGACGGCGCAAAACTGTTGAAGGCACGTGGCCGTTCGACGGAGCTGGAGATCACGCTACGTGAAGGAAAAAATCGCGAGATCCGGCGGATCCTGGCGAGGCTCGGTCACAAGGTCCAACAACTCCGCCGCATCGCCGTCGGCCCGCTGAAACTGCACGACTTGCCCGTCGGCGCACACCGATTGCTCCGCCGCGAAGAAGTCGACAAGCTTCGCGCGGCGATCGAAGCGGCCGAAGCCGAAACGAAAGCGAACCCGGTCAAAAAACGTCCGCCGACGGCCAAGCGAAAATCCACCAAAAAGTTCGCAACCAATTCCCCCCGAGTCACCGCCCAGCGGGCGGCCAGCCGCAAGGGCGGGCCCGCTGAACCGACGACTCGCACATCAAAATCGAGCGGCGCAAAACGCACCGAAACGAAGAAACGCGAACCCACGTTCAAGCTGCCTACCAAGAAATCAGCGACCGGTGGCGCGGTCATCGGCGGCGACGAAAAACCTTTGATCGATCGTTCGGCGGTCAAGGATCACGTCGTCAAGCCAAGACCCAAGGGCGGAAAGAAAAAAGACTCCAACTCACGCGACAGCGGATCCAGTCGCCCTTCATCCAGTCGCCCGTCTTCAAAACGTCCTTCCGGTGGCCGCGGCCAATCCAAACGACGCACCAAGAAACGCTAAGCGATGTCAAGACTTCACGCGGACTACTACGCCGACGGCATGAAACAAGTCGATGCGGCGATCGTGCAAAACGAGTGCATCGGCGAGAACACGTTTCGGTTACGAGTCGTTGCACCGGAGATTGCCGCGTCCGTCGTCCCGGGCCAATTCGTGATGATCCGACTGCGTGGAACCAACGCGCCGCTGATCGGTCGCGCGTTCGCGGTCTACGACGTGATCGATGATGCAAACGGACACCCGACCTCGATCGATTTGGTGTACTTAAAAAAAGGCACGCTAACGACGCCGCTGTCGCAATCGCCGGTCGGCGATGGCGTGACGCTTTGGGGACCGCTCGGCAACGGTTTTGCAACCCGCGATTGCGACCGACTGATCATGGCGGTCGGCGGCATCGGTCAAACGCCGATGTTGCTGTTGGGCTTGGAAGCACTCGGCACGCGAAGTTTTGGCCACGATCGCAAGAGCGGCTACGCGAAGCGCGCCGAGATGATCTATGGGGCGAGGCGATCAAGTCTGCTGGCCGGCGTCGAAGACTTTCGCGCCGCGGACTTTGACGTGACGCTTTGCACCGACGACGGATCGGCGGGCCAGCAAAAGCGAGTGCCCGATGTCTTGATCGAGCGTTTGAGCAGCGTCGCGCCGGGCGAAAAAGTTCGCGTGGTCACCTGCGGCCCCGAAATCATGATGCAAAAGGTCGCCGAAGCTTGCCAAGCCGCCGGTGTCGATTGCCAAGTCTCGATGGAAACACCGATGGCGTGCGGCATCGGCATCTGTTTTTCGTGCGTCGCGCAAGTCCAACAAGACGACGGTGGCTGGGATTACAAACGCACCTGCGTCGAAGGACCGATCTTCGACGCCGAAAAAATCTGCTGGGACTGATGCCGCGCCGCCGACGGACCCGCCGCCATGACGCGTCATGATTTGGAATCGTTGATTTGCGAGTCCGTGGGAGCCGATGTGGTCACGTCGTGGGATTCGGTGCAGACGTTGTGGAGCGGGTACGGACACATTTGGCGGGTCGGTTTGCGTGGCGGACGGCAACCGAGCGTGATCGTCAAGCTTGTCCAGCCGCCCGTCGTCGCCGATCAACCGCGAGGCTGGAACACGGATCGATCGCACGCTCGCAAACTGCGATCCTACGAAGTCGAAGCCGCCTGGTATCGCGACTGGGCCGGTCGCCTGGATGACGATTGCCGCATCGCGACTTGTCACAAGGTCGTCACGCAAGAGAACGAATTCATCTTCGTGCTGGAAGACTTAAACGCCTCCGGTTTCGCGGCGCGACATTCCTCGTTGCCGATTGCCGGCGCGAAAGAAGTGCTCGGCTGGCTGGCGCGATTTCATGCTCGGTTCATGCAAGCCGAACCGACGGGCCTGTGGCCGATCGGAACGTACTGGCACTTGGAAACGCGGCCCGATGAATGGGCAGCGATGCCGCCAAACGATCCGCTGCGCATTCACGCTCAAGCAATCGACGATCGGTTGAACAAATGTCGATTCCGCACGATCGTTCACGGCGACGCCAAGATCGCAAACTTTTGTTTCGGAAAGCATCCCAGCGAAATCGCGGCGGTCGATTTTCAATACGTCGGCGGCGGCTGTGGCATGAAAGATGTCGTCTACTTCCTGGGCAGTTGTTTGACCGAAACGCAGTGCGAACGTCACGAAGAAGAATTGCTGGACCACTATTTTGTCGCCCTTGAAACAACGCTTCCGCCTTTCGTCTGTGCAGCGGAACTGCGAACGGAATGGCGATTGCTGCACTGCTTCGCATGGGCGGACTTCAATCGATTCTTGATCGGCTGGTACCCGCAACATCACAAACTGCACCGCTACAGCAAACGAATGACCGCGCTTGCCTTGGCAACTCTTTAGGGTTACGCGATCAATCAATGTCCGCGAATACCCTTCCGCTTGCGGGAGGGTCGGACGCCGTGGCGGCCGGGGAGGGCATCACGCCAGGGCCAGAGAGTTGCAGGGACAGCCGCGCAAGCGGCGACATACATTAGCCTGGGGTGAGTTTTTGCGAGCCGGAGGCGAGCAAAACGTAATCCCAGGTAAACGTCACCCCACGAGATTTCCCCCGCTTCGGCCCGGCGGCGAAGCCGCCGGGCCGAAGCGGGGGATGATTTCTGCGGCTACAATAAACCTTTAATTGGACCAACGATGAAAGCCTTTCAAATCCAGACCGACGGCGGCATCGACGCGATCAAGCGAGTCGACATTCCCGAACCTACGCCGGCGCATGGCGAAGTCAAAATCGCGATCAAGGCGGCCTCGCTGAACTACCGTGACCTGAGTGTCGCGTCGGGCGGTTACCTCCGCAACGATTCGCGACCCGTGATTGCGCTGTCCGACGGTGCCGGCGAAGTCGCAGCCGTCGGCGACGGAGTCACACGCTGGAAGGTCGGTGATCGAGTCAGTCCAATCTTCGTTCGCGACTGGATCGATGGGTCGCCGGCGGACGGTGTCCTTCAAACGTGCTTGGGCGGCGGCGTCGACGGCGTCTTGGCAACATACGTCACGCTGCCAGAAAAATCGTTGGTCGCAATCCCGGAACACCTTTCGTTTGCCGAGGCCGCGACGGTACCGTGCGCTGCGGTGACGGCTTGGCACGCATTGTTCGAGTCCGGAAATTTGCGTGCCGGACAAACGGTGTTGCTGCTCGGCACCGGCGGTGTTTCGATCTTTGCCTTGCAGTTGGCCAAGGCTGCCGGTGCGAACGTGCTGATCACATCATCAAGCGACGAAAAACTGTCGCTCGCAACAAAACTCGGTGCAGACGAAACGATCAACTACAAGACGCACCCGGACTGGCACAAAGAAGTCTTGCGGCGGACCGACCGCGTCGGCGTCGATCACGTCGTCGAAGTCGGCGGGCCGGGAACGCTGGAACGATCGCTCAAGTCGACCAAGGTCGGCGGCCACGTCCACCTGATCGGCGTGTTGGATTCGCCCGCATCAAAGATCAGTCCGATGTTAAGCGTGTTCAACCTGTTGACCATCCGCGGCATCTACGTCGGCAGCCGAACGATGCACGAACACACGCTCGACTTCATGACGAAGCACAACATCCAACCGGTCGTCGACAACACTTTCGGCATGGACGACGCGATCGATGCGTATCGCTACTTCGCATCCCAACAACACGTCGGCAAAGTCGTGATCCAGCTTTGACCGACCGCGACATTGAATACTTATCGCGGTTTGCTTTAGCCGCGTAGCGGCGGCAGATACTAGCCAGGCGGTGAACCGAACGAGCGCCAGCGAGGATCGGTGGAACCCCTGGTTTTGGAGAACCCCACGTCCATCCCCCCGCGTCGGCCCGGCGGCGAAGCCGCCGGGCCGACGCGGGGGGAAATTGATTAGGTGACGCATTCCAGGGGCTGCGTCCATCTCGCTGACGCTCGTCAAACTTACCCCTGGCTAGTATCTGCCGCCGCTACGCGGCTGCCGAAGCGACATCACTACTTCGCATCCCAACAACACGTCGGCAAAGTCGTGATCCAGCTTTGAACAACAAGCGAGGGTCGCTTCTTCGCTTGAAAGAGGCGTACCCATTGATGTCTCGCTTTCGAGAATGGCCGAGAAAGATGAATACACGCACTGATCCGCTCGAAGCTTACAATGTCGACTCAAATGGCTGAAGCGTTTGGCTTTCTTTAGATTCCGCTTGGAAAGGTTGCTGATGACTATGAAATGTTTCGTTTTCGCTGCACTTGTTTCGATCAGTTATTCACCCGTCGCTGGCGAGGAAAACCGGTTCGCTTCAACGATCAAATTGATCGAAATTCCGAGAGCGGATCAGTTTTCAGACGTTCTCAATCCGGATGCGCTCGCAGGGATTGGCGATTGGATGAACGACCTCAGTGCCCAATTCGAGACAGTTAACTACGACGTGGTCGCTCGGGGTGAGTATGGCCGGACTGCAGACGATCGAACGATGCTAAATGCAGTTGCTTTCCGGATCGCAAAGAGTGTCGAGAAGGAATCTCGTCGATTGATAGTCAGCGAACAAAGCTTGCTTGACAATCCCGCAGCAGACTTCGCGATTGGGGCAATCGTTGATAATGCACGCCGAACCGACATACTGTTTGACGACAGCAAGAAGACTGCCGTGACGAACGTTGGACGAACCCGTTTCGAAGCGGAAACCGTGGAGGTGATGCGTATGCACCCAATGCTTTGGACGTTTCATCCTTATCGCGCCTCGGTGACGGGCGTTGACCAGATACTGTGTGGAGGTGCAACCGACATTTTTGGTCATAGTATTATCCGAAGCACGATTAAGAAGCTTGTCAAGGTCGGAGACCGCACCTTTGTGTGGATCGAAATAGGTAATTCCAAGCTGTTTGTAAATCAGATTGTGACCTTCGAGGACAATTGCCCGGTGCAGATCGATCAATGGGCTGGCGTCGACGCGAAAACGAACCGAATCGTTCCCTATGAAACCGTTCGGACGGTGTGGTCAAGGATGAATGGCGAAGAACGATTGCCGGTAACGATGTATGGCATTCGTCGTCATAAAGTCCGGCCAGCGGAATTCATCTTTCGATTCGTTTGGACGACGGGTAAAGATGTCGAATCCAAATTGTTCGATCCTCAAACGGTTGGCAAAACTTCCGTTTCCGGATTATGAGCAAAGCAATGACGAACGGCGGTTCGCCGCGCCGAATGTAGGCTTTTGTGTATCCGGTGCGATCAACGTCCTTGATACTTTTGTTGATACTTTTTGAACAGCATCGTGTGCTTGCTGGACAAGTCGACGACTCGGCCTTCGATGAAGGCGTGCGTCAGGTTCGTCTCCGTTTGCAAGATGTCGCCATCACAGACGATCAGTGTCGCGTCCTTGCCCGTCGTGATCGATCCCACGCGGTCGACAACGCCCAGAATTTCGGCTGGCCAGAGAGTGATCGCGCGAATCGCGTCCTCCGCGGACAGCCCGTACGCGACCGCGTTGGCGGCGTGGTAGGGCAAGTTCCGAGCGTTCGATGATCCGCCGGGATAGCCCGGACCTTCGCCACAGATCGCGAACTTTACACCGGCTTCTTTCAGTCGCATCGGCAGCGTGTACGGCGCGTCGTAAGGATCATCACGGTGCATCGGCAACCGGTACGTGCCTGCGACAATCACGGGAATCTTGTAACGCTTTAACAAGTCCGCACATTCGGCCGCGTCGTATCCGCCGTAGATCACGATGTCGATGTCTCGCGAGACGGCGTAAGCCACGGCCGATTCGATCGCCGCTTGGCGGTTCGCTTCGACATACATTGGCAGCTCGCGGTTCAAAATCGCCTGCAACGATTCCAAACGCAAGTCGGATGGGACGCCGTCGGGATCGCTCTTCATGGCTTGTTCGTAGCGCTCGGCTTGATCAAACCAGTCGTCGAGTTCTTTCAATTTCTCGTCGCGCTTTTTGGCTTGGGCCGTGACGTCTTTATCGTCGGGCAACAACGACTCCCACCGCACACTCAGCCCCGCCGGCGCGCGAACGTTCATCTCGGTCGCCGTCCATCCGTCCAACTGCATCACGGCGGTTTGTCCACGCACGAATCTGCCGCCCGGACTGACGTGCGCGATCATGACGCCGCCGGCGCGGGCGACGGGGATCAACTCGCTGTCCGGGTTGACTGCGACCCAGGATCGAACGTTCGGATTGCGATCGCCGATCTCGTCACTATCGACGCTGACATCGACGGCCAAAATTTCTCGCAACCCCAAGTCCGTCATCGATTCGATCAGGCCGGGATAAACATGCTTTCCAGCAGCGTCGATCACTTCGGCACCTTCGGGCGCGTCGATGTTGTCACCGACCGCGATGATCTTTCCTTGATCGAACAGCACTGATCCGTTTTCGATGGTTTCGGCATCCACGCGGTGGACGATCGCACCGCGGATCAGGATCGGCTTGGATTGTTTCGCACCCGGAATTTGGTCATTGGCGTGAACAAACGACACGCCAGCAGACGCGATCGAAAGAACCAGCCCAAGTTGATAAAGACGTTGGATCATCGTGTTTCTCCTGAGCTTTGTCGGGCGTTGCAAAATTCGTCGTAACGAAGCCAACGGTCTTCTTCGAGCTTGTCTTCTGTTTTCGATTCCGATTCCGATTCGGATTTTGATTTCGCAGGCGTCTTTTTCTTCAGCGACATTTGCACCAATCGAGCCTTCGTTTTGGCGTCACGGTCACGAAGTTCGGCGTCTGTTTTTCGTGAAAAGTAAGGTCGTCCGTCGATCCAAGTCTGTTCGCAGCGGCTGGTGGTCGATAGCGGCCGACCGCTCCACAGGACCAAGTCCGCGTCCTTGCCGACCTCGATCGAGCCGACCCGGTCATCGATGCGAAGCTGTTTCGCCGGGTTCAACGTCACGAATTTCAGTGCGTCTTCCTCCGGCACGCCGCCGTACTTGGTCGCCTTGGCCGCTTCGGTGTTCAAGTGACGTGCGAGTTCGGGATCGTCGCTGTTGAACGAAACGACGACGCCGGCGTTGTGCATCAGGACACCGTTGTAAGGAATCGCATCGTAGACCTCGAACTTGTAAGCCCACCAATCGGCAAACGACGATGCCATCGCACCGTGTTCGGCAATCCGATCGGCGACTTTGTAGCCTTCCAGAATGTGTTGCAGCGTTCCGATTTGAATATTGAATTCTTCCAACACATCGAGCGTTGCAACGATTTCGTCTTGTCGATAGCTGTGACAATGGACCCATCGATCACCGTTTTGGATTTCGACCAGTGCGTCCAGTTGCAGGTCACGGCGAGGCGGCAAGCCGTCTCGATCACCGTCGTTCCAAGCTTGATGATCGGCGTCGTATTGTCGCGCGGCAAGGAATTGGTCTCTTAAAATTTGTTCGACGCCCATGCGAGTATTCGGGTAGCGGCTGGTCGAACGTTTGACGTTTTCGCCGAGTGCAAACTTGATCCCATCGGGGGCGTCGTCAAACTTCATCGCGTCCATTGATTCGCCCCAGCGGAACTTGACGGTTTGGCTTTGCCCGCCGATCGGGTTGGCCGACCCATGCAGGATATTGGCCGTGGTGACGCCGCCGGCCAGTTGTCGATAGATCCCGATGTCGCTGTTATCGATGAAGTCGCCGATGCGAACCTCGGCCGTCACGGCTTGCCCCGACTCGTTGATACCGCCGTCGGTGGCAACGTGCGAATGACAATCGATCAGCCCCGGCGTCATGTGTTGACCCTTGGCGTCGATGATGAAGCATCCCGCTGGCGATTCGATGCCGACGCCCACTTCGACGATCTTTCCGTCCCGGACCAGCACGTGGGCATTTTCGATTTTTCCCAGCGGCCCGCACGTCCAAACGGTCGCGCCGCGAAACAACACGCACGGCGGCGTCGATTGCGGGTTCGCTGATCCCATAAGCTCCCAGCGGCGACGTCAGCTTTATTTCAACCTGCTTTTCTTCGGGTTCGTCTTTCTGTTCGGTTTCTTTTCTCTCTTCTTTCGCTTCGGTTTCTTTTTCTTCTGCTTCTTCTTTTTCCTCGGGCGTCTTTTCGTCTTCAGCTTTTTCGGCAGCGGATGCTACTCGCAGCGACACGGGTTTCGTTTGCCCACTTGGATCGGTCAGCGTTGCGAACAACGCTACTTTGCCATCGGGCTTCGCGGGTTCGCGGACCGTCACAACTTCTAGCAGCCAAGTGCCCGCGTCGCAAACGGGTCCCCAAGCTTGCTCAATTCGATCGAAGCCGAGAGCCGCTCACGCTGTCGAATCAAATTTTTCAGTTCCGCGACGGCCGGCTTTTCTTCCTCCGTTTCGTTCTCGTCCGATTCTTCTTCTCATTGCGATCAGTTTAATTTTTCCTGAAAGCGTCTTTTCCTTTTTTCTCGATTCGCAGCAGCGCCGGTTTCGATCCGCCTTTGGTCGGAAGATTCAAGTTCCAGTTACCAACCAATGCATCGGAGCTGTTTGGCGATTCTTCTTCGATCGCAAACCGCTGGCCAGCGATCCACGTTTCGACGACTTTCGTCTCATCGTCAAACAAATCCCCATCGACGATGACCAGGTTCGCCATCATGCCCGCTTTGACTTGCCCGACCGTTGACTCAATCCGAAGCAGTTCCGCCGGCGTGGTCGTCACCGCGGCCAGCGCGACCGCGGGATCCAATCCTCGATCGACGGCGATGCGAATCTGCTTTAGAAACTTCGTGGGATCATCCATTCCGTCGGTGGTGAAGGCGAAGCGAACGCCGGCGGCGTCCAGCCGCGATGGATTCTCGGGCGCAAAGTGCCAATGCATCCAATCGACCAGCGGCGTGTCGCGAATCGCCGACGATGTCGATGCCTTCGGCGCGTCTGGAAAATCGATCGGAAGCAGAATCGTCTTCCCGGATTTTGCGATCGCGTCGAGCGACCGGTATTCGCGACCGCTGCCTCGCATCACCATCCGCAGCGAAAACTCGTCCGCGATCGCGATCGCCCGCTCGGCCATTCGTTCGTTGGCCGCATCGATCACGATCGTTCCCGACGCCACGGCATCGGATAAGGTCTGCATCGCCGTGTTGGGTTCCGGCTTGGGCGAGGTCGATCGGATCAAGTGGTGACGATTGGCGTCGCGGTACCAGATCGCGTCGTAGATCGACTGTCTCAGCAACGCGGTCGCACCCATCGGCGAATTGGGATAGCGATCGCGAGATTTTCCTCGCGGGACGGTCAGCGTTGCGTGCTGGAAAACGTCTCCGCTTAGCAATCGGTTCGGATCGTTCGGATCGACCAGCAGCACGACGCAGCTTGATCCTTTGACGATGCCATCTTTGGGAGCGAGCAACTGGGCCGTGATGCCTTGGCCGCGTCGTTTGTCGGTGTCCTTTTGAGTCTTGTCGGCGGACCAAGCGGCACGGTACTGGGGCGTGACGTTCGCGTTCCAATGCTCGGCCGAATCCGTCGTCGTTTGTTCGGGCAATTCGACGTCATGCATCGCATCGATCAGTCCGGCGTAAACTCGCTTGCCGGTGATGTCGCGGCGCTCGGTTCCCGCCGGCGGAACGATCGCGGTTCCCACCTGCATGATCTGCGTGCCATCGATCAAGACGTCCAGCTTCGTAGGCTCCGCATCCGGCGAGACGACCACGTCACCGCCTTGCAACAAAATCGGCGACGGCCCGGCCTCGCGAAGCCCCACCGTCGGCCGCGTCGACGCGGATTGCTGGGCCGTCGCCGTCAGCGGCAGGAACGCGAGGACCAACGCGAAGGAGCAGATTCGATGCAGCATTGCCGAGATCTTGAGGGAGAGAAACGAGGGAGCCGACCAAGCGACGGTCATTTTCATTCCAACCTCAGCCGAAAGCAACTGCACCGAAGGACACCGTAGTCAAGGGCGACAGAAGGCACGCAAGCGTCTCGCTTAGGAATTGACGTGCGATGGCGGGATGCCGCCACAGTCTTCGACGCGATGCCGCCATGAAAATCTTCCGAGCAACCAGCTTCAAAACGATGAGTCCGGTCGCGTGACGTCGAGTATCATCATAGCGAAATGTTTCTGTTCTCGAAGTGTTACCAATACTGCTCCGTAAAAAATCTCTATGCATGCATCATTCCGAATCGCCGTCACGTTCGGCTTGGTATTTACCCTCCCAAACATCGTCATCCATGCGGAAGAGAACTACCCCCTCCATCCCAATGCCATCCGCGTCGTAGGCGTCCCGCAGGGCACGGTTACCAAGCATCGCTTCGAGGCCAGCAAGCTCTATCCCGGCACGCAGCGAGACTATTTCGTTTACGTACCGGCTCAATACGTCGTTGGCCAGGCTGCCGCCTTGATGGTCTTTCAGGATGGTCAAAACTACGTCCGCGAAAATGGTCAGTGGCGTGTTCCAGTCGTTTTTGACAATCTGATCCATCAAGGAAAGATGCCGGTCACGATCGGGCTATTCGTGAACCCTGGTGTGGTGCCGGGTGGCGATGGGGCACAGGATCGCTTCAATCGCAGTTTCGAGTACGACAGCGTTAGCGATCGCTATTCAACATTCATTATTGAAGAAATGCTGCCACTGCTTCGCGTCGATCACGCGATCACCGATAATCCCAACTTGCGAGGCATCGCGGGAAGTAGCAGTGGCGCGATTGCAGCCTTCGGGGTCGCTTGGAATCGTCCGGACCAGTTCCGCCGCGTCTTCAGCACGGTGGGCACGTTCGTTGGCCTGCGAGGCGGCAACGAGTATCCAACCCTCATTCGCAAAAGCGAACCCAAACCGCTGCGAGTCTTCTTGCAAGACGGACGCAATGATTTGGACATTTACGGAGGCAGTTGGTGGAATGCAAACTTGACGATGTTCTCATCGCTGAAGTGGGCTGGTTACGACGTCGCCAACCAATGGGGCGACGGCGGGCACAACGGCAAACACGGCGCGGCAATCTTCCCGGACGCGATGACTTGGCTTTGGAAAGACCACGCAAAGCCGATCCAGACGGACACATCCGAGCATCCTGAACTGAAGGATCGAACCATCGCCGAGCAGCCATGGGAATTGGTCAGCGAGGGGCACAAGTACACTGAAGGGCCCGCCCTGGCACCGAACGGCAGCGTCTATTTTGTCGACGGGCCACGAGGCGAAATCTGGAAGGTCAACGAAAGCGGACAAGGGGCGACTCGGTTCATCGACGACATGCCCGGAGTGAGTGCGTTGATGTTCGACGCCAAGGGCCGAATGGTTTGTGCTCGCAATTCGGCCAAGACCCTTACGCGAATTGATCTTGATGGAACACGCACCGATCTGGCCAACGGCATGTCATGCAACGATCTCGTTGTCTTGGAAGACGGCATCTATTTCACCGGTCCCGAAGAGAAGTGCATTTGGTATTTGGCAGAAGGTCAATCCGATCCAATAAACGTCGGTGTCGGGCCTGAGAAACCAAACGGCCTGATTGTCACCCCCGATCGCCGATTCTTGCAAGTCGTGGATGCCATGGGACGCTACGTTTGGAGCTACCAGATTCAAGCCGACGGTAGTTTGATGCACGGGCAGCCGTATTTCTATGTCCACTCGCCGCAGGACGAGATGAACACGGGGGCCGATGGCTGCACGATGACCGAAAATGGCGAATTGATCGTCGCCACTAAACTGGGCGTGCAAATTTTCGACCAACCCGGCCGGGTCCACGTGATCCTTTCGCGTCCAAAGATTTCTGGGCGGCTTTCCAACGTGGTGTTCGCCGGCGAAGACATGAAAACCATCTACGCAACCAGTGACACGAGTGTCTATCGTCGCAAGACAAACATGAAGGGCATCGCTCCGTGGCAAGCCGCCGTCCAGCCACAGAAACCACGGTTATAAAGTCAAGATGCAAATTGCTTTCGCCTTGATTTGCGAACGACCAACGATCCCCACCCGCTCCGTCTTCCCGTCATGAAAATTAATCGATGCGATACTTCATTTTGATCTACGTTGCGATTTTGATAAATCTTCCCGCATCGTTTGCCCAAAGTCCTGAACCGCGGTGGTGGAAAGGTAACATGCACACCCACTCATTGTGGAGTGATGGCGATGACTTTCCCGAGATGATTGGTGATTGGTATCGCGAACATGGCTACCACTTCCTCGCGTTATCAGACCACAACACGCTTAGCGAGGGAATGCGTTGGATGCCGATCAAAGAAATCGTCAAACGCAGTAGCGAGAACACGATGACTAAGTATCGAGAACGATTCGGTGACGCTTGGGTCGAAACGCAAGGGGAACCCAACACCAAAGACTATGCGGTGCGACTGAAGCCGCTGAACGAATTTCGATCGCTACTCGAACGCGCCGGCGAATTCATCATGATTCCAGCCGAAGAGGTCAGCGACAAGGCAGATGGAAAACCGGTCCACACGGGGGCGATCAACATCCAGGAAGTGATCCCGCCGAGCGGCGGCGAGACGGTTCGCGAAGTGATGCAAAACAATCTTCGGGCGATCCTCGAGCATGGAAAAAGTCACGGTGTCGAAGTGCTTCCGCATTTGAATCACCCCAATTTCAAATATGCGATCACGGCCGAGGATCTCGCCGCCGTTTTCAATGAACAGTTCTTCGAGGTTTACAACGGCCACAATGACGTCGGCCATCTCGGCGACCAAAATCACCCGAGTGTCGAACGGATCTGGGACCTGGTCAACGCGATCCGGCTTGGCGAGGCCGGCGTGCCGCCAATCTTGGGACTCGGTTGCGATGACAGTCATAAGTACCACGGAAAGGGAGGGTCGAGGCCGGGACGCGGCTGGGTGATGGTCCGCAGCCGCTACCTGACGCCCGAGCACCTGATCCGAGCGATGAAGCAAGGTGATTTCTATGCCTCCAGCGGCGTCAGTCTTGACGATGTCGGGTTTGATGAAGCAACAAAGACCTTGTCACTCGTGATCCAGCCGCAACCCGGTGCGACGTACAAAACTCGATTCATCACGTCGATAAAACCCGATGAATATGAACGCAATCCGCAAGCGTCTGCCACCGGCAAAGATGCCAAGCAGGACGACGAACATCAGCGACAGCACGATGCGCTCGATCGAATCGGCCGCACCGTCGCCACCGTCGAAGGAACCAATCCGAGCTACCAACTTCAAGGCAACGAGCTCTACGTTCGCGCCGTAGTAACAAGCTCACAAAACGCCCTGGACCCCTCGTTCGAGAATCAAAAGCAGCAAGCGTGGACGCAACCCGTCGGCTGGAAGCTTGGTCGATAGCTTATGAGTCTTTCACTCGTCGTTTGTAAAGTCGATCGCAAGCTGCAAGCTGGAAGCTGACGCCACTTTTAAAGCCGTCAGTTGTTGCTCACGCGATGCACAGTCATCCCGTCGTATGAGTTGCCCGCGAATGACGCAAATGACCGCGAATGAAACAAAAGACTCCCCCCATTCTTCATTCGCTTGATAAGCGGGCAACCTTATTCGACGAACGCTCCACGGGGAACAGGCCTTGTGCTGGGATATTTACGCGATGGGGAACCAAACCCAACGTAAAGCCTGATCTGGAGAACGCCGTCCAGACGGACAGGGATGCGAGACCATTATTCCTCTTACTTATCGCTCCCGTTTTTCCAGTGCCAGTGAATTCTTCTTCGCCATCTGCACTACCTTCTCCGTGACCTGCTTCATGTCCGGCGTGACGCATTCGACCAGAGAGTCGATGTCCATCTCCTCGGTCAACTCACCCCGATATCGATGAATTCTTTCAACTTGTGAGACCGTTAAAAAATCAACGCCCGATACAATCAACGAGACCGGGTATTTAAGGTCATAGACTGATGTGCCTGACCTAGCCTGCTTTGTCATCAGTTCAAAACCACGGTCGTAGCTTTGGTTCACCTGCTCACAACCCGTCCGATCAATCCCCAGTTCGTCGGCGACCAGAGGGAACCCGAGTGCTCTGTACGAAAATATCTTAAACAACTTAGAACAGAGTTCGTCCACCTCATCCGGCGTCAGCAACTCCTGAAGAGAATCACAGAGCTGTCGCGTTCGATTTGCTTCGCGTTTCTTCAGCTCTGCAATGACCTTTTGCTTCGATTGCTCGTTGTCCTGATCCCATTGGGGTGACAAAAGCTTGTCGATCGACCTCGCCTCGATCCGCTGGTCAAAACACCCTTCAATCAACGTCATCTGGGAAGGATGCATGTCTCTGACCACATCGAAGAAGCGGAAACCGACCATGATATTTAAGACATCTAGCTCACGTAGATACACGCATTCCAGTGCTTCCCAAAACCCCATCTCAGGCGTGATCGTATGCCCAACCGTCGGGAGCGATGGCTTCTTAGACCTACTCCGCGCGAACGGAGCCCCGAGTTGCTTCGCTATCTCAAGCTCTTCCGGGCTGAGCAGTGGCAATGGTGTTCGGCTTCCCATAGGCAATGGCCTTATCCCCGGAGGCAACGGTGTGACGCTTCTCGGAGGCAACGGTGTTACGCCTGCAGGAGGCTCGAACGCCGTGAGCATGCCGCCGACCCAACCAATCAAAACGATCATGCATAATCGTACGCACATCTAAACAGACTCCGTAAATGCACCGGGACGTAAATGCCAGAAAG
This sequence comes from Pirellulaceae bacterium, assembly GCA_963836865.1. Taxonomy (GTDB): domain Bacteria; phylum Planctomycetota; class Planctomycetia; order Pirellulales; family Pirellulaceae; genus Rubripirellula. Next base: position 208,686 of record CAWILC010000009.1, on the reverse strand, counting down.
AAGCAACGCTAGAATTCGTTACCTGCAACCAGCACCCGCGTTGCAGAAACGACCGATTCCACTCATGCGGCGTTCGGGCCCAAGCCTGCGGATCCAAGATACTTCCATGACGAATGCGCAGTCAATGCACAAAATATCCGCTGCTAACGTCAATTGTACCGCACAGGTTCGCCCTCCAGTCACTTTGGACACGGGAGCCATCCCTCAAAAATCCAACCGCACTTACTGCGTACCAACGATCAACCCAGATGGACCATTATATTCGGTGTAGTAGCAAGAGTTGGCGGAGGCCTCGCGATCATTCACGACCGCAAAAAACATAAGCAGCGTGAAACAAGACACGATACGCATAACAATTCTCCATTGGAAACAAAAAGGAAGGAGTAGAGAGACTTAACGACCATGTGCAACCTTACGCTGCCATTCAACTCCAAAAGCGTTCCGAATCGGCTCCCGCCAGTCCTCCACATCAGGACTAATGTCTAGGTCTTTCGGAACTTGCTTGCCGACTTTATAGGCAACCGACAATTCCATCTCATGTTGAGTACTAGTTTTTCGCAAAGATCTTAGGGAAAGAAACGTCGGCAGATAAACATCGCTATCCGCCCGCCAACTGGAGACTATCAAAGAGAGTGGCGTGACAATTTCGTTGTTCGATTTTTCGCTTACGATCGAGTAAAGACACTTGGTAGGAAAATATGAAGATTCTTTCCCCCAGACGGTTTCCATGCGAACGTTCAGTCCGTTCGGTTGAAGAAACTCTGTAACCTGAACGATGTTCTTACTTTCGTCGAAGGTAGCACTCTTTAGTACACCCTGGGTCAAGGCGATATCCGAATTTTGGAGAGGCCCTCGGGAATAAATCTCGCCCTGCAACGAAATTGTCATGTCGATGGGATCAAGCCGCACAAACGACTTCCGTGCTTCTGCGATCTTTTCTTCGTCCGAGAGATCTTCTCGTACATCTGCGGAAAATGGCCCCCAGCGTCGAAACAACTTGCCACGATAGACCAAATGCTGATCCCAGCGTTCTCGAGATCTTCCAGGAAAAGAGGTCTCGTCCAAAATCGAGTTGGCGTCGAACCGTACTTCGCCGGGGTTTGAATATCCGATGAACCAGACATCTCGCAAGCTACGTTTTCCGTCGTGAACGTCCAGCCTGACGCCCTCGCAAACGAACATGTGTGGAACCGACTGAACATTCTGGTAGTTGATTCTGAAGTCGGCAATCACTTGCTCTAAGCGACCAGTGACATCACTCTTGTACCAGTCGGCAGTCTCTTCGGCTCTCGCGATGCATCCGGTGGCTAGAAGCAAACCGATCATCAATAGAATTGGCATGATCATTCGACAAATATCCTGCGTGTAAAGACATTCTCATCAATGGCTATCTCGACTTCCTTCGCCTTCATGCAGGACGGAGGAAACTTGCACTTTAGGTGGATTGTCGTGTTGCTATCAGGATTTCGAGATTCTTTCGATTTTTCTTATTAGCAGTCGGCGAATCGCTGATCCGGCATGTTAACATTGCCGAGGCCACCGCGAAACGGCTTGGGCGTGACTAAAGTGGGTCCATTGTCCCATTTGACCCGAGCATTTCGCTGGGCTCCCTTAAGCCGCGCGACGAACGCTTCACGGGGGTCAGGCCTTATGCTGGGTTCTCACGCGATGCGGAACCAAACCCAACGTGAAGCCTGATCTGGTGGTCCGGAGTTGGGGGATCTGCGTCGGACGATAACGCCTGGTTGCGGGGATCACTTCTGTGTTCGCTATCAGCTTGGAAAGCTGAGCGACAATGTCGCTTAACTTTCTAAGCCGAAAGCGATGGTCGAAATCGGGGATTGCGTCTGCGGTGACGTTCGCCACTAAACGCCCATGATGGTCAGCGGCTTGCGAGTCTTCCACTTGCCTTTGGTGAAGTCGGGGAAGTCGATGGCTTGGCTGCGGTTGGCGACCGAACGTTCGCTTAGCGGGGCAACGACGCTCCAGTCCGCCGCGTCGTAGACGTCGAAGTCTGGATCGACGCCGTTCTTGATCGCTTCGATCAAGCGGTAATCTTCCAAGTAATCGCCGCTGCGAATTTCATCTTTCAAATCAAAACCGTCCGCCGCGACGGGTGTTTGGGCGGCGATGGATTCGATGTGCGTCGTCAGCGGATGTTGATACTTCGGCAAGAACTGATTCCCGCTTCGCCAAGCGTAACTGTGATGCGGGCCTTTGTAAGGATTGGCCGCGTTGGGATCGTCGATGCCTTCGGTCAGATCGCCGTCTTCCAGCGAAACCAAAAACTCGGGATAGCCTCGCACGATTCCTCGCGTGCCTTGCACCAAGTTCGTGCGACTGTAGGGGCGAGGCAGATCGGTATCGTGTTTGATGACGATCGTTTCGCCATTGGTGGTCTTGATGATCGACGTGTTCACGTCGCCGTTGATGTAGTCACGCTGGCGATACGGATGGCCTTCGGGAAGGTGCTCTTTGGCGTACGAATTCATCCCGCGGGCCTTGCTGCTGGTCGACACCAGGTACTCCATCCGGTTGCCACGGCCGAGGTTCATGTTCCATGCGATGGGACCGAGTCCGTGCGTCGGATACAGGTTGCCGTTGCGGGATGCGTGTTCGTCGCCCAGCCATAAGCCGTCGCCGTACTCGCGGATTTTCAAGTACCGAGTGTCATGCGCGTAGCCGGCTTCCGCGTGAATCAATTCCCCCAGGACTCCTTCACGAACCATTCGCAAGATCGCCAACTCGTCGCGTCGATAGTTCACGTTTTCCATCATCGAAAGATGCTTGCCGGTCGATTCGTGCAGCTCGACCAGCTTCCAACAATCGTCGACCGTCATCGCCGCCGGGATTTCGGTCGCGGCGTGCTTGCCCGTCGTCATTGCAGCTTCGCAAACCGGCACATGCCAACGCCACGGCGTCGCGTTGTAGACCAGGTCCAGTTCTTGCTGGTCGCACATCTTTCTAAATTCGTATTCACCGCCGGTGTAGATGACCGGTTCGTTCATGCCCAGCAACCGGCAAGCCCGTTGGGTTCGGCGGCAAGGTTCTTCCAACACGTCGCAAACGGCCACCATTTCGACGCCGGGAATGTGCAGCAGGTTTCGCATGTGCTGCCACCCCTTCACGCCCACGCCGACGAAGCCGACCCGAACGGTTGACTTCGGCGTCGGCTGTGCCATCGCCATCGAACCTGCGGCGGCGGTCGCCAGCGATGCGGCTAAAAATTCACGTCGTGATGTCATGCGTTGGACTCGTCATGAGGGTGCAGAAAGAAACCGTCAAACCGAACGACATCGCCGGTTGCTACTGTGATGCGGTCACGTTGCCGTAAAACACGACCCGGTCCAGGTGAAAAATTCCGGGCTTGGTCAGTGCGAACTTCGCGAACTTGATCGGTTCGTCGCCGGCCAAGTTGAACGACCAATCCGGATACGCTTCTTCGCTGGTCCAGACCTGTGTCCATTCTTGTCCGTCGTTGCTGGTCCACATCGCCAGGCCTTTGGCACGGTCGTGGAATTGAGCATCGCGTCGGTTGAAGACCTTCACATGCTTGACGACCGTGGGGTCGTTGAAGCGAATGACAACGTCGGTGTTGTCGGACGGTTTGTTGGACGAGTGGAACGCGAAGGTGTTCTTGCGGACGCCTTCGTGGCTTAACAAGTGCATCGCTTCGTCGTTGAAGTTTTCGGGGAAGCCGGTGTCCAGCTTGACATGCGTTTGCCGGGACACTTCCTTCAAGCCGTTGTACTCTTGCAGGTTGTAATCCAGGTTCGGGTTCGTCGCGATCCAGCCGTCCGCAAGAAACGCCAGCAGGTCCAGGAACTCCTTCGGCGCGATCGTTTCGGTTAGCGCCTCGGGCATGCTGCTGGCCTTCATCTCTTTGCGGATTTCGATGTCATCCTTCAAGATCGTTTTCTGCTTGCCGTCGGCGATGCCCAGCGTGATCGATTCGTCGTCTTCGGCCAACACAAATCCGTTGGTCGTCGCACCGTCGTAATCCAGCACCAAGATCGTTTCATAACCCTTGGCGATCGTTTCATTGGGCCAGACGATCGAGCTGATGATGTCGTGCTTGGTCATTCGTTGGCCGATGTCGGAAAGGTTTGGCCCGAACTTCTTGCCCAGGTCGCCGTGCTGGTGACAGGACTGCGCAAACGCGATTGAAGACCACCTTGCCGTTGGCCGAATCGCCCGGTGGCGCGGCGACGACTTCCAACAGTGCTTGTTGTTTGTCGGCTTCTTTGGCGTCGACGTTGACCATCACCTTCAGCGGCTTGACGACATCCGCGCCGGGGCCGCGGGCGATGATGAACTCCTTCAAGTACGCTTGACCTTCCGACGGCAGACTGGTGATCAGCTTTTCGCTGTCGGCCGTCTCCCAAACGGGCTGCAAAGACTGGATCGCATCCGACAAGACGTAGTCGATCCACTTGTCCATCGGCTTGCGAGTGACTTCCAGTGCGATCTTCAGCGCCTCGGCGGTCGGCTGGAGGCTGGCCGCGCGGACGGCCTCCATTCGCACGCGAGCGTTTTCGTCGGTGACGCCTTGCCACAAGTACTGGTTCGGTTCGTCCATCCATTCCCATTGGTTGCCAACGACGTGAACGGCCGCGGCGCGATGTTTGTAGTCGCCTTCGGTCATCACGCGAGCGACCAAGTCGCCGTCGACGCGGTGGAACGATTCTTGAACCCACAACGCTTCGCGCCAGACATCGGGATCGCTACTGGCCGCGGCCCACGCGGTGACCGCGGGCAGCACGGCGGCTTCATCGCGAGCACGAAGTTCGCGGCGGGCACGGTATCGGGTACGAGTTTCAAACGCGGTCAACTGGTTCAGCAGTTCTTCGATCGAAGCGCCGGCTTGCGTGACGGTTTCGACCAGCGGTTTGTTCTTGTTGACCAATCGATAGACGCGGCCGTGCTTGTGGTCGCGGTTGGGGTCACGCTGGCTGTATTGCATGTGACCGATCAGTGCGTTGCACCAATCGCCGAACCACAGCGTGCCATCGGGACCGATCTTCGGATCGACGGGGCGGAAAAACATGTCCGTCGAATCGATCAGGTCGGCGACTCGGTTGCCCGTCAAACCGCAGGTGTCTTTGTCGTCGTAAACGTCGAACGCCGGCATGCCGTGCATGTTGATGACGCAGGCGTAGATCAATCGGTGGTGGTATTCATCCGGGAATTGTCGGCTGGTCAAGAATTCATTGCCGGCGGCCGGGCGGATGCCGTGGTTGTTGAAGATCGCATCGATGCTGCTGCGAGTTTCGACTTCGCCGCCGGACAGCGGATTGGTCCAGTGCTGGTTCGCGTTGGTGCCGTCACCGATCACGCCGTTACCGTCTTTGTCAAAGACCAAGCACCACGGGTTGTAGTGGCCGGGCGTTCGGAAGTGCCGCAGCTTCAAGCTTTCCAAGTCCCAAACGTAGCTGCCCGACGCGCCGTTTTGGCGACGCGGTCCCCAGGGGGTTTCCAGCGTCGTCGACATCGCGATGCCTTCGAGCATGTGCAGCAATCCGCCGGGGGAATATTCCCATGCGCCCATCGCGTGGTGCGTGTCGTCGGTGCCGATGCCGTCCATCAGGTGCGTGACTTCGTCGGCCACGTCGTCACCGTCGGTATCACGCAAAAACAGGATCCCGGGCTCGTCCACGACCACGACGCCGTCTTTATAGAATTCGAACCCCGTCGGACAAATCAGCTTGTCATAGAACGTCTTGCAAGCGTCCGCTTTGCCATCGCCGTCGGTGTCGGTAAAGATCAGCAAGCGATCGTCCGGCTTCGCCTTGCCCGGCAACCACTGCGGATAGTTGACCATGCACGAGACCCACAGTCGGCCTTTGGAATCGAACGCCAACTGAGTCGGATTGGCAAGCTCGGGGAACTCACGTTCGGACGCGAACAACTCGACCGCGAAGCCCTCGGGGACTTTCATTTGCGAAATCGAATCTTCCGGCGTCGGGTATTCCAGCGTCGTTGGTTCACGCATCTGGCGAAAGTTATCGTCGCGTGAACCGAACATCGTTTCGGGGATGAAAACTTCGCCGGTCTTGGAATCGTCCGGCACCGCGGGTACTGATTTGCCATCTGCCATGTCCCAGACGTAGCCGTCACGAACCGAAACCATTTTGCGAATCTTTTGGTATTCGTTCGGGAATGTTTCGGTGTCCCACGTTCGGCGGCCGCCGTAAACGTACCAGCCGTTCAGCATGCGATAGTCTTGTAAGTGAAACCACGACTTGTCGTTGACGGCCGCGCGGACACGTTCGAACAACTCGTCGCCAGCGTTCAATTCGGTGGCGTCGAAGAAAGCTTCGTCCAAGAGTTTTGCGACTGCTTCGTCGCCGGCTTCGTTGATATGGACGCCGTTGGACGTGTATTGGCAACCCGGATCGGCCGCGAACAAGGCTTTGGTCGGCGTGAACAGATCGGCGAACGGCAGTCCTCGCTCGGCCGCCAAGTCGGCAATGACGTTGGTGTAGCTTTGCAGCCGAGCGTTTTCGGCTTCGCCACTGGGTTGCAACCGGTTGCCAGACGATTCGAACGCGATCGGCGATACGAGTGCGAAGCGAGGCGACTTGCCGTTAACGCTCAGCCGATCGGTTTCCTTGTCGAGATATTTTTCGTAGGCCGTCTTGAACGCTCGCAAGTCGGCTTCGCTGTCGCCGGCGAACGATTCATTGAACCCGAAAAAACAGATCAACAGGTCCGGTTGATAGACCAAGAACGGATCGTCGATCTCGGTGTAGTTACCCGGTCGCTGTTGGTTGCCGACTTCATCGGCCGGCCATCCGAAGTTGCGAAAGACGGGCTGGCGGTCGGCGAGTCGCAGTTGCAGCCGCGTCTCGAAATGCCCAAACAGATTCATTCGTTCGGCAGTCGAATTCCCCACTAGCGCAATCCGCTGATGGGGCTGGATCTGAAGTTGCCCGTTGGTGGTAGGAACGTCGGCGGCGTGTATCGAGGTCGTGAAGAACAGGGACACGGCCGTTAAAAAACCGGCAAAAACGGGTCGAAGCGTCATGGTCGTTTGGGTCAAGGATCAAGCGGAGGGCAGAAGGGGCGAAAAGATCACCGTGGGAGGTTATATTGTAACCCACGCCATAAAAACCGCGACTCGCCATTTTGGATGCCGTTAGCACTCGTGGAACGACAACTGACGTCGCTGATCCCGCCAGGGTTCAGACCGGACTGAACCCTGGCGGGATCAGCGACGGTAGATGCGTCACTTGTGGATCACGTTGTGCTCAACCGCTTACCCGCCCGCCCGAATCGCCGCCTTTGACCGTGTTGGTCCGCGATTTCCTTCCTTAAACATTGCTACAGGTTCGCCCGTGAATCGTTTCACTGCTTTTTTAACCATTGGTCTGCTGGCTGCATTTACGTGGCTACCAGCGTCGGCCGCCGAGACCAAACCGCTGGCCCTGCAAGCGGGCGATCACGTCTGCTTGGTCGGCAACGCGTTGGGCGAACGGTTGCAGCATCACAACCAATGGGAATCGCTGTTGCATCAGCGAAACGCCGACTTGCAATTGACCGTGCGGAACCTTTGCTTTCCCGGGGACGAACCCAACGAGCGAATTCGGTCGCTGAACTTTGGAGACCCGAACAAGCATTTGACGCACAGCGAAGCCTCGGTCGTGATGTACTTCTTCGGCTTCAACGAATCGTTCGATGGGGAAGCGGGCATCGACGATTTCAAAAAGGATCTGACCAAAGTCGTCAACGAAACCAAAGCCACCGATTACGGCAACGGCAATCCGCGAGTCGCGCTGGTTTCGCCGATCGCGTTCGAGAACACAGGCGACGCAAACTTGCCCGACGGGACCGAGCACAACGAACGTTTGGCGATGTACACCGACGCGATCAAGCAAGTCGCGATCGAAACCGATGTCGCGTTTGTCGACGTGTTCACGCCGACCAAAGAACTGTTTGAAAAGTCAGACAAGCGTTTGACGCTGAACGGATGCCACTTGAACGATGACGGCTATGCCGCGTTCGCGTTTGTGTTTGACGCCGCGCTGTTCGGTGACGGCGGCGCGGACTCGGTGGACGCTCGCGTGCAAGCCGAAGTCGATGACAAGAACTTTCATTGGTGGCACCGCTATCGCGCGGTCAACGGGTTTTCGATCTATGGCACGCGAGGCAGCGCGGGCAGCGACGGGACGTACAACAACACCGACGTGATGGAACGCGAACGCGCGATCCTGGACCAGATGACCGCGATCCGCGATCAGCGGATTTGGAAGCTGGCCGCGGGCGAAACGGTCTCGGCCGAAGCCGATGATTCCGGCACGCTGCCGTTCATCACTCCCAAGACGAATGTCGGCGGCGACGACGACCCCAATGCCAAGCGTGGCAAACTCGGCTCGTTGGAATATCGCAGCGCCGCCGAGCAGCAAGCCTTGTTCAAGCTGGCCGACGGATTCGAGATCGAATTGGTCGCGTCGGAAGAACAGTTTCCCGAACTCGCCAATCCCGTCGCGCTGAACTTCGACAACAAGGGTCGCCTGTGGGTCGCGACGATGCCGTCGTATCCGCACTGGAAACCAAAGTCGAAGTTGGACGACAAGCTGTTGATCTTGGAAGACCACGACGGCGACGGAAAAACGGACGAGTGCAAAACGTTCCTTGGCGGTCTGCATCAACCGACCGGGTTTGAATTGACGGCCGACGGGGCGTACATCGCCGAGCAGCCCGACATTCTGCTGGCCACAGACACCGACGGCGATGACAAAGCCGACACGGTGGTCCGAAAGCTGTTCGGATTTGACACCGCCGATTCACACCACGGCATCGCGGCGTTCGAGTGGGGTCCGGGCGGAAACTTGTACTTCCAAGAAGGCACGTTCAAGTTTTCGCAGGTCGAAAGTCCGTACGGGTTGACGCGGTTGGCCGAGGCCGGCATCTGGCGTTATCACCCCAAGACGGAAGCGTTTGGCGTGTTCAGCAACTTCGCTTTCGCGAACCCTTGGGGACACGTCTTTGATCGCTGGGGACAAAACTTCATCGGGGACGCTTCGCCGGGCAACAGCTACTGGGCCGCGCCGATTTCGGGACGCATTGATTACCCGCTAAAACACCCCGGCGGCAGCCAGCACGGCCGTGTCGCGAAGCTCGGCGGCGGCGATCCGAAGTACAACTTTCCGACCTTCTACAAAAAGCGAACGCGACCGCTGTCCGGATGCGCGATGATTTCCAGCCGTCACTTTCCCGAGGACATGCAGGGCAACTTCCTGGTCACCAACGTGATCGGCGATCGCGGCGTGCTGAATCATGCGGTCACCGAAGAAGGGTCGGGCTTCGTCGGCAAAGAAGTTCCGCCGCTGTTGATGTGCGACGACGGAAACTTTCGCCCGGTCGATTTGCAGATCGCGCCGGACGGATCGCTGTACATCGTCGACTGGCACAACGCGTTGATCGGTCACTTGCAACACAACTTGCGAGACCCAAGTCGCGATCACAGCCACGGACGGATCTGGCGCGTCAAGCACAAGACGCGGCCGTTGTTGGAACCAGCAAAGATCGCCGGCGAGCCGATCGAGGCGCTGTTGGAGTTATTGAAAGTGCCCGAAGATCGCACTCGCTATCGTGTCCGCCGCGAACTGGCATCGCGTGATACAAACGAAGTCATGACGGCGCTTGCCGCCTGGATGAACTCGCTGGATTCCGGCGACGAAGATTACTCGCATCACATGTTGGAATCGTTGTGGATGCACCAAACGCACCACATCATCAACGATGAACTGCTGAAACAATTGTTGTCGGCAGACGATCATCGCGTTCGCGCCGCGGCGACGCGAGTGTTGTCGTTCTGGATCGACGAAGTGCCCGACCACATGGAACTGCTGGCAAGCGCCATCGCCGACGAACATCCACGTGTTCGATTGGAAGCCGTTCGTGCGGTCAGTTTCTTAAGCGGCGACGAAGCGATCGAACTTGCGCTCGGCGTGCTGGAGTCAGACTTGGACGATTATTTGCAGTACACGCTGGACGAAACGATGCGTCGTTTGGAACAGTAGGAAAAACTCGCCCTGGCGTTGGTCGTGTCGGCGACACGAAACACGATCGTTCGATCACTAAGCGGCGGGCTGATCTAACACGTTTTGCCGCGGCGGTTCAAACAGCCCTTCGACGGCAGTCTTGCCAAGTCGATTGGATTCCAAAGAACCTGCACCCATCGCTCGATCCTGGCAAAATCGAGTCGTTGAGCGTGCAGTTGAAGCATCATCACGACATCTGCCTGATCGATCAGACGTTCGGCATAGACTTTGTGAATGATTAGGTCTTCGACCGACATCGTGGCGACAGGGATCGAGACCCCATCAAGCGTCGCTTGCACCGCAAACCGATTGACCTCGACGTAGTAATCCGAATCACTCATCAAGACATCGATTTCCAGCTCCACAAAAGAATTCGGAATGTCGAACGTCCACTGCGACAGACGACAGAGGCCCAACGATTTAGGATCGGATTTTCGTTGCAAGCCAAACGCCAAAAAGTGCTTTGCAAAATCCGAATCATCGGACGCCGCGATCGCTAATTCGATAACTTGGGTGCTGCGTGGGTTGCCCCAGTACGACAGCGCCAAACCACCGGCAAGGATCGGTTGCAGGTCCGATTTCGACAGTTGGTTCCATAGCCGATTGAGCGTTTCGATTAACAAGCTTGGCGGCATGAAGCGTCAGTCCTCCGCCGCCGCGCGGCGATGTCGCTCGGCAATCCGATCGTACTCGCGATCTTTGATCTCCATTCGCCGACGATTCCAGCGTCGGTAAGCTTCCTCAATATCGCCGTCCGGACCAACCTCCGCCCGCAATCCCGCCATCAATGCGGCATGCGACAATTCCATTGCGGCAAACCAACGACGCATATTCATGCGGCCTTCGGCAAGATGCGGTACGAGTTCGGTTTCAGACATCGAAGCAGTTTAACAAATTTGCTGGCGTTAAAAGCCGTATGCTTGATTGATGGAAGCCATTTGATGAATGCCGGATAACAACCTACGATCCAGTCGGCCAACCGATGAAGTTATCGATTAGACTGACACATCGCGAAGCCAATGCCATCGCCTTCGATTTGGCGCACGACGAAGTCGGATTTGGTCAGTACTTTCCTCGTTCTTGATTTGTTTTCATGCGAAGCTGCGTTTTTTCGATCTTGCTGATCACTCTCGTCGCCATCGCCCGTGCCGATGAACATGGTCACGCCTCGACGTCTGATACGACGACAAAGAAGTCCGCGCCGACGGTGTTCTTGGACAAGAGTCCGCGAATCGTGGCTTATCAGCTGAAGCGTTTGGACAACACTCGGCTATTGATGGTCGAACGAAAGACCGACGACAAAAAATACGTTCCCGTGTACTCGGCGATCCTGTCGCGAAACGGCATGCCGACCGAATTTCGGATCGAATCGGCCGAGGCGCTCGCGAAGCTTAGCGACCTTGACGCCGTCACGGTGCTATTGGACGGATTGGCGGCGGTCGATGGCGTTGATCGCGAGGCGATGCGGACCAAGCGAGAACTCGCCGGCCTGCTGCTGAAGAAAGACGCTGCCGTTTTGGAAACTCATGCGGACGTGTTGATCGAAGCGACGAAGTCCGACGACTCGTTCGTCCGCTCGGTCGGATTTGCGGGGTTGGCGATTGCGGGGCGAACCGAACAAGTCGTCAGCGAAGCCGAACGTGATGACGAAGCGACCGTCGCTTGGCTGAACTCGATCGAGTTGATTCCGAACAAGGACTTGCGCAACGGCGCTGGCGAAAGAGTGGCCGCGAAGTTGAACGCAAAGCCAAAGCAAACCGTTAATGCGGCCATCCGAGCGCTCGGGTTTATCACCGCGGATTCGGCAAGCACGTTTGACGCCGTCGCACCGTTTGCCACGGACAAATCCACTCGCACGACCGCGATCAAAACGCTGTTGAAAATCCAAAGCGCCGATCGAAACGCCGCGACCAGCGAAACGTTGCTTCGCGAATTGGTCGACTACGCCGAAAAGCTTCCGCCGGCCAAACGCACGAGCGTCGAATTTACTGACGCGATGCAGCTTGCCAATTCATTGATGGCCGTTGTCCCCGTCGAAGTAGGCCGTCCGCTGCGAGAACGTTTGCGTTCGATTTCGGTGCGGCTGGTTCGGATCAAAACGGTCGAAGAAGAAATGCGTTATGACATCGAATACTTCGTCGTCGAAGCGGGTCGTCCGGTGCAAATCGTTTTGGAAAACGAAGATCTGATGCCGCACAACTTGGTGATCTCGATGCCGGGAACGCTGAAAGAAGTCGCAAGGATGGGCTTGGAAGTCGGACCGAACGGCGGCAGCGCGGGCCTGCAGTACGTTCCCGATTCGGAATTGGTGCTGCACGCGACTCAGATGATTCCCGCGCACGCCGAAGCAAGGCTGACCTTCGACGCCCCGACCGAACCGGGCGAGTACCCGTTCGTTTGCACCTTTCCCCAGCACTGGTACCGGATGTACGGGGTGATGGTCGTGGTCGAAGACTTGGACGCGTTCCTTAAAAATCCGACGCGGCCGGCAAACCCGATCGGCAGCAACCGCGTGTTCGTCCAGTCGTGGACGGTAGATGATTTTAAAGGTGAAATCGAAAACGGCTTGGTCGGCCGATCACCGGAAATCGGCAAGAAGATTTTCGCGGAAGCATCATGCGCCGGATGTCACAAGATGGACGGCGAAGGCGGCATGATCGGGCCGGAACTGACCGATGTGATCGCACGATGGAAGGGCGATTCGATCGGCGTCCTGCGCGAGATCCTGGAACCGTCGCATAAGATCGACGCGAAGTATGCGATGCAGCGGATCTTGACCGTCGACGGTCGCACGATTAGCGGTGTGCTGGTCAACGAAGACGACGACAACGTCACGCTGTTGGCGAGCGCCGAAGCGAAAGAGCCGACGATCGTCGCGCAAGACGACATCGAAGCGATGGTGCCGTCAAGCGTGTCGATGATGCCCAAGGCGCTGATGGACCAGTACACCAAGGACGAAATCTTCGAGCTGATGTCGTACCTGCATAGCACCGGGCCGAAGCCGGGACTTTGAACTTTGACGCCGGCAAAAAAATCACGGGCAACGACCCACACGTGATCGTGCGGGTCGTTGCCGCGTGACGGCTAAACCGCTTGAAGCAGATCCATCTCTTTTGCCAATCGCTTTCGGGCGACGTGCAAACGACGCTTGATCGTTCCGACCGGCGCGGCGAACTCGTCGCTCATTTCGATCAACGACTTGCTTTGCAGGTAGAACGCATTAAGCGTTTCCTGGTCCAGGTCGCACAACCGATTGATGCCGTCGCGAACGACCTGCGCCGTTTCGTTTTGCTCGGCGAATTCATCCGGCGAACCGACCGCCATGCATGTCGCTTCCAACGTTTCCGGATCGCACGCCAGTGCCGTTCGCGAGCGAGTGATTCGGTTGATCGCCATGCGGTGAACGATTTGTCGCAACCATCCGCCGAACGCTTCGGGGACTCGCAACTGATCGATCTTTTGAAGCGCTTGGATGAAGACGTCTTGCGCCAGTTCTTCGGCTTCGTCGGCGTTTCGAACGCGTCGCATCGCCAGCATCACGATCGTCGAACGATATCGCTCGAACAGGATTCCGAACGCGTCTCGGTCGCCCGCTTGCACGGCGCGGACCAAGTCGGCGACGGTTCGCGAGTCGAGGTTGAACAGGCTGTCTTCGGTGAAGTTCATCTCAGGCCTCCGTTTGATCAAACTGCACCGCTTCGTTTGGCCGATTGGAATGGGACCAAAGCAAGCGATATCGGTTCGATCGCGACCGCCGCATCTTGGCGGCGGCCGTTGTGTTTTTGTGGCATCTACCATCGATCGCGGCCCTGACGTCGGGAGCGATCGTAAGTTTCGGCTCGGTCGACAAGCGACGCCGTGATGGCGTGGCGATCGAAGACGTTGCGTCATCGGACTGCCAGAACGAATCCTCCGCGGGTCAAGATCAACGGCATCAAATGCCAATGAATCTTGCACCCTGGATCGTTGTCGTTCTGCTGGTTCGTTTGGTCGTCGGCGTTAGCCGCGCGACGATCGAACCGGACAACTAGCCATGGCCAACCGAAGTTGACTCCCGTGGCCACCGCGTTTGTCACCGTTTGTGACGCCGGTAATCGGCATCGTGGACGGTGACGTTGACGTTTGATGAAGTTGCTGGACGATCTGGAGCGCAATCGCTCTCGGTTCGTCCGAACTCATCAACGCGGCAAAGTCATCCGGGCTCATCAAATCACTTAAATGATTCGGCGAACCCAGCGGCATCCGATTCAGCCATAGATGGAGGCGATAAGCGCCGACAAATGCTCGCGCGGCTTCGATTTCACGTACGGTGGCGACAACCACATTACGAGTGACGACGGCGATAACTTGTTGGAAACGCATTTCAACCTCCAATGGCACCATCATGGGTGCGGCTGCGGAGCACAAAAAAACACAAAAGACAGACGCCGGACGGGAACGACCGACCGACGCTTGATCGACCCAGAAGCGTTGAGCGGGCAACAAAGTGCTCGCCAAAATTTCTGCTCGACCTGACTAACACTATACCTGAGCTACGTTCAGGTCCAGAAAACTTTCCCGGCCTTCCGTCGGTCTGAATCAGAACCGCTAGAAAGGAAGCCTGGGAAACGAGAAACACGACTTTCGCCTATCTTCAGCGACAACCTTGTTTTCTCGACTAGATAGACGACTGGGGTTCAATCAGGTTCGCAGTGGGGGATGGAAAAACGAAAAAGAATTTTTCGCCCGCCGCGATCTCGCAGCTGGCCGTCACGTACTTTGCCGATTCTTGCGGCACCGCCTGGGGCATCGTGACTCGGTTGGTGTTTCCGCCGACCTGTCGGTTTTGCAGGGTGTCGGTGCCCGACGACCGCGATTTTTGCCCGGCTTGCGAACGATTGCTGACCGTTTCGACCGCTCGCATGGCGACCGCGTGCGTCGGGTGCGGGTTGCCCGGCGCGGGGGTGGCTCGGCAAGACGAGGTGACTAGCGAGGAACCGATTCGGTGTCCTGCTTGCCAGCAAAAAAAGAATTCACCGCGGTTTGCGTTCGATCAAGTCATCGCGGTGTGGGTTTACCAGGACCAAGTGTGCGACGCGATCGTCGCGGCAAAGTTCGCCCACCACGCCGCGCTGGCCGATGCGTTGGGCCGACGGCTTGGCCAGCGGGTTTGGTCGGAATTGGCCGGCGATTTGCCCGACATCGTCACGCCGATCCCGTCCTTCTGGACCCGCCGATTGGCTCGCGGCGGCAATGGCGTCTCGGCGGTGGCCGATTGCGTCGCTAAGCGGATCGCCCGGCCGTCGGTCAACTTGCTGGTGGCCAATCGAGCGATCCAGAAACAGGCTTGGCTGAGCGATGCGGATCGCGTTTCAAATGTTCACGGTGCGTTTTCGGTGAAAAAAAGCTATGCTTCACCCAGAGCACCAAGAATCGCCAATCGGCACATTTTGGTGGTCGACGACGTTTTGACGACCGGAGCAACGGCCAACGAGGTCGCTCGGACGCTGAAAACGGCGGGTGCCCAGCGGGTGACCTTGGCGGTCGTCGCCAGAGCGGTTCGCGGGTAGATGCTTGACCGAGTCCGTTGGCGGCGGAACGGAATTCACCGACACAGACAAACATGGAACCGATGAGCTCTGATCTGACGCCCGAACCAAATCCGATGTCCGATGCCGAAACCGGCCACACCCGGGGAGCCGGGTTCCGACGTGCGATCCTTCGTGGATTGGGCGTTGTCTTGCCGCCGCTTTTGACGATTGTGGTTTTGATCTGGGGTTGGAACACAATCGAAACGTACGTCCTAGGACCGATTGAAAATCGCATCCGCCAGGCGGTTGTCTGGAAGATCGAAGACACCCGATCGGAAGTTCCCGTCGACGCAATCGCGATCAACGGTCGTCGACTGAACGGATTCACGTTCAAGGGCCAGCGGTATGTGCCCGACGCAACCGGTCGTCGATTCTTTCCCGAGTATGTGAAGAATATCGTCGACGAAAACGCCGACTACTTTGGCACGTTCACGCCGCCACCGGCGACCGCGAAAGCTTATTGGCATCGCTACGTCCAACTGGAATACATGCCGCGAACGCTGGTCGTGCCGGTGTTCTTGATCGTATTTACGACGGCGCTTTATTTTCTGGGCCGACTGTTCACGTTCGGGCTGGGGCGATGGGTCGTGTCCGCGTTTGACCGGACGATCCTCAGCATTCCGCTGGTCAACAAGGTCTACGGCAGCGTCAAGCAGGTCACCGACTTTGCGTTCAGCGAGCGCGACATCGAATTCAACCGCGTCGTCGCGATCCAGTATCCCTGCGCCGGCACGTGGTCGCTGGGCTTCGTGACGGGCAACAGCATGATCGAGATCTCGGAACACGTCGGCGAACCGATGTTGAGCGTGTTGATGCCGACCAGCCCGATGCCGATGACGGGCTTCACCGTCACGGTCAAACGCAGCGAAGCGATCGACTTGAACTTGACGATCGACGAAGCGATCCAGTTCATCGTTTCATGCGGTGTCGTGGTGCCGCCGCAACAGCGGAGCGATCGAAACCTGCCGAATCCAAAAACGGGCAAGCTGACGCCAACGCTGACACCGGCAAGCGGTGGCTAATGCAAATCGCGATTTGCACTCGCTCCGACCGCACGTTCGACGTACTTGGCCAGCAGGTCGGTTTCTAAATTCACTCGGTCGCCGACTTTGCGGACGCCAAGCGTCGTGACCGAAAGCGTGTGCGGGATCAATGCGACGCTAAACGTGTCATCGGTGACGTCGACGACCGTCAGGCTGATGCCGTCGATCGCGATGCTGCCCTTGGCGGCGACTTGCGATGCCAACCGCGTCGGCATTTTGAATCGCAGGTTGGCCCACGGCGGATCGTCGACTCGTTCGATCAAGTGGCCGCAATCATCGATGTGGCCGGATACGTAATGCCCGCCCATGCGATCGCCGACGGCCAGCGATCGTTCCAAGTTGACCGGCGATCCGACGACCAACTCGCCCAAATTTGTCCGCGAAAGCGTTTCCTCACCGGCCTCGAAATCCAGCACGACGCCGTCGATCGCGATGACGGTCAAACAACAACCGTTGATGCAAACGCTGTCGCCGATCGCGGCATCCGAAGCAACGTGTCCAGCATCGATCGAGAACCGTTTGGCGGGGCCTTCGGTAATGATTTTCGTGATTTTGCCGAGTGTTTCGACGAGTCCGGTGAACATGGGGACGGAGGTTTCAGGGATGAGGGATTAGGAACGCAGCGGCGATCTCGTTTAACAGTCAGCCGAAGGCGTACTCGGCTTTTCTTCTTGTACGCCTGCGGCTAACTGTTAAACGAAAGAGCGAACGCCGCCACTAGCACGAACTTCGGCCTTCCGGCAAAATGCCGGCGGTGCAAAACATCCTAGCAATCTTCCAACCCATCACGAGACCGCTGTTATGACTTTGATCGAAGCCATCCACGCCCGCCAAATCCTGGATAGCCGCGGCAACCCGACCATCGAATGCGAAGTGTTGCTGTCCGACGGGTCGCATGGCCGCGCCGCGGTGCCCAGCGGTGCGAGCACCGGCATGCACGAGGCCTGGGAACTTCGCGACGGCGACAAGTCCGTCTTCATGGGCAAGGGCGTCACCACTGCGGTCAACAACGTCAACGAAAAGATCGCGGATGCTCTCGAAGGCATGGACGCGACCGATCAGGCTGGCATCGACGCGGCCATGATCGCGATGGACGGCACGCCGAACAAGAAGAACCTGGGTGCGAACGCGATTTTGGGCGTCTCGCTGGCCACCGCCCACGCCGCCGCCTCGGCCACCGGCCAACCGCTGTACCGTTACCTCGGTGGCTGTGGCGCTCGCATGTTGCCCGCCCCGATGATGAACATCATCAACGGCGGCGAACACGCCGACAACAACGTCGACGTGCAAGAGTTTATGGTGATGCCGTTGGGCTTTGAACGATTCAGCGACGCGCTGCGCTGCGGCACCGAGATCTTTCACCACCTGAAGAAAGTGCTTGTCCGAAAAGGGTTACAACACGGCCGTGGGTGACGAAGGCGGTTTCGCGCCGGACCTGAAGAGCAACCAAGAAGCTCTGGACGTCATCATGACCGCGATCGACAAAGCCGGTTACAAAGCGGGCGAGCAAGTTTGGATCGCGCTGGATGCGGCGTCGACCGAGTTCTACACCAAGGACACCGGCAAGTACAAAATTGACGGCAACGATCTGTCGGGCAGCGAGATGGTCGACTTCTTGGCCGATTGGTGCAAGAAGTATCCGATCTGCAGCATCGAAGACGGCTGTGACGAAGACGACTGGGACACCTGGAAGAAACTGACCGACAAGATCGGCGACAAGGTTCAATTGGTCGGCGACGACCTGTTCGTCACCAACGTCGAACGTCTGCAACGCGGCATCACCGAAGGCATCGCCAACAGCATTCTGATCAAGGTCAACCAAATCGGAACGTTGACCGAAACGATCGACGCGATCCAGCTTGCTCATCGCAACAACTACACCAGCATCAGCAGCCACCGCAGCGGCGAAACCGAGGACAGCACGATCGCCGACTTGGCCGTCGCGATGTCGACCGGCCAAATCAAAACCGGTTCGGCCAGCCGCAGCGACCGGATGGCCAAGTACAACCAGTTGCTCCGCATCGAAGAAATGCTGGGCGACACGGCCCAGTACGGCGGCCCGATGTTCGCGGCAAAGCTGAAGTGAACATGACCGACCCGCACGCCGATCGTAAGAACGAAATCCGCAAGGCGGCCCACGCCGCGCGGAAGGATCAACCGGACAAGGACGATGTCAGTGTCCGGATTACCGATCGCGTGCTTGCGATGGATCCATACCAGTCGGCCCGCTGCATCATGTGGTACGTCGACGTCCGCGATGAAGCCCGCACGCGGCATGCGTTGCCGGCGGCGCTTGCCGGTGGCAAGAAAATCGTGATCCCGTACTGCGTCGATGGCGAACTGGAATTGTTCTGGCTGGAATCGATGTCGGAACTGGAAACCGGCATGTACAAGATCTTGGAACCGCGGGAAAACCTTCGCGATGTCGCGGCCAAACGGGTCGACGTCAAAGAACTGGACTTGATCCTGGTCCCTGGCGTGGCGTTCGATGCCCGCGGCGGACGGACCGGGCACGGCAAAGGGTACTACGACAAGCTGCTGGAGAACGCGAAGCCGGAAACGCCGCTGGTGGCGATGGCGTTCGAGTGCCAGATGTTTGACGAGATCCCGATGAGCGATCACGACATCTTCATGGACAAGATCGTTACCGAAGCAAAGATTTACGACGGCAAAGGACGAGGCTGACGCGATGGCCGGCGACAAAACGAACGCGGAACTCAAGTCGCTGGTCGAAGACACGTACGCCGAAGGATTTCGCAGCATCTACGGCGAAGTGCTGATCACGGCGCGAGACGATCGATGGCTTCGGCACTGCGTCAACGCCGTCACCGGGCACGCGTCCAGCACCATCCTATGCGACTGCGAATCGGGCGTCGCGTCGTGGCTGGGTTCCGATCGAACGCCCGACGGACGAGTCGGCGCGGTCGTGCAATTTCACGTCCCGCGGTTCGTCAAGAATCGCGAACGGGTGCTCGAGAAAGTCATGCTGGCGCGACTGAGTCAAAACGTTTTGACCTGTCCGACGACGCGGTTGTTCAACCGCTTGGATACCGATCCGTATTTCAAGCTCGGACGCAAGATCGCGTTGTTCGGTGACCGACACCAATTTCGCGACGAACGTTTCGGCGAAAAGGGCTGGGTCATTCCTACGCTTGGTGGCGATTTCTTTTTGTCGCGTCGGTTCGGGTATCGCGACGGCGTGATGGGCGGCAATTTGTGGTTCTTCGGTCCCGACGAAGACGTGGCGCTTGCCGCTGCGGAAGCCGCCGCGATCGCGGCCGAAGCAACACCGGACGTGATCACGACATTCCCGGGCGGCGTCGCGGCCAGTGGTTCGAAGGCGGGCAGCAGCTACAGCTTTCTGATCGCGGCGACCTACGCGGAATTTTGCCCGACGCTGAAGGATTCGCTGGGCGAAAAGTCGAAGGTTCCCGCGGGCGTCAACAGCATCATGGAAATCATCGTCAACGGCCGAGACCTGGCGGCGCTGCAAGACGCCACACGAAACGCGATCCACGCGGCGGCGAAGGTTGAAGGGTTGATCAAAATCAGCGCCGGAAACTACAACGGCCGCCTGGGCAAGACGTTCGTGCATCTTCACGAACTGCTGGGGCCAAACATCGCGTGAACAACCACTGACGTAGCTGATCCCGCCAGGGTTCAGACCGGACTGAACCCTGGCGGGATCAGCTACGGTAATTTCGTCATTCAATGATCCTGCGATGTAGATGCAGCGAAAAAAACGCTACGCGAACATGCCGCCCAGCATCGCGTCGAACTGGCCGTTGGTGATGACCGTTTCGATGCCGGCTTCGCGAGCCTTCTTTAGCTTGTCGACTTGCACGTGCGGCCCGTACGCCATCACTTTTGCGTTCGGGCAACGTTCGGCGCACATCGCCGGCACCGTTTCGACGATGCCGCCGCGAGTCGACAGATCAACGACGACGATGCGGACGTCCGATAGATCGCCATCGGGCATCTTGCCGCCGAACGCGAACTTCCATCCGGCCCGTTCGGCCGCCGATTTGACTTTCGATCCGAACGTCAGGTCACCAGAGAGCATCACGATACGGTTGGTTTCAGTTTGGGCTTCGGTTTCGCTCATGACTTTCGCTTTTCAATTTCGGACTTCATGAACCGCAAGCCGCTGATGGCCAGCGACATTTCATCGGGATACATCTTTCGCCAGATCTTGGTCGCCGCCGCGATCTCCGGCAGCGACGTGCCGAACGCTTCGATGACCAGCCAACCGTCGTAACCACAGTCGACGATCGCATCGAAGTTTTCGTCCCATCGAATGTTGCCTTCGCCCGGCGTGCTGCGATCGTTCTCGCTGATGTGAATGTGGCACAACTTGTCGCCGCCCGCCTTCACCGCCGCGGTCACGTTCTTTTCTTCGATGTTGCAGTGGAACGTGTCGTACATGATGCCGCAGGAATCGTGATCGACGTCGTGGGCAAAGCGAGTCGAATCGGCGTGCGTGTTCAGGAAGTAACACTCGAACCGGTTCAACGCTTCGACCCCCAACTTGACGCCAACCTTCGCCGCGTGCTCGGCGACCCGCTGCATCGATTCGACGCCCCACTGCCATTCGTCCGCCGTCGGCCCGGCACCGCTAAAGACACCAATGGCCGAATGATACGGACCGACCAACGTTTCGACTCCGGCCGCCGCACAGCAATCGAGCGTCTTACAAGTCAGCGCAACGCCAGCGTCGCGGATGGACCTGTCGGGTGAGATCGGGTTGTCGGCTTCGTTGCGAATCGTGACGGCGGTGCGAGCGAGTCCAAGTGAATCGAGCTTCTTGCCAAGGGAGGCATAGTCGAGATCCAAGTTGAACATCGGCAGCTCGACGCCATCGTAGCCGGCCGCTTTCAGCTTCTCGCAAACGGGCAACATCGCGTCCGTCACTTCGCCGCTCCAAAGCAGCAGATTCATTCCGTATTTCATCGGTCAGTCGGGCTAGGGGAAGGGGGGGTCACAACCAGAGTAGGACAATTGTCCCAATTGTCCCCCGGCACTTCATTCCAAACGCGCAAGGGACAATTGGGACAATGGTCCTACTCTGTTCACAAAAATCGGGACACAACCAGAGTAGGACCATTGTCCCAATTGTCCCCGGCACTTCATTTCAAACGCGCAAGGGACAATTGGGACAATGGTCCTACTCTGATCGCAGTCCGAATGGGTCGCCGCCCGTGGGCGGGGTCAGCAGTCGGATGCGGCGAGATTCTACCAGCTTTGATGTCTCGGCGAGCCACACCGTCGTCTCCGCCGGCAATGGATTCAAGCCGACGCGATTCATCACTTGGTTGACCCGAAACAGCATTCCTTCCGGCGTCAGATAGTCGTACAGAAACGCCGCGTCGACGTAGCGGGCGATGACGCTGGCAAGTTTCGTCACCGGCTTGCCCGAGATCGCGACGACGGCCCGTTGGACTTCGCCTGCATCGACGCCAGCGACCGCCGCGTAATACTTTTCCGCGATCGACCGGTCGTCGCGGATCGCGAGAGCGTCCAGCAACATTTCGATCACGATGTGACCGACAAACGTCGGCCGAAAACCGTCATCACCCGGCAATCGATCGCGAAGCTGCACCGCCAATTCCATGTTCGTCGTTACGAACGCCTCGGTGCCGTGGAACCAGCGGTCATCGTCGATGTGGTGCAGCACCCCGCGAGCGACACGCGAAATGGTTGCGTCGGCATCGTCGACGAACCCAGCCGCGATTTTGCCTCGCACGCGAACCTTCCGGTCCACCACGCTCATCCAATCCGGCACGCCCGTCGCGACGGCAACCAGCGGATCGTCTAGGTACGGCATCGCGTGGCAAAGAAAGTTCATCGCAGAAACATAACGGTCCGCCCACCCACGGCCTACGGTGCAAAACCGAATCGCGGTATCGAAGGAAAAGTGTTAGGACGCCCGAGCAAGTCGCCCAACGTCGATGCCCCGTGCGTCTACGCCACGCAAAACAAAAGATCGTTACTCGTTTGGAGTGCTCTCGAAGGGCTTGATTTCCATTGCTTTGTCGATGAACAGACCAAACTTCTCGAACAGTTCCCTGCTGTCCTTTGAAAGGTCATCGACCGCGAAGATGGAATCCGGCACGTCTTGACCGTTTGTGGGATGGAGTGCCTTCGTCGATCGGGCCTTTGTGTCGATTGCAATCGGGACAAGCGAGCGCCAAGTTGTCCGGCGAATCATCCCAAACGTGTTGCCTGGCTTGAATGTGCTCGACATGAAAGGTCAAGAAAGAAGCAGCAACCTGCGGCAGACGACAATACTCGCATCGATGACGTGCCCGGTCGCGGACCAGTTGAAGTGTCGCAGCGTCCATCCGCGGTACCTACGACTGCAAAAGACGGCGAGCCTTTGACTGGATGATCGTGGCGAAGTGAAACGCCATTAAATACTGGTCATATTCGACGCGTTGATCATCGGTCAGTTGCCCGAGATTCGCGATGGCGGCCAGTTCGTCGACCCGCCGCTGGATGTCCGCGTCGGCACGCAGGTCAACGATTCGCTGAGCCGAATCGCGGGTCAGGCACTGTGTAAATGGGTCGATCATACGGTCCAAGAGTGTTGCGCTCATTCTCACATTCTACCGACCGAGGATACCGAAGCAATCTTTCGCGGCTCGAATCGCGATTTCACCCGACCGGTTTTTTCGCCATCGTTTGGGTCAAGCCTTCGGCCAAGCTCGCGAGTTCTTCGATGTCGACTTGCACGCTTGATTCGATCTCGGGCGTGACGTCCGATTCGTCTCGCTTGCTACTGGAGTCCAACATGCGGAATCGGTTCTCGGGAAGATCTTGCTGGTTCGTGTCTCGGGCGGCGACCAATTGCGCGATCCGGATCGCGCCGATTGCCGCCGGCATGACGACGTGAGTCGCGCCGCCGCGGATCAGTTTGCGCTCGGTCGTCGGACATTCCGCTCGCGCGATGATCGTGATCGTTTCGCACAGGTCGCGTGCGGTCAACGTGATGAAGACGTTCGCCGCGTCGTCGGGCAGCACGGTGGCCAACGTTGCGGCGCGAAAGATGCCTGCCTCGTGCAGGGTTTCGTCATCGACGGCGTTTCCTTCCATCGCCAGGAATCCGTCCGCGATCGCCTTGTCGACTCGCGACGGATCGTTATCCAGCACGACCAGCGGTTGGCCTTGCCCGGACAGTTCGGCCGCCAACATTTGACCGACTCGGCCGTAGCCGCAGATGATCGTGTGCTCGGACAAGTTGTCGATTTCACGTGAACGTTTTCGGATGCCCATGATTTCCTCGATTTCTCCTTCGGCCAACATTTGAACGATGCCGCCGATCACATAAATCAGCGAGGAACATCCGGCACAGATCACGCCCATCGTGAACCACTTCAGCCACACCGAATCGAGCGTGTGAACTTCGCCATACCCGACGCCAAAGATCGTGATCGTGACCATGTAGATCGCATCAACCCAGGTCCAACCGGCCAGCACGTAGCCGGCCGTCGCGATCACGATCGTTCCAAAAAAGAACGTCAGGGCGTTGCGAAGCGTCCGCCGTGACCGATGCTCGAAAGTCCGCTTCGAACCGCGTGGGCTGTTGGACAGCACGCTGTGAACGGTGTTGGAAGAGTTGGACTTCATGGACGGTCGTCGCGGCGGGCGAGTGGATCAAGACGCGGAACTCTAGCCGGCAAAACGCGTCGGCCGTCGTCAAAACGGCCTCAAGCGGCTTCGGCAAATCTTTCGCAGGCTGAACAATCGGCAAGATCGGTGCAGGGGGATCTTGGACGTCGCCTTCGTCCCATTTCCGCGTCCTACTTCCTTTCCCGCTCCGGGTCTATAATGCAACCCGCCCGCGATCTTGGGCGAATCCACAAAGGAGGACTCAATGAGCGGCTACGGCGGACTGAGCGACGACTATTACCTGAACATGAACCTATCCACCGAGATGGAGCTTCCCGAAGGCCGCGAATCCGTCCTGCACTTCTTCGAACAAGTCCGCCGCCGGTTCCCCAAGATGCAGAACTTTTACGCCCGCGAGAAAGGCGAGTACGTTCTGGAAGAAGAAAAGGAAGCCGGCGGATACCGCTGGGCGTCCGTCGAGGGTAAGCGCGTCAACAGCGGTGTCGTCAATCCGGACACCTTCGAGTCAGCCGTCGACCAGCACCGCACGGTGTTGGAGATGGTGCCGTACGATCTATCGATCAGCCCGTTGGACTGCGAATCGTTGTCCGTGATGGCCGGCTTCGATTTTGCGTACCGAGGCAACCACAACGAAATCTTGGCCGAAGCGGTCGGTGTGCCGCCGGGGCTGGAACGATTTTTGACAGTTCCGTACGGCAAGTTGCTCTCGCATGAACCGGCGATCCAATTCGCGCTCGACGAAGAATGCCGAACCCAGTGCCGAGTAAGTTTTGAATCGCGAACGAACGCCTTCCAAGTCCGAACGGGCGACTTCGGTGAAGAACTGATCAGCGTGTATTTGACGGTTCGCCGTTACGACAGCCTGGGCGTGGACGAAACGTTTGCGAAGGAACTCGAACGGCTGGCCGGTCTGTGTCGCGACCTGATCGACGAGTATTTGATCAGCAGCGTGCTGGAACCGCTGCAGCAAGCGATCTCATTGCGCTAGAAAGGTAGGTAGGTCCGACGGGCCCCGGCGGACCCGAACCGCACAGCGGTTCGGCCCTGCCACGGCGTGTCAGGGCTACGATTCACCCAAACAAATTGTTTTCATGCCCAACCCCAATGATCGCGACCCTAACAATCGCGACCCCAACGATCGAATCGACTATGGCGGCGGGAGCTCGCATCCTTTCCTGACGGAGAAAGGTCTTCGTCTTCAGCAACTCGGTCCGCGCACCGACAACAGCTTGCCGATGACGATGCCGGACTATCCGCCGATCGATTCGTACGGCAGCGGTGCGATTCCAATCGACGTTGAGGTCGAGGTCGAAGCGGCTCCGGTCGATCCGTTCGACTTCGACGCCGATCGCGGCAAGCCGATCCACAACGTTCGGCCGTCGAAGAATTTTCCCGATCCTGCAAAGCTGGCGCGCACGCCGCTGACCCGGTACTTTGAAACCACGCCGATCGTCGCGACCAAGTCCAGTCCGCTTCGCGCGATCGGCAAGCTGTTCATTCAAATCGCAAACGACACTCGTTTGCCGCTGGCAATGGGTTCGGCCTGGATCACCGGACCGAGCACGATCGCGACGGCCGCGCACAACGTGTACGACGTCACGACCCGGACGTGGTCGCGAGCGCTGGAATTTCATCCGGCGTACGACTATTACAAGACCGGCACGTCGCTATCATGCCGCGTCACGTCGTGTTACCTGCCGCGAACGTACATGAACAACCCGGCGACCAACCACGATGTCGCGATCTGTTACGTCGACCGCAACATCGGTGACATCGTCGGCCACGCGATCGAGATGGAAACGGTCACCGACGAAGACTTCTTTAACGACAACCGAGTCGCGATCGTCGGTTATCCGGCCGGCAGTGGATTTGATTTCGGCAAGCAGTTGTGGCGAAGCGAAGGCGAGTACCTGTTCGGTCAAGGCAGCGGCGGCGGCAGCGATTTCGCGCCCGTGATGGCGACCAGCTTTGGCGGCGGCGCGAGCGGTTGCCCGTGGTTGGTCGAGGACAAAACGGCTGGCCCCGGAAAGTACAAAGCCGTCGGTGTCACGTCGGGTCACGCCAAGCTTCGCTACGCGCGAGGCGAGCTGAACCTGAGCTCGCTGATATCGCCGTACTTTGGACCGAAGCTGTTCGACCTGCTAAGCGACGACCAAGTCTTTCACGAGTTCACTTGAAGTGCGGCCCGGGCACGCCTTCGGCCTCGTCATGACGTAGTTCGATTAGGCGGTCAAGCCTGGTCAATGTGAACACTTGCAGCACCGTTTCTTGGACGTTGCAGAGCACCAGTCGCTGGCCGCTATGCTTGACGCGTAGTTGCAGCCGAATCAAATCGTTCAGGTCACTGCTGTTGATGTGGTAGACGTCCGACAAGTCGACGACGACTTCTTCGCACACCGATTGCTCGGCTTCGCATTTCGCTTGCACGATCCAATGATCAGTGCCGTCACCGACGCTTTGACGGGACGATTTTCTCGCGTGAAATCCAATGGCCATGGCGGGCGCTCCAGGATCGGGGTTTTTTAAATATCACTGCGAATCCACCGTCACGCCTCGGTAGGTCATTCGTTTTGCTTTGGCCGTGAACTTGCTGGCAAGTTCCGGCAGGTCGTCCTTGTGCCCGAGCACGATCACGACGTCATCGACGCGCAAGATCGTGTTGGGGTCCGGATTCAATTCACTTTGCCCACCGCCGGCGGCCGCCCGCACGCCGACGATAAGGAATCCGTGATTCGATTTGATTTCAATCTCGCAGATCGGTCGGTCGACCATCGGCGAACCCGATTGAACGATCAACTCATCAAAAGTCAGTCCGATTTGCCCAAGGTCATCGACGATGCCGGACTGCGTTCGCAGATGGTCCAGCATGTTTTCGGCCGTCGGACGAGTGATCAACTGAGCGACTTTTTGCGCCGATCGCGGTCGGCAGCACGACTTGGTTGGCTCCCGAACCGAGCAGTTTCTTTTCCGTTCGCGGGTTCTCGCCTCGCGCGATGATTGTCACGTCCGGATTCATCGCTCGCGCCGTGATCGTCACGAACACGTTCGCGGCATCCTGGGACAGTACCGTGGCGACAACCGAGGCACGGCGAATGCCGGCTTGCTCGAGCGTCTCTTCTTCGCTGGCGTCGCCTTGCAAGACCAGGTACCCGCGAGACTCGGCGTCCTGCAATCGAGCCAAGTCCAAGTCGATCGCGACGAATGGCTTGCCCGCCTTGGCAAGCTCGCGAGCCAGGATCGTGCCCAGCCGACCGATGCCGCAGATGATCGTATGGCCTTCCAGCCGTTCAATGCCCTTGGTCATCCGCCGCGCCCCCAACGCTTTGTTCAGTTCGCCGTCGATCAGCATCTGCATGCAGCCGCCGACCGTGTAGATCACCGCCCCGTAACCCGAAACGATCACCATGATTGTTAGCGCCCGCAGCCCCGGCGATTCGATCGGATTGACCTCGCCGTAACCAACGCCAAAGATCGTGATGATGACCATGTAGATGGAATCGTCCAATTCCCATCCGTTGGCCATGTACCCGATCACCGCGATCACGCAGACCAACAAGAACAACGCCAGTCCCGTTGCGATCTTTCGCAGCGGGGTTGATCGATCGAGTCGTCGCACAGACAAGTCGTGCGAGTCTTGCAGATTCGTTTGGTCCAAGGGTTGTCATTACAGCAAAAGGTTATTCCGCGATCGGGTTCTCATTCCACCTGTCGAAGCTGCATCGTGTCGATGATCCGGTCGTTGGCAAGCGCGTTGGTGATCACGACCATCGTCGCGCCGGACGAGCACCAGCAATTTGATTTCAGACGCTCGAGCGCGTCCGAAATCGTCTGTTCAGGGTCGTCCGAAAAATTCATCAAGAAGGGTTCCACGCCCCACGGCAGCAGCAATTGGCGGAACGTCGTTTCAATGTCAGTGAACGCGTAAATCGGAACGCCTCGCGGACGCAGCGCGCCCAGCATGTATGCCAGGAACCCGCTTCGCGTGAAAACGAGAATGCCGGACTTGCCCATTTGGCCCTCGCCAAGATCCTGCGCCAGCAGCGCCGCCGAACGCAGCATCTTGGATTTTGGTTCGTGAAGTTCGATTCTGGAATTCAAGTCCGTGCTGACCGTCGGTTCGATACTTTGGATGATGTTCTTAAGCACATCGACAGATTCCAACGGGTACGCGCCCGTCGTCGTTTCGCCGGACAACATCACCGCGTCTGCCTGTTCTCGGACGGCGTTGGAGACGTCCGAAATTTCGGCGCGAGTCGGGATGGGGGACACAATCATTGATTCCAACAAGTGCGTCGCGATGATGACGGGCTTGCCTTCGTTTTGGCACGCGCGGACGAGTTGGCTTTGCACGATCGGCAAGCGGTGATAATCGATCTCGATCCCCAAATCGCCTCGCGCCACCATGACCGCATCGGACGCACGGATGATCGATGCCATGTTTCGCACGCCTGCTTGTTCTTCAATCTTGGCGATGATGCGAGCTTCGCTGCCGCGATCAGTCAAGAACTTTCTTAGCGTCACGATGTCTTCAGCTTTGCGAACAAACGACAGCGCGACAAAGTCGATGCCGGCCGCGATGCCGGCGATCAAATCGGTTTCGTCTTTTTTGGTCAGCGCCGGCAAGTCGATTTCGACGCCGGGCAAATTGATGTGTCGACGCGAACCGATGATGCCCGCGGTCATCACTTTGCAGCGGATACTGGTGGCGTCCTTGCCCAGCACCTTCAAACGCATCAGCCCGCTGTCGACCAGCACGGTCGCACCGACGGCGACGGCCTGGGGTAGTCCCACGTAGTTCACCGACAATGCGATTCCGTCCGCCGGCGCGACACCATCGGCGGTATACAGCACCAGTTCGTTGCCCACCGCCAACGTGATCGGTTCGTCGACCACGCCGGTACGAATTTCCGGGCCTTTGACATCCATCATCACCGCGACGTGACGACCAACTTCGGTGGAGATTTCACGAATCAGCGCCACGATGTCGGCAACCCACTGCGTCGATCCGTGAGCCATGTTCAAACGCAGCACGTCGGCACCCGCGACGATCAATTCGGTCAGCTTGTCGCGAGTCTGTGTTGCCGGACCCAGCGTGGCAATGATCTTGGTGTGACGATAAGAAGGAAACGTAGCCTCCATGAAGAATGAACCGATCCAGAAAAAGAGTGTCGAGGTGTCCGCCTAAAAGCAAATTAGAAAGCAGCTTTTGTGCCCTGTCTGGTCAGTTCAATAATCAAGGTCGCTTGGCGCAAGTTGGTTGCCTAAGGATGCTTTTGGGGCATGATGTCCACCGGAAAGGGGGCGAAAGAAGGACGCCGCTGCCCACAAAGCATGCACCGCCGGCGCGATCCCTTGGCACCCGGCCGCGGCTGGCCGATCGCATTCCCGCGTCGTCCGCCGTGGACAATCGCGACTCGCCGTCGCGAGGAGACTAAAAACCCGACCTTTTCGAGCTTTCTCAACTCGTTTCTGCCCCGTTTCGCCCTTTGCCGCGATCCCAAACGGTTCGCCGCGTGTCCAATCGGTATGCTGGTTGCTTCCCAGCGGCGATGGTTGCTTCCCAGCGACGAACTGATCTCGCCGTCTCCTTCACCGCTTCTCCACCTCCGACCATTCGACGACGCCAATCCTTCATGGTGCAACCGCAAACGTTCCGTGAGACAGACGACGACCGCAATGAAAGACTGGGCCTTTCCACGTTGGAGGACATCAGCAAGCTGATCTTAAAGTCGAGCGGCCTGGATCAAACGCTTCGTAATATCGTTCGCCTGGTCGCCGATCGCATGCAAACGGAAGTCTGCTCGATCTACCTGGTCGACGATAACCAGCTTGTCCTGCGTTCGACGATCGGTCTATCGTCGGACACCTTCGGCCAAGTCCGGTTGGGCATTAACGAAGGCCTGATCGGGTTGACCGCCGAGACACAGACCGTGGTCAACGTTGGCGAACCGCAGGCGCATCCGCGATTCCATTACATCGCCGATTCGAACGAAGAAATTTATCACTCGTTCTTGGGCATCCCACTGAACGATCGCCAACGCTTGATCGGCGTGATGGCGATCCAAACGATCGAGCCGCGCGAGTTCAGTCCGATCGAGATCAGTACGCTGACCACGATCGCGTTTCAATTGACATCCGTCGTCGCCAGTGCGCGATTGATGGATCGACTCGATCGCGAACCGCGAACTGCGGAAGTCACGGATGACAAGCAAGACGAAGTCGCGGCGTCTCAGCGTGTGAAGTTGCTTAAAGGCGAAACCGGCTTCGGCGGCGTCGCAATCGGGCCGGCTTACTTGATCGACGAAAACCTTGGCGTCGCTGAAATTGGTGACGACAAACCGGTCGACCTATGTAGCGAACTGGAACGCATCACGGTGGCGTTCGAGCATGCGAAGGTCGAGACGTTATGCCTGGAAAAGCGTGTCGCGCAGCGATTGGGCGAAACCGACGCGGCGATCTTTCACAGCCACCTGACGATCCTGCAAGACCGCACGCTGATCGACAAGATTCGCGCGCACGTTCACGACGGACGAAGCGCCAGCGCCGCGATCAAACAGGTCATCGCGGACTACGTGCAAACGTTTCGGCGAATGGACGATGCTTACTTGCAGGAACGCGCCGCCGACATGGAAGACATCGGACGCCGCTTGCTGGCCGGATTGTTCGGCAAGGTTCGTGAAACGATTCAGCTTCCCAACGAAGCCATCGTCGTCGCTAAGCAGTTGTTGCCGTCGGATATCGCGATGCTGGATCACGCGCGGATCCTAGGCTTTGTCTTGGAAGCGTCCGACTCGAACGGCCACGCCGTCATCGTCGCCAAATCGCTCGGCATCCCGACGCTTGTCGGTGTCGCCGGCGTAACCCGTCACGTTCAAACCGGCACGCCGCTGATCTTGGACTCGGCCAGCGGGACGCTGCACATCGATCCGGCGGACCAGATTCGTCGCGAGTACAAACGTCTTAAGAAAGACAGCGATCGTGCGCAAGAACAACTGCAACAGTTCAAAGACCGCGACGCGATCACGGCCGACGGCACGAAAGTTTGCCTGCGTGCGAACGTGGGTTTGCTGAGCGATGTGTCGATCGCCCAGCAGTACGGTGCCGATGGCGTGGGGTTGTACCGGACCGAGTTGCCGTACATGTCACGGGCCAGTTTTCCCGATCGACAAACGCAGTACGAAATCTATCGCCGCGTCGTCGAAGGCTTTCCCGGCCAATCGGTGACCGTGCGGACGCTGGACATCGGCGGCGACAAGATGCTGCCGTACTTTGACGCACCAAAGGAACTCAATCCGTTTCTTGGTTGGCGAAGCGTTCGCGTGTCGCTGGATTACCGCGACATGTTTCGCACTCAAATCGAAGCCGTCCTGATGGCCGCGACGCACGGCAATGTCAAGCTGATGTTTCCGATGGTGACGACGCTGGACGAGATCATCGCGTGCAAAGAAGTCGTCGCGGAAGCCAAAGCAAATTTGGTTCGCGACGGATGGTCGGTGCCCGAGGTGCCGCTGGGTGTGATGATCGAAGTGCCCGCGGCGATCACGATGGCGGATCACTTCGCCGGCGAGGTTGATTTCTTTGCGCTCGGCACGAACGATTTGATCCAGTACCTGTTGGCCGCCGATCGGGGCAACGCCGCGGTGCATCACTACTACGATTCGCTACACCCGGCCGTCTTGTCCGCGATCGCGCAAATGGTCGCGACCGCGCGGCGGCGCGGTAAAGACCTTTGCATCTGCGGCGAAATGGCCAGCGATGCAGAATGTTTTCCGGTGCTGGTCGGGTTGGGTCTTCGCGAGTTTTCGGTCTCGTCGCCGTCGATCTTCGGTCTGAAAGCATCGCTCTCGAAATTGGATCTTCCGAAGCTGGAACGACTGGCAACTGAATCGCTCACCAAGTCGACCAGTCGCCAAATCCGGGATCTTGTTTGTGCCGCGATGGCGTGAACAGGCTCCTACTTTCCGGCCGACTTGGGTTCCACGTCGACGATCCACGCATCGTGCAGCATCGTCAGTTCCGCCACGATCCCCGGGTGATCTTCGGCGTGGTTGACCGTTTCAGGTTCGTCGCCGGACACGTTGCCTAAAAACACTTTCGGCATCTTCATGTCGTGCGCCGCTTTCCCATTTCCGCTAAGCCCCAAGCTACCGTTGACGATTAATTTCCAATCGCCGCGGCGAACCGCCCAACCCTTCTGCCAACCCCAGTGCATGACCGCGTAGTGGTCATCGTGAAAGTCGTCGGCTTCGATCGCCGGTCGCAAGTCGTGGCCATCGAAATCAATCGCCGAAACATCGACGCCACAGTAATCCGCGATCGTTGGAAACCAGTCCATTAGCGTGACGGTCTGATCACGAACGATGCCCGGCGAGATCGATGCGGGATAGCGAAGGATCGCGGGCACGCGCAGACCGCCTTCCAAGAAACTTCCCTTCGCGCTGCGCCACTTGCCGACGTTGCCTCCGCCCCCGTTCGCGCCGTAGTTCAGCCCCTTCGGTAGACCGCTGGAATGGTTGTCGACGGAGATTTGATAGTCCTCCGCTGAATAGCCGTTGTCGCTGGTGAACAGGAACACGGTGTCATCGGCAAGCTTCAGTTCATCCAGCAGCTTCATCATCCGGCCGATGAAATGATCCGTCGTCGCGACGATGCGAGCGTAACTTTGTCGCGGCGGATCTAAGTCACTGAAGTAGCTCGCAAACGGTTCGATCGATTGCTCGGGGTAATGCGGAAGGTTCATCGCGTAGTAAAGCAAGAAAGGCTGGTCCGCGTTTTTCCGAACGAACGACTCGGCCCCTTCGGTCACCATGTCCATGAAGTACTCGCCCGGTCGCCGCAATTCCTCGGTCGCGCGAAACAAATCGTGGCGTCCGACGCCGTGCAGCGAGTGATGGTTGTAGTTGTCGATGAAGCCGCCACGGATGCCAAAGAACTGATCGAAGCCTTGCCGCGTCGGACCATGCGTTTCGGCCGCGCCGAGGTGCCACTTTCCGTACAGCGCGGTCGCGTACCCGGCATCATGAAACGCTTCCGCGATCGTCGTTTCGTCCAGACGAAGGTTGCGTCCCGTTGCCGAAGGCGTCGTTTCGGACTGAGCCCATGAACCGATGTCGCTGCGCTGTGGATGACGTCCCGTCATCAACATCGCTCGCGCGGGACAGCACACCGAGTGCGCGTACGCGTTGGTGAAGCGAACGCCTTCGGCGGCCAAGCGATCGATGTTCGGCGTCTTCAAGTCGTCCGAGCCATAACAGCCGGCATCGAGCGCGCCTTGATCGTCCGTCAAAACGATCACGACATTGGGACGGTCCGCCGCGACGGCGACGGAGGTCAGGAAACCAAAGCAGAGCAGAAGGAAGCGTCTGAACATATTTGAATTCGATTAGGAAAGCAGAACAGAGTAGGACAATTGTCCCCAATTGTCCCTGCGGCAACATGGCGCTTGGTTGAAAGGACAATTGGGACAATTGTCCTACTCTGATTTAAAGACCGGTGCCCGACTTGGCACACAGTTCGGCAAGCTCGGGCAAGAACGTGGCGTACGAAGGATCGGCGGCGACGTTTCGTTTCGCGTCGGGATCGTTGTCAAAGTCGATCAGCTCGATCGCATCGAGCTCGCCCGTCTTTTCGCTTCGCCACTGCGTGTAACGAAACCGCTGCGTCCGGACGCTGGTGCCTCGCATTCGTCCTTCGCCGCGTTTGTTGCGAATGTACTGACTGAACGCAGCCGGTTTCAGTTCAACCGCCGGGTCGGACAGAACCGGCACAAGGCTTTTGCCTTGGCAGTGCTCCGGCACCCGCAGGCTGGTCAATTCGCAAAGCGTCGGGAATAGGTCGACGTACTCGGTCAACGACTTCGTCGACTCGTTCGCGTTCATGCCAGGTGCCGACACGATCAACGGCACTCGCGTCGCGATTTCATAGTTGGTGTGTTTGCACCAATCGCCAAAGTCGCCGAGGTACCAACCGTGGTCGCCCCAAAGCACGACGACGGTGTTTTCACGCTGTCCGGATTTCTCCAGTGCATCCAGTAGTAACCCGACTTGCGCGTCCATGTAACTGACCGCGGCGTAGTATCCATGGATCAACTCTTTCGACTTCGCGTCGTCCAGCGTTTTGACGTTCCGTGGGATGTCGGGATAGTTCTTCAGCTCGCCCCAGTCCGAACGCCCGTAATCGACGCTGTCGATGCAGTCCTCTCGCGATGGCACTTCGATTTTGTCGCGATCGTACATGTCCCAGTACTTTGCGGGGGCGTTGAAGGGCAGGTGCGGCTTGATGAAACCGACGGCGAAGAAGAACGGTTTGTCGTGATCGGCAAAACGCTGAATGATCTTTGCCGCTCGCGTCGCGTTGTTGCCATCGACATAAGAATCGTCAGGCACGTCGCCTCCGTTTTCGATCGACGGGCCGCCTTTCGCTTTTGATTTCGCGTTGGCTTTCTGGATGGGCAACGGCGGCAACTCTTGCAGGTAGCTGCGTCCTTTGCCGGCGGGTGTCTTGGCCCAGTCGTTGGCGTTGAGCGTCCAAGAGGAGGCGTCATCCTTGGGGCTGTGATAGACCTTGCCCAAGAAAGTCGTTTCGTATCCGTTTTGTTTGAAGTGCTGGGGCAAGGTCAGCACGTCTGGCATTTTCGATCGCAGCGGCGTGAAAAAGTCCCAGCAATTCGTCGTTTCCGGTCGGCAACCGGAAAGCAAGCTGGCCCGCGACGCGCCACACACCGCGACCTGGCAGTACGCGCGGTCGAACCGCATCCCGCTGGCCGCCAGGCGATCGATGTTGGGACTTTGGATGTGACTTTTGCCGTAGCAATTCAGTTCGGGGCGCAAGTCGTCGACCGCGATCATCAACACGTTCATCGGCTTGTCGGCCGACGCGATCGATAGCGTCAGTAGGCAAGCGAAGGCAAAGAACAGCAACGTTTTCATGGCGAGCTCGTCTGGGCGGGATGGCGGCTACGAATCACAAACCGATCGCCCCATCATAGTCGATCAATCGCCCATCAACATTCCACCCAGGCCGCCCAGCACGCTGCCTTCGCCTTTGTTGCCGCCGCCGATGCCCGGCATGCTGCTGGCCACCCGTCCGGCCAGGCGGCTGAACGGCAACGATTGCAACCAGACCGGTCCCGGGCCGGTGACGGTCGCCAGAAAAAGTCCCTCGCCGCCGAAGAACGTGTTCTTCATTCCGCCGACGAATTGGATGTCGTACTGGACTGTTGACCCGAGTGCCATGATGCAGCCGGTGTCGACGCGAAGTTGTTCGCCGCGGGTCAGTTCGCGATACATCATCGTGCCGCCGGCGTGAACGATCGCGATGCCGTCGCCTTGCAGCCGTTGCATGATGAAGCCTTCGCCGCCGAACAGTCCGGCACCGATCTTTTTCTGGAACGCGATCTCGACTTTGATGCCTCGCGCGCCGCACAAAAACGCGCCCTTTTGACAAACGATGTTGCCACCCAATTGATCCAAGTGCATCGGCACCATGCGTCCCGGATACGGCGACCCGAACGCGACTTTGGCTTGCCCGGCCGCGTTGTTGGTGAACGTCGTCATGAACAACGACTCGCCGGTCATCACCCGCTTGCCAGCGGACAACGCCTTGCCTAGAAAACCTTTGTTCTGATCCGACGGATCGCCCAGCACGGTGTTCATCTGGATGCCGGCGTCCATGTACATCAGGGCACCTGCTTCCGCGATCGTCTGCTCGCCGGGATCCAGCGTGATTTCGACGTACTGGGACTCGTGGCCGAAAATTTCGTAGTCGATCTCGTCCGCCGTTCTCGCTCGGCCGTCGTTCGACTGGCCGCCTCGCAGCGCCACCGGCGCGGACGAGATCTCATTCTGACCGGCCATAAATTCGCGGTCGCCGTCGGTGGTCGAATTGGAAAACGGGTTGGCGTTTTCGGGCCGCATGACGTTCGGCCGGGGCGGCGGCGATGTCATGGCGAAGGGTTGGTCGTCGCCGTCGAAGGTGGGAATGTTAAAATTGGCGCCACAGCCTTTGCAATTGACCCGGCGACCGGCCATCGAAGGCTCGCCGCGATATTGTTTTCCACACTGGGGACAGGCGAACTGCATTGAAAAACCTTTGTTTGAAAATTCCACTGGTTCGTTGAACGTCCCGCCGCAGGCACCGGCCTTTCGTAGGTCCGCCACGCCGTGGCGGAGCATTGCATGATCGGCGAACAGCGTTGCTGTTCGTTCTCGGCACGGCGCGAGCGATACGATGTGAAGCCGACGCCTGCGGCCGGGCGTTGAACGATTGTCTGGGTACAGGTGTCTGGGTACAGGCGGATCCAAGAGACAACGGGGGCGCGTCATCCCGATTCTTTTTCAATTTTGGTTCGCGATCCAACCCGAGGGGCCTGGTAGGTTAAAATACCACCCAATCATCTTACCGCTTCCTCTCCCACCTAATGAAGGTCTCCCGCCCATGAAGCGACCCAACCAACCACGGCGACAATTCTTGAAGTCGTCCGCCATCGTCGGTGCCTCCGCCGCCGCCGTCCCCTACTTCCACACCGCTGCGACCGCGGCCGATGAAAAGGTCAGTGCCAACGACCGCGTCAACATCGGCGTCATCGGCTCGGGCGGCATGGCCAACGGCAACATCAACGCCGCCAAGCAGTGGCTGAACGTCGTCGCGATCGCGGACGTCGACAAGAAACGTGCCGAGCAATCGAGCAAGTCGATGAGCGACGGAAAGGCGGACACCTACGAGGATTATCGCGAGATCCTGGATCGCGACGACATCGACGTGCTGCACATCGCGACGCCGGACCACTGGCACACCAAGCCGCTGATCGAGGCAATGTTGGCCGGCAAGGACGTGTACTGCGAAAAGCCGCTGACGCTGACCATCGACGAAGGCAAGCTGATTCGCAAAGTCCAAAAAGAAACCGGCCGCATCGTTCAAGTCGGCACCCAACAGCGCAGCACGTTCCACTTGTTCGTCAAGGCGATGGCGATCGTCAATGAAGGACGCCTGGGCAAGTTGCACACCGTCCAAGCGGCCATCGGTGGTGCGCCATCATGCGACGCGATCCCCGTTGCCGAAGTCCCCGCGGAACTGAACTGGGAGAAGTGGCTCGGCCCGGTCCCCGTCGCCGACTATCGACACAGCGATAAGGCGGGCGATAAAAAAGGTCGCGGCAACACCAACGGTCACTACGAATTCCGTTGGTGGTACGAATACAGCGGCGGCAAACTGACCGACTGGGTGCTCACCACGTCGACATCTGCAACTGGGCGTTGAAGCTGAACGGCCAGGCCGCCGGCCCGACGTCGATCGGCGGCACGGCCCAGCATCCGGTCGAATTCAAAGACGGAATGCCGGTGCAAAACGATCGCTACAACACGGCGACCGAATTCATGTTTAATGTCGCCTACCCCGGCGGCACAAAGATGATCATCCGCAACGACACCGACAACGGCGTCTTGTTGGAAGGCGACAAAGGCCGAATCTTTGTCAGCCGTGGCAAGCTGGTCGGAGCACCGGTCGAGGAACTGGAATCCAACCCGTTGCCCGAAGATGCGATCGCGAAGGTTTATCGCAACATGCCGATGGAACACAACGAACGCAAGCAACATTGGGCCAACTTTCTACATTGCGTCCAAGAGCGGATCGATCCGATCTCGGACGTTCACACGCACATGGAAATGTTGAACGTGTGTCACTTGGCAGGCATTTCGGCGCGATTGGGCCGGGACCTGAAATGGGATAACGCCAGCGAGCAGATCGTCGGCGACGAACAAGCAAACGCCATGCTCGCGCGTCCGTACCGCGAAGGCTACGAGATCGATATGCGCGAAGCCGTGCGTAGCTAAGCGAACGAGTTGGCGATGCGGTGGCTCGCGTGCGGGCCACGCATCGCCGACGGGAATTAGCAGGGTTGCCTATTAAAATTCAATCGAATGGTGTAGTGGGTGTTTTTGTAGGGTGGGTCAAATCGCGTCAGCGATGCAGACCCACCGGACGACACCGTTGATCCGAGCGATGGTGGGTCATCGTGGCCTACCGGCACACTCGACCCACCCTACAAAGACTTGGCAGGCATTGCCGACGGGAATTAGCAGGGTTGCCTGTTAAAATTCAATCGAATGGTGTATTGGGTGTTTTTGTAGGGTGGGTCAAATCGCGTCAGCGATGCAGACCCACCGGACGACACCGTTGATCCGAGCGATGGTGGGTCATCGTGGCCTACCGGCACACTCGACCCACCCTACAAAGACTTGGCAGGCATTGCCGACGGGAATTAGCAGGGTTGCCTGTTAAAATTCAATCGAATGGTGTATTGGGTGTTTTTGTAGGGTGGGTCAAATCGCGTCAGCGATGCAGACCCACCGGACGACACCGTTGATCCGAGCGATGGTGGGTCATCGTGGCCTACCGGCACACTCGACCCACCCTACAAAGACTTGGCAGGCACTGCCGACGGGAATTAGCAGGGTTGCCTGTTAAATTCAATCGAATGGTGTAGTGGGTGTTTTTGTAGGGTGGGTCAAATCGCGTCAGCGATGCAGACCCACCGGACGACACCGTTGATCCGAGCAATGGTGGGTCATCGTGGCCTACCGGCACACTCGACCCACCCTACAAAGACTTGGCACGCATTGCCGACGGGAATTAGCAAGGTTGCCTGTTAAAATTCAATCGAATGGTGTAGTGGGTGTTTTTGTAGGGTGGGTTAAATCGCGTCAGCGATGCAGACCCACCGGACGACACCGTTGATCCGAGCGACGGTGGGTCATCGTGGCCTACCGGCACACTCGACCCACCCTACAAAGACTCAAACCTGACCCCCGGTTAACCTCTGCCGCCGGCTACGCGGCCAAGCCACCCCCGTCCGCGCAACAAAAAACCGCGACCAACTTCTTGGTCGCGGTTTTCTTTTGATCGCTTGACAAGATCGCCGGCGATTACCAAGCGAAGTGGGCGAACGCCTTGTTGGCGTCGGCCATGCGGTGTGTGTTTTCCCGCTTGGTGTACGCGACACCTTCTTTCTTGTACGCCGACATCAATTCGTCGGCCAATTTCAGGTGCATCGGACGGCCTTTCTTGTCGCGGACCGCGGTCAACAACCAACGCAGAGCCAAGCTTTGCTGGCGAACTCGGTTGACCTGCATCGGAACTTGATAGCTGGCACCACCGACTCGCTTGCTGCGAACTTCGATGTACGGCTTGATGTTTTCGATCGCGGCCTCAAAGACTTCGATCGGCGTGTGATCGGGGAACTCGCCCCGACGACCGATTTCTTCCAGCGCGTCGTAGAAGACGCGTGTCGCGGTCGTCTTCTTGCCGTCCAGCATCAAGCAATTGATGAACTTGCCGGCCAACAACGAATTGTGCCGCGGATCGCCCTTGAGTTGCGAGCGGCTGGAGGTAATGCGTCCCATCGTGAACTTCTATCTGTGCTGAGTGTTTTGGTGGTGTTTTGAATCGATCGCGGAAGTGTTGGACCGGGCGGTCTACTTCTTCTTCGCACCGTAACGGCTGCGAGATTGCTTGC
This sequence comes from Pirellulaceae bacterium, assembly GCA_963836865.1. Lineage (GTDB taxonomy): Bacteria > Planctomycetota > Planctomycetia > Pirellulales > Pirellulaceae > Rubripirellula. The sequence goes on along the minus strand of CAWILC010000009.1, from coordinate 168,887 downwards.
GACCGTCGACGCCCAGGGAGTCACGCGAACCGCGGACGACTTGGTAGCGAACGCCCGGCAAGTCGCGAACACGACCGCCGCGAACCAGCACGATCGAGTGTTCTTGCAGGTTGTGGCCTTCGCCGGGGATGTAAACGGTGACTTCTTTGCCATTGCTCAGACGAACCCGCGTGATCTTCCGAAGGGCCGAGTTGGGCTTCTTCGGGGTCATCGTGCGAACTTGCAAGCAAACGCCTTGCTTCTGAGGGCACTTTTCCAGCACCGGCGACTTACTTTGAGTCTTCTTCAGCTTGCGTCGTTTGCGGACGAGTTGGTTGATCGTTGGCATAAAAAATGAGTCGTAACGGCTTCAAATCAGGCAAACATGGCTGCCAAACCGGTCCCGGAAAGTCCGTCGAACCAGCAACTCGGTCACAAAGCCGAGTAAAACAGCGTAAAAAGTCTTGTGCGGGCGACCCGCGGAGAATCGGCAAAGTATCCCGATCGTGAAATTTCTGTCAATAGCCGACCGAGAAAAGGGACGGATCGGCTACCGGCAGATGCGACGTCAACACCGCCGCGTTATCGCCTTCGATCGCCAATTCGCATTGCCCCATCGAGGCGGGTAACAAGACGCTGTCGCCGGCGGAAAGCTGCGTCGTTGATCCCGCTGCGTCGGTCAGCGTTGCCCTGCCGCTTGGCACCGTGGCGATGTGGAACTGGTCGTCGCCGCCGATCGTGTCGATGCCCGACGTCATCACGCGCAGCACGAACTTGTCGCATTCGACCATCGGTTGCAGGCCGGGCTTTTGCTTTTCGGCGTGGCAAGGCTGGACCGGTCCGGACTGGTAATCGGTCACCTGCAGCGACGCTTCGATGTGCAGCGGTCGTGACTTGCCCGACGCATCGACTCGATTCCAATCGAATAGACGAAACGTCGTGTCGCTGGACTGCTGGATCTCGGCGATCACCAGGCCCGCGCCGAGCGCGTGAACGGTGCCGGCGGGGATGAAGACGATGTCGCCGGCTTCGGGATGGAACGAGTGCAGAACGTGTTCGGTTTGGCCGGCTTCGATCGCTTCGGCAAGTGTCGCCCGGTCAACGCCCGACTTCAGACCCGCGTAAATCAGGCTACCGGGATCGGACGTGACAACGTACCAGGCTTCCGTCTTGCCGAGGTCCGGCCTAGCCATCGCCGTGGCGTATTTGTCATCGGGGTGAACTTGCACCGACAGCACGCGGTTGCAATCGAGATATTTCAGCAGCAGCGGAAATGGTCCTTCGCCGGCCGACTTGCCCAGCAACCACTCTCGCCGCGTCGCGATCAATTCGGCCAGCGTTTTTCCGCTAAGCGGTCCGCCATCGACGATTGACTGGTCGTCGCCATGATCGACGATTTCCCAGCTTTCGGCGTAGTCGGCCGCGTCGCCGATCGGTTTGCCGAGCTGTTCGCCCAGCCGGCGGCCGCCCCAAATCGTTTGCTTCAGGACCGGTCGAAAACGCAGCGGATACGGTTGCATGGCGGAAACGTTGGACTTGGACGGGTTTTGCGGGGACAACGATCAAAAGCGAGCGTTCAGCAGCGTAGCAGCACGGGCATTTGGACGGCCCTTTGTTACAATGACGCTTGGGACTAAGCCAGAGTAGGACCATTGTCTCCGTTGTCCCGTGAATCTTTCGATAAGTTCGGGGGACAACTGGGACAATTGTCCTACTCTGATCATGCACAAAAACTGAACTTTCAACCGAACAAAGACCCGATTCGTGGACCGATTGGCTCGCCCCAAAGACGACCTGTTTGACAACTCGACGATGACGTTCGGGGAACACCTGGACGAACTTCGCCAGTGCTTGGTCCGTGCGATCTTGTGGTTGCTGGCCGGCATGTTGATCGGTCTGTTCTTTGCCGACAGCGTGATCTTGTTCATTCAGCGACCGCTGGAGACGGCGATCCGCGATTTTCAAGCCGACCGCGATTTATACCGGATGGGTTATGACCCGACGGCCGAAGAGGTCGCGCCGCTGCGAGCGTTCTTGTCAGGCGGTTCGTTGGTCGCTGAAATCGTTTACGACGTGCCCGAGCAGTACCAAAGCCTGACGATGGAATCGCTTGTGATTCCCGATTCGGATGCCTCCGCCGGTTCCGACTTGGAAACCGCTCCGCCGCCGCAAGTCACAATCGAACCGGCTGAACTGGCTGGCATTCTGGGTGCCATCCCCGATCCGGCAACGTTGAAACCTCGGTTGCAGCTTCGCCAGAACAAGACCGGTCTGTCGTCATTGAAGATGGAAGAGCCGTTCATGATTTGGGTCAAGGCGGGCCTGATCGTCGGTGCCGTCTTTGCATCACCGATGATCTTTTATCACATCTGGGCCTTCGTCGCGGCGGGACTTCACGACCACGAACGCCGCTACGTTTATGTTTACTTGCCGGTCAGCGTGACATTGTTCATCAGCGGCGTGATGTTGGCGTTCTTCCTGGTGCTGCACTACGTCCTTTCGTTCTTGCTGGCGTTCAACGGCGGCATGGACGTGGCCGTCGAGCCGCGGCTGACTTACTACGTCAACTTTGTGTTGATGTTGCCGTTGGGGTTCGGCATCGCGTTCCAATTGCCGCTGGTGATGTTGTTTGTCCAGCGAATCGGGCTGCTGGAAACGCAGGCGTTCATCGATAGCTGGAAGGTCGCGGTGCTGGTCATCTTTGTAATTTCGATGATCGTGACGCCGGCGGACGTGACCAGCATGGTGGCGCTCGCGATCCCGCTGACGTTGCTGTACATGTTAGGCATTTTGATGTGCCTGTTCATCCCGCGAGGCAGTGGCCTGGGCAGCGACGCTTACGATCCGGCGTGAGTTTCACGCGATCGATCGGGCGAGAAGCGATTGACGCGGGCGGACGAATTCTTCTAGCCTCGACGCGTTCGGTGGAGGCTGTCTCGGCCGAACGTATCGTCGTCACGCACGCGCAAGGATGTCGTCGCGGTTCATGTCCCAGGCTCGCAGAACCATCGATCGTCGGCGGCGAGTCATGTATTCGACTCACCAAGCTGACCAAACGCGTCGACGGCGGCCACCCGCCGCGAGTTCGAGCGGCTGCGCGAAGCCCGACGGCCGACAGCCGCCTACGGTGCCCGCGTCAAACGACGTCTGCGCGGACGATGGTTTTCGTTGGTGCCGGTCAAGCAACGCTCCTTTTCGATCGTCGCGGGAACCTTCGCCTCGATCGCGATTCTGCTTTGCGGCCTGCACTACTTGGCGGTGGCTTGGCCCGCGATGGTCTATCGGCCCGAACTGTCGCGGCCGTTTCGCTTGGACATGCCCGATAGCTTTGGGCGTTTTTTCATGGCCGTGATCCTGGCCGGGTCGGCCGGTGCGGCGTTGATGATCTACCAACTTCGTCGCTATCGGTTGGACGATTACCTGGGCCGCTATCGGTTGTGGCGGTTGGTGTTGATCGTGACGCTGTTTGCGAGCGTCAATTCGTTGGTGTCGATCCTGGACTGGACCGGCGCGATCCTGGACGCGAGCTTTGGCAAACGAGTCGCACTTTCGGGCAGCGATTGGATCGGCATCGTCGTGGGACTTGGGTCGGGCGTTCTGGCGCTGCGGATGGTCGCCGAGGTGCGTCGCTATCACACGGCGCTGGTCACGTTGTTGGCGGCTTGTGGCATTTTGTTGATCCCGCAAGCGGCGCGTTGGAACGTGATGTCGGTCGAATTCGGTTTGGCGCTGGACGGCGGTCACGTCGGCACCGCTGCTGGCGTCGACGGCGATCTTCGTGGCGATGATGTCGTACCTGCGATCGTTGTACCGAGAAGTCCGCGCGATCGAAGACGGTGTCTCGCTGCGAGAGCGACTCGGTCAACTTTCGTTCCGAGTCTGGTCGCGCGGCGAAGCCGAACAAGAAGAAGTTGCGGTTGAACAACCTGAAAAATCGCCAAGACGCTGGTTCGGACTTCGCGCGGCGAAACGAAAAGCAGCCGGCAACCACGAATCACAAGTCGTTGCACCGGAGCGAGTTCAGAAAACCAAGCCCGCGCCGAAGCCGGCACCCACCCCCGAGCCGGTGGCCGAAGAAGCAGCTCAAGACGAAGCGCCCGCCAAAACGAAAAGCGGATGGTTTTCCCGACGACGCAAGCAAGCGGCCGAGCCGGTCGATGCGACCGCGGAAGCAAAACCCGCTACCGAAGGTGACGCCGATGCCGATGCTACGCCGAAGAAGCCTGGCGGACTCGGCGGATGGTTCGGGCGAAAGAAAGCTGCCGCGGCCAGCGATGACGCGGTCGCCGAAAACGACTCCGCAGGCGACGACCGTGATGCAGACGATGGCAGCGGCGGCGAACAAGTCGACGAGGACTCGATCGATTGGGATAACCTCAGCAAGGCCGAGAAACGCCGCATGAAAAAGCAGCTTCGGCGGCAGGACCGGGCGGCGTGATTCGAGTTCTCGATGACAACCGCATGCGAATGATGCATCAGTTTGCAGGAGCGGCCGCACTTATCCAAACACCCTCCCGCTCGCGGGAGGGTATTTGGTGGGAGGACATCCGCGCAAACACCTTCCCAAAAACGGGAAGGTACTTGGTGGGTGACGAAGGCTGGTCAGGCACCCGGCCGCGGGATCTTGCTGCCGCCTTTGACGCCTTTTCGGCGTTTGCGTTGGCGACCGCCTTGCGAACTGCTCGATGGCTTTTCCATTTCGACTTCGCTAAGCGGTTTGCCGATATTGCCTTTCAATTGAAGCACGCGGTCGCGCAGCGATGCCGCTCTTTCAAACTCAAGAGACTCCGCCGCCGCCAACATTTCTTGTTCCAACGCGTCGACGTATTCGATCGTAATGTATTGGCCATCCGATTCGCTTTTCGCTTTCGCGACCGCTTGCCGCCGCTTCGACGCATCCGCCTCGATGCCTTGGCGGATCGACTTGCGAACCGTCGCGGGCGTGATGCCGTGCTCGGCGTTGTACGCCTTTTGAATTTCGCGGCGACGTTCGGTTTCGTCCATCGCCATCTTCATCGAATCGGTCACCTTGTCCGCGTACAAGATCACCTTCGAGTTCGCGTTGCGGGCCGCGCGACCGATCGTTTGCACGAGACTGGTTTCGCTGCGCAGGAAACCTTCTTTGTCGGCGTCCAAAATCGCGACCAGCGACACCTCGGGCAAGTCCAAACCTTCTCGCAACAGGTTCACGCCGACCAAACAATCGAACGCGCCGCCGCGAAGATCCTGCAACAACTCGACCCGCTCGAACGCATCGAGTTCGCTGTGCAGCCAACGGCAACGGACGTTTTGTTCTTGAAAGAACGTCGATAGGTCTTCTGCCAATCGCTTGGTCAGCGCCGTCACCAAGACGCGTTCGTCGATGGCGGCGCGCTTGCGAATTTCTTCCAGCAAGTGATTGACTTGTCCGCGTGCTGAAACGACTTCGACGATCGGATCGAGCAACCCCGTCGGGCGGATGATTTGTTCGACGACTTCGCCGCCGGTGCGTTCGAGTTCATAGTCGGTCGGCGTGGCGCTGACGAAGCAAATTTGTCCGGTGCGGGCTTCCCATTCGTCGAACTTCAGCGGTCGATTGTCCAGCGCGCTGGGCAAGCGGAAGCCGTGCGAGACCAGCGTTTCCTTGCGGCTTCGGTCGCCCGCGTACATCGCGCGGACCTGCGAAACGGTGACGTGCGACTCGTCGACAAAGGTGATGAAGTCGTCGGGAAAAAAATCGTAAAGCGTGTCCGGCGTCGCGCCGGGCGGCTTGCCCGACAGCGGACGGCTGTAGTTTTCGATGCCCGGACAGTGACCGACTTCGGCCATCATTTCCAAGTCGAATCGCGTGCGAGCGGACAGCCGTTGGGCTTCCAATAACTTGCCCTGCGACTGAAAAACTTCCAATTGCTGAGCGAGCTCTTCCTTGATCACTCGCAGCGCCGCTTGGATGCGGTTTTCGGGCATCACGAAGTGCCGCGCCGGATAGATGTAAAGCTGGTCGACGACCTTGATCGTTTCGCCCGAGACGGGTTTGATCAGGCTGATCTGTTCGATTTCGTCGCCCCACATTTCGATCCGGTACGCGAACTCTTCGTAGCTGGGCCACAGCTCGATCGAATCGCCACGGACGCGAAACTTCCCCCGCTCGAAGGCGATGTCGTTGCGGACGTAAAGGATGTCGACCAGTTTCAACAGCAAGTGATCGCGGCGAGTTTTTTCGCCGCGATGCAGTGCCACGATTTGGGCTTTGTATTCTTTGGGCGAACCGAGCCCGTAGATGCTGCTGACGGATGCGACGATGACGACGTCACGGCGCGAGACCAGCGAACTGGTCGTTGCCAATCGCAGGCGGTCGATCTCTTCGTTGATCGACGAATCCTTTTCGATGTAGACGTCGCGCTGCGGAATGTACGCTTCGGGTTGGTAGTAGTCGTAATAGCTGACGAAGTAGTGGACGGCGTTCTCGGGAAAGAACTCTTTAAATTCGCCGTAAAGCTGTGCCGCCAGCGTCTTGTTGTGGCTCAGGATCAGCGCCGGCCGTTTCACGTTGGCGATCACGTTTGCCATCGTGTACGTCTTGCCGGTGCCGGTCGCGCCCAGCAAGACTTGCGACTCGCGGCCCGCCATGAAGTTCCGCGTGATCTGTTCGATCGCGGTCGGTTGGTCGCCGGCCGGCGGGAACGGCTGGTGCAATTTGAACGGGGCCGGCGGCAGCGATCCAGATTTCTGCTTGACGGCTTTCGGCATCGGGAACCATGGCGACAAAGAGGAAAGTTAAACCGACGGGGCGATCGCCTGGTCAATTGCCGCGTCAATCTTTGCCGCGACGATAAAATCGTTTTCGCTAAGCCCACCGATCGCGTGCGTGGTCATGTCGATGCGGACGTGACGGTATCCGGTCAGGTGCAGGTCGGGGTGATGTTGTTCTTCTTCGGCGACGGTGGCGATCGTTTGCAGGATTGCCATCGCGCGGACGAAGTTCTTGGCGTTGATCTTTCGCGAGATCATCACGCCGTCATCGCTGATCGACCAATCGGGGATCGCTTCAAGGTAGGGCTTCGCGGCGGCGGCGTCGATGACCGGAACGCCGCCTTCGCAGGGCACGCACTTCTTTTGGCATAGCGATCCGGCGGTGACTTCGTTCATGCGTTCGACTTCCATTGCTTTCGCCGACGATGGATCACCGCGCCGCCGCCAACGATGCCCAGCACCGCCCACGTCGATGGTTCGGGGATGGCGGTCACGTTGAAGCCTAGCGAGTAATTTGAAAACGTGCTGGTCTCTTGCAGGTAAACCGAATAGTTGCCCGGACCCAGCGGCGTCGTGAACGGCACACCGTCGCCGCGAGCCCCGGCGGCTTGCAGGTTGTCCAGCACGTCAGCACCAACATCCGTTCCCCCAACGACCGATCCGCCCAGAATTCGCATCAGGTCGGGAAAGGGCATCTTGTCGTTGACTTCGATGGAGTCGAACGGGAACGTCGCCCCACGTGACAGCATCATGTACATGCCGCCGCCGCTGCTGGTCGAAAAGCTGGACATCGTGATCGAAACGAGCTGGCTATTCGCCGGAATTTCAAACGTGAACACGTCGTTGGTGAAGTTGAAACCGCCGATCCCAATGTCGGTGACTCGGCCGGTCACCTGGTTGACGCCCGGCAAGAACTGGCCCAGCGGTGTCGGGGCCAAGTTGTCGTCCGAGAAGGCTCCGTTGATGGCTTCGTCGTAAACGACCGCGGCGTGAGCCGGCGAGGTGGCGGAACCGAGGGCAAGCAGAATGGCTGCGAAAGCGAGTGCGCGCATCGGAGAAGCCTGGATGGAGGAGGAGAGAAGAAGCGAATCGAGTTTACTCGCAAGCTTTCCCAATCGCCAACCGATCCCCCCACGACGAGGAAGCCTTCGTTTGACGCCGAGCCAAAGGCGCCGGACCGATCGTACGTTCGCCAGGCCCTGGCGGAGCATTGCACGATAAACAAACAGCAAAGCTGTCCGGCCTCGCCACGGCGTGTCGAGGCTACGAGTCCAGCCCGATCGTAGGTTCGCCAGGCCCTGGCGGAGCATTGCACGATAAACGAACAGCAAAGCTGTTCGGCCTCGCCACGGCGTGTCGAGGCGACGGTGCCGGCCTGATCGTAGGTTTGCCAGGCCCTGGCGGAGCATCGCACGATAAACGAACAGCAAAGCTGTTCGGCCTCGCCACGGCGTGTCGAGGCGACGGTGCCGGCCTGATCGTAGGTTCGCCAGGCCCTGGCGGAGCATCGCCCTACAAACGAACAGTAAAGCTGTTCGGCCTCGCCACGGCGTGTCGAGGCTACGGTGCCGGCCCGATCGTAGGTTCGCCAGGCCCTGGCGGAGCATCGCCCTACAAACGAACAGCAAAGCTGTTCGGCCTCGCCACGGCGTGTCGAGGCTACGGTGCCGGCGCCTTCAGCTGGGCGTTAAACGATCATGTCGAAAACGACATTGCGGACAAATCTACGACTTCTTCTTCGCAACGCCTTTCTTCTTGGCCGCTTTCTTCTTCGCGGTCTTCTTCTTTGTCGCGGCCTTTTTGGTCGTCTTTTTCTTTGCCGCTTTCTTCTTCTTCGATGGTCCCGCGGCCGCTCGTTCGGCCAGCAGATCGATCGCGGCCTCGAACGTCATTTCCTTCGGGTCCATGCCCTTGCGAAGCGACGCGTTGGTTTCGCCGTCGGTCACGTACGGACCGAAACGACCGTCCAGGATCTTGACTTCCTTTTCCGTGATCGGTGACGGTTTTTCAAACATTCGTAGCGGCTCTTTCGGCGTGCCACGGCCGCGTTGCTTGGGCTGTTTCAGCAGCGCGAGTGCCTCATCGAACGTGACCTCCAGCGGAGACACGCCCGCGGGCAGCGAACGCGTTTCCTTTTCGCATTTGATGTACGGTCCATAACGACCATCGAACGCGACGACCGGCTCTTTCAGTTCCGGGTGATCGCCCAGCGTTCGCGGCAGCGTCAACAACTTGCACGCCATCTCCAGCGTCAGATCTTCGACCTCCATGCCCTTTAGCAGACCCTGGTTCCGCTTTTCTTCGTCGTCTGCTTCGCCGAGTTGAATGTACGGCCCAAAGCGACCAACCTTGACGTAGATCGGCTTGCCCGTTTCGGGATGGATGCCCATCGGAGCCTCTTCGACTTGACCAGCTTCGAGCAGTTCTAAGCCTTTGGCCAGGTCCATTTCATCCGGCGGCATGCCATCAGGAATCGACGCGGTGCGTTCGCCCTGTTCTAAGTACGGCCCGAACTTGCCGACGCGAACGTAGACCTCTTCGGTGTGTTCGCCGGACGTGGGTCGGCCGAGCAGGAAGCGGGCGGTTTCTTTGGGGTCGATCTGATCGAGCTTGTCGACCAGTCGGTGCTTCAATCCGACGTTATGCTTGTCCGCCGAATCGTCGCCGAAGTAAAACTTTTTCAAGTAGTCATCGCGAGCGGCTTCGTCGCGGCTGATCGAATCCAGGAAGTCTTCTAGCTGGGCGGTGAACTCGTAATCGACCAGCGTGCCGAAGTGATCTTCCATCAATCGCGTGACACTGAACGCACGCCAAGTCGGCACCAGCGCGGTGCCTTTTTTCAAAATGTAGTTGCGACGTTCGTCGGTGATCGTGCCGATGATCGAGGCGAACGTGGACGGGCGGCCGATGCCTTTTTCTTCCAGCGTTCGGGTCAGCGACGCTTCGGTGTAGCGGGCCGGCGGCTGGGTCGTGTGGCCCTTGGGATCAATCGATTTTGCGTCCAGCGGATCGGACTCGTTGACGTTCGGCAGGATCGTTTCTTTGTTGGCAAGTTCCAGTTCCGGGTTGTCGCTGCCTTCGACGTAGGCTCGCAGAAATCCTTCAAACAGGATGCTGGTTCCCGACGCCGTGAAGGTCGCGCCGCCGCCTTCGATCGTGATGCTGATCCGTTGCTTTTTGGCGTCCGCCATTTGGCAAGCGATGGTCCGTTTCCAAATCAAATCGAACAGGCGGAATTGGTCGGAATCCAGTTCGCCGCGGATCGTTTCAGGGACGCGGAACGGCGTGCCGGCGGGGCGGATGGCTTCGTGAGCTTCCTGGGCGTTCTTGACCTTGCCCTTGTACGTGCGGACTTCGGGGTGCAAGAAATCTTGCCCGTACTCGCTGCGGACCAGGTTCCGCGCGGCGCTAATCGCTTCGGTGGACAGCGTCATGCTGTCGGTCCGCATGTAAGTGATGTAACCGTTCTCGTACAACCGCTGGGCCGCCTGCATCGTTCGCTTGGCGGTGAAGCCCAACTTGCGGTTGGATTCTTGTTGCAGCGTGCTGGTCGTGAACGGCGGCCGCGGACGCTCGGCGAACGGTTTGACTTCAACGGAAGTGACTTTGAACGAAGCTTTGCGAAGCTTCACCGCCAGTTCGCCGGCCTGTGATTCGTTCATCTGCAACAGCTTGTCGTTTTTCAGCTTGCCGGTCGTCGAATCGAAGTCGGCACCGCGAGGAATCTTGCGTCCGTCGACGGTCGAAAGGGTCGCTTGCAGCGGTTCGTTCTTGCCGGTCATGAACACGGCGTCCAAGTCCCAATAAGTCGAATCGACAAACGCGATCCGTTCGCGCTCGCGGTCGACGATCAAACGCACCGCGACCGATTGGACGCGGCCGGCGCTGGTGCCTTTGCCGATCTTTCGCCACAGCAGGTTCGACATGTCGAAGCCGTAAAGACGATCCAGGATCCGGCGAGTTTCTTGCGCGTTGACCAAGTGGTCGTCGATCTTGCGGGTCGCTTTGAGCGCGTTCTGGATCGCGTCCTTGGTGATCTCGTGAAAGACCAGCCGGTGGACCGGGACTTTGGGTTGCAGCAGTTCTTTCAGGTGCCAACTGATCGCTTCGCCTTCGCGGTCTTCGTCCGTCGCCAGGAAAAGTTCGTCGGCTTCTTTGAGCGCGTCTTTGAGTTTCTTGACCTGTTTTTTTTTCTCGTCCGGGACGATGTACAGCGGCGCGAAACCCTCTTCGGTGTTCACGCCGAGGTAGGCCCACGGTTCGGCCTTGTATTTCTCGGGCACCTCTTTTTTGCCGGCCGGCAGGTCGCGGACGTGGCCGATGCTGGCCTCGACGATGTAGCCGCTGCCCAAAAATTTCGCGATCGTGCGAGCCTTGGCGGGCGATTCGACGATGACCAGGGCTTTGCCGGTGCTTTTTGCCATGCGAGCGTGGGTTGGGTGGGTGGAAAGGGGGGGGATACAGGTAGGTCCGTCAGGCCCTGACGGACCCGAACCGCAAAGCGGTTCTCGTTCTCATGCCCCGTCACGGCGTGACGAGCCTACGTCTTGGCCAGACGACTCGGCCCAAAGAACCACAGAAACAATCAATCTCGGCTTGACCCTGGAAAACTGCCGGCGATACGCTTTCGGATTCCCACCTCGGTCGCGGGTACGTCTGCCGCCTCGCCTGCCTAAAGAGAGTTGGACGGTCGCGGCCGGTTGTCAAGACGACTCGAACGAAAACATTTTGCATCCCCCCCATTTCCGCCCATGACCAATCCAAACAACAGCAGCAGTCCGTTCGATCTTTTTCGTCGGAACCTCAAACCGTTCATGATCTTCGCGACGCTGTTGGCGTTGGTCTCCTTCGTGGTCTTGCCGGTGCTGCAAACGTACATGCAAACCCGTGGCGGAGCTGGCAGCGACGTGGTGCTGGCCAAATACAACGGCAAAGACTTGACGGCCACGCGAGTCAATTACTTCACGCAGAACCACGCTTCGACGGTCCGCTTCCTGGCCGATCTGGCTCAGGAAACGATCAACCGAGGCGGCGTGCCGCGGACGTCGGGCTTCGATTACGACGCCCAAACCAAACAGATTCGTGCGCTCGGTATCAACGAAAACCCGAGCGATGACAGCAGCATCCGCACGTTCATGTTCGCCGACCAAGCCGCCCAGGCCGGCTTCCAACTGGACGATGCGGCCCTGCAATCGTGGTTGGAACGGTTCACCGACGGCATGATCAGCCAAGGCGAAATCACGTCGCGGTTGATGCAGGCGACTCAAAACCGAATGGGGCCGCCGCACCTTTACGAACAACTTCGCCACCACTTGCTGGCTGATGTTTACCTTCGCCGCGGCAACTCGGGATTGTTCGGAAACGCCGGCCCGCTACTGACGCCGGACGAACAGTGGGAAAACTTCTTGAAGCTGAACCGCAACGCCACCATCAACAGCTACGGCGTCCTGGTCAACGATTACTTGGACAAAACGGAGAAAGAACCCTCCGCGTCCGAAATCCGCGAGGTTTACGAAGACGGCAAGGACCGCGATGCCAGCGACCAATCGGACGAACCGGGATTCAACAAGCAGTACGCCGCCACGTTCGAGTACCTAGTCGGCAACTACCAAACGTTTTTGGACGCCGAACGTGCAAAGCTGACCGAAGAAGAAATTCGTGCCGAATACGACCGCCGCTTGAAGGGCGGCGATTTCCAATTGCCCGAAGAAGCGACGGCGGCTGCGGCTGCGACGGCGATGGAGGAGGCATTGGCAGAGCCGAAGGAAGACGGGAACAAGGAAGATGAGACCAAGGAAGACGGGAACAAGGACGGTGGTACCGAGGAGTCGGATGCGACCGATCCGGCGGACGATCAAACGGAAGTAAAAGCCGAAATCGAAAGCAAAATGGACGCGGAAGCCGAAGAAGTTGAGGAAACCAACATCGATACCAATGCTGATCCCACCGATCAGTCCGATGCGTCCCCCACGTCCGATTCGTCCTCCGTGCCCAAAAACAACGGCATCCGCCTAGTCATCGCCCAAGATGACACCGATGACACGGTCAGCGAAGAAACCGACACCGACACCGAAGAAAAACCCGAAGCCGAAGCCGAAGCCGACACCGACACCGACACCGACACCGACACCGAAGAAAAACCCGAAACCGACACTAAAATGGCCGACGTCAAACCGGCTGCCAAAAAGCCCGAACCAAAAGTTGACACGCCCAAAGTTGACACGCCCAAAGTTGAAACTTTCGAGGACGTCCGCGAATCGATCGCCGACGACATGGCCGGACCGGCCGCTCGCGACGCGATGGACACGGCGATCACGTCGGTGACGCAGGCCATGCGAGGCTATTTCAGCCGGCTCGGACTGCACCAGAGCAGCTTGGCGGTCGGAAAGAAGAGCGAGCCGCCGACACGTCCCGACTTCGAAAAGATGGCTTCCGAACTCGGACTGACTCGCGAAACGATCGGGCCGGTTACCGAAACCACCATCACCGACGAACCGATCAACAACTCGTTCGAGGTCGGCACCCAGTTCGGTCGTCGTGGCCCCGGCTTTGCCGTGATGATGTTCGGTTTCGACAACGGCCAAACGCAACTGCCCAAACAGCCTTTGTTCACGCCGGTGCGAACGGCCGATGACCAAGCCGGGAAAATTTACGTGGCTTGGAAGACGGATGAAAAAGAAGCCTACACACCGTCGCTGGAAGAAGTCCGTGACGAAGTCGTGATGGCCATTCGAATGAAACAGGCGCGCGAGCTTGCAACCGTCGCCGCCGACGAAATCGCCAAGGAAGCCGACGCGGGTGCGAAGTTGGTCGACCTGATCCCGGAAGACAAAAAAGACAACTACCGCGAAGACCTGGGCCCGTTCACCTGGATGGATTCGTTCGGATTCCAAGGCGCCACCATCGGCAACGTGCCCGAACTCGACTCGGTCGGACCCAAGTTCATGAAAGCCGTGTTCTTGACCGACGAAGGCGGATTCGCGACCGCGGCGAACCAACCCGGACGCGTCGTCTATGTGGTCCAGCCCACCAAATTCGATCCCTCGATCGACGAACTCCGCCGCCAATTCACCCAGCCGATCAATCGCATGATGGCTCGCATGGTCGCCACCGACATCGGCGAGATCCGAAACGGTTACTACGAATCGCTGGACGAAAAAGCGGGCTTCGAGGAATTCGAGCAGAAGCAAGAGTAAACGCTTCGCAAAGGTTCCGGTCGTCGCATATCGCAGTTTCATTTGGCCACGTAGTGGCGACATCTTGGTGGAGCCTCCGGCGGCCAGCGACAAACAACTGCGGTTGTTTTACAGTAGCTGATCCCGCCAGGGTTCAGTCCGGTCTGAACCCTGGCGGGATCAGCTACATTGTCTGAACCCTGGCTAATCTCTGCCGCCGCTTGCGCGGCTGTCGAAGCGACACCATTGTTCGGAGCGATACCCTTACACAGTCCCGTGGACGTCCCACCAAACGCGGGCTTCATCGACCGACCACGGATATGCCACTCGCAACCGGTCCAGCACGCGGCTGGCCTCTTCGATCGTCTTGAACCGATCATCCGCCCGCTTCGCCATGCACTTCATGACCCACTCATTGACATCGGCGGGCACTTCTTCACCGCGGTGGATGGAAATGCCGATCGGGTGTTCCGACAAGATCAACGCAAACAGGCTTTCGGGGTCCGATTCGATGAACGGCGGCCGACCCGACAGCAAGTAATACGCGACGCAGCCGACCGAGTAGATATCTGATCGCGGATCCATCACGCCGGGCTGGCGAAACCGCTCGGGGGCCATGTACATCGGCGTGCCCGACCAGATCGTTTCGGACGTTTGATAAAGCCCCGAATCGGGTTGCAACGGCTTTGCCAAACCAAAGTCAAAGATCACCGCCCAGTCGCCCACCGACGGGTCCAGCGATAGCATCACGTTTTGCGGTTTAACATCGCGATGCAACAAATCCAGCGAATGCGCTTTGGCAAGCGCGTCGCAAATCTGGCGGATGATGAACAACATTCGGCCGATCGGCTGGTGACTCGATCGCGAGACGACTTCTTGAAGCGTCAGGCCTTTCAAGAATTGCATCACGCAAAACGCTTCGCCTTGATCGCTGTGTCCGTAGTCGTAAATCTGGACGCAGTGCGGATTCGATAAGCTGGCCGCCAAGCGGACTTCGCGATCGAACCGCAACCGGTCTTCTTGGTTTTGGCGATCGCCACGCAAGACTTTCATCGCCGCGTCACGACCGAGTTGCTTGTGGTGGGCGCGAAAGACGACGCCCATGCCGCCGCTGCCCAGCGGTTCAAGAATGTCGTAACGCGATAGCGGATGGATCGCGGCGTGTTCGGCGGTCGATGTCTTGGCGATCTTCGTCGCCGCCAAGAAAGCGGTCAGCGACAACAAACTGCCCAGAAGCAAAAAACTGAATCGAACGACACGAGCCGGCGCGAACGCTTGCAGGCTAGTCTGTTCGACGATTACCCCCATTTCCCAACGACTGAGCCATCGCCAAGACCCGACAACGTCCTGGCCGGCGTAGTTGCGATACGGATTGATCCGCAGGTCCGACGTTTGATTCATCAAGCCCGCCGCC
Organism: Pirellulaceae bacterium; assembly: GCA_963836865.1. GTDB lineage: Bacteria > Planctomycetota > Planctomycetia > Pirellulales > Pirellulaceae > Rubripirellula. Next base: position 153,587 of record CAWILC010000009.1, on the reverse strand, counting down.
GCGATCGTGACCGGACGAATTCTTCGCTGAATGGATGCCGCGCTGCCCGCATCGATCAGCTCGCCGGGATCAGCCACGCGAAGCGACGCAGCGATGTCGTCGGGACCGACTTCCAATTCGCTTCGCATCGCCAACGTCCTGGCGTGACGACTTTCGGTCAACATCGTTCCATCGCGGTTGACGGCGTAAATGTCGACTCGATCGCTCAACGTGCCATCGGAAAAGATTTGGTCGAAGGTCTCAAACAATGACAACCCGCGGATCAACATCGACGCGATGACTCTCCCGGACGAATCACGAATCGGAACGATGAACGCCATCACTGGGCGGCTGGTTTCGGGCGTGAAGCCCGCGATATTCTGTCCGAGTCGTTCCGGTCCGAACACGACCGTTTCGCCCGCCATCACGCGAGCGAGATTTCCCGCGCCAGTGGGATGAACGGGATTGCCGATGTCCATGCGATCGACCGACCAACTGGCGATCGTTCGAAAGGACTTGTTCCAGACGACAAACTTGACGTCGTCCGAACCGGACAGTTCCACCAATTGCGTTTCGATGCGATCGATCTGGTTGGCTGAACGAAGTTGTTCGACGGGAACGTTTTCGTCGACCAGAGCGTTCAATTCTTCGATTGCAACGACCAGGCTCGGTTGCCGCGACCAGGATTCGATCAGTTCGGCTTTGTCGTTCAAGTAGCGATCGGCCGAAAGCGCGACGCTATCGACGACGCCTTTCAGCTCGTTCCGAATCGATCGTTGGATCATTGAATCGACTTGCCGATACGTCCACCATCCGATCAGCGCGGTCGGCAACAACGCCGCGATCCACAACCAAGTCGAATTGCGGCGACGGCTTTTGCGAGTTCGGTGGGCCCACAATGCGTTGTCGGTCGTGGTCGCCTTGGGTGGCGACGGTCGCGAATCCTTATGTCGGGGCGACGCGTGCGTGCGGCCGGCGCCGACCTTGGTCTTCGTCGCGGCCCCACCACGCGGCCGCGCAGTCGTCTTGGAGGCAGAACGTTTTGTGAGCCGCGATTTCGCGGCCTCGCTTTTCGCCGACGTTGATTCCGAACCGAACGAAACGTTCGTTGATGCCTCCGTCGTCGAGCCGATCATCGGACCAAAGTCGGTTCCCCTCGGCGCGGCGACGGGCACCGCGGATTCGCCCTCGCGTTTGGCCGCTTCGGCATCGTGTTCGGCCAGTAGCGATACGACGTCGTCATAAAGTCCCTTGTCATCGCCGGCTTCGCTACGAACGTAGGCGAGTTGTTCGCCGTCGGGAAGTTCTTCGGCGGCCAAAAAGAGATCGCGGACGCGAGCATAACGAACCACGTCCATCGATTAGGCTTTCTCACCAGGATCGATCTCGTTCGGCGAAGCCGCATCGATGTCGTCGCCGAATTCTTCGCTGCGAAGTTCTCGCCGCATCCACGCCCGCGCCATCGCCCAGTCTTTCTCAATCGTTCGCAGTCCGGTGTTCATTTCCGTCGCGATCTCGCGCATCGTCATGCCGCCAAAGAAACGAAGCTCGACGATCCGGGCTTGACGCGGGTTCCATTCGGCCAGCACTTTCAATAGATCATCGAGCGCCACCACGTCGTCGTCTTCGCTTAACATGAACGTGACGTCGTCGGTCAACTGACGCCGTTCCCACGCCCCGCCTCGCTTCAGCGATCGAACCTTGCGGGCATGGTCGACCAGAATTCGCCGCATCACGGTCGCGCCGATCGCGAAGAAGTGCGTCTTGCCCTGCCAATCGATCCGCGATTGATCGACCATCCGGACGTAGGCCTGGTGGACCAGCGACGAAGAACTGAGCCGATTCCGCAGCGGTTCGTTCTGCAAAAATCGACCCGCCAGTCGACACAGATCGTCATACATCAGCGAGAAAAGCTTGTCCGTTTCCGGCGGCGTGCCGGACGCCGCGGTCGACGTCGATTGCGGATCGGCCGACCCAGACTGTTCGCTTCGGGACTGCGTGCTTTGCGAAAGCAGGTCGGTGAAGGTGGTCATGGGCAGTCTCGGTGTTCGCAAACATTGCGTCAGTAATTCGCGTCGTCACGCGATGTAGGTTCGCCACGCCGTGGCGGAGCATTGCCAAGTGTTCCGGTCATTCCGCAATTCACCGACCGGCCATCCCCATGACGGACAGGGGCAATTGTAACAGACACCGCCGGAAAGCAAGCTTCCGCGGGGGGGGTACACGCACGTCTTGTCACGTTTTCGAAGACAAATCACCTTGGCAAAATTCGCTGGCCACTTCCACGGTCGCGGCGTGGATATCAACGATGTCGTTCACGTCGGGCGCGTAGCCACCCGCCATCGCGATCGCGACGGGCATTTTCCGGTCCCGGCACCAGGACAGCACCGCCCGATCGCGTCTGCCCAGTCCCGCCTTGGTCAGCGAAAGCCGACCCAGCCGATCGCCGCCGAACGGGTCCGCGCCGGCCAAAAAGATTGCCAAGTCATACGGTCCCGCACTTTCGACCACGGCGAGCGCCCGCCCGAGTTGGATCAGGTAGCTTTCATCGTCGGTCCCGTCGGGCAGGTCCACGTCCAGGTGGCTGGGCATCTTCCGCAGCGGAAAGTTTTTCTGGCCGTGGATCGACAACGTGAAAACGTCGTCGCGTCGGCCCAGGATCTCGGCGGTGCCGTTGCCCTGGTGAACATCCAAGTCGATCACGCACGCGCGGCCGATGGTCCCTTCATCGATCAAGACCGCGATCGCGACCGCTGCATCGTTAAATACGCAGTACCCCTCCCCAGCGTCGGACATTGCATGGTGCGTGCCGCCGGCCAAGTTAACCGACACGCCGTCAGTGATCGCCGCGCGAGCCGCCGCGATCGTCGCGCCGGTACTCCGCCGCGAACGCTCGACCATCTTTTGCGACCACGGAAACCCGATCCGACGGACCTCGGCGGCCGTCAACGTTCCATGGACCACCGCGTCCAAGTAACGGGCCGTGTGACACAACCGCAGTTGATCGTCGGTGGCCGCCGGCGGCACGACCAAGATGTCGCTTGAAAACGTTTCGCTGGTGACGATTCGCTGACGAAGACGCCGATACTTGGACATCGGAAAACGATGCGTCGGTGGCAGCGGCAGCTCGAAATGATCGGTGTAGTAAATTCGCATTGACGAGCCATCGAGCAACAACTGACGTAGCTGATCCCGCCAGGGTTCAGACCAGACTGAACCCTGGCGGGATCAGCTACGGTAAATTCGTCACTCTTTGACCACGCTGTCCTAACGCAAAACGGGGCACACGTCGAACCATTCGCGCTTCTGTTCGCCCATCCACTGCGACGATTCCGTTGGTCCCCACAACCCGGTCTCGTACCGGTGCAGCGGCGGCGCGGCCGGACTTCGCCATGCGGCCAGAATCGGATCGATGATTCCCCACGCCAATTCCACTTCATCGCTTCGCGCGAATAAGCTGGCATCGCCCTGGATCGCATCCAACAGCAACCGTTGGTACGCGTCGGGCATTTCGCCACCGCCGGGCTGTTGAAAACTGAAATCCAGGTGACTCGTTCGCGTCTTCATTTCTGAATCGGGCACCTTCGTCTCGAAGTGCAATTGAATGCCCTCGGCCGGTTGGACTTGGATGACCAAACGATTGCCAAGTGGCTCGCGAGTCTTTTCGCCGAACAAGATGTGCGGCACGTTCTTGAACTGGATCACGATCTGCGTCGTGCGGCACGACATGCCCTTGCCGCTGCGAAGGAAGAACGGCACGCCCTTCCATCGCCAATTGTCACAGTACAGTTTCAGCACCGCGAACGTTTCGGTGGCGCTGTTTTTCGGCACGCCCTCTTCGCTTAAGTAACCGTCGTACTGACCCCGCACGGTGTTGTTGGCAAAGTCGCCGCCGACCATCTTGCGAACGCTGTGCAGGACCTTCACCTTTTCGTCACGCACCAACGACGAATCGTATCGCGCCGGCGGTTCCATCGCCGTGATCATCATCAACTGCAAAATATGGTTTTGAAACATGTCGCGGAGGATGCCCGACGTGTCGTAATATCCCGCTCGGCGACCGATCACGACTTCTTCGGCGACCGTGATCTGAACGTGGTCGACGAAGTTGCGATTCCAAATCGGTTCAAAGATCGTGTTGGCAAACCGAAGCGCGAAAATGTTTTGAACCGTTTCTTTGCCCAAGTAATGATCGATGCGATAGATCTGGTCTTCGCGAAAGACATGGTGGATCGATTTGTTCAGCGCCTGCGCGGTCGCCAAGTCGGTGCCGAACGGCTTTTCAATGATGACCCGCCGCGATCCTTCACTGTCATCGTTCAGGCCGGCCGCGCCGAGCTGCTTGATGGCCAGTTCGTACAACTGCGGCATCGTCGAAAGGTAATAGACGCGTCCGTCGTGCGCGTCGGTTTCGATCGTCTTTAAGAACTTTGCCAGCGTATGAAAGTCGTCCGTGCTTTGGATGTCGCCGGGTTGGTAGTACACGTTTTCCGCAAACTTGTTCCACGTTTCCGCATCGAAAAACTTGCCGACAAACTTTTCGGTCGTCTCCCGCAGCGACGTCCGCCACTGCTCGTGCTCGAACACGCTTCGCGACACGCCAACGATGCGAGACCCTTCGGCCAAACGTCCTTTGGCGAACAATCGGTAAAGCGCGGGCACCAGCTTGCGACTGGTCAAGTCGCCCGATGCACCAAAGATAACGATCGTGTGAGCCATGGCGGTGGATTCCTGGTGGATGAACGGCAATGCGTAATCTACGTAGGGTGGGTCCAGGAGCCTTAAGCGACGCCAGACCCACCGTCGCAAAACTATGCAAACGGTGGGTCTGGCGTCGCTTGAGGCTCCTGGACCCACCCTACTTTTTCAACGTGGTACTTTTTTACCGTTTCGCCCGAACCTTCGACACCCAGTACACCGGCATCTCGGGCAGCGACTGCACAAACGTTCGGCCGTACGGTTTCGTTTTTACCCGCGGGTCCAACACCACCACGATGCCGTGGTCGGTTCGCGTGCGAATCAGTCGGCCGAACCCTTGCCGAAACTTGATCACCGCTTCGGGCAATTGGTATTCGCCGAACGGATTGCCGCCGCCCGCCTTGATCGATTCCAAGCGGGCTTCCAACAGCGGATGGTCGGGCACCGCGAAGGGTAGTTTTGTGATGATGACGTTCGTAAGCGCATCACCCGGCACGTCGACGCCTTGCCAGAAACTGTCCGTCCCAAACAACACGCCGCCGGGCGAACGGCGAAACGCATCGAGCAACTGCGTGCGACTCTGTTCGCCGCCCTGCGTGTAAAGCTGCATGTCCCGCTCGGCAAGCCAAGGCGTCATCGCTTCGGCGCACTTCTTCAGCAACCCATAGCTTGTGAACAGAACGAATGCATGCCCATTGGTGCGGCCGACGAATCGTTTGAGTTGTTCGGGTAGCGACCGTTCGAACAGGTCTCGTTCACGCGACGGATCGGGCAAGTCCGTGACCACGACCAGCTTGGCCTGTTTCTTGTAATCGAACGGGCTACCCACGCGGATCGACGGGCTGCGAGTCAGCCCGACGCGGCTGCGGAAAAACTTGAAGTCGTCGTCCGCCGTCGCCAGCGTCGCGCTGGTCATGATGACGCTGCGGATCATCTCGCTTTGAAACAATTCTTTGCGAAGTGTTTCGCCGACGTTGATCGGCGACGCGGCAAGCGTCACGCGGTCCGTCCCGCGCCGCGATCCGGTCTTCTCGATCCAGTAAACGCTATCGGCGACTTCTTGACGGAGCCATTGCCGAAGTCCACCGGCCAGCGACATCATCCGCTCGAACGCCGATTCGAAATCTTTGCGATCCGATTCGACCTTTTGTGCCAGACCGATCTTTTGCAATTGACCAGCGACCTGCTCCATCGCTTTGCTAAGCGGATTGTCAACGATGTCCGGCGCGAACACGCGTCCGTTGGTCGTCTTGGAGTGATCGTACCAATCCAAAATGTCAGCGAACAAATTGGTCGATGCAAAACGACATCGATCGATCATCAGTTGCAGCGTCGGCAAGTCCTTGTCGATCAGCAAGCCTTTCTGAGTCCGATCGTTGTACAGCCGATCGAACAGGTAATCGAACTGGCCGCTGGAAATGCGAAGGCCCAGGTGATCGCCGGCGACCGCTTCGATCGTGTGACATTCATCCAAGATCACGGCGTCGTAATCGGGCAAGATCGACACGCCTTGCCGGCGCAGCGCCATGTCTGAAAACAGCATCGCATGATTGACGATCATCAATTGAGCGTTCATCGCGCGGCGGCGGGCGCGAAAGTAAAAGCAATCTTTGTGGTGCGGACAATTTCGGCCCAGGCAATTGCTGGTGTCGCTGACCACCTCATCCCAGACGACCGGATCGGGACGCAGCGGCAGCGTCGAACGCGATCCGTCGGGCGTGGTCTTGGTCCACGCCTTGATCGCGCGCAATTGGCTGTGCTGGGCATCGGTCGCCAATAACGAAGCACTCTTCGCGATCGCGCGATCGAGCCGCCGGATCGAAATGTAGTTGGATCGACCCTTGACCAGCACGGCCGAAAACTCGCGCGGGATCACCGCGTTCAGCAGCGGCACGTCCTTGTCGATCAGTTGTTCCTGAAGCGCGATCGTGTGCGTTGAAATGACGACGCGGCGGCGGCGAGTCGGTGCGGCGTCGTCGCCTTCTTCGGCATCCTCATCGGTTGCGACTTCGGTTTGATTTTCGGTCGCGTGCAGGATCGCCGGGATCAAGTAGGCAAAACTCTTTCCCGTCCCGGTGCCCGCTTCGGCGATCAGGTGCGAGTCTGACTTCAGCGCCGCGGCGACCTCGCGAGCCATCTGCATTTGCTGCTCGCGCGGCTCGTACCCGTTCAATCGCCGCGCGATCGCGCCGCCGGGACCGAGAATCGAATCGACAGAAAGTTCGTCGCTCACGCGGAGTCGGTGCCAGAAACGAGATCGAAACGGGAAGCCCACATGATCGCACGCCCAGCAATTTCGGGCCATGCCCCCGGTCATGCCGCGCCGCTACGGAAAACGCATTCGGGCGGCTATACTGCGACCGGACATGTTCAGAGTAGGACAATTGTCTCAATTGTCCCCACGCGGCGGGCAGTGAAATGCATGGGACAATTGGGACAATTGTCCTACTCTGGCCAACCCCTTACAAGGAATGAATCGTTGACCACTGACAACCTCGTCAAACTTTCCGCCAACCCTGCCCAGCGACACGAACTGGCTCCGTACAAGACGCTTTCCAGCGACGAACTGAACGCACGCATCACCGCCGTGCGTCAGCAGCTTGGCGATTCGCTGTTGATCTTGGGTCACCACTACCAGCAAGACGAGGTGATCGCGCAGACGGACCTTCGCGGCGATTCGTACAAGTTGTCCGAGATGGCGGCCAGCAGCAAAACGTGCCGCACGATCGTCTTCTGTGGCGTGCATTTCATGGCCGAGACGGCGGACATTCTAGCCAACCGGCCCGAGAAAATGGCGGAGCGCGATGGCGCTCGCGTGCGAGTGATCCTGCCCGACATGGCGGCCGGTTGTTCGATGGCTGACATGGCCGGCATCGCGCAAGTCGAAGCGGCTTGGGCCGACATGGCCGACGTCGTCGACACCAAACAAATCATTCCGGTCACCTACATCAATAGCGCCGCAAGCCTGAAAGCGTTCTGCGGTCGACACGGCGGCATCGTCTGCACCAGCAGCAATGCCGCGGCGGTGTTGGACTGGGCGTTCGAGCGTGGTCAGCGAGTGTTCTTCTTTCCCGATCAACACCTCGGCCGAAACACGGCGCTGAAGATGGGCATCACCGAAGAACAAATGCCGGTTTGGGATCCGTACGCGCTCGAGATGGGCGGCAACTCCGACCAGGCGATCCAGTCCAGCAAGGTGATCCTGTGGAAAGGTCACTGCAGCGTCCATCAAATGTTCCGCGCCGAACACGTTCACGGATTCCGCAAGCAACACCCCGGCATCCAAATCCTGGTCCACCCCGAATGTCCTCGCGAAGTCAACGACATCGCCGACATCAGCGGAAGCACCGGCAAGATCATCGATGTCGTTCGCAAGGCCACACCGGGAACCAAGTGGGCGATCGGAACCGAATTGCACTTGGTCAATCGTTTGAAGGCCGAACATCCCGAACAGGAAATTCATTTTCTAAGTCCGGTCCTGTGCATGTGCGCAACGATGTACCGGATCGATCTTCCGCACCTATGCTGGACCCTGGAAAATCTTCGCGATGGGGCGGTCGTCAACGAGATCAAAGTCGACGACGAAACGACGAAGTACAGCCTGATCGCGCTGGAACGCATGCTGGCGGTCAAGTAATGCCGACGACGACGTAGGTTCGCCACGCCGTGGCGGAGCATTGCATTGAATCGAACAGCAAAGCTGTTCGGCCTCGCCACGGCGTGTCGAGGCTACGTAAAGCAAGAATTCAAAGCCACTCCCATGACACGCCTCTTCGCCGGCACGCCCTTCGACATCCCGCCGACTTGCGACGATTGTGGCAAGCCCGAGTCACAGTGCACCTGCACGGCAAAGCAAAAAGCCGATGCCGCCGCAAAGCGTGACCGCGACGCGGCGCGACTTCCTCCGTCCGACCAAACCGCGATCGTCAAAACGGACAAGCGAAAAGGCGGCCGCGTCGTCACCGTGATCGAAGGCCTGACCGCGGCGGCGAACGACTTGCCATCGCTGCTGTCACAGTTGCAAACCGCCTGCGGCGCGGGCGGCACGGTCAAAGCGAAAGAGGATCGCATCGAACTGCAAGGCGATCACGTCGCGTCCGCCACCGAACAACTTCGTTTGATCGGCTACCAAGTCCGACGATGAAACCCTCGCAAGTTTTCACTCGCCGAAATTTTTTGCGTTCCGTTGTTGGCGGTACCGCGATCGCCGGCGGCATGTACGGCTGGGCAACCGAGATCGAACCGCACTGGGTCGCCGTCACCGATCACGCGATGCCGATGCGAAACTTGCCACATGGACTGGCTGGAAAAACGTTGGTTCAGATTTCGGATCTGCACATCGGATCGACCGACGAAGCGTACCTGCTGTCCACGATCGACACCGTCAACTCGCTGTGTCCCGACATCATCGTCGTTACCGGTGACATCATCGATCACTATTTCCCCAACGCAATCGATGCGGTCACACGAGTGTTCGCGGCTCTGCGTCCCGGATCGATCGCCACGATCGGCTGCTTGGGCAACCACGACTACGGCCGTCGCTGGTCCGACATCAACGTCGCGGCGGGGGTCGCCGATGCGATGAACGATTTGGGAATTCCGATCTTGCGGGACCAGCGAGTGGACATCGCCGGACTACCGTTTTTTGGGTTGGACGATCTTTGGACGCCCAAGTTTTATGCCAGAGACGTGCTACGCTCGGCCGACGATTCGGTCGACAGCGTTTGCCTGTGTCACAACCCGGACGTCTGCGACCGGAATGTCTGGTCCGACTTCCATGGCATCGTCTTGGCCGGTCACACACACGGCGGCCAATGCAAACCGCCATGGATGTCGCCGCCGCGTTTACCGCTTCAAAACCGAGAGTACGCGAGCGGACTTTTTAGGCTGGACGAAAACCGCCGGTTGTACGTCAACCGCGGCCTCGGCTACGGCTATAAAGCTCGCTTCAATTGCCGCCCGGAAATCACACGCTTCACGTTGGAAAACTTATGATAACGCGTGCGAATGCACTTCCGTATCACTGCGTCATCAGCTTCCTCCTAAGATCGCACTGCCATGAAACCTTTTCTGGTACTCGCTTACTTATTCTTCGCGACCAGCCATTCGTTCGCTGATTCGCCTCCCAACGTCGTCTTGATCTTGGCCGACGACTTGGGGTTCGGCGATGTCAGCATGCACGGGTGCGCGGACATTCCCACCCCGAACATCGACGCGATCGCGTCCGCCGGGGTTCGATTCACCAACGGATACTCGTCGCATCCGTTTTGCAGCCCCATGCGAGCGGGTTTGATGGCGGGCCGCTATCAGCATCGCTTCGGGTACACCAACAACGTCGCCTACGATCCGCACAACGATCAGATGGGTCTGCCCGAAAGCGAGCGAACGATTGCGACTCGATTGCAAGCAGTCGGATACAAAACAGGGATGGTTGGTAAATGGCACTTAGGAGCGGCCAACAACTTCCACCCGCTCCAACGCGGTTTCGATTTCTTCTACGGATTTCTCGGCGGCGGTCACGATTACTTCACCGTCGACACGACCGCGAAGTTGCATGAGAACTACAAAGCGGCGCTCGATGACAATGGACAACCGGTCGGGCTGGACGGTTACCTGACCGAAGTCTTGACCGATCAAGCGATTCGTTTCATTGACACGGTCGATCCATCCAAACCGTACTTTGCGTACGTCGCCTACAACGCACCGCATGCGCCGATGCAGGCCCCCGAGGAAAAGATCGCCGAGTTCGTGTCGATCAAAAACAAGAAACGTCGAACCTACGCCGCCATGGTTTCGTCGATGGACGATCAAATCGGACGCCTGCTGAGCACGATCGAAAAACGAGGCCAAACAGAGAACACGATGGTGTTCTTTTTATCCGACAACGGCGGCCCCGAACACGCGAACGCGTCGGACAACGGACCGCTGCGAGGTGAAAAAGGGGATGTCTACGAAGGCGGCATTCACGTGCCATTCGCGATGAAGTATCCCGCCAAACTGGACGCGGGCATCGTCTGTGATGTGCCTGTGATCTCGCTGGACATCGCGACCACGACGATCGCGGAAGCAGCCGCGGATGACAAAACGCTAGAAGGCGATAACCTTATCGAAGTCGCGCGAGGGCAATCGCAAACGGCCGACTCGCGATCATTGTTTTGGCACAACACCGATGCACGAGCGGTCGCGGTTCGCAGGGGTCCGCACAAATGGGTCCGCGCCAGCGGCGAAACCGGCTTCTTTAACTTGGCAGACGATTTGGGCGAAACAGAGAACCTGATTCAAACCTCGACGCAAGTTGCCCAAGAACTAAAGTCCGACTTGACAGCGTGGCAGTCCCAAAACAAGCCCTCCTTTTTTCCCTCGTACCGGAAGTACCACGACCTGCTCGACGCGTTCCACAACGAAGTCCGAGAAACGGCGGAAGACGCCAACGTCCAAAAGGAATAGTGCCCAAAAGGAATAGCGTCCAAAAGTAAACGACACCGTCAGTCGGCATGACCGTGGCAATCGCAAACTTGCGAAATGCCCGGCGTGGCAGGGCGGAACTGCTTCACAGTTTCCGAATTCTTGGACGCTCCGCCACGGCGTGACGCACCTACGAAGCACCCGAACGTTCGGCGGGTCAATTTTGGCGTTTGCCGCAACGTCTTAAACGTGTATACGTTGATCCATGTCGATTTTTCGGCGGTCTCGTGCCCCTTCCCCCCGTTTGAATGAGCGTTCGATGAAGCGTTGGGTTCCTTGGTTGGTCGGGCTGGCGATTTATACGTTGCGGCTGACATGTCGGCTAAGGATTCACAACGACCGCCGCACCGAAATCCGCCAGGCTTCCGGACGCAGCTATGTCTTCGCCCAGCTTCACGCCCATCAAATCGCCGCGTCGATGTACGGCGAACCCGGCACCGGCGCGATGGTGTCGCGATCGGCGGATGGCGAAATGATCGTACCGACGTTGCGGCTTTGCGGCAAAACACCAGTCCGCGGCAGCAGCGGAAAGGCTCGCAAAGGCGGCGCAACCGCCATTCACGCGCTCATCCAACACGTCACGACCGGTTGGCCCGCGGTGATCGCCGTCGATGGGCCTCGCGGTCCACGCGGCAGCGTTCAAAAAGGGGCCGCATTCTTGGCTCAGAAAACCGGCACGCCGGTCCTGCCCGTCATGATCATCCCGCGTCGCCGCTGGGTGATCGCGAAGACGTGGGACCGAATGCAGATCCCCAAGCCGTTCACCACCGTCGACGTGTTCTTCGCCGATCCGATTCCGGTCGGCCCGGACGACGACTTGGACGTGATCGCCGAACAAGTTCGCGTTTCACTGCTCGCGATGGAAACCGAACGCGATCCGGTGGAAGCCAGTTTCAACGCCGACTTTTCCACCGACGAAGCGATCGCGGACGAAACGATCGCGGACGTAAAGGCAGCGGACACGTTCCGACGCGCGGCGTAGTCACTTGACGTACGTGTCACCGCGCCAGTTCTTCAAGTAGTGAAGCAAGTCGTTCATTTGCGTCGGCGTCATCGCGGCATCGAAACCGGCCGGCATCAATGACGTCGTTTGCGTTCGGCTGACCTCCAATTCGTCGACCGCAAAACTACGCTCGACACCGCCGCTGGTGCGCAGCGTGATCGCTTGCTCGGTTTGCGAAACGACCAACCCCTGAACGATCTCGCCGTCGCTGGTCAGCACTTGATGTCCGATGAAGCCTGCGTCGATCGACGCGGATGGTTCGACGATCGCTTCCAGCAAGTACCGCTTGCTCTTGTCACGACTATCGCTGATATCGGGACCGACCTGCGTTCCAAAATCTTCCATGATGTGACAGGCCGCGCAGTGCTTTCGGAACTGTTCGCGTCCGGCATCAACGCTACCGTCACGATCGATGACGCTGACAAAGGTCGCCAAGCGGTTTTGCCGTTGATCGGCAATTGTCGCCTGAAGTCGCTTCGCAGATGCGACGACGCCGACGTCTTTGCTTTGAAAAATCTGTTGCCATCGAGCGTCGGTTGTCAGCGTCATCGGCAACTCGTCTTGCTCGATTGCGTGGATGAACCATCGCCTGCCAGCGTCACTTCGCAGCGCCGCGTCAACAACGACTTGAAGTTCCGCGTAAGCCAATCCGGTGGCATTGTCCGCGCACCAGTCCGCGTGTTCGACGGCGTCCAGTTTGGAAAGACTTTGCACGGCACTTGCGAACGCATTTGCGCTGCCGGATTGCCTTGCGCGACGCAGCCAACCGGTGTGTTCCGCCGGACGATGGGCAATCCAGGTGAGCGCATGATCGGCCACGACGGACTTTGCGTCGGCCAACAGTTCCGCTGATGCGTCCAATCGGCGAAGAAGGTCGGCATCGGTGCCGGACGGATCAAAGCTAACTCGCCCGCGAAGCCGATCCGCCGCTACGATCGCCGCCGCCACGGTCAAGGACTTCGCCGAATCGCTCGGTTTGAGATCACGGAGAAGCACGATCGAACTCTCAGCCAAGTCCGCTCGATAGGCAAACAACTGAGCTGCTTGATGAACCAGCGATTGGATCGCCGAATCCGACGGTCGGCCGATTATCGCTTTGGCCAAATGACCCTGGTTGTCCACCGACTCGGTCGCCAGCGAAGGCAAGTCAACACCTTCGTGATGCACCGCGGTGACTGCTTCCACGACCGCATCGCCCAGCGACGAATTCCAAACTTCGGCGGATGCGAAGGCCGATTCAATCGCGGATCGCCGGACGCCGGCGTCGGCATCGCGAAGGAGCTTTACCAGATGGACGGAATGCTCGTTCGCATCGATCAATGAAGCTAACAACGCGCGAAGTCGCGGATCGGGGGACGACACGATGTCGTCCAGATCAACTGCGGACCATTGATCTTCGTTTGCCAGCCATTGAAGCAGTATTCCTTTCGCGGCGACCTGATCGATTCCCGCGGGCAGCCAGGTTTTCCAATCCTCCGGTGCAACGGCTTGTTCGTGCCATTGCCGGACGGCTTCGCGGCGGACCCAACCGTCGGGGTGATTGATCCGAGCGATCCAGCCGCGCGGCGTCATGTCATTCCAGTCGACAAGCAGAGCTTTCGTTTCGCCGATACGAAGCCGATAGACACGTCCGCGGTCGTTGCCTTCCTTGAAGTCATCGCGGTTCTTGCAATTCCTTCGGCATCCAGTGCGGGTGCTCGATGATTTTCCGCTGCATGTCAACCAAGTAGACACCGCCGGGACCAGCGACCAAGTCAACGGGCCTGAAAAAACGATCGGTCGACGCGACCGCTTCCCCAGGATTAAAAACGGGTTCATAGCGAAGCGGTTGGCCTCTCTCGGATGTGAGGGCGAGTCGCTGGACCAAGTATCCGGTCGGTTCGCACACCAACACGCTGCCGTTCCAATCACCCATCGCGGTGCTATCGATTCGATGGATGCCGCACGCGGCGCTGTATTGGCCGGCATGAAGATGGCTGGTCACGTTGGTTGCCATTCGCGGTCTCACTTCGCTTTCCGCGCCGGCGGCGGCCAATAACGACACCGCCGCAGCCGGACCGGTCCATGGATCGTGTTTCAACAGCGACACCGACCACGTGGCCGCTTGGATCGGCGTTCGATTGCTGACCCCGAACCGTTGTCCGAAGTCATCGATCGAAAGTCCGTACTGGCTGTTTCCAGAAACGGCTTTGAAACATTTTTGCGTCGGATGAATCGCAAGATCACAACCGTCAATTTTGACATCGGCTTGGTCCGACCAACCTTCGCCAACGCCACGCACCGTTCCACCGCGAAGTCCGCTTGCGATGGTGACCCAGCCGTCGGCGGCAAGTGTCGGATGGTTGGCGCGGAGTTGTTCGTTGCCTTCGTGCAGCCCCGCCAACCAAACTTCGCGATCGTCGCATCGCCCGTCCTGATCGCGATCCCGCATGAACTCGACTCGCCCGGCAAGCGTCACGATCGCACCGTCTTTCCAAAGTTGAATTCCGGTTGGAAAGTCCAGCCCGTCGACGTACGTGATCGCCGAATCGTAAACGCCGTCACCGTCATCATCGCTTAACACGCGAATCCGTCCGGCGGGTTCTTGGCCGGGCGTTGGCACCGGATAGTCACGCATTTCAACGACCCACATTCGTCCGTCGCGATCAAAGCGAACCGCGATCGGATCCACGACCAGCGGTTCGGCGGCGACTCGATCGATCGACAAGCCATCGGCGACGACAATTAAATCCTGATCGGTTGAATCCTGATCGGATGGCTTTGCGACGGGTTTAGCGACCAATAGTTTGTCTTGGCGACGGCTCAGTTCCAAGAGTTGCTGGTCGATCACGGCACCGACTCTTGGTTCGGCCGTTTCTTCCAAGCAACTGCTTCGGCAACGCCACGTCGTGTAGCCGCCCATCCGGTGCGCTTCCGGCGTCGGCAGATAACCCCAGTAGCCGCCGGCCCAGCCCATCACGATCGTTTCCGAAAACGGACTGTGATCCTTGATCGTCATTCCCGTTTCCGCGTAGACCTCGCAGGGGATCGAACCGATCGCAAAATCACCGATGCGGATGCTTCGCAGCGGCAGGTCGATCGTGTCGGGGTACTCGGTCAGCTTGATCGTTTCACGCGCGTATGATTCGGGCCAGTCTTGCGGTCCCCGCTGGTCAAACCAAGTCGCCGTCGCCTGCCGCGCTCGCGCGACTTCGGCCTCGCTGGCCTTGCGAAGCTCAATCGGCACGGTGCCTTCGACGCAATCAACCGTCGCATCGGACGTGAAGCTTTCGATCGACTTGTAAGCTCGCGCTGCCGCTTCGATCACATCGTTTCCGACATCATGATGCGTGAACGAGACGGCTTCGGGCCGCGTGAAGTCGATGCAGTTCACGTTGCCGCTGTTGCCGTTGCTGGCGATGGCAACGAAGTCGTCGCCCGCACCGATGGCGGCCCCCAAACCACGACCGACGACGCCAAAGTAATCCGACGAGATGTGCGGCACGCCGGCGTAGTGCGTGTTGTAGTTGGTCATCGCGACGATGGGACGATCGTCGATCGAATGAAACGCCAACACCGTCAATCGCGTATCGGGCTTTCCGACCGCGCGTATCTTGTTCGGATTCTTGTGACCGGGATTGAACTGAACGCGGTTGCCATCGCGACCGGTGAAGGGATACCCCTGCGCGGTACCGTCTTTCATTAGCCAACGTCGCACGTGAGTCCACTTGGGCAAGTCGACCGTCGCGAAGCCGACTTTGGCAGGCTGTTGGTTCTTCGACGCCGCGACAATCGACTGCACGATCGACGCTTCCAGAAAGGCGGCGTAATCGTCGTCGCGATCGTTGCCGTGGAGGTCCATCACGGCGGGCGCCGAATGCGTGTGGGTTGCGGCGATGACGATGCCGGCGGCGGTCAAGTCCGTTTGCTTCACGACCGACGCAATCGCCCGGTCGACCATCGCTTGCGGAATCGCACAATTATCAACAACGCAAATTGCGACCGATCGCTGCGAATCGCTGACGACCATGCTGCGAACCGACAACGGATCGATGATGCGGTCGGAATACTTTACCGCGATCGAACCGGTGATCGAAATCGGAAGCTTCCGTGGCGTCACATCGACGACCGACGTGCCGACACGCAACTGGTTTTCCGCGAACGATGATGCGTTACCTAAAATCGACAACAACAAGGTGCACGGGACGATGACTCGGTGGAAAATTTGCAACACGTCAAACCTTGATAGTCGAAGGGTGGTTAGCCGGACCTCCATTCTAAGCAGATCGAATCGAGCCGATGGACATTAGCCGTTTTGGCGTTAGCCACGGTTCTCGCACACCACCGGGGCTAGCGGCCCAAACGGCCAATCCACTTGCGCAAAGGCATCACTTACTGGTCACGCGATGCTTCGTCCCCCCATTCCACCGAATCATTTGCCCAGAAGTTCCTTAATTCGGCGGAAGATTCTGCCCAGATTGCTAGCTGCAAAGAGAAAACCGTATTAGCATCACAAACGTGCGGATTCATCAACACCTTGCTCGGTCTGGTTTTACAGATTTCTATGGCTACTCGTCGTCGTGGTGCTCGGGTTTCTAGGTCATTGTTTTTGGAGACGCTCGAAACGCGGCGTCTGTTTGACGCCAGCAGCGAAGTGGTCGTTGACCTGGGCTATCGCGCCGAGGTCAACGAGTCCGCGTCCTCCGACCAGGGCATCTTCTTTGTACGGGACGACGCGCGTTACGGTGCCGAACTGTGGGCCACCAATCCGGCCGGCAACTCGCCTCGCATTGTTCTGGATCTGACGCCGGGTGAAACTGGATCACGACTGCGCTCCATCACGCCAGTCGTCGGCGGCGTCTACTTTATCCGTTTGTCGGATGTCGAACGTTCGGAACTTTGGTGGTCCGATGGGACGGCAGCAAATACTCGCATGATCGCGGACGACATCCGCGTGATCGAACGCGACTTCACCGAACGCGGTTTGCAAACGTCACTCGTCAACGACGGCGTGCGAGTTTTCTTCGAGCGATCGGCGCGATCCAACAACGACCCGTCGCATTCGCAACTTTGGGCCGCTAGCGATCGCGGCAATGTGATCGAGTACTTGGGAGATAATGAATCGTTCGCCGATGACGTTGCGGGAGTCTGGCGTTTCGGTTCGATCGATTCCATGCAAACGACGACCTCGGGCTTATCAGTCTTCGTCTTCTCCGCAACAAGCATCGGTGGCGATACGAATTCTGTACGCCGTCGTTTTTACGGCTTCACCGACGGCACACCCGAGGGAACCACGTTTGCCAATCATGCAGTGCTTGCGACCAGCGAGGTGACCGACGCGATTGGATTATCCGACGACAAGATCATGTTCGTGTCCTCCGTCAGCGGCAGCAGTGAAGTGTTGACGATCGATCGTCGGGGCACCGTGGAAAAGTTGGGCCAAGGAGCGTTGCTTCAAAATGATTTTGCTCGTTCGGGTTCACAGTATTTATTTGCGTCTTCCACCCAAACCGGCATTGAACTCCATCGTACCGATGGAACCGTCTTGGGCACCGAAGCGGTCGCGTCCGCAGGACGTATCCACAGCAGTCCCGTGACCCTTTCCGATGGATCCATATTAACACTGGCAGGTAAAAACTTTTTTGAACGTGATTTCCAAGTCACCAACGTCGAAACGAATGTCACCTCGAAGCTTGATTTCATCACTCCGCAAACCGATCTGGTTCGCGAGCTTTACGGCCAGATCGTCGTCGGCGTCGACCGGTTCTTTTATGTCGAATCAACCGGCGGGAATGCTCGACGATTGATGATGGCGGACACGCGAGCACGGACCGTCACGACGATCCTGCAGGGCAACGCCAACGAAGCAATCGGAACGCCCATCCTTCGCGGTGAAAAACTGTTTTTCACCTATATCACGCCGACTCGAACGGATTTGATGCAGTTCAACATTGCTTCGTCCACCAGTGCGGTCTTGGCGAGCGTCGCAACCGATGGCTGGCTGGGATTGTCCATCGATGTTGTTGCCGAAGATTCGTTGATCGGTTTCATGCAGGGAATTGACGAGGCTTCGATATTTAAGTTGCGATTTGCCGACTCCTATCTCACCACCGTATCGCTGGTCGATGAAGTCGTTTCGGAGGCCGATCTTCATGCGGAAGCAATCCGTGACGGTCGAAACTTCTTGAACGATCAGTTTTGGAAATTGGATGCCGCGACGATCGCGTTTTCGCGGAATCTTGTGATCAATGGCCAGTCCGTGTTGGGGCAGGCGTTCGCCTACGACGCATCGGAAAGTGGATTGCATCGGTTGATTCCGCCGTCATTGCCGACGCCTTCGAATTTGATTTCCGGAGCGATCTACACCGACCGAGGACAGCCTTTCTACAAGGCCGGTGGCAAGATCGTTTACCATTCGGGCTATCAAGTCATTCGCGCGGACGGAACACGCTGGGAAGAACTCTGGTCCACCAACGATGGCCAGTCGGCGCAGAAGCTGATGGAGGTTCAAACGACGGGGATCAGCGGGGAAGGGTTTTTAATTCCACTCGGAGTGGTCGACGACCGCTTGTATTTCTTGTCAACCGACTCGGCGACGACGCTGTATCGCACGAGCGACGATGCCACGTCGGTGGAACTCGTATCGGACACCTCCTGGGCCGGGCAATCTTTCGGCTTTCATGACTTTGAATGGCTCTATCGTCCCGCTTTGGCCGACGATGCCCAACGCATTTTGTTCCGACGCAAGGGCGATGCGGATCAGCCGGGCATTTGGGAAATCGCGGGCAGTCCGCCGGTGTTGCGAATGATCTTCGAACCGCCCGCCAAAGACGGTTTCGATTCGCTTTCCAATCAAACCCACGGGGTGTTTGAGTCCGCCGGGTCGGTCTATGTGAAAGGCCTTGGAAATCAGGGGCCACTGGTAGAAGTCGCGACATCGGATGCGTCACGGGATCGCATGGTTTCATTCTTTGGCAATGATTCGGGTCTGACTTTCCCCCAGCAGGAAACAGTTGGGCTGTATCGCCTCGACGGTGCTTGGGTGGGCGTGGTTCCCGGGCCCGACGGTTCGTATACGTTCTGGAGCCGTGCGGATGATTCGAGCCAAGCGATACGCGTTTCCGATTTCGACATCGCGTCGATCGGTGTCTATCGTTTTCGCGAAACGCTGAGTGAGTTTGCGCTGACGAAAGAAGCAATCGTCTTTCATACAGGTTACCGAGTGATCCGTTTGGATCGCGATGGCACCTATTCATTTTTGGAAATGCCTCCGCTATCAAGACCAGAGAGCAGCTATTTCCGAGCCCAGTCGATCGATGATCCGCATGGATTTCAACAAAGCACTCTTCTACTTGAAGGTTTTGTCGATTCGATCGATCGCACATTTACATTGGGGGAGGACGGTCGATCGATCCGCCAAGTCTTCGTGGATGATGACGCGACCGGTGCCAGTTATGGACAAATCGTCGATGGCGAAAGGCGGTTCGTTTTAAGGACAGCGATGCCTCACGGGACGCCATCGAAAGTGGTCCGTACGCTGCAGGATGCCAACACGATTGAACTCGACAGCGATCAAGACGAAATTCAATGGTCCTTTGCCGAGAACCGACTCGTTGTGCTGTCCGGCGACGAATCGCTCTACGACGGTTCGCCGGCCAGAATGATTGGCATCCATCTGCAATCAACGCAACCGGATGCCGTCGTCACGTTCGATCTTACGAGCGTCGTTGCTTCGACTGAATTTCCGATGGATGGAATTTCTCTGACACTGGTGAAAGGTTCTCTCGTTCGCTTGGTTGGAAACAACACGTTGCCGATCACTTACCAACTTGACGATGCCGCATTGAAGATTCGCATCGGTGGTTTGACGATTCAGGTGATTGGGCCAACTGGGTTGATGGTCGAAGATCGGCTCGTCGCACTGGACCGCCATTGGATTTACTCGGCGGGCGACGATGACGTCGTCATTCGGCCTGGGGATGGAGATGAAACAGAGTTCGTCGAACTCGTTCGGAATGTCGTCATTGGAGTGAACAAACCTGTTAGTGGAGAAGGCGAATCGCTGGCCGAAACGATCGCCCGCTGGCGAGTGAACACGAAGACCGGTGTGGACCGGTTGACAATTGCCCCCGACGTGCCAGCGAGTGCGTTGTTATCCGTCGTTTCGGACTTGGACAACGAAGCGAGACTATCCGTCGAAGTACCGTCGGATTTGAACCCATTGGTAGTGACGCGGCGGAATGGTCGAACCTTCGCGAGCGTTGCGATCGCCGGGCTTGAAGTGATGGTCGACAACACTCGCCGGCCGTTGCACAACCTGATCCATCCGACCGATGCTGACAACAACGGCAGGACGACGGCGCTCGACGCGCTGCGAATCATCAATTCGATTTCTCATCGGCAAGCCATCGGCGAGTCGATTGCGAGTGACGTGTTCGCAGACGTCAATGGTGACGGCCGAATCACCGCGCTTGACGCCCTGCTGGTGATCAACCAACTCGCCCGCCGATCCAACCACGGCGGGATGATCGGCGAGAGCGAATCACACAGCTCAAGCGAAGGCGTCAGATCCCAAACAAAGGGCTCAGGCGTGCTCGCTTGGATGACACCCTGGCAAGGAAATCGCAAACGGGACCAGAACACCTTCAGCGAGCATTAAGCACATGACCGCGAGTCATCCGGCGTCACAGACCGAATCCCCTCCTGTGCAGCGGGAGGTTAACAACAGACAGTCTTTTCCCGCTCGATCCTTGGGTTGGGTTTGCCTTCCGATTGCCGACAGGCTCGCACGACAATGATGGACCGTCATGCGGCATCGTTGACTGATGCATCCTTTTCATCGGCAAAGTCAACGTCATCCCAACGATCCGTCGAAGTGTCACAGACCGGGCACGCCGCGATCGCCATAACCGGCATCTTCCCAATCGCTGGATCGTCATCGCCCGCGCGTTGACCCGGATACTTAGATTGCATCGATTTGATCGGCAAGCGTTGCCGAAAGGCTCCAAGTGGGGGCGGTACGGCGTGAACGGTCACGTCGGGGCCGCCGGCCTTCATGGATTCATTCGAGCTGGTCATTCGTCTACATGTTGAAGCCGCAGACGCCAATGTCATCGTTTCTTCGCAATCCGAGGTCGACAAAACAGCAAGCGACCGTCGCCGAGACGGTGACGCGATGCTTTGGCGTGCGCATCGAGCATCACGTTTTGCAAGTCGCCGTGGCGACCGCGACACCGGAAGGTCCGTTCCGAATCGAGATCGACAAGGTCGTTTGTGAACACGATGGCGGTTGGTTGAGTCCAGAAGGTTCGGTCGGACTGGCCGATGCGCTTGAGACGATGGTCGAGCGTCACCATATGCGACGCCAACCGATCGCCGTTTCGCTGGACGGCGACTACTGCGTCACGCGAGTCACGATCGGCACACCCGCGCAGGTCGATCAAGAACTGGAAATGCTGGCCGATCGCATCCCGCGCTATCTGCAATTGGGCCCCGGCGAAAAAGTCACCGGCGCGGCGCGTATGAAAGTCGACGCGACGACCGATTATGCCGTCAAAGGCGTCGTCAATCGTTCGATCATTCAATTGTTGTACGACGCGTTCCGCAAGGCGGACGTCGAAGTGATGTGGATCGAACCATCGTTGGTCGGGCTGGCAAGATTGATCGGCCAACCAAGTCTGTGGGGCGAACAACCGGTCTTGATCGCCGACGGAACGGGCAAGCAGTGGGACGTCGGCATCGCGTGCTCGGGACGACTGCTTTTGGACTATCGTCCCGCGACGGCGACCAATTCGCTGGGTCTGCGAGACGCGCTCGACGGTCACATCACGCGGCTAAAACGGTTCTGCCACCGGCACGCTTATGCCACGGCGAACGAACTGAATCAGATGTTGATCTGCGGCGACGGCGAGAAACCGACCGAAGCCATCGATGTGCTGGGCGATCGGCTCGGCGTGACGCCGATCGTTTTTACCGTCCCCGACTTGCCAAGCATCTACAAGATCGAGGACTCCAGTCGCAATGCCGACTGCGTGCCAGCCATCGCGACCGTCTTTCCGCTACTGATTCAAACACCAGCCACCCAGATTCCGGACTTGTTATCGCAAGTGCGTCGTGCGCCGGACCTCTCGTTTTCGCAAAAGGTAATTCGCGAGTACTGGCCGCTCGCCGTCGCGTGCTCGATCGTTTTGATGTCTTACCTGATGGTCCGCACGGAACGAAAGCGACACGCCGACACGCACATGGATCGAACCGAGTTGCAGACCGAGATCATCGCCAGCAACGTCAAGTTCGGCGTCTTGGGACGACGACGCGAACACTTAAGTTATTTTAACCGCATCGAATCGCAAGCGGCGGAACCGGACTGGGGCGTCATGTTGACCAACGCCACCGGCAGCCTTCCGCCCACGGCGAAGCTAAACGATTTTCGCTTGGGTCCCGACGGCGCGATCATGATGGACGGCACCGTGATGGACGGGGCGCTGGTGTACGAAGTCGTCAATACGCTCCGCCAGATGCCCGACGTCGTTCAGGTGGCGCTGAAGGGAACGACGCCGCTGCAAGACTCGCAAGCAACACGCTTCTTGATTCGCCTGGAGACGCGACGTCCTCGCGACGTGGCCGACCCGAACGAAACCAATCCATAGGCGAACCTCGATGAACAATCGTCACAAACAACACCGCAGGCCCAACCGGGCAACGCGTTTGATCGTGTCAGCCGTAAGTTTGATCGTGATCGTCGCGATCGCCGTCCCGTGGGTCGATGAATATTATGATCTCCGACGAGATGCCGCCGAGATCAGCGACTTGGAAAGCGAGATCGCACAGGTCCGCCAACGACAAGCGGCCCTGCAGCGGGTCGAAACCAAACTGGAAGAAGAACTTAGTCCGTACCTTCAACACAACATCACCGCCCAGCGAACCGAGACCGTTCGCGAAGCATTGATCGAGATCGTGCGTTCGTCCAAAGCGTTGCTTCGACAATTGGAAGTCATCCCGAACGAGACACGCTCTTGGATGGTCGAAGACGACGTCCGAAACGAATCCGCCCCGCTGTATGGACAAGACTCGCGTTTTGAATTGCAATCGTTGTCCATCGAACTGCAAGCTGATGGATCGCTGAGCGCGATCAAGAACGTTCTGGCCGGCGTCAAAAAACAAGGCTGGCTGGCAACGACGCGAACGATCAACATCTTGCCGACGACGACGAAAGACAAGTTGATTGGTTTGGAACTTCGATTGACAGTGTTCGGCTTGGCACCTGTGCAAGAAGTGCCGACATCGGAGGACGAGTTCGAGTTCGATGACATGGCGCGTCGCCCCGGCGACCGCCAAGTTCGATAGAGAAGATTCGATTGCCGGCGAAAGGATGTCGCCGGTGAATCCATGCCCCATCATTAAGATCGAGAGAAAGTTGCCATGGATGGCAGAAATGGAACCCCGATGCCGCGCTGCGCCCGATCAAGATTTGATCGGTTCGTGCGCGACCGTTCTCGATCGATTCGTCGACGCGCTCCGCTGGCGCTAATGATGATGTGCGGACTGATGCCCCCGTCCGCGAACGCCCAGCGACCACTCGATCCGGCGACCGCCGCGGTCTCGATCGATCATGCATCGATCCAAGTCGACGCTTCGGCTTCCATCGTTCGCCCCGGTGCTACCAGATTGTCGTCCGCCTTGGTCGCGATCGCCGATGGCATCGCTCGCCAATCGCAAGACACCGCGAACGTGCCAGCCAGTCCTGCGGCCCGCCCGTATTCACGCTCGACTTGGACGCCGGTCCGCACCCCCGCCGACGTTGACGTCGCTGACACCGACACCAATGACTTCGTGATGCCGTCGGTCGCCGCCAGCGGCAATTCGGAGCCCTCCGGTTCGATCACGTTTCCAGGCACGATCAACGGTTCGCAAAGCGTCGAAGAGGCGCTTGCGACTCGCGGCAGCGTGACGTTCCGAAAGACGCCGATCGCCGAAGTCGTCTTCATGCTAAGCGACTTGTGGCACATCAACATCGTCGCCGGCGAAGACGTCAGCGGCGAAGTCAGCGGCGCATTCCACAACGCGCCGCTTTCGGAAGTGCTGGCCGCGGTGCTGACGTCGTCCGGATACAGCTATCGTAAGAACGGGAGCAGCCTGATCGTTCTGTCCGCCGATCGCATCGGATCAGACGATCCGTCGTTCGTTTCCGAAACGCTTCGTTTGCCCGAATCGCTTCGCGACGATGCGTCGACCTTGGAAGCCGCCAACTTGTTGCTAAGCGAGCGTGGGGCGATGCGAAAGATCGGCAGCGACCTGGTCTTGGTGATCGATACGCCCGATCGAATCGCGCGAGTCCGTGGACTGTTCACCGGGCTTTCACCCGAACCGACGCCTGACCAAAACACCGTCACCGACTCGACGCAAACTTCAACGTCGACCTCGCCGCAAACGTTGCCGTCGCCGGCGTCCAGCGGCAACGTTTCGATCGCCGGCGTGTCGTACTTTTCGCCGCAGTATACCGAAGCGTCGGAACTGGCCGTGCCGCTTCAAGCGGCGCTCGGTGAGAATGTGATCGTTGCGATTTACGAACAAGAAAACCGCGTCATGGTGCGCGGAACTCCCGACGACCTACGACTGGCCGCCGAAATCGTTGCCCAGCTCGACCGGCCAAGACCTCAGGTTCGAATCACGGCGATGATCTATGACGTGAACTTGAACGAGCTTGAACAGTTGGGTCTCGACTGGGGACGTGACCTCGCGATGAACACGATGCAAGCCGCCGGAGGCGCGACAGGTGCCGCCGGCGCGGCGGCGGGGGCCGCCGATGCGTTGACGTTCTCGGACGCGCTCGGCGTGGCAAGCCTTTCCACGACTGGCGTCAGTAGCCTCGGTTTGCGACGACTCGGCAGCACCTTCGACACCAGCGTCTTCATCAAAGCGCTCGACCAATCGTCGGAAGCAAAGTTGCTGGCCGACCCGTCGATCACCGTCGGCGACCGCCGCGAAGCATCGATCCGCATCGTCCGAAGAATCCCCATCGTTGGTGCCAATCCGGTTCAAGGATCCAACGCGGTCTTTACGCAAACCGAATTCGAGGAGGCCGGCGTGATCTTGACGGTCCAGCCACGCATTAGCCGCGATGGGACCATCGAAATGATCGTCGCACCCGAGTACAGCGTCGTCGTCAGCAAAGATGCAAGCGGCCCGACGATCGACAGCCGCGAAGCACAAACGACTGTCCGAGTCGCAAACGGTCAGATGTTCGTGCTGGGCGGTCTTCGCCAAAAAGAAATCACCGAAACGGTCAACGGGATCCCATTCTTGCGTGACATCAAGTACATCGGCAAGCTGTTCCAGAGCCACAACACGCAGGTCCGCGAGAGCGAATTGATCGTGTTCTTAAAGCCCGAGATCGTGACGCCGTACTTCGCCGGCGACGCCCGACAACAACGCGCCGCATGCGTCGCGACATCGCAGCTGGACTCGATTCCGTACGCCGAATTGTGCCCTCAAACGCCAAGCTGCTGCGATCCTTATTGCCCGAACCATCACCCGCGGCCTCGCCTAAACGGCGGCAGCGCGTTCTTGGAAATGATCGACAGCGACGAAGTCATCGTCAGCGAATCCGACCAGGTGTACTTTCCGCTCGCATCACCGACGCCCCAATCGATGATCCAGTCGACGATCGAAACGCCGACGGAAACTTACGCCCCCCTTCCAAATGAATTCCACCCGCCCGTTCACGTCACACCCTATCAAGCAAGATAAGAACGATCGAAGCATGTACGTCGGCCGTGTCAATCAATCGAAAAGCGATAGGTGAACGCGCCCAGCAGAGTGCCTTCGGGAACCTCGTGGCAGGAGGTACATTTTTCGGTCGCGTAGATGCCGCCGACCATCCGGACATGGCCGGATGGTCGCTCGGTGATGAGTCGCTGTCCTTGCCGCAGTTTGGCGACGGCATCGAATTCGAAACGATCCAGGGCACGGGTCACGACGCCATCTTTCTCGAGCGTTGACATAGTCGGCAATTCGGTTTCGTCGTAAGCCATCGGTTGCGAAAACCGATCGAGACTGACCAGTTGAATGAATTCCAAACGCCAAGTCGGATTGCGTTCGTTTAACAAGGACGCCAGGGCCAACTGCTCAAACTCGGCGTGCGGGGCATTGGGGCTTCGAGACCCCAGGCTTCCCCATAAACCGTAGGAATTGTTCGACGAGTTTGCATCGGAAGATGACTCGGCGATGGGGTCTACGATGAACCGAACCGAACCTTCCTCCGTCAAAACATGCGTCCCCCCGCGATGACGCCCAAATCTCTCGGCGTTTGCAAACCCTTCGGTGTTCCTCGCGTGCAGCTCGTCCGGCGTCATCGCGGGCGTCGTCACGTCGAGTGGTGATGAGTCGAGGGGTGATAAATCGAGCGGGGATGAGTCGCGTTCCGGCTCCAATTCGTCGCCATTGTTCGCTCTTGCCGCGGAAACACTCCTTGCGACCTCGATCAAGGACGCATTTGAAGGTTCATCGCTTGCTGGAATTAATATCCAGAACCGCAACACAACAACTAGGCAAAACGCCACGACAAAACCGAACGCAGTTTTCATGATGTTCCACTTTTCCGACAGGTTGCCAGTCCAAACCGTTCGGAAGTGGCTGCTGCTTCGCTGATGCCAACGACATCGATGGATGATCCCAAGTTCCTCCCAGTCTATCCGAGCGAAACGTTACCTGGTGACGATCCGGTGACACAGCAACGACCGCCGCGACATGCTTAAGGACGAGCGATTCATCACGCGATGCTGCCATCGTCACCGTCGATACCTGAAACGCCGTCGCCACCTTGGACGGAGAGCCGCCCGAACGATTCACGTGCGCCGGTCAGCGTGAGCGTTCCGCCGTCACCGCCGTTGTTTTGGCCGCGTCCTCCTTCGGCGAGCGCGGTACGAATGCGTAGCACACCACGGCTAGCATTCAACGTCGCGTTGCCGGCCGTGCCGCCGTTGCCGCCAGTGTTCCCACTGGCACCAATACCACCACTGGTCTGGATTTCACGCAACGACAACCCCCGCGTCGATGACACCGTGACGCCGCCTCCGCTACCACCATTACCGCCGCGTCCGAGTTGACTGATCCCGCCGTTTCCACCAGCGCTGTTAATGAATTGCAGACTGGTGTTCACGCCAGAGGACAGACCGATGGAGTTGCCGCTGCCACCGTTGCCGCCGCGACCGCTCTGGGCCGATCCGCCACCGCCACCGCCGGCTCGCAAACTTTGTCCGACGATCGCGGCGCTCGACGAAGTCAGGGAGAGATTGCCCGCGTCTCCCCCGGCACCGGCGGTGCCAGATCCGGACGCGTTGCCACCTTGGCCACCATCGGCGGACAGGGTTCCGACGTCCAACCCACGCCCACCGCGTGACGTCGCTACCAGCGTGATCGCACCGCCACCTCCGCCCGCGCCGGCATTGCCGCCACTGGTCGCGATGCCGCCCAGTCCACCTTGGGCAAAGACATTGTCGATGTCGATCCGACCAGCAGTCAGGCTGATGTTGCCCGCCGTCCCGCCGCCGCCGGCGGAGAGTGAACGACGACTGCGGAGGCCACCGTCGCCACCATCGGCCGACACTTTGGAGGCAATCAATTCTTCGTCGCCGTTGACCGTGATCGTCACTCCGCCACCGTCGCCCCCCGCGGCCGCAGCCCGTCCCGCGGACGTGTCGTCGCGTCCTCCTTCGCCACCTTCGGTAACGATGGTGCCAAGTTGCAACGGCGATGATGCGATGCTGGCCTGTGAGATCGTGATATTGCCTCCCGTTCCACCAACGGTCGCGGCCATCTGTCCAGATGCTGAGCTGCCGTCGGCTCCGGATGCGTCGATGGTCCCGACGAAGTTCGCCCCACCGGTCGTGCTGATCTTTATGTTTCCACCATCGCCGACGTCCGGAGTGCTGACGATGGAACCCGATCCGGTAAAGAATTGCCTTACGGTTAAATCGATCGTCGAACCATCGGAAGTCAATTCGCCCGCACCGCCGAAGTTCAGGTTCCGGAGGGTTGTAACGTTGATCGAACCATCATCGTCAATGCCCAAGCTGCCGAAAATATTTCCCGAGGTCGTGTTTGCAAAGAATGCATCCAACGTCGCCGTGCGCCCACCCAACTGTACAAAATTCCCGGTTCCGTTCAGAGCGACGGACACGTTCGGCAAGTCCAGATTGCCCAACCGTACCATCGGATCGGCTCCCGAATTCGGAGCCCCGTCGTTGATGTTGATATTGGTCAACCTTGCAACGGCGGACGCGTTCAATCGCAGTGTCGATGGATTGACCAAGCTTGCCCCGTTGGCCGAGGTGCCCGAGAAAGTGCCTTCGGCGAGTCGGACGACCAATGCGTTGCCGGAGGTTTGAAGCGTGACCGATTCCGCCTGCGATTCGGTGAACTGGTTCAGTGTCAATGTGCTGCCGCCGAAGTTGAATTTCGCATCCAACGCAATGCGTGATTCCAAGCGTTCAAGCCGACGAATTCGCTGTCGCTTTTGCGCCGAACTTCGTTTGACGACCGACGGACGTACGCATGCGCGTGCAAGGGAACAGAGGACTCGAGTGGGCAGCGACATAGGTAAATACCAGTTGGAGGGGGGTGTTAGCGTGGCGTGGCCGTGCCAACAGCAAAACGCGGGCCGATTACGCCGGTTTTGACGACTTCGCTTAGATAGATGGAAGGTTTTGCACCAAAAACCATTTGACGGTTCGAGAACCGTGCGCCAACAAGCCGACGACAACAGTGCGCAGGCATCTGCACCACACGTACGTCGCAGGCTGCCACGCCATGCGTCTGCAAAACTATCAAAAAGTTCTGCGGCGCGTTGACGGATTCTCCATCACCCTTACCACCCCCACGCATCATGTTGCAAATGCATCGAATTGCCACGTTCTTCTCGATCGCTTTATTGCTTGCCGCTAATGGGTTCGCTCAAAGCGCCGCCCGGCAAATATTGCACGGTGACGGCGGTGAAAAAATAGCTGGCAGCGTTGGAGCAATTTTCTTGCAGCGGGATGATCCTTCCTCGGGCGTGCTGTTCTCGGATGATTTCACGGATGAGGTGTATCTCAACGCGGCGCAGTTGGACTCGGATGTCCAAGGTGGCGTGCTAGTCGATCTCGCCGCACGCTTGAACTGCAAAACCGCTATCTCAGGGCGTTATTTTCAAATTGATGGCATGGGCGGTGACCGCTCGCAAGCCGTTCCAGGTGCGTCGCTTTCCTATCCAGGGGCAGCCGTCCCTACGTTCGCTGACACGCTCGACGCGAGCTTGTCCAGTCGGTTGGAGTCGGCCGAATTGATGCTACAACGCAGCGTTTCATCATGGTTGACCATCGGCGGAGGTGTTCGCTACGTTTCGTTGGACGAGGCGTTCACGGGCACCATCGACGAAGGCACTTCTCTAGAGCTGGACCTATCGACATCGAGTGTCGACAACGACTTGATCGGATTTCAGTTCTCCATCGATGCATTGCTACTTCGCCGTGAGCTTTTCGATTTCGGCGTGACGTCGAATATCGGTCTCTACAACAACCACGTGTCAGTCCGTGCAACCGACAATTTCAATTTGCTGAGTGCTTCCGCTAGCGAAGACAGCATCGCAATGGTCGCCGAGTTAATCTTTGGCGGCTCGGTCCGTTTGACAGATTCGATCACGTTCTCGAGTGGCTACCAGTTGTTGTGGCTCGATGGCGTGTCGACCGCAACAGACCAGTTGCTAGGCGGAAACTTCGATAACGGCGGCTTTCTTGATCCGGCGTCCATCGCGATCGACGATTCAACCGTGTTTTACCACGGCGTCACAGCCACTCTCGGGTTTGTCTTTTAGTGGTTTGGCAACACTAAGTGAGAACAACTTTTTGCTGGTCTCTTCTATCCGTCAAACGTGAACTGGGCACGCGTTGTGCAGTTGTGGAGTTATGGTTGCAACGCGGTTGTTGCAAGCCATTAAAACTCAGTGTTACGTTTCGGAGATTTCCCCATGTCCAAGTTTCGTGTTCGTTTCGCTTCCGCCGCGATCGCTTCGCTTTGCACCGTGCCGACCGCCGGTGTTTCGACTGCATTTGCTCAGCAGACCACGCCTGTCCTTCCCGACTCTGCCGGCCCGGCAATCACCCAGCCGATTCAGTCCGGTCAATTTCAATCCAATCAACTCGGCCGACAAACGACCGGAACGACAACCGGAACGGCTAGTGATTCGTCGGATCGTTACGAAGCTCGTCGCGAGGCGACCGAGTCGATCCAGCAAGGTCCGACGGTGACGCAGGCTCTCGTTCAAAAGTTGCAAACGGCCAACGAAGCCGAAATTGAACTGGCCAAGATGGCGATGAAAGAAACGGACAACGACCGGGTGAAACAACTTTGTCAGACGATTGTCCAAGATCATCAAGCGGTCAATAAAAAACTGAAACAGTTGACGACGCAGTCACAAAGCGGTTCGTCACAGGCACCCACCGTTCCCAAAGAACTTTGTCAGATCGCGGATCAAGCGTGCAGCAATGCATTGGAGATGACCAAGGAAATGCTGGGCAAGTTGGACGGCCAAGACTTCAACATGGCTTTTCTATCGCAACAATGCGTCGCCCACACGATGATGTTGGCTGAACTGAAGGCCATCGAAAGCACTGGCCCGCAAGCGCTCAAGCAGGTCGCTCAAATGACCATCCCAAAGGTCGAAAAGCACCTGGACGAGGCCAAGCAGCTTGCCAAGAAGCTGGAAGACGATCGCGACAAGTAACCGGCGCAAGTGGACCATCGATAGGTCAAGTGCGTGAGCGAGATGCTCGCGCACCGGCTTGAAGTCTGAAATCCCGCGAGGAGGGCGAGCGGTCAATGGGACGCTTCGCCCTGTCGGGTTTCAGCGAGTCTGGTTGACCAGCGAGCGGACGGCGATTTGGATTCTTTGCGAGATCGTGCGGTTTTGGTAACCGAAGTCGGTTCCAGGCTCAAAAGGCGCCTAAAAGGGGAGGCGCTCAAAAAGGCGACAGGCGCTCAAAAAGGGACAGGCGCTCAAAAAGGAACAGGCATTAACGGCCGCTCAAAAACACGCTCAAAAAGGGACAGGCATTAACGGCGATCAAAAAGGATCAAAAAGGGACAGGCATTAACCAACCTTGTTCTCGATCGATTTCGTCGCTAGATTTTGACTGCTCAGCCCATTCGTACGCTTATCGAAGGTCGTCCAATGCCCCGACTTGCCCGCGGTGAAGTCCTCGACCCAGCCCGCTCAAAAAGGGACAGGCATTAACCAACCTTGTTCTCGATCGATTTCGTCGCTAGATTTTGACTGCTCAGCCCATTCGTACGCTTATCGAAGGTCGTCCAATGCCCCGACTTGCCCGCGGTGAAGTCCTCGACCCAGCCGAAGTTCAGATCGTCCACTGCGTGCAGCGGTGCGTTCGTCGGGCGTTTCTGTGCGGAGACGATCCGATATCCGGTCAGTCTTTCGAGCATCGTCGAGAATGGATTCGGCAGCGTCTCGAGTTCCTCGCCAGTGTCTTTGCGATCGACTGCCTGACCTACACCGTGATGCACAATCACATCCACTTGGTCCTGCGTAGTCGACCGGATGTGCTAGCGACTTGGAGCGACGAAGAGGTGGCCAGGCGATGGCTGCGTCTGTTTCCGCACCGGCGAAACAAAGACGGCTCGCCTGCCGAACCAACCGAGCCTGAGATCGGCATGATCGTCAACGATCCCGAGCGACTTGCTCAGCGACGGGCTCGGCTGAGCGACTTAAGCTGGTGGATGCGATGCACGGCGGAAAACATTGCCCGGCGAAGCAATGCCGAAGACGAGGTGACCGGTCACTTTTGGGAAGGACGCTACAAAGCCGTTGTGCTGCTCGATGAAGCGTCGCTGTTGGCCTGTTCGGCCTACGTCGACTTGAACCCGATCCGGGCGGCGATCGCCGAGACTCCCGAGACGAGTCCGTACACCGGCGCGAAGGATCGTATCGATGACCTGCACGAGCGTGGCGATCGTTCACGAATGAGCACTCATGATTGGGAACGGAGCAGGCGTCGCGAGAAGAGTGGTTGGATGAGCCCGATCGAGATCAGCGAACGAAACGACGCGATCGGGGCGGACGTCGACGGGGGCGGGCGCCGAGCGAGCAAGAAGGGATTTCTTTCGATCTCGATGCAAAGCTATCTCGAGCTATTGGACTGGACCGGTCGACAGATTCGCGAGGATACAGGCGGCGTCATCCCATCGCACTTGGCACCGATCCTCTCCCGGTTGGGCTTGGACTCGCATGATTGGTGCGATCTGGTGAAGAAGTTTGGCCGCATGTTCAAGCGGGCAGCCGGAACAGCCGAGAGCTTGGCGGGTGAAGCGACCCGCCGCGGCCAGAAGTGGCTCTGCAGTCCGGGCAATCCGTTGCAAGCGGGCCAGTAGCGTCAAGCGACGCGTCTATGTCTGCCGATAATCCAGCTGAAAGGTTTCGTGCTGCGCCGATCCTCGCACTGGCGGCGACCAGGAGCATTTCCATAACGAGGGGCCTTCGTTCTGCGGCACGCCGGCAGGGTCCTTGGCCTCAAATACATAATTGGCGGTGGCTAATGTTCCCACCACCCGCCTGCCACCTCCTGCCTGTCTCTTTCTGATCAGTAGCGTCAAGCGACGCGTCGATGCCTGCCGATAATCCAGCTGAAAGGTTTCATGCTGCACCGATCCTCGCATTGGCGGCGACCAGAAGCATTGCCGTAACGAGGGGCCTTCGTTCTGCGGCACGCCGGCAGGGTCCTTGGCCTCAAATACATAATTGGCGGTGGCTAATGTTCCCACCACCCGCCTGCCACCTCCTGCCTGTCTCTTTCTGATCAGTAGCGTCAAGCGACGCGTCGATGCCTGCCGATAATCCAGCTGAAAGGTTTCGTGCTGCGCCGATCCTCGCATTGGCGGCGACCAGAAGCATTGCCGTAACGAGGGGCCTTCGTTCTGCGGCACGCCGGCAGGATCCTCGGCCTCAAATACATGATCGGCGATGGCTAATTTTTCTAACTTCTGCCTGTCCCTTTCTGATCCCTCCCTTTCTGATCCTCTGCCTGTCCCTTTCTGATCCTCCTTTCTGATCTGTCCCTTTCTGATCTGTCATTGGAGAAGGTGCGCAAGCATCCAAAACCAATAGTTCCATTCGTCACCGGGTGTGCTTCCGGTCTTGCCCGGTATCTTGCCCAGTGCCACTTGACGTGCCTTCCAGTCCAGCAGTTGCAGGTAGTCTTTGAACGACATCGCCAGGAACCCTTTGTTACCGCAGCGTTTGCCGCTCGCCGAAGGGTGCGGACCGACCGGATCCGACGCCTTGTCGATGCCCACGGGAGAAAGATGCGCGTCGGCTTCTGGTTTGTCGGTGGCCGCCTTGATCCGTCGCTGCACCGACGTGTAATCACTACCTTCAAGTGTTTCGGCCAATGCCGCCCGGATGAGATTCAGGTCCACGTAGGCCATTTGGGGTTTAGGGGGCGAATTATGCTCACTTCTGCCTGTCCCTTTCTGATCCTTTCTGATCCCCTTTCTGATCTCCGGCGACGGTTTGAAAGTGAATTGGTCGCTGTGGTCGAAACACTTTTCGCACTACACGCCGATCACGGATTTGATGCACGCGTTGAGTTATGTTTATGCTGCGGCGATCGCTTCGCGTGGACATATCCAAGACGGTTGGGCGTTGTATCTGGTGTGGCTCGACTGGGTATGGTCTGGCGAGGTGAACCGGGTGATCGCGGCGCTTGAGGAAATCGCATCCGGTCAAGTCGAGGTTCCTGAAGCGGTTCGCCGAGCGATCACGTATCTGAGCAACAATGCCGAGCGGATGAAGTACGCCGAGTACCGCAAGAGTGGACTTCCGATCACAACTTCGCCAGTGGAATCGACTCAGAAACAAATCAACCACCGGATCAAAGGGACCGAGAAGTTTTGGCGTGACGAGTCTCTTGAACCGCTGCTACAACTCAAAGCCGACGACCTAAGCGAAACGCACGACCGGGACGCTTTCTGGAAACGTCGGGGAACCCGAAACGACGGTTTCCGCCACCGCCGACGCAAGACCAAACTCAAAGATTCCTAACAAACCCTGTCATGCACCCATCATCCGAGCTAGCCGCATGATGCTCGGGGGCGAACGGTCGGGCCGTTGGCTCCGCGTCGCCGGTGCGATCAGGGATGCCGCTGCGATGAAGGATTTCTCGGAGAACGCACCGTTTTTTTTCCTTGTATTGTCGATCGCCGGCCAACCCCACTTCATGAATCCAATCGTCTCGCCATTCAAAGTAAGCCAATTTTGGATCCACGTCCTCCCAAACGGCGACCTCGCGGATGCGGCGTTGCTTCATGGCGGCGGGCGGGAGATGTCGATAGAGCGTCTTCCAATTGGCACCCCCGGTATCCAAACCGGCGAACCAATCAAGACCAAAATCCAAGTCGTCTTCCAACTGGTTTACTTTCACAGTGTCAAAGAAGCAAAAGCCCGCCCAAAGAAACCATTTGGAGCCGGCCCATCGTTGATCTCCATAGCAAACATCCTCTCCCAACTGCGAGAAGGGATCGGTCATGGCCGTCGGGAACAGATCGTGATCGATGAAGCCGAACTGGGTGGGGGCTCCGGGACGAACCAGGTGCTGCCAAACGGCATTCATTGCCAGCCCGTGTGAGCGGCTGGCGTTCCTACCGTTCCACGGGTTGGGTGCCAGTCTGACGTACGCAATGCGGGCCTTGTCGCAAAGCTCACCAATGCGACTTGCCGCATCCGGATCGGACGAATTGTCAACCACGACGTAAACCACCGATGGCAAGAAGCGATGGATGGCTCTGATTTGCAGCTCAATGGTTTCGGGATCATTGAACGCGATTGAAAACACCGCCTTTTGTCCACCAATCGCATCGCGGGTCGACGCCACGCCCGAACAGGAGGATGCTAGGCAGAACGGCTCCGGACATGGTGGCTCCGGACATGGGGGCTGCCGTGACAAATAGCGCCGATCAATACGACGGTACCGGTGTTCTTTCACACGGTGGGCCAAGGGCCGCAGACGCCGCCAATCCCGCCAGGTGTATTCGTGCAACGCTTTAGGCATTAATGCGTCCGTGAACAAGTTTGTGATAGATCGACTCGATGGCCAAGAAGTTATCTTCCGACGTATTGTTCGTTGCGGCGGCTCGGGCGTGATGGCCCATTTCCAAACGCCGACGCTCGCATCGCATCGTTTCAACATGCCGCGTCAATGTCGGCAGGTCGTCGGGCGATTCGATGACGTAGCCGCTGTGACCCTCGGTGACTCGATCGCTCGCTCCGTTTTGGCGCGTGGTGATGACCGGCACGCCACAGGCCATCGCCTCGAAGACCGTCAGGCTGCAGGCATCGTAGAGCGTCGGCAGGACAAACAAATCGGCGGCGGCGTAGTAGGGCAATACCTCATCGACGGGGCCGGTCCAGGTGATCCGATTGTTTCCCAGTCGGCGATACCCAGGCCGCTGTCGATGCCCCCCGACAATGACAACATGAAGGTTTGATAGCGAGGTTTGCCCAGCGAGCTTGATGAGCAACGGCACCCCTTTGAGGCGATGGTTATGCGAGATCGTTAGCAAAACCATCTCTTGCGGCGTCGCTTTCAAACCCTCCCGAGCAGCTCGCCGTAAGGGTTGGCACCGGATCGGATTCAGCCGCTG
The DNA here is from genome assembly GCA_963836865.1 of Pirellulaceae bacterium. GTDB lineage: Bacteria > Planctomycetota > Planctomycetia > Pirellulales > Pirellulaceae > Rubripirellula. The sequence goes on along the minus strand of CAWILC010000009.1, from coordinate 117,778 downwards.
CGTGTCGACCCCGTTGTAGACGGTGTCGACGCGATCGGGGGACACATGATGCAGTTCAATCAGATCGTTTGCCACCTTCTTGGACACCGCCAAGAAGCGAGTGCCGGGCTGTTGATACTGACGCTCGGCGAGGGCCTGCAGTTTGCGTTGCCGGGACCCAAGACGTTGTCGCAACCGAAAGGCGATCTTGCCGGCCACCCCCAGATTCGCTTCGCGGGCGTGGTCCATCGCCATTTGGCTGCCGCTGTGCGGGTGAAACAGATCGCAGGCATACCCCACCCCCATGTCATGAACGAGGTCGACTTGATTGCGGTCAAAACGCTGAGCGACAGCCGCCGCGAAATCAAAACGGTCGCGAATCGGATACAGCGTTTGCCCGCTGAGCAATGACGACACCTCGTTTGGGGCAGCCACCGATGAGACCAGATGGACGCGATGGCCGCGCTGTCGCAGCCAGCCAATCCACTGACACGTCCAACCCTCCGCTCCGCCGCGATGCGAGCTGAGGCGATGAACGATGATGGCAACATCCATGCTATGGCACCTCGGTGTGAACAGCAGCTTGGTCAATTGGGGTTGTGGCGTTCACCCAACATTGGATACAGGTTGGAGGTTGCTCCGGGCAACCGCAACCCCGCACTTTTCGAACGATGCGTTCCCATGACCAAGATTCCCATCGGATCATTTCGACCCAATCAAACGCGACGTCCCATGACCTGGTACGAGCGTTTGGTTACCCGGTCATTTACCAAACTGACCTACGACTGCTGGCGAAAAGGTCACAAGCGGGGAACCAGTCCCGGGGCGTTGAGTCTGCATTGGTTCGGCCATGAGATGTTGAAGTCACCCAATGACCTTTGGGTCTATCAAGAAATCATCGCTGAACTCAAACCGGACTGGATCATTGAAAGCGGGACCTACCGCGGCGGCTCGGCACTGTATCTGGCCAGCATCCTGGACCTGCTTGGACACGGGCAGGTCTTGACGATCGATCCTCATGACTATGACCATCGCCCCGAACATCCCAGGATTCACTATTTAAAAGGTTCGAGTACTGATGCGACCATCGTCGACTCGGTCAAGGACTTCGTTTCACGGCAGCGTTGTTTGGTCATCCTCGATGGTGATCACAGCCGGGATCACGTCCTAAATGAGTTGGAGCTATATCAGCAATTCGTCGGTCCGGGGGACTACATGATTGTTGAAGATTCTTGCGTCAACGGGCATCCGGTGTTTCGACGTCACGGACCTGGACCCATGGAAGCGATCCAAAGCTTCCTGCAATCAACCGATCATTTTGAACCGGACACTCAGAGGGAACGGTTCCTGTTCACTCAAAATCCCAACGGATTCCTCAAACGCGTGGCTTAATCATGATCTCGCCTAGGATGCATTGGCTCGCCTCCGCGGGTTGGCTCGCCCCCGCTGTTGGAGTGAATCAATGAGCATTGTCATTTTGTTGCCCAACGCCGTTGGCGACACGGTCATGACGACGCCCGCACTGCGTTTGTTGCGGGCGTCGTGCCCCAACCAGACGCTTCGGGCGATCGGAACTTCCGTGGCGTGCCAAACCTTGATGGGCCAGGACCTGGTCGACGCGTTTGATCCTCACCCTATCGGTCGATACCGAAGGCTCCATCGCGGATTGACGGCGTTAGGATTGCGGCGAGATGCCCCGCACGCGGCACTCATTTTTCCCAACAGCTTCTTGACGGCCTTCTCAGCGGTGCTGACCGGAGCGTCCCGGCGGGTCGGCTACGCCACCGCGTGGCGACAATGGATGCTAACGGACGCCATCGCGCGACCGGGGCGTCAAGAATTCCGCCGACGGTCGACCGTGGATAATTATCTCAATGTCGTTGAACGTTTCATCGGTTCGGCACCTGAGGGCCACCTCATCGACCGAATGCTACGACTGCGGGCGACCAAAGCGGATGTCGATTTGGCGGATCAATTTTTCCGCAGCAATGGTCTCAATGATCTGCAGCCGACGACCACGATCCAATGCGGTGGCGCGTACGGCGATTCCAAACGTTGGCCGCCGTCCCAGGCCGCACGACTGGCTCAAATGATTCATGATCAATGGGGACACAATGTTGTAATTCATTGCGGTCCCGCCGAACGACACGAAGCTCACGTCACCGAGACGACCGCCGATCGCCGCTACGTCCGATCGATGGCTCGTTGCGATCAATTGCCCATCGCACTCTCGCGAGGCTTACTGGCGCGATCCACTTTGGCGATCTCAACCGACAGCGGTCCTCGGCATTTGGCCATCGCGCTCGGGATTCCGACCGTCACGCTGTTTGGCCCCACCGATCCTCAAGCGTCCGCCAGCGATTTTGCTCATGAAACGATCGTGACCCGGGACATGGGTTGTTCACCGTGTTGGCACCGATCCTGCCCGCTGCAACACAACGATTGCATGAACGGTTTGACCGCCGCTTTGGTGTTTGCCAAGGCGAAGGATCGATTGAATCGATCGGTTCCGGATTTGAATCAATGGGCTGTTCCCCAAGCGGCATGACACCCGACGACATGACACCCGACGACAACGCTCCTCTAGGAGAATACTTCCATGCAAAACGATCAGAATAGTTCTACGACCGGACGACCGGGCCCCGACGTGTCATCGCACCGCTCCGATCGGTATTGGTTCGACGCCACCACGGCGCTGAAGATGCGTCGCTGCGGCCCGGTCGGTTTGACGCGTGTGGAAGTCAACACGCTACGCGCGGCATTGGAACTCCCCGCCGAAGCAACGTCCTTTTGCCAGTTTGATCAGGTGACCCGAACCTTGCAACGGATCGACCGATCAACCGTCGCCGATGTGGTCCAGGATTATGGGACCAATCAACCGTCCACCAACCATCGACGTCGATCCAATCCCAACGCCATCCAACAAATCGGACGGTGGATCGAACAGGGGTTTCGGCGGGCGATCCGAAATCCAGTTCGTCGTCAAATTCAATCGCTCCGGCCCCAACCCGACAACCCCATTTTGCAACCCGGGGACTCCTTGGTCATCAGCGGCAGCACCTGGGACACGATCGACCCGCTTTGGTTGGCCCAGTTGTGCGAAACCGGCGGCATCCAATTGGTCGCCGTGTTGGCGGACATGATTCCATGGAAGTTCCCCCATCATTTTCATGATCCGGTTCCGGTCCAGCGATTTTTGCAATTCGCTGAGGTTCTGGTCAAACACGCCACGTTCGTCGCTTGCATATCAAAAGCCACCCGGGACGATTTCATCTGCTTTGCCAACCAAACCGATCGGTATCGCGACAACGCCGAGGTCATCCTTCTGGGGGCCGATCCGCCCAGGTGCGGTCGCCGCCCGGACAACCTCCCCGATGATTTGTTGGAGCGGGGTTTTGTCTTAAGTGTCAGCACCATCCAAATCCGTAAGAACTTCCAATTGCTCTATCACGTTTGGAGGCGGTTCGCCGAAGAGGGGCATCGCGACCTACCGCGATTACTGATCGTAGGTGCCCCCGGATGGCTGACCGGTGATCTGCTGGATCAATTGGAACTGGATCCATTGATCGGTGACCATTTGTTGGTAAGGCATGACGTCGATGATGCCGGCTTATCGTGGTTATACGAAAATTGCGTGGCGACGGCGTACCCCTCATTGTATGAAGGTTGGGGGTTGCCAATCGTCGAGAGCTTGCAACACGGCAAGGCCTGCCTAGCCTCCAACACGTCGTCGATGCCTGAGGCCGGTCACGGTCTCGCGATCCACCTGGATCCCTACGATTTCAAAGCCTGGCACGACACGCTATTTCACTGGATCACCGACCGGGGCGTGGTGGGGAATCTGGAAGCCTCGATCGCCGAGAGTTTCAAGCCTCGGTCCTGGCAGACGTTTGGACGTGAATTTGTCGGTCGCGTTACCGGCTCATCGGTGCTCGGTGAACCGTCCATCGCCAAGCCACGTCGAGCGGCAGCATGACGGCGATGATCAGCGTGGTGATGCCGGTCCGCAATGAGGCTCGCGGGATTGGCCGAGCGATCGAGTCGATTCGATCTCAAACGTTCGCGGGCTGGGAATTGCTCATTGTCGATGATGGGTCCACCGATGCGACCGGTTCCATCATCGCCGAGGCGGCGAGGCGGGACAATCGAATTCGACGTTGGCAATCCAACGAGCGTGGGATCGTGGGGTCGCTCAATCTGGCTTTCTCACGGGCTCGCGGACGATTCATCGCGAGAATGGATGGGGACGATCTTTCGCTCCCAGCGCGTTTTGAAACTCAAATGCGCTACTTGCGGGACAACCCAACGTTGGCCGCGGTCGGTTCGGCCTATGAGATGATTGACGATCACGACCGAATCTTGCGGACGCAACGTCCGCCCAGCGACCCGCTGGTCATCCGGAAGGAGTTGCGAACGCGAAACCCCATGTGCCATCCGGCAATGATGTTTCGGAGGGAGGCGATCGAACAGGTTCCTGGGCCGTACCGTCGCGTTTTCGATCTGGCCGAAGACTACGACTTGTGGCTCCGCGTCGCCGAGCGATTCTCGCTTGGTAATGTTCCCGAGGTTTTACTGCAATATCGGCGGGGCGCGGCGGCGATCGATCCGCAACGCGTTATCCGTCAAACGATTGGTCGGGTCGCGTGCCAGTGGTCTGCCGAAGCCCGGTGTCGCGGCGAAACTGATCCGGCAACACAGTGGTCATCGATCGAAGAAGATGGGCTAATCAAATCGGGGGTTCCGGCCTCACGGCTTCGTCATCAAATTCGACGGACGCTACTGAATGAAGCCCGTCGGGCCAAAAGACATCCGTCGAACGATTTAGCGATTCGCTTGTCCAACGCCGCGCGGGAATTTGCTCCACGCGGGGAGGGTCCGTGGCGCGCAATTGACTATCAAATTCGCAGACTTCGGAGCCGGTCGGTCTGGTGGTTCCCCATCAACCACCGACCAAACGCGTCGCTCTGAACGACCCTGGGAACTAGAGAGGTTTTCTCCGATTAGTGTCGTCCGATCAGTTTTCTCCGATTGGTGTTGCCCAATGCGTCACCGGTTTGCTATTGCTGGGAACAGTCATAACGCGACGCAGACAGACCGCGAAACAGACATAAAGTGAAACAGACATAAAGTGAAGCTCGGGAGGGCAGACAGCCATGACAATTGCCGTGATCGGTGGCGGAATTCAAGGCATCGCAACGGCGATCGCGCTGGCCCGGCGGGGTGCGGAGGTTGAGCTTTTTGAGGCGAATGCCGAATTGATGCAAGGCGCTTCTCGGCGAAACGAAGGGAAGATTCACCTTGGTTTTGTCTACGCCAATGATCCCAGCCTTGCGACCGCTCGCCTGATGGCCCAAGCCGCCACCTGCTTCGCTCCGTTGATTACCCAATGGCTGGAGCGTGACCGCGGCCACTTGGAGGTCTCGCGTCCCTTCACCTACGCGGTGCATCGAGGCAGCTTACTTGATCCCGAAGAACTCTCCGCACGGTACGCCGCGATCGGTCGGCTTGTCAATCAAGCCGCCGCCGCAACGCTATCCGATTACTTTGGTATGTCAAAGCCTGGACGCGTCGATCGCCTAAGCGACGACAAATGGACCCGCCAATACGACCCGCGCGATGTCATTGCCGCATTTGAAACCGCTGAGGTCGCGGTCGATCCCAACGCGATCGCCGATCAACTGATCGCCCGGGTGACCGATGATCCTCGCATCAAGGTTCGCTTGGGTACTTCCGTCGTCGCCGCGTGGAACCAAGACTCCAAAGTCGATTTGCAATACGAACGCGGCCAAGACTCTCAAAGGCAATCTTACGAACACGTCGTCAACTGCGCCTGGTGTGGCCGTTTGGCCATCGATGCGACGGTCGGCATCAAGCCAATTCGCCCGTGGTCATTTCGGCGAAAATACTACCTTCGAATCCCCGCCGGTGCGACTTCGATCACGGTTCCCAATACAACGTTTGTGCTGGGGCCCTATGGGGACGTCGTTCGATACCCCAACGACGAAACTTGGCTGTCGTGGTATCCGGTTGGGTGCCAGGGAATCGAGCAAACCATTCAGCCCCGTGACCACGACCTCAATCAATCCCAACAAGAAACGATCCGCCGAGTCACCGTGGAACAATTGAGTCGTTTGATTCCTTCTCTTGGTCAATTGCCCGCCCGGGCGGTCGCCGATGCGTCGCTGCATAGCGGGATCATCTTTGCCAACGGCACCACCGACGTCGATGACCCGGCAAGCCAATACCACCGGCGGTGCGAGGTGGGGCCGCGATCGGTCGGTCGTTACCACACCGTTGATACCGGGAAGTACGTTTCAGGCCCCCTGTTTGCGGACCGTTTGGCCGAGCGGCTGATGCGTGGGCGAGTGGCGTTGACTCGTCGAGTGGCATGAGTGAGCCGCAAATTTTCATTGCCGTGCCAGTCTATCGGGGCAGCGAAGTGGTGGCCGAAACCCTGCGGTCCATTCGCGATCAAACCTTTGTCGACTTCCAAGCGGTGATCAGTGTGGATGCGGAGGATCACGAATCGGCCGCGGTTTGCAAGCCGTTCCTGGATGACCCACGCTTTGAAATGATTGTCCAACCCCAGCGACTCGGATGGCCCGGCAATCTCAACTGGCTCTACCAGCAGTGTCAATGTCCCTTCGTCTGCTATTGGCAACAAGACGACTTGGCGTCAACGAACTACCTGCAGACGCTGCATCAAGCCATGCAATTGGATCAGCACGCCTCGATCGCTTTCACCGACGTGCAATGGTTTGGTTCACGCATTGAGCGGGATAAGATGGGCGACATCGGAGGAACGGCCCTGCAGCGGGCACTGGAGTTCATCGAGGCGATCTACTACCTCCCGTTGCGTGGGGTCATGCGATCGGCGCACCTGCCGCCGGGCGAAGCGATTCCGGTGACCGAGGACGAAAGCTGCCAAGAGGAGTTTGTGTTCCTGACTCACATGGCGGCCCGCGGCAATTTTCGTCATGTCAAAGAATCTTTGTATTTTAAGCGATCGCACACGGAGAACACCTTCAAACGTTGGTTTGCCTGGTCGCCGGAACGACGCCGGCGGGGTTGGATGGACATGGGCCTGGGCTTCTGGCGGGTCACCGAGGGGTTAATTGATTCACCCACCGACCGAATCGGCCTCCTGGCAACCATCTTGGATCGCCTCACCATCGAACGTCCCGGTCGGGGTTTCCTGTACCTCGCCCCCCAGCAGTTTGAGGATATTCAACAATTCATTCACGACTTCCTCGATCGAGGCAAGATCGACGTCGTTCGCCAAAGCAGCCACCGACTCGACGGTCGACCATTTGATCGAATCGTCGATCTGATGGTGTGGAAGTCGCTGGGTGTGACGGCGGACGACATCCGGGGAATTAGCCAACGGCGTGTCGGCAATTGGCCCAAGCGATTGGCTCAGCGGATCGGTTTCGCCAAGGGTAATTGAAGAGAGAGAAGGGGCTGCTTGGGGAAGAGCAAAAAAGAGCCAAAAGGGAAAGAGCCAAAAAGGAGCAAAAAGGGACAGGGAGCAAAAAGGGACAGCAGAGCCAAAAGGGACAGGGAGCAAAAAGGGAGCAAAAAGAAAGCAAAAAGAGAGCAAAAAGGGAGCAAAAAGAGGAGCAAAAAGGGAAGCAAAAAGGGAGGAGCAAAAAGCGAGGAGCAAAAAGGGATGAGCAAAAAGGAGAGCAAAAAGGGACGAGCAAAAAGGGATGAGCAAAAAGGGAGGAGCAAAAAGGGACGGCATTAACCGAACAAAAAGGGACAGGCATTAACTAACCTTGTTCTCGATCGATTTCGTCGCTAGATTTTGACTGCTCAGCCCATTCGTACGCTTATCGAAGGTCGTCCAATGCCCCGACTTGCCCGCGGTGAAGTCCTCGACCCAGCCGAAGTTCAGATCGTCCACTGCGTGCAGCGGTGCGTTCGTCGGGCGTTTCTGTGCGGAGACGATCCGATATCCGGTCAGTCTTTCGAGCATCGTCGAGAATGGATTCGGCAGCGTCTCGAGTTCCTCGCCAGTGTCTTTGCGATCGACTGCCTGACCTACACCGTGATGCACAATCACATCCACTTGGTCCTGCGTAGTCGACCGGATGTGCTAGCGACTTGGAGCGACGAAGAGGTGGCCAGGCGATGGCTGCGTCTGTTTCCGCACCGGCGAAACAAAGACGGCTCGCCTGCCGAACCAACCGAGCCTGAGATCGGCATGATCGTCAACGATCCCGAGCGACTTGCTCAGCGACGGACTCGGCTGAGCGACTTAAGCTGGTGGATGCGATGCACGGCGGAAAACATTGCCCGGCGAAGCAATGCCGAAGACGAGGTGACCGGTCACTTTTGGGAAGGACGCTACAAAGCCGTTGTGCTGCTCGATGAAGCGTCGCTGTTGGCCTGTTCGGCCTACGTCGACTTGAACCCGATCCGGGCGGCGATCGCCGAGACTCCCGAGACGAGTCCGTACACCGGCGCGAAGGATCGTATCGATGACCTGCACGAGCGTGGCGATCGTTCACGAATGAGCACTCATGATTGGGAACGGAGCAGGCGTCGCGAGAAGAGTGGTTGGATGAGCCCAATCGAGATCAGCGAACGAAACGACGCGATCGGGGCGGACGTCGACGGGGGCGGGCGCCGAGCGAGCAAGAAGGGTTTTCTTTCGATCTCGATGCAAAGCTACCTCGAGCTACTGGACTGGACCGGTCGTCAGATTCGCGAGGATACAGACGGCGTCATCCCATCGCACTTGGCACCGATCCTCTCCCGGTTGGGCTTGGACTCGCATGATTGGTGCGATCTGGTGAAGAAGTTTGGCCGCATGTTCAAGCGGGCAGCCGGAACAGCCGAGAGCTTGGCGGGTGAAGCGACCCGTCGCGGCCAGAAGTGGCTCTGCAGTCCGGGCAACCCGTTGCAAGCGGGCCAGTAGCGTCAAGCGACGCGTCTCCGCCTGCCGATAATCCAACTGAAAGGTTTCGTGCTGCGCCGATCCTCGCATTGGCGGCGACCAGAAGCATTTCCGTAACGAGGGGCCTTCGTTCTGCGGCACGCCGGCAGGATCCTCGGCCTCAAATACATGATCGGCGATGGCTAATTTTTCTAGCTTCTGCCTGTCCCTTTCTGATCCTTCGACTTTGATCTAGCTTTTGCCTGACCCTTTCTGATGCATTCTGATTCCGTGACGAAGTTCGGCCGTTCGTTCTAGCGGCAGCCGGCAGGAGAGCCTTGGCGGTGAAGTACCTGCTCGGCGAAGTGGCTCTGCAGTCCGTGCAGCCCGTTGCAAGCTGGCCAGTAGCGTCAAGCGACGCGTCTCCGCCTTGCCGATGATCCCTAAAGGTTTCGTGCTGCGCCGATCCTCGCATTGGCGGCGACCAGGAGCATTTCCGTAACGAGGGGCCTTCGTTCTGCGGCACGCCGGCAGGATCCTCGGCCTCAAATACATGATCGGCGATGGCTAATTTTTCTAGCTTTTGCCTGTCCCTTTCTGATCTCTTTCTGATCTCCTTTCTGATCCTTTGATCTAGCTTTTGCCTGTCCCTTTCTGATTCCCTTTCTGATTCCCCCAAGAAACCAAACCCAAAGACTAGCAGCAACCAAACTTCCGTCGTCATCGCACGTTGCTCGGACTTGGTCATGACAAATCGTCAATTAATAGTGCGTTGAGGGATGACCCGTCGAAACGAACTTCAACAGGCTCATTCATCGCCGAGCCAAAAAGGAATAAGCAGTCTAAACCGTCGCCTAACGGGTCGCCGCCGATCAGCATTTCGTGGCGATCCCGCAGTTTAAAACCGCCGGCCGCGTTGCAAACCAAGGCCAAGCCGATGAATCCTGTGAACGTAACGATTCGATGAAGGCTTTGTCTGACTTGAATTCCCAATGTAGCTGGACCCGCCAGGGTGCAGGGTGGTCTGAACCGTGGCCGGTCCAGCGACGGACGTGTGGTCTGAACCGTGGCCGGTCCAGCTACGGTGTTTCGTTTTTGGTTCTGGTGACGTTTCGCCAGTTTCCGATCGCCTCGGTGGTCAGCAGGCAACGATCGTATGTTCGCAGCAGCTTGACCGATTCATTGATGCCGTCGCCGGGCGAGACCTCGTCGCCCTCGTTGACTTTGCCCAGCACCGGCAGTGCAATCGGTTGCTCCGGTGCATCGCGTTGCAAAAACACCTTGCCGCCGTCTCGTTTAGAACGGATCGGTGTCGTACACGAACACGTCGGGCTGTGTCCATTGAATCACGCCATCGCGTTTCGGCGGTCGACCTGATTCCCCGCCGATCGACTGGAGAACGGTGGACCAATTCGCCATTGATTTTTTGCGGTTCCCAACAGTCCTGGCGGGGAAGCACGGTTTTGTTCGGCCCGAGGGTCAGACGTTCACGGGCGATTCGGGCAAACGGATTCGACTTTGGGGTGTCAAACGGCCTATGTCCATGTTGCAAGATTGCGACGGATTACTGTTGCTCAAACGCTGATCTTTGTATCGCCAAGCGAAAGAATCGGCGGATTGAAACTATGGAGCCGCGTCTTCGTTGATTTGCGTTTGATCGTGTTCAAGCGAATTTTTTAGCGAGTGACTTTGCGTTGCTCGGCAGAGGTCCAGCAGCGTGTGTGTTTGCTGCAGGATCGACGTCCACTGAAACGCTTCGGAGGCCGCATCGCGTTCGATTCGCATTGCCGCGTCGCAGATGTCGACGAACGCGAACTCGTTTGCAAGCTCCGCCAGTTTTGCCGCACGGGCTTGCAACGAGTGCAAGTCTTTGGTGGCGGCGGCCTGGACCATCGATTGGATCTCAGCGCCCAGCGAGATCGAATGCTGTTTTCGGACCGCGAAGGCTCCCGTTGCCGTCTCGGCTCGCGTGGTCGAAACCTTGTCGATGAAGTGTTCCACCAAGTTCGGATCGAATTGAGTTCCTGCGCAGCGACGGAGCTCTTCGACGGCCGCATCGTGAGATCGCCCCTTGCGATACACTCGATCGGAAACCATCGCGTCGTAGCTGTCCGCGATCGTCAGAAGGCGTGCGCCCAGCGGAATGCCTTCGCCGGTCGGCAATGAATCGTGTCGTGCTCGGTCGCCGAAAAACGCGTGGTGGTTGTCGATGATTCGCGTCAGCCCAGCGCAGTCGAACGAACCGGCGACAATTTCAACGCCGATGCGATCGTGACGCGACATGACTTCCCATTCCTCGGGTGTCAGAGGGCCGGGTTTTAGGAGGATGTTGTCGGGCACGCCAATCTTGCCGATGTCGTGCAGCAAGCCGGCGACTTCCAAGATGTAACGCTCGGCCGGGTCGAACAAGCCTTCGGCGGCGCGGCTGCAAAGGTCCGCGACGCGGCGGGAGTGCTCGGCCGTTTCCGCATCGCGATACGACAACGCGGACACCAGCGCCGTGACGGCCTGATACGGAATGTCGACGCGATCGTGTTTGACTTCCCGAAGGATCTTTTCGGTCTCTTGAACTTCGGCGTAGCTGGCGTTGTAAACGATCGAACGGTTCCGCCCTTCCCGCTTTGCAACGTACAAGCAAGCATCGGCTTGGTTGACCAAGCCCTGCGGATCGGGGGCACCGAAGCGAAGTTCAGAGACGCCAAGGCTGGCCGTCAGCGTTAGTTCTTCGGGATCGTCGAAGCGGATGTCAGCGATGGCCAGACGAGTGCGTTCGGATTGCGCGAGCGCTTCTTGCAAGCTCATCCCCGGCAGCAGCACGCAGAACTCCTCGCCGCCGTATCGACATACCAGTCCATGCGACTGATGCAATTGACGGATCGATGCCGACACCGCTCGCAACACTTCGTCCCCGGTGTGGTGCCCGTAAGTATCGTTGACGTTCTTGAAGTGGTCGACGTCAACCATGATGCACGACAACGGCTGGTTCATCGAGAACGCTTCGCCCCACATGCTCTCGAACTTCTCGAAGAATGCTCGGCGGTTGAAACAGCCCGTCAAGGAATCCTGGGTCGCCAGAATCTCAAGCTCGCGATTTTTGCGTTGAATCTCGTCGCGGCTGCTGCGCAGAAGCGTCAGCATGCGTTCGAGTTCGACGCGATGTTCTTCGACGTGGGTCACGTCCCGGAACGTCGCGAGCGCCCCACGCTGGCTGCCCTCTTTGCCGAGCGGTGCGGCGTTGACAGAAAAGATTCGCTGCGATCCATCGGGCAGCGTGAATCGCAACATGCGTTCGGTTTGAACTTCGCCTTGCTCGGTCGCCAACTGCCAGGGGTATCCTTCCTCGCGAACGTCATCATCGATCCACGCCAAATCACATGCGTTCGCGTCGTTCAATTCGCTCGACTCCGTGCCGACCAAACTCGCAAACGCGCGATTGGCCAAGACGATGCGACCGGCCTCGTTCAGGATCAACAAGCCTTCGGCCAGCGTGTCGAGCGCCTGACGGACTCGGTCGGGAACCACCTGCGTCTGAGTGAAGATGCCCATCATTCGAGCGACAAAGAACGAATAAGCAAAAATGCCGACGACGAAAAAATATCCCAGCAAGCGGAACAACGGGTGCGTCAACAATTGATCGATCATCGACGCATCGGGCCGGTGATAACAAAACTCGATCTGTCCCCAGGCTCGCTTGTAAAACGCCAACGGAATCGTCACCGTCTCAACGCCGGCGCGGACCTCGTCGTCCTGCGACGGCCACATCTCGCTGTGGTGTCCGGTATCCAAACGCAGCGTCCCGAACTCGGATCGAACCCCGACCGACATCAGCTCTTCGTCTCGTTCGACGACCAAACGCAGTGATTGCTTCAGCTCGGTCCAACGTTCTGCTTTGATCTGACTCGACGCATTGATCGCAACGGTTTCGCACAGGCGTTGACGCGCAATCATCCTCGCCACCTCTGGATTCGGCAGATAGCCGAACCATTGGTGCTCAAGATCAAACTCGCTCCCACGCAAAGTAGCGCGAAGCTGAGCCGAAACGATGCGAGCAATCGCTTGCCCAACGTCAATCCAATTCCTTAAAAGTAAAGCAGCTTGATCACTGCCGACGCACGAGCGGGCGCCCACGTCGACGACGTGGTGGTGAACCTCACAGGAAGTGTTGCCCACCGTCACCACGCGGATGACAAAAACCAACCTCTCCGCGATGCCGATCGCGTTCCCATTGGCGATCCTGTCGGTCGCAACGAAATCGACGGTTGCGCGGACGGGGGCTTAGTCCTGATGACCGGGATCAGTCGATGATATTGTCGACCACGTCGTCGCCAGCTTGTTCGGGCGAACGATAGGCGGTCAGCAGTGCCGTCGGGTCGACGATTCGCCACGTCGGCAGTCCCGATGCGATCGCCGTCAAGAACGCACCGCCGCGGAGAGCCAACAAAACGTATCCGATTGAGATCAAACCGGCCGCTGTGGTGGCGGTGCCGACCAGCAGTCCCCCCGATTCGTCCTGGATCATTTCGGTCTCGTTCTCCCAATCGGTCCAAGTCGTCGCATACTGGGCTACAAGCGCGATTCGGTTTTCGCTGTCCATCGACGTTCGGAACCGTTGCAAGCCGTCGTTGTCGTCTCGAGTGGAAGCTAGTCCCACTTGACCACTTTGTATTGTCGTGCGGGCTTGATTGCCGTTTCGTCCTGTGCCATCGCGAACGTCATCTCGATGATCGGCGTGACTGGTTCCCAGACCCGATGGCGGTTCGGTCTCACCGGAGGCTGGATCTCGCGGCTGTTCATTCGACATCGGCAACGCGACGCCTGGATTGATGGAATCGGAGACGGTGTTCTCGGCGGTATCGGTGTTCTGGTTGTTGTCGTTCCCGCCCCCATCATCGACCGGATTTTGAACCACCAGAACGCTGATGGAAACGGTCACCGGCGAACTTTGCAAGGTTCCGTCATTGGCCATGTAAGTGAACGAGTCGTATCCAAAGAATCCTGGGTAGGGCGTGTAGATCAAACTCCCATCGTTGCGAAGCGTCAACGTTCCGTAGGTGGTCGGCGAGACAATCAACGTGGTCAGTGGGTCACCGTCGACGTCCGAGTCGTTGTTCAAGACGCCACCGGCGATACCGATGTTCAACTGCGCCGACGTGTTGACAGAATAGGCATCCGGCGTCGCCACCGGTGCTTCGTTCACGTCGACGATCGCGATGGTGAACGTCTGTGTCGTTGATGTTGCATCGCTGCTTGTCGCTCGCACGGTGATGCTGTAGGACGACGCCGCCTCAAAGTTGAAGACCTTCAAGGTGGTGATTTCACCGGTTACCGAGTTAACCGCAAAGCCGCCGCTCGCATCATCGTCTAGCGAGTACGCGACCGACGCGGTCGCATCGGCGTCGACCGCTAGTACCGTGATTCCGGTCGATGAACCAATCACGGCGTTCTCGTTGACTTGGTTGGTGCCAGTATTCATGTCCGCGACCGGTCCGATCGCAAACTCGTTTACATCGACGATGTAGACGTTGAACGCACGAGCTTGGAAAGATCCGTCTACCGACGAAGCGCGGATGATGATCGTCCGCGTATCGCCGTCGGCTTCGCGGTCGATCGGTCCGCCGACGAATACTTCGCCCGTCGCCGAATCAATTAGGAATCGTCCGCCGTCGCTGTTATCCAGCGAATAAGTAACGGTCGCGTTCGTCGCATCGGCGTCAAAGCCTCTCGCGTTGATGCCGACGTAAGTTCCGACCGCGGCATTTTCGTTGACTTGATTCAGCGTCGGGTCTTCGTCGTTGACATCGTCGACATCAAATTCGTCGATGTCCGCCAAGAAGACCGTGAACGTGGCATCGCTGAACGATCCATCTTGCGAGGTCGCGCGTACGGTGAAGTCAAAACTGACATCGCTTTCGCGGTCCAGATCACTGCCATCGGCCACGGTCACGCGGCCGAATACCGGATCGATCTGGAATCGTCCGTCGCTGTCATCGATCAGCGCGTAAGTCACCTGGTTTTGCGTTCCGTCAAAGTCCACCGCCGTCGCCGTCACGCCGACAACGGTTCCCGTCGCCGCATTTTCGGCGACGATGTTGTTGGCACCATCGGCATCGCTAATGGGTGTAACGTCGAATTCGTCGACGTCGTTCAGCATCACGATAAAGTCACGCTCCAGCGTCGCCCCATCGGTGTCCGTCACGCGGACGCGAATGCCGTGGGATGTCGCCGATTCATAATTCAACAGCGACGGTGAATTGACGCGGACGGTTCCGTCGGTGTCCATCGCAAAACGTCCGCCAGCGTCGTTGACGATGCTGTACGTCATCGCGTCACCGGAATCTACATCATCGCCGACAACGGTTCCGACGATCGTTCCGCTGGCCGCGTTCTCGTCGACGCTCAATCCTGTGGTCGTCAGTTCATGCGGCGCATCGTTTGTGCCGACGATCGTGATCGTGATCTGCGTCGCGCTGGTCGCTCCTTCGGCATCACGTATTTGGTACGTGAACACGTCGGTCAGCGAATCAGCCGATGATCGCAAGGCTTGCACCGCCGCGTTATCATTGTCGACGACGTAGGTGTAGGCACCGCTAGCGCCGATCGTGATCGCGCCGAAGTTTCCGGTGACGCTGGTGTTCACGCTTCCGGTCGCGGCGGATTGGCTTCCTGGAATGACACCGATTACCGTCTTGGTGTCGACGACGTCCAGGTCGGTGTCGTTGGTCAAGACGTTACCGCTTGGCGAGGTTCCGGCGGTCGCGTTGGCGATACCACCCGCTTCGACGGCGGTATTGACGTCGACGTTCGCGATCGGACCGTCGTTCGTTCCGGTGATTGTGACCGTGACCATCTCGGTATCGGACAATGGCGTCGCATCGTCGTCGGTGACGCTGACGGTGTACGACAGGATCAACGTTTCGCCGGTCGCCAAGAAGTTGAATGCCTCGCTGCCGCTGTTGAACGTCCAAGTCAGCGTTGCGAGGTTGGTTCCGCTGTTCAGAACCGCAGTCGGCGTGACGGACAAGAAGTTCTGCAACTGCGTCGGTGTCAGCGTCCCCGGCACGCTGCTGGCACCGGTGCCGCTGATCCCGACCGAATCCACCGCCGCCATCACGTTGTCGCTTGTGTCCAAGTCCGTGACGGTGAATGATCCGCTGTCGGTCAGTCCCGCATCGGTTTCCGTCAAGGACGACGTCGCCGGTCCGCCGCCGATCTGCGGCGCGTCAGCGGTGCCGGTGATAGTCACGGTGACTGTTTCGGTATCCGACAGCGGCGTGCCGTCGTCGTCGGTGACAGCGACCGTGTAGGTCAGCACCAACGTTTCGCCGGTCGCCAAGAAATCAAACGCTTCGCTGCCGGAATCAAAGTTCCAGTTTAACGTCGCCGTGGTTGCGGTATCGTCGATGATTGCGGTCGGAGCAACAGACAAGAAGGTTCGTAGCGCCGATGCACTTAGCGTGCCTGGCAATGAAGTCGCACCCGTGCCGCCGATGGCAACCGAATCCACCGCCGCCAAAACGGAATCGCTGCGGTCCAGGTCCGTCACGAAAAGCGTGCCGCTAGTCGTTTGTCCGGCATCGGTCTCGGTCAAACCGACGGCATCGGGACCGCCGGTAATGACCGGCGCGTCGGCGGTACCGTTGATCGTAACTGTGATCGTTTGAGTATCCGTGGCACCTTGAATGTCGGTGACGTCGATCGTGTATGTCAACGTCAGCGTTTCGCCAGTCGCCAAGTAGTCGAACGCTTCGGCGTTGCTGTTAAAGTTCCACGACAGCGAGTTCGTCGTTTCGGTTCCGTCGATCACGTTGGTCGTCGACGCCAGCATCGCCAGCAACGTCGCACTGTTGCTGCCCAGCCCCGCGACCGTGCCGCCGGCGACGACGCCGGTCACGTCAGACGTGACGGTATCGGACAAGTCCAAATCGGAAACCGTCAGTGTGCCCGATGTGATAAGCGTCGTGTTCGTTTCCACGATCGTCGCGGACGTGGAATCGCCGCCACCGATGGTGATCAGCGGCGCGTCGTTGGTTCCGGTAACGGTGATGGTCACGGTCGCCTCGTCGCTTAGCATTCCGACACCGTTATCGGTCGCTCGGTAGATGAACGTGACATCGCGAGTCTCTCCCGCCGCGAGATCTTGGAAATCGGTTCCCGGGTTGAACGAGTACGAACCGTCGGGGTTGACGACCGCGGTGCCTTCGCTCGTTCCGCTGACCAAAGTAAACACGTGCGAGTCACCCGGGTCATTGTCCGTCACCGTCAATTGTCCGGCGATGGTCGCGCCGTCTTCGATGGCGGAGTTCACCACGTCGACGACAACCGGCGCGTCGTTCTGCGAAGCAACGTTGACGGTGAACGTCACCACGACGAATTGCCCCCGCGGATCCGTTGCACGAATCGCGATCTCCGCCGAACCGTTTCGGTTGGCCGCGTAGTTCAATGTCAACGAATCGGCGGCGTTGTCGATCGTGACGGCGTCAAACAACGTGGCGTTGGTGTTGCTTTCGATCGTGAACGTGATTTGTGCGTCGGAATGTTCCAAGTCGCTAAACGCGGCGGCCAAGTCAATGACCGTGTCGGCGGCGTCTTCGTTGACGTTGACGTTTCCGATCGTACCGGTCGGCGGCGTGTTTAAGAATAAGTCGTAGGCTTTGTTGGCCGAATCATCATCCAAGTAAACGAACAGGCCCCCGGCGTTGTTGATCACGTCGATGTTTGCGAACGTGCCGGATCGACTGCCGTAGGTGATGAAATCGTCCAGCAGGCCTCCGGCGTTCAAGTTATTCAGGTTCAGCCGCAACGTCGCGCCCGCGTCCACGGTCAGCGTGCCCGAGACGTCTCGTTGGGTCACAATGCCGAACTGCGCGTCGGTGACGGACATCGCCAAAATCGAGCCACTTTCCAGCGTCAGGTCGCCGTTGATATCCCCGTCGGCTGACAATCTTCCACCTGACTGCAACCGTACCGTGTCAGCTTCGATCGCGAAGGTTCTCGTATTCAACCAGCCATTCTCTACTACCAACGATTGATTCGTTCCGTCCAGAACCAGATCTCGATCTAGGAAGACAATGCCGCCCGTCTTGTCGATAATCAAATTTCCATCAGTCGTGTCGGCCACGTTGATCGTCTGGGTTCCGCCGCCAATCATGCGAATCGCTGTGGTGCCATCAACAGTTGCGTCGATACCGATCAAGTTCGATCGAACTTGAATCTCGCCACCATCAAGCGTACCGATGCTGTTCAAGTTCAACTGACCGACATTTAAATTGCCAATGATTGTGCCGTTCGAGTTCGCGGTGAAGCCGACGTTTCCCAACTGCAAAGATCCGGCATTGATGTTCAGCCCTGATCCGCCGAATCCGATTTCCGAACTGCCGCTGTTTAGGGTCCCGGCAACGTAAGTGAAACCACCTCGCAAGTTGGCGTCTTCGGCCAATGTCGCCGTGCCGCCGGTCTTGTCGATGACGACGTTCCGTAAAATGCCGGTGTCGCCGCCGCTGGCGATCGATTGATTGTTCGATCCGGCGATCCGCAGCGTCGTCGTTCCGGTGTACGACGACGCGAACGTGTTGACGTCACCGAACGCTCGGATCGTCCCGCCGTTGATGACGCCGGCTGCCGTGATGATGGTGGTATTACTGACCGTCAAAACACCATCAATCGTTTTTGTGCCGGTCGCCGCGTCGATGTTTAGGCTCGCGACGTTGCCGATGTCGCCGTCGATCGTTCCGTCGCCCGCCGAAAGCACCAAGTTCAATGCCGTCGCGTCGACCGCGCCGCTTGTTACCAACAAGTTGCCTCCGATGACCATCGTGTCGTCAAGCCTCGTCGTGCCGGAGGCTTTGTCAATCTCAAGATTCAGTAACTGGTAGCCGCTAACGCCAGTAACGGTTTGTGCTCCGCTGCCATCGAGCCGGATGGCCGACGAGCCCGAGTAACTCGTGTCGTTGACGGTCACGTTGCCAGCGACATTCAGCGTGCCGCCGTTGAACGAACCAATGTTGTCGATCCACAAGTTACCGTTAACGTCCAAGCCGCTCGCCAACGTGACCGTGCTGCCGTTGCTGATGCGTACATCGCCAAAACTGTTGTTCGCCGCGTCGACGGTTTGGGTACCTGCGCCGCCGACGATGGCGAGCTCGTGGCCATTGGTGTTTAGCAGCGAGCCACCGTAAGTGAAATCGCCGCTCAATTGCAGATCATCCAGCAGCGTCACGTTGCCGGTCGAAGTGATGTTCAGTGTGTGGAGTGCAGAGCTGGAATCGACGATTCGGTTGGCCGCGCCATCCAAAATCAACGTTGAACCGGTTCCACTAAACGTCGACGTGTTGACGAAGTCCTTGCCGACGTAGACTTGGCTATTGTCGACGATCAACGTACCAGCGGTATGCAAGAAATCGCCGTCGCTATCGAGTACAAATCCGGTGGAATCGAACGCGCCACTTGCGATCGAGAAACTGAAGGCAGTTTGCAAATCGCGGTCCTGGGTGATTGTTCCGGTGTAGCCGCTGTTGATTCGGACTTCGTAAACCGTTCCCGCGAACACGGCATCGACGGTCGCGTTTTTGGTAGACGTGGCATCAAAGATGACAATGTCATCCGCTTCGGGCACGCGATCAAGATTCCAGTTCGCCGCGTCGGTCCAGTCGTTCGTCGTACCGCCACCGTCCCAGATAAAAACGCTGGTGCCCGGATTGACAGTGATATTTACGATCGCGGTATCGCTAAGCGATCCATCGCTGACGAACGTCGTCAACGTGGCCGAACCGTTGTAGCCGCCTTGCGAGCTGTAAACGAGTCCGTCCAGAGCCGCATTGATGTCCGCTTGCGAACCGCTGAACACGAGCGTCCCGTCGCTGCCATCGGCGTCGGAAAATGCCAGTCCGGTCGTTTGCGAAATCGCAATGTCGGCATGGTTGGCCGTCAGAGTAACCGTCAGGTTGTCGCCATCGAGATCAAACGTGTCGATGATGCCCGCATCGCCGCTGTTAAATGTCAGCGTGCCGCCTTCGTTAACCGTTGCGGTCGCCGGCGCGGTCGCGTCGGGCGCGTCGTTGACCGCATTGACGGTCAACGTGAACGTGGCGGTCGAGCTTTGGCCGCGTGGGTCGGTCGCGGTGACGACGACTTCCGAAACACCATTTTGATCCGCCGCGTGCGTGAAGGTCAGAACGCCACCGGTATTAGAGATGTTGCTGAACAACGAACCGTTCGTGTGGGTGTATGTGAACGTCAACTGGTTGTCGGCATGCTGCAAATCGCTGAAGGCCGCGTTCATGTCGATCACCGTCGGTGCGGCGTCTTCGTTGACCGTGCGATCGGCAATGGTGCCCGTCGGAGCGGTATTCAGGAACACGTTCACCGACGTGGCGGTGCTGTCGTCGTAGGACGTGAACCCAGCCGAGTTGTTGGTCAACGTCCGCGTGCCGAAGCTACCCGTTTTGCTAGCCGCCGTCAGCAAACCATTGGTCGCACCTCCGGCGGTGTTGCCCGATACATCCAAGATCAACTGTGACGAACCACCGATCGCTAATGTGCCACCGACAGCGATGGACTGATGCGTGCCCGACGACGCGGCCGACAGCTGCACGGCACCGGTGGTGACGCTGAGGTTGTTCGTGATCGAACCGCTGGCCAAAAGCGTGCCGCCATTGACGGTGACATTGCCCGCCGTCGTGATCGTTTGGCCGTTCAGGTTCAGCGTGCCCGATTGAACAACGATTTGTTGACCAGCGCCGTTGAGTAGCAATGCGTCCGATAGCGTTACCACGCCGGACGTCTTATTGATCGAGATCGTTCCGTCAAATAGGTCATCGCCCGAGATCGTTTGATTGCCGGTGCCGTTGAGTGTCATGGCGATGTTGCCGGCGACGGTGCTGTCGATACTACTGATGTCGCCACCTGCAAAAATTTGGTAACCATTGCCGATGCTTGAGCCCGCCAGGCTAGATAGCGTCAGATTCCCGCCGACAATCAGGTTGCTGTTGAGCGTCAAAACAGCATTCGAGGCGAAGTTCACATTGCCCAGCACCAATGTATTGGTGTTCAAATTCAAACCACTGCCGCGAAGCGTGAGGTTCCTGCCGGTGGTCACCAAGTCGCCCGCTACACGGCTGAACGAACCTTCGATGATCAAATCGTTTGCCAGCGTTGCCGTGCCGCCCGATTTATTGACGATCAAATTGCGAACCATTCCGCCCGTGGCCGAAATGGTTTGGTTGCCGCTACCACCGATTTCAAACTGAGTCGAACCGGCGTAGAGGTTGTCGTTAAACGCAACGTTCCCCATCGCCACGATCTTGCCACCGTTGAGATTGCCGATGGATTGGATCGTCGTGACGCCGTTGGCCGTCAGCGTGTTGGAGATGGCTTTGGTGCCTGTCGAGTTGATGGTTAGGTGATTGACCGGGCCGATGTTGCCGTCGACGGTGCCGCCGGTGGGTCCGCCGATGGTGAGATTCAAACCGGTCGCGTTGACCGTGCCAGCCACTCGCGAGAGACTGCCGGCGATCAGGATCGAATCGGACAGCGTCGCGGTACCGCTGGCCTTATTGATCTGCAAATTGCTTAATGCACCCGTGCCGCCACCGGCCGAAACCGTTTGGTTGCCCGTTCCGTTGAGGACGATAGTGGACGTGCCGGTGAACGAGGCGTCCGTCGTTAGCACGTTGCCGGTCACCTGGATCGGTCCGCCAGAGATCGTGCCAGCATTCGCAATCGTCAGCGTGCTCGCAACATTGGCGGACCCTGTGATAATGACGGTGGAGCCGTTGTTGATGCGCAGATCGTTAAAGGTCAACGCGGAAGCATTGATCGTTTGGGCGGAAGATCCGACCAGTCCGACTTGCGAAGTTCCAAAGTCAACGTTGCCGGAGGTGTAAGTGAAGTTGCCGGTCAAATCAAGGTTGCTTTGCAGGCTCAACGTTCCACCCGACTTGGCGATTTGAACGCTGCCAAACGGGAAGCCATTGTTCGAGTACGTTTGGCTGCCTGAACCATCAAAGACCAGCGTCGATCCGGAGGTCGAAAGCGGACCCGAGTTCGCAAAGTTTCCAGCAACTTCCAGACGTCCCGTGCCCCAAGTGCTGTTGCCGCCGGTGTGCGTGTAATTTCCCTCAATGTTCAAAGTTTGACCGATGAAGGTGTAGTTGCCGCTGGCGTGGGTGTAGTCACCGCTGACATTCAGGGATCGGTTTTGAGTGATCGTGCCCGTGTAACCCGTGTTCACTTGAACCTGCGAAACCGCACCGGCAAAGCTCACGTCCACCGTCGCGTTTTTTACGCTGGTGACGTTGAAAACGACGATGTCATCGGCCTGTGGAACCAGATCAAAGTTCCAGTTCAATGCGTCGGACCAATTGTTCGTCGCTCCGCCACCGTCCCATACGAACGTGCTTTGTCCTGGCGAAACAGTGATCGCCACCGTCGTGGATGCCGACAGTGAACCGTCGCTGACTTGCGCGATCAGTGTGGCCGCGCCGCTGTAACCACCTTGCGAGGTGTAAACCAATCCATCAAGTGCGGCGTCAATGTTCGCCTGCGAACCGCTAAACACCAGCGTTCCGTCCGTTCCAACCGAATCGGTGAATGTCAGCCCGGTCGTTTGCGAAAGCGCGATGCCCGCATGGTTAGCTGTCAATGTGACCGTCAAGTTGTCGCCGTCGACATCGAACGTGTCGATCACGCCCGCGCCAAGGCCGCTAAACGTTAGCGATCCGCCTTCGGCGACGGTTGCGGTCGCTGGCGCGGTGACGGTCGGAGCCTCGTTCACATCCAACACGTCGATCGTGTGCGCCTGAATGACCGACGCACCGTCACGATCGATCGCGCGAATCGTGATCGAATGAGACAAGTTCGTTTCGTGATTGAGCAAACTTCCATTGGCAACCGTGATCTGACCAGTCCGCGCGTCGATCGCAAATCGTCCACCGGCGTTATTGTCCAACGAATAGGTGAATTGGTCGTTTTTATCGACGTCGAGTGCCGCAGCTGCACCAATCGCCGTTCCGTTGGATGCGTTTTCATCGACGGCGATGCTGGGCGTGCTGGCAAAGACCCGCACGTCATCCAAGCGACCATCGATCGCGTTTGTGGTCGCGGAAACGTCGGCGAAACGAATGATCGTGTTGGTCGAGTTGGCAACGAACGTGAAGGAATGGTTGCCGTACTGCGTCACCGGGCTAGCGTTGTAGCCGCTCGATTCGACCGTGCGATCGACCAGCGTCCCCGATCCGATGACTTGCACATTGAGCGATTGCAGTGTCGTCGTCGGTGCCGCCGCATTGGCCCAGTGATCGAATCGCAGCGTGTAACGTTGACCGATCACGGTCGTGATGTTTTGCGATACCACCCCGGTCGCGGGCGTATCACCAGCACCGAACTGAACCAGGCTGCCACCATCGGTGGTCGACCGCGGCACGACACTCGCATTGCCCGTGATCGGCCAGTTGCTACCGGCGTTTTCAAAGCTGCCGTTGACCAGCAAATTAGTGTTGTCGGTCACGATGATCGTGTTGGGTGCGTCGTTGACGGGTGTGATCGTTCCAGTGAATGTTCCCGTCTGAGTCGAACCGTTGCCGTCGGTGACGCTGAAGTTGAAGGTGTCGGACACCGTTTCCGACCCGTTGTGGTCGTAGGAGATCAATCCCGCCGCGATATCAGCTTGCGTAAAGGTTCCATTGGCCGCGAGGGCGACGCCATTGCGACGAAGGGTTCCGTTGGTCGGAATCGCGGTGACGGTGTACGTCAATTGAGCGTCGGTGTTGTCCGCGTCGGTCGTCCGCAGCATCGCCGTGGTGATGACGTTGCCGGTCGAACCTTCCAGCAAAGGTGTTTTGACATTGTTGGTGATCACGACGGGAGCGTTGACGCCGCGGACGGCACCCAGCTCGGACGTCATCCCGGTGCTGCTGGTGGCCGTCGCGACGATGTTGTCCGACACCGTCAAGCCGCTGACGGTAAAAGTTCCCGAGAACAAACCGTTGGCGTCGGTGGTCAGGAATCCGAGGAACTGCGCTGCACCGTTTGCGTGTCTGAAAAACTCAACGCGAGCGTTTGCGAAAACGGCTTGGTTAGCAGCGGACCCGACGAAGCCGCTCAATTGCAAGCTGGTGCCCGTCAAGTTGGCGACGTTGATCGTCGGCGAGTCGTAGCCGTCATTGGCCTCGCTTCCTGTGATCAGACCGTCGTTGGCTCCGACACCAACCAGGTCAATTTGGCCGGTTGAATTGCCGTAGATCAGGTTGCCGAGGATTGCCGCGTCCGAATTGGCCAGCACCCGCACGCCATCGGAGTTGTTGTTGACAATGACGTTCCCCAAGCCGTTCCCCGTTCCACCGATCGTGTTTCCACTGGCTCCACCAGAAACGATGACGCCATGACCGGTGTTACCGAGTCCTGAATCGCCAGCGGCATTGGTACCGATGAAGTTGCCCTCGACACGGTTGCCGGTCGCCCCAGCGTTCGCGATCCAGATTCCTTGTCCGGAATTGCCCGCGATGATGTTGGCGTCGGCAAGCGTGTCGCCGCCGATCACGTTGTTGGCTGAGTTGACACCAATGCCCGTACCGGTGCTGGTGATGATTGTGTCGCCGTCCGCGTTCAAGCCGATGATGTTTCCCGTCACCGTGTTTCCATCGGCACCGGCAATCATGCTGATGCCACCGCTGGTGTTGCCCGAAATCACGTTGCGGTCGATCGTGTTCCCATCCGATTGAATCCAAATTCCGATGCCGTTGGCGTTGGCCGCGTCACCGCTTGGATCGACACCGATGTATGAATTTTGGATGGTGATGTTGTCACCCGCGATCCGAATTCCGTGGCTCGTGAATCCGCCCACACCCATGGCATTGACCGTGCTGCCGACTGCACCGGCGGTGAAGTCCAATCCTGTCGCGAACGAAGATCCGCCATTCACAAAGATCAACGGCGAAGACGTGTAACCGTCCTGCGCAGGACCCGTCGAGGGTGACTACGTCTGTGATCTGTGGTAAGAGTGAACCCAAGGTGATCGTCTGCACGCCGGTTCCGATGTCGAACGTGATCGTGTCGGCACCCAGCGTCGAGTTGGCGGCGATGACGGCTTCTCGCAAGCTGATGTGCCCGTCGACTCCGCCGCCTCGCGCATTGAGTTGCTCGATCGTGAAGGACGCGCCCAGTCCGGTGTCGTTGGTGTCGGCCGTCGTCGTGACGATCAGAGACGTTGCGGAGACGTCGAGCACCGTCACTGAGATCGCTTGTGAATCCGACAGCAAACCGTCGGAAGCGATCACGATGACTTCGTAAACGTTATTGCCACCGTTATCAGTCGGGTTTTCAAAGTCCGGCGGTGTGCTGAACGTCAAGTTGCCGCTGGCGTCGATCGTGAATCGGCTGGCGTCGACACCACCAAGCGAATACGTGATCGTTTGCGCCGGAAGATCCACGTCACTGGCGGTCACGGTCGTCACCAACGAAACGGTTTCGTTAATACTTATCGACGCCGTTGCTCCGCCGCCATCTGACGTGATCACCGGAGCATCGTTGACTCGGTGAACTTTCACCACCAAATTTTCGGTTGCCGAATCCAGCTCGCCATCGTTGACGACAAAGGTAATCGTTCGGTCGGAGCTATCCGGATTTTCGCTGTCGCTGTCAAACGTGATCGTCGCGATCGCGTCCTTGTAATCCTGGAACGTGACCGAGTTCGGCGTGTTGCTGGTCAGCGTCAACGTGATGCTGCCGTCGGCGGTCAGGTTGCCAGTAGGAACGCCACTGACCGAGATGCCCAATGCGTTGATGGCCGATTCGTTGACATTGAAGATGTCGCCGATACGTCCGTTGGTCAGCGTGATCGTCACCGATTCGGCGAACGCTTCATCCGGATCGGTGATCGCAAAATCTCCGTCACTGATCGCGATCGGGCCGCCGTCTTCGATGAAAACGGTGGTGCCCTGCTGTGTCTGAACCGTGAAATCGCTGACGGTCAGTTGGTTGCCGGTGTTGGTGAAGTTGGCCAACACCAACGGCGAGATGAAAGCGGTGCCATGGCGGAACAGCGTGGGACTGGTCGAGCCCGAATCGACGCCTCCGCCAATCGTTGCGGTGAACGTGCCACCGGCTTCGTCGATTTGTGCGGCACCGGCCAACGGATACTGGTACGTTCCGCCATTTGGTGACATGTTGCGAACGGCATCGCCCGCCAGAATGGTTGGTCCGGTCCAAGCCGACCGCAGCGTGATCGTATTGGTCGTGTGATCGATCGCGTTCTCATCCCACAAGTTGCTCGCTAAGTTGCGAGTGTAGGTATAGTCGGCGTACGTTTCGCCCAAGCTGTTGGTGTAACCGTACCAAGCGAGCGAACGATTGCCCGCATTGCTTCCCTCGAACCATCCGGTGGCGTCCGTCAAAACGATTTGAGTGGCACCGGCGACCAAATCAACGGCCAAGGTCGTGTCGACCGCACCTGCCATTTTGCCGGTGTGCGATGCGGTGATCTGAAGACCATCGATGTCGAACGAAAAGAATCCGAGGAAATGATGTTCACTCGGATCGTAGTTTCCACCGGCACCGTCACCAGAGAAGGCGGTCACGGATAAGTCGTAAAGTTGGTCGGCATCCACGGCGATCAAGTTGGAAGAGCCGTAGGTGGCCTTGCCGATATCGGTGCGTGAGGTCGATCCACCGAAATCACCCACAAATTCGTCGAAGCCGGTGCTGATCGTCGGCGCGTCGTTAACCGGGGTGACGTTGATTGTCAGTGAATTGGGGCTCGCATCGGAATCTTGTCCACCGTTGGCGGTCCCGCCATCATCGGCAACGCTGAAGGTGAAATTGGTGTAAGCATTTCCGTTGCCGTGGGCTGCCGGTGCAAAGGTCAAGGCACCCAAATCCAGATCGGCTTTGGCGATAAAGTTGCCCGAGGTAAAGGTTGCTCCGTTGTAAAGCAGTAGACCGTTTGCAGGCAGCGTATTGATGAACACGCGATCGAACGAGTCGCCATCGACATCGCTGAATCCAAAATCGGCGGCGGTGAACGTGTAGTTCGTGTCTTCGAGCGTCGTAACGGTGTTGTCGGTTCCGCTGGGGGCTTCACTAACGTTGGTGACGCTGATCGCCATCGCTTCAGCGTACGAGTTGCCCGCCGCATCGGTGACACGAACGGTGACGTCATGGCTGGTCGCGGTTTCGTAATCGATCAGCGATCCGTTGGCGATGGTGATTTCACCGGTGTTGGAGTTGATCGCAAAACGTCCGCCCGCGTTGTCGGTCAAGCTGAACGTGAAATTGGACAGAACTTCGCTGGCGTCCCATTGGATGATGCTGTGGGATTGTTGTCCGTTGCTCGCGTCATCCCAAACGCCGCTTCCTGATACTTGAGCAAGGTAGTCCTGTCCCGGTCCAAAATCATCCGGTCCGGCTGAGCTGAAATTGTTGTAGATCCCGTTTTGCGAGCCACCGGCACCATTTCCCGACCAAAGAAGATCACCGGGTTGATCACCGTCGTACCAACGAAATTGGCCTTCGACCAACGTGTCCGAACCGCCAAGGAATACGCCGTACGGATCGACGTTCATCGACCGGATAAGTTCGTTTTCATACGCGGATTCGATTCGCACCAATTCACCCGAGACTCCGTTAAGAGAGCTGCTGGTCGCGTTGGCGAGCGCACTGGTCCACGTTTGCTGAGTGTTGACATAGCGATAGAACTTGTCGGTCGCCGCGTCGTATTGCAGCGTCGGATCGTTGTTCAGAATCGTCGTGACGGTGGCGGAGATTTCGAGGACCCGGACGTCGCCGAAGACCACGTTGAAGGCGCTCGTGCCTTCGCTAATGGATCGAAAGTCCAGCGTTGCGGTACTGTCATCGGCGGTGAAGGTCATGCTTCGGTTTTGCCACAATGGATTGGTGCGGGACCAGCCGATCGGCTCGGTGACTGCGAAGTCGGAACTCTGTCCGTCGGCGGAGACTCGCAATTGCTGGACGGCGGCTTCATCCGCACCGGGCCAGTCGCCGCTAATCGCGAAGATGATCTGATATTGTCGGCCCGCCTCGGTGGAGAGTGTTTGCGAGACGCCCGCATTGTTCAGCGCGTGAAGCTCGACACTGCGTCCGCCCGCAGGAGTCGCGGCATAGTAATCCCCTAGTAACCAAGCGGATCCTTGCGTGACGGTCCAGTCGCCGAGTGCGGAACCGTTCAAAAACGATGAGTAGCCTGGCGAGGCAGGTGGCGCTGCCGCATTGGTGAACAATCCATCGCGGGTGATGTCATTGCTGACATCGGGATCGGTCGGAACGACAAAGCCGACGGTGGCTCCAAACCCTGCATTCTCACTGATGTGCAGATCATCGACGGGCGTGCTGGCGATGAAGCCGGCACCAGTGGCATGGCCGATGCTCAGGTTGTTGCCAGTAACGACGTCGACGACTTGGTTTGATCCATTGAATCCATTCATCTGCCAATTGGCGATCAGGCCGTCGGGCAGACTGCCGCTGTCGAACTTGCTTTGGTGGTTCAGCGAGATTTCTGGTTCGCTGCGGACTTCGTTCCAGATGCGAACGTCGTACAGTGTGCCCTTGAAGCCCTGGTCCGATTGGAAGCCGCCTGCCACGCTGTCCTGGTCATGTCCCAGCACCAATGCACCGCCGCTGCCGATCAAAACCCCTTGTTGAAGACCGGTAGCGGTGCTAACCAGTTTACCATCGAGATAGAATGAGACGTCACCGTTTGTCGAATCCCACGAGACGGCGACACGGTGTACGTCGCCATCGAGCAGTTCCGCGTGAACGTCGGACGCGATCGCCACGCCACGAATGGAAAGAGCCATTCGACCCGTGGCGGTGATGTTGAAATTGATTTCGTCTTGGTGATTGACGTTTGCGTACGAAAGCAACGTGTTTCGGTTGGTGCCGGTCTCAATTTGAAAGGTCGTTTCCAGCGTGAGACCTGTTGTGATTTGATTCATCAACGGCGTTGCGTCGTTCAGAATCAGGTACCCATCATTGCCGCCGTCCGTATTCAGTTCGATGCCGCTCGACAGATCGGTCGGAGCGTTGTTGTCCTCGACCAGATTGTTCAGCGAGACCGTGAAGTCTTCCTCGCGAGTCGAAGTGCCGTCACTGACACGAACGGTCAGAGTGTGTGTTGCGTTGGTTTCGTAGTCCAGCGCGCTACCATCGGCGACCGTGATCCGTCCGGTGCTGGCGTTGATCGCGAAGGCACCCGCGACGGTTTGCGAGTTGATGGAATAGGTCAGTGCGTTGGTGGAATCGAGCACCGCGTCGGCGTTCCACTGGATGATCGAAGCGCGGTTACTCGTTTGTGCGTTATCGTTCCATCGCCCGTCGAGGAGGCTCATGATCAGATGATCTTCATTGCCTCCAAAATCATTCGGCTCATTACTTTCAAAATTTGTGTAGGCTCCCTCGACCGCGTAACCAGTCGATGCACCCCGATAGAACGTCGTGCCTGGGTTCGGCCCGTCGTACCAACGCCACTCTCCTTCGACCACGCTGTCGGATCCACCCAGCCAAACGAATTTGTTGATTTGCTGAACGAACGTGTAGACCAGTGCGTCTTCACTTGCCGATCCGATCGTGACCAGTTGCCCATTGACGCCCCCAAGCGTGGTTCCTGTGGCTGTCGACAGTGAGTTCGCCCAAGTCGTGCTGGCCAGATTCAATTTGTAGAACTTGCCCGTCTCGGCACTATATCGCAACGTCGAATCGGCGGCTAGCAATTGCGTGATGCGAGCTTCGCGGTCGATGTCGAATCCGTTGACCGCACCGATCACGGTTCCGTCGACGGCGTTCTCATTGACCGCAAAAATGAGTTCGGGATCGCTGGCCGTGAAGCCGCTTTGGCTCGTGTGCTTCACCGTCAGGTTGTTGCCCGATACCGATTCAGTGACCACTCCATTGGAAGACAAATTGTCAAAGTTCCACTGCGCGATCATGCCGGTTTCGTCGCGCGGCAAGTCGCTGCGATAGCTGGATGCCATGGCGGCGTCGGATCGGATGTTGGAGAACAGCCGAGCGTTATAGACCGTGCCTTGGAATGTCTGACTGGCCGCGAATCCGCCTTCCACCGAATCCTGTTCTTGACCAAACAGCAGTGTCCCGCCGGCTTCAAGCGTGTAGTTCCCGGCCAGTCCGTTGCCGCTGCCCATCGAGACGCCGTCCAGGAACATTTCCCAGCGCCGAGATTTCCAGTACGACCATCCCAGGTCAAACCGATCGTGTGCTCGGTGCCATCTCGCAGCGTTCGGAAGTCAAACGTGCTGGGAAGGATCGCGACAGAGGTTCCGCCCAGGAACACTCGCAGGTCGCCGGTGGAGCCGATGATGAAAGAGAATTCGTTGGAATCGTCAGCGGTCGCGTACGAGATCAACGTCGTATCGCCGGAATTGCGAGTGGTTGCAAAGCGAACTTCGTAAGATATCGCGTCGCGTCCACCAAGCAACGTCCCGCCATCATCGGCCAGCAGGTACGCGCCGTTGCCGCCATCATCGTTGAGCTGCAGTCCGCTTTGCGAGTTGGAAACGGTGGTCAAGTCACCCGGTGCCGTGTTACCGGCGCTGGACGTCGCGACAACGGCTTGCGAAAGCTCGGACGTATTGTTGTTGTGTGTTGCCGTGGCGGTGATGACTTCGCCCACCGCCACGGTGCCGGAATAGCCGGTCAGCGTGACATTGGTGAACGTTGCATTGCCGCCGGCGTCGGTGTTGACGGTGGTGCTGCCGAGGTACCGTTTGGCGTCCCGGCGAGCGTAATTACCACTTGCCGGTGTGGCGTAAAAATGCAGCACCATGCCGGTCAGGCTGGCTGTGGTGTTGATCGAACCGCTGACCGTGACCGTCGTTCCTGCAGCGTTGACGTTGGTCGAACTGATGAGCGGGAAGTTTTGCAAACTATTCGCGCCGGTGTCGGGGTCGAGCGTGTCGTTTTCGGAGACGCCGTCGAAGCCCAAGTCGATCGCAATTCCGGTTTGGCCGTAGATCGAGTTGCCGGCAATCGTGTTGCCCGTGCTGCTGGACGTTTCGACGGTGACGCCATACGGATTGACGCCGCCTTGCCCGGAAAACGCGATCACATTGGCTTGACCGGTCGCGGTGCCGCCAACGGCGGTGTTCGACGCGCCGCCGGTGATGGTGATGCCCGCGTGACGAGTTCCCCAATTCAGCGTCCCCGTCAAATCGGTTCCGATGCGATTGCCATAGATGATCGTGCCCGTCGAAGCGCCGTCGATTTCGATGCCGTCGCCATTGGAAGCAACGATCCAGTTGCCTTCGCCCGCTCCGATGCCACCGACCAGTGTGTTGTCAGCGCCACCGACGATACTGATTCCGTCGCCTCGGTTGCTTAGCATCGCATCGCCCGTGGCGTTGACTCCGATCCAGTTACCCCGCACGCTGTTGCCATCCGTCGTTTCACCGCTGATCTCGATCCCATCGCCGTCATTGCCCGAAATGATGTTGCGATGGGCCACGCCCGAGCCGCCGATGGTATTCGCGGTCGCTCCGCTGCGGATTCGGATTCCGTCATTCGTATTGCCGCGATCGAGCAGTCCGGTCGAGTCGGTGCCGATGTAATTGCCGTAGACCATCGTGCCGGTCGTGCCCGCGCCGTCGATGAAGATTCCGTTCGCGTTCCCCGAGATCACATTGCGTTCGTTGGCATCGTTGGTGCCGTCGCCGTTGCTGCCGATCAGCGTGTTCGTCGAACCGGCGACGACTTCGATCCCCGTCCAAGTGTTGGCGACGATCGTTGATCCGTTGATTCCCAAGCCAATGATGTTGCCCTGGACGACTACGCTCGCGGACGCATTGCCAATGTACATCCCCAAGCCGAGGTTGCCGGAGACCACGTTTCCTGCTCCGGCGACGTTGCCACCAGCGATGTTTCCGGTTCCCGCGCCCCAAAACGAAACCCCGCTGGACGTATTGCCGATCGCGAGCAATCCCGTCGCGTCCGTGCCGATCCGATTGCCCTGGATGGTGTTGTTCATCGACGTCGCGCCGATCACATCAATTCCGTTCCAATTGTTGCCCGAAATCAGATTGCCCGCTCCGGCAACGGTACCCCCGATCAATGCACCGGTAGTGCCATTGATCAGCGTGATGCCCGATTGATTGGAGTTGCTTGTCGTTCCATTGACGTCCGCGGTGCCTGCCGCGTTAGTACCGATGTAGTTTCCTTGAACGATCGAGTTGTCAGCATTGTCCAGATAGATACCTTGGTTGGTGTTTCCCGAGATCACATTTCGCGAGCTGGCGCTGGTGCCACCGATGGTATTGTCTGAACCATTGGCAACGAAGATTCCGTAGGCGTTTGCCAGTGACGTGTTCCCGGTTGCATCAACCCCAACATAGTTGCCCAGAATCGTGTTCCCGGTCGCGGCCGCTCCGGTGATAAACACTCCGCCGACGCTATTGCCGCTCAGCACGTTGCGATCGGTGGCCAGCGTGCCTCCGATGGTCGTGCCTGATCCGGCGACGTAGATTCCCGACCCTGCATTGGCCTCGCTAGTGCCCGCTGTGAGCCCCGTCGCCAGGAAGCTGCCCAGGTAGTTTCCAGCGATCGTGTGATTGTCCGAACCAGCGAGAACGTGAATGCCGTGTCCGGTAAAGTCGCGAATAACGAGGCCGCGAATTTCACTGCCATCAGCGGTCGCGGCAAGGGTCAGTCCGCTGGCGGAAAGATCGTTGCCGTCCAGGATGATGGCGGGGCGACTGCTGTTGGTTGCGTAGCTGTCATCGGTCGTCGCGTCTAAGATGACGGCATCGGTGATGGTCGGCAACGCGGCACCGACGTTAATGATGTGGACGCCGGTTCCGGCAATGTTGAAGTTAATTCTGTCCAGTGTGCCGGCGGTGGCGTTGGCCTGTGTGATCGCCCACCGCAGACTACCAACGCTGCCGTCGTCCAGCGTATTGGTGACAGTGAACGTCTGTGGTTCCAGGCCGTCGTAGTTGTAAAGACCCGCGACCTCGCTGCTGGTTAGCGACCGATTGTAGACGCGTCCATCATCGATGAATCCATCGAACGCCCGAGCGAAGCTAGTCCCGTCGTATTTGTCGATTCCCCAGCCGCCAAAATCAAGGTCCGCGACATCGTCGAAGAATGCGTTGGTATTCGATGAGCCAGTTGCGTACGTCACCGATTGTTCGACGCCGTTGACGTACAACCGGTTTCCGCTGCTGTCGACCGTCGAGCGCGACGTGCGTCCAAGTGTTCTTGCGCGATCAGGCCGGCGGAGGTACCGCCATCGAGGAGAACGGTGGTGCCTTCGCGAATAAAGACATCTAGCGAGCCATCGGCATCGGAAAACAACGCCAAACGCGAATTTGGATCGCCGCTGTCGGACAATTCAAAGATGACATCGCGTCTGGCGACATCGTGGTAAATCCACGCCGAAATCGTCCCCTCGGTCAATCCGTCAAAGTTGGTGGCGACATGGGGACTGAAGTCGACATAGTCGTTGGTACCGTCAAGACTTAATTTGCCACCGCCGATCTGATTCGTGCCGCCGGTCGAGTCGATGGTAGCCCCATTGGTCAGCGTCCCGTTGTGGTTGTTGCCACTGCTATCGCTTGCATCGGCATCGAATCGATTGTGAAGGATCAAGCCCGTCGTGATGTCGACGGTTGCGGTTTCCGCATACAGATCCCCCGCTTCCGTCGGTGTAAATTGACGAGCGTAAAGTCGTAGATCGTCTATCTGGCCTTCAAAGTCATTGGTGGTTGCCGAGCTGGCACCGATGGTGAGGGCGACGTTGGTTGACAAGTCCAGGGGCAGTCCAGAATTGCTTCCGACCAGGTTGCCGTCCAGATAGGTCGCGATCGCACCGCCGCTGCGAGTCACCGTCGCTTGATGCCACTGTGAATCAGTGATCAAGCCGAAATTGGAAGTCGTGTTGCTGCCGCCCGACGTTTGGTTGAATCGCAAAAGGCCGCTGGCGTCGACGTAGATTCGGTACCCATTGGTCCCTTGGTGGCTCAGCACCGTTTGCTCGCCACCATTGGCCGCATCGATCTTGATCCAAACCGAAATCGTAAAGTCGCTGGTCCCGAAATCGATACTGGCATCGTCCGACACGCTAATGAAGTTGTTGTCTCCCGCCGCGTCGCCACTGAAATCGGCCGCCTGGGTACCGACAACGCCGGGTGTCAGTGACTCGCCGTTGTCGTAGGTCCCCGTGTTGCTGTTCCCGGAAGAATCGTTGGCAAGACTGAGTGCGTCGGAATCAAACTCGTAATGAGCTACCAAATCGCTGCTAGTGTCCAACGTCCCCCGCCAAGAGGCTTGAGCCATGAACCCAAACGCCACGTCCGTTTGCACATCCCCGACGGTGTATTCCAGAATCCAGTCACCCCCCAAGTCTGAGTGTCCGGTCACGTCATCGCTGGCGGCGACGTCGGCGTCGGTGACGATCGCGATCAAGTCGACCAAGTCTTGACCGTCTTGCGTCGATGCCAAATCGCACCCGTAAATCAAAATGTCAGCGTCGCTATCGAGCGAGTGTCCCCACGACGCGATGTCGCCGCCGTAGGAAGGTGCCGAGTCGAGCGTCAGCTTGACGTTGCCCAACGCGATACCGTCGCCGTCGCCGTGCGACAGGATGTGAATCGCGTCGACGCCGGATAACGATGCGAGCGACCGCGTGATCTGCTGGACGCCGTCGGAATCGGCCGACAAGCGAACGATCCACCATTGCACATTCCCGTCGCGATCGCCGCGAAGATCGGCCAGCAACGTGTCCGCGTCTTCGACACCCGCGTCAACGAACACGACTTCGATCGGCAATGCCGGATCAAACGTCGGCGCGTCGACCACGTCGCCCAGGTCCGACGATGCGTCGCTGCTGTCTTGGTCGGCGTCGCCGTTTCGGTCGGCATGGGGAGACGTCGCCAAGGACGGGTTCAGCGGCGTGCCGGGCGGTTCGATCACGTGTCCGTCAGCTGTTAGCTCCGCCATCAGTGAATCAGAAAGATCGCTCGTTTCGATATCCAATCCTGACGCATCGATTCCCTCGCCGCTTAGCAGGACGCGGTCCTCGAGCGGAAAGAAATCAAACGTTCGTCTTGAGGGTGACTTTGTCACGTTGCCGAATCCAAGTGCGAAATGTCGAGGCCTATTTCGGGTACACCAAAACAGGGTAGACCCAATCATTGGTATCGAAACTTTCACGTCCGCTTCGGCAATCCGGCGAACCTTTTCCGGTTGTCTAGCTTGTTCCGATTGCGTGCCCATGTCGCATCAGCGCGGTTAAGGTTGTTGCGTGATGCCGAAGCGATCGATTCGATTCGGGTCGGACCAAGACGGTCATCGAAGGGAGCCGATCTAAGGACTGAAGCGCGGACGGATTGCGCCTTCACAAAATGACTCGCGAAACACGAGCAAGGATGCTTTTTCGCTGCCCCAACCGCAAGATGATCGTTCGCAATGTGCAAACGATCGTCTTCTTCGCGTTCGTTGCCATCGCAACGTGCGACGGTCGCGTTGTGGCCCAGTCAAACCTTTCAGGTTCAGTCGACTCTAACGGTCGTTCGGATTTTGCAGGCTCCGGCTTTGAAAGCTCCAATGTCACCGTTGGTTCGCCCGACGCGTTTGCCGCCGGTGCGATGTCGCCGGAAACCTATCCGGGTGTCGACCCATCGCTGGCGTGGTGGCAAGCAGACGTTCGCGGTCCGATGTTGGATCGTCCGCGATGGATCGCGTTTGACCTGCCAACGTTGCTGCTCGACGCGCTCGACCACAGTCCTCGCATCGCATCGGTTTCCCGTCGGACCAGCGTGACGCTGGAACGAATCGTCCAGCAAGACGCCGCCTTCGATCCCAGCATGCTGCTGGAAAGTCGGCTCGGCCGCACCAACGATCCGGTCGGAAACACGCTGACCACCGGCGGGCCGTCCCGTTTGATCGATGATTCGTTCTCGGTTCGTGGCGGCGTTCAAAAGACCGGTCGTCGCGGTACCGTGATGGATGTGACGCAGGAACTCGGCACGCTGACCAGCAATAGCCTGTTCTTTACGCCCGTCGATCAGGGCAATTCGCGATTGGGGCTGTCGCTGACCCAGCCGCTGCTGGCCCGTGGCGGACAGGTATACAACGAACGACTGCTGACCCAAGCCCGCATCGACGGACGGATCTCGTGGCAAGAGATGCGGGGCGAAGTCGAGCAACAGATCGCGGACGTCGTGACGGCATATTGGCAGTTGTACGAACTGCGATGCCACTTGCGACAAGCGATGACGCTACTCGATCAAGCTCGCGCGATCGAATCCATCTTGATCGCTCGTCAAGCCTTCGACACCGGAAACATCGAACTTGCCAAGGCTCGTGGACGTGTTGCCCGGCGTCATGACCGAACCATTCAATTGAAAGCCGATATCTTTCGCCAACAAATTCAACTGGCGCGTTTGGTCGGATCGGACGAGCTGATCCAAGCGACCGCGTCGTTGGAGTTCATTCCCGAAGTCACGATCGAGCTGCCCGATGTCGCGATCGATCTGCGGCAAGCCGTTTTACAAGGCGTTCAAAATCGACCGGAAGTCCGCAGCGCCGCGATGGCGATGGAGGCCGCCGCGCTCTCGATTCAGGTCACGCGAACCGAATTGTTGCCCGAAATCAACGCGGTCTTCGACGGCTACTTGGCTGGCCTAAACGGTGACAACGATTTCCTTCGATCCTTCGGAGACCAATTCAGCCGCGGCGGCCCCGGACTTGCCGGCGGATTGCTGTACGAAATGCCGTATGCCCGACGGGCGGCGAAAAGCCGTCACCGCGAAGCCAATTTCCGTTACCAACAACGCAGCGAAGAACTACGCGAATCGATCCAGCAAACGCACGCTCAAATCGAAGTCGCGGTCGTCAACGTCAACACCGCCATCACCCAGCAGCGAACCAAACAGCAGATCATGGTCACCGCGACGGAGGAAGAATTGATTCTGACCCGGCGCTGGGAAACGATGGCCAGCGACGGCGGGAACGTCGGCTTGGTGCTGGAAAATTTGCTGGACTCGCAGCAACGCCGCACGGAGGCCGAACGCGAATGGACGACCGCGCGAAGCACTTACTTGACCGCGCTGGTCGAACTGCAACGCGCGATGGGAACGTTGCTGACGCACGAAGACATCTCGCCGGTTTCGTCCGTCGGCGACAACAGCGTCCAGTTCATTCACCAGGGCGGCGTCGGACAAGCAACGTCGTCCCAATCACGCTGGACCGAAGAACTCACATCTCCCGCTTTTAACGATGCCATGACCGACCAATCGGCGATCGAGTACCGAATGATCGACGAACAGGAATTCCAACCATGACCCGCAAACGAAACATCAATCTTCGATTCGCCAGGATGGTCGCGGCGTGGATGTTCGCCCTGTCGACGCCTGCGATGACCGCGCGAGCGGCCGAGATGCGGAGCGTCCTGGAACGACCCGCCGATCAATCCGTCTACGAAGGCTTCACCGAACCCGAGCACGACATCTTGGTCGCGGCCAACGACGTCGGCGTTCTGAAATCAATCACGGTGGTTGTCGGGGAACGGGTGCGTGCTGGTCAAGTGATCGCGACGTTGGATGATGACCTGCAAGCCTCCGCCGTTCAGATCGCCGCCTTTCAAGCGACAATGACGGGCGAACGAGACGCCGCTAACGCAGAGATCCAACTTCATCAAAATCGCTTCGAATCGCTAAAGGCGTTGTACCGCGACGGCATGGCACGTCCCGACGAAATCGCGCGAGCGGAAACGGACCTTCGCGTGGCAAACGCTCGGTACGCCGCCGCCCAGGAACAACATCAACTTCGCCAGTTGGAACTGGTCCGCTATCGGTTGCAGCTGGAACGACGAAATGTTCGTTCGCCGATGGACGGCGTGATTTCGGAAATCGTTCGCAAGCCGGGGGAATATCTATCGCCGGGGGAACCGACGGTGGCGCACCTGTTGGTGGTAGGCCGCATCATCGCCGTCTTTAACATCCCGGTCGAGGAAACGATGACGGTTCAAATCGGCGCACCGGTTCGCATCTTCTTGCGAAGCACGTCGATGTCCATCGATTCGACCATCGCGTCGATTGCTCCTGAAATCGAAGGCGAAAGCGGGACCGTGCAAGTTCGCGTGGTGCTGGATAACGTCGACGGACGCTTGCTGGCCGGCGACCGATGCACCTTGAAGTTCTTGCCGCCGGGAACGCCCGCGGTTGCGCGGGTTCGCGATGGAATCGGTCGCGGTGCAACGGGTCGCGATGCAAACAAGCCGGAGATCAAGCGATGAAACCGTCGGGCTTCGACGCCACCGCCGAATCGTCATCGCTGCACGTTTCGCTCGCAAACGAGTTGGAACCCGCGATCAACGCTGCGCTGGAAGACGCCGTCGCCAAGCTGGCCGCGGTCACTTCGGGTGCTGGGTTGTCGGATGCAGCCATGTCGGGCGTCGGTTTGGAATCGAAATCCCTCGCGGGCGATAAGCCGGTCGCGGGTCGGCCTCCGAAGCAGCAGCCAGCAACCTCGGATCCTCGACGGGGCACCGAAGTGGCCTTGCGTTTGATCGAGGCGATGGCGGTCGCGCGAAGCAGACGTGACGCAATGAAACTGTTGGTCGCGACACTATCGACGTTGTGCCCCGGCGCGACCGTCCGCGCCGCCATCGGACGCACCCGGTTGAACTTGTTCTTGGACCATCGCTTGGGCTGGCTCGGTCCGGAAAGTTCCCTGCAACAACAAGCCGTCGCGAAATGGAACCGTCCGACCGGCATGCGATCTGGCGATGTCGCCGGTCGCGGTGAATCAGCTGCTGGCCATGACGAACAAAGCATTGCACCGGAGAATAATGGTTCCCAACCGACGACGTCCGACCAGAACGATCCGACGCAACTAAACCGCGCCTCGCTGCGAAAGACCGACGACGGCATCGAACTTCGTTTGCCATCGCCTGACGGGATCGGAAACGGATTGGTTTGGATCGAGGGCACGCCGGGCGAGATCGAATGGTTGCCCGCGGCGGCGCTTGCGATCAATGCGGTCTTTTGGAGTCGTCCGTCGCGAGCGCTGCCGACGCTGGCGACCGGGATGATCAAGCGATCGACGATCGGCCTTGCGATCGCGGGAATCCTGGTCGTGGCTGCTGCTCTTTGGCCGGTTCCGTACCGCGTGAAATGCGATGCGATCGTCGAAACCATCCATGCACGGTTTATCGCAACGCCGTTCGAGGCAACGTTGCTGAAGGCGGACGTGCGTCCCGGGGACGTCGTCCGTGCTGGGCAGCCTCTGCTGGTCTTGGACGGACGGCCACTGCGACTCGAACGAGAAGCGTTGTCCGCGGAGATCGGTCAGGTCAGCAAAGAATACGACGTCGCGCTCGCGAGCCGAAAGATCGCCGAGGCGCAGCAAGCCGAACTTCGTCGCAAACAACTGACTCGTAAACTCGATCTGATCACCGATCGGCTTGCCAATCTAACCCTGACCAGCCCCATCGATGGCGTTGTCGTCAGCGGCGATTTGGAACGCCACGTCGGAACGCCGCTCGAACTCGGCCAAACGTTGATCGAAGTGGCACCGCTATCGCGGGTGAAGTGCGAACTCCACATTCCCGAACACGAGGTCTCCTTCGTCGACGAAGGCCAACCGACTCGCTTGCGGTTCCATTCGGTCGGCGGTCCATCGATTCACGTCACGCTGGAAGAACTGCATCCCAAGTCCGAACTTCGCGACGACCAAAACGTCTTCGTCGGGCAAATTGATCTGGACAATTCCGACGGACATCTTCGTCCCGGCATGAAGGGCGACGCGATAATTTACGGGCCGCTGCGTCCACGGATCTGGTCGTGGATTCGTGGCGGTTTCCAACGCCTGCTGTGGTGGGTGGGATATTGATCGACGGCATCAACGGATCGTCGCCATCGCCTGGCAAGCCGGAAAGCGAACCCGCCGCGGGACCGCCGCCGATGATCGTTCGTTTGGCCAGCGAGGTTAAATTTTCTGATCGCATGGTCGGGAATAGAACGCTGGTGGTCGCGCACCACGTCGCAACGGGAAAGTTCTATCAACTCGGCCCCGAAGAACATCGCGTCGCGACGCTGCTGGACGGACGTCGCAGCATGTCCGAGGTAATGAAGCAATTGTCCGACGACGGGTTGTCGTGGGAACCGGCTGACATTGCCGAACTGGTCAAGCAGTTTGTCGCTAGCGGCTTGGCCCATCCCACGGCTGCCGCTGATGCCACAATTCCAGCCGAGGGTTCGCGGGCGTTACCACCGCTTGCACCGGAAAAGCCGCGGCCGAGTTTGCGTCAGCGGTTGCCGCAACTGCTGTCTTGCTTGATCAGTCAACGAATCCCGTTGATCTACGGGGATCGTTTGGCGACCTGGTTTGAGCAACGCATCGGTTGGATCTTTTCATTCTCCGGCATGATCGCTTGGATGGTGCTGGTATCCAGCGGGCTGTTGATCGTGTTCGGCCATCACGACGAATTTCATCACGAACTGCGTGCGATGTTCGACCCCGGCATGTGGTTGATCTTGTTTGGGCTATGGATGTTCGCGAAGGTTTTGCACGAACTCGGACACGCGATCGCGGCGCGGTATCACGGGGTGCGTGTCGGCAAGATCGGCGTGATGTTTTTCCTGTTCGCGCCGCTTGCGTACGTCGACGTGACCGACGCTTGGAAATTGCGAAGCCGCTTCAGCCGCGTGCAAATTGCCCTCGGCGGTGTCTACGTCGAACTCGCCTTCGCCGCGTTGGCCGCCTGGGCGTGGTGGTTTCTGCCTCCCGGGTTGTGCAAGCACTTGGCGGCGCAGTTCTTTCTGGTTGCCGGTCCGGCCACGTTGTTGGTCAACGCGAATCCGCTGTTGCGACTGGACGGCTACTACGTGCTTTCCGACTTGACCGAGATCGCAAACTTACGAATGCACGGCCGACGACAGCTTGGCGGCTGGATCGATCAATGGATGGTTCAAATTCCGGCCCCGCGGTCGTTGTTGTCGGGTTGGCGACGACCGTTCGCCAGCGTTCACGCATTGGCCAGCATCGCGTTTCAGGTGCTATGGATGTCGGGGTTGGTCATCGGCGTTTCGATGTGGGCCAAGGGGCTCGGCGTCGTTTTGGCCAGCGTCGCGATCGCGTTGTGGGTGGTATTGCCGCTTCTGAAATGGTGCGTTCGAGTCTGGACGCATCCGGCGACACGCGGTTGGTTTGGCACGCCGCATCAATACCGGCTTGTGTTTTGGGGGATGTTGTTGGCAACGTCGGTTCACCCGATCAGTTTTTCGCGTTCCCCCCTGCACCGTCGGGTTCCGGTCGTCGTTCAATTTCGTGATGAACAAATCGCGCGGGCCGCGACGGACGCCTTCGTTCATCGCGTTGGCGTGTCGGCGGGTCAACGAGTCGAGCGAGGCGACTTTCTGATCGAACTGCGAAACCCTGATCTGCGTCTGCGACGCGACCAGTTAGCCGATGACCTGCAACTGGCCGAGTTGAAAGCCGTCCAGTATCGAAGCCAGAATTTGCTGTCCCAATCGCAATCGGAGACCGACGATGCGGCGAGTCTGCGTCGTCAATTGGCCGAGCTGAACGAACAGTTGTCGATGCTGCGGATCTTTGCCGACCGAGAAGGGTTCGTGATCGGACGGGATGTCGAAACGTTGGCGGGCCGCTTCGTTCATCAAGGCGATGAACTGATGCGAGTCGCCGATCCCCAAGAAAAGGAGTTGGTCGCCTCGGTCGGTCCCACCGACGTGGATGCGTACGCCGCCGCAACGTCATCGGCGCTGGTGTCACACGTTCGTCTGCGTGGCGGAGAATCCTTCGAGACGACGCCGGTGTCGCTGCGGCCTCGGGCGCGGAAAACGGTTCTGCACCCGGCGTTATCCGCGGCCGTCGGCGGGCCGATCCCGGTCGAGCCCTCGTCGGATCCCGATCAACCATGGCAATCCGTCCAGCCACAAATGGAAAGCGTCACGCCGCTCGATCCGATCACCAGCTCGCAATTGCAGTCCGGCCAAATCGGAACGATGACGATCCGCGACAACCAAACATTCCTTCATCGACTGTGGGACGCGCTGCAGCCTTAGGGACTCGGTCAACAAAGACTGACGTAGCTGATCCCGCCAGGGTTCAGACCGGACTGACGTAGCAAAGACTGACGTAGCTGATCCCGCCAGGGTTCAGACAGGACTGAACCCTGGCGGGATCAGCTACGGTAGATCCGTCACTCATTCGCGCGAGGTCGCAAACGGAAATCGGAAAAGCATTCGGAACGTGCGAGGCATGATCGGTCTTGTTATTCTTATGGTCACTGTTCTTATCGTCATTCCATGACGACCGACCGCTTCTAAAACGACAAGCTCCGATCCGAGCCGTCTCGCAATCAAATGATGAACCTTCCAAAGTTGCTACTGCTCGTCTTGGCAATGGCATCGCCCGCGGTTGCAGACTCGACTGGCGAAGCGGACCGGCAAGCTCCTCCTTACAATGTTCTGTTCATCGCCATCGATGACTTGAACGATTGGGTGGGCTGCTTGGGCGGCAACGATCAAGCGATCACGCCGAATCTGGATCGGTTTGCAAAGCAGCAAGCGATGGTCATGAACAAGGCGTACTGCCCCTCCACCGTCTGCTGCCCAACCCGAACGGCTCTGCTGACCGGCAAACGAGCATCTTCGACGGGCGTTTACGGCAACACTCAAAATCTGAAGAACGCGGCGAAGGCAAAAGATGTGGTCACCCTGCCGGAATACTTCGGCAAGCATGGTTATCGCACGCTGTCCGCCGGCAAGATTTTTCACAAGCACGACACGGCATCCGGCGTGGATGAAGGACAGTGGGCGTTCAACGAGTTTGCGCATCCCGGCGGTGGGAACAAGGGAGTGCTTTGGCAGCAGACACCTCCGCCGGTTCCCGGCGTCAAGCAAGCCGGGTCCGACTTCGTCTGGGGCGCATGCAAGGCACCGGTGGAAGAAACCAAAGACTATGTCGCCTGCAAATGGGCGTCCGATCAGTTGCAACGCGACTTCGATGGCAAGCCGTTCTTTTTAGCATTGGGCATTTCCAAGCCGCACTTGCCTTGGGTGGTGCCGCAGCAGTTTTTTGATCTCTATCCGCTCGATCAGATCGAACCCGTCGAACTGCATCGCAACGATCTGGATGACATCGTCCGCAAAAATGGAGACCCGATCTTCAAGCCGGATGCTCGCTTTGAAATGGCCGATCAGGCCGGTCTGCACAAGGAAGCTCAGCGAGCGTACCTGGCAAACGTCAGCTACGTGGATCACTGCTTGGGCGTGCTGTTCGATGCGCTCGAAAAAAGTGAGTACGCCGACACCACGATCGTGATGCTTTGGGGGGACCATGGTTGGCACCTGAGCGAAAAGATGAAGTACGGCAAGACGGATCTGTGGGAAGAATCAGCTCGCGTTCCCTTCTTCGTTCGTGTGCCCGGAATGACGCCTTCAGGTTTTCGATGCGAAGGAGTCGTCAACCTGATCGACATGTACCCGACGCTGGTGGAGCTGTGCGGCTTGCCTGTCAATCCTGAAAACGAAGGAAGAAGTTTTGCGCCGCTGCTAAGGAACCCAACCATGCAGTGGAACGATGCGACGCTGACCACTTATCAATATCGGAATCACTCGCTGACCGACGGACGTTACCGCTACACCTGGTACGGCAGCCGCGGCGGCGGTGCCGAAGAGTTGTATGACCACTCCGTCGACCCGATGGAACACAACAACGTCGCCTCCGACCCCAAAAACCAAGCCATCATCGCGAAATTCAAGTCACTACTGCCGACGCATGACGAACCCGACTCGCCCGGCAGCAGCGCGACAAAAGCAAATTCTAAGAATCAGAATCGGCAACGACGTCCGTAAAGATTCGATCACGCGTGCAAACGACGCGACCGGCTGGCGAACGACCTATGCT
The DNA here is from genome assembly GCA_963836865.1 of Pirellulaceae bacterium. Taxonomy (GTDB): domain Bacteria; phylum Planctomycetota; class Planctomycetia; order Pirellulales; family Pirellulaceae; genus Rubripirellula. Next base: position 74,028 of record CAWILC010000009.1, on the reverse strand, counting down.
GCTTTCGCGCTTTTTTAACCGGCTCCCGTTCGTGGTTGAGTCTGACGACGACCTAACCAGGATTCGCAATCAGCTTAGAAAGCTGAGCGACAATGTCGCTCGGCTTTCCAAGCCGAAAGCGTTTTCTACCGTCACCACGGCCTGAAGAATCAAAATTCTCTGAAATTTGCGAGGGAAATCAACGCTTAGTTAACAAAACCGACAGTCACTCCATCGGCTACTTCGGTGCCATTTAAACCCTACCGCCGGCAATGCCGATCGAGACGGACTTGTCGGCTCCATCCGCCGCCACCATTGTTTTTTGACTTTGAGACGTTTTCGTAGCACTCAGTCTTTGCCAGCGGTCGATGCAATGAAAATTTTGGCGGAATGTTGGCTGGGTTTACAAAGCTGAGCGACGTCAACTACGGCGTCATGCAAGCTTGCAACGGGATGGCCGAACGGTCCGAATCGGTAGTTTCGATCGCGATCCATACAAACGTGTGCAGTTCGTTGAGAACGCTGCACGCGATCTCCAACGAATTGGCGTCCGCAGAGAAAGAGCATCGTCACTTGGTTGCCGCAATGACCAGTTCGGTCAACCGCATTTGCAATCTGTCAAAGGGTTGCTGAAATAGTCCGTTGGCAGCGTCCAAGTTGTTACGGACAGCATCGATGTAGACTTGTGGCGAGGCCTATCGACTCGCAACGGTCACGAAGTAACCATGGAACTTTGACGACGTTTCCGGCTCCAGCCGTAACCAATCAAGGCAATGCCGAACAACGCAAACGTGGACGGTTCAGGAATGGCGGTCGCTTGAATGGAAATGTTGTCGATGCTGAACGATGGTCCTCGGATGGCACCCATCACTAAGCCTACCGCACTGGTTCCATCGTATGTGAAATCAAATGTTTGCAATCCGTTGGAAGTAAACGAAAGTTCCTTCGCCAGGAAGGCGTCGCCGCCACCGCTGCCATTTATCAACACTCCCGAGGTCGCGTCGCCGCCGTTGAGATCCAGGATGACGCGAGCGTTGCTGGTAAGTGGTCCCAGGTTAGAAATCTGGTAGAGTCGAAACAGACCGTTGCCCGACGCCCCGGAATATTTGGATACGTCAAACGAAACGACGTAGTCGCTCGCCCCAGGAGCGAAAAGACTCGGTGACAAAACGACGCCCGCACCGCGAGCCTGATTCGAGGACGTGCTGAAGTCCAGTTCTTGGTTCGTCGAATTGATCTCATTGCCGAATCCACGAACGGCCCACTGACCGAAATCAAGAATCGGCGTGAAATTTTGGGTGCCGACATTCGCGTCCACGTTCGTCACGGTCGCAACGGTCGTCGAAAAGTCCTCGGTATAGACGGGGGCCCCCGTCGCGGGTCGCGAACCAAGCGACAGCAAAAGTAACGCGATCGGGATACAGCGGAACCTGAGACGGCAAATCATTGGAATTCTCAACTGTGGCGGGAAGACGGGCGGGGCACCAAGGCAGGGTCTGGCGCTGCAACCGGTGAGCCTTGTCAGCGTAGCCATGCGACTCAGCAGATGCAAGCAATGGCAGCCGTCTTTCAACCGCTCTAGCCAATCATCTAACTCCAGTCTCAACCCGAACCGACAGCTTGCGAAAGTTGGCTGTCCACGAACTCGAAGTTCAGCGGTTTTCGCTTTCGCGTGCTCGCTTCTCTGATGCTCGCTTTGGTACGGCGTAGGGGGGCCTGGTGTCAGTGTCTTGACCGTTATCGTCGCGGTGCTACTGAAAGCAAGTCGTGTGCTGGCGACGAGTGCATCGACATGCGTTGACGGTGTCAACCGATGCCGTGTTCTCGGGCGGTTGTCGCTAGTGGCGTGGTTCGTGGACGCACTGATTGCATTGTCTGCGCGACAGGGCATCGTTGAACCCACTCGGTTCTTCACCGCTTTGTCGTATCAATGAATGTGTCCCATCCAGTACGGATTGAATTCATGAACTTACGAATGATAGTTATCGTCACGGTTTTTATGTCCACGGTCGGAGTTGCATCGATCGCGGAAGCCAAAACGATCCGTCATCCTGTCGAGCGACGGTTGCACCCGGGGCGTGGATTCTGGGATGACGACGAGAAGTCAGAACCTTTGCCGGTTCAACACCAAAATTTTTGGTTCTGGATGCGGCAACCTTGGTAGACACTGTCGCCGCGTGTTGACATCGACTGGACGTGACAGGGGAGCGGAATTGCTGGAAAATGAAGGCCAAACAGACCGGGCACGACTTGTGCTTATCCCCCGTTGACTCCTTCACCTTTGAACGATGGCGCTGCCGTGATGCCTTACTCCCATTTTCGTGATCGAAAACTGAATGATGTTTTCTTTCGTGTGGTTGCCAACTACACCTACGACTGGGAAAGCTGGCACGATCCGCATGGCAAGCTGGTATGGGTCAACGATGCGGTTCGGCGAATGACGGGGTACACCACCGAACAGTGCTTGGCGATGCCAGGGTATCCGTTACCGATCGTCGCGGAAAAAGATCGTCCGCGAGTGCAGAAGATGTTGGACGAGGCGCTTGCGGGAAAGTCTCACAATGACTTGGAGTTCGAGATCGTCACGCTGGACGGCATCGAGCGCTGGATGGCGGTCTCGTGGCAACCAATGTACGGCGACGATGGCAAGCACCTTGGTTTCCGAACCAGCGTCCGCGACATCACCGACCGCCAAGGCCTGAAAGAGCAGTTGCGTCTGTACACCGAGCATCTTGAACAATTGGTCCAAGAACGGACCGCCCGAATTGCTCAACTGGAAAAGCATCGCCAGCAGATGGAAAAGCTGGCGGCATTGGGCGAACTGGCCGCCGGTGTCGCTCATGAGATCAACAATCCGCTGGCCGGAATCCGCAACGCATTCTCGTTATTCCGCGACGGCATTTCACCCGATCACGAACACTATGAATTGTTGGAATTGGTCGACCAAGAGATTGAACGGATCAGTTCCATCATTCATCAGATGTACCAGTTGTACCGTCGCAGTCCCCAGCAGACCGTCGAGTTTTCGATGCAGAAAACGATCGGGGACGTCGCGGTGCTGTGCGAGCCGATCGCGAGGCGTTATCAAGTCAAATTGATTGTCGGCAACGATTGGCAAACCAACGGCGACGGTGGTGAACAAGTTTGCTTGCCCGAAGGCGAAGTCAAGCAGGTCTTGTTCAACCTGATCCGAAACGCGATTCAGGCGTCACGACCCGGCAGCGATGTCAACGTTTACATGGACATCGACGGCGATGGATGCCGCGTGATCGTACGCGACGACGGATGCGGCATCGAAGCGTCCGCTTTGAAACACATCTTTGAACCGTTCTACACGACCAAGAGTGAATTAAAGGAAGGCATGGGGCTGGGCCTATCGGTTTCACGCAACCTGGTCGAAGGCATGAATGGATCGCTGGCCGTTCAGTCCGGTTTTGGCAAAGGCAGCACATTCACAGTCACGCTACCGCGTAGGGTTCAGTCATGATCGGGCCGACAAAGACCGCGACAGGTCAGCGAATCCTGATCGCCGACGACGAACCGTTGTATCTGAGGACGACCGGCGCTTTATTGACGAAGGCGGGCTACGAATGTGTCTGCGTTGCGGATGCATCATCGGCAATGGAACGGCTTCGGGAAGAGCGATTCGATTTAGTGTTGTCGGACCTGAATATGCCGGGCAACATGAAGCTGGAACTGCTTCATGATGTTCATGCGAGAACGCTAGCGGGCGGGTCGTCGACGATTCCGATTGTCGTCACTACCGGCGTTCCGACGTTGCCATCGGCGATCGAGAGCATTCGGTTGGGGATCACCGATTATCTATTGAAGCCGGTCAAGTTCGACGAATTGTTGGCTTGCGTGCGTCGAGTTTTGTCGCGGCGTCGCGTCGAATCATCCGCCGCGCCGGTAGCCATCAAGAATGCCGGACAGCTTAAGACTCTGTTCCCGCACATCATCGGCGATAGCGAACCGATGTTGGAGTTGTTTGAAGTCATCGACCGTGTCGCTTGTACCGATACGAGCGTCTTGATCACCGGCGAAAGCGGGACGGGGAAGGAAGTCGTCGCCAAGACGATCCACGCACACAGCCATCGTCGAAAGGGAAAATTTCAAGTCATTGACTGCACCGCGGTGCCTGAATCGCTTTTCGAGTCGATGTTGTTCGGACACAAAAAAGGTTCGTTTACCGGTGCGGTCGGAGACGCCGAAGGGTTGCTGAAGCAGTGCGACGGCGGAACGGCGTTCTTCGACGAACTGGGGGAACTTCCCGCCGCGATGCAGGCAAAATTGTTGCGAGCCGTCCAAGAGCAAACCTTCATTCCGGTGGGAAGCCACTCCCCCGTGACCGTTGATACTCGGTTTGTTTGTGCAACCAACCGCGATTTGGAATTGGAAGTCGCCGCCGGACGGTTCCGGCAGGATCTTTTCTATCGGCTCGGCGTCATTCATGTTCATCTTCCAGCGCTTCGCGATCGAGGGAATGATGTCTTGTTGTTGGCCGAAGCGTTCTTGAAAATGCTTTGTCCGCCCGGTTCACCCATCAAAGGATTTTCCCACGATGCGTGCGAAGCATTGCAGCGATATTCGTGGCCGGGCAACATCCGTGAACTTCGCAACGTCATCGAGCGGTCCGTTGCGTTGGTCCGCGGTGAGACGGTGACGGCAGTGGATTTTCCTGAGAAGGTTTTGTCCTCTAGCTCGTCGGAAATGTCCCCCAACGTTTCCAGTAGCGTGTCCCCGGCAACACTGCCTATGTCGCCGCCCGTTGCCTTGCCAGGCGCGTCCCGTGATCAAGCCATGGAGGCTGCCGAATACCAGTACCTGGTCGGCTTGATGCAGCAGCAGATGGGAAATGTTTCCGAAGCATCCAAGCAAGCCGGTTTATCCAGGCAAGGCTTGCACAAGTTGCTGAAAAGGCATGACATCCAAGCCGGCGACTTTCGGCATTAGCGATCGGGTTGGCATCGTGGTTGCTTAGAAGCGACCGAGCGAAAAATAAGTGGCGTAAGCTTCTAGCTTGCGAACTCGAGTCCTGCAGGCTGGATGCTTACGCCACTGTTCCGAGTCCAGCTTCGCTTTCGCTCGAACATTGAACCACCTGGCAATGCAAACCCTATTGGATTCTTTATGCCAACTCGTAAGCCGCTGATTTCTTACTCCGATCATCGTCAATTGTTGGAATTGCTCGACCAGGGAGACGTGAGCTGCATTGTCGAACCGAGAACGCTGATGGATCTGCGTTTGCGTTTGAACACGGCGCTGGTGATCGAAGACGAACGCATTCCGGCGAGTGTCGTGACGATGGAAAGCGTTGTGCAGTTGCGAGATCCCGCATCGGATGACGCCGACGTGTTCACGCTTGTCTTTCCTGAACATGCCGACATCGCTCGCGGAAACTTATCTGTAATGGCTCCCTTGGGGATCGCGATCCTCGGGCGTCATGTCGGGCAAATCGTCCGAGCTCGTGTGCCAAGTGGAATCAGGAGTCTGGAAGTCGTCGACATCTTGTTCCAACCGGAGCGAGACGACCAAATTCTTCATGCGGTGTGTCGCGTTCCGAAGACGACTGGCAACCGTCAGCGTCACTCGCTGGCAACCGGATGCGACGTGCAATAGTTTAGATCCAGGCGGATCATCTTTTGCATGTTTGCAGGAATATCAAATGTTTCGCAAGTGCTTGCGATCTGATCATTGACGTTTGATTTTCCATTCCGCGAACCCTGACATGACTGCGGAGGATCCGTCACGCCATCGTTCGCCAACTTCAAAGGAGCCCGTCATGGCCGCTCAATTTCTTGCGTTGGCAACTGTACCTTTTCAAAGTTCATCCGGCAGGGCGAAGCCTGGTCGCGAAAGTAAATTCATTGTCGAGCGTCAAACCCGATCGCGACAACAGCTCGAAACGATACCGTCCTCATCGGAGGAGGATAAGTTTCTTTTTCTGCTGCTTGGTGTTTTCGCAATTGTTTTGATGGTGTTTGGCGTCGCCATGTATGCGCTGATCATGATCAATCCTGACTGGATCCATCAAACGACCGTTGGACCGTAGTCATCTCCGAGCGAACGGCTTATTCGGCACCGGCACCAAACGTGAAAGTTGGCGGTTGTTCGATTGGGTGATGCCGTCGGGGACTCCGACGGCGGCGAAACCGGGGGCACTTGATACGTTGTCTCGGAAGATCATCGTGGCGGCGTCGCGGTTGCCTTCCCAGACCGCGGAGACCCAACCCGCTTGCGTTTGGCCGGTAAAGGTGTTGCCGACGACTTCGATGCGCCGGTTGCCTTTGTGAGTGAACAAGCCGCTTCGCGTCGTTCCGCCCCCGTCGATCTTGTTGTCGAGGACTCGGACGTTGTTGGCTCCATCGTCCAAATAGATTCCCGTCGATACGCGCTGGTTGCTGGTTCGGTTATCGGCGATGTCGTTGCTTGAAAGTTCCGCGTTGCCCATGTCGTCGTTGCCGTTGAAATAGATCGCTGCGGTGCCACCGTCCAGCATCACGTGTCCGTAATCGCGGCAATGGTTTTCGTGAACGATCGTGCCCGTCGTGGGGACTCGGTCGATGTCGATCATCACGATCAGCATCGCGGTGGACGTTCGCACCGTGTTGTCGACGATGCGATGATCGTCGCCGTTGACAACCACGTTGACAGCGAACTCGCGGCATTGCCAGTTCGCGTCTTCAATGACGTTGTTTCGCAGCGTGTTGTGATGTCCTCGCAAGGTCACCAGCGCTCCCCAACCGTGTGCGATATGACAATTTTGAATCGTGTTTTGCTTGCCGCTGACGTAAACTCCGGCGGTGCCGTCTTCCGGATTTCCGTAGGTGTAATGTTCGGGGTCGCCGCCGCCGCGACGGTCGAAGTAGCGTCCCCATGGCGAGACGTACAGAAATTGACATTTATCGACGACGCAGTGGCTGGCGTCTTGCATCAGCACCGACGCGGCATGGAAAGTGAATCCACGCAGCGTCACTGCGGTGCGACCGGTGCAGTCGAAAGCGTAAATGCGAGTCCTCGCTTCGATGTTGCATTTGGGGGGTGATATTTCGGCGGGCGGAATGAATGACAGTTTCCGTTCTTGCCAGTGCCATTCGCCGGGCGATGTTAGACAGTTGATGTGATCGGTGATGTATCCTCGACCCGGCCCGTCAAATTCACCGGGACGGCTGCGGTACCAGCGCAGGTTCGTTTGGTCGCAGTGCAAAGTGTCGCCATCGGTTCGCACGATGCGGCCCATGTTCGCTTGGTAGGGGTTGCGACCGTTCATGCCGGTGAAGAATCCGCCGTCAAACCTTCGGCCATCGAGTCCACCGGTGAACGCGACACTGGCGGTTCCGTTAGCAGAGGGTGTTCCACGCGACGCGATGGTTGGCGCCCAATCAGAATTGTCATGCATGTTCCCATCGTCGTCCGGGAAGCGGGCCTTCGATTGTCGTTGGCCGTCAGCGAATAACTGAAGCACCGGCGATTCGATTTGATGCGTCCAGACACCGTTTCGGGCGACTTGCCAATCATCGATCACGTCGCAACCGCTGATCACGACTGCCTCGTCCTTGAAGGCTCGGAATGTTTGCCCATCTTTGGGCCGAATCGTTTCACGATAGACTCCGGCGCGCACCAAGCACTCATCGGTGGGTGCCATTCGTTCGGCTGCAACCGAAAGGCTCTGCCACGGGTTCACCAGAGTTCCATCGCCGCCGTCGTCACTGCCTCGTTGGGCATCGACAACGAACGTTGCTGCGTTGATCGCGTCACTTAGGTAAATGAAGCCGCATCCAATGATGATACTTGCGGCGATACGCTGTATCGGTCGTCGCTGTTTAAAACAACAACGTTGGAAGGTCGCCAGGTAGCAGATGGTCGTAGGCATCGTCTTTGTCCTGTGAAAGCCATTGCAATGAAAACGCTTCCGGCTCGAGCGTTGTTTGGCGGCCGAGTTGATTGATGATCATCAGCGCATCGATCGCGGAGACCTTTTGGTCGTTGGAAACGTCAAACATCCAGAGGCCTGTCGAAATGGTGCTGGTTGTCGTGCTGCTGGACGACGTTTCGCCGGCGGTGGTTTGACGGCTGAGCCAATTGATAACGTTCAGCGCGTCCAGCGCCGACACCACGCCGTCCAAATTGACGTCGCCGGGAAGCGAGCCGTTGTGGTTGGCACGGCCAGCGAGTGTCGGAGCGGTGTACCAATCCTGGTTTCGGCGGGACGAAACGAAATCGTTTTGCGCGAATACTGGGAGGCCGGGGCCTTCATCGATGGCCGCGACTAGCCACGAGACCGAATTGGTTTGTGCATTCCAGCGCAGGGTCGCAGGGCGGTTCGAAAGACGACTAGGTGTTTCCCCGCTGCCTTTGATCGTCACGCGAACGATCAGATCACCTTCGATCTGTCCGACCAGAGACGGAGACACAATCGATGGCTGGCCTTCGACGGCACTTGCGAACGATCGGACGCCAAAACGTCCCATCGCAAAAAGTTTTGAGGTGGAGGGCGAGACATTGATCACGCTGAAAGCAAACGCATTCAGGTTGTCTTGCGAAATGTGTAACCGTGCAACACTTAACTCTTCGTCGCTCAAGCCGATTTCACTCAGGTCGATCGTCCTTGGCGCGGTCTCGTTGTCATCCCACCAAACGAATTCGGGCACTCCGTCACCCGACGCGTACCACCGCGATCCATCCCGTTGTGATTCGCGCGACGGTGGTTCGCGTTTGATCGGCTGTTGCCGCGTGCATGACTTGTAATCCGGTTTGGCCGGGACGTTCGACCAGCAGCGTCGGTCGCGAGACGGTTCCGTTGTCACCGATGGCGGTCGCGATTGCATAGATCGCTCCGGCAATCGGTCGCATCTCAAAGCCGATGTAAGGGTCCGCGATGCCGATCCGAGCGTAGATGTTCGCTCTGGAGTCGATTTGTCCGGTCCCCTCGGCGGTACCATCGCTGGCGTAGTAGTTGCCCGATTCTTGATAGAAGACGCGAGGCGTCGATAGCGAGGCGGGGGATGCGATCGGTGTCGACAACGCGATCGTTGGAAGAATTTCAACCGGCGACGCGGCATCGTTCGGCCAATTGAAGACGCCTTTGCCGACTCGGATGATTGCACCATCGCTGGTTCGGGAGACACTGGACCTGACACTGGGCCTTTCGTTTACGTTATCGAATGGTGCGAAGGACCACTGCGTGCCAGACGTCGACCATTGAAGGCGTCCTATTCCGGGTGCGATTCCGTCAATGGCGTAGTAAAACGTTGATGAGGCGTCGGTGCCAGCAGAACCAGTGATCATCGTCGGTTCGGAAAAGGTAAAACGACGATCCTTTGGGTAGACGAACCTCGCGTCGCATTTCGTCACCGCGTTGGAGCCACAATTCTTCGATGCCGGACGGTGAGACGTGAATGTACTGCAGCGCACGCCCGTCACCGATATTCAATCGAGTGTTCACGCTTGAAACATCGGTGAAAAAAGTCAGTGCATTGGGAACTTCGATTGACAAAAGCGTTTCGACGTGGCCGGTCTCCATGTTCACTCGAACTAGTTCCTGACGATCGGCGACGTTGCGATACGTCAGTACAAAACCATCTTGAACGCTGACCGGCGCGATCGATTGTTCGACCTCGATTAAAGTCGTGATGGTGAAAAGGTTGGCGGGATCGAGATCGATTCGCTGGATGAATCGCGAGTCCGTCTTTTCGATTTGCAAGAGCGATTGGTTTTCGTTCAGGACCGTCATGGTGGCGTTGTCGGTGACGCCGTAGCGAGCGAGTTCGCGAACGTCGCCGCTATCCACATCAAGAGCGATCAGTCGCACGTTATCGCCGTCGCGCGATTCGTAAACCAATCGTCCGTGAAACATTTGCAACGATGACGCCAGCGTTGCCAGCGGCCAAGTCGGGGTCGACACCGTCTTGGTTTGTCGGTCGATCCGTTGGAGTTGACCGGTATTCGTCGCATCGAAAGTGACGACGAAGCTAGACATTGCGGTGGCGACTTCGACACTCTTGTCGGATTGCTCGATCGGTGCGAAGGCGTAGTTCAGTGCTATCCACCATCCCGCAGGCCCGGCGTCGACCAGCGGACCGTTGGGTGTATCGGCGATGATGGAGACCGGTACAAAGTCGGACGAGTTAACATTCGCGTATGGCCCGAATAGCACGGTCGAGACGCCATCGGCAGAAGTGTAGATGAGTTCTCTTGTCGTGAACGCCGAAGTTCTTTCGAGCGTGTAGACTCCCTCGGAGGTTCCCTTTGCGAACTGATCTAAGTTGCGGCCTTCGACCGGTTCTAATGTCGTTTGATAAGTTCCCGCGGCACTTCCGTCGCTTATCCAAAGAGAGCGGAAGTCGTGGTTGATGTGGTGTTCAAAAAGGACGAAGCGATCCGTGACGACGTACCGACCAAGATCTGCGCCGGCGGGAAATCCTGCCGTTAAATTCACCGCCGCCGAACCGTCGAAGGGTTGCGACCACAATTCGCGACTTTCCACGCCCGTGTTCAGCGTCAACACGCCATGGACCAGTAGCGGAAGCGAAGATTGCTCCTGCAATGGATGATCGGCTCCCTGGGCGGTCGCTCGAAACGCCGTCAAGCGAACCGTTCCCGCCGCGGTACCGTCGGTTTGATAAAGCTGTCGACGCGCGATGCCGACGGTGCTGGGGACTTCGCCGATGAAGAATGTTTTGTCGCCGACTGTCGTAAGTGAGCGTGGGTAAGAACCGCTCCAGCCTTCTACAAGATCCAGCTCCGAGACCGATGTTCCGTCCGAAGTCGTTTCGACCGACCAAAGTTCATTGCCGTTCGCTTCGGTCCATCTGGGAAACAGCAACCGATCCGACATCGCGACGATCTCCGTCGGATCGGGCAGCGACAACGTTTCGCTGGACAGAACAAGAGGTGTGACGGCAAGAAGCTCGCGTCGCTCGAGCGGTTCGACGGATAGGCGACGGGGTGACGGACGATAACGCCGGTTCTTCATTTTGGATGGTGCGCGAGGCGGACCCCCAATTTGAACGGTCATACGACGAAATATCGCTGGCCAAGGCGGGGTCGCTGCGGCGTCAGTTTACTTTCCGCCCGACCGCTTGTCCAAAGCGAGCGGATAGATCGCCGCGACGCACGCGGACGCGGAAGTTGCCTCTTCAGCTTTTTTGGCTTCGGTTTGCGAGCGTTTCCGACCGCCGCCTCAGTGATGCGTTGGCAGGCTGGAGCCGTCAAACGCATCCGGCAACAGTTGGCTCAGCTTCTTTGTCTTTCGCGATCCATCGATCACGTCGACCATCACGACCGTGACGTCGCTGCCAAATTCGGACAGGAATTGCCGGCACGCGCCGCAAGGCGTCACGCCGCCGACGCTGGCGACCGCGACCGCTTTCCATTTCCGATAACCGTGCGCGACGGCCGTCGACGCGGCCACTCGTTCGGCGCAGATGCACATCGAGTAGCTGGCGTTTTCGACGTTGCAACCGCAGATCACTTCGCCGTCGTCCATCAGCATCGCCGCGCCGACATAGAAGTGACTGTGCGGCGCGTACGCTTGATCGCGGGCGCTGATTGCCATGTGGACCAACTTGTCCAACTCGTGAGGTTTGGGCTCGGTCATTCGATCTTCAACTAAGAAAAGAACAGGATTAGCATAAAACGGTTCCGCGAATTGAGAAGCGACTTCGACTTCAGCGCGATGCACGCCCGCCAATTGACTCGACGATCAACTCGCGAGGCTGGACCGGTTCGTCGACGATCGTGACCGCCGATGCCAGCACGCCAGCATACTCGCTGGTGTGGGATGGTTGGCAATGAAGCACCAAAATCGGAGCTCCCTTTTCGACGCGGTCACCAATCCGCTGCTTGACCTCGATGCCGACGCAGTGATCCAGTTGATCGCCCGTCTTGCGGCGTCCGCCTCCGAGTGCGACGACGGTTGCGCCGATCGCGGTGCAGTCAAATTGTTGGACGAATCCGTCGCGCGGCGCTTCGATGACATGGGCCGGGGCGATCGCAAGCGGGCCAGTCCACTTGCCGCCTTGGGCGGCGATCATTCGATCGAATCGTTCCATCGCCGATCCGTCGTCCAACGCTCGCGTCAACCGCTGCTCGGCCGCGTCGATGGTGGAATCGATGCCGACTTCGACCAACAATTCGGCGCACAACGCGACCGTCAAATCACGGACCACGCCGGCTTGCCCACGCAGCACGTCGACCGATTCGTTGACCTCGATCGCGTTGCCGATCGTCGTGCCCAAGGGTTGGTCCATGTCGGTCAACATGGCGATCGTCGGCATGCCGGCGGCTTTGCCCACACGGACCAGCGACTGAGCCAGCGCGACGGCGTCGTCGTGAGTTTTCATGAATGCGGCGCTGCCGACTTTGACGTCCATGACCAATGCGTCCAGGCTGGCCGAAAGTTTCTTCGACAGGATGCTGGCCGTGATCAGCGGAATCGATTCCACCGTGCCGGTGACGTCGCGAAGCGCGTACAAACGCCGATCCGCCGGCGCGATCTTGCTGCTGGCGCTGATGATGAACGTGCCGACGTCCCGCAAAATCTCACTCGCGCGATCGGATGGCAAGTCGACGGTAAAACCTTCGATCGCTTCCAACTTATCCAGCGTTCCGCCGGTCAGGCCCAGCCCGCGACCGCTGACCATCGGCACGTCGACGTCGCAGACGGCAAGCAGCGGCGCCAAGATCAACGACACCTTGTCGCCCAGCCCGCCGGTGCTGTGCTTGTCCACGCGTGGCCGATCGCCGGTTCCGTCTTGGCGAGCGTGTTTTAGACGAGCAAGCCGATCGCCGCTGTCCAGCATCGCGTGGGTCAGCGTCGTGGTCTCGCGCGGCGTCATGCCCTTCAAGCAGATCGCCATCGCCAGCGCCGACATCTGATAGTCGGCGACTCGCCCGTCGCAAAAGCCTTCGATCAAGAACTGAATTTCTTCGTCCGACAATTCGTGCCCGTCGCGTTTCTTGACCAGTAGCGTGGATGCGAGCATGTCGTCGGAGTGGGGTGAAGGAGGGGCCGTCGAAATTGACTTCGGGACTTGTTTTGGAACTGACGGCGAAAGTTCCTTCGGGGAATCGATCGAACGATTTCGGACGGTCCCCTGCAAATTGCCGTGCGGCCGTTATATTGCAAAATCCTTTTCAACGCGATTCACCATGGAGCCCCCCGCTTGATGAACCACTCAATAAAACCGTCGTCGTGGAAGCCACCGTCGTCGTCAATCGCTATTTTTACCGTCGTCTTGATGACGATCGCCATCGTCGCTAGCGACACGGTCGCGGCGGACGAAGGACCAGCATCGCCAAACGGCACGCCGCAAGCCGCCTCCGAATCCGTCATGCAGGCCGCTCTGGTGCAGGCCGGGCCTCGGGCGCTCTCGCAAGCCTTCCGCAGTGCCTCGCAAAAGGCCACGCCCGCCGTCGTCACGATCCTGACCTACGGCCAACCGATCGGTCCACCTGCGGGTGCGGTTCCCCCCGGTCCGCCGCGTGGCCGCCAAGGCGAATCGGGTGGCAGCCAGAATCGAAGCTCCGACGAAGATTCCTCCGCCGATGACCCTGATGCCGAAGCCAGCAAGCGCCAGCCCGACGCGACCGTGCTGACCGGATTGGGCAGCGGCGTCATCATTTCGGCCGACGGCCAGATCATTACCAACAATCACGTCATCGTCGGCGCGCAGCGGGTCGTCGTGCAAATGTCCGATGAAACCGAATTCACCGCGACCGAGATCTACGGCGATCCGTCCAGCGACGTCGCGACGCTAAAGATCACACGCGACGAACCGTTCGCGTTTGCGGGCTTGGGCGATTCGGATGCCGTCGAAATCGGCGACTGGGTGCTGGCCATCGGCAGCCCCTTTCAACTCGAAGCCACCGTCAGCGCCGGCATCATCAGCGCCAAAAACCGGACGCTGCGCCGGATCAGCCGCGGCCGAATGATCCAAACCGATGCGGCGATCAACCCGGGCAACTCGGGCGGGCCGCTGATCGACCTGGACGGCAACGTCGTCGCGATCAGCACCGCGATCGCGACTCGAAACGGCGGCTATCAGGGCATCGGTTTCGCCGTCCCGATCAACCACGCCAAATGGATCGCGAAAGAATTGGCCGAACACAAGACCGTCCGCCGTGCCGCGATTGGTCTTCGTATCGCCGAACTAAATCCAAAGATCGCCGCGAAGTTCAACCTGCCGGCGGGCTTGGGAGTGCTGGCCTATCAAGTGATCGAAGATTCCGCCGCCGATCGCGCCGGCATCCGACCGGTCGACGTGATCGCCGAAATTGATGGCGAACGCGTCACCGATCCGGCCAGCCTGCAATCGATCGTCGAACGCAAGCCGGTCGGCTCGTTCCAAAAGTTCAAGATCATTCGCGGCGGCGAAGAAGTGATCGTCGAAGTCGAAATCGCATCTTTGGAAGACCCGACGCTAACGACATCGTCGGATGCGGACTTAAGTTCGGAAGCCGAATCCACACCAGAAGCAGAATCCAAGCCGGAAGCCGAGTCCACGCCAGAAGTCGAAGTCGAAAAGTGAGCTGCACTTCACCACTGGCTTCCCTCGCGTAAACGCTCGTGCGAGCGTTAGCCGGTCCGGATTTTGGGGACCGCGGTCGGGGCGGGCAACTCGCAAAGTGCTCTCCTCGCTGCGGCTGGACTCTCGCAGTGTTAAGGTCTTCACCAAGCCACGCCTAACCTACCGACCGCAGTTGGCGTTCACCTTCGATTTGGTCGATCGATTCGCAAACGTCCTCGACCGTGATCGCTCGCATTGCTCGGTTATCGGCCCGACGACGCTGCGTCCGCGATCCGTTGTGGTACGTCTTCTGGATCGCGATCTGTCCGTACGGTCCCGAGTCTCCCGGCCGCGTCGCGCCATAAAGGCCGATCGTTTGCGTGCCGACGGCGACCGCCATGTGCAGCGGACCGGTGTCGCCGCTGACAAACAGGTCCGCCGTTTCAATCAGCGCGCCCAAGTGATGCAGGTCCGTGTCGGGGGCCAGCGTTGCGGTTCCGTGCGAACCCGCGACGATCGCTTCGGCCATCAGCCGTTCCTCGAACGTTCCCCATACCACGACGCTGTGATAGCCGTATCGATCGGCGGCGTAGTGAGCGACCGCGCCAAAGCGATCGGCTTCCCATGCTTTGCTGGCCCAGGTCGCGCCGGGATTCAGCACCGCCAAACGGTTCGCCGGAATCGATCGTCGCCATCGCGACGCCCATGAACGAGCCGCCGTCGACAGCGGTAGTTTCCAATGGACCTTGGGCGAGTGAATGTCCAGCGGGATCAGCAGTTCCAGCGACCGATCGGTGACGTGCGAGAACACCGGCGCGACGCGAACGTTGTTCAGCAACCGGCTGATCTCGCCGCCGTGCTTGCCCGCAAATCCGATCCGCCGCTTCGCGCCGGACAAGTATCCGGCAAGCGCCGATTTGGTCAGCCCCTGGCAATCGATCGAGGTGTCGAAGTCGTACGAGCGGAGGGTTCGTTTTGCATCGCGAACGCCGGCGAGCGAAGTGAACCAGCCGCGGTCGAGTTCGATGACGGTGTCGATGGCCCGGTGGCCGCGAACCATGGGTGCGGACTTCTTCTCGACGACCCATCCGATGTAGGCGTCGGGAATGTACTTTCGGATCGCGCAGGCGACCGGCAACGTCAAGATGCAGTCGCCGATGGCGCTCATCCGAGAAATCAAAATCCTAGGCGAACCATCCATCCCAATCGCACTCCCATGCTGCGGCGCTTCCGTGTTTGCCGGAGCCTACAAAAGCGGACGCTGCGGAGGGAATAGCGAAGCGGGCACAATCGAGCGGCGGGTGCATGTCGCGGTTGTGTCCCAGGGTTCCGGTCAACTCGCTGACGCTCGCAGCCTTCACCCGGGGCTAATTGTTGTCGCCGCTACGCGGTTCGAACAAACCGCGATTGGAACACTTCGGCGCAGGCCAAACGCGAGCTTGCATCGAATGATCGGGGTCTGCAGTCGATGCTGCAGAAAACGCTGCAAACGCATGCGATGGTGCCGTCACCTGCGTGTCGTTTCGATCACGCCCGCAAATTTTTTTCCTAAGAAAGTGCGTCCTGGATCGTATCATCAGTGTCGGCTCCCCCCAGCTCACTCCCACTCTTGGAGAAGACGATGTCACGCTTTTCTGCTTTTGCGATCGTGGCTCTTTCGATCGCCACCACGTTGATGTTCCTCGCTCCGGTTCACGCACAAGACGTCACAGTAATTGTGGCGAAGAAGGATAAACCGGCCAAGAAATCAGCTGCCCAAAAGAATGCTGACCAGAAACCACCCTTCAAAGGAAAACGTCCGGCCGTCGATCTGGCAATTCTGCTGGACACGTCCAACTCGATGGACGGCTTGATCTCGCAAGCCAAGAGTCAACTGTGGAACATCGTCCAGCAGTTCGGTGACGCAAAGAAGGCCGGCAAAACGCCGCTGCTTCGGGTCTCCGTCTTCGAGTACGGGAACACGGGTTTGCCGGCGAGCGAGGGTTACATCCGGCAAGTCGTTCAGTTGACCGACGACTTGGACAAAGTATCGGAAGTATTGTTCTCGCTGCAAACCAACGGCGGGGACGAGTACTGCGGCATGGTGATCGACGAAGCGATCAAGCGGCTGGATTGGTCCGGTCAGCCGAACAGCTACAAAGCCATCTTCATCGCCGGCAACGAACCGTTCACGCAAGGATCGGTCGACTACAAACAAAGTTGCAAAGCGGCGATCGAGCACGGCGTCGTGGTCAACACGATTCACTGCGGCGATTATCAAACCGGCATCGTGACCAAGTGGAAAGACGCGGCCGACATGGCCGAAGGCAGCTACATGAACATCAACCAAGACCGAAAGGTCGTCCACATCGATTGCCCGCAGGACAAGATCATCATCCAGCTCAATAGCGAACTGAACCAAACGTACCTTTGGTATGGCGATCAACAAACCCGCGAAGGCTACTCCACCAACCAGTTGGCGCAAGACGCAAATGCGTTCAGTGCAAGTGGCGGCGGCGGCTTCAGCGGCGGTCGAGCCCTCACGAAGGCCAGTTCGCTGTATCGAAACACGGGCCGCGACTTGGTGGATACTTACGAGGAAGACAACGAGATCTTATCGAAGATCGAAGTGCGGGATCTTCCCGAGTCGATGCAGAAGATGTCAGACGCCGAGCGTGAAAACCACGTCAAACAAATGACGCAAAAGCGAGCGAAGATCAAACAACAGATCGGCGAGCTCAGCCGCCAACGAGAAACGTACCTGGCCGAAAAACGCAGCGAACGGGACTCGACTCCCGCCGAAGACACCTTGGGAGCCGTCATCACCGCCGCCGTCCAATCGCAATTGGAAAACTCAGGCTTCGAGGTCACCAAGTAGCCACCACGGACGCAGCTTCTGCCCACCAGCCGCATCGGTCAAGCAACCGAAAACAAAACAGGGACGGCGGTTGATCCACCGATCAACCCCCGTCCCTCGTTCGATGTCATCAATCTTCGCCAGCTCTGTCCTAGTTCAGTTTTCGATGCGTAAACACCTGCCATGAAAGCAACCATTCGCGACTACGGCTCGCCACCCCGGAGCTTCACGCCGCCGCTCGAAAGCGGTGACGTTCTGGACGCAGACGAGTACTGGCGTAGGTACTGTGCAGTGCCCGAAAAGTTAAAGGCCGAGCGGATCAATCGGCGGGTCTACCGGATGAACTCATTTCGCACGATTTATCACGCAAACTCTCATGCGTTGTTGTGCGGTTGGCTTAGTTATTTTGCGATGCAAGATCCAAAGCTCATCGTGTCCAACAACCCCACCGTTCGGCTCGACGCGGATAACGATCCGCAGCCCGATCTGTGTCTGCTTCGCGAAGGCGGTCAGACTCGGTTTGACGTTGAAGGTTATATCATTGGCTCGCCGGAATTGATCGTCGAAATAGCCGGATCGTCAACTAGTTATGATTTCGGCGAAAAACGCGATGTATTCGAGGCAGCTGCTGTCAAAGAGTACCTTGTGTTCGAGGCAATCGAGGGCCAGATTGCTTGGTGGCGGCGGAGGGAAGGTCGATTTGTCGAGATTGCCCCAGTGCAAGTCGACGGGGCAGGAGCCATCTACAAAAGCGAGTATTTTTCCGGCTTGTGGCTCGACGCCGAAGCCCTCCGCTCAGCCGACTCTCGCAAACTGGTCGAGACTTTGCAGCGAGGTATCGGTTCATCATGACGAACTGCAACGACCAACGATGACCGATGTCATCGCTTCGGTAGCACTCAGCCTCTTATCGCAACATCACCGGGTATAGGCCGAGCGATAACACGTGCTTGCCGCGTTCCAATTGCTGCTCTGCAAAAGCTCAACGCCGATCGGCGTAAACGGATCGACCACATCGCCAGTCGCATCCTTCACGGACGCGTGGATTGAAAGTGCTCAACGCCGATCGGCGTAAACGGATCGATTACATCGGTTTTCGGTGTGCTGCATGGCCTCGCTGATGTGCTCAACGCCGGTTGGCGTAAACGGATCGATCACTCCACGTCCGAGGAACTGGACCAAAGTCGTTTCACGTGCTCAACGCCGGTTGGCGTAAACGGATCGATCACGAAGATTCAAGCCGCTATCGGCCGCGTTTGAAAAAGTGCTCAACGCCGGTTGGCGTAAACGGATCGATCACGCATCCTGGCCGGCGTTCAAGTCGGCGGCCTGGTGTGCTCAACGCCGGTTGGCGTAAACGGATCGATCACTCGTAAGTCGCCGGCGTCTCGGTGTAACCCTGATGTGCTCAACGCCGGTTGGCGTAAACGGATCGATCACCGTCGTACCAGTCGCCTTTTGACTCTGTCTTGAAGTGCTCAACGCCGGTTGGCGTAAACGGATCGATCACGTTGCTGATCCGTGCCGATGCCTTGCCATACTCTCGGTGCTCAACGCCGGTTGGCGTAAACGGATCGATCACACGCGGACTGTTCGCACCGTCGTTGGTACACCCAGTGCGGGTGCTCAACGCCGGTTGGCGTAAACGGATCGATCACCTCCAACGTTTCCGCTCCAATCCGGAGACAGTCGTGCTCAACGCCGGTTGGCGTAAACGGATCGATCACGTTGGAAGAGTGGAAAGTTGCATCGCACGATAGTGTGCTCAACGCCGGTTGGCGTAAACGGATCGATCACCCCCTCAACCTTTGACTTATTAACGACCGCTTGTGTGCTCAACGCCGGTTGGCGTAAACGGATCGATCACTTCCGATTCGTTCTGGGGCTTCCCTTCGGGCAAAGTGCTCAACGCCGGTTGGCGTAAACGGATCGATCACTCGCCGAGGGTGTAATCCGGTTCCGCATCGGTGCGTGCTCAACGCCGGTTGGCGTAAACGGATCGATCACTCGCGTGCCTTCGGCTGTCAAGTCCAGCAAAGACGTCAGGTGCTCAACGCCGGTTGGCGTAAACGGATCGATCACAGATCTTTCAACGCCACCGCGACTGGGACCGAGGTGCTCAACGCCGGTTGGCGTAAACGGATCGATCACACAGTAGTCGCACAAATCAGTGACGACTGAGCAATGTGCTCAACGCCGGTTGGCGTAAACGGATCGATCACAGTCCGCTGATTGTTTTGCCGCGATCGGTCGCGACTCGTGCTCAACGCCGGTTGGCGTAAACGGATCGATCACTGCGAGCCAAACGAGATTGCGATGGCGTTGATTTCGTGCTCAACGCCGGTTGGCGTAAACGGATCGATCACCGACCGAGCGAGATTGCGTCGATGCGATTGAATCAGTGCTCAACGCCGGTTGGCGTAAACGGATCGATCACGCTATTGACCAAGCTAGCATGGGTGTAACTGGGCTTACGGTGCTCAACGCCGGTTGGCGTAAACGGATCGATCACAACGATCGCAACTGCGGGATCACCTCAGCGATCGTTGTGCTCAACGCCGGTTGGCGTAAACGGATCGATCACAAAAACCAGTCACAATCGGCAAAGCGTTAATGTTGTGCTCAACGCCGGTTGGCGTAAACGGATCGATCACGAAGTGACGCAGGGTCGGCAGTTCGTTGGCGTCCTGAGTGCTCAACGCCGGTTGGCGTAAACGGATCGATCACGAGGTCTGCCGTGATACAGAGACGCACTTGGCGGTGTAGTGCTCAACGCCGGTTGGCGTAAACGGATCGATCACTCGGTACCTTGTCGCCCGCCGACTCGATCGCGTCTAGTGCTCAACGCCGGTTGGCGTAAACGGATCGATCACGTTGACCGCGCCAGGTTGACGACTCGGTAAGTTGTGCTCAACGCCGGTTGGCGTAAACGGATCGATCACTGCTCTACGTGCTTGGCGTCGAGATAAGTCAGGTGTGCTCAACGCCGGTTGGCGTAAACGGATCGATCACCGCGACGAGCTGCGGACGGGCGAACTGGTCCCTGTGCTCAACGCCGGTTGGCGTAAACGGATCGATCACTCCGTACAATTGCTGGCCGATTCCCTGCATTCGTAGGTGCTCAACGCCGGTTGGCGTAAACGGATCGATCACCGAAATCGGCGATCCGTCGCGAAGCCGATGCGTGCTCAACGCCGGTTGGCGTAAACGGATCGATCACTTCCAAGTTCGAGATCGATCGCAGTCGCAGATCGATGTGCTCAACGCCGGTTGGCGTAAACGGATCGATCACGCGCTCGCGAAATTGCCGCCACCGCTGTACTCGGAGTGCTCAACGCCGGTTGGCGTAAACGGATCGATCACCCATCGCTATCAGCGATCTCGAGTCGTTGATCGATAAGTGCTCAACGCCGGTTGGCGTAAACGGATCGATCACGCAGCGATTGGCATTCTGGCACCGACAACGTTGAGTGCTCAACGCCGGTTGGCGTAAACGGATCGATCACAACGCATCGCGACTCGGCAACGTTCCATCGACAAGTGCTCAACGCCGGTTGGCGTAAACGGATCGATCACTTGCGAGCGATCGGCTGTGTGGTCTTGTCATCGTGGTGCTCAACGCCGGTTGGCGTAAACGGATCGATCACCAGGTCGGCGCTGTCGCCCAACGACCCACCGAGTGCTCAACGCCGGTTGGCGTAAACGGATCGATCACGCGTCCAAATCCACGACGTCGGTGGCACGTGCAACGTGCTCAACGCCGGTTGGCGTAAACGGATCGATCACCGTGGACGCAACGCGGAACGACCGTCAGCAGTGCTCAACGCCGGTTGGCGTAAACGGATCGATCACGCTCAACGTTGACGGCGACACGCTTACGGTCAGGTGCTCAACGCCGGTTGGCGTAAACGGATCGATCACTTGTTCAAATCACTCGTGTCGCTAGCCGAGTAGCCGTGCTCAACGCCGGTTGGCGTAAACGGATCGATCACATGGGCCGCGTACCACTCACTCAACGTCAGTGCTCAACGCCGGTTGGCGTAAACGGATCGATCACTCGGTCGAGCCGTTGGTTCGACGTCGATGCCGTGCTCAACGCCGGTTGGCGTAAACGGATCGATCACCATTCCAATCGGCTGACGACTGCTCAACATAGAGTGCTCAACGCCGGTTGGCGTAAACGGATCGATCACCGAACAGCGATGTCGCTGGACGTCACGGTGCCGAGTGCTCAACGCCGGTTGGCGTAAACGGATCGATCACAATCGTGGCGCTTCGAGCTGTTGCCGTCGATGACATTGTGCTCAACGCCGGTTGGCGTAAACGGATCGATCACAGCCGCCCCGGCGCCGCGTCCGGGCAGGCGGCCAGGTGCTCAACGCCGGTTGGCGTAAACGGATCGATCACGACAGCGTCGCCGCCGCCCGCGTCGTCGGATGTGCTCAACGCCGGTTGGCGTAAACGGATCGATCACCTAGACGCAGCGGTCGCGGCCGGCATCCGGATTCGTGCTCAACGCCGGTTGGCGTAAACGGATCGATCACGGCAGACAGGTCCGAAATCGCCTGCCGCTTCGATCAGTGCTCAACGCCGGTTGGCGTAAACGGATCGATCACATGGTGCGATCATGGCGACGTTGGCAAGCATCAAGTGCTCAACGCCGGTTGGCGTAAACGGATCGATCACCATCGGCTTCGATAACGTGTTCCGATTCGGTGAATCGTGCTCAACGCCGGTTGGCGTAAACGGATCGATCACATGATGGCCGCATGCCACTGAACGATCGGATCATGTGGTGCTCAACGCCGGTTGGCGTAAACGGATCGATCACATCGTCGCAATTGCATTGGAAGTCTTCAACGGTTGGAGTGCTCAACGCCGGTTGGCGTAAACGGATCGATCACGGACCGCATTGTCGTGCACGTTTTCGTTGACGTGTGCTCAACGCCGGTTGGCGTAAACGGATCGATCACATTGAACCGCAAGATCCCGTGTCGTCGTCACGATCTCGTGCTCAACGCCGGTTGGCGTAAACGGATCGATCACACGGCATCGTTCTCGAGGTTCTGCGATGCGAGAGTTCAGTGCTCAACGCCGGTTGGCGTAAACGGATCGATCACGAAGAACGCTCGGCCGAGGATCGCGTCCGCTGATCACGTGCTCAACGCCGGTTGGCGTAAACGGATCGATCACCCGTGCTGCCAAGTTCGACCGCATATGCCGAGTGATGTGCTCAACGCCGGTTGGCGTAAACGGATCGATCACACCGTCACGTCTCGTCGATTGACCCGGCCGCGATAAGTGCTCAACGCCGGTTGGCGTAAACGGATCGATCACCTGCACGCAAACGGCATGCCGGGCCAGCGAAACCTGTGCTCAACGCCGGTTGGCGTAAACGGATCGATCACGCCGCTCGACCTGTCGCATGTCGGCGGTCAACGAAGTGCTCAACGCCGGTTGGCGTAAACGGATCGATCACGTTGTGCTGCATCGATTCGACCGCAGCCGGTCGATAGGTGCTCAACGCCGGTTGGCGTAAACGGATCGATCACCTGCCATCGCTGAAGCGCAACCTCGGTATGCCCAGCGTGCTCAACGCCGGTTGGCGTAAACGGATCGATCACCCTGTCGAGTCAGCAGAAACGAGGACCTGCGATTGGTGCTCAACGCCGGTTGGCGTAAACGGATCGATCACCGAATCGCGGCCAGCGCACCGCAATAAGCTTGCCAGTGTGCTCAACGCCGGTTGGCGTAAACGGATCGATCACGCAATCAACGAACGCGCAGCGATCCGGTCCTTTTGTGCTCAACGCCGGTTGGCGTAAACGGATCGATCACGGCGTGCTAAAGTTCGATACCGCCTAAACTAGCAAAAGTGCTCAACGCCGGTTGGCGTAAACGGATCGATCACTTCGACGCGTTTCGGCGTTCGACAGCCGTATCGATTCTGTGCTCAACGCCGGTTGGCGTAAACGGATCGATCACCGAAACGCAGCGCGGTCGGCCGTTGGCCGGTGCTCAACGCCGGTTGGCGTAAACGGATCGATCACTGCGTCGGCGGCGTCGTTCGCGGTCGCACGCGTTTATGCGTGCTCAACGCCGGTTGGCGTAAACGGATCGATCACAACTAGCTCAAGCTCGGTGACTAACGTTCCGGATAAAGTGCTCAACGCCGGTTGGCGTAAACGGATCGATCACGCTGGATCGCTGTCGATCAGCGCGTCGCAACGTGCTCAACGCCGGTTGGCGTAAACGGATCGATCACGTCTGCCCGCCGCACGTCCGCGGTCGCTGGCCGAGTGCTCAACGCCGGTTGGCGTAAACGGATCGATCACCACTGTTCCCTGATCCCCTTTGATACGGACTTGTGCTCAACGCCGGTTGGCGTAAACGGATCGATCACAAGCGAGAAACGGATCAGGTGCCTGGGGCTGTAGTGCTCAACGCCGGTTGGCGTAAACGGATCGATCACCTGTGAGGCGAGGTACTTGGCGTCATAAATGTGCTCAACGCCGGTTGGCGTAAACGGATCGATCACTGCGTAATCCGTAAGTCGTTTGATCGGTTGAAGATACGTGATGGACTTTCATGGATGTCCATTTTTGCCAGCACTGAATGCCGCCAAACACCGAAAAGGCGATCGAGCGAAAGCCATAACGTTCGTGGATCAATGGACTTGGGATCAATTCATGGGTCACGGATGCACCCCTGACGTAGTGAACGCGAACAGAACTACCAGTTTACCAAAGATCATGTTGTTCGACGAGTTGCCGGCACTCCGCCACACGTCGACGCTTGAGCGAGATTTGCACTTTGCCGGCTTGGTCTCTAATCCCGCTACAGAATCTCGAAACTCGGCGGTGGATCGGCCCAGTCACTGCGGTCGCCACGGGAGTGATCGTCGACCTTGGCGGCACATCGGTCGCAAAGTGGGATGACCAGCAAGTCGTCTTCTACAGCCATCAACTCGCTGAGTTCCCAACGCAGTTTTTCAAGACGCTCGGTCGTGGCCCGGATTCGAAACAGGCTGTACTGGACCCGCTCGCCATAGCCTTCGAGCAACTTCGCGACCTTTCGCAATCTTTTGGGATCGCGAACATCGTAAGAAACCAAATTCCATTTTTGTTGCGAGGTCATGTTTGCTACCGAATGCGAAGTTGTGCAAAACCACCTTCGCTGCCGCTCCATTCTTTTTCAAGCAACCGCAATTCTAATTCAACCATGCGGCCGTATTCGAGTGACTGGTCGGTGTGCGGATGGCGGTACGATTCGACCAAGCGAGACTCGAACAGCGTGATTGCTTTCTTACGGCCTTCGTCTGACAACCAAACGTGACCAGGGCAAACGTCAAAGTCGGCCGCTTCGTCCCATTGCCCACGGTTCAGACTTCCCACCAATGGCATTTCCCAAAGCAGGGTCCGAAACAGCTCCATGACATCCATGACCAACGGAGGTGCGGTCGTTCGCGGTTGGTGGAAGTAGCCGAACGAAGGTTCCAAACCGACGGTGTGAATCGTTCGCTGCACCAACGCGAAGACCATCGAGTACCCGTAGGACAGCAAGCAGTTCAAACGGTCGCGAGGCGGATGCTTCGTCCGTCCGTTCATCCGCAGCGTCTCGGCCACTCGTTCAGTCAGCAATTGGTTGAACGACGCGAAGTAATGCCGAGCCGCAATGCCTTCTTCGCCTCGAAGCGAATCGATCGATTCTGATTTTTCCGCACGTGAAACGGCGCGACGGATCATCTCGATGTCAGGCTGAGCCGCAGTGCGAGCGGCATCATTCCCCCGCGTGCCGCGAAGGAGATACTGAAGCTGAAATTGAATTTTGGCAGAGACAGTCGCCCGCGCGAGTCGCAAGCGGATGTTGTCTTGCGTGAGAGCCTCGTATTGTCGAATGCGTTGACGAACCCGGCCCGGGGTCTCCATCATGCCGGTGACTCGTCCGCCAGATGTCACCCACTGCACGGCAATGTTCTCGTAGGCACACGCGGAGATTGCCTGGGACGTGATCTGGGCGCCTCCGTAAAGAACGATCGCGTCGATCTGTTCCATGGGGACTTTCTTGATGCCATCCTCGGTCTCAATGTGAAGCTGCCGCGACGAACGTTTGACGGTCGCGGGTACTGTCGTGACATGCAACGTCCGGCGATCCCGCCGGGACGGAAACAACGTCGCCCGTTCCCGATCGCCCTCGGGCTGCTGGGCAAGCCGTTCTTCTTCCGGTAAACAGACCACTCGCAAGCTGCAACGGCGACAGAGTTTTTCGTTGTCGGTGACCGGTGGGCGCTGGTTGGATCGTCGGAGCTGCCGCATCAAATCAATCGCGGCGAGCACTTCCGCTCGAATTGCATCATCAATCTCGATTCGCACGGTCACGTTGTCTTGGTGATAGCGAATGCGGCCCTCGGGGACGGGCTTGCCGAGTTGTTCTTCCAGCAACATCGCGTAGGCGGCCACCTGCAATCGATCGCTTGGCCATGCGATGGGTGTCTTGTCAGCTTGCCGTTTGCATCGCCCTTTTTTGTGTTCGTAGGCGACCCAGTCGCCATCGCGGACTCGAGCGGCGTCGACTTTGCCGAAAAGCCCGAGCGAGTCGGAGGAGACTTCAAAGGATCGCAACTCTCGCGAATCATCGTCGAGTTTAGGAACGCGTTCTTCGTGCAATCGCCTGCCGGCGTAAACGCGGTCATCGGCTTCGTACAAGCCTTCGACTTCTTCCAAGTAAAAAAGACGCTCGCAATAAAGCAGAGCGTGCAACGCCATCACCCGGATCGGAGGTTCGTCTTGATCTTGTCGTGCTTCCATGGCAACCCCTCGAAACGGTTACGTCGATTCTCAGTTCTTATGCACGATGGTATCACCTCGCGATTGTCGAGTGTTTGGGCTGGATCGACGGTAAGCGTTCGACATCGGGTCGTTCGTACGTTGCATCGACCAGTCGCCCCAGTGCGTTTCGTGTTCCGGCCGATCCGACATGGTCGACCCAGACCGGCAAAGTGAAGTTGCCGCTCTTGTCGAGCAAGAACAAGCGGATGGAATCGCCATCAAGATTCGGCGCTTGTTCGATCGGCAACACTTCGTCGACCATGTGCGTGCTCTCACCCAGGCTAAGGCCGCCGAAACGTTGAATCGACCGACGGCCATCCGTGTTGAGAGACGCAGCGACTCGCGTTTCGAGCGACTCGACGTTTTGGCCTTTGCTGGGTTCTTCATCCGACGAATCCAGCCACACTACCAACCGAACATTGGTCAGTAGCTCTTGATAGTCCGGACGAACGTTCGCTCCGTTTCCTAATCCGGATTTTTTGTCTTTCACGCGCCATAATTTTCGCAGCACGGTGCTTTGCTCAGGTTTGCCGATCACGCCAGCGGTACACCGCGCACCCATGTGACGATCTCGATCGATTTCGCCGACCATCGACAACAGGAATCCATAAACCGTTGACGGCGGCGGCAGTGGTAGTGTTTCCCAGTATTCTCGCGCCGCACCACGCCGAAACGACGTGATGGGAACGCTGACGTACAACCCGATCATGCCTTCACCGTTCCGATCCGCTCGCAAACGGCTTGCGTCGCGGCTTTAATTCCTTCGCTGACGTTTGCCCCCAGTTCCCCGAGTGTCTTTCCGGTGTCCGTGAAAGCCAATTCGCCGCCGACGATTAGTTCGCTCGCTTCGATGTCACCGCTTTTCACCCGGCGAACCAGTTCATCGGCTGAAACGGTATGCCCAGAATCGCTGGTATTGAAGCAGTACAGCAATCGCGGTGCGGGATCTTCGGTGACACGGAATATGATGGCGGCGGGCGAAAAGTCGAACAAGAACCGACCGTGGTTTCCGCCGACGGTGCGAAGGTTCGCGATCGCTTGCAGCGCTTTGGCCGCGCGGTCAGGTTGACGCAAACGGTCGGGAGTCATTGCGATGCCGTATTGGTACCGCGTCGCGTGAATCTCGGCTCCGTACGGCACCGGATTGTTTCCCTTCTTTGCGGCCGATGGTGTGGCCCCCGGCGATGCGGCGTTGAACGTGGTGTCGCCAGGCCACGGCGTCAGACTGACGGCCCGGGTGACTTCCAAGACGGCGCGACGCACCTTGGCCGAACCCGCAGTGCCTTCTTCCTTCGCAGCCTCGGCAGACATGTACCCGAGCAGGTCGTCGTCGATGAACGTGTCGCCTCCCTTTTTCGCCCAGCCATCAAAGCCAGGTTTCTGCCAATCGTTCGTTCGAGTGTCCTCGTTCCACGTGCGATTCGCTCCGCCTTTTTCCATTTTGGCGAGGTGTTTTCTCGCTTCAAAGCGAATCGCTTCGGCGCTGACGGTCGTGTGGACGGCGCCTTTCCAAATGAGTTTTTGTAGCGTTGTCGTATTGCCCTCGGTCTCACCACGATTGTTGGCGGCGGTACCGTAGCCAGTCACGATGGCGGCGAAGATGTGAACGGTCATGTCGATGTTCTTTTGGGTTTGTGTTGGATTTGGAGACGGTGTTTGTAATGAAAAACAATCTATGCAGACTCAGCTTCGACGACGGCTTCCGCCACGTCCTTATCACCCTTGCCTTGGTAACTTGCCAGCGCTAGCAGCGCCAGATCGCGGGCGTGTTGCCAGCTGTTTTCATCGAGCCAAGGCAAGACCTGCGACCAGTTTGCTTGCAGTTCCTTGTTCGCCGGCACGCGGCTGAACAGATCGCAAATCGAATGACGAAATTGATCGGCGGTTTTGGCACCGGCAAAGGCCAAACGCCAGCGATCGTATTCGCCGCGAAATCGATTTTGCATTGCCGCCTTCTGGTTGGCCGTCTCGTTGGCGATTTGTCCATAGCGACCTCGCAGTGCGTGATGCACCGCATGGATTAGCGCCGTTTGTCCGGGCTTGTCCCAGACGTCTGCTTTGACCATTTCAATCAGTCCTGTTCGTTCAAAAGGTAAGCGATCACGGAAGGGTTTGCCGTTCGCAGGATCGCGGTCCACGAACAGTCTCGAAAAGCCGGCGTACCAATCACGGCGGTTCGCCAGGTTGTCGGCAATCAACGGGCGAACGATACTGTCGCTCCAGAATGGTTCTTCACGCTCGGTCACCACCGCCGCTTTGCCTTTGCCCGTTTTCTCTTTCACCTTTCGGGATGCTTGTCGGGGTGGAAACAACCGAGACGCGTGACGGAAGATGGTCAAGTTTCTTTCGTCGAGCGGTTCAATTCGCTCGGCAGCGACGCGAGATTTCTGTTGGCTTGCCCAGGCGGTTGGCCTGAAGACAAATGCCGTGATGGATTCAACGCCAAGGCTATGTTTCTGATCGTCGCCACGCAGTCTCGCATACAGTTGCAATACGGCGTCTCCGCTGCCACCGATAAAGCAATCGGAATACTGTTTGGGAGTAATCCGCGAGCGTTTTTCAGCGAATTGAAGCAAGTCTTGCACATCGGGCACCAGCAACACGGCCGAGCCACGATTGATGGGCAACGCCAGCGTTCCAATCGGTGCAAAATAGGCGGCGAGCAATTGGGCAACGCTCGCTTCGTATTTTGTTTGCCCGGCGAAGCCGTTGTGTCGAACGGCGGCACCGGGATAAAGCGTGCCGGGAAGCTCTTGCGACTTGACCGAAAGCGTGTTGGTTTTTTTCTCGATTAGATCGAGATAGCCATCTTGATGCTTGTACCAGTCAAGGCATCGCATGGTGAACTGAAACGTCTTGCCATCGACTTCAATGTTCTTTTCCGAGTCCTTCTTGTCACCTTTTCGTGTTTTCCCGTGCTGCAAGAACGTCAACAGCAATCCTCGCTGCAGCGTCACTCGAACAGCGGTCGATTGAGTGGCGACATAAGTGCTGGGCAAGTCGATCACGCGGTCGCCGATCGCAAGCCCAAATGCCAAGCGAAAGATCGGCTTAAAGACGTCATCGACCTGCGTTAAGTCGTCGAATCGAAAGACGATCTTGTTCGACGTGACTTCCCAGGGCACACCGTCGTTGATCCAAGACTCCGGCACTTCGTCTTCAAAATTGACATCCGCTGCGATGGACTGCACGATCCATCGAAGGGTCGTCGCGAGGCCGCCGATACCCGCTCGCAACAGCAAATCCATACCGGGATCCGACAGGCTGAGTTCCAGATGATCGGGCGGCGAGACTTTTGCTTTCTTAGCCATTTTCAGTTCCCGTGTGAGAAACAAACACGCCGCAGCCCATGTGCCGTCTTCCACCGATCCCCGACGCGAGAATTTTCAGCGAAGACTCGTCCGACAAGTTCGACAGCGTTGTCTCGAATCCAAGAATCTCGTTCTGTTTGACGCGAATGGTCCGTTGTCGACCAACGCTGATTTCTGCGTCGGAGACTTCCAGTTTGACGAGTTGTCGCTGTACTGCTTCGTTGAAAAGATCACGCTGAAAGAATCCTTTGATCGTGACCAAGCGAGATCGCAGGGTCCTTGTCGGCACGAGCGACTGTACGGTCGGAACGCCAAGCAACAATGATCGTCCGGCGATTGTGATTTGCTTGCCGGCGAGAGGAAGGAATTCACCGACACGATTCACTTCTGTGCGAACGACCAAGCGACTCGTCTTCGTTAACGCCATCTGTCGTCCGCCTACCTGACGCCCAGCGATGGGAGCCAATGCGAATCCATTTCCGCCATGAACTGACGGAATCAATTGCGTGACGGCACCGAGCAAGGCATAGCCATGATCCGCCGGAATTGGCGTTTGCCCGAAGGCGGGAAACGAGAGTTCAATATTCATTTCGGTATCCGATAAGTCGTTTTGACAATTCCAATTTGGCTCGCTTCCATTTCTTGTGAACCGCCTGAGGTGAAATCCCTAACGCTTCGGCAATTTCACTTTGAGTTTTGCCGTCCATAATTGATGTCGCTATCTCTCGCACATCGGGGTCGGTCTGACCAATAACCTCATGAATATCGAGTGCGAGTTGACTGTCGTCTGCACGTGATTGGAAACGTTGACTTTTTGACGAAAGTCTCGCGAACTCGCGATACTCGTCCGGTAATCGTCGAAGCTTGTTCTCGTCCGTAACCTCGCGGACTGCTGCACGTCTGAAAGACAGGTGCATTACAGCTCGTTCATGCTCTTCGTCCGAGAATGAACGATCACCCCAATTTCGCCATTCCACGAAAATTCGTCCCAAGCAAGCTCCATCATCGAGTCGATTACTGCGGCTCACCTGTCGCGAAACAGCAAGCATGTGGTCTACGATCCGATTTGATTCGTTTGTCATTTAACTCTCCCTTTGATCAGATAAAGGGCGCGGTCGCCGCGAAAATCAACCGAAAAAGCTGAAAGTTTCCGAGTCCACCAACGGTGGCACTCGACATCGACGTTTTTCGAGTCTGAGTGTAACATACCGCCTGACAACTGCCGTCGCAATTATGCGTTGAGCACTCGAGTGCCACATTGGTGGACCAGGCCAGCTCTAATCCGTTCACGCCGCCAGGCGTTCAAATGATCACAAAAGTGCTCCAAACCGCGCCCGTCTGGGGGCAATAGTCGATCGCCGAATCGGAGGCGACTGGAAAGCCTGCTCGCCGAAACGGGAGGCTCCAATTGTCAGATCGCGGATAATTCATGGGCAGCGTGTACTGCACAACGCTCCCATCCACTTGGCTGTGTTGCAGATCGGCCTCACGAATCACGGTCACGCCGTAGCCCGCTTCGCGGATTGAATCGACAGGCGTTTCCATGCCGCCGGTTAGCCATCCACTTGGAACCACGCGAACTTTTGCCGTCTTGTCGATTGCTCGCCAAGCGTCAACAAGGTGCGACTGCGAAAGCGGCTTTTGACCGAGACTTGCAAGCCATGCTCGTGCCAGTTCAAGGTCTTCATCGGTGTATGGCAACGACGTGATTTCACCATTGGAATCACGCGGCTCAACCACAAAAAATAATTTTGGGGTTCGCTTTTCGGCGGGTTGGTCAGGATGCGCTGCGCGGTTCAATCTGCCAAGGCGTTGAATCAACGCCGGGATCGGGGCGAGTTCGGTGATCAGCAGAGTGGCGTGTTTGAGATCCAGCGACATTTCCGCCACTTGGCTTGTGCTGGAAAGCCCGGCCGAATCGGAATCGAACAACGCGGTGACTTCATTGTGCCGCTCGACGCGATCTTTGTAGACGAAGCGACTGTGGTAAACGATCGAATTGCAGTCCGAAAGCTCGATGCCCACCTTTCGTGTCCGCTCGACGGTGTTGCTGATCCACAACACACGGCCTTCTTCATCAAATTCTTTTCGAGCAAGTTCAAAGGCGTCTTCAGATGTTGTCGACGTATCGACTTGACGCTGTATGTATCGTGGCAGCGTTTCCAAATCTTCGGGACCAGCGATCGAATGGAACGATCGACCAACACGCGTTGTCAACTTTTCAATCGCCTCTCGACGCGCAATCGGAAGGCTTGCGGTCATCAATAGCACCGGGATTCCCGGCAATTGCTGAAGGAAGGTAAGCAAGTTGCCGAACAGAACATCGTCGTACGAATGAACTTCGTCAAACACGATTGCGGATTGCGAGATCGCGGGCCAAGCGTAGAGACCCCGTCGTTGATTTTGTAAAATCAATAACAACGAATCGACGGTGCAAGCGACAATCTTGGTATCCCATGCTTTCAACGATTCCACTCGAATTGATGCGTCGTCCAATCGTTCTTCGGCTTCATTGGTCGAAAGCATTTGAAGCTTGTCGTAGTGCGTTCGGCTGTGGAACAAGTCGGCTCCGTCGACGACTCGCAGTTTCCCCGCTTTGTTCGATTCAGCTTCGAGCAAATAATTTTGGAACCCTGAGCTTGCGGTACCGGTCGTGGGATAACAGAACCACAACCGCCGTCCGGCATGCTGTTTTGCTGCCCACATGTATGCGGCTACCGTTTTTCCGCTGCCGCAACCCGCTTCAACGAGCGTGACGTCCGCCGGCGAATCGGCGATGTCGGTTTGGAACCTTCGGGGTTCGTGATTGCCAAGTCGATTGGCAGCGATCGAGTCGAGTTGCGTCATCGACGGCCGTCGAGCCAGCGTTTCGGCAATCCAAGCATGTCGCCCGGACTCAGTGGTAATGTGTTCCCATAAAGCAGATCCGGCAACGTCACTGGCGACGACACAAGCCTTGACGCACGCGCAAAATTTTGACCAGTAGCGGTCCGACGTATTCTGAGCACTCAGACTCTCAATCCAGGTTTCGACCTTCTCGATAAACAATCGCGGCCGGGCATGATCCGTCGCTCCGCCGAGTACAACCGATTCGATTTCGGTCGGCGGATCGGAGAGATTCAGTAGCGACTGAATTTCGACGATGCATTCCGCAAAGCCGTTATGCGACGTCAGCACTTCCAGTGGCTCACTCGCCTTCACAAAGTCGCCCGATTGTGGCGAACATCGAAGATGTTTTGGGTGGTGACCCGCAACCGCTGCCATGGCGACTCGCCAACAGTTTTCGCATCCATCCACCGCAGGCAGCAACCACTCTTTGACATTCGGTTGCTCGGCGATCCACACCGAAACCCATTCATGACGGATGGATTGCGAAGTCGATAAGCCATGAATCATTCCTTGGAATTGATCATTCGCTTTGCCGAGGTCGTGGATTGCGGCGGCGAGCAAGACGGTGCGGCGAAAGCGTTCGAACCATTCGTCCGGCGAAAGTCCCACGGCTTTGAGCTGATCGTTTCCGCTTGCCTGTACCACCTCGTAAGCACTTTCAAAAACGTCTTTTAGGTGTTGACGAAGATGTGCATGTTGTGTGCCGCTCTCCGTCGCACTCTTGGCCAAGATTTGGTTGGTCTGCGAAGTCATTTAGTGGTTACTTCTGGTTTAGAGCTATCGGCCGACTTGGTTCGCGGTACTTATCTTTCACCTTGAAGTACACCAGCGGTCCTTTCCGCCGCCCATTCTACGGTCAGGATTGACACGTCTGGTCACACCGCCGTTGACGATGAAGAAGTAATTTCATCTTTTGAAATACCTTTGGACCGAATGACACGGACGTGCTCTCAGGCGAAAGCAAGGCTTAGCCCGCGAATCCCGCGACTGAGTATTGGCGAGCGCCGTTCGTCATTCGTGTCACTGGCGGGCCGTCCCATCGACCGGATAACCGCATGACCGGCGCTGATTTAATCATCGGGAAACACTGAAGGTCGATGACGCTGATTGGCACCATCCGTCTCTTTATTGCGATTCCCTTTTCCGGTTCCGGTTTCGCGCGATGGCGAATCGCGTTGTCTTTTTCAGGCTGATCGGGGTAGCTTTAGGGTTCGCATCGCTTGGTGCTTGGCTTGGCGGAGAAATCGTCCGACGATCATGTCGGGACGGTACTTTCTTTGGCCTTCTTTGATCCGACTTTCTTGGTTTGCCGACCACCAGTGCAAGTAGTCGCTGGCCGCCAGCAGTTCGCCTTCGACGTCTGCGGACACGTTCGCATGCTCCGTGATCACCTCCTGATAAAGCGTGACGAGTTGTTCCGTGATGACGTTCATGTCCGCCCGCTCGCGGATCCGCGAGGACACTTTTTCGGCGTCGTCCGCGTCGTACTTTTGAAGCTCGCCGGTGACCCTGGATACCGTTATCGGGTCGCTGAGCGAACGCCTGCCGAAGTTGCATTGGGCCAGCCGCTGCAGATTATCGCTGGTGACCATCGGTCCACAAAAGTCGGCATCGCAGACCACCACGGAGGCGCCCACGGCGAGGGCTTCCCAGGCACACCGTCCTTTCGCGAAGACGATGTCGTACTGGACTAACTCCGCGCCGGGGTTTTGTAAGGAACGTCCGAAGTGCCGACCGGCGGCGTCCAACTCAATGCCCATCGATCGGCAAGCTTTCGCCAGAATCGCTTGTTCCTTGGCGGTCGCGTAATTGCTAATCAACAGTGCCCGGCGAGGAGTCCGAGGCAGTCGCGGTCGAGGTCGGAACTGATGCAGATCGACTCCGTTTTGGATCGTCGTGATCTTCGCAGCCGGAATGCCGTCGGTGATATGAAGTCGATCGTGGCAAGCGTTGTCGACCGCCACGTAGCGGTAAATTCGAGGGAACCGCGGCGCGCGGTCATGCCATGCGTAGCTGTCATGGCAGACAAAGATGCCTGGCGCGTTTGGAAAGCGAAGGATCGCGGACATCGTTTCCAAGTGGTGATGTCCATGAATGAGATCAGGTTCCGCCTGCAGGTCACGAAGACTGTCCAACACTGGAATTGATCGCTTCAAAAGCGATTCTGCGAGCGGACCCATCTTCGAGGTGAAGATCACGGGACGATGTCCCATCTTTTGCAGCGAGATGGCTAAGTCGTAGACATACAGTTCCGTGCCCGACCGGCCTTTGATCTGAAGGTTTGTGATCAAGACACAGAGGGATGACATTTCAGTCGCTCCGGGAATTCACTCGTCGGACAAATTTTGCCGAGGGACGAGATGATCGGGTGGACGTGCTGCGAGAATAATATGGCTTGTTCATATTGCGAGTCGAGCACCAACTGCTGGCCATGACGTTCATAGTGAAGGGAAACGCCTGGGGCCGGAAGAAAGTCTTTATCCATCGACTCAAACAAGAATTCTCGTTGAAAGGCTTCTTCACCGAACGCACCAATGGCCTGTTCGACAAACGCGGAGATTTCTACATAGTTGCGTGCCACATTCAATTTTCTTCCCAGCTCTTCTGGCGTCAGTTGCAACTCGATCGCTTCGTCGAGAGCGCTGGGCGGTTTGATCGCGGGATGGCGATCGAGAGGGAACTCGAGGTGTTTGATTCGCCAAGAGAGTCTTGTTTCCGCGATTCGGATCGCGGCACGTCTGACCTCCCGAAGTAAATCGTGAGCCATGATGATTCCTTCTGCGGCATCGCCGACGACGGTTTCAATTTGGTTTTCGATCAGGTCAATGGCGATGCGATTGGCTAGATATTCAAAGAAATCTGCGTTACCGGACAGTGTCTGCTGGTAGACCGTTCGATCGGTGAACTCACCAAAAATGGCTCCCGCTTGTGCCCCATGTGCGGTAACAAGTTTGTGACTGGACCCGATGCGAGGCGTGCCGGACTGCCCGGAACCGTCGGTGACGACCAGCACCCGTGGTCGGACGCTTTCAAGCCAATGCCAGACGACCAGTTCGTGGCCAGGGTGTGCGATGATTAGCGCAGTATTTCCGTTCGACTGACTGGACATGGATCGGTATCGCCAATTAAGAGAACAAAGCGTCTGATGGGAAGCGTCGGTTGCATCCAAATTCGACTCGGAAACCAAATCAGCTCTTCATCTACGGCATTTGGGGGGTGGGCGTAAAGATCAGTTGCTTCGAAGTCTGCACTTCAAGCCTAGAGAACCGGCAGAACGATGTTTTCACAATCGCGTTCCCGAATGCAAAGGCTGAATCCTGGTCTCGCAACTGCTCGGGCTTCGCTGGACCAGCGATAAGGCGGTTGGTTTCGGAGCGTGTTACGATGGGGGGTGATTCGTTGAGAGAGAGTTACCGTCTTGTCTGTTTTCGCGTCCAACAAAAAGGGGATTGTGATGATGAGGTCTCGTCGTGCGCTAACGTTGGTGGAAGTGCTGGTGGTGATCGTGATCGTCGGCATCTTGTTGGGGCTTTTAATTCCCGCGATGAACGCATCTCGTGGTCCTTCGCGTCGAAATCAATGCTCGACCAATATTAAAATTCTCTCACTTGCTTCGGTGCAGTTTGAGATGTCTCGCCAGCGGTTGCCCGGTTACGTCATGGACTTTGGAACCTTCGGGCTCGATGGAAAGCTTGACGATCCGAGCTTGCCTGGCGAAGACACCGCAGCGCTTCGGCCGCATCGCAAGATCGGAACTTGGGCGGTCGCGATGCTGCCCTGGTTAGACGCTCAACCGACGTACGAACACTGGACGGAGAATCGGTTTCCGGTCGTCGGCGGTGGGTCGATCGAGCATCCGCTTTCGTCCGGGATCAGCGGCGATGGGTACACCGATTTCGCGGCACCGAATCTTTCGATCATGCAGTGTCCTGATAATCCGATGAATGAAGCGAAGCATGGACGTAACAGTTACGTCGTCAACACTGGCATTTACTTTCCACCGGTCGCCGACGAAGGCCACGCTATCACGGTGACCATGCCGGCCGGACAAACACGCTCGATCACGTTCGCCGATTCTCTTTCGCCATCGTTCACCGCGTTCAACAGCCAGGTCACCGACATGGTCGCGCCCGGCGGGCACATCGTCCCCGTCGGACCGGCCATCCGTTCGGCCGACTTTACCGATGGCCAGGGTCTGACGGTCCTGGTGTCCGAAAACGTGCAAGCGATGCCCTGGCACCGCGCCGGGTTTTCGGACCACAGTACGTTAACGATCGGTGACGGTACGACTTTGAAGTATCCCGTCCACGCTCGCTTCACCAACGGCATGGTTTGGCATGGGGCGGACGATGCGACGGGCAAACGTCTTCATCACATCAACGGGGGCAGCGAAGACGATCGATACACCGTCACGATGACGCCGTCCAACGCCGCCGACTTGGCTCGTCCTTCGTCCGCGCACGTCGAAGGCGTCAACTGTGGGATGGCGGACGGGTCGATTCGCTTCATCGTCGAAACGGTCGACGTCCGAGTTTGGCAATCGATGATGACGCCCGCCGGGGATGATCCTTTCGATGCCGGGCCGCTGTAAAACGAAGGTGCGTCGACTTTCGCGTTGTTACAGTTTTCCTTCGACGCCGAGGTCGTGGAAGAAGTGTTGGACGGTGTCTTGGTGTTCCAACAGCCAGTCGATCGAGGGCTCGCACGCGATCGCTTTCTTGATCGCTTTCACGGTGGCTTCGCGGTGGATGCGGAACAGTTCCTGGTGGTCGACTTTTTCGACCGTCAACACGGCCGGGTCCAACCACACCGAATAGATGATGCCCAGGTCGTTCGCTTTTTCTTTGGGGATGTGTCCGGCGCGAACTGCATCCAAGACGCCGTTGGCGATGCCGGCTTGGACGCTGCCCATCAGGATGTTGGTGTACCGGTTGTCCGACACGGTGACCTTGCTGACCATCAACGTGACCGGACGGACTTGCACGTCGCTGTTCAGAATCGCGAACACTTTGGTGTGGCCTTTGACCTGATTGCCCACCAACGTCGCGAGCGCCTGGCCGACCGGGCCGTCCAATTCGCCGATCACGATCTCGGGTTCGGCGCACAAGTAGTCTTCATTTCCTTCGACCAGCGCCTCGCCGGTCCGCATCACGATTCTTTCCACGATCATCCTTTCAACAGAGGTGGGGCAAAGTCGAAACGATGGACAAGCGAAGATCGCTGGGCAAGGGGGCGTTTGCGAGCACAACGATGTCATTGACCCGCCAAACAAAAACGCCCGAGAGCATCGCGGAGGGAACCGGTCTGATTCGGGCGTTGGTAACGTTTGATACGTGGTGAAAACCGAAAGATCACGCAGCCGTTAGCGCCGAAACTTTTTCCTGCATGTTATCGACCACGGGCTTCAAGATCGCGTCGACGCCGGGG
Source organism: Pirellulaceae bacterium (assembly GCA_963836865.1). Taxonomy (GTDB): domain Bacteria; phylum Planctomycetota; class Planctomycetia; order Pirellulales; family Pirellulaceae; genus Rubripirellula. The sequence continues at coordinate 36,248 of CAWILC010000009.1, read as the reverse complement.
ATCGCCATCACCTTGTCCAGCATCGCTTGGATCGGTTCCAGCATCGAAGTGATTTGGGGACTGATCGATTCCTTGATGCTGGCGGGCAACTGATCGAACAAGCCAGCAATGTCATCCAGGTCATCGTTTAGGTCCTCCATTTCTGGCACCGCTGTTTCCGCCGATTTGACATCGGTGATGCTCGTCAGCGTCTTGGTGTAGTCGTCGGCGACGTCCTTCAACTGCGTGGTCACTTCTTTGGCGTCGGCCATTCCGGCACCGCCGACTTTGATCTTGGGAAGTTCGGTCTCGGAATCCACGCTGCCGCCAAGGAACTGGAAGGCACCAAACGCCAACGCGGCGACGATCAGCAGCGGAATCAAAATCTTGCCGAGTCCCAAGCCACCCGACGAACTGGAACCTGACGCAGCGGAACCTGACGAACTGGAAGCTGACGACACTGCCGGCGGAGCCGAAGGTGTGGCGGCGGGGCGTCCGGCGGGCGTGTCCGCGAACCCCAGGCTGGTCAGGCCGAGCGTGCTGGACATGCCGGCGGGCATCTCCTTTGCCACTTCATCTTTTTGACTCATCAATAGGTTTGCCATCCCGCCGCTGTCCAACCCCAGCGAGCGTTTTTGCTTGCCCAGGTAGCTCATTACCAGGGGAGCCAGGATCGCCAGCAGTCCCGCCGCCGAACCGGACTTCATGCCGGTCACTTTGCCGATGATGTCCGCGATCGCGCCGACTTTGTTGCCGAACAACATCTCGACCGCGCCGCCGCCCATCTTCGACATGCTGCCAGTGTCGCCACCGGTCAACATCCCCGACAGGTTGTCCAGCAGCCCGCCGTCGTAGTCGTCCGAATCGAGTGCGTCGTTCAGCTTGCCGGCACCTTCGGGCGTCGATGACTGTTTGATCAGCCCGCCCAAGATCGTCGGCAACAGTGCTCCGACGCCGGCTTTGGCCTGCGCCGAATCCAACCCGACGGACTTTCCGAGCTGACCGGCGACCATGCCGCCGAGTTGTCCCTTTAGGATTTCCATCATGTTCATTGACATCGCTGTACCGCCGTTCTGATAAGTGAGACGAGCTTGTGCGAGCGGCCGCCTCTATCCGTCGGCGTCCGCGCGGCAAGAAAGGTGAACACATAGCATAAGGGTACCGCCGACCACCTGACATTGGGGGTCAGCGATTGAGTCAGCTACGGCCGTCAAGCTCATTCACCCTGAAGCACGCCTAGAAGTCGCCGCGGATTGTTTCGGATGCCGCTCGACTGCCAAGACTTCCCCATACGCCAAACGGACTCGGACTGCCGGGCGTTGCCCTGCCGGTTCCGTTCCAGTTGACTTGCTCGCTGGTCAGATCCCCCGCGTCAATCGAGTCGGTCACAAAACGAACGGCACCGTCACCCATCAAGAGGTGACATCCTCCTTGATGGCGGCTGCTGGGGGGAAGCATTCCTTCGTTGAATTCGGTGCTGGCGGTGATCCCGCAAATCTCGGCGTTCGGCGGCAAGATGGTCGTGATCGAGGTGTATAGCGGCAGTCCGAGAGCCCATTTAAAGCCACGCCGCGTTTCCGCCGACGTGGTGAAGGTGGTCGCAACAGCCGGCGCGTCGTTGCTCCAAAATTGTGGCCGTAGCGGATCCAGAAAGGAACGGCACGCCAACGCTTGGCCGGCATCCCAAGACCGAGTCCCAGGCTGCGCCGCGTACTCGGTTCGCTTGTCCCGGTCGCCTAAGTCGGTTGCAATTTCGCCCGCGGCGATGGTGTTTGAAAGTCCATCTCGCACGTCTCGAAATGCGGTTTGCGCTCTTGGGATGAACATCCCTCGCAAGGCTGCTTGACGATTGAGTTCATTGTTCAGCCGCGCCGTATCGATGTCTTGTCCAGCATAGCCGAGTCCGTTTCCGTCGACCCAAAGGGATGAATCTCCGACGCAAGCGGCGTAATTGGTGCGTCCTTGAGAAGGCAATCCGAAGCCTGGATCGCTGGGACATCTCAGCGTCGGAATGTTGGTCATAAACGGCGCGTAGGGAGACTGGCTTTCGTGACCGAGCGAGCGACGCGGTGCCGGCCCCATCGCTGGAAACGAGGTCGTTCCACCGGGCACCAGCAGTGGGTTGCTGATCTGTTCCCAGATGGCCTGCTGCTCGAAAAACGGCGTCAAGCCAACCAGCCAACTCAGTTCGTTCATGTTGCTGCCTTCACCGGCCCTCGCCGCCGGCGTGCCGGACCACGACGTGCCACCCCACCAGTACGTGCCGCCCATCTGCTTTGGCAAGCCGCGGAAGGCCGAGTGGTAGTTGTGAAGGGCCAGTCCGATTTGCTTGAAGTTGTTGCTGCAACTCATTCGCCGCGCCGCTTCGCGTGCCGCCTGGACAGCGGGCAACAACAAACCAACCAGCACCCCGATGATTGCAATCACCACCAGTAACTCAACGAGGGTGAAGCCGGGGCGAGATTTTGACTGCGATGGAATGTTCAAGCGTGACTCCGCTGGCTGAACGGTCGATGAGTTGCGAGCGTGAATGGTTATCGAATTCCATCCGACGTCACGGGGAAGCAAAGTCGTCGGGAGACGGTTCCGGCATTTCAGGGCTGGGATGCTTTTCCAAGTAGGAAGCTAATTCATCCTGATCGGTGATCACCTGCGGCGGAGCGTTGGAGCAGCCGAGCAGGGACGAGGCGATCGATAGAACGCCGAGTCTTACGATTTGCTTCACGTTCATGGGTAATGCGAACTCGGGTGGACAAGGAGATTCGACCGGTCGTCAGAGGTAAATAACAGACCCTCGTTGGACTTTACGGATAAAGATCTCGCCGGCTGATGTTTTGCTAAAAAACGGCATCGCGGCGGACGTTTCCTGGAACCACTTCAGAGGCAGGACCACTTCAGAGGCAGGATCACTTCAGAGACAGGATCACTTCAGAGCGCAACCAGCTCAGAGGCGGAACCACCGCGTGAGCCAGGCAGTCGCGATCGCGCGATTCGACTTGGGCGAGAACGTTTGACTCGAAAATCCAATTTCTCCAGGATTTTTCGTAAAGTCGCGTATTCCGGTGCTATTGGCTCCCGGTGGTTCTCTGAAGGCACCATCGTTCCTCCGCCTCTTCCACGTCCACCCTGGAGAAGAAATGAAACTCTTGTTTACCGCGATCGCCACTGCTGCCTTGCTGATGCCGAGCAACCCAGCCGAGGCGGAAATGGTCGCGACGTTTAATTATTCGGGTACCCCAGCGGTCACCCCCGCCATCCTGTCACCCATCAGTGGTGTGACGGTTTCCAATATGTCGCTCGGGAACACGTTCGGCACTCTCAATAATCCCGTTCTTAACAACGCGGCTTCCTCGACTGGATACGCCGGTGCATCGGGTGGTGCTTACCACGTCAATCTTTTTCAAACGGGAGCGCTCGACCTCGCGGACGGTGGCAGCGGTTTTCTGACGTTCGACATCGCCAACGCTTCGGGCGGTGACATCACGCTGGACGATTTCGATTTCGGATCGCGTCGCGAGGCGAGAGGGCCGCAAGAGTATTCGTTCCGCACGGGGCCAGGATTTGGGACTGAACTTGCGTCTGACACCATTGGCGGCGCTGGGAACTGGTTCCTAAAGGATCTTAGTTTCACCAGCGTGCTGATCGCTGATGGGACGACGGCTTCGTTTCGGCTTTACGGGTTCAATGGCAACCCGGCCGCAGGCGGAGCAGAATTTGCTCGTTTCGACGACCTGACCGCGACGATCGGTGCAACTGCAATCCCGGAACCATCATCGATGGCTTTCGTCGGGCTAGGCCTAGCGGGCGCGGCGTGGTTGCGACGTCGAAACCGAAACCTTAGTAGTTCTTGAGGGACCGTTCGGAAACAACCTCGGCAATCATCTACCCGGCGCGGTCATCGATTCGTCAACATCGAGTGGCCCGCTTCATACAACCGTTTTACGTCCTCTCGAGAGAGTGCGTGATTGAAGATCGCGAGTTCATCGATGCTGCCATCCCAGAAGCCTCGATTGCAAGGCTCCACCCAAGATCCGGTGCCGTCGAGTTTGGCACCGATCGAGAGGGCGCGGATGGATTGAGAACCCATGATTTTCGTGTACTCAACCGAGCCGACTTCTTTTCCGTTTCGATAGATTCGTAATCGCGATCCGTCCGCGACCATGGCGACGTGCTGCCATGACCCTAAGGGGAGAGGTTCGGTTTCGATGGCAAACTTTTCCATGCCATCGACATCATTGAGATGAGCTTCAAGTTGTCCGGTGGTGCCCTTCAAGCCGAAGTGAAATTGTCCTCGCTGGCTAGCGTCGGCTCCCTCGCCCCAATTCTTCGCAATGCTTGCCCAAAGGGGGCGACTGTTCGCAAGCACCCAAGCGGCGACACTTAGCCGGTCATTTTTTGTTTGCGGATACGTTGGAATGACGGCGTAGGTTCGGCTGGAGTTTCCGTCCAGCCGCAAGGAGGACCCTTCGCCCAGTCCGGAGGCCCAAGGAACGTACGCCGAATCGCGTGAGTAGATTTTTGCGGCAAGGTTGGAATCGATCGAGTCTTGCAGCAAAAATCCGCCCTGATTGATTTCCATGTTCAGGTACACCGCAGGATTCAGATCATGCGCCACGTCCGCGTAAGCATTCGCGCTGGGCGCGAAGCGACGAATGAATCGTTGGTTGTCCAAGCGAATTCCCGCCGGCGTGTTGGTTTCGTGGTCCAGTCGGACGGCCTGGCCGGAAGTCATGTTGATCGGCCATTCCTTACTGGGGGCGCGAGGCTGCAGCAGGACTTCACCGGAGAAGACATGAAACTCGTCCGTCGATCCCGGACCGCTGGCGACTTCGACGGCGAACTCGGTTCCAAAATCGATCGCAGTCGCGCTCGGCGTCTCGACGGTGAACCCTTTCGATTCCTCGGTCGGCATATAGGCGGACAATTGACCGGAAAGCAAGCGAAATTGAGTGACCGAAATTAGCTCGAAATTCGCCGGAGCCGAGACCACCAACTTTGCGCCGCTTTCGTATAGCAAGCCAATCACACCGCTAGTCAAATGATAGCTTCCGACACGCACCGGAAGGCCTTCCTCGGAAAGCGTCGTCGGCAAGGCATCCAATTCGTCCATCGCCGCCCCCGCACCTTCGATGATCCTTGCGACGATGGCACCGTGCTGCGACGGCACGTGTCGTTTCTTGGCGGAGGACGCTTCCAGCGGTTGTGACTCGGTGTTTGCCTTGACGTGTTTGTTGGGCTTCCGCAGCAGCAAGCCGGAGCCGGCGACAAAAAGGGCGACCGCAACCCATGCAAGCCAAGACCAGCGATGCATCATAAGATCGCCGATCATAACCGGCGGAAAGCTTGTCGAGCTGTTCGGCTTACTTACCGGTTTCGGCGTACTCATCGGTTTCGGTGTACTTGCCGGTTCCGAGTAGCCGTCGGCATCCGGCCGCATGATCGGACCGAGTAGCCCGATCGACTCGCGAAGCAACGCGTGCATTTGGCAGTGGTCCAAGTACTGCTGTCTTGCATCTTCCGACTCGGCAACCAAGTCCAATAGTCGCTGCCGTGCCGTTTCATCAAAACCGCTGGTGCCCAGCAGGCCCAGCAGCATTTGCAACTCTCGGTGATCTGAACCGGGACGGTGTGAGTTTTCTTGTGACATCAGCTAAGTCCCGCCTGTGGATTGACCGAAACGCAAAGTATCAAACCTTTCCGGATTCGAAAGAGCATCTGACCGACGGCATTCGCGGTGCAACCGAGTGAACTTGCAATCGTTGCCAGTGATTCGTTTTGCTCGTAAAAACGACAAACGACATCACGCTGCGGGGTCGACAGCCGCTTCAAGCATTTCTCCAAACGGTCGCGTCGATGCTGGTAAAGCTCGTCGTTGACCCGCGCCCCCGAGCTAATGCTTTCGAGCAGTTGCCCGTCGAAGACCAGTCGATTACGAGTCGTCCGCTGTCGCATCGCCATCACCTGAAAGTGCGCCACGCGAAACGACCAGGCTTTGAAGTCAGAGCCCATTTGAAAGTCGTCGGATTGTCGCCAAAGAACCAAGTTCGTTTCCTGAAGCAGGTCGTTGGCCTCGTTCACATCGCATACCAACGACAAGATGAACCCGTACAGACGGCCCTGGAAGTCGGTCATCAGTCGAACAAATTCTTCACTGTGATTCATAAATTTTTCGCAGAAGACACGCGGCAGGCAGGATCGACAGCGGGCACACAACTGAAAGCGAATAGCATTCATGGCTCGCTTTTTATGCAAAATCTGTCCAATTCACCCGGAATTACGAAGGCGTTTTCCTGCCAAAATTCTTGGCAAGTCCGTAAAGAAATGCCGGTCGCCGCTATGTTCTAACAACGTCTCTTTTCTATGCCCGCCGCCGTGATTGAACCAGTCCCATTCGGGTTTTATCCCATTCAGGTTTTATTGGGCCGGTCTGCGTTCGCGATGCGATTCTCCCTTATATCGTCCGTCCCCGTTCATGTTGATTTGTCGGAACTTCGTTTTCTGCTTGCTCGTTCAGGTCTTTCTAGTCGCTGGACTGGCCAGTGCGGAAGTGCGTCTTCCGGGCGTCTTCAGTGATCACATGGTGATCCAGCAGCAAATTGAAATTCCAATCTGGGGTTGGGCGGAGGCGAACCAGTCCGTCGTCGTCACTTTCGCGGGGCGACGCCAAACGGCCACCGCAAACGAAGACGGTCGCTGGGACGTTCGTTTTCCACCGCTCACCGCTAGCTCGAAGCCCGTCACACTTGTGGTCGATGGGGTGATCGATCAGATGGTCGGTGGGACAGGCCGAATTAAGATCAAAGACATTTTGATCGGTGAAGTCTGGTTCTGTTCCGGGCAATCGAACATGGCATGGACGGTGGCGAAAAGTGCGGACAGCGAAGCCGAAATTCTGGCCGCGAAGTTCCCACTGATCCGGCAGCTGGAGATTCCCCAACGCGTCAGTGCAGTTCCGATCGAAGACGTGCAGGCCCAATGGAAAACCTGTTCACCAGAGACCGTCGGGAACTTTACCGCCTGCGGTTACTTCATGGCTCGTCGGCTGCATCAAGAATTAAACGTTCCGATCGGTTTGGTGAATTGTGCGTGGGGTGGGACCCGTATTGAGCCCTGGATTCCGATGGATGGTTTCGCGGGCGTCGAGTCGCTGCAAGGCATCTACCAATCCGTTCTCGATCGAACTCCGGGAACCCCATCGCATCGCGGGCGACTGGCAGACCACATCGAAGCCAACAAACGCTGGATGGCCAAGGCGGAAACGGCATTGAAATTGAATCAGACGATTGAACCAAGTCCGCCATTTCCGGCATCGCTGGTTCCGTTCGATGATCGCCAAGATCCGACCGTTCTTTACAATGCGATGGTGCACGCCGCGGTTGGGTATCCTATCCGCGGTCTGATCTGGTATCAGGGCGAAGCGAACCATGCCGAAGGAATGAAGTACGCCGACAAGATGAAAGCACTCGTCACCAGTTGGCGATCAGCGTGGGGCCAGTCGGCGGGCGGCCAGGGCGACTTTCCAGTCTATTACGTTCAAATCGCGCCCCATCGTTATGGCAAGGAAGACGCATCGGTGCTTCCGCAGTTCTGGGAGGCACAAGCGTCCGTCCAAGCCAGCGTGACCAATACGGCAATGGTCGTCATCAATGACATTGCCACAGTGGACGACATCCATCCGCCCAACAAGCAGGATGTCGGCTTGCGGTTGGCAAACCTTGCGCTATCACGTGACTATGGTCGAAGTGATATCGCAGCATCGAACCCGACGTTTTCGGCGATGCGAGTCTCGGGCCGCGAGCTAACGCTTGCCTTCACCCATACGGCCGGTGGCTTGACGACCCGCGATGGTGCACCCCCCACCCACTTCGAGATCATCGGATCGGGTTCCGGCGGCTTTCATCCCGCCATCGCTACGATCAACGGCGATGAAGTGACGCTGCGTGCCGATGCCGTCGCTAATCCAGTTGCTTTTCAGTTCGCGTGGCACAAAACGGCACAGCCAAATCTGGTCGGCGGAAACGGGTTGCCGGTGGGTGCGTTTCGCGGCGGCAATCCGCCAAGCTTCATGCAATCGCTGCCCATCGCCGACGACTACGCATTGGTTTACGACTTGAACCTGGACAAGTTAAACGACGTGATCACCTATGACATCGACCACAGCGCCACCATCGGCGGCTTCGATCGCATCGGTTACTTATTAGAACTAGCCGATGACAAAGGCGGCGATCAAAAGGTGTTCGTTTCGATGAATGCTTTCACGGACGACGCCACCAAAATCGGCATTCCATCGCTGCAAAGCAATGCCCGATTCCAACAGTCCGTCACGGACATGGACGTGTACAGCACGTTGCCCGACGTTGCGACGGGAACGGGCATCGAAGGCGGCAATATCGAATTTTGGCCCAACAGCTACAGCCCAGCTTCCAGTAAAGATGTGAAGGGAGCGTCGAATCAATTGCACGATTTTGGCGACACGCCCAGCGGCCCCCGCAACGGTTATGGTTCGATGCAAGTCCATCATCCGTCCGCGGGGCAAACCGTCTTCGCAATCAATCATTGGAAGCTTGGCGTGAAAGCCGACATTGGGATCGGAAACAGCAGCGGAAGGTCGCTCGACTGGACCTTCGCCGCCAACGCTTCCACCTATCGCAGCAAACGACTTCGCGTTTATGTTCGCCTCTCCAACGAGTGACTCGTGCTACAAATTATTAGATTCGCCTTCCAACGCCGGACGAACGTTTACACGCTCGTCGCGGTGCTTGCATGCGTCCCTTTCAGTGTTCTAGGTGCAGAAAAAAAATCAAAACCGGACAAGTCGAATCGACTGCCACCCGTGATCTTTTTAACCGTCGACGACATGAACTGGGATTCGGTCGGTGTTTATGGAAGTTCGGTCGACAACCCGACGCCGCACATTGACGCACTGGCCCGACAAAGCGTTCGTTTTGAAAATGCTTACGCGCAAGTCTCCGTCTGCACTCCCTCGCGGCACGTCATGCTATCTGGGTGCTACTCTCACACGACTAAGTCGGAAGGGTTTGTTTCGCTTGCCCCCGTCTGTTTGACGCTTCCACAGATCTTGCAGAACGCCGGTTACTACACAGCGATCATCAACAAGGGCGTCGGGAATTATTACTGGGACTTTCAAGCGGATCGCAAAGAAACCAATCACGGCCGCGATCCTGATATCTATCGAAAGCTGGTTCGCCAGCTTTGGCAGAACTGCGTCCGATGCAGACCGGCCATTGTTTTTGATGGCGAACACGATGGACCCCCACCGTCCTTTTCACGGAAGTCAACGGCAAACGCAGTGGAGCGAAATTTCGGAGATCATTCCGCTATTAAAGACTGCGTCGCGGGTCTACAAGAACGACGAAGTTCAGGTGCCCGCTTTCTTGCCGCAGCTTGCCCCGATCCAACAAGAGTTTGCCGAATATTACAGTTCCGTTCGCCGGGCTGATGATGTCGTCGGTGCCATCGTTGATGAACTTACCGAACTTGGCATCGCCGATGAAGCTTTGATCGTTTTCCTTTCCGACCACGGAATGTCGATGCCCTTTGCAAAAGCAAATGTTTACCGAAACAGTTTGCGAATTCCGATGACGATCAAGCTATCCGGCAATGAGCACGGCGGAAAGGTGGTTCATGATGCCTTGGTAAGCACCGTCAATTTGGCTCCGACGGTGTTGGACTTGCTAGCGCTGCCGACGCCCGAGTTGATGCAGGGGGAATCCCTGACGTCATTATTGGATGAACAGTCGGATAGGCAAGGCGAGTCATGGCAATACGTTTTCGGATACTACTACCAGGGAACCACGCCGGGCCGGACTCCGATGTTCACGGTGCAGGACAAACGCTTTGGGTACATCATCAACCTCTTTCACGACACCGGCCGCCAGGCAGAAAATTCTGACTATGGTCAAAGCCCGACTTGGGTTGCGATGGTCGATCAAGGAAAAACCAATGCTGAGATTCGCAGTCGTGTTGACTTTCATCGGACACGGGCTCTCGAAGAACTGTACGACTATGAAAACGATCCCCATGCTCTAAGAAACTTGATTGACGATCCGGCTTACCAATCGACCCGCGAGCGTTTGGTCGATCAGCTCGACCAATGGATGACTCGAACACATTGCGACGCGGGACGTGCGTTTCGGTCCCGTTACGACGTTGACGCGCGGAAAGCCTACGCTGCAAGCGAGGATAACGAGTCGCTTTCGCGTGGAGATGGAAACGCCCGACCTGTGCAATACGAGTGCGAAACGTTTGAGTTTTCAGAAGCGACTTGGTCACCGATCGAAAGCAACGGAGTCTTTCTAAGGGAACCCGCCGATGGAAAGACGGAATCGATCTCGATCGCAGGGCGACTGACCGCGCACAGCCTCCGAAGCCGTCACGATCAAAAAAGTACCTTCATCTATTTTCATGTCCATGATGATTTTACCGCCGCAAATTCGACGGACACTTTGTTTGTAAGGCTTCACATCTTCGATAAAGAACCGGGATCGATTCAAGTTCAATTCAATTCGATCAACAGCAGCTACGCGAATTCCGCGGAGCAAAATTTAGTCGGTGATCAGACATGGAAGACCCTGGAATTCCCGCTGCCGCGTGCCCGATTCGACAATAGCCAACACGAGGGTGCCGACTTTCGGGTGGTGGGCAGAAACAATGCCGACATCTACATCGAACGAGTGACGGTTGGGAAAGGAAGTCCTTCGCCATGATTGGTCGACGAACAATCGGCCTCGCGTTCGTAATTTCGTTCTTTTGGCTAAATTTTTACAGCGTGCAGGCGGCACCGCCGGAGAAAGACGATGCGATTTACGTCTTTGACCTGTGGAAATTTTTCGAGCGTGAGGGCATCGAGACGACGGCGCAGCGTGTCGATTTCGCCTACTTTATTACCGCGCTGCAGGGTATCGTCAACCGCGAACAACCACGTCTGTATGTAACTGCGTCGCTGTCGCTGATGGATATCGAGGTCCAGTCATCGACCCAGGCAAAGCAGGACATCGATGTCACGCCGATCGACGAATTCTGGCTCGACTACTTGGTATCGCACGGCGACATTGACGCCAAGTCCATCGTTCGCACGCCATCACTGGTGAAAATTCTGAATGAATTTCACGGTGCGATCAAAGGGTTGGTGGTTTGGGAAATGAAGGTGCCGGCCACGGTGAACGCGGCGTTGACGGCTGCGGGTGCCATCGATCTGCTTCCGGTCAGTAACGATTTGGGCAATGGAAGGGTAAAAAAGTGGCTTATCAACCACGACTTTGATTTTCCCGTCGTTCTGAATCTTTGCGGGCAATTTCGCAAGAACCAAATTGGTAAATCCGTTTCGATCATGGGAACGGAGATTGTATCCAGTGGAAGTGCGAAAGCGGATGTCTATCACTTCATTCAGAAAGCCTACTTAGATACTGAAAAGGCGTCGCCATTTCACATGGTCTTTAATCCAGACGCTTTGATGTGGTCCGAAGAGCAAAAGATTTACGGTGCGGGACGCTTCGGTCACTTGGGCGACCATGCAAGACTGCAACACAACGGACTCTTCAATGCGGACTATTGGATATCGAAACGCGGATTGTTCGTTGATCTTTACGTTTGGGACGATTTGCCGCCCAGCGATGATCTTGAACAACCCGTCGGTGCCGATTTTCAAGCTTGGAATGACATCTTGGAAGCTAGCTATCACAAGCGGCAGGGCGAATTCGGAATCATTGGCGGGTTCGTCCCGTGGTGGATCAAATATCAAGACGACCGGCGGGACAATGTGGCAACGGAATGGCGTTTCATTGATCTGATTTCTTCCTACAACATGGGCAACGACGCCGACGCCGCTTTCGGGATTAGCAACGCATCCTTTTTCACGCACATGTCTCCGGTGGATCGCGACATGATTCCCGATCCGCCCTCGATGTCAACCGAAGAGTTGTCCGGTGCAAGCTTTGACCCGCAGGCGGTCTACTTAACCTTCTTCATGATGGACTACGATGGTTCTTCGTGGCTAAACCAGGCAGTCGATGCGGTGTACAACGCGGGTGGCCGAGGAAGGATTCCGCTTAACTGGGCCGTTAATCCGGTACTAAATGATCGCGTGCCGCATGCTTATCGGTACATGATCGAAAATCGCACGGAGCTGGACTTCTTTGGAATCGAAGACGATGGCGCAGCTTACATATCCCCGGCGAGATTGGACTTCAATCATCGGATCGGTCGGATCCAAAAGTCCGGCATTCCGTACTATGAACGCTTTGCGAAAGACTATCACGATCGTTACAAAATAAGCCTGACCGCGTATTACATCACGTCCGGTTATCGTCGGGCGTGGGGCGAGATGGCGGCACGACTGACGCCTGAAGGATTCGGAATGAATCGCCTTGCCCCGAGAGCCAGCGTCAGTGGCACTCCGATCGTTCGGCCGGAATCGTTTCACGTCAATAGAGTCGATGACTTGAGGGCATTCGTCCACCAAATTTATCGCGACGGTAGCTCATCAGCGGCAGCCAAAGATCGGTTCCATTCATTCCGCTGCATCCTGATTCCACCGTACGCGATTGCCGAGATCGTCGATTCGGCGGAACTGCAGTTTCCAAGCTCGAAGGTGAAAGTGGTAGACGCACACACTTTTTTTCAAATGCGTCAGTTTGATCAAGAGCCGAAGCCTTAAACTTGCGGCATAAGAATCATTCTGTTGAACGACGTAGCCGTCTCAGAAATTGATCAATGTCGATCAAATTGATTGCAGCAGCCGCACCCACGCCAGCAGCGACAGTTCGTCGATCGCGTCGTCGAAGACGATCGGATAGCCGACTCGCTGCAGCGTCGCCGACCATGACGGAAGCGCAGTCGGCGTCTTTGGCCGACATCAGAAGTTCCAGCGACGAAGAGGCTTCGTTCTCGCGGAGTCGGATTCCGGGAGGACGTGTTTCGCCGGAGACGGCCACGCCGAAGAACGTTTTGCTTTGCGAGATCGCTGCGGCCAACGCCATCGAGTCCGCCGCGGTGGCTTTCTGGTTCGATAACGCTCCCGCCGCCGCGACGGCGACGGAGGCAGGATCGATCGGAGCTTTCTTTAGCATCGCGGCCGCGAAGTTGGCGATCGTTTCGAGTTCCTTGGACTGCCACTTCGCGTTGTCTTCCGGCGCGATCGCGACCACGACGGTGCCCGTGTCTGTCGCGGCGACTTGCCATTTTTTCAAGATCGCTTTGGGTTCGCCATCGCCGGGGGCGACCAACAACACCAACAGGCCCAATCCCGCGGCCGATTCGTCATCCGGTTTGGGACCGACGTAGGCCGCGACGTTTGCCGATTCGGGCAACTTGATGTCCGCGATCGGCCACTGACCACCGCCGCCGGCCGCATCGGTCCACGCCTTCGGGTAACCGGTTTGCAGTTCGCCGCCGATGGTTGCCGGCGTGATTTTGATCGTCGATGTTTCATCGGCTCGCGAGATCGTGACCGCAAGTTCGACGTCCGGTTCGGCCGCGATCAATTGACTTCGCAGGGCGGCTTTCGAGTCAATTTTTGCGTCGTCGATTTGCAGGATCAAATCGCCGTCGTTCAGTTTTCCATCGGCCGGCGAACCGGGAACGATCGCGGCGATGACTGCGCCTTCTCTCGAGGCTTCGCCGACGACCACGCCCAGTCGTTGCGGCTGCAGAGGCGGAATTGATTCAGCCAGCGTCACGTCGACGGTGACCGGTTTGCCATCGCGATTGATCGCAATTTGAACGACTTCGCCCGCGTCGTAACTGCCCAACGCTTGCTTGATCTCTTGATGGCGACGTACTGCGATATCGCCGACCGACGTGACGATGTCGCCGGCCATGATGCCCGCGTCCTCGGCGGGCGAGCGTGTTCGAACGGCGGAGATTTCGGTCGTCGCGTCCATCGGATCTTTGCTTTTTGAAACAATGCCGATCAAGCCTTTTTGAATGTTCTTGCCGTCCTTCAATCGGTCCAGCTTCTTCGCGATCACATCGGCGGGAATCGCGAACGCGACGCCGCTATCGTACCAATCGGTCGGACTCTCGGCCCCGCCTTCGGCGACCTGCGGAATGATCACGCCCAGCACGTTGCCGTACAGATCGACCAGCGCACCGCCATAAAACGACGCCGATACTCGGGCGTCCGTTTGCAGCGCGATGCCGTCCAGTCGCCCGGTCGCGGACAGAATCCCGGTGCTGACCATCGGGTCGGCCGCGCCGCCGTAACGGCCGACCGCGACGGTCGTTTGGCCGACGGTTAGCGATTGAGAAGCCAAGACCGCGGGTGTCAAATCATCGCCGTCGTTCAGTTTTACTTTTAACAGCACCAGATCGCGGTGTTCGTCTTTGGCGACGACCGTTGCCGTTCGTCGATCGCCCGTCGGCGTCACGACCAGGAGGCTGGCCGCCGGCTTTGCCGCGACGACGCTGGACGCAATCACGAAAGCGGTTTTTGCATCGACATCCACATCGACGACCACGCCCGACGTGGGCGCATCGCCGGCGACTTCGTTTTGTCCCTGCGAATTGCTGCCGGCCGTTTGCACGGTGCCAATGATTTCGATCATCACGATCGACGGCAACGCTTGCTCGGCGGCCGCGCGAGTCGCCTTGGCGAACTCACGCTGCCATGCAAGGTCTTCGGCGGGCAAGCGACCAATCGAGAGCGTGAAGGCGAATGCAAGTAGTAAGAATCTCATGGACGCAAACTCAAATTCAGTATTTCGGTATCGCGTTGGATGGTGATGTCGACGTCGTCGCGTCGATCGATGAACCGCAACAACTTTCGCAGCCCGCGTTGGCTATCGACGCGTTGGCCCGCGACCAGCAACACCAAGTCGTCCGGCCGAAGGCCTGCCGCCGCGGCCGCCGAGCCGTCGACGACGACGTCGATGTACGCCGGCGTCGTTTCCAGAACGTCCGGAACCATGACCATGCCCAGCGTCGCAAGATCTTGCGATTGATCGCGTGCTAACATCGGTTTTGTGTCGACCGGCGTCGTCGTTTTGCGGCCCGCGATGATGTCGCCGATCGTGCCGCGAAGCGCCGACGCGGGGACGGCGTAGTTCAACCAAGTGCCGGTCGCCGAATCGCGAAGTTCTTTGCCCAGCATGCCGACCAGTTCGCCGCCCGAATCAACCAACGCTCCGCCCGCCGCCCCGGGGTTGTTGGCGATCAAATCCAGGATCATCACCTTGCCGCGGTACGGCGTTTT
The DNA here is from genome assembly GCA_963836865.1 of Pirellulaceae bacterium. Lineage (GTDB taxonomy): Bacteria > Planctomycetota > Planctomycetia > Pirellulales > Pirellulaceae > Rubripirellula. The sequence continues at coordinate 21,058 of CAWILC010000009.1, read as the reverse complement.
GAACGTGCCACGTCGCGCGTCCAAGTCGGTGATCGCGGCGACAGACCCTTGCATGACGCTGGCCGGTTCGTCACCGGTCGCGATGTTAAACAGGTTGCTGACCGCGATCACGGGATCGCCCCACGACGTTTCCGAAGTGGCCGGCACGGGAAAGAACGGAAGCTCGGACGCGTCGATCTTTAGCACCGCCAGTTCCAACGCGGGCTCGAAGCCGACGATCGTCGATTCATATCGCCGGCCGTCATCCAATTGCACGATCGGTTCGACGTCCAACACGTACGACCAAGCCGTCGCGATGTGCCCGTCGGGGGAAACCAGGAACCCGGACTGGTACGCTTCCAGCCCTTTCAGCCCGCCCGCGCCGTAGATCTTTACGACGCGGCGCTGAGCATCGCGGGCCCACGGGGAAAGCGAATCGATGGCGGGTTCGTTGGCGGTTACGGAATTGGAAAAGAGGATGGAGAGCAGGATTAGCAATGCGAACTGTAGACGGCCCTCCCCGGTCTTACAGCCCGACCCTCCCGCTGCGCGGGAGGGTTTTTGGGGTTGCTGGTTGTGTGCAAATACCCTTTCGCTTGCGGGAGGGTCGGACGCCGTAGCGGCCGGGGAGGGCTGGATGAAGTTGGCGTTTGCGTTCATGCTTCGTTCTCCGGTGCAACGACTTGCCACTTGTCGACGTTGATTCGCAGAATCGATTCGACACCGTAGCGGAGGTCCAACGTCTTTGGTGTCGACGACGTGTCATCGCCTTCGCGGACGATCCACAACTCGGCCGGATCTTCGTCGCGGTCGGCGAACACTTCGACGACTTCGATCGCCTTTGATTGCGGGTGGTTCATGAATCGCAATTCCAGTTCGCCGTCGATGCCGACGGTGACATCACGAAGCGGTCGTTGTCCGGCCAGCGGCATCGTGCCCCAGTAAAACGTTTCGCCGAATTCTCGCGGCCCCTTCGCCAGCATCCGACGCCATCCGTCCAGCGCCGGCAGCAAGCCCGCGATCGAGCGTCCACTGACGCTGTCGTAACGTTCGCCTTGCGTTTCCAGCTTGAACGCTTGATCGCCGACCGCGATGGCGACCGCTGCATCGGCGACTCGGATGCGAACGTCTTGCGGGTTCGGGCCGTCGGTTTTGCCTTCGATGATCCAGACGTTTTTGTTCTCGGCTTCCGCCTTTGGAAACTGCGAACGCATGGACTCGATGAAGGCGTCTTGCGCGACGACGTTGAACTGATAGTTGGCGTAACCTTTTCGCTCGATCAACGTTTTCTGAACCGCCGCGGGGATCTCGCCCTCGGCTTCTTCGGCCGCTTCTCCGTCTTGTTCGTCGTCGCCCTCTTCGGGCTTGGGTTCTTCGCGAGGCGGCGGCGGGGGCAATGCGCCGGCCATCTTTTCCAACAGTTCGTCCGGCCCGTGGACGCTGGCCAGCCGCACCGGCACCTCGGTCGTGACGCCTTGGTCACGGAAGCGAACGTTCACTCGCCAATTGGCCGGGAACGTCGCCATCACGTTTTGCACATCGTTGGCCGTCTGCACGACTCGGCCGTCGATTTCCAGGATTTCTGATCCGTAACGAATCCCGCGGCGGTACGCATCGCTACCGGTCAAGATGTTCGTCACGCGAGCACCCCCGTCGGGATCGGTCGCGACGGTCGCGCCCAGCGTCGCGTGGTCGACGATGCGACCGCTTCGCAGACAGCCCAGAAAATTTTCGGCTTGGTTGATCGAGATCGCATAGCCGACGCCGACGTTGACGCGGCCTCGCTTTTCAAACGAGCACCTGCCGACGATGCCAAGCAGTTTGCCTTCGGCGTCGTAGATCGGACCGCCCGAGTTGCCCGGATTGATCGACGCATCGGTCTGCAAACAGTCGCCGTATTCCAACAACGTGCCGGACGGATATTGGTATCGATTGACGCCGCTAAGGATGCCCCAGGTCACGGTCGGTTGCAGGTTCGAGGCCAGCAGGAACGGATTGCCGATCACCATGCACCAATCGCCCGCCTCGGCCGCGCGGCTGTTACCAAACGTTGCAGCGGAGAAATCCGTGCGAACGTTTCCGTCGAGTCCGAGTAGCCGGATCATGGCCAAGTCGCCGACCGGATCGATGCCGACGATGACGGCGTCGTAAACGTTGCCATCGGCCATGCTGCATCGCATGAACGAACCGGCGGGACTGGTGACGTGAAAGTTTGTCAGTGCGAACCCGTCGGGCGAAATCATGACGCTGCTGCCGCCGCCGCCACCGCCGGGCACGAACACGCTGACCGCCGTCGGCATCGCCACGTCGACGGCATCGATCCGAGCCTTCTCAACGGCCGCCACGATCGGCGAAAGCGTGATCGGATCGGCAGCCGTCACAGTACCGATCATCAAGGCACCGATCATTAAAACAAAGCAGAAACAAAAACGAAGCATGCAAACTTTCCCAACCCCTAAAACCTAGTCCCTAAAACCTAATCTCTAACACCTACTTCACCATCCGCGGCCGAAGCCATCGAACACGATCACCAAGATCGCCATCGCCCGCCGAGTCGATTTGCAACGTGACACGGCGGGCCCCGTCGATCGGCAGCTCGAACCCACGCGGCTTCGCATCGGGAAGCGTCTCGTCCCAGACGACTTTGCCATCGACCAAAATTTTCGCCGCGACGTTGCCCGCGCGTTTGACTTCCGCCGAACGCTTGACGCTGCCGACCAGCATCTTGAACCCGTCGTCGACTCGATAGCTGATCGACGCGGTGCCGTTCATCTGCAAGTCGTTGTCACCGACGTCGGCGGGACCAAAGAACACGGATGTCAGTTCGTCCATGCCTGCGACTTTGATGAACGTCGTCATCGATTGCTCGGCGGGCGATTGCGAGGCGACCATCATCATGCCGCCGGCGAAGCGAATCGTGCGGACTTGGTCTAGTGGAATGGCATGAGTCACGTCGGATTTAAGTTTCATCGCTAACAATTTTGATTCCGTGTCGTACGAAAGCGACATCGCCGCCCACGACGAACCAAACGCATCGTCGACGCGAATGTCGACGCTGTCCGCGACGCGAGCGGTGCCGCCGAAGACGACGCCTTCCAGCTTCGCGATCGGCGCAGCGACCGTGTCGCCGTCCAAGTCAAAATTCACTTTCGCATCGGCGATCGATTCGATGATGCCGGTGGCGGGATCCAGCGTGTCGCCGCCGCGGCGGATGACCAGCAAGTCGCCGCGGGCGTCGCGTTCGATCATGCCAAGCCAGTCCGCGTCGGTGGCTTCGGCAGCCGCGCGAAACCGGATCGCTCGCACCGTTCGTGCATCCACGGTGATCGCCGGTTGCGAACGCGGCTGGACGGTCAATTTGCCGTCGGTCAGCGTGACGTCTTCGGCGGCGACCTTCGACCCGTCGGTCAACGTGACTCGGTAAGTCGGTCCCGTTTGCGTTTTCGTGTCGGCCGGCGAGATCGCTTGGACGTCTTCGATGGCGAACGAAGTTGCTGTTCCACCGACGTTCAACGTGATCGCTGCTTCATCGATCGCGGTCAATTCGCCGGCGAATGTATCGCCGTCGTTGGTGGTCACGTCGACCGGCACCGCCGCGATCAGAACGGCGGCCATCATCCATGTCAGGGGGGCGATCAATGGGGTGTCCTTCAATGCGTTGGAAGTGAGTCGCCGTATTCTAGCCGACAAAACCCTCGCAGACCTGCGGCGATCTCGTAGGCCTGCGGCTCCGCCCGCAGGATGCTGAACTTCCTGCGGGCGGAGCCGCAGGTCTACGAGGCTACCGCGGAACCGCGATTTGGAAAACGTCGGTGTCGTCTTCGCCCGCGCTCGAATGCGGCGGTTCGTCCGGCGTTTGCGTCATCGCAGCAAAATCAGGCGTGGCGGTCACCGGAAACCCCCAGACGATCGCCGTGTCCGGCTTCTCGACCCGATACCCGAACGGACGATCGCCGATCGGGCCATTCGCGGCCGCATCGAAATTGATCGATTCCAATTGACGCAGTTCATCCAGCGTCACCGGCCAGTCGCCTTCGGTCGCGCGGTACCGTGCCACCGCGACCGACGTCTCCGCCAACCTCAACGACATTTCGGCTCGCGTGAATGCGGTGCCTGCGGTGCCAATCGCGGGTACCAACAATCCCGTCATCATCGTGTCCAGACGTTCAAGCCAACCGGCGTTGGAAAACTGGCCTTCGAGTTTCTCCGACGTTTTCGCCAACCGCTCGTTCGTCGAATACAAGTCGCCGCCGATATCGGCAAGCAGTTCGTCAAAGAAGTCCAACGTCGCGAGCGTATCGTTCGGGTTCCACGTCATCGTTTGCGTCGACTGGCTCATCGACGTCAACACGAACGCTCGCTCGCCGATCATCGCCGTGCGAAGCTGTTCAATTTCATCCGTTCGATCGGCCAGCACGCTGGCGATCCTCCGTAAACCTTCTTCGTCATAAACGCCTCTCGAAAGTCCTTCGCGGATCATGTTCGTCGCTTGCCCGATGATCGCTAGCCGAACCAATTGACTGACCAGCACGGGATGGCCTTGCAACGTGCGGCCGACCGCCATCGTCGTCAACACGCTTTGCGCGGCGACTTCGCCGTCGCGATCGCGAACGGCGACGTCATGACGAAGGTGCATCAATCGGGCCATCGATCGGGAATGCATCACATAAGGAAGCAGCGTGTCGACGCCTTCGTAGGTGATTGGATAGCGAATGCCACCTGGCGTTGATTCGAGTCGATCGAGTTCTTCGTAGACGAACGCCTGCGAGCGCAGAAAATCTCGCACCATCGTTTCGCTGGGCCAAGCTTGATCGGGGTCCAGCGGGATCGCTTCGTCTTTGTTAATTACCGGCACGTCGGTGATGGTCGTCTCGAACGCCGGCGAATTGATCAAGTCCGCGATCGCGGTCCATCTTGGTTCGTTGTCTCGTTCGGTTTGCTTGTCGTAATAGACTTGCATCGTTTCGTTATCGAACGGCAAGCCTTGCGATTCCAATTCCGCGAGTCGACCGGTCAGTTCCGTCTTGGCGATCGCGGTGCGAGAAATCCACCAGATCAAAATCACGATGGCCAGCAATGCCGGCAGCGACGCCACGATCAGTAGCGTTTTTACAAAGCACGACATGCCAGAGCCGCTGGTTTCGCGTTCGCGTTTAAACATCGATAAGCTGCCTAGAAAACGATTGTTAAAAGTGGCGTAAGCTTCCAGCTTCCGATGTTAACCGACCGCAAGCTGGAAGCTTACGCCACTTGTTGTTCATGCACTGCATAACACGGCTTCGTAAGCATCCGTCATCGCGTCCCAGCCGAACCGATCGGTGATCGATCGACCGGCCCGGCCGATGCGTTCGCGAGTCTCCGCGTCGTCGATCATGCGGCGAAGTCCTGACGCGATGCCGGGCACGTCGTTGTCGACCAACCGTCCGTTGACGCCGTCATCGATGATCGCTCGTGGACCGCTGGGGCAATCCACCGCGATCGATGGCACGCCGACCGCCATCGCTTCCATCAGCGCCGACGGAAACCCCTCGTACCGACTCGGCAAGACAAACATCGTCGCGTCGGCCAGCTCGCCCCAGACCGGCCGCACCCAACCGGCCAGCGTGATGCTGGGCGACAGATTCAGCGATTCGATTTGCGATTGCAACGACGCTCGCAACGATCCTTCGCCAATAATTCGCAAGCTCCAGCCGTCCACGTCGCGCGACACGATCGCCATCGCATCGATCAAACGATCGAATCCTTTTTCGTGTTCCAATCGTCCGACCGCGACGATGCGTCGGTTCGCCATCGCGATGTCTCGCCGCGAAGTGATCGGCGGAACGTCGACGGCCGACGCGATGACTTCAACGGAGCCTTTCGTGCCGACGATGCGGCGGAGGAAGTCGGCCGAGGTTTCCGTTTGAGCGATAATCGCGTTTGCTTTCGGATACGTTCGCCGCCGCAAAAATTCGTACGCGCTCCCGAGACGCTGCATCGCGGGATCGCTGCGTTCGCTGATCACGATCGGCACGCCGGCTTTTCGCGCCGCCATGACGGCGACGATGTTGGTCGCGTCGCAAAACGACAGCGCGACATCGGGCCGGATGTCCGTCATCGCCGCCGCGATCGCGTGGACTCGGCGGCGAAGGTTCCACGCCGCCGCGATCGCGTTTGGACTTTGTCGCATCACGTTTAAGCATTGCCTATGAACTGCTTCGCCGACGTCGTGTCGGTCGCGGGTTCCGTCGTCCAGCGTCACCAGCGTGACGTCGTGTCCGCGAATCGCCAGCCGTGACGCTAGCCCCGCCATCACGCGTTCGGCACCGCCGCCGTCAAGCGAATGAATCAGGGCCAGGATTTTCAAACGGGGGCTCCTTCGTAGACCCGCGGCTCCGCCCGCAGGGTTGGTCAAGCATTCATCCTGCGGGCGGAGCCGCAGGTCTCAGGAGCGCACCGCCAGGGCGTGTCGAACCTACGGGAAATACCGATCGTAACAGTTGAAACGGTCGCAACGGCGAACTAACGTGGACGAAGCCTTCGGGGGAAGCATCCGCAGTTCACTACACGCTATCCAGCCCAGCAGTTCGCAAAGGATTTCCCAATGAAACGCTATTTATTGGCCGCCGCTTTTGTCACCTCTATCGCGATCGCCGGTTCGTCCGACGCTTCGGCCCAGTTCGGCGGTGGAAATTTCGGCTTCGCACCGTTCGGTTTTTACCAGCCGTTCGGGGCCCAGTACAGCACGTCGATCCGTACGCCACCGTACTTCGCGACCAATCCGCCGGTTTACTACGGTGCCCGTCACGCACGACCATACGGTTTGAGCCCCTTCGCCGCACCGCCGCAGGTTCAAGCCGCGCGGACTATCGCAGCCGCTTGCGAACGGACTTCATCGAGCCGACCATGCCGACCCCGGGCTACGTCCCGCGCTACGATATCCCCGCCCCCGCGCCGCTGTGCAACCCGTACATCCACGGCAGCAAGCCATCTGTCACCAGCGAAACGATCGGCAAGATCCAAACCAACCCGTTCGTCGAACCGACCGAGCGAATCGCAAAGAACATCGCCAAGAACGAAGCCTAAAAACTTAACCTTGGCAGATGCTTCCCTGCGGCGATAAAATATACTCGCAAGAGACCCCGGGGTTGTAGCTCAGTTGGGAGAGCGCTGCGTTCGCAATGCAGAGGTCGAGAGTTCAAATCTCTTCAGCTCCACTATCGAAAAGCCCGTGAAACGTTTGGTTTCGCGGGTTTTTTGTTGGTGTTGGTCCCGTTGACTTCAAAATGCAAATCCATGCCGGTAAGTCTCAACCCCTATTCGGCTCCTGCGATGGTCGAAGGCGGAACGTCTCGGTCGCTGGCACGGCGTTTTGCGAGTCGTTCGGTCATTGCGTTGGCACTTGGCGTTTTGGTGGCCTTCACGGTGCTGCTTATCAGCGGACTGTGGGCCATTGATGCGCTCGATCTCGGCGGCGTTGGCGTTCTGTTCTTGTTGTCGCTCGTCGTTGCTTCCGTTATTTTGGTTTGCGCGTCCAGGGCGTACGCGAAAGGCAATCGTGGCTTTGCCGTTTCGCTGATTATTTCTTCATTAGCGGCGATGCTATTGGGCGTGATGATGGCGCTTCATCATGCGGGGATGCTTCTGGCGTTTTGACGCATTGCCTGTCTGAACGGATCGATTTCTGACCGATTGCCCCGAGACCATGTCTAAAACCAAACCGTACACTCCAGCGACACGGACAGGGACAGATCAGACGCATGGGCGATCGGCATCGGCATCGGCAGCGCGATGGCCGGCCGCGGCCGGATTTTTGCGTCGTCATGTTCTTTCTTGTCGCACACGCACACGCCGATCGTGGCTGGTCGGGAAATGAAAGTTAATTGTCCCAAATGCGAAACGTTGATTCCGGCGCCGCAAATGAATGTTGCGGTGGATGTCGCGGCATGCCCCACCTGTAGCGAAGTGTTTTCTTTGTCTTCGTTGGTGATGACACAAGAAGTTCCCGCCGAGTTTGACATCCATGATCCGCCGTCGGGGGCGTGGTTCGACGAAGACTTTCGCGGCTGGCGGATTGGGGCTTCGACGAGGTCTCCGGCGGCATTCTTTTTGGTCCCGTTCATGTGCGTCTGGTCCGGGTTTTCGCTCGGGGGAATCTATGGAACGCAGATTGCAAAGGGCGAATTCAACCTCGGCATGTCGCTGTTCGGGATTCCGTTTGTTTTGGGAACGATCTTATTCGGTGCGTTTGCGGTGATGACCGTATGCGGCCGAGTCGACGTGATGGTCGATGATTCGGATGGAAGGCTATTCGCGGGCGTCGGTCCATTTGGCTGGACGCGTCGGTTCGACTGGTCGAAAGTAACCAAGATCGAAGACGACCTGGTGCGTTACGACGATTCCAGTAACAGCGGGCACGTCATTTCGATTGTCGGACAAACGCGACTTAAACTTGGCGGCATAGTGAACGAGGAAAGGCAGTACTATTTGCTGCAAGGGCTTCGCGTTCTTCGCCAGCGAGCTTGACGGCGGGCACACGCAAAACCTTATGCGAGTGCGACGTCGAAGATTTTGTTGAAAACTTCGCGGTTCATTTTTCTTGCTTCGTTGCACTTTCGCACGATCGTGTGACCGTCCGGTTCGCCCATCAAGAAGGCAAGGTTTCGCATCGATTCTTCGTCGGTCGGCAGCGAGTGTCGCGCGGGCGTTTTCATCAGACGAAGATTCGCCTCGGTACGCCTTAGTGTTCGATAACCCTGCGTCAAGAGGTCGGCGTCGTCGGCGGATAAGAAACCCGCCTCCGCGAGCGATTCGAGCGACGCCGTCGTACCTTGGCGAATGATCTGGATGTTATCGCCGGCGTGACGAAGCGTCAGCATTTGGGCGACGTGTTCGACGTCGATCGTGCCGCCCTCGCCCCGTTTCAAATTGTCCGGCGACGCATTGGTTTGCAGCTGCAAACGAAGATCGCGAATCTGCGCCGCCATCGCCGGTTGCCAACCGATCGCCGCGATCGTTTGGGCGACCTTTGCGTTGGTGTCCATTCGCAGCCGACGTGAGCCCGAAATCGCACGCGCTTTGCAGAGCGCCAATCGCATCCACAGCGGTGCCGCGTCGGATTCGAACTGTTGCAAGAACGTGTCGATCGTGACCGCCATCGGTCCGTTTTCGTCGATCGGACGCAGACGCGAATCGAGTTCGTACAAACGACCGCTGGGACCGCCGCCGTTGATCCGAGCAAAGGTTTGACGTGCGACTTGGTTGAAGAAGCGATCGTTCGTCGTCGTTCGACGATGACCGCCGACACGCCGCTGGGTTTCGCCGGCACCGCTGAACAGAAAGATGGTGTCCAGGTCGCTGTGATAGTTTGGTTCCCTGCCGCCCAGCTTGCCGAGCGCCAGGGCGACCATTTCGACCGGATTTCCATCCTGGTCGCAGGGGTCCCCGAACTGGTCAGCGACGACATCGTGTTCATGTTCGATCACGCGGCGAAGGCAGGCTTCCGCGGTGTCGCCGATCGCTTGGTGCGTCGCTTCCAACGATTCTTTGCCCAGCATGTCGCGGACACCGATCATCAGGTGGGCGCTCGATTTAAAACTGTGCAGGATGTCGTCGATGTCGGCGACGCCATTGCAAAGCTCGATCGAGTGGGCGTCCAATCGGTCGGCCGATGGCAAGCGATTGATCAACAGCGAATCGACCAGTTCGTCGATCATGCCGGGGTTGTTGGTCAAGATGTCGACCAAGTACGGCGTCGTCGCGCACAGCCGCACCATTAAACGCATCGTCGGTTGGCTGCCGCCCAGCAGTTCCCAAAGCGTCGCCTTTGCACCGAGCGAATCGGTCACGCGAACCATCGACCGAAGCGTTCCGTCGGGGTCCGGCGTCCGAGAGACTTCGTCCAACAGCGTCGACGCGATCGACGAAAAAACGTGTCGGCATCGTAGCGGCGAAAGGAACGGTACCGTTTCGTTGGCCAGCGCCGCCAAGTCGGCCATCGCCGATCTCGGGTGCAACAATTGGTGACGACGAAGGGTTTCTTCGACCAGTGCTGGATCGGGATCCGGGTCCAAGACCAGCGTGGTCTCGGCGGCCAGCGTTTTTTCGCTGCCACCGGGATCGTCCTCCAAAGAAGCCTTCAACAGTTTTTGGATCAGCTCGCAATTCTGGGCCAGCGTCGACGCCAACAATTGTTCGAACCGTTTCGCGTCGCCGGATTCGACGTCCTTCGTCGTGCCGGCTTTGCGAATGCCCAGTTGCCACGCTAACCTCGCCCGCCCGCTTGGATCGCCGGGCAAGTCGCCGCTTTGGCCGTCAAACTTGATAGTCAGCAGGTGGTGCAAGCGGGAGAGCCGAGCGTAGTTTTCGGCCAGCACTTGCCGGTCCTCGTCCGATAGGTAACCGCTGCGCTGCAAACGGTTGATCGAATCGTAAACGTTCCGCCGACGAACCGATCGATCGTGGCCGCCGTGGACGAGCTGCAAGAACTGAACGGTCAATTCCAAGTCGGCGCGACCGCCGGGCGTTTGGTAAACGTCTATCGGTGGCGTGTCGCCAGGAATGTCCTCCGGTGCTAAGAGCTCCGCATGTTCGACACGATGCAAAAGTTTTTGTCGCAGGCTGCGGATCTCGGCTCGTTCGACTCGTGTGATGAACTGGCGATAGACCCACGGTTCCAGGCGATCCAAGAACAGCTTTCCAAGCGATGTCGATCCGGCCGCGACCCGTGCTTTGACGAAACTGAGCCGCTGCCACGTTCGGCCGCTGGTTTCGTAGATTCGTGCGGCTTCTTGGTAGCCGCAGATGCGAACGCCGACTTCGTAGCGTGGGCCTTCTCGCAAGTCGATGTCGACGCCGTCGGCGCGGCGAGCGTCGCCGCAAAGCAGGTTGACCACGTCGACGACCAACGCATCGTAAAACTTGCGGTGCCAAATATTCTTGTGATCGATCGCGTCGTAAAGAAAAACGACTTGCATCGGCGATGCATACGAAAGCTCTTGTCCGCCCAGACTTCCTAGCGCGATCAAGGTGACCTGCGGCGTCGATCCGTCGGGCCGCTCGGGCATGCCACGTCGGTCGGCCAATCGCCGCAACGAAAATTGCAGGCCGCCTTCTAGGATCGCGTCGGCAAGGCTGGCTAACTGTCGGCCGACGTTTTCGGGCGTCTGGTCGAGAACGAATTCGCCGTACGCGACCCGCATGACGTGACGCGAATAAAACTTTCGGATCAGCAGCGCCGCCTGCGACGGTTGGTCGACGTCGGCAAGCTGCTGGCAAATCTCAGCGATCAACTCGCTGCGCTCGATCGGTTGATCGTTGCTGGCCGCGATCAAGCTGAACGTTTCAGGATCGGCGACCAGACGGCTGGCCGCACTGTCACTGGTCGCGAACCACTGGACCATCGCCTCGAGTGCTCGCGGGTGTTCGCCAAAGAAACCGATCAGCCCGTCCGGGTCTTTGCTGGCCTGGATGAACCGCGATAGATGATTGATGGCGACGTCGGGGCAATCGACCGCATCGATCCGCGTGCGAAGCGTGTCGATCAACCGTGAGAACAAGTCGTCGTTCATGAATGGCACGGCTCGGCAAGCTTTGACATGAACGGGGACAACGTCGCTGCAAAAAATTACACGCGATAACGTCGGGGCGGCAACGAAATAGTGTAAATCGGCGAGGCCAAATCGTGTAGGCCGCGAACGTGACCTAGCTTTTAACACTGAGGCGACTGAGGCCACTGCCGCCATCAGCAATGGTGTAGTCCGGGTTGAATCCTTGCTCCCTGACATCCAGCAGATGATAGCCCCAGGTGTCTTCATCCCGGTGGTTAACTGACTTCAACAGGTAACAGTAGGTCGAGGCTGCATCAACGCCCACCAGCACAGGTTTATTTGCTTGGTAAATTTCATCCTGAAGACCCACCGAAATGCCAGCAAGGTCTTGTGATTGGTTAATCTCAGCCGCTTGCTTAGCTGTTTCCTGAAGCCGATTGTGGACAGTGCCGACACTGATCGACACATCGAAGAGATCACGAAACAGCTCGACGACATTGCGATAGGAGCTGTGGCAGATTAGCACCAAGCCTAGAATACAGCTGGTACAGCCAGTTCTTGGTCACGGGCAGATGAAATAGAACCTCGTCATCCCCCTGGGACAGCGTAAACGACTTATCGAGGGCTTGCTGCGCTTTATCACCTTGCTGGTAAACGAATTTCCAGACTCACCTGGTGCTGATCTGCCAGCTGGCTGATTGGTAATGAACGGGAGAGTACTTGAATGCCGATGTCTTGGCGAACTGTGGGCGATAAGTTGGCGGCGACGGAGAGGGCTGGGCTCATGAAGGGTGATCGCACAATGCGGTGGGATGACGGTAAACCCTAAGACGATCCAGTCGGTCTAAAGTGTCACCTCGTTTTGAACAGTCCCCCAATAGATGCCAGCCCCAAGTGTCTTCATCGCGGTGTTCGACCGACTTCAATAAGTAACAGTACGTTGAAGCGGCATCCACGCCGACTAGCACAGGTTTATCCGATTGAAAGATCTCATCTTGTAAGCCAACTTTAATCTCTGAAAAGTCTTGAGATTGATTGACTTCAACTGCTTTCTCAGCGGTTTCCTTAAGCCAATTGTGGACAGTGCCGATGCTGATGGATGTATCGAAGAGATCTCGAAACAGCTCAACGACATTGCGATATGAACTATGGCAGATCAATACTAAGCCCAGTATCAGCTGGAATAGCCAGTTCCTGGTTACAGGTAGATGAAACAGAATGTCGTCATCACCTTTAGACGGCACAAATGACTCATCGAGCGCCTGCTGTGCTTTGTCGCCCTGCTGATAGACGAACTTCCGGCTCACTTGGTGCGTTGCGGCGACGTGGCTGATGGGTCGCGAGCGCGAAAGGGCTTGAATACCGATCTCTTGGCGAATATCAGGCGATAGGCTAGCGGCGATGGATAAGGCTGGACTCATGAGAGGCGATCACAGTAGGAAATGGCGACAACCAGCCTATGCGATCGCGGGGCCAAGCCAACTGATTTCATCGAAAAGTGTAACCCTGGTTTGCACCACGCCCGATTTTGAACCAGGCCATCTGAACGCCCTAAAGTGTCACCCGCCGCTGAACCATCCCGAAATTCTTTGCCAGGATGAGTTGAATAATCCTGTTCAGAAAGACTATTCATAGGAAACTCGGGGGAGTGTTGAGCCATAGATAACCACCCATCAAATACTTTCGTTCAGTAGCTGACTTCTCAGTGCCTGACACTCCTTCTCCAAAGGAATTCCTAATTCTGTTGAAAAGGACAGGGCGAGATTACAATACTCCAAAGCTAGCTTGTGTTTGCCTAATTTGCGATAAGCTTCTGCTAATCGCATAAGGACTTCGGATTCGACTGGGCCGTTATTGATTTCTCTACAAATAGTGAGTGCCTCTTGTAAGGCTTGTAATGCTTCCGATGATTGCTCTAATTTGATCAAAGTAGCACCAATATTGCATAATGCGCTTCCTTCTCCATTTCGATCTTTGATTTCTCGCTTAAACACTAAACCTTGGCGATTGCAATCAAGCGATTTTTCAAAATCGCCTAAAGAGAAATACGCTAAGCCTAAATTTAGTAGAACGTTTCCTTGTCCAATGCGATCATTGATTTCACTAGCAATGATTAAGCGAGATTGATAATGCTCGATTGCCTTGGTATAGTCTCCCTTTGAAAAATGAGTAAGCCCTAGATTACCTAACGATCTTCCCTCACCATTACGGTCTCCAACAAATCTAGAAATTTCCAGGTTTTGCTGGTGATATTCAATTGCCTTTTCATAATCGCCTAAAGCCCAGTAGGCATTGCCCAAATTTCCCAGTGTTTGTCCTTCTCCTTGTCGATCTTGAATTTCCTGGGTAATCCTCAAACGGCGTTGATGAAAATCGATTGCTTTGTTATACTCGCGCAGCGTGAAGTGAACGAGCCCTAAATTTCCTAAAGTATTGGCTTCCGATTGTCGATTTCCAATTTCGCGAGAAATTGCTAAAGCTTCTTGTTGATACCTAATTGCTGTGGGGTAATCACCTAAAGCCCAGTAGGCATTACCTAAATTCCCAAGTGTCTGTCCCTCACCCCGTCGATTGCCTAATTCCCTAGTGACAACCAATCGACGTTTCTGGTAATTAACTGATTTATCGTAGTCTCCCAAAATTCGATACACGATTCCTAGATTGCCTAATGCATCACTTTCTCCAATCCGGTCTGCAACTTCTTGAGCAATTTCTAGGCTCTGCTGGTGATATTCAACTGCCTTAGCGTAATCGCCTAAAGCATAATGAATGAGTCCTATGTTCCCTAATGCTTGTCCTCTCCCCTTACGATCCTGAATCTCCTCAGTAATAACCAGTCGTTGGTTTTGATATTCAATTGCCTTGGCATAATCTCCCAAACCCAAATAATTATTGCCGATGTTGCCGAGTGCTGCTCCTTGCAAAGAGCGATCTTGAAGCTGTTGTGCAATTATCAAACATTCTTCAGCATATTTAATTGATTGAGAGTAATTTCCAAGGGATTCGTACAAATTCCCCAAACCACGCAAACAAATTGCATCTGTAGCAGGATTTACCTTTTTGAGAAGTGCTTTGTAAAGCTCAACGAGTTCGTAGTAGTAGCTCCAGGTATCTAGCTGGTCATGGAGCTCATCGTTGCTTGGAGTGTTTAGTCGAGTGAATAGAAGTATCTTGGCTCGTTCCCAGGCGTTTACCTCGCACAAATGATAGAAAGCTTCTAAATAACCGCGAACTTTTTCCAAGTTGGAAGCATTTGATGTAGGTCTATATTTGGTCAACCAGTTCACTACTGCTCGATAATGCCCTCGCTGAGATAGTGAAGGTTGAGTCTGGTTAAGATCATCCAGATTAATTTGCAGTTGAGCTAGAACTGATTCACTGGATGGTAAGATTTCAACTGGATATGCCATCGCCTACTCTCATCCTTGACGTTAATTGTTTGTTTGGTTCGTCGGTAAATCTTTCCCAGGCAATTCAGGGTAAGCGCCTCATCAAAACAGTTCTCTACATCTTCTAGAATTAGCTTGCGGGAGGGAAAATGTTATTCATAAGTTGAATCCAGAAGTTTCAATTTCTCTAAAGATACACTACGAATCAAATTGTGTTGCCTTAAGAGAAGTTGATCATTCTCGATCAATTCTTCGACTAAATAACGCTCTCTCAAAGTTTCTAACGCCGCCTTTTGCTTATCGCCACTTTGCCCCCAATCCTCTAAGTGACTCAACCAAAAAATTTCAGGAACAGCACAGCGATAAACCGAAGTTTCGCACAGCATGACGTAGGACCACTTAGCGTCTTCCTTTAAGCGAGCGAAGGTTTTGTTTAGTCGCGATCGCACATTTCTCCTCAGAGTCTTTGTAAATCGATCTAGCTGAAACTTATCTATGCCAGTTGACTGACCCTCTTGGGCCGCAGCGATCACTTTCTCAACCTCCTTAACCTCGTTGCCGTATTGGTTCCAATAGGCAACCACATTGCTTTCAAAAGGTTGGCTCTTGATTTCCCCAGCAATTATTCGCAAGGCTAACGGGTGTCCCTCATAGGCAGCGCCAATTCGCTCTAAATAAGGTCTACCTTCCGAGTTGGAGGTGATATCTAGCTCTACTTTTTCGAATAACGCAATCTGCTCAGACTTCTCCAAACCGCTCAAAGGTTGGCAGTACCAGAAGTTGTGCGATCGCGTCCCAACGGCTTCAATTTGCCCAGGCAGATCTTGAGAGGTCAGGATGATGCAGCTTTGGCAGGTGTCTGCCTTCAAATAACTCTCGAAAAACTTGATCCACCATTCATCCTTAAAGTCATTCCAGCCCTCTTCCTCATTGCCCTGCAGGATGTTCTCTAGGGAATCCATCTGCACCAGGTAGCGGTTCTCACAAAGGTAGTTAACCAGTCGATATAGCAACCGCTGAGGGTCTTTGCGATCATCAGCGGTGATTACTTTCCCCCATTTCTCTAGCCAGCGGGCAGCAACACTGGCAAAGTCTGAAGACTGCTGTTCATCATCAAAGTTCTCCTGCTGAAAATAGAACCAATCTCCGTTAAACCAACTTTCGAGCTCTACCGCAAGCCTTTCACCCAGAGCGGTTTTGCCAATTCCTGTCATACCTACCAGAATAAGAAGGCGGCAGGATTCTCGAACTCGATGACTGAGGTCTTGGATTAAGTCCGTTCGTCCAACCCATCGATTATCCAGAGCGAAGAAATTTAAGGGACGGGCTTGAAGTTCTGACAAATCTTCGTTGATAGAAGGTTGCGGTTCATCCAGAAAGAGCTGTTTGCGATCGCGGGGAGGTAGAGTTCTTAACTTTCCTAGTTGAGGCTTGCGAGTGATGGGTTGATTCGTCAAACGGCGGTAGAGCTGCTCGTAGCCATTTGCTTTGTCCAGTCTGTATATAGTTGTGCTACGAAGCGGGTTGGGAACGACTTCAACATCTTGAGTATTAAAGGTGACGGGGATGAATTTAGAATTCACGCCCTGAGCGTCATAAAGCTCTTGAATAATGACACCACCTTCCCAGGTAACGCCCTTTCCTTTGCCGGTTTCTTCCCGGCCACGAAACCGGCGGTTGTACACCTCTGTACAAATAATCAAGACGTGTTCCGCGGCTTCAACCTCATCCAGCATCCACCGCTGCCAGCCTTTTGCTGGAGGGTTTTCGTACTGGTCAATATTGGCATCGATTCCATGATCACGAAGGCGGTCAGCTAAGGCTAACACTCGTTCTCTATGTTCTTGAGAATCATGGCTGTAGCTGATGAAGACTTTAGGTGGTGCTGCTTCAAGATCTATGTCTTGAGTCGAATCAGGTAAATGGAGTGATAGGGGAGTTGCTTGAGGTGAGGGTGAACTAGATTGACTAGCGGTTGTTGCTATACCAGACGAGTGCTCGACCGAATATCTGGCCAACACCTCAAAGGCGAAGGCGCTGGCATGGCGTGAAGCTTGTTCCTGCCGCTCTTCCTCGGCACCTTTCTTGGGATCAACTGTATTCTTGTCCTCGATCAAATCGAAAATGCCACGAATCACAATTGATTGGATACTAGGGTAAGCAAAAGCAGCACTTAGAAACCCAAAGCCTTCCATCTCAACAGCAACGGCATCGTTGTAGCTACTCCTCAAAAATTGGTATAAATCTGACTCTCTGGAAGCAATTACCTTTTCACCGGCAGCTATCGGAGCCACAAGAATACTAGACTGAGATTCCGATTTATGGGAGAGCCGCTGTAACCATTTTCCTTTTCTTGCTTCTAATCTAGCCTGCTGTACCAGGTTGTAGGTGGACTGACCTACTGTCGGTAGAGTGGAAAACGGGCTCTCTATTTTGCCTGATTCGTATCCATAGACCTTGGTTGCTGTGACGACATCACCAACCGCAACGTCTTTAATACCTCCAGCAATCCCCACGAAGAGAAGGACATCAGGCTTGAAATAGGTGATCGCTCTTTTTGCCTCAACAGCCGCTTCGGCATTCTCAGCTACAACCTTAGCAATTCCAATTTCCCATGTCTGATTATCGGTAGAAAATCTCCCTCTTTCGTATATGTCTCCTTGAGGATGCATCTCTTCCCGTAGACCAGTGAGATGAGCCCGGACAGCCAAATACTCAACAGGCAAGGCCGTCAATATCACTGCATAGGGCATAAATGAATCCTCGAGTGTCTAAACAGCTTTATTTTTGCAATTGCCACTTAAATATCTTTATTTTGGCAACTATATGATAATTTTGACTAGGTTTCAAAAGAATTTCTTTATGTCTAGAGGTTTGACAAGGCATTTAGCCAAAATGCATAGGATATAGGCTGCTCAGATTCGATAAATGAGTGACAAGAACCCCTACAAAATAGACCATCATGTTGATGGTGACAACAGATGAGCAGTATCAGGTAGGCTTACGGGGGCCGACCAGAAATAATGTGCACTGGCAAGCAAAGGCCGATATCGGCTCTGCCGCAGACAACTTCACTGTCGATTGGTAGGCGAAAAAAGTGGTTTGTCTAGTCGGGAAAGAAGGCACAAAGCCTAATAACGCCTATTAAACAGCAATTTCCTTACGGTGAGGTGATTAGGAGGGATTGCAGTATTTTTCCTATCTTAATCCAGCAAAGCCGCGCAATCAGAAACTTTCTCATTTCTCGAAAATCTTTAGGTAGAGTTACATTCATTCTTCTGGCAATGGAGAAAGTCTGATTGTAATACTTTAAGCCTGATTCAAAATCATTCAGCTTGTAACTTATTTGGACTAGAGGCTGTAGAATCTCTATCTTCGCCAGCTCGTTCTCGACTTGCATGCAAATTTCTAACCCGTTCAGCAAACAATAGAATGCATCCGAATATTTGTCTAATTTGATAAATGTCAACCCTAGGTCGAGTAATCCATTTATCTCATTCTCGGATGAACCAATCTCATGGAAGATGGCCAAGCTTTTTTGTAAATACTCGACTGCTCTATCATAATTTCCAGATGAACCATAGGCAGTTCCTAAATTTCCTAGCGCCTGCCCTTCCCCTAGAAGATCTTGTGTGTCTTTTGCAATGTCTAGAGACTGTAGCTGGCACTCAATTGCTTTATCAAATTTTCCTAGTGCGTGATAAGTAATACCCAAGCCTCCTAGCGCTTGTCCTTCTCCCAATTTGTCTTGAATTTGCTTTGCAATATTCAGACGCTTTTGCTGATACTCAATTGCTTTCTCATAATTTCCAAGAGAATCATAGGAAAGTGCTAAATTTCCTAGCGCTTGTCCTTCTCCCAATTTGTCTTGAATTTGCTTTGCAATATTCAGACGCTTTTGCTGATACTCAATTGCTTTCTCATAATCCCTAAGGGAATCATAGACAAGGGCTATATTCCCAAGTGCTTGTTGCTCCCCATACAGGTTCTGAATTTCCTGAGAGATTTTTAGGCTTTTCCAATGATAATTAAGTGCTTTAGTATAGTTTCCTATCATATAGTAAGTTAATCCTAAATTTCCAAAAGCAGCAGCTTCTCCCCACTGATCTTGAGAACTTTGACTAATTTGCAAACTTTTTTCTTGATAACAGATGGCTGTCTGATAAATTCCTGTTGCGTGGTAAGCGATACCTAGTGCTGCTAAGGACTTATTCTCACCATTGGTATCTTCAATTTCACGCGATAGGTTCAGGTGACGATGGTGATAATCAATTGCTTTTTGAAAATCTCCGAGGGCATCGTATGTATCTCCTAATCCTCCTAAAGCTCTGCCTAACCCAGAGTGATCTTCAGTGCTCTTAGCGAGAGATAAGCTTTCCTGAAAACACTCAATTGCTTTGCTATATTGTCCTAATGAGTTGTAAGTATTTCCTAAGTCAGCCAAAAATGACATTTTTACACTAAAGTCAACTTTGTCAATTAGTTTGCTATATATCCTCTTTTGCTCGTTAAAATAACCCCAAGTCTGGAGCTGATAATGCAATTCCTCATTTGTAGGAGTTTTTAGACGTGTCAACAAAATTTTGATGGCTGCACCCCAATTTTCGATTATGCAGAGGTGATGAAATACTTCCAGACAGCCTCGCACCTTTTCTAACTTTGGATCATCTGGTTTTGCTGAATACAGCACCAACCAGTTGACTACAGCTCTATAGTGTGAACGCTTCCACCTTGGGTGAATAAATTTTATTTTTTCAGGATGAATCTGTAATTCTTCCAAAATTTCGTTACTCGAATAGATAGAGGAGCTATTCATCTTTTGTGTGTAGTAGATTAATTTTTAGAGGTTTGAATTTTATTGTTAGACGTGAGTAGTATCAAATGTCAATAGCAACGGGCTCTTCCCAGCTTTTGGTGAAGCCAGAAAATTGCTTGCTACTGCCGGTCATGCAGCCATCACGAAGCGCTTTTCGAGAAGCTCCAAGCTAGCTTTGCCGTACATCTGTCGCTTCAGCATCTTCAGCTTATTGTTCAAACCTTCAACGGGGCCATTGCTAACCTCACTCATCATGCTAGCTTTGACCGCAGCATAGTCGTCGAATAGTCCTTTTGCAAATGTCTTCAGCGGTTGAATAGCACAGGTGAGGGCTTTCATTAACCAGTCATCAAAGGCATCTGCCTGACGCTTTCTTATCAGCTCTAAGAACTCATCCGCAAGTTCAACTAGCAATGCTAAATCTGAATGTTGCTTGACGAGTTGTTCGAGCAAATCAGTTTCCTCGGCTTGCCGGTTCTCTGGTTTGAGTACCACTAAGTAGGCTGCTTGGCGCGGTGTGAAGGGCTTTGTCTGTGGATCAATGACTTTCGGCAGTGCTTGCTTGACTTTAATCCTGACGGGCGGCAGTCCCTGAGCTTCGCGCAACCCGCTGATGTAGCGCTGTAAGGTGCGCAGCGAGCCTTCAAACCCACAGGGCCGCAGCAATTTCATCAAGACGCTAGGCTCTCTGATGCCCGCATTCCACCACTCTAGAAGCTGTTGTTTATACGGGTCGAGTACGCTGCGTCCAAACGTGGGACGACGAGCAGGCGTTTCTGGAAAATCTGGCAATCTGCTGTAGCGTTCGACAGTCTTGAGACTGACGCCGACCTCCTGGCAGTTTCAGCTCGAGTCGAGCCCGTGCTCGTAGGGCTTTGATAGTTTCTGTTGCTCATCTTTTGCTGTTGATTCTTGCGCATCTGTTGTTGTGACTTTGCGCGGCAGTTGGTTTAGCAAAGCCAAGACCGTTTCTTCAGGAGCCTGAGCAACGATGTCTTGATGCTGTGATTGTTCTGCTGTTCTCAGTTCACTGCGATAGTCCAAACGCTTGCTCAAGGTTTCACTCAGTTCTTGACTAGATGAAAGCGATCCGCAACTCGAATCGTGTCAGGGGCACCTTTGGTCATTGCGCTTTTGAGGTTTTGGAACGGTCACGCGAGATATTTCCACGCCAGGATGTGCTTCGAGCCATGCAACCGATGTTTAGGCTTTGCGGTCCGCGAGAAGAGCAATTGGCTGATGCGTCTCTAGGTCAACCAGAATCGTGCCGAAGTTTGGGCCTTTTCGGAAACAAAAGACATCGACCCCAAACATCTTGGGCGTCTTAAATTTGGGGCTTTTTGCAT
>CAWILC010000008.1:0-230883 GCA_963836865.1 Pirellulaceae bacterium | reverse complement strand
CCAGGAATTTGGCTTCGCCGGTTTAACCTTCTGGTGGCTCGCTTTTTGTGCCGTCCCCGCGTTGCGTGATCCACCAAGGTTGGACCGATCGCAGGGCTTGTAGGCAAAACTTTCGGCCAATGCCGGACTCACCAGCGCTGGTCTCGCATGTACCTTGCGAGACACCACGATCAATCATCCACTTACTCCCATGGTCGCTTTTCTGCCAGGTGCGATTTTAAGCAGGTCCGGCCGGACTGATTCGACCGTAGTGGAACTGCCGGTTAATATGCCCAGGTTACTGCGAGTTGGTTAGTTCCGCAGTACGCGTCCTGTTCCAACCGATGCAGTTCGACCGCGAGTCAGACCTTCCGTCCGGCCATCGTGAACAGCTCCCTCGCGACGCTTTGGTTATTGGACTTTAGGCCGTCCAAGCCAGGTGAAACCGAATGATCGGGTGCGGATAAAGCACCATCGCTCGGGAGAAGTTTTCGCTCGCCGCCACCAGATTACCGGCCTGCAGTTGACACACGCCTAGCGTGTCCAGCCACACCATGGACTCGCCTTCTTGTGCGATCACTTCGTTACAAAGCTCGATTCCGCGAATCGGATCACGACCAGTCAAGGCAAGAAGTGTTGCCAGATTATTCTTGGCCACCGCGTGAGTCGCATCGTTGCGGAGAATCCCTTCGTAGACCTCCATCGCCTTGTCGAAGTCACCTTGGGCTTCCTTTAGGCGAGCGAGGATGATGCTGAACTGACCTTCCTCGTCACGCGAGTCTATCAAGCTGCGGAACGTGCCGTCCAATTTTGCCAGTTCGTCGGCCACGCAATCGTCCGCCTGCAGCACCACCTCTGAAAACACGACCAGGTCCTGTACGGTTGCATCTTGGTAGGCTTGTTGGAACACCTTCACCGCCTGACTACAACGACCGCGTTTAAGCAATTGGGTTGCGTAGAAGACCCCCGGAAATTGATCAGAGTCCTCCAATTTCTTGGCCATTTGGTCAGACACCTGCTCGAACCGGTTGGCGATCTCGGTTCGTTTGCCCTGACGCAGCGTCTCGGCGAACCGCGAAAGCATTCGGTATCGTTCTTGGTAGCTAACCGTCGTTGCGAACCAGCGCGTTTCCAAATCGGTCTTCGCGGCCAGCGCGTCGGGTTCGACCGACAAAGCGGTCAGCAATTCGTCGAATTGTTCCCGACGGAAACGAACCTCGGCCAGCAGTTCCGCCGTCTCGACGCTGGAATCACCGGCATCCCGCAAGCCGACCAACCAGAGTTCTGCGTCACCGACGTCGCCGTGTTCCAGAAGCAATTTGGCGTAGGAACGCACTTGCGGCGGCTGACGATTTTGATCGTCTCCCATCAGCGTCAGCATAAGTTTGCGTCCTTTACTCCAGTCTCCTGCCGCTACATGAAGCTGGCCGATCAAGAACTGGTCACCGATTGACGGGGACCATCCTTCGTCTTGCAGCGTTTGAAACTTTGCCAACGCGACGTTCGGTTCGCTATTTCCACGACAAATTGCGTGAACGACCGCCATCGCACGTCGGTCCTCGATGGAACGGGTGGCGACCGCAAGGTTCGCCTGGATCAAAGCGACAGCGCGGTCGAACGCGTCGCCATCGCCTGCGGTAGCAACCTCTAATGCAAGCTGCCGTCGGGCCCAAGGAACCAAGCTCGCCTTCTCGGCCTGCGACTCGTCGATCACCCGCCGCAGCATCTCTTCGGCATCCTGCGTGGACTGATACTCTCGACGAAGCTGATACAGAGACTCAACCTGATCAACCGTGCCAAGTTTCTGCGCATCAATGTTGGCGATCAATGCCACGACGGACTCGCGTTTTCCGGATAGTGCATAGGCGCGTGCCAACGCCAAGCGTCCCGGTTGGTCATCCTCGGTGACCACTTTCTCGAATGCACGAATGCAGCGTCCGCGTCATCCTGACGATTGGAACGGTTTAGAAACGCGATCCGTAACAACTGCGCATCGCCATTAGATGGATCGGCCTCCACTGCATCTGCGTAAGCGGTTTCTGCGGCGGGCAAATCTTTGGCCAATTCAGATAGCTGAGCCAAACCAAAGAAATTCTTTTGGCTGTTCCGACGCTTCCGCGGCCTGCTCCGCCAACCGCTGGGCTCGTTTGAAATCGGACATCTGCATGCTGATTTCGGAAGCCACACGAGCCATTTCCGCACTGAAGGATTGGTTGGTGCCACTGAGCTGACGAATGACTCCGTCCGCTTCGCCGAACCGGCTACGCTGGATCAACAGAGATACCAACCGACGAATTCGATCCGTATCGCGGTCACCCAAATCGATGGCTTCCCGATACTTGACCATTGCGCCATCGACCTCGCCCAATCGATCATAAAGCTGGGCTGCGAGTGCTGGAACGGCCGCCCAACGAGGGAGCAGCACGCTCGCTTCCGCCAGCGACTCCAATGCCGATCGTGTCGCCGCATCCGTCACCACGTCCGACTCTACCGTTTCCGCCGAACCGTTCTCGTTCGCAAGACCAATGACCTTGCTTAACGCTGTCCCGTAATACCACCTTGCCGTTTTGCCACTGACCCGTTCCAAGGAGTTCAACGTTGCCCGCATTGCCGCCGGGTCGTTCGTCTTGTAAGCAATCTCCATCTGTTGAAGATACGCGGTAACATCGCCCGGCCGTGTCGCAATCACAAAATCTGTAAGTCGTCTTGCATCGTCATGCATTTCTGCCGTCAAAAGAACGGGCACCAGGGAGCTCGCCAGCAGCATCTTTTCATTCACATCCCAGTCGGGCTCGAAAGTTGCAATCGATCGCAACACGAGCGACACGTTATCATCACCTTTGGCGACCGCAGCAACAGCCGCTGCATAGCGAACCTCAGCCCTCTCGCCCACGTCCGACTTGGCCTGCTCGATTAGCTCCGCCGTTAGATCCCACTGCTCTGCGGAGACGGCGAAGAGGATTCTTGCGGACCAAACTTGCGGCGTCGGTGGTGCGTCATCCAAAGCTTTGCGAGCCGCATCGCTGCGACCTCGGCGGACAACATTTCCGCCTCCAAAATGGCAGCCGAGGCTCGGAGGGACGGCTGCTGTTGTACTTGCTTAAGTACCTCTTCGAATTGATTCCAATCTCGCTGCGCCTGATCACGATTTAAATTTTGCGACAGCAACAGCCGAGCGAAATTTAATGGCGCTGCAATCGGATTTCCATCTTGCGACATGATCGTGCCGTACTGCTGGACTGCTTCTTCCACACGTCCCGTATTCAACAAGGCCAATGCGTATCGTTCTCGGCCGGGCAGCCATAGCGGGTTGGGCTGACGACACGACGTAAAGCGGAAACCTGTCCTTCGCGATTGCCCATCGCGGCGTAGACATCGGCCAACGAGACGTCGATGATCCGGACCATTTCATCCTGCTGGATCAATGCCGTTCTCGCTTTCTCGAGCGTGATGGCTGCGGAGGCGCTCTCGCCCTTCGCCGCAAGAATTCTTCCTTCCGCAAATTGAATCAATGCATCCGAAAACGACAGCGTCTTTAGTCGCTGCACCAATCGTTCTGCTTCCTCCACTTGATTTGTTTCCAAACGCCGATTGATCAGCGACCAATAGAGATCGGGTTCATTGGGCAAGGCTGAAATCCCTCGTTCCAAGAACGAATCTCCCGGCAAAACGGTGTTGGTCGCGTCCGATTTTTGACCCGACCTAGCAATCGCGTTGGTCGACGTCGACGCATACAGGTAGAAGGCTGGTTCCTGAGGGAACCGCTGGATGCCTTCTTTCGCCAGTGTCAGCGATTCTGCGTAGTCTTCGCTCTGTGACGCGACGCGAGATGCAAGCCGCAGCGTGTCCATCGAACCATCCGAAAATTTCCTGGCCCTGTCAGCGTCCTGCCTCGCTTCATCAAAGAGTGTTTGCAGCGTTCCCTCCGGATCGGGCCGTCAGCGACAACTGCTGGCCCTTGGTCTGATTCAACAACCAGTTGCCTCGGATCAAATACCCTTCCGGCTCCGTCGGACGTCGATCTATCAAACGGTCTAAATAGAACCTCGCCTGATCGGCATCGTGCAAATCAACCGTCAGTACATTGGCCAGCCGCGCGTAAGTTTGGGGCTCCGCGTTCTCGAATTCGACTGCTTGGCGAAAGGAATCTGCGGCTGCTTCAGGGTCACGATTTCCAAGATGCGCTGACCCAGCAACGAAAGTAGCTCCGTCTTTTCGACAACCGCAGAATCGATCGACTGGTCGCCTAATAGCGACCGTAACCGATCCACGGCATCACCATACCGTTGCATCGGTAATGCCAGGCGGGCAATCCGAAGCAGATTTCGTGGATCATCAGCGGTCAATCTTTCGAGTTGCTGACTCGTTAAGTAAGCACCGCGAGCGTCCCCCGCTGATTCCAACGCATCGGCAAGCTCGTCCAGGATATCAGTGCGTCCGGGCTCCAATTCGAGGGCCTGTCTGAAAAACGTGATCGCCTCCCGTATCTCGCCGGCTTGCTTCGCATCGATTCCACGCGCGACGTAAAATTCACCATGGCGACTGAGCTGATAACGATTTAATCCGAAAATCGCCGCGGCCAACAACGGCACGCAGATCAACGTGATGGTCAAGACCTTTCGGTTAAGTGCTCGTGGTCTCAATTTGAAGGCCCTCCGTTTGTTTTGATAGCTCGGCATCTCGGTTTTCATCGGCATGCCATTTTAAGATCGCACTAAGCAAATCAGTGATGACTGGCCTTGCTTGCGAAATCTCGCTCAATTCCGTTTGAACCATGAACTTGGTAACAGGTGGCCAGACAGATTCGTTTAACAGTCGTACCTGCGCCATCCGAGCACCCGTTTGATCGTAAAAGTGATGAGGCCCAATTTCGTAGGTGTAAGCCACGCAAATCCGCCGCCCGTCGAGGGTCAGCAGCATCGCTTCGACGGGCACTTCGCCAATTCCATCAACATCAATCGCGAATTGCTGGGTATCCAAGGTTTCCCAGCCATTGTTGGCGTAGCAAACGGTGGGATGATGGGGGCATACCTCGCCGACCATCTGCGGATCAATCCACGTCGCCATGTGAACCGATGCGGTTTGACCGGACGAATTCCGGAACAAGAACCCCGCATCGTCTTCCGCTTTCAAGACGGCAAACACATCGTCGCTCAGTTGCACCGGCTCGGCGGTCCATGTTCCGATCTGTGTCGGAACAGAAGCCAACGACACCTGCGGAGGCCTGATCACGTGAGAGTGATCGCCTAAGACGAACAAGACGGCCAACATCGCTATGGTGACCGTTCCCAGCAGTAGATAAGTCCAGCGAAGACGAGCTGAAGTATTCATGACTTCGATTGCTTACAGAAAAATAGAAGGTAGATGCGGGTCAAGATGACGTCATTGAACTCTCAAATTCAGCTCTCAGTGCTCAGTGCAATTCCAGCGATTTGACCGCAGCGTTTGCGGTGAAGTGACTCTCGGATTGGACTGCAATGACGCTGATGGCTTAGCAATGTGAAAAGGCCAACAGCTCGGTAAGCCTGACGACGATCATTCTATAGGTGTTTCTCAACTGCGCCCGACACATCGTATGAAGGCCGCTACAACTAGCAACGACAACGATGAAAGGCTACGAGGCCGGTTAGGCACGCCACCGAATCGCGGACTGAAGGCAGGGATCGTCGACTATGCATTGCATAAAAATACGTGATGGACCTGTGCGGCGCTTGCTCTAAAACATGCGGCAAGTAGTCTTCGGAATTTCATCGTAGCTGAGCCGGCCGCGGTTCAGTCAGGTCGATGTAGCGGACACTGAACCGTGGCCGGCCCAGCTACGTCGTTTCTTGTTCGCCCAATGCTAACCGTAGTACCGGCCATAGTCTTTGCTTGCTCGTTTTGTTCCATTAACCACCACACCGGTCAGCCGGGTTCCATGAGCTTTCAACGTCTCTACGGCGGCAACCAACTTTGTGACCTGGCTTCGGTCACGCATCACTGACAGGATGGCACCATCGACGTGTTCACCGATGATTCGCGTGTCCACGACGGGAAGAATTGGCGGCGTGTCGACAATGACAAAGTCGTACCGGACCCTCGAACTCATCGATCATGTTTGGCAGTTGTTCTCGAGCTGTCGCCGCGATGTTGATTCGTCGATTTGACCCGGCCGTAATAAAGTCTTGGCCTTCGGAGTGAACTTGAATCACATCATCGACCGTGGCTTCCTGAATCAAAACGTCTCCGACGCCCCGACCCAAAGGCACCTCCAAATGCACGTGTACCGATGGCCGTCGCATGTCCATATCAATCAGGATTACCCGGTATCCCGCCTGACTCAATCCACGCCAAAGGCCTTGCGAAACGCTGCTTTTCCCTTCACTAGGGACCGCGCTGGTCACCATGAAGACGCATGCGTCGTCGAATTTGGCACCTTTGACCAGCATTGCAACGATTGAGTTGATCGAATTGCCGTATTCGGTCTGAGTAAAGTCCTCGCTGCCAAATTGTCGAGCAATCTGCCGTTCTTTGGGGATCGTCCCGAGCAGCGGGACACCCGCTTCTTTGGCGATGCAATCAGACGTGTCAACAACCTTGCGTCGCACATCCATGCCGACAAAGGCAAGAAAAGGGAAGAAAAATCCTGCTGCACCCAGGGCCGCGGTCGCCATGTAACGTTTCTTGACATCTGAGTTCGATATGCTGGTGGCGTCCGAAATGACCGTGACGCGGGAACCCGCCTTGAGCTCGATCTTGGTGCGTTCGATCTCGCCAGACAATCTCGCTAACACTTCATCTAGCGACACTAATTCCGCACGCATCATCTCCATGTCAACCGACGATCGACCTAGCTTCTTGGACTCCTCGGTAAGTGTTGACAGGTCCTCTTCGATACGTTCTCGCTGCTGCCTTAGTACTCCCACCCGAATCTCACGCTCGGAGATTAGTTCGGCACGTTTGCGAGCCTCTTCGTCCAATTGTTGAACGGCAAGCAACGCTTCCTGCTGTTCCATCGTAAGATTCGGATCAATCGAGCGGCGACCGCCTTGGACGACTTGGCGACGTATATCTGCCAAGGCCAACCGCTCGATGGTCGCGGCACGGTCGGACATCTCCGCTTCCAATCGATCCAGCTTTGCAAGTTGCGGGCGAACCATTCCTTCCCCGTACTGCAGTCGATACAGCGCGACCTGATCGGCCACTTGACGCTTTTCAAGAACCATTTTTTGGTAGATCGAGTCGCCGGAGAGCATTTTCTCCAGTTCCAGTGGCGTGACACGTAAGTCGTCCAAGTCAATTTTATCAACAGTTATAACTGGCGTAGCAGCAACCCGTTGCTTCTCAAGCTTCTCTGCGATTTGCCGGTACGCCAACAGTTCCCCTTCTGCCGCATCAAGTCGAAGTTGACACGACCAAGTTCGGATTGAACCTGTCCGTACCGTTCGATCGACAGTTGCTGCGCAACGCTAAGCGACTCGCTGTCACCGGTACCCAACGTGTCGGCCAAACGTCGAATTTCGGCGCGGCGGTCACGCACCTTACCTTCCGTTTCAGCATAGACCAGTCCCAAGCTATCGACCCGCTGCAACCTTTCGTTGCGTTCGCTCAATACCGCCTCATTCATGTAAGCGTCCACCACCGCGTTGACGATCGCGATGGACGAGCTTGTCTGGTCCGTTTCGAGCTTGATCGCCATCAGCTCGCCGCGTTTGGGAAACTCGATCTGCAAGTTCTCCGACAACCACTGATACGAATCAGGCTGTGATCGCACGATAGGCAAATCTTTGATATTTGGATTGATAAGCGCCTTGTTCAGCACGAAGGGAGTCGTGATGAGCTGGCTTTGCGTGTTTTTGTAGAGATCGTATGACCCGCGACCAGCAACTTCCCGGTCCGCTGTGCTGAACATCAGCGGTGCTTCGATCGAATCGATCTGGATGTAAGCGACCGCCGCGTGCGACGGTACGAGTAGAAACCAAGCGGCGGCAGCCAACGGCGGCCCGAGCAGTAATCCACAGATAAATGCGGCCGGCCAGCGTCGACGAAGCGAATTGATCAATCGCGAAGGGTCCAGCCCTTCTTGCTCGGCCGGCTGTCGAGATCGTATCGATCGCGAAGGAGAAGCTGGGATGCCATTGCTTTGCATCAGGCTTCCATCGACCGTCGTCCGGGGCCGTCGTTCGACCAATGCGGAATGCCCGTCTTCGCCGTTGTTGTTTGAATGGATCATAATTCAGCCTTCGCTGACAAAAAAGTGTTTGGGTTTCAAAAGGGTCGATGAACGGATTCGTGTCAGGTCGGCATAGGCTCGACACGAACGTTTTGTCGCCCTGATTTTTGCGGGGGCTCAAGCAGCGCGTCCATGTAACGCGTCAACGCCCAAACGAGGGCGATCGCCATGAACATCATTGCCAAGCCGGCAATGTCATGAACAAGATCGCCCCAAGACGGCCAGTACTGCATGGCAATCGAAACGACGGTGACACGGGTCGAGTTGACGAACACCGCAATCGGCACGATCGATAACAAAAGGACAATTTTTTCAGTCCTCCCCCGATCTAGAAACAAGGTAATTCCAGAAACCAGTGCTCCCAAGGAAACAATCATTCTAAGACCCGAGCATGCTTCGGCAACGCCAACTACAGCATCGGGCATGCGAATGACATTACCACTCGCTAAAGCCGGAACGCCCAACGTTTGCAATGCAAAAACGCTAACTTGCGTGGCGGCCGCTTGCAGATTTAACCGAACGGGTGCCAATATCCCATCAGGAATGGGGATCATGAAGATTAAGAATACGAACGCTGGCCAAAGCCGCTTCATCGTCGGCCAACCGCACGTCATCAACACCAAACCGCCAAGGAACGGCAGCATGGACGCCGCTTCTAAGCTGTTCATCCGAAAGAACAATCCGGCGATCCGGCCGATCATTCCCGCACCCACCAACGCCGCCCCGACGGGCAACGCAGAATGCGACTGCGTCTCGTTCCAGCTTTCGATCAAAACATCTCGCCGCAACCAGATGTAGACCGCCGATACGACCGGAATGACAAACCCATGCGAGTAATCGGGATTTGACCACCAGTTCGAGACCAGCCAGAAGATGACCTTCCAATAAACAACCAACCAGACAAATGCCAGTGATGCCAAAAACAGCCATGGTCGCGAAGGCTGACCAGAGGCACGGCGTCGATCGGATGCAGTCGATGCGTTGGACATTTGGCGATTGAGTGCGAAGGGGAACGAAAGCTACGGCTGGAGAGCCACTCCGATGGGGTACACGTAGCCGCTTCGCATTCTCTATCACTTGCCAGGAAAGTCAAGCCAAACCGACCGACGATAAAGCGATCAATCCCGCGTGCGCCGTTGCGATCGAACCGGTGCATGCGACCGGCATTCCAGCCGACAATGACGACGGAGCGGTTCTGGCAGGAACGAGAGGCCGAATCGCAGCTCGATCGACCAGGATCCTACGCTAGGATGGCGTCAGCGGCCCAATGAAGATAACGGGGTGGCTTTGGCAAACCACCACGCGCTGCCCTTTGGCCCCCCGCTTTTGACCTTCGCGTCCGGCCAGTGAGGAAGCAGGTGGATTCGACCTGCAACCTGTTGGAGCTTGATCTGACTGCCAACTACTAGTTGAACAGTTCGCGGATGCCGAAGGTGAAGAACGTGAAGATGCCGAAGTTCACGCTTTCTTCGCAGGGACTGTGACGCAGCAAGAGCTTGTCGCCTGGCTTGATCAACAGTCGATCGTCGGCACATTTGATCGCTCGTTCCAGATCGATCTCGATCGTGTACTCGCAGCCATCTTCACGCTCTCGCATGATGAACAACTGCGTCGGCGGCACGTTCGACCCTTGGGGAATCAGTCCTCCGCCGCCTCCGCCGCTAACTCCGCTGGTGCCGTAGCTGTAGCCGGCGATCGACATCGCCTCGAAGATATCGATGTCGTAGTCGCGGGGCAGCAGGTGTTCGCCGGCTGGCAACAAGCCTGCCGTGTAGAACACTTCCGTGTCGCGGTTTCCGATGTACACGATGTCGCCCTCGCCCAGGATCACGTCTTCGGGCCGGATGTTGACGATTGTCCCCCGACGCACTCGCAGTGGGATGATCGTTCGCGAACCCTGGAGCGTTTCGTCGTCCTCCAGCGTCAAGTTCAGGCCTGGCGGGAAGTCATCCGGGTTCAGCACGGCCATCTGGCGGGACGCTTCGGTACCGCGGCGAAACACCCGAATCTCGTTTTTCGCACGCAGTCCCGGCAATCCGCCGCTGGACATTAGCGCGTTCAGCACGTCGTTCTTGTACGCCGGCAACGTCACCGGGCCGCCGACGCCTTGACGATCATTGACGCCCAGTTGGGTCGCGACGCCTTGTCCCGTGTCTTCCCGGACGACCAACACCGTCGTTTGACGCGGATTGATCAGCGTCACGATCGGCATCGGTGCCTCCTCCTTCAAGATGTCCGCCTTGTTGTACGCTTCGCGGATCGCTTGGCTGACTTCGGGAAGCGTCAACCCGCGGACATTGATCGGCTTGATCATGGGTGCCGACAGCACTCCGTCGGCCTGGACCGCCACGGGGACTCCGATGGCCGGGGCGACTCGGAAATCGTTTTCGGGGAACTGGACCGGTGGCAATTGG
This sequence comes from Pirellulaceae bacterium, assembly GCA_963836865.1. Classification (GTDB taxonomy): domain Bacteria; phylum Planctomycetota; class Planctomycetia; order Pirellulales; family Pirellulaceae; genus Rubripirellula. Next base: position 220,278 of record CAWILC010000008.1, on the reverse strand, counting down.
GGCGTCTGGTCTGGACCACGGAACGGCACCAAGCCTTCGACGACCAACCCCAGCACGTCGCCTTCGTCGACTCGGTAGGCATCCGGGCGAGGCTGGGTCAGCAGCGAGATGTCGATCGGCACCAAGTCCCGTTTGGGCTGGGCACGCTGGGCCGGCGAAACCGTTGAGGCAGGCTTGCCATCGATCTTGAACGTCAGCGACGAACAGCCGCTGGTGATCACCAGGCAGCCGGCGATCAAGCCGCCGGTAACCAGGCAGTTGGCAAACGACACCGCGATCCGGCCACAACGACGAAGGATGCCGGGACGCACACCGCCACTGGCTCGGCCCGCAAGGCTTTGGCGGCTGGCGGATCGAAAGGAGACGGCTTGCGAGAGGACTGGGCGCATCGTTCAACATCCTTGTTGACATCAATCAGAACTGAAATTCGGAACGCCGTTTCCATCGGACACGACTGGCCGCGAGCGAACTCATTTCGCTAGCAAACAAATCGGGAAGCGTCTCCGCTGCAATCTGGCATCGACCCCCCACACTGGCCAACGTGCGAAGAATGTCGCCAGGTTGTCACGATGCGATGACTTGCTGGCGACAAGATCGAGCCATCCGGGATGATCCCGTTGATCGTTACAACGGGTTCTTCGGGTCGTCACAACGGGTACTTCGGACGGGTTGCGGCTCTGAAAGGGGGCATGACGTTTGAGCAGAAGCGTTGCCGGAACGGCCGTCGGGCCGAGCTGGGGAGGTTTTTCTATGGCGATGGTATCCCAGGGTTACGGTCGACCAGGGTTACGGTCGACTCGCTGACGCTCGCAGCTTTCAGTTCGGGCGAATATCTGCCGCCGCTTGCGCGGTTAGAACAAACCGGCGCGTGCGACTTCGACGCGGTGGGTGCAGATTGCAGTTTGCTTCAGCCACGTAGTGGCGGCAGATACTAGCCAGGCGGTGAACCGAACAGCGCCAGCGAGGATCGGTAGAACCCCTGGTTTTGGAGAACCCCATGTCCATCCCCCCGCGTCGGCCCGGCGGCGAAGCCGCCGGGCCAGCGGGGGGAAGTTGATTAGGTGACGCATTCCAGGGGCTGCGTCCATCTTGCTGACGCTCGCGGGACTCACCCCTGGCTCTTCTCTGCCGCCGCTTGCGCGGCTGTCGAAGCGACATCCCTGTTTCGCTTCAACGCACATCGCAAACCGCGATATGCACCCGACGCGGTGCGAGACACATTTGCGTCTTGCCGTCAACCGAAATTCCTGCCATTTACTCGCAGGGGCCTCAGAAATTGCCCCGCACCCAAGTGTCCTGTTTGCGCGGAATTTAATGGACGAGAGGCCTCCGGCGGAGTTTTCGGCCTGAGCCGTGGGTTGGGCGCGAGCGAGTTTCGAAGGGGAGCAACTTGTCCGAGCGAGAAAGCCTTGCTTCGGCGAACTTCGGTGGCCCCCAAATTGTGTTCTGGGACCTAGAATGAAACTGTCCATGAGTCCATCTTCACGACCACCTGCACGACTCGGGAAGGACCGCGAATGGTTCTCCGGCACGGTCGCGGGCGGGGCATCGTGTCGCTGATCCTACTTGTCTACCGTTCCTTTTCCCATCCTTTCCACTCTTCATTGCTGCGAGACAGCCGGTTTGAACCGGACAGTCATGCCTGCATCCCCCACGTGGCACCTTCGCGGACGCGATCTCGATCAGCCCGGTCTGACCGAACCGGAGTTGCGGCATGCGCTGTTGAAACTGGACACGGATCTACTGGCGGAATTCAAGGTACGCCACGGGAGGGGAGCGTGGAATTCGGCGGATAAAGTGATGGACTTGTTCCGTTTGCTAGCGAGACATGGCTGCTACATTTGCAGTGGCCGAAAGGTAGAAGGACCGTTCACGGCTGAACGGGCCATGGAGCTTATCAAGGAGAAATTGGTGACGGTAAGGAAACAAAATCCACAGGAAAGGATTCGCGTCCGCGTCGGACGCTCGTCGAACTGGATCAGCCCGGACCAGTTCGTATCACAGTATCGCAGTCCGTCGCCGCGAAATGGCAGTCCCGTCGCGATCCCGCCGAGCGTAACCGCGCCCCCGAAGCTGGCCGACGCCGTGTTCGAGTCGACGCCGATCTTTCAGTCGCACGTCGACGAGATCTTCGGCGACGTTGTCCTGGGGGCCTCGATCCCGATCACGGTGACGCCCGCACCGCCGAAAGAACAAGCCTGCGACAAGGGGACGGTAAGACAGGAAGCGGTGCCAGACCGCGACGCGCGACTGAAAGAGCGAGACATCCAAAACGTGGATGATGCGTGCCTGGGTGTTGAAGTCGAGCGTGAGTCGTGCCGGTTGGCGGTCGAGGAATCACCGCCGCCCAAGACCACTCGTGTGCTGGCTCCTGACCTGCCCACTGCTGACCTGCCATACTCCTAAGCCGGGTCGAACGGTTTGGCGAGATCCCAACTTCACTGCCGACGCGTTACCGGATCGATCGTCCAGACGCGGCTCCGCGACCTGGACCGACCATGCCCGCCCGACGCCGTCGCGAGCGCGAGGATGGTGGATCGCTTCGCTGGCCACCTGCGTGACGGTGGCCTGCATCGGCTACGCATTTGTACGGACGCAAACCGACGATGGCTCCCTCGCCACCATGGCGATCACCTGGTCCGACGGCTCTTCTTCGATGGGGATGGACGAACCCGTCGCGGCGACCGAGCCGTTGGTGGTGACCAACGGGGTGCCGGCGGGATTTCTATTCCATCCCACCTTTCGCACCGGCGGAGGCGTGACGCGGGGTGGGATCGTGTTCGCCGCTCGCGGCGGGGCTTCGTCCGATCCGGTATTGATCAGTGCCCTGCGTTTGATGGGACCCGCGGGAGGGCTGGATCGACCGATCGACGCGTTGGATTTGTTTACCAGCGTGCAATCGGTCGACCTTCGTGATTGCCAATCCGGACGTTTCCAAGCCAGCGTGCCCGGCAAGACCTTGATCATCCCCGGCGCAAAAGCGTTTCCGGCGTCTTCGCTGCACGGCGATGTGATTGCGTTTCGGCCCGACGCGATGCCCGACTTGACGCCGCTGCAACTTAGCGACTCGCAAACGTGGCCCGGTGAGAAAGCTTGGATTCCGTCTTCCAAGGATCCATCCTCGACGGCGTTTCATGCGGCCAAGATCCTGACCAATCGCAACGGACGGATGGTGCTGGAGATCGAAGAACGCTGCGAGTCGTTGTCTTCGATCGAAGGATTTTTTGGCGCTCCGGTCATCAATTCCGCCAACGAAATTGTCGGCGTCGTTTCGGTTGTGCAAACCAAGGACGATCGCTGCCGATTGCTGGCAACGCCATCGGTCCGATTCATTGACTACCTGTGAACTCGTTGTCTGACGGACCCGATATTCAGGGGCGACTGGGTGTCTATCGCGGTTTGCGATGTGCGTTGAAGCAAATTGCAATATGCACCGGGGCGGCTCAAGAGTGGCCGAAGGTCTTGACAGCTTCGTCCACAGCCCTTCTCGAACGCTAACCTGCCGCAGGTTACTAGACGCGATCCTTCGAAAGCAAAGACGGCACGGCGGCTTCGGCGAGTGTTGGATCGGCGAGTATGGAATCGGCGTTCACGCCATCATCCCGCAAGTTGATCGCGTTGAGCGCGGCGTGGGATTCGGTGGCGGGCTGCCAAACGGCGAACGTGGCGTCGCGGATCGTTTGCCCGCCATCGATTGCCGGGACGGCGTTATCGCGGCGGTCGGATTGCGTGGCGATGCTTCGGCCAAATTCGGACGTGGGACTGGGCAACACACCAGGCGAGGGAATGGGAGCCTGGGGAGCGTTCGGCGCCGGGGCTGGTTCGCCTTCGCCGCCGACGATGCTGCCGGGCCGTTGGTTCAGTCGATTGATGACCAGCAGGGCATCAAGCGCCGTCACGAACCCGTCCGCGTTGACGTCGTAGCAAAATCCCATGTCCCCGGCGCCGACCGGTCCGGGGCCATAATCATTCAAGTAATTGATGATCGCTAGCGCATCGGCCGCCGTCACGTCCCCGTTGTGATTGACGTCGAAGGGGTTGCCCTGATTGTGCAGCGGTGACTCGTTGCCGAGCACATCGATGATGAACGGACGGACGATGTCATCGAGTTCGCCGACGGAATCCTGGGCCGTGATCACGACTTGGATTTCGGGCTCGTCGGCTCGCCGGACAAATTCGTCGCCGCGCAGCTTCAAGGTGCCGTCAACGATCTCGAACCGCGAATCATCGACCGTCAAGATGTACCGTGGCTCGGTGCGGCACCATCGATCAGGACTTCGCCCGCTTCGTCGCCCGGCGTCAATTCGATCACGACGCGATCGGTCAGCGACATGCCGGACTGGGTGTCGCCGACGTCGCGGACCGAGATCGTGATGGCCTGCGTAAACGTTCCTCCAGCGCCGACTTCGGTGGCCGTGACATTGATCGTGATCGTGTCTTCGGTCTCGTAATCCAGCGCCACGCCGTCGGCCAAACGTAAGTCGTATCCGTCGACGATGAAGCGAGCATCGTCGACCGTGAACGTGTAGGACTGTTCGGCGTCTTGGTCGACCACGATCAGCGCCGTGATCAGGTCGCCGGGTGAGTTTTCAAACACGAACGCTTCGGTCGGCAGGATCCCCGTGATCGGGTCGTTCGCGTCGGTGATCCGCAGCGAAACGTTGCGGTTGAACACGTCGGACGTGTCCGGATCGGTGACCGAGACACCCAGCGAAATGAACGGCTCGGATTCAAAGTCCAACGGACCGCCCAGCAGGATGATGCCGATGCCGCCGTTGCCATTGACGACTGGACCGAAACGAGGATCGTCGATCGTAACGATGTGACCGCCGCCGTCGACGTCGATAATGTCGATGACCCCGGCCGGGGCACCGACGGGGGCATTTTCGGGCAACGGCAGGGGCGTGACCACGACGCCCGTCGGCGAATCGGGTACCGCGCGAACATCGATCGAAAGCGTGATCGGTTCGGAAACGTTTTGGCCGTCGTGCAGCACCACCGTGATGACATCGGTGCCATTGAAGTCGTCGTTGGGAACGTACTCGATCGAGCCATCGATGTTCAGCGTCGCCGTTCCGTTTGCGGCATCGGACTGCTGGACCAGGACGTAATTGCTGCCTTCGAGGTCAAGCGAACCGAACGTCGTCGAGCCCGCCGGCAGCGTCAGTGCTTCGTCTTCATCGATTTCAAGCGTCGGCATTTCTTCGTAGTACGGCGACGTGTTGGGCCCGATCACCAGGACCCCGAACGAGATCGGATTGGCATCCTCGCCGCCGACAATCGTGACGCGATGAGCATCCGGCCGGTTCAGTTTGATTTCGTGCAGCCCGGCCGTCCCAAGGATCAAGAACGAGTCCGGCTGGTCACCTTCGGCAATCGCGACGACCGATCCGATCGCGGACAAATCGACCGGCAAGGTGGCGACCTGTGAAGCGTCCGCCAAGTGGATCACTCGCAGCGCCGCCGCATCATCGTCGTACGCAATCAACAGGTCCCGCGATGGATCGATCATGACCGCACTGATCGAACCGCCGATCGCGTCAAGCTGCCGAAAGCTATCGTCGACATCGTGAACACTGACGCCACCGTCCGCCGTCCGCAGCACCAAAATTCCGGCGGCATCGTCGAACGCCAGCATCTCCGTGACGCCGGCGATGGCGATTTCGGAACCGATCGCAACCCCATCGGAATTGCTCCACATCGACACCAACAACCCCGTCGGCGAAGGCGACGCCAGTACCGAGCGGACACCCGTCGACGACGCGATCACTCGCGAATCGGCGGCGACCGTTTGACCGGTGTCGGTGACCAAAATCGAACCCGAGACGTCGGACGCATCGACGGTGCGAACGGCCAGCGAAGCAGGGTCGGCGGTCGTCACCAACAGCAACCCGAGTCCGCCCGAACCGATCGCCAAGCCGACGTTACGATCGGCCGTCCCGTTACCATCAGTTGCACCGGAGACAGAAAGGTCGACCGGCGCTGCGACGTCGCCGTCGATGATCCAGGCCGTGTCGGAGCTGACGCCGGCTTCGCCGATGGCCAAGAACCGATCGCCCGGGATCGATTGCATGCCGGTCAGCGGGTTACCGATCGAAAGGGTCGACGAGGTCGCCGCGGTCAAGTCGGCCGTCACGATCGAATCCGCCGTCAGGACTCGCCCGCCATTTGTCCCCGCGGTCGGAAACAGCGAAACGCCGCCCGCGATTGCGATCGGCGTCAGCGGGGTGTCGGCGATGAAGGGAAAGGTCTGCTGTTGGGTCGTGGTGCCGTCGAAGACGCGGACTTCGTACGAACCGTCGGCCAGCCCCTGGAACGAGAACGCACCGTCGCCGCCGGCAACCGTCAGGGGTTCGCCCACGTCCAGCGTCGCGTTGGCGTTGGTGTCCAGGAAAATCAAGCGGCTGGCCGCGGCCGGTTCGCCGCTGTCGCGAAAGAACGACTGGTTCATGTCCTCGAACACGATGCCCGTGATGGCGGCGAAGACCCGACGATCGTCCAACCGCTCCATTCGCGGCCGACGGCGGACCTTGACTCGGCGACGGCCAGCAGTCTGCCGGCGAGGATTGGATGCTGCTTCCTGCGAAAGGGACAAATCGGAAGCCTGCGAAGAGGACTGGGACGAGCGGTTGACCATCTTGAAATTCAATCGAGCTGGAAATTCAATCGGGAAGGAACACGGAAGCGAATCGAAGAGCAGTTGTTTTGGCGGGTCGGGCGGCAACCCACCCGGACTGTTGGGACGCACGCCGAGCGAAAAAGTTTCCTCGATTCGCCCCACTTTCACGGAACACCGAAGCCCTTGCCGAACTCACCGATGGAAATTCAGTGACCACAAAACAGTGATCACAAATCAGTGACGACAAAACTGGCGGAATGATTCCCCGTCCCCTCTTGGAACGATTTAAGATGAGCGAGGACTCAGTTTAACCGAGGATTCATCCAGAATCCCTTTAATTGTTCATCAAAACAGCCCTCCCACGGTTCGCTCGCCTGCCAATTCGTCAGGTCTGCATCGGGGAAGCGGCGAGGGAGTACCCCGATGTCACCTTTGCTGTCGAATCGTTTGTCGAATTTTTATCTCGAGGGCGAGCATCTCAAGGGCGGGCATCGCACGCCACTGATCCGCCGCGTGCGGGCAACGACGGTCGCTACGATCGCGGTGGCGTTGCTGAGCACGGGGTCGGCCGTTCCGGCTTGGGCACAAAGCGAAGAAGAGGAGTATCAGCGGCAGATGGAAGCCGAGATGATGGCCGAGCAGAATCAGTACGACAGCGGCTACGGGGGTGATTCCGGCTACGGCGGCGGGCCCGGCTACGGTCGCCAATCGTCCGGTTCCGACGTCACGCAGACGTACTTGTCCGGCCTGGTCGGACTGATGACGTCGATCGATTTGACGCCGGTGTTGATGCCCGAGACGGACGTCGTCGTGCAGGTCGGCCCGGTGTTGGGCCGGGAAGCCGACCAAGCGTTTCAGGCCGGCCACCCCGGTTTGGCCGTGGAACTGGCGGCCGGGCACATGGTGGCCGAGTACGACGATGCGTCCGCGATGCTGGCCTCGGTCAAGTTCAGCCCCGCGCTGCGGCGTCCGGTGTGGAACGTCCGCTGGGGTGCCTCGATCGCGGTCCGAGGCAGCGAGGACGTCGACGAGCCCAGCCCGATCGAGGAAGGAGCGACCACGCCGGGCAGGCGACTGGCCTCCGGCGACAGCGGCGGCGGCTACGAATCGGACTATTCCGACGAAGCGGCCAACAGCAGCATGGAATACGAAAGGCAGATGTCCAGCTACGAAGGCGGGGATCCCTCGATGTCGCGGCCCAAGGTCGCCGCCGTCATTACACGTTCGATGTTGGACGAAAATGCCGCCGAAACGATGGAGAAAAACCTCGGCTTGGTCGCCGAATTGATCGCAACCGAATTCCAAACCCGTTTCGCGGCCGGTGACTTCGGCCCGCTTTTTACCGCCATCGCCCCGCCGGTACCGGCTGATCCTCGCGCGGCTTCGACCGCCGCCCAAATTTCGGCCAACAGATTTCCGGCAAACGGTGTTCCGGCAAACGGTGTTCCGGCAAATGGAATTTCGGCCAATGGAGTCTCGGCGAATACAATTTCGGCGAGCGGAATCTCGGCCAATGGGGCACCCGGCGGCACGGTTGCGCCGACGAACCTCGCCGTATCCGAAGCCTTGGAATCCGCTTTGGCCGAAGCGCCCGAGTGGATGGGCATGTGGAAGCCCGGGCTGACGTTCGTCGGGTCGGGACCGTCCGACGAGATGATCGCGGCGGCCAAGATCGAAGGCATCGATTTCTTGCTGCACTGCGACGTGCTGTTAAAAGAAGGCCGGAATGACGAGACGCAGAATGTCTCTCGCTGTCGCCTGTTCAACCTGGCGACCGGAAAACAGTTGGCGTTATCCCGCGGGATGGACAGCGCCGAAGTGGCTCAGATGGTTTCGACCGGACGCATGCCCAGTGAAACGGCTTACGTGAAAGAACAACTCGGGTCGCTGATCGGCATCATCGATCGAGACACGAAAGTCGCCGCGATGCCGGCGGGGCTGACCGCGGATGCGGCACGCCGGCGAGTCGGAACGTTGGTTAGCAGCCCGGACGCAAAGTCGCTGAAAACGCTGGCCGAAATTCGTCTCTACCAGTCGCTGAAGCTGTTGACCGCGGACGAAGTCGAGGCGGCATTTGACATCGTCGGCGGACCTGATGCATTGATGCTGCTGCACGGCCCCCGAGCCGAACGGTTGGAAATGGCGCGGACATGGGCGGTGCGAGCCCAACCGGGCGGAAAAAAGTGAGCGATTTGGACGGCAAACTGCGAAAACACGTGAAAAACTGAACCTTTCGCAAAACGGCACCGTCCAGTACTCTATGCAATCGCTGCAAAGCATCGCCTGCTTGAAAGCGACCTGCTTGAAAAGCAACCTGCTTGAAAAGCAACTCGGGGCGTAGCTCAGCCTGGTAGAGCGTCTGGTTTGGGACCAGAAGGTCGCATGTTCGAATCATGTCGCCCCGACTAACGAAAACCCCGCAAGTAGCGATATTTGCGGGGTTTTTTGTTGGCCTTTGCGGCATGCTTCGTAGCGCTATCGGCTTGGAAAACCGAGCGACATTGTTCACCGGGTGCGTCGCGGATCGGTATAATGAAGGGCTCTTCTCTTCAAAAGGATCCGATCATGGACCAGCTTGCATCGACGTCGGCCTCCGACGTTTCAAGTCGCAATGTTTCGAGCGCTGAAGGTTCTTGCGGTGATGCGTCGTCGCCCCCGAGATCGAAACGGCTGAGCGTCAACGCGGCGTTCTTGAAGGACATCAAGGACGACAACCGCGAGCTGAAATCGCTGATCGATCGCCTGTATCCGCTTTTGGAACATCCGCAGATTGCATCGAACCATTGGTCCGAACTGCTGACTTTGCTGGCCGATCTTCGCGATCAGTTGGCTTTCCATTTTTCGCTGGAAGAAGCGTTCGGCTATTTCGAGAACGCGATCGAAACGGCACCCCAGTTCAGCCTCTTGGCCGAAAGCCTGCAGAGCGATCATGCGGGATTGTTCGAGTGGATCCGTGAACTTGCCGATCGAGCACCCGAGGTCGAGGTCGATTCGGTCGACAAGATCAGTCGCTTCGTCGATCAGTTCAAGCGTTTCCGAGCGGCGCTGGAACAACACGAAACCGCCGAGATTGAATTGATCCTGCAGGCGCTGGACGACGACCTGGGCGTCGGCGATTAGCGACAGCGATAGATTTGTTTTCCTCCACCGCTCGATCGGCCTGTGATGAACCGTGTGCTCCAAAGCTTCCTCCAAAGCTGGCTGTTCTGTCTCGCCTTCCTGCCAACCGTCACCGCCAATGATGTGTTGATGACGGAGATCCTGGATCGCGTCTGGCAATTCGAGCTAAACGAAAGTCCTTCGCTGGCGACCAACGTCGGGGATCCGCGAGGACAAGATCGGTTCGCCGATGACAGTCCCGAAGCGATCGAAAGACGCGCGGTCAAGCGAGCAGAATTTTTGCGTGACGTTTTGGCGGTCGAGCCGGATTCGCTCTCGTCGTCGCGGCGGATCGATCGCCGGTTGCTGCAACTTCGATTGGAAGGACAGCTTGCCGACGATCGCTTTCAAACGCACCTGATGCCGATCAACAACCGAGAAGGATTCCACATCGGGTTCCCGGAACTCGCCCGCGAGATGAACCCGAAGACCGTCGCCGACTTCCAGAACTACATCGCGCGGCTGAACGATTTCGGCCGGGTCGTCGATGAACAGATTCACTGGATGCGGTCGGGCATCGCGGCGGGACTGACCCAGCCGTCGATCGTGATGCGGGACGCCGTCGCGCAAGCGACCGCTCACGTCGTCGACGACCCGAATGAATCTTTGTTGTTGAAAAACGTTCCTTCGGAAACGCGAGAAGCGCTGGGCGAAAATTGGGAACCGATCGCCGAACAGATTCGCACGGCAATCGACGAAGTGGTCGTGCCGGGCTATCGGCGGCTGGCTGATTTTTTGAAATCGGAATACGTTCCCGCGTGTCGCGGTTCGATCGGTGCGTCGGCGATGCCGCGGGGGGCGGAGTTCTATCGCGATCGCATCCTTCGCTTTACGACGCTTCCGCTGACGGCGGAACAGATTCATCAAACCGGTATCGCCGAGAATGCACGCATCCGTGCCGAGATGCAGACGATCGTTGACCGCGTCGGCTTCGACGGAACCCTCGAAGCGTTCGTCAAGGACTTGCGAACGAACCCCAAATTTTATGCCAAGACCAGCGACGAATTGATGCGCTACGTCGCGTTGATCTTGAAGACCGCGGACGGACGGTTGCCAGAGCTGTTCGGACATTTGCCTCGGATTCCATACGGCATTCGCGAAGTGCCCGACTACATCGCGCCGCAAACGACCGCCGCGTACTACTGGCCGCCGTCGACCGACGGAAAGCGTCCGGGATTCTACTACGTCAACACTTACAACTTGTCGTCGCGGCCGCTGTACGCGATGGAGTCGTTGTCGTTGCACGAAGCGGTTCCGGGTCACCATTTGCAATTGGCAATCCAAGCCGAACTTTCGGACCTGCATCCGATCAGCCGCGAAAGCAACTTTACCGCGTTCATCGAAGGCTGGGCGCTTTACAGCGAACGGCTGGGCAAAGAGATCGGGTTCTACAAAGATCCCTACCAGGACTTCGGACGATTGAGCATGGAAGCTTGGCGGGCGAGCCGGTTGGTGGTCGACACCGGCATGCACGCGATGGGTTGGTCTCGAGAGCAAGCGATCGCGTACATGAAAGAGAACACGGCGCTATCCGAACACAACATCGTCGCCGAAGTCGATCGCTACATCGGCTGGCCCGGGCAGGCACTCGCGTACAAGATTGGCGAGCTGGCGATTTCCAGATTGCGAGCGAAAGCGGAATCCGAGCTCGGTGACCGATTCGACGTTCGAGCGTTCCACGACCGCGTTTTGGAAGCCGGCTCGATCCCGCTGCCGCTGCTGGAAGAACGGATCGACGATTGGATCGCCCAGCAGTTGGGAGTTCAGCAGTTGCCGGGCGAGTGAACGCTAAGCATCGCGTGAATGACTTACCGTAGCTGATCCCGCCAGGGTTCAGTCCGGCCTGAACCCTGGCGGGATCAGCTACTTCAGTTGTTGATCACGCGATCCTAGCCGGTGACCAACCGCTTGCAGAACTTGCCTTCGTTGACGGTCGGCCGTTCGGGGCGACCTTTGTGGGCGTAGGTCAACGCCATGCTGTCGATGCCGAGCAGATGCAGGATCGACGCATGCAAGTCATGAACGTGCATGCGATCGACGGTGGCGTGAAAACCCAGGTCGTCCGTTTCGCCGATCACCTGCCCGCCTTTGACGCCGCCACCGGCCATCCACATCGTGAACCCGCTGGGGTTGTGATCGCGGCCGTCCCCTTTTTCGCTCATCGGCGTGCGACCAAATTCGCCGCCCCAGACGACCAACGTGTCGTCCAGCATGCCGCGACGCTTGAGATCCTTTAGCAGTCCCGCGACCGGCTTGTCCATGCCGCGGCACAGGTTCGTGTGATTGGATTCGATGTTGCTGTGGGCATCCCACTTGCTGCCCGCGCCGCTGTAAAGCTGGATGAATCGGACGCCACGCTCGGCCAACCGCCGGCCGAGTAAACACAGTCGCCCGTACGAATTGGTTTGTTTGTCATCGATGCCGTACAACGCCAACGTCTCAGCCGATTCGCCGCTTAGATCGATGGCCTCGGGTGCATCGGCCTGCATCCGAAAGGCGAGTTCATAGCTGGCGATGCGGGCGTCGAGTTCGGATTGTTCGGGGTGATCGTCGGCGTAGCGATGGTTCAATTGATTCAGGAAGTTTAGTTTCGATCGCTGTCGCTGGTCGGTGACGCCTTCGGGAGTATTCAGGTACGCGATCGGTTGGCTTCCTTCGCTGAGGCGTGTGCCTTGATAGACGGCCGGCATGAAACCCGCGCTCCAATTCCGCGGACCGTTGACGACTTGGGAATTGTTGTCTTGCATGACGACGAAGCCCGGCAAGTTTTCGTTCTCGGTGCCCAGGCCGTACGAGACCCAACTGCCCAGCGACGGACGACCGCTAAGGATCGAACACGAATTCATCTGGCAAACGCCCGCGGAATGGTTGATGCCATCGGCGACGCACGAACGAATCACGGCCAAGTCATCGGCACAGCTCGCGATGTTCGGCAACCAATCCGAGATCCATAAGCCGGACTGGCCGTGCTGGGCCCATTTGCGTTTGCACGCCAACAACGGCGACTTCATCTCGCCCATCGCCGTGATGACTTCGCCAAAACTTTCGGGGATCGGCTGACCGGCAAGCTGATTCAGCAGCGGCTTGGGATCGAACAAGTCCAAGTGACTCGGGCCGCCCTCCATGAACAAAAAGATCACTCGCTTGGCGGTCGGTCGGTGATGGGGCTTGCCGGTGTCGGTGCCTGATTCGCCGGCGAGCGTGTCGCGAATGCCCGCCAGCGCGATCGCGCCGAAGCCGGCACCGCTTTGGGTTAAAAATTCACGTCGCGTTTTTGGGATGGTCACGTGAGGCATGAAGGCTCTCCGGTGCAATGAGTTGTAACCGCGTTGGGGTTCAATCGACGTACAAGAATTCGTTCGAGTTCAGTAGCGCATGACAGAAGTCTGCCATCGCGGCTTCCTCCGGCGACAGGTTCACCATCTTTTCGCCTCGCCCGACGATCGACATCGCATCCTCGCTGCTGTTTTGCATCACGCTGTTCCGCATTACGCTGTTCCGCATCACGCTGTTCCGCATCACACCGGGGACGGTCTCGAACTGCCAGTGACCGATCGTGCCGGCGATCTCGCGTTCGACGACTTGCAAGATCTCATCCGGCTCGATCGCTTTGCCGACCCAGCGAACGTCGTCGATCAAGCCATCGAAGGATTGGCGGTTCTTGCTGCTGAATGATCCGATGGAAAACGGGGTTCGGTTGCCTGGCAGCTTGCGGATCGAGTGAGCAACGATCGCGGTCAATAGCGGTTCGTCGTCGTTGGACAAATCCTTCAAGTAGAACGTGACCGAACCCGGTCGATCATCACCTGATTCGTTTCGCTCGTTTCGCTCGTTTCTCCCGGGCATCCGCACGACCGCGCCGGCGTAGTAGGGCGTGTTGATTTGGATGTGCTGGTCCGAAAACACGGCGGCTTCGATCAAGGAGTTATCGGACGTCGAATCCTGCGACGACAAGCCGACCATTTGCAGCACCAACGTCTGCGGTTTCCGCCGCGACCCGGCACCGGTGACCCCGAATCGCCAACCGGGCGACTTCATGCCGCCGTCCCATTTGCTTGCCAGCGTGCGGACGGCACCCGTTTTGGCGATCGATCGAACTTGAAAGAATGTTTCGATCGTGAACTCGTCGCAGTCCATCGCCGGGTCATGACGCACGTCCAGTTGCAAGGCATCATCGTCGATCGAAATCGCGACCGCTTGCCCGTCGCGGTAGGGCAGTTTGGCGGTCTGCAACAATCCACCACCATCCTTTTGGTCACCGCTTCGATCACTGCTTCGATCACTGCGAATTAGCGATTGCTGTGACGCGATGAACTGGATCGCGGCGTCTAGTTCGTGGTCGCTGGGGTCACGTCCAAAGACTCGCTTCCATGCCATCGATACTTGCGATGGCCGATCGGGCTGCGTTTCCATGGCAAGCGCCGCCAACGTCCGGGCGTGGCCTCGAATTTGGTCGCTGTTAATCATCAACAGCGATTGGACCGGCGTGGTGGTGGTGTTGCGAGTCGAGTTGCTGGCGAAGAATTGCGGCAGATCAAAACTGTTTAGCAATTCATCGGGCGAGTTTCGCATCACGCGTGTGTAGATCGTTCGGCAGTCGGCATCGGGCAACCGACCGCTGCCGCCTTCGCGCGGCTGGATCGTGTTGGTGACCAGCAGCAGCGCATCGCGAATCTGTTCGGCGGAAAGCCGCGTCGTATCGCGACGCCAATAAAAACGGTTCGCGGGATCGAGTTGTTCAAACTGAACAAAGTTCGGGTGCGACGTGGATTGCCGATAGGTCGCCGACAACAAGATCTTTCGGTGCAACGATTTCAAGCTCCAACCATCGCGGATCAGTTCGCACGTCAACCAGTCCAGCAGCTCGGGATGGCTGGGCGGACCACCCAAGACCCCAAAATCGCTGGGGTTTTCCGCCAGCCCTCGGCCGAAATGACTTTGCCAAACTCGGTTCGCGATCACTCGCGTCGACAACGGATTCGCCGGGTCGGTCAGCCACTTGGCAAGCGCGGACCGGCGTCCGGTCGTGGTGCCCGAATCGGGTGATCCGATCGGCATCGGGTTCGCGTCCAGGATCGTCGGCGGGCCGGGCGAGATCAGTTCGCTGGCGCGTTTGGGCATCACGACATCGGGGGCGATGGGACCAACATCGGTGACGGCCATCGCCGTTGGCAGTGCCGACGGCTTTCCATCATCAAACGCCTTCAATTCTCGCCGGAGCGTCACCAAGCGTTCTTTGTCTTCGGCCGAAAGGAATTGATCCAGGCGATCGTATTCCGCTTGCACTTGTCGCTGGACCAAGTAGGTCAGTTGTTTTTCGTAGGGCGATTGTTCGGCTTCGGGCTTGCGAGCGATCGTCTTGACGGAGTCGGGAAACCGATCGATTGCAATGTCGCGATACTTGTCGCGGTAAGGTTGTTCGAGCTCGCGGATTTGGTCTCGCAGCGCCGCCGTTTTTGCTTCCCACTGTTTCTGTCTTTGCCGATGGTCAGCTTGCGTTTGCGGATCGGCGACGACGACATCGACGGGCATGACCGGTGCGAAGAAGGCTTGCAACCGGAAGTAATCGTTTTGCAACAGCGGATCGAACTTGTGATGGTGACACTTGGCACACTGCAACCCGAGTCCCAAGAACACATCGGCCGTCGTGTCGGTCAGGTCTTCCAGAATTGTTTTCCACTGCGTCGGGGCGTCGCGAATGTTCCATTCGTAAACCCAGTGACGCAGGTAGCCGAGCGCGACTTGAGCGTCCGAGTCATTCGGAAACAGTTCGTCGCCGGCGATCTGTTCTTGGACAAAGCGGTCGTACGGTTTGTCTTCGTTGAACGACTGGATGACGTAGTCGCGATAACGCCAAGCGTGGTCGCGATAACCGTCGGCGCGATAACCATCGCTGTCCGCGTAGCGAACCAAGTCCAACCATTGCCGCGCGGCGTGTTCGCCGTAGCCTTGGGAGTCAAGCAGTCGGTCGACCAAGCTTTCGTAAGCCTCCGCGGAATCATCGCGAACAAACACGTCGACTTGTTCGGGCGTCGGCGGCAAGCCCGTCACGTCCAAGTACAAGCGTCGGACGATCGTGGACGCGTCCGCCGGCGGCGCGGGCGTCAGGCCTTCGCTTTGCATCGCGTCGGCGATGAAGTGGTCGACCTCGTTTCGAGTCCACTTGGCGAACTCGCTTGGTAAATTTGGCACCGGCGGGGACACGACGGGTTGGATCGCCCACCAGCTTCGATCGTCTTCGCTGAAGCGTTCGCGTTTGCGGACGGGCGCGTCGGGGTCTTCCCCCGGCCACGGGGCGCCGATCGACACCCACCGCGTCAGCGTTTCGATTTCGTCGTCGGAAAGCTTGCCGTCGGGCGGCATTTCGAGCGATCGATAATGGATCGCGTCGATCAACAGACTTTCGTCCGGTTTGCCAG
This sequence comes from Pirellulaceae bacterium, assembly GCA_963836865.1. Lineage (GTDB taxonomy): Bacteria > Planctomycetota > Planctomycetia > Pirellulales > Pirellulaceae > Rubripirellula. The sequence continues at coordinate 204,081 of CAWILC010000008.1, read as the reverse complement.
GTACGATCGCGGCCCCAGATTCGCCGCCGACCATCATCGCCATTCGAGAATCCAGCCGCAGATCGCCCGACGGATCGTCTTCGCTGTGACATTCGATGCAGTGCTGGACCAACAACGGACGCACTTCGTTTTCAAAGAACCGCAGGTGCTTGTCCGACGGCTGAGCGTCCTCTGACGGTTGAGCGACCGCCGTAAGCGGGGCGATGCCGATGCAAAGTCCAACGGCTTCAGCGATCCGGCGCAGCAGTCTTGGGGTCGGCATGGGGGCGTCTCGGCGTGCCGGGTGGGAAGTTGGGGCGGGCCGTTATTTTAGCACAAGCAACAGACGGCCATCCTGCATTTTTGCGCCGAACGACGGCTTCTCGCACGCGGCGAAAGTGCCGACGGTTGGTCAGTGGTGAAACTGTGTCTATGTTTGTGCTCTCGACTTGCCGACTTTAAGCATCTGCCGCCGAAAACACTTCACTGATTCCCGAGACCTTTTTCATGCTTGCCGCTCGCGTCATTCCCTGCTTGGACGTCTTTGAAGGACGTGTCGTGAAGGGCACCAACTTTGTGAACTTGCGAGATGCCGGCGATCCCGTCGAAGTCGCGCGGCGTTACGAGGCCGAAGGCGCCGACGAGCTGGTGTTTTTGGACATCACGGCCAGCCACGAACAACGCGGCATCATCTTGGATGTCGTTCGACGAACGGCCGAGCAGGTGTTCATGCCGCTGACCGTGGGCGGCGGCGTGCGAACGGTCGAGGACGTTCGAGCACTGTTATCGGCCGGCTGCGATAAGGTGTCGATCAATTCGGCCGCCTGCACCGATCCCGACTTCGTCCGCCGCGCCGCCGACCGCTTCGGCAGCCAGTGCATCGTCGTGAACATCGACCCCAAACGCGTCATCAAGGACGGCGAAGAAGTTTGGGAGGTCCACATCAACGGCGGGCGGAAGCCGACCGGACTGATGGCGGTCCAATGGGCACAAGAAATCGAACGATTGGGCGCGGGTGAAATTGTTTTGACCAGCATGGACGCCGACGGGACGCGCGATGGTTACGACATCGAAATCACGTCCGCGGTCAGCCAAGCGGTTTCGATCCCGGTCGTCGCCAGCGGTGGTGCCGGTTCGCCTCAGCACTTGGTCGACGCGATCAAGTTGGGCAAAGCCGACGCGGCGCTGGCGGCCAGCATCTTTCACTTCGGCCAATACACGATCGCCGAGACCAAACGAGTGATGGCGGATGCCGGCATCGCGGTCAGGATGGACGTATGACGGGCAAACCCGATCTCCGGTGCATTCGTTTGTGCGCCGACGAAAGCGATTCACTGATCGACGTGTACTGGATTACGCACGCCGGCGGCGGCGTCAACACGTTGGCCCACCGGATGCGGTTGCTGGCCGAGTCGCCAAGCACGCCCGCGAACCTGGGCAACGTTTGGACGCTGGCGATGCCGGCGCGAGAAGACTTGGCCGGCGAAACGTTCGATGGCGAACTGGACGACTTGGCGGTCGCAGTCGCCGGCGCGATCGCGGCGCAGCGCGTTGCCGATCGCCCCGGCGTGCCCTTCGTCGTCGTCGGACACAGCTTTGGCAGCGTCCTTGCTTACCGAATCGTTTGCCACTTGACGACCAGCAATCTGGCAAGCGGCAATTTGGCAAGCGGCGACGTGTCACCGCGGCGGATGGTCGTGATGTCCTTTCCGGCACCCGATCGGCTGTCGCATGAACAGCGACTGCATGGGCTAAGCGACGCGGAACTGATCCAGCAGGTCGATCAGTTGTTCGGCGGCGTCCCCGACGACATCAAGAATGATGTCGACGCGCAGCAGTTCTTTGTTCCCGGCCTGCGATTGGACTTGGGCTTGTTGGAACGATTTCAGTTCGATGCCGAGACGGCACCGCTGGCGATTCCGGTGACGGCGGTGTGCGGGACCGACGACCGCGCCGTCGACATGGCGCAGATGCAGCGCTGGCAAATGGTGACGTCGGCCCCGTTCCGGCTGGTTGCGATGCCGGGGGACCACTTTTTCCCGCTGGCCCGTGTGACCGAGGTATTGAAGCTGGCGTTGACCTGAAGAAATCGATCGTTCGCCGAGCCGGAAATCGTTGCCCTCGACGAATTTGGGGGGGCGGCGTTACATTGTGCGGTCTGCCAATCCGAACGGCCGTTCGACAGGCTCGCAAAAGCAACTTCCACCCCCTCCCGGAGATACTCGTTTGACTCGCCGAATTTTGATCGCTGGCAACTGGAAGATGAACACCCGCAAGGCGGATGGCCTGGCGCTCGCCAAGGGTGTCGTCGATGGTGTCGGCAAGAATCCGTCCGTCGAAGTCGTCCTGTGTCCGCCGTCGGTCTACTTGTCCGCGATCGCCGATGCGGTTGCCGGAACGCCGGTCGGCTTGGGAGCTCAAAATCTTTACGCGGCGGCCGACGGAGCCTTCACGGGGGAAGTCAACGCGGCGATGCTTGCCGACAACGGCTGCGGTTACGTGATCTTGGGTCACAGCGAACGCCGCGCGATCCTGGGTGAGACCGATGCGATGGTCAGCGAAAAGTTGCACGCCGCGATGGCCGGCAATCTGATCCCGATCGTTTGCGTCGGCGAAACGCTGGAAGATCGCGAGGCCGGCAACACCGAAGAGGTCGTCGAAACCCAGCTTCGCGGATCGCTGGCCGGGCTCGATGACGCTCGCGCCGCCGGCGTCGTGATCGCTTACGAACCGGTCTGGGCGATCGGCACGGGCAAGACGGCGTCGCCCGAACAGGCCGAAGAAGTCCACGCGTTCATCCGCAAGCTGCTGGGCGAATTGTTTGGATCCGATGTCGCCAGCCAGATGCGAATTCAGTACGGTGGCAGCGTCAAACCGGGCAACGCCAAGGAGTTGCTCGGCCAACCGAACATCGACGGGGCGCTGGTCGGCGGTGCCAGTTTGAAGCCCGAAGATTTCCTGGGCATCATTCACCCGGCCTGATTTCCCCGGCCAACTGGTGAGTCACTGACGACTGACGACTGGCTACTGCCCACTGGCATTCCATTTTTCAATTTCAAAACAGCTTTGGTAGTGCGATGACGTTCATGCTTTTGGGTTCGGTTTCCGGCACGGTGCTGGGTTTCCTGATGGGATTTTTGTCGTTGTTCCTGATCCTGTTGATCCTGATCCAGCGGGGCAAGGGCGGCGGCTTGACCGGAGCACTGGGCGGTCCCGGCGGACAAAGCGCGTTCGGCAGCAAGGCCGGCGACACGTTCACGGTCATCACCGTTGTCGTAGCCAGCGTCTGGGGATTTACCTGTGCGTTCACGATGTGGTTGCTGGGCACCCACAGCCCGTCCCCGATCGTCACGTCGACGATGTCCGCGGGGCCTGGTGATACCGGCAAGACCGGCAACGAATTGGTCATTCCGCCGATGGGCGGCAACCCGGCCGACCTGCTGGAAGGCCTCGACACGGGCTCTGGTTCGATCGGCGGCGCGGCACCCGCGACGCTGGAAAACGTTGAATTGACGCCTGCGGATGCTGCTTCGACCGATGCAGCTCCGGCCGATGCGACGCCCGCCGAAGACGCTCCCGAAGACGCAGAGTAGGACAATTGTCCCAATTGTCCCTCTCCCTGATAAACAGCATGAAACCATCCCAACTCGCCGGCGTCCGCAGCATGACGGGCCAGGGTCACGCGACCGCGCAAGGTGAACTTGGCACCATCACGGTCGAGGTTCGGACGGTCAACAATCGGGGATTTAAATGCTCGTCCCGGATCAGCGATTCGCTCTCGGCGCTCGAAAACAAGATTGAAACGCTGGTTCGGTCGCTGATCCACCGCGGCAGTATCTCGCTGAGCGTGAATTGGCGTCGGCCGGCGGGCGAAAACCTGCCCGGCGTCGATCAAGACGTGCTGATGGCGTACGCCCGGCAACTGCAACAGGTGCGATCGACGCTGGCCCAATCCAGCCGCGATTCCGAAGCGGGTTTGACGATTGAGCTTTCCTCGCTGATGACGCTGCCCGGCGTGATCGTTGCGGTCAAGGAAGAACGACGCCAGGACGACTCTCTTTGGGCCTTCGTCGAATCGGCGATCATCGACGCGATTGAAAACCTGGATCGCATGCGCGAGATCGAAGGCGGCAACATGGCCAAAACTTTAATCGCGGATTTGGACCTGATCGCCGAGTCGGTCGAACAAGTTCGCGTGCTGGCCCCGCGAGCGGTGGACACGTACCAGAACCGCTTGGAAACAAAGATTCATCGAATTTTGGCCGAGCGAGAAATCGAAGTCCAAACGATCGATCTACTTCGCGAAATTCAATTGTTCGCCGATCGGGCCGACATCAGCGAAGAAGTCACGCGGCTAAACAGCCACCTGCAGATGTTTCGCGGCGTTTTGTCGGGAACCGCGGGCGTGGACCGTCGCGAACCGACGGGCCGCAAACTAGACTTCGTTATCCAAGAAATGTTTCGCGAGACGAACACGATTGGCAGCAAGGCCGCCGACGCCGCCGTGTCGGCTCACGTCGTCGAAGTCAAATGTGCGATTGAGCGGATGCGTGAGTTGGTGCAGAATCTGGAATAGCGGGAAGGCGATCGCCTTTCGCGATCCGTCCCCCGTCCCGGCCCCTCCTGAAACCTGAAACCTTTCCCCTGATTCCTTCTCCTTCCCATTCCGGTCGCTTGATTATTATTTCGGGGCCCAGTGGTGCCGGAAAGAGCACGGTGGTGCGCGAGTTGAAGGCGAAGTGCGAGTTGCCGCTGTCGTTTTCCGTTTCCGCAACGACTCGGGCGCCCCGACCAGGCGAGATCGACGGCGATCATTACTTCTTTTTGACTCTGGACGAATTTGCCCGTCGGAAACTGGCCGGCGACTTCCTAGAATGCAAAGAAGTGTTTGGTCGAGGCCACTGGTACGGGACACTGCGGGATCAAGTCGCCACTGGTCTGTCAGCCGGTCAATGGGTAATTTTGGAGATCGACGTCCAGGGCGCGATGTCCGTGATCGACGAACCGGGGCTCGATCCGATCACCGTCTTCATTCATCCCGGCGGGATGCAGGAACTCGAGGACCGCCTGCGATCGCGGGGCACCGAGACCGAAGACGCGATCACCGCTCGGCTGGAAACCGCCGGCCGCGAAATGAAATACCGGCATCGATACCAATACGAAATCATCAACGGCTCGGTCGATGTGGCTGTCGGCGAAATCTGTCAAATTTTGAAAGACCAAAAGGAATCCAAAGCATGCTCGAAGAACTAAAAGAAGAAGAGATCGTCAACAAGGTCGGCGGACGTTTCAAACTCAGCACGCTGATCCAAAAGCGTTTGGTGCAATTGAACCAGGGCAGCCGCGCGCTTGTGAACGTCGACACGCACGACAAAATGTCGATCGTGTTGCAAGAGATCATGCAGGACAAAATCGTCTTGAACATGGACAACGAAATCCAAATGATCCCCGACCTGGATACCACCATCGCCATGGCCGAAGGCCCCGATTTGGACGAATCGGACCTGTAAGTTTCTGCGTTCAAAACCAGAGTAAGACAATTGTCCCAATTGTCTTAAAGAGCTGTAGGACAATTTTCCTCATTGTCCAGCGCATTTGTAGGGTCGCTGTCCCGTGAGTTGCGTGATGTGGGGGACAATTGGGACAATTGCCCTACTCTGAAAGAACCATCTTGAGTAGCCAAACTCGCCCCAAAGTCCTGCTCGCCATCGGCGGCGGCATCGCGGCTTACAAGTCCGCGATCCTGTGCAGCCGGTTGGCCCAATCCAACCACGACGTTCACGTCGCGATGACCCACGCGGCGACCGAATTTGTCGGCGCGGCAACGCTTTCGGCGCTGTCTTCTCATTCCGTCGCGATCGAAACCTTTGACGCTCGCTATCCGCTGGGGGCTCACATCGAATTGGCTGACGCTTGCGACCTGATGATCGTCGCGCCGGCGACCGCAAGCTTATTGTCGAAGTTCGCCTGCGGCAGCGGGGACGACCTGGTCAGCCTGTTGTACTTGCAAGTCGAATGTCCGGTGTTGGTTGTGCCGGCAATGAGCGCGGCGATGTGGTCCAAGCCATCCGTCCAGCGAAACGTTCAACAACTTCGCGGCGATGGCTGCCACTTCTGTGGACCGGAATCCGGCTGGCTCAGTTGTCGCAAGTCGGGCGAAGGCCGGATGAGCGAACCGGATGCGATCGTCGAAGCGGTCTCGGCGTTGTTGAAGTCGTCCTCTTAAAATTCTTTCACCGCGACACGCGGACTCTTCCATGCCTCTTTACGTTTTTGGCCACCGCAACCCCGACACCGATGCAATCTGCAGCGCGATCGCGTACGCGGATTTTCTCAAGCGGACGACTCGGCCGGACGCCGTCGCGGCATGCTGTGGCACGCCGAACCAGCGGACCGAGTTTGCGCTCAAGAAAGCCAAACTGGCCACGCCGCGGATCATCATGGACATCCGCCCGGAATTGGAAGACGTCTGCAATCGCGAGTCCGTCGTCGCACACAAAGACGACGTCTTCTATGACGTTTATCACCGGATGAACAAGCACGAGGTTCGGTCGATCCCGGTGATGGACGATGATGGCCATGTGATCGGGATCGTGACGTTGTTGGACTTGTTGGAATTGATGCTGCAAGGCGGCGTCGACGTGGTCCAGTCTCGTCAAGTCATCAGCACGCTCGGCAAGGTCAACTCCGTCGTCGAAGGAACGTTCCAGCACAGCGTCGACGTCGATCGCGTCGATGACTTCGTCGTCACCGTCGGCGCGATGAGCGCCGGTGGTTTCTGCGAACGGATGAAGCAGTACCCGGCCGACCGCTTGTTGGTGGTCAGCGGCGATCGACCGACGATCCAGTTGCCCGCGCTTGAAATGGGCGTCCGAGCATTGGTGGTCACCGGCGGTTACGAATTGTCCAGCGGGTTGATGCAGTTGGCCGTCGCCAATGGTGTTTCGGTCATCTTAAGTCCGCTCGATACCGCGACCACGACGATGCGGATCAAGGCGGCCCAACGGATCGAATCGATCATCGAAACTAACTTCGTCAAGCTGTCGGCAAAGCTGCCCGTAGCGGCCGCGCGGCGCAGGTGTTCCGAAGCCCGCAAACGATCTTCCCGGTCGTCGATGGCGACAAGATGATCGGCGTGCTCAGCAAGAGTGACCTGGTCAATCCTCCGCAGCCGGAAATTGTGTTGGTCGATCACAACGAGATGTCGCAGGCCGTTCAAGGTGCCGAAGACGCCGACATCGTCGAAGTGCTCGATCACCACCGCTTGGGCGGATCGCTGAAGTCGAATCGTCCGATGCGTTTCTACATGGAACCGGTCGGATCGACCTGCACGCTGGTCGCGCAAATGTTTCGCCAAGCCCAATTGGACCCCTCGCCCGGCATCGCGCTGTGCATGGCGTCGGGCATGATCAGCGACACGTTGTACTTGCGTTCGCCGACGACGACCGACACCGACCGCGACCTGCTGAAGTGGCTGGAAACGTTTTGCACCGTCGACATGGAATCGTACGCGAACGAATTTTTCCAAGTCGGTTCGGCGCTGCGTTCTTGCACGCCCGAACAAGTCGTACGGGAGGACTGCAAGGAGTTCGAGGAATCGGGCAGGCGGTTTTCGATTTCGCAGATCGAAGAGATTGGTTTCGATTTATTTTGGCAGCGAAAGGAAGAACTCGCCGCCGCCATTCAAGGGCTCGCGTCGGAACAGCAACTTGAATTTTCGGCGCTGTTGGTCACCGACATCGCCAGCAATGGAAGCCTGTTGTTGATGAGCAGTGAACCGGACGGCTGGGAAGAAATCAACTATCCGCAACTGGAAGACAAGCTTTACCAGTTGGAATCCGTCGTCAGCCGAAAGAAGCAGTTGCTGCCGCTGATCATCAGCCTGCTGGATTCATCGCCGACCCCGGCAGGGTAGCGTTCATCCACAGCTGCTCCGCGGCTATCCAACGCCGCTGCCTGCTGCCTGCTGCCTACCTAACAAAACATCCGGCTGACGCCCGTCATCAACTTGTGCCATGCATGGACCAATTCGGCGGTATCAAACGTTCCCGCGTCGTCGTGTCCGATTCCTCGCTGGCTGATCACGACTTGGCTGTCCAGCGTCAACCAGGTTTCCATCGCCAGGTGAGCCCGACGGTCGGCTTCGCACAGGGATTCGTCGCCGTAGATCCAGACGTGATCCCCAAGGACGTGATCGATAAACTTGTCGGCGGCATCGGCGGCGTTTTCGGCAGCGATAACGATCGAGCGGTTTCCGGCGGCGGCGTAAAACTTGGTCATGATCAATACTCATCCGTGATAGAAAGGGGCTGTTGGCGTCGAGCCGGGCAACCACTTGCCCCTCGACAGAAACAAGCATCGGGGCAACGATTGACACGTCTGGTCCGAAGGGTTTTTTTGCCTCGTTTTCCGAGCCGTTCGTCGTCAATCGGCGTCGGCAAACGTAGCCCTGACACGCCGTGGCAGGGCCGAACAGCAAAGCTGTTTGGGTCCATGCAATGCTCCGCCGGGGCCCGGCGGACCTACGAACACCACGACATCAACCGAAATCGGCAACCTCCCCATGAAAATTTGGATCGACGCCGACGCTGCTCCGACCTTCGTTTTGCCACGTTTTCTGAGCCGTTCGTCGTCCATCGGCGTCGGCCAACGTAGCCCTGACACGCCGTGGCAGGGCCGATCAGCAAAGCTGTTTGGATCCATGCAATGCTCCGCCGGGGCCCGGCGGACCTACGAACACCACGACATCAACCGAAATCGGCAACCTCCCCATGAAAATCTGGATCGACGCCGACGCTGCTCCGACCTTCGTTTTGCCTCGTTTTCTGAGCCGTTCGTCGTCCATCGGCGTCGGCAAACGTAGCCCTGACACGCCGTGGCAGGGCCGAACAGCAAAGCTGTTTGGGTCCATGCAATGCTCCGCCGGGGCCCGGCGGACCTACGAACACCACGACATCAACCGAAATCGGCAACCTCCCCATGAAAATCTGGATCGACGCCGACGCTGCTCCGACCTTCGTTTTGCCACGTTTTCCGAGCCGTTCGTCGTCAATCGGCGTCGGCAAACGTAGCCCTGACACGCCGTGGCAGGGCCGATCAGCAAAGCTGTTTGGGTCCATGCAATGCTCCGCCGGGGCCCGGCGGACCTACGAACACCACGACTTCAACCGAAATCGGCAACCTCCCCATGAAAATCTGGATCGATGCCGACGCTGCTCCGACCGAAGTCAAGCAGATCGTCTTCCGTGCCTCTAAACGCTTGGCCATCGAAACCGTCCTGGTCGCCAACCGCCCCGTCGTTGCGCCGCCCGGATTTGCCAACGTCCGCAGCGTCACCGTGGCCGAAGGAGCCGACGTGGCCGACCGCTACATCGCCGTCAACTCCGAACCGGGCGACCTGGCCATCACCGCCGACGTGCCGCTGGCCGGCGACTTGGTCGCCAAAGACGTGTTCGTGATCGACCCGCGCGGCGACGAATACTCCTCGCACACAATCGCGGCCCGGTTGTCGATGCGGAACTTCATGGACGACCTTCGCGGCGAAGGCATGACCGTCGGCCGCACCGCGCCCTACGGTGACGTCGACAAGAAAGCGTTCGCGGCCACGTTCGATCGACTGCTGACCAAAGCGATCCGCCGATCCGAAAAGCAGTCCGAAAAGCAGTTCAACGATGAATGACGCCACCCCGAAAGACGACGCCGCGAAGCGGGAACTCACCGCGACCGCGTTTCACGAAGCCGGCCACGCCGTCATGGCTGTCCTGCTGGGCCGTACGATCCAAAAGGTCACGATCCAGCCCGGTAAGATGGTCGGCGGCGGCGGACGACTGGGCCTGTGCCAGATGCAGAAAGGCCGATCAAAACCATCCAAAGATTGGCTTGAAGACGACGTGCTGATTTTGCTGGCCGGCATGGTCGCCGAAGCCCACTTCACGGGATCCTACTGTCCCGTCGGCGCGGCCGAGGACCTGCGGATGATGCGGCGGCTGATCCGATCGCGACCCGGCAGCGAACGCCAACTCGAACGAATCCAGCGACGCTTTCTTGACAAGACCGAGCACATTCTGCGAGACGATCAGACCGCTTGGGCGATCGCTCGCGTCGCCGACGAATTGATCGAAAAGACGACCATCAGCGGCCGCGCCGTCCGGCATTTCCTCGACCTATCCACCCAACGAAAATAAGCCAAACCAGTGTCCGCCATCGACCTCCACGCGACCGCCAACACGATCGCGGCCGAACTTAAAGTCAACGTGAAACAGGTCGTCGCCGCGATCGAACTTTTGCAGGACGGCAACACGATCCCGTTCATCGCCCGCTATCGCAAAGAAGTCACCGGCGGGTTGGACGAAGTCGCGCTGCGGGCGATCGAGGACTCGCTTGAAAAAGCGACCGCGCTTGCCGCTCGAAAGACGACCGTTCTGAAAACGATCGACTCGCAAGGCCTGCTGACCGCGGCACTGAAGTCCAAGATCGAAGCCTGCGACGACCTCGCGGCGCTGGAACTTTTGTACTTGCCCTACAAGCCCAAGCGACGCACGCGAGCCAGCATCGCACGGGAACGTGGCCTTGCGCCGCTGGCGGATTTGTTGCTCGCCCAAAAACCGATCGGCAAGTCGAAATCACAAACGCTGGCCGCGTTCGTCGACGCGGCCAAGGAAGTTCCCGACGCCGACGCGGCGCTGGCCGGTGCGATCGACATCGTCGCGGAAGTCTGGTCCGAGGACGCCGAGGTCCGCACATGGATGAAGGACCAGGCGACCCGCTTCGGCAAGATTGCATCGCAGGTCAAACGGGGCAAGAAAGACGCCGCCGAAAAGTTTGAACAGTATCTCGATCGCCAAGAGTCCGCGTCGCGAATCCCCTCGCATCGTTTGTTGGCGATGTTGCGGGGCGAAGCCGAAGGCGTCTTGAAGGTCGGCGTCGCGATGGACGACGACGAAACGATGCGGCGGCTAAAACCGAAACTGATCCAAAACAACAGCTTTGAATTTCGCGAAGCGCTGCACGCCGCGGCGGATGAATGTTACACGAGGCTGTTGATGCCGGCGACCGAGTCGGCGTTGATCGCGGAACTGAAAGAGAAAGCCGACGACGAAGCGATCGCGGTCTTTGGCAAGAACCTGCACGAACTGTTGATGGCCGCGCCGGCCGGCCCGCGAGTGACGATCGGCATCGACCCGGGCTTTCGCACCGGTTGCAAGGTCGCCGTCATCGACGCGACGGGCAAGTACATCACCAACAAAACGATCTACCCGACGCCGCCCAAGTCCGACACGGCGGGCGCGGCCAAGACGTTGTTAGATTTAATTCAAAAGCACGGCGTCGAACTGATCGCGATCGGCAACGGCACCGCCTCGCGCGAAACCGATGCCTTCGTCGGCGACGTCATCCGCGACCACAAACTGTCGACCACGAAAGTCATGGTCAGCGAAGCGGGCGCATCGATCTACAGTGCCAGCGAACTTGCCGGCAAAGAATTTCCCGACCTAGACATCACCGTCCGCGGCGCGATCAGCATCGCCCGGCGGCTGCAGGATCCGCTGGCCGAGTTGGTCAAGAGCGATCCGAAATCGATCGGCGTCGGCCAGTACCAACACGACGTCAATCAAACCAAGCTGCGGAAGTGCTTGGACCGCGTCGTTGAGTCGTGTGTCAACCAAGTCGGCGTCGACCTGAACATGGCAAGCGTTTCGCTGCTGTCGCACGTCGCCGGCATCGGCCCAAAGCTGGCCGAAAACATCGTCGCCCATCGCGATGCGAACGGTCGTTTTTCCAACCGGCACGAACTGACCAAGGTTCCCAAGCTGGGCAAGAAAGCGTTCGAGCAAGCGGCGGGTTTCTTGCGCATCCGCGGCGGCGATCATCCGCTGGACGAATCGGCCGTTCACCCGGAGTGTTACGCCGTTGTCGCGTCGATGGCCAAGCAACTGGGCACGCAAGAAAAGTCGTTGGTCGGTAACGCGACCTTAAGTCAAAAGTTACAGCCGCAAGACTTCGTCGACGAACGGTTCGGCGTTCCCACGATCACCGACATCATCGCCGAACTGGCCAAGCCAGGACGCGACCCGCGCAGCGAATTTCGCGCGGTCAAGTTCGATGACAAGGTCAACGAGATGGGCGACGTGAAGGTCGGCATGGTCTTGGAAGGCGTCATCACCAACGTCACGCACTTTGGCGCCTTCGTCGACGTCGGCGTTCACCAAGACGGACTGATCCATATCTCACAGCTAGCCGACACGTACGTCGCCGATCCCAGCGAGATCGTTTCGGTCGGCGATGTGGTGAAGGTCAAGGTCATGGAAGTCGACGTGCAACGCAAACGCATGTCGATGACGCGAAAGTTTTGAAATAAAAATCAAAAAGTTGACGTTTGATATTTTGTCAGTCGATCAGATTTTGATACACGCGAACCCACTAGGCACATCGTCTAGAAAATTCGTCAAGTTTCGATAGGAAACAAAAGTGTCGAAGAAACCTGCTGCCCCGAAGACCGCAGCCCCCAAGAGTCTCAAAGCGACCGCGACCAAGAGCCCCAAAGCTGCTGCTGCACCCAAGGCGACTGCACCCAAGGCGACCAAGCCCAAAGCCGCTAAGCCGAAGGCAACTCCCGTGAAGGCCACCACCGCCAAGGCGCCAGTCACCAAGGCACCGGTCACCAAGGCACCGGTTGCGAAGCCGATGACCGCCAAGCCGCGTGTCGCCAAGCCGGTCGCCACCAAGGCCACCGCGACCAAGCCGCGTGTTGCCAAGTCGACCATCGCCAAGGCGCCCGCAGCCAAGAAGCCCGTCGCAGCCAAGAAGCCCGTCGCCGCGAAGAAGCCTGCTGCCAAGCAAGCCAAGACCGCCGCACCGCGCGTCAATCGCAAAGCCGCCTAACCGGCGTCTGCCGCAAAACGCATTTGCGAAAGCCATCGCATCACCACGGTGAAGCGATGGCTTTTTTGTGCGCGGACTTCATCCCCCCACCACGAAGACCCCCAGCCACGAAGACTTCGTTTAACGCCCAGCCGCAGGCGCCGGCCTCATGCTGTTTACCACGTTGCCCTGACACGCCGTGGCAGGGCCGAACGGCAAAGCTGTTCGCGGTCGATGCGTCGCAATGCAATGCAATGCTCCGCCACGGCGTGGCGGACCTACGTTCATGCTGGCGCTGAACGAGCGACACGTACTTCTTAATCCGGTCCGGATGCGGAAATTCTCGGCCCGCAAAAAAATGACGGCGCAACAGGCCTTGTGGCCGCGTCTGCCGTTCCTATAATCTGCCGTTCATGCGAAAGCAGAAGCGGCTGTAGCTCAGTTGGTAGAGCATCACGTTGCCAACGTGATTGTCGTCGGTTCGAATCCGATCAGCCGCTCTCTTTTCTCTCTTCGCCTGCGTTGCTCTCGAACACGTTCGATCGAGCGGGACGCTTCGGCGGCGTATGGCCCCACCGCTGCCCGCTTTGTGGCGTTGGCAGGCTCTTTGTTCCGCTTGGTCGCTTGAAAACGTTGCCCCTACCGACACCGTCACGGGCGGGTTAAAAATTGGCGATAGGTTGTTTCGATCAGGCTCGGCCCGCGGTCCGACCCGCCGCAACCCTTTCACCCCCATCGCCGCCGGAAAGTGGACAGGCCGTGCCGTACGCTCAAATCGGAAAGATCGCCGTCCATCTTCCCGCTCGAATCGAAACCAACGAAATGCTGGCCCAGCAGTATCCGCGTTGGGACTTGCCGCTGATCGAGGAAAAAACGGGCATCCGCCAGCGTCACATTGCCGCCGCGGACGAAACGGCCAGCGACTTGGCCGTCGCGGCCGCTGAAAAGCTGTTCGCGTCTGGCGCGATCGATCGCGACGATGTCGATTTTGTGCTGCTGTGTACGCAAACGCCCGATTATCCGCTGCCGACGACAAGCTGCTTGGTGCAGGATCGCCTGGGCCTATCGACTCGCTGCGGTGCGATGGATTTCAACCTCGGCTGCAGCGGTTTTGTCTACGGGATGGCGGTCGCCGACGGGCTGATCCAATCCGGCGTGGCGAAGAACATTTTGCTGCTGACCGCGGAAACGTACTCGAAGTACTTGGACGAGGACGACCGGAGCCTGCGCACAATTTTCGGCGATGCCGCCGCCGCAACATTGGTCACCGCCGGCGACCAGCGTTCGCTGTGGGGTTTTCAATTCGGCAGCGACGGCAGCGGCGGCGACATGTTGATCGTCGGCGACGGCGGTGCCCGTTCGGCCGATCAAGCGATCAAGCCGCGACACCGCAAGCGCTGGAAAAGCCGTTTGTACATGGACGGTCCCAGCTTGATCAATTTCACGGTCGAGGCGATCCCGCGGCTGATCGATGAAATTTTGCAGGCCAACGAACTCGCCGACGCCGACATCGACAAGTACCTGATGCACCAGGCGACGTGGAAAATGCTGGATCAACTGCGGTCCCGGATGGGCGTGTGCGAAAGCCGTCTGCCGATCGATTTGGCCGACGTCGGGAACACGGTTTCGTGCACGCTGCCGATCCTGATCGATCGGATGCGATCGCGAGGCGAATTGCCGACTGGACGGACTCAGATGCTGGTCGGATTCGGCGTCGGATTGTCGTGGGCGGGGTGCCTGTGGCGAACGTAGTCCGGCGGCTCCGCCGGCCGGAAAACCGTAGCGGAAATCCCGCGGGCGGAGCCGCAGGCCTACGAAGCGCTTATAATCCGGCGGTTCAGTTCCCAGCCCGATGCCGCGATCGCGGAGAAATCGACTTCATGCCCACCAATCTTTCTGGTCGATTGCTGATCGCGTCGCCCTACCTGGACGACGGGAACTTCATGCGCTCGGTCGTGTTCATGATTCGGCACGACGCCGAAGGAGCGTTCGGGTTGCTGCTGAACCGGCCGACCGAGCGTCGGTTTCGCGACTTGGTCGAGCTTTCCCCAGCCGAGGGCGCGCCGCGCGAGGATGACCAGATCTATCGCGGCGGTCCGGTCGAAGGACCGCTGCTGGCGCTGCACGATTTGGCGGGCGTCGGCGAACCTTGCGGGCCGTACGACGACGCCGGAAAGCCGATCACACCGGGTCAGTCGATTAGCGAAGGATCCAAATTTACGCTGCATGATTGCCCCGCCGAGCCGTACGGGTCGATGTCGATCGAACTCGGCAATCCCTCCGCCTGGATCACCGGCGACGACGATCACTTGCGAGTTTTGCTCCGCCGACGGGACGCTCGCGTTCGTTATGTGGCCCAGTACAGCGGTTGGGGGCCGGGCCAGTTGGAAGCGGAATTGCGTCGTGGAGGGTGGCTGGCCGGCGATCCCGATCCGGCCATCATCTTCGGTTCGCCGGATGTTTGTTGGGAACGGGCGGTTCGGCAATGCGGGCACGAAATTTTGAACGAAATGGCTCCCGGCGTTCGTTTCGGTGATCCCGATTTGAACTGATACGGTTATCCTCGGTCGCCGGCGATGCTGCCGGAGCCACCTGTTGTTGCTGTGTCGGGTCGCCCGCCCGAACGCCCGTCCTCTTTTTTTCTCGGCAAGAAATTCAACCGATGAGACGCTTCGCGATCGGTGACATTCACGGCTGCGGCAAAGCGCTGCGGACGTTGATCGAGGCGATTTCGCCGGACGCCGATGACGAGATTGTCTTCGTCGGCGATTACGTCGATCGAGGCCCGGACAGCCGCGACGTGGTCGATCAGATCATTGCTCTGTCGGCCGAGTGCAAGGTGGTCGCCCTTCGCGGAAACCACGAATTGATGCTGCAAGGCGTCGTGATGGGCGGGTTGGACGATCGGGTTTGGCTTGCCAACGGCGGGCAAGCGACGGTGACCAGCTACGGGGGCAGTCTGTCGAAAATTCCATCCGATCACGTCGACTTTTTTAAACACTTGCGGCCGTTTTACGAAACGGAAACCGAGCTGTTCGTCCACGCCGGTTACAAGCCCGACTGCAGCCTGCACGCGACCGACGAGATGACGATTTACTGGTCTCACCTGCCGCTGCCCTTGCCACCACCGCACTTCAGCGGAAAGCGAGTCGTCGTTGGGCACACGCCCCAGCCCGAAGGTCGCGTCTTGGACGCCGGCCACCTGGTTTGCATCGACACGTATTGCTTCGGCGGCGGTTGTCTGACGGCGATGGAAATGACGTCGGGCTTGACGATCCAAACCAGCCGTCATGGTCACCTCCGCCGTCCGCCGTTGATCTCGGCGGCGGCCAGCGTCAAAAGAGTCGGCCGCAAGATCACGCAGTTTTGTCGGCAACAGTTCGCCGGCGGCGAAGGCACGTCCGGGGAAGCGACGCCCGCGCCGGGATTGCAGCCCGAAAAATAAGCTCGAAGGAAGGCTTTCCTTCTCGGCCGTTCATCGTGCCAGACTTGTCTGACCGGCACCGCATCTTCTTTCATCAGATCGCCGCGTGGCCCGACGCTGACGTCCATCACTTAGCACCGCATGATCAATAAGTGACGAATTTACCGTAGCTGATCCCGCCAGGGTTCAGTCCGATCGGAACCCTGACGAGGTCAGCTACGTCAGCCGTTGTTCACGCAGTCCTAAGAATTTTCCACCGGCGGGAGTTGGTGATTGAAGCGGGGAGAACAGCCACCTACATTGAATTGCCTTCGCAGGCGGCTTCCCGTTCCTTTCGCTCGCAAACTCCAACGGCCTCGATCTCTCATGTCCATTTTGAAGTCCGTTCTCGGTGGTCTCGTCGGCTCGCTTATCGGCGCATTCGTTTGGCTCGGGTGCGAATCCGCATTCGATCGTCCGATGTTTTGGTTGATGATCGTCGCGGGACTGTTCGCCGGCGTTGGCGTGCGGTTACTGGTCCGACCGGTCAATCGCGGCGTTCTGACCGGTGGCATCGCAGCCTGTTGCACGATCGCGGGCCTGTTGCTTGCGAACGTGTTTTGGACGAAATCGCAAGGCGCATCGTTCGGCCCCAACCCGGCCATCGCGCAGCGGTTGGAAGAATCGCAAGCTGAAATGCAAACGAAAATCGAACAGGCGAAGATCGACGACGCCAAGCGAGAAGCGATGCGGATCGAGGAAGCCGAGCGACTCGCCGCGGAAGGTGGTGACCAAAGCGATGTCGAAGACGCGGCAGCGGAAGCCGAAAACGACACGCCCCGCAGTGACGTCGCGGTCACACCTGTTAAAGCCATCGCCGACAAAGCAAAGGTCGATTACTCATCCGCGGAACTGGTCGCCTACGCCCTCTCGATGATCGCCGCCTTCGTGCTGGCCATGACCGGCACCCCACGGGAACCATC
Organism: Pirellulaceae bacterium; assembly: GCA_963836865.1. GTDB lineage: Bacteria > Planctomycetota > Planctomycetia > Pirellulales > Pirellulaceae > Rubripirellula. The sequence goes on along the minus strand of CAWILC010000008.1, from coordinate 186,858 downwards.
CGTTGCACCGGAGCCAACGAAGTAGTAGCGGCTGATTGGCAAGAAATGGTTCGCCGACGCAAGCGAGCTAGGCGTAGTACATCACCAGGCACAGCGCCAGCAGGACCGTGGCCCAGAACGTCATCGTGCTGCTGGACCAAGTCCGCCCCAGGATACCGCGTTCGTTAAACGTCGCTCGCAGGTTGTCGATCACGCTGGTGAACACCACCTTGTAGTCGTTCCGCATCGTCGAATCGACCAACGCGATCGTGCCGCCGATCCCCGATACGATCGACGGAAACATCCGCCGATAGAACCAATCGGTGTCCAGCACCGTTGCTCGTTTTTCTTCCGGGTACAGCCCCGTCTTGACCAAGAACACGAACGCGAGACCCGCAAACATCAGCAATTGCAACTGAGTCACGACGTGCGTGACCGTGTACGGGTGATAGTCCACGTCGAACGGCAACATCCGATACAGCAGCGGGTACGCAACGCCCAATCCGATGCAGAATGCCGACGCGATTCCCATCGCGATCAACATGTTCAGCGGCGCTTCGGGCACTCGCTTGCCGCTGTCGTGGGCAAAGAAAGCGAAGAAGGGAATCTTGATGCCGCTGTGTTCCATCACGCCCGCCGATGCAATCAACAGCACGATCCAAACCCACAAATGATGTTCCTCGGCCGCCGCCGAAATGATCATCGACTTGCTGATGAAACCGGACAGAAGCGGGAACCCCGAGATCGCGCCGGCACCGATGATGCAAAACACCGTCGTCCAAGGCATCGACTTGTGCAGGCCGCCCAGCTCCGTCGCCTTCGTCGTCCCGACTCGCAACAACACCGCGCCCATCGACATGAACAGCAACGACTTGTAGATGATGTGACAGAACGCGTGCGCGACCGTGCCGTTGATCGCCAGTTCGGTTCCGATGCCGATGCCGACAACCATGAAGCCGAGTTGGTTGTTCAAACTGTACGCCAACACTCGTCGCAAATCGTTCTCGATGACCGCGAACACGATCGGGAACAACGTCATCACACAGCCGACCCAAATCAGCGGCTCGAATCCGGCAAAGCCGCGGATCAGTGAGTAGACCGCAAGCTTGGTGGTGAACGCGGACAGGAACACCGTTCCGGTCGGCGTCGCATTGGGATACGAATCTTGCAGCCAGTTGTGCAGCAGCGGAAACGCGCACTTGATGCCGAACGCGGCCAGCACCAACAGTCCGGCGACCGACATCGGTTGGTCCGGATCGACGAAGCTTTCAAACGCGACCGATCCGGTTTCGACAAACTGGACGATCGCACCGGAAAGCAGCAACACGCCCGAGGCGACTTGAATGATCAGGTAACGCATCCCGCTGTGGTAAGCCGTGGTCGTGCCGCCGGCCCAGACCAGGATCACGCTGCTGATCGCGGTAAGTTCCCAGTACACGAACAACGAAACCAGATCGCCCGCGCACACCGCCCCGATCGCCGCGCCGGCGTAGATCAATCCGGCAACGTGCTGCTTTGTATCTTTTACGTGCAGCGCGTAGATGCCGGCGATGATCGCCGCGGTGTGAAAGACGATGCCAAAGATTCGGCTGTAGGCGTCGATGCGAACCAGATTCAGGCTGGCTCCGAACAGATCAAAGTTGGCAAACTTTCCGTCCGGCAAAAACCAAAAACTGATCAGGCTGATGGCCGAGATGGCAACCACACCGACACTTCGCAGCTTCGTCGGCAACGCCAATAGCGCGACCGCGCCGACGATCATCAACATGCCCGGCGGGATACTAGCGATCGCGTTCATAGTAATCCTCCGGTTGGCTAACCAGCAGCCTCAAGCCTCGCCCCAGGAACACAATCACGACGAACGCGACAAAGCCGAACCAAGCTTGGAACCCGAACGTTGTTTCGATGTCAAAGTGCGGGTGCGGGTTGGTGTAGAACAAGTCGGCCAGCACCAGCGCGATGCACGCGATCACGAGCGCCCCGATCATCAATCTGATGTTGGCCGGGCGTTCGAACCAGGATTTGGGTTGGTTGTTTTCCATCGTTTGATCATTCGTCTTCATTCGATCGTAGCCCCGACACGCCGTGGCGGGGCCGAACAGCAACGCTGTTCGTTTGGATGCTCCGCCACGGCGTGGCGGACCTACGTCTTGTAACCCACTAAGGCACGATCGGTACCAGCACGTCATAGATCCACGGCGCGGCGAAAAACAACGCGACGCTGCCGATCGCCGTGATGCACAGCGGCACCACGCACATCATCGGTGCCTCGTGAATTGCCACTTTTTTGTCCGGCGCTTCCCCCGGCGGTGTCATGAACGCCAGCACCGGAATCGGGATCAGGTACGCGATGTTCAGCAGCGAACTGATCATCAGCGCCGCCGTCAATACGTACTGTTCGTTCTCCACCGTTCCAACCGCCAACAACCACTTGCTCCACGCGCCCCCGCCCGGCGGCAACCCGATGATGCTGATCGACGCGATCAGGAATGCAGCAAACGTGAACGGCATCTGGCGTCCGAGTCCTCGCATGTCGCTGATGTTCTTTTTGTGCGCGGCAACGTAAATCGCTCCGGCGCAAAAGAACAACGTGATCTTGCCGACCGCATGCATCGCGATGTGCATCCCGCCGCCGATCACGCCGGATGGATTGGCAAGCGCCGCGCCCAAAGTGATGTAGGCCAACTGCCCGATCGTCGAATAGGCAAGCCGCGCCTTTAAGTTGTCTTTCGTCATCGCGACGAGCGACGCAACCAGCAGCGTGTAACCGGCCACGTAAGTCAACCAAACGTTCACACCGGTGCCATGCAGCAGATCGATGCCGAAGATGTAAACGGCGACCTTCATCACGCTAAACACGCCCACCTTAACGACCGCGACCGCGTGCAGCAGGGCACTGACCGGCGTCGGCGCGACCATCGCGGCCGGCAACCAGCGGTGAAACGGCATCAACGCCGCCTTGCCGATCCCAAACGCAAAAAGCCCCAGCAAGATCCCCAGCCCGGTGTCGGAAATCTGATTGGATTGATAGGCCTGCGTCAAAATTCCGCCCACGCGGAAGTCCAACGTTCCCGCCAGCGACCACGTCCACGCGATCGCCAGCATGAAGAACGCGACCGACGTCGAAAGCAGAATGCCAAGGTAGACCCGTCCGCCGTTGCGAGCTTCTTCGTTGCCGTGGTGCGTCACCAGCGGGTACGTCGAAACCGTCATGATTTCGTAAGCGACGAACAACGTGAACAGGTTCGACGAGAACGCCGCGGCAAGCGCCGCGAAGATCGCGATCGCGAAACAACCGAAGAACCGTGTTTGATGTTCCTCGTGATGGCCACGCATGTAACCGGCCGCGTACACGGTCGTCAAAATCCAAAGTCCGCTGGCCACCAGGGCGAACAACATCCCCAGCGGTTCGACTCGGAAACCGATCGCAAACCCGGGCAGACATCTCGCCCAGCATGAATTCCGGCCGTCCACCTGCAAAGACGCTTCGCGACAGCAAGATCACGGCGATGAACAGCACGCTGGCGATCGTCAGTGTCGATCCTTCTCGCAAGTTTGGCGTTTTGCCGAACGCAAAGTTCAGCAAGAACGCAACCAGCGGCAACAGCAGACAAGCCAGAATTAGATTTTCAGGCGTCATGGCGTCGCCCCCATCAGCAGCGCCGATGCGGCCGCGCCGGCAAGCCCCGCCGAGTACGTCGTCCAAACGCCGAACATCAACGTCAGACCCAGGACCGCGTACATCGGAACCAGCATTTGCACCGGAGCCTCTTTCGCCGCCAGCGCCGCGTTCGATGGCGACGCGAAATACAAGGTCTCGACCACTCGCCAAACGTAAACGACCGCCAACAACGAACTGATCAGCATCAGCACCGCCACCGGCCATCGGCCCGTCTCGAACGAGCTGGTCAGCAGCAACCACTTGCTGATGAAGCCCGCCGTCACCGGAACGCCGATCAATCCCAACCCGCCGACCGCCCACGCGAACGAGGTCAGCGGCATCGTTCGGGCGGCTCCCTTCCAGTCCGAAAGCTGGACCGATCCGAGTCGCAACGCGAAGCATCCGACGACCATGAACAGTCCGCCCTTGATGATCGCGTGATTGAACATGTGAACGATGCCGCCAGTCAAACCCGATTGATTCGCCATGCTGACGCCCAGCAACATGTACCCGAGCTGGGCGACACTGCTGTAGGCCAGCAGTCGCTTGACGTTGTCCTGGAAAATCGCGGCCAGCGATGCCGCGAAGATTCCGATCAACGCAAAGATGCGAAGCGCCGCGCCGAGCGGCAACAAATCGAACGCGAATTCCGGCGTCATGATGCCGTAGATCAAACGGATGAAAACGTAAACCGAAACCTTCGTCGCCGTCGCCGCAATGAACACCGTGACCACCGACGGGGCGTAGGTGTAAGCGTTCGGCAGCCAAGTGTGCAGCGGAAAGACCGCCATCTTGATGTACAAGCCGATCGTGAAGAACGCCATCGCGACCAACATCGTCCGCGGACCATCGACCGTGTTGATTCGCGCTGCGATGTCGGACATGTTCAGCGTTCCGGTCATCTGATAAAGCAGCCCGATGCCGATCAAGATGAACGTCGCCCCGACGCTGCCCAGGATCAAGTACTGCAGCGCCGCCAGCGGTGCCCGCCGGGTTCGGCCGAGCGAAATCAACGCGTACGACGAAAGCGACGAGATTTCCAGGAACACGAACACGTTGAACAAGTCGCCCGTCACGCACATGCCCATCAATCCCGTCATGCACAGCATGAACATGGCATAGAACATGTACTGCTTCGACGGCAGGACTTCTTTCTCGACACTCGGCGGCGCATAAATCAGCGTCAACGCCGCCAACCCAGAGACGAACATCATCACGAAACCGGACAACGAATCGACGACGTATTCGATGCCGTAAGGTGGTTCCCAGTCGCCGATGTTGTAACGGATCGCGCCGACGTCCTGGACGCGAACCAGCAGCGTGATCGCGATCGCGAACGTCACGATCGACGACAACAGGGCAAGCCAGTAAGCCACCCGCCGATTACCGGCAAAGATGCAAAGCGGCGCGGTCATCATCGGGATCACGATGACCAGCACTGGTAGATTGCTTTCGATCACAGCGCCCCCGTCCCGTCATCGGCCGCTCGATCGATCGCAAGGATCTCGTCTTCCTCGATCGTGCCGTAATCTTCTCGAACCCGAACGATCAACGCCAGCGCCGTCGCCGTGGTCGCGATGCCGACGACGATCGCCGTCAACATCAACACGCTGGGAAGCGGATTGGAATACACGATCGCGGCGACTTCGTGCGCGTGATCGGCAACGTGCGGAATCGACTCGGCAGCTTCGCCGTGTTGACCATGGCCATGCGCCGCGGCCGCCGCGATTTCCGGCGGGATGATCGGCGCGGTCGCACCCTCGATCTTGCCCATCGTGATGTAAAGCAGGAACACCGAGGTCTGAAAGATGTTCAGACCCAGCACCGTTTTGATCAGGTTGCCACGCGCGATCACGATGTAGAACCCGGTCATCATCAAGAAGACGACGATCCAGTAGTTGTACAGGTCGGCTATTTTTTGGGGATCAAAGTCCGACATCAAACCGTGCGCGTCCTTCCGGCAAAAGCGTAAAAAATCATCGTCATCACCGCCGTCACCGTGACGCCCACGCCGACCTCGACCAGAAAGATTCCCAAGTGTTGACCACTGGGAAGGTGAAAGTTTGGCAACACGTGATGTTCCAAACGGTCATAGTCCAAGAACTTGCCGCCCAGCGCGATCGTCAGCACGCCGGTTCCGGCGTAGATCAACACGCCGGCCGCCATCAGTTTCTCGATCACTCGCGGCGGCACGATTCGCTTAACCGCATCAAGCCCGAACACCAATCCGTACAGAATGATCGCCGCGGCGAAGATGACGCCGGCCTGGAAACCGCCGCCGGGACCGTAGTCGCCGTGGAATTGAACGTAGAACGCGAACAGCAAGATGTACGGGATGATCAGCTTGGTCACGACCCGAATGATCGGAAAGTCGGTCATGCGTCCGCCTCCAACGTTTCGTTTGCGATTGGTTCTTCTTCTTTGCCGCGACGCAAAATCAACAGCACCGCCAAGCCGGCCGTGAACACGACCGCCGTTTCGCCGAGCGTGTCGTAACCGCGATAGCTTGCCAGCACCGCTGTGACGACGTTCGGCAATCCGTGCATGTCGACCTGCGATCGTTCGACGAAGCCGGGGCTGGGATGCAGGTGGATCGGGTCGTTCGGGTCGCCCATCGGCGGCATGTCAAGCGTGCCGTAGATCAACGCCGCGCCAGTCACGACGACGACCAAAAATGGAAGCGGCGCGAAGCCCTTCGTTTTCTTCTCGTCCTCGTCCGACATGTTTCCCTTGCCGGTCAGCGCCAACGTGCTCAGGAACAGCACCGTTGAAATGCCCGCGCCCACGGCCGCTTCGGTGAACGAAACGTCCGGTGCGTCCAGGATCAACATCCAACTGGCCGACAGGAAACTGTAGATGCCCGTGAACATGATCGCCGCCCACAAGTCCCGGATCCGCGCGATCGTCACGGCCGTCACGGCAAGCAGCAGCAAAATGACAAAGTCGATCGCGATCATGCGGACTCTTCCTTTGCGTCGGCGGCGTTCGGTGCGTCGCTTTGGTCACGCATCTTGGCAAAGTCCAACACCGGCTTGAGTCCATGCGCAAGGGCCGAATGGGCGAGCGCGTGACACGAACTCGGGCTGGTCACCGTCAAGAAGAACAAGATCACAAACAACTTGAACGCCACCAAAAACGATCCCGACAAAAACATCAGCCCGACCAGCACCAAGCCCGCGCCCATCGTGTCGGTGATGCCCGCCCCGTGCATCCGCGAATAAAATTCGGGCAATCGCACGATCCCGATGCCGCCGATCACCGAAAACGCGGCCCCGGCAAGCAACAAGATCACACCGATCACTTGAAGTGCGACTGGCACATACGCCTGAACCAGTTCCATTGCCGTGACCGCCATCAGTGCGTTGCCTTTCGATCGCCGAACGATCCCGCCGTCGTATAACGCAGCAGCGCCACCATGCCGATGAAGTTCATCAGGCTGTAAAGCAGCGCCAGGTCGATGAAGTCGGTGCGTCCATTGGCGAAGCTAATCACGCAAATGAACAACACCGTCTTTGTTCCAAACATGTTCAGTGCCAACACGCGATCAAACACCGTCGGTCCGGCCATCGCGCGAACCAGCGCCAGCACCATCGTCGTCAGCACGCCGTAGCTGGCGACGGTAAGGGCAAGCATAGGAATGTCGAACAGCAATTCGGCGTCGGCCGTTTCGGCAAGGATCATTTGCGACGCTCCAGCTTTGCGATCCGCGAGTCCATCACGCCGGTCAAGTCGACATCGGCATCTTCCAACGAAAGCGCGTGGATCTTGATCGAGTCCCCGATGACGTCGACGGACACCGTGCCAGGCGTCAACGTGATCGAATTGGCAAGCATGACGCGTCCGAGCGGCGTTTTCTGAGTCGACTTGATCGTTACCATGTTGCGCTTCAGCGGCATCGTCGCCGACAAGATGATTTTTGCCACCGTCACGTTGCTGGTCACAATTTCCTTGACCAGCCAGGGTGCGTATCGCGTGAACGGACGAAATCCCAATTGAGCGGGCGCGCCTTCTTCGTCAACGATATTCATCCGCGACGACAGCCAAAGACTGAACAACACCGACGCGACGCCGAGCGCAAGCAAGAACCCGTTCTGAAAATGCCCCGACCAAAGCAACCAATTGATCAGCAGCGCGATGCCAAGGGAGAAAGTGTATTTCACGTCATGATTCTTACGGTGCGTCCCAGCGTTTGCGTGCATCGCAACGCGGTTGTCACGACCGGGGCCGAATATAGCCATCATCGAAGAATGTCCCAAGAGCATCGATGCTTAAAAGCGTTCATATCCCGACGTGACCACTTACCGATCGTTACAACTGTCCCATTGTGACAATCTTGTCGTGACATTCTTGCCCCGACATCCAGCCCCTTACATTCTTGCACCTGACATCCTTACCCCGCACCCTCCTTCGCAGGGGCACGACATAGCACTGGTCGCGGCACCCCGATGCTTGCTACAGTCGCCCAATGACGTACGGACGGGCACGATGCCCCCGACCACGCACGAAGCGTCGACTTCCAAATGCAATGATTTTTGACATGGATGGAGCAAAGCCAAACGTTCAGGGCGACGACGAGTTCCCGCGCGCGCGACGTCGCTGCGGTCCAGTTCGGCAAACCGCATCGAATTAAATCCGTCTCGCAAACCGTCCAACAAGAAAAAGCCTTTTGCACCCGCACGCAGCGGCGTCTTGGCAGGCGTCTGTCGGCACATCGCACAATCGCTGCTATTGCTTGCGTTAATCTACGCGACTTGGCGATTTGGCGGTGTCGATGCCGAGACGTTGCTGCACGTCAATTGGTTGCTGCTGGGCACCAGCGTGTTGACCTGTTTTGCGATGCCCCGCTTGGGGTTAACGCCGCGTCCGCTGCCGTGGACTTTGTTCGTATTGGTCGCTCTGGCGATCGGGTTGGCGACGCTGCAGATCGCGCCGCTGTCCGACGACTTGGTCGCTCGCATCGCCCCCGGCAATGCCGAACTGCAACGATCGATCGTCCAGCCCACCGAAGCCGCGACGACCGCGGCGCTTCGGGATTCGTTTTCGGAGGTCGCCGATCATCTGACCACCGAGGACGGACAATTTCGACATCCGACCGCGTCGACGATTTCGATCGTGCCGTATCTGACTCGAGTGGCGATTTGCCGTTGGGTTTTGATGGCGGCGTTCTTGGTACTCGCCGGCTGTCTCTTTCGCTCTCCCGCAGCCAAGTCGGCGTTCCTGTGGATCATGGCGATCAATGCGGCCGCGCTTTCGATGTGGGGACTGATCCAGCGCGCGACCGGATCGTTGGACCTGATTCCCGGCACGACCTATCCGGTCGTGGTGCTTCCCTTTGCAACCTTCATTTACAAGAACGCGGGAGCGGCCGCGTTGATGCCCGGCTTGGCTTCGGTGATCGGGTTGTTCTGGTCGACGTGGCTTCCACCGTTTTCAAAGCGACCGACCGCTGGCAATCGTGACGGGTTCGGATCGGGAAACGGCTACTCGCGATCGCCCTGGTGGGTGCAACCAAAGTCACTGATCCTTCTGCTATTGTTCGCGTTGATCTCGGCCGGGTTGATGGCGACGTTATCACGAGGGGCTTGGATGGCCGCCGTCGTATCCATTTTGTCGCTGGCCATCGTCGCGTGGCGTTACGTCCCGTGGCGACAGTTCGCGATCGGCGGAATGGTGATGGCGGTCGGCTGCGCGGGCTTGGTGACTTTTCTTAGCCTGACAAGCGATGTTGCCGAACGAGTCGATCGCCTTTCGACGACCGAGCTGGCCGGCGATGCACGTTGGGATCATTGGTCCGAAGGCATCCGTGCGACTTGGAAACACCAACCGCTCGGCAGCGGCTTGGGCACCTACGGATTCGCCAGCTTGGCCGAACAGCAAACCGATTCCACGTTTTGGTTTCGCGAAGCGCACAACCAATATCTCGAAACGGCAACCGAGTTGGGGTTGCCGGGGCTGGTCTTGGTTGTCGCCGGCATCGTCTTGCTGCTGAAGCTTTGCAGCGTCCTAATTCATAACGGGGTCAGCCGTCGCCGCGCCGCGATCGGTGTCGCAGGATGGTTCGTCGTCGTTGCGATCGCAGTGCAAAGCGTCATCGATTTTGTGGTCTTGATTCCGGGCGTGTTGTTTCTTTCTGCTGCAATCATCGGCGTCGTTTCGCAAGCCGCCGTGGAACCGATCGCTCGTCCGCGTTTGCGGACGCTCAATGCAAAGACACCCACTCGGTTCCAGAAAATACAGACTCGATTCGCCGGCATCACCAACGTGCTTTCGATGCCGGCCGTCTGGATCATCCTTTGCGGAACGTCGCTCGCGCTCGCTCAATCCCAATACGCCAGCCACGTCGTCGTCGATCGAACGCTCGACGAATTGCAGATCGCGTCGACCGACTATCAACCGACGGAGGCCGAGATTGATGATTGCCTGGCCCGACTAACGTCTTGCCTGATTTGGCAACCCACGCGAGCGGACGTCTATCATCGCCGGGCACACTGGAACGTGATCGCGTTTCGTGTCGGGCTAATGCAAGCGAGCGCATCACAAGGAACACCGATCCAATGGTCCACGACGCATCCCGAACGTCTCTTCCAAACGTTGATGTCGATGCCGGTCGAAGGACGCCAGCAAATCGTCCGCGAAATCCAAGGCACGCCCTCGCTCGCCCGTCCACTGGCGCAAGCCCTGGGCGACGCCCAATGTTCGATTTTGCTGAATCCCTGCTCGCCGCAGGCTCATTTATTAATGTCCTTTCTTTCGCCCGCAGCCAGCGTCAATGAACAACCATTCGTCGATGCCACAACTCGACTGGCCCATTCCAATCCGAAGCTCCAGTTCGCGGTCGGATTGATCGCTTTTCATACCAACGACCAAGACCGAATGGTCGACCAGTGGCGGCGGAGCCTGCGTGGAACGCAAGACCTAAACGGAATGGTCCGCCTGGCCGAAACAAAGATGTCGATCCGGCAAATCATTACCGACCTGATTCCGCCGGAAAGAACGGTGCTGTACTGGCCCCTGCTGGACGCGATGTCAAACCAAAACTTCGCGAGACTTCAACAGTCCGACGAATTGACGCCCTTGTGGCAGGACCGTGTGCTCGCCGACGCCAGCCGAACGATGGGGCAACGTCATGCGATGGTTGCGACCCTGGCCGGTCGGTTGGACAAGCCCGAACATAGCATGAACCAATGGCGAAAGGCCGTCCAAGCCGATGGCACCAATGCGACCTATCGATACGAGTACTGCCGATCACTGCTGCAACAAAATCAATATGACGAAGCAGTCCAGCAGGCGCGATTGGGCGAATCGCTCGGCGGCGATCCTGCGGCGTTTCAACGGATCGATGAACAGGCACGTCGATTGATGATCAAGGCATCGCTGCCTCAAAACGCCCTGCGATCGGAATGACCCTTCCGCCGTATCATCGTTCAAACGACGCTTTAGATCGAGGCGTGAAACTGGACCTTGTCGATTAGCAAAGCTTTGATCGCTGAAGCGATCCGTTCTACAAATCATCCTGGGCAGGACGGATCGATTCTGTCAAAAATTCTTGCCGGTCAGCGGGCACGCGACCGAAGATAGATCCTAGGTGCCTGGCGATCTAGGATTGTCATAATTTTGTGTCGGCTTTTCTAAAGAATCGCGGTTCGGCCGCCGTTCATTTGCCCTCGCACAGTCGACCAGATGCACGGCAAGCGGTTAAGGATCCCAATGATGGCAGTTGACAACTCGGCTCAAACCTCCGGCCTCTCCGCATTCGATATCGATTTGCTGGGAATGTTTTCACGCCGGTGGGGCTTGATTCTGCTGGGCTTGTTCGTTGGGCTCTCCCTGGCCGCGCTCTATCAGTATTCGATGACGCCGATCTACGAAGCCGATATCGAAATCTTGGTCGGACAGCGGACTTCGGAACTGGCGACCAACGGCACCGTCAACACGGCCAATGCCTCGGGCGACTCCATCCAAGAAGACCAGCTCGCCACCCACATGCGGTTGATCGCGAGTCGTCGCATATTGACCGAAGCCGTCGAAGAACACGGATTAAACGACCTCACCTCGTTCAAAGCGGCCAAAGAAAAGGGCATGTCGGCGGTCGACCACATCCTGAAAAATCTAAAAGTGCGACGCGGGGGCGAAGGCACCGCGAAAGAAGCCATGGTATTGATGGGAGCCTTCAGCGATCCGAGTGCTGAAGACGCTGCAAAAGTCTTGGCGTCGATCTACAAGAGCTACGCGAAGTACGTCCAGTCGCAATCGCGTTCAACCAGCGACGAAGCCGTCGCGCTGATCATGGACGCTCAAAAGAATCACGAACAAGAACTCGCCGAGGCCGACCTGGACTATCGCACCTTTGTCAGCTCGGTGCCGGCGCTTTTGGAAGGCGACAAGTTCAGCGACATTCACAAAGAACGTCTCGCGAAGATGGAAACGGAACTGAACGAAGTCCGTTCGCTGCTTGCCGAATCCAAGGCCCGTCGCGAAATGATCAAGAACTATCTTGACACTCGCGACAACGACAAAATCGAACAGATCGACCAACTGGCACTGCTAAGCCAAAAAGAAGTCGAGCGTTTGAAGTTTTTCTTGGACATGACTCGAGGCGAAGCCCAGTCGGAAGCCTTTCAAGCCGATCAGCCGGTTCGCCAAGAAATGGCGAAGGCTCAGTACAACCGCTTGCTGGACCTATTGCAAGAAGAACGAACCCTGGAAGCCGAATTTGGTTCCGAACACCCGATGGTGCAAGCCGCACGAAGCCAAATTTTGGTCATCGAGGCTTATATCTCGAGCAACAAACCGGAATCAAAAGCGACCGAAGCAAAGAAGTTGACGCCGGCCGAAATGCTACGCACCTACACTCGCTTGCTGGACAACGACATCTTCGAACGAACCCGTCGCGAAGAAATTCTTGTTCAAAAATCAGAAGAGGAACTTAAGAAAGCGAAGGCGATTGAAAGCGACTTCTTGAAAAGCAACGCGCTGAAAAGCAAACTCGCGCGGGCCCAATCTCGCTATGAAGAAGTCATCGAACGACTGCAAGAAATCAACCTTGCTGGTTCCTACGCCGGCTTTTCGACCGACATCATTGGCGCCCCCGAAGTCGAACGGTCGCCAGCGTGGCCGCGTCTGCCGATCGTGATGGTGTTCGGTTTCGTGCTCGGTTCCGTTCTCGGGATGACGTTCGCCATCGCAGCCGAAGCCGTCGACAGCACCTTCCGCGATGCTGCCGACCTGGAACGCGCCGCCGGCGCGCACGGTGGTTTGCCACGTGCCGCGGTTCGACTTGGCCGCCATTCGCGCCGAAATCAAACCGGGTTCGCCCGTCGACGATGCGATCCCAACTTTTCATGCCCCACGATCGATGGAAGCCGAAATTTTCCGCGTCGCTCGTACCGGGCTGATGCTCAAAAATCGCCGCGCCGGATGTCAAACGATGATGGTCACCAGTCCGCACCCCGGAGACGGAAAATCGACCACGATCAGCAACCTTGCCGTCTCGTTTGCTCAAACGGGCAAGCAGGTGTTGCTGATCGATTCGGACATGCGTCGTCCCACCATCGCATCGGTCTTCGGCCTCAGCCCGCGTCCGGGACTTGCGGATTACTTGCGTGATCACCGCGATCTGGCCACCTGCGTGCAAGCTTCCGCGATGGCGAACCTTTCGGTGATGACGCACGGGGACCGGACCAGCGAACCGGCCGAGCTTTTGGAATCCGCACGATTCTTAAAGCTACTTCAGGAGTGCCGCGAAAAGTACGACCTGGTGCTGATCGATGCTCCGCCGCTGCTAGCGGTTGCGGATCCGTCGATCATCGCGCCGTTGGTGGATTCGACGTTGCTTACCGTCCAGGTCATCAAAAACGGCCGCCGGTCGGTCGAACGAGCGACACAAATCCTGCGAGAAATGTCGATCACTCCGGTCGGGCTGATCGTCAACGGAGCGGATCGCAAGACCGGAAAAGCTTACGGCTATGCGTCGGGTTATAAGAGCGAAGAGTACGGCTACGTCGGATACTATCAAGAGTATGCGGCAGCGGATGAAGCGGCGTGAAGTACGGCGTCGATTGAATCGTGTTTTTGAACTTCTAAGGACGAAGTTATATGCTAATGCCGCTGCCCCACTTGGAAGCCAAGCGAGTCTTCGAGATCGAGTCCGCCGCGATCGCGGCGCTCGCCGAACGTGTCGATGAAACGTTCGACGATGCGATCCGAGTTCTACTGAACGGCAACCACCGAATCATCGTTTCCGGCATCGGAAAGTCCGGCATTGTTGCTCGGAAGGTCGCGTCGACGCTGGCCAGCACCGGATCGCCGAGCATATTTTTGCATCCAGCGGAAGCCTTTCACGGCGACCTGGGCGTGATCGGAATAGGCGATGTCATCTTGGCGTTCTCCAATTCCGGAGAAACCGAAGAACTGCTTCGTTTGCTGCCGTTCTTGCGAGACAACGGAAACCCGTTGATTGCGGTGACCGGAAACCCGACCTCGCGATTGGCCAAGGAAGCCGCCGTCCACTTGGACGCCGGCGTGGCGGAGGAAGCGTGCCCGTTTCAATTGGCACCGACCGCATCGACCACCGCATCGATGGCGATGGGCGACGCGATCGCGGTCACGCTGATGAAGGCGCGAGCATTCGAGCCAGAAAACTTCGCTCGTCTGCATCCCGGCGGAAGCCTCGGACGACGCTTGCTGATGAAGGTCGCCGATGAAATGGTGCGTGAAAATCTGCCGATCGTTGACCCAGGTGCTAAAGCCTTGGAAGTCATCAAACAGATCACCGACGGAAAGCTGGGCCTGGCCATCGTTCATCACGACGCGGGCGTTGGGATCGTGACCGACGGCGACGTTCGACGCGCGATCGAAAGCAACGGAGAAAAGTTCTTCTCCATGACAGCCGTTGCGATGATGACGCCCAGCCCGGTCAAGGTCGACCCTGCCATGGCGACCCATGAAGCGATCGATCTGATGCACCGCGCCAAAATTACATCACTGCTGGTTCAGTCCAAAGGGTTGATCGTCGGCGTGTTCAAAAAATAGTCAGCGGCGATCCATTCTTAAAGTAACAATACAAAGGGCTATCGCATGGGCACCGTTCGTTCGCGGCTGAATCGGCTGGTTGAAAAATGTGTTGTCAAACCGTTTTACAAGGTCATCGGTGGATCGTCGCCGCACGTCGTCGTCGCTGACACGCGATTGCCATTGCTGTTGGAGAACCCTCACGAACGAAAGTGCTTTTCGGCACCACGCGACACCGCGGATTACGCCGTCGCAACGTCCATGGATCTGAAGGGCGGACGTGTCCTTGATCTAGGGGCCAACATTGGTTTGACGGCGCTTTACTATCTCGAACAGGGGGCGTCGTTGGTGGATGCTGTCGAGCCGCTGCCAATGCTGGCAAACCGAATCCTCGCTCTTCAGCATCCCTTGATCCATGTTCACGAAACGGCTATCTCCAACGCCGAAGGCGAACAAACGCTCTTCCTCTCCGATTCGCACAACCAGGGGAACTCGCTGAACCCCGAGTGGAAAAATGCATTTCCAACCGTCTTCACGGACAATCGAGAGGCGCGGGTTCAAGTCACGACGCTTGACAATCTGTTCAAGACGGAACTGTTTCGCTTCATCAAAATTGACGTGGAAGGCGCGGAGCTGGACGTCATTCGCGGTGCGAGTCAATTCTTTGAACGCAATAAAGACAGCGTTTTGCAGATCGAATTGTATGAAAAGAAATTCGACGAAGCCGATCAACTACTGGCAAAATACTTTGCATCGCGATATCGGATCGTTTATCACAACAAGAAAGCGATCTTTATTCCGCATGGATCGAACCGACTGAAGGACTACAAAGACAAAGAAAAGAATCCGCCAAACTATCTTTACGCCAACTCGAAGCCCGCGAACTGCATCGATTGAGCCATGTCCCGGCCATCGACTTGCATTTGGCGGTCACGAACTTTGCTGCCTGGTTCGCAAGTAATTCGTCGCAAAAGAAAGGGAAGGTCGGAAAACGTTGATGCCAAGTTGTTCGTGAACGATGACCCAGATCAATGCGTTGGTCAACATCATCGATCCCGCGACCGCGGCCGCGGCACCGATGGCACCGAAGCTTGGAATGAGCGACAACGACAGCACCAAGCCGAGAACCAAAGAGACCAGCATTGCGTTTCGGACGGCACGCTCGTTTGCGGACATCATCAGCAGATGGCCTGCGGTGCCTGAAACGGTGTTGAATAGTTGACCGATGACTAGTATCCGCAAAACCCACTTCGCGTCCGCAAACGAATCGCCAAAGATCGTCAAAAAATCGGCTGCGAAGATGAACAGCAATGCCAATGCGGGCAAGCATATCAGGCAGATGATCCCGTTGACTCGTGCGACGAACTTTTGAATTTCTTCCGTTTGACGTTTCGCGTACATGATCGCAAAAGTCGGGGAGGCAACCGTGCAGATCGGGACGCTTAACAGCGAAACCAAGCTGGCACTTCGCTGCGACACATTCAAAATGGCGATCTGATCCGCCGATGCAAGCGCGGCAAGCACGAACTGAGGCAACCACATATTGGCGAACGACGCAATCGCCAAAACGTAAATGGGGCCTGCCATCTCGATGATCGATTTATAATCGACGCTGTCCCCATCCGAGCGAACGCCCACGCCACGAAACCAAATCAAGATGGACAAGATGGCGATCGCGACACAGGCCCAAAGCACTACCGACATCAGATCGTCGGCGCTATAAATGCCAAGGACGCCGGGAAATGCGGCGAACGCTAAAATGACCATGGGCAATAGTGCCGCATTGATCAGCATCGACCAGATGAACTGTTTTCGACCCTGAATGGCATACGACAGCAATTGAAAACAGGAGTATGGAATGATGCAAAGGGCAACGGTGCGAACGATCGGACTGAGTTCGGGTTGATTCATCAACCCAGTCGCGATCAGATCCGAAAAGGCATACGTCGTCCCGGCAATCGCCATGGAAAGTGGAAGCGCGACCGAAGTTGCCTTCCAAAGCACTCCATTGGCGGCGGCAAAGTTCTTTTGGTCAATCGATGTCGAAACAAAACGAATCAACACTTGATCCATTCCGAATCGGGCAAGGATTCCAAGCACTAGCAGTAACGTTTGGCCTAGGAAAAACAGCCCGGCTTGGTGCGGCCCCAATGTACGGGTGACGACGACGGACATGCCGAACGCCGAACCGGCCGCCAGGATGCGTACGAAGAACGCCGAGGAACTGGACGTTGCAAACTTTCGAAACGATGAAGATCCGGACAAACTAAACCTTCCGAATCAACTTGTAGATCGATGCTCGCACCGAATTGGGCACCAATCGGACGCTCGACCTCAGCAGCACGTTCTTCGCTAGGTCGGTTCTGGAAAGCAATCCTTCGCGTCGCATCTGAAACAGGTTCCGCCATTCCAACTTTAAATAGTTCCATCCGCCGCGGCGGGCGGTGAATTGGGCATCGCCCCGGACGTGGACATGGTAGGTGGGTAAATTGGCCAATCGGTGCCCGTGTTTCATCAATCGCAATGCGATCCACCAGTCTTCGGAAAAGCTTTTGATCAGCGGGTACCCACCGACACCCTGCACGGCTTCCTTGTCAAAGATCGCCGTCACATGATTGAACGGCGTTCGCGTTTTAGCAAAGCGACGTATCTCTTGCATCTTCGACGGCACTTTTCGATCGGTCAAGTACGTCGTCATGGACATGTCAAATTGCTTGTACCAGGAACCGACGAGCTTCACATCAGGGTTTTGTTCTAAAAACGCGATCTGATCGGCGAAGCGGCTCGGCAGTGAAACGTCATCGCTATCCATCCTGGCGACATATTCAAACTTGCAATGGGCAAGTCCCAAGTTCAACGCTTTCGCCAGCCCAATGTTCTCCGCCGAGCGGACGACGTTGATGGGAACGGGGGAGCTTGTTTTCCACTTGGTGATAATTTCTTCGAGCGGTCCGCCGACGGGGCCATCCACGACGAGCACGACTTCGTCCGGTCGCCGAGTTTGGTCCGTCGTCACGCTGGCAATTGCTTCATCAAAGAAGACGGCGTTATCGTTCTTGTAGACCGATATCAGGACGGAGATTTTCATCGCAGCGGTTCCGACGTGGGGATGGTCTCGTTCCGGGCGGCGTGCGAAACGCCGATGAAGAACCATCCGATCGTGTCATAGCCGGTGTACTCGACCAAACCAAGGATTCCGTACGCCAACGCGAAACGGTGATGCGGTGATTCCATCAAATTTGGGCTTCGAACGATGCAGAACATGATCGCGACGAACAACACTGCGGACTGCAAACCACCGTCGATGGCAAATTCCACCAGAACGTTGTGAGCATTGTTTTCACGCAAATGGCCCCCGATGTGGTCGTTTAGCTTCGAAAACCCGTTGCCCGTTCCGTAACCCAACGGATTCTCTTTCAATACCTCGACCGCCGCGCTCCAAATCGCCAAGCGTCCCTGGTCGTCGGCGGCAAGATCCTGTTCGGTGCTAAGGTCGAAGCGATTCAGGATCGGGATTTCGTAGGTGCCCTCGAACTGGGCGAGGACGGCGAGTGCGGTTCCCGCCAGCATCAATGACCCGAGATAAAGTTTCCATCGGCCGAATTGACCGTGAATCAACCACATCGTCAGCGCGATCAACACGGCCAAGATGCCCGCTCGCGACATCACCAATAGACTCGTGATTGCGGCGACCACGATCGCGGGCAGAAATGCAAACGTTCCGATCAATAAGGTCGACAACATTCCAAGCTGGGTGGCTTCCAGGTTTCGGCCACCCGACGATAAATAAAATCCCTGGTTTTCGGTCCTCGCCCGACCGTACAATGAACCCAGCGAATCAAAGTGCAGAAGGTTACGAATCACGATTGCCAGAATCACGAACGCGAACACCCGTTGGTAGGTCACCAAGCGTTCTTCTTTGGTGGTCAATTGATACCAGCGGTTGCCGACGATGAACGTCAACAAAATCAGCGGCAGCAAAAGGGCGCGGGTCGACATTCCAAAAACGGCCCAGCCCAA
Source organism: Pirellulaceae bacterium (assembly GCA_963836865.1). Classification (GTDB taxonomy): domain Bacteria; phylum Planctomycetota; class Planctomycetia; order Pirellulales; family Pirellulaceae; genus Rubripirellula. The sequence continues at coordinate 168,188 of CAWILC010000008.1, read as the reverse complement.
GACCGCCGTCACGGTCAGCGTCGTCAGAAACAAGGTGTCCGCGCTGACGCGGAAACGCGGTCGAAACTGAATTGTCCAAACGAATAAAACTGCAATCAATACATGGAACAGATTCAGCGTGTTCTTGGTCGATCCTTCGTACAACGGAATGTTGACAAAGAACGATGCGATCAAGGCGGTGAATGCAACCGTCAATGATTTTTGCACGGGGGATTTTTGCACGGGGGATTTTTGCACGGGGGATTTGTGCATGGGGGACTTATGCAAGGCAGTTTTATGCATGAGACCACCCTTTCAGGCAGCGATCAATCGCGGATACGTCGACGGGATCGCTTGAGAAGTAGTCGACATCGATCAAGTAACGAAGGATGTAGGTCCTTAACCAATCAGGCTGATCGACGAAGTGCTGAAAGAACGCGCGGCCGAAGACTTTCAGCGGTTTGCGGAGGATCAAGGTTTCCAGTCCAACGGTCGAGTTGATTGTGTAAATCTTGCTTGCGTTCTCGATCAGCGTTGGCGTCGGGTCCGTGGAAATGAAGCACGGAAATAGTTTTCTCGCTTCGGTAAGCCGTCCGGCCAACTGAGTCAGAGCGTTTTGGTTGTTTTCGGCCGGATGAATCTTGATGACCAGTTCGATGGAATCACGAACGCATTCGCTGGTGATTTGGTCCAGCGCCTGCAAATTGTTGACGTCGCTGTTAAGCAGAAGCTGCGTGTCACCGGAAACTTGCAATGGGAAAAAACGATAGGCGTTCGAACGGTTTGTCGGCCTCGCAAATTTGGCGGCCAAACGGGCGACGGCGTTCGTTTGAGTCAGCTTGCCTTGGAAGCGCTGCAGCATTCGAGACGGTGTGATGGGATAGAACCCCCGTCCAGCCTTCGAGGCAATCGCATCAATCGGACGTTCCCACTGCAAAGACATCGCAGCCTTTGCTTGCGGGACGCCGCGAGTGCGCTGTCCGCTCAGATATTCCGTCCGCCATCGCTCGAATTCTTCGTCATCAACACTCGGGGCCGCCAGTTGTTCGGGTGATGAATACAGGGACGAAGCCGCGTTTACGCCGTCGGCATCAACGAACATTTTTCCGGGGATGTTTGCGATCTCGAAAAACCGTGTTGCGACGTCAGGCGGGCAAACTCGCTTCGCCAACCGCTCGACCAGTTGCGAACCGTTCCACAAAAACAGATGAGTCGGCCGGAAGTCGGCGATAAGGTCTTGGATAGCGGCGGCAAGTCGGGGCGCAATCGTTTGGATGCGTCGAAGCGGGGCGTCACCGGAAAGAACTTCCAGACACAACCGGCAGTCGGCATCGACGTCGCTGGAGATCGGAGCTCTGGATGGCCCAAAGAGAACGGAGTCCAGTCCGCGGGCGACGAGGTGCTTGTGGGCCGACAACCGGTAGGGCAAAAAGCGGACGGGGATGCCAAGCTGTGCAAACGCGTCGACGAAGCGACCGTAGTATGCCGCCCGGTGCAGGTTGTCGACGATGATCAGGACTCGTTCGTTCATCAACGGGGCCGGACATGCGAAATGCGAGTGGGGATCAGCGGGCCGAGTGCGGCCACCCCTTCCATTTCGGCCGGCAAGCTCCCCAACCAATGACCTAAAACTCACTTTGGATCGACAAACTCGATGCCGTCCGTCAAAGTCACCACAAACGGCACGTTGAAACCCTATCCGGAAACCGGCTCTTCTAACCGCAGCTAACGGCCTGTTGACTGTCAAACGAAAAGTGTTCGCAGTGTTGCTACATCAACAGCCCAGTAACCCCGAAGCGGCTGATGGTTTTCAGATTCGATTTAAGAATCGGATGACTCGGCAACCGTGTGTCTTGCTACGACGGCCAGTTCAAACTGCGGATACGACCGTCGAATCCTTCGCCGCACTGATCAGGAAAGAATGACGTCAAGCGGTCGATGTCGCCGCTGTCATAATGCAGCGGCGGCATTTCAGGGATTGATTTTTTCTTTACAATGACCGAAACGTTGTAACCATACGTTCGAACCATGGCTGCCGAACAATCAAAGCCAGCAAAGACGAGTTGGTAGAGCAGCAGGCCCGCGTTCCACAACGAAAGGTGTCCACCGACAATCTGATGTTTCAGCGGCGGGACGGTGATCGCCAGCCAGCCGCCTTCCTTCAAATCCGAAAATGCTTTTCGCAAAAAGTCGTTCGGGTTGGGCTGGTGTTCTAGAACGTGCGAGCCCCAAACGCAATCGAACGGTTCGTCGAACTTGTACTGGTAGTAGTCCGCGATGATGTCGATTCGACGATTGGTTTTTTGCTGGAAGTAGATCGAAACGCCAAAGTCGATCGCGGTGACATGCTTTCCTGACTGTTCAAGAATATCGGCGTGCTTACCCGCACCGCTTCCGACGTCCAAAACGGTGTCAAAGTCGCAGTGGTCGATCAGCGCTTCCAACGCGCAGCCCGCCATCAGATCAGGATAGCGAGTCTTCGGTGCCAACGCCGACTTTAACATTCGGCCCGGCGGCGTCGCCAGGATTCCGCGGCGAAGTTTGGTCAGTGGGGACATGTTGGACCTAGCCGGAAAACCGAGGGACAACGAACGGTGTCGGACTGCGACACGCGATTACCAAGGTCCGCGGACGTAGTAGGTGCCGAATTGGTCGGTGTGGCTGGGCCAAATCGGAGTGGGTTGGAATTGACCTTGCGAGGCTGCGCCGGGCGAATTCGCGTTGCGACCGAATTGATGGTACAGCGGGTACATCTTGTTTTGGCTGACGCCCCACGAATACGTCTGACGCATGTGCGCGGTCGGCGGGACGACCAGAGCCAACGGTTGGCCGTAGTTCTGGTTGTAGTAGTTGCCGTGCCAAGGACGGTTCATCGAATAATTGTGCGTCCACACTTGAGCGACCGCGTACGGGTCGGTCGCGTGGCTGGTCGACGATCCGACCGACATGGCGGCAGCGATGATGCCGGCAACAAGGATGATGCGAGTGAGCATGGTTGGGGGTCTCGGTCGGTGGTGAGTACTTTCGTTTAACGGCCAGCCGAAGGCGCCGGCTACGCGTAGGTCCGCCACGCCGTGGCGGAGCATTGCATCGCCATGAACCGCTTTGCGGTTCGGCCCGGCCACGGTCTGTCAGGGCTACCAAATGCCGGCGGCTTCGGCTGGGCGTCAAACGAAAATGGGAACGGGGGATCGAATGTGCTTAACGAGGAATGCGCAACTTGTTCCAATAAAAGTTACTCGCTGCTTGGCGAACGGGAGGACTAAAATACGTGGCTTTCGTGCGATTAAGTCCGCGGCCGTTGTCATAAACGTTGTGGAACTTGTTTTTGTGCCAGTACAGCATTTCTTCCGGATAGAACGGCTGGTACGTGAAGAACGTATGGCCGACGTTCGGGGGGACCGGCAGCGGCGAAAGGTACATTTGGGCGTTGGCTGAATTAACGTTGCCCTTGGTGTAGTAGTTGTAGAACAGGTCGGGGTTGCCGTAGCTGCGGTTGACGATGCCGCCACCGGCTCCGCCACTCATGTCGCCGACGTACTTGCCGCTGGATGAATTGCCGCAACCGCTGTTGCCGCATCCGCCGCCGGACATGTCCGATGCCGATCCATCCGACGAATAGCTTCCGTCGATCACGGTATCGCCGGCGTATTGGCCGTCGTAGAAGCTGTCGACCTTGACATCGCTGACGACCTGCTGGGAAACGATGTATTGCTGAGCGGAACCGGTTTGGCTCAGCATGCCGGCGGCGGCCAACGCCAGGGCGGGAACCAATTTCTTAATGGATCGATGCGTCATGTTCGGTTCCTCCGTGAACCTCGCCCACTCCGGCGACCGCGAATGATTCGCGGAGAAACCGTCGGGGGGGATGAAATGGAAAGCGGGCGACGGGCTCAGTCCATGAAGCGCCGTCCGGGTTGGCTTCCGATTGACTCGGCCACCTTCCGCCCTGTTGGTTTCGGTTGGCGTCGCAGGGAGGGATGAATTCGGAAAATTTTCACGGCCAGCTTTTCGTGACCGTGCCTTTCGGTTTGCGGGGAGTTTTCGATGCGACGTGACTTTTCAGTTTGATGGGGATAGACGAAACAGACCGGCGACATTCCGCGATCAACTCGACTGGCGTGATCGGTACAAACTGCCTAGCTTTACGGGTTGATAGTAGGTTCGTCGGGCCCCGACGGAGCATCGATCGTTAGCGAACCGGAACAGCTTTGCTGTTCCGGCCCTGCCACGGCGTGTCAGGGCTACGGGCATCAGCACATACCGACACTTCAAGGACACCAAACGCGTGGCAAAGCGGCGTACTCGCAAACCAAATTCTGGCTCTGGTGGACCCGACGACGGATCCCTGTTTGAATCCGTCGGCGAAAACCTGATCGGCATGCCGCTGCGTCAAGCCGCTCAAGAGAAATATCTCAACTACTCGTTGTCGGTCATCACCAGCCGCGCCCTGCCCGACGTCCGCGACGGCATGAAACCCGTCCAGCGGCGGATCCTGTACACGATGTCGATCCAGGGTCTCAACTCGACCAGCAAGCACGTCAAGTGTGCCAAGGTCGTCGGCGACGTGATGGGTCGCTACCACCCCCACGGCGACAGTTCGATCTACGACGCGATGGTGCGGATGGCCCAGCCGTTCTCGCTGCGGATGCCGCTGGTCGACGGCAGCGGAAACTTCGGCAGCGTCGACGGCGACAATGCCGCCGCGATGCGATACACCGAGTGCCGGATGTCGGCGATCGCGTCGGAGGTCATGGCCGACCTGAACACTCGCACCGTCGCGTTCAAACCCAACTACGACGGCAGCCGCGAAGAACCCGTCGTCCTGCCCAGCCGCGTGCCGAACCTGCTGGTCAACGGCGCGACCGGCATCGCCGTCGGCATGGCAACCAACATCCCGCCGCACAACCTGCGTGAGGTTTGTAACGCACTGCTAAAGCTGCTGCGTGATCCCGAGATCAAAGAATACCAACTGGTCGCCAACGACGCCGTCCAAGGTCCAGACTTTCCCACCGGCGGGCAGATCACCAACACCAAAGACGAACTGCGAGAGATCTACGCGACCGGCACCGGCACGGTCAAATTACGTGGCACGACCAAGACGGTCACGATCGGCGGCAACAAAGTCTTGCAGATCGTGTCGATCCCCTTCGGCGTCAACAAAGCGCTTGATGGTCGAACGGATCGCCGAGATCATCTACAGCGGAAAGATGCCGCTGGTCACCGAAGTGCGTGACCTGTCGACCGAAGACATCCGCGTCGACTTGGTGTTAAAGAAAGACGCCGACGAAGCCAAGGTGCTGGCGTACTTGTACAAGCACACGCAGTTGCAAAACAACTTCAACGTCAACCTGACTTGCTTGGTGCCGACGGAGAACCCCGAGGTCGGTGCGCCGAACCGGCTGAGTCTGAAAGAGATCCTGTGGCACTTCCTGCACTTCCGTTTGGACGTCGTCACCAAGCGGCTGGAAAACGAGTTGGCCGCGCTGGAGCGTCGCATTCACCTGCTGAACGGGTTCGCGTTGATCTTCGACGCGCTCGATGAAATCATTCGCATCATTCGCAAGAGCGAAGGCAAGGCGGATGCGGCCAAGAAGATCATGGCCAAGTTCCCGGCCGATGCCAAAGGCGGCGGGCTGGACGAAGATCAAACCGACGCGATCCTTGAACTGAAACTTTACCGGCTGGCCCGTCTGGAGATCAACATGATCTTGGACGAGCTGAAGGACAAGAACAAACGGGCACGCGAGATTCGCAAGCTGCTGAACGAAAACACTGCCGATACGAACTCGTCGGGACGCTGGCAAATCGTTCGCGGCGAAATCGAAAGCCTGATCGATCAGTACGGCAAGACGGACGAGGCGAAACGCCGCTCGACGATCGACACGGTCGAAGAGGAAGAGTATTCGGCCGAGGACTTCATCATCGCCGAGGAATGTCACATCCTGGTGACGACCGACGGCTGGGTCAAACGTCAAAAACTGATCGCGGACCCGTCGAAGTCGCGGCTTCGCGCCGGCGATAGCGTGTTGACCTGCATCGCGGGCAGCACTCGCGAGACGGTCGGATTCTTTTCATCGCTGGGCGTCTGCTACACCGCGCGGATGATCGACATCCCCGCGTCGACCGGCTTCGGCGAACCGATTCAAAAACTGTTCAAAATGAAGGACGGCGAGAAGATCATCGCCGCGATGTCGTTCGACCCACGAGTGATCGGAGACATCGCCGAGGACCCCAAGAAGCCAAACCTGTGTCCGTACACGCACGCCTTTGCCGCCACGACCAGCGGCTACGCGATGCGGTTTGGGTTGGCGTCGTTTGCCGAACCGTCCACCCGCAGCGGTCGCCGGTTCGCGCGAGTGTCCAGTGATGCAACGGTCGTCGACGTCGCCGCGATCCACGGCAGCGAAACGATCCTGGCGGTCACCCGCGATTGCCGCGCGATGGTGTGCGCGGCCGAGGAAGTGAACTATCTGTCGGGTGCGGGCAAGGGCGTGATCTTGATTCGCGTCGCATCGACGGATCAGTTGCTAGGCTTCAAAGCGTCCACCGGCGATCGCGACTTGATGACGGTCGTAACCAACCGCGGGGCAAAGAAAACGATCAGCACGGCCAAGTACCGCGTCACATCGCGAGGCGGCCGCGGCACCGAGATCCAAAAGAACGGCAAGATCGACGTCATCCTAGCCCCCAATCCGGAAGCACCCCCGGTATTGGAAGAGGAGTGAGACAGAGTAGGACAATTGTCCCAATTGTCCCCCGCATAACGTCTTGTTCCCAGGCTCTGCCTGGGAACACACTGCCTTGGAGGCTCCGCCTCTCGAAACGCAAATCAAAGAGGCGGGGCCTCGAAGACATCCCGTCCCCAGGCGGAGCCTGGGGACGAGGGAGTTTTCCTAAAACCTAAAACCTAAAACCTATTTCCTAAGACCTGCTCCCCCCCATGTCGACCGCAACCAAACGTTATTCCGCCGATGACATCACCGTCCTGGAAGGACTCGAGCCCGTTCGCAAACGTCCCGGCATGTACATCGGCGGCGTCGGCATGCAGGGGCTCCATCACCTGATCTGGGAAGTCGTCGACAACAGCGTCGACGAAGCGATGAACGGGCACGCGACCGAAATCAGCGTCACGCTTCACGCCGACGGCCGCACCGTCACCGTGTCGGACAACGGACGCGGCATCCCGGTCGATCGCAACAGCAAGACGAAAAAATCGGCGCTCGAAACGGTGCTGACCGTGCTGCACGCCGGCGGCAAATTCGACGAGGGCAACTACAAGACCGCCGGTGGTCTGCACGGCGTCGGTGCGTCGGTCGTCAACGCGCTGTCAAAGGAATTGATCGCCGTGATCAAGCGCGACGGTGCCCAGTACAAGATGACGTTCGCCAAAGGACAACCGACCAGCAACTTGCAAAAGTTAAAGGGAGCCGTTCGCGGAACCGGCACCACGATCACGTTCACGCCCGACCCGACGATCTTTCCGAAAACCGACTTTGACAGCGGCACGATCAGGTCGCGTTTGGAAACGGCCAGCTTCCTGCACCGCGGCGTCAAAGTCACCTACGTCGACGAAGCGGCGAAGACCAAAGACACGTTCTTGCACGAACAAGGCATCGTCGACTTCTTATCGAAGGTCTTGAAAGAACGCAGCGCTCGACCGATTCACGAAACCCCGTTTGTACTTCGCAAAGACGACAAGGAAGCGCGGCTGGAGGTCACCGTCCAGTGGACCGAATCGACCGACGAACACGTTCGCAGTTACGTCAACGGAATTCCAACGGGCACCGGCGGAACGCACGAAAATGGTTTTCGCGCCGGCCTGAACAAAGCCGTTCGCAACTACATCGACACGCACAGCCTGACCCCGCGAGGCGTCAAGATCGCGACCGAAGACATCCGCGAAGGCATGGTCGGCATCGTGTCGGTGTTCATTTCCGAACCCCAGTTCCAAGGCCAAACCAAAGACAAACTGAACAACCCCGAAACGCACACGACCGTCGAGGCGGCGCTGCGTCCGGTGATGGAACAGTGGATGAACAACAACCGCACGATCGCCGATTCGATCATCGCGCGGATCATCGCGGCGGCGCGAGCGCGCGAAGCTTCTCGCGCCGCATCCAACGCGATCTCGCGCAAGGGCGGATCGAAACGAACGATGCTGCCGGGCAAACTTTCTGACTGCGTGTCCGGCGGCAAGGGCAACAGCGAACTGTTCATCGTCGAAGGCGACTCGGCTGGTGGCAGCGCGAAGCAAGGCCGCGACCGAAACCATCAAGCGATCCTGCCGCTGCGTGGCAAAGTGCTGAACACCGAAAGTGCGACGCTGAAGAAGATTTTGGAAAACAAAGAAATCCAAGACCTGGTCGCCGCGCTCGGCTGCGGCATCGGCCCGAACTTGGACCTTGGATCTGCTGCGTTACGACCGCGTGATTCTGCTGGCCGATGCGGACAGCGACGGACATCACATTACGACGCTGCTGCTGACGTTCTTTTACCGTCACATGCCGGCACTGATCGCGGCCGGCCGCTTGTTCATCGCGGTGCCACCGCTGTACCGAATCGACATCGGCAAAGAAACGTATTGGGCCGCGGAAGAATCCGACCGCGAACGGATCATCCGTGAACACGGCGGCCGAGCGAAACCCGAGATCACGCGGTTCAAGGGCTTGGGCGAAATGATGCCCAAGACGCTGTGGGAAACAACGCTGAATCCGAAAACACGCCGGATGGTGAAGGTCGAAATCGACGATCAACTGGAAACCGACCGCGTGATCAGCGATCTGATGGGACGCGACGCCTCGGCCCGATTCCGCTTCATCATGGACCGCGCCGAAGACGCCGAAGCGATCGACGTGTAACAACGTCGGGCCAAACGTAGGTCCGCCACGCCGTGGCGGAGCATCCACCCAATCCATGCCCCGCCACGGCGTGTCGGGCCTACGAAAACGTCGTCGAACTGACCCGTTGTGGTGTCGCTTTGATGGCGCTCCGGTTTTCAGCAAAAAACCATGAAATCTTGCAAGTCTTTAGCAGGGAGACACTTGCGCCAAATAGCGGGATCCCGAAACCCCTTTGGCCCGCCCGGTGCATCTTCTTTCTGGCACCGACAGGCGGCTTTTCGCTTGCGGCGGGAACCTCCCGAAACGCTCCCTCCTTCCGCCACAGGAACTCTTTCATGCTCAAGAAAATGTTGATCGCCGCCGCTTTTGTCGTCGGCTCCGTCGGTCTGACCCAAACCGCTTCCGCATACGACTGCTACGGCGGTGGATACCGGGGCGGATATGGCGGGTACGGTGCCTATCGTGCCCCGGTCGTCGTTCCGGTTCCGGTCTACGGCGGGTCCTCGATTTATCGATCCGGATATCGCGGCGGATTCAATTCGCCGTACCGATCGTTCTACGGACCCAGCGGGTACGGTCGCGGCTTCGGCGGACCCGGCTTTGGCGGCCCAGGCTTCGGCGGCTCGGGCTTCGGCTACGGTTCGCCGCTCAACTACGGCCGCCGCGGTGGCGTCGGAATCAGCATCGGATTCTGACCTCGCTTCCGCGACGATTGACAGTCCACCACGGACGAGTCGGCTTCCCTCGGGAGGTCGGCTCGTCTTTTCTTTTGCGAACCGGATGTTTTGGAGCGCATGTTGCAACGTTCGCACCGACAGCGTTCTCGTCACGATTCGAGAATCAAGATTCCCCCCAAAATCGAGGATGAAAGATGTTTACCAAAGCAATATTGGCGGTCGCCGTCACCGCAGGCACGTTCGTGTTTGCCGCTGACGCAAACGCCGGCCACGGCCTGTTCGGTCGAAATCGAGGCGTGGTGCGGGCGTATCGTCCCGCCGTTGTCTACCGCCCCGCGGTCGTGTATCGACCCCAGGTTTACCGAACGCCATACCACAGTGGGTACCGCGGTTACGGCTACGGCGGCTATGGCTACGGAACCAGTTCGTTGTACCGCAGCGGCTATCGAGGCTACGGCGGTTACGGTGGTTACGGACTCGGTTACCCCAGCCGAGGATTTGGCTACGGCTACGGTTCCGGCATCCGAATCGGTTTCTAATGCCGCGTGAGTCAGAGTAGGACAATTGTCCCAATTGTCCCCCAACTCCATTACGGCATCACCAGCAGACGACGTGATTCTTCCACCAGGAACTTCACGTCGTTGAATGGTTCATGACCAATGTCTTGCCAACGGATACGATTTTTCGCGTCGATCAAGAAGGTGCCGTGAAGCGGTTGCGATTCAAAATCGTCCCAGCATCCAAAACGCTTGAACACGTGCTGGTCACCATCCGATAACAGCGGGATCGTCATCGACTTATCAAAGTTGGCAAGTCCCGTTTTCAATTCGTCAACCGATTCGGTGCTGATCGCAACGACATCGATCCCCAGTTCGGCGAGCGTCTTCATCTCCGGTTCAATCGCGTGTAACTGTTCGATGCAGTGCAAGCAACCAAATCCGAGATAGAAGATCATCAACCTCGGGCGACCATCAAACTCGTCGCCCGCGACCAATGTTCCATCGGCGCGTTTCGCGCCCACGATTCGACCGGACTGGGTTTCCAGCGAAACGGTCCCAGCGTGTCCAGTTCTGGCCTCACCCCAACGTCTTCTGCCACAGGACCGACGATTCGCCAATCGCCATCGATCCCCGCAGCTTCGGCGATCGGTTTCAGTCGGGCGAGCAGCGGCGTGTGGATATCCGCGTCCGCCGCAACGACTCGCAGTCGTTCAAATAGTTTATTTGCGCGTTCGGTGTTGCCGTCTCGCCATAGCAGATCGACCAAAATGGCAAGCGGCCGGACTTCGCTGTTTCGCTTCTTCAGTTCGCCCTCGACTATTTTGATCGCGGCGGCATCGTCACCCGCCTGTGACAACCATTGGGCGTGAATCAACGGATCTAGCTTTGCAATTTTCGCACTGCGATCCAGAACGTCGACCATCTTTCGCCTCGCGGCGGCCGCCGCCGCCACGCGAGCGATCATCTGACGAAGTTCCGCGATGTGATCCTTGATGTTCTCGCGTGACTCCGGTGCATCTTCTGGTGACGGCTCTTTCTCTTCCGCTAGATCGAGCAATTTTTCTTGCAAGGCCAACTGACGGCGTTTGAGTGAACGCAGGATGCGAGCCCCTTCGGCGGGCTTGCCCGTTTTGGCTTGAAACTGAGCCACGGCCAGCCAAGCGAGCCATTCTTCCTGTGCTGCCGCGTCTTCCGACGGCGTCCAAAAACTACCGCCAGATTCTTTCAGCAGTTCGTCCCACAATCCGTACTGCGTTAGCGTTTGAATCAACCGTTGCCGCCCGAACTTGTAACTGCCGCCCTTTTTCATCGAGTTGTGCTGTGGATGCCGCGGCAGCGAGATCAAGTTCCTTGACAAATCGAGCGCGTCGTCCACCCGTCCGACGAACAACAGGTTGCGAACCAACCACTCGTTGTTGTGTGCGAAGTTATGAATCTGGTGCGGCATCAGACCGGTGCGGATCATGTGAGCGTGATCGACTCGCGCGGACGCCTCCTGTTGCCAAGCGGCATCGTTGTACCGTTTCAGCTTGGAATAGATATGACCTGGCATGTGCCACATGTGCGCGATCGCGGGACTGGACGGACCACACATCGCCGCCGATTCGATCGCGTTTTCGGGCTTCGCGGAATCCCAAAGGTGAATCCGGTAGTGATGTGCCGGATGCATCGGACTTGCCGCAAAAATTTCTTTTCAGTAGCGCCTCGACGACATAGCGACTAGTCAGCTTCACGCCATCGCGATCGGCCGCCCAAATCGCGTGAGCCAAAAATGCTTTCGCTTCGACATCATCGGGATGGTCGTGCAGAATTTTTTCGATGCCCGCGATGTAGCCTTCGGCTCGCCCGCGTTTGGCGTCTTTGGAATTGTCGCCGTCCGCTTTCTTGATCAGCTTGTCCAACGCCTCGATGTAACCCCGCTCACGATCGTCGGCGTTATTCTCACGCCGCTCCATCGCTTCATCGATCATCCCACGCGCTCGATCGGGATTGTTGGTGTTGGCCATCGCCATTCCCCAATAGGCGATCGCCATGTCGGGGTCCTCGGCAACGGCTTGCCGGAACGAACGCTCGGCTTCCCAGTACCAGAACCCGTGCAGTTGCGCAACGCCTTGCAGAAAGAAACGCTGCGCGGTCGGCGACTTCGTCGACGTCGCAAACTCGATCGGCGACAGCCCCTCGATCAACCGCCCCGCCTGCCGCGGCCCCTCATTGAACGCTTCGCCATGAACGCTATGCCCCTCAGCGGGCCCATCCTCATCCGCCCAAGCGGCGAATCCAAACAGAACGAAGACACCAAGCAACAACGAACGCGAAAACATGCAACAACCTGGCGAGGCGGGAAATCGAAGGGCGGGCACGTCATTGTACTCGCCGGAGGCAAAATCGTTGCCGCCCGACGTCGCTTTGATTGCAAGCCGCGCGTTGCGATGCCCAGGCTGCATGCGAGCGACAATGGGTGCAAACCGCAAAATGCACCTGAGACAATTGGGACAATTGTCCTACTCTGGCCGCGCCGACGAAGTGATCGGTCTACGCGAACCGGCGATGGATGACCGAGGCGGTCGCACCGACGACGTAGCCGAATTCCAGGGCGTAAATCTCGGCGGTCGATCGCAGGGGGAACACGGTGGCGTGAGCGAAATCGCACCACTGGCCGGTGCCGATCTGCAAACAACGCAGCCGCCGCAGTTCGGCGTCGTAGCGGACGATCAGGAATCCGCCCGCGGTTACTTTCCAGTCGCCCGAGGGCTGCGACATCGCCCCATCGGTTTGAAATTCGTCCCAGACGTCATCATTGTCTTCGTACATCATGCACCGGCCAAAAACGAGGAAACATTCGATCCGTCAAACTTCCTCGATCGTTTTGACACGTCTGGTCAAACGGAATGATTCAAGCTTCCGCCGCTCAATTCCCAACGTGCGGTCGCCAACGCGGACGCTTCGGTGATGTCGTGGGTGACATGCAGGATGGTGACGGATTCGTCGCGGTTCAGACGGCGAAGGAAGGACTGCATCGTCGTACGCGTCGCTTCATCGAGCGCCGAAAGCGGTTCGTCGAGCAGCAGCACGCGCGGACCAAAGGCGATGGCGCGGCCGAGGCTGACCCTTTGAGCCTCGCCGCCGCTTAATTTGCCGGGGTATCGATCTAGCACGTCGGACAACCCGAGTTCGCCGGCGAGTTGTTCGGCACGCGAATTTTGCTTTTCCTTCGTTTCGCCTCGAACTTTCATCGCCAGTCGCAAGTGGTCTCGCACCGTCATCGTTGGGAACAGCACGACGTCTTGCGGAACGTAGCCGATGCCGCGGTGACGCGGAGGCAAGTCGGTGACGTCTTGATCGTCCACAAAGATTTTTCCAGACGTGCATCGTTGCAGTCCGCAGATCGTTTCCAAGATCGTCGTCTTGCCCTGGCCGGTCTTGCCCATCAGCACCGCGTACTGACCGGATTCGATTCGCATGGAAAGGTTCGATAGGCCGAACGAACCGGCAACGATCGACACGTCTCGCAATTCGATCATCGGTGGTTCTCCGGTGCAATCGTTCGCAACAGCAGCACGACCGCGACCGCGATCGCGACCATGCCCAACGAAACGGCCACCGCGGAACCCAAGTCACCGACGGACAATTCCAAGAACACGCTGGTAGAAAGCACTTCGGTCTTCATCCGTGTCGCACCGGCAAATACTAAGATTGGTCCGAACTCACCCAGCGACCGAGCCCACGCGATCGTCGTCGCCGCCGCGATCCCGCGTCCGGCTTGGGGGAGCGCGATGTGGATGAACGCTTGCCGGTGATTGCAGCCGAGCGTCCGCGCGATGTCTTCCCCGCGGCAATCCATTTGTTCGAACGTCGACCGCATCATCCGCGTCGCAAATGCCGACGCGACGCAAAATTGAGCCAAGATGATTGCGGGCCAGTGATAGGTGACCGGAAACCCCCACCGTCCGCTCAGCCATCCTTCAAGCGTTCCGCCTCGGATCGGTAGATGGAACAAAATCAACAAACTCAATCCCACCACCAGCGGCGGCAGCACCAACGGGATGTCGACCAACAGTTCGACGATCCGTCGTCCCGGAAACCGAAATCGTGATAAGGCGTATGCCAGCGGCGTCGCCACCCAGATCGAAAGAATCGCCGACGCCGTGCAGGTCAGCAGCGTCAATCGGATCGACGCACGGATGGCCGGATCGGTAAAGGCATCGCGAAAGTCCGACGGCGAGACAAACCAAACGTTCGCGGCCAACATCGCCGCGACCATCAGCACCAGCGTCGCCGATAACGCCGCAATCAACGAAAAGAAACGAACGTCAGGCCAATCCCGCTTCACTGCGCGACCTCGAAACCGAACTCGCGATAAACCGCCAAGCCGCCGTCAGAGTCCAGCAGGAAATTGACGAAGTCCATCGCTCGTTCACGCTGCGTCGAACCGCGAAGCAGCCCGATCGAAACGGTCGCCGTCGCCGATTCGAATTCTGGCATCCGAACCATTTCCAGTTGTGGGTACGTCGACAGCATCGCATCGTAGATGATGCCGACATCGGCCGCGCCAACGACCAAATCGTTTGCCACTTCGGTGACCGATGGACGCACGACATTGGTGGCGGCGTCGAGTGAACCGTTCAGGCCGGTGGGCGAGAGCGCTTGCCGAGTTAGCTTTCCGACAGCGGCTGTTTCGTCGCTCGCTTGCACAAGCCGAACGTCATCACGAAGCAAGTCGCCGAAAGACGTGATCGATCGCGGGTTGCCTTTCGCGACGGCAACGATGACGTACATTCGGGCAACCGGAAAGACATCCAAGATCAAATCCCGATCACCGGCAAGTTTCAGATAGTCATCGTCCGCCGGCAAGAACAGATCGCCGACTCCAGAAACGATCAGCGACGACAACAGGCTTTGCGAAGCGCCGTACTGGACCGAAACGTCCCCGCGACCGAGTCTTTGATAGCGATCGCAAACCGCTTCGATGACCCCACGATTGCTGGCCGCGCAGGCGATTTGAATGGGGGATCGCGACGGATCGGGACTGGTCACGACCAACGCCCCTAGCACCGCTGACAAAACAATCAGCGATCCGACCATCCAGGTCGCTGGGCGGACCGATTGAGCGGCAAGGAAGCGTTTTGAGACAGGCATCGATGCATTCTAGTCGCACCGACTTTGCTACCCAATGCCGCTCATGTCGCAGGCGTCGACGTAGCTTTCGCGAATCGCGACGGCTTCATCCAGCCGTCGCAGAAATGCATCCAAGACGACCGGGTCGAAGTGGCTTCCTCGGCCGTCGTTCAAAATTGCGACGCACTTTTCGACCGGGAACGCTTTTTTATAAGGACGGTCCGAACCGAGCGCGTCGAACACATCGGCCACCGCGACGATTCTTCCTTCGATCGGAATCGCGTTGCCGGCGAGGCCGTTGGGATACCCCGACCCGTCCCATTTCTCGTGGTGCGTGGCTGCGATGACGGACGCGAGTTTTAGCACCGGCGAACTGGTTGAGTTCATGATCTGCATGCCGACCGAGGTGTGCTGTTTCAACCGGATCGATTCTTCGTGGCTTAGCGGATTGATGATCCGACGTCCCATGCCGCAGTGCGATCGCATGATGTCGAATTCTTGCGGGTCCAACTTTCCGGGTTTGTGTAGGATCGAATCGGGGATGCCGATCTTGCCGACGTCGTGCAGCTGGGCGGCGTGTTCGATCAATTCCACCGCGGCGTCCGCGAATCCCAATTCTTTTGAGATCAGCGCCGCGTAACGACCCACACGAAGCACATGTTGTCCGGTATCGTCGTCGCGATACTCGGCCGCGCGAGCCAAGCAGTGGATCGCTTCTTGACGCGATCGAACCAACTCGCGAGTTCGCATGCGGACTTCGCGTTCGAGTTGTTCGGATTGCTCGGCAAGGTGATCCTGGTAGGCTTTGACCGCCAAAACGTTTTCGACTCGCAAGATCAACTCGCTGGGGTCGACTGGCTTCGCCAAAAAATCGGACGCTCCGTACCGCAGCGCTTTCAGCTTGATGTCCGATGAGGTGCTGGCGGTCAGGACGACGGTCGGAATCATTTTCAGCGCTGCGTCGCCTCGCATCGCCTCCAGGATTTCCAACCCCGAAACCTTTGGCATGTTGATGTCCAGCAGAACGATGTCTGGCTTGTGGTTCCGGATCTTTGGTAGCGCTAGCGTTGCATCGGTCGTCGTGATGAAGTGTTCAAAGCCGTCTTCTTCCAAGTACGCTCGCACGATCTCGATGTTCGTAGCCTCGTCATCCACGATCATGACCTGGGCACTCCGCACCGCCTTTTGATCATCGATCTTTTCACGCACCGTTTCATTCGTCAACGCGTGCGCCGAAGATGCCGCCATCGTAGCGTGCATCATCAAGACGGAGTCGGAAATGGAGAGGGAATCGTGCATGGCTATCGAAAAGGAATCAAAGAACGACAATCAAACTTAGGCCAAAAGTGATCAAGAATTCTCAAAAAATTTATTCTTCAAGAACAGGTTTTCACTCGCAGTTGCAATCAGGGGACACAGAAGGATCATGAGTGAATGGATTAAACCGATGGTGCGGGATCGGGGACCTCGATCAACGTTCGCATGCGACGAAGTTCCGACAAGGTCGCGGCAATGGCGTCCAGTTCCCCATCGCGACCTTGGACTTCTAATGCGGATGCCACGTCAGCCACTTGGCCGAAACCGCAGTTCCCGCTGGCACCCTTAAGCGAGTGGCCCATCTCGCGGAGTTCATCCGCGTCGCCGCGTTGCAACGCATGTTCGATCGCGTCAAAACGCTGATCCAATTGGTCCACGAACTGGGCGACGATGGCGCGAAAGCGTTCTTTGTGCATCGGCAACGTGGAATGAATGCGAGTGACATCCACCCCGACCGATTCCGTTTGGGGCTCCGCCAGCGTTTCCATCACAAGATCCACGCCGGCGATCGATGCCAACGTGGAAGTCAAGCGGTCCAAGTCGATCGGTTTGGTCAAGAAGTGACTGCATCCCGCGTCCAAGCATTCTTGTTCGGCATGTTGCATCGCATGGGCGGTAAGCGCAACGATCGGAAGGGTGTGGCCCTGCTGGCGCAGCGTGCGAGTGGCCGTGTAACCATCCATGATCGGCATCTGCATGTCCATCAGGATCACGTCCCAAGTCCGCTGGTTGGCAAGTTCGATGGCCTCCAATCCGTTCTCGGCCATCGCGTAGTCCGCGCCCGCTTCGTCCAAGATCACGCTCATCAAGTCGCGATTCTCTGGTCCGTCGTCGACCAACAAAACCTTCAAGCCGGGGACACGAATGGCAACGTGTGTTTCCAACTGTGTCGCATTCTCGAGTCTCGCGATGTCAGGATTCCGCCACACGACGTCCGTCAAATCGCCCGCATCAAGCACGATCGTGAACGTGCTTCCGACGCCTTCTTCGCTGGTCACGCTGATGCCACCGCCGAGTGCTTCAGCGAACCGTTTGCTGATCGAAAGTCCCAGTCCTGTTCCGCCGAATCGTCTCGTCACGCTCGCGTCGGCTTGCGAAAACGGGTCAAAGATTTTGGCGGCGGCTGCGGAGGTCATTCCAATGCCGCTGTCGATGATTCTGATCGTGACCATGGGACGTCCCGCGTCGATTCCGACCGAGGTCCTGATCTGGACGGAACCGGTTTCGGTAAACTTGATCGCGTTGCCGACCAAGTTGGTCACGACTTGCCGAATCCGACCCGGGTCCGATACGATCGTTTCGGGAATTTCACCATCAAATTCATAGTCCAAGCGAATCGACTTTTCTTCCGCCCGAACCCGCATGACGGTGACCACTTCGCAAATGATCGCGGCGATATCGACGGGGATGGATTCGACTTCCATCCGATCCGCTTCGATCTTGGAAAGGTCCAAGATGTCATTGATCAGATTCAGCAGATGCGTGCCGCTGCTGTGAATGGTGTTAAGGTGTTTGCGTCGTTTGTTCTCATCGCGTTCAAGGTTGCGACGGAGGACTTCGGTAAATCCCAAAATCGCGTTCATCGGCGTGCGGATTTCGTGGCTCATGTTCGCCAAGAAATCGCTCTTGGACTGATTGGCGGCCTCAGCGGCATCGCGAGCACGAGCCAGCTCGATCTTGTTCTCTTCCAAAACGGTGATGTCTTCCAGGGTAACCATCGTGCCACACCCCAATATGGGCGTGGTGTTCACGTTGAAAGTTCGCTGACGTTCATCGACTACAAGACGAAGCAATCGACCGTTGACCATCGCGCCAGTACGAAGGGATTCTTCCCACGGAAGTTCTTGGTCTGAGATCCAAGCAATTGAATCCGGCCGATTTCCGACGGCAGCTTCGCAGTCCATCGCGATTGATTCGGCCAATAGTTTGTTCATCAAGATGATGCGGTTTCGATCGTCGATCAGTAGTACTCCGACGGCCAATCGGTCGAAAGTGTCGCGAACGTGCTTTGGCACCGCACCGTGCGGATCCAAGCTTTCCAATGTCTTGCGAAGGAAAAATGAAAATTGCAGTAAGCAAGCGGGCACCATCACGACCAATAACCAAGCAGGTGCCCAATAGTTCATGCCGAGAAACCCTGCCGTCGATTCGAACGCGACCTCCAAACGGCCGACCCGCTTTCCCGATCGAAAGATGGGTACCGACATGTGCGTGGTATCGTTGGATGAATCTTGAAGCCAAACTTCTGAATGTCGGTCGGTTGCAACAACAAGCGTTCCGTCTTCGCTACGCAGTCCAATGCTGTTGATTTGCGAATCCCTTGCGACGATGGAATGCAGAATGATATCCAACGACTCAAACTGTTCTGCGGACACCATTGCCGTGCCGCTGATCGCGAGTGTTTCGCAAAGCTTTGCACGTCCTACAAGGATTTGCCGTTGCTCATTGGGAAAGAAACCAAACGCGCTCGCGCACAGCAGCGTCCCCACGACCAATCCAACCAACCCAATCGAGATGCGAACGCGGATCGGTATTTTTTGATAGAGACGTTTCATAAAGACAGGGAAAGATGGAGGTTGGAATGCGCGGAGCGCAGTTGGTCGGTTCGCAACGCTTAGCAAACACAAGCTTGTTTTGATTTAAAGTTTGAAGTGTCGCTTAGCTCTCCGAGCTGTTGGCGTAAAGCATCGCTATTAGCTCGGAGAGCTGAGCGACATTGAATTCTGATGTTTGGTTAAACCGCGATTTCTTCGTCTCGATCGAGCGCTTCGGACCGTCGAGCCATCAGTTCTTCTAGGGATTCGTTGTCGCTTGCCTCTCCACCGCCTTGCATGATCATTAACGGATCGAATGCACGCCAAGCTGGCATTTGTGCCAATAGGCCAGACGCCAAGATGCCGCTGCGAAGTGCCCAGGCGACGACACCAACGGTCACGCTAGACGCGGCAGCGCCCGCGGCACCGACGACAATCAAGTCGCCCTGGATTTGGCTCTCGACCAAATTTCGCTGCGCGTCAAGTTCCGTCCACATCGCACCTGGCTTGGTCATCAAACCAATGTCCAACTTCGTCGCCGTTCCGGTAAAGAAATCGCTGTGGAGGGCACCCTGTCGGCGACCGTTTTCAACGTCTGACGAACCAAGCGAGCTGCCTCGATCCCCCGACGAAGTGTTTTCACTATCGGTTGCCATCGTGATCGCGGCACCGAAGACGTCCGATCCATTTTCGCGAGCACTATCTTCATTCGTCGATTCCAACAATCCGGCAATCATCGCTTCATCGCCGTCACGCTCGGTTCCAGGTAGTCCGTTCGGCGTTGTGCCGTTGCCAACTCCCACGGATCCGACCGCCGTGTTGGACTGACCGTCGTCGCCGGACTCATCATTGCCGGATTCCGCCGACGCATCTTCACCCGATCGTTTGGACGCGCGTTCCAAATCCGCGGGGGAGTCGGACGAATCGATCGACGTTTCCTCGGTTCCGGAGGTCGACGACGCCCGTCGCTCGTCCGGCGAGGTGATTCCCTGCGGCAAGATCGGAACTTGAAACTTCGGCCGTGGAGCGTCCGGTTCGCTCACGTTCAAGGTGAACGACGCACTCGTGTTCAATCCGCCAGCATCCGTTGCCGTTAGCAGGATGTTGATCGTGGATTCCACGCCGCCGTCGATTCTCTCGCCGGGCTTCAACCTAAATTCCCCGGCCACGATCTCGAACCGGGCGTCATCGACCAACCAACTGTGCGCGTCACCGTCGTCGGGATCCGAGACGCCGACCGAGCCGACAGTTTGTCCGGCGACGTCGTGATTGACCATGCTGTTTGATAGCGTGACCATGGTGGGACTTTCATTCACGTCGCCAACGACAATCGTGAAGGATCGCTGAAACGATTCGCCGCCGATGTCGGTCGCGGTGACCGACAGGCTGACCGTGGGCGTGGCTTCAAAGTTTAGCGACTGTCCCGCGACCAACCTCAACGCGCCACCAACCACTTCAAAGCGGTTGTCGCTGACCACATAGGTGTGCGAATCGCCGGCGTCGGCGTCGGTCACGGTCAAGTTCCCGACGACTTGTCCGTCGGCGTTCTCCGAAACGGATTGGTTGTCGATCGACAAATTGGTGGGAGCCTCGTTTTGATTGACCACGGTGATCGTGAACGATTGCTGGAACGACTCGCCGCCGGTGTCCGTCGCGGTGACGGACAGGCTGATCGTGGGCTCGGCTTCGAAGTCAAGCGACTGCCCGGCGACCAACTTCAACGCGCCTCCGACCACTTCAAAGCGATTGTCACTGACCGCGAATGTGTGCGTGTCGCCGGCGTCGACATCCGTGACCGTCAAGTTTCCGATGACTTGCCCGTCGGCGTTTTCCGAAACGGACGCGTTGTCGATGGTTAGGTTGGTGGGAGCATCGTTCACCGCGCCGACGTGGATGGTAACCGTGGTGATGTCGGATGTCGTCGTCCCGTCCGTCGCGGTGTAAAGAAACGTGTCCGTGCCGTTGTAGTTTGCATCCGGCGTGTACGTGAACGATCCATCGCTGTTCAACACGAATGAGGAGGCGTTCGCCGGATTGCCACCGACCAGGGTTGCCGTCAGCGTTGCGAACGGCGACACCGTATCGTTAGCAAGCACCCCGGATGCGGCGTCGCGAACGAGCGTGCTATCTTCGGCGACGTTATACGAATCCGTTTCCGCCGTGATCCCGACCGTTCCATCGGCGACATCGGTGACCGTGACGGAAATGGATTGCGATGCGGTGGCACCGTCGTCATCGATCGCCATCACGACGACGAAGTAGACATTGTTTCCATCAAAGTCACCCGGCATTTCAAAGTCAGGTGCCAATTTGAAGCTCAACTGTCCGGTCGTCGGATTGATCTCGAACGCGCTCTGGTCCTCTCCGCTGGCCAGCGAATAGGTCACCGCATCGACGGGGTCGGTCGCGTTGACGACGATCACGTCGGTCTGATTCTCGGGTCGCGAAATAGACAGGTTCCCACCCATTGTCGGCGCGACGTTGTTTACTGTCAGCAAGGATGACGCGATGTCGAAGCCGCCCCGTCCGTCTTCGACACGGACGCTGATCGTGAACGTGCCTTGATCGACGATCCCAAAATTCGCCAGCGTGTTCCAAGTGACGGTTGCGGTTTCGGTGGTTGGTTCGCCGGTTTCGCCAAAGATTCCGTCGTTGTCCAAGTCCCATCGATAGATCAGGCCGCCACCGTCGACATCGTACGAGGCCGCTGCCGACAGATTCAGGTCGCTGCCTTCGTTTATCGAGATCGAACCGGGAAGGATGGCGACGGGATCGGCACTGGGACCAAATGCGATGCCCCTTGCTTGTCCAATCGAACCAACCGGCAACGCTTGGATGTTGCCGCCATCAATGTTCGCGGAGTAAATCTGATTGTCGTTTTGTTCTGTATAAAACAATTGTCCGGTATGCGGATCGACCAACACCGTGTCGAGAATCTTTCCGTTCTGTCCGATCAGCTTCGTCGCACCACCAGCACCCAGTTCCTGGTAGTAGATGCCGTCTTGATTGTTCGCGAACATTTCATGATGGGTCCAGTAAATCCGCCGGCTGGTAGGATCCAACGCGAACGAGTTGACGGCATTTCCGAACGGAAGATCAACCAGCGTCACGCGTCCGCTGCCATCGAAATTGACCCGTTCAATTTTTCCCAGGTCTTGATCGCTGAAGTAAAGGTGACCGTTTTCGGAATCAACGACCAAATGACTCGGCCCGGAAAGCGAAGTCGAAACCACGGTGGTGATGTTCGATCCGTCCAAATCTGACCGTCTGACGCGGTTGATGCTAAGGCTATTCTCGATCCAAAAGAACGAACCGGTCGCGTAGTCAATCGCCATCATTTGCGGCGCTGTCAAACTGCTCAAGAACGTCTCGACGTTGGTTCCGTTCAGGTCGGCGCGACGGATTTGATCCTGTCCCGGCTCGCTCCAATAGATCTTTTTATGGACGACATCCACAAGCAGGTTGGTCGGATTAATCAGGCCGGTCAAAATGTCCGCCACGCCGCTGCCATCCCGATTGGCCGAACGGATCGCATTGCCGCTGCGATCAACGAAATAGATACGATCGGTCAGCACGCCGCCGCGCTCGACCGCACCGATGTCGTTTCGCCCGTCCACCACGTACAACCCGCGAGCGTCCACGATCGAGGCACCATCAAACGTGCCGGCGTTGATCGCGACGCTGCCGACGTTCAACTGGTGCGTCCTCACGAACCCACCGTTGTCGGCCAAGGCCAACAGGCCGGCGGACTGATTGACCCGATCCGATCCGATCGTTCCGTTCATCCCGCCGGAGCTGCCGAAAATGTTGAAGCCCCGTGAGTCGACGCTGCCGCGAACGTTCGCACCGGACGATCCAGAAGTGTTTTGGTCGACGATCGAATTGGCGATCGTGATCGTTCCCTCATCGATGTAGATGCCGCCGCCTTTATCGCCGGCGCTGTTCGCGGTGATCGTCGCATGAACGATGGTGGCGTCTTCGGCCAGATACAATCCTCCACCCTGGTCACCGGCCTGGTTCCCACTAAACGTGGTTCGGCTGATCGTTAGTGATCCGGCGTCTTCTTTGTGGTACAGGCCGCCGCCCTTGTCGGCGCGGTTGTTGGAAAACGTAACTCGCTCGAAAGACGCGATTCCATCGTTGGAAAGGCCGCCGCCGAAGGATGTGCCTGCCAGCGATCCGTTGTTGCTGATCGTGACGTCGGTCAGGTACAGCTCGCCCTTATTGTGAATGCCCGCTCCGTCGCCCGCCATGTTGCCGGTGACGACAACTCGGTTTAACGTCAGATGACCATCCGATTCAATCTTGATTCCTCCCCCGTCATTCTTATCCCCGCCGGTGATGACCAAGTTTGACATCGTGACCGTCGCTCCATCGATCTTGAAGACTCGGTCCAGGCCATTCCCGTCGATCGTTGCGGTGCCGCTCCCGTCGACCGTGATGATCAGGTCGTCGGTAATCACCAGTTCACCGCCGCTCGGTCCGGTCAGCAATATCTCGTAGGTCGTCGCGCTCAACACGATCGTGTCGGTGCCGGACGCCGCGTTGGCGGCCAAGATCGCGTCTCGCAGCGATAGCAGTGCCGGATTGTTGGTTTCGTCGACGGTGTGCTGGACCGTGAAGACGGCAAGCTTGCCACGCCAAGTCGATTCCAGTGTCTTGCTGAATACCGAGTCATATTCAATGTTGCCGACCTGGTATTCCAGCGTCCAATCGCCGGCGAAGTCGGCGTGGCCGGTCGTGTCATCACTGGCCGCCACGTCCGCACCGGTCAGCGCCGCAACGGAATCGAGTAGCAGCCTTCCATCACTGGTCGCGGCAAGATCGCATCCATAGATCAATAGGTCCGCGTCGCTGGTCAGGCTCGGTTGCCAGCCCGCGATCTGGCCGGCGTGCGCGTCCAAATTGCTGGCTCCGATCCAGCTTGAACCGAGTCGAATGCGGCCATTTTCGGCGTGACTTACTAGGTGCAACGAGCCGACGTTGTCGCGTCCTTCCAAGATCGCGGTGATCTGCGTGACGCCATCTCGCGTTCCATCCAGCACATAGACCTGGACATTGCGGTCGGACTGATTCAAGTCGTCCAGCAGACGTTGAACGTCCGATACCATGGCATCGATGATAACGATCTCGACTTCGGTCACGTCATGCGGACTTGCAACCTGGTGGATTGATGCGAGTTGCATTTGGTCGGACTGCACTTGGTCATTCTGAATGTCAAGTTCGGCAGTCATCGCGGGCTGATCCATCGCCATCATGGCGAGGTCAATCGGCGTGGCGCTGTACAGCACTCGCGGTTCCAACGTCATCATCTTCGGCGATGGCGTTTGGTGAACGGGACAGGCGTCGCAGGACGATTGCTTGAAACCCTGAACCAATGTTTCACGCGTTCGCGCCGTCCATTGGTCAGCGGTCATCCGCCAGCGATCTCGCCAGTTCAATTGCGTTGAGTTCATGATCGTGACCGGCGTCCGTATCCGTCCCGTGTCAAAAATGCGTTGCCCAGCTTCGTCGTTCGAGAGCGACAAGTTCGTCCGTTGGAAGGCTAGAAGATTCTGGCGGCCGGGGCGTCAAATTGTTTCCAGTCCGAAACGATTGCGCAATCGAACGCGTCGCTCAGATAACCTTTGACGATCAATCCGATTGCAACCGACCGCGAAGCATCGCGTGATCAATAACTGACGGAGTTAACGTAGCTGATCCCGCCAGGGTTCAGTCCGGCCTGAACCCTGGCGGGATCCCCTATCGTCAGTGTTGTTCACCGAGTGCTTACCCGATCTTCCCAAACTCGTCGCCTATTGATCACGCGACGCTTGGCCAGGATTCTGACTGGAGTGACCACAACGATTATGCCGAATCATCCGAAAGGTACTCGTTTGAATCTCTTTCCATCTCGTCGTGAAACCCATTGGTGAAACCGCCTTCGCAACGACGGCTAAAGCTGATCGCCGTGATGCCGATCGCCATCGTGACGGCAGCATGCGCTAGCGGAACGACTCGGCTGAACGCCCAGGAAACGATCTCGTCGATTCCCGCAGCCGTCCTTTCGCAGTCGTCCGATCCATGGGATGCGTACTCGCGAGTCCCAACGCCGGTCGGCCACGGGCGCTACGGCACGACGCTGGATCCGTATCGCGTTCGCGCAGACGAATTGCCGGACGCCGCCGATGCGGTCACGGAAATTGCCATCAGCGACGCGGTGGTGACGATCGATCCTTGGTGGGAACCGCTGCTGCAATCGCCGATCGGATTAGCCCGCGAAAGCCTTCCCGTCGACGTCGGTGGGCTGGTTCAAGCGGCCCTCGTTTCATCGCCCTACATCCAATCCGTTTTGACCGAACCGCAGATTCGTCGCAGCGACTTGACGATCGCCGATTCGCGATTCGATGCATTGGCGTTCGTCGACGGCAAGTTCGCCGACACGAACGAACCGATCGGAAGCCTGCTGACCACGGGAACGGCATTTGGAAGGTTTCGCGACGAGCATCTGTTTTCGTCGGCCGGTTTGCGAAAGCAGAATCGTGGTGGATCGGCGGTGGAACTGGTTCAGCGCGGCGGCTTCCAGTCCAATAACTCGACGTTCCTGGTTCCCAATCCGCAGGGCACCACGCGGATGGAACTGAACTTTACTCAGCCGTTGATGCGAGATCGCGGCGTCGCGGTCAACACCGTTGGCGTGCTGCTGGCGCGGATCGATTTGCAACTGACGACCAGCGAAGTGCGGCAAGAACTCGAAGGTCACTTGGTCGACGTCACGCAAGCTTACTGGAGCCTGTATCAAGCTCGCGCGACGTTCCTGCAACGACAACGTTTGCTGCAACGAGCGATCGAACTGGGCGACATTCTTCACGCTCGTGGCGAAGTCGATTCACAACGCCGGCAAATCCTTCGCGCCGACGCAGCGATCGCGAACCGACGTTCCGATTTGGTGCGCAGCGAAACCGCGATCCGCAACGCCCAGGCGAAGCTGCGTTTGCTGACCGGAAGTTCGGACCTGGTCCAAGCGAGCACCTGGGAGTGGTTGCCGGTCGAGTTGCCGCTATCCGAAGCGGTGCCCCTGTCCACTCGCCAAGCCACCATCACGGCGCTGGACCAGCGGCCCGACATCGCCCAGTCGATCCGAACCGTTCACGCAACGTCCGTGCGAGTCGGTGTGGCACGAAATCAAATTTTGCCGCGTCTGGACTTGATCCTTAGCGGTTACGTCGCGGGACTGGACGCAAACCGCAACACGTTCGGAGCGCTCGGCAACCAGTTCAGCGATGGACGTCCGAGCTACGCGGCCGGGCTGTTGTTCGAACGTCCGGTCGGAAACCGCGCCGCCGAAGCGAGGCTAAACCGAAATCGTTGGGAGATGTCCAAAGCGATCCACGACTTTCAACAGACCGCCGAAGAGACGTTCACCGAAGTCGAAATCTCGGTTCGCGAAACGCACACTTCCTTTCACGAAATGATCGCCAAGAAACAGGCCATCGATGCCGCGGTCGCCGAAGTCGATTACCTGAACGATCGTTGGCGATACCTGCCCGATCCCAGCGAGTCGGCGGTGGTGCTGATCGACGATCTGTTGGACGCGCAAGAACGATTGGCCGACCAAGAACGCGCCTTGGTCGCCGCGCAAATTTCCTACGCCATGTCGTGGGTCCAGTTGCGGAGGTCGATGGGCGTGCTGCTGCGGATGGATGATGCGCTTTCGATCGCGTCGATCGCACCGACCGGCGGAATGATGAACCAAGCCGACGACATCGACAGCGCCATGATCGAAGAGGTCGCGTTGCCATGAAATTAAGGCTACCGAGGTTCAATGTCGCGACCAAAAGCGATGTTCCAACCTCTCGTTCACTGACCACGTTCGTTGACGATGTCGTCAAGCAATCGAAAGACCTCGCGGGGGCGATTCAAACGTTCGACGACACGAAACTGCGTCTGTCGCTCGGTCGCCTCATCGACGTCAGCGAATCAACAAGTCAGATCGCGCTGGCAACGGCGTGCTTCGTCGAAGCGGTTCGCCGAAGCCTGGGCTTGACGTTGTTCGAATCGCAGATTCAAGCCGGCGTCGTGATCAGCAGCGGCGGAATCGCCGAAATGCAAACCGGCGAAGGCAAGACGATGGCGGTGGCGCTCGCCGCGTACTTAAAATCGCTCGACGGCCGAGGTGTTCACGTCGCAACGCCCAACCGCTATTTGGCCTGTCGCGACCGTGACCAGTTGGCCGACACGTTCAGCCGACTGGGCATGACGACGGCGTTTGTCGATGATGACGATGACTCGCAAGCTCGATCAGTCGCCTATCAAGCCGATGTCACTTACGCGGCCGGTCACACGTTCGGGTTTGATCACTTACGCGATCAAGCCAGCCTTTCGATGGCCGGCCAGTCTCCCATCGGATCGCAAACGCTCGCGCGGCTTCGCGGCGTGGATGTTGGACTGAAAGGTGGCGGCTTGATCCAGCGAGGCTTGGTCAACATCATCATCGACGAAATCGATCACGTCCTGATCGACGATGCGGTGTCGCCGCTGATTCTTGGCACGTCCACCAAAGGTGAAGCCACCGACGCCGAATTGCACTTGGCGGCTTTCGCGATGGCCGGATCCTTGCGGGTCGATCGCGACTATGTCGTCGGCAGCGATCGATCGATCGAGTGGACGACGGAAGGGTTCAAGCGGGTTCATCTGGACACGACGTTCTCCGCGGCCAGCATGCTTCTCGTCCGTGGAACGATTACGTGTTGTTGGCTCTGCGGGCAAAGCATCACTACGCACGCGATGTCGATTACATCATCCGCGATCGATCGGTCGCGATCGCCGATGCATCGACCGGACGCATTTATCCGGATCGATCTTGGGTGGATGGATTGCAGCAAGCCATCCAAGCTCGCGAAGGTCTGCCGATCCGTCCATCGTCTCAAGCAATCGCCCGCATCACTCGCCAACGCTTCGTCAAACAATACGCCTTCCTGGGCGGAACGACCGGAACGGCGACGGATTGCAAAGCAGAGTTTTCGGACGTCTATGGCTTGCCCGTCGTCACGATCCCGCTTCGCACGCCGCCGCGACGGGTGGTCTTGCCGACGCGGCTTGCCATCAACGAAGCAGAAAAGATCCATGCGATCGTCGATGAAGCCGTCGCGGTGTCACGCCGGGGACGTCCGGTGCTGGTCGGCACGTTGACGATCGTGCAAAGTCAAGCGATCGCGATCGAGATGCGACGACGAGGGTTGGACTTCCAACTTCTTAATGGAGTCCAAGACGCCGACGAAGCAGCCGTCATCGCGTCCGCGGGACAAGTCATCTGTGCCGGCGACTCGGCGATCGATTGCGGAGTCATCACCGTGGCCACCGGACTTGCCGGACGTGGCACCGACATCGCGATCGACGAGGCCGTGTCACGGCGCGGCGGCTTGCACGTCATCCTTTCGCAAATGCATCTTCTCGCTCGCGTCGACCGTCAACTGATCGGACGCGCCGCACGCTGCGGCGATGCGGGATCGTGTCGTACTTATGTGGCCGCGACGGACCCGTTGGTTCGCGAGATCGCCCCTTGGATCGGCCGCGCGATCTTGCGAAGGCTCGGCGATCAAGTTTGCCAAGAAGATTTAAGCTTCGACGCCACGATCGCCAGCGTTCAACGGCAGCAACAACGTCGATCGGCGGCGCTGCGACGACGGTTGCTGAGGGAAGACATGGAAGTGCTGCAAGCGATGGCGTCCAAGCCGTCCGCCAACCAACGTTGTTATCAGCTTTAAAAGTCCAACCTCATGAATCACAAAACAAACTTTTTCACTCCGTCCGGTCGCATCGCATCGATGATGTTCGCGATCACGATGCTGGCCAGCGTCGACGGCGGCGTGCATGCGGCCGAACTGGAAGCCTTCATCGAACCGTACCAGCGCGTCGATGTGCCGGCGGCCGAAATCGGCATCGTCGAAACAATCGTCGTTCGCGAGGGCGATGTCGTCGCGAAGCATCAGTTGTTGGCAAAGCTGGATGATCGCGTGTTGCAAGCGTCGATGGACTTGGCCGAAACGGCTAGCCGAGCAACGGGGTCGCTGCTGGCCGCGGAAGCCGATCTGTTCATCCGCAGCCAACAACGCGACAGCTACCAAAGCTTGCTGGCAAACGGCAACGCCACCGATCGAGAACTTCAACGCAGCGAAGGCGAACACAAACAAGCAAGTGCTCGGAAACAAAGTGCGCTCGAAGACATCGAAGTCCGACGTCTGGAACTGGAACGCGTCAAAGCGCAGATCGCTCAACGTCGCATCGAATCACCGATCAACGGCGTCGTGGTTTCAATTACCAAAGAAGTAGGCGAATACGTTTCGCCGCACGATCCGGTCGTCATGCAAATCGTTCATTTGGAAACCTTAAAGGCGACCTTTTCGGTACCGATCGCATCGGCCGGAGACCTCGCGAAAAGTCAAACCGTTTCGCTTTCGTATGGTTCGGACAATCAGCGCTGCGACGGCGTGATCGAATTCGTTTCACCCATCGCGGAACCCGAAAGTGCATCCGTGACGGTCAAGGTGCGGATCGATAACAAGGCCGGAACGATTCCGTGCGGCGTCGTTTGCGTTTGGGATTTGAAGTCCGAAGTCGTGCCAACGCGAGTCACGCGGGCCGATGAATTGAAACTGAATTGAACATCCCCGCCTCCGAACCGACGCCTTCCCGGCGACGCGACACCGCGGCGAACGAGCAATCGTCCGTCGATGTGGTCGCGTCGACGTTGGAACAATTGCAAACGCTGGCGTCGGTGTTGGAACTGCAATCAGATTTGGATGCCGAGTCCACGCTGGCGGGCGCGGCGGAGCTGTTGGTTCGGCGGATCGCTTCGATCGTGTCTGCCGATCGGGTGATCTTGGCTTGGCGAAAGCAACCGCAGCAAGCGGTTCGCCGAATCGCCGACACCGAAGCAGCGTCGACTTGGAAAGCATCCGCGGAAGGACGCATCATCGACGCGGCGTGCGAGGAAGCGATCGCGCGAGGTGGCACCTGTCACTGGCCCGCCATCAACCCGGCTGATCGTTTGGCCGCTCGCGCGATCGCCCAGATGGCGACGGAAGTTTATGCCAAGTCCGTCGTGACCGTCTGCTTGACGGACGCCGACGGGACGTCGCACGGTGTCTTGGTCGTGGTCAATGGATCGTCGACTTCGGCGGATTCGTTTCTGCGAGTCACCGTGCCGCTGGTCGCCGCGAAGCTGTGCTCGATCGATCGTCAAACGCCGTCTTCGCTTTCGCGAATCGGCTACCGGAATTTCTCAATCGATATCCGCTCGCGGCAATCGCTGGAAATGGATCGTCGCCGGAATCTGTTTGTCCGCGATGGCTCTACCGGTACGTTATCGTGTCGGCACCGAAACCGAAATGCAACCGCTGACGCGCCGGTTCGTCGCGGTCGGGTTTGATGGCACGTTGCAATCGGCCAGCGTCCGACCGGGCGACGAAGTGACGGCCGGCCAGTTGATCGCCACGATCGACCCACGCGAAATCGATTACGAAATGGCGGGCATCGAAGCTCAGTTAAATCAGACCAAGCAAGAGCGTCGAAGCACGATGGCCGGTCACGATTTTGCGGCCAGTAAGATCGCCGAACTGGAAACGCAGCGTTTGGAAATGCAGAAGGCCGTCCTGCAACACCGCCGCGATCATCTGGAAATTCGCAGCCCCGTCGATGGCGTCGTCATCAGCGGCGACTGGAAAGAATCCGAGGGCATGCCGATGACGCGCGGCGATGTCCTGTTCGAGATCGCGCCGCTGGGAAAGATGCGAGTCGAGTTGGCGGTGCCGGAATCGGACTACGCGATGACTCGCGCAGAAATGCCGATTCATTTTTACTTGCACGCCTTTCCCAACCAGACGTTCAACGCCGTCATCGAGAAGGTTCATCCTCGCGCCGAAATTCGCGACGACAAGAACGTCTTCATCGCCGAAGCCGTTATCAACAACGACGACGCGCTGCTTCGACCTGGCATGAAAGGACGCGGCAAGATCACCAGCGACCGATGCTCGCTCGGTTGGTCATTGTTTCATAAGGCCTACCACGCTTGCCGACACGCGATCGGAGCGTGACCGATGACCAGTCTTGAGATTCGGTCGCGCGACGTCGGCACGTTGGACCTGAACCAGCAACCGATCCGGCTGGTCGATGGGCTTCGGTTCTGGCCGATGCGTCAACGCGGTGAAACGATCGTGCGAATCGAATCGTCTTCGCAGCGACGTTTTTACCATCTTGGGTACGAAGAATACGCGTTGGTTTCGCTGCTGGATGGAAAGACCAGCATCGCGGCGGCATGTTCCGTCTCGGCATCGCAATTGGGTCCGGCCGCGTTGTCGATGTCCCAGGCGACAACCGTCGTACGATGGTTACTGGAAAATGGGTTGGCGACGATGGGGTCCGAGACATCGACGCATGCGGTGGCCCGCGACGCGTCGCTGGCATCGCGTTTGAATCCGTTTTGGATGAAGATTCCGATTCGAAACGCGAACCGATGGATCGACCGATTCGCCGATGGTGTCCGTTGGCTGTTTGGTGCTCGCGCCGTCGTGGCAGTCGATCGTCGTCGTGATCGTGGGTGCCGTGTTGCTGGCGGTCGAGTCTGATTCGATTTGGTCGTCGGCCGGCAACGTCTTCCACCGCAGGGCCTGGTTGCACTGGGTGTTGACGTGGGTCGGGTTGAAGCTGATTCACGAGGCCGCGCACGCGATCGCTTGCCGGCGTTTGGGCGGATCGGTGGATGAGGCCGGCGTCGTGTTTGTTTTGTTCGCGCCGCTAGCCTACGTCGACGTGACCAACTGTTGGCGGATGAGTTCGCGTTGGTCACGGATCGGGGTCGCGGCCGCGGGAATGTTCGCGGAATGGACGGTGGCGGCGATCGCGATGATCGCTTGGTGCATGTTTCAAGACAACGACCTGGTGCGTCAATGGTTGTTGCAAACCGTCATGACCGCTGGCGTGTCAACAATCGTTTTTAATGCAAACGTGTTGATGCGGTTTGATGGTTACTTCATCTTGGCGGACCTGATCGAGGTTCCCAACTTGGCGTCGGAAGGTTCCGCGGCGCTAAATCGGTTTGGACGCCGCTGGATCGTGGGCCTGAACGTTTCGCCGAGCCCGTTTTCCGGATGGCGATGTTTCTTTGTGCCCGCTCTACGGTGTGGCGGCGTTTGCGTGGCGAGTACTGGTTTGCGTGACGCTTGCAATCACGGCGTCGGCGATGTTCGAGGGAGCGGGCGTGTTGATCGCCGGCGTCGGACTTGCCGCCTGGATCGGACGTCCGATCAAGAAACTCGCGAACCAGTGGTTGCACCTGAGATCCGAAAACCCAGACGCCGCCGTCCGCTCGATCGTCGTTGGATCCGTCATCACGCTCGCATCGGTGGCCGCCATCTTCTGGATTCCGATCCCGACGAGTATCCGCGTTGCCGCAACGATCGACTATCGACCCGAATGTTTGGTTCGCAGTCGCTGCGACGGCATCGTCACGCAGATTCACGTGCGTCCGATGGTGATCGAGTGAACCAAGGCGACGTGTTGATGTCGCTCGAAAACGTCGACCTGATGGCCCGGCAGCGAGGTTTGGAAATCGAGCGAGCGCAGAACGACGTCCGATTGCGATCGGCCATCGAAGCCCACGACGACGCGGCCCGCTCGGTCGTCCAGCAGCACCAAGAATCGCTCGCGACACAAATCGCAAGCGTGAACACGCAAACGCAGTCCCTCAACGTAGTCGCTTCGCGCAGCGGAACCGTCATCGCGCGAGACCTCGAATTGAAGCTGCAAACGTACGTTCGAGAAGGCGATGCCTTGCTAACCATTGCTCAACCAAGCGACAAAGAAATCACGGCTTGGATCACCCAGTCGGACGTCGACCGCGTGACACCACGGATCGATGAAGTGGTTCGTGTATCGGCGCTGGACGGAACCGCCGTCGATGCGATCCTGCGGCGGATCGAACCGCAAGCGACCGAGCGTCTGCCGACACCATCGCTGGCCGCGATCCACGGTGGCCCCTTATCGGTTCGTACGGACGAATCATCCAACGCAAAAAACTTTACGCTCGTCGAACCGCACTTCAAGGCTCGCATCGCTCTCGACCCGCAAGCGGCCGAGCGACTGCCCACGCTGTCAACGCTTCACACCGACATCGGTTACCAAAACCGCACGATCGCGCAAAGAATCCAAATCGCCGTCCGCTCGCTGGTCAACCAGACTCGCTGAAAACTGGCAGGGCGAAGCGTCCCACTGATAGTCCGCAAACTTGGCGAGATTCGGTCGAAACGGTGTCGGTCAGAGAAATTTTAGAACTCGGCGACAAGCGTTCGCGGATGCCCCGTTTCGGTTGGCAAAAAGAGGGACTCGTCGCGTAGCAGTGAGACTGACATTTGATTGCGATAGACCATTCGCTTCGATGGCATTAAGTGTCTCGCCAGAAGCCACTCGGGTTCGGACAGCAATATTTGTTCCAGCGAGCCCGCCAGCAACCCGACATCGCGAAGGTGCCTCGCCTTCATGCTGTAGTTGACACCCAACACTTCACGGGCCGTCAGGGCTCGCAGATCCGAGCCGGACGAGATTGCAATTTCTGGAAGAGAATATTTCGCGATTACATACTCGTCTGGGTCCGACTTGAAACCGCCAAATCCAGATGGCGTCGCTTCGTAGTTGTACTGGATCTTTCCATCGTCAAATCGTATCAGGTAGTGCGAGCCCACGCACGCGATCGAAGCCGGTAAGCCTAGACGCCACGCGAACGCATGGTAGAACGCGGCCATGTTTGCACAAGTCCCACGCTTCGAGTTGATCACTCCGCAAACAAATAAGTCTTCCGGTCTAAAAGGACAGGTCTAAAAGGGACAGGCAAAAGCAAGCCGAGCTTCCCTTTAAAGGGACAGGCAACAGTTAGCCGAGCTCGATTCGAGGCTCATGCCCTTTAAACGCCCTCTAAAGGCGCCCTCTAAAGGGACAGGCAAAGGTTAACTGAGCTCGATTCAGGGCGCTGAAAGGGGGGCTCTGAAAGGGGACTGAAAACAATTTGTCCTGGCCGATCAGAAACCTCGGACCTATCTTCTTGTGTGCAAGCCGTTAGACGAAGGTCCTGCGGTGCAGCAAGGCGGCTGATAGCCGCCAACGCAGAGGTCGGCGCAGCACAGAACCTTCATGTCTGCTTGCTTGACAAATAGAGAAGCGTCGCCTGACGCTACTGGCCCGCTTGCAACGGGCTGCCCGGACTGCAGAGCCACTTCTGGCCGCGGCGGGTCGCTTCACCCGCCAAGCTCTCGGCTGTTCCGGCTGCCCGCTTGAACATGCGGCCAAACTTCTTCACCAGATCGCACCAATCATGCGAGTCCAAGCCCAACCGGGAGAGGATCGGCGCCAAGTGCGATGGGATGACGCAGCCTTTGTCCTCGCGAATCTGACGACCGGTCCAGTCCAATAGCTCGAGATAGCTTTGCATCGAGATCGAAAGAAAACCCTTCTTGCTCGCTCGGCGCCCGCTCCTGTCGACGTCCGCCCCGATCGCGTCGTTTCGTTCGCTGATCTCGATCGGGCTCATCCAACCACTCTTCTCGCGACGCCTGCTCCGTTCCCAGTCATGAGTGCTCATTCGTGAACGATCGCTACGCTCGTGCAGGTCGTCAATACGATCCTTCGCGCCGGTGTACGGACTCGTCTCGGGAGTCTCGGCGATCGCCGCCCGGATCGGGTTCAAGTCGACGTAGGCCGAACAGGCCAACAGCGACGCTTCATCGAGCAGCACAACGGCTTTGTAGCGTCCTTCCCAAAAGTGACCGGTCACCTCGTCTTCGGCATTGCTTCGCCGGGCTATGTTTTCCGCCGTGCATCGCATCCACCAGCTTAAGTCGCTCAGCCGAGTCCGTCGCTGAGCAAGTCGCTCGGGATCGTTGACGATCATGCCGATCTCAGGCTCGGTTGGTTCGGCAGGCGAGCCGTCTTTGTTTCGTCGGTGCGGAAATAGCCGCAGCCATCGCCTGGCCACCTCTTCGTCGCTCCAAGTCGCTAGCACATCCGGTCGACTACGCAGGACCAAGTGGATGTGATTGTGCATCACGGTGTAGGTCAGGCAGTCGATCGCAAAGACACTGGCGAGGAACTCGAGACGCTGCCGAATCCATTCTCGACGATGCTCGAAAGACTGACCGGAAATCGGATCGTCTCCGCACAGAAACGCCCGACGAACGCACCGCTGTACGCAGTGGACGATCTGAACTTCGGCTGGGTCGAGGACTTCACCGCGGGCAAGTCGGGGCATTGGACGACCTTCGATAAGCGTACGAATGGGCTGAGCAGTCAAAATCTAGCGACAAAATCGATCGAGGACCAGCTTATTTTATGCCTGTCCCCTTTTAGAGGCGCGACACTGCAACGAAGCAATGCGATTCTATTGACGAACCATCATCGTTGAAACGCTGGTAGCGTTGGCTGAGTGCCGGGTCTGTCTTCTATTGTTCCGGCACGCTGATTGCTCGGATGGCGGATTGCGTCCACGACTTGGTCGCATCTATGACTCGGTCGCTGCCGATTTTTTTTGCCCCGCCGGAGCAGGATGATGGAAGACAAACAATTCATGTCGCGACGTTCGTTTGCGAAACTCGGCGGCGTGTCATCGCTTGTCATGCTGCAGGCGTCGGGCGCGAACGCGCAAGGCGGCGGTCAGTCCTCGTCGTCCCGTTCGGGATCACAGATCCAGCCGGTTGGTGGAAATTCAATCAATACCACGGGTGAAAAAGTCCCGCTCGCTCCGCCGGGCGAGCAGCCGCCGAACTTGAAGCTGCCCGACGTCATCAAGAAAAAACCGGGTTGGGCGATCGTCGGGCTCGGTCAATTGGCACTCGGCCAAATCATGCCGGCCTTTGGGCTGTGCCAGCATTCGCGACCGACGGCGGTGGTCAGCGGCCATCCTGACAAAGCGAGAACCGTTGCGAATGCTTATGACATCGCGGACGATGCGATTTACAACTACGACAACTTTGACCAGATCGCCAAGGACGATCGCATCGATGTCGTCTACATCGTGCTGCCCAATTCGATGCACGCTGAGTACACCATCCGCGCGCTCGAGGCGGGCAAGCATGTGCTGTGCGAAAAACCGATGGCGGCGTCGATCGATGAGTGCGAGCGAATGATCGCGGCGGCGAAGGCGGCGGATCGAAAGTTGATGATTGCGTATCGGTTGCACTACGAACCATTCAACCGAGCGGTGATGCAGATGTGTGACGAAAAACGATTTGGCGAAATCAAAACGTTCAGCGGCAGTTTTTGCATCAACGTCGACGCACCGAACATTCGATTGTCACGAAAGTTGGCCGGCGGCCCGGTCGGCGACGTCGGCGTCTACCCGATCAACGCGGCCCGATATGTGACCGGCGAAGAACCGATCGAAGTGATGGCTCAATCGCATCAACCATCCGACGATCCGCGGTTTCGCGAAGTGCCTGAGAGCGTGTCATGCTTACTAAAATTTCCGTCGGGAGTTTTGGCGAACATCGATTGCAGCTTCGGGACGCATCGCAGCGATTTCTATCGAGTCGCCTGCGCCGACGGCGTGATCGAATTAACGCCCGCGTTCAGCTATAACGGCCAACGTTTGATGACGCATCATCGCTCGAAAGGTGACGACCGCGCGGTGGTCACCGAACACGAAATCAAAGAGGCCAATCATTTTGCTTCCGAAATGGATCACTTTTCCCAGTGCGTCGTCAAAAACCAAAGTCCGCGCACCCCCGGGGCAGAAGGCCTCGCGGACATGCGTGTGATGGCGGCCCTGGACGAATCCATCCGGACCGGCGCGACCGCAAAGGTCGGCTCGTAAAACTGTCCGGCCAGAACAGCCCTCTCGCACGGCGGGAAAACATTGTCGGACTTCAATCTATCGCTCGGTTCGAAAGTGGAAGGCCTGACAACAAACTTGCTAACTTGTGCTGAACGAATTCGCTAATTTCATCTCGGACGCGGCGGTAACAATCCAGGGCCTCTTCGTCGTTGGACGTGTCTTTGGCAAGCTTTGGCGGATCGTCGAAGCCGACGTGAACGAGTTTTGACTTGGTCAAAAATGCGGGACAGTTTTCGTCGGCGTGACCGCACACCGTGATGACCAAATCCAAGCGAACGTGCTCGAGCGAGCTTGCCAGTTTTGATGACTGGTTCGAGATGTCTACGCCGGCTTCTTTCATCACCGCCATCGCATGAGGGTTCATGCCGTGCGCCTCGATACCCGCCGAGTACGCATGGATCGTGTCGCCGTGAACATGTCTTGCCCAGCCTTCGGCCATCTGGCTGCGGCATGAATTTCCGGTACACAGAAACAAAACGTTTTTCTTCATTGGATTTACCTTTAAAAACAATCATGCGGAAATCAAATGCCGTCTGTTTCAGCGGATTCCGCCGGAAACCAGTTCTTCGTTCGCACACAAAATTTGACCAAGCCCAACATCAAGGGGACTTCAATCAGCACGCCGACCACCGTCGCTAGCGCCGCTCCCGAAGACAGTCCGTACAACATCGTAGCCGTCGCGATCGCCACCTCGAAATGGTTTGACGCGCCGATCATGGCCGTCGGGGCGGCGGCTTCGTACGTGAACCCCATCGCTTTGCTGATGCCGTAACCGAGTGCAAAGATCAACAGCGTCTGAATCGTCAACGGAATGGCAATCCAAAGGATCGTCAGCGGATTTTCGACGATCGTTTCGCCTTTAAAAGAAAACAACAACACCAACGTTGCGAGCAACGCCGTGATCGTGACCGGCGTCAAGAAGTGCAAAAACCTTTGCCGAAACCACGCTTCCCCTTTTGCCGCGATGATCCATTTGCGAGACGCATAGCCGGCCACCAACGGCAGGGCAACGTAAACGCCGATCGACAACAACAGGGCTTGCCAGGGAACGGGAAGCTGACCGACGCCAAGTAGGTATCCTCCCAGCACGCCGTACAACACCAACATGGCCAGCGAGTTGATCGCGACCATCACCAACGTGTGACCATCGTTTCCCTTTGCCAAAGATCCCCATACCAAAACCATCGCCGTGCAAGGCGCGATGCCAAGCAAGATGCAGCCGGCCAAATAGCTTCGCCACAGCGGAACCTTCAGCATCTTCACGCCGTCGATCAAGACCACTTCGCCCGCGCCGTAGGTTGCGCCGACGTTCAAATCGCTGCCCAGGGGGGCTTTCACATGATCGACCGCATCGGAACCGATCCATCCAAGCAACAAGGACCCCAAGAAGAAGCTCGCAATCAAATACATCGTGAACGGTTTGATCGCCCAGTTAAGAAACAACGTCAACGCGACCGGCCCAGTCGACTTGCCCGCTTTGACGACTTCGCCAAAGTCGATCCTGACCATGATCGGGTACATCATGAAGAACAGGCAGACGGCGATCGGGATGGAAATCACCGGAGCGTCGTTGACAACAATCGCCATTTCGTCGAGTGATTTGGCAACGCCCGGCGCGAGTTTGCCAAGCAGGATCCCGGCGACGATGCACAACCCGACCCAAACGGTCAGATAACGTTCGAAAAATCCGATTCCTCGATCGTCCGTCGGGCAAGAATCGGTCGGGCAAGATTCAGTCAAACCGGAATCAGGGGAACGCTTTTCAGGATAGTTCATCGCTTTTCCAAAATCGTTCATCGCCGCTAGACGATACAAAAAGGCAAAAAAACACGCCGCTACAATTTGGCAACCAAGGCTTTGAGCTGTTCGAGACGCTTCGGATTGATGCAGTAACAGACCTTCGGCCCATCCACTTCGCCCTGAATCAGCCCCGACTCTTTCAAGATCTTGAGGTGCTGGGACACGGTCGATTGGGCCAGCGGCAACTGATCGACGATCTCGCCGCACATGCAGGCTTCGCGACCGATCAGAAACCGCACGATTTGCACGCGAGCGGGATGAGCGATCGCCCAGGCGAGCTTGGCAAAGTCCTCCGCCGTCGGATCGGCCTTCAGCTTCACCGGCGTGGAGTCACATTTCGGGTCGGATTTCTTCTTGGCCATGAATCGATTCTATCGACCATCGCCGATCAACGATAGATCGAGTAGAAGGTTTTTAATGATCTAGTCTGGCCTCGATGACTCGCCAAGTCCCGCACGTCTCGGGTTGCTGGTCGGCCGGCGTTGCGTGTGCAGGCGTGCCTCCGTACAAACGCCCAGTGGCTTATGGCTACGAAATTCACTTTCTTCGTGGAATTAGGTTGCATTCGACCATCTTAACCCTTTAGCCTCAACGTGATTCAATTTTTTCCATCCTTTCTGGAAGATGTCATGTACAGCAAGAGAAATCGAGGTTTCACGTTGGTGGAACTGCTGGTGGTAATCGCCATCATTGGGGTTCTGGTGGGGCTGCTTTTGCCCGCCGTCCAGGCGGCGCGGGAAGCCGCCCGCAGAATGAGTTGCAGCAACAACTTCAAGCAAATTGGGTTGGCGATTCACAACTACCATTCGGCGTTTAAAAACTTGCCGGGCAACTTGGTGGGCACACGCGGAGGAACTCCTGGCGACAACCAGGCAAGCAACCAGCTTCGGTTGGGTTGGCTGCCAACCATCCTTCCGTTCATCGAGCAGCAAGCGTTGTGGGAGCAAATTTCAAACCCGCTCAGTCGCGATCCCAGTGGAACCCCGGCACCATGGCCGGCGATGGGCCCCGCGCCGTGGCGAAATAACTACGTCCCTTGGATCACCGAAGTGCAAGCACTTCGTTGTCCCAGCGACCCGGGGGTCGGACTTCCCGCGCTCGGCCGGACGAACTATGCGTGCTGCTTTGGTGACGCGGTCGAATACACCGAAGTCGGGGAATGGCGCTGGGTCGTGCCCAATTCGACCCACCCAAACAATGCGCAGCAAATTCAGGTTGCCGGGCGGGGCATGTTTGTCGCGCGTAAGTACTTGAAGTTCCGTGACGTGCTGGACGGATTGTCCAACACGATCATGGCGGGTGAAATTGCGACAGACTTGGGCGATCGTGACATCCGCACCGCACCGATCGATGGTCCTGGTTCGGGTCCATTACGCGACAATCCATCCTGGGCCAGGGACACGGACCGGATCGATCCGTTGCGACCACAGTTCTGGCGAGCCGGTGAAAACCTTACCACCGACAACGCCGCAGCGGACGGAGCTCGCGCAAGTTGGGCTCGTGGTTTCCACTGGGCCGATGGCATGCCTCAACACAGCGGCATGAATACGATTCTGCCACCCAACGCCGAATGTGTCTCACGTACCGAAGCTGATAGCACATGGGGCATGTACCCGCCTAGCTCCCGGCACCAAGGCGGTGTCCACGTGCTGATGGCCGACGGTGCGATTACCTTTATCACCGATTCGATCGAAGCCGGTGACCGGCGCGCGCGAACGGTCTATCTGGATGCCGGAAACGCCGGCATCGCTAGTCCCTATGGCCTGTGGGGCGCGTTGGGAACTAGGGCCAGTAAAGAAGTTGCCAGCCTGCCCAACTGACCGCAACTCGACTCAACTTCTGTTTCCGAACTAAACAGAATGTCGACAAGTTTAAATGTAGTTACTGTTGTTTTCCTCACCACAAAAGAAGTGTTTTATTCTCATGAGCAAAAATAGTTTTGGACGGTGCAATTGCATTGCAACCACATCATTCGCACTCTTTGCGATCTGCCCCATTTTGGCTTGCCAAGTTGGTTGCGGGAGCGAAGAAAACACAGTGATCGAGCAGTCGGCGACGGCGGAACAAGAGATGGAAGATTACGGCGCGATGATGGAACAACAAAACGAATCGTACGGCAAATAGCTGTTCGGCAAACGCGAAGGACTGGGAGTCAATGATGACCTCCGGTCCTTTTTTAATTGGCAATGTCTTGTGCACTGCTTTTGACGAGTGATTGTCGTGTTACTTGCTGGACGAAAGTTCTTTTCGCTTTCGCGCGATCAGTTCCAGTAGTGCTCGCTGTGGCTTGACGAACTTTTCGACGCCTTCGGTCATTAGAAAATCTTGCATCGCTTGGATGTCGACCGCTTCGTCGATTTCGTCTTGGATCGCTTGGGCGGGCATTTGATCGACCGTCCGCGTGAACGTCAGGCCGCTGTCGACGACGGCTTGGTTCGTTTCGGGCGGGTTGGTTTGAATGTCGCTGCCGGCCAGGGCTTGGACGTAGCGCGTCGGCGGCTCATCGGGGTTCTTGGTGCCGGTGCTGGCAAAGATCAATTCTTGTTCGAGCGGCAAGTTTTTGTCCGCCCAAAATTCTTTGTTCGCGGCCCAGACGCGTTTCGCGTTCAGCAGTCCGACCATGCCTTGAGCGTCGCTTGAAAGCTGCGAGACGTGCTTGTCGGTGTAAACGTCAATCCGCGAGATGAAAATGCTATAGACGGACTTGAAATCCTTCAAGTTGTCGCGTCGCTGGGCTCCTTTCCAGATCGCATCGCGGGCGGCGATGTATTGCTGCATCGTGAAGATCAACGTCACGTTCAGCGTGATGCCGGCGGCGGCTAACTCCTCCAACGCGCCCAAGCCGGCCGGTGTCGCGGGAACTTTGATCATTCGGTTGGGATGGCCCTTGGCCCACTTCTTGCCCAGTTCGACATACTTGGCCGTTCGGTCGACTTCGGAAAACTTCATGTCAGGGTCTTCCAAGATCGGATCCAATTCAAAGCTGACCCAACCCGCATTGCCAGCGGTTTTTTGGTGGACGGAATCGAATTTTGCTTCGGCATCGCTGACCAGCTTGTCCGTCAACGCCCAGGCGATCGCTTCGTCGTCGTGACCGTCCCCGAGCAACGATTCAATT
This sequence comes from Pirellulaceae bacterium, assembly GCA_963836865.1. GTDB lineage: Bacteria > Planctomycetota > Planctomycetia > Pirellulales > Pirellulaceae > Rubripirellula. Next base: position 126,448 of record CAWILC010000008.1, on the reverse strand, counting down.
TCGGCGTCCAGGCCGCCGGCCTTGACGATCGAAGAAATGATGGCCGGGTTGCTGGTCGCTCCGACCGCGCCCCAAGTCAAGTTTTGATCGACTTCGGACGGTTCGACCGAATCGAGGTAAAGCTTTGTACCGGTTTTAACGAGTGAATCGAGCGGGTGGGTCATAGTGAAAGTTCGCTTGAATGGTTGCGTGAATGAGAAGTGCAAATGGGGGACGGGAGGACCGCGATCGGTGTGATCGGTGCCGGCGTGATCGGTGCCCGACACCAAACATCTTAACGGCATCGGCAGTCCGCCCCCACCGCCGGATTGGATCGTTTTTTTCGCTGCAGCGTCATCACGGACGGATCGATGCGATGGCCGGCCAACTTCGACGCGGGATGGACGTTTTGAACGAGTCCCCGATAATGCAACTTCAAAATCGGTTTTCCCCTGATACACGCCCCCGCGAATCCGAAATTCATCGATGAAACAATTGCTCGGACTTTGGCGAGACACTTGGTGGCTGTGGCTGGCGTTTGTGGTGATGACGCTGGGCTTCAGCGGTTTCATTGGCGTGTACTTCTTGTTGCTACTGCCCTGCTTACCGATCCCGTTCGTGTACTTCGCGTTCAACCGCTACGACGACCAGGGCAACGAGAAAGCCGACCTGGGCGACTGAGCGACTGAACGACTGAACGACTGAACGACTGCGACTTCGATGGTGGGGCACGCAATTCGGATTCGAGCAAGGAAAACGAAAACTTTTTTTGCTCGCCATCCAAACGTGACCTAGGTTTGCAGTAGATCAAGGACTTTTCCCTACCTGCCCACGACCGGTCGATGAATTCAACTTCAAAATCAGTGCGCCGCCATGTGCGTCACGCTCGTCAACGCAACGGCGTTGCGTCGATCGAGTTCGCGATGGTGTTGCCGTTGCTGATGATTTTGACACTGGGCACCATCGATGTCTGCTCGGTGATCTTCTTGCGAGAATCCGCCACGCTAGCCGCCTACGAAGGCGCTCGCCAAGGCATCGGACGCGGCAACACCAACGCCGACGTCGTCGCACGGGTGCAACAGTTTTTAAACGAGCGCGACATCAACTTCGGCGGCAACGTGGTTCAGGTCAGTGCCCCGGGATTCGCGGCCGCCGAAACGCTGGAGAACGTCACCGTGACCGTCAACATTCCCGCTCAGGGAAATCTTTTGATTCCAACGGATCGCTTCGCGGCTTTGATCGTTTCGGCGAGCTGCACGATGCGAAAAGAATACAAGAACCTCAGCAATTGATCGCCATCAACCATTGATCGTAATAAGCCCATGAATCACTTCCGCCATCCTCGTCGACCGAAACGAACGACCGCAAGGCGGTGCTTTCGACGTCTGCGCAAAACGATCGGCTTGGCGCATCACTGGTCGAATTTGCGATCGTTTCAAACTTATTGCTGATCACGATTTTGACGTGCATGGAATTCGCACGCATGAACATGGTTCGCAACTTGGCGCAAGACGCCGCCTATTACGCCGCCCGTCACGCGATCGTGCCCGGGGCGACCGCGGGTGAGGCAATCGCCGAAGGCGACCGAATCATGGGCGCGCTACTGAACAACGGGTACGAAGTGAAGGTCACGGCGCTGAACGGCGAATCGGCATTTGTCGACGTCACCGTCAGCGTCGACATGGGGGAAGTCGCTTTGTTTGCACCGTTGTTCTTACCCGAAAAAACCGTCGACACTCGCGTTCGGATGCGAACGGAACGTTACAGCGGATTCTTTCAGCAATAAAAACAACTTTGACCTCCGCAACTGACCTTCAGACCAACCCCCTTTTCTGGAACCGCCTCGATGACACGCCAACCAAATGACCGAGTCCGCTGCATGACCGTGCGCCACCTTTCCATCCGTCATAGCGCCGAACGTTTCCACGTGGGAAATCGTCGCCGGGGTGCTCTGCTGGGTTTGTTGGCGGTGCTGCTTCCCGTTTTGGCGATTTTGTCCGCGTTCTGCATCAACACCGCGCACATGCAACTGACGCGGACCGAGTTGATGGTTGCGACCGACGCCGCCGCGCGAGCGGGTGGGCGTGCGATGAGCGAAACGCAAAGTGTCACCGGCGCACAAACAGCCGCGCGGACGACCGCCGCATTGAATTTCGTCAACGGTGAACCGCTCCGCATCCGATCGTCCAACAACGGAGGCGAAATCCAGTTTGGTAAAACGACTCAACCGGGCGGCTTCAGCGGACGGTACCACTTTGAATCGGTGGCGACCGGCAGCGTCGCCAACGGCCAGGAAACCGCCAGCGCATTCCGAGTGGTAGGTCGACGAGACGCGGGATCGCTTTCCGGCCGAGTGCCGCTGGTCATTCCGGGTGTCTTGAATCATAGCGAGTTTTCCACCACCACTGATGCCGTGGCGATGCAAGTCGACCGGGACATCTCTTTGGTCGTTGACCGTTCTGGATCCATGGGATACTTGCCGATCAATTGGCGATCCAACGAGAACCCGTTCAACAACAACTATGTAATGCGAGCCGGCGTGACGGCGGGACTCCTTGGAACCAGCAACAACAGCAGTTTCTGGTACATGGCCGGCGTCCAGCCTTACGAATACGAACAATGGGCTTACGAGACGTACTTCCGAAAAGGCCCCGCTCCGCTTGCGCCTTGGCAAGACCTGAAGTTTGCCGTCGACGCCTTTCTAAATGTGCTCGATGACACGATTCAGAATGAACAGGTATCCGTCGCCACGTATGAGAACAGCAACACTTTGGATTCGGTCTTGGTTTACGACTACAACCTGATCCGTGCTGCGTTGGAAAATCGTGAACCCAGCGGTGGTACCGGCATCGGTGGCGGCATGACGCGTGGCATGCAAGCTTTCAATCATGCCAACGCACGACCGTACGCCTCCAAGACGATGGTCGTGATGACCGACGGCGTCGAGAACGCAACGCCGTGGTCACGTGACGTCGCTCGATCGATCGTCGCGTCCAATAACGTCACCATCCACACGATCACGTTCGGCACCGGCGGAACCAACAACGCATGCGAGACGTCGCCGAAATCGGCGGCGGCAATCACTACCACGCCAATTCGGGTGCCGAATTGATCACCGTGTTTGAAGAGATCGCTAACAACTTGCCCACCATCATCACCGAATAAAGCACGCCTTCAAAGGAGGCGTTTGAATCATGCACAAAGAATTGAGCCCCAAGAAAACGGTTATCGAGAAGACGTCGATGTCGCGGTACGAAAAGTGCAAAATCGCATCGGTGACGGTGTCGGTGTTGGTCATCGCCTGGACGCTGTCGCACCCGTTTCGCGATTCGTCGCTACAAGTTCGCGAGGATGCCGATTCGGTGTCGTCGCCGATCGACCCGGTCACGCAAATTTCGCGTCAAGGCGAAGGCGGGGACGAGTATCGCGAGGAAGCCATTTATCAGGACATGGAATTCATGGCCGACCTTCAACGCAAACGCGACGCGGACCGCAACCTGTATCGTCCCGGCGACCAGGAAACCGAACGAGAATGGGAACATCGGACCGAATCGATGCAAGCCGAAATCGAGCTGCTCGGCGATGCACCCGATGGATCGATCGAGTCCCAACGCCGACAATCGCTCGAAGCGATGCTGGCCGACGGCCCCATCTGATCGACCAGCCTGACAAACCCGAACGAACCGGATGCGTCATCGCCTCCGAATCGATCATCAGCGAACTATGCTAGGGCGGACGAATCGATCGTCCGCCCTTTTTCGTTTTCAAGCCGGTCTCGCTCGCCGCCGAATCCCTCGACAACTAATCGCATGCCACGTATCCCCTCCGGCCCGCCCGTTCTTGTCGCCGTCGCCGCATTGTTCATCGCTGCGGCATGCCCTTCGTCGGCGGTCGCCCAAGACGATCCCTTTGGGGCGGCACCCATGGGAGCTGCAAATCCGTTCGGCGATGCCGGCTTGGGCGGCGAAGGATTTGGCAACGTTTTTGGCGACACCCCAAACGCCGCGACGACGACGTCCGCCGAAGACGAATCCACGGAAGCCGACAGCCCGCTGGTCCAGCAACTGATGTCGCAAGCCGGACGCGGAAACTTGGCGCTGGCCCGATCGATCGAATCACTGGCACGGATCAAGCGTTGGAGGCGGGCCGACGAACTGCTCAAACGACTAAAAGACCGAACGATCGCGGCGGCGGACGCCGCGGAGATGGCATCGATCATTGGCGCGGATCAGTATTTGAGTCTGCGACAAGAACCGGCCATCTCCGACGACGCGCGGGCGGAACTCGACAAGCTGGCCGCCGCGTTGACGACTCAGTCCGAATCGCCAGATCGGCTTCGCAAGGCGATCGCAAGATTGAACGCGGATAGCGTTGACCAGCGCACCGCGGCCGCGCGAGTGGTCTTGCGTGGCGGCAACCCCGCGATCGCGGAATTGGCCGCCGCTGCGGTTGCGATCGACGACGCGGACGATCGCGACCAGGTGTTGCGAGTGCTGGTTCGGATGGGCGACGGCGGCGTGGCCGCACTACGGCAACTGGCGCTCTATGGTGCTGATGAAGTCCGCGGGAACGCGGTCGGATCGCTGGCACGGATCGATCGCGACGGCTTCATCGCCGACCTTGTCACGGCGATGCACGCGGACGATGCGACCGAGAGCGAACGCGGGATCGCGACCAGGGTTTTGTCCGTGATCGCGGGAAGCGTCCCAGGACGCGGCGATGCGATCGTGATCTTGCATGAAGAGCTTCGACGTGAAATGGGCATCGCTCAGAATACCGATCAAGACGACCAAACCATCACGGTTTGGAACGTCGGCGAGGACGGCAAGACGGTGTCGTCGCAGCCCACGTCGGTGATCTTGGGGGCCTACCGCGATGCCGCCGACGCGGCGCGGCGGTTGTCGCGTTTGAACGCACGGTCGACCGCGATCGATCAAGACATGTTGGCCGCGTCGCTCGCCTATCGAGTGATGATCGATCCCGACTGGGGCGATGCCGAACAGGTGGATGCCGTGCTGCAACAGTGGGCGCCGATCATCGACGACATGAACTGGAACTCACTGCTTCGATCGGTTGCCGGCACGGACGTGTTGACGTCGCCGTATGACGCGGTCGGTTATGAAGATTCGGTGCCGCGCCCGACCGCGACGAACACGGCGGCGATGATCGGCGTTCTGCGACTGTTATCGGCCAAGCCGGAACGGTTCGACGCGGACATGCTGATTCGATCGGGCGGCGGCGAAGCGACGACGCTGACCGACTTGGCGATGGCGTCCGATCCTCGGGTGCGTTACGAAGCCGCCCTGTCGGTCTCGTCGCTTGCCGATGGCAGCCCGTACGCGGGAAGCTCTCGCGTCCGTCAGACGCTGGCCGAGATGGTTCGATTGACCGATCGGCCGACCGCGATCATCGTCGAGACTCGCGATTCCTTGGCGCTGTATTACGAACAACTTTTTGCACAGCTTGGATGGGACGCCGAAGTCGTCCGCAACGTTGCCGGGCTTCGACGTCGGATCGATTTGGGCGGCGACCTGCGGTTAATTTTGTCAAAGTCGCAGCTCGCTGACCTTTCGCCGATCGAGTTGGTTGACACGGTCCACCGTGCCCCCCGCGGCGGTTCGATTCCGATCGTGTTTTACGATGATGATGGACTGCTGTTGGATGAAACGACGCTGGGAACAAAACGTTGGTCGCCGCCGGTATTGTCAATCAAACCGCCGGCAACGACGGCGGCACTGGATGGGGTATTGCGCGATGTCGCCGGTCGTCAGCGATTGCCCAGCCTGACGGTTTTGGATCGTCAACGATTCCGCACGTTGGCAACCTCGATCCTGTCGGGTTCGTGACAAGGGCAGGCAAGACGCGGTTGCCTATTAAACGGGCCAGGTTGCCTATCGAAAATGCACCTTTGTCGGTATCGTTCTGACTTGTTCGATTATCGCTACGAACCGACGTACCATTTCGATCCCCGCACGCGACCTTCATGGCGAATCTTGGCTCTTCCACCGGCCCAGGCCGGCCCCCGATTACCGGTATCATCGGGTCGTCTCCGGCGATGCAGGAGGTGTACCGAATCACTCGTCGCGTCGCAGGCAGCAACGCGTCGGTTTTGATTTTGGGTGAGACCGGTGTGGGCAAGGAGTTGATTGCCAGCGCTGTTCACCGGTTGAGCCATCGCAGTGGTGGGCCGTTCGTGCGAGTCAACTGTGGGGCGCTGAGCGAGAGTTTGCTGGAGAGCGAATTGTTTGGGCACGTTCGCGGGGCCTTCACCGGCGCGGTCGCCAATCGCACGGGCCGTTTCGAGGCAGCGCACGGCGGAACGGTCTTCCTGGACGAGATCAACAGCACCTCGCTGACGCTGCAAGTCAAACTGCTTCGCGTCTTGCAAGAAAAAGAATTCGAACGAGTCGGTGATACCAGTACACTCAGCACCGACGCTCGCGTTGTCGCGGCCAGCAACCGCGACCTGATGCACGAGGTTCGCGGGGAACGCTTCCGCGAAGACCTTTACTGGCGTTTGAACGTCGTACCGATCGAGATCCCGCCGCTGCGTCGCCGCCGCGAAGACATCCCGGCGCTGGTGTCGTTCTTCTTGGAACATTACAGCGACGTGAACGATCGTTACGTCGCGCACTTGCAACCCGGCGTCATCGAAGCGATGCAGGATTACCACTGGCCGGGCAACGTTCGCGAGCTGCAAAATTACATCGAACGCGCGGTCGTGATGTCCGAGACCGACGAGTTGACACTTGACGTCTTGCCCGTTTGCATCACCGGGGACGGCGGTTCGACGGACCCGGACTTATCGACGGGAACCGATTTCGATTCGCTGGCCAGCGACGTTGTCACGCGAGGATTAAGCGAAGCCGGTTCGTCAGCGCAGAACGTTCATGCATCGATTGTTGAACGCATTGAAAAAGAATTGATCTCGCAAGTGTTGACGGCGTGCGGCGGCGTGCAAACCAAGGCCGCGACGCGACTAGGCATCAACCGCAACACGCTGCACAAAAAGATCAAGGACTACGGATTGGCCGACGACGAGTGACGCGGCCGGGCGACGCTGGCTTGCCCGATCGCAATCCCAACCATTGTGAAAAATAGAATCGACTCGGGACGAATCGGCCCCATGAACGAGTCGCCCAGTTGTGCCCAGCCCGCGTACCAAATGGCAAGTACGACGCCCATCGCCCAGATACGTCGCTTAGCAGGATGACCCAGACGAAGCGAGCTTGCCTTCAAGACGACCTGCATGAGTGCAAGCCCGAACAGCACCAGTCCCACGCCGCCGGTCGACACCAGGATCTGCAATGCCAAGTTGTGTGCCGTGTGGTTATACGATCCGTTCCAAACGTGCAGCGAACCGGTGGAACTGGTGACGAAATAACCGTGGCCAAGCACCATCGCGTCGCCAAACTCATGCCACACCGCAGCCCAAAGTTCCGACCTGCCGGAAACCGCTTGGAGTTGCTCCGACGTTTGACCTCGCGTGACAAAATTGGCCCCGACACCGGCCGTCGTCCCGATGCCATCGAACCCAGGATCCAACACGACGATCCCCATCGCGAACAGCGACACCGCGAAAATCGCCCAAGCTCGTTGCCGATTGGTCGCGTAATAAAACAACACGCCACCAATTGTCACCAGCGCCATCGCGATCGCGGTGCGACTGTTCGATAACACCAACACCGCGCCATGGATGACGATCGCGGGCAACAAGCACCGCTTGGCCCACGAAAATCGGCCGACCACCGTGGCAAGAAAAGGCAACAGCAATCCCAATGACGCCGACCCGCCCGAAGCCGTCGGGTGAATCAACCCATCGCCGCCCGAGTGAATGCGTTGTCGATCCAGTCCCGAAGCTTCCGGATCGATCAGGTAAGCGACCAACACGATCGAGCTGAAGACCAGAAACATGTACATCAAGTGTTGCAAAATCTTCCCGACCATTTCCTGACGTCGGCATAGCATCGCCACCATCGTTGACAGAAACAGCATCGCCGCCAGACTTCCTGATTGGGCGATCGTGACCGAGGGAAGCGGTGACCAAATGGCGCTGACGATCGTGTATGCCAGGAAACAGTAAAACGCGAACAACGGATCGACCGACGGCATCCATCGCGGATCGTCTCGATGCTGCCACAGCAACACGAAGCCGACTCCGCAGGAAACCCCAAGCAGTCCCAGCTTGACCAAGTCCAATGGTTGCCACTGGTTCGTGTAGGACTCCGTCGGCATCGTGAACGCCATGATCGGCAGCGACCACAGCATCGCGAACACGAACCGATCCACGACGCCAACGCGATCAACCGACGCGGAAGCACGCGTCGAACTGGAATTCAAACCATCAGCAGAAACGAATGACGTTGCCATCGCTCAGTCCGTCTCGGCGGCGCGCGTGGCCACGCCAACGGACTTGACCGATCCCTGGTAATCTTCGCCGACGCGATCGGAGGCATCGACGTCGCCTTCACGATCACTTTCGACGTCCCATTTTCGACGATCGCCGCTGCGGCGGGTCGCCCGCAACAGCCGACGATGACGTTGCCGCGACTCGACCAACACCGGGACGCTGATCGCGGCGGCAAACGCCGCGATCAAACCGGCCGCCGCACACAACGGTTTGTTGGGCGTCACCGGACGACGTTCCAACGATGCCGGCTGGACGACGTTGACACTGGTAATGCGTTGATCGGCCAAGACATCGTCCAACCGCGCTTGTTCCATCTTGCCAGCGTGGGCGGCGTAGCGTTCTTCCAAGATCGCTACTTCGTTTGCCACCGCGGCGATTGATTGCTCGTTGCGATTGAGCGTCGTCAGTTCGTCTTCCAACAATTCGCGTTTCGCTTGCAGCGACTTGTTCTTTTCCGTCAGCCCGGCCAGCGTCGCTTGGTCCAACATCTTGTACTCGACCAGTTGCTGATACGCCGGGTTGATCGATCGAGTGATTTCTTTTCGATCTTGCGTTTGGTTTTCAACGATCTCGGCGGCTTGGGCGACTTGACGTTCGATGGCCAACAGTTTGGGATGACCGGGGTTGTACTTGCTGCGTAGATCTTTCTCTTCGACTTCCAACTCGAACAGCGCCGTGCGCATGTTGTCGCGGCCTTCGTTCGCGATCCCGGTGACTTCTTCGGTGATCGTTTCGTCGAAGCCCGCCAGCATCGATTCGTACGAGGCGATGCGCGATGTCAAAGAAGCCGTTTCGCTTTCGACGTCGATCATTCCGTCACGCACTTTTTGCAACTGCGCTTCCAACAACTTTTGTTGTCCGTCGATGGTGACCAACATCGATTCGTTTTTTGTCAATTGCAAGGTTTCGCGAGCGGTCCGCAATTGACCGCGCAGAATGTCGCCCTGTTCCGCGAAGAACGAATAGCTGCCCGGCGTACGATTGACCCAAGTATGCTGGTCGATGTAACTGTCGATCCAGGCGTCGATGACCGATTGGGCCACTTCGGGGGAATCGGTTTTGTAGCTGACCGAAACGACGCTCGATTCGGATGCCGCGTAGATGTCGATGCCTTTGCCCAACTGAGTGATGGCGGCTTCGCGTGGCTCGATGGGATCGATCGCGGCAACCCTGGCTTTGACGTCACCGATTTTGTCGCGGACCCAAGCGAACTTGGACGAGGCCTCTTCGCCGGTTTCGGCGTTGCCCGGCACCATGCCTTCCAAAACCGTTTCAACACCGACTTGATCGACGACGCGGGCAAGGATTTCGCGGCTTTGCATGACGCCAAGCGCGGACTGAATTTCGTTCTCGCGGGTGTGGTGCAGGCCAAGCGTGTCGCCGACGGTGCTGACCGTCGGATCGACGGTCACGCTTTCGCGGCCGATTCGAAGTAACAGTTTCGCCTCCGACCGATAGACTCGCGGCGCGAAAAGGATCATCACGACTGCGATGACGATCGGAACGATGAACGCTAGGACCGACAAAAACCAATGCCGCCGCAGGGAGTAGGTCCACTGTTCAAAAGATGTCAGGATCAAAGTCTTAGGCCTGAAATGAAAGGATGACGGTGCAAAACGTCCGGACCCCGCACCCGTCGCCATTTTAACCAGCCATCAGCCAGCGACAAACCATTCAAGTTGGCGAACGCTCCCAAAAACAGACTTCGACGCCAGAAAACACGCTCTCCACAGCGACCAGAGCCCCTGCATCTCGCATGCACGTCACAACCGCCATCATCAGAAAGACCGCCCGCTGATGAATTGAATGACAATCAGTTCGATGATGAAGTACGAAGCGTTTCGACGCGATCAGTGTTCATACGGAATGACTTCGTGTCCGCGTCGTGTTCCCATCGCTTGCCAAGTTTTTCGAGAGATCGAATCGGTGACCGTTCGCACCGAACCGTCGACGTAAGCGACATGCACCAAGCCGAGGTGATTCGAACGCGACGTGATCGCGGCGTAGGTGGGATGGCCTGCCGACCCGTCTTTGCCTTCTTGCCAACTGTTGTAATCGATGTCCCGTGTTGTACCGCCGGGATCGGCGAAACCCACCACCGTGTTGGGCGTCATCGTGGTCGTGAATCCGGTGTGGTGAACGCGCCCGTCGGCCCACTCGGTGTGACCGGTGTCCTTGAACTGTACGGCCGATGCCGCGTGATGGGCGACGGTCTCGGGATCCAACGGCACCTCGGTAACAGTCGGGCCGCCGTTTCGCATGTACGGCGTCCACGCTTTCACTTCTGCGGTCAGCATCGTCATCGTGGTTCCGTCAGTGCAGTCGCGGAACTTCAGGAACGAATTCGGAAAGAACATGCCGTCGCCCGACTTGCCAGTGGCGGGGTCATAGACGAACCAAGTCCCGAAGTTGAACCCGTAGTTGGTCGGATACAGCCTCGGTCGCCCCGACCCGGGATCACGCACCAGATCGCTGCCGGGGTCGCTCGGGCAGGCGAACACCGGGATCTTCAATTCATCGATCACCATCTGTCCGTCCCAAGGCAGCGATAGATCCACTCGATCGAACACCGCGGCCTGTTCCAAGAACGGCAAGATGCGACCGTGAACGCCCCACGATCCATTGTTCGCGGTGCTGTTGACGGACAAGTCCAACACCGCCGACGCGGGGAACCGCTTGAACGCGTCATGATAGTTGTGACAGGCCAGCGCGATCTGTTTCAAGTGATTCTGGCACTGCATCCGCCGGGCGGCTTCGCGAGCCGATTGAACAGCCGGCAACAACAGCCCGACCAGCACGCCGATGATTGCAATCACGACCAACAATTCAACCAAAGTGAACGCGACACGCCGGCCGGCGTCGCGGGAAACCAAATGATTTTTCATCCGGGCAAGTAGCTCATCATCACAGGAACAAAAACGGTCGGAGCGATCACGTTTGCTCCACGGTTCACCTCTAAGCACAGTGCGTACCAACGAAGTCTGTCAGCCAAAAGACCATAAAAATGCAGAAGTATCCTCAACGTTCAGGTGCATCGTGATGCATTCTTCGCCCGGGGCGACGGAATTTCCGTCGTCTTTAATTTTCAGCCGGTGCCTGTCACGCTAGACGCCAACGCTTTCCTTTTTTTCAACATCGTCCCATGCCCCGTTCGTTTCGATCGCTCCGTTTTCGCTTGATGGTGCCCGTCCTGGCGGCGTCGTTGGTCGCGTCGATCGCAGTGGCGATCGCGTCGTACTGGGCGGGAAATCGCTGGGCCGAAGATCAATTGACGCTGCGGTTTCGCGGCATCGAAACGACGCTGGCCGAAGGAACATTTCCGCTAAATCGGCAAGTGCTGACGTTGCTGAGCGAATTGACGGGCGCGGACATCGTGACGATGGACACCAGCGGACGAGTGATCGCGTCAACGCTTAAGGTGCCGCTGCAAACGCCCGGATGGAACGTTTCGGAAACCTCGCCGAGGGCTCCGGTGCAATCACTTGTTACGATCGGTGACCAGTCGTACCATTACGGATGGTTTTATCGCAAATCGACGGCCGATCGAGATCCGATGGACGCCGCTTTGGTGGCGGTGCTGTTTCATCCTCGCGACGTTTCCGCGGCTCGTTATCGCGCGGCGGTGCTGCCGCTGATCACGGGCCTTTCGACCATTGTGGTGCTGGCGTCGGTCCTGCTGGTGATGGCGGATCGGATCGTTCGCCAGTTGTCGAAACTACGGATGCGGGTTGACCGGGTGGCGGCGGGTAACTTCGACTCGGAAGAGACGCCGACGAAGCAAACGTCACCCGCCATTGATGGCGACGATGAACTCGAACGATTGGAACTTGCGATCGATCGCATGTCGAATCAATTACGCCAGATGTGGCGTTCGATCCATAAGCAGCAGGGTCAAAAACTGTTGCACCAAGTCGCCGGCGGGCTTGCGCACAGCCTGCGAAACAGCTTGACCGGTGCGACGATGGCGATCGAACTGCATCGACAAGCCTGTCCCGCCGATGACGAAAGCATGACGGTGGCACTCGGCCAATTGGAGCAAGCCGAATCGCATGTGCGTCGTTTGTTGCACGTCGCAGCCGGGAATCAAAATGCCGATCAACCGATGTCCGTCGCCGATGCGATCGCGGACATTCGTCCGACGTTGGACGCGACAGCCAAGCACTTGCGAATTTCGCTTCGATGGCAAATCGCCGGTAATACGGATCACGCGACGGTGGCCGATGGCCCCAGCCTGACCGCGGCGATCGCGAACTTAGTCTTGAACGCGACGGAAGCCGCTACGCAGGTCACGGTGGAGATCGCCTGTGCAGAACGGCTTTGCGTCCGCGTGATCGACGACGGGGACGGACCGCCGGACGCGGTCGCGGCGGAAGTCTTTGAACCGTTCGTGACGTCCAAGCCGGAAGGGTTGGGATTGGGCCTGCCGCTGGTCGCGAGGTCGGTCCATCGTTTAGGCGGCGACGTACAATGGTTCCGGCGAGACCTGAAAACCGTTTTTGAATTTCACACCGATGTAACGTTGAAATCCGCGAATGTCTGAAGATCAAACCGAATCGGTCGTCGTCGTGGTCGACGACGAAGCCGCGATCTGTTGGGGATTCGAGCGGTTGCTGTCCGGTCACGGGCATCGTGTCGTGACGGCGTCTTCGGCAGAGGAAGGATTGCGGTTGGCGGCGGCCCAGTCCAATGTCGTCTTGGTGTTGCTGGACATTCGCCTGCCCGGCATCGACGGGATCACGGCGTTACCGAAGTTTCAACAAGCGACCGACAACGCACCCGTCGTCGTGATGACGGCCTTCGGCGATTTGCAAACGGCCGTCGCGGCGGTTCGCGGGGGTGCGTCCGACTACTTGACCAAGCCATTCACGCTGGAAAACGCCCTGCGAGTTTGTTTGGGATCCATTCGAACGAACAAGCAACCGTCGTCTGCCATCAAACCTGAGTCCTTTGATGCGTCCGCCACGCTTGTCGGTCGATCCCCCGCGATGCAACACCTGTTTCGAAGAATCGCACTGGTCGCTGACAGTGATTTATCGGTGATGGTGACCGGGGAAACGGGCACGGGCAAAGAACTTGTCGCGGCGGCGATTCATCATCACAGTCGTCGCGCCGAACAACCGTACTTGGCCGTCGCGCCGGCAACGCTCAGTGAAACGATCCTGGAAAGCGAACTGTTCGGTCACGTCAAAGGCGCGTTCACGGGGGCCAGCGAATCACGCGCTGGTTTATTCCAGCTAGCCGACGGCGGAACGGTGTTGCTGGACGAGATCGGAGATCTGAATCGGTCGGCGCAGGTCAAGTTGTTGCGAGTGATCGAGCAGGGCGAGTTCACGCCGGTCGGTGACGTTCGGCCTCGCAAGTGCGACGTGCGAGTGATCGCGGCGACGAATCGCAACCTCTCCACAGCGGTCGCGGACGGCGATTTTCGCGAGGACCTGCTGTATCGGTTGGCGGCTGTTTCGATCCACGTCCCGCCGCTGCGTGAAAGACGCGAGGACATTCCGCTGTTGTGTCAGCATTTCTTGTCGCGGATCGGTTACCCCGATGCGGGCACCGCAATCGACGACGACCTGGCGGATCACTTGCGGGATCGATCGTGGAACGGGAACGTTCGCGAACTGCGAAACGCGGTCGAACACGCCTCCGTGATCGCTCGCGGACGACCGTTTCGGATCGACGACTTTCCAGCCTCGCAAAATACGCTGCGGGTCGAAAACGCCAGCCAATATTCGCTCGATCAAATGATCCAAACTTGGACCAGAACGCAAATTGATAATGCAGGCGACGCTTCGATCGAAGACTTGCACGAGCGATTGCTGGCCGCGATCGAACCGGCGGCTTTGAAAGTCGTGTTGGAACACACCGGCGGCAATCGGGCGGCCGCTGCGGCGATGTTGGGGATCCACCGCGGAACACTTCGCGAACGGATCAAGCGTTACGGGGACGTCGAATAAGAAATCGTTTCTTACAGATCCGTTTGAACGGGCTTCTTCTTCGGTTCAGGTTGCTTCGGTTCGGGTTGCTTCGGCTCGGGTTGTTTAGGCTCGGGCGTCGGCAACGTTTCGACGTTGGCATCGCGATCCGTCGGTGGCTTCCCCGGTTCCAGGCGAGTGGGTTTGGAATCGGCGTATGGGTCTTCGTAAATTGCGCTGCCAGTATCCTCCACGGACACGCTCGGCGTGGTTTCGATCCATTGGCGAAGTAGGCGATGGGTTTGGCGAAAACCGTCGGTGACCCAAATTGCGGAAAGCTGAGAATTGCCGGAAAGCCCTTCGTAGTTCAGCAGCAACGATCGCAGTTCATCCGGGGATCCGCCGCCGTCGATCGTTTCGACGATCAAATCCGGCTTCAAGTAATCCATCCAAACGTCGGCATCGTCCCGGCGAGCTGTCAGTCCAAGCGTCAGGCGATCCGCAGCGATCCGCAAGTCATCTTCCAGCGATCCGGTCGATCCCATTGGCCGGTCAACCGGCATCGGCGGTCGGGCCGCGTGGTAGCTTGGCACATCGTACTCCGGTGCATCGATTGGTTCCGGATAGACGTAACCGGGGTCGTCGAAGTATCGATCGCGGTAGACGGGGACCGGCACGGCGAGCACGTCGTAGCGAGATTCGCGAACGTAACTGTTGGTTCCGTAACCGTATCCATAGCCGTAAGTCGGGTAGCCGTAGCCGCGATAGCCGGCAATCGGTGCGGCGCGATACGCGGAACCGTAGCCGCGATAGCCATAGCCACCGTAACCGCCGTACCCATATCTGCCGACGTCACCGTAACCGACGCCACCGTAACTGAGGCCACCATAACCGACCCCATACAAGCCGGTATTCACCGACGTGAACGGCGCTCGAACTCGCGTCCCGCCACCGAATGGCAGGACATCGACGCCGACGAAGGGAGCTCGAACGCTGACCCCGCCGAAAGGTCCGATTGCGATTTGGGCGGCGGCATCGTTCGCCAAAGTCAAGGCGGCAGCCAAGCCGACGGCAACAGAAAACGTGATGGAAGGAAAAGATCGGTTCATTTCAAAAGCTTTTGCAAGGGGGTTCCGGCGAATCTGAGACGCCTCTTCCATTGTAGCAAGCCTCAGGTGTAGCAAGCCTCGGGTGCAGCGAACCTCGGGCCAAAAACCCGGTCCTGTCAGCTCACGCCTCCGGCGATTCGGAGTCGACCGAAGTGCTGATTGTCGAATTTTTCTTTTCCGCGACGTCCTCGGCGGCTTTTTCGGTGGCGGCGTCTTCGGCCGCGGTGGCCGCGTCGGGATCTACCGCGAAGGGCCGTTTGTCCTGGTAACGAATCAGCATTTTCTGGGCGAAGTCCTTGTACGGATCGCCGATCATCTCGACAGTTCGATGCCGCGAGCAAAGTCGTCGATGGCGCCGGAATGCTTCTTCTGTTGGAAGCGAATGTAGCCACGCCCCATCACGGCCGCGCGATCGTCGGGGTTGATCTTGCGGATCGAGCGGCGGATGTGGCGAAGCTGCGGCACTTGCGTTGCGTTTGCGGCACCATCGTAGACCTGCGGCTCCGCCCGCAGGATGCTTCCCGCGGGCGGAGCCGCGGGTCTACGTGGGTTAAACCCGTCCCGACGGACTCAGTTCGGCTTCCAAGTCATCCTGGTCGTACGTCAAAACGCTGTGGCACTTGTACGGATTCAATCGCTCTTCGCCACCCAGCCTTGCCAGGTGAATCAGGAACGAACAACCGACGATTTCGGCATCGCACTTTTCCAGCAGCCGGCAACACGCTTCCATGGTTCCGCCGGTCGCCAGCAAGTCATCGACCAACAGCACTCGCTGGCCCGGTTTGACGCCGTCGATGTGGATTTGAAGTTCGTCGGTGCCGTATTCCAACTGGTACGCGAACGAATGCAGGTCGAAAGGCAACTTGCCGGGCTTGCGAATCGGAACAAAGCCCGCGCCAAGTTCTAACGCCATCGGCGTTGCGAAGATGAATCCGCGAGCTTCGGCCGCCGCGACGATGTCGATCTTCATGTCTTTGAACGGGGCCGCCATCGCGCGAGACGCTTCGGCCAGCGCCGCCGGATCGGCCAGCATCGGTGTGATGTCGCGGAACAAAATTCCCGGCTTGGGATAATCGGGAATGTCACGAACGAACTTGGCGATGTCGACCATAGCGATACCAAAAAGGGAACGAGAAACGAAGTTGGATGTCCGACCCGGCGGCGTGCAGGTTAAGCGGGGGGCTTCGGCGCGAAAAGGGGAAGTTGCTACTGTGATGAAGAACCGTCCCCAACGCGATCGATGCCACTTTTGCAAGCACGACCCGATGAACCAAGCCACCGAAACCATGGGCGCGTCCGAAATGGCCGTCTCGGTCAGCGAACTGACCCACCACATCAAAGCGATCCTGGAAGGCACGTTCCCGCAAATTTGGGTCTCCGGCGAAATCAGCGATTTGTCGCGGCCTCGCAGCGGACACCTTTACTTCACGCTGAAAGACGAATCGGCCCACATCCGCGGCGTCATCTGGCGGAGCACCGCTGAGCGGTTGAACTTTGATTTGACCGAAGGACAACAAGTGTTCTGTTTCGGCGACGTCGAAGTTTACGCCCCGCGGGGGACTTACCAATTGATGGTTCGCAAAGTCCAGCCGCAAGGCATCGGGGCGTTGCAGTTAGCGTTCCAAAAGTTGCAAGCGAAACTGAACGCCGAAGGATTGTTCGCGGCCGAGCGGAAGCGACCGCTACCGCGTCGACCCCAACGCATCGGGATCGTGACCAGCCAAAGCGGTGCGGCGATCCGCGACTTCTTGGAAGCCGCGTCCCAGCGATTCAAGAACGTCGAAATGATCATCATTCCGGCGCTCGTTCAAGGCACCTCCGCGGCGGCGTCGATCGTCGCCGGGATCGCCGCGGCGCACCGCATCAAGCCAAAATTGGACGTATTGATTTTGACCCGCGGCGGCGGCAGCCTGGAAGACCTTTGGCCGTTCAACGAAGAGGCCGTCGTCCGCGCGGTTGCCCAATCACGTATCCCAACGGTCTCGGCGGTCGGCCACGAGATCGACGTGACGCTGTGCGATTTGGCGGCCGATGTTCGAGCGTTGACGCCGACGGATGCGGCGACGCGCGTGCTTCCCGATCAGATTTTCTTGCAGCGGTCCGTTCGAGAACTCGACCAACGTCTTCACCGATCGGCACGGTTGATGATCGAGCGAAGGCGTTTGCGTTTGGAACAACTCGCTTCGCGAACGGCCTTTCGCAAGCCGCACGAGATCGTCCATCTTCGTTCGCGAAGACTGGACGAATTGGACGCGCGAGCACGCCGCGCGATGTTCACGAAGATCGCGCTTTGCAAAGCCAAGGTGGCAACGCAGTCGGCATCGCTGTCGGCGCTTTCACCGCTGGACGTGTTGACCCGCGGTTACAGCGTGACATTGGACGAAGCGGGCAACGCGATCCAAGACGCAAGTAACTTGAGCGTCGGCGACACGCTGACGACACGCCTGCACAAAGCAACGGTGCAGTCGACGGTGACGAAAACCTCCGACATCGTTTAACGCCCAGCCGGAGGCGCCGGCCTCACGCGAGTCAGTTCGGTGTGAGGCCGGCGCCTACGGCTAGGCGTTAAACGAATCTCTCCAAGCTCCAAGCTCCAAGCTCCTACGTCACGTACTCTTCTTCCTCTTCGCCGGTCGGGCGCGAGATTTCGCCACTGTCTTCCAGGTGGCGAACGATGTCGACAATCTTTTGCTGGACGCCTTCGACTTCGCTGATGCGAACGCTGCCGAGGTATTCCATTTCTTCTCGCAAGTTTTCGGCCGCGCGAGAACTCATGTTTCGCATGACCTTGTCCTGCAACTGTTGGCTGGCCCCCTTCAGCGACATCGCCCACTGCGCCGTTTCGACGTTCTTTAGCAGCGCTTGAATGTCGCGATCGCCCAGCTTGGAAATGTCCTCGAACACGAACATCAATCGTCGAATTTCGTCCGACAATTCCGGATCTTCGCGGCCCAGTGATTCCATGATCGTGCGTTCGATCGACCGTTCACACACGTTCAGGATTTCAGCGACGTTGCCGACGCCGCCGGTGTTGCTTTGTTGTTGATTGACCATGCTGGACAATCGCATTTCCAAACCGAATTCCAATTCGGCGACCGCCTCGGGGCTGGTCCGACCGATCGACGCGATTCGGCGAATGACTTCCAGTTGTTTTTCGGGGTCCAAACCTGCAAGAACTTCCGCGGCGTAGTTGCCCGGCACGTGCGACATCAGCAGCGCGATCGTTTGCGGGTGTTCGTCGCCGATGAATTGCAACAATGTTTGCGAGTCGACTTTCTTGATGAAGCCGAACGGCATTGCCTCGATCGTCTGTTGCAAATTGCCGATCAGCTCGGTGGCGTCTCGGCCGAGCGCTTCGCGGATCAGTTCCTTGGCTCGCTCGAGTCCGCCCGGACTGGCGTAGATCGAACTGGCTTTGCTGGTCAAAAATTCCGCGATCACCATTTCTTGATCGTTCCCGCCGACCGATTCGGTCTGCGCAATCATGATGCTGACCGCTTCGATGTAACGAGGCGGAAGCTGGCCCAGGATCCGCGCGGCCGCCTTCGTTGGCAGACTCATCAACAGGATGGCGGCTTTGCGAAGTCCGACTTCATCAAACGGAGACATAACGGTTGCTGCCATCGTGAAACACACACGCCTTGTTTGAAACGCATCTGCAAAGGTTGAAAGAACGTTCTTTCGTGTTGTATCGACCAGCATGGGTCTGGATCGTTCGGTTGATCCCGAAGGTCGGGTCGTGCGGACTGGGTGAACTGACAGACGGGAGTCACTCAAACCAAGCCGCGATCACGCCGCGGCGGTCGACTGACTTTCGCGAATCATTTGCACCAGTTGCCGCGGGCTGAACGGCTTGTGCAGCAGCGCGACCAGGCCGTACGTTTGGATCAACGATTCGCGATCGAGTTCAAAGCCTTTGGCGGTGCATAGGATCGTCGGCGGCATCACCAGGTCCGCATCGTCGACGATGTCTTGCAGCAATTCGATGCCGCTGCGAATGGGCATCTGATGATCGGTGACCAAAAAATGGATTCCGCCGGCTCGAACTCGTTCCAGCGCCGCTCCGCCGTCGCCGACCGTCGTGACGGCAAAGCCATGCTTAGCAACCGTGAATGCGATCACCCGGCGAAAAATCGGATCGTCTTCCGCAATCAACACGTTCATCAGCGATCTTCAAAAAAGAATGGGTTCCGATCAAAACGTAATGCACAGATGCCGTCGATGCGTTCAGGCTCTTGTTAAAGCAGACTTTTCGCGTCAAAAATCAGATGATCGCGGGTCAAAGTTCACGCTAGCGTTGCAACCGGACCGACCTGTCGGCCGCCTCGGCATCGTTTGAACATCGCGTGAGCAATAAGTGACGAAAATACCGTAGCTGATCCCGCCAGGGTTCAGGCCGGACTGAACCCTGGCGGGATCAGCTACTTCAGTTGTTGCCTGAACCCTGGCGGGATCAGCTACATCAGTTGTTGTTCACTTGGTGCTAAGCTAGGGACCGTTTCGGCATCCTCTTCGACTTCTCTTACTGGACTCTCACCATGGCCACGTTGAAATTTTGTGGTGCCGCTGGCACTGTGACCGGTTCGTGCAGCCATCTTCAAACCGAACCGGCGACGTTCATGGTCGATTGCGGGTTGTTTCAAGGGAACCGAACGACCCAGCAATTAAATTTGATTCCGTTTCCCTTCGACGCGGCCAAAGTGCAGTTCTTGATCCTGACGCACGCGCACATCGACCACAGCGGGTTGCTGCCCAAGCTGACCAAAGCAGGATTTAAAGGTCCGATCTACACGACACCTGCGACCAAAGAACTTTTGGAATTCATGCTTCGCGATTCGGCCTACATCCAGGAATCCAATGCCGACCGGCAGAGCCGCAAGAACGAACGTCGCGGGCAACCACCGGTCGAACCGATCTACACGATCGCGGACGCCGAAGTGACGCTGAAACAAATCCAAACGCATCCGTACGAACAGTGGTTCGCGCCGGTGCCGGGCGTCAACGTTCGGTTTTGGAACGCCGGGCACTTGCTCGGTTCGTTGTCCGCGGAAGTCAACGTTGACGAAGCCGGCAAGACGTTGCGATTGTTGTTCTCCGGCGATCTCGGGCCGGAAGAGAAAGCGTTCCATCCCGAGCCAGACGCGTCGTCGGGTTACGACTACATCATCTGTGAAAGCACCTACGGCAACCGCGACCGCGAAGATTACACGCTGGGCCAGCGACGGGAATCGATGCAGAAAGAACTCAGCGAGGCGCTGCGTCGGGGCGGCAATGTCGTCATTCCATCGTTCGCGGTCGAACGCAGTCAAGAATTGCTGCACGACATTGCGGTGCTCCTGAACACGAATGCGATTCCGCAAGCCACCGTATTCTTGGATTCGCCACTCGCTCGCAAAGCAACCGAGGTGTTCATAAAACACGCCGGCGAAATGGAAGACATCGAAGTCGAGCCTTCCGAATTGTTTCGTCACAAGAACTTTCGCTTGGTCGAAAGCGTTCAAGAAAGCAAAGCGGTCAATGACATCAAGCAAGGCGCGATCATCATTTCGGCCAGCGGCATGTGCAACGCGGGTCGGATCAAGCATCATTTGAAGAACAACATTTATCGCCCCGAGTCGACGATCTTGTTCGTCGGCTATCAATCGCCCGGAACGCTAGGTCACATCATTACCAGCGGCGCGAAAGAAGTTCGCATCCATGGCAAGGAATACAAAGTCCGCGCCAACATTCGGCGACTGGGCAATTATTCAGCGCACGCCGACCAGCCCGAACTGGTCCATTGGTTGACCGAGCGCGGACCCGTTTCGGGCGGGTTGTTCCTGAATCATGGCGAAGATGACTCGCGTGCGGTCCTGGCCGATTTGATGGCGACGAAGGGTTACCAACGCGATCAAATCTTCTTGCCGCAGTTTGATGAATCATTCGAGTTAATCGCGGGCACGTCGGCAAAGTCGGTCGATCGGCCGTCTCCTCGGGTTGATACGACCCAGCTGGAACACGATTGGCACAACGATTATGCCGCCTTCATGATGGCGCTCAGCAACAAACTTCAAGCGACCGATTCGGCGCACGACCGTCAAGAGTTGATCCGCCATTTGCGATCAGCAATCGATTGATTCGGCGATGCACGCGGATAAACGGAGGCCTTCGGACCACCCGGTCGTTTCTTCTTGTAAAAGTCCGTGTAAGATGAAGGGCGACGATTTCGTGCGGCGAGTAAATGGCAGAGCCGGTCCCGCGACGAAAGATTCAGTTTTTTCGATTCCCAAACCGTTGCCCCAATTCGCCTTTTCCAGGCTGCTCGTGATGGTTCCTGCTTCGACCACCCACCATTCCGCTACGCCATTGTTGCAGCACGCCAGTGATCGCAACCTGGTCGCTCGCATCTTGGAAGGCGACGCCTCGGCGTGGCGAAAGTTCGTGTTGGTTCATCAACGGTTGGTTCGCGAGCGTGTCGCAGACGTGTCATCGGCGTTCGGTCGCGGCGAAGATCACGCGGTGATCGACGATGCAACGGCGGAAGTGTTCGCGGCGCTCGTCATCCAACAATTCGCACCGCTTCGCGCCTTTCAAGGTCGATCGTCGCTTGCCACCTACGTCGCGGTGCTTGCGACGCGAAGCGCGACCCGTTTTTTCGCTCGCAATCGATTGGTCATGACCAGCGACGAATCGACCGGCCGCGAGAATCACGTCGCCGGTGTGAACGACCAAGCGCACCAGCGACGCATCGAAGCGCTCGTCGATCGGTTGCCGCCGAAAGAGCGAAGCGTCTTTTCGCTGTTCCATTTGCAAGGCCAAAGCTTTGCTCAAATCAGCCAGAAGCTTGAAATGCAAATCTCGCTGGTCGGCCCCACCCTTCGCCACGCCGAAACTCAATTGCGGCAGTGGATGGAGGAATCGGTCTGATGCAACGTCAAGCCATCTTAGAAACGATCCAACGTCATCTGCACGAAACTCATGACGCGACTCCGCAGGCGAAGCTGAGTGAATTGGTGGGCAGAATTGCGCGAGAACTCCGCCAGGAAAAGCCAGACACCTCGACCGTCGTCAGCATCATCCCGATCGAGCAGATCGCCGCGTTTGTCGACGGCGACTTGGATCACGATCGCATCGAAGCGGTGAACCGTTCGGTGCTTGTCGACAACAGCGTGTTGGCCGAATTGGTCGCTGCGGTCCGAGCCGTTCAGACCCCGATCGAGTCGTTGCCGCCGGTCGCCGAAACACTGACCGAGCGACTGCTGGCGATGTATCCGATGGAGACCGTTTCCAGCAAAGACATCGCCCGGATGATGCACGAACCCGAAGCCGAATCTCGCCGCGCCCGATTGCGTTGGGCGATTCCGGCGATCGCCGGCATGGTCGGCTTGGCTTGGTTCGCGCTTGCCCGCCCCGACCGAACTGAAACCATCACCGGCGAGAGACAAGATTTGTCCACGGCGATGGCGTCGAAGTTTGCGGCGTCGAACGACTCGAAACCCGTCGAGCGATTGGCGTCGGAAGATGCTGAGGTTTCATCAGCGATACAAGCGATTGCACCGGAGCCACCCATCGAATCAAGCTTGGTCGCAGGCTCCCCAGACCAATCGAGAAAGAAGCCGGAAAGCGAGTCTTCCGGCGAAGCATTGACTCCGCCGTCGACACCCATGCCGACATCCGACGTCAAACCGAAACCGAGTTCAAAAACCGTCAGTCCCGCGACCGTCACGGAAGTGGAGTCATCGGAGGACGTGGATTCGGCGTCCCGATCGCTCGCCAACAACGCTCCCCCGCAATGGGAATCGTTGCAAATGACAACCGTCACGGGGTTGCTGGGCCGGGTGACAAACAAGGGTATACCGAACGCACCTGATCCGATGCTGGTCTACGCTCGCGTCGGGCAGGACGAAACTTTGTCCTTGGATTCGCCCGTTCGGTTGCGGACGCTCGCGTACTGCAACGCGGTCGCGACGATGAACGTCGAAGGACGCGGCACCGGCCGAATCTTGATCGCGGAGAACACCTTCGTTGCGGCCGGAAGCGGCAATCAACGCACTTCCATCATGTTGGACGTGGTCGAGGGTGCGGTCGCGATCGAAGGGGCGGCGAAAGGCGCGGTCGTGCGTTTGCAAAACGGGCCGACATCGATCGGCAAGTTGGTGATGGGCAACCCTTCGCGAGCGATCCTGTACGCGGTCGCGGGCGGTGTCGAACTGCGACTGCAAAACGTTCAATTGTTCGTCGATAACGAGCGAGTGGGCGGCGATGGGGTTCGCCTGACGGCGGCCGGTGCGTCCGCGGTTGCGATCCCGCCCAGCATGACACCGAATTGGCTGTCGTCACCACCGGCCACGATCGAAAGATCAATGCTGATGCAGATCGGCGAATCAACCGACTTGGCAGAGTCGCTTGGCACTCAAATCAAACGGCTTTCGGCTTCTTCACGTTTGAATGATTCGCAAGTCACGGAGCTTTCGCGGTTGGCCCGAATGAGAGTATCGCTTGCCGGCGGACGTCTGTTTGCGTTGGCATCCGACCCGATCGAGATCGTTCGACGAACGACGATCGAAGCGATCGCGCTGCTGCCCAAAGACGATCCCAAGCACCAAACGGTTTGGGCATCGATCGAGAAACAAATTCAAGACCCCAGTCAGCGCGGACAAATGGACGTTTGGATGCAGTTGATTCGAACCGGCGGACAACCGACGCCCGAACAACTTGCCGCGATGCTGAACTCGTTGACGTCCGAAAGTGCCAGCGTTCGCGGACTCGGGGATGTGATGTTGCGGCGGTATGTCAGCGCCCCGCCTGCCTTTGATCCAAACGGATCCCCGAAGCATCTTCAGGCGACGATCATGGCGTATCAAAAACTACTCGACCAACAGTGATGCGTCGAAGTGCGTTGACGTTCGCCGCGATCGTGTGCGTCATGATTGCCGTGGCGGCCTCGACCGGTCGGCTGGTCCCCAACGTGGTCGCCGATACGCCTAGCTACGTCCATTATCCATCAGATTCATTCGATGCGGCCCTGCGAAGCGGCCGCACGCCTGGCTATCCAGCGATGCTGTGGTTCTCCGGTGCAATCGGTGGTAACGCGGCGATTCCGTGCATGCAGTTAGTCCTGCACGCGATCGCGGCCTGGGCGTTGTGGCGAGAACTCTGCCGATGGTCGGTCGCGTTCTGGCCGTCATTTGCCGCCGCGATGGCGATCGGGTTGGGTTGCACCTTCATGGACAACGTTTCCACCATCGCGACCGACGCGCCAGCCGCGTCGATCGGCGTTTTGGCAGCAGTCGCGATGATGCGTTGGCACCGCAAGGGCCAACGTTGGACCGACGCGACGTTTGTTGCCGCCTTGTCGGTGCTGGCCATTTCGCTGCGTCCGGCTTACTTGGCACTGGTTCCGTGGACGCTGCTTTGCGGTGCAATGCTGCGGTTTGCATCTGCATCACGGAAAACGTCGGTCAAAAAGTGGTCGTGGTTGGCGACGCCGACTCTGATCACGGTCGTCGTGGTCGCTTGGATGACGCTGCGTCTGGTCGTCGTGGATGATTTCGGCGTGTTGCCGTTTGGTCATCAGAACTTGGCCGGCGTCACGGTGCAGTTGGTCAGCGATGATGAACTGATGGCTGTCGATGAACCGTCACGAAAACTGGCCTCCGAGATCATCGCCCAGCGGGATCGCCGGATCGCGGAGGGATTTCGATTCATCGAAGGCGATCCGACCGCAACGATGACGATGGAAGGCCGTTGGAACGACGTCATCTATCAGGTCGTTGTTCCGGCTTCGCGAACGATTCACGGCGATGACATGATCGCCAACCACAACGCCATCAAAGCGCTGAACAAAGAAATCATCGGTCGATATCCGCTGCGGTACGCCAGGTGGTTGCTGTTGACCGCCCGTCGCGCCGCGTGGGCGATCGCGGCGGACATCGTCATGCACCCGATCTTTCTTTTGGCGATCGCAATCACGCTCGCTTGGCAGGCGTTCTTGTACTGGCACGGCGTCCTGATCGGACGAAGCACGCAGACAGAACACGGCACCGCGACATTGTTCCTGGTCGGCGGATCTTACGCGGTCGTTCAAGTCGGTTTCATCATCTTGACCAGCCCTCCGCTCGGACGCTTCGCCGACGCCGCAGCGATCTTCGTCCCGGCGTGGATCGCGGCGAAGGTGGTCCAGCGGTACGTCGGTAAGTAGGTCCGTCACGCCGTGACGGAGCATTGCACCGTCGTGATTCGGCGGCAACGCGGGCTTACGGCAGACGCTTGATCGACACGTTTCGGAACTCGACCGGATCGCTGTGACCGGCGAAGCCGAAGAAACCCGACGTGCGTTCCAAACCGGGATGCTCTTTACCGTCCAGGAAATCAGTCGCTTCGGCCAAGTCCGTGTCCAGGATCACGTTACCGTTGAGTTCAACTTTCACGCGGGTGCCGTCGACGGTCACTTCTTGGAAATTCCACTGGCCGGTCTCTCGCAAGTATCCACGGGTTGCGGCCGCCATGCCATAGGCGCTGCCGTGATATTGGCGATCGTCAAGTTGGGCGTACTTGGGATGTTCGGAATCGAGCACCTGCAATTCGCAGAACGCTTGATACGCAGCATCGCCATCGAGCGGTGCGCGAATGGCAAGTCCGTTGTTGCCGGCGGGCGGCAAACGAAACTCGACCCGCGCGATGAAGTTGGCGTATTCGTCCGACGTCAGCAGCAGCCCTCCGGCACCCTCCTTGCATCGGATCGCGCCGTCGACAACTTCGTAGCTGTCGACCGCACCTTGCCAGCCTGACAAGTCGTTGCCGCTAAACAACGGCGTGAACGCCTGCGACTGGTAATCGCTCAAAATCGCGTTGGCCTCCGCCGTCGACAATTTTTTCACCGCAAGATTCCGCCAGCGAATTTCGCCGCCGTGCGTTTGCAGTTCGATCGGCCCTTCGCGAAACAGCGGCTTGTCTGGCGTCCAGTAGTTCGCCATCGTCGCATGATCCACGACCAGCATGTCGTTCAAGTAAACCGTGGTCCGAGCGCCGACTTGAACGATGCGAAACTTGTTCCATTGACCGAACCGCTTGTCAGCCAGCACGAATGGATCCTTTCCGTCGGAGCCTGCTGGGTTGTTCCATAGTCCGCCGCTGCCGAGGTCGGATCCAAGCTTGAATCGATCGGTGCGGGTGTAGTCCCAGATTTGGACCTGAGGGTTCCCTTTCAAGTAGACGCCACTGTCTGCATCGGGAACCGTTTTGTATTCCAACACCAATTCAAAATCGGTGTAGTCCGCCGTTGTGACCAAGAACGGACCTTCGCCGTCGTTGACCAATTCGCCATCTTCGATCGACCAGTGCTGCATCGCCTCGGTCAACCACTCGGCCTGCTTCTGCTCGCGAACCGAAGGTTCCATCGCCGCCAGTTCGATCGGACTGAAGTGCGGCCGTGCGGCCCAGCCGTCAAACGATTTGCCATCGAAAATCGAAACAAACCCCTCGCCGAGCGGCGACTCGGCGCGAGCTCCACCGGACCAAATTGCAATGGCTAGCGATACGAACGCGATACGAGATAAAATCATCATCCTCAAAATCCTGTTGCAGATCGGTGCGGTCGGGAAAGCAGGCAAAACCAAACACGGTGGCCCAATTGTACTTGCTACGAATCGGACGCGGCTTCATTCAACGTTCGACCACTGCCGCATTGATCGCGCCGATTCGATTTTACCAAATGGCGATCAGCCCGATGCTGGGTCCGAGTTGCCGGTTCACGCCCACGTGCAGCCAATACGCAATCGAATCGCTGCGGAAACATGGCGTCTTCAAAGGCCTCTACCGATCGGTGCGTCGGATCGCTCGTTGTCATCCATTCAATCCCGGCGGTTACGACCCGCCGTGAACGTCAATTTCCATCGCACGTCTTGACGACCGAGTGCAAGACTTCCCCGCCGTCGCTGTGAAATTGTACGACCAACGTTTCACCAGCGACCACGGACAAAAATCCGCCAGACGGCTGTGGCGAAATGAATGGTTGCATGATAAGCGAGTCCGGGTCGGTACCTTTGCGATCACCCGGCTTGACGCCCATCCGCGAATTTTCATCGTTCAACGCGCCGCACGCGAACTCCTGGACACCCGACGGATGGATGCTGTGGTATTGCCAGTGCCGGTCGCCGCAGAACGTCATCACGCGTTCGATTTTCGACTCGTTCAGCCAATCAAAGAACGCATCGGCTTCGTGCCGGAAGCCGCCCAGGTTGGCGTGGTTGTCCGTCTTTCTTTTATCGTCCGGCCCGATCATCGGTGTCGGCGTGATGATGATCTTCCACGTCGCATCGCTGGCGGACAGCGTGCTCTGCAACCACTCGCGCTGCTCGGCACCCCACAACGTCTTGTTCGGCCCGTCATCCATTTTGTTGGGCGAACGGTGGTCGCGTCCTTCGGTGAACCACAACTGCAAGTGACGGTTCACGCGAACGGTGCGGTACGTCGGGGACGACGAATCACCTTGCGGTAAGATCGGCATCTGTTCGCGAAAGACATCGATGCCAAGTTTTGGCATCGGCGCACGTTTACCACGCAGGTCCGAATCGTCAAAGCGAAAGTCGTGATCGTCCTTGGACCAAAACGATGCCGTCCGCGACAGCATTTCGATCATCCGGGGAAACCGAAACTGTTCGTGCCAGCACTTCCGCATCTGATCGATCGTCGTCGCGTCACGCATCGGATTATCGTAGTAAACGATGTCGCCGGTACCGATGAAAAAGTCTGGATCGATCGCCGAGATCGCGGCCAGCGCGGGATAGCCGAGCCGTTTGTCTTCGTCCGTCGCCGTGATCGGTCCCGACGGCTTGGCCGGCTTGCCGTACATGAACTTGCAGTAGTTCATGCAGCTTGCCATTACGAAACGAACGCTTGCGCCGGAGTCCTCGCCGGGCAGAGTACGGAACCGATTGACTGGGCCGGCCTCCGTTTCGTCTTCGTCGGATCCGTAGCGAACGCGGTAAAAGTATTCGGTGTTCGGTGATAAGTCTTCGATGGCAAAGCGAACGATGAAGTCTTTTTCGGGCTCGGCGAGTTTTGGCGGCGTTGTGATCGCATCGGTCAGCGAATCCACCGTGCCGTACTCGATTCGCACCACGCCGGTCGCACCGGGAACATCGCCCGATTCGTCCAGTCCGTCGGTCGCGGTCAGCCGAGTTTGAATCAGGGCTCGGCCATCCCCAATTTCGCCAACCATTGAACCTTGACCCAGGAAGACCGCCGGTTGAGCCGATGCGTGGCATGCCACCAGCATCACTAGAACGGAGGTCAATGGAGCGAACCGTGTCATCGAAAGCTTTCCAACCGCCAGGGACAGATGTGAACGAGGGGCCCGCCGGACGCATCTGTTAATCGCCCGCGGACGCATCATCGTAGCGGATCGTTCTGCCGGGCGAGCCACCGTCGCGGCGCCGAATCACTGTCGATCCCGCATCGAATCCCCTCCATTTGGTCGATCGTCGTGTGTCGTTTTGTATCCTTCGCGGCAGGGAAATAAAGTTCGACTTCTCAGCCGAGCCGACTTGCTGCAAGATACGATGATACGGCGGCCAGGATGAAACTGGCCCGACCGATCCGCCGCCAATGAAAATCGCCCGCCCACGGATAGACGTTATGAAATCGATGATTCTGCTTTGCGTCTTCGTTTTTGGCTTCACCACGGCTTTCGCGGTCGAAGCGATCCGGTCGCCGCTCGGACACGTCGCGTCGTTCACGTTGACGACGATCGCCGGCGACGCGGTATCGCTGGACCAGAGCGATGCCGAACTGACCGTGCTGTGCTTTCTGGGCACCGAATGTCCGCTGGCAAAGCTGTATGGACCGCGTTTACAAACGATGTCGGACTCTTTCGGCGATCGCGTTCGGTTCATCGGCGTCAACAGCAACGTGCAAGATTCCGTCGAAGAACTGAAAGCGTACGCGGCCGAGTTTGAATTGACGTTTGCGATGGTCAAAGACGAAGACCGATCGGTCGCGTTGTCCGCCGGCGCGAAACGCACGCCGGAGGTCGTCGTGGTCGACCGAGTCGGCGCGGTTCGCTACCGCGGACGAATCGACAACCAATACGAACCCGGCATCGCGCGAGCGGACGCGACCGAGCATGACTTGCGCAATGCGATCGATCAGTTGTTGGCCGGCAAGCCCGTCACGCACCCGGTCACCAAAGCCGTCGGCTGCTTGATCTCGCTGCCGCGTGAGTCGCTGGCGAAGAATGCATCACCAGCCGTTGCACCCGAGTCGCCGTCGGTGACGTACTGCAACGAAGTCGTTCGCGTGCTGCAAAAACACTGCGTCGAATGTCACCGCACCGGCGAGATCGGACCGTTCACGCTGGATGACTACGACGAAGTCGCGGGCTGGGCGGACATGATGGTGGAAGTCGTCGACAACGGACGGATGCCGCCATGGCACGCGACCGACAACCACGCCAAGCTGGCCAACGCACGGATCATGCCGACCGCCGACAAGCAAGTGCTTCGCGACTGGGCCGCCGCGGGCACGCCGTATGGCAACGCCGACGATCTTCCGACCACGCCGACATTCGTCAGCGGTTGGCAATTGCCGCGTGAACCGGATCTGGTGCTGGAAATGCGGAAAGAACCATTCCACGTTCCCGCCGACGGCGTCGTCGATTACCAGTACTACGTCGCGAAGATGGACTTCCCGACCGATCGCTGGGTCAAGGCCGCCGAAGTCATTCCCGGCAACCGCGGCGTGGTTCACCACGCGATCGCCTTCATTCGCCCGCCCGATGGATCCGATTTTCGCAAGCAAGGGTTGCTGTCCGCGTACGTCCCCGGCCAACGCCAATCGCCGCTGCCCGACGGTTACGCCCAACGCATTCCGGCCGGTTCGCGAATCGTTTTTCAAATGCACTACACGCCGACGGGCAAGCCGGAAACCGACATCACGAAGGTCGGCATGGTGTTCGTGGACGAAGCCGACGTCACGCACGAGGTCTCTTCGATCGGATCGTTCGAGCAGGATTTCGAGATCCCGCCGCACGCGGCAAACTACGACGTGAACAGCAAGTTCAATTGGTTTCCCCGCAATGGCGAAATCTTGTCGGTGATGCCGCACATGCACTTGCGAGGAAAATCGTTCCGGATGGATCTGGTGCGAAAACCGGGAAGCGAAACGCTGCTGGAGGTGCCGGCGTACGATTTCAATTGGCAACACAATTACGAACTCGAAAACAGCATTCCGCTGGCCGACGTGGAACAAATTCGCTTCACCGCCACGTTCGACAACTCCGCCGACAACCCGGCCAACCCCGACCCGACCGAGCACGTGACCTGGGGCGACCAGACGTGGCAAGAAATGGCCGTCGTCTTCATGGCGGTTGCCCGACCGCGTGAAAAAACGGCGGCGACCACCAAGGCGGAGGCTTCGGACCAAACTTCCAAGCAAAACAACAAGGCCGCGAAGTTTGCGAAGGACTACATTCAGCGCTTCGACGCAAACGCCGACGGAGTGTTGACCGAGGACGAAGTGCCGCACAGCGTCCGCCTGTTCGCGTTTCGGCGGTTCGACCATGATGGCAACGGTCAGGTCAGCCGCGAAGAGATCGAAGCCGAGCGTGGTTCCAGACGGTAGGTCTTGTCGCCGTCGCCGCGTCGCTCCGTGCGCGGGATTTTCTTGATCATTCCTGCGGGCGGAGTCGCAGGTCTACGTGAGATGTCGCTCCTTGTTCGTTCGTCTCGCCGATTGGATCATCGACCACCGAGGAATCGCGTTTTCGCTGCTGGTCGCTTGGACGATCGTGATGGCGGTGGGTCATTACGATCCGCGATTGCTGCGTCCCGATCCGGTCGCGTCACCAACGGTTGCACCGGAGATGTCCCCGACTGCTCCACCGCCGCCATCGGTCGGTTCTCGCGTCGATCCGGTTCGCGTGTCGCAGGGCGATGTCATCGTCGTCGCCCAAAGCGATGCGTTCTTTACGCCCGACGGTGCGTCCGCGATCCGCGATGCCGTTTCGGCGATCGAATCGCTGGATCAGGTGCGAAGCGTGTTCTGGATGAACGATGCACCGCCGCTAAATTTGTTCGGACTTCCCGAACCGATTTTGCCGGGGCGAAACGCTTCGGCAAAGCGATACGAGGACGCAAAAGCGAGAGCGCTCGACCATCCCCTGGTCGCCGGCCAGTTGATGTCTCGCGACACCAAAACGCTGCTGTTGATGGTGCAGCTTGATTGGTTGTTTATCAACGCGGACGCCGATGCAACCGACGCGCTTCGCGACGCGGCGACCGCTGCGGCATCGAAATACATCGGTGTCGACATGCGGTTTCGTGTCACTGGTGAAGTGCCGATCCGAGTCAGCCGCGCCTCCAGCACCCGGTCGAACGAACGCAAGTATCAAGCGATCGGATACTCGACTGCCTTGTTAATCGCGTTCGTTTTGTTTCGCGGACTGTCCTCCGTCTTGATCGTCGCGCTGGCACCGACGATGGGCGTATTTTGGACTCTGGGTCTGCTTCACCATTTAGAATTGGACGACAATCCGTTCAATAGCGTGATCGTTCCGGTGCTGTTGTGCATGGTCGGATTCACCGACGGCGTTCACATGATGGTGCAGATCCGCCGTCACCGCGTTGGCGGCATGTCGGCGACCGATGCGGCGCGGGCGTCGATTCGCGAAGTCGGGCTGGCGTGTTGGTTGACGTCGCTGACCACCGCGATCGGGTTTGGATCGTTGACGCTGGCCAATCACGAGGTCGTCCGGGAGTTCGGGATCTGCTGCGTGATCGGGGTGTTGATGACGTTCGTGTCGGTCATCACCGTCATTCCGCTGGCGTGCGCGTCGCCCCTGGGCCGCCGCGTTCACTCGGGATACGGAAAGAATCTGATCGACAAAAATTTAGGTCGCATTTCGGTCATCATCGACTTTGTGCTGGCCCGTCCACAAACAATCACGGTCGTGGCGATCGCGACGACTTTGATCCTGGCCGCGATGACGTTGCAAATGCGACCGGACGAACGGTTGACCAGCAATCATTCACCAAGCAGCGAATCGGCATCGGCGCTGCATCACGCCGACCAAGCAATGGGCGGTTTAGAAATGGCCGAGGTTGCG
Organism: Pirellulaceae bacterium; assembly: GCA_963836865.1. Lineage (GTDB taxonomy): Bacteria > Planctomycetota > Planctomycetia > Pirellulales > Pirellulaceae > Rubripirellula. The sequence continues at coordinate 93,955 of CAWILC010000008.1, read as the reverse complement.
GTTTACTGGGACGACCGCACGTCGCCGGATGACGCATCGATCGGGCGAGTGGCACGGTTGGTCGACGAAGCGGTTCGCGGGGAACCGCTGTTGGGCAATCCGCTTTCGATCGTGAACTTGGTTGCGGCGATGCCGGGCGAAGGCACGCTGGAATCGCGGATGTCGATGCTGGAATTACTGCCGCCGCCGCTGAAACAAGCCTTCTTTGTTCCGCAAGACCAACGATCGGTCGTCCGATTTCGGTTGCAAGACCTGGGCATCGCGACGTACGGGCCGGTCTTCGAGCGACTCGAGTCGCAGTTGGCGGCGATCGAGGCGGAAGAACCACGTTTCGCGGTTGTCTTGGAAGGATCAGCAGTTGGACGTTGGAAGAACCTGTATCAAATCGTCGTCGACTTGGCGATCAGTTTGGGCACGGCCAGCGTCATCATCTTTTTCGTGCTGTCGATTGTTTATCGTTCGCTAACGCTGGGGTTGGTCTCGGTGATCCCGAACATCTTTCCGCTGGCGATGACCGGAGCGGTGATGTGGACGGTCGGGCAGAGTTTAGAGATCGTCAGCGTGTGCGCGTTCACGGTCTGCTTGGGGATCGCGGTCGACGATACAATTCACTTCCTTACCCGATACCAAGAAGAACTCGCCAATCAGCGAAAGGGTGCGTCGGGCATCAACGTTCAAGCTGCGATTCGCCGCGCGTTCATCGGCGTTGGCACGGCGTTGGTGATGACGACGATCGTGCTGATTGTTGGCTTTGCGACGGTGCTGTTGAGCGATGCGAGAGATCATCGCATCTTTGCGATGATGGGAATTCTGACGATCGGTGGCGCGTTGTTCGCCGATTTGGTTTTTCTGCCGGCGCTGTTGGTTCGATTCGTGAAAATGAATGGCCGCCAGAATGATTGACATTACCGTTTCCAACTTGGACGACTTGCAATCGCTGGCCGATCGTTTGGTGCGGCAACTTCCACTTGGCGTCACGATCGGTTTGGTCGGCACGCTGGGTGCCGGCAAGACGACGCTGACTCAGGCCATCGCCCGCGCGATCAAGATCGATACCGCCGAAGTGACCAGTCCGACGTTTACGCTTCTGCAAAGTCACGATGCGATCCACCCCCGCGGCGAAGCGATGCGGCTGCACCACTTGGATGCGTACCGGATCACGGACGAGGACGAATTCATTGAACTGGGCGTCGACGAATTGATCGACGAAGAAAGTTCGTGGACGATTATCGAGTGGGCCGATCGAGTCCAGATTTGCCTGCCGGAGGAAACGTTGTGGATCCAGTTGAAGCTGCAATCGGACACCGACGTTCGCGTGGTGACGATGTGGTCAGCCGATGCCGAAATCCTCGCCGCGGCTGGCAAAGCGGTGCTGCGGTGAAGACGCTGCGACATCAAACAGAAAACGCAGGCACCGATCGGTGCCTGCGTCTGGATAGAATGATGCGACGGACGTGTCGCGACGTAGATAAGAGTTCGCCGTCTGGCTTGGCCGCCGCCCGGGTGATGAGTCGTTTGCCGTTGGATGGCTGGACGGGCCAAGCGATAAAGGCGTCAAACGCGAACTTAAAACAATATAAGCAATGCATTATCCCCGCAAAAGGCCAATCGGATGACTTTTCCGCCGGAGTCCCCCGTTCCCGAATTGCTTCGGATCGGCCCCCACGTCGCCCTGTTGCCGGTCGTTCACGGCAGCGGACAATTCTCGCTGACCGTCCGGCGTTGGATGCTGGAACAAGCGTTCGACTGCGTCGCGGTGCCGTTGCCGCCGTCGTTTCGCGGCCCCGTTGAAGAAGCAGTCTTGGACTTGCCACGACCCTCGATCGTCATCCAGCCGCCGATGTCAGACTTTGATCCGGCGGACACTACGTGGACGCCGGAAAGCGATTCGAGCTGGCATCCGGAATCGGACGCGGACGATTTCGACGACGATGATGACGACGATCAAGACGCCGTTCCGGTCAGCTTTGTTCCCGTCGACCCGTGCCAGCCGGTGATCATGGCGATCCGCGCGGCGATGGGCGAACACATTCCGCGCGAGTACATCGATCTGGAAACCGATCGGTTCATGCCGCACGCCACCGTGATGCCCGACCCCTTCGCGGTCCGGCACGTGTCGCCCGAAAAATTTGCGGCTGCGGTGCTGCCAAGCATCACGCGTCCGCCGGAACTGCAAACGCGGGAGCGGATGGTTCACATGGCCCGGCGGTTGATTGAGCTTGAAAAACGCTACCACCGCATCTTGCTTGTCACCAGTGTTTTGGACTGGCCATGGATTCGCGAGGCTTACCAACAGTTGCACCGGAGCGACGTAGACTCGGCCGCCGCGATCGCCGCTGCCGAACACGAGGAGACGGCCACGCCGGTTCGCTTTGCCGTCGAACCTCGCACGCTGATGTTCTTGTTCGGCGAACTGCCCTCCATCACGGGGCTGTACGAACGGGCTCGCGCGGAACTGGAGAACGATGACGATTTGCAGATCGATGGCGTGAAGGAGTTGCTGCTGGCGGCACGCGATTCGTATCGCGCCGAACTTGGCAATCGTGCCCGCCGGGTCACGCCACTGCACCTGTCGAAGTGCTTGCAGTACATCCGCAACCTGTCGTTGATCCATCGCCGGATGACGCCCGACTTGATCACGATCGTGACCGCTGCGAAACAAATCTTGGGCGATCAATTCGCACTTCATGTCGCCGAACAGGCCAACCGGTACGTGGTACCCGACGAATCCGTACCCGGCGAATCCGGCGACATGATGCTAGCCGATCCGTCGCTGGCGGAAGTCAAACTTGGCATCGACCAGGCTCGCTTGCCCGACGGCGAGATCGTGCCGTTGGTCAGCCGCTTGCCCGGCCCGCCGATCAGTTGGTGCACGCTCCAATTGCAGCGACGGCCGAACGATTCGGAAAAGGATCGATGGAAATACCAATGGAACCCGTACAGCCAGTGCAGTTATCCTCCCGAGGACGATTTGATCGAAGCGTTCCGTACTCGCGTGTTCGATCGGGCTCGCGCGATGATCGGCAACGACCTGGCACGAACCGAAAAATTCACCAGCAGCGTCAAGGACGGCATCGACATCCGGGACACGCTTCGCCACTGGTACGAAAAACAGATCTATGTGAAAGTCGTTCCGCCCAGTCGCGGGATGTTGGACGCTTGCGTGATGTTGTTCGATTCGCCAGCCGATCCACGTGATTATCCGTGGCGGACGACTTGGTTTGCCGAACACAAAACTGAATCGACGTTGGCTCTGTTCGCGACCAACTATCAAGAAGAAATGGTCGGCCCAGGGATCGGGATGAGCATCTACGGCGGGGCGATGTTTTTGTATCCGCCGGTCGTCATCGAGGACGTGTGGCTGGACAGCCGCTTGGACTATGCCGAGACATTGGAAGAACGTTTGATCGCGGCGGCATGCTTGCACAGCAAGGGCCGCGAGATCGCGCTGTTGTCGTCGCTGCCGCCGGGGTCGGGCTGGCGACGCTTGGCAAAACGTCACAAAAAACATCTGATCCATGTGCCGCTGTCGTCGTTCAGTGACGAACAAGTCCAGCGGCTAAGGATGGTACACGTGCTGAACGGCAGCGAGGTAAGAAGCTATGCGGAGGATTTCATTCGGCGGGTTTGATGTAGCCTCGACACGCCGTGGCGATGCCGAACAGCTTTACTGCTCGGGTCCGCCGGGGCCCGTCGGACCTACCTACTTTTGCGTCCGATCGTTCGTCGACAATCGTCATCGCCCCTGCGCGTTTCGCTGCGCATCCAAGATCGCGCGTTCCAGCGGCGATGGTCCATCGTCGTAGGCGTCGTCTTCTTCGGCCAAGATGGGCGACACGTCGCGGCCGTTGCCGCGGGATCGGGCCGCCGCGTACACATCGATGACGCCAGGTTGCAGGTCCGCGCCGGGCGGCAGCGGGAATCGGCCCAGGCCTTTGCCGGTGAAGTTGATGTCTTCGATCGGGTTGGCACCCGCGCCCGCCGTGCGATCGATGGCGACCGATTGGATTTGCCACTCGTGGACGACGATTTCGTAACGCTGGCGCGGCGGAATGTCGCTAACAACTTCCCGAGTGGCCACGTCGCCGGTGGGACTGATGACGCGAACGTTTTGAACTTCTCGTCCGCCCGCGTCACGCCGCAGCAACACTTCGGCCGTGCCGCCGGGTGGCAAACGCAGCGACTTGGTGCGGCCCGATTCGATCAAGTCGACAAGCCCGACTTGAACCTCGCGCGGACCACCATTGCGAAGCGTCACGCGAACCGGTTCCAACGGCGGATTCGGAATCGTCTTGCTGTCCAGCACCACCGATTGCGGTTGGGGCACGTACGGCAACGAAGGCGTGACAAAGCCGCCACCAAAGTTTGGAACGGGTGCAAACCCTCCAGGCGCGAATCCACCGGGCGAATCCACCGGGAACAAACCCACCAGGCGCAAATCCCCCCGGTGCGAATCCCCCCGGTGCGACAGCGACGGGACGCCCGCCGCGACCGGCCCGTCGAACGTGTCGACGGGTGAATTCAAACTGCGGACGAAAGTCGTCCAGGTCGGCCAGCAGCATCCGTCCGCTGCCGTCGCGGGGAAAACGCAAGATGCGGTTCAAGTCAAAATTGGAGTAGCCGACGTACTGACCGTCGCCGGAATCGTACGACGAGTCACGGCTGTAATACAAGCGTTCGCCGGTGCGTTCGTAAATGATCAATCGGCCCGGACCGGTGTCCACCGTCGCGGCCACGAACCCGTTCGGTTCGACCAATTCAAAATCCACCGCCATCGCCGACGATGACAACATCAAGACCAAACCGACGACCAGCAAAAAAGTTTTCATCGCCGCACCCGTAAAACTAACGAAACAAATTGAGTGCTTCCAGTCTAACGTTTAGGGGCAAGCGCGGGCGATTTTCAATTGCGAGCAAACCGCCGACTGACGACGCCGATCAACCCGCTCGTACACATTAGCGCCACCAGCCCCAGGGAGGCCAAGCCGCCGAGGGCTTTCAGCCGCTGGCCGACTTCGACGTTTTTCCAAGCGTCTTCAATGGCTTGCTTTTGCTTGGCATCGAACCGAAGCTCGGTCGCCGATTCGTAATGCGTTTCATCGCCGATCGTGACGACGCCGGTGTATTGGCGAGCGACCAGTTCGCGGTCGATCGTCTCTTCGTCAGGCAAATAGACGTCGTAGCGATCGGGCGAGTCTAGCGTTTGCGCAACATAATTTCCGATGGCGGCCCGCTGCATCCAGCGGAGTTCCTCGCCCGCCGCTTCGGCGGACTCGGCCGGTTCGGTCACGACGACGATGGAGTCAAAATCGCCCCCGAACGAGGGCAACTGGTCGAGCCACTTCGGACGGTCGGCCGGATAGTCGACGTGATCGAGCGGCGGGACCGAAAGCTCGGCCGTCGTCTTTCCCGCCAGCGTCGCCACGGTTGCGGGTTCCGTTTCCGCGGCGAAGGATGTCGTCACCAACAGCGTCAACCACATCGACGCCGCGGCGACACACGTCCAAAACGGAAACCGAGACCGGATGGTTGTCATGTCGTTCATGCCAGACTCCTTGCCGCGTTTGGTGCGGCGCTCGGATTGGGTTGCAAGATCGGGACCGGTTTGGCGGCTGATCTCTGGTTCATCCACGGAGCCGACATTTGCGTCACGATCGCGATGCCGCCGGCGATCAACATGCCGGTCGGTTGCGGGATCGGCAGGACCTGATGCACGCCCCATTCGGCGACGACCGCCACCGCGACCGACCACAGGCTAAGCCGTGTTCGCCGCAGCGGGTCGACCGATTTCCACCAACGCAGCCCCGCGAACAACAACGCAAAGTGAGCCATCATCGCCGACACCATCGGCGCCCCGGTGTCATCGTAAAGCGCCTGCGGAAGGGAGGTGCCTTCGATGTCACGAATCAAACCGACGTCCAGCGGCAGCATGAAAAAATTGTTCATCGCGAACGCAATCGCGCCGACGCCGCCACCGATTCCAGCAAGCACCAATCGCCGCGTCAGACTTTCACCATCGTCGCGTTCCCAAAACTTACCCAGCGTCAAGATCGCCATCGAAGCGGCCAACACCACCGAGGCCATCCATCCGTACGGGGCGATTGCCATCGGTGTGACCGGGCCGCTGTGAAGTCCCACCACTCCGGCGGTCGTCGTGATGCCCGCAACGGTCAACATCGCCGCGATGCAAGACGTGTTCAGCTCCGCGATCCGGTGCACCGAATGTTTCGCTCGCAAACCGCCTCGCATTTGCGATCGCCACTGCGACCGCGTGATCGGCTTGGATGCACCGCCTGCAAACGCGGCGGCCATCTGCGTCGAATGAGCGATCGCAGAGGCGGGTTGCTGGCGAATGTGAATCACCATGTTTCGCACGATATAGTACGGCACATAAACGATCGCCAGCACCGACAACAGCGGCAGTAACCAACTCGTGTTGACCAGCAGCACGAACCCGCCGACCAACACCAAAACGGCTTTGGCCAGCGGCGATCGATCGAGCGTTCGCCACCACAGGCTGAAGTCTTCGAAGCTCTTGCCGACCGCCGCCGCGATCGGTTCGTCGATCGTTGATTTTATTTTTGAATTTGGAGTTGCATCCGACGACGAAACCAGACGTGCGACGATCGGTTCTTCTCCGGTGCAATCGCCGGTAACGGACGCAAACGGTTCGCTCGTTCCCAGGCTCTGCCTGGGAACGGGATGTCTTTGAGGCTCCGCCTGATCCGGTTGCATGGACGGGAGGCGGAGCCTCCAAAGCAGTGTGTTCCAAGGCGAGGCCTGGGAACAAGGTGTCGCGGCGGTCCGCCATTCGGCCGATCCCCCCAGCCCCAACGACGCCATCATTTCACCAGTCGTCGCGAACCGCTTGGCCGGATCTTTCTGCAAGCACGTTTCGATCGTCGAACGATACGGCTGGGCAATGCCCGTCATGTCCGGCAGCGCCGTCATGTGTTTGACGATGATCTCGTGCGTGCTTTCGCCATCAAACGGCACCCGCCCGGTCAACAACTCGTACAGCACTACGCCCATCGCGTAGATGTCGATCTGGCGTCCGTATTGACCGCGGCCGATTTCGGGGGCCATGTAGTGAAACGTGCCGACGCTTTCGGTATGCCCGCCGCGATGCGACGTCGAAATGAATTTGCTTAGCCCGTAGTCGCCGATCTTGACGACGCCGCCGTCGTCGAACACGTTGCCGGGCTTTAAGTCACGGTGGACCAGCCCGGCCGAATGAAGATGATTCACGCCCGCGGCGATCGCCGTGATCCAGCGGCGAACTTCCGGTTCGGAAAGCCCCGTCGGCGAATCGTCCAGCACTTCGCGCAGGTTTGCACCGGCGACGTATTCCATCACGACCCACCACTGGTCGTCGGCGTCGGGACAGACGTCGTACAGGGCGACCAGATTGGGATGCTTCAGGTTCAAACAATGCGAGACGCCGCGGAGTTCGACTTCCAGGTTTCGCTGGATTCGTTTCAGAGCGACTTCCTTGCCCGCATCAGTTACCGCAAAGTACACCTCGCCGAATCCGCCCACGCCGATGCCACGGCGAACCGTGTATCGGGGCAGCGGTGTCGATCCGGGGGCGTACGAGAATTTCATGGTTGGGTGATGGGTTGGTTCGTCGGGTTCCCGTTCCAGTTTATCGACAACCGAACGACCCGAGGACGTTTTCCAGAAACAGCGGCGATCTTTTGAGTTCGTTGCCATGACATCCTGGGCCGCATCGTCACCGATTCGAGGCGCGAAAACGGTCGCCGAATCGATTTCTTTTGGACGTTTCGCGAAGAGATGTTTCATGTCGTTTCCAAAGTCATCGTGAAATCGCCGGCCGAAACCGACTGGCCCAATTCAATCGGTTGACGCTCAATTTGCTGACGGTTGCCAGCCACCCCGAGTTTGACAAACCATTTTCCATCAGCATGAACCAGCACCAATCGCTCGGTCGCCTGACGCACCCGAACGTGGCAATCGGTTCCCGGTCCGACCACGATCGTTTGATCGACCAAGACGACCGCGTCGACGTGATCGGCAAACCGATGCGGCGCAGCAACCGTCATCACGCTGCTGGCCGACAACGGGCAGGGCAATCGCAAGTCGACGGTCACCGAACCAGTCGATGGCAGTGGGTGTCCGGGCGTCAACAAGGTCGACGCTTCGGTCGACGCTTGCGACCAAAAATAATCGCCTCCTCGCCGTTCAATCGTGCCGACTCGGCCCGGCCAATCGGCCATCACCCCGACGTCGCAGTGCCGCGTCGAAGGCGACCTCAACAGCGGCGATGCGTTTTGTCCGCGACCGAGCGTCACGCGATCGCCGACGACCAACAAGAATCCTCCGCCACCATCGACCCAAAGCCGATAGCGTGACGCGACCGGCTGGTTGGGGTTTGGCTGGGTGGAGGATTGGAACACGGATTGGTGACTCGTTAGCGATTCGTGCCGGCACGTAGCCCTGACACGCCGTGGCAGGGCCGAACAGCAACGCTGTCTGAACTTATGCAATGCTCCGTCACGGCGTGACGGACCTACGATCAGTCCAACTGGATCGACACGAGAGCTTTGGCGTCGGCCGAGTCGCTGGCCGGCTTGCCGAAGTAGGTCGAGATTTGATCAAGCAGGTCTTCGTCGCTGGTTTCGTCCAAGTTGATCTCGCCGAAGTATTCGACGTCGACGTTCATCGTTTCTTCTTCGACGTCGATCCGCGTCGCGATCTCATTGAGCAACTCCCGCGTGTGCGACAGGTGGCTGTCGTCCAGGTTCAGGTTGGAACTCGTTTGGGCGACTCGCAAGGCACCCAGGCGTGCTTGCAAGTTTTCAATTTCGACTTCCAGTTGTCGTTTCGCACCCAACATCGCGTCCATCCGATCATGAGCCGCTCGCAGCGACGCTTCGCGGGACGACAACATCTGTTCCAGCTTTTCGGCGGTGGCTTGGCGAGTCTTGAACCGCTTGAACCGGTTGCCAAGATCACTCTTCACCTGCACCGACGTGTACGTCCGACCGGCGTAGGTGTAAACGGTGCGGTCACCGTCCAAATCCCCGTCCAAGTCATCGCTCAGGCGTTTGATGTCCGACTCGGCCTTGGCCAGCGACGTGCGAGTGTCATCGAGTTGACGGTCGAGCGCCGCGACCTGGATTTTTTCGCGAGCGATTCGCGTCGCGTTCGTTTTGATTTCGGGTTCCAAGTCCGCGATCATTTGGCGAGCTCGTTTGAGTTCCCATTCCAGCGGCACTGCGTCGTTGGCACTGCTGGTCACCCACTCGACGCCCGTGCGAGCGTAACTGAGCAGCGGGGTGCCGAACGTCAAACTGGAAAGCAGCGCCATCGCACCGCCGGTAACAATCATTTTCTTTAGCATCTGTAATGGCTCCTAAAAACCTGTTCGTGTGGCACAAAGGGGGTTGTCAGGTTGCCGGAACGCTTGCCTCGCAAATCCGTACAACCGTGTACGCCCCATCATTCGGCGGCTGCCGTGGGATCTTGGTCCGGGATTTCCGATTGGCCGGACAATTTTTTGGCGGTGGGCTAGGATTCCCTCAAACGGCATCACAACAGACGGGCCGAACGCCGAAAAGTTGACTCAACCGAGCAAATTTGCGTGCAAGAGCCAAATTTTTTTTAGCGGAAATATCCTTGCCAACAATCGACCTTTTAAGGCATAGAATTACACTGAAGGCGACAGGATGGCCGATTCCGAAGGGACGCTGCCTGCCGCGTTGGCATTCTGCAACATGAATGCCTGCGAAGTGCAACGCAAACGAGCAGACGACGTGAGATTCTCGATTTTTGTAACCTCTAACCAGTAAATCACTTAGGCCGCTGCCAAGACGTTTTTCCGACCCTCGGCACAATGCTTGCAGTGAACCAAAGACAGCCGTGGCGGGTCTTATCGAAAAGATTCCCCGCGGCGTGGACCAAATTCGCTTCCCGCCGTGGGTTTGGTTTGTTCCATCATTCGCAACGGATTGCCCAGCTACGGAGCCTCCTCCGATGACCACATCCAGCAAAAACTCCACCGCACCGACGCCTCGCCCCAGCGGCGAGCATTGGAACGAACTGACCGCCACGCTGTCAGCCGAGTCCGTTGAATCGCTCGGCAAGTGGCTGAGTGAAGACCTCGGCGTGCTGACCGACACGCTTGATCGGTTCGCATCGCCGCAAAGCGTGCTGAAAAGCATCAGTCGGTGAAACGGTTCCACCTTCAGGGCGACCTTAAAACCCGTAGCGCCCGTACGGTGGGTTGAGTGTGCCGGTAGGCCACGATGACCCACCATCTTTTGTCTTTCGTCCCCATGGCAGCTCTCGCCGATGGTGGGTCTGCATCGCTTGAGGCGATTTGACCCACCCTACAAAAGGTCATTTGCCCTCGGCGACTTGCATCTTCGTCGCCTCGCCCGGGATCGCTTTATGGGGAGCGAACGTCTTCGTTTCCAACTCTTGCTTGTTCTTCTTGAACCACGTCGCGACCAGCGATAACGTGTGCGGAAACGCGCCATGGCCCCGGTCCAACCGGTTGGTGGCGATGTTGGACCAGCTCTCCAGCGTCGGGCGAATCATGTCGTATTCCATCGCGTTTCGCGGTGCGGCGACCGCGCCGGCGATCTCGCCGCTGTGGACGAAGTACCACGTTCCGCATCCGTCGTAACCCGGCACGGCGTACAGGAACGTGAACCGCCGACGCGCCCGGCTAAGCATTTTCAGTTTGCGGTCGACATATTCCAGCGACTTGATTGTCTGCAGTGCTCGTCCAGCCAGCTCGTACTGGCGGTTCTCGGCAGCGATTTCCATTTGATCGCGGACCACGTGCAGCGGTTCGTGATTGAAACCGTCCAGAAAACTCTCCGCGGCATTGACCCGTTCGTCGTACGCGGCGCGGCTGCACGCGGCCGCGCACGGGCCCAGGCAAGTGCCGACTTCCAATCGCAAACAGCCCGGTCGGTATTCCAGATCGAACAATTGCAACTGGTCGGCGAAGCGAAACGTTGTCTTCTGGCTGCAATCACGGAGCTTGAAAACTTTGTTCAGCGCCTCGACGGCCGCGCCCATCCGTCCGGCTCCGAAGAACGGTCCTTCGACGGCGATCAGATCGCCGCCGGATCTCGATCTTTTTTCGCCCAATTTTTTTTCGTTGGGCGGCTTCGACATCGTAAAAAACATCGCCGGGTTTCGGCCCAGGCAAAGGTAGACTGGGCGTTGGCGTTTGGGGACGCCTTGGACGTTCCATCGCGGTTCAAATCGGCGGATCAATTGTTGTTCGCGGATCAGCGCCGCGAACTCGCTGGGCTGCGTTTCCCACTGGATCGCTCGTGCGGCCTCGATGATCCGGCCGCCTTTTTCTTGCGAGTTCGACGCCGCGAAGTAGCTCAACAATCGCGATCGCAGCGACTTGCTTTTGCCGACATAAATGAGATGGCCTTTGCGGTCCAGCATGCCGTAGACGCCGGGCACTTTTGGGCACGCTTCGACGACGCGGTCGCGAAGCTGGGCGGTGGAAAGCCCGCCGACCGCGTCGATCGGACGGGCGGCGTGGGGGCTGATCGGATCCGGCCCAAAGCCGAAGATCGCCTGTTGATCGAAGATTCCATCCATGCGAGGTCCGTCCCTGTCCAATGCCATTCCAGCCCGCATTATGCGCAACATCCGGGCCGGGCAACATGGGAAAAATGCGCGGGGGCGGGCGGAGGTGCCGGTCAGGCCTTGCGCTTCGCGGTTGGCGTCCGTGCGTCAGGGACCCGTTCACGCAAATAGCCGCGTAGCGGCTGGAAGGAGCGGCGATATTCAGCTTCGCAAACGCTGTCAATCTACGGTCGATCGGCCCCATCGTCGGCGAGTTGCCGTTCGGCTTTGCGGACCGCTTCGGCGAAGTCTTGAAGCGTCGTCGACAGCCGGTTCAGACTCGGCCCGAGGGTGGAGAGATGATCTCGCTCGAATCGGTTTCGCCGCTCGTCCAGCCAATCGTCCTTGACGTCGGCCCACAACCGCGCGAACTCGATGAAGTCGCGTTGCAACCGGTTTTGACTATCGGTAACGCGGCCCAGATTGAACGCCATGGCGGGTCACTCGATATCGGTTTGCGGATTGAACGTTCGCAGCATCTTGCGGCCCTTGAACAGGTTGAACAAATCGCCTGCCGTGATCGGACGCAGCCGTCCGGCGACCGGATGATCGATCGTTTCCAACCCGTCGGTGACGACCACGCACGGCTTGGTCTCACGAGTCGCGGCGAACACGCCCGCGGTTTCGTCTAAGAAAAAGCCAAGCAGCGAAGGACGCAAGTTTTCGTAGCCGCTTATTTCCAAGTGCTTTTGCAGCCCGTGCATGACTCGCTGCTGCGCGTCGTTCAACTGTTCAGCCGCGACCGAAAAAATTTCGTCGTGTTCGGCGTGCCATCCGGCGTAGATCGCGTAGATGTCGGCCATTGCAAAGTCGGCGACGTCGGCGGACATCGCGAACGTGACCGGGCCGGCGATCGCGATGTTGGAATAAACCCGCTCGCCAAAGTTGTACTCGAACCGCACCAGAAACACGTCGACGGGATCGTTGAAGCTGGGCCACAGCATCCGCCGTTGATCGACGACTTCGACGCCCGTCGGCGGCACGCCCATCTGTTGGGGCTGGGTCAGCCAAAGCGAGACCTCCGATTCGGCGGTCGCTTTTTCGCTGCGCATGTCTTCGGGAACGCGATCGCCGATGCCGACTTCATCGGCGTAATGAATCGCGCGCAGCCGCGCGGCCGGGTCCTTGGTCAGTTCGATCAACCGCGACCGACCGGTTTGATCGCCCAGCTTCGCCAGCGCGCCGGCGGCTTCGCATTGCACGCGGCGATGTTTCAAGTCGACGGTTTGATTCAGTTTGCCGATCGAGGTTTCGTCGCCGATCAGACCGACGGTATCGCACAGCGAAACGGCCAGCGCGACCGCTTCGCCGAGTCGTGCCTGCACCGTGTCGACATCGTCGCCGAACGTTCGCGGGTCGTCCTCGAATTGGGACAACCGGCCGCTGATCTCGCCCAGCAATGAATTCAGCGTCGGCAACCGCTCGGCCGCCGGATGGACGCCGCCGGTGCGGTTCTCGCGATGCAGATAATTCGCCAAGTCCAAGATCGGCGACGCCAACGACGGGTGTTCGATCAAATCGATCGCGGCGGGATAGAACGCTGCGACGGGCCAGTCTTTCTTCTGCATCAGCGGGCTGAGCACCTGCGCGGCCTCGAACCATTTTTGCGGCGAACCGACTTTCAGGATCGCGATCAGTTTTGCCAGCGATTGCGGCGTGCGAATCATCGCAAGTAAATGCAGCAGCAAGTACCGGTTGGGCGTCTGGATCGGCAGCGATGCTTCGACGGTTTCGATCTCGGCGATCGGCAATGACTCGATCGATTCCGCCCCGGACTGCAACAGCGACGTGTGGATTACTCGCAATAGTCCGCCGACGATCGCCGCGTCGGACTGAGAAACTTGGTCCGCTCGCCCGGCCACTTCGGCAAGCAGCGTCCTCGCATGACCGGCCGATGCCTCGGCGACTTCACGCAGCCGCCAGCCGGCCGAAACGGGATCGGCATCGCTACCCAACAGCAGGTCCAAGGCATCTTCAAACACGGCAATCACAACTTTTCGAGAAACCAACTTTTTCAGATGCGTTCGTTATCCCATGAAACGACGCCCGGCCCAAGCGGTTCGGCGTTCTGGCGACCGCGAAGTTTTGTAGGGTGGGTCAAATCGCGTCAGCGATGCAAACCCACCGATCACGGTGGGTCATCGTGGCCTACCGGCACACTCGACCCACCCTACAAAAAACTCGACCCACCGTACGAGAAACACGTCGCTTACTGAACTAGAACGGACCTCGAAATGCTCTCGGATAAGATAACTTGCGACGTCACATGATGAACGCGTCGGCGTCGGACTTGGGGGCCGGTTGGTAGTTCAGCGGTTCCATGCTGCTGCCGGCGCGGCCTTGGGACAGGCTTCGCACCGCGCCGCTGTAGCCGAACATTTCTTTCAGCGGCGCGTGCGCGGTGATGACCGTCATCGCGCCGCGGTTTTCGGTCGCCGCGATGATCGCGCGGCGTTGTTGCAAGTCGCCGACCAGTTCGCCCATGTATTCGTCCGGCGTGGTCAGCTCGACTCGCATCACCGGTTCCAACAGCACCGGACCGGCCTTCTCCATCGCTTTGTTGAACGCGTCGCTGGCCGCGATCCGAAACGCGACTTCGTCCGACCCTTCCTCGGCGACTTCCGCACCGTAGACCTCGATGCGAACGCCCGAAAGCGGGAACCCGGCAAGCAGTCCGCCGCCGCTGGCCCGTTCACGCATTTCGTCGATCGCCGCCGTGCGAATGGCATTCGAGAGCGGCGTTTCAGGCGGCAGCCGGTCGAAGACTTGCACCGGCGCGGACGTGTCTTCGAGCGCTGACACTTTTACTTTAAGCCGTGCGAACAATTGAGTCCCGCCCATCTGCCGGTTGCAAACGCCAGTCACGTCCGCGGTGCCGTCGATCGTTTCGCGATAGTTCACGCGAGGCTTGTAGAACTTGACGTTCAACCCAAAGTCGCGCGTCAATCGGTGCTGGATGACTTCCAAGTGAAGTTCGCCCATGCCGCTGATCAGCGTTTGACCGGTCTCCGCGTTTTCGACCGCGCGGAACGTCGGGTCTTGGCGGCGGAACATTTCCAGCGTCTCTTCCAGCTTCTTTTTATCACCGGTGCTTTCGGGTTCGATCGCCATCGAGATCACCGTTTCGGCGAACGTGATCGATGGCAATTCGATGACGTCCTTGGTGTCGCAAAGTGTGTCGCCGGTGATGGCAAAGCGAGGCCCGATGACGCACGCGATGTCGCCGGCGGAGACGGTTTCGACTTGGCCATCGCGGTCTTTCTTGGTGGCGTGAATCTGCCAAATCTGAGCGACGTTTTCTTTCTTGTCGCGGTTGGGACATTGCAGCCGCGAGTTCTGTTTCAGTTCGCCGCTGTAGACGCGAATCCAATAGTTGTCGCCCGTCTTGGCCGGCAAAATTTTGAACACCAAACCGCAGAACGGTTCCTTGATGTTTGGCGCACGGACCAGGACTTTGTCTCGATCCTTCGGGTCAACGCCTTCGACGGCCGGACGATCGAGCGGACTTGGTAAGAAGTTGCCGACCGCCGTCATCAACGGCTGGACGCCGATGCCGTGCAGCGCCGAACCGCACAGCACGACTTGGATCTTGCGATCGATCACGCCGACACGTAGCGCCGCGATGATGACCTCGCGCGGGACTTCTTTTTCATCCAGCGCCAGCGCCGCCGCTTCTTCGGAAAGATCGTAGACGGCATCCATCATCTGCAGCCGCCACAGCATCGCGTCGTCTTGCAGGTCATCCGGGATGTCGGTTTCTTTGACTTGCTTGCCATCGGTTTCGGGATCGAATTCCAACAGCTTCATGTCGATCAGGTCGATCACGCCGCGGAACGGATTGGCGACGTGCGGCGGTCCTTGGCCGACGGGCACTTCAATCGCGACGGGGTTGCCGCCCAAGCGAGGACCGATGTCATTGAAGACGGATTCAAAGTCCGCGCCTTCGCGGTCCATCTTGTTGATGAACACGATCCGTGGCACGCCGTAACGATCGGCTTGTCGCCAAACGGTTTCCGATTGAGCCTCGACGCCTTCGCGAGCCGAGAAGACCGTGACGGCTCCGTCGAGCACTCGAAGACAGCGTTCGACTTCGGCGGTGAAGTCGACGTGGCCGGGCGTGTCGAGCAGGTTGATGTTGTAGTCGAGCCACTTGTACTTGACGCAGGCCGAAAAGATCGTGATGCCGCGCTCTTGCTCTTCCGGATCGTCATCGGTGTCGGTCGTGCCGTGGTCGACGCGGCCGACGCGGTGTTTCGCTCCGCTAAGAAACAACATCCGCTCGGTCACCGTCGTCTTGCCGGCGTCGATGTGCGCGATGATGCCGATGTTTCGGAGCTTGGATATGTCGGTGGGCATCGGTGGTAGGCTGCGGGGGACAAGGCTACAGGGGACAGGTTACAGGAAACAGAGATCGGGTTTCAGGAGGTCGATCGACGCTAAGTATTCGGGGAAGAACAACTGGCGTAGCTGATCCCGCCAGGGTTCAGACCGGACTGAACCCTGGCGGGATCAGCTACGTGATGTCCGTCACTTGCAGATCACGCGGCACTAAGTATCCATGATCGCGACACCGTGACCAGGGACTCGGGGGCAAACGTGCTACTGGAAAATCGCCTGGACTTCGGCTGCCCAGCCTTCCCAGTCGTCGGCGGCCGCCTCGAACGGGGCCCGCATCCACCGGACCGGCGTCGGGGGCAGCACCCGCGGCGGAAACTTGCTGACCCGGCTGAGCGGTAGTTGGCTGCTGTCGCCCATCGCCAGCCGGTCTTCGGTCTCTGGCGTGACCAAATAATCAGCCAGCTTGCCCGCCGCGACCGGGTGGGGGGCCCGCTTCAACACCGCGATCGTGTTGGGAATCCGCAGCGTCCCGATTTGGTCGGGCGCTTGATCGGGGAAAACGATCGCGACCGGATAGCCCTGGTCCTTTTCGACGATCGCGTCGTCGGTGTCGGTCAGCCCCCAAGCAACGGTGCCCGACGAGACCGCAAGCGCGACCTGCTTGTTTCCGGAAAGCACTTTCGCGTTGGCCGCGATCTTGGTCATCATCTCGGTCGTCGCGTCGCGGCCGATCACTTCGCGAAGGACCGCGAAATGAGTCGCCGTGGTTCCGAACAGCGGCCGCGCGACGGCGCAGTTGTCTTTCCATTTCGGGTCCATCAAGTCGTCGACGGATTGCGGATAGTCGGCCGGATCGGGAATCATTTTCTTATTGACGATCAACACGCGAGCCCTGGCCGCGAACCCGCACCAAGTCCCGTCGCTGGCCATCATGTCGCGCGGGTAACCGGCCGCGACGTCCCATTCCCGCTGCTGCAATAAGCCCAGCTTTTGCAGCCGCACGGTGTGCATGATTTCGTTGTTCCAAAACAAATCGCAGTTGGGCGTCTTGTCTTCGGCGATGATCAGGTTGACCAGCCCGACCGTCTTGGTCGATTCGACATCGAACTTCGATACGACACCGATGTCGTGGTCCGTCGAACGCTCGAAAGCGGACAAGATCGGCATCGCAAATTCTTGATCGAGCGCGCTGTAGACGACGACGTCGCGTTCGGCCTTCGGGACGCAGCCGGTTAAGAAGACGCAAGCCAAAAGTAGAATGAGGCTCTTGCTTGTCGCGCCACCCAGCCCGGAGGGCGAGATATCTTCGCCGGTGGCGTGAGCCACCGGACCGGATGCAACCCCATCAGGCAGCCCGTTCAGTGCTCTGGGCAGCATCTTTAGCCCGGAGGGCGAGATATCTTTGCCGGTGGCGTAAGCCACCGGACCGGATGCAACTCCATCAGCTAGCCCGGAGGGCGGCACATCAGCGGCAAGTTGTGTCGCCCTCCGGGCTTGGATCGCAGTTTGGCTGAGTACCGGTGGCTTACGCCACCGGCAAAGATCTGTCGCCCTCCGGGCTGGGGTTGCGTCCAACGACGTCGCCCTCCGGGCTGGGGTTCCTGCGTTACGATGTTGGAATGATGCGAACATGGATCTTTGTTGCTTGGATGTTGCTTGCGACGTCCGCCGTCGCCGACGAGCTGACTCGGGTGAACGCGCGGTATGTGGAACTGATCACCGACATCGAATCGGCCGGCGAAGCGAAAAGTCTAGCCGAATCGTTCGACGCCGCCGTCCCGCAGTGGATCGCGGCGTGGGAACTTCCTCGCGATGCGGCCGCCGGCTGGAAGGTGACCGCGTGCGTGATGCGGGACAAGACCGCGTTCATCACCGCCGGATTGATCCCGCCTCGCGTGCCCGATTTTCCGTTCGGCTATGCGCTCGATGATGACGTTTGGGTGCTGGCCCAGCCCAGCGAATACTACACGCGGCATTTGCTGTTGCACGAAGGCGTTCACGCGCTGGCGTACCACTGTTTCGGCGGCGGCGGACCGACCTGGTACATGGAAGGCACCGCCGAATGGCTCGGCACACACCGCGGCATCGGCGACACGATCGACGTGGGAAGTGTTCCGGCCAACAACGACGACGTGCCGTACTGGGGCCGATTCAAGTTGCTGGACAGCCTGCGATTGCAAGGCGAAATTCCGCCGATCGAAACCGTCATGAATTACTCGCCGACGCTGACCGGCGACATCCGGTTGTACACGTTCAGTTGGTCGCTGGTGTCGATGATGAACGCGTACCCCGACACTCGCAAACCATTTTTATCCGCCGCCAAGATGGGACGCGACGCGACCGCAGACTTCAATCGACAGCTTTACGGTCGGCTTTCAAAATCGTGGCCGACGATCGCCGCGCGATGGCGGATCGCGACCGAAGAGTTTGATTACGGATTCGATTGGCCGCGACACTTGATCGACATTTCCGTTGACGATCCGGTTTGGGACGGACGCCCGATCAAGCGGACCATTGATGCCGATCGAGGCTGGCAATCGATCGGCGTTCGAGTCCCCGCGGACGCAAAGATTTCATTTTCAGCGGGGCGGATGGTGACCCTTAACGACAACGAAAAACCTTGGACCAGCACCGCCTCCGGTGTAACGATTCGTTACCACCGCGGTCGACCGCTGGGACAGTTGATCGCTTGCGTGCTGCCCAACCGAACGCCTCGCACGGGCACGCTTCCGCCGCTGCAAATTGAAACGATCGGCGAAGGGGCGACGATCCAGGTTCCCGATCACAGTTGGGTGCTATTGAAGGTCAACGAAGCGGCGGGCGGGCTCGGCGACAACCGCGACAGCTTTGAAGTCACGATCGATTCGTCGCCACGATGATGAACCCGCCCGCGATCTCCTTTTGGCCGCTGGTCAGCACTCGCGATCCGTCGATCGACAACCGCAACGTCTCGGTCGCCGTCCAACCGCCGTGCGACAGATCCGCGATCAATTCGCGACGTGAAAATCGGTGCATGAACATGTCCGCTAGGCCTCGATAACCGTACGTCGAATCGCCGAACTCGTCGCCGCGGTTTCGGACGCTTCGCCACCACGACGCCGCCAAGTGCGAAAGCCCGTGACGCTCGCGCAGGGCCGCCCAGCGGTGGTGAACGTGCAGGACAAACGTGCCTCCTGGTCGAACGATTCGCCCGACATGATACAACACGCTTCGCCGGTTCGATCGACCCTGGATCATGCCCAGCGTGGCGAACATGCACACCGCGTGATCGGCGACGCCGTGTGCGATGCACCCCAGTTCGACCAAATTGGCGCGGACCGCGTGAACGTGATCGTCCAGGTTCGACGCGGCGGCTTTCTCGGTCAAAACTCGCAGCATCGGCTGGCTCAAATCGACCCCGACGACGGCGTAGCCTCGCGTGGCCAGCGGAATCGCCGACCGACCGGTGCCACAGCCGAGGTCCAAAACGATGGGCCGAGGTGAGGTTTGCGTCGGCGGCAGAATTCGTCGCAAAACCTGCTCGTCGACATTACAAAGGGCCGTGCCGGCCACAAAGTCGTCGTAACGGTCGGCGATTGACCGTTGATGAACGTATTGCCAAGTCCCCGGGGCGACGCCGGCGGGGCGAGCCCACATCGGCGGCGGATCGGATTGCGACGTCGCCGAAGAATCGTCGGCGTCGAAGTGGTCGATTGGCGGCGGGGGCTGTTTCACTTTTGGCTTAGCTTTCTATAATCCGCCCTTCACGGACGCGAATGTCCGTGACGCACACGGGCGAGATGGACGCAAGCATGAGTCCGCCGCCCGCATCTTTGTAGGGCCGTTTGCCGTCCTAGGAAAGCTGGTACATCCACCCCATCCTCAATGGAAAATTACACATGATTAAGGTCGGCATCAACGGATTCGGACGCATCGGACGCATGGTCTTCCGCGCCAGCGTCACCCGAGACGACATCGAAGTGGTCGGCATCAACGACTTGCTGGACGTCGATTACTTGGCTTACATGCTGAAGTACGACAGCGTCCACGGTCCGTTCAAAGGCGACATCGCCATCGACGGCGGCCACCTGGTCGTCAACGGCAAGAAGATCCGCATCACCGCCGAAACCGACCCGTCGAAGCTCGCCTGGGGCGACATCGGCGCAGACGTCGTCGTCGACGCGACCGGCATTTTCTTGACCAGCGAATCGGCTCAAGGCCACATCGACGCCGGTGCCAAGAAGGTCGTCATGTCGGCTCCGTCGAAGGACGACACCCCGATGTTCGTCATGGGCGTCAACAGCGATTCGTACGCCGGACAAACGTTCGTGTCCAACGCATCTTGTACCACCAACTGCTTGGCTCCGATCGCCAAGGTTCTGAACGATAACTTCGGCATCAAGCGAGGCCTGATGACGACCGTTCACGCGACGACCGCGACGCAAAAGACCGTCGACGGACCGAGCAAGAAAGATTGGCGTGGCGGACGCGGCATTCTGGAAAACATCATTCCGTCCAGCACCGGTGCGGCCAAGGCCGTCGGCAAGGTCATCCCGGAACTCAACGGCAAGCTGACCGGCATGGCGTTCCGCGTTCCGACGTCGGACGTTTCGGTCGTCGACTTGACGGTCGAACTGGAAAAGGAAGCGACGTACGAAGAAATCTGTGCCGCGATGAAGAAGGCCAGCGAAGGACCTCTCAAGGGCATCCTCGGCTACACCGAAGACAAAGTCGTCTCGACGGACTTCGTCGGTGAAGCTCGCACCAGCGTGTTCGATGCCGAAGCCGGCATTCAACTCGACAAGACGTTCGTCAAAGTCGTGTCGTGGTACGACAACGAATGGGGTTACAGCAACAAGGTGCTCGACCTGGTCGCTTGCATCTCGAAGTAAGGCTGTGCTTCGCGAAGCAAAGCATTCGCGATGTGATCGCACGACCCAAAACCCTCCCGCGCAGCGGGAGGGTCAGGTCCTAAGGCCTGGGGAGGGTTTTGCATGCGTGCCCCTCCCCGGCCGCTACCGCGTCCGACCCTCCCGCGAGCGGGAGGGTATTTTTTTGAACTCGCTGGCGGGCTTTTTGATGCAATCCCATGATGTCACTTGGCCGCGCCGCGTTGCGATCTTGGGCGTCGGATTGCTCGGCGGCAGCGTCGCGCTGTCGATCCGCCGGCGAAGTCCCCACACGCAGTTCGTCGGCTATTCGCGAACCGCGGCAAAGGTTCGCTTCGCATTCGAGCAAGGCATCCTAGATGAAGCCACTGATTCGATCGAGAAAGCTTGCCGATGACGCCGACGTGATCGTCGTCGCCACGCCGGTCGACCGGATTGCGGCGATGGTGATCGAAGCGGCGAAGCATTGCCCGGACGATTGTTTGATCACGGACGTGGGCAGCACCAAAGCCGGCATCGTCGCGGCGATCGACGCGGACCAGAAAGCCGCCGCGAAATTCGTCGCCGCGCACCCGATCGCGGGCAGCGAAAAATCGGGCTGCGATCACGCGATCGAAACTCTGTTCGATGGCAAGGTCGTCGTCGTGACGCCGAGCGATCAAACGTCAAACGAAATGATCGACGCCGCGAGATCGTTCTGGTCGATGACCGGCGCGAACGTGCTGACCATGACGCCGGCCGAGCATGACGACCACTTGGCCGCCGTCTCGCACGTGCCGCACTTGATGTCGTCGTTGATCGCGCGGATGGTGCCCGACCAGGCGCGTCCGCTGGTCGGTTCGGGCTGGCAAGACATCACGCGAGTCGCCGCGGGCGACCCGGAAATGTGGCTGGCGATCTGCCAAGAAAACCGACCGGCGATCATCAACGAGTTGACCCGATTGGCGGGCGAGCTCGATCAAATGCGAACGTTCGTTTCGACAAGCAACGATGAGAAGTTGTTGCAGTGGTTGGCCGAAGCAAAACAGTCGAAGGAAGGGGGATAGGCGGCAGTAGTCAGGCGTCAGTAGTCAGTTTCAGCCGCTTAGCGGCGGCATAGGAATAGCCAGGGGCGGAAGCCCCTGGACCCGAAGGCCCAAACGAATTTCAGCCGCGTAGCGGCGGCATAGAATCACCGCGGACGCCATATCGCCGCGACGCGGCTTTCGCTGCCTACTGACTGCTGACTACTGCCAACCGACTACTCTTTCTTCGGCAACTTGTGTCCCATCTTGTCGCGTTTGGTTTCGAGGTACTTTTGGTTGTGTTCGTTGATGTCCGACAAGATCGGGACTTGATCGACGACTCGCAAATCGAATCCGCGAAGGTTGAACGCTTCGGTCTTCTTCGGGTTGTTGGTTAGCAAACGCACTTCGGTCAGACCGAGATCTTTCAAGATCTGCAAGCCGATGCCGTAGTCGCGCATGTCGGCTTTAAACCCGAGCGCGTGGTTGGCTTCGACCGTGTCCATTCCGTTGTCTTGCAACGCGTAAGCGCGAATCTTTTGTGCCAGCCCGATGCCGCGGCCTTCCTGGGGCAAGTAGATCAGCGCCGCGACCTTCGGTGCTGATCATTTGCAGCGCCATCTGCAATTGGTCGCCGCAATCGCAGCGCAGCGACGCGACGAGGTCGCCGGTGAAGCAACTGCTGTGCATTCGGACTAGAGGGGGGCGAACAAGAGGGGGGCGAACAAGAGGCGGAGCTTCCGACGCGGCGTTCAAGTCGCCGTACACCAGCGCGATCGGTTCTTGCGCTTCGTATTGCACTCCGTAGACGACGACTTGAAAGTTCCCGTACTTCGTCGGCAACTTTGCTTCGGCGGTTCGCGTCACCAACTTTTCACTGACCCGGCGGTGCGAGATCAATTGTTCGATGCTGATGATTTTTAGATTGTTTTTCTTCGCGATCGCGGCCAGCCCGTCGCGGCTGGCCCGGTCACCCGATTCGTCCAAGATTTCGCAAAGGGCGGCGCAGGGCGAAAGGCCGGCCATGCGAGCCAAATCGACGGCGGCTTCGGTGTGTCCGGCGCGGCGGAGCACCCCGCCTTCCTTGGCCAGCAGCGGATAGACGTGGCCGGGGCGGACGAAATCTTCGGCCTTGCATTCGCCCGATGCCAACGTGCGAATCGTCTCGGCCCGCTCCGACGCCGTGATGCCGGTCTTGGCACCGCGGATGTCGATCGGCGTCATGAACGCGGTCTGCAGCGGGGCGTCGTTTTGGGCAACGATCGGCGAAAGTTCCAACCGCTTGGCGACCGAGGGCAGGATCGACACGCAAAGTTGGCCACGACCGGACAGCATGAAATTGATCTGCTGGGGAGTGCATTTTTCGGCCGCGCAGATGTAATCGCCCTCGTTCTCGCGATCCTCGGCGTCGACGACAATCACGACCTCGCCATTGCGGATCGCTTCGACGGCCTCGGGAACGGTATTCAACTCGACGGACATGGTCACTTTCAGTTAGATCGGAAGGTCATCGACCCGGGTCGACGGTCGCGTATTATACGTCGATGGGACAGCGGTCTAGATGCCGTCGTCCGAGCGGTTGATCAAGAGGTCGCCGGCATTTCGTAGCCCTGACACGCCGTGGCAGGGCATCCACTGAACAGAACCGCTTCGCGGTTCGGCCTCGCCACGGCGTGTCGAGGCTACGTTATCGCGGCAAACGAGCGCATGACAAAATTTTTCCAGCTAGCGATTTGCCTTTTCGTCGCCGCGTCGGCCTGCGCCGACGATGGCATCCAAGTCACCGCCGACCAACGCTACGCCCAATCCGATGGCAAAGCCGGATTGTGTGACGTTTACCAGCCCGCTGGTGTTGCTTCCCAAAACGGCCGGCCCGTGGTCATCATCGTTCACGGCGGCGGTTGGGCGACGGGCGACAAATGGACGCTGGACGGGTACGCAAAACTGCTGGCCCGTGAAGGCTTCGTCGTCATCAACATCAACTACCGCCTTGCGCCTCGGCATCAATTTCCTTCGCAAGTCGACGATGTCCGGCAAGCGATGTTGTGGACTCGCGACAACGCCGATCGCTTTCGCATCGACCTGAACCGGCTGGGCATCTTCGGCTATTCGGCCGGCGGTCACTTGTCAGCGCTGGTCGCTTCGCTGGCCGACGAACCGATCGACATGCAAGCCGCCGCCAGCGTTTGGACGCCGGACGATGCACGCTGGGAGAAGCTTCCCAAGATCCGCGCGATCTGCGCCGGCGGACCGCCATGCGACTTTCGCGACTTGCCGATCGACAACACGACGATGGCGTATTTCTTGGGCGGATCGCGCCGCGAGAAACCGACGACGTACATCGCCGCCTCGCCGACCGCGCACGCGTCCGCCGGTGATCCGGTCACGCAACTGATTCACGGCGACGCGGACATCATCGTGCCGATCGTGTCCAGCAAAGAATTTCACGCCGCGCAGGTCTCCGCCGGCGTCGACAGCCGGCTGGAAGTGATGCCCAGCCAGGGTCACATCCTGACGTTCATCAACCCAAAGACCAGCACGAAGATGGTGGAGTTCTTTGCGGAAGTGTTGAAGTGACGTCGTGACGCTGATGTAGCCCCGACACGCCGTGGCGGGACCGGACAGCGAAGCTGTTCAAGATCAGTGCAATGCTCCGTCACGGCGTGACGGACCTACGTTACTTCTTCCCCATCTTCTCCGGCTCCGGCGGCTTGATGTCTTCCAGCAGCCTTGCCACGATCGCGTCGGTGTCCATGCCTTCGGCTTGGGCTTGAAAGTTCGTCGCCACGCGGTGACGCAGCACCGGCACGGCGACTCGCTTGATGTCGTCCGGATCGATGCTGAACCGCCCGTCCATCGCCGCCATCGCCTTCGCGCCGGCGATCAAGTTTTGACCCGCGCGAGGCCCCGCGCCCCAGTCGACCAGTTCACGAATGTACTTCGGCGCGGTCTCGTCAGCCGGACGAGTCGCACGGACCAGCCGAGCCGCGTAGCGGATCACGTACGGATTGACCGCGACGCTGGCGACCAGCTTTTGCACATTTAAAATCGCGCGAGCGGACAAGACTTTGTTGACCGTCGGGGTTTCGCCGCGAGTCGTCGCGGTAAGGATCTGTTCTTCCTCCGCCGCCGTCGGATAACCGACCTTGATGTTGAACATGAACCGGTCCAGTTGCGCTTCGGGCAGCGGATAAGTGCCTTCCTGCTCGATCGGGTTTTGCGTTGCGATCGTG
Organism: Pirellulaceae bacterium; assembly: GCA_963836865.1. Lineage (GTDB taxonomy): Bacteria > Planctomycetota > Planctomycetia > Pirellulales > Pirellulaceae > Rubripirellula. The sequence goes on along the minus strand of CAWILC010000008.1, from coordinate 68,890 downwards.
AAGAACGGCGGCGGCAGGTCATACGTGTCGCGGCCGACCGTGACCTGGCGTTCCTGCATCGCTTCCAGCAACGCCGCTTGCGTCTTGGGCGGCGTGCGGTTGATTTCGTCGGCCAGCAGAATGTTGGTGAAGATCGGGCCTTCGACAAAACGAAAACTTCGCTTCCCTGATTCGTCTTCTTCCAAAACTTGCGTGCCGGTGATGTCCGATGGCATCAAGTCGGGAGTAAACTGAACTCGCTTAAACGAAACGTCCAAGATGTTCGCCAGCGTGCTGACCATCAAAGTCTTGGCCAGCCCCGGAACGCCCTCCAGCAACACGTGACCTCGAGTGAAAATCGCCGCCAGCAATTGCTCGATCGTATCGTGTTGGCCGACGATGACCTTGCCAAGTTCCGCTCGCATGGTCTGCTGGTGACCGGCAAATTCGCGCAGCACGTCGCCCAGGTTTCGAGCCGGTGCCGCGTCGCCGCCGGGGGTGGCGGATGGGGGCGCGACCGGAGGTGGACCCGACGAGGAAGGATTACCGCTCATGTTCAAAGGCAGACGTTGTGAGAGAAAACGTTCGATTGCTTGCCGTCATCTTAAAGGCTTGACGACCGCATTGACGAGACGACGCAATTTCGTCGCCGTGGTTTTGATGCTTTGCCTTTCGTCGATCGCCGTCGCCGACGTCAATCCCGCCGCGGTCCAGCGCGCGATCGATCGCGGCGTCGCCTACCTTCGCAAGACCCAGTCGCCGGACGGACGTTGGGAAGAGTTCAGCGGTTATTCCTGCGGCCAATCGGCGCTTTGTACGCTGGCGATGCTGAACAGCGGCGTCGACAAAGATGATCCCGCGATCGGCCGCGCGATGAAGTACTTGCGGGCCAGCCAGCCGAACGAAACGTATTCGGTGGCGCTGCAAACGCTGGTCTATTGCCAGCTCGGCGCGGCCGGCGATCTGCCTCGCATTCGTCGCAACGTCCAGTGGTTGGTCGATGGACAACTGGAAGGTGCCGGCCCGAACACCGGTGCTTGGAACTACGGCCAAGACCGCGGCGCGGGCGATCCCTCGAACGCTCAGTTTGCGATCCTGGCTCTGGGCGCGGCTCAGGATCGCGGCATCGAGATCGACCCAAAGGTCTTTCAAACCGCGATGGACTACTGGATCCCGCGGCAACGAAACGGTGGCGGATGGGCGTACAACAGTCGCGACATTTCCGGCAGCATGACATGCGCAGGCGTCGCATCGATCATCATCGGACGATCGGGACTTGCCGACGGCGACGGACGCATCGTCGATGGAAAACTTCGCTGCTGTGGCGACGACGCGGCCGAAGGAGATCCCATCGAACAGGGGATCGAGTGGCTGGGCCGAAATTTTTCGACGCAGGTCAATCCGGGCGGCAGCCTGGCGACGTTTTACTACTACATCTATGCGCTCGAACGAGTCGGCCGACTGTCGGGACGTCGCTTCATCGGCGAACACGATTGGTACCGCGAAGGCGCCGAACGGTTGATCGAATTGCAGGACGAGTTTCTTGGTTACTGGAAAGGCAATTCGCCGCTGGAACCCGAACTGGTCGCGACGTCGTTCTCGCTTTTGTTCCTCAGCAAAGGCAAGCGCCAAGTCGTCGCGGGCAAGCTAAAGTATGACGACGCCCGGCAAGCGTCGGTGTGGAAACAACATCCCGACGGGCTTCGTCAATTGGTCCGCCAAGTCGAACGCGATTGGGGGCGCGACTTGACGTGGCAAACGATCGCGTCCGAAAACGCCAGCGTTGCGGACTTGCTGCAAGCGCCGGTGATCGTGATCAGTGGCAACCGGCCGCTGAACTTTTCTCGCGAGCTTACCGAGACGCTGGGCGAATACATCGACCAAGGCGGCACGATTCTGTTCGAGGCCGATGGCGGAGATGGTTGCGGCGATGCGTCGGCGTTCGAGCGGAGCGCCGCGTCGCTGTGTCAAACTTGGTTCGATGGTCAAACGCTGGAACGATTGCCGCCCGATCATCCGGTCTGGTCGGCCCAGCGGAAGGTCGATCCGACATCGCTCGCACCGGACTTTTGGATGTACGGCGTGCAAGCGTGTTGCCGGACCAGCGTGTTCTATTCGCCGCGAAGCTTGTCGTGCCGATGGGAACTTGGCGAGGCCGTTTATCGTCGCCGCGAGTTGCCCGCCGCCATCACCGCGCAAGCGACTGCGGCGATGTCGATCGGCGAAAACATCATCGCATACGCGACCGGCCGGGAACTGAAAGACAAACTGGAAAGCCGGTTCGTGATCGAAGACGGCGCGGACGTGGACCTGTCCCGCGGCGCGATCCAAATCGCATCGCTTGGCATCGACGCGGGCGGCGCGGAAGCGCGCCGAGCGGTGCCCAACGCGGCGGCGCTGGTCGCATCGCGAGTGCCGGTGACGATCCGCGCGGCGGCCGATCCGGTCTCGTTCGACGCCAAGGTGCTTGCCGATGTCCAATTCTTGTGGATTCACGGCCGGACGGAATTTGAACTGACTCGCGATCAACGGCTGGCCCTTCGCGACTTCGTCGAAAGCGGCGGCACGATCCTGGCGTCGGCGGTTTGCGGCACGCCCGCGTTCGCCGACTCGATGCGCCGCGAGGTTGCGCAAATTTTTCCCGGGTCGACCCTGCAAGCGATCCCTGCCGATCATCCGATGATCCGCGCCGAAGGCGGTTTTGATGTGTCGCAGGTGGCGATCCGAACGCCGGCGGCCGGCAACCGTGGCGTGTCCAAGCGAACCGGCCCGCCGCAAATCGAAGTCGCCATGATCGACGACATCGCCGGCGTGTTCTTTTCGCCGCTCGATTTGAGTTGTGCGCTGGAAAGCCCCAACTCGATCCAGTGCCCGGGCTATTCGACCGAAGACGCGGCCAAGATCGTGGCGAACATGATGCTGTTTAGTTTGCAGCAGTGAGCATCGGACGCGTAGGCAGGTAGCCGCGTCGCGGGCGACAGAGGAGTGTTCCTGGTTCCCAGGCTCCGCCTGGAAACCGGCTGTCTTGGAGGCTCCGCCTCCTTTCGCCGCGCTGCCGGATGAAAGAGGCGGAGCCTCGAAGACAGTGCGTTCCCAGGCGGAGCCTGGGAACGAGTGTGCGTGACGACTGTTCCTGGTTCCCAGGCTCCGCCTGGGAACCGGCTGCCTTGGAGGCTCCGCCTCTTTTCCAACGGATCGCACACCAGGCTTCGCGAAAAAGTAAACGTGACGTTTTCCGAGAAAGCTCCTCGAAACGGATCAACGCATGTCGCGGACTCGATATCGATTCGGTGAAGATCACTTTCCCCATTTCATGACCGATACGATTGTCGCTTGGCTTCCCGTCTTATCGCGTCCCGAATTCGCGGACATCATTTTCCAGAGTTGGAAGTTCCTGCACGCGGAGCGTGAAATTGACATCCTTGGCTTTGTGGTGATGGAAAATCATCTTCACTGGATTGCCGTTGGTCCACAACTAAGCAAGCGGGTGAAGGAGTACAAGTCTTTTACCGCGACTTCCATTTTGAAGTTGATGGCAAAACTCGGATACAGATCCATGCTTCAAGAATTGGAATATTACAAACTGCGCCACAAGACCAAGCAGTCTCATCAACTGTGGCAAGAAGGCAGTCACCCGAAGATGATCGAGTCAGAACAAGTGATGTGGCAGAAGCTCGAGTACATGCACAACAACCCGCTGCGCCGCGGCTACATCAGCGATTCAATTCACTGGCGGTACTCGAGCGCCCGTTGTTATGCCGGGCAAACGGGCATGGTGGAGGTTTGCACGGACTGGCGTTGAACTTGATTTTGCTTCGGAAAGAGGCGGAGCCTCGGAAGCAGTGCGTTCCCAGGCGGAGCCTGGGAACGAGTGTGCCGAGTGTCTGAGCGTGCGAGTTTCCTGGTTCCCGGGCTCCGCCTGGAAACCGGCTGTCTTGGAGGCTCCGCCTCCTTTCGCTGGCCTGCTGGGTGGACGAGGCGGAGCCTCGAAAGCAGTGCGTTCCCAGGCGGAGCCTGGGAACGAGTGTGTCGAGTGTGTGAGCGTGCGAGTTTCCTGGTTCCCAGGCTCCGCCTGGAAACCGGCTGCCTTGGAGGCTCCGCCTCCTTTCGCTGACCTGCTGGGTGGACGAGGCGGAGCCTCGAAAGCAGTGCGTTCCCAGGCGGAGCCTGGGAACGAGTGTGCCTGGGAACGAGTGCGCGTGACGAGTGATTTCTCGGTCCAAAAGAAACGGCCCGGCGAAGGGGTTCCCTTCGACGGGCCATTTTGCATTTCAAAAATTTTGTTCGCGGATCAATCGCGGCTTCGTCCGCCACCGCCGCCGCTTCGGCCGCGACCACCGCCGCCATTACCACCACCGCCGCTGCCGCCGCGTCGACGACGGGGGCGATCGTCATCCGATCCGCCGTCTCCGCCGCTGCCACGCTGGCCGCCTTCGGCGGCGTTGGCTTCGACCAGTTCGGCCAGTTCGTCTTCGATGCCAAGCTCTTCCAAAGCACGACGACGGGACAGCTTCACGCGGTCGTGCTCGTCGACATCGATGACCAAGACCTTCATCGCATCGCCGACGTCGACCAGCTTGTCCATGCTGCTGACGTAACCGTTGCTGATCTCGCTGATGTGACACAGACCGTCGCGGCCCGGCATGATTTCGACGAACGCACCAAACTCTTTGATGCTGCTGACGATGCCGTCGTAGATCTTGCCGATCTGAACGGTCGCCGTGCAGGCTTCGACCGCTCGCAGAGCTTCTTCGGCCGTTTCCTTGTTGCTGCTGGCGATCAAGACGGTGCCGTCGTCATCGACTTCGATGATCGCACCGGTGCGTTCTTGGATGCCGCGGATGTTCTTTCCGCCGGGGCCGATCAGGGCACCGATCTTGTCGCTGGCGATCTTCGTTCGCAGCAAGTCGCGGCGCGGTCGCGGCGATTTCACGACGAGGACGCGAGATCGTCGTCAACATCTTGCGAAGGATTTCGATGCGAGCTTCCCGCGATTGCTTCAGCGTCGCACGGATGATGTCTTCGCTGATGCCGGTGACTTTCAAGTCCAACTGGATGCCGGTGATGCCGTTTTGCGTTCCGGCGATCTTGAAGTCCATGTCGCCGAAGTGATCTTCGGTGCCCAGGATGTCGGTCAGCAAGCACCCAATCGGTTTCGCTGTTGCGGACCAAACCGACGCTGATGCCCGCGACCGGGTTGCTGATCGGAACACCCGACGCCATCAGGGCCAGCGTCGCACCGCAAACCGACGCCATCGACGACGAGCCGTTGGATTCCAGAATGTCACTGATCACGCGAATCGTGTACGGGAAATCTTCGGCGGCCGGCAAGACCGGCGCGACGCTGCGTTCGGCCAAGCAGCCGTGACCGATTTCGCGACGACCCGGGCCGCGGATCGGGCGACATTCGCCGACCGAGAACGACGGGAAGTTGTAATCCAGCATGAACTTCTTGCTGTACTCGTCCATCAAGCCATCGACGCGTTGTTCGTCGCGGGACGTGCCCAACGCGATCGTGACCAGGGCTTGCGTTTCGCCACGTTGGAACAGCGCCGAACCGTGGACGCGTGGCAGCAGGTCGGTTTCGCAGTAGATCGCACGCAGCGATTGTCCGTCGCGTCCGTCCGGGCGAGTGCCGGCGACGATCAGGTCGCGAACGACTTTTTCTTCCAAGTCGTGCCAAACGGTCTTGAATCGCTTGGCGTCGATCGCACCGTCGGCGCTCGGCGTCGGGAATGACGTCGGCCATCGCGCGGTCGCGAAGGGCGCGGACGGCGTTGGCGCGATCGGCCTTGGTTGCCGGACGTTTGCTGAGCGGCACGAAACTGGTCGTAGTACGCATCGTTCAAACGCTTGAACAAGCCGTCATCTTCCGGAGCGACCCATTCTTTCTTGGTCGGGCTGACCTTCTTGTACAATTCGTCCATCAAGTCCAGCACTTCGCGGATCGCGCCGTGGGCGAACTTGATCGCTTCCATCATCTCGTCTTCGGGCATCTCGTTGGCAAAGCCTTCGATCATCGCGACTTGATCGCGTGATCCGCTGACGATCATGTCCAGTTCGCTTTGTTCCAAGTCGTCGGCCGATCGGGAACGCGACCAACTTGCCATCGACCTTGCCGACGCGGACCGATGCGATCGGACCTTGGAAGGGCAATTCGCTGATGTGCAGCGAGGCGCTGGCGCCGTTCATCGCCAACACGTCGCCATCGTTTTGCAGATCGCTGGCCACGACGACGGCTTGGACTTGAACTTCGTCCTTGTAACCGGCCGGCCACAGCGGGCGGATCGGGCGGTCCATCAGACGGCTGCTGAGGATTTCTTTGGTGGTCGGTCGACCTTCTCGCTTCAGGAAACCGCCAGGGAACTTGCCGGCCGCGGCCAGACGTTCGCGGTAATCGCAGGTCAGCGGGAAAAAGTCCAAACCCGGACGCGGGTTATCACTGGCCGAGGCGACCAGGACGACGGTTTCGCCGTACTGGACCATCACCGCACCGGCGGCTTGCTTGGCCAATTGGCCAGTCTCGAAGGACAGCGTGTGCCGTCCGATTTGCTTTTCGACTCGAATTTTCTTTTCAGTCATGATTTAATTTTCCTTCTGCCTGCATAAAACAACATATCGCATGTGATGATCCGCTCGGGGAACTACGCCGACGAGCGGGCTAGCGCAAGAGAAACGTCCGCCGGTGGATCCGCGACCGGGACCGCTATTTTCGATGGCGGCACCGACGCGTCTTAGTTGGCAAAGACGCAGCATCGACCAGGATCGGAAACACAATGAAGTGGATTCCAAATCGCAAGGATGCGAGCCAAGATCCGCCCAAAGGTTCGACCAAACCTGCGGATCCGGCGATGGAAAGAAATGCTTGACCGGCCGAGCCACCCGAAGCCGGGCGAGTGGGCGTGGCCAACGTCGCAGGATTCGCGGGTCGGAGGGGGCTACTTTCGAATGCCCAATTTTCCGATGATGTCGAGGTATCGCTGGGGATCCTCGCCACGCACGTAGTCAAGCAAACGGCGGCGACGACTGACCAGCCCCAAAAGACCACGCCGGCTGGCGTAATCCTTGCGGTGAGTCCGCATGTGTTCGGTCAGCCCGTTGATCCGCTCGGTCAGGATGGCAATTTGCACTTCTGGCGAGCCGGTATCAGCGTCCGATTTGCGGTGTTCGCTGATAGCCTCGGTTTTTCGCTCTTTCGAGATCGTCATTCGTTTTTTTGTCTGTTACGTCGTTCTTACACTCACATGAATGGTCGGTAGTTTACCGATGCGGACGAAGTTGGCAACGCCAAAAGCGGAAATGTTTTTGGGGGGCGGCGACGCCGTCGCCCCGACCCGCCGTAGCCCCGCTCGCGCCGTGGCGGGGCCGAACAGCGAAGCTGTTCGAGCTTCGTGCAAAGCATGCTCCGCCACGGCGTGGCGAACCTACGTCAGTGCCGCAGGTTGACGAGATACGCCAGCACTACCGCGGCTTGCTCGGCGGCGGTTTTTCCATCGCCGCCGTCGATTCGGATTTCGGGCGACTCGGGCGTTTCGTAAGGGTCGCTGATGCCGGTGAAGTTTTTGATCTCGCCGGCGCGGGCTTTCTTGTACAGCCCCTTCGGGTCTCGCGCTTCGCAGATCGCAAGGGGCGTGTCGACGAAGACTTCGATGAAATCGCCTTCGCGGACTGCGTTGACCATCGATCGCACTCGATCGCGGTCGCGGCGATAGGGACTGACAAAGGCCGTCAAAGTGATCAGCCCTGCCGACGCCATCAGCGCCGCCAGCGATCCGATCCGGCGAATGTTTTCTTCGCGATCAATCTCGCCGAACCCCAGCCCGAACCGGTCCGCGAATGGTTGACCATGCTCGGCGGCCAAGACCTGCGGCGGAGCGCACAGCCCGTGTCGGATGTTATCGCCGTCCAACAGCGTGCTGGCTCGGCCGAGTCCAACCAGTAGCCGATCCAGCTCGTTCGCGATCGTGCTCTTCCCGCAGCCCGAAAGCCCGGTGAACCAAACCACGACGCCCCGCTGGCCGAGAAGGTTTTCGCGCGAGTCACGCGAAACGGTCGGCTCGTGCCAAACAATATCGGAAGCGTCCATCAGGCAGCGGGGGCAGTAGGTGACAGGTAACAGGGGCCTCAACAGAGTAGGACAATTGTCCCAATTGTCCCAGGCACTGCCATAGCATGACACTCCAAAGAAGAGTGAAGCTGAGGGGACAATTGGGACAATTGTCCTACTCTATTCACGCCAGTGCCGGTTGGTCCGTGTACAGCTCCAGGACTTGGCCTTGGACTCGGACCGCTCGCAGCAGCACCCACAACTGGTCGGGTGAAAATTGGATCGGGCCGTCGCCGCAGATCGCTTCGAGTTCTTCCGCGACGGCGGCGTGCTGGTCCGAGGCGGCTTCCAAACGAAAACTGGCATTCCGCCAAGCCGCGGTCAGGACCGCGTCGTCGGCCAGCAACGATGCATCACCCGACTGATTCAAAATCATCAGCGTCAGACGAGCCACGTCCGTCGGCGTTAGCGACGGCTGCAGTTCGTGAAGCCGCTGGGCTATTTCGTGACAAGTCATGGGCGGTGAAAGCGAGTCGAAAAGACGGACGAAGAATCCCTTGTACAAAATCCTACGTCACGTTTTTGTGTTGCAAGGGAAATTCTGTCTTCGCCGCAAGCTGCCTTCCGTCCGCTTAACCCTCCCCGGTATTACAGCCCGACCCTCCCGCAAGCGGGAGGGTGTTGGACGAGAGAGGTTTAACGCTTGCCGTCACTCCACGTCTGTCGCGGCCCTCGGGTCGACTTGCAGGCTGGCCAAGTACGCGACCAGATCGCGTAGATCTCGCGCGGTCATGTACTTCGTCAGGTCGTCCGGCATCGAGCTCTTGCCTTTTCGCCGAGCGACGACTTCATCGGTGAAAACTTTCACTTGGCTGCCGTCATTTTGGATCAGCTCGACATAATCGTCATTCTCGGACTTCACAATGCCCGAGAAGACTTGCCCGGAATCGTTCGCGATCACGGCCGTCTCAAACCCTTCGGCGATCTTCGCATCCGGCAAGCAAATCGATTCCAACAGGTAACGTCGGTCGCGAGTCTTGCCGATCACGGTCAGGTTCGGACCGACTTCGCCGCCGGCTCGATCGACCTTGTGACAACGCAAGCACGAAAGCTCGGTCTTCTCGAAGAACAGCTTCGATCCCTTCGCCACGTCGCCGCCTTCCAGCGACGCCAGCCAAGTGCCCAGCGAATCGGACTCCGCCAGCGACCGACCATGCTCGATCAAGCGTTCTCGCGTCGCATCATCCAGCTTTCCGGCCGCCGCTTCCAAAACGTTCAAGTGAACGTCGGCGGGCAACATTCCGCCCAAATAACTTTCGACGCCGCCGATGATCGTGGTGATCGCTTCGGGCTCGTTCAGGCCACTCAAAATGTCCCACGCTTTTTGCCGAACGTCGACGCTGCCGCTTTGCGTCGCTTCGACAAACTTTTTAATTGAAGGCTTGGCGTCGTACTTTGCCAACACGTCCAGCGACGCGGTCAAGACTTCGTTTGCCGGCATCATCGGTGTCGATTGGGCCAGCTTGACGGCGGCCTTTCGATCCAATCTCGCCAGCGCCGTCAGCGCCGAAGCGCGGATCGTGGAACGCTGCTTGTCATCGGTCACTCGGGCGGCCAGCATCGGCGCGATCTTGTTGATGCCAAGGCCCGAAGCGACCTCGATCGCTTTTTCGCGAACCTTTTCTTGGCTTGACATCAGCAGGTCGATTTGCGGAGCCAGCCCATCGGCGGCGGCCTTGGCCGCCCGCGGATCCAGCGGACGATAGGCGTTGACGACGCGATCGCGAGGGTCAGGATTGGCCCAGCTCGCAAGCATGTCCAAGGCTTCGATTCGCATGTCGGCATCGGCCGAAACGTCGCCAGCGAATTCGGCCAGCTTCGTCGCTTCGGCCGGCGTTCCGATCCGGTAGTTCGCGTTCAACACTCGGCGGGCGAGTTCTTGGTTGGCGATCGGTTCGTCGATCAGCGCAGCCAACGCCGACATCGCGACGGGCACCGGCGCGTCATGGATCGCGCGAGCGGCGTCGAGCACCACCAGCGGACTTTTGTCTTTCAAAAACTTAGTCAGTTCGCGGCTTCGCAGTCGTCGCAGCGCCACCACCGCGGCACGGCGAACGGCTTCGCTGTCATGAACCGCAAGCGCCGCGATCGATTCCGGTGCGATCGCGGTGGCCAGGTACATCACGCCGGCGTGACGCAGCGCCGGGTCGGCGTTGTTGGATTGAGCGAGCACGGCGACGACCGAACCGATCGAGTCGGCGTCTTTCATGCGGCCGAGTGCTCGGATGGCGGCGTACTGGACGCGAGCGTTTTCGCGAAGCATCAGCGAGCGAATCGTTTCGGCTTTCTCGCCCGCGCCTTCGTCGGCAAGCGTCATGCGTTCGCCCAGGACCTTGATCGCGGCGGCTTGGATCACCGGATCGGCGGACGCTAGCAACTTCGCGACCGCTTCGATGACCGCCGGCTTCGTCCCCGCATCGATCCGCGCCACATGATCGGCACCCCAAATCGCATGCAGACGCGTGATCGTGTCGGCCGATTCGTCGGACAATTTTCCGATCAGGCTATCGACCGAGCCGCGGCCGGCCAGTTCCCATTGCGATTCAAAACGAACGCGTCGATCCGCGTGCGATAGCAGCTCGATCAGTTTGCCCGAAGATTTTTCAGACCAATCGCTCGGCAACAGCGCCGCGACTTCCGCGACGATCGGATTGCTGTGATTTTCGGTGTCGGTGATTTTGTAAATGCGGCCCATGCCCAGACCGTCCCAACCGTTGACCCAGTCGCTGACGTACAGCCGTCCGTCGGGGCCGAACATCACGTCGGTCGCCAGGACTTGCCAGATCGGATCGCTGTCGCCGGCCATCTTATAAAACGCGCCGTCGCTTTCCAGCTTGAACGAGCGGATGCCGCTGTTGGCCGGGCCGCCGCGGAAGTCGCAAATTAGAAAGTTGTCCTTCAGCGAATCACCAAAGCCGGTGCCGGGATAGTACGCCAAACCGCTCGGGCCGTCGGTGAAGTTTGCGATCGGCGGCACGATGTGCGCGGGCTGCTCGTTATGAAACGGCTCCCAAACTCGATCGCGATTGAACGGGCCGCGGTCGGCCAAGTATTGGTACTGCATCCGCCATCCCGAATCGCCGCCTTCCAGAATGTTGATGACGCGAGCCTTGTCGCCGCTGTCGCTGTTGTTGTCGACCGAGAACAAATCGCCGACGTCGTTGAACGCCAGCTCTTGCGGATTCCGCATCCCGGTTGCGAAGACTTCTAGCTTCGACCCGTCCAGTTCACATCGAAAGACCGCGCCGGATTGAGGATCGGCCAGCGTTCGTCCGTCGTCGGTCGTGACGTGATAACCGCGGTCGCCGATGCTGAAATACAACCGTCCGTCGGGGCCGATCACCAAGCCGTGCATGTCGTGGCCGCGGAACGCGACACGAACGCCGTAACCGTCCGACAACACGATTCGTTCATCCGCGACGCCATCGTCATCGGCGTCGATCAGCTTCCACAACTTTGGAATGCAGGTGTAATAAATTGAATCTCCGCGGACCAAGACACCCGCGCCGGTGCCTTCTTCGATGCGGTTGAAACCGCTAGCCAGCACCGTGCTGTCGTCGATCCGCCCGTCGCCGTCGGTGTCGGCCAAGCGGCGGATGCGGTCGTCGTGCTGGGCATAGGTGACGGCGGCATCGCCCAGCAGTCGCTTGTGATAATCGATCCGATCCTGGACCGTTTCGGCGGCCAAGTCGGCCAGCAACCATGCTTCGTCGTGACCGCGGTTGTCCGTCACGCCGCGATTTTGGCGATACGTTTCGCAAACGAACATCCGTCCGCGGTGGTCGATGTCGAAGGTGACGACGTTGGCGACCTCGGGCTCGGCGGCATAAAGTTCGATCTTCCAGCCGTCCTTGACCTTGATCGTCCCCATCGACTCGGCGGCTTCGTCGGAAGCCTCGGCGACCTCGGGTTCGAGCGGCTCGGGCTGTTTGTATTCAGCCGCATTGCACGTCAGCAGCGTGGTCGAGAGCGATAGGAAAGCGGTTACAAAAGCGAAACGAAAAAGCGAAGTCGGCATTCAATCGATCCTGTCCGGCGGCGGGCAAGGTTGGCGGGGCGGGTTGGAAGAGAAGTCGTGTTTGTGATCTCGACGCGGCGTCTAAACGAAATCGCGAAACCAAAGTTACAGTGCGGCGAACACGAAAACGCGGTCCGCTTTAGAATAGTCGCGACGGCGTCGCCTTGGCAACGAACTTTTCACGCTCGCATCGCAATTGAAATGACAGACGGCCCCGAAACAAAACAGTCGGCCGCAAGCGAGATCGTTCGCGTCGGATCTCCCTTCGCGGTCGATCCGCCTGAGCTTTCGCTTTCGTATGCCTCTTTTCCGATCGACCGCGGTGGGTTTGATGACGCCGGGCCGATGCGTTACACGGCGATGGGTGCGGTCGGCGCGTCCGCGATGGTGGTCGGGTTCGCCGCCGTGTCGCTGATGTGGTTTCCGGTCGGCGGTGTGTTGATCGCGCTGCTGGGGTCGGCGCTGGCGGTCTTCGGGTTGTTTTCGAGTTACCGATATTCGGCGATGGGGCTTTTGGCGGTCCACCTGGGGCTGTTCGTGGCCAACTACCTGAAGTCACTGCAATGAGTCGAGTGTTGCAATGATCAGTGTTGCAATGATCGGTTTGGTCTGGTCGTCGATCGACACTTGGATCGTCGTCACGGCGTCATTGGTCGCGGCGGGCAGCGCGATCCCGGGCTGCTTTTTGTTCTTGCGAAAGCAAAGCATGATGGCCGACGCGCTCACTCACGCGGCGCTGCCCGGCGTCGTCGGCGCGTTCCTGCTGGCCGGGCTGCTGCAATCGCAAGGAATGATGTCGGCGGGGTCCGGTTCGGAAACCTGGGCCGTCCGCCAATCGCTGATGTTCGCCGGAGCCGTGGTCGCGGGACTACTGACGGCTTACTTGACCGAGTGGATTTCTCGCAGCGGTTGGATTCGCGGCGATGCGGCGCTCGGCGTCGTGTTCACGACCTTCTTCGCGATCGGGCTGATCTTGCTGCGTCAGTTCGCCGACAAAAGCGACATCGATTTGGAATGCGTTTTGTATGGGCAACTCGACACGATCGGATTGGCCGACGGGGTGCCTGCGGCGACGATCGGGTGCGTGATCTCGCTGTCCATCAACGTCGTCTTGGTGACGGTATTGTTCAAAGAACTATTGCTGACGACGTTCGATCCGCAACTGGCCGGCACGCTGGGCCTGCGTCCGCGATGGATGCACTACGGGCTGATGACCGTGACGACAATCACGATCGTGACGGCGTTCCAGGTCGTCGGCAGCATCCTTGCGATCGGCATGTTGGTGATCCCGCCGGCGACCGCGTTCTTTATCAACCGTCGACTGCGTCCGATGCTGTTGGTGTCGGTCGCCGCGGGCGTGTCCGCGTCGGTGCTCGGTCACTTGGCCGCGATCACGTTGCCCGGTCCGATCACGCGGGCGATCGGCCTGTCGCCGGTCGAGAGCGTGACCACGTCGGGAATGATCGTGCTGGTGGCGGCGGCGCAAATGGTGGTCGCGATGCTGTTTGGACCGGAACGGGGAATGCTGGTCGATCGATACCGTGTCGATCGAAAGACCGCCGAGTCGGCACCGCGTGATCATTCAGTGACGAGCTTACCGTAGTTGATCCCGCCAGGGTTCAGGCCGGACTGAACCCTGGCGGGATCAGCTACATTCTGGCGGGATCAGCTACACCCTTGCGGGATTCGTTACGTCAGTTGTTGTTGACGCGATGTCTAGCCGAAACGCTTGCTTCACGCGGTCGCGTCAACAATGATGACGAGGCTCGAATCTGTCCTTCCCTCCTCGACTGTAAAAGCCTCCGATGCGACTGTTTCTTCTCCTGCTTATGATTGCGGTTCCCGTCATGTCTACCACGCAAGCCGAATCGATCGACGTTTGGATCGGCACCAGTGCCAGCAAGCAAAGTCGCGGCATCTATCACTGCACGCTGAACACCGACAACGGCAAGCTGGGTGAACCGGCGCTCGCCGCCGAGATGCGTGGTCCCGGCTTCCTTTCGCTGCACCCCAGCGGCAAAGTCTTGTACGCGGTCGGATCGCTGGATAACACCGACGTCGTGGCGGCCTACTCGGTCGACGGCGACAAGCTGACGCTGCTGGACAGCGAACCGATCGGCGACGGCGGCGCGGCGCACGTGTCGGTCGACCCGACCGGAAAGGTGTTGTTGACGGCCCAGTACGGCGGCGGCTCGGTGGCATCGTTTAAGTTGAACGAAGACGGTTCGATCGCCGGCCGTGCATCGCTGGTCAACCACGAAGGCGGCTCCGGCGTCGTCGCCAATCGCCAAGAATCGTCGCACGCGCACTGGACCGGATTTTCGCCGGACAACCGATTCGCGTTCGTGCCCGACTTGGGCTTGGACAAAGTCATGATCTACAAGGTCGATCACGACACCGCCGAACTGACGCCGCACGGCTACGGCAAGGTCCCCGCCGGCGGCGGCCCGCGTCACATGAAGTTCCACCCGTCAGGCGAGTGGGCGTTTGTGCTGAATGAATTGTCGTTGTCGATCACGGTGTTCGATTACGACACCGAAGCGGGCACGATGACGCCCAAGCAAACGATCCCGACGGTCGCCAAACAACTGCTGGCCAAAGAACAGTTCAGCAGCGCCAGCGAGATCCGCGTGCATCCCTCCGGCCGGTTTGTGTACTCGGCCAATCGGGGCCACGACACGATCACCGTCTTTCGCATCAACCAATCCTCCGGCGAGCTTTCGCCGATCGAGATCGAGAACGCTCGCGCGGTCACGCCGCGAAACGTCAACCTGGACCCCAGCGGTCGCTGGTTGGTCGCCGCGGGCCAGGACAGCCACACGCTGGCGTCGTTCGCAGTCAATTCGGGCACCGGTGAACTGCAATACAACCAAAGCATCGTCCTGGTGCCCTCGCCGATCTGCGTCCTGTTCGAAGCCGAGGATTGATCGCGGACGCTAAACGTAGGTCCGCCACGCCGTGGCGGAGCATGAACGAACAGCAAAGCTGTTCGACCCCGCCACGGCGTGTCGGGGCAACGTTAGCACCCGCCCCACCCTTTCGTTTGCGTGTTTTTCCCTGCTATGGTTTAATCCGGGCCCACACTTCTTTCCTTTTGCCCCGGTTTTGGCGGCCCCCTTTGATGCAGCTTCCCATCGTTTCGGACACGCAGACGCTTCCTGGTAAAATGCCCGCGGCCAGCACCGATGGCGTTCGCGGCCGTTACGCTGTCATCAGCCTCGGTTGCCCCAAGAACTTAGTCGACACCGAACAGATGCTCGGCCGGCTGGACGAAGACGGCTACGCGATGGTCGATAGCGTCGACTCGGCCGACTTCGTCGTCGTCAATACATGCGGCTTCATCGATTCGGCTCGCGAAGAATCCCTGGGCGCGATCGATGAAATGTTGGCCCTGAAAAAAGCCGGCAAGATCCGCAACGTCGTCGTCACCGGCTGCCTGGCCGAACGGCAACAGGGCAAGCTGCTGGAAGCTCGCCCCGAAATCGACGCCATGATCGGCGTCTTCGGTCGCAACGAAATCGTTTCCGTCATCGACCGATTGCAGTCCGGCATCCAAGAACAAGAACGCGTCTTTCGGCCCGCGCCGATCAAGCCGCTTTCCGATGCGGTTCGCCGCGCCGTCACGCCGCGTCACTTTGCGTATTTGAAAATCAGCGAAGGCTGTGACCGGCTTTGCACGTTTTGTGCGATCCCGAAAATGCGCGGCAAGCACTACAGCAAGCCGATCGAGCAAGTCATCGACGAAGCAAAACGATTGGGCGATAGCGGCGTCCGCGAAGTCGTCATCGTCGCGCAAGACACGACCTACTACGGCAAAGATCTGTACGGTCAACCACGGCTGACCGAACTGCTGACCGAACTGGACAAGATCGACTCGATCGATTGGATTCGGTTGATGTACTTCTATCCGATGTACATCGACGACCGCCTGATCGACACGCTGGCCGGTGCCGAGCGGATTCTGCCGTACATCGACATGCCGCTGCAACACGCTTCCGATACGATGCTGAAACGGATGGCTCGCAAGACGACGCGATCGCTGCAAGAAGAAATCCTTGGCAACCTTCGCAGCCGCATCGATAATCTGATCATGCGAACGACGTTGATCACCGGCTTTCCTGGCGAAACCGAAGATGACGTCGACCAGTTGTGTGACTTCGTCGCGGCGCAAAAGTTTGAACACTTGGGCGTCTTCACTTACTCGATCGAAGAAGACACGCCGGCGGCAAAGTTGCCCAACCGAGTCCCCGCGGACGTCGCACAGCAGCGTTACAACCGCGTCATGGAAGTGCAACAAAAGGTCGCCTTCGATTGGGTGCAGAGCCGCGTCGGCAGCGTCGAAACTGTCATCATCGATTCGCCGCTGAAAGACCAAGACGGCGTCTGGATCGGCCGCACGCGAGGCGAAGCACCGGACATCGACGGACTGGTGTACGTCTCGGGCGTGGACCCGGACGACCCGCTGGAAATCGGCGACATGGTCGACTGCGAAATCGTCGCCACCGACGGTTACGATCTGGTCGCCGCGCCGCTGTAGCACGCGGCCGCCCAATGGAACGCCGCTACGCCCAGCGGTGGGATTGGCCGGTCAGCGTTTCCAAATTCGCGAAGAAGTTCGGGTACGTCTTGGACGTGCAAGCGGGATCCAAGATCCGGATCCCCGGCACGACCAACCCCGCGACCGCGAAACTCATCGCCATCCGGTGATCGTGATACGTCTCCAGCGTCGCGGCGCGAACGCTGGCCGGCGGATGGATCGTCATCCCGTCGTCATGCTCGTCGACAACCGCACCCAGCTTTCGCAGTTCGACAGCCAGGTCGCCGATCCGGTCGGTCTCCTTAAATCGGTTGTGCGCGACGTTGCGAACTCGCGTCGGCCCGTCCGCAAACAATGCTACGACCGAAAGCGTCTGCACCGTATCGCTGATCAAATTCATGTCGATATCGACGCCGCGAAGCTTGCCACCGACGACCGTGATCGAGTCGTTTTCTTCGCGAACGGTACAGCCCATCTGCTGCAGCACATCGACAAAGCCGACGTCGCCCTGCATGGCTGCGTGAGTCAATCCATCAACGGTGACCGAGCCGCCGGTGACCGCGGCCGCGGCCCAAAAATAACTGGCCGCCGATGCGTCCGGTTCGATCGCGTAATCAGTGCCGACGTACGGAGCCGGCGAGGTCGTGACGACAACATCATCGGCCGCGTCGCTAACTATCACGCCCGCGCCGAACGAACGCATGACTTCTGCCGTCATGTCGATGTACGGACGCGAAACCAATTCGCCGGTGACGTGAATGATCGTTTCCCGCCGCGAGATCGGCGCAGCCATCATCAACCCGCTCAAGAACTGACTGCTGACGCTGCCGGCGACACAAACGTCGCTCCGTTGCCAACCGTTGCACCGGAGAATCACGGGCGGACATCCGCGGTCGGATTCCGCCGTGATGGTAGCCATCGATGACCGGCTCGATCGCTTGGACCAAGTCCCCGATCGGACGCTCGTGCATCCGTGGCACGCCATGTAACCGATAGTGCCCGCCGAATGCGGAAAGCGCCGCCGTCAAGAACCGAATGCTTGTCCCGCTGTTGGCGATGAACAACTCGGCCGCATCGCCGGAGAGGTCACGACATGTTCGCGCAGTCGGATCGACTCGCAGCATGCGTCCGCCATCGGACACATTCACCTCGACACCGATCTGGCGAACCGCATCGATCATCACCGCGGTGTCTTCGCTCTGCAGCGCGCCTGACAGCGTCGACGGACCGTCGGCGAAGGCCGCACAGATCAGCGCGCGGTTGGTCAAACTCTTGCTGCCCGGCGGACGAATCCGTCCGGTCACTTTGCCGGACGGGATGACTTCTACGAACGGTGGATCGAGTGGAGACGCGGAAGTCATGCAACGAAAACAAATGGATGATTGATTAGGTAATGACCGACGACTCGCTGCCCGGGACGACCAACGCGGCGATGATGATCGTGCCCAGCGTCGCGGTGTGCAACAACCAACACTCGTCGCACAAGATCACCGTGCGAATCGTCGCGACGGTGATCACCAACAGCGCGGCGAAAAATTGACGCTCGGCCCATCGTGCGGCCTCACCGGACGTCAGCTTCGCGAACATCAACGTGATGCTGCCCATCAGGGGCAACAGCACAGCATCCATGATGGCGGTAATTTGGGGAAGATCTGGCACGCCGGGAAACTCCATTTTCCGTGGTCGCTGAATAGCAGAATAGAAAAGTCTTTTGGGCTCCGCACTTCCTTGGCGTGCCCAATGCCTTTTCGCACGGTCGCACCGCCGACGTGAAGGCGGACTTGAGCGAAAGTTTGCAAAAAGGACCAACTTTTTTACTGCAAAGCCGATTCCGCCCGCAAAGTTTGACTGATCCGCACCGCTTCGCCAACCGATAAAACCCGATGTCAGCTTCCTAGCGCTCGCGAGTCGAACCGATGCACCCAGCCAAAACCAACGTCGTCCTGCTGTTGTTCACGACGGTGATCCTGCCGATGGCGGGATGCCGGATCTGCGCCGATTGCGAAGACATGGCCTATCCCGCGTACGGCGGCGCTTGGCAGCGGACCCAGCGGGAAAGTGGCCGAGTGGGAAGCATCTTTGATCCCGGTGGTGGGCGAGCATCCGATCTAGTCAGCCGCGATGAACCCGATTCGCCCGACGAGATCCAACGCGAACTCCAAAAGGACAAGCCGAACATCGGCGACCCGGATGATGATCCGATGGACGAGGGACTCGACGACGAATCCGAAACCCCCAAGACTGATCGGCTTCGCGACCGCAAACTGGAAGACATCGAAAACGACGCCGAGGACAACCTCCGCGGCAAGAGCCTGGACGACATCGAAGTCCGAATCATCCCTGGCAGGAAACCAAAGATGGTCACGACGCGGTAACGCGCTCGGCAAGGGGTGCCGAATCTTCTCTTGCGGACACTCGCACCCATTTGTTTTAACCGCTGAACGTTCGTTCTAGCAGCCCAGTCTTTCAAGCCAAGTCATGACGCAACCAAACGTTTCCAACGATCAGCGATCCCAGCATCCAGTGTCGTTTGGCCGAACCCTGACCATCGCAGCGTCGCTTGCCGTGGTGGCAGCAACCGGATGTGCATCGACGAAGTCCAGCAACACCGCGCGAACGGGTTCGGAACAAGTCCTGATCTCCAGCGCGATCGATCGCGCCATGTCGAATGTCAAATTCGACGAGTTCGCCGGCTACAACGTCTTCATCGACGAGAAATACTTGGACTCGGTCGACAAGGGTTATTTGGTCGGATCGATCCGTCACAAGGTCCTTCGCGCCGGCGGCTCGATCGTCGCCTCCGCGGACGCGGCCGACGTCGTCTTGGAAGCTCGCAGCGGTGGCGTGGGCACCGACCTTCAAGAAAGCTACGTCGGGATCCCGTCTCTCGGCATCCCCGGCATGCCGATCGAATTGCCCGAAGTCAAGTTCATGTCTCGTAACACTCAAATGGGCACCGCGAAGATCGGTCTGGTGTGCTACGACGCCAAGACGGGCAAGGCGATGGGCATCGGCGGCGAGTCGACCGCGCTGACGCACAACAACGAGTCCTACATCTTAGGCATCGGCCCATTCCGAAGCGGATCGGTGTTGGACGAACGCCAGAAAGCGGTCGGCTACAACGGCGTCGGCGGCAGCTTCATGAGCAATCCGGCGAAGATCGCCAAGTCGAAACCGGTCAGCATGCTCGACCGCGCGACACCGGGCATGTTCGATAACCAGACGCAAATCGCGACACTGCCGGACGGCTCCTCGACGACGAAGTAACGCCCAACCCGGACGTTCGATCTCGGTTCACCAGAAGTTCCACTAGCGCATCTCGCGGGTTTCCGCGCGATGCGTTTCTTGTTTGCCCGCGACACGCGCCCGCGACCCGGCCCGCCGCTTGCACGCTTCTACGAGATCGCTGAACTGTTAAGATTGCGGTGGTTCGCTTGAGCGAGACGAATCAACATGCTTCCCCCCACCCCGCGCAGAGAAACGTCGTGACAGACCTGAAAGACAAAGTGGTTGCCATCACCGGTGGCGGAACCGGCATCGGCGCGGGCATCGCACGATCGCTGGCGATGGCCGGGTGCAAAGTCACCGTCGGCGGACGCCGCATCGAACCGCTGCAAGAACTCGCCGCCTCCGTTTCGTCACCGCATCCGATCCGATGTCACACGATCGACGTCGCCGACGCGACCAGCATCGAAAGCTTTTTCAAAGACGTTTACGATCACGTCGGCGAAGTCGACATCTTGATCAACAGCGCCGGCATCAACATCCAAAAACGAACGATGGCCGAAATGGACCCGGCCGATTGGGACCGTGTCTTGCAAATCAACGCCACCGGTGCGTACCGGTGCATCTTGCAGGTGTTGCCGGCGATGCGAGCCCGAAAAGACGGCTTGATCATCAACATTTCGTCGGTCGCCGGCAAGCGAGCGATCAGTCTGGGCGGCGTCGTCTACGCGGCCAGCAAGTTCGCGATGACGGCGCTGGGCACCGCGATCAGCAACGAAGTTCGCATGGAAGGCGTTCGCGTCACCAACGTTTATCCCGGCGAAGTCAACACGCCGATCCTGGATCGCCGACCCACGCCGGTATCGCAAGAACACCGTGATGCGATCCTGCAACCTGAAGACATCGCGTCGGTCATCCTGTCGATCTGCCAACTTCCTGCGCGAGCGAACGTGCCCGAAATCGTGATCAAGCCGACCACGCAAGAATGGGTTTGACCCGATGATCGACGGCGAACGGGATGACGGCGAAACGGACGATCGCGAACTCAATCCCGATGACGGCATGGCCGAGTTATCGCTCGACGACCTGGGTGCCGCGTATGCTCGCGCCGCCGCCGAGCATGATCCCGAAGCGTTCGCGCCCCTGTCGGACGAAACGGCAGACGAATCGTCACCAGAAAATGCACCGGAGAATGACGCGGATGATTCGGCAATTTTGGCCGACGAAAACGATCCCGTCGTCAGCCCCGAAACGATCATCGAAGGCGCACTGTTCGTCGGCCACCCCGACGGCAAGCCGATCTCCGAACATCGTCTGGCGTCACTGATGCGAGGCGTCACGCCGGAAGAAGTCGTGGCGTCGATCGAACATTTGAATCAATCGTATCGCGACAACGACCAAGCGCTGCGAATCGTCGGCGATGACCAGGGCTATCGCATGTCGCTGTGCCCCGACGTCGAATCGGTTCGCAGGTCCTTCATGGGCAAGGTCCGCGAAGCCAAACTGACCCAGTCCGCCATCGAAGTCCTGGCCCTGGTCGCGTACCAGCCCGGCATCACGCTGCAAAAGGTGCAAGATCAACGCGGCCGCGAAAGCGGTTCGCTGCTGAACCAACTCGTCCGCCGACAACTGCTTCGCATCGAACGAAAAGCTCCCGACGGAGGCGGCCGCGCGATGCCGCATTACCATCCGACCGAACGGTTTCTGTACCTGTTCGGACTCGATTCGATCGACGAATTACCGCAAGTCGAAGAAGGCCTCCGCGAAGGTTAGTGATCCAACGAAGTTCTTGTTCGGGTATTGACTCTAGTTAGTCACCAGTCGATTTCTTGCTAGCCGCGTAGCGGCGGAAGAGAGTAGCCTGGGGCGTATCGACAGAGCGACAGCGAGGCTCGATAAAGCCCCAGGATCATGTCCCCATAAAAAAGTTCCCCCGCGTCGGCCCGGCGGCTTCGCCGCCGGGCCGACGCGGGGGGATGGACGTGGGGTTCTCCAAAACCAGGGGTTCCACCGATCCTCGCTGGCGCTCGTTCGGTTCACCGCCTGGCTAGTATCTGCCGCCACTACGTGGCTGAAGCAAACCGCGATATGCACCCGCCGGTTTGTGGAGTGGATACCCACGGCTAGCACCCCGCGGCTGTACTTGAATTACAACTGACGCCGCCACTCACTGCGTCAACGTCACCACGCGATCCACGTCGCCGATCGGGTACGACTTCGTCTCGCCGCCCGGCCACGTCACGGTCACCGCGTCGATCGTCGTCGTTTCGCCCAGCCCGAACGTGACGGCTCGTTCGCACTGGCTCAGATAGCTACGCGTCGGCATGACCGTTCGCTGCATCGTTCGGTCGCCGACCGATAGCTGCACGGTCGCGCCGATGGCGTTGCGGTTAGACGTGGCTGCGACCAAGTTCAATCGCAACCAATGATGCCCCGTCGATTGATCGTTGCGAAACAATTTCGGCGCGGCGTGGCTGGTCGCAATCACCAAGTCGGCATCGCCGTCTTCGTCAAAGTCCCCGTACGCCGCGCCGCGCCCAACGATTGGTTCGCAAAACGCTTGGCCGGTGCAATCCGCTTCGACCAACACCAATTCGCTTTGCGAATCGCGTCCGGCGTTCCAAAACAATTGCGGCGATTGGGCGTATTTCTGCGTCGCCTGCGTCTTGGCGATTTCTTCTTCCAAGTGTCCGTTCGCTCCCAAGATGTCCAATCGTCCGTCCAAGTCGGCATCGAAGAACACAAAACCGAACGTCAATCCTTGGCGTGTTGGCGGACCAAAGCCGGTGTACATCGCCGCGTCGATGAATTGGTTGCGATCGGGCCGAGCCATGTAAAGCGCGCTGGCTTCGTTGGCAAAGTTTCCGATCCCGATCGCCAGCGTCCCGTCGTCGCGAAAGCGAGCGGCATCAATGCCCATCGCGCCGCGAGCGTTACCGGTGCTGCGGTCGTACGCGATTCCCGACAACCGCCCGATCTCGGTGAACGTGCCGTCGGCGTTGTTTTGAAACAGAAAGTTTCGCACCGTGTCGTTGGCCACGACGATGTCCAAATCGTCATCGCGATCGACGTCGACAAACGTGACTCCCATTGCCTTTCCCAACGGCACGTCGGTATCGTCGTTGCGAATTTGAATCCCGGCGGCCTCGGAAACATCCGTGAACGAGCCGTCGCCCTCGTTGTGATACAGATAGCTGAACGCCCCGGCGAAAGCCTTGGGTGGACCGTACGCGCGAGTCTCGCCATCGAGCGTGAACTCCTGGCTCAGATCCAATTCCTTGTTCCAGGTGACGTAGTTGCAAACGAACAAGTCCAGCAATCCGTCGTTGTCGTAATCCAAGAACCCGCAACTGGTGCTCCACGCCGATTCCTCGCCCGCGACCTTGGCGGCATCGGTCACGTCAACAAACTTGCCATCGTCGTTTCGCATCAAATGATTCTCTCCGACCGCCGACAAAAACAAGTCGTCATCGCCATCGTTGTCGATGTCGCCGACCGCGACGCCCATGCCATACATGGTCACGTCCAAGCCCGCCGCCTCGGTCACGTCGCGAAAGCGAAACGTTCCATCGCCTTCGTACAATTGACACGGCGTCGGTTCGCCTGCTTGCGGATCCCACGGCCAGTAAGCCGAATTCGTGAACAGCAAGTCCTGGTGCCCGTCGCCGTTGTAGTCCAACACCGCCACGCCACCGCCCATCGTTTCGGGCAGCAACTTTTCGCCCGTGCGACCGGATTGATGAACAAAGTCGATGCCGCTTTCCTCCGTGACGTCAACCATCGACAGCGCCGGCACGGTTTGCTCGGTCGCGATCCGAACTTCCGGCAACGTGACATCGATTTCCGTCGACGCCTGCTTGGTCTTGCGAAAATTCAGGAACGCCAGCACCCCGATGACCGGAACGCCCATCAACATCACGACGATCAACGACGTGCGAAGCGCACTGGCAATGACGGCATCGTTTTGGACGTCGTCTTCAGGTTCAGAAGAAGGTTGGTCAGTCATGAATTTAAGTAGCAAAGAAACAAACGGAGCGGCCCAGAGTAGGACCATTGTCCCAATTGTCCCCCAGCCAGCAAATCGAAAACTTCAGACGGCACAATTGGGACAATGGTCCTACTCTGGCTTCGCCAAATCATAGATGACCAGCGCTTCGGCCGCGTGATTGGCCGCCGGGTACTTTCGCCGCGCCGCGGGGATCGCGACTTCGGCGGCACTGTCGTCTGGCTTGTACTTGGCGTGCAGCGATCGATGCTTTGCCGATGCCGCTTCGTCGCCCATCCATGCGTAGACCTCCGCCAAATTGGAATGGGCGGCCACGTTTTCGGAATCCACCTTTAGGACTTCCAGCAGTTCGTCTTTCGCTTCGCCGATCAATGCTTCAAACTTTTCCTTTTCGCCCATCACATCGGCTCGCTGCGCCAAATCCACCAGCGTCATCGCCAGTTCCGTGCGAACTTCGTAGTCCAGCGAAAAGTCGAAGCCCCGCTCGGGCACTTTCGTTTGCAATACCGCTCGCAACGATTCCGCCGCCGTGTCCAGGTTGCCCTGCTGGCGATTGACGATGCCGGACAACCAACTGTGCGTCCACGTCGGTGGCGGCGGATCCATCGACGCGGCCCGACGCAGCGATTCGGTCGCGCCGTCCAAGTCGCCTTCGGCAAACTGCACGCGAGCCAAATTCATCGGCCCGTCGAATCGTCCTAGTTTTTCGACTTCCGCGAACGCCTGAGCGGCCTGTTTCAATTCCGCTTTGCCTTTCAACAGCAAACCGATCCCGTAGTCGTTCCAGCGCTGCCAAGTCGGAATCGTTTCGTCAGCCATCTGCTCCGGTGCAACGGCTTGTTCTTCGCCGACGATGTTCAACGTCACGACGTCGCTGGCGATTTCGATGATCGGCAAGTCGTTCGGGTCTCCGGGCTGTCCCAGGTCCAGCGGATCACGTTCCGGATCGCGGTCGCGACGGATGTAGTCCAAGTATTCCGTGTCGAACTTGCGGTACAACAGTTTCGCGGTGACTTCGATCGGCGCCGAAGACGTTTCGGGCACCGTCATTCGATAGTGAATCGATTGGCCCGCGCCAGGTGGAATCTGGTGACTGTACAGCGGCGTGAAAATATCTTGCGCGTTGCGGCGATTGATTCGGTCGCCGTTCCGGTCCAGCATGAACGTGTTGACGAAATGCGACCACGGATCGACCGCTTCACGCTCGTCACGATGGCCCGACTTTCCGATGACTTGACCATCCTGCGTCGCGGTCAATTCGACCCAAATTTCGTTGCTGTCGGTGGTGCCCTGCGTGAAATGGTGTCCCAGCTTCATCGTTCGAAGCACGGTTTCGATCAAGTAAGTTTCGCCCGCGATGACGCTCGCTTGATCGCCGATCGGTGCGACCAGTTCGCTGTCGATCGATCCGCCTCGCCGAAGCCCGAACAGGTCGACTCGCAACGTGTCCTTCAAGTACTCGCGATGAGCCTCGACCGCCGCGGTGTCGCCGACCCAGTGCGCAAGGGCTGTGTTGGCACTCGGAAAGAAGTGATTGTGAACGCCAAACGCCCCGAGCTTTTCAATGTACTTCGCCCCGAACTGGTCGCTGGCCATCGCCGGCATGTGGCATTCGTTGCAGTTGGCTTCGGCCTTGGGTGGGTAGTAAAAACTTCGCGCCCCGTGACCGGACACGCCCGAAAGCAAATAGCTGTCGTAGTGGTTTTGGCCGCGAAGAAATTCCTTGTAGTCAGTCACTTCGCCAGGCAGCCCGACCTTATGACACGAACTGCAGAACTCGGCCGTCTTGTGAAACGGCTTCAGCATTTCGTGCTTGTGAAAGGCCGGCTTCGCTTTGACCATCAACGAATTCAGCGATTGAAGTAGCGGATTGTCGCTGTACGCGAACGGGTAATGCTTGGGCTCGTCGATCGTGTAGTCGGCGTTCCCGATGTTGCTGTCGACGGACTGGATCGCGTGGCAAACGGTGCAAGTGATGCCCGCGTGCGCGGTCGGATTGTCGACGTCGTCGTAGTTCGGGTCGTCGAACTCACCCGAGAAGAACGGCACCGGATCGTGGCACCCCGCGCACCAACGCGACGACTGCAGCGAACCGCTCCGCTCCGTCGCGACCTTCCGCGTCTCACGCACGGACGCTCGATAAGCCGGGTTGTTAAAGCTGCTTAAGCGGTGGGCACTATGAATCGCGGATTCGTTGATATCGCTGTGACATCGCAAGCAGTAGTCATCGTTCATCAGCGTTTTGGCATCGATGAACTTTCCGGTCGCCGTCCGCGCCAGCGAAGGTTCAAAGTACTGGTCGCCGTTTGCGGGTGCTTTGGTGCTGACGCGAGGATCAGAGGCTTGGAAGGCGACCATCGCCGCGACGCAGACGCCAATCGCAAGCGACACTCGGCGGCCGACGTGCCACTTGATCTTCGGCCCGACCAATCGGTGAAGCCAATACAACCAAATCACGATCAGCGGCGAGATCAAGTGGGCCCAGTAAACGATCGACCGCGTCGACGGACTGACGATCGCAAACGAACCGACTCGCATCAGCGCCAAGCCGCTGACCAGGATCACGATCGAGATGGCCAGCAACGCGTAACCGATCTTGACCGCGCGTCGGTTGCGACGGTCCTTGCTGCGCCACATGTGAACCAGACCAAAGCCGACCGTGGGAACGATCAACAACAACCCCAGCCCGAGGTGCAACAGAAACATCAACTGATAAAAGTGAGTCTCCAGGACTCGCCCCGTCGCCACTTGCAACCAAGTGATCGACGTCAAATACAACCCGTTGGCCGCCAACACCCCGAACAGGGTCAGCACCACATACAAGACCACGCGAAGCCGCGGCGTGACGGGACGTTTGGGCGGACGGGAAACGGGTTTGGCGATGGCGTCCATCAATCAATAAAGCCAGCAAGAAAAGAGGCGAGGCAAGGGAGAAAGAGTACGCAGCTAAGCATCGCGTGAACAACAACTTACGTCGCTGATCCCGCCAGGGTTCAGTCCGGTCTGAACCCTGGCGGGACCAGCTACAGTAGATCGGGTCTGAACCCTGGCGGGACCAGCTACGGTAGACCGGTCGCTTAATGATCCAGCGGTGCTAACCGTCGCGAGGTTCGGTTAGTTACTGCATTGTCGCCGACCGACCACCGCGACGCCAGAAGTTTCGATACCTTTGCGTCCGCTGCAAATGGTCACGATTGAGTTCCTGCCTCAACGCCGAAGCTTCAAATTGCTCCGCGGGCGGTGGATAACGTGTCATTTCTCGGTACGGTAGCGGCCCGATCTTCTGACCCGCAAGCGTGTTCAAATCGGCGTCTTTATCCCATCCGACGTTGTGCATCACGAAATCGCGGACCCAACCAGCCGGCGGATCGTTTTCCGGCATCGCGAACGACAACCGAACTTCGTCGCCCGCCCCGATCACGATCATCCGGTTATCCCAACCGCGAACCAGATCGGTGGCGTCACCCACCCGCGTCAAATTTCCGGCCAGCGGCGGCCACTTCGGCGTCGTCGAAACGTTTAGGTAGTCGTACGTTTCGGGACGCGATGGTCCGTCGTCCACGCGAGCCGAAAAACCTCGTTCGGCCACCTCCGCGGACACCAGCGGCATCGCCTGCGAAACGAAATCGCCCGCCCCCGACTGAGTCACCAACTCGGCCGCGTCCCAGTAGATCTGCGCCGACGTCCGAATCCGCAGCCGCGCATCGTCGCGATCGATCACGTCGGAAACATCGATCACGATCGTCTTCGTTTTTCCGCCTGGAAATCCTGCGAACGGAATCGCGTTCCGCCACCCGCCATCAGCCTTCGCATCCGGAACCCAAATCGAAGGAAACTCGATCGGCGTCAGGTCTTCGTTCTGGTCAATTTGAATGTTCAGCGACGTGTCGGTCGGCAAAATCCATCCGGTCATCACCAGGTAAGCCGAATTGGTTGGCGAGATCGCACCAAAGTCCATGTCGACCCAGTGAGGCGGACAGAGCCCTTGGCGAATCCGTCGATCGAATGCCTTGACGAAATTCCGCTCCGGTGCAAGCAGCAGTTCCCGCACGTCACGCCCGGCCGAATCCGTGGCCGCGATCGGTGATCGCCGTGACTCTTTTTCAAAAGCAAAAATCGTCGGCGTCGCGATGTTGTCGGGACCGACCTTTTCGTTGGTCCAAATTTCGACGTCGGCCGGATGGTCGATTGCGGCGATCGCGACCTGATCAAAGTAGGCGACCTCCCAAAGTTCCTCCGTCAAACGAAATTCATAGCGACCGTCTTTCGGTTTGATCTGCCGACCGTCGATCTTCAAGTATTCCCACGGTCGGTCTTTCGCGACGATGCCATCGGCGACCTGCAAGCCGAGCGGTGCGGCCCAAAGGCAATCGGTGACGAAGCGAAACTTGTCGCCGTCCCAAGCGTAAAGGTACGGGCACGAACCCTTCAGCGTTTGCTCTTCTTCGATGATCGTATCGACGGCGACTTCTCGCATCGTTTGCGTCAGTCCGTTGGGCATGATGACGCGAACGTTATCGACCGCTTCCCTTCCATCGATGCCGAAGTGCGTGACCGGGGACGTGACGATGCGAGCGCGATAGTGCGGCCCGAACCGAGTTTCCAGAACGCTGCCGATGCCGAAATGGTTCACCCGTCCGGTCGCGTTGTCGTCGATGCCCTTGAAGCGGATGTCGACATAATGCCCGATCGGTTTGGTTTGGTTGATCGCAAGGTTCAAACCGGCTTCATTGACCACCGCCAAGTCGATCGCACCGTCACGGTTGAAGTCACCGACGCGAACATCGCCGGACGGTTTTAGCTTGCCTCGCCGATCGATTCCGCCGGGCCCCAACGTGAACACATCGTTACCCGCAACGACGTCCAAGAACGAATCGTTGTCCAAGTCCGCGATCGCGAACGATTCTGCGGTGACCGGCTGCGTGACAACGCGATCGACCGTCCACGATCCCGCGTCGGACGTTTGTGAAAACACGACCGCCAGCGTTTCCGGTCCGCCAACAATCAAGTCCCACGAAACGTTGGCGTCGATGTCTTCGACCGCGATGAAGTTGACTCCCGCGATCGGTTCAATTTCGTCCAGCGTTCGATAGCGAAATTGCAGGTGCAGCAAGTTCTCGATCAAGCCGACTTTTCCGCTTCCATGCGTCGTGACCAGGTCCAAGTCCAGGTCGCGGTCCAAATCGCCGATCGCAATCGCCGTCACGACGTCGGATCGATCTGAATCCATCGCGATCTTTGGCAGCTCGAAAAATGTGCGATTGCCTCGATTGACGAACATGCGAACGCCGTCGCTTTCGGTCGCGAACACCAAGTCCAAATCGCCGTCGGATTCCAAGTCGCCCGCGACCGCGGCAACCACGCCGCGGACGTCTTCCAAGCCGGTTTCCGAATCGACGATGACGAACCGATCTGAATCGGGGGTGCTTTCGCGTCCGTCGATGCAAACCAGTTCGACTCGTTCGCCGAACGCCACCAAACAGGGAAACGTGTCATGGCGACCGGCCGACATCACGTCCAAACGCAACCGACTCGGATCACTGATATCGACCAGGAACAGATCGGCGATGACCAGTCCCGCCGGAACAAAACCCAACGTCGTTTCGCCGACGGTCTTGAACTCGCCCGCCCCGTCGCTGGCCCTGGCCGTCATGACCGCGTTTCGATCGACCGTGATGATGTCGGCGTCAAGGTCCAAGTCAAAGTCGATGACTTCGGCGACGACCGTCTCCGGTGCAACGACTGGTAACAGACCCAGCGACAGCGGCACGTCGGCTTTCGCGATCGGCGATTGCTTCGCGACGGACGCGGATAGTCTGCGGAGGGAATCGAACGACAATCGGTCCAGCGGGTGCGGCGTGGCCAGGCGGCGGTCCGTCTTGACGATCTCGGTTCCGCCCAGCACGTTGAACCACTGCTGCATCAGCGTTTGGGCAGCCTGCCAATCGTCGGCTTCGGCTGCGACGATGATACTGTCGATCAACTCCTGCGGCGTTTTGCCGATCGCAGCGGTCTCGCGAGCGACCAGCGGATCGACGGCGGCGGCCAGTTCGCCGGCTCGACGGATGTACTTTGCCGCGCCGGTATCTTGGTCATCGACCAACGCCCGGGCCGCTCGCAGCGCGATGAACAGGTTGCTGGGATGACGGTCCGACGAAACGCTCAAGACCTCGGCCGATCGCGAAACTAAATCGGCCGGCAAGCCGTCGATGGGATCTTCCATCTGTGCCAGCGTGTCGATCAGGACGCCGCCCCAGATCTTCGATCGCGGATCGGTGCCGGCTTCACCCTCGATCGCGTCGGCCAGCGAATCGAATAGTTCGCGACGTTTCGACTTCCCGATCGAACCGGGCAGCAATGCGGCTTCTTTCAAATCAATCTTCGACCGCATCCAACGTGGCAAAACGTTGTCCGGCGAAACATTCGAAAGCGAATCAATCGCCGCTCTGGCGTCTGCGATCGCGGTCGGCAAACTTCCTCGCGCCGCCATCCGCTGACTCGCTTCGATCGACGCGTTGGTCGCTCGGCCGGCCAATTCGTCCACGGCAAGGACTCGGTTCAGCGACAGATTCAGCCACGCCGACGTGTCCTCGGGCGACTGACCGACCAGCGTTTGCCAGGCCTGGTCGGCGACGTCGGTCTCCAAGTTTTCGGTCGCCGCCAAGGCCGTGCGAGTCAGCGACAAACGCTGGGCATCGCCGTCGCTGGCGACGACTTCGGCGGCTGGCGGTTCGTCTTTCGCCCCGCGGTTGCCAACGATGATCGCGGCAACGATGATCGCGGCGGCCGCGAACCCGACCAGAAAGATCGTTTTCGTTTTTCCGGAACGTTTGGGACGCATGGAGGATGAGCGTGCGGTCATGAATCCTGTTCGCGAAAGCAATTTTTGATACCTTAGTCGGCTGGGTGCTCGTTTTCGATGGAGTAGCCTCGACACGCCGTGGCGAGGCCAAGCCGCAACGCGGCTCGTTCGGATGCTCCGCCACGGCGTGGCGGACCTACGAGGTGCAGGCCGCACGAACGAAGGCTCCGTAAGTTTTCAGTCTCCAGAACCTAACAAATATGAACGTAGCAAAATTCGTCGACGGCTCCGGTGCCGTTCGCGTCGGAATCATCTCGGGCGATCAGGCGTTGCCATTGCAACTCGGCGGACAGTTTGATTGCCTGGCGGATATCCTTGCGGCCGAAAATCCGATCGCGGCGATCGAGTCACTTTCGCAAGACGCACCGATCACGATCGATGAATCGTTCGGATGGCTGCCACCGATCGACGCTCAAGAAGTCTGGGCCGCCGGTGTGACGTACAAGCGAAGCCAAACCGCGCGGATGGAAGAATCCGAAGCCGCCGCGTCATGCTATGACCGCGTCTACAACGCCGATCGGCCGGAGCTTTTCTTGAAGGCGACCGCGCGTCGCGTTTGCGGACACCATCAACCGCTTCGCATTCGTTCCGATGCGACTTGGAACGTGCCCGAACCCGAGGTCACGTTGGTGTTGTCGCCGAAGATGAAGATCGTCGGCTTGACGGTCGGCAACGACATGAGCTCGCGCGACATCGAGGGCGACAATCCGTTGTACCTGCCGCAAGCAAAATGCTACGACCAGTGCGCGGGTCTCGGCCCGTGGATCACGTTGTTTGAAACGCTGCCCCCGGTCAACCAGATCGACATCGACTTGAAAATCGTGCGTGGCGGCGAGGTCGTCTTCGATCAACAAACCGGTGCCGATCAAATGGCTCGCAAGTTCGACGACTTGGTCGCTTGGTTGGGCCGCGACAGCAGTTTCCCCGACGGCGCGTTCCTGATGACCGGCACGGGAATTGTTCCGGGCAGCGACTTCACGCTGGCCGCCGGCGACGTCGTCAACATTACGATCGGGCCGATCGGAACGCTGTCCAATTCGATCGTTCAGGGTTAGAGAGTAGCCTTCGACACATGTAGCCCTGTCACGCCGTGGCAGGGCCGAACAGCTTTGCTGTTCGATCCCATGCAATGCTCCGCCACGGCGTGGCGGACCTACATTTTTTCTAAAGCACCACCCATGACCACCACTGCTAACCTCCGTCCCGTTCTGATTGCCGGCCAATGGCGAGCCGCCAGCGTGACGAGTTCCTTCCAGGCGACCGACCCGAATAAGAACACTAAGCTGGTCGCCGAGTTCCCGGTCAGTTCGTGGGACGATTGCGATGCGGCACTCGACGCCGCCGTCGACGCGGCCGTTCAACTTCGCAAGCTGCCGCACGCCAAGATCGCGGACTTTTTGGAACGTTACGCCGATCGCATCGACGCAGCGAAAGAGGCGCTCGTCGATGCGGCGTTCCAGGAAACCGGACTGGGCAAGTCGCCGCGTTTGGCCGACGTCGAATTGCCGCGGACCAGCAACCAGCTTCGCGCGGCGGCAAAAGCATGTCGCACCGGAAATTGGTCGATGCCGACCATCGATACCAAAGCCGGCATCCGCAGCATCTACGAACCGCTGGGCCCGGTCTGCGTGTTCGGCCCGAACAATTTTCCGTTCGCGTTCAACAGCGTCGCTGGCGGTGACTTCGCCGCCGCAATCGCAGCGGGAAATCCAGTCATCGGTAAAGCGAACAGCAGCCACCCCGAAACGACGCGGCTGCTGGCCGAACAAGCGGTCGAAGCGGCCATCGAAACAGGCTTGCCCGCCGCGACGGTTCAATTGATTTACCGAACCAGTCACGCCGACGGCGAACGCTTGGTTTCCGACCCTCGCGTCGGCGCGACCGGATACACGGGGGCTCGGGGAGCCGGCTTGGTGCTGAAATCGGCCGCCGACAAAGCGGGCAAGCCGATCTACTTGGAATTGTCCAGCGTCAACCCGGTCGTGATCACGCCGGCGGCACTTGCCCAGCGCGGCGACGAGATCGCCGGCGACTTCGTCACCAGCGTCCTGATGGGCACCGGTCAATTCTGCACCAACCCCGGCATGGTGATGCTGGTCAAAGGCGACGCCACGGACAAATTTATCGCCACGGTCAAGGACAAGTTCGACTCCACGCCCGCCGGCACGCTGCTTTCGCCCGCGGTCGCCAGCAGCCTTTCGTCCAGCATCGAAAAGCTGGTCGGCTTCGGCGCGAATCTGTTGACCGGGGGCGGCAAGCCGGAAGCCGATCGCTGTGCGATGGCCAACACGTTGTTACAAGTCGATGCACCGGAGTTCTTGAAGAACCCGGAAGGATTCCAAACCGAAGCCTTCGGCAATGCGTCGCTGATAGTCGTCGCGGACAACGTCGACCAACTTTGCGAAGCGATCGGACACCTGGAAGGCAACTTGACCGGATGCGTTTACACCGCCAAGGACGGCAGCGACGAAGACGACTACGCCGCGATCGCGTTCGTGTTGGCCCCGAAGGTTGGTCGCTTGCTGAACGACAAAATGCCCACCGGCGTGGCGGTATCTGCCGCGATGAACCACGGTGGCCCTTACCCCGCGACAGGCCACCCGGGCTTCACCGCCGTCGGCGTTCCGGGCTCACTACTGCGGTTCGGAAAGCTGACGAGCTATGACAACGTCCGCGCCGACCGCCTGCCGGTCGGATTGAAGGATAAGAACCCGACCGGGGAAACGTGGCGAATGATCGACGGAGCGTGGTTGTTGGCCGACGTGACCGGCTAAAACAGAGTAGGACAATTGTCTCAATTGTCCCCTGTCCATCCAGCTCTCGTTTCCTGTTTGTTTCTCGTTCCCAGGCTCCGCCTGGGAACGGGATGTCTTGGAGGCTCCGCCTCTACGCAACCGCCGACCACGAAAAGAGGCGGAGCCTCCGGGATAGGGTGTTCCGAGCCAGAGCCTCCGGAACAAGTGCTTGTTCCAGTGAACAATTGAGACAATTGCCCTACTCTACTTTGACCGAAACGCCCTGACGGTCGATACGTTGTTGCCATCGCTGACGGGCAAGTTTTTGCATGTCGACTTCGGTGTCCTGTTCGTCGACGATCTCGAAACCCAACAGCGTTTCGACGACGTCTTCCAGCGTCACGATGCCTTCCATGCCGCCGAACTTGTCCGTCACCAACGCGATGTGTTCGCGTTCGTCCAACAACCGGTCGAACGCGATCGCGATCGACTCGTTCTCGCGGACGGTGATCAGCGTCCGCACGAATTCGGCGATTGTCTTTTCGCCTTCGCCGCCTAGCATCGCGACCAGCAAATCGCTTTTCAAAACAAAGCCCGTGACGTTGTCGCGTTGTTGGTCGTAGATCGGGATTCGCGAGACCGGCAGCGTCGATAAGTCGTCGACCATTTCGGACAGCTTGGTCGACCGCTCGCGAGCGATGACGACCGTTCGCGGCGTCATGATGTCTTCGACCTTGATCGATTCTAAGGCCAATAGATTTTGCAGCACCTTAGATTCTCGCTTTTTCAAAATGCCTTCCTGGGTGCCAAGTTCCGCGATCGCGGCGACTTCCGCGCGCGTGACCAAGCTTGCATCTTCGCCACTGGCGATCATCTTGGTGATGATCTCGGACATCCAAACCAGCGGAAACATCAGGACGACCAACCAGTCGATCAGCACGGCAACAACACCCGCCAGCCTCCGCCAGTGCATCGCTCCGATCGTCTTGGGGATGATCTCGCTGAACACCAGGATCAACAGCGTCAACACCGCGCTGGTCGCTCCCACCCACTGGCTGCCGAAGACCTTGGTTGCCTGCGCCCCCACCCCAGCGGCACCGACCGTGTGCGCGATCGTGTTCAAGCTAAGAATCGCCGCCAGCGGTCGGTCAACGTTTTCTTTCAGCCGCAAGATTCGCTTGGCGGTCTTGTCCGGATCCCGTTTCCGCTGAGCGATGTAGCTGGGCGTGATCGACAACAGCACCGCCTCGGCGATCGAACACAGAAACGAAAATCCGATGGCAATGGACAGGTAAAGGACAAGGAGAACGATATCCATCGGTAACTTTCACGCAGCGGTAATGGGGAAGTGCAGTCTTTGGAAAGCCAAAGGGTACCCCAAACGCGGCGACAAGGGGCACTCGAACGCTCCGACGTTGGTGCCACCTCGAGCGAATAAGGTTGCTGTTTCACCTTCGACGGGATTAAAAGCTATTTGAAACCCGATTGCGCGGGCGTCCGGCCAGCTCCAGGCAAGTACCGCCGGTACCTTGACCATTAAGTCAATCTAAAGGACGTGATTGGATCTGGCAAAAAATTGAGTGTTGGAATCCGTTCCCGTTGTCTTATAGTGAAAAGATCATTTGGGTGAGCGTGATCCCGGATCGCGCGTTACGCCCACCGGAAAATCCATTCACTTGCGTCGACACTCGTTTGGGTCATTCAAGCGATTTGCAGCCACACGAATTGTCCCCCATTAAGTCTTCTATATGCTTTCTATGATTCAGTATTTGGCGGCCTCGTCGACACTGGTCGTCGCCATGCTTGCCGGCATGGTGGTCGGTTGTGGACCAGGCGAAGGAACGACCGTCATCGCCCCGACGGAAGTTTACGAGCTGACCGAACAAGAACAGGTCAATGAGAAAGAACTTCGCGCAGCACGAGAGTCGGATCGTTAGCTCGAAATGGCTTTACTCCTCACCGTCCGTTAAGTAACAACGAGTTAGAAAATGATTTGCTTCGTGTCACGTTTCCGCCGTTCCGATCGCAGTGACCGGCTTGGCTTCACTTTAGTGGAACTGTTGGTGGTCATCGCCATCATTGGCGTTTTGGTTGGGTTGCTTTTGCCCGCTGTGCAGGCAGCACGCGAAGCGGCGCGCCGGATGAGTTGCGGCAATAATTTTAAACAGATCGGGCTGGCGATCCACAACTATCATTCCGCCTTTCGCCAATTGCCGATGCAATCCGGCGGAACACGGACGCATTGGGGTATTGGGGGCGGCAATTGGTACCAGCCGGGAGATCGCTCCAACCACATGCGACTTAGCATTTTCGTGGGGCTGACGCCGTTCATGGAACAGCAAGCGTTGTGGGAAGAAATATCAAATCCGAACACGTTTGACTTATCAAACCCAAATGTCCAGCGAGTTCCACCATGGCCGAGCATGGGGCCGACGCCGACCGATGAAAATAATGTCTCACCGGTCGGTCCGAACGCTCGTAATACAGCTTACAAACCTTGGATGACCGAGATTGCGGCGCTGCGTTGCCCCAGCGATCCCGGCGCGGGGCTGCCCGCGATGGGGCGGACAAATTACGGTGCCTGCTTGGGCGATAACATGGACTTGCACGATGTGGGTCCGTTTTACACCGACCTGGAAGGCATTCGGCCGAGCCGCGCCGAGGAACTTCGAGTGACCGGACGTGGCATGTTTGTGACACGCACCAAGACGGCTTTTCGAGACGTTCTGGACGGTCTGTCAAATACCATCATGGCCGGCGAAATGGCGACGGACTTAGGCGATCGGGATGTGCGAACACTCGGAAGAACTCAAAATAGTTTCCGGCCGATCATGGACAACCCATCCTGGTGCCGTATCACGCTACCCGCGATCGATCCGCTGCGACCTCAGTTTTGGGATCCGCTGATGACGAATGTTTTGGCGGCCAACCAAGGTCGTGGCTTTCGTTGGGCCAATGGAGGAAATCCTTACAGCATTGTGAATACCATATTGCCACCCAATAAAGAACTGTGTTTGACGTTCGCGGACGAAGGTTACGGCGTTGCGTCGCCGAGCAGTCGGCACCAAGGCGGTGTCCACATTTTGATGGGCGACGGCGCGATTCGATTCGTCACCGATTCCATCGAAGCCGGCGACTCGACGATGGGCGTGGTCCGCGTCTTGGCAGGTCTTCCCGGGGCCCGCCAGCCTGGCGCACCAAGCGCTTATGGCTTGTGGGGTGCTCTTGGCACGAAGGCGAACAGAGAAGTGATTGGCACTGAGTTCTAATTGGCACTAAGTTCTCATTGACATCTGGCTCTCATTGACACCGAGTTCAAGTTCATTCAGGGCCTCTATTTAGGCGGCCATTTAGCGTAACCACTCGGTTGGTGCGTTCGCCGCAACGACAAGAAAGATCGCGGCGGCGATGTGCAGGGTGATCACGATCGGCAGAACCCAACGGACCCAGGTTCCCCACGGTACTTTTGCAGCGCCAAGAACACCCATCAGTACCGCGGACGTTGGAACGACCAAGTTCCCAAACCCATCGCCGAACTGGAA
The DNA here is from genome assembly GCA_963836865.1 of Pirellulaceae bacterium. Lineage (GTDB taxonomy): Bacteria > Planctomycetota > Planctomycetia > Pirellulales > Pirellulaceae > Rubripirellula. Next base: position 31,879 of record CAWILC010000008.1, on the reverse strand, counting down.
TGATAAGACGCCCACTTGGCGATCGAGTCCCACTAAGTCGCAAAGTGGTGTGACCAGTGGCATGGTCATGGCGGCCTGGCCGCTGCCCGAGGGTACCAAGAAATTTAGCATCGCTTGAAACAACATCAGTGCCACCGCACTTAGGCTGGGCGGAAGCGACGCTAGTGGTTCCGCCATCGCGCTAAGAATTGTGTCCAAAACCAAGCCGTTCGCCAAGACGCTGACGACGCCCGCCGACACGGCGATGATCAGAACCGGTTCGACCATCAAGGATGCGCCGGCAATGAAATCATCCGACATTCGTTTCATGCTGTGCTTCGATAAAAGACCGCAACCCAAGGCAACGATCACGAACAGGGCGGCCATCTCGTCGATGTACCAATCCAACTTCGCAACCCCGTAACCACTGCCGAAAACCGATCCGAAGGCCAGCGCGATCGTGGCCCATTGCCCCAGCGTCGGCGAGGCTTGCTCGTCGATCGAAGCGCTGGTCATTAAGTCGCGTTGGCGTTGGTCCATTGCAAATGTCGGCGACAGCTTCGGATCTTTTCGGACCTTGGCGGCCCAAAGCATCGTAAAAAGGATGCCGATGGCCGTGACGACGATCCATACGACATACCGAAAGTTCAATCCGCTCAAGTAGGGAAGTTCGGCGATGCCTTGAGCGATTCCGATGGTGAATGGATTAAAAAACGCTCCGGCAAATCCGACTTGTGAAGCCATGTAGCACATCGCAATTCCGGTCAGCGTGTCATAACCGAGTCGAATCGCAAGGGGCACCGTGATCAGGACGAACGCGATCGTGCTTTCCCCCATCCCAAACACCGCCCCACCGAGGCTGAATAGGATGAAGCTAATCGGAATCACAGCCAATCGCCCCGATCCGTTGCCCAACTTCATCACGCCCCAGGCCAACCCTTGGTCGATTGCCCCGGTTGCCAGAATGATCCCGAAAGAACCGCCGAGCAATAAGACAAACCCAATGATCTGCGCCCGCTCAGAAAACCCAGCCATGGGTGCGACGGCGACACTTCCCATCGCGGATCGGACTTTCTTTCCAATGCCCACACGGGCCTGGTCAGTCGACGGCGTGTAAGAGTTTGGAACGACCGAACTTCGGGTCATTCCACCGACTGGAACCAGAATCGTCGTTCCAGGTCGCAGTTCGACGATTTCCGATTGCTCGGATGACGTGGGTCGCAAATCATCCAGCGTTAGAAGACCTGCGTTTGTCGCTTGAGCAATAGATTCGAGTGTATCGCCCTGTTCAATGGTGTGCGGAATCCACTGAGGAAAATTTCGCTCGACCCGTTCGTATTCCCCTTGGGGCAAGACCAAGGTCGCGATCGCGGAAAGGATCAATATGCCGCAAAGGATGACCAACGACGGTGGCATCGTAAGTTTCATGGCGATGCGTTTTCGGTTGGTAGTGCGATGATACCGTGAACGGGCATGGAACGCTTGCCATTAATGGTCACATGAGCAGCCTGGTCGACCTGTCGCAGTTCGCTATCCAGATCCGCGTTGAAGGTTAATTTTTCACGGTGACTCGATTGGCGAAATGTCCAACCGAACATTGATAGCGGTCAGCGTCTTCACTCTATCGCTTTCGCTAGAAAGAAACTTTGTTTCCGAGTCAGCTTGCATGACGTATCGAAAGGTCTTGTCTTTGCCGGTGACCGACCGATCCGGATCATTTGCGAGTTCCGACAGCATGCTTGCGATCGCTCGACGCGACCAGATGTCATCGAACGTTCTCGCAGGCTCCGCCCGCGACTTATAAGCCGTTTTTTCAGCGGATGGAATGACTTCGTTGCTCGTAAAGTCGTACTGGTCACCGCCGCCGATCAAGTGAATCCGAAGGTTTTTTCGATGGCCGCCTTCCACGGTTGCACGCTGTCGATCGATGATCGTGACGGCTTGATCGCCGATGGTCGTCCCAAGTTGACTGTCGAGATCGACGACCAACGCACTGTTTTCGCTTACCCCAAAGCCGAAACGGTTATCGGAAGCTTCTATCGCCACCAACAGTCTTCCAAACCGACCGCGTCGCAAAAAATGTTGGTCCGTCAATCCATAGGGAAACAGCCCCATTCCTTTGCCGATGCAAACGCCCGGTCCGTCCAGAACAGCGGTCGCGCCGACACGCATCGCTTCTTCGCTATCGCCGCTTCGGATCATCGGGTCCGACATCATCGCCGCCCCCGCCGAGGTGCCACCGATCGTGCCGCCGCTCGAAAGCACTTTTTTGACCGCCTGGTACCCGATCGTGTCGCCGCTTTCGGGTCGCAAGACGTCGACGATGCGGCTTTGATCTCCGCCGGTGAACCATAAAGCCTGGCAGCCGGATAACGTTGCTTCGGTTTTGGGCACTGAAGCATCGCCGGCGTTCTCGGTCGTCAATTTCGTATCGAAAACTCGAGACGGATTTGCGGCGAACTGCTGAATGTCTTGGACCGTCAATGGTCCCGACTCCTCGGGCACTCCGCTGGCCAACGGGATCACGCCGACCGGGGCGGTCGGGCTTGCCAGTTCGACAAACGAACGAAAGATCGCCTCGTTTTCTGGCGACAACGCTCCACCGACAATGACCAGCCTTCCCGCTGGCGTTTCAGCCGCTGCCTGATCGGCCGAGGCGAACACGGCACCGAGCGAAAATAGGATCCAAGCCCCGATCACGGTGCCGGTCGGTATTTTGAGTGCATGGGAGAGACTATGGCGTCGCATCATCATTCGAGTTCCGGTTGTCCAGTGGATTGAAACAAAAGGTGTCGCTGACGCTCGTACAAATCATCACATTCGGTATCAAAATCGACGAACGGACGATCGAAATCGGCATCCGTCTTTGCGATTTGAACGAGTAAACGAACGAGCCCGACAAAGTCGTCAACGTCGATGAACTCCTGATCGATCGATTGCGTCGTCTCGTTGACGTTGTGGTAGTTCCCGAGCGGCAAACAGACCGCCGCGGCACGCCCAAGTCGAGCCTGGAAAACCGATGATTCACACGTTCCGCCAGGCATCAGCTTGTATTGAAACTTGAAAGCGGGATCCTCGGCTTGAAGGTCAATCGCTGATTGAAGACACAGCCGAACAGACAACGGGTCGAATACAAATTTCCGATCGCCCACACGGACGATCGGACCCTCCCCAATTTTTGCATCCGGCATCGTCTTGGACATTTCAATTCCGACGATTTGGGCGTGTTGCGAGCGGCTCTTGGATGCTTGATCGCGACAGTACGCAACGCAGCCGAGATACCCGGCTTCTTCGGCCCGTGTGAAAAGAAAACGAACCGGCCGACGAACATTGGAGGACAACAGTTCGTTCATCACACAAACCATCGCCGCGCAACCGGCGACATCGTCGATCGCTGTCGCCCGTATAATCCCTTCATGGATCGAAAAGTTCGGCAGAGTCCACTGCCCGATCGAGCCGGGTTCGACCGGCCCATCCAAACGAACTTTTACGCGAGCGTGGTCGCCTTCGCCGCGATAGTCGCAAACTTCGATGATGGTTCCGTGAACAGATCGCGTTTGCTTTTGATGGTCAATTCCATCATGCCTTGCGCCGGTGAAGAAAGTGACGCCGGACCCGAGAAAGTATCGCTCGGGCACGCGACCGATCCAATTTGCGACCATCGTATTCGAGTCGAGCATTGCTTCGGCCCAGAACCCCGGATGATCACAATGAGCCGATAGGGTCAGCGGGACTACGTTGGGGGCAACGTCTTTTGGCATCCAATCGATGTACCGATTGCCGACCTCGTCAGAGACAGACTTTAACCCCACTTGTCCGCACAAGTATCGATCAACGCCAGTACAGGGTGCTCGTGAAACGGACTCGTCGGCAGTTCTAAAAACTGTCGCAGGACGTCGGCGTAAAGTCGAATCAATTTCGACGTCGCCGACGGTTCACGACAAAGCCGATGCCAACGACCAAGACCGCCGCGATACCGCTCGGTTCAGGAATGGCGGTCGGACGACGATCACTTAGAAAGAATCGCATGTCGCCGGATGGGGCGGTGACGGTGAAGTCCGACACGGGCTCGTCAAACCCGAACCCGATGAAATTGGGTGACGTCGTGTTGGACAATAGAAAACTGTCGGTCGCACCGGACGAAAACGCGAAGTCAAACAACAAGTCGTTGTCCAGCGACGCAAGGTCGGCAGAAAACGATGTGATTGGTGTATCAAAGATGAAGCGGAATGCATCGTGTTCGCCAAAACCAGGAAACAAAGCGAGCGAAAGGATCCCGTCTTCGTCAGATTGGTTGGGGAACAGCCCGTCATTGACGTCGAACTTGGTGTCGTCAAACGTGTTGTTTCCACCCCTGATCTCGAGCGAGAACGATCCGAGATCGATCGGTGAATTGACCAACGTGTTGGTTAGAACACCATCCAAGATTCCGGTCGGCGATTCGAAGATCGTCGTTACGGTCTCGAATCCCGAATCGTCATAGTCGAAGAACGTCGTCGGTCCGACTGCCGAGTCGAACGATGCCGCGTCCGCGTAAAACGTTACAGTTGCCGCTCGAGCGATTGGTGACCCACAACAAATGGCGGCCAGGCAAACGAACCGGAGTGCAAATTTCATGATGTTTTCTTTCAAATGGTGAGCCAACTTCATTTCGCGAAACTCGAAGCTGAGCCATGTCGACTGATCCGTCAAGCATTTTCTGAGAACAAAGTACTAGGAGACGGCTAAGGACAATTAGACGTCCGTTAAAGTCGCAGAAAGGGAAATGCTGCCATACGTTTTTGAGCGGATGTTTTGCTGTCGCGTCGTCGTGAGCTATCAGCCTATCGACGCGACGGAACATCTGTACCCCAACCATGAAGGTGAAATAATGAATAGCCTTTCAGGTGGAAACTGGTATTCAGCACGATGATAAGAATTGATCCGGCACCGTGACGTCTTCGCGGCGAACCACGTGCCAGCCAAAGCCATTCACACCGTCATCAAACCCTAAACTTTCCGCCGCCCATTCGCGGATCTTCTCCGGTGCAATGCCTTGTTCTCGCAGGTGGCTGAGCCTCGTGTCGCCGTGACGTTTGGCGAGTCGCCGGCCGTCGGGGCCTCGCACCAGTGGCACGTGGGCGAACGAGGGTGCTTCTAGAGTCAAGGCATGGAACAAATCGAGTTGTCGAAACGTGCTGGCGATCAAGTCGTTGCCGCGGACAACTTCGGTAATCCCCATGTCGGCGTCATCGACGACGACCGCCAGTTGGTAGGACGGCTGGCCGTTTTTTTGCGTGATCGGGAAATCGCCCAGCGTGGCTGCCGGCGAGGTCGTTTGGACGCCGGCAATGAGGTCGACAAACGTGAACGATTCAGCACTCACACGAAACCGCCAGCAATAGGTTCCCGACTCGGGGACTTCATCGCCCACATGCCAACCCGCGCAGCGCCGGCGTAGATCGAAGGTTCGTGGTCAAAGTGCGGCGCCGAACCGGATTCTTCGATGTCCTTGCGAGTGCATGTGCAAGGGTAAACGCGATCGGATTGAATCAGTCGATTCAGCGCGTCGAGATAGATCGCGATCCGCTGGGATTGAATGTACGGCGCGTGTGGACCGCCGACGTCGGGGCCCTCGTCCCAGTCGATACCAAGCCAGCGGAGATCGTCAATCGCTTGATCGGTGGCCCACGGTTTGACACGAGGCGAATCGACGTCTTCGATCCGCAAGATCATCCGATGACCAAAACGCTTGGCCGCCCAGTGCGCCGCCAGGTAAGTCCGCGCGTTGCCCAAATGCTGGGCCCCGGTCGGCGACGGGGCCAGCCGTGAAGTGGTCACCAAACCGGACGCCGATCATCAAAGAGGCCTGACCCCTTTGTTGCCGCCTACGCCGCGCGGCGGACGGGTTCGGCGGCGGGGCCGATGTGCCGACCGAGCGTTTCAATTTCTAGCTTTAGCAGCGTCTTGGCAACCCGGCCGGCTTGCGGGCGTCGCGACGCGTCGTCGTCGATCATCGTCTCGACCAAGTCAGCGATCGGTTCCAAAATGCTACGGCTGGTCGGCTGCGTGTGGGCAAGCCATTGCCAAAGGATGCGGCCGAGCGAGAAGACGTCCGACGCCGGCATCGCGGCATGGTTGCCAAGCAATGATTCGGGCGATGCGTAAGCCGGTGTGCCGCGGAACTGGTGATTGGCGACCGTGTGAACGCGGCTGGCAAAACTCAAGTCCACCAAAGTCACATGGCCGCGCGAACCGATGATCGCGTTTTCGGGTTTAACGTCGCCGTGAACCCAACCGGCGGTGTGCAGCGCGTCGAGCGCCTGGGCGACTTGGCGAACCAACCACAGCGCGACCGGCAGTGGCTTCGTTTCCGAAGCGTTTAGCATCGCCTGCATCGTGCCACCATCGAGCCGCGGCATCACGACGTACGGCTGGGTCGACGATTGCGATGCGTCCAAGACGGCGACCAAGTTTGGATGCACGATCGAGGATGCGGCGGCGACGAACTGAGCGATCTGGCGGCGTGATTCGGGGCTGTCACCGATCGCTCGTTTGATCACGTAGTCCCACCGCGGGCTGCCGGCGGCATCGGCGGGCTGGGCCAGCGAAAGTTCCGCCGTTTCACTTAAGTGCAGCGACGTGCCCAACCTCCAGATGCCCAAGATCGAGGGCGCGGCGGTGGCTTTTGAACCGGAGAATGAGACCTTGGTGGCGGAAACATTTGTCATGGAGCAATCCTTTGCGCGCTGATTCGTTGGGTCGGGCCACGATGGATTATCGACGCGAACGCAGATCCATCGCCAATGAGAGGCCGACCCATCGGTACAGTTTGCCCAACCGGACCGCCAAGAAGAAAAACGCAGCCCGCCAACACGTCGCACGGGGTCGTTACGATGGGTGCCGGAAAGGTTTTCGACGCATATCACATTTCGCCTCCAAGTTTTGAAAGCGTTGCCTGATGAGTGGCCCCGTGGACCCGTTTTCGACGCCGCCGGAGAAGGCCGCGATGAACCCGTATCAGACCAGCAGCGACGACACGTAGACCAACCTGGATCTCAGCAGTGACGTTGCCAAACGGGCCGGTGAGCTCGCCAACTGGCAGTCGTTCTTCGCCGTCTTGTTGACCATCGGATTGGTATTGATGGCGGCCGTGTTCGCCTTTTCGGTCATCGGCGAGGACGCGGCCGGTGCGATCGGGGGACTGGTCTGCGGCGGGTCGGCGGCGCTTTTGATCTATGGGCTTCCCGCGATGATGTTGTTTCGTGCCGCCTCGACCGCTCGCAAATTCGCTCGAAATGCGGACGCGGTGTCGATGACCGAGATGTTGTCAGGACAGCTTCGGTTCTGGCGGACGATCGGCATCCTGGCCGCGATCGTGATGGGCATTTATGGCATCGGTATCATGATCGTGATTGGTTTCGGCGCGATGGGGTTTCTGATGTAGTGCTGTTACTTCAGGAGTGCTGCCGGAGTGCCGCAGAAGTGGATGGGTGGGGGCGATGAAGCTTCCCACGCGTTCGATTACGATTTGGGAATGAACCAATACTTTGAAGCACTCGATCCGGCGACCATCAAGACTCACGCGACAGGCCCCAGCGGTTCGCTGCCGCTGTCCGATGAAATTTTGCGGACCTGGACCAGCGGCGATATCTTCGGACTGACCCAATCGGTTGGGATGGGGTTCGATCCACGGAGAGTGTTGGGCGAACAGTTTTTAATTTTGTCGACGCAAGGTGGCGTGCGAGCCCCCGACGGGTCGCCGATCGCGCTGGGTTATCACACCGGCCACTGGGAAGTCGGCCTGCTGGTGCAAGCGGCCGCCGAACAAATTTGTTCGCACGATGGCGTCCCGTTTGCGGCCTTCGTCAGCGACCCTTGCGACGGCAGAACGCAAGGAACTAAGGGCATGTTCGATTCGCTGCCGTATCGCAACGACGCCGCGATCGTGATGCGACGGCTGATCCGATCGCTGCCCCAGCGGAAAGGCGTGATCGGCATCGCGACCTGCGACAAGGGCTTGCCCGCGATGATGATGGCGCTTGCCGGAACGTCTCACTTGGCAAACGTGTTGGTGCCCGGCGGCGTGACGTTGCCGCCGACGCAAGGCGAAGACGCGGGCAAAGTGCAAACGATCGGCGCGAGATATTCGCGTGGCGAAATGAGCCTGGAAGAAGCTTCGCTGGAAGGCTGTCGCGCCTGCGGAACACCGGGCGGAGGATGCCAGTTTCTGGGCACGGCCGCGACCGCGCAAGTCGTCGCCGAAGCGCTCGGCATGACGGTCCCGCACGCGGCGCTGCGCCCAGCGGTCAACCGATCTGGACTCAGCTCGCCCGTCATTCCGCCGACGCATCATTCGGAATGTTCCAGCGAGGCGAATCGATGGCGGACGTGTTGACCGACGATGCGGTCTTCAATGCCATGCTGATTCACGCGGCCGTTGGGGGCAGCACCAACCTGCTGCTGCACATCCCGGCGGTCGCGCATGCGGCGGGACTTGCTCGGCCTGATGCGGCCCGATTCCGCGAGATCAACCGGATGGTGCCGCGGTTCGTCGACTGCTTGCCCAACGGTCCGGTTGGTCATCCGACGGTGCGAATGTTCCTGGCCGGCGGCGTGCCCGAGGTGGCGTGGCATTTGCGCGAGCTTGGACTGTTAAAAGCAGAATGTCGAACCGTCACGGGAATGACATGGAACGAGATCTTGGACGCCTGGAAAGTTTGTGATCGACGCGCAGTCTGTCGCGATCGATTGCGAGATGCCGACGGCATCGATCCCGACGAAGTCATCATGGCTCCGAAGGTCGCCAGAAAACGTGGGCTGACCAGCACCGTGTGCTTTCCTTCAGGCAACCTCTGTCCCGAAGGCGCGGTCATCAAAGCCACTTCGATCGACCCCAGTGTGATCGACGACGACGGCGTGTATCGCAATCGAGGCCGCGCACGAGTGTTCGTGACCGAACGCGACGCGATCGCGGCCGTCAAAGGACAAACGGACAAGCCGATTCAAGCCGGCGACGTGGTCGTGCTGATCGGTCGTGGACCGCTTGGGTGCGGCATGGAGGAGACGTATCAAATCACGTCGGCGCTGAAATACCTTTCCTTCGGCAAACAAGTCGCGCTGGTCACCGACGCCCGGTTCAGTGGCGTCTCGACCGGCGCGTGCATCGGTCACGTCGGGCCGGAGGCACTGGCCGGTGGCCCAATCGCGAAGGTCCGCGACGGGGATTTGATTGACATCCTGGTCGACCGCAACGAGTTGACCGGGCACGTGAATCTGGTCAGCGAAGTAGAAGGCGTCACGGCGGAAGAACTGTTGGCCAGCCGAACACCGCACCCTGATTTGCGAGTCGAACCGGACATGCCCGAGGACACGCGGTTGTGGGCGGCGCTGCAGCAGGCCGGCGGCGGCACCTGGGGCGGCTGCGTCTACGACGTCGATGCCATCGTTAAGAAGCTGAGCGGGTAAAGATCGAGCCAAACAACGTAGGTCCGCCACGCCGTGGCGGAGCATCCGATCACCAAACCGATGCGTGGTTCGGCCCCGCCACGGCGTGTCGGGGCTACGATCAGTTTCCGGTCCGACGACCACCCTTGCGATCGAGCAGCGAGCCGGGATAATTGGGTCTTAAACACTTAACCCCGCTTCCGCCCCATTAAGAGTATCCGTCATGCCACTCGTGCCCCTTCGCGTCGTCCTCGATCACGCCGCCGAAAACAACTACGGCGTTGCCGCGTTCAACGTTAACAACATGGAACAAATTCAGGCGATCATGGAAGCGGCCGAGCAGACCGATTCGCCCGTCATCATCCAGGCCTCGCGTGGGGCTCGCAGCTACACCAACGACATCTACCTTCGCTATCTGATGGTCGCCGCCGCGGAACTGCACCCGCACATTCCAATCGTCATGCACCAGGACCACGGCAACAGCCCCGAAACCTGCCAGTCCGCGATCGACAACGGGTTCACGTCCGTGATGATGGACGGTTCGCTGATGGAAGACGGCAAGACGCCGGCCGACTATGACTACAACGTCCGCGTCACCAAAGCCGTCGTCGACGCCGCGCACAGCCAAGGCGTCTCGGTCGAAGGCGAACTCGGTTGCCTCGGCTCGCTGGAATCCGGCGAAGGCGAACAAGAAGACGGTCACGGCGCGGTCGGCGAACTGACCCACGATCAACTGCTGACCGATCCCGACGAAGCCCAACGCTTCGTCGAAGAAACCGGCGTCGACGCGCTGGCCGTTGCGATCGGCACCAGCCACGGCGCGTACAAGTTCACCAAGAAGCCGACCGGCGAAGTGTTGGCGATGGACCGCATCGAAGCCATCCACGCCAAGCTGCCAAACACTCACTTGGTCATGCACGGTTCATCCAGCGTCCCGCAAGAACTGCAAGACATCATCAACCAGTTCGGCGGCAAGATGAAGCAAACCTACGGCGTGCCGGTCGAAGAAATCCAGCGTGGCATCAAGTCCGGCGTTCGCAAGATCAACGTCGACACCGACTGCCGCATGGCGATCACCGGCGCGATCCGCAAGGTTCTAACGGAAGACCCGGGCGCGTTCGACCCGCGAGCGTACTTGAAGCCCGCCCGCACGGCGATGAAAGACGTCTGCGTTGCACGGATGACGGCGTTCGGCCAAGCCGGCAACGCGTCGAAGCTCCGCAAGTCGATGGGCGTGACGGCTTAAGTAGTTTTCAGTCGTCAGTTGGCAGTCGTCAGGAAAAAACGTGAAGCCGCACCGGTTACGGTGCGGCTTTTTTTCTTTCTGGGTTCAATCGTTTAACGCCCAGCCGGAGGCGCCGGCACGATGTAGGTTCGCCACGCCGTGGCGGAGCGTTGCATTGGTCGCGAACATCAAAGCTGTTCGGCCTCGCCACGGCGTGTCGAGGCTACGAAAGGCCGGCGCCTTCGGCTGGGCGTTAAACGAAGGTGGAATGAGGCAGCGATTTGTTTGGTTCGTTTATCGACGCGCTCGACCATCACGTTGCCGTCCGCGGCGATGCAGTCGCGATCGTGGCGGTGCCGCGCGGGTCGACCGCGCCTGTGTCGCTTACTTGGCGTGAGCTATCCGACCAAGTCGACGCAGCGAACGTGGACGCCATCGAAGCCGTCCAGTCCGACAACTCGCTGGACGAAGTCATCACCATCCTGGCGATCCAGCGTCGTGGCGGCGTCGAAGTCTCGATTGATTCGCGATCGAACCAGTCGCCGCCGGGCGGTGTCGACGTGCCGGCAGGAACCTCACTGGTCTTGTTCTCCAGCGGCACGACGGGCCGGCCCAAAGGCGTGATGCTGTCGCGTGAGGCATTGTTTCGAAACGCGGCGGCAAAGCTTGCCGCCGTTCCGCAAGGCACCGACGACGTTCGCTTGACCGTGCTATCGCTCGCCCACGCGTACGCACGCACCTGTGATTTTGGCACGTGGTTGCTTTCCGGTTGCACGCTGGCGGTCGGACTTGGGATGGACGGGCTTCGCACGCTTGCACCGATCGCGACGCCGACGCTGATGAACGTCGTCCCGTCGATCGCGTATCGATTGCTCGACGAGGACTTGCCCACGATCGGACTCGGTCGATTACGGCTGCTGGGCGTCGGCGGCGCGGCGATTGGCACCGATGCGTTTGATGACTTTGCCAATCGCGGCGTGACGGTGATCCAAGGTTACGGCCTGACCGAAACGGGACCGGTCATTTGCAGCGCGACGCCAGAGAACGCCGCCCCCGGTTTAGTCGGTGACTTTGTCGACGGATGGGAACATGAGATCCGCGACGGTGAGTTGTTCGTTCGCGGTCCTCACTTGATGGCCGGTTACTTGGCCGACGATGCGGCCACGCAGTCGAAGATCGACGCTGATGGTTGGCTGCGAACGGGCGACAGGGTCGAGTACGACGGAGCGGCGCGGCAGTTAAGAATCCTTGGCCGAGTCGACGACGTGATCGTGCTGCCCAACGGTTTCAAAATCTCGCCGGGACCGATCGAACGAGATATCGAGCGTGTTGCCGGCGTGCGTCATGCGATCTTGGTGCATCGCGAAACGCTTCAGCTTTGGATCGATGGGGAGGCGGATTTGAGTGAAGTCAAATACCGCTTGCTAGCGCACGACCATTGCGGTCGCGCAAGCGTGCATCGGTTCGAGTCGCCGCTGTCGATCGCGTCGGGCGAATTGACGGTGAAGGGGACGCTGCGGCGAAGTCAGATTTTGCGGCGATTTATCGTTAGTAATTAGATCGCGGCCATTGGCACGTCCTAGGTCTGACAGGCCCTGGCAGACCCGAACTGCAAAGCAGTTCGGCCTCGCCACGGCGTGTCGAGGCTACATCAAGGCGGAGCCGCAGGTCGACGTGAATTAGGCGACCTGCAACTGCCTGGATTCCGTTTCCAACATTCCGTCTTGCATGCGATGGCAGATGTCGGCTTTTTCGGCGATCGAATCGTCATGCGTGATCATCACGATCGTCAGGCCATCGTCTTGGTTCAGCTGCGTCAACAGCTTCAAGATTTCGCAGCCCGTTTCGGTGTCCAGGTTGCCGGTCGGTTCATCGGCCAGCAGCAGCGACGGGTCCGTCATCAGCGCCCGGGCGATCGCGGTCCGCTGCATCTCGCCGCCGCTCATCTCCGACGGCTTGTGACTGGCACGGTGCAACAGTCCGACGCGGTCAAGCATCGCTTCGCCGCGTCGGCGGATCTCTTTGCGGTTTTTGAAATAGTCCCAAACGCTGCGGCTGATCATCGTCGGTGCCAGCACGTTTTCGATCGCCGAGAGTTCCGGCAGCAGGTGATAGAACTGAAAGATGATGCCGATGTCGTGGTTGCGGTACGCATCGCGGCGAGCACGAGGTGCGTTGTCAATCCGCTCGCCTCGAAATAGGATTTCGCCGCGATCGGGTGTGTCCAGCGTCGCCATCAGGTGCATCAGTGTGCTCTTGCCGCTGCCGCTGCGACCGACCAGCGCCGTCACCAGCCCGGTTTCAATTTCCACATCGACGCCGCGAAGCACCGGGACTTCGATTTTGTCTTTGTGATAGCTCTTGAAGATGCCGCGAGCGGATAGGACTTGGTTGGTCATCATGATCTTCAATTGGTTTTTGTTTGCTTCGGCTATTTTCGTAGGTCCGCCACGCCGTGGCGGAGCATCCAATGTCATGAACAGCAAAGCTGTTCGGCCTCGCCACGGCGTGTCGAGGCTACGACGGCCGCGTCTTCATGTTTCAAATTGCTTACTCGAACCGCAGCGCACGCACCGGGTGCATCCTTGCCGCTCGCAGCGCCGGCAACACGCTGGCCATTGCCGCGATCGCGATCGCACCGGCCATCACCCAGACGAGCGTGAACGGATAGATGATCGTTGGGATCTCGGTGAAGTAATACACCGTCGGATCGAACACTTCTTGACCGGTAATTTTTTCGATCACGCCGGCGATTGCGTTGATGTGACGAACGAACAACAGCCCGCCGATCAGGCCCGCACCGCTGCCGACAAAACCTAGCAGCAACCCGTAGCTCAGGAAGATGCTCATCACGCCGCCGCCCGATGCGCCGAGTGCTTTCAAGGTTCCGATGTCGCGAGTCTTTTCGACCACGATCATGAAGAACGTCGCCAGGATGCCGAAGCCGGCGACGGCAATGATTAGGAACAACAAGATGTTCAGGATCATCGTTTCCAATCGCACCGCGGCCAGCAGCGGTCCTTGCAGGTCGCGCCACGTTTGAATGTCATAGGCAAAGCGTTCCGGCGGAAACCTACGTCGCAGTGCGTCGCGGACTTCGTTCAGGCTGGCCCCTTCGATCAGCTTTAACTGGATCGTCGTGATGCTGCGCGTGCCCGAGGCGGGATCGATCATGCCGCGAAAGTCTTGCAGTTGATCCAGCCGGCAGAACGCGAACGTGCTGTCGTACTCGCTCATCCCCGATTCGTACATGTCGACGACGGTGAACTTTTGGTTGACGACTTTGGTGTTGTCGGCGGCGTTGGGGAACATCATCCGAACGTCGTCGCCGGGCCGGCAATAGAAGCGATCTTGGACGTTGTTTTCGGCATCGCGATAACGGATGCTGCACGTCGATATGCCCAGGATCAAACCGGGGTACTGGTCGACGGCCGGATCAAACGTCGACGCGGTCGCCTGGCCGTCGCCATCGGCAAAAATTTCGCCGGGGGCGGCAAAGCCCATCGTCGGACCGGCCGAGGAAAAAGCTGACGAGGCGGCGGACGAGTCCAGCGGTCCCTGGCCATTTAGTGGCTGGGATGCTTTGTAACGTTGTTGTTCTTTTTCGAGCGCCAGGTCATACGCGGCTTTCGCGCGGCGATAACGCCAACCCGATGCGGGGAATGAATCGCGATCGGGGGCGTAGCCTTCGTCTTGCAAGTCGAAGCTGGCGTGCGTTTTGTTTTCGGGGTGCAGCAGGTACCGACCGAAATGGCTGACCGTGTCGTAGGTGGCCGGTTCGACGCCGACCAAGTTGACGTGACGAGTGACAAGTTGGCCGCCAAAGTCGATGCCTAACATCGCCGGAACGTGAACGCTGACCGACGAACCGGCGATCTGGTCGCCGCAAACCTCTTCGATTTCGGCAAGTCTTGCGTCCGGGTCGGGCATGCCGCCGCTGGTGTGACATTCGATCAAAATGTCGGAGGCCAATCCGTGCAGGCGGTCGTGCATCTCGGCCGAAAAGCCAGCCATGACGCTGTTGACGACGATCAACGTCGCCACGCCCAGGGTCACGCTGATGATCGACGCGAGCGCGATGTAGCGTGTGCGAAGATAGCGGAAACAAAGCAACCAGCGATACATTTGCCATTCCTTCGGCAGATTGAAACCATCACGCACGACGTCGGGGGAAGTCTACGGAAGTAGGTGGCGGGGCGTAAACGCCAAAACTGGCTCGTAGACCTGCGGCTCCGCCCGCAGGATTCTTAGGCCTTTCTCGTTCCCAGGCTCCGCCTCTTTGCCTGCAGTGCTTCGAGAGGCGGAGCCTCCAGGGCAGGGTGTTTCCAGGCAGAGCCTGGGAACAAGTAGACATCCGGTCAATCGAACAGCAACGCTGTTCGGCCCCGCCACGGCGTGTCGGGGCTACATGACCGCATCAGCCTTCCGGCCGCAGCAGCGGGAACAGGATCACGTCGCGGATCGATTTGTTGTTCGTCAGCAGCATCACCAGGCGGTCGATGCCGATGCCCAGCCCGCCCGCCGGCGGCATCGCGTAACGCAGCGCTCGGACGAAGTCGGTGTCCATCTTTGCCATCGAATCCTCCGCGTCCTGGCCTTCCAGCTGCGTCTTGAATAACTCTTCCTGCAAGTCCGGATCGTTCAGTTCGGTGTAGGCGTTGGCTAGTTCCATGCCCAGGATGAACAACTCGAACCGTTCGGCGATCGCCGGGTTGTCTTTCTTGCGTTTGGTCAGCGGACAGATGCTGGCCGGATAATCGATCACAAAGATCGGCCCGGTCAGCGAGTCTTCGACCTTCTCTTCAAAGATCTCGTTGCGGATCACGTCGGGGTGCTTGTCCTTGGTTTGGATTTTCAGTTCCGCGGCCAGCTTCATCACGCCGGCGTCGTCGGTGACATCGATCCCGGTCGCTTTCTTGAACAAGTCCGAATACGTTTCGCGTTGGAACGGCGGCGTGAAGTCGACGACCTTGTCGCCGAAGGGACGTTTGTAACCACCGCCGATTTTATCGATCGCGTCCACAATCACCTTCTCGGTCAAGTCCATCATCGACTTGTAATCGCCGTACGCTTGGTACAGTTCGATCATCGTGAACTCGGGATTGTGACGCGGGCTGATGCCTTCGTTGCGATACACACGTCCCATTTCGTAAACGCGTTCCATGCCGCCGACCATCAACCGTTTGAGGTGCAGTTCGAGCGCGATTCGTAGCACCAGCGGCATGTCCAGCGTGTTGTGATGCGTCTCGAACGGACGCGCCGCCGCACCGCCGGCAATCGTGTGCAGCGTCGGCCCTTCGACTTCGCAGAACCCTTCCCCGTCCAGCGTCGCGCGGATCGATTTGATGATCTTGGTGCGATCCAAGAACGTCTGCATCGTTCCGTCGTTGAACGCCAAGTCGGCGTATCGCATCCGCTGACGCATTTCCGGGTTGGTCATGCCGGCGTGCTTTTCGGGCGGGACTTCAAGCATCTTGGTGTGGAACGTCAACGACTCGGCGAACACGGTCAGTTCGCCGGTGTTCGTTCGGCCCAAGCGTCCTTCGGCTCCGACCAAATCGCCAAGGTCAAACAACTTCGCAAGTTCAAAGCCGTCCTCGCCGACTTGGTTCTTGCCGATGAAGATTTGGATGTCACCGGTCCAATCCCGCAGCGTCAAAAAGATCAGCTTGCCCTGGCCTCGCATCAGGATGATCCGGCCGGACACGCGAACGGTCGGGCCGGTTTCTTCGCCGGGTCCGTTTTCGTTCTTCCACGCGCGGTAGTCCAGCGATTCGTCGCTGAAGTCCGGCAGCGGGACGTCGGTGCCGTCGGCCTTGGTCCATTTGACGTCGTGGCCGAGCTGTTGGCATCGCGAGACCAGGTCACGGTCGTCGAACCGGCTGCCGAACGGATCGATGCCACGATCGATGATCTGACGCATTTTGTCGCGCCGGGCGGCCCGGGGATCGGTCAGGTCGTTGCCGGAGTGGTCGTCGTTCGGGGCGGGCGAAGCAGAATCAGTCATGGGTTCAGTGGGCAAGGTCGATGCGGAAGCCGGAAAAATTTGAATCGAAATTGTCCGCCGAAGTCGAGCAGTTCGCAAGCCGAGCGATCTTGATCCGAAGGAGCCAATCGGCGTAAGCCAGAGTAGGACCATTGTCCCAATTGTCCCTCCGGAAACAGGCAGGGGGTCAATTGGGACAATGGACCTACTCTGTGCCGACTGAGTTTCGAAGAGTCCCACCATGAACCCCATTCAAATTGACGCCGGACATGATGCCGGCAAACCGAATCGCAAGGCCGCGTCGATCGTGGTGTTGGATGCGAGCCCGTTGTCGCTGCTGGCGCTGGCCGGCGTGCTGGATTCGCACGGATACGGTTGCATCTGTGCTCGCACCGGCGATGGAGCGATCGAGGCGCTTTCGATGGGCCGCCAAGACATGATCGTCGCCGATGTGGGCGAGGACGCGGCGGGAATGCTGGAAGTGATCGCACGGATGCGAGCGGCTGAGGGGTACGCCGAACTGCCGGCGGTCATGATTGCGGGATCAAACTGGGCCGGGCTAGAAAAGAAATGCGAAACGATCGCCGTTGCGACGCGGTGCTTGTTCAAACCGATTGACCCGAACTCGCTGATTGCCGTCGTCGAACAAACACTGTGGTTGCCGTCGCTGGTCCATGCCCACCGCCGCCGCGGGTCGCGGCCGAGTCGTCCCGGTTGGGTATCGCTGTGAGAACGCGTGTTGACGACGCCGACCGAGATCCGGTATTCCGGACCCTTCCAACCGAACCGACCGATCCATCTCACTGACTTGAATAGGAAGCTCTCATGTTTCGTCGTCTCTTGATCGCCGCCACGTTGTTGGCCATCCCCACCTTCGCGATGCCCACGTTCGCGATGGCGGACGAAATGGTCCGCTACCAGTTGAAGGATTGGAAAGCGAAGCACATTCATGATGATAAGAAAGCCGAAACGATCGCCGAAACGTTGGGTAAGTTGGGCTGCGAAATCAAGAAGGATGCTCACAACGGTCACATCGACGTCAAGTATCGATGTCCCGAATGGCGTGAGCTGAAGCTGGACACCCACGATGAAGCCCACAAGTGGGAAAAGTGGTTGAAGGAATACGGCTTCACGACCGAGCACAAGCATTGAAATTTCGCCTGACCTTGCCGTTATCAATTCAGTCCGCCGCCGCGGTCGTGGGAGCGACGAAGTTGGTCACCGCCGTCACGCGGCAGATCGGAAAAGCGGTCAACTTCGCGGACGTCTTGGCCTCGGCTGGGGCATCGGAATCGGCAACGGAATCAGCGTCCGAACCGGAGCGGAAACCCGTCTCCGCGATCGACGACGCCACATCGACGCTTGCCAAATCGGTGCAGCAAAAGCTGTCCGCGCTCGGCATCGACCCGAACCAATTGCCTGGCTTGCACGTCAATGACCAGGGCGAACTTCAACTTGGCGGCGACCACCCGAAAGCGGCCGAGATCGAAGCGGCTTTGGCCGACGATCCCGCCGTCCGCGATGCGGTCGACAGCCTAGTCGCCGTGGGCGGACGGCTGCCCATTTCGGTCGACTTGACGAATGGGAGCCCGCAGGCGAACATACCGCACCAGTTCGGAGGATATGCGAATTGGCTAGCAGACTGATTCGAAATCAGTTGCCGGTTTACCGGTTGCGGGTTCGAGTCCCGTGTCCTCCGCTTCTATCAAAACACCCTCAAAAACCCCGTGTTTTTGGGGGTGTTTTTTCTTGGCACACTGCTGTGTGCCATGGGTGTGCCAAGATCGTGGTCTTGGCACTGTCTCTTGATGCTTAGCCAGCTTCGGCAAGGTCGTCTTCTTCGCCGTTATCTTCCTCCGTGTCCGGTGAGCCGCCAATGGGCGGCAGCTGATCCATCTTGCGACGTGACTCTTCATCATTGAGATGGTAGTAGTGACGAACCATCTCGCTGTCGGCGTGACCAAGCCATTCCATGACGATGCGTTCTGGGATGCCGGTATTGGCGCAGACGCTGCAGAAGTAGTGTCGCAGACTGTGCAGTCGACCGTCCTCGAAGCTTCGTTGCCCAGGGAACTTTTTGGGGAAACGAGGGGTGAGCTTTTCAATCACCTCACGCACCAAAATGTTGCGGACTGTGTCTGGCTTGAGACGGCCACCTCTTGGTCCTCGAAACACAAATTCCTCGGTCTGCGGCAGTGATTCAAGCAACACTTGTAGCTCTTTGCGAAGCGGAATGTGCCGGCTCCGACTGCTCTTGGTTGAGCGTCGGTCGCTACCTTGCTGATCCGAGAATCCGCTTTCATCTGCGATCGTTAGTGTGCGATCATGGAAACGAATATCTGACCATTTGAGCGATGCGAGTTCACTGATCCGGAGTCCGGTGCATGCCAAAGCGGTAATGACACCGTATAGCCAGCCGAGTGTTTCAGTTTCTGCACAGTGCTTCAACATCGCACTGACCTCTTCACTTGTGTAGCAATAGGCCCGTTCGCATTCGGCTTTGCGAAGCTTCAACTTCAATCGTTTTCGGTCGATGTGACCTTCGGTGCAAAGCCATTTGAAGGCCGTCTTTAGCAGATTTAGCTCTCCGTAGATTGTCTTTCTTGCGTAACCTAGATCGTCAAGATGCCTGGCGTACTCGGACAAGGTTCGTTCGGTGACCTGGTTCCACTCGGAAATCCGAATCGTCGGTGCAAACTGAAGAAACTTGTCCAGAATCGCTCGGTAGCGTTTTCGCGTACTCGGCTTGGTGCCTCCCACCAAAACTGGACGTTCGTTGTGTTCGTCGAAAAGTTTGCGACCGGCAATCAGCGTTAATCGCTTCTTACCTGGATCAGATTTCGATCGCGGCACAAGTCCGAGATTCTCTGCCTGGACTCGGTCGAGCCGATGCAGATTTGCGATTGCCTCATCTCGGTTCTTGGTTCCAAGCGACGTACGCTTCAGGACCGCTCCGTTGGATCGTCCGTCTGCGTACCAGACGCCGTTTTTTCGCTGGTAGATTGGCCAGTCGAAAAACTGGCACGGATATTTTTCGGGTTCGTCACCCTTCTTGTTCATTCTTGGCATCACTGCCTCCTGTTTTTGTTTTTGTGATTGGGTTGTGCAAGCCTTTCATCCAAGCCGGAACTTTGCCGGGCAGTGTTTCGACTGTTTTCTCTTTCCGGATGCCCGCCGATTCATGATCAGAGGCTTCCGGCAAGTGCTGAGATTGAGAGCAAATCACCGCTGAGTAGAGTTCGCGTTCAGGAATCCAAACGCGGTAACCTTTTCTGCGCTGCACCTTGGAAAGCAGTCCTTGTTTGAGATACCGATCAACGGTTGACTTGCTGACCCCGGCGCGCCGGGCGAACTCTTTCGGAGATAGACAGCCTTCTGGCCGGTCTGAATTGCTTGCATTTGACATCGAGTCAGATTGTTCTGAATCGGAGGCCGCTCATGCCGCGACCGTGGGCAAGGAAAAACGAGATTTCCTTACCCTCTTCCACCCGTCACTTAAGCCGAAAGCTATTTTTCAGCGATCGCCCAAGTAGCTGTTGCGGACGTCGTCCCGCGATCGCAGGTAATTGATCGCGTCGCGAATCTCGTCTTCCTTGAGGTCGGCTTGTGTACCAAAGTCAATCTCGATCTGGTCGACGATTTCCTCATCACTACGCCCGTCTTCAATCAGCTGGCAAACCTGCGTGCATATAGCCCTAAGATCGGCCACGGAAGACGGAGCAGCCGCCGTATCGAGAAATGTGTCGTCTCCTTGAACAGTGGAGAAATCGGCTTCGCGCCGCTGCATATTGGCTCGCCTCAATCTTTCGCGGGACACGGGACTGATCGTCAGCCCCATGAATCCTGAAAGTTGCTGGAACGCCATGACGGAATGCCAGTTTTCGTTTGAAAAATCGTGGCCTGTAATCAATGAGAACGCCCGGTGATACCACCTTCTGATCGTAGACTCGTTTTTGCTCAGTTCACGTCCGACTTCAGCAAATGATCTTGCGCGATCTCGATGGTATCGTCCTTCGCTGAATCCTTCGCATAGGTCCCAAGCCCGGAGATAGTTCGGATAGTCACGTGGACGGTCTCGGCTAGGTTCAAGATTGAGTTGCTCTCTCCAATGGTTCTGGCACCGCGCCATATCTTCTTGCCATTGTTCTCGTGGAGCGACTGGGCTCACAACATAGAAGGGTCCCGGCATAACCGCCTCCATTTCTGGTTCCACCGAATTGAAAATCTCTGCACACGCAATTAACGCTTCGTTCGTGTCAAGCGCGCCATCTTTGCCATCCGCAATACTCTTGAACGTCTCAGCAACTCGACGGAGCGAATCGGAAGACAGGTGTTTTCCGATGACTCCCAGCATCATCTTCACGGTCACTGGCTGCAGCGCATTGCAGTGGAAAAGGTCGCTGGGTTCCAAGGCTGATAGTTCCTTGAACGACAATGCCGGATCAACCGGTTCAGACACGATCCGAATAGCGTTGCACGCATTGATCACATCTTCGATTTGTCGAACCTCGTGCCAAGTCGCTGGCGGCGACATCGCCTGAGCGGATTGTTGGATTTCCCAAAGCTGAAGGTATACCGGATGCCGCCGCGTCGCTTCCCATCGAAATTCAATGGTCAAGCGATCGAGATGCCGCTCTGGACGTCGCAGCATCTGCCTCACGAACTCGATATCTGATAGATCGTCAGTCAATTTTCTGTTCACCTTAGTTCTCGAAGCCGCAAGTTCATTTTGCGCATGCTAAAGGCCCTCAAGTATCTTGACGCAAAAGCGGCGACCATTTAGATGCCGTGAATCACAACATGGAAGAGCTAAGTTCTCCTCACCATATATGCCACGTTTTCGGCTTCAATTTAGATGATTTGCGTGTTCTAGAGCTAGCCCCAGACGTTGGCAAGAGCGAATGTCGCGATACGAACGCAAGATGCCGCAACGCCGGCTGTGAATCGCCAACGGCAAGTCTACGTAGTATAGATTATCGGTTGACTCACATCCGATTTCCGAAGGGGCCGAAAGGTTGGCTTGCGTATCTTCAGCGTGATGGCTTCAAGGGCGCGAGCAAAGTTGATCGTTCTCGCCTCACGCCAAGTGGTAGATCACGTGGCAAATGAGGTGAGCGTGATGCGTCAGTCAAGGTTGCTGCGGGCTTTCGTCGAGATATTCTGTGACCAAGGGCGTCTGATCACCTTGGGTTACCATGACGAGAATGCTGCAATCGTGCAGGTTCCGGGAACATTTCGATGGCATGCCTGACGCTCCAAGCCTTCGGGCATGGAGCGTCATTTCAAGGCATTGCCTGCGATTGAAATAGGCTAGCTCGCCATCGCTGAACAGCTTTCTTGGCATTTGCGGCAGCACTCGACGCACTTGTCCATGTTGCCGACCTTTTCGCAACTGTCTGCACACGCTTTGCAGATCTCGGCGCAGGCTCGGCAATACAACGTGTGGTTGTCGCTGTTGCGGCCCATGAAGTCGACGCATGCGTTGCATACGGCGATGCAGTCGAGCATTAGTTTGACGTGGGTTTGCTCGACGTGGTCGCCGCCTTCGGAAAGGCAGTGGCTGGTCAGCATGTCAGCACAGGTCGTTTGGCATTCGTGGCAGTTTTGAAGGCATTCTTTCATGGATGCAGTTGCGGTACTCATTAGCGTCTCCAGTGGAAATGTTTGTGCGGCCGCGTTGCCGCTTCCTTTTCGGAATGCAACTTGCATACCATAATGGGGTATAATGCAAATTGTCAAAAAGGCAGCCCAAGGAGCCAGCATGTCCAAGACCCGAGCCGATGCAACCGATCCGGTCTGCGGAATGACCGTCAATCCTGCCGAATCGCTTCGTAGCGAGCATGACGGGAAGCCATACTTCTTCTGTAGCGACGGATGCCTAACGAAGTTTGAGAGCGATCCGGCGGGCGTGCTGGCGGAGCGTGCTCAGAAGGAGGCGGGCAACGAGACCTCATGCTGCGGTGGCGGAGCGGCTGTGCATCAAATCGGCAAGCAGCCACGGGCGTCGTCGTGCTGCGGTGGTCACTCATCATCCAAGGCGAGCGATACGCCCGCAGACCCCACAGCGATCTACACCTGTCCAATGCACCCGGAGATCGAGCAGGTTGGCCCCGGGGACTGCCCGATCTGTGGGATGGATTTGGAGCCGAAATTTGTCGACATGGCGGACGATGGTGATGACGAACAGTACGCCGACATGAAGCGTCGATTCTGGGTCGGCGTTGTTCTGTCGGTGCCGCTGTTGGTGATCGCAATGGGGCCGATGGTGGGCTTGCGCGTGGCGGACTGGATGAGTCAATCGGTGTTCGGTTGGTTGCAACTCGCGCTCGCAACGCCGGTGGTGTTTTGGTGCGGTTGGCCGTTGTTGGTGCGAGGTGCAAAGTCGTTTCGCAGCTTTAATCTGAACATGTTCTCGCTGATTGCGGTCGGAACACTGGCGGCGTACTTTTTCAGTTTGGTCGTCGTGCTGTTGCCTGGCGTGATTCCGGAAGCGTTTTATGAAAACGGTGTTGCCCCGCTGTACTTCGAGGCTGCTGCCGTGATCATCACACTCGTGCTTTTGGGGCAAGTGTTGGAACTGCGGGCCCGCCAGCAAACAGGTGGTGCGATCCGTGAGTTGATGCAACTCGCTCCGGAGACCGCCCATCGAATCACGGAGGACGGTGAGGAGGAGGTGTCGTTGGATGCGGTTCACCGCGGAGATCGTCTGCGAGTCCGGCCTGGTGAAAAGGTTCCTGTGGATGGTCGCGTCATGAGCGGTTCAAGCAGTGTTGATGAGTCGATGTTGACCGGTGAGCCGATCCCTGTCCAGAAGATCGAAGGGGACGAGATCACCGGCGGGACATTGAATCAAACGGGTGCTTTGGTAATGGAAGCGGTCGGGGTGGGCGGCGATACTGTCCTCAATCGAGTCGTGCAAATGGTCGCCGACGCTCAGCGAAGCCGTGCTCCGATTCAGAAACTGGTCGATGTGGTTTCCCGATACTTCGTTCCCGCAGTGATTCTTTGCTCGATTGCTGCGTTTGTTGGCTGGGCGGTGTTTGGTCCCGAGCCACAACTCGCCCATGCCTTCGTCGCGGCAGTGGCCGTGTTGATCATCGCGTGCCCCTGTGCTCTCGGACTCGCCACGCCAATGTCGGTCATGGTCGGTGTGGGGCGAGGCGCGAAGGAAGGTGTGTTGATCAAGAACGCCGAAGTGCTAGAGGTGATGGAGAAGGTTGATACGATCGTCGTCGACAAGACGGGGACACTGACGCAGGGGCGACCGGAAGTCACAGCGGTCGAGACATTCGGTGACTGGGGTGAAGGCGACGTGTTGCGGATGGCTGCGGCCGTCGAGAGCCAGAGTGAACATCCGCTTGCTCAGGCGGTTGTCCGGCGAGCAAAGAGCGACGATCTGCAATTGGCTGAGGCGAGCGATTTTAACAGCATCACGGGTGGCGGTGTCCATGCCCGAGTCGGTCAGCACGAGGTCGTGATTGGCAAAGCGGACTTGCTTGACGAACAAGGCGTGACCGGTGTCGACGCGGGCCGGTCGAAAGCAGGTTCGCATCAAGCCGAAGGTGCAACGGTCGTGTTTGTCTCGATTGATAGTGCGCTCGCCGCGATCCTTGCCATCACCGATCCGATCAAGGAAAGCACGCCGGCGGCTCTGAAGACGCTGCATCATCTCGGGCTAAAGGTCATCATGTTGACCGGTGATGCTGAACCGACCGCGAGGGCCGTGGCCACTAAGCTGGGAATCGACGAGTTTCATGCGGGCGTTTCACCTGAGGACAAACACGATTTTGTCCAGAAACTCAAACATGAAGGCAAGATCGTCGCGATGTGCGGTGACGGAATCAACGACGCACCGGCACTTGCCGAGTCCAATGTGGGGATTGCGATGGGGACCGGAACCGGCGTCGCGATCGAATCGGCGGGTGTCACACTGGTGGGTGGTGACCTGCGGGGCGTCGCGGCGGCCGGAAACTTGAGCCGAAAAACAATGAGCAACATTCGGCAAAATCTGTTCTTCGCGTTTATCTACAACGCCCTCGGAATTCCCGTTGCAGCAGGGCTTCTGTACCCGTTCTTTGGCGTTTTGCTGAGTCCCATGATCGCGGCGGCGGCGATGAGCTTGAGCAGTGTTTCGGTGATCGCGAACGCATTGCGTCTTCGCGCAGCGAAGCTGACCTAAACGGCTTTCGCTTGAGAAACGAAACCTTCACGGATTTGTTCAACTTTTCGTGAAGAAACAACCTGCGGAGATCATCTAAACTCTGCACATGGTTGGAAATTCGCACTCCCGTGGCGAAACGTCGCCTAAAGGAGTGCTGATGTTCGTAAGCGAAGTGGTCATTGAGCGAGCAATCGACGGTGAGTCAGAGGCTCAGCGTGAGATCTATCAGGTGTTTTATCCTCGCGTCTACCGGATGGTCCGGCGGATCGTCGGTGAAACAGATGCAGATGATGTGAGCCAAGATGCGTTCATGCAAGTGCTGTCAAAGTTAGACTCCTACAGTGGGAACGCCGCATTCGCGACTTGGGTGCATCGTGTCGCGGTCAATCAGGCTCTGCAGCACGTCCGCTCTCGCAATCGGCATCCAACCGAACCATTCTACGAGGATTCGATGACTGGAAAGGATACGCGAAGGCGGGCCGGGTTGTCCGAGCTTCTGGACGCGGCGTTGCGTCGCATTGACGTCGAGCTGCGAATAATCTTTCAGCTCAAGGAGATCGACGGGCTAGCCTACGCAGAGATCGCGCAGACGGTCGGCATCCCTGAGGGAACCGTGGGTTCCCGGCTGAATCGAGCCAGACGAGAACTTCAAGCACAACTGATTGATTTAGGGTGGGAGCCTTAACATGGAATGCCAAGACGCCGCCGCGCAGCTATCGGCTTACTTCGACGACGAACTCGCCAGCGAGATGGCTGACCGAGTCAATCAGCACGTGGAGTCGTGCCAGACCTGCCAAGCGAAACTGCAATCCTTCGCGGGGATTCGCAAACTGTCGACGCAGTATCGCGAACCAGCGGCCGAAGCCCCTTCCTGGGAGACGTTTGCCGCCCGAATGAATAGGGTGCAACCAACGGTGCAGCTCGCGCCCGATCACACGCCCAGCGGTCGGCGAAGGCTAAGGGATGTTGCAATCATTGTCGCCGCGTTGGCGGCATCTGTCTTGATCGTGTTGTCTGTTCGACAGCCTGAGCCTTCGGATGAACATGCAGTCGCACAACAGCACTCGCATTCTCATGCCGGAGCGATGGCTGGCATGCCTTCAACGCCCATCGACTTTCAAGACGTGGTGCTGGGCTTTAGCCAAGATTCCAATCTCGCGGTGAATTCGTTCGCCTCCAAGTACGACGGAACCGAGGTGTCGATTGACGATGCAGAACAGGATTTAGGGTTCCGGCCTCAGGCAAAAAAGTCGCTTCCGACTGGCGTTCAGTTGGTTTCGACTCGCTTGTTGACGTTGCCGGAATGCAACTGTGCCGAAGGCGAGTGCCTCTGTGGCCCCGACGGGTGCAACTGCGTCGCGTGTGTCTGCCAGCGTCCTGATGGATCGACATACATGCTGGTCGAAAAGTGCAAGTCGCAAAAGGTGAG
The DNA here is from genome assembly GCA_963836865.1 of Pirellulaceae bacterium. Lineage (GTDB taxonomy): Bacteria > Planctomycetota > Planctomycetia > Pirellulales > Pirellulaceae > Rubripirellula. Next base: position 5,673 of record CAWILC010000008.1, on the reverse strand, counting down.
CTTCGGCGATCTTCCAGTGCAACTTGTTCGTCGCGGTGACAAGACGCTCCAGGTTGCCAAAAGCAAGGATGGAATCGCGGTCTCGTGGGAAGGCTCTCATGCGAGGATGACCGCAATTGGTTTGCGAGACGCATCCGAGTTGGATGTGCTGTTGGCTGCTAATTAGGGACCAATCTGTTTTCTGGTTCGTTGTTTGACGCGAGTGAGTTGCGAAGGCGAAGTTATGATTGGTTGTCAAACGCATGCCGCCCCTGCCAGGGTTTTGTTTGATTTCCAACGGATCGCTGATTAAAATCCGGTTACCCCGCAAGGGTATGTGCGGGGGTTGGCAACACCGTACCCGAATCCGTCACGCAATCGCGGGCGTGCCGGTGCATAGAATCCTAGAACCGAAACCCTGACCGGAACACCATGACTAATCCAGAGGACCGACGTAAATTCTTGAAAGTGGGAACGATTGCCGCCGCTGCGGGACTGGCTGGCAAAGCGATGGCCCAAGAGGGCAACGCGGACTTGAATTTGCCCAATGACCCGGATGCTCCGTCGCCGATCGGGAACGCGTCGGCTGAACCCAGCATCCCCGACGGATCAGACGCGGTCGCGGAAATCGATGGCTTCAGTCGGTTCAAGCCGTCTCGCGGTAACGATCCGGATTCGGAATATTACATCGGGAAAAAGATGCCGGGCTTTCGTCCCGCGTCCGCAGGTCCGGCCCCGTTCGAGGCTCCGGACTTGGATAAGCTGCCTTGGAAGATGGTCAACGGCGCGAAGGAGTTCCAATTGGTGCCGATGGCAGTCGAGCGAGAATTCCTGCCGGGCTATCGGATGAATGTCTATGGCTACAACGGCAGCATGCCGGGGCCGACGATTGAAGTGACGCAGGGTGATCGCGTACGCATTGTCGTAACGAACGAATTGCCGGAAGACACCTTTGTCCATTGGCACGGGTTTGAATTGCCGGTCCAGTATGACGGAGCGGCGACGCTAACGCAGAATCCGATCAAGCCGGGGCAGACAATGGTGTTTGAATTCGATGTCCATGAGGAAGGCACGTTCTTCTATCATTCGCATGTCCCGATGCAAGAAGCGTTTGGACAGGTCGGTTGGTTCATCGTTCATCCGAAAAAGGTTTACGATCCGCCAGTTGACCGTGACTTCGGCCTGATCTTTCAAAACTTCTTTGTTGAACCGACGCAGACCGTTGCTGATAGTTGGAAGATGGATTGGAACTGGCATACGATCAACGGACGTAGCGGGCCGCTCACCACACCGCTGGTCTGCAAACATGGCGAACGTGTCCGCATTCGCTTGATGAATTTTGCTCCGATGCAGCACCACCCGATCCACTTGCATGGGCACACGTATTGGGAAACGGGCCACGAAGGAGCACGAACTCCGAGCAGTGCTTGGATTCCTCGCAACAACTCACTTGTGGGGATTGCTCAAGCGACCAACTTTGAGTTCATCGCCAACAACCCTGGCGATTGGATTTTCCATTGCCACATGGTTCACCACATGATGAACCACATGACACGGCAAGTTGGACCGCGGATTCGCAAAGGTGTGAACGTGGATCGTTACTTGCAGGACACATCGACGCGGCCGGCCGTTGACTTCACTCGCAATGATCCAGGCTTCAACACGCCCGGCTATCCGCAAAAGATGTTGGGCATGGAGCGAACGATGCCCCAGATGGAGGCGATCTGGAATCGTCACGAGGTCAGGGGCATGCGGGCGAACTATCCGATGGCGGTGAAGGGCTTGATGACCGTTCTGCGAGTCTTGCCGGATGACCTTTACAACTTGGTGATGGAAAGCAACGAGCCGGTCGAAAAGGGGGCCGTGTTTGCCGAAATCGTGCGCCGCTCTTCGGCGACCCAGAGCGTTATGAGGCCGCACCCAAGATGATGGGCATGAACATGTAGCTGGGGATGCCGCGACGGGCGAAACCATCTACACTAGGGTTTTAGGCCACGAATCAGGGTGAAAGTCAGCCGCCATATGCTGAGCGAAGACGACAAAAAACGAATTCATCATCGGATTCGGAGAATCATCGGACAGGCCGAGGCCGTCGATCGCATGGTGCAGGAAGAAGCACCATGCGTGGATGTCGTCATGCAGATTAGTGCCGCGTCGGGCGCACTTTCTAAGGTAGCCCAGCTCGTCCTTCAGGACCACCTCGCTGGCAGTCTATCGGACGCGGCGTCGTCCGAAGATGCTGCCCAGCGGGAAGCGATCTTGCAGGAGCTGATCGTGCTGTTTGACAAGTACGCGTCGACGAAATAGATGGGGAGACAAGGAGAAAACATGCTCCGTGTCTCCCAGACTCCCCCTCTTCTTCCTACCTCGGTTTCGGTACTGCCGAGATGTGTCCCGGAGGCTGCGGGCCAGTCGGGGCCATCAAGCCGCCGTTGAGCAGGTAACCGGCGATCAGCGTTTCGTTGCTGCGCCACGCGACCAGGTGATTGATGTACTGTGCTCGCAGGCGGTAGTACTTGATTTGACTTTCGAGGACTTGTGGCCAATCGACACGGTCTTCCTCGTAGGCGTCGAGTAAGACTTCGTAGGCCAGTTTCGATTCTGGCACAATCACCTCCTGGTAGCTGCGAACGTTTTGCAGCGCGGTGAAATAGATTTGGTAGGCGCGAGCAAGGTCGCGTTGCAACGTCAACTCGACCCGGTTGATTTCGCCACGTTGACGCACAACGTCTGATTCAGCTTGACGAATCGTACCCTGATTCCAATCGTACAAGGGAACCTCGATTGCCAATCCAGTCATGTGAGAGTTGTCGTTGGCTTCAAAGTTACGACCGAACCCGTAGTTCACAACCAAGTCTGGAATCGGTTCGACCGTTTCACGTTTGACCTTGATTTCGTCGGCGACCAATTTGGCACGAGCGGCCAAAATCTGAGGGCTTTCGCTGAGCAGACGATCCAAGGCCACATCGAAATCAATCAGGTTGACTTCACCTTCCAACGTGCCAACTAACGGAGCGGGTTGCATTCGCTCACCGGCAATCGAGATCATTTCCCACCAGTTCTGGCGAAAATTGTTCTGGGCGAGCATCAGGTCCAAGCGAGCTTGCTGTAGCAGGACGTTGGCATCGTGCATGGCCGCACGAGTCGCTTGTCCGGCGTTGTATAATTCGCGAGAGGTGACGACGGCGTCTTCCGCGTTCTTCAAAATGTCTTGGTGGATTTGGATAAGCTCCTGTTGTCCCAGAGTCATCCAAAAACTGATCCGCAAATCATTGAGTACTTGGTACTGTTGCTCCAACGCTCGCCACTCCGACACCCGAGTCAATTGCACGAACTTGGCACGGCTGAGCTGCAACTTTCGAGCAGTGACGATGCGTTGCGAAAACACAGCCCCCTGCCACTCACCAGCGGTTCCGCCGACGCCAACCTGTTCGCCGACGTATCGCAAAGTCGGGTTCGGAATTAAACCGGCTTGGATTGCTGAGCCCAGATCACTTTGGATCTGCGCTTGTGCCTGCGTCAGGGTTGGGTTTCGACTGCATGCCATCGACTCTAATGAGGCCAATGTCAGGGCGACTTCGTCGCTGACAATCATGCCTTGGGAAAGCGATTCGGGAACCGGTGGAACCGGTGGTGGCTCGGTAAACTTCTCGCCGACGCGAGGACGAAGGTCTTGCGGCGATGTCGGCGGATAAGGGTTATTCACGTCCGTGCCGCGTCGTTCAATGCGTTCGGAATCGGTGATCGGTTGCTGGGCCGTGGCAACCGCGGCGGAAACAAGAAGGGACGTCGACGCCAGGAAGCGACCGACACGACTGAGCGTTGACATTGAAAACTCCGTTGTAGCGAAAGGATGAGTCATTTGCTCATCCCGGCCATCTTGGCCTATAAGAATGCTGGGTAAGTGTTGTGGTGACGAAACTACTTGATCGCTTCGGTGATCGCTTTCTTCCGCGTCACCATGTCAAACGCGTGTTGATACCAGTGTTTGGTTTTCTTATCGTTGACGGACTGGTACAGGGGCAAAATTGGGTCGTCGTCGCACGGATTGGTGCCGTAGTAGATTCGTTTGGTACAGCCACAAAAGTCGGGACCGGTGCAGTCAATGATCGGACGTGGATTGCATCCGTTGCCGCACATGGGAAGCGGATCGAAGTCGAAAGCCCCACCGGTTGCCGACGGCAGGATGCCGCTTGGATTGGTGATGCTGGCGGGCAGCTCAGCGACACTGCGGTTGGTCGGCGCGATGGCGTTGGACATTTCGAGCGTCGAAGTTGAGTGCAACATGTCGGACATTGCGGTCATGTCATCCATCTCGGGCGCGGCCAAGGTGACGGGCTGTGGTAACGATTGTCCAAACGAGTCTTGAGCGGTCGCCGTGCAGGACGTGACACCAATCACGACCGTTGCGATGACCCAGTGAACTTTTGACGAATACACGGTCATTTTTCTTTCTTGTGCGGAGGGAACAATTCCTCTGTCCTATCGGCGTTACCGTGGTGGGGTATACAAAAGAAGGTTCTGGCTGCGGTGAGACGTTCCGCTTCTGTTGCCGATTGTTCCGATTATCCCAGATACTCCAATCAGAAATGCAGCACGATGAACATGTGGCTACTCACCATGCTGGGGACGATCCTTGTCGCTCTGAGCATCCTGGAAACGTTCATGGCGGTGCTGCATCCGCGAGCGGTTACCGGGCCGGTCACTTCGATTGTGAACCGGATGTTTCACAAGTTGTTGAAGACATCAATCGGGCAGTCGAACTATGTCACCTTGTTGAGTGGCCCGGTGTTGATCGTAACTCAGGTGATCTGCTGGGCGTCGCTGTTGTTGCTTGGCATCAGCCTGATTGTTTGGCCACAGTTGGGAAGCGGCATCGTTGCCAGTTCTGGGAAGCCGACGGAGACGACTCTTTGGACAGCCATCTACTACGCCGGTTTTACCGTGACCACTCTTGGGGTAGGTGATCTCGTTCCCAAAACCGCAGCGATGCAGCTTTTGACCATCCTGGCGGCTGGGCTTGGTTTCAGCTTTTTCACCCTGGTATTGGCTTACGTCATCTCGATCTATTCGACGCTTTCTCGTCGCAATCAATTTGCTAACGAGATTGATTACCGAACTGCACAGACGGGTGATAGCCTGCGATACTTGGTTCCGTATCTTTCGTCCGATGAGATGTCACTGTTGAACCAAGACCTTTACACACTCTCGGCAAACATGGCGGAACTATTGGAGTCGCATCATTTTTATCCATCGCTGCACTATTTTCGATTTGCCGAAGACCGTTACGCCATGAGCCGCATGTTGCGATTTTGTTTGGAGGTGGCGTCGTTGATTAAAGCAATGCAAGAGACGGGTGGCCCCGCCGCGAATGCAGTCACGGAGCCTGCTGACCGATTGTGGCACGCCAGCCTGCAAATGCTTCGCGACACTGAAAAGCATTTTGTCGTTTGCAAGTCGCAAGAACCGCCGGAGGAAGTGGGAACAGCGAACCGGTTGATCTCGCAGATGGCTCAAGCAGATACTAGCCAACGGGTCAGCAATGAAAACGCCTTCGTGGATCGCTACGCTCAGTTAGCCAACACTTGGTCAACGGACTTACATTCGCTTGTGCTTTGCATGGGCAGTCAGATTGATGGTCGCTTAGATGACCAGCATCCCAATCGCCATCGCAATCATGACGCTGTTTTCGAT
>CAWILC010000007.1:347500-511655 GCA_963836865.1 Pirellulaceae bacterium | reverse complement strand
ACGCGGGATCACGATCTGTTCGCCGTCGATCGAATGCGTCTTTGCGTTGATATCGATCGGGACTTGATCACTTCGATGCAATTGCAGTCGACCGACGCTCGGCGGACTCACGACGCCGTCGATGGCAACATGACTTGGCAACCGACTTGGTACGTCGCCGTCGATCGTACCGCATCGACCGTCACGTTCGAGATGGCCATCCGTCGTCGCGATCTGGACGGCCGTTTGGCCGACGAAGGCCTGCACGAGACCGGAACGATTTGGTTCGTCAAGGCGGAAACCCTGTCTGCCGGACAACCGCCCGACGTGCGGGTCATCCCCGCCCCCGAAGCGTGGACCCGGGTGGTGTTTTAGCCCGTCGATTCACGGTTTCTTTACCGCCAATCGGTGCCGAGCAGACAACTCGCGGAAACTCCATTGTCGCCTGGACCGTGTCCTCGTAGGCTTGCGGATGTTCCGATGCCTTTTCGGTGTTGGGCGATGCGTGACGGATCGCGCAAGACACATGACGGATGGAGCTTTGTGGTGGTTTTTCGATTGCTTGCGGAACGGTGGACGCTGGTACTGACGTTCGCCTTCTTGCTGATGACGGCGGGCGTTTCGGCGCAGGATTCGGTCGATGCACCGCCGAACGTTTCACCGCCAAACGTTGCAAAGCCGAACGCCGCGGAATTGACCGGCACGTCGGGGCTATCGGTCGAACAACTCGAACGATCGCTTTCGGAGCTGGAACAGAGCGGTGAGATTGCCGTCGAGGTCAAGGTGCAAGCCGCGGACAACTACCGCGCCGCGATCAAAAACATGCAGTCGGCAGCGGCCAGCGATGCAAGATTGCAAGCCATCATCGCCGACACGGCCACCGTTGCCGCTCGCGCCGAACAGTTCAAAATTCAGCGCGCTGATTTGAAGCAAACCAAGCCGTCGCTGGACCCGAAGCTGTCGCTTAAAGAACTTGAACAGCTTTTGCCGTCGACCGAGCTGCAATTGTCATCGCTGAAGAAGGCGAAGTCCGACGCCGAAGCGGAACTGAACGCTCGCGCCCCACGCCGCAAAGAAATTCGTGAACGCTTGGTCGCGATCCAAGAAAAAATCGCGGACGCCCAAACCCAGCTTCGCGCCTTGGAATCAAGCGAACCGACGCCGCAGAGTCATTCGCTTGCCATGCGGTTACTGTCGCGACGGACGACGCTGGAGAAGGAAAAGCCTGCCTTGGAAGCGGAACTATCAAAGTATGACGCGGAAGAATCCGCCGACTTGGTTCGCTTGCGAATGGACCTGGCCGCCGCCAACGCCGGTCATGCCGAAAAGATCATCACGCTGCTGCAAGACCGAGTTCACGAACAACGCGAAGCCGCCGCCGCCGAAGCCGTCCGAACGGCGCGATGGGAAGCCATCAACGCCGCACCGGCGCTGAAAGTCTATGCCGAGCAAAATCAGGCGCTCGCCGAAAAAGCAAAGTCAACCGCCGCCTCGCTCGCCAAGACCGAACACGATTTGACGGCGGCGACGGCGATGCACGAAGAACTGATCCGTCAGTTCGCACAGACGAAGAAGAAAGTCGACTCAGTCGGCTTGACCAGTTCGGTCGGTGCGCTGCTTCGCAAACAAATGACGACGCTTCCGGACGTGAACGCCCGCCGCACCAAACTTTCCGAACGGCAAAAACAGATCAACGACATTCAGTTTGAAATGTTCGAGCTGGAAGAACAACAACAGGAACTTGCCGAAGTCGACAGCACGATTCAAACCATTCTCGCGTCCGCATCTAAAAAGACGGCGCAGGATGTGAGCTTGTTGGAATCGGCCGCTCGCGAGCTGACCGTCCGCAAACGTGAGTACTTGGATGACTTGGTCCGCAGCACCGGCAAATTCTTTGACAATTTGATCGAACTGGACATGGTCGATCGTCAAATCATTCATCTCGAATCCGATTACGAACAATACATCGATCAACGCGTGCTGTGGATTCGCAGTGGGCGACCGTTGACCGAAGGCGTCCAATTGGAAGCGTCCGACGTGTGGCTTCTGCAGTCGCAGCGATGGAGCGATGCCGGTCGTGGTTTGGTCCAGGACGCCAAAGATCACGTGATCATTTATCTGTTTGCGGTCGCGGGCATCGTCATGCTGTGGCTGCGTGGCCGATCGCTTCGGACGTTGATCACGGACATCGGAACGACGTCGCAGAAGGCGAATTGCCGTTCGATCGCCCCGACGATTCGCGTGCTGTTTCTGACTTGCATCGTGTCGTCGGCGTTGCCGCTGGTCTGCTTGTTCGTCGGATGGCGATTGCGAGTTGGCGTGGGAGAATCAGACTTTGCTGTGTCGATCGGAAACGGTTTCTTGTTGACCGGAATGCTGTGGATGGCGGTGGAGTGGATTCGCCAAGCCAGTCGTCACCACGGGATCGGCGAATCGCATTTCCAATGGTCGCCGGTCGCGATGCGGATCCTTCGCCGCGAAGTCAGGCTGGCAAGCTACATCATTTTGCCGATCGGTTTTGTGACCGCGACGCTGGCATCAAGCGACGGCATCCACGAGCGAAGCGACGTGCAACGAATCGCGTTCATTGCCGGAATGACGGTTGCATCGTTGATCATGTTTCGGTTGCTTCGTCCCGGTGGAATGTTCCACGATTACTTTGCCGCCAACCAGAATGGGTTGGTCGAAAAGCTGAAGTATGCCTATCCGATCGTCGGCGCGAGCATCCCGGCATCGCTGGGCTTGTTGGCCGCATCGGGATATTTCTACACCGCGCAAACATTGTTCTGGCGACTTCTGGCGACGTGCATCTTTGTCACCGCGTTGGTGGTGATTCGGTCGGTGCTGTATCGCATGCTGATGCTACGACGACGCGAGCTTAGCATCCAACAGGCGCGCCAACGTGCCGCCGCGGCGCAGGTGGCCGCGCTGGCCGGGACAACCGAGTCGTCCAATGACACCCACCCGGTCGCGGGAATTGTGACCGAAAACAAGCAAGCCGACATTTCCGCGCACAGTCTTCAATCCCGCCGCCTGGTCAGCTCCGGCATGACCGCGCTTGCGATCGTCGGACTCTGGATGATCTGGATCGAAGTGCTGCCGGCGCTCAGCATGATTGGGAACTATCCGGTCTGGGGCCGATCCGGTTCGACGGCCGTCGCCACCGAAACCGAAATGGCTATGCCGATGCCCGGGATGTCGGCCGGCGGGACAACGACGCCGTCCACGCCAGTGACGTCGAGCGATACGGACGGCAGTTCGATCACGGTCGCCGACTTGGCGCTGGCGATGTTGTTGGTGGTCGTGACGGTGGTCCTATTCCGCAACGGACCGGGACTGCTGGAGATGTCGCTGCTGCAACAGTTGCCACTTGACGCCTCGGTTCGATACGCGATCACGACGCTGGTCAGCTACGCGATCGTGATGGCGGGAACGATCGCCGCTTGTTCAACGATCGGCTTGCAGTGGTCGCAAATTCAATGGTTGGCGACGGCGCTCACGTTCGGGCTGGCGTTCGGCTTGCAAGAAATGTTTGCAAACTTTGTCGCTGGTTTGATCATCTTGCTGGAACGACCGATCCGCGTCGGCGACATCGTGACCGTCGACGAGGTGACCGGTGTGGTGTCGAAAATTCGCATCCGTGCGACCTCGATCACGAACTGGGATCGCAAGGAATACGTCGTGCCCAACAAGGAATTCATCACTGGAAGGCTGCTCAACTGGACGCTTTCGGACAAGGTCAACCGAGTCGTCGTGAATGTCGGCGTCGCCTATGGATCGGACACCGACATGGCTTGCCAACTATTGCTGCAAGCCGCCAAGGATCATCCGTTGGTCTCCCAAGAACCGGCTCCGGTCGCGGTCTTCGAAGGCTTTGGCGACAGCACGCTGAACCTTAGCCTGCGAACGTTCCTGCCTTCGCTGGACCATCGCTTGCAAGTCATCCACGAACTGCACACGGCGATCGACAGAGCGTTTCGCAAGGCCGGTTTGGAGATCGCGTTCCCGCAACGCGACCTGCACATTCGCACGATCGCGAAGGAGTCCGGGTTGACGCTTCAAAGCGAAACGGATCACGCGACGGAACCGATCCGAGAAGCCACCCGAGAAGCCACCCGCGAAGCCGCATGATCGCGGCTTCGCATCGCGTGAACAACAACTGACGTAGCTGATCCCGCCAGGGTTCAGTCCGGTCTGAACCCTGGCGGGATCAGCTACGGTAAGTCAGTCATTCAACGACCCAGCGATGCTTAGCGAATCAGCATCGTTTCAGAGGCCACTTGCCGATCGGCGCAGCGAACCGGGAAATGTTGGCCGAGTAAATCGTGGTGCGCACGCAGTGCGACATCGGGTTCGTTGTTCTGCTGCGACAGGTGTGCCAGGCATGCCCAACGCAACCGGGCCGGGCTTGCGCGATGCAACAGATCCGCCGCGTCCGCGTTGGAAAGGTGCCCATGCGGACCGCGAATGCGGTGCTTTAGAAATTCAGGATACGGACCCGCGTCCAGCATCGCCGGATCGTAATTGCTTTCGATCAAGACCGCGTCCAGCGACGCGACGACGTTGATCAAACCATCAAAGACATGCCCCAAGTCGGTCAGCAATCCGAACCGGTGGCATCCGTCCTGGATCACGAACGCGACGCCATCGACCGCATCGTGCGGCGTCACAATCGTTTGGACTTGCACGGGTCCGAACTGCAAGGTGTCGCCGGAATGGAAATGGCGAACGTCACAGACGTGGCCGATCTTGATGCGGCGTCGAACTTCCATGAACGTCTTGGCGGTGACGTAAACGGGCAAGCCGAACTTGCGGTGGAAGACGCCAAGCCCCACCGTGTGATCGCGGTGATCGTGCGAGATAATCAATGCGTCGACGTCACGGATGTCGCGTCCGTGTTGGGCAAGCCTAGCCTCGGCCTGTTTGGCGCTGATGCCGGCATCAAACAGCAACTTGACTCCGCCGGTTTCGACGTAGACACAATTGCCGCTGCTTCCTGATTGCAAAGAGATGACTTCCATGAGCGGAAGTGTAACGCCACGATCGCGTGTCGTGTCAGCCCACTCGCATCGTCGCGATCAACAGCTCGACTTCACCGATCGGCAGACGGGTCGCCGTCGCGATCTCGGCGGACGTGTGGCCCTTCATGACCAAGGCTTCGATTTCGCCGCGGCGATCGGACGAGTTTGGCTCCGGTGATTTGCCGACGGCAACAGTTCCGCCCTGCAGTTCGGTCAGACGCAAAATCTTCGCATCGACCTGACGCAGCAGCGATTGCACGACGACGATTCGCGTGTCAAGTTCGGCCTTCAGTTCTCGCTGCAAATCGAACAGCCCGACCTGCCACCGCTGCGTTTCGGGCGGGGCGTCGGAGAGCGGAAGCACAGGATCTTTCCGCGTGCGGATCCGCTCGAGTTCCTTATTCGCGGCGCGGCTTTCGATGTTGACCCGCTTTTTCATGCGGATTTGGCGGCGGGCCAGGACCCAACCCAGCATCACGAACCCGGCGACCGCCAACAACTGGGCTCGCTGGGTGTCGGCGATCGCGACGAAAAGGCAAGACGGATCCATGCCTTGGTGATTCGGCGTCCGGGAGCCCGCCGGGCCAGTCGTCGGTCGATCGCAAGGTTTATTCGGCCTTTGCCGATTCATCCGGCCGTGACCGAAACCAAGCCGCCAGAGTATTATCACCCGCATGAACCCGCCTCCGATCGCATCCGAAAATCAACTCGCCGTCCGGCTTTGGCACGCGACCAGTTCACCAGCCCAGGCGGGACCGATCGAACGCGTCTGCGAAGCGTGGCTGGACGAGTCCGAACGGACTCGCGCGAACCAATTCCGTCAACCCAAAAGCCGCAACCAGCACGTCATCGGACGCGGCATGGCACGGCGGTTGTTGTGCGAACAAGTCGTTGCACCGGAGCTGATCACGCCGCACGCGATTCGCTTTGACGTGGAAACCTTTGGCAAGCCGTTCGTCGTCGAACCCTTGATTGCGAAACGTCCCTTCAACGTCGCGCACACCGACGGATTGGTGATGTGCGGATTGGTTTGCGGGGCGTTCAGTGCCGAGGACGTTTTGGTGGGCGACATCTTGGTGGGCGTCGATGTCGAGCGTTTGGACCGGCGAACCGATCCGGCGATTGCCGATCGTTATTTTTCGTTGCCGGAGATCGACTACGTTCGGTCGCACGACGGCGAAGACGATCGACGCGATGCGTTTTTGCGAGTGTGGACGCTGAAGGAATCGTTCATCAAAGCGATCGGCACCGGATTGCAAACGCCGCTGGCCGATTTCGCCTTCGACGATATCGATTCGTCATCGCCGACGATCCGAATGCTAAGCCCAACGCTTCAGTCGAATCGACAGTGGCGGTTCGAGTGCTTCGAGCCACGGCCTGGCTTCATCGCCGCCGCCGCGGTGTCGGTCAGGGGCGACAGGGAACCGGTGTTTGAGGTCTGTGACTTCGATCGCTTGGTCTCGTAGACCCGCGGCTCCGTCCGCGGGCTAATCGCTACATGCTTCGGGAAGCTGAATGCTGTCTGCGGGCCGAGCCGCAGACCGACGTCATTGCATGACCAAGATCGGCTGAGTCGTTTCGGGCCATTCGACGTGGACGCGAAGGTTCAGTTCGCCGCCCGCATCGACCTTCGCCATCAACGACTGCAGCGATGCGACTCGATCGGCGACGCCGCGAATGTCATCGGCCAGTTTGTCGTTGCGTTGCTGTTTGGCTTTAATGATTCGTCGGCCAAGCGAACCGGCGATGTCGTAAACGCCTTGCAAGCGAGTCGCTTCCTGGCTGACCAAACCGGCTTGATAGGCCAACTGATCGGCGAACATCGTGACGCCGGATGTCGAGACGGTTTGCCAGGGCATCGACGAATCCAAACGGCCGGCGTACCGCATCCGGAACGACAGCTTGCGGCTGCAGCGGATGTCGAACCGGATGCCCAGCGAAACGTCTTCGTCACCCTTCGAGGTCAGCACCGCCAACGCCCGAGTTCGCTTGAGCTGGTCGGCTTCGACGGGTTCGATCCAGCCAAATTCGACGTCTTCGGGAAGTGAAAAATCAACTGTCAATCGCGTCTGGCGTCCGATCGGCGATCGCAGGTTCCAGGTCGGGTTGACGTCGACGCGATCAAGTTTCAAACGGAACGGCTTGGCCTGGACCACCGGTCGCAAGTAGATCTGGCTGCCCGCGTCGTCTTGAAGCCGTCCGTGGTGAAGCGACGCCAGCGCCGGCGACTGTTTCGCGGTCTCCGCCCACGTCAAAGCGACGCCGTTTTCGCTTGGAAAAAGTGATGCGATGGCGATCTTTTTGCGAGTGTCATCGATCGACCAACCGTCACCATTTCGGGCGACCGAGATGGGTACCGCGAACGGAAATTCGATCGACAAGTCGCCCAACGGCCGATCGCTGATTTGGAACGGATCGCCTGACAAATCTTCGTCCGCGTCCGGCAGTTCGACATAGCGGGTGGCCGGTTCGGTAGGGCCTGCCAAGTCTGTCGTCTGTTCGGTCTCGTCCGCTGGGGCAACCTCATCATCGATCGAACCACCCAGCGATGGAATCGTTGCCGGCGGCGCTTCGTCGGGGTTTGTTGAGCGAACGTCCGTTACTTCCCTTCCCGCCTCCGGTGCAACGGCTGGTGACGAGACCGAGACGATGTCCGTCGGAGATGCTTCTGTCACCGGAGTCGACGACGCGGTGACGGGCAGCGGTTCGACGCGAGGCATCATCGAATCGAGCAGGAACGACGGTGGCGCGGACTTGGCTTTTTGCTCTTCGGCGAGCAGGGCGGCTTGGTCGAGCGTCTCGAACCGTTCGAGTTCCGCGATGGTCTCGCGAGAAAATTTTGAGCTCGAATCGGACGTTGATTTTCCGGAGAACGTTTCGGACGATGAGCTTGAAAAATCGAACACGTCCGACGATGCCGCCACGGACGTCGGGGGCTTGTCGGCCACCGCGACGGGGTCGTCGCGGATCGCGTCGCCGACGACCCACCAGCCTGCGACGGCGCAGCCGGCGATCGCGGCGGCGAAGGCAACTGTGCGAACGATCGGGCGGGACGCAAGGACAACGTGCGCTGCGGACGGTTCGACGGCAGCGGTCCGCCCGTGAACGCGAGTGGGATTGCTGGCAGCCGGCGATGGGAAGACGCTCACCGAAGCCGTCGGCGAAAACGAATCGACGAACGCGGCGACTTGCGTTCGCGATGCCTCGAAGAGTTCGTCGTCATCAAACGCGAAGTCACCTGAATCGATCGCGTTCCAAACCAGTTCGCCTCGATCGTTCAGCGTGCAAGCTTGCCGATCGATCGGAGGCAGAGGGTGGCCGGTACGACGTTGATGCTCGACCGCGATCGCGGACAATTGATCGGTCCAGGCCTGGGTGATTTCGGGCGGCGGGGTGCCCAGTCGATCGATCAGATCGCCGAGCGACTGGACGGGCGAGGCAACGTCCTGCTGCGTGATCCCGTCCTGCTGCGTACTCGCGTCGTGTTGCTGCGTGACCGCGCCGTGCTGCTGCGTGCTCGCGTCCAGGTCGGTGATCGCGTCCAGGTCCAGTCCCAGCAGCAGTTCGGTGGCTTCACCGGTCGAAAGCTCGCCCGCTTGGATCTTCCGCAGGGTCGTTTCGATACAAGTTCGATCGAGCACGGCGGTCGGCCTGGGACGAGGAAGAACTGAAGCCAAAGCGATTGCACGGACGAAGTTTATCGGATGGCGGAAAGCGAAACCGTCGCGGGCGGCAAAGTTTTCCCACGCTGATCCAGCGGAATAACCAAATCTTGGCCGCCGGTCGTGCCGATAACTCCGTTTGGAGCGGTTGTTCCATGACCACCGATTGTGCCGAATTTACTTCGGCGGGCGGGAATCTGGCATCGCGATCGACCGCCAAAACGCGGCGATTGGGCAAGCAATTGCCTCCCAATGCGACCGAAGTCCAAGACGCGACCGAAGTCCAAGACGCGACAAAGCGAATCGGCGACACAGCGACACAGTTGAATACCGGCCCACAGCGAGGCGGCAATGGCCGCGGAGACGTTTGCGATGAACCGAATGACTCATATGAAAATCACCACCTTCTTGGTCGCTGCCGTGACGTTCGTCACGGGTTTCAATGCGGGCAACCAACATGTCGATGCTCAACCGCCTCGCATTCGCAACGCCGACATCGATTACGAGGCCAGCGGCTTCGTGATGCCGGCCAGCGCTCAAATGCCGCCCGGTGCGATCGCGGGGTTAAGCCCCCAAGGCCCGGTTCGGGCGGCGGGCTACGCCGCAAACGCCGGCCCGGGTTACGTGCCTCCGCTAAGCAGCGGCGGCTACGGTGCCCCAACGGGTTACGGAGCCCCCACGGGTTACGGGCCGCAGCAGTACGCGCCGCCGCAGTACGGTCCACAACAATTCGGACCGCAAGGCCCCGCCGCGGGAAGCCCCGTCCAACAGGTCGGCTTCTTCGGCGGCCAAGGCGGCATGAGCTCCATGGGCGGCGGCTGCGACAGTTGCGGCGATGCCGGCGGCTGCAATCGCTGCGAGGGCTACGGCGTCGATCCCATGATGATGTACGGTGGCGGTTGCGGCGGGGCATGCGGTGGCATGTGCGGCGGCACCGGAAGCTGTGGCATGGGCGGATGCGGCATGGGGGGATGTGACGACGGCGGCGGGGTGTTCAGCCGCGGCGGCGTGCTGGGCAAACTGCACAACGGCAGCGGCGCGGCGTGCGGCGGATGTGCGATGGAAGGCTGCAGCCAGTGCGGCGGACTGTCCAACATGCGTCACGTGTGCATGTGGTGCCGCGGCGATGGCTGTGAAGCGTGTCAAATCCTTGGCCGCGGGCAACTGCTGGGTTTACTCGGGGCGCTTGCTCCGTACACCGAAGGCGGACGTTGTGCGCAGCGTTGGTTTGACCTTTCGGTCGAAGGCTTGTTCCTGGGCCACGACCAAGGGGATACCGGCCTCGGCGTGATCACTCGCCGCGGATCCGGACCGACCGGCGTCGCGGTGCTGAGCGATTCGGACATCGACGCGAGCGACTTGGAAGGCGGCGTGCGACTGGCGGCCTCGATGATCTGGGGCCCCGGCGGCAGCATCGAAGGCGTCTACATGGGCGGCCAAGATTGGAACGATTCCGCGACCGCGTCGTCGCCGGCGACCATCGTCAACAACACCGCGTTCGATCCGACCGAGGACCAAGTGGGTGCGAACCAACCGTTCCTGGTCACCGCGGGCGCCGACCTGTTTTCCTTCATCACCGATTTCGGCGTCAATCCGATGAACGGTTTTGACGACACGGACCGTTCGATTTCGCAAACGATCGAAGCGAGCAGCCGATTCCACAGTGCCGAACTGAACTACCGTCGCCGCACCGTCGGCCCGTACTGCCGATTTCAAGGATCATGGTTGGCCGGGATGCGTTACTTCCGCTTCGACAATCGCCTGGGATTGGACATCGTCGGCGTCGGCAACGACGGCACCGCTGCCAGCCCGACCGACGGAACGCTTCGATTCTTCAACGCCAACGATGACATCGAAAACAATCTGTTCGGAGCTCAGATCGGCGGCGACCTTTGGTACAACCTCAGCCCCGGCATCCAGTTGGGCGTCGAGCTAAAGGGAGCGTGGCTAAAGAACGAAGCCCGCCGCGATTACTCGGTCTCGGCTAACTCGATCAACAACGGCGGTCCCGGAACGATCAGCGATTCTTTCCGAGAAGACGACGGCACGCTGGCACTCGAGTTTTCGACGCAGTTGGTCTATCGGTTCAGCCACTCGTGGTCGTTCCGATCGGCTTACTACTTGATCGCGATCGACGAAGTCGGCGTGGCGGAACTGGACGGCGACTTCATCCTGGCTACCGCTCAAGGAAACACGACGGCCCCGCCGCGAGTGAAGTTTGACTCGCTGGTTCTGAATGGATTCTCCTTCGGTGCCGAATACCTGTGGTAAACGGATCGAAACCGACCCGTGAGTGCTTTCAAAGCCCGCGGCAAGTGAAAACTTGCCGCGGGCTTTTTTGCTGGGATTTGGGAAGCGCGATGTTTATCGCAGAGACCGCAGAGCTCGCAGAGACGAGTCGCAGAGTCGCAGAGAAAGAGAGCGGGGAATTGCCACTGGATCGGCTGGAAGTCTCTGCGATCACTGCGTCGGTGCGTTTCATTTTTCTGGTTGCCGTAGGTGTGCCTCTGTGCGCTGCCCGCGTCGGCTCGACCGATTTTGCGGGCTCGACGGGAACTTTGCGGCCGCGTCGCGTCCCAGGGATGTCGTTTCGTTGACACCTCCGGTGGTGCAACTAGAATCGGCCTCGCACCTTATCCAATCCGCACAGATTCTCCATTTTTCCGGCTTGTACACGGGACGGCACAATCCTCCGACTCGGAAGGCTTCGCACGCCGAAGGCTTCCGAATGGGACGGCATCGGCCAATTGGCAAACGACGGCGAATGATTCAACCGATGCAAGTGATCGGGCCGGGTCTCGCTGTTCTGGCCAGTCTGCCCGAACCGTTTTTTGTTGCCTTCGCGGACGAGTTGGCGAAATAATCACTCCGTGACTCCGTTCAATCCCCCAAGTCGATCGGTTCAGCGTCGATCGGTCCAACGCCGCGTCCTCGTGGCCGTTGGTCTTCAGTTTGGTAGAGACACTTGATGACGAAACAAAACGATTCGCAGTCCAAGCGTTCGCAGCGCACTCGCAACGACCGAACTAAAAAGCGTTTCCTGAAGGTAGAGAGTCTCGAGAAGCGAGAACTCCTTGCCGGCGGAGTTGGCATTCCGGTCGGGTCTTTCCCGTCGCCGTTCACGGGTCCTCGCAACGTCGGAACCGTTCTGGCCGCGCCGCTTTTTGAAGCCGAAGGGGGAACGGTCACCGGACGCAACGACTTCATTTCGCAAGCCGAGTTCGTCCCGCTTGGAATCGGACCGGGCAAGCAAGCCACGATCGACATCAGTGGTTCGCTTCCCTTCCTGAATCAAACGACGATTCCGCCCATCACGGTGACCGACTTCGACACCTATGCGTTTGACCTGCGGAAGGGCGACATCCTGGACGTCGCGGCGTTGGGGGCCGCCGGTTCGATCGAGCTAAGCTACGCCAACGGCACGCAGTGGTTCGGGACGGATACGCCACAAGCACTCTTCTATCCTGCCGATTCGCCGTTGCAAACGACGGGCAACGTAAACGGAGCGCAGGTGGTGCCCGAGGACGGACGCTATTACCTGACCGTTGCACCGTTCTCAACCGGCGGCCAGTACACGCTGGGGCTGCGAGTCTATCGACCGATCGCCGAACAATTGCCGATCGGCACCGGCCAGACAGTTTTCCTAGATTTCGACGGCGGTGCGATTCCGTCCACGTTGTTCAATCCGGGCCTCGGGCCTTTGCCTGGAATCGTTCGTTTTCCGTCGATCGACGAGTCGTTGCCGATTCTTGGAATTGAGGCGGGAGACATCAACGCTCGCAATTCGTTCTTGGATCGTGTGATCAGCGAAGTCGATGAGCACTTCAATTCGGTCGTTCGAAACGGCAACAACGGCGACTTCCAAAATACCGGGACGCCTGGAAGCTACGGCGTCACGATTCTGAACAGTCGCGACCATGCCGATCCAGGATTTTCGCCCTTCGTAACGCGAGTGATGGTCGGTGGCGATTCGGTCACGCGTCCAGGATTGCCCGCCAACGGGGCTTCTTCGACCATCGACGTCGGCAACTTCAGCATGGACGATGTCGTCTACGTGGTGCTGGACGGCATCGCCGCGGAAGCCCAACTGTTCCCGATTTCTGCTCGCGAAAGCACGCTGACGGCGACGGCGGTTCGCCTCGCGGTTACCATCTCGCACGAAATCGGTCACTCGGTTGGACTGCGTCACACCAATAATTTGAACACCGTCGCCACAATCATCGACACTGGCGGATCGCTGATAGCGGTCGGCCAGCGTTTGGGCGTTGGTCCAGATGGAATCTTCGGGACGCTTGACGACAGACGCATTGAGTTTCGCGACGACCAATTCGATCCCGCCGAAGGGTTCTTTGGCACGCATCGCGTTCCCGCGATCTTAGCGAACACGTTGGTCACCGGAACCGTCGGTCAAGCGTTAAGCGGCCGCGTGTTCCGCGACGTCAACCGCAACGGCGTGGACAACAACGAAGCCGGCTTAGGCGGCGTCTCGGTCTTTGGCGACTTAAATAACAACGGCGTTCGCGATGTCAGCGAACCGCTCGTCGTGACTGGCCCAGACGGCTCGTTTACGATGACATTGCCACCCGGCACTTTTTCAATTCGCGTCCAAACGCCAACCGATTTTGTCGCCACCACGCCGACCGTGTTCAATAGCGGCAGCGGTGCGATCCGGTTCGGGTTTAACCAAGTCGTTGCCAACATCACCGGCACTGCGTTTGTCGACAACGACGGCGACGGGATTCGTGATGCCAATGACGGTGGTCTTGCCGGAGCATTCATTTACGTCGATTTGGACGGAGACAATCGTCCTGACCTTGGCGAACCAAACGCAACGACCGCGGCTAACGGTACTTACTCGATCAATTTTCCCGGACCGGGCACCTACACCGTTCGTGTCGTGCCGCCGGCCGGTTTCGAGCAAACGTTTCCCGCGGCCGCCGCGGACTTTGAACACACCGTCACGTTCAATGGCATTAGCGCCGGCGATAACTTTGATTTCGGATTCCTGTCGTCCAGCGACTACGGCGACGCGCCCGATTCGTACGGCACGACCGTCGCCAGTGGCGGTGCCAGCCACGCGATTGTCGCGGGTTTGCGGTTGGGAACCAACATCGACCGTGAACTGGATGGTCAACCTTCGGCCACCGCAAACGGTGACGACACCAACGGCGCGGTCGACGACGAAGACGGCGTGCAACTGACCACTCCGCTGGGCCCCGGCGACACCGCTCGCTTCAATGTCAACGTTACCAACACGACCGGCCAGACGGCTTACTTGCAAGCCTTCATGGACTTCAACCGTGACGGCGATTTTAGTGACGCCGGCGAAAAGTTTGTCATCGATTTGCCGATCGCTTCGGGAACCGGGCTGCAAGCCGTTCCGGTCAGCGTCAACGTGCCCACCAATGCCTCCATCGGCACCACGTTCGTTCGATTCCGTCTGTCCAACCAAACTGGCGTTGGTCCCACCGGCTTTGTTCCGTCGGGTGAAGTCGAGGATTACTCGTTCCCGATTTTGAACGCGGCCGAGATTGCCAACGACGACACGTTCAGCGTTCCACGTAACACGTTGTCGAACCAGCTTGATGTGCTGGCCAACGATTTCCAAACGGCCGACAACCAACTGACGATCGACACGTTGAACCTGTCCGGCACGATCGGCCAAGTCGTCCGCTCGAACGATCAAAAGACGGTCTTCTACACGCCGCGAAACGGCTTCACCGGCCGTGACGTGTTTAGCTACACCGTCGTCGATCAGTTCGGCAACCGGTCAAGCGCCACCGTCGTCGTCAACGTCACGTTCCAATCGAACATCCCGATCGCCGTCGATGACAGCTTCACGGTTCCCGAGAACTCGTCGCAGCGTCCGCTGAACGTTCTGGACAACGACGTGCCCAGCCTGTCCGGTGGCATCTCGATCACCAGCGTCACGCCGGGCTCCGCCGGCGGGGTTATTCAAATCATCGGCGGCGGTCAATCGCTGCGATACACGCCGCCGTTCGGCTTCAACGGCACCGAAGAATTCACCTACAGCATCCAGGACTCGGCCGGTTCGGTCAGCACCGCCAAGGTCACCGTCAACTTGTTGCCGGGATCACGCAACGATGACGTCGTCGATTTTTCGATCGGCATCTTCGATCCGGTCAACATCAACACGCCGATCACCAACGTCCGCGTCGGCGATGAATTCTTGGTCCGCGTGTCGGTCGAAGACTTGCGTGCGTTCGCCAGTCCCGAAGGCGTCGCGTCGGCGTTCTTGGACCTGCTTTACACCGACGAGCTTGTCGGAACGCTCGACACAAACTCCGCCGACGATTTCCCCTTCGACATCACTTTCGGACCTTTGTTCTCGCGCGGCGACGGACTGCAACGTGCTAATGCGTTGACCCCCGGTTTGATCGACGAAGTCGGTGGCGTCCAGCAGATCACCGGCCAGGTTTCGCATGACGGCCCGGTCGAATTGTTCACGATCCGTATGCGAGCGATCTCGCCGGGCGTGGCGCAGTTCCTTGGCAACCCGGCCGACGATGCCGAAAGCGAAACCACGGTCTTGGCGTCCGACGTCGCGCTGCTGGTTTCGCAGCTTCGGCTCGGCACGGCGGAATTGTTGATTGTTCCATCGAGCACGAACTTTGCCTCGGCCGTCGACGATGCGTTCCCTGATGGACGTGACTCCAACGGCAATCTGATTTCGGCGGCCTCGTCCGAACGCAGCGTCCTTCGCGTGCTGCGGAACGACAACCTTGGACCGAGCGGCACGATTCGTGAATTCGGAATCGTGACCGACCCGTCGCTCGGCAACGTTGTGATCGATAACAACGGCACGCCGAATAATCTGAACGACGACTTCATCAGTTACCGAGCAAACGAGAACGCGAACGGCTTGGAACGATTCACCTATGTGATCGTCACCGATGACAACATCCGCAGCACCGCGGAAGTCACGATCTCGCTCGGCAATAACAGCAACAACGCGGACGTCGAATTCGACTTCACTTTGGTCGCCGCCGACGGCGTCACGCCGATCTCGTCTGTCAACGTGGGCGATCGCTTCGGCGTCAAGATTGACGTCGAAGACTTGCGTGCGTTCTCGTCGACGTACGTCTTCGCCGCGTACATGGACGTGCTTTACAACCAAAGCGTCATTCGTCCGGCCAACACGATCACGGGCGACGAATACAACTTCGATGTCACGTTCGGTCCCGGTTTCGAGGCCGATGCTGGCGTCGGCACCGCATCGCGTCCGGGCATCATCGATGAATTCGGAACACTGCTTCGCCAAGGCGTGACGGGCAACAACCCTGGTCTGTTCGCGACGTTGTTCTTCGACGCGATCGCGCCAGGCACCGCGGACATCATCGGCTCGCCCGCCGATTCGTTCCCGTTCCAAGACACATTGTTGTTCAACCAGGACAGTCCGGTCGACGTGTCGGACATTCGGTACGACAAGGTCACGATCACGGTCGGGGGCGGGGTGCCGGTCGCCGCACCACTGCGTCAAAACGTTGCCTTTCCTCAAGACGTCAACAACGATGGATCGGTTTCGCCGATCGATGCGCTGCTGATCATCAACTCGATGAGCCGGTTGGGTTCGCCGTCGGGTGAAGGCGAACAAGTCGTCGGCAGTGCCGAACCAGGAATGTTCGTCGACGTCAACGGTGACTCGCGATTGACGGCCTTGGACGCACTGCAGGTCATCAACTACTTGGCCCGACAATCATCGACTCGATTGTCTGGCGAAGCAGAATCGGTGGCTCCGGTGCAATCATTGGTTTCGCCACCGCTGGCCACGGTCAACAGCGATCTTTCGTCCGAGTTGTCCAGTGACCTAGCGTTCGCCGAATTCGGTCGCACGCTGGTCACCGACACCAGCGGCACGACCGCTAAGTCGCAACCCGCCTCGGTCGCGATCAGCGGCGAAACGGCGAGCGACGACGACGACGAGACCGACGTCTTGGACCTGCTGGCCGGCGACATCAACCGCCTCTGGTAATCGCCGCGTCCAACCAAGGGCACACGATGCTTCGCATCGCGTGATCAGGATGTGGCGGATCGACTGTAGCTGATCCCGCCAGGGTTCAGTCCGGTCTGAACCCTGGCGGGATCAGCTACGTTAGTGATTGTTCACCGGCGTGATCAATCGCCGCGGCCGTTGATGAAGTCGATCAACATTCGCAGTTTGCCGAGTGCGTGTCACTTGAAGTGGAATACCAATCGCGGCATGTTGGCGAGGTCCGGTTCGCCGGACTCTTCGGGTAACGCGTCGCGTTGTTGGAACGTCCCGTCGACCAGGATGTCCTCGAGCAGTTCATTGATTGCACTGACGGACGCGCACCACCACTCAGCAATGAAGTTGGTAGACTTCCAGACTAGCGAATCGGCGATTTGACAAGTCAGATTAAACGCTTGTCGCCAAACGCATCCGGTCGTCAGCGGTCTCTCTCGCCGCACTTTCGCGGGAGAAGAAAGTTTCACTTAACCAAATTTTTTTTCCGTTGACAAAAGCGAACTGCTGCCTTAACGTTAAAAAATTCCCTTAAAGCCCCGGCAAGATGCCATTTCTGATCACGCAAGAATTAGAAGTTGCTATGCCCTGTACTTTTTTGCAAGCTGCGTGCGTTGCACTATTGGTGATCTATCTTTCGGTTCCGTCGCGTTCCGAGGAACGCACCTCTCGGATTTCTGCAGAGAGTGCAAATGGTGTGGGATTGCAGCCTACTGAAGAGGTTGACCTTGCGGACGTTCAGAAGCTTCTTGATCGGCAACGTCTCGGATACGTTGAAGGATTCATCGGCCGGGTCACGATCTGCGGCTCTCCGCAGTATTCCTCCGTTATTGGCGTCACAACGAATCAAGTGAAATCGATTGCCGAGCTAGCAGATGCAGTCGAGCTTAGACCGAACTTGGTTGAGAGTGTAATCGCTGAATCGGTAACATCCAAGGACGGCCGCAAGCAAACCGCGACGGATGATCTGATTGCAGATGTCAAGCGGCAGATTTTACTGAAAGAAACAGAGCTTCACGTCATTCTCAATGATACGCAGTATCGTCGGCTCATCGCGATCCAGGCTCATCTTGTCGGCTCAAAACTCCTTATTGACCCGGTCGTAACTCATTTCTGCGGGCTGAGCGACGGCGAGGCATCGGCGTTAAAGAAGCTAGCAAAACGCCTTCAAGATGACTTGAAAACAACCGTTAGCGGTTCGGTGTCCAAGACCGATGTAACTCTCCGTTATTTCGAGTTGTCAGCAGACTTTGAGACGAAAGCATTAAAAATACTAAAAGAAGATTCACGGGCTCGATTTCAGGAGTTGTCGGCCGATGGCAAGGTGCTTTGCAGTGACTCGAAGGCGAGCCGCCTGCATTCAAATTGATAATGAACAGACTGTAGTTGATAGTTGTTACTTTCCTTAAGGAGTTGTGAAGATGAAGATGCTGTACTGTTTGGGCTTTCTCGTTTGTGGTTTGATGGCAACTGACGCATGCGCTCAATTGAATCCGAGTTTCGATTATGACACGTTCAATGTTTATGCCAATAACCAAACATCGATTCTCGGTGACGGTGATTTGTCAAGTGAAGATGCTCAGGCGGTCATTGACTATTTGGGCACCGGGGCCGAGAGGAACGTCGTGCTGCTGTTGGGGCAATTGCCAGCGACGGCAGCTGCCGTTCGCCTCGATGTTAATGCCAGCCTCACGATCAGCGCGTTGGATGCTCTCAACGTTATCAACGGGTTGGGAACGCATCCTTTCCAGAATCCGATCAACAATCTGGATGTTAATGGCGATGGTGACGTTACCAGTGCCGATGTGAATTCTGTTATCGCACGCCTTGGCGTTCGAGACCCCAATGGTAGTTTTAAGTCCCGGCTGTCGCTGTCTTCTGCCGAGCAGGCACCGTATTACGACGTAAACGGCAGCAACACGGTCAGTGCGCAGGATGTTTTGATTATCATTAACAGTCTATGACAGTGATGGCAGCTGTTTAATTTTATGCTGTCGAAACTATCGACAGCTAGGTGGACCGAGCACTGAACCACTTTAGAGGCCCTGGCACAAAGATGAAGCGTCGAAAACTACGAGTCGAAACACTCGATCAACGAGCAATGTTGGCTGTCCTTTTGGTGGACCCGAGTCCAGGCGAAAATCCCGCTGAAGTGTTCGCTAGCGTGGTTGCCCAGGCGAATGCAACTCCCGAGCCCGACCGAATCGAACTTGTCGCAGAGTCGTTTTTGCTCGATACGCTTTTCGATCCGCAATCGATTGTTATCACGTCTGATATCACGATCGTCGGCGCTTCGCCAAGGTCAACCCAAATCGTTTCCGCCGCTGGTGTCGCCGCAATCCGGGTCGGAGAAACCGGTTCCCTACGGCTTGAAAACGTGAGTCTTTATGCCTCGTTCAGCGAAGACGGCGGGGGGATTGTTAACGACGGACAAACCACCCTCGAAAACGTGGCAGTCATTGGTCTTGGGCGAGACAGCACCTTCAGTTCGGTTCTTTCGCTTCAATCTCCTGGGTACACACTGCTGTCGAACACGGGATCTTTGTCCATAAAAAATTCTGCGCTCGTCGACTCGGTGGGAAATGCGATTGTAAACTTCGGCGAGTTGGATGTTAGCAACACGTTGGTCGCTGGGAATTCCGGGGTCGCGATTGCCAGTGGGGTCGGCGTTGGTCAAGATGCGACAACGGTCGTTCGAGACTCGGCTTTGTTCGGAAATCAAGCCGGGATCGTCAACTTCGGTTCCCTTGATGTTTCCGGCACGACAATTACCGGGAATCATCAGCATTACTTTGGAGGGATCAATCACTTTGGCGGTGCGGGTCTGTTGGACATCGACCCATCGAACTTAATTGCCGGGAACACCTCTGCCCGTTATGGAGATCGTACTTCCGTGCGTGATTCATTTACCTCCGATGTTGTTGATATCAACTTGCCATTGGGGAGTCGAAACCAAACCTTCGGTGAGCTGGATGTTGTCCTGGAATCGGTTTCCAGCGCGTCGGTTGTCGTGGATTCTCGAGGGTTTGTTGACACTTCAAAGTCGCTGCTTGGAGTCAATGTGGACGTTCAACAACTTGGAAATGGAATCCAGCGAATTGCCGGCAACAGCAACAGGGTATTGTTGTTTCAAGATGCGTCGAGTGGAGAGTTCATGGTAACACTACCAGGCACAACCTCGTTTGACTCAATTGTTGCTGATGACCTGCGTTCGATCGATTTCCCTGGGTTCATCGCGGGTGACGATAGAATCGGCTTGGGGGAATTGGTTTTTCCGGACAACTTCACGATTGGTGATCGCAACGCATGGTCGCAGTTGCAGATTACTAATGTTCAGTCGAACAGCGGGCTGGCGGTTGTCAGTGATGTACTTGATCGCTCATTCGGATATAAGTTGCCGCCGAACTTTCGTGGATCGGATTCGATTACCGTCACGGGAATCGGACTCGACGGAATGAAAAGGACCGGAACGATCAACGTTCAGGTATCCGGTGCGGGCATCGATGTTCAGATTGATGCGGTTGAACGAGCTAATTCGATTGAGGTCAACTTTGCCACCGATGGGTCGAGAGCGGTTGACGCCTTTGACCTTTCCGTTCGTTTTAATCCAGAGATTGTTCGATTCGTCGGTGGGGCCGTTTCCCCGAGTTTTCCAAACCTTACGCGAGCGGTCAGCGACACAAATGGGGTGGCATCGATCGCGGGTCAGCGAGGGATCGGTGCTAGCGGTGTGAATCTGGGGACGCTTCGTTTTGAACGAATCGCCGAAGGATCTGCCGACATCCGACTGGATGCTGAGCTCGGCTTCTTTGTTCTCTCCCAGCAACAATCTCTTCCGCCCGCATCCTTGCCGGTTCAATACAGGGCATTTGATGGCGTCGACACGAACCGCGACGGTAAGTTGACCGCGCGTGACGCATTAGTCGTGATCAACGCACTTGGCCGCGGGGCAAGTGGCAATGGCGAGATCGATGTGACAAGCTTAAGTGCGAATGACGTGAATGGAGACGGCAAAGTTTCCGCACTCGACGCATTGCAAATTATCAATGCGTTGGCAAGAAATAGTTCCTCGAATGTGGAGGGCGAAGTGCCGCACCAGTTTGCCGTTTCATCGATTTTTGCCGATTCAGTGATCGCTCAGTGGAACGACGACAGTGACGATGAAGATGACATCGTGGGAAATCTTTTTTAGCCCCGGCTTTGTATGATTCTGATCGCCCTAAGCTTATTTGTTGAAGAATGGGGCGGCAATCAACGGCACACGATGCTTCGCATCGCGTGAGTCAGTAACAGGCGGATCTAGCGTAGCTGATCCCGCCAGGGTTCAGTCCGGTCTGAACCCTGGCGGGATCAGCTACGTTAGTGATTGTTCACCGGCATGATCAATCGCCGTGGCCGTTGATGAAGTCGATCAGCACTCGCAGCTTGCCGAGCGATCGGCGGTTGAAGTGAAATACCAATCGCGGCATGTTGGCGAGGTCCGGTTCGCCGGACTCTTCGGGTAACGCGTCGCGTTGTTGGAACGTCCCGTCGACCAGGATGTCGGCGAATTTGTCTTGAATTTGCGTCAGGTGTTCACTCGATAGCGAACGCTTCAATCGCATCACGACGCGGTCGTTGACGTATCGCATGCTGTGATAGACGCGGTAGAACCCCAGCACTTCGTTCATCGCTTCGTCGATCGAATTGGTGATCTTGTAAAGCCGCGTGTCTTCGGGGCTGATCATGCCGTTGCCGCCGAGTTGTTTTTTGACGAACACGCCCAGGTCCGACCAGTAGCTGCCGCCGGGATGATCCAGCAGCACCAGCGGAATCATCGTCTGCTTGCCCGTCTGCATCAGCGTGACCGTCTCGAAAGCTTCGTCCAGCGTCCCAAAGCCGCCCGGCAAACAAATCACGGCGCTGCATTCTTTGACAAACATCAACTTGCGAGTGAAGAAGTACTTCATCGTCACCAGCTTTGCGTCGCCGTCGATGTACGGGTTCGCACTCTGTTCGAACGGCAGCATGATGTTCAACCCCATCGACGCTTCGCGGCCCGCGCCGCGGTGACCGGCTTCCATGATGCCGCCGCCCGCGCCGGTGATCACCATCCAGCCATGGCCGGCGAATTGGCGTCCTAGTTCGACCGCGGCTAAGTACTCGGGATGGTCCGGCTTGGTCCTTGCCGAACCAAAGATCGTGACCTTGCGGCGGCGACGGTACGGCCGGAAAACGGTGAAGGCGTAACGGAGTTCGCGGAGCGTTCGCGACAGGATTTTCAGGTCCCCGCGCGCCGTCTTGTCCTTCTCCAACCGGTCGACCGTGTGCCGCATGACGCGGTATAGGTCTTGCGAGTCGACGCTGCCGATTGGATCGTCGGCCGGCTGAGGACGTTTGAGTTCGTCTTCGCCGATCGCTTCGACGGGAAGGTTTTCCTGGTCCATAAAACTCGGGGGGCCAAAGGGTCGTTGTCGTGGAAAACGGCTTCACGGACGGATTCCGTGTTCGGAGAGGCGAAAGCCTGGCCGCACAGCTTAGCAGCACTTCGATGGATGCCGAAGAGACATCGGGGAGCCAGATCCTTCCAAAAACAAACGTGTCGTGCCCGTCGTTTTTTGTAGGGTGGGTCAATTCGCGTCAGCGATGGAGACCCACCAGGCACCCGAAATGGTTTGAAAATGGTGGGTCATCGTGGCCTACCGGCACACTCGACCCACCCTACAAAGAAATGCCGTCGATACGCGGCTAAAGACGACCGCGTTCACCCGAGACATTTGGCCTTCAAAGCCGGCTCGCGATGCGTTCTGCCGCCAATACGGCCCCCATCATCACCGCCGCTGACGGGTTGGCGGTCGTCATCGTGGGCAGGAGCGACGCGTCGCACACCCACAACCGCTCGGTCCCGCAGACGCCGAAATCGGGGTCGACCGGAGCGTTGTCGCTCAAGCCGATCGCGCACGTGCCGACCGGGTGGTACAAGGTTTGGCTGTAACGCTCGATCGCCTTTTCGATTGATGCGTCATCGATTCGTTTTGGTCCCGGCAGGGCTTCGTAGTCGATGAAGTTTGCCAGCGACGATTCGCTCGCGATCTTTCGCACCAACTTGACGCCTTCGACCAAACGCTGGCGATCTTCGGCTTCGCCCAAGTAGTTCGCGTCGATGATCGGCCCCTCGCCAACGCTTGATGATCGCAACCGAATCTGTCCGGTCGATTCCGGCTTGGTCGCGTTGACCGCGATCGTCATCATGGGGCTGGGCGACGGCTTGGGAAACGTCAGGTAGTGCGTCGGCGTCACATGAATTTGAAACCTCGAATCGTCAAACAATCCGCCGACCTCGGCGACGTTGGATGATAGCGGTCCGGTCCCGAGTGTTTGATGTTGGACGACGTCGCGAGCATCAGGATCGATCTTGAAACGATGGTGCGACTTCGTTTGATAGATCACCGGCATGACCAAGTGATCTCGCAAGCCACGTCCCACGCGAGGCCGGTCCACGCGAACGTCGATGCCGTGCCCACGAAGCTGATCCGCATCGCCGATGCCGCTTCGCATCAGGATCATCGGCGACGCGATCGTGCCGCCGGATAAAACGACTCCTTTGTCGGCGTGCAAGTCCATCACGCTGCCTTGATGAACGACGCGAACGCCGGTGGCAGCATCGCCGCGAAATAGGACGCGATCGACTTCGCCGCGAACGATCGTGACTCGATCGGCATCGACCAGCGACGCCAAGTCCCAACGCGTGCCGTTTCGATTGATGCGAGAATGAGCCATCGGGGTGGCGCGGGGCCACGTCTTTGTCGCTGATAAGAACGCTTGCGAAGCATCACTGATCCAGCGAGGCGATTCCGGTTGCACGATCGATGTCACTGATGTCATCGCCGCGGAAACAGCGACCTGGTCGATGCGTCCGCCGGTCGCGGCCGACCACTCGGCGATGTCACGCGGTGTCAGCGGAAACCAGATCATGGCGTTGATCCGGCTGCTGCCGCCGAGTCCTCGGCCGCGTGGCCAACCGATCGATCGCCCGGCCAGTCCCACGTTCGGCTCGGTCGCAAATCCCCAGTCGTCGGCCGATCCCAACAGCCGCAGCCACCTGGCCGGCCGCGTGCGGTCGATCGCCTGCGAAGCCGGCAGGTCCGATCGCGGGCCCGGTTCGACGATGGCGATCCGCAGCCCGGCTTGCCGCGAAAGGCCGATTTGCCGCGAGATCCCAGTTTGCCGCAAAAGTTGGCTTGCCAAAAAGCATCCCGCCGTTCCGCCACCGACGATGATCAGGTCGAAAGCGGTCACGAATTCACTCCCCCCGGTCGTTCGCAATCCCCGCTCGTTCGGGAAAACAGTGCGGGTGCGACGCGGAAGGTCGATGGCCGAGATTTGACTTGTCGACTAGGATTTCGTGGTTCGTGCATCCCTTCCCAAGTCCCTTTATTTTTCCCGTCGATGACCGCCACCTCGAATCCCTCGCTGCGTTTTTCAGACATTCCGACCGCCGCGCCGGACCCGATTTTGGGTCTTTCGGACGCCTTCGCGGCGGACAAGAATCCCAACAAAATGAACCTCAGCGTCGGAGTGTACAAGGACGCTTCGGGTCAAACGCCGGTGCTGCGTTCAGTCAAGGAAGCTGAAAAACGCTTAGTCGATGGCGAAAAGACGAAGGGCTATCTGCCGATCGAAGGCCATGCCGACTATCGCAACCACGTCCGCGACCTGGTCTTCGGCGACGCGATCGAAGCGGATCGTATCGCGGTATTGCAAACGCCCGGCGGCACCGGTGCCCTGCGTGAAGCGGCCGCCTTCATGGCAGCGCAGATCTCGCCGGTTCGAATCTGGATTTCCAACCCGACGTGGGCCAACCACAACTCGGTCTTCGCCAGCGAAGGCATTCCCGTCGAGTCGTACCATTACTTGGCCGCCGACAAGAAGTCGTTGGACTTTGACGCCATGATGCACGACCTGCGAACGACGACGCGTCCCGGCGACGCGGTGCTGTTGCACGCTTGTTGCCACAACCCGACGGGTGTCGACCCGACGATCGAAAACTGGGACGAGATCGCGGGCGTGCTTGCCGAACGACAACTGATGCCGGTCATCGACTTTGCCTACCAAGGTTTCGGCCACGGCTTGGACGAAGACACCGGCAGCATCAAAGCGATCTTGAAACGGTGCGACGAAGCGATCGTCTGCAGCTCGTTCTCCAAAAACTTTGGACTGTACAGCGAACGTGTCGGCGCGGTCTCGGTTGTGACGGCTTCCGCGGATGCCGCCACGGCAGTTCAAAGCCAACTAAAAACGCTGGTGCGAAGCAACTATAGCAATCCGCCTCGTCACGGCGCGGCCGTCGTCGCGACGATCCTTGACGACGCCGAATTGAGTGCGATGTGGCGGGACGAACTGACCGGCATGCGGACGCGAATCAAGAGCCTTCGCAAGCAGTTCGTCGACACGATGAAAACGTCGGGTGCGGGTCACGACTTCGGCTTCTTGCTGGACCAGAACGGCATGTTCTCGTTCAGCGGTTTGACGCCGATGCAGGTGGACGAACTG
Organism: Pirellulaceae bacterium; assembly: GCA_963836865.1. GTDB lineage: Bacteria > Planctomycetota > Planctomycetia > Pirellulales > Pirellulaceae > Rubripirellula. Next base: position 486,456 of record CAWILC010000007.1, on the reverse strand, counting down.
AAGCACAAGCACGGCATCTACATCGTTGGTAGCGGCCGCATCAATGTCGCCGGGATGTCAGAATCAAAAATGGACGAACTGTGTGCCGCGATCGCTCAAGTCATCGAAGGCTAACGTTTCGACGACGCTGCAGTTTTGAACGCTTGTCATCGCGGTCATAATGAAGCGACGACCATAAGACCTCTCGATTAGTAGTCACCGAACTCGATTTTCAAATGAAGGAACTATTTTCATGCGTGGAATTGCCTACGTCATCGCGGCCATCGCAGCCGTCGGAATCATGATCGCCATCGCCTCGCGTCCGGTTGCGGACAAGAGCGTCGGCTCCGCCGAAGTCACTCAAACCTCCTCGGCTCCGATGGCGGAAGCGGGAACGTTGACGATGGCCGTGCCGGAGATGCACTGCGGCTTTTCGTGCTTCCCCCGCGTTAAGAAAGCTTTGGAAAGTGATTCGATGGTTCAGTCGGTCGAACTCGTTCCGCAGAAGGAAGAAGGCGTCTTGGACGATCGCAAAGTCATCGTCCACTACAAGGCCGGCTTCAGCGCCACCGACGCGCTCGCGATGCTGAACAAGGAAGGCTTTACCGATTCCGAAGTTGTTCAGTGAGCGACTTGCCGCGTCCGGAAAACCGAAATGCGGGCGTGTTGCTGGTCGGTCATGGGACGCGTGACGCCGCGGGCACCGAGCAATTTTTTGCACTTGGTAGGGTCTTGGCCGATCGTCTTTCGCCGGTGCCCGTCGAGTCGGCGCTGCTGGAGTTTCAATCGCCGACGATTGCCGAGGGTTGGCAATCGTTGATCGAGCGAGGCGTCCGGCACGTTCACGTCGCACCGTTGTTGTTATTCGCGGCCGGTCACGCCAAGCAGGACATTCCCGTCGCGATCGAGCAGTGCGTGCAGCAAACTCCATCGGTCACGACCGATCAGGCACGACCGCTGTCGCGGCATCCCGCGATGGTCGATGTCGTGGTCGAGCGGTTGTCCGCGACGATTGAAAGAGTCGACGCCGCTTCCGATCGCATCGCGGTGATCATGGTCGGACGCGGAAGCTATGACCCGTGCGCCGCCGCCGACATGCGATTGCTAAGCGAAGTCGTTCGTGTTCGCGTGGGCGCTGCGAATGTTGTCACGGCGTTCTACGCGATGGCGACACCGAAGGTGCCCGAGTCGATCGATCACGTCGCGGCATCGGGTCGATACGACGCAATCATCATTCACCCGCACCTGCTGTTCGCGGGCCGCTTGTACGATGCGATTCAAATGCAAACCGACGAAGCGTCGCTGCGCCATCCGCACATCCGTTTCGCAATCTCGGATTATCTCGGCCCGGACGAACGGGTCGCCAGCGCGATCGCGGAGCGCTGCGGCTTTTCCGTGGCGCCGGTCTAGCGGTCTACCGTTCGACTTCGATCACGCCATCGGCGACCAAGCGATCGGTGTACTGGGTGACCGCCGCGGTCGCGCCACGGAACCAGGTCATTGGCGGCGCGACGTAGTCCGGCGGTGCGATCGCGGGGGCGGCCTCGCCTCGCCACGCGGTGCTGACCCAGCGACCGCTGACGTCGGAATAGACGTAGTCGCCGCCGAGCGAGCATTGCATTTCGACGCCCAGCACACGACCAGCGGCGTCCTCCGCATTCTCCGGTGCAACGCCTAGTTGCCGAGACATCAACGACAACAGATTCGCGCCGGCAACGCTGCTTTGGCGAGCTCGGTCGTAAAACTGAGCATTCACGTAGCCCTCGATTTGGCTGCCGCGAAGGTTGTCCGATCGCACGCGAAGCTGTGCCACGTCGTCGACGTCGATGGCCGCCAGGAACGGTAAGCTCGCTTCTAATACTTCGGGTTGAAACGACAACACGCTGAACTGCCCGTCGGAGTATCGATACAGTCCACCGATCAATCGATTCATCCCCGGCCCGACCGGTTGTCCTTTCCCAAGCCCCAGGGGCAAGCGGTCCAACATCCCCGGTTGAGGCCAGGCACCCAAGTAGCCGGGCACGCCGCGGAGCGATCGATAGATGCTAAAGATCCCGTCAAAGTCTTCCGGATCGGGCGGCACGGAGTCTTTCACGGCGGCAAACAAATGCGTCGGCGGACCGAGCGCGTCGGCAGCCACGTGAGCTTGCAGGGCGATGATGTCGTCGGGCGCAAAGTCCATCGCGACGTCGGTCGGCGGGCCGAGATACTTGGCATACTTGCCGTACTTATCCGCTTCCAACGGAGCGATTTCGGCGTGGAAGAGAATGCGTTCCCGCTTGGTTCCGTCGACTGGCTGGCGTTGGACGCCGACCATGATGGGGTCGATGGTCGGAAAGCGACGTTCGTAGTTGTCGGCGATCCGCCCGTACCACGCTGCTTCGTCCGGCGTGACGCCGTCGATCGTTATGTCCGCGATCGGCAAGAAATTTCCTCGCGCACCACGTCTGCTGTCCAGCACCGTCGCACCGACTTCGATGGTGCCGCTGCCATCACTGCGAATGCCGAAGTCAGCCGGCAAAAAACCGCTGACCATCAACGTTTCGATCGCGACAGCTTCTTCGTCGCTCGCGGGTAATTCTTGAGCGATCGCCATGCGAGCCAAATGCAGCATCGAAATTTCCGCCTTCGCGGCCAACCGTCGGCGAAGTTCGATCAAGTACGACGGCGACACCAAACCGCGAAGCATCTCGGGCGAAAAATATGCAAACACGGTATCGTCGCGCTGCAGTGGCATCAGTCGCCGAGCGAGCTGAAACGATGGAGTCGCGGCGAGTGATTGCCCAGTTTTATTGACCTCCAAAAACCGGCTTACCATCGCGCGGCTATTGGTGACCAAGAACGTGTCGTCTCGCTGGACCATGAACGATCGCACTCGGTTGTCGGCCGACGACAACAACGACACCGTTTCTCCGTCGATCACCACGTCGGCCAACGTGACTTCTTCGTCATTTGCCGCCAGCGTCGAGCGATCGTTCGCGAAAGAAGTTTTCAGGAGGAACGCATTCTTGGCTTGGAAGATCACACCAAGGCTTGCGCCATCGGTGACGAACAGGTCGCGACCGACGATCGCTTGATCCTGGATCACCTGCGGCCCCAGCATTCGCGACAGCTCGGTCGTCTTCAAGTTCAGTTGTTGTTCGATCCGCTTGGTCGCACCGATCTCGATTCCGCGCAGCGTCACCATGTTGGAGAGGTCACCGCCGTACTGGTTCGACAGATCAGAAAACCAGGTGTAGTTCTGAAACGATCCGTAACGAATGTAGAACCACTCGGGCGCGACCTTGGTCGCCAGTGGTTCGACCGGAACATCGATCAGCGAAGCGTCATCGAACAACGGAGACCATCGCGGCGGGGCGGGCAAGGGCAACGTCGCGGACGCTTCGCCACTCGCGTTGACGTTCGTGCCTACTGCGGCGCTGCGAAAGAGGACACGGCTGAGGCCTTCGCCGCCCGCGATCAGCTTCAGCGCCTCGATCAATTCGTCCGACTCGACCGGCGTCTTCGGATACCAACTCGGCAGCGGCAAACTCAATCGACGCGACAGCATCGCGATCAGATAATCCTCGACCAATGTCGGATAGTCCGCCGCACGCTCCTGCGATCCCGCCGCATCGGTGTAGCCATCCCACCAACGAAGCACAGCGGCCTGCCACGCCGGGGCGGAACGATCGATCGCGACCGGATACGTTCCGATTTCGGTCACTCCATCGGTCAACTGAACCGTCAACGGAGCATCGCCGCGAAACAGAAACGTGACCCGCCGAGCGACCGTTTGCGACTGGTTCGGGTCCGGCTTGGCGATCTCGCGAATCAGACTTCCCAGCCGTCCCAACAGCCGTCCGTTGCCGGGACGCGGCACCGGCGTTTCGGACGCCAGCGGCACATCCACGCGAACGTCTTCCGAAAATGGAAAGAAGACTCGTCCGCCCGCGTTGCCCGCCGAGTCGACGTCGATGGCCCGAATCGGCGGCAGCGTTTGTCCGACCAGCGGCTGAGCAAACGGCACCTCGATGGTCGCCACGCCAAACGGCTCGCCCGCAACCGCGCTGATCAAAACGTCGACCGCGACGGCCGGCCGGGACGGAATCACCGACGCGACGGCGATCAGGAAGCAAAGCAGTGTCGGTCGCATATTTGTTTCTCGGTCCAAGCGGGGTCGTCAGCGGTCGGACGGCAAGGATAATGACCCCGACGCAAGCGCCGGTTCGCCCGAGGTGATCTTCGCTCGCCATCATCGTTCGCCAACATCGCAGTCCAAACCGGATAGTAACTCAGTGGTCCAACCCTCCCAACCGTCCAGCCAAGCCAGCCCGTCGCGAAGCGGCGTCTTTCAAGCCGAAACGGACAAGCGGCTTGAAGCGTTCGCGGAAAGCATCACGTTCGATCGGCGGCTTTACAAGCACGACATCCGCGGCTCGATCGCCCACGCGGACATGCTGACCACGGTGGGGTTGATCTCGGCCGATGAGGCCACGCTGATCCAGAAAACGCTTCGCGAAATCGAAGCGGAACTGGACGCCGACAAGCTGCCGATTCGGTTCGAGCTGGAAGACATCCATATGCATGTCGAACAGGCGCTGATCGATCGAATCGGCGACGTCGGACGAAAACTGCACACCGCCCGCAGCCGCAACGACCAGGTCAGCACCGACATCCGCATGTGGGTTCGCGATGCCCTGGACAGCGTCGACGCAAAACTGAAAACGTTGCAGCAAGCATTTCTGTCCCGCTGCGACGCCGACTTCGACGTCGTCTTGCCGGCCTACACCCACCTGCAACGTGCTCAACCGGTTTTGGCGTCGCATTACTGGCTGGCCTACATCGAAAAGTTTGCTCGCGATCGGGATCGGATCGCGGACTGTCGGGCGCGAGTGAATCATTGTCCGCTTGGCGTGGCAGCCGTCGCCGGAACGACGCTTCCGATTGATCGCGATCAAACGGCCGCGGCGCTGCACTTCGGCGGCGTGACGGCGAACAGTTTGGACACCAGCAGCGATCGTGATTTCATGTTGGAATCCACGTTCGTGCTTTCGGTGATCGCGTCGCACCTGAGCGGCTGGGCCGAAGAGTGGATTCTGTGGAGCACCGTCGAGTTCAACTTCATCAAGATCCCGCACGCCTTCTGCACCGGCAGCAGCATCATGCCCCAGAAGGTCAACCCCGACACGCTGGAATTGACGCGTGGCAAGTCCGCGCGAGTGATGGGCAATCTGCAAACGCTCATGTTGTTGGTCAAGAACTTACCGCTGGCCTACAACCGCGACCTGCAAGAAGACAAGCCGCCGCTGTTTGATTCGTTCGACACAATCTCCGCGATGCTGGACTTGGCCGCGCCGATCGTCGAAGGCAGCGTTTTGCAACGTGAATCGATCGCCGGTCGTTTGGAAAAAGGTTACCTGGACGCGACGACGCTGATGGAATGGATGATCGCCAAGGGCATGCCGCAGCGGCGGGCCCACCACTTGGTCGGCGCGATCGTGGGCGAGGCGATGCAGCGGGACGTGCCGCTTTCCGAATTACCGCTGGACGTGTTACGAACGCATGCACCGGAGATCGACGCATCGGTCTACGACTGCTTGGGCAGCAAGAACGCCGTCGAAGCCTTCGTCAGCTACGGCAGCACCGCGCCCAGCCAGGTCCGCTGGCAGATCGAGCGGTGGAAGAAAACGCTGGCCTGATTGCTGCCGTCCAAATTCGTTTAACGCCCAGCCGCAGGCGCCGGCACTGCCGTAGCCTCGACACGCCGTGGCGTGGCAGAACAGCTTTGCTGTTCTGTGACAATGCAATGCTCCGCCACGGCGCGTGCGGACCTACATGGTCGCCGTCTTCGGCTGGGCGTTAAACGAAGACATGAAAAAACCACGCATCCGGTTTCCCAAAGGCGTGGCTTGGTTGCGATCTCGTAAGCGAGATTTCGCTTAGCTCTTCTTTTCTTGTTGTTGCATCAGGCCCGGACGGACTCGCTTGTTGATGTCCGTTTCCAACACGCCGAATACCGATTCGTGACGCGCGACCGACATTTGCAAGGCGGCCAGCAAACGCTTGGCGGTGAAGAAGTTCAGAATGATGCGTTGCTTGACTTGGATCGGGTCCTTGGGCACGCCAATCGGTTGAGGATTCAAACCGAAGTCGACGATCAGTTCTTCGGGCGAACCGGTCACGCGGCAGAAGTTCGCGTAGCAAGCGGTCGCACCGGCGTCTTCGACTTGGACTTGGACGGGCGTTTGGGTTTGAGCGGCTTCCGCGGCGGCCGGTGCGGCGGCGGCGGCGGGCTTGTCAGTTTCGGGGGCGTTTTTGTCAGCCATCAATGATGTCTCCGAGGTCAAAAAAAGAGGGGGAACGTGGGGCGTCTGTTTGATCGCCTTGCAGTGCTGCCCGCGAAAGCACTTCGCCCCATTTGGTGTCGTATCGTAACGAAATCCACCGAGGGAGGGACGTGGGTCGACCGTGATCGAGTTCTAAAAATGTGTTTCTGGCTACCACCTTGATAAGCGGCGCAGAATGCGAAGTTTGATGAAGGAGATTCTGTTCAATATCAACCGTCGCCCAATGGCGATCCTAAAGTTCGAAGTTGAAGGTTTGAGCGATCACGCGCCACAAGCGACTTCCCAGCGACATCGGGTCGACGTGGATCTTTGCGCTGCCGCGATACCCAGGACGCATCACCATGTCTTCGAGTTCCAATGGCACGCGAGCTTGATAGGACACGCTTCGTGGTTTGACTTGGCCGGTTGCCGGATCGATCTCGGTTTGCAAGTCGCCGCCGGTTTGGCTGGACATGGAAACCGATGTCGAATCGATCGGCTCGTTTGATTTTTCAGTGATGACGCCGCTAAAGGTTTCTAACCGCCGAGCGTCCAATTTCAAATCCACGGATTGACCTTCGCGAACCATCTGCACGTCGCCCTGGTCGATGATCAACACGGCTTCGTGCGCTTCGGGAAGACCGATTTCGCAGATCACATCGTCCGCCGTCAACAGCGCGCCGCGATTGCTGGATTCGAGTGGCGATCCGACCCATCCGGGCAATCGTCCGTCGGGCGACTTTTGAGGCTCGCGAAGCGGTGGCGGGATGATGTATCCGTCACGTTTGGCGCGGACGATCAATCGCTCGATTTCCTCTTCCGTCTTCGCTCGCAATGACTGAATCGATTCCAGCAACTCCGATTGAGTTTCGATCTGCGCTTTCAACGCGATGTCGTCGCGGCTTCGCATCGACATGTTTTTCAAACGAACGGTCGACAAGACTTCTTCGCCTTTCAAATCGGCCAAGCGAAGTTCAAGATCGGGATTCTTCAGCACCGCGATCGGATCGCCCGCTTTGACGACTGTTTTGGGTTCGATGGTCCAGTCGATTCGCCCTGGGACACCGGCGTAGACCGCGCCGGCTTGGCTGGGCCGAACCTCGAACGCACAATCGATGTGGTGAGGAAGCGGGATGTAACAGACCGCAAGAATGACCGCGGCGGCGATCGCCAGTGTTGGCAGCAAGCGTGCTCGTTTCACTTTCGCCAGTCTCCCGGGAGTGCGACAGAATTTCCAAGTATCAATGAACGGCTTGGCGACCAAACCGATAAATCCGATGAACGCGACCATGCGGCCGATGGATTCCAAGCCGTAAGGTTCCAGAACCTTAATGACGAACCAACAGATCGAAAACACGACGACCCAGCGATAGATCACGCTGGCGATCGTGAACAACGCGAAAAAGAACTTGCCTCGCGTCGGCAAGAACGGATCGTCTTGCAGTTCCAGGCCCAAGCAGGTCTTTTGAAACCAACGCTTCAGCACTTCGGTGCTCTTTTGACGAAGGTTGGGAATCTCCAACGCATCCATCAAGATGTAGTAACCGTCGAATCGCAGCAGCGGGTTGCCGTTGACCAGCACCGTGCTGACGACGTTCAAAAACATCATGTTCAAACACAAGTCGTTGATCGTCGTGCCCTGTTCGGTGAACCACCAAACGTAGGCCGCGATCGCAGCCAAGATCATTTCGACATAGATTCCCGCCGCGCCGATCCAAACCCGTTTCCATTTATTGGGCAGCATCCACGAATCGGACACGTTGCAATACAAACAGGGCGTGAAGACCAACAGCATGAATCCAATTTCGTGACATTCGCCGCCGAATTTCTTACAGCTAAGCCCGTGTCCGAACTCATGGATGACTTTCACGATCGCCATCGTCGCGGCAAGAATGATCCAGCGATCGGCGGCAAAGAATTGTTGAAACGTTGGTAGCTTCGCGTAGACCGTTTCGTACTGGCTGGCCAGCAGCAGCGCCGCCGATGCAATCAACAGTAAGAAGAAGATTAGCGCCGGAACCGTGAAGACCCATCCGATCGGTTTGAGCATCCAGTTTAGGATGCGTTCGGGATCGAACCCGCGGTAGCGAAGCGCAAAGACGTTGGCAAACTTGCCCATCACCTCTTTGTTTTTCTTCTTACGACCGCGTTCGCGAAGGGCTTTGCCTTGGCCGGGGGAATTGCTGATCACCAGGCCGCTGCGGTGCAGCATGCCGATGAACTGTTGTAAGTCGCCAAAGGTGATCTTTTGCGGTGCGAAGCGAGCCTCGAAGCCGTCCTTGATCTGTTGCAGCGATACGTGTCCGTCCAACATGTTCAGGATGTAATACTCTTCGTCGTGAAAACGAAAGTATTGAAGCCCGACGGGTTCCTTCACGACCCAGTACCCGGTGCCCTGATACCGCTGCCGATTGGCCGACAAGTCCGGACGCTTGCGCACCGTCAGCGCACGCGACGAACTGCTGACTAAAGATTCGGCAAGGGTAGGCATGGAAGTAGGTTGCAGGCTGCAGGTAACAGGTGGCAGGAGCTAGAAAAATGAAGGCCGATCAGGAAACGAGTTGTAGCGTTTTGCGGTAACCTGCACCCTGTTGCCTGTCACCTACTTGATGTCCCCTACTTGATGATGATTTCCGCACGCATGCCGGGCTTGTACGACCATTCTTCGCCGGCCTTTTGATTTTCGACTTCGACCCAAACCCGGTAGCGATTGTTCAGGTCGATCTCCATGCTGACGAAACCGAGCTTGCCGTTGATGCGGGTGCCATTGGCGGCTTCGTTGTAGATGACGACTTCGACGGGCGTACCCTTGCGAACTTGTCCGGCGTATCGCAGCGCGTCGATGTCCCCTTCCACACGCAGCTTGTCCATTTGAATCAGCGTTGCCAGCGGCGTGCCGGGCTGGACCCATTGGCCGCGTTGTCCCATGCGGGCTTCGACGATGCCGGTGTAGGCGCGGTGATCTGACGCTTGGTCAATTCAAACTTTGCCATTTCCAGTTCGGTGCCTTTAGCGATCGATTTCACGAGAGCTTGTTTTTGTTCGAGCTCGGCCAGTTCGATGCGAAGCTTTTGGCGTCCGGCTTCCAATCGCTTCTTTTCCATTTCCCAGTAGGGGATTGCGCCTTCCTTGCGAAGTTCTTCAAACGATTTGGCTTCCGCTTCGGCGACTTTTGCGGCCTCTTTCGCGTCTCGCAGGTTGACGTCGTTGGCGGCCGTCAACATGGCTTCTTTTTCTTCCGCCTTCTTCAGTTCAACGCCCAGCTTTGCGGCAGTGTCTTCGATCACGGCCATCAGATCATCTTCGGTGACCGCGTCGCCTTCTTCGACGTTCATGGACGTCAACACGCCCTCGGCGCTGGCCGCGATGTCGACCTTGTTGATGTACTGGACCATGCAGTTTTCGGCACGAATTTCATCGCGAGTTTCGCCACCCGCCGAACCGTTGAATTGAGCCAAGGCCGGCGTGGCGGCCAGCAGTGACGTCGATAGTGCGAGGCAGAGCAATCGCATGATGGTTTCCGAGGATTGAAAAGGACTTGAGTCGATATACTTGTAGGTTCGCCAGGCCCTGGCGGAGCACGGTTCAGAACAGCTTTGTTGTTCGGCCCTGCCACGGCGTGTCAGGGCTACGTGGTGGCAGGTCTACGAGATCAAACTTAAAACAAAAACTTACAAAGCCATTCATACGGTTCGTGAAAGAACACGAACCCGCTTGATCGGCGACCGCAGTAAACGTTCGCGGTGACTTTCGCCCCCGGGCGAGCGTCCAACTTTCGCAGCGGTTCTTGTTCGGGGATCGCGTGCATCTTGATGACCGCGCCGTGTTCTTCGTTGGCTTCCGCCCGCGTCGAAACGCTGCTGACCAAGAGGTCGGCGTCGAGCGGTTTGTCGGGGTCCGTCGCCAGGATGAAGGAGACCTTCAATTTGGATTCGGGCTGCGTCAGGTCTTGCTGGTGGATGTATTGATCGAGATGCCCTTCGCGTTTTTCAGGCAGTTCCAATTCCAAATACATCGGCTGGCTTAGGTCGGCGACTTCCAGCAAGACTTGGCCCGTCATCACCGGACGACTGCGAAGCATCTTTTCGACGTCCCACGATACGACGACCCCGTCGATCGGCGAGACGATGGTCAAGTCCTTGGCCCGTTTTTCTTGCAGCTTCAATTTTTCAAGCAGCACTTGATGCTTGGTATTGAGTTCGTACTGCTCGGCTTCCAAAGCGCGTCGCTCGGAGCGGTCCAGTTCGCTGCGAAGTCCAAGTTGGCCCTGGACACGCGTCTTCTCGGCCAGCGTGGTCAGGATCTGGCCGCGAATCTCGGTCAGTTGAACTTCCAAGTCTGGGTTGCGAAGTTGAATCAGCACATCGCCCGCTTTGACCGCTTTGCCGTGATCGGCCAGCACCGCGATGACCTCGCCGTCGATCGGCGCGAAGACTTCGCGGCGAGCTTCCGGTTTCAGCGTGCCCTCGGCCGAAAGGGTGAAGTCCTTGGGGATGAAGACAAGCCCCAGCACGATGGCGGCGATCGCGGCCAACGCGGCGAGCGTTTTAGGCAACGTTCGAGCACGAATGATCCACGTCGCGTGACCGAGCGTTCGCCAAAGCGGCATCAAGAACAGGTTGGTGTGGGATCGCGAGTTCGCGATCGCGCGAGTTCCGTGTTCGTAAACCAAATCGACGCGTGCTCTGAATATCTCCGGCGGAACATCGCTTTCGATTTGTTCGACGATCAACGCCCCGATGACTTCGCCGCGGTGGGCGTTGTCGCGATCGATGGTTCCCGCCGCACCGGCCTCTTCGCCCATGCCGAGTTTGCGTTCGGGTTCGCGAAGTGGAAGCACGGCGATGTTTCGCCCGTACGATTCATCAACGTAGTCCTCGAGCGCTTCTTCGATTTGCGGCGGCAAGTCTTCGGTCGCCCCGTCGTGCCATAGCGGCTCGCCCGCCGCGACAACGCGAGTCGCCAAGTTGTTCAGCGCCGTGACGATGTTGGACCGGTTTTCGATCGTGTCTTGCCCGCTGATCGCCTGCACGACGCACTTGCGACCCTTCTTGATCGCCACGCTGACTCGGTCGCACCCGATCAACCGCCGGCCTTCGTTGGCCACGATGTAACAGGTCTCTTTCAGGTCCAACGACTCGTGGGATGCGCGTGCGAACGAGTCGGCTTGTTGCCAAAGGACCTGTCGGTCGCCAAGCGTGCGAAGCTTCTGGCCTCGCAACCATTCGCCGGCCAGTTCGCACATTTGTTGCAGGAACCGAAGGTAACCGCGCTGGGTGTCCGGGGCAGTGTCGGGCCGCTGGAAAATTTCGATCACGCCATCGTTTTGGCCTTCGTGCTTGAGCGCGCCCAGAACCAACAGGTACCGCGTCGGGTTGCCCTCGGCGTCGCCGTCGGTCGTGCCGGAATAAGGCGGGACCAGCAGCGACTGCCCGGCGTTGGCGACACGCTGGATCAGCCGGGTGTGCCGCGTTGCGTCATCGGAGTCGCTGCTAAGGATCGAAGGCTCGGCATTGATTTGGTACTGCAACCGGAGCTGGCGGTCTTCGTCCAGCAGCCAGATCGCGCCGCCGGTGGCGGCCAGGGCCGTGATGATTCGCGAAAGCAATTCCGAATAAAACTCTTCGGCCGTCGCACCGCTTTTGGCAAGCGCCGCGATTTCGTTGACCAGGCCGCGGATTTGAGCCTTCGTTTCTTCGACGGTTTGTTGGTTGACCGACATGGTGGATGCGTTGGAAAAAGGATCGGTGACAAAACCGGAAAATCAGAGTCCGGCTCGACCTTACTGAATCGTGGAATTCGTTGCCACGTTGACCTTCGCCAGAACGCCTGATTCGGCGACCGCGGTGGGGGAGGCTACGGGTTTTGGGGATTGGGGTGCGTGTGGCGTTTTGGCAACGGGCCTGGAGCGAATAACAAATGGTCGCCAAAAAATCCGCTGGCGGGGTTGCTTGCCGGACTCACTTTATACAATTTGTATAAAGCCGTCCACCGAAGCGTTTGTTTTTTTGTTGCCTTTGTTTCGGCAACCTTCCCGCGACTGGCTGGCCCCGCACCTTTTTTCGGAAACGGAATGTCCGCCAACGCCTCGCCCACGACCGATCCAGAATCGACCTCGCATCCGGTTCTAACCGAGCTGGATCGCGAATTGGCTCGGTTGCAGCGGGCGATTCGGCTGGCGATTCAGGCTCAGCTCGGCCGCTTGACCGGCCAGAACATGGGCACGCTGGACGGCAATCGCCAGCTCGCCGATTCGATCCACCAGATGTTGGAACGGCACGGATTACGGGTGCAGTGCATCGAGTGCGGGCATCCGGCGATCCTGCGAGTGTCACCGCGGGGCGATTCGGCCGGCGCGTTCGTCTTCGACCACAGCATCGACGGCCGGCGGACGTTTCATGGCGGCAAGGGAGTCGTGCCAGAGATCCGCTTGGTAGCCAAGCCACCGCGAAAGAAGTAGGCCTGTCACGCCGTGACAGGGCAGTGCTCCGCCACGGCGTGGCGGACCTACGTCTGCGTGGCGTTCGACGAAGCGACGCGACTTGCTATCATCTGCGAATGAACGCACCTACCTCCTCCATGCCCCCGATGCCGGATGCCGATGCGGCCAAGACGATGCTGGCCGCGGCGATCGGTCAGATCGAATTTGCGCGGCGGTACACGCTGGAACTTCTTGACGCGACGCCGCGCGAGCATTGGTTCGAGATGCCGTCCGGGTTGCCGACGAACATTGCTTGGCAAGTCGGGCATTTAACCGTCAGCCAGTACGGGCTGTTGTTGTTTCGGATTCGAGGCCGCGCCCCCGAGGATCTGGATTTGATCCCCGGCAAGTTTCGCAAAGCGTACGGACGATCATCGGTGCCGTCGGCCGACGCCGCGGCGCAACCGTCGCCCGACGAACTGCTCGACCGGATGGCTCGCGTGTATCAGATCGCCGCTGAACTGCTGGCCGGCGTCGATGGGGCGACGCTACTTGAAGCCATCGACATGCCGTATGCGGTTTACCCGAACAAGCTGGGCGGCATCTTGTTTTGTCCGCTGCACGAACAGATTCACAGCGGTCACATTGGCGTGATCCGGCGGGCGTTGGGATTGGAGCCCGTGAGATGACGATCGAGACCGTTGACGAATCGATTTACGATCACCCGAAGTATTACGACTTGGTGTTCGGAGCGGACTGCGCCGCCGAGACCAAGTTCATCGTCGCCTGCGCCGCGCGTCACATGAAGGGCAAGGTCGCGCGGATGTTCGAGCCCGCGTGCGGAACGGGGCGGTTGCTCTATGCGCTAGCAAAGAAAGGCTACGACGTCTCGGGATTGGACTTGAACGCAAAAGCCGTCGACTTTTGCAACGCTCGCTTTCGCAAGCACGGGCGACCCGAGCCCGCGTTCGTCGCCGACATGGCAGACTTTCAAATCAAGCGTCGTGCCGACATCGCGTTCAACACGATCAACAGCTTTCGCCACTTGGGCACTGAAAAGACTGCGCGCGCGCATCTGGTCTGCATGGGCGGGGCGGTGCGCGTCGGCGGCTTGTACTTGTTGGGCGTTCACCTGACGCCGACGGATGTTCAGCCCAGCGAGACCGAATCCTGGTCGGCGCGGCGGGGCCATCTGGCAATCAACACGCACATGTGGACCAACTCGCGGGACAAGAAGACTCGCATCGAACGGTTCGGGATTCGGTTCGACGTTCATAGCCCGACGCGATCGTTTCGGATCAACGATGAATTGGTGCTGCGAAGTTACACGCCGCGTCAGATGGACAAGCTGATCGCGTCAAGCGACTGCTGGGAAGTCGCCCAGACGTATGACTTCTCCTACGACATGGACGAACCGATCGAGGTCGACGCGGCAACCGAGGACGTGGTTTACGTGATGCGACGAAAGGCCTAGGTCAATCACAGTCGATCAACCAGAGTAGGTCAATTGTCCCAATTGACCCGGATAAGTCTGCGGGTCAATTGGGACAATTGACCTACAAAGGATTGGCTCACCCGACCGCCACCAAGTGTCCGCCTGACCAGTTCGCGAAATTTTCGCGGCGCAGAATCAGGTCCGTTTTCGGCCTCGACCGATCATCAAGAAGGCACCGATGCCAGACAGCAACCCGACGCCACCAGCGACGGCGGTGTTGCGAGCCCACGCTGCCTTGGTTTGTTCGATTTTCGTGTACTTTGAAATCGGGACCATCTCAAGGGCGTACTTTTCCATCTGTTCGTATTCGCGAACGAGGTTGGCCGGGCTGAGCTCTTGGTAGGCCTTTTCGTATTGGACGATGTGCTTTGGCGTGGTCAGGGGAACGTCGATCGTCAGCCACCGAATGCCGCAAAACCCGGCGATTACGATCGACGCGGTCGCGATCAAACCCAGCACCAGAAAGCCGATTGATCCGCCCGAGGATGCCCCCGCGGGCGCCGCTTGATCGGCGATTGCGGCGGCCCCATCGGACGGGGCGAGCGGCAATTGGCGGATCTTACCGAGCGTGGGCACATCGACGTCGTGACCGCACTTGGGGCAGGGGACTTGCCCACCGGCCTGACTGGTCGTGACGGGGATCGCCGTTTGGCACTCGGGACAGGGCAGAAGATGCATGAGCGTGAAAGTTTGAAGAAGATTTACGCCCCGGTCGACTGGACCGGATCGACGACGTGACTAGAATTCGAGACAGTAAACGGCACCACCGGCCCCAACGACCGCTCCCGTTTGAACTGTTTTCTGTGCTGATCTTGATGAAAAGATTTTACGCACCGGAAATGGCTCACGCCGGACACCGCAACCAGTGAATCGCGGTCACCAATAGCGAACTGTTTTGTTCGGATGCGGAGTCTCGCAAGACGCGGGATCCTTCTCCAGTGGATGCTTTTACCGAACGCCAACTGGATGGCAGCGGCAAGACATAATGTAGTTCAGCAAGAGGTGAATCAGTACGGGGAAGCCAGCGATTGAGTTCGCAAGCCTTTTGATGGTCAACAAAACCATCGCGATCGATCAGGACACGCTTGTTCGATCGGCCTCGTGATCGTTTCCGATGACCGGCCAAGTCTTCTTCCGGAGAGATTCGCTTCCCTATGGGACATTGTTGCGGGTGCCAGTCGACTCTTTTGGATCTATCGTTAGAGATAGCCGAGAGCAAAACGACGACTCAATCGCAACTTTTTTCCATTTCAATGACGAGGGGCGACGTTCGGATCATCATGGTGGTACAGTTTGAAAGTTGATGAACCTCATCAGCGTGCTGTGAATCTGCTAGGTCCACGTTGTTCGATCACGGATGGAGCGTTTGATCAGGATCGCTTGGTGTCGAAACCATCGGTTTTTGATCAGAACGCCTTCAAGGTCGAATCGTCATGATTGGGAAAATGAATTGCGCAGGATGTGCATTGTTGACTCGCTGAAATGATCCCTGTTTTGCATCCGAAATTTCGTTTTATCCCCTCCATTTGACCTTTTTTTAGACGTGAATTTGACCGCGGCAAGTCCGCTCTTTCGCACCAAGCCCTGATTCGCACCTCCTTGAGCCGACTTCCCGGCCTCGACTGACGTTCGCCCTCCCACTTGGGAATGTCGAACCCGACCGAGGCACCGCCGGACGGCACTGAACGAACACCCGCGAACGGACCTTGGCGACCGATCACGTCTCCATTTCATTCACCCATTTGCCTTTCGCGAGGAGTCCCACTCTTGTTCGATACCCTTTTGGACGACTTTGAATCCGTCGACGCCCAAAGCACTGAAGCCATGACCGGTGGCTTTCGGAAGCTGCCTGTTGACGAGAACGAAGAAGGCGGCGGCATGAGCGGTCCGGCCGATGGTGAAGTCCAACTGGACAGCCCCGATGAATTGCTTTCGGTCGACGAAAGTGAATCGTGGTCGGATGATCCGGTTCGCATGTACTTGACGCAAATGGGCGAGATCCCGTTGCTGACCCGCCGCCAAGAAATTGAATTGGCCAAGCGAATCGAAGAAACCCGTCGCCGCTTCCGTACCAAACTTCTGGAAAACCACTTCGTCCTGGTCGAAGCGTACAAGACGCTCAAGAAGGTCTATCGCGGTCAATTGCCGTTCGATCGCACCGTCCAAGTGTCGGTGACCGATCGATTGGAAAAAGAACAGATCCTCGGCCGGTTGCCGCATAACCTGCGGACCCTGCAAACGCTGCTGCGTCGCAATCGCCACGACTGGAAAGTGTCGTTGTCGAAAAGTGCGTCCACGCGCCGCCGCGCCGAAGCGTGGCGATCGCTCGCCCGTCGACGCCGACGCGCCGTGCGATTGATCGAGGAACTCGGACTTCGGACCCAGCGAATCGAAACTCGGATCGAGCTGCTGGAAAAGTTCTCGCACCGTTTAACGCAAATCGAAGCCGAAGTCAGCGACCAAAAACGTACCAAGCACGGCCGCGAAGTCCGCGAAGACTTGCTGCGCGAACGTCGTCAAATTTTGACCGCGTGCCAGGAAACGCCGACGTCGCTTCGAAACCGCGTGATGATGCTCAAGAAGGTCTACAGCGAATACCAACAGGCCAAGCGAGAACTCAGCGAAGGCAACCTTCGTTTGGTCGTGTCGATCGCGAAAAAGTATCGTAACCGTGGGCTGTCGTTCTTGGACCTGATCCAAGAAGGCAACGCGGGCCTGATGCGAGCGGTCGACAAGTTTGAATATCGACGCGGGTTCAAATTCTGTACCTACGCGACGTGGTGGATTCGTCAAGCAATCACCCGCGCCGTGGCTGACCAAAGCCGCACGATCCGGATTCCGGTTCACATGGTCGAAACGATGTCGCGAGTCCGCAACGTCGCTCGGCAGTTGCTGCAAGAACTCGGACGCGAACCGACCATCGAAGAAACCGCTCGCCGCGCCGACGTGACCGTCGAAGAAGCGCGTCGAGTGCTGACGATGTCACGATTCCCGATCTCGCTGGACCGTCCGGTCGGCAACAGCGAGGACAGCCAGTTCGGCGACTTGTTGCCCGACGGAACCGCGGAAAGTCCGCAGATCGGTGCGACCCAGGAAATGCTTCGCGATCGCATCGCAGGCGTCTTAAAGTCGTTGTCGTATCGCGAACGCGAGATCATCAAGCTGCGTTACGGCTTGGGCGATGGCTACAGCTACACGCTGGAAGAAGTCGGTCACATCTTCAAGGTCACCCGAGAACGCATTCGCCAAATCGAAGCCAAAGCCGTCCGCAAGCTGCAGCAACCCAGCCGCAGCCAAGACCTGGTCGGGTTCCTGGACTAAGCATCGCTCGATGCTAGTGCTCCGCCACGGCGTGGCGGACCTACGTGGCCAACGCCGACGGCACTCGTAGCCTCGACACGCCTTGGCGAGGCCGAACAGCTTCGCTGTTTGGCGACGATGCAATGCTCCGCCACGGCGTGGCGGACCTACATGGTCAGCGCCGCCGGCATTCGTAGCCTCGACACGCCGTGGCGAGGCCGAATAGCTTCGCTGTTTGGCGACAATGCAGTGCTCCGCCACGGCGTGGCGGACCTACATGGTCAATGCCGTCGGCATTCGTAGCCTCGACACGCCGTGGCGAGGCCGAACAGCTTCGCTGTTTGGCGATAGTGCAACGCTCCGCCACGGCGTGGCGGACCTACGTGGCCAATGCCTCCGGCTGGGCGTTAAACAATCTCTTACCTACCGCGTTGCCATCCAGTGCCGCGTCTCTGCGGCCAGGAAGAACGATCCGCAGACGATCAGCGTTCCACCGCCGCTGATAGTTGCCATCGACAGTTCGCACGCCGCAATCGGATCTTCGTCGACGTGGGTTCGTGATTGAACCGACGATGGCACCAGCGGCAGCAGTTCCGCGGTCGGGTGGAACCTCGGGTTGCCCCGAAAGCGGGTCAGCCACAACGATCGCAAGTCGATGCGCTCGGCCAACTCGGCGATTCGTTTCAGCATTATGTCCGCGTCCTTGTCCATGCTGGTCCCGAACACGATCGCCACCGGCCGGCCGGCCGCGCGGCGTTCGATGCACTCGCAAAGTGCCCCGATCGAATCGGCGTTGTGCGCCGCGTCGATGATGCCCGTCACGCCGCCTTTCATTGCGTAGCGTTCGACGCGGCCTTCGCATTGCAGTTTGGCAAGTGCGTTGCGCATCACGCTGTCGTCGACGGTCATCGAATGGCGTTCCCGAAGCAGTCGCACGATCGCGATTGCGACGGCGGCGTTGCCGGCTTGATGGCCGCCTTCGAGTGGCAGATCGCAGTCCATCGATTGGCCTAGCGACGAATCGTAAGACTCGAACACGGCGTGCGATCCCCAATCGGGCTTCGGCGTCCAGCGAAAAGAAAATTGTTGATCCCGAGCGTAAAGGCTCGCCCCGACGCGAGCCGCTGCTTGCGCGATGACGTCGGCGGCATCCGGCTTGATAACGCCGCTGACCACGGGCACGTCCGGCTTGATGATGCCGGCTTTCTCGGCCGCGATCTTTGCCAGCGTGTCGCCCAGGACGTGTTGATGGTCCATCCCGATCGTCGTGATCGCCGACACCGATGGCCAGCAAACGTTGGTGCTGTCCAGCCGTCCGCCCAGGCCGGTTTCCAGTACAACGGCGTCGCAGCGATGTTGGTGAAAATGGAGCAGCGCCAGCGCCGTCGTCAGCTCGAAGAACGACGGTGCCGGGTCGGCCTCACCCACCGACCGAAGCCGATCGATCAATTCGACGAAGGTCGCTGGTTCACAAAGCTGGCCGTCGATACGGAACCGTTCTTCCAGTCGGTGCAAATGGGGAGAGGTGTAAAGCCCCGTCCGATAGCCCGCCGCGGTCAACGCGGACGCCACCATGGTCGCGGTTGATCCCTTGCCCTTGGTACCGGCCAGATGAACCAGCGGAACCGACGGCAAGCCGGCAGCGGATGACGCATCGACCGGATACAAAAAGTGGTCCAGTCCCAGCGACGTCAGCAGCGATCGCATCCGATCGAGCCGAAATCGGTACGTCGCGGTGCCGCTGGTCAGCTTTTCGTAATTGATCCGGTCATACAAGAAATCGACCGCCGCCAGGTATTGCGGGTCGGTGCAAAGCGGTTCGTGGTCGCGAAAGTCAGGGCTCAAGATCGTTCCAAAAGGTTCATTTCGCGGTCTGTTCTAGTCGCGTAGCGACGGCAAAGATTAGCCCAGGGTGAGGGCGGCGAGCGTCAGCGAGTCGACCGTAACCCTGGGATAAGACCGACACGAAAACCTTTCCTCTCCCTTCGGCCCGGCGGCTTCGCCGCCGGGCCGAAGGGAGAGGAAACCAAGCGGGCGGATAGGTTAGCGAATCCGAGACGGCCCCGTTTTGGAATCCGGAAGAAGGTTTTTTAATCCGGAAAAAGGTCGACGATGAACCCTTACGACGGCGGCCCCGTAGCGTACAAACTCTTCCCTTCCGATTCGATCCTTTGTCTTTATCCTTTGTCTTTCCAGAGAAGCCAGCCAGTGGACAACCCAGCAACGGCGGTCGCCGAGGCCGAAAACGCCACCTCGTCGCAGCCCGCCACCTCTCCAGCCGGTTCCGGCGTGGTCATCGAGACTCGCAACCTAAGCAAAATTTATCGTGACTTCTGGGGCCGAAAGAAGGTCAATGCGCTAAAGTCGCTGGACATTGAAGTCAAGCAGGGCGAAATCTTCGGCCTGCTGGGTCCCAACGGCTCGGGCAAATCGACCACGATCAAGCTGATCCTGGGGCTGCTGTTCCCGACCAGTGGCCGCGTCTTGGTGTTCGACAAAGACGCCACCGAGACCAGCAAGAATGAGCGGATCGGATACCTGCCCGAAGAATCGTACCTGTACAAGTTCTTGACCGCCGAAGAAACGCTCGACTTCTATGGTCGGTTGTTCGACATGTCGGGAGCCGACCGCCGCCGCCGCGTCGCCGAACTGATTGATATGGTCGGTTTGCGAGGGGCCAAGCACCGGCAGCTTCGCGAATACAGCAAGGGGATGACTCGCCGCGTCGGTCTGGCGCAGGCGCTGATCAACGATCCCGACCTGATCCTGCTGGACGAACCGACGACGGGCCTGGACCCGATCGGAACCCGCGAGATGAAGGACTTGATCTTGAACTTGCGGGACCAGGGCAAGACCGTTCTTCTTTGCAGCCACCAACTGGCCGACGTGCAAGACGTTTGCGACCGCGTCGCGATCTTGCACCAGGGCGAGCTGAAAGAGCTCGGCCGCGTCGACGATCTTTTGAAAGTCCAAGACGTCACCGAAGTCCATGCGTCGGGCTTGACCGATGCGGCCAAGGCCGAGATCGCCGACGTCATCGCCCGTCACGGCGGAACGCTGAAGTCGATCGACAATCCGACTGCGACGATGGAAGACCTGTTCTTGAACATCGTCCGCGAAAGCGAATCACGACCGGGGGCTCGGCGAGTTTCAACGCCCAGTGACTCAACGAGTGGCGATTCAACGAGTGGCGATTCAACTGGCGGCAACACGACCAGCGGTGAGGCCGGACAATGAATTTGCAGCCGGACGATTTCTGGTCCTTTTCGGAATGGTTGATCCGACCAAACGCGTTCCTCGAAAGCGCGGCGCTTCAGGGCATCGTCCTGTTCGTGCTGGCGATCGTATTGGGATTGCTGGTCGGTTACGTCGTCTCGGCGGCGCGATATGGACCGGGCGAAGGGTTTTACGCGGTCGCTCGCACGGTTCGCGACCTGGTTCGATTCGACTTGCCCGGCACCTCGCCGCGGCGAATCTTCGCGCTGGCAAAGCTTGCGTTCAAGGAAGCGATTCGCCGGCGGGTGTTGTTCGTGGTCGGCTTGTTCTTGGCGGTGCTGCTGCTGGCCGGATGGTACTTGAACCCGGACAGCAACGACCCGGCGCGGCTTTATGTCAGCTTCGTGTTGACGGCGACGAACTACCTCGTGCTGGCGCTGGCCCTGTTCATCAGTGCGTTCAGTTTGCCGGCCGACATCAAAAGCAAGACGATCTACACGATCGTGACCAAGCCCGTACGCCCGACCGAAATCGTGCTCGGACGAATGCTGGGCTTTATCGGCGTCGGCACGATGGTGCTGATCCCGATGGGGCTGGCTAGCTACCTGTTCGTCACGCGAGGTCTGCGGCACACGCACACTGAAGTCGTGGAAGTTCGTGAAGTCGGCGACCGGTTAGAAGGCGAAACCGATTACGTTCGCAATCACAAGCACACCTTCACGATTGAAGCCGATGAAGACGGCAACTTTACCCAAGGCATCACCGACAGCGTTCGCGGCCACAAGCACGTCGTCACTCGCACCAGCGACGGCAAGTTCTCGATCGGATCGCCGACCGGGGCTCTTCGTGCGCGTATTCCTTCGTACGGCGACATTCAATTTTTCGACCGCGCCGGCGAAGCGAAAGATGCCGGCATCGACGTCGGCAACGAACAAATGTCCGGCGGTTACGGCAGCGCAGGCGTCTCGCGATTGATCGGGGTCGCCCGTGGCACTCGCAAGGTCGAACACGGCTACGTCGAAGGCGGCACGCTCGGTGCGGCTGAGTTCACGTTCTATAACGTGACGCCCGAGCGATATCCCAACAACATTCCGATCGACTTGTCGCTTCGCGCTTATCGTTCTTACAAAGGCGACATCGAATCGGGCATCCGCGGCTCGATCACGATGAAGCATCCGACCAAGCCGATCGAAACCAATCCGATCGCATTTGTGGTCGACGAATACACCGTCGACGAACAATTGCTGCCGCTGGAAACCGAAGGCACAAAGGACAACGAAACGACGACGTTGAACGTGTTCCAGGACTTAGTCGACGACCAGGGACGATTAAAAGTGATCGTTCGCTGCCTGGACCGAAGCCAATACCTGGGCGTGACGCGAAGTGGCGTTTACTTGCGTCCCGATGAAAGCTCGTTCTGGTGGAACTTGGTCAAGGCGTACGCATCGATTTGGTTGCAGATGACGATGGTGATCGCGTTCGGTGTCATGTTCAGTACCTTCCTAAGCGGCCCGGTCGCGATGGTGGCGACTTTCGTTTGCGTTCTGCTGGGATTCTCGGCCGAACAGGTTTACGACACGCGGCACTACATCGATGAGGGGATCGAACGAGGCGGCGGTCCGATCGAATCACTGGTCCGGTTGCTTCGCCAAGACGCGATGACGACCCAGTTGGACGTCGATACGATCGCGGCGAAAGTCATCAAGACCGTCGACGCAGGAATCGTTTACACGCTGGACGCGATCGCGACGGCGCTTCCGAACTTGCCCAAGATGGTCGGCACGGCGGAATACGCCGCCAGCGGCTTCGATATCTTCGGCGCACTGCTACTTCGACACGCCGCCGCCACGCTTGGATACTGCGTGTTGGCATTCATGGTCAGTTACTTTTTCTTGAAATCGCGTGAGATCGCGGCATGAACCGAACTAATACTTTGCGTCGCAAACTGGTGTACTTGGTGATCTTGGTCGCCATGCTGATCCCGTTGTACTTGCTCGGACAACCGTCCGGCGGCAAGAACGATTTGGGCGGCGAGCTGTCCGAGATGCGGATCAAGTACAACATCGCCGAAAGCGAACTGGGTGAAATCAGTCCGTCCAGTGAAACGATGAAGCTGGCATCGTTGGGCCTGCGTGGCGTCGCGGCAACGCTGCTTTGGAACAAGGCGCACGAGTACAAAGTGCTTCACGAGTGGGATCGCTTGAAGGCGACGCTGAACAACATCGCGCTGCTGCAACCTCACTTCGATAAGGTCTGGGAACACCAAGCCCACAATCTTGCCTACAACGTTTCGACGGAGTTTGATGATTACCGCCAACGGTACGAAATGGTCCGCGAAGGAACCGAGTTCCTGACCCGTGGCGTTCGCCAGAACCGCACCGCGCCGCGACTGGTTTGGTACACCGGTTGGTTCTATGGCGCGAAGATGGGCATGGCGGATGAAAAGACGCAGTTCCGCCGCTTGTTCGCCGACGACGAAGTGTTGCACGACGCACTGGTCGAAGAGGACATCGCCGTCGACAGCCCCGAAGCTCGCGGGCCGCTCGGCAAGCCTGACAACTGGTTGGTCGGTCGTCTGTGGCTGAACCATGGTTATGACATTGTCGATGCCGGCGTAAAGATCCGTCGCCAAACGCCGCTGAACTTTTACGAGACCGGGCCGAAGTGGCGGTTCCGGCACGCCGAAGCGATCGAGAAGGAAGGCATCCTTGACGAACGAGCCCAGAACGCGTGGCAAATGTCCGCCGAGGATTGGTTTTCGTTCGGCAATCGCAGCATTCCGACGACATCCCCGTTCACGATCAAGCTGGACCAAATCGACGAACTTGGACGCCAAAAACTGGAGAAAATTGCTCAGTTCCGAGAACTAAACAAGGCTACGTTTGACGCCGAAAAGCAGAAGCTGATTGATTCACTGCCGGACAACCTTCTGGAAATTTACACCAAGCCAAAGCAGGAGCTCGCCGGCAACGACTTAGAAATGCGGGAAAGCATCGAGTCCGGCTTGATTCCCAACTTGTCCGAGATGGCCCGGTCGGCCGACCCGTCGGTTCGCCTGGAGTCCATTCAAATCGTTGGCGAAATTGAGGCGCTGGACGCTCGGATCAACAAGACCGACGGCTATCGCAAACAAATCAATTACGCGTACTGGAAATCGTTGGCCCAAGCGGAACAGGAAGAACGAACCGTTCGCGCTAGGCGATTGATCTACGACGCCGAAAAAGCAAACGAAGACGCCGAACTCGACCGCGCGATCGAGCTCTATGAACAGGCCTTTGAGGTCTGGGCCGAAATCTTTGACGATTATCCGATCCTGGTCATCGATGACAGCGCCAATGACCTCTTCGATTCGATCCGTCGTTATTCGATCGCGATCGATAGCGAAGAGGTGCCGGATGACTTCCCGCTGAAGACGTTTGTCGAATTGATGGGGGAGTACGGCCAAATCGACCAGCAGCAGTACGTCGAAATTCAAGCCAAGGCTGACGAAGCGGCGGCGGCGAGAATGAAAGAACTGGAGGCCGAGGAAAAACGTCGCGAGGAGGAAGCGATGAAGGCGGAGGCGGAAGCCAAGGCCGCCGCGGAGGCTAAGAAGAAACAGGAAGCGGAAGCCAAGCAGAAGGAAGAAGCGGACGCCGCGAAGGAACCGGAAGAACCAGTTGATGCGCCGGAGCCGGACTCAGACGCCGAGCCGGAAGCCGCTTCAGACACCCCCGGCGAAGACAACGGCGACACCGAATCTCGCTAGTGGTCTGATCCCCCCTTTTTGAACCTCTGTGAAGGCGACCGCTACCATGCCACGAGCACTTCTTGTCATCGACGTCCAGCGTGAGTACTTCGACGGTGCCTTCCCGATTTCTCACCCCGCCGGGCATCTCGACCGGATCCTAAAAACGATGGACTTTGCGGCCGAGCAAAAGATTCCGACCGCCGTCATCCGTCACCACCAGCCCGACCCCGACTCGCCGATCTTTCGAAAGGCTTCGGACATGTGGCAGTTGCACGACGAAGTCGAGAAGCGTCCGCGTGACATTTTGATCGACAAGCAGTTGCCCGGGTCGTTCACCGGCACCGACTTAAGCGATTGGCTTCGGCAGCTCGGGGCCGACACCGTTTGCATCGCCGGTTACATGACGCAAATGTGCTGCGACACGACCGCGCGGCAGGCGTTTCACCGCGGCTACAAAGTTGAATTCTTGCGGGATGCGACCGGAACGCTGGACGTCGAGAACGAAGCCGGCAAAGTCACCGCCGAAGAACTCCAACGTTCGATCTTGGTGGCTCAGCAAATGTTTATCAGCGACGTGATCGGTCACCAAGAATGGACCACTCGTTGCACGGCTGAATGAGTCGCCGAACGTTCGTCGGGCGATCGTCGGGCGACATCGGTCTTGGCTCGGCGGGGCGGTTTTTGTTATGCGACAGGTTTCCTCCGTCCGTGAAACCCCCGCATGGCCAAATCTCTACCGCCTGAAACTGCCGCGCCGTCGATCTCTCGGTCCGACAAGATCACGACCGGTCTGATGATGGCTGCTGCGCTGGCGGCGATCACCGGGTTTGCGTTGCTGTTTTCGATTTGGTGGCGATCGGGGGTAACGGACGACTTCGAGGTCCTTCGAATCGCGGCGCAGGAGTTCGTCGAGGGCCGTCCGATCGTCGCCGGTGAATTGGCCGCAAACGTCCGATTCGAATCGGAAGGTCCAACCCCAAAAAGCACCGCCTTTCAAAACGGCGACGCGATGTCTGACCCGGAGCAAGCCGCGATCGACGCATTGCCCCCCGAAGGCGAAGCGCCGCCGACAGATCTCCCGGTCGACGAATCCGACGAAGACGAAGCGGCCACGGATCCCCTCGCCGAGTGGATCAGCTTGCGAGACTTCCTGGTCGGGGCGGGCAAGTTTGCTCGCGCCGCCGACCTCGACGACTTTCGCCAGCGACGTCAAATGTGGTTCGACGCGATCGAACCGCTCGAGCGTTCGCGTCGCGACGGGTTTCCGCCCGGGCGACAAACCGACGGGCATCGGATGTTGGGCGAAGCCTACTTTCAAACCGGACGATTCCCCGAGGCCGCCGACTCGTTGTTGATTGCCGTCAAACGCAATCCTACCACTCGCCGGCGACTGCTTCCCATGATCGCCGAAGCCCACTTGCGATCGCCATCGAACGAGTCCGCCGAACCGGCGGTCCGGACGATCGAGGAACACCTGCGGGACGAATCGCTGACCAACGACATGATTTGGAAGGCCCAAGGGATTCGTATTCGATCGCTGATGAAGCTGGGACGTTACGGCGACGCGGCAAAGGTGGCCGCCGACATACTTTCTCGCCCGCTGGGCACGGACGTGGCACGGCAAGGTGCCGAGATCGACTATCGCGACGAAATTTCGCTCTATCAAAATATCGTTGAAGTCCGCAAAGCGATGGACCAGTTCGGTGCGTTACCAAAGGATGCACTGGAGAATCGCAGCGAGGTCGCCGAGCAATTGAGCGAGCCGCTTGAAACGCTAGGTAGACTCTCTCGCGAGGCTGCGCCGAGGACTTCGTCGCGGGCAAAACTGTGGCTGGCACGCGGGTACCTGACCGCTGGACGTCTCGACGACGGGCTCAGCTTGCTGACGACCTTGCGTCAAAGCCGACCGTTCGGATCCGAAGCAATCTTGGGCGGACTGGAAGAAATCGAATTGCTCGCCCGGCAAGGTCGCGGCGTCGAAGTCTTGCAAACGACGCGATACCTGATGCGGGAAATTGGCGATCCGAGCGGGTTCGATTCGGACGCCGTCACGATGGAAGAATTCAGCCGGCGACTCATTGACGCGATCGAGGACTTGCGTCGATCCGGCGACTTCAAGAACTCGATCGACACCGCGCGAAGTTTGCCGCCCGTGTTCGCGTCGGCCGAAGCACTGACGCAAGAAGGAATCAGCTATCGCCAATGGGCCCAAGCGACGATCGCCGACGGCACCGACATCAGCGGCGAAGTCTCCGCCGTGACCTCGACGCGCGCCAGGGCCAGGTATCGCGCCGCCGGCGACGCATTCGCGCGGGCCGCGGAACTAAAGTTCGATACCAACGAGTACTTGCCGGCACAGTGGGCCGCGATCGAAGCGTATCAACAGGGACGCCACTTTCGACGCAGCATTCGGTTGCTCGAACCGTACCTGCGATACGAAGATCGACGTCGACAACCGCGTGGCTTAGTCGCCTTTGGACGCGCGCTGCTTGCCGAGGGCGACGAAGAAAAAGCGATCGAAGCCGTCGAAGCCTGCATCATTGAATATCCCCGGGATCCGCTTCGATACGACGCTCGACTGCTGGCCGCCGAAGCGCACACCGAACGACGCGAACTCGACCTCGCCCGCCAATATTTGATGGACAATCTTCGCGACGGCGATTTAACGCCGCAAAGTCCGGCTTGGCGGGATTCGCTTTTGAAGCTCGGTGAAATGCGATTCGAGGAAGCGTATCAGAACCAACTGGCCGCCGAAAAAACGGACTCCGACACACGGACCAAAGCCTTGCGAGCGAACCAACCGGTGCTTAGCGAAGCGATCCGCTACTTGGAAGAATCGGTGGAGCGGTACGGCATTCCAATCGCACTTCATTCCGCCTACCTGGCCGGCCGTGCTCACCTGTTGTCAGCCCAGTGGCCACGGATCGAAGCCGAGTCGCCCGAGATTCTGGAAGCCGCGAAACGTTCGCTGCACGCCCAATCGGATCAAGAACTGCAAATCGCGCTGGACCGATTCGCCGACCTTCGCCAGAAACTTGTTTCGCGAGAAGAAGAATCACGCTTGCCACCCCAACAGGACGCGATCCTGCGAAACTGTTACATGGCGGAAGCCGATACGCTTCGCGAGATGAAACGCATGGACGAAGCGATCGACGCGTACCGCGTCATCGAACTACGTTATATCAACGAACCCACCGCGCTTGAAGCGATTCTCGGTCGCGCCGCGTGCGTCAAAGATCTCGGCCGTCGCCAGGAATCCAACTTGCTGGTTAAGCAGGCGTCGGTAGTACTGTCGCGGATTCCTCCCGAATGGGACGGACGGTTCGCCGAATTGACTCGGTTCGACCGCGAAGGCTGGCAAGACTACCTGACTTGGATGAATTCGCGGATCGACGCGAACGAAGCATGAGCCCGGTGGTCCACTTAAAGATTCGCCACGACGGACAACAAAGGATTGATAATGAACGGAGACGAACTGGTGGATCTGATCGGCCGGCGACGCGACGTGCTGAGCAAGCTGTTGGAATTCAGCGAGACGCAAATGGCCGCGATCGATGACGCTCGCATGACCGATCTGATGCGAACGCTGTCGGACAAGCAGTCGCTGATCACGCAGCTTTCCAAGTTGGCAGCTTCCTTGTCGCAAGCCGCCGGCGAAGATCCGATGACGCGACATTGGTCGTCACCGGAACAGCGAAATCGCTGCCGCGTTTGGCAGGACGAATGCGACGCCATGCACCAGCAGTTGCTGGCGATCGAAGCCGCTTGCGAAGCGAAGCTGGATGTTTCACGCGTCGAAATGCAAACCAAACTGAGCCGCGTGACCAGCGGACGTGACGCGGTCAATCGCTACGCTCAAAACCAACCGCCCCGTCCGACCGGCGGAAGTTTGGATTTATCCAGCAATTAATTCAAGTTGGGATGCCTTCGGTTTCAAACTGAGCTTGCGTCCAAAACGTTTGGCGGGTTATCAGCCAAGGTGGAGTTATTGATGGGGTCATGTGGTGACCCGAATGTCCACCAAAACTGTCACCGAAGGAATCGGAGACCTACCATGTCAAATCATTGGATCGACCCAACGACAAGCCGATCATTAGCCGTTCTGGTCGAATCGGTCACTGCACCGATGTTGATTCAACACGCCGCACCGGTTTGCTTGGAACTGGACATCGATGTTGAAATCAAGGTCCCCGCCGATCCGCAGCGGATGGTGGATTTGGTGCGTTCGCTGACTGGCCAGGCGCTAGCCGAGATGGCGCGCGGCGGCGACTTGATGATCACGGCCTGCGAAAGCGGATCGGGCATCGATCTTGAATTTGCCGACACCGGTCGAGACGTCAGCACGCGGGCGCAAAGCCGTCCGCTGGCCGCCGCCGCAATCGGTGCGTCGCTCGCATGGCAAAACTGTCCGCAAGGCGGCGGCAGCGTCACCGTGACAATCCCGGTTGCGACGGCCAGCGAGCAACGAAAAGCCGCTTAGTCGCCAACCGCCCACGCGAGGCCAAACCATGCAAGGAATCTTCGGCAAAACACCGCTCGCGGCGCTCGAACAAACGTTGACGTTTGCCCAGCGACGTCACGAACTATTGGCCGGCAATTTGGCCAACCTGGACACGCCCGGTTACCGCTCACGCGACCTTGACGTCAATGAGTTTCAAAACGCTTTGGCCGAGTCGATTCAGCGTGGAAGTGAAGTGCAAGCCATGCACGGAAGCCCATTGACTCGTGACGATCTTTACACCGGTCCCCGCGCGGCCACCGAACAAGTCGTCTTCCATGACCAGAGCGACGTCTCGATGGAACAACAAGTCACTGAACTGGCCAAAAACCAGCACCTGCATGGATTGGCCATCACCACGATGCGAAGCCAGTTCGCGCTGCTGCGAGCGGCGATCACGGAGAAGGCTTAAGAAAGGCTTTAGGGGTTAGGTATTAGCTGGACAGGGTCACATTTGATTAGCCGGCTTGGCGTTGGGGAGCTGTTGATTTAGTCGTTGGGACATTTCCAACGATGAGCGGCAAGGCGCTAGCCGCCGATTTTTAGAGTGGATATAGCTCCCCATCCACAACATCCGCTTCGCCGATTGAATTTTAAAACTAAGAACCGAACACCAAGGCTTCATCCAATGCTTAAAGCTCTCGACATCAGCACTTCGGCGCTCGTTGCCCAGCGGACTCGTTTGAACGCGGTCTCGGGGAACATTGCCAACATGTCTTCTTTGACTGACGAAACGGGCAAGCCGAATCCTTATCGTGCTCGCGAGGTCGTCTTTCAAACCGACGACTCGATGACAATTTCGGGCGCGTCCGGTGTGAAGGTGGCGGAGATCAAGATGGATGAAGCGGAACCAAACTACCGCTACCAACCCAATCATCCGCTGGCGATCACCGAGGGCAAGCACAAAGGGTATGTCGCGTATCCCAACATCGACTTGACGACGCAAATGGTCGACGCGCTCGAATCCACACGAGCCTACGAAGCCAACGTCGGTGTGATGGAAATCACCAAAAACCTCAGCCGCGAAACGTTAAGCATTTTGGCGTAACGTGACGCAGCCCGTTTGCAGATTCTTCCACCCATTTCTTTTGCCGGCCGACTTTTTCTTTCATCCTGATGCGCCCGATATCTGGAATTCAACCGCCTGCTCGCCCCCCGTCGCCGTTCGGGCCGGTCGGCAAATCGGCGTCCCCGAGCGAATCGTTTCGGATAGGTCAAACCGGAGCGGCCGGAGCGGCCGGGGGTGCGTCGGAAGCGAGTTCGTTTGGAAGCTTCTTGACCGACCAAGTCAAAAGCGTCAACACGATGCAGATGGACGCCAACGATATGGTCCATTCGATGTTGACCGGCGGCAATGTCAACGAGGCCGAAGTATTAACGGCCGTGCAAAAAGCGGACTTGGCCTTTCGCATGATGTTGCAGGTGCGTAACAAGTTGATCGAAGCCTACCGAGAGGTCCAGCAGATCCAGATTTAGCCTAACACCTAACACCTAACACCTAACACCCAACACCTATTCTTCCCCATCCATGAGCTTCCTGAAACAGACGACCGACCAGGCTCGCGAAGCATTTGCATTGATGCCGATGCAGTCGCGGATCATCACGGGAATGTTGGTCGCCGCGATCGCGATCGGATTGGCTTTCTTGGTCAAAGGCGATTCCACCGATGGACGCGAATACCTGTTCGGCGGGCAAACGTTCAGCGAACAAGAGTTGGCCGGGATGGAGATGGCCTTTAGCGTCGCCGGCTTAAAAGACTGGAAACGCGAAGGCACGCGAATGATGATCCCGGGCGACTCCAAGGATGAGTACGTCGCGGCGATGGAAAGTTCGTCGACGCTGCCGATTTCGCTGCACAGTTACGTCACCGATGCGATCAACGCGACAACCGTGTTTGATTCCAGCGAACTGCAAGGCGCGCGAGTCGACGCGGCGTTGGAGATGGACCTGTCGCAAAGCATCGCTCAGATGGCCGACATCAAGGCGGCGCGCGTCGTTCATGATCGCAGCGATCGCATGGGACTCGGTCGAAACATCGCTCAAACGGCCTCCGTGTTCATTCAGCCCGAAGGCTCGGCGTCGCTTCCGCGGCATCGTAAGATCGCGATTCAAGAATTGGTCCGCGGCGCGTACGCGGGCATGAAGACGGAAGACGTCGTTGTCACCGACGCCAACGAGCTGTCCGGTTCATCGTTGGCCGAGGACGACGATCCGATGATGCGAAAGCAACGCGAGGCCGAAGCGTTGATTGAAAAGAAGGTGCAAGCGTTGTTGATCGGCTATCCCGCAAAAATCGCGGTCTCGGCCGAGATCGATCCGACGATGGATGTCGAAAAGACGACGCTAAGTTACGACGCGGAACCGACTAACCTTTCGAATAAGACTCGTAAGGTCGAAACGACCAACAATCGACAACCGCCACGGGGCGTCCCCGGCGCGGTCCCCAACGCGATCGGCAACCGACCGACCAGCTTGGACGAGACCGTTGAAACGATGAAGTCCAATGAAGATGAACGCGAAACGCGTGGCGTCGCGGGACAGCAATACGAAAATTCGCGGATGGCTTCGCTGCAAGTCAAACGCATCCGAGTGTCGGTGGGATTGCCGCGAAGCTATTACGAGACCTTGCACGCGCAAAAAGAGTCTCGCAAGAATCCTGACTTGGCGGCCGATGATGTCCCGCCGATGAACGACACGGACTTTGAAAAGCTTCGCGCCGAAACCAGCAACAATATCAAGGCCGCCGTGACGCCGCTGTTGCCCGACGTGGCCAACGGAGCGGACCGTTTTCCGCTGGTCGAAGTGTTTGACTATTACGACTTGCCCGGACCGGCCCTGGCGAAGCCCGATTCGACGAAGATCGCGCTGACTTGGCTTGCCAATTCGTGGCAGACGATCGCACTGATTTTCCTGGGCGTGGCGGCCCTGTTGGTGGCTCGTTCGGCTGCCAAAACCATCGGCGATTCCACGCCCCCCGAATTCCGCGAAGGTTTCGGACTGGAACTGCCTGCCCCGCCGGTCGTTACGGAGGACGTGGGCGAAGATGTCGATCAGATGAAAATCACCGGCAGCACGCTGAAAGACGAACTGCTTGTTCTGGTCGACCGAAACCCCGAGGTCGCCGCCAATGTGATCCGTGGGTGGCTGGGCGAAGCGGCTTGATCGGCTTGTGAGGGAAGCATGCTCCGCCACGGCGTGGCGAACCTACGAAGTAACGGAGTCTTCGGCTGGTCGTTAAACGAAGGCATTTATGAATGCTGATCGAGATGGAGAACGCTGTCTTTGGCACACCACCTGCCGATCTGCCCGGTTGACCTTGAGGGCTTTTGCCGATTACACCAAGGGGCTCGATTGAGTTTCCGTTTGCCGCTGTTTGGACCGCCATGACCACCTCCGACGTCGCCCCCCTTCGTACCGCTTTGATCAGCGTCAGCGATAAGCTCGGACTCTCCGACTTGGCCGCCGGCCTGCAACGCGCCGGCGTGGCGATCTACAGCACCGGCGGGACGCGAAAGCACCTGGAACAATCCGGCATCGCGGTGTTGGATGTCGCCGAGTACACGGGCTTTCCCGAGATGCTTGACGGCCGCGTCAAAACGTTGCACCCGAAAATCTTCGGCGGCATCTTGGCGATCCGCGACCGCACCGACCACATGGACGCGATCGAAGAACACGACATCGTGCCGTTCGATCTTGTCGTCGTAAATTTGTACCCGTTCGCCGCGACAGCGTCACGCGCCGGTGTCAACCGCGCCGAATGCGTGGAACAGATCGACATCGGCGGCCCCAGCCTGGTCCGCGCCGCAGCCAAGAACCACACCGACGTCGCCGTTGCGACCAGCCCCGAACAGTACGGCGAGATCCTCGCGCAACTGGACGAGACCGGCGGCACAACGATCGCGCTGCGATGTCAACTTGCCGCCGACGCGTTCGACCACACCGCGTTGTACGACCGAGCGATCGCCGATTACATGCGCGGCGACTCGATCGGCGGCGAGTTCCCCAGCAGCCTGAACCTTTCATTGCGACGAAAGGCGCAACTTCGCTACGGCGAGAACCCTCATCAACGAGCGGCCATTTATGCCGACCCGTCGGTCCGAGCGGCCAACTTGGTTTCGGCTCGTCAGATCAGCGGTAAAGAACTTTCGTACAACAACTTGCTGGACCTGGATTCAGCACTCGACATCGTCCGTGGCTTCGGCGGACCGGCCGTGTCCGTGATCAAGCACAATAATCCTTGCGGCGCCGCGACCGACCAAAACTTGGTCCGCGCCTGCAGGAAAGCTCTGGATGGTGACCCGCTTTCCGCGTTCGGCAGCGTCCTCGGTTTTAACCGCACCGTCGATCGCGAAACGGCCGAATTGTTGTGCGAACCGGGACTGTTCATCGAAGCGATCGTCGCCCCAGATTTCTCCGCCGAGGCCGTCGGCATCCTGACCAGCAAGCCCCGTTGGAAAGAAAACGTGCGTCTGATGCAGGTCGGACGCTTGGACGTGCCGCCGTCCTCGGTCCAGCGTCGCTTCATCAGCGGCGGCATGCTGGTGCAAGACGCCGACCGCATGACCAGTTCGCCGCTGCAATGGAAAACCGTCACCGAAACCAAGGTCGCCGACGAACTTTGGGATGATGTTTCGTTCGCGTGGGAAATGGTTCGTCACGTCAAATCCAACGCCATCGTGCTTGGTAAAGACACCTCGCTGATCGGTGTCGGTGCGGGCCAGATGAGCCGCGTCGACAGCGTCGAAATTGCGATCGACAAAGCCGGCGACCGTTCGGTCGGTTCCGTGCTGGCCAGCGATGCATTCTTTCCGTTTCCCGATTCGATCGAGGCGGCCGCCGATGCCGGCATCGTCGCGATCATTCAGCCCGGCGGATCGCGACGCGACGACGAAGTCATCGACGCATGCAACAGACACCACCTGCCGTTAGTCCTGACCGGCCGACGTCACTTCAAGCATTGATCGCGATCCGACGATGACGATTCTGGACGACATCATTGCGCAAACGCGAACGACGATCGAGCGTGATCGCAACCGCGTTCCGACCGCACGGCTCGAATCGATGCTGGCGGATCTGCCGCCGACGCGTGACTTTCACGCCGCACTGGCCGCGACCGACGAAGTGCGTTTGATCGCGGAAGTCAAAAAGGCCAGCCCGTCGGCCGGGCTGATCCGCGCCGAATTTGACCCCGCATCGATCGCGGTGGCGTACCGCGACGGCGGCGCGGCGTGCATCAGCGTGCTGACCGACGAACCGTTCTTTCAAGGTTCACTGGAATACGTAAAACAAGTCCGTGCGGCGGTCGACTTGCCAATCCTCCGCAAGGACTTCATCGTCGACCGGTATCAGTTGTTGCAAGCTCGCGTCGTCGGTGCGGACTGCGTGCTGCTGATCGCCGAATGTTTGAATGCCAGCGAAATGAAACGGCTGCACGACGAAGCGGCCGAATTGGGACTTCAAACGCTGATCGAACTTTACGAACCGTCGAACCTGGACGCCGTCCTGGCGACCGGCACGAACTTGGTCGGCGTGAACAACCGCGACTTGCGAACCTTCAAAACATCGCTGTTGCACACGTTGAACTTACGACCGTCGATCCCGGCCGATCGTTTGCTGGTCGGTGAGTCAGGCATCCGCACGCACGAAGACGTCTTGATGCTGGGCCGCGGTGGCGTGAAAGCCGTCCTGGTCGGCGAATCGCTGATGCGACAAGAAGACATTTCGGCAGCGACCGCGAAATTGCTGGGCCGAGATTAGCCTAGGTCCATTGCCGCAATCGACCCGCTACACGTCGATCGTTTCTTTATTCGCCAGCATCAATTTGTGGTGCAGCAGTCGGGTCTCGGCAGCGAGAGTTGGCTGTAGCTCAGCGAGTCTCGCCGGAATATCCATCGAGCCATGAATCACGGTCAAAACGAAGATGCCATCCGGCCTGACGATCACACACAAGCAAATGCTTACCGGCTGGATAGAACTGAAATGCAGGATCGAAGTCGGTTTCACTGCGAAGCAGGTCAGCGTTCTCGCTGATTCGTGTCAGCGCGGCTTCCAAGCTCGTGATGTACTGTGAGGCGACACGTTTGCCAAACTTCTTGACGGAATAGATGCGTATGCCTTCGATGTCTCGAAGCGCCCTTTCAGTGAGATGGATTCGGGTCTCGCCAGATTGTTTCTTGGCCACTACCGAACTTTTTTGAGCAAGGAATCGAGGTCGCCTTTGAATTCATGCGTGCGACCGGCAATCGCATCCTGGTATCCGTCCAGGATGGCTTCGCGGGCAGCCTGGGCTTCTTGTCGCACCTTTTGCTGCCGCAGCAGGTCGCGGACGTACTCGCTGGGCGTAGCGTAAAGCGTGCCATTCCCGGAGTTGGCATCGACGAATGCTCGAAGCTCATCCGTCAGAGAGAGATTTAGCGTATTGGCCATAGGGTGTTCCTTGCTGAGGTTCCCTGAAACATAGCACCAATGTCAATAAATGACAATTATTGTCATGGGATCTAACCAAGTGTGCTTTGCATGACGTCCCGTTCCTTGCTCGCGAACAGGTGCCGGTAGCGGCGACGATTGATTCGACCAACGCCCAATTCCAGACTGAATGCAACGTGACCAGTTCCTTTTTGATCGTTGCCGGGCTTAGCTTCCGACCTGGAATCCCAGGTTTTTTGGCTCGCTTCCCGACGTAGGTTTGAACGCGTGTCGATTTGCTTGGAGTCGTCTCGACGCCTTTCGATCTTGCCGTCAGTCAGTAGGAAGACCGCAGCGTCAGCGTCGTCCGGCATTTCGAGACGACCGCTTTTGTAGGTTCTCTCGCGAGTGGAGCGAGTGAGCCTATGGCTGGACACCGCGTCCAGACCAGCGACGCAAACCCAACGTAAACGATGGACTGACACGGATCTGACACGGATCGTTTAGTGGAGAGACAAAAAAAGGACTCAGGCCAATCAACCTAAGTCCTTTCCCACGAAGAAATACCGAAGGAGGGACTCGAACCCTCACTCCCTTGCGAGAACTGGATTTTGAATCCAGCGCGTCTGCCAATTCCGCCACTTCGGCTTGCCCCGCTTAGCGAGGTCCGTATTGTCGAGCGTCGAGTATCTTTGCTTCTTCGCGTTTTTGCAAGCCGTCTGGGAGGTTTGCACAGGAGGTTCGCGGCGGTCTGGTTTTTGCCTCCACCGTGGGGCTTGGATCGTCTAAAATGGGCTCTTCCCGCCTCCCGAGCGATCGACCTATCTGGCGTCGATCCCGTCTTCTCGACCACCCTGCCCGCTCATGCGTTTTGTCCTTTCGTTGATGTTCGCGTTGCCGCCCGTTTTGGGGATCGCCCAGCACGCGGCGGGGCCTGCCAGCCCGGTCGAGGATGCGACGTTCGCGGCGACCGTGTTGCCTTTCATGCAGACGTATTGCTGGGACTGTCACAACGCGGACACTCGCGAAGGAGACCTGGATCTGAGCGGCGATGTCAGCCCGTCGGCGGTGCTTCGCCATTTCCGGCACTGGTCGGTCGTCCGGGATCGGATCGCGATCGACGACATGCCGCCCGAGGACGCCGGCATGATTCCGGATCAGAACGACCGCGATCGCGTGCTGGCTTGGATCGATGGTCTGCGTGATGCCGAGGCCAAGCGGACGGCGGGCGATCCGGGGATCGTCACGGCACGTCGGCTCAGTAACGCCGAGTACGACGCGACGATCGAGGACTTGACCGGCCAGCCGATCCGGCCCGCGGCAGCCTTCCCGATCGACCCGACCAACGAAGCGGGTTTCGACAACTCGGGCGATTCGCTGGCCATGTCGCCGACGCTGCTGAAGAAATATTTCCAGGCGACCCGCCACGTCACCGATCACCTCGTGTTGACGCCGACGGGCATCGACTTTGCGCCGCATCCGGTGATGACCGATACGGATCGCGACAAGTACTGCGTCAATCGGATCATCGATTTTTACGCTTCGCAAAACACGGACTACGCAGACTACTTCTTTGTGCTTGCAAGGTCGCGAACCGCAGTCCCGTCAGAACGAGAAACGTCCATCGCTCGCGCCGGGCTTAGCACGCGATACGCTCAAACGCTTTGGGAATTGCTGACGTCTTCGGCCAACAACGATGGTCCGGTCGCCGAGCTGCGCGGGATGTGGGATGCGTTACCAGTCGATGCACCGGAGCAAGATGACCAATCGCTTCGAGAGGCCTGTCGATCGATGGCGGAATGGGTTCGTAAGACTCGCGCGACGATGGTCCAAGAGATCGAAAACTTGAAATCGCCAGAGATGAACGATGGATCGCAACCGCTCGTCCTTTGGAAAAACAATCGCGTTGCTGCGAATCGCCAGCGTTACACGGGCGGTTGGGTTGACCCGGAAGGTGAGACGACGGACCCGCAAACGCTGCAAACGTTTTGTCGCGTCTTTCCCGACACGTTTTACGTTTCCGAACGAGCCAGAACGTACTTGGACGCGGCCAAGGAAGCGAAGCAAGGTCGTTCGGGACGGTTGCTGAGTGCCGGCTTTCACAGCCAAACCGGTTACTATCGTGACGACGCGCCGCTGTACGACTTGATGCTTTCGGATCCCCAGCGAAGCAAGCTGGACCAGCTTTGGTTGGAATTCAACTTCGTCACCGGCGCGACCGCGAGGCAGTTTTCGGGGTTCATTTGGTTCGATCGAACCGACAGCGCCTTCCTGCGAGATCGTGAGTTCGACGAGTACCGCGCCGAAGACAAAAACATGGTTTCCGAAACGAAACTCCGCGGGCTCGGGGCGGCGTATTCGGCGAAGGCGAAACGCGTCGGCGCGGACGAACAAGCCATCGCTGCGATCGATCGTTACTTCGACGACTTGTCAAAAACGTTTCGGTTGCAAGATCGTTTGCGAATCGAGGCGGAACCGAAGCACGTCTCGGCGCTCGTCGAACTGGCCGAGCGGGCGTATCGTCGACCGCTGGACGACCGCGATCGCGAAGACATCGTCGCGTTTTATCATTCGCTTCGTCAGGTCGATGGACTGAGTCACGAAGAGGCGATCCGAGACGGGGTCGTTCGCGTGTTGATGTCGCCACGGTTTTGCTACCGCGTTGATCTGCAAGCCGAGGACGTTTCGGGCGGAGGCGAAATCGAGCCGCTCGATCCGTATTCGCTGGCCAGCCGTTTGAGCTACTTTCTTTGGTCCGGCATGCCCGATGAGACGCTGATGCGTCTGGCCGAATCGGAAAGCTTGAGCGATCCTGAGGTTTTGCTTTCGCAGTCGCGGCGGATGCTTCGTGACGCTCGGGTGCAACGGTTTGTGACGGGCTTCGTCGGAAGTTGGTTGGACTTTCGGTACTTCCAGCAGCACAACGGCGTCGATCGCGAACGATTTCCTGAATTCACCGATGAGCTTCGCCAAGCCATGTTCGAGGAACCGGTTCGGTTTGTGAACGACCTGATTCAGCGAGACGGATCGATCATGGAACTTGTCGATGCCGATCACACGTTTGTAAACACCGCTTTGGCGAAGCACTACGGCATCGAAACAAAACTTCACGGCGACCAATGGCAACGTGTCGATGATGCGAAACGGTGGCAGCGAGGCGGATTGCTGCCGATGGCGGTCTTCTTGACCAACAACTCGCCGGGGCTGCGGACCAGTCCGGTCAAACGGGGCAACTGGGTCGTCAAACGAATCTTCGGCGAACATGTGCCCGCGCCGCCGGCGTCGGTGCCGGACCTGCCGGAAGACGAATCACTGCTCGGTGACCTGACGCTTCGCGAGGCGCTTGCCAAGCACCGCGAACACGTCGCGTGCGCGGGATGTCACGAGCGGATCGATTCGTTCGGATTGGTGTTTGAAAAGTATGGGCCGGTTGGCGAGTGGCGCGAGTCGGATTTGGGTGGCCGTGATGTCGATAGCTCGGTCGTCTTTCCGGACCACAGCGAAGGCGACGGGCTGATTGGCCTTCGTGGTTACTTGCGACGCCAGCGACAGGACGACTTCGTCGAAAACTTTTGCCGCAACCTGCTGGCCTATGGACTCGGGCGAACGTTGCAACTTTCCGATGATCCGGCGATCGCGGCCATGATCGAAAGTTTGAATGCGAACGAGTTTCGGATCGGAGTCCTGTTCGATCAGATTGTTTCCAGTCCCGCCTTTATGAACCGTCGGGTTCAGTGGAACGAGTTATCACAAGCGGATACGAACGAATGAATGACAAACAAAAACGACTGCGACTTTCGCGGCGGGTGATGCTTCGGGGAACCGGTGCGGCGATGGCGCTTCCGTGGTTGGAATCGATGCCCGTTTGGGGTGACGAGAACGCGACGAACGAACCGGCCGCGATCCCAAATCGCTTCGCCGCCGTGTTCATGGGCTGCGGCATCAATAGCGATCATTGGTGGGCCAAAAGCAACGCGGCAAACGGTCCGGGCGGCTCGATGGAGCTCGGCAAGAGCCTTGCGCCGATGGAGTCGATCAAGGGCAAGATGAACTTTGTCACCGGGCTGTTCAACGAGAACGCGACGGACGTGGGGATCCACCCGGGCCAAACGGGCAACATGCTGTCGGGCGCGTCGCTGCAAAAGGGGGCCGAGCTTCGCGGCGGCATCAGCATGGATCAAGTGCTGGCCAATCACTTTGCCGAACAGACCGCGGTGCCCAGTTTGGTGCTGGGATGTGAACAGCCGACGACGGGCTATCACGAAACCAATTTTTCGATGGCGTACAGTTCGCACATCTCTTGGCAAAACGCGACGTCGCCGGTGCCGATGGAAGTCTATCCGTCGCTGGCTTTTGACGCGTTGTTTGATAATCAGGGCAGCCGTCGCAACGAAAGCATTTTGGACCGCGTCGCCGAAGACGCGCGAGCGCTATCACGTCAGGTCAGTTCGCTGGACCGGGCGAAGCTGGACGAGTACTTGGGCAGCGTTCGTGAAGTCGAAAAACGTGCCGCTGCGATGCGAGCCAGTCGTGACAAGGCACTCTCGCGAGCAAACGATCGCGGCGTGCCGATCGCGGCGATGGCGCGGCCGGACGATGGACTTCCTGAAGACATTCGCGATCACATGCGGCTGATGTGTGACATCGTCGCGATCGGATTTCAAACCGATAAGACTCGCGTGGCCAGTTTGCTGTTGAACCGCGATCTGTCGGGCCTGTTCTATCCGTTTTTGGACGTTCAAAGCACGCACCACTCGGCGTCGCACCGTGATCGATCGGACGAGTACGAACGGATCTCGCGATACTATTGCGGCCAGTACGCTTATCTGGCAAAGAAGCTTGACGCGATGCCCGAAGGCGATGGCACGGTGCTGGATCATTCGTGTTTGATGTTCATCTCGAACATGTGGTCCGGTAACGCGCACGATTCCAGCAAGGTTCCCGTGTTGCTGACCGGCGGTTTGTCGGGCACGCTGGAAACGGGTCGCGTGCTGGACTACACCGGCAAAGACGACAGCGAGCGCCGGCTTTGCAGTTTCTACCTTTCGATCATGGATCGAATGAACGTGACGCTGGACCGGTTCGGGGACGCCGAAGAGCGTTTGATGGGTATCTAGAAGTTCGCTTACGCGAGATTGCGAAGCACTTTCTTGGCCGCATCGACGGTTTCGTCGACCATCGCTTCGGTGTGCGTGCGGCTGAAGAACAACGCTTCAAATTGGCTGCACGGCATGTAGACGCCGTGGTCGATCAAACCCCAAAAATACTTGCCGAACGCGGCTCGGTCGCACTTGTCCGCATCGGCCCAGCAGTGGACCGGGTCGGGGTTGAAGAACAGCGTGATCATGCTGCCGACGTGACCGACGGTGTGCGGGATGCCCGCTTCGGTCGCCGCCGCGTCCAAGCCCGCGGCCAAGCGGTCGCCGATCGCGTCGAGGTATTCGTACGGCGGATCTTCTTTCAGCAGTCCGCAGCGTCGCGCTGCCCGCGGCGACCGCGACGGGGTTGCCGATAAGCGTTCCGGCTTGGAAACACTTTGCCCGCCGGCAAGACTTGGTTCATGATGTCGGCGCGTCCGCCGTACGCCCCCAGCGGCATGCCGCCGCCGACGATCTTACCCAGCGT
Organism: Pirellulaceae bacterium; assembly: GCA_963836865.1. GTDB lineage: Bacteria > Planctomycetota > Planctomycetia > Pirellulales > Pirellulaceae > Rubripirellula. The sequence goes on along the minus strand of CAWILC010000007.1, from coordinate 445,478 downwards.
CGTCATGTCGGGCGTGACGCCGAAACGTTCTTGCACGCCGCCGAAGGCCAGCCGAAAACCGGTCATCACTTCGTCGAAGATCAGAATCGCACCGTCGCGCGATGTTTCTTCTCGCAAGCAGTTCAAAAACTCCATCGTCGCTGGCACGCAGCCCATGTTGCCGACGACGGGTTCCAAAATGACGGCCGCAATCTGACCGGGATACTTCGCAAACGCCTCGACAACTTCCGACACGTGTTGTACGACAGCACGATCGTGTCGCCACCCGCACCGGGCGTGACGCCGGGCGAATCGGGCACGCCGAGCGTCGCCGCGGCACTGCCGGCGGCGACCAACAAGCATCGACGTGTCCGTGGTAGTTGCCCGAGAACTTGATGATCTTGTGACGACCGGTCGCACCGCGAGCGACTCGGATCGCGCTCATCGTTGCTTCGGTGCCGCTGTTGACCAGGCGAACTTTTTCGACGCTGGGGACGGCTTCGATGATCTGTTCGGCCAGCCGTGATTCGGCCTCCGTCGGCGCACCGTAGCTGGTGCCTCGCGCGGCCGCCTTGACGATCGCTTCGATGACTTCGGGGTGGGCGTGACCCAGGATCATCGGTCCCCACGATCCGATGTAATCCAGGTATCGACGTCCGTCGATGTCGAACAGGTAAGGCCCTTCGGCGTGATCGATGAACAGCGGCGTTCCGCCGACGGCACCGAACGCTCGTGCGGGGCTGTTGACACCACCGGGCATCAGCCGGCAAGCGCGGTCAAAGGCGGCGGCGGACTTGGGGCCGATGTTGTGCATGGGAAATTAGTTTTCAGTCGTCAGTAGTCAGTCGTCAGTATTCGTAGGCCCGACACGCCGTGGCGGGGCACTCGCGGACAGCTTTGCTGTTCGGCCCTGCCACGGCGTGGCAGGGCTACGAGGCACACCCGAAGTCGTCTACCAGGTCCGTGCGGTTTCGTAGGCCGTGATTCTTTCTTCTTCCAACAGCGTTTGTGCGATGTCGTCCAGGCCGTGCAGCAGGTTATGACGACGGCTTTGATCGACGTCGAACGTTCGATCAAACCCTTTGCCATCGGTGATCGTTTGGTCTTCTAAGTTGACCGTCAATTGATAAGGCGAATTTGCTTCGGCCTTGGCAAAGATTTCATCAATGTCGGCGTCGGACAACACGATCGGCAAGACGCCGTTCTTGAAACAGTTGTTAAAGAAGATGTCCGCAAACGAAGGAGCCAGGACAACGCGAAAGCCATAATCGGCCAGCGCCCAAACAGCGTGCTCGCGAGAACTGCCCGAACCGAAGTTTTGTTTCGCGACCAGGACCGACGATCCTTTGACGTTGATCCGATTGAGCTCGAATTCCGGATTCGGCGTGACGCCGTCGTCCATGTAACGCCAATCGAAAAACAGAAACTGACCAAAGCCCGTCCGTTCGATTCGTTTAAGAAATTGTTTCGGGATGATCTGGTCGGTATCAACGTTAGCCCGGTCCATCGTCGCAACGACGCCGGTGTGAATCGTAAAGTTTTGCATGGAAGTAGGTTACCGGAGACAGGTTACAGGAGACAGGAAAAGGTAGGCGAGGTGGCGTCAGCAGGAGTCTTGGCGACGGGCGAAAACCTGTTGCCTCTCACCTGTAACCTGTCGCCTACGTCCTCTTACTGGTATTTCCAATCGCGGATGTCGACGAAGTGGCCTTTGACGGCGGCGGCGGCGGCCATCGCGGGGCTGACCAAGTGAGTCCGTCCGCCCTTGCCTTGGCGACCCTCGAAGTTGCGGTTGCTGGTGCTGGCACAACGTTCGCCGGGAGCCAGCTTGTCCGGGTTCATCGCCAAGCACATGCTGCAACCGGCTTCCCGCCAATCAAAACCGGCTGCGGTGAAGATCTTATCGAGACCTTCTTTCTCGGCGGCCAGTTTGACTTGACCGCTGCCCGGAACGACCATCGCGGAAACGTCCGACGAAACGTGGTGTCCTTTGACGACGGCGGCGGCCGCGCGAAGGTCTTCGATCCGCGCGTTGGTGCACGAACCGATGAAGACTCGATTCAGCGTCACGTCTTGGATCGGCGTGCCGGCTTTCAAGCCCATGTAGGTCAACGCATCGGCCGTCGACTTTTGCTCGACCGCGTCATCAAACTCGGACGGGTCCGGCACACGATCGGTGACGCTGCGGACTTGGCCCGGGTTGGTGCCCCAGGTCACCTGCGGCTGGATGTCTTCGCCGCGATAGACGTTTGATTTGTCGTACGTCGCGCCCGCATCGGTGGGCAACAACTTCCATCGCTCGACCGCGGCATCAAAGTCCTTGGGCGACTCGGGCAGGCCACGCAAATAATCGAACGTCGTTTGATCCGGCGCGATCATGCCGGCTCGCGCGCCCGCTTCGATCGACATGTTGCACACCGTCATGCGTTCTTCCATCGACAACGCCTTGACGCAGTCGCCGGTGAATTCCAACACGTATCCCGTTCCGCCGGCGGTGCCGATCTGGCCGATCAGGTACAGGATCATGTCCTTGGCCGTGACGCCGCGAGGCAGCTTGCCGTCGACGCGCAGCTCGAACGTTTTCGGTTTGAACTGCAACAGCGTTTGCGTCGCCAAGACGTGTTCGACTTCGCTGGTCCCGATGCCGAAGGCCAACGATCCGAACGCGCCGTGAGTGGCGGTGTGGCTGTCGCCGCAAACGATCGTCATGCCGGGCTGGGTGTAGCCGTTTTCCGGGCCGATGACATGGACGATGCCTTGGCGAACGTCGTGGATGTCGAACAGCGTGACGCCGAACTCCTTGCAGTTTTCACGCAGCGTTTCGATCTGCTTGCGACTGATTTCGTCCGCGATCGGCAGGCTTCGGTCGCTGGTCGGGACGTTGTGGTCGGGCGTCGCGATCGTTCGTTCAGGCCGTCGGACGGGGCGATTGTTGATCCGCAGGCCCTCGAAGGCTTGGGGGCTGGTCACTTCGTGGACCAGGTGCAGATCGATGTAAACGATCGCGGGCCCGGACTTGGGTTGATAGACGACGTGTTCGTCCCAGATTTTGTCGAGCATGGTCCGCGGGGCGGACGGGGGGGCTGCGGTCATGGGGGGAAGGTGTTCAGCGGAGAAAAAAGAAGAAACGACCGGTCACTGTCAACTGTCACCGGCCCGATGTCAACGGCTAGGCCCGGAAGCCGTCCGTGCGGCCTCCAAGACACCGGCGATGACACCGCCGGTCGAACGCGGGTTCGCGGCAAATTCGCGACGAACACTCGTTCATTTGAACCCGCAAAACGCCGGTGGCGAACGCTTCGTCACGATCGCAGCCGATCGTCCAAACGTGCTTTCAACTCGTTCACAACGCCCGGAAATCGATCGGCCACGTTGATTGTTTCGCCGTCACCGCTGCGGTGGTCGTGCAGTTCGACGTGGCCGTCATGGTGCCGGATCATTCGGTGCGTCGCAGTGCGAATCGTTTTGGCGTTGGCGGTGTAAGAAATCTCGCCGTGGCCCGTTTCCGCGTCGCCCGTTTCCGCGTCACTGGGACCATGCCGGCGAATCCGCCGCGGCATGTTTGACGGCCATTAAACCGTCCGTATCAGCGCTCCGGACAAACCTGCAAAGTCCGATCGCCGACGTGCCGCTGGGCGCACGCGTCCCGACGGTCAATCCGCGGCCGTGGGAATATGACGACAGCCTGCCCGAGCCGGGTGCGGAAACTTGGCGACGTATCGAAATGACGCTGCTCCGCCACGATGGTACGCCGGTCGACATCGAGTTTCTGCGGCCTCAATCATGGATCAATGATTCAAGAGTCGCGGTCGGCGGCTTTTACCCCGTGGATCTGCCCGAGCTGGGAATCAAGGGACTGGCGGCTATCCATCGCATCGAATCATCGCCGATCATTGCGGCAGGAGAGGGTAGCGTGGTGACGGGTCGTTTCGTGACTCGCGAAGTCACCCAGCTCTGCGAATTGACCATTGCGAACTCGGGCGGCGAGACCGAGATGCTGCGTGGAACGCCGATTCACCCGTTCTGGTCGGTGGACCGACAAGACTGGGTCGCCATGGAGGATTTGGTCCCCGGCGAACGACTCCGCGGCGGCGACGGCCCTTGCACGGTGGTCGCCAACCGCCCGGCCGTCCACCCGACATCGGTGTACAACCTCGAAATCCACGGCCACCACGTTTACCAGGTGGGCGAGTTCGGGTTGTTGGTTCACAATGCTTGCTCGTCAACCTCAGGCAACAACGCTGCCGCGGCAATTGGCAGACAAATGCATGTCCAATACAAAGCAGGGTTGCATAACGGTGTCACCATGTGGAAAGAATTCAACATTCCGGACACTCTCCGACGCATCGATTTTCTCGATACTGCGAACGGAATAATCTACGAACTCAAGCCAGATAACCCTCGTGCAATCGCGCGTGGACTTCGCCAAGCCGAGCACTACCGGGAGTTGCTGCTAAATATACCCGAATACGCGAATACGAATTGGAGAATTGTCATCGATGTTTACTGAAGAACCTAGTCAAGATTCAATCGTGAAATCGTTCAAAAGCAAGTTTAGCGATTTCGGTAAAAAACACGGCTTCACGAAAGTCGAAAAGCACTTGTGGACTAACCCAGTCATTGAAAATGACCAATGTTTAAGTCGTTTGAAACTCGAGCGTTCGTCTTATTCAAAATTATTTTACCCAAGGATTTATGTCTACATTAAAGGTGCTTTTAATCGCTTTCCTGGCGATAACTGGTTTACCGAAGAAGCTGCGTTTAGTTTGCTACGAGGTAATCCGCAGACACTCAATCCGACATTTGACCTTGAGAACAATATGCCTTGGCAAGACCGTTGCGAGCAAATCAACGAATTCTGGCGTTTTGCCAAATCGTTTTGCGAGGAATGTCGGACTCGTTCCGGTGTGCGAGCTTTGGCCGCTAGAAAGGAAGTTCACGTCATGCCCGCCGTCGCTGCGGAACTAGATCGATTGGACGGAATCGAAACCGAAGAATGACAGACTTAAGATTGACTAAGACGAGCGGCAGAAAACTGATTTGAAAAGCAAAAAGAGTCGCCTCTTCGAGAAATAAAGTTTAGGGAAATCCTCGGCAGTATGTTTGGCAGTTATCGGGAACTCGATTTTGCCTAGTAAATCATATCAAAAACCTGGAAGCTACAGTGGACTAGCGTCAGGGACAGGACCTAAGCGTTAAAAGTCGTAACGCATCCACGAGTGCTTGGCAACGCTCCTGTTTGCCAATATGAAGTCACCCAGCTCTGCGAATTGACCATTGCGAACTCGGGCGGCGAGACCGAGACGGTGCGTGGAACGCCGATTCACCCGTTCTGGTCGGTGGACCGACAAGACTGGGTCGCCATGGAGGATTTGGTCCCCGGCGAACGACTCCGCGGCGGCGACGGCCCTTGCACGGTGGTCGCCAACCGCCCGGCCGTCCACCCGACATCGGTGTACAACCTCGAAATCCACGGCCACCACGTTTACCAGGTGGGCGAGTTCGGGTTGTTGGTTCACAATGCGTGCAATCCGCTGCGACGCAATATGAAGGCAGACGGTGTCGTTTTTGAAGCTGGCGAACAAGCGGCGCACATTGTGCCGGTTTCATGGATCGGTTACAAGTCTGGCCTGGGGAAGCTTCCGAATTTCGGGGTCACGAGCTTACGGAGTGCTATTACCGCTTCGTGAAGAGCCTGGCTCGCTTTGCTTTGAGAGCTTGTGCGCTCTCGACGACTTGTTCTTCGGTTTTCGGACGGGTAGAGTCGTGGGTTTTCTTCCCCGTAGAACTATGGCTTCGCCAGAATAAGGCTCGGTTTTCGGTTCTTAGCGTCGCATAAAAACTGAATACCAAGTCTGGCCCTAGCGCAGCTTCCCGATACATTTGGTCGGTAAACGGAGGCTTACGGAAGTGCCATTAGCGTTTCGTGAAGATCCTGCCGCGCTTTGCTTTGAGTAGCTTGTGTGCTCTCGACGACCAGCATACTTTGAGCGAACTCGTTTCTTCGCCATCCCGCAAGCCGGAGCTATCGTCATGTCCAGAGGTCATCGTATCGCAATCGTTGGCTTGATCTTATTCTTAGTGATGATCATCGGAGGCGGTGCCATGTTTGGCGACAATCCGTCTGCGGCACAGATGATCGGGAGCGCAGCATTTTTGTTGTTGGGGTTGTCCTTTGTCGTCGGTTCCGTACTGCTAGCGGTAGACAAACATTATCACTGGTTGATCGGCTTAATTGCTGGCCTGTTTTCACCGCTCGGCTTGCTGATCCTCACGATCATGCCCACGAGGAAAGTTGCCTCCGAAGATTGATTTGATAGAGCGCGGAGCGAAATCTAAGCTTCACGCTTCGTCACGATCGCAGCCGAGCGTCCAAACGTGCTTTCAGCTCATTCACAACGCCCGAGAATCGATCGGCCACGTTTACCGTTTCACCATCGCCGCTGCGGTGGTCGTACAGTTCGACGTGGCCGTCGCGGTGCCGGATCATTCGGTGTGTCGCGGTGCGAATCGTTTCGGCTTTGGCGGTGTAAGAAATCGCCGCGTGGTCGGTCTGGTCTTCGTTGGAAGGCGGATTCGTCGACCGGATCAGCGGCACCAGCGATCGGCCTTGCGCGAAATCAGGTTTTTCCAAAGACGTCAGTTCGCACAGCGTCGGAAAAATGTCCAGCGTTTCGACGACCGCGTCGGAGGCTTGGCCGGTGTTGGGGTTGGTTGGATCCACCATGATCAACGGCGACCGAAGCGATTCTTCAAACAGTGTGTGCTTGCCCCAGATCGCATGTTCGCCCAAGTGCCAACCGTGATCGCCCCACAGCACGATCGTTGTGTTGTCGCGTAACCGCAGCGCATCAAGCTGTCCCAGCAAGCGTCCGACCTGGGCGTCGGCGTACGAAACGCAGGCGGCGTAGTGACGACGGACTTCGGTCGCGAAGGCATCGTCGTCGTTGGGGTTCTTGCCCCAGCGGTTGTACTTCATGAATTCGCCGCTGCCGTGCCAGGTCGTTTTGCCGGTCGGCTTTTCAGGATGATCGATCGGCGGCAGTGCCGCGTCGTGGTAGGCGTCGAAGTACTTCGCGGGCGATCCGAAGGGCAAGTGAGGACGAATGATGCCGACCGCCAAAAAGAACGGCTCGGGTTCGCCGGCGAGTTGTTGCATTTGGTCCAAGGCATCTTCGATGATCAGCCCATCGGGATAGATCGAATCGTCGCCGCCTGCCGATTGGAACAAGTCCATGTCGCCGGCGTCGACGCGGATCTGACCATGAGCCAGTCCATGCATCGCGCCGCGAGGATGCTGCCAAGGACCTGCGGGCAAGCGATGGCGGTCCCACGACTCGGGCATCTCGGGCTGGGCATCGTCGTCCCAGTCCGGACCGCCTCGTCCGCCGGGATGATGCGAAACCTTGCCGACCGAGACGGTGGTGTAACCGTGCGACCGAAACCATGCGGGCATGCTGGGCGGCACCTCACCGGAATCCTTCGCGATCGCGTCGGCACGAAGAAAGATCGCGTCGTTTTCCGCGGAACCGTAACGCCCGGTCAGCAGCGTGAACCGCGACGCGCCACACGTCGGCGCTTGCACATAGTGACGATTGAACCGAACGCCACGCGTCGCCAATCGATCCATGTGGGGCGATCGAATGTAGTCCTTGCCATAACACCCCAGCTCGGGCCGCAAGTCATCCACGCAAATCAATAGCACATTGCGCCGCGGAGCATCCTCCGCCACGATCGAAGCTTGACCGAACACGAGAACGACCTTCAGCAAAACAAAAGCAACGGTTCTCATTCGTCACACCCTATTTTAGAAAGCAGCCTCGTAAGCGAATGGCAAATGCGTTCTCCATCGATCGAAGCCTCCAAGTGTAACACGACGCAAACACGTTCCACGTTTAAGTCGCCTTGTTTGCTGCCACCGTCCGTGTTTGCCGCTGCTTCGTCTTTGGTGAAACGAAGGGCAACTCGAAGCGACTTAAACGCCGAAGTAGCCGCGGTACCAATCGACGAAGTTTTTGACGCCGGTTTCGATCGGGGTCGATGGGCGGAAGCCGACGGCGGATTCTAGAGCGTCGATGTCAGCAAAAGTCGCCGGGACGTCGCCGGGTTGCATGGGCATCAGGTTGCGTTTGGCTTTGATCCCGATCGCGTCTTCGATGACTTCGATGAAGCGGCCGAGCCGGACCGGTTCGTTGTTGCCGATGTTGTAGATTCGGTACGGCGCGGTGCTGGTCGATGGGTTCGGGTCGCCGCTGTTCCAGTTCGGATCGGGGGCGGCGATCTGGTCGCTGGTCCGCTCGACGCCCGTGACGATGTCGTCGATGTAGGTGAAGTCGCGACGCATCTTGCCTTCGTTGAAGACGTCGATCGGGCGTCCTTCGATGATCGCTTTGGTGAATAGAAACAACGCCATGTCGGGCCGGCCCCAGGGACCGTACACGGTGAAGAACCGCAACCCCGTCGTCGGCAATCCGTACAGGTGGCTGTACGTGTGCGCCATCAACTCGTTCGCTTTCTTTGTCGCCGCGTAAAGCGACAGCGGATGATCGACTCGCGCGGACGTGGCGAACGGCATCGTCGTGCCGCCGCCGTAAACGCTGCTGCTGCTGGCGTAGGTCAAGTGCGGCACCGCGGCATGACGGCACGCTTCCAGGATGTTCAAGAAACCGACGACGTTCGATTCCGTGTACGCTCGCGGATTGGTCAGCGAGTACCGCACGCCGGCCTGGGCGGCCAAATGAACGACGCGGTCGAAGTTGTGATTTGCAAACACGTCGTCGACGGCCACGCGATCGGCCAAGTCAGCTTCGACGTTTTCAAAGCTTGCGTGCCGCGACAGACGGGCCAGTCGATCGCGTTTTAGATCGACGCTGTAATAGTCGTTGACGTTATCAAACCCTACGACTCGATCGCCACGGGTAAGCAGCCGCTCGGCCAAGTGGTATCCGATAAAGCCGGCGGTACCGGTGACTAAGTGCGTTTTCATGAGACGGCTGATTCTAACCTATTCGTCGATGTTGCTCGTTTAACGCCCAGCCGAAGGCGCCGGCTTCAACCTTGTTGCCCTGGCATGCCTTGGCAAAGTCGAATCGCAAAGCGGTTCGGCTCCGCCGGGGCCCGTCGGACCTACATGCTACTGAAAACGCTTAGACCGGTTCTTCGATCAGGTGATCGTCGTACGAGTCGATGTGGCCGGGGACGATCTTGGTGACGTTGACCTTCGTGCGGCGAAGCTCTTCGATCTCGGCGGCCATTTGCGAAATCAGGTTCGCGATCTCGCCACCGGCGACGTCGCCCAAGTTGACCATCAACGCCTTGCGGGTGTTGTAGGAAAGTCCGTGTTGTTTCATCGCTTGTCTCGCAAAATCGAAGAGGTAAAAATCAGAGAAGTGACTATCAAAGGCAGCTCGTTCCGACGTGCCGGATCATTCCACCGTGACACTCTTTGCCAAGTTCCGCGGTTTGTCGACATCGCAGCCACGCAGCAGCGCGATGTGATACGACAATAGTTGCAACGGGACGACGGTGACGATCGGCTGCAAAAATTCTTGGACCTGGGGGACTCGGATCACGTCGTCGGCGATCGATTCGATGTGCTTGTCGTCTTCGCTGGCGATGGCGATGATCGGGCCGCCGCGGGCTTTGACCTCTTCCATGTTCGCCATGACTTTGTCGTGGACGTTGCCGCGGGGAACGATGAAAACGCTGGGCGTCTTCTCGTCGACTAGCGCGATCGGCCCGTGTTTCATCTCGGCGGCCGGATAACCCTCGGCGTGGATGTAGCTAATTTCTTTCAGCTTCAGAGCTCCTTCGAGCGCCGTCGGGAAATTGTATTGTCGGCCGAGATAAAGGACGTTGGTCGAGTCGACGTACTTTTTGGCGACGTCGCGAATTTGTTCGTCCGCGGTCAAGGCTTGCTGGACCATCGCGGGCAGTCGGCGAAGTTCTTCGATCAACCGCTGGCCGCCTTCGTAACTCATGTGCCGCATCCGGCCAAAGTACAACGCCAACATCGCCAAAACACAGCACTGCGACGTGTATGCTTTCGTGCTGGCGACGCCGATTTCGGGACCGGCGTGCAAGTAGACGCCGCCGTCGGCCGCCTGGGCAATGCTGCTGGCCACGACGTTACAGATCGCCAGCGTGCGGTGGCCCTTGCGTTTGGTTTCCCGCAGCGCCGCCAACGTGTCGGCCGTTTCACCGGACTGGGTGATGCCGAAGACAAGTGTGTTGTTTTCGATCGGCGGGTTGCGATAACGAAGCTCGCTGGCGTATTCGACCGTGACCGGAATCCGAGCCATTTCTTCGATCAAGTATTCGCCGACCAGCGCCGAGTGCCAGCTCGTTCCACAGCCGGTCAGGATGATCCGTTCGACGCCGCGGAGTTGTTGCGGAGTCAGGTTCAATCCGCCGAACACCGCGGTCGCGTCCTGATCGTCCAGCCGTCCTCGCATCGCATTGCGAATCGATTCGGGTTGCTCGTAGATCTCTTTGAGCATGTAGTGGTCGAAGCCATCCAGGCCGACGTCGCCGGTGTCGACTTCCAAGGGGCGAATGTCGACGCGAACCTTGCCGCTGTCGCGGTGCAGGACCGAAAATCCTTCCGGCGTCAGGACCGCGATCTGGTGATCGGCCAAGTAAACGATGCGGTCGGTGCGACCGGCCAGCGGCGATGCGTCGCTGGCGACGAAGTACTCGCCCTTGCCGACGCCGATCACAAGCGGGCTGCCGAAACGAGCGGCGATCATGAAGTTCGGCTGATCGCGAAAAACGATCGCCAGTCCGTACGTTCCACGCAGCCGAAGGATCGACGCTTGCACTGCGGCCAGGTAACGCTTGTTCGATTCGCCGTCGATTTCTGGGATGCGTTTTAGATTTTCAGCGATCAGGTGCGCGACGACTTCGCTGTCGGTGTCGGACTTGAATTGGTAACCGAGCTTGATCAGTTCGTCTTTCAGGATCTGAAAGTTTTCGATCACGCCGTTGTGAACCAGCACGACTTCGCCATCGCCGCCGGCGTGCGGGTGGGCGTTGGGTTCGGTGGCAGGGCCGTGCGTGGCCCAGCGCGTGTGACCGATGCCCAGCGATCCCTTGACTTCATCGTCGCCGATCCGCTGGACCAGCGAGTCGATGCGTCCGACCGCGCGAGCGACCGTGAAGGTGCCGTCGGTTTGGATCGCGACGCCCGCGGAGTCATAGCCGCGATATTCCAACCGGCGCAGTCCTTCGATTAAAAAAGGACAGGCTTGATCGCTTCCGACATAACCGACAATCCCGCACATAATCTTTCCGTTCGCTGACGTCTTACTGCAGGCCGACAGCGTCAGCCCGCGACCCCATTCAACTGGCTGAAAGGTTCACCGGGCAACATCCGCCGGTAACTTTCGTGACTCCGAAAGTCTAGGTCACAGTAACGGTTGGAAAGGATAGGCAGACCAAAAAGGCCGCGAAAGGGCCAAAACGTCGCGATCGAGTGAACTTTCGTCGATCGGTCAGGCGACCGCTAAGCCGCCCGCCGCACCCCCACTACGAGGCCGCTCTGGTGCTTGGTCCAGTCATTGCCTTGGCGGTGCAAAACGACGGTGGTGGCGTGTGAAATTCGTTTCAACAGCGATTCGATCGATGGCGTCTGCCACTGGTCGACCGGTAGCGAAATCAGGATCAAGTCGACGGGGCCGATCGTGTTGGCAACGCGAATCAGTCCGCGATCGATCGTTTCGGGGTACACAGTCGCGCGAGCACCGGCTTCGCGAAGCGTTTTATGAAACTGTTTCAGCGTCGTCGCGCCGCCGGCCATCTCGAATTGATCGATGACAATGTAACGGACCGCAGGGGCCGCCGGGGTTTGAACGCCGTCGACCGCTTCGCCGTTTTCAATTGGGGTCGCGACCGGCGCAGGCGGCAGGTTTTGGATCAGCGTTTCCATCACTGCGATCGCTCGCGAGCCGTCTTCGACGTTGATTTCGACGACCGTCTTGGCCGGAATCGAACGGACCAGCTTGCATAGCGACGCGTGTGGGTTGCCGCCGCCGAACAGGTTTAGCTTTTGGCGAGCCGGTTTTGCGGCCGCTGCTTTGGGTGACGCTGCCGGGGGCGTAGACGTGTCTACTCGCTTGACCGGTGTGGCGGCCGCTTGCGGGGGAACAGTCACCACGGCCGGTATTTTTACCGGCGTGGTATCGTGGTTGGATCGACCCCGAATGGAATTCCAGAGTTTCAGCAGCGGCATCAGAAGAGGCCTCGTTCCCGAAAAGAGCAGTCGCGAATGTAACGATCTGTCCAGTTTTTTCGGCAGATCGATCGCCCGACTCGACGGATTGCATCGAAAGTCCGGTTAGGCAGGACGTGGTCGAGTGTGCGACCTAGGGTTCCTTCGGCGTCCCAGAATGCATGCGAAAACCAGAGTAGGACAATTGTCCCAATTGTCCCCGGGTCGTCCGATCACCCACCCGTTTCGTACAGGGGACAATCGAGACCATTGTCCTGCAAACACATGCCTAAGCGTATCGACGACGACCTGGAAGCCTGCCGACCGCGGATCGAGCCGTTCGAGCAGCGGTTGGCTCTGTCCGCGTCCATCGCCGGCGACCTATTGATCGAGATGCTCGGTTCGATGTCGATCGGTCCCGATGCGATGCCTGATCCGTTTCTCAAGTACGAACAAGAAATCGTTCCGCAGGTTCAGTCGTCGATCGATCCACCGATTGTCGCGGGCAATCCCGATGCCGGCGTCCCACCGAACTTGATCCAGCAAGCCGCCGATCTTCGAGTTTCACGCGGACTTACCGGAGCCGGTCAAACCGTTGCCGTCATCGACAGCGGTGTTGCCTGGGATCACGTCGCGCTGGGTGGTTCAGCGAGCGGTCGCGGATTTGGCCCCGGATACCGCGTCGTCGGCGGATGGGACTTTGCCGAAAACGATGCGGACCCGTACGACGACGGACCCGCCGGCTTTCATGGCACTCACATCGCGGGATTGCTGGCGGCCGATACCAACGATTACACCGGAGTCGCCCCCGAGGCCGATGTGGTGGCGCTGCGAGTGTTCGACGACAGCGGTGCCGGCCAATTGAAGTGGATCGAATCGGCGCTTCAGTGGGTTCATGACAACCAGAACGCATTCGAATCGCCGATCACGACCGTGAACCTGTCCGTCGGCGCGGCTCTTTCGGATGCCAATCGCGACGCCGCGATGTCGATGTTGGAAGACGAACTGGCGCTGCTTCGACAAGACAACATTCTGGTTTTCGCCGCGGCCGGAAACTTTTTTGATGGCGGCGACGGCAACACCGACGTGCTTTATCCGGCGTCCAGTTCATCTGTCATTGCAATTGGATCGATCGACGACGATGGATCGCTAAGTCGTTTTTCGCAGCGAGAGCCAGACGTCTTTGCCACGCACGGTCGGTCAATTCTCGGTGCCGTCCCCGATCACGTGTTCGGATGGGATGGCAAAGTCGACGACTTCGCGGGCCTGGACGGAACCAGCATGGCAACGCCGCAAATTGCCGGCGCTTCGATGCTGGTTCGACAAGCGATGATCGACCAGGGCCTGACACCGACCGCCGAAGACGTGCTGGCACGACTTCGCGATTCCGCCATCGAACGAGTCGACCCGATCAGCGGCCAAGCCTATCGCACAATCGACCTGGAAGCCGCCGTTGCCGGATTGAATGTCGAATCGCAATTACCAGACGTTGCACCGGAGAATGGGTCAACGTCTCCAATCGATCGATTCGATGGTGACAACGATGGTCGGCAATACGAAATTGACCTTCGCGACGGCGTCACGCTTCGCGTCGGCGGCGTCGCGTATTCGCTGGCCGCGTCCGGCGTCGATGTGCCGATTGTCATCGATGCGTACGGCGGTGCGGATTCGATTTCGATCCTTGGTGGTCCCGATGCCGAGCGTTTGATTGCGCATGCGTTGGCGGGTCAGACGAGTGAATTGTCGACGAACGCGCTGAAGATTCAACTCCGTGGCTTTGAACAAATTTCGTTCACCGGCGGCGGCGGTCCCGACCGAGCGACGTTCTTCGATTCGACCGGATCGGACACGTTGGAATCGAGTCCCGGATCGGCAACGCTGAAAGGAACCGGATTTCAATTCGATGCCATCGGCGTGCCGCGGATTTACGTTCACGGAATCCACGGCGGCGGCGACGTCGCGTTCTTGCAAGACGGCGCGGGCGACGATTCGCTATCGGTGCGGCCCGGTTTTACCAGTCTGCGAAGCGATGAATCCTTTCAATTGGCGTACGGATTTGAGAAAGTCTATGCTTACGCATCGGCGGGCGGTTTTGATGTCGCTGAAATGATCGACTCGGCCGGCGACGACGTGCTTAGCATCTCTGCCGGCCGTTCGATCCTGACCGGCCCGGGTTACCAGGTCAGCGCCAGTGGATTCGATTCGACGACCGCGCAGGCCAGCGGCGGCGGCAACGACATCGCGAGGATCTACGCCGATCAAGACGGATCGAATTGGGAATCGACCGGCGACCGAGTCCAGTGGACCGGTCCTGACGGTGCCGTGCGGATCGCTCGATCGTTCGAGACCAACGAGGCGTTTCAGGTCAACGATGCGGCCGACCGCTCGGCCGCGTTCGAGCGATTCACGCCAATCGACTTGTTGCAACTGTCGCTGGGTCGCAACGGCGAGTCGTCGTCGTCGCTTTGGTCGATGGCGGACGCGAAAAGTCGTCTGGAAGCCGAAGCCGACGCGGCCCGACAAGTCTTCGCCGCCTTGGGCGATGACTAAAAACGCCCGCTACACGATTCAAGGCAATCGCGGGACCGAAATTTGTTGTCGGATTCGCCGATTTCGTGTTACATTCGAGTCATGACTCCAAAACTCACATCGGAGCTTTCCGAAGCTCTGCACAGCAACGGCAATCAGCCTACCCCGGTCGTCGATCCATTAGATAACCAGGTGTATTTCTTGGTGACTCAGTCCACCCTGGAAAAAGCGAGGCAGGCGGAAGACGAAGACGCGATCCGAAGCGGTATCGCCGACATGGACGCGGGCCGTCACGTCTCCCTCGATCAGGCGAAGGCAGAACTCAAGCAGCGACAGCGTGACCGCCTTAAGCAATGAGTTTGTTTCTTCGAATCACTCGCCAAGCAATCAGTGACATCGACGCGAATAAGTCTTGGTGGGAGCGACATCGATCGGTGGGACAGGCCGACGAGTGGGAGGACGCAGTCCTTGAGCAAATCGGCACGCTGACGATGCACGCCTTCACTTGCCCGCCGTCTCGTGAGGACGGACGAACGGGCATTGCCTATCCGCTGAAAGACAAGCGGCTTGGTTTAAAAAACGCCTACACTCATCGAGCGGTTTTTACCATCAAAGATGAAACGGTCTATGTGTTGGCTGTAAGGAGTTGCCGTCAGCGAGATCTACAAGCGGCCGACCTACCAAGCAATGTCGATTCGATCCCGTAAAATGAGAACGCCTAACGCTTGGGCTCGCTTCGGTTAAACTTGGGTTCTTGGCTTGGCGGAACGTTCCCCGGCTGATTCGTTTGATCGATGCGAAGGGCGACGAAACGTGAAAGTTGGCAGTGGTGGTGGGTTTCGTGCGATCCTTTACACCTTCAAGAAAGGTCGCGAATCGGGCGGGGTTTGGAAGCTTTACAAGGCTCTTCGGTCTCGCAATTCTTGCAAGACGTGCGCCCTCGGAATGGGCGGGCAAAAGGGCGGCATGGTCAACGAGGCCGGGCACTTTCCCGAGGTCTGCAAGAAATCGATGCAGGCGATGGCCGCCGACATGCAGCCCGGCATCGATCCGAACTTTTGGAAGAAGCATTCGATCGCGGAATTAAAAACGTGGTCGCCGCGTCAATTGGAATTTGCCGGCCGGTTGATCCATCCGATCCGTTATCGCAAAGGCGAAACGCATTACGAAGTCATCACTTGGCAAACCGCATTTGATGCCATCGTCGAAAAGTTCAAGACGCTGTCGCCGGACGAAACGTTCTGGTACTTCAGCGGCCGAAGCAGCAACGAAGCCGGTTTCCTGTTGCAGTTGATCGCCCGAATTTATGGCACCAACAACGTCAACAATTGCAGTTACTACTGTCACCAAGCCAGCGGCGTGGGCTTGCAATCGACCGTCGGCAGCGGCACCGCGACGATCGCGTTGGAGGACTTAGAGCAGTCGGATTGCGTGTTCTTGATCGGTGGCAATCCGGCCAGCAATCATCCGCGGTTGATGACAACGCTGATGAAAATTCGTCGTCGCGGCGGAACCGTTGTCGTGATCAACCCGGTTCGCGAAACGGGGCTGGTCAAGTTTCGCGTCCCCAGCGATCCGATCTCGTTGATGCTGGGAACCAAGATCGCCAGCCACTACTATCAACCGCACATCGGCGGCGACTTGGCGTTGTTGTGGGGAATCGCCAAAGCGGTCAAGAAAGTCGGCGCGATCGATGACGCTTTCCTTCGTGACCATTGCAGCGGCAGCGAGCAATGGTTGGCGGCGGTCGATGCATTGTCATGGGACGAAATCGAAACCAAGTCGGGCGTTGCGAGAAGCGAGATCGAAGAGATCGCGTCGGTGTACGCGGCGTCCAGTCGAACCGTCTTCTCTTGGACGATGGGCATTACCCATCACGCCAACGGCGTCGAAAACGTGCAAGCGATCGCGAGCCTAGCGATGTGTCGCGGCATGGTCGGTCGACCCGGGGCGGGTTTGATGCCGATCCGTGGGCACAGCAACGTGCAAGGCATCGGCAGCGTCGGAGTGACGCCCAAACTGAAAGACGCGATCTTTGATTCGCTGCAGTCCAAGTTCGGTGTCAAGTTGCCTACGACGGACGGCAAGGACACGCTGGACTGCATGGAATCGGCGGCCCGGGGCGAAATCAAAGCCGGCTTCTGCCTGGGTGGAAATCTTTACGGTTCCAATCCCGACTCGACGTTCGCGGGCACGGCGATGTCGAATTTGGAAATGAACGTGATGCTAAGCACGACGATGAACACCGGTCACGCGCACGGGTTGGCCGCCGACACGATCGTGCTGCCCGTGCTGGCGCGTGACGAAGAGCCCGAGCCGACGACGCAGGAATCGATGTTCAACTTCGTTCGGTTGTCCGACGGCGGGCCGCGTCGTCTGCCCGGTCCGCGTAGCGAAGTCGAAATCATTGCCTCGATCGGCGAGCGTTTGATTCCGGACGCCGACGGCATCGATTGGTCGACGATGAAGCAAACCGCAACGATCCGAAATTGGATCGGCGCGGTCGTTCCGGGTTATGAGAAAATCATGGAAATCGGAACCACGAAAGAAGAATTTCACATCGAAGGCCGAACCTTTCATTCGCCTAAGTTTGGCACCGAGGACGGTCGCGCGGTGATGCACGTTCACTCGTTGCCAGACCTGCAAGGCCGCGGCGAACATCAACTGCGGATGATGACCGTCCGCAGCGAAGGGCAATTCAATACCGTCGTCTACGAAGAAGAAGACTTGTATCGAAACCAAGACCGCCGAGACATCATCCTGATGCACCCGGATGATCTATCAAGGTTCGGTCTGCATCACGACCAGCGAGTCACGGTTCGCAGCGACACCGGTGCGCTGGCAAGACATCTTGGCCCGCGGCTACGACCAAATTCGTCCCGGCAACGCGCTGATGTACTATCCGGAATCCAACGTGCTGGTTTCTCGCCAGGTCGACCCCAAAAGCAAAACGCCAGCATTCAAGAACGTGATCGTAACGGTGGAACGGTAGTCAGTCGTCAGTCGTCAGTTTGCGGTTAGCCCAAACACACACGGGCTCCCCTCGCCCCCAAATCATTGCGAACGTCAGCGAGTTAGGATTTGGGGGAAAGGGGCCGGGGGTGAGGGGGCCGACTCACCTAAAATTACCCCATCCAACCTCTCCGCTCCCCGCTCCCGCTCCCCGCTCCATGCTGTTTATCCCCGTCGAAACGTTTGACGATTGGCGAATTCGTGCTCGGGGCTTGCTGGTCGCGGGAGTGACGCCGGCGGAGATCAGTTGGTCGGCCAATCCCGAACAGTTGTCGCTATTCGACCAGGCTGACGAAATTTCGGTCACGATGTCGGCTGAGAAGCAATCGATCAACGTTCCGAAAGAATTTTTGGAACTGGCCAAGCAGGTCGCCGCCCATCGCAATCCGGCGCGGTTCGAGATCCTGTACCGGACGTTGTGGCGATTGACTCGCGGGGAACGTCATTTGCTTGCGGATGTCACCGACGACGACGTGTTGTCGCTTTATCAGATGCAGAAAAACGTCACTCGCGACGTCCACAAGATGAAGGCGTTCGTGCGTTTTCGCAAAGTCATCGCGGCCGACGGAGTAGAAAACTTTATCGCGTGGCATCGTCCGGATCATCGCATCGTCCGCCTAGCCGCGCCGTTCTTTTCGCGCCGGTTCGTCGCGATGAACTGGTCGATTCTGACGCCCGATGAATCAGTGACGTGGGATCAACGCGAACTGGTTTACGGTCCTGGCGTGCCGGTGACGGAAGCCCCCAAGGATGACGAACTGGAAGACTTGTGGAAGACGTACTACGCATCGATTTTTAATCCGGCCCGCATCAAGGTCGCGATGATGAAAAGCGAAATGCCGGTACGCCATTGGCGGACGTTGCCCGAAGCGTCGTTGATCGACGACTTACTCAAGCAAGCTCCCACCCGAGTCGAAAACATGATCCGCAAAACCGAAGGCTTTGACGAAACCGCCACGCACTACTTTCCCGAAACCAAGGACCTTCCGTCGCTGCACGCGGCCGCCGATTGTTGCAAGGCTTGTGATCTGCACCAGCACGCGACGCAGATGGTTTTCGGCGAAGGAAACCCGAACGCAAAGATCGTCTTGATCGGCGAACAACCCGGCGACCGCGAAGACATCGAGGGCCGCCCGTTCGTTGGCCCGTCGGGCCAGTTACTAAACGATGCACTGGAGCAAGCCGGCATCGATCGCGACGACGTGTACATCACCAACGTCGTCAAGCACTTTAAGTTCACCGAAAAGGAAACCGGTCGAGGCGGAGTTCGACGTTTGCATAAGAAGCCGGACTCACGAGAAATTTTTGCGTGTCGCCCGTGGCTGGAAGCGGAATTGGAAACGATCGGGCCGCAGACGGTCGTGTGCCTTGGCGCGACGCCGGCGCAAGCCCTGTTCGGTCGCGACTTTCGCATCACCAAATCTCGTGGTCAAGTTCGTCCCACGGACTGGTGCAAACGGACGATCGCGACGTGGCACCCCTCAGCGATCCTTCGCATGCCCGACGCGACACGAAAGACGCAGATGCAGGCAGAATTCGTCGCCGACTTGGCGTTAGCGCTACAGTAGGACAATACTACGTTCACCAGCCGTAGCCTGATGTAGGTCCGACACGCCGTGGCGGAGCCGAACAGCAATGCTGTTCGGTTCGTTGGATGCCCCGTCACGGCGTGACAGGCCTACGTTTAGAACCATGCAGCTCCTTCAAACCACTGACCGCGGCCTCTACTGTCCGCATGGCGACTTCTACGTCGATCCGCAGCGGCCCGTTGACCGGGCGGTGGTCTCGCACGCGCACACCGATCACGCTCGGTGGGGTTGCCGGCGATATCTCGCCGCGGCGCAGAGCGAACATCTGCTGCGGATGCGGATGAACGAAGACGCCGAGTTCAGCTTCCTGGCGTATGGCGAATCGACGACCATCGGTGGCGTAAACGTTTCGTTCCATCCGGCCGGTCACATGCTGGGGTCCGCGCAGGTTCGTTTGGAGTACCGCGGTCAAGTCGCCGTCGTCACCGGCGACTACAAGCTCGGCAGCGATCCGACGTGCGTAAGTTGGACGCCGATCAAGTGCGACTTGTTGGTGACCGAGTCCACGTTCGGACTGCCGATCTATCGCTGGGAAGATTCATCGGTTGTCTTCGATAGCGTCAACGATTGGTGGCGACAAAGTCGCGATGATGGCAAATGCTGTGTCCTGTACGGTTACGCGGTCGGTAAGAGTCAGCGACTGCTGGCGGGCCTCGATCCTTCGATCGGCCCGATCTATACGCACGGCGCGGTCGAAAAAGGCACCGATGCTTACCGGCGCACCGGTGTCGACTTACCCGCGACCACTTACGTCGGATCGCTGCCGCCCAAGCACAAGTTTGCCGGCGCGATGGTGATCGCGGTGCCCTCGGCGCACGGCACGCCATGGATGCGAAAGTTCGGCCGCGTCAGCACGGCGATGGCAAGCGGTTGGATGGCGGTTCGGGGGTCGCGTCGCAGGCGCAGCGTTGATCGAGGCTTTGTGATCAGCGATCACGTCGACTGGCCCGAGTTGATGACGGCGGTCAATCAGTGCGATCCCGAGACGGTTTGGGTCACCCACGGCTACTCGGCCACCGTCGCCCGATACCTGAACGAGAACGGGCGAGACGCGATGGCGATCGATTCGCGACTGCGCACCGAAGCGGAAGAGGACGAGACCGACTTGGAACGAGACGACTTGGAATCCAAAAACGGTGCCGAGTCATGATCGCGTTCGCAGAACTTTACAACGCGATCGATTCGACGACCAAGACGAACGAGAAGATCGCGGCGCTGAAGGCCTACTTCGCTGCCGCTTCGCCCGAAGACGCGGCTTGGGCAACTTATTTTTTGTCGGGCAACAAGCTTCGCCAACTGGTTCCCACAAAACTGCTTCGCATTTGGGCGGCCGAACGGGCGGGCGTGCCGACTTGGTTGTTGGAAGAGTCCTACCACGCGGTCGGCGACTTGGCCGAAACGATTTCGTTGGTCGTGCCGCCGGGTGAAGTCGTGGGCGACGTGCCGCTTTCGGTGTGGGTCGACAAAAGACTCCAACCGCTTCGCACGATGGACGAAGACGCCCAGCGCGAAGCCGTCATCGAGATTTGGAACCAAACGCCCGCGGCGATGCGGTTGGTGGTGATGAAGCTAATCACCGGTTCGTTTCGCGTCGGCGTCAGCAAACGCTTGGTCACTCGCGCGATCGCCGAAGTCGTCGACATCTCGGCCGACGTCGTCTCCCATCGTTTGATGGGCAATTGGAAACCGACGGCGGAGTTCTACTTGCGGCTGATCGATCCCGACGTGCAAGACACCATCGCCAGCCAGCCGTATCCGTTTTGCTTAGCCCATCCGATCGACAACGATGCCGGGCCCGAACCGATCGGTGACGCCGCGGACTTCATCGCCGAATGGAAATGGGACGGCATCCGAGGACAAGTCATCCGCCGCGCATCGCGAACGTTCATCTGGTCTCGCGGCGAAGAACTGATGGAAAACCGCTGGCCCGAGATCGAATCGGCTGCCGAGTGGTTGCCTGATGGCACGGTGATCGATGGCGAAATTTTGGCATCGATGCCAGACGGCGAGGTGTTGCCGTTCGCGGCATTGCAACGCCGCATCGGACGCAAAACGATTGGCAAGAAGTTGCTGGCCGAAGTTCCCGTCGTCTTTCATGCCTTCGATTTATTGGAACACAACGGCGTCGACATTCGTGGTCTGTCAATGATTGATCGGCGACAGCGGTTGGAGTCGGTGCTGGGGAAGATCGATCATCCGAACTTGCGAGTGACAAAGTTGATCGATGGCGATTCGTGGGACCAATGGGCGAGTGTCCGCGTGGGCAGTCGCGACCAGCACGCCGAAGGATTGATGGTCAAACGCAAAGACGGCGTGTACGACGTCGGGCGGGTTCGCGGGACGTGGTGGAAATGGAAGGTGTCGCCGTACACGATCGATGCGGTATTGATCTACGCGCAAAAGGGGCACGGCAAACGCTCGGGCCTGTTCACCGATTACACGTTCGCGTTATGGGATGACGAAACGCTGGTGCCGTTTGCGAAAGCGTACAGCGGGTTGACCGACGCGGAGATTCGCAAGGTCGACAAGTTCGTGCGGTCCAACACGAACGAATCGTTCGGGCCGGTGCGAAGCGTGACGCCGACGCTGGTGATGGAACTGGCATTCGAGGGCCTGCAACGATCGACCCGTCATAAGAGCGGCATCGCGACCCGCTTCCCAAGAATTGTCCGCTGGCGTCACGACAAAAAACCCGCCGACGCAAACACGCTGGCGGAGTTGTTGGAATTATTGCCGGACGCCTGATCCGGCATGCGTTCAATGAGTGGGACTCAGTTCAGAAAACGGAACAAGTCGTTGGTGAACACGACGACCATCAGTGCCAGCAGCGACAGGAAGCCGGCGATGGTCAGCCGGAACTCCAGTTGCTCGTTGGCCCGTTTGCCGACGACCAGTTCGTACAGCAGGAACATCATGTGTCCGCCGTCGAGTGCCGGGATCGGCAGGAAGTTCAGGATCGCCAAGTTCATGCTTAGCATCGTCAAGAAGAGAAGCTGCGGCGAGATGCCTTTTTCGGCTTCGCTCTTGGCGATGTCCGCGATCGCCAGCGGGCCGCCGACGTGTTTCAGACCGATGCGGCCACGAGGAAGCATCGATAGGAAGCGGAACACTTCGCCCAGTCGACGCTTGCCTTCGCGTACACCCAGCGAGAACGCCTCGCCCATGGACGTCGCGGTTTGAGTCGCTTCGGTGGGCGGGAAAATCATGCCTCGATCGAACACGTAGCGATCGTCTTCGACGACGGTCAATGTCGCGGTCACAACACTGCCGTCAGGCGGACGAGTCGCCATGACTTCCAGTTTTGCACCGATGGGCAGGTACTGGATCGTGTCGACAAAGGCGTTCAGCGGGGTTTCGCCGCCGAATTCTTGTCCGTCGCGAAGCATCTTCAAGACGCCCACGAATAAGTCGTCTTTTAAATAGTCCGGCAATTCGGAATCGTCCATCACCAAACGGACTTTTTTCAGTTGATCACCCGGCAGCAGTTTCTCGGTGTCAGGCTTTTCTGCATCGTCATCGCCCAGCACGCGAGCAACCGTCGCGATCGGTTTGTACGCGAAGCCGTATGCATTGATGCCGATGTCGCCGGACAGCACCGCTGTCGGCGAAAGCGTTTGCAGCGACCTCGCCGGCGTGATCGTGATGTCCAGCACTTCCGGCTCCACCTTTTTCTCCGGTGCAACCGCTGGTGCCCGGCGAACGGTCAGCGTCACCGGGGCCGTGCCACCGACCAACTTCGCAGGCAAGCTGTACGCATCGATTTCGGTATCGCCATCCAGAGCCGTGATGACATCGCCGACCTTCAGGCCCGCTTTGGACGCCGGGCCGTTGTTGACCATCGCGGCGATCGGGCCGATCGCGTAGCGCACGCCGATCGACTTGGCTGCTTGCGGCGGGATCGTCACGGTCGCGACCGAATCATCGGTCCGGCGAAGCGTCAGCTCGATCGGTTCGCTGGGGTGCGAGTAAACGTAGTCGAAAAAATTTGTGCCCGGAACGATCGCGTCTTCATTGATCGGCGTGCCGTTGAACGAGGTCACCGTCGCGCCGGCGTCGGCATCGGTCAGCACTTTTGCGGCGACGCTTTGCGGCGATGCGTAATCGGATTTGGCCAGCGTCACCGATTCGGGGATCGCGACGCCGATCATCCGCAGGTCTTCGTTGGCAGGCATCGAAGCGGGCAACAACTGGAAATTCCTGACGCCGTCGTCGTACTGGATCGCCACATCGATCGGATCGTCCGGCGTGTCCAGTCCGGACGTCAGGATCTCTAACCGCATTTCGCGGAAGTGCATGTTGTCGTCCTTCAGCGCACCGATCGCCAAGACCTTGCCGCCCGGTTCGATGCCGGCTTGCCAAGCCGGTCCGCCCGGCGTGACGCCGCCGACGATCGCGGGGCTGTATCCGACGCCGAAGCCGTACGCTATCGCGGCGAACAGGACGCCCGTGATGACGTTCATGACGACGCCGGCGCTGATGATGATCATTCGCTGCCAAACCGGTTTGGCGGGAAAGCTTCGCGGGTCCAACACCGGCGTGTCGCTGACATCCGAATCGACTTGGATGCGTTTGCCTTCCTCCTCCAACTTTCGCGGATCGTCGTCCTGGCCCAACATCTTGACGTAGCCGCCCAGCGGGATGACGCCGATGCCGTACTCGGTTTCGCCGTAGGTGAACTTGCCCAGCGTCCGCGGAAACTTGATCGGTCCAATTTTGATCGGCGGGTCAAAGCCGACGTAAAACTTTTCGCACTTCACGCCGAACGATTTGGCGGCGACGAAGTGGCCGAGTTCGTGGACGAAGATGACCAGCCCGATGCCCAGCGCCACGCGGCCCCACAGCAGCACGTTGGTCAACAGCGATGTCAGAAAGCCGGGTTCGTCGGTGGCCGCGATCGGCAACGACGCGACCAACATGAACATCGCGTCAAGAGATTCCAAAAACATCTGCGGTTACGCCTGAGAGCAAGAACCAGGATCGGTTCGGAGTTTCAATAAAAGAGAGTTCGATGTCGATCGCAAAAACTTGACCGTCAGCGCCGGAAACGTTTTCGCGTTTCGTCGCGAGCCCAGCCGTCCAGTTCCACCAGCCGAGCCAGCGGCGGATCGGTTTCGTGGGTGTGGTTTTCAAGCACGTCACGGCACGCGGCCACGATGTCAGTAAACCGAATTTGCCCGTCCAGGAACAGACCGACCGCCTGTTCGTTGGCCGCGTTGACGACCGCGCCGGCGGTCCCACCGGCCGCGGCCACGTCGAATCCTAGGCCCAACGCGGGAAAACGGTCACGGTCGGCCGGTTCCAGCGTCAAATCGTAACGCCGCGACCGGTCCAGCGGCGGCGAGGGGCACGGCAATCGCCGCGGATACGTCAGCGCGTACTGGATCGGCAGCTTCATATCCGGCGGGCTAAGCTGTGCGATCACCGAACCGTCATCGAATTCGACCATGGAATGGATGATCGATTGCGGATGAACGACGACTTCGATGGCGTCGGCGGGCAAGTCGAACAGCCAACGGGCTTCGATGATTTCGAGCGCCTTGTTCATCATCGTGGCCGAATCGATCGAGATTTTGGGCCCCATTTGCCAGGTCGGGTGGGCCAGCGCCGACTGGATCGTCGCGCCGGCGATTTGATCGGCCGACCAGGTCCGAAACGGGCCTCCGCTGGCCGTCAGGATCAGCTTACGAGGTTTCGGAGCCGTGTTTTCGGCCTTCTCGAGGCTCTCTTTGCAGTTCGCCCAAGGGCCCAGGCACTGGAAAATCGCCGAGTGTTCGCTGTCGATCGGCAGCAGTTCGGCACCGCTTTGCCGCATCGCTCGGCGGACCAGCGGCCCCGCGACGACCAGCGTTTCTTTGTTGGCAAGGGCGACCCGCTTGCCCGCTTCGATCGCCGCCAGCGTGCTTTCCAGCCCCGCGCGGCCGACGATCGCGGCCACCAAAACGTCGACTTCGGGGGAACGTGCGACATCGACCAGAGCGTCCGGCCCGAAGTCGATTTTCGCCTCGGCGAGCCGTCCAGACCGAAGCGAATCGCCATTTTCGGCCAGAAATGCTCGCCCGAACGCTTCGTCGCTGAAGATCAACCGGGCCGGCGGATTGGTGACCGACGCGGCCGTTTCGACCAAAGTGTCCAGGTTCCGGTGCCCCGACGCGGCGTGCAATCGCCACGCCGGTTTCCCGTCGACGGGCGGCTCGATCTGCGACAGGTGCTCGATCACTTCCGCCGTTGCGGTGCCGATGCTGCCGGTGGCACCCAGGACGGCGACGTTTTGAATCTTGCGAGGTGGCGGAGTCGATGTCACGGGCACAATGGGGTCACGGTCACAATGGGCCAGGGCGGGGAGAAAACCGGCGGCGGGAAAAGTCGTTTCGTCGAATCACCGCGGCCAGCCTAGAATTGGCTCATCGACCTTCGTCGGCAGGCAATCACGATGGATGCGGCCAAGCGTTTCGATCGATACATCTATGATGAACGATTCGCTACGATGCCGCGACCCTGCGAAAAATGAACTTTTGCGGACGTCATCCGGCCGCCTTGTTGCTGCCCAATCATAGTGACGGACGATCGCGGTTTGACGTCTGCCGAACCAGTGCGTCTATATCAATCCTTCTGTGCCAATCCCGTTGTGCCAACCCTTTTGATTAGCGAATGAGCGAAAAACAGCAACGCAGCAGCGAACCCAAGTCCGGCGGCAACGTCTGGATGGTCTTGATCCTGGTCACCGCCGCCGTTTTGGTCAGCGCCTTTCTATTCGGCAGCAACGATCGTCGGATGCGGTACCCCGATCTGCTGGCGCTGCTGAAAATGTCGGCCGAGGAGGAACAGTCCGCGGGCGCGGCGACGATCACGTCGGCGGAAGAAGAAGTCGCCGCCGAGCCGATTGCCCAAGAAAGCGATGTGGATGCTGCCGAGTCGGATGAAAACAAACCCGATGAAAACAAACTGGAAGAAGCCGACGCCGAAGCCGTCACTGCCGAACCAGTCCTCACTGGCAAGTCGACCTTGAAGTCCGGCAAGCCCGCGCTGATCGTCACGTCGACCAAAAGCCCCGACGTCAAAGTCCAATACAGCGACTTGCGCGACATCCAAGTCTCCGACGAATCGATCACCGGCACCGTCATGTACCGATCGCTGGGCGCGGACGGCAAGTCGCCGACCGAATCGGCCAAGCGAGTCGCCTTTCAAACGATCCGCGACACCTACAACGAAGCCGAACACGAACGACTGGTTTCGTACCTGGAAGCGTCCGGCGTGACGTGGGACAACGCGCGGCCGAGTCGGTTGATTCAAGACCACTGGCCCGAGCTGTTGATGATCGGCATCTTGGTCGTGCTCGGCATCGTGATGCTGCGTCGACTCGGCGGCGTCGGA
Source organism: Pirellulaceae bacterium (assembly GCA_963836865.1). GTDB lineage: Bacteria > Planctomycetota > Planctomycetia > Pirellulales > Pirellulaceae > Rubripirellula. The sequence goes on along the minus strand of CAWILC010000007.1, from coordinate 418,790 downwards.
TCACCGATGGCGTTCTCGCGAAGCCGCGGCAAGCTGTACAGCCAAGACGATCTGGCGCTGACATTCGACGACGCGGCCGGCATCGACGAAGCGGTCGAGGAAGTCCGTGAGATCGTGGACTTCCTAAAGAACAGCGACAAATATCAAGCACTCGGCGGACGCATCCCCAAAGGCGTGCTGCTGGTCGGTCCGCCCGGCACCGGCAAGACGCTGCTGGCCAAAGCAATCGCGGGCGAAGCCGGTGTGCCGTTCTTCAGCCTGTCGGGCAGCGACTTCGTCGAAATGTACGTCGGGGTGGGTGCCGCGCGGGTTCGTGACATGTTCCAGCAAGCTCAGAACCGCGCCCCCTGCATCATCTTCATCGACGAACTGGACGCGCTCGGAAAGAGCCGCAGTGGTTCAACGGTTGGCGGGCACGACGAGCGTGAACAAACGTTGAACGCTTTGTTGGTCGAGATGGACGGCTTCGCTTCCAATTCGGGCGTGATCGTTACCGCGGCGACCAACCGACCCGAAACCCTGGACCCGGCGCTGCTGCGTCCCGGACGTTTCGACCGTCACGTCTTGGTCGACCGGCCCGACGTCAGCGGCCGCGAAGCGATCCTGAAGGTTCACGTCAAGAACGTCAAACTGGACGAGAAGGTCAACCTGAAAGACATCGCGTCGATCACGCCAGGTTTCGTCGGCGCGGACTTGGCCAACCTTGTCAACGAAGCGGCGCTGCTGGCCGCGCGAGCGGAAAAGCAATCGGTCGGCATCGAGCAGTTCAACGATGCGGTCGAACGAGTGACGGCGGGACTGGAAAAGAAAAACCGAGTGATGAACGAGGACGAAAAGATCCGCGTCGCCTATCACGAAGCCGGTCACGCGATCGTCGCCGCGGCGCTGCCCAACACCGACCCGGTCCATAAGGTCAGCATCATCCCGCGAGGATTGGCTGCGCTCGGGTACACGATGCAGCGTCCCGAGTCCGAGCGTTACTTGATGACCAAGTCGGAACTGGAAAGCAACATGAAAGTGCTGCTGGCCGGAACGTTGACCGAGGAAATGATGTTCCAAGACATCAGCACCGGCGCGCAGAACGACTTGGAACGTTGCACCGAGATCGCGCGAAGCATGGTGATGGATTATGGGATGAGCCGCCTGGGCCGCGTCAATCTTCGCCGTAGCAATCGATCGGCGTTTCTGGCCGGCGGCGGCGAAGGATACCAGACGATGCACAGCGAAGAGATGTCCAAGCTGATCGACAAAGAGGTCACGCGAATCATCGAAGACTCGCTTGCCGCGACCCGTGAAATCTTGGAACAACGACGCGACGTCTTAGAAGCGGTCACGCAAAAGTTGTTGGAAGTCGAAGCGATCGACAACGACGAACTGATGCGTCTGATCGGCCAGCACAGCAAGGGCCCGTGGTTGGTCCCCGGCACGGTCAACGAAAAACCGCTCGCAAAACTTCGCGACGACGACCGATCCAAAACCAGCAATGCGACGGGTGGCTGAGTACTCGGCGAACAGAAACTGACGTAGCTGATCCCGCCAGGGTTCAGTCTGGACTGGTCCCTCGCAACAACTGACGTAGCTGATCCCGGCAGGGTTCAGACCGGACTGGTCCCTCGCAACAACTGATGTTCAGACCGGACTGAACCCTGGCGGGATCAGCTACGGTAAATCCGTCACTTGTCGATCCAGTCGGTGTATTGCCAGTGCTTGCGAAACCGATCCAAGTACGGGGCGTACTCTGGGGTGACTTTCCACTGCCTCGGCTCTGGCTCCGACGGGTCGACTTTGCCTTCGGGATAATCGCGGCCCGCAAAGCTTGCGTCGACGGATTCGTTCCACTTTGCCCAGTCCGCTTTCATCCGCACGACGACCTCAGGTCGTTCGCGTGACAGGTCGTGCGTCTCATTTGGGTCGGCGGCTAAGTCGTACAATTGAAATTTGTTCGTCGGATATTTCTCTGACAACAACTTCATGTCGTTGTCGATCCATGCGGTCGCGTCGTAAAAACGAAAGCCCAACGGTCGGTCACGCTTCGCGGGCGGTTCGGCATCATCGGCTAAGTCCATCAGTGGCAACAGACTGATCCCGTCGGACGGACGATCCGGTGCCGGATGCGACTGCCCAGTGATGTCCAGCAGCGTCGGCACGATGTCGACGACGCAGGCCGGGTACGTCGTGATGCGAGACGACTGGATGACGGCGGGCCATTCGATGATCGCTGGCACTCGCAATCCGCCCTCGAAAATCTTGCCTTTGTTGCCACGCAGCCCGCCCGTCGTGGCGGGTTTGATCTTCGGCAGCCCGCCGTTATCGCTGCAGTACCAAACCAGTGTGTTGTCGGCGATCGAAAGCTCACGCAGTTTCGATCGCAGCGTTCCGATCGATCGATCCAGGGCCACCAATTCGCCGTAGTGATGCTTTGATTCTTCGTTCAGCTTTTCAAACGGTTCGTTGTCTTCATCTGACGCTTTGAAAGGACTGTGCGGAGTACCAAACCAGATCACGGTGAAGCTCGGCGATTTCGACTTGGCTTGCCGAGCGATGAAGTCGACCGCTTCGTCGACGACGACTTCGGACGAGTCGCCTCGAAAATCTTCAAACTTGCCGCGTCGAGATAGGATCGGATCGCGATCAAAAAAGTTGGTCACCGACACCCAAGTATCAAACCCGAACTCGCCTGGACTGTGATCGTCGCTTTCCAAGACCGGAACGCCCGGACCTTGATAGCCGTTCAAATGCCACTTCCCAAAATGCCCGGTGACGTAACCAGCATCTCGCATCATCGTGGCGAGTGAAATCTCTTGCCGGCGAAGCGCGTAACCGTGGCTGAGCACTCCGGTGCGATCGTTGGTGCGCCCGGTCAAGACGGCGGCGCGAGTGGGCGAGCAAACCGGTGCGCCGGCGTAAAAACGATCCAGCCGAAGTCCATTGCCGGCCATCGCGTCCAAGTTTGGCGTCTTTAAAATTGGGTGCCCGTAATACCCGGTCTGCCCCCAACCCTGATCGTCCGCCATCACCAAAACGATGTTCGGACGATCGGCGCGAGCTACCGCGGTAAACAGAAGCACAATCGCTAAGAGTAAAGTTCGATTCAAAAACATGACTACGATCGCCATCGGAAGAGGGAAGTTTCGTTTTACGCCTTCGTTTAACGCCCAGCCGAAGGCGCCGGAAATGAAGTAGGTCCGCCGGGCCCCGGCGGAGCATGACACGCAACCCGAACAGCTTTGCTGTTCGGCCCTGCCACGGCGTGTCAGGGCAACGACGCGCCATTCGCCATTCCCGGCACGCGAAAAAGATCCGCGACCGCGATCTTCAATCCGGGCATCAAATCTTCCGCCGTCAACGTCGCCGCTTCATCAAAACTTTGAACGGAAAGTGATTCGCGACAAACGTCGACTTCGCGGGTTTCCAAATCGACCAACCAAACCATCTTCACGCCACGCTGGATCAACTGCGTGACTCGTCGCATCGTCGGCCCGACTCGATCGTGCGGCGACAATACTTCGACAGCCAAAAGCGGCGGCGTCGTGGCGTATCCACGCGTCATGTCATCGGCCGTTTCGGCATCGACATAGAAAGTAACATCGGGTCCGCGAACGGTGTCGGGATCTTCTTCAACGATGACGCCCGCATCATTCCCACAGACGTATCCGCGTCCCGACTCGGCCGCGTAGTTACCGAGCAAGCGGGCGACATTGCCGCAAACAAAACCATGCAGTTTTCCGGGCGGTGGCATGACAACGATTTCCCCTCGTTCGAGTTCAAAGTAACGCCCTCGATTCTCCGGCAAGGAAACCCACTCGAAGAACTCGGCGGAAGAATAAAGTTTGGTAGCCGTGGACATAAAAACCTCGTTGCGGACGATCGCGATTCATGAATTATACCGGCACCGGCTTCTTTGCTGTGAAACCGGCATCGGTAGACTGCCAGCCATTCCCACCGGGGACAACTGAGACCATTGTCCCACAAAGTCAGCCGAGTCAGAGTAGGACAATTGTCCCAATTGTCCCCTGTCAATCGAAAAGCACATCCCACAGATGACTCACCGCGGCAATTCATAAACCGCATAGTTGCCGTTATCTTCGGACTCCTGCGGATAAACGCGAACCAACGGCAGCTTTTGCCCAACCACTCGGCGATCGACGATCATGAATCGGACGTTGTACTGGTGTCGGTAACGCCGCAGGTGGTCGTAGTTGATCGTGACGCGAACGGTTCCCAGTCGAATCGGGAACACGTCAGCGAAGCGGCGGTTCCATTCCAGCAGGCTGGTCGCGTCTTGAGGAACGTCTTTCCAGTTCACCACTTCGGCGCGTCCGGCGTACCACTTGAACGTCTGTTGATGCCGAGGCGTCAGGAACACTTCGTCTTCCGGCGTTGATAATTGCGCCCAACGACATACGGCAAGCCAATCGGCGAAGACTTGTCTTTGCTGCTCCGAGTCCGCATCGGCGTCCCAACCCAGCAAGCGGTTGCTGGCCGATGGCGGCACGCCGATTTGCATTCGATCGATGCTGCTGTACAAGACCAAGCCGATGGCCAGCAGCAGCGCCGCAACGCCCGATCGACGAAGCCAACCACTTGCCGACAGCATCCAGCGGGTGACCAAGACCGCAAGCATCAGCGGAACGATTGCGTCGGACAAACGGAACCAGTAGAGCCGCAGAAGCTTGGCCGCCAACTCCGGTGCAAACGGTGGTAACATGCCGACGATCATTCCCATCGCGGCAATGAAGATTGCTCCGATGGCAAACGCGAACAACGGTCGCATTGGATCGGGTTGCTTTCGATGACTCCAGATCCCTATCGCCGTGATCGCCAAAATTAACCCGTGTCGCGCGTACCAAATCGGTAAGAAATCCGCGGGCAATAGGTGATGGCGAATGCGGAAGTAAGAATAAATTTTCGCCGCCGCAACGGAATCTTCCGGCCGTGCCCCCGTCGTCAACCATAACGCGGGCAGCAGACCGAACAACGACAACGCGCCGCCGAAGAAAAGCCAGCGAGTGAAAAGCCGATGCCCGTCGCTGCGTCGCGATTCGGTCATCGCCCAAGCCACCATCGCCGCGACGACCGACCAACCGCCAGTCAACACGTGAAAGGCCGAGGCCGCGCCCAGATAAATCCAAACACGGTTCCAACGCCGCTGGATCATTTCCGAAAGGCCCATCAGCACCAAGCCATAGGCCGGCACCTTTGCCTCGATGCCGCCGACGACCCATTCGCCCGCCAAATTGCCGTACTCGACGCCCGCGATCCAAACGATAGCGACCGCGATCGATGCCCACCAAACATGGAACAGCTGATCGCACAGTCGACGAAGCCCGATCGCGATCAACAGCCATCCGACCAAGCGGCCGATCCAGGTGGCCGTCTCCAGTGCAAGCGTTTGTAACGGCCAGCCGAACGCCATGTAGAAAGTTGTGTGCGCTTTTCCCGACGAGGCGAACAAGTCGTTCTGGCACCACGTCGGTTGCCAAAAGTTCTTCGCCTTGACCATGTAGTGCGCTTCGTTGACCATCGGCGCGGCATCGCCAGCGTAGACGAAGAACAATGCGAGCAGCATCGCCGTCGTAGCAACGCGAGTTCGCAACGGGCTCGATGGATCAATCATCCGTCAAGTCGATCGCCATCTCGATCGCCGCCACCATGCTTTGATGGTTCGCTTTTCCCTGCCAGGCCAAGTCCATCGCCGTGCCGTGATCGACGCTGGTGCGAACGATCGGCAGGCCCAGCGTCACGTTGACCGCATCATCGAACGCGAGCGCCTTCAGTGGGATCAGGCCTTGATCGTGATACATGCAAACATAAACATCAGTGTTCTTTCGCATCGTCGGAGTGAACGCGGTATCGGGTGGGACGGGCCCGATCACCTCGATGCCGAGCGCTCGCGCCGCGTCGACCGCCGGGCGAATGATCGCGTCTTCTTCGCCGTGGCTGAACAATCCATTTTCGCCCGCGTGCGGATTCAGCCCGCACACGGTGACTCGCGCCGGTCGTTTTTCGCGGCGGCTAAGCGCGTCGGCGGCAAGCTTGGTCGCCTTGACGATCGCGTCGACCGACAACATCGCCGGCACGTCGGCCAGCGGAACATGGATCGTGACCAGGACGCACGAGATGATCGGACTGGTCAGCATCATGCAGGCGTCGTTGGTGCCGGTGCGGTTGGCCAGGACTTCCGTGTGGCCTGGGAAATCGATTCCGGCGGCGTGCCAAGCCTCTTTTTGGATCGGTCCGGTCACGACCGCCGCGACGTCGCCTCGGATCGCGTGAACAACAGCGACGTCGAACGCATCGAACGACGATCGGCCCGTCGCGGCGGAAAATCGACCAGGTGCAAAATCGTCCAGCGAGATGCGGCCGATGTCGAAAGCACCGGCGGGCAGGGGCAACCCGAGCCGATCGGCAACCGCGGCAAGCACATTTTGCGGCCCATATAGAATGGGTTCACATCGGCCAAGGATTTCGGGCAAGCCTGCACAATGGATGGCCAATTCGGGGCCGACGCCGGCAACGTCACCGACGGAGATGGCGATTTTTGGCAGCGGACGTTTGGGGGCAGCGGCGGATGGCAACGGATTGGTCTGGTACGAAAAAGCGGTTTCGGTTGGAATTTAGTCTGATCAACGTCCGCCAACCCACACACCACCCTTTCGCTGCGCGGGAGAGTGTTTAAGAAGCGTTGCGGACGTTGTCTGTTCGGATGCAGTTTAACCGATCGCATGGGTGACTTTGAATGAGACGACTTTCTTTGCCGCGAATGATCGTGACGTTCGGGCTGTTTTTCGCCAGCAATGCGATTGCACTGGCGGCGCAGGTGGTGGTCGTTTGCCCGCCGATGTTTCGCCATGTGATGACGCCGTGGATGGACTATCGCCGTGACGAAGGGCTTTCCGTGTCGGTGGTCGATTCGCAAGTCACGGCAGCGGCAATGCTAAATTCAATCCGCGCGGCTGCCGACGATTCGACGGCCTACGTCGTGTTGGTCGGCGATGCCCCCGCGATCGGAACGACTTGCGATCCGTTGCGTCGAATTCCGGTCGGCTACCACGCCACCACGGTGACGGCGGCGTACGGTTCGACGTCGATGCTGGCCAGTGATCTGGTTTACGGGGACCTTGATGGCGACGGAGTGCCCGAAGCCGCAGTCGGTCGGTTGCCGGTCGACACGCCCGAGGAATTGGAATTGGCGGTGCAGAAAATTCTCGCCTACGAAAACACCACTGACTTTGGTGCTTGGCGAAGCGAAGTGCAATTGGTCGGCGGTGTCGGCGGTTTCGGCTTGATGGCGGATGCGGCGATCGAATCGGTCACTCGCACGGTCGTGACCAGCGTGTTGCCATCGTCGACTCGCACTCACGTCGCCTACGCCAGCGTCGGCCATCCATTCTGTCCGGTCGACAAAGATTGCACGCACCAATTCTCCGATGCAATCATTGGTAACTATGGACGCGGTTCGCGATTTTGGGTTTACGCCGGCCATGGACAAGTCACCGAGCTGGATCGGTTTCCGCAGATGGCGTTGGGAAAACCGATCCTCGATGGCGACGACGTGAACCGTTTGAGTCGTCCCGGCGGCGTGGCATCGATCGCGCTGCTGCTGGCCTGCTACACCGGGGCGATCGATGCGACGGAAGATTCGTTCGCGGAAAAGTTTTGGATTGCTGATGGTGGACCGGTGGCCGTCATCGCGGGCAGCCGCGTGACGATGCCGTACGGAAACGCGACCGCCGCGATGGGCTTGATCGCGGGCGTGTTCGATAAGCAGTTGCCGCGGCTGGGCGACGCTTGGCGAAGCACGCTCGGGGACATGCACCGCGAGACTTCGTCGCAGAGCGTGACGGCCGATCAAGCGACGTCGCGAATGATGGTCGATGCATTGGCGACGATGATCAGCCCGGCCGGCACCGCGCTGGTCGACGAACGCCGCGAACACATGCGGCTTTACAATTTGATCGGTGATCCGACGATGCACCTGCATCATCCCGCACCGTTGGACGTGCGGGTTCAAAACAGTTACGCATCCGGGCAGGAGATTGGCGTATCGGTCACGAGTCCGATCGATGGACAGTTGACGGTATCAATCGATCGTCCGCTCGGTGCGATCACCCAAGGCGATCCGAACGACGTGCGCGTGGCGTCGATCACGATGGACGTGGTCGCGGGCGTCGCGACATTACCGACGTTCAAATTGTCGCCAGGAACGATCGGACCGATGATCGTCCGCGCCAGTGTGGCGGGCCAGCGATCGTGGGCCAGCGGCGGCGTGCAAACGATCGTGCGAGCGGCGACGGACTAGGTGTTCTGTTCAGGCCGCTTCGATCCGATACGATCGTGCCTTTCCCGACGACGTTGACTTGGGCGGACCGATGGCGGATCACGCGACCTTTTTAAAAACCTTTCTTCGCAACCCGACTCAGGTCGGTGCGATCGCGCCTAGCAGTCCTGGGCTGGTCGACGCGATGGTCCAGTGGATCGATTGGGATAACGCTCGCACGGTCGTCGAGTTTGGACCCGGGACGGGCGTGTTCACCGAGGCAGCTTGCAAGCGAATTCACGCCGACGGAAAATTCTTCGCGATCGAACGATCCGCCGAGCTTGCTCAGCGGACTCGCCAGCGTTGCCCCGGCGTGACTGTATACGAAGACAGCGTCGTCAACATCGCGGACATTTGCCGACGTGAATCGGTCGACCAAATCGACGCCGTGATCTGCGGGTTGCCTTGGGCAGCGTTTCCGGAGTCGCTGCAGACGGAAATCATGGACGCGATGTTAGCGGTGCTGAAACCGGGCGGTCAGTTTGCGACGTTCGCGTACTGGCAGGGCGTCGTGTTGCCGGCAGGAATGCGTTTTTCGCGGCGCTTGCGAAAGACGTTTCCAGACGTTCGGAGAAGTCACACGGTGTGGAAAAATCTGCCGCCGGCGTTTGTGTATCGATGCGTGCGGTGATGGATTGTAGGACCATTGTCCCAATTGTCCCGAACACTCGTTCCCAGCCTCTGGCTGGGGACGCGATTTCTTTGAGGCTCCGCATCGTTGCGCTAGGGGATGAGGCAGAGCCTCCGTGGCATTGCGTTCCCAGGCGGAGACTGGGAACGAGAGGCAGCCTGGGAACGAGAGGGATACTTTGAAAATTCCGGGGACAATTGGGACAATTGTCCTACTCTGGTTAGGCGTTCATGACCTGGCGGTAGCTCCACATGCAAACCGCGACCGCGCCGGCGATCAACAGCACCGTGTAGATCGTGATCACGACGGCCCAGAAGTAACGTTCTAAGTTGCTGAAGCCTTTGTTTTTCCACAACAGCGGCAGGCCCAAGAACCCCGTCACGCTGAACAGCACCGCTAGCACGGCCCACTTGTTGTCCAGGAATTTTTTCTGGTTGGACGGTTGATAGTAGGCCCCCGATTCCGGTTCCGGGTTCACCAACTTGGCTTCGATGATCGGTTCGTCGTCATTCATGGCTGCGCCATTTCAGGTTCGTTGGGTTTGTCTCCGGACAGTTTCGCTTGCGCCTTTTCGACTAGCGGTGCGACGTTGTCGTTGTTGCCGTACAGTTCGACGATGCTGTACCAGATTTGTCTTGCCGCGACGACTTTGCCGGACGCTTGCAGTTCGTCGGCTTCGATCAGTTTGGCCTGGATCATCTTGACCGCTTCGTCCGCGTCGACTCCTTCGTACTGGATCCGAGCGATCTGTCGCCGGGCGAGGTTGACGAAGGGGCGATACTGTTCGTCGTCGGCCAGCAGCGTTTGCATGCTGCGATAACGATCCAGCGCCGTCGCCGCGTCGCCAAACCGTTCGAACTGGCTGGCTTCGGCGTACAACCGCTCACCCTCGTTTTGCAGCGGCAAGTTTCGCTTCAGCTTTACTTCCAAGGCGTGTTCGGCTTGCAGCATGTCGACGCGATCGATCTGTTCTTTGACCCAATCGACGTGTTCGCCATCAGGAAACTTACGCAGCATCGGTTCCAAGTATGTCGACTTTGCTTGGCTCATCGTGGTGCGTGATTGTTGGACCAATAGCGCTTCGGCGCGGGTCCGCATTTGATCTTCGCTGAGCGGCCACAACACCCACACGAACAGTCCGACCACCGTGATCAGTCCGACGATCAACAACCAAGGTTGGTCGTGCCAATCGATGGCACCGGCGTGAGCATCTTTTTCCTCCATCAGGATTGCTTCGCGGCCCAGCAATGCTCGCGCGACATCCCGGTCGCGTTGGTCCGTGACTGCCAGCGGACTAAATCCGGCCGAGGCGTGTTCGGCGACACCGGAACGCGACATCGAACGGCGACGAACTTCGGCCAGCGCCAACTTGACTGCGCCGGCGTTGGGCGGCCGCGCCGACGGAGTCTTTTGCAGCAGTTGCATGACTAGCTTGTCCAGCCACACCGGGCACTCCATCACCAGCGACGCCGGCGATGGCGGCGTGACGGTTTTGACCGCGGCGGAAACCTGTTCGATCGTGTCACCGACCGCGGGCAAGCGTCCGGTCAACGCCAAGTACATCGTCGCGCCAAGCGCGTACAAGTCGGCCGATGGTTGCAAGTCGTTTGGATCGTGAATCAATTCGGGCGATTGAATCGCCACTTCGGCGGCCGTCGGTGGTCGATTGTTTCGATACGACGAATGCATGCGATCGACGCGGACGTCGATCAGCACGGGGCTAAGTCCGGCGTACATGATTTTGTCGGGGCCGATGCGGCCGTGGACGATGTCGGACGTGTGCAGATGTTCCAGCCCCATCGTGATGGACTCGGCCATTTCCAGCACCGATTCCCACGACATCCGCCCGCGTCGTTCCAAGTTCGCGGCCAGCGTTTCGCCCTCGATCAATTCGTGGGCCAAGTAAGCATCGGTTTCCTCGAACCCGCCTCCGAAACAGCGGACGATGGCGGGGTGCTGAATCTTCTTCAGCCGTTCCCACTCGGCGGCAAACGCCGCGCGAGCTTCGGGGGTTCCGCCGAACGGCGACGGGAAAACCTTGACCGCGACGGCTTTCTTTTGCTGAACATGGACCGCTCGCCAAACACAGCTTTGCGAAGGATGATCGCCCAGCTTGGATTCGATCGCCAGCGGTCCGAGGCGGCTTCGAGGCATGAACGGGAACGGTCTCGACGGGAAATGCTTTGCGAATGGAAACCGCAGTATAGGGAAAGTAGTCAGTAGTCAGTCAGAGTCAGTAGTCAGGCGTCGGGCGTCTGGCGTCGGTTCAGCCGCGGAGCGGCGGCATAGGAATAGACAGGGGCGGAAGCCCCTGGACCGGCATGACCGGCGAAACGATAGCCCCGTAGGGGCGGCATAGAGGACGAGGTGTCAGAGGTGTCGCCTCGACGGGGCTGGCGTGTTCGGACGGAAGTTCCAGGGGCTTCCACCCAATGCCGCTTCCTTTGCCGCAAGGCGGTAGGCGGGTGTCTCATGCCACCTTGTCGATCCGCAAGACCCGCTTGCGGCTCACGGAGACGACGAAAGGAAGTGGCATTGGGCTTCCGCCCCTGGCTTTTCTTATGTCGCCGCTGCGCCGCTGTTTGCTGACGCCTGACTACTGACGCCTGACTACTGACGCCTGACTACTGACGCCTGACTTCTAATTACTGCCTTCCCGCTTCGATTTGGTCGGTCAAGTGCGCGATGAAGATCGACTTGTCCGATTCATACTTTTCCAGGTCGCCCTCGCAGTCACGCCAGCTAGCGACCTTCATTTCTTCCCAGCGGATCGCCGTTTCGGGTTGGTTGCGAAAATGATCGCGAAGTCCAACCGCTCGCTCCAGCAACAACGATCCTTCCTCGACGATGAACACCCGGTGCGTCGGATCGACTTGCTCCGGCGAAGGATTTCGTGGCTTGATCAGCGTGACCGCGTCACCTGCCCACGGCGGCGAAGGCACGACGCGAAAGTTCAGGCCTTCGATCAGCAAGCTGGCGTGATCGGACGCTTCGGCCGACGTCACCGTGGCGATCGCATCGATCGTCGGCCGGGCGATCAGACCCGAGATCGCGGTGCTGCCGATGTGCTGGACGGACGTGACCCAGCCATCGCAGCTGAAAAATATGCTGCTGCGAGTCTGCTCGAATTCCTGACGCCACCGCGGGTCGTAGTGCATCAGTCGGACCGGGACGTCGTGCATGTCGTTTCGTCGTTGAGGGAACGTCCATGAAAAAACCGAGCCCGATCCGGGAATGGATCAGACTCGGTTCATTCTTTCGCGTGCGTCAAGTCGCGTCTACTTGATCTCGCTTCGATGATCGCGGTTACTTGCCGGTCAGCATCGCGATGCGAGAATCGGCGATCTTCGACTTCACCGTCACGACGTAGGCCGCGTCCGCGTCACACAATCGCGTCATTGGAACGGTGCAGGTGCGGCCGTTCGATTTCAGCAAGCGGATGTTGTCGTCGTGGATGGCGATCAACTTGCCTTCGATGTTGAACTTGCCGGTGTTGTCGATCCAAGTTCGTGAACGAGCATCGGCGAGCGGATCGACCGAACCGCGAAGGTTCGAGACGACTTGAACGGCCGTCGTTTCAGGCTTGGATTCGACCACCTTCGCTTCGACGACCGTTTCGCTTGCCATTTCCGCCTCGGGCGAGACTTCCAGCAATCCGAACAGGTCTTCGATCGACGGCGTCTGCTGCGTTTCAATCGACGCTTCGGCGGCCGGTTCGCGGAACAGTTCTTCCAGCGAATCGTTGGAGGAGTCTGCGGCTGGCTTGGCGCTGCTGCTTCCGAACAAATCGTCCAAGCTGGGTTCTTCCGTGGGTGCGTCACCAGCCGGCGGGTCGCCGAACAGGTTATCCATCGGCGCGGCATCCGCGGGCGCGTCACCGGGGGCAGCGTCACCGGGAGTTGGGTCGCCGAACAAATCATTGATCGACGATCCGCTGTCCGCGGGGGCGTCCGTGGCAGGCGAGTCGCCGAACAGGTCATCCATCGGAGCGGCTTCGTCGGCGGGAACCGCAGGAGCATCGCCGAACAGATCGCTGCCGGCATCGGCGGCGGGCGCGTCGTCCATCGGGGTGCCAAACAAGTCTTCGGCAGGCGCGGTTTCCGCGGGCGCCGTTTCGGCGGGCGCACCGAACGGATCGTCGGCCGGCGTCTCGGCCGGAGCGTCCGCGGCCGGAGCATCGCCGAACAGGTCGTCCATCGGAGCGGCGTCGTCGGCCGGGGCGGCTGGTGCTGGTTCGGCGGCCGGTTCATCCATCGGGGCGTCGAACAGTCCGCCGTCGTCGGCAGGTTCGTCCGTAGGTTCGTCGGCCGCGGCTGGCTCCGGCGTTTCCATCTTCGGTTGGGCAACCGGGGGAGCTTCTTCGACGGCCGCGTCGGATGCTGCTGCGTCCGAATCTGCCGGCACGTCGGACGGAGATTCCGTCATCGGCGACTCAACAACGTTCGATTCCATCGGTTGCTCGATTGGCGTCGTCTCCATCGGCGTGACGTTCATCGGGACCGAATCGCCATAGATCATTGGTGCCGAGTCGTAGTCGCCTTGGTACGTTTCCCCGTGGTAGATCTGACCTTCGACAGGATACGACATCGAGGCATCGCCCATTTCGATCGGGGTGCCCATCGATCCGCCGCAGCAATCACCGGCGGGAGCTGACATGACCGATTGGCTGTAAGCGACTTCGGGACAGCACGTCGGCTCGGGCTGGCACGTCGGCGATGGCGGAGGGCATACGACCGGCGTTGGACAGGCGACTGGAGGACAAGCCGCCGGCGGGCAGGTTGCTGCACCCGCCGTTTTGGCTTTGCATTTCAAATGGTTTCGCAACCATCCTGCTGAAACGGGGCTGGCCCCCAACATCACGGTCAGCGTCGCAACGAGCGAGCACTGGAAGGTTTGTCGAATCGTACGATTCATAGGTCTGAATTGACTCCTCCGCAGACGAGGCTGCAGATTGATGGGTGGCGGCCGCGGCGGATCAGTCCGCGGACGCCCGCTTTGAAGGGAAAATTTCCGTCAGTTCGGTTTCACGCTGACAAACATGCTAGTTATGCAAAAATGGCGAGGCAAGTCGCGAAAGATAGCTAATATGCGATAGTTGCGAGGCGGGTTGCGGTTTTACGGATTGATCAGCCCGAAAGCCACGCTTTGACGCCCCCAGGAAAAAATAATTCGGGTGCCGCTGATTTAGATTTTCCGTCAAACTCCGGTTCCACCGTCCGTTTGGAGTGCTTCGGCTGCACGGACCGCGCCGTCGGCCGCCACTGTCACCCCGTATTGGGTTCTTTCGCTTCATGATTCGCCTCGTCAAAGGCCTGTTTTCGTCGATGAGCCTGGAACGGAAGTGCCTTCTGTTCTTCGGGTCGGCGTTGATGGTGCTGATGTTTGGGGCGTTCCTGGTCGTCGAAATGCTTGGCCAAAAGCTGGTTCAAAACACGACGCGAACACGTGCCCGCGATTTCTATGCCACCGAAGTGCTGCGGCTGCACAATGATGCGATCTGGTCGGCGGACCAACCCGGTGACGAAGTTGAAGCCAAACGGGAGGTCCTTGCCGGGCTTCGCGACGTGATGATGGAGGACGAATACGAGACGGTCGAGTCGAGCATCGAGTTTGAGATCTTGGCACTCAGTGATCCCGTCAAGTACGCCAACCTGCCGGCGATCCCGCTGCCCCAGGACCCTGCCGAAATCGAACGGTTGGAGTTGCTCGAACAGAAGTTTCGAGCTCGCCTGGCCCAGCGAATCGCCGTCGATCGTCCCGACGTGTCGACGCCGCTGGACCTGGCCGAGAACGAACCGATGAGCCAGCTCGGGTCCAGCCTGATCAGCATGACCGAACCGGTCTCCGCCGAGGTCGGGCCGATCGACGGGCGGTACATCTACTACACCCCGATCTTTTTCACGCACGAGTGCATGCAGTGCCATGCGATCCCCGGCACGTTCTCGCTGGACAACTCCGAATCGCCGACGAAACTTGCAAATCAGTACCCGTTTCGCGTGATGAAGGTCACGATGCCGTACGAGCTGACCAACCAGCTAACGACGATGATCCGCGCGATCGTCGTGTCGCTTTGCATGTTGATCATCGCGGTGACGTTGTTCTTTTTGCACGGCATCGTTCGGCACTTAGTGTTGTATCCGATGTACCACCTACGCGACGTCAGCGATGCGATCACGCGAGGCGACTTGAACCAACGCGCGGTGATCGAGACGGAAGACGAATTTCGCGAGCTCGCCGATGCCTTCAATCGAATGCTTCGTCACCTGACTGAAACTCAAGATCAAATCCAAGAGGTCAACAAAGAACTCGATGCGCGAGTCGACCAACTGGCGCAGTTGAACTTGCAGCTCTACGAAGCCAACCGACTCAAAAGCGACTTCCTGGCCAATATGTCGCACGAACTTCGCACGCCGCTAAACAGCATCATCGGTTTTTCGGAAGTCTTGCAAGGCATCGACGCGCTCTCGGACAAGCAGCGTCGTTACGCATCGAACATTCAAAAGAGCGGGCGATTGCTGCTGGAAATGATCAACGACATCTTAGACTTGGCCAAGGTCGAAGCCGGCAAGATGGACGTCAAACTGAGCAATTTTGATCTCGGCCGGTTGGTGTCGGCGCAGTGCGACATGATCCACTCGCTGAGCGAAGACAAAAACATCGCCTTGTCTTGGAAGGTCCCGCCCGACTTGCCGATGGCGCATCAGGATCCCAACAAGCTTGGCCAGATCATCAACAACCTACTTTCCAACGCGATCAAGTTCACGCCCGAAGGCGGTATGATCACGGTCTCGGTGACCGACATGAACAACGGCCGATTTCGGCTGGAGGTCACCGACACGGGCGTCGGCATCGCGGAAGAAGACCAGCCGATCATCTTCGAGAAATTCCGCCAAAGCAGCAAAGTGCTTGACGGCGAAGGCCTGACTCGCGAGTTCGCCGGCACGGGCCTTGGCCTGTCGATTGTCAAAGAACTCGCGAAGCTACTTGGCGGCGAAATAAACTTCGAGAGCGAACTCGGCCGCGGAAGTTCATTCTGGGTCACGCTGCCATGGAAGCTGAACGACCGCCGCGCTGCGGTGGTCGCCGAAGTCGCGTAGTTCGGACGCGATCTCGTAGGTCCGACGGGCCCCGGCGGACCCGAACAGCATTGCTGTTCGATACAACATGCTCCGCCACGGCGTGGCGGACCTACGTTGACGATGGAGTGACGCTGGTCGCTACACCGTTTTCCAGCTTCGATCCTTCGCGCTGGCCAGGACCGCTTCGCAGATCTTTTGCGTTTCCAGCGCGTCGCGGAAATTCGGGTGCATCTCGGTGCCCTCATCGACGCTCTTGATGAAGTCGGCGACTTGATGCACGAACGTGTGTTCGTAACCGATCTGCAATCCCGGCACCCACCACTTGTCCATGTACGGTTGGTCGCCGCCATGATCGGACACGTGAATCGAACGCCAACCACGAAGCCGGCCTTCGTCGGTGTTGTCGAAGTACTGCAGTCGGTGCAGGTCATGCAGGTCCCAGCGGATCGATGCGTCCCGCCCGTTGATCTCCAGCGTGTAAAGCGCCTTGTGCCCGCGAGCGTAACGCGTCGACTCGAACAGCCCCAGCGAACCGTTGTCGAAGTGGCACATGAACGCGCACGCGTCGTCGATCGTGACCTTTTCTTTCTTGCCCGTTTCGTTGTGCATGCGTTCTTTGACGAACGTCTCGGTCATCGCCGTGACATCCTTGATCGAACCGTTCAGCCAAATCGCGGTGTCGATGCAGTGGGCCAGCAAGTCGCCCGTCACACCGCTGCCGGCCGCGGCGGCATCCAAACGCCACAGCGCCGCGCCGCCTTGGGGCAGGTCTTCGCTGATCGTCCAGTCTTGCAAGAAATTGGCGCGGTAGTGAAAGATCGTGCCCAGCTTGCCCTCGTCGATCAGTTGCTTGGCCATCGTCACCGCCGGCACGCGGCGGTAGTTGTACCAAACCGTGTTGGCGACGCCGGCCTTCTCGACCGCCTTGCACATCCGCTCGCCCTCTTCGGGGTTCAGCGCCAGCGGTTTTTCGCACAGGATCATCTTACCCGCTTCGGCCGCCGCGATCGCGATCTCGGCGTGCGAGTTGTTCGGCGTGCAGATATCGACCGCGTCGATGTCATCGCGAGCGATCAGTGCTTTCCAATCGGTCTCGATCGATTCGTATTGCCACTGATCGGCGAACGCTTGGACCTTTTCGGCGCTGCGACCGCAAACGGCTTTCAACACCGGACGGTGTTTCAGTTCGGGAAAGAAATCGTTGACACGTTTATAACCGTTGCTGTGCGTCCGGCCCATGAAGCCGTAACCGATCAGACCAATGTTGAGAGGTTTCATTATCGAGGTGGGAGTATCGAGGAGAGAAGAAATTCAGCCGTTATCGTAGGTCCTCACGCGCCGTGGCGGAGCATCCGAAGCGAACAGCAAAGCTGTTCGGCCCTGCCACGGCGTGTCAGGGCTACGGGCAGTGACCGAGGAACGTCAGTATTCGCCGTAATTCATTTGCGAAGCATCCCAGTACTTCGTCCATGCTTCGGAAACGTACGGATGCAGATCCTCGCCAAACGTTTTAGGAAGTTTGTTGATTCGGATAAGTTGAATGACGTCGTCGAAGTCACGTGGTCGATCGATCGCGGTCATTCCGGAAGCCAGCTTCAGCTCGATGACTCTGGAAAGTGTTAAATAGGGAAGCCCATCGATGTCATCAAATTCAATGATGGATGTATCCGCGGGATCAGGAAAACTGATTGGTTTCGGCTTGCCATCACCAGGAAAATCACCTGTGATTAGAACATCGATCGGCGTCTCATGAATCGTGTCCCGAAAACCTTTCGAGCCGGTGAACTTTTCTAGCCAGCCACGGCCCAAGTTCGCTTCTTTGAACTTTGCCAAGTCGTCCCGCCGCATCAAAATGTCAACATCGGTGGTTGCACGAAGGTGACCGTAATGGTTGATCGCGAGCGCCCCCGTGATGACGAACGGCAACTCCATTTCGTTCAATGCTTTCGCCAGTCGTTCCGCCGTCTTGTGGATCGGTGCCGTGCCCATGAAGAACTCGTCGATTAAGTGAATCCGGGAAATCATTGCTAAATGACCATGACGTGAGATGAAGACATGCGTCCAGTCTACTCGTTCCAACCATGGGCGTCCTGAACCGATAGCATCGCGGCCAGGATGCTGTTCCACGTGTCCGGCTTGGTCATCACGTCGTTGGGGAACATGCATCCGTCCCAGCAGATGTGGCGGCACGTCGTCAGCACGTCGCCGTGTTCATCCCGCAACCAGAACCCGGCATCATGGGCGATGTCCAGTTTGCCATTGGGGTCATTCGGCAAGCAGTGCCGACCGGTCTTGTCGTGCGATCCGGTGCCGTGAACGGTCGCGTCGTTTTGGGCGACGTGAAAATCGATCGTCCAAGGTCGCAACGCATGCGTCAGTTCTTTCAGCGCCGCATCTTTCTTTGCTTTGTCGTTCCAGTTGAAATCCTGCGGCAGGATCGCATCATCGGGCGCGTTGTAACCGAGCAAGTACAACAACGTGTGCGCCATGTCGGCTTGGAAACCCAATCGCTCGGGGTGGCCGACTTTTTCCAGCAGGTCGACCATCGTCCGCCAACTGTGCATCCCGCCCCAGCAGATCTCGCCTTCGGCGGCCAACCGTTCGTCGTACTCTTCGGCGATGTCGCAAGCGGCCTTCAGCGTATCGGCGATCTTGGATTGGTTTTTCGCCGGATCCTTGACCCATTCCTCCACCGACGTCGCGGTGTCCAAACGCACGACGCCGTACGGACGCACGCCCAGTTCACGCAGCTTCTTGCCGATGTCACAGCCCTTGCGAACCTGCGTCAGAAACGCATCGACCTCGGCCGGATCGCCCGCCGCCGCACCGCCACCGGTCGGCGGCCACACCGGGGCGACGACGCTGCCGATCACAAGCCCGCGGCTCTTGACGCGGTCGGCCAAGTCTTCAAGTTCGGCATCGGTCGCGTCGATCGACACGTGCGGATCGAACAAGAAGATGTCGACGCCGTCAAACTTTCGCCCGTCGACTTCCGCCGCCGCGGTCATGTCCAGCATGTCGTCCAGTTCGATGCACGGATCGTTGCCTTCGCCGCCCTTGCCGACGACGCCCGGCCAAGCCGCGTTGTGAAGTTTCGGAAAGGCGTTGGGATGATTGGTCATGGTTGCCAATTGGTGGTTCGAGGAAAAAATCTTTTAACGCCCAGCCGAAGACGCCGGCTTTCGTAGGTCCGTCAGGCCCTGACGGAGCATCGTCGAACAGCAAAGCTGTTCGGCCTCGCCACGGCGTGTCGAGGCTACACGAGGTGGATGACTAGCTACCAGCCTTCGGCAGATTGCCGTGCGTGTCGGGACCAAAGTAACGTAGTCCAACGAGCGGTTCGCTGCCCGTGTTTTCGATCTCCACGCCAGCGGTCGCCGCCGTGTGAGAGATGAAGACTTCGTCGGTCGTGTTTTCACCGAAACGAATCATCGCGGGCGTTTGCAAATCCAGCTTGCCGATCCGTCCGCGACCTTGGACCGTGATCCAACTGCTGGCCCCCGGATCTTTCAGCGTGCATTTCGCACCCGGCTGGATCGTCAGTTCTTTCGCGCTGAACAATTGGGCTCCGTCGACCGTGCCGTACACGATCCACAGGTCCTCGTACCCGTCGCCGCTGCGATCGTCATCGCGGACCGGTTCCAGGTAGTTGCTGTTCTTGAAGTGCGTGTCGACGTTCTTGTCCCAGTCCAACTGGCCGACGATGAAGTCAAGATCTTGATGCTTTTCTTCCGGCATGTCTTTGACCAGCAATTCCCACGGAACGTAACGACCTTCGACGATCGATTGGTACATCCCGAACACGTCGCTGCCCCACTGGGGTTCGTAGGTGCAAAGCGAACCCGGCGCGTGCAACACGCCCGGCGGGATCAACCAACCGGTTCCACGCTTCAGCCGATAGGCACGGCTAAGATCCAGGATGCCGTTGTCGCCTTCGTTCCAATTTTCCAAACAGCGACGAACGTCCTCGGGCTGCGTGCCCGGTTCCAATCCCATAAACGTGTACGCGAAGTTGTTGTCGACGTTGTTCAGTTGCGGCGGGAAGTAATAACTTTCCGGCTTGCCCTCTTGGCCGACCAGTTTCGCGTCCTCGAAACTCTGGTGCATGTGATGCGGGATCGGCCCCATGTTGTCAAAGAATTTCGAGTACACCGGCCAGCGATCGTACTTCTTATAAATTGTTTCGCCAACGATGTCCGTGCCACGTTCGGCAACGGCGTCCTTGAGCAGAAACTTTTTTCCCTCGAACAAACAGAAGCTCAAACCCTCGTGCCAGACTCGGCCGTCGTTGGCCGCTTCGGTCGTGCTGCCGAACCAACGTTCGTCGATGCCGCCG
This sequence comes from Pirellulaceae bacterium, assembly GCA_963836865.1. Classification (GTDB taxonomy): domain Bacteria; phylum Planctomycetota; class Planctomycetia; order Pirellulales; family Pirellulaceae; genus Rubripirellula. The sequence continues at coordinate 398,424 of CAWILC010000007.1, read as the reverse complement.
CGGTCGGCACCGAATCGGTAATAATCGCCAGGGTGTAATTTGATCCGTCGGCCAGGGTGCAGGAACGATCGCGGCACCCAAGTCGGGGTCAATCGCAGCAGCCCATCGCCGGCGTCCATCGCCGAATCCAAAATGCCGGCGACGCTGTCGCCTCGGATCAGACCTTCGTCAAGTTTGACATTACTCATCGGTGCGTTGGCTTTATCGAAGAAGTTGGAAAGAGAGAATCAGAGGCGAAAATTTTACCCGTTCGGTAGCGGCCGAAGGTGCTCGATGTTTTATTAGGTGCCGACGCCCGCGACAACCAACCATTTTTTGACCACTGTACTGATGCCTACAAAAACCGTCCCCGCTCGCTCCCATCGCTCGCCCGTCGATTCCATCGCCTGGGATGACGAATCGCCGCTTTCGATCACGATTCCCACGCGTTCGGGCGAAGTCACGACGCGTTACGGCCGGTTCATCGGCGGTGTCAGCGACGGCGTCGAGGTGATCGAAGTGGACACCGGCGAGGTCCAGACGATGATCTTGCCGACGCGAGGCATGTCGATCTGGCGGATTCACGCCGCAGGCACAATGTTTGGATGGCGGTCGCCGGTCGCCGGTCCGGTCCATCCGGGTCACGTGCCGGTGTTTGATCCGTCGGGCATCGGATGGCTGGAAGGGTTCGACGAGCTGGTTGTACGCTGCGGACTAGAAAGCAACGGTGCGCCGGAGTTTGACGATGCAGGCACCCTGAAGTATCCGCTGCACGGCCGGATCGCGAACCTGCCCGCATCATCGCTGTCGATCGAGTTCGACGAAGCGTCCGGCCGAGTCGAAGTGATTGGCGAGATGTTGGAGTCGCGTCTGTTCGTCAAGCGACTTCGACTGCGGAGTCGCGTTCGCTTTCAAGCCGGTTCGCCCGACATCGAATTGTTGGACGATGTTACCAACGATCTGACGACGCCGACGACGATGCAGTTGCTGTATCACATCAACGTCGGATCGCCAGTGCTGGACGCTGGTGCGACGCTGGTCGCCCCGATCGACACGCTCGCGCCCAAGGACACGTTGTCAGCCAGCGAGATGGAAACGTGGAACAAGTTTGACGAACCGAAATCTGAGTACGCCGAACGCGTTTACTTTGCCACCCTTCGCGCCGACGAAAACCATCTCAGCACCGCGATGCTGCGTTCGGCCGACGGTGCGACGGGATTTGCGATCACGATCAACACAAAAACGCTGCCGCGATTCGCATTGTGGAAGAACACGGCTGCGGTGGCCGATGGTTACGTCGTTGGCATGGAACCGGCAACGAACTTTCCCAACACGCGATCGTTCGAGACCAAGCACGGCCGCGTCGTCGAGATCGCGGGCGGAGAAACCGAATCGTTCCGCGTCAAACTGCATCCGCTGGTCGACGCCGAATCGGTGCGAGTGATGGAGGAAAAGATCGACAAGCTACGCGGCGAAGAGAAACCAACGATCGAGAACGATCCCAAGCCGGGCTGGTCGGTCGGGGCGTGAGCGGATTATCAACGCCGACACGTCGTGGCACCTAGGTAGCCCCGACACGCCGTGGCGGGGCCGAACAGCAACGCTGCTCGACCCAGTGAGATGCTCCGCCACGGCGTGGCGGACCTACTTTCAACACCGACGAACAAACGTCAGCTTGGTGGCGTGAACTTTGGTGCCTTAGGTCCCGACTGCGTTTCGTCTTCCTCGTCGTCGGAGTCGTTGGACTTCAACTTCGATTCGGCCGCCGAAAACGTCTTCTTGGCCTCGTACTCGGCCACGCGGAACTGTTGCTGCACCTCGTTCAATCCTCGGCGAAATTCGCGATAGCTGCCGCCCAGTTTGCGAGCGACCTCGGGAAGGTTGCCGCCGAACAGAACGACTGCGATGACACCGATGACCACCATTTCAAATGGTCCGAGTCCGAACATGGGCTAGGCCCGATCTTCGCGAGACTTGGACGGCTCTTCGTCGTCGGCCGAATCGCTCATGCCGCGTTTGAACTCGTTGGTGCTGCGGCCCAGGTTTCGCATCAACGTTGGCAACTTCGACGAACCGAACAGCAACAAGATGATGCCGGCGATGATCGCCAGCTCCAACGGTCCGGGAGCTCCGAACGCAAGCACCGGCTCGACGGCACTGCTAACAATACGATCCACAATCATGGTTCTCTCTCGCAAAAAGGGTCTACGATGAACCCTGACGCTCGATCGGCGAAAGCGGGAAGGTCGGCGGGCCGGAATGGGACATCGGACCACCACCTCCAGAACCGATGTGTCGGGGAAAAGGGGTGAGGGACGCGGAATACGCATCCGATCGCCCCAGTTTATTGCGTCGACACAGATAGTCAAAGGCTATCTGACCGCCAAAACGCCGACCAAGGTCGAAAAATCGTCCGCAGACGACGGATCCTGCGGGCAAACCGACGTGGGACTGGGGCAGATCGGCAGGTTCGTCTAGGATCTGCCCTTCGCCAATTCCGGCCCTTCACCCCGCCCACCCCCGCGCAACCCAAGACGTTTGGCCGATGCAAGACCTTTGGCCGATCGCCGTCAGCGTCTTTTCGGTGTTCATCGTGATGGCGGTCGGCGCGGGGTGCCGGAAAGCAGGTTGGTTGACTCAAGAGGCCGATCGGACGCTGGCGAACTTGACTGCGAAGATCTTGCTGCCGTCGTATTTTTTGCACCGGATTCTGACCAGCCCCGAATTTGATTCGCCCGAGCTTCAAACCGCAGTGGCACTGCTGGCTCCGCCGATCTTCGGATTGATGACGACCGTGATCGGTTTCGCGATCGCGTTCGGGTTCGCGCGGTGGCTGGGACGTTTCGTCGGTCTGGACAGCGACGCAAAGCAACGCGCCTTTGCGATCAGCGCGGGCATCTGCAACTACGGCTACATCCCCTACCCGCTGGCCGAAAAGTTTTATCCCGACGCGGTCATCGATTTGATCCTGCACAACGTCGGCGTCGACTTGGCGCTGTGGAGCGTCGGCATTCTGATCCTCAGCGGCACTGCCGGCGGGGGTTGGAAACGGGCGCTCGTCAGCCCGCCGCTGGTCGCGGTGCTGTTCGCGTCACTGGTCCGATACTTCGGTTTGCACGACGCCGTGCCGGAACCGATCTTGGCGGCGGTCGGCAAGTTGGGCGGGTCGGCGATCCCGATGGGGCTGCTGCTAAGCGGCGCGATCATCGTCGACTTTTTGAGCGATGCCGATTGGAAAGGATCCGGCGGCATCGTCTTGTCCGCCATCGGCATTCGTCAGTTGTTGTTGCCCGCGATGATCTTGGCCGCCGCCGCAACGATCGCGCCCAGCGTCGACATGAAACAGGTCCTGATCCTGCAAGCGGCGATGCCGTCGGCGATCTTCCCGATCGTGCTGGTGCGATTGTATGACAAGGACAGCGAAACGGCACTGCGAGTCGTGTTGGCGACGTCGATCGCCGGCATCCTGTTGATCCCGATCTGGTTAACGCTGGGCAAGTTCTTGCTGGGCGTTTGAGGAGTCAGCCCGCTCGCGAAACTACTCGGCCGCCGTTTCCAACTCCGCCTGCAATCGCCGGATCCGATCGCCCAGTGATTCGCTGCTGACCCGTTCGCGCAACTTGTCGACCAACAGCGGAAACGAAAGCGGTGTCACTCGTGGCGGGTCCGTGATCACGATCTCGCTGCGTTCGATCCGTTGCAGTGCGGTGAACATGCGAGACGCCTCGAGCTGTTGTTCGAGTACCTCGCGGCGGCTTTGTTCTAACAGCAAGTTGTCCGGGTCGTACTGACAGAAAACGTCGAAAAACAAATTGCTGCTGGCCTGAATGTGGCTGGCCGATTTTCGCTGCCCCGGATAACCCGGCTGGATCAGTCCGGCCACTCTCGCGATCTGACGGAATTGTCGCTTCGCCATCTCGGTCGAGTTCATCGATTCCAAAATGTCGGCGGTCAAGTTCTCCGTCGCGAACAGACCCGCCTCGATCGCGGCCGGCAAATCGATCGCGATGGGCGACTGCAATACGACGCCGTAATCGTTGCACGCCATCGTGAACGTGGTCTTTTGCAGTCGAGTGATCCGGTACGCCAGCAGTGCCGCCAGTCCCTCGTGAACGAGTCGTCCCTCGAACGGAAACACGAACAGTTGGTGCCCGCCATCAAACTTGCGGCCCGCCTTGGTTTGAATCCTCTCAATCAATAACTGATCCCGCCGCGGCAGGATGCTCCACTTCGTCTGGATCGCGAGCAGCTCCTCGAGCGCCTTCATCTCGCGGCCGATCAGTCTTCCTTCGGCGGCTTCTTGCAGCTTGCCTCGCAGCGCCTCGCTCAGTTCGCTTGAAAGCGGCATCCGTCCGCCCATCCAACGCGGCACCGTGTCGGGCGTTCCCTTGGCCCGTTTGACGTAAGCGACGTTGTCCTTGACGCGAACCATTTCGACCAACCGGCCGGCGAACAAGAACTTTTCGCCGCCTTTCAGCTTCGATAGAAAACTTTCCTCGGCCGTGCCCAGCGATGCGCCTTTGAGATACTTGACCTTCATCGATGCGTCCGAAACGATCGTGCCAATGTTCATGCGGTGCATCGTCATCGTTCGCCGCTGAGTGACGGTGTAGCGACCGTCCACGATCTCGACGCGGTGAAATTCCGGATACGACGTCAGCGAACTGCCGCCACGGACGACGAAGTCCAACACCCAGTTCCATTCCGCATCGCTTAGCGAAGCGTACGCGTAAGTCGATCGAACTTCGTCCAGCAGTTCGCCGCTTTCAAACCCGCCACCGATGGCGATCGTGACGACATGTTGCGCCAGCACGTCGAGCGGCTTGCCCAGCATCGGTCGAGCTTCGAGTTCCCCGCGAGCGATCGCGTCCTGGGCCGCGGCCAGCTCGATCAACTCGAGCGCATTGGTCGGCACGAACGCCAGACGGCTGGTCGCGCCGGGTTGGTGACCGCTGCGTCCGGCGCGTTGCAGTAGCCTGGCCGAACCTTTGGGACTGCCGATTTGCAAGACCAAGTCGACGGCGGTAAAGTCGACGCCCAGGTCCAGGCTGCTAGTGCAGACGACGGCTCGCAGCACGCCGCTGCGCAGTCCGTTTTCCACCCACGTTCGCACGCTGGTGTCCAGCGACCCATGATGCAGCGCTATCTGGCCGGCCCAGTCCGGCCGGTGTTTCAGCAAGTGTTGGTACCAGATTTCCGTTTGGCTGCGAGTGTTGGCAAAGATCAACGAACTGGCGGCGTCCTCGAGCAGCTTCGCCACCTGCGGCACCATCAGCGTGCCGATGTGACCCGACCAAGGAAACCGCTCGATCACGTCGGGGATCACCGACCGCAGTTCGATCTTCTTCTTCGTGTAACCCTCGATCACTTTCATCGGTGTTGTGATCGCGTTACCAGCCAATGCATCGGAGGCCTCGTGCAAGTTGCCGAGCGTCGCCGATACGCCCCAGGTGCGAAGCTTCGGATTCAGTTTGCGAAGCCGCGCGAGCGCCAGTTCGGTTTGGATGCCACGCTTGGTCCCAAGCAACTCGTGCCACTCGTCGACGATCACCGCTTCGACACCGGAGAGTTGTTCCAGCAACTTTTCATGCGTCAGCATCAACGACAAACTTTCCGGCGTCGTGATCAGCGCGGTCGGCAATCGTTTCAATTGCCTCGCCTTCGCACTGGCCTTGCTGTCACCGGTTCGCGAGTCCAACGTCCACGGAAGTCCGAGTCCATCGAGCGGTGCGCGAAGCGATTGTTCGGTGTCGCCGGCCAGTGCTCGCAGCGGTGTGATCCAAAGCACGCGGCAAGCTGGCGGACGTTTGGCGTTCCACTTCGATCGATCTTTGTTTTGGCCGATCCATTTCAAGATCGGCCCCATCCAAACGGCCAGCGTCTTGCCGGTGCCGGTGGCCGAGTGAACCATGCCGCTATGGCCATCCAGATACGCCCGCCAAGCCGACCGTTGGAACCGAAACGGTTTCCAGCCGATCGAATCAAAGAACGCGTCGACCGTCTGCGATGGCGAGGGAACTTTGCTGGCGGACAACCGACTACCTGATGCACGACTGAAGAATTGAAGTCGTATTCTAGCGGGCTAGCCAAGTAGACCGGCGACTCACTCGTAGCCCTGACACGCCGTGGCAGGGCCGAACTCGCAACGAGGTTCGCGTCCCGTGCAATGCTCCGCCACGGCGTGGCGAACCTACGTGGATACCTGTCTGGCGACTCTCTCGTAGCCCTGACACGCCGTGGCAGGGCCGAACCCGCAACGCGGTTCGCGTCCCGTGCAATGCTCCGCCACGGCGTGGCGGACCTACGTGGATACCTGTCTGGCGACTCTCTCGTAGCCCTGACACGCCGTGGCAGGGCCGAACCCGCAACGCGGTTCGCGTCCCGTGCAATGCTCCGCCACGGCGTGGCGGACCTACGTGGATACCTGTCTGGCGACTCTCTCGTAGCCCTGACACGCCGTGGCAGGGCCGAACCCGCAACGAGGTTCGCGTCCCGTGCGATGCTCCGCCACGGCGTGGCGGACCTACGTGGATACCTGTCTGGCGACTCTCTCGTAGCCCTGACACGCCGTGGCAGGGCCGAACTCGCAACGCGGTTCGCGTCCCATGCAATGCTCCGCCACGGCGTGGCGAACCTACGTGGATACCTGTCTGGCGACTCTCTCGTAGCCCTGACACGCCGTGGCAGGGCCGAAGCCGCAACGCGGTTCGCGTCCCGTGCGATGCTCCGCCACGGCGTGGCGAACCTACGTGGATACCCGCCTGTCGCCTCCAGCGGAGCCGCAGGCCTACAACTAGCCGGCGCCTTCGGCTGGGCGTTAAACGATTGAAGGTTAGCTATTACCAGTCACGCCAAGAGGTCTTTGATCACGTGAGCTTCCTCGACGCCGGTCAAGCGTTGGCCGAGGCCTCGGAATGGGAACGTGAACCGCTCGTGATCGATGCCCAATTGATGCAATACCGTTGCGTTCAAGTCGCGAATGTGGACGGGATCTTCGGCGATGTTGTACGCAAAATCGTCCGTCACGCCGTGATCGTAACCGGCCTTGATTCCGCCGCCGGCCAGCCACGTCGTGAAGCACCTACCGTGGTGGTCGCGGCCTGATGTCGGTGCGCCGAGTTCACCTTGGCTGTAGATCGTTCGTCCGAACTCGCCGCCCCAAATCACCAGCGTGTCGTCCAGCATCCCCAGCCGTGCAAGGTCTTTCACCAGCGCCGCGGACGCTTGATCGGTGTCCATGCACTGACGCGGAAGCTGCGATGCGATCGAGATGTGTTGGTCCCAGCCACGATGGAACAACTGCACGAACCGAACGCCTCGCTGGGCCATCCGGCGGGCCATCAAGCAGTTCGCCGCGAACGTGCCGGGCCGACGAGCTTCTTCGCCATACAATTCGAACGTCGATTCGGGTTCGTCGGAAAAGTCGGCCAAGTCTGGCACCGACGTTTGCATCCGAAACGCCATCTCGTACGCTTCGATGCGAGCGAGCGTTTCGTCGTCGCCGGTCACGGTGGCTTGCGCACGATTGAGCAGGTCCAGCGTGTCGAGCAGTTCCCGTCGATCGGTTCGCGTGACTCCCGGCGGATTGTTCAGGTACAAGACCGGGTTCGCGCCAGGCCGCAGCATCACGCCTTGATGACTGGACGGCAGGTAGCCGCTGCCCCAAAGCCGACTGAACAGCGGCTGGCCCGGATTCTTGCCCGTGCCCTGGCTCAGCAGCACCATGTAGGCGGGGAAGTCATCGTTTTCGCGGCCCAGTCCGTAGCTGAGCCATGCCCCCATCGACGCATGACCCATCTGTTGCGATCCAGTGTTGATGTACGTCACCGCCGGGTCGTGGTTGATCGCTTCGGTCCACATCGAACGCACGATCGTCATTTGATCGGCGATCGTTTGCGTGTGGGGCAACAGGTCGCTGATCCAGGTGCCATGATCGCCGGATCGCCGGCCGCCCCACATCGGCGCGACGACGGGAAAGTCCTTTTGGCCCGACGTCATCCCGGTCAGCCGCTGGTTGCCGCGAACCGAATCGGGCAAGGCGGTGCCATGCAACTTGTCCATCGCGTCCTTGTGATCGAACAAGTCAACGTGGCTGGGACCGCCGGACTGGAACAAGTAGATCACCCGTTTGGCTCGCGGGGCAAAGTGCGGCAAGCCGGGCAGACCGCTGGGAGAAGCCGCGGCGCTGGCATCACCGGCAAGCAATTGCGACAACGCCATCGCGCCGATGCCCGACGCGGCTCCACCGAGCAGCGATCGGCGCGTCAACAGCCGCTCGCCTTCGCGGCGAAATCGTTCGTTAAGTGTTTCGTTCATGGTTAGCTTTCGCCGTTAGGATAGAGCGGAGTCAGGGTGCATTTTCAAAAACTCTCCCTATGGGAGAGTCGAGCCTAAGCGAGGAGAGGGTTGCACGAGGCCCTCCCCGGCCGCTACCGCGTCCGACCCTCCCGCGGGGCGGGAGGGTAGAAAGAGATGGCAATACTCTCCTTCCATGAGAGTCGGACGTGGGGCGAGAGAAACGTTGGACTTTCATCTACCGATTCATTGTTTAGCTTCGGGTCAGCGTTTCGCTGAGGTTCATGACCAGCGCGATGACCTGCGTCCACGCGGCCTGTTCGCCGTAACCGGTATCGCAATCGATCGGCGATTCACCGACGCTGACCAACGACTTTGCCGCCGCGATGTCGCCTCGGTAACGCCGCAGTTGGGATTTCAAAAGAGTTTTCGCGGCCGACAATTCTTCGTTCGTCGGCACCCGCCCAGTAAAAGTCTCCCAAGCGAGCGTCAATCGTTGTTCGTCGTCGCGAACGTCGGTCCGTCGAAGCAGCGTGGATGCGAACACGCGGGCGGCTTCAACGAATTGCGGATCGTTCAGCGTTACCAGTGCTTGCACCGGAGTGTTCGTGACGCCGCGATCGACGATGCACATTTCGCGGTTGGGCGCATCGAACGCGCTCATCGACGGGTGCGGGCTGGTCCGTTTGGCGATCGTGTACAGGCTGCGTCGATACAGTTTTTCGCCACGGTCGGCGACGTAAACTTGTTTTGTTGCTGGCGTGCTGCCGAAGTGGCTGACCTCTTTCCATAGGCCCGGCGGTTGGTACGGATGCACGCTCGGACCGCCGATCCGCGGCACCAGCAATCCGCTGCCGGCCAGCGCCGCATCGCGAATGAATTCGGCTTGCAAACGGAACCGGGGACCGCGAGCAAGGTAGCGGTTGGTCGGATCAATGCGTTTAGCATCGGAGGAGATCGAAGAGTCTTGACGATAGGTCGCGCTGGTGACGATACGGCGGATCAGTTCTTTCTGGTCCCAGCCCGACGCGACAAAATTCGTCGCCAAATGGTCCAACAATTCTGGATGGCTCGGGTATTCGCCCTGCGAACCGAAATCGGCCGACGATCCGGCTAAGCCGCGGCCAAAGAACAACGCCCAGATGCGATTGACCGCCACGCGAGCGGTCAACGGATGATCGGGGCGAGTCATCCAGTTCGCCAAGTCCAACCGCGTCGGCTTGGCGTTCTCCGGTGCAGCGTTTGGTAACTCGATCGGCGGCAGCACGTCCAGCGTCGTCGGGGACACTTTCTCGAGCGGCGCGTCGTACTGTCCGCGCGATAGAACGAACGTCTCGCGAGGTTTCGGAGCGGTGTTCATCACCATCGTCGAATGGGTCCGCGTCAGCACGGCGATGCGATCTTCCAGGTTGGCGATGCGAACACGAAGACGGTCCAGCGTCGGCGATCGCTGCTGGAACGTCGTGCGAATCAACCGCGTTTCAGATTCGGAGAACTCGCCGTCGCGGCTTAGCAGTTCGGCGACCTCATCGGGGAACGTCGAATCGGTATCGCGTCCGGTGAACGCTTCAATCTTCCAGTGGTGCGGCAGCGAATCGTTGACGCCGAAGAACACCATCACGCTCAGGTACGACAATTTTTCCGAATCGATCGGCGTGTCGAAGGTCAGCGTCAGATGCTGGGGGCTGGTCGCATCGGTCGGCCTCCACCACTGGTCGTTGCGTTCGTCCAGCACGCCCGAGGCGGCGTGGCCGTCGGATGCGGAACTGGCGGTCGCCTGCGAAAACGCGACTTGGCGGTAGATGTCGACCTGCTTGGCCGGTTGGTCGCCGGCGGAGATCAGGACCGTGGTGACTTTGGGAACGCCGTCGCCAAACGGAGTCAACTTCGCCTGGCCGTTTTCGTCTTTCGCGTAAGGCATGAACTGAATGCGGACGCCGTCGATCGACTTGCTGGGCGGCAATTCGAGCGCGTGGCTGAACGCGTTGAGTCCGCCGGACGGACGGGGCAACTCGATCGAACCGTCCGGCAAGACGGAGTAGCCGCCTGGTTTGTTTGGTGACGATGCGTCGAGCATCTTCACATCGTGCAATTGAAAATCTTCGCCGCGACGACGTTCGTGGTTGGTGGTTTCGTCGATCCAAGCGTCCAGCCCATCGTCGGACGATGCAAGTTTCGATACGCAATCGGCCAGTTCGGTTTGCAATCCGTCCAGTTCATCCGTCGGCAACACCGTCGACGTGTTCAGCGTCGGCTCAGAATTTTGACCGGCGTTGCCGTCGAGCCCCCGATCGCCGACTTCGTTAAAGAACGCAAAGAACTGATAGTATTCTTTTTGCGATATTGGATCGTACTTGTGGTCGTGGCATTGGGCGCAGGCCATCGTCAAGCCCAAGAACACCTCACTGGTCGTCTTCACGCGGTCGGCGACGTAGTTGGTCAGGTTTTCTTCCGGGATCGTGCCGCCTTCGTGAGTGATCATATGGTTGCGACAAAACCCGGTCGCGATCTTTTGCTGATCGGTCGCACCCGGCATCAAGTCGCCGGCAATCTGCTGGGTCAAGAATTGATCGAACGGCAGGTTCTGGTTGTAAGCCTCGATCACCCAGTCGCGCCACATCCATTGGTCGCGACCGCCATCGATCGAGTAACCGTTGGTATCGGCGTAGCGGGCTTGGTCCATCCAAGGCACCGCCATGCGTTCACCGAAATGTCGGGATGCGAGTAGTCGCGTGACGGCGTTCTGGTAAGCCGCTTCACCGTTTTGTTCATAGTCGCGAACAAAATCACGCGACTGGTCGACCGTGGGCGGCAATCCGGTCAAGTCAAACGTCAGGCGGCGAATCAACGTTCGTGGGACGGCTTCGTTCGCCGGTTTCCACTTTTCTTGTTTGATCCGTTGCAGAACAAAAGCATCGATCGCACCGCGTGACCAACCGGACGTTTCTTCGGGAACCACCGGTTGCACCGGAGCGGTGAAGGCCCAGTGGCCTTCGTAAGTGGCACCTTGCAGAATCCATCGCCGAATCAAGTCTTTCTGCGCCGGTGTCAGCGTCATGTGCGAATCCGGTGGCGGCATCAACGTGTCGGGATCGTCCGACAGGATCCGCGTCCAGGCTTCGCTGGCGGCCAGAGTCACCGGGCACGATCGGATGGTAACCGCCCAGATCCTCGGTTGCGCCTTCGATCGAATCCAAACGCAAGCCCGCGGCGCGGCCGTGTTCGTCGGGGCCGTGACAATGAAAGCACGTCTGCGAGAGGATCGGCCGAATGTCGCGATTGAATCGGACCTTCGCAGCGTCCGCCAAAGTGATGGAATACGCGATGCAAACGAAGAGCACCAAAATCGCGAGCCGATTTAGCATCGAGTCACCGTGACGAGAAAGGCGGAGGAGGCAGGCTGCCGAGCGTCCCCGTCGGCATCGGTATCACTCTAGCCCGCTCGCAACTCCTTCACCACACCGACCGCTTCGATCGCGTGATCGATTACCGCGGACCAATTCTTCGCGGCAATCAAATCGGGCGGCGCGATCCAAGCCGCCGCAACGCCGACGACGTCTTTTCGGTACAGGTACGCGGCGGCGTTTGCAGCGTGGATGCCACCGGATGCAAAGTACTTCAATCCCAGGTGCTGGTACGGTTCAATCATGGCTTTCATGTAAGCGATCCCGCCGACCGGTTCGATCGGAAACAATTTTAGTTGGCGGCAACCCAGGTCGACCGCGCGAGCGACTTCCGATGGCGTGATGACGCCGGGGGCGAACGGCAGCCCGCACGATTGGGCTTCGCGGACGACGGCTTCGGAAAGCCCCGGCGAGACCGCGAAAGCGGCTCCCGCATCAACGACCGCGGCGACTTGATCGACCCGCAGCACCGTTCCCGCCCCGACCAGCATCTCGGGCACTTGGTCGACGACGCAGCGGATCGAATCGACGGCCGCTTCGCTGCGCAGTGCGATTTCCATCACGTCGATGCCGCATGCGAGCAGCGCCTTGGCCAGCGGCACGGCGTTGTCCGCGTCGCCGATCGTGACCACCGGAATCACGCCGCACCGCGAAATCGTGTCCAACATCGAAAGCGAAAAGTCATTGCCGGCGGTCATGGGGAAGTCCGAAGTTCCAAAGGGTTCACGGTCGCAGAAGTATTTTGTTTTAGCGTTTCGATTGCCGTGGCGGTGACGCCCGTTCGCTGCAGATCGACGCTTTCCAGCTTCGGCATCGATTTAATTTTTGCGATCGAGTCGTCCGTAATTCGCGTTCCCGTCATCCAAAGCACGGTCATGTCGTCTCCCGACGTGATTGCGTCGACCACCGAATCGTCCGCCGCCGTCCAACTGAGGTCCAGTTCGTTCAGCGCCGTCATGCGTCCGATCAGCCGTGCGATCTTTTCGGTGACCTTGCTCGCCTCCAACGACAGTTGTTCCATTTTCTCCGGTGCAACGATTAATGACGCCACTGCGTCGTCGCCCACCGGCAATCGGGACAGGTCCAGCCAGTTCAAAGTCGGTTGCGGCCCGATTGATTTCACGGCCAAGTCGGTGACTTCGCAGCCCGCCAAGCAAAGCGATTCGATCGGACGCACGGTAGGATGATCGATCACGTGCTTGTCATCGATGACTAGAAACGAAGTCATCGCCTGAGCCGTGTCCTCCGGTTCGGTCGCCTCGGGTAAATCGGCATCGATCTTGTACAGAGCTGCCAATCGCCGAAACAACCAGATTCGATCGTTCATGGCTTCGCTGTCCGCCAGTCGATGGGTTTGAGCGATCGCGTGCGCGTACCAGCGTGCCAAGTCATCGCGTTTTTGCGCGGCGAGTCTTCCATCCTGTTGCAGTTCACCGATCAGCATCACGTCGCCGCCGACCAGTGAACGATAGCGAGCGAACTGCAAACGAGGCGAATCCCAGCCCCCAACGACCGCTTGGTTAGCGACGATTGCTTGGTCCCCGTCGATTGCTTGATCCCCGTTGATAAAGAGGGATTCAAAGTAACCCGCGATGCCTTCGACCAACCAAAACTCCGTCGCTTCACCCGGCATTCCGCGGCCGAGACGACTGCGTGTGGCTTCGCGAAAGAGTTGATGCACCAGTTCGTGACGCCGCGTCGCCGCATCGTCCACGTCGCCGACGTACAGGCACATCGTCTTTCGGGCGTCGCTATAAAACCCGGTCGAGCGTTCGATTCCTGGGACGTCTTTAGAAAGCGTTTTGGCGTATTGTTCCGCATCGCGAAACAGCACGACGCGAAGTTTTCGGCGCAGCGAAATCCGCGACTTGGTTTGGCTTAACTGATCGACAATCGAAACGCCTTCGTCACGATCGGCCAACGCCAACGTGACTTGCGGGGCGGCTTCCCAAAGCGGAAAAAAGAACTGCGTCCACGCCCAATAACAACGCTCGATATCCTTCGCGACGATCTCGGTGGCCGCGCGATCAGCATGGCTGTAGATCGTGAAGTGGGGCGTGTCGACTTCCGCGTATTCGCCCGCTTTCCAACCCAGCCACGATGGGGCGGTGCGACTTCGTTTGGCTTTCAATTCAAAGTCACCGACCAGTGGCAGGCCCAGAAACCGCCGAATGTCGGCGTTATCTGGTCCGGCGTGGTGGGCACGCCAAAGATCCATCATCGCCCGCCATCCCGCATCGTCGGGGAACATCGCGTTTGGCAGCGTCTGGTCGGCGGCGACCAGCTTTGGCGTCACGTCGGTGCCGACCGGTAACAGCATCACCGTACGATCGGCGGCGTGGCTTTGCAGCGAGGAATGAAGGAAGACGAAGGCAACGCCGACGAGCGTCCATCGGTGGAGGCGTTGGAGAGGCGTTGCGTTTGCCGAGCAAATCATAAGGGCCGCGATGGAAAATGTCGTTGTCAGTTGTGGTTACACTATAGCCGACGTTTTTCGACGGTTGCGGTCGCAGGACGCCCCCGGCAACCACTTCCTACCCTCACCTCATGAATCCGATGTTGATGCCACGACTTTGCTACGCACTATTTTTGATCGCCGCGTCGTTTGCACTTCAGGCATCGGCGGCCGAGCGGAACATTTTGTTCATCATCACCGATGACGAAAGTCCGACGCTGGGATGTTATGGCGATTCGGCCGCGGTGACTCCGTCGATCGACGCGATTGCCGCGGATGGAACGGTATTCTTAAATGCGTTTGCGACGACCGCGTCGTGCAGTGCCAGTCGCAGCGTCGTGATGAGCGGACTTCATAACCATCGCAATGGACAGTTCGGGCACGCTCATCACTATCATAAGTTTGCATCGTTTCATGATGTCGCCAGGCTGGCGATGCCACGTGTACTCGATCGCGCCGGTTATCGAACCGGTCACATCGGCAAGTACCACGTCGCGCCCGAATCGGTCTATCACTTCGAAACGTACTTGAAAGGCAACGAACGCAACACGGTCGCGATGGCCGAGGCGACTCGCGAATTCATCACCGATGAATCCGATTCGCGTCCGTTCATGTTGTACTTTGCGACGTCGGATCCGCACCGCGGTCCCGTCGATGACAAGACATCGAAGTCAGAGTGGAAGCCGAATCTGTTCGGTAACAAACCCAACCGTGGATCGTATCCTGGGATCGATGAAGTCTTCTACGATCCGGCTGATGTGATCGTGCCCCCGTTCCTTCCCGAAACGCACGAGACTCGCGAAGAATTAGCCCAATACTATCAATCGATCGCGCGGATCGACCAGGGCGTCGGACGATTGGTTCAAATTTTGAAGGACGCCGATCTTTACGACAAAACGTTGATCGTCTTCACCAGCGATCACGGGATGGCGTTTGCGGGCGGCAAGACGACGGTGTACGAAGGAGGCTTGCGTGTCCCGATGGTCGTTCGCGATCCGTATCAATCACAACGTGGTACGCAGAGCGATGCGCTGATCAGCCACATCGACATCACGCCGACCCTGTTGGATTTTGCCGGCGGATTGAATCCCAAAACGAATGGTCCCGTCGATCCGATGGACACCAAAGCCTACTGGGCGGACCGTGACGAGGCGATGAAGGACAATCGCGACGGGGGAAAGAAATTCGATTCCTATCACGGCAAGTCATGGATGCCTTGTTTGGCCGAACCGGGATCGGACCATCACGAAGCGATCTTTGCGTCACACACGTTTCACGAAATTCAGATGTACTACCCGATGCGAGTCGTCCGGGACCAAAAGTACAAACTGATTTGGAACATCGCTCACCCGTTGCCCTATCCGTTCGCGTCGGACTTGTGGTCGGCCAGCAGTTGGCAGGCTCAACTCGCCAAGGGCAATGATGCCCCGTATGGCAACACGACCGTCGGCGAGTACGTTCAACGGCCGGAGTTTGAGTTGTTCGCGATCGCAAACGACCCGGACGAAACGACGAACTTGGCCGACAGTCCCGGTCACCAGGACAATTTGGAAACGTACAAGGCAAAGCTAAAAGCGATGCAAAAGAAGTACGACGACCCGTGGATCATGAAATGGGACTACGAGTGAGGGAGCGTAGAGCGTAGAGTTTGTAGGGTGGGTCGAGTGTGCCGGTAGGCCACGATGACCCACCATTTACCGCCCGTTCCTTGTGCCTGGTGGGTCTGCATCGCTGACGCGATTTGACCCACCCTACAACTCCTTGCTGCGTGCTGCCTGCTCAGTAGTCGATCACTTCCAAGTCTTCGTTGGCTTCGATCAGTTCGTCGATCACGTCGTAGCCGATGTCGGTGTTGGCGACTTGCAAGACCTTCAATTTGGGAAGTTGAGTCAGCTTGCTGAACGTTTCGTCGGTCAACTGCGTGCCGGAAAGATTCAACTGTTGAAGATCTTTCATCAACAACAAAATTGGCAGCGAATCGTCCGTGATCTTGGTCGATCGCGCGTCCAGGTTGTTGATCTTGGTCAGCTTCCCGAACTCGGCCATCGCTTCGTCGTCCAGCTTCGTTTCCCAGAGGCTAAGCAGTTCCAAGTTCGTCATCTTGCCGATTTCTTTGAATCCCTCGGTCGTCACCAAACGGCACTCGCTGATGTCCAGGAAATTGATTTTAGGCAGCGTCGCCAAGATCGCCATGCCGGCGTCGTCGAGCGACGAATCGCGAAGTTCTAGACGCTGCATCTTGGTCAGACCGCTGATGTGCTGCAGTCCCTTGCCAGTGACGTCGGTGCCGCGGATACGAAGACGTGTCATGCCTTTGAAGTTAGCCATCGCGGGCATGCCGTCGTCGTTGATCTTAGTGTAGTCCATTTGCAGCGACGTCAGCGTTTTGACCTTCGATAGCGCCTCGAGAGTTGCGTTGGTGATCGTGGTGCAGTAGTTCAAGTTCAAAGATTTCAGTGGCAGCGTGGCCAAGCGGATCGCGCCTTCGTCATTTATCTTTGCCTTTTCAAGTTGAACGTCGGCCAACGTTTTGATCTGCGACAGCGGCTTGGTGCCATCGTCCGAAATGTTCGTGTTGCGAAGATCGATTGCGCGAAGGCGTGGCAGACCCGCGATGTTCTTTAGCCCATCATCGGTGACGTTGGTCAGCCGTAGTTGCAACACTTCTAAAGCGTCCAACTCCGCGATCGCTGCCAGCATCCCGTCGCCGGCTTTGGAATCGGACAGATTCAGTTTTTGCAGACCGCTTAGCTCTGACAAGACGCCGAGTTCTGAATCGGTGACCGCGGGTCCAGATAGCGTCAAGTCTTTCAAGTTCGGCAGTCCGGCGAGCTGCTGGACCGCGTCTTTGTTGTCGGCCGAGATGACGGCGGAGACCGTCATGACGCGGCCGTCTGTTTCGACGAGCGCGAATCCGGCGTCCTTCAACTTGGTGACCGCCGCGGCGTCGTCCTTGGGCAGTGGTGCCGCCCGAGGGGCAACTTTTGTGGGCGGGGCCTCGATGGGCGGTTTGCTTTCGCAGCCGACCGTGGTGGCTAGGAAAAGCAGAACGGGAACGACGACCAGCAATTGGCGAGGCACACGGGTGGCGAAAAAACTTGTCATGGTTTGGTTGAATCGGCGGCGAGGCGAGGGGATGGGCAGAAAGGGGCGATGGCCGGGCCCGCAGATTAAACGGGTCAATCGTGACTGGCAACGCATCTCCGCGGATCAAAGCAGCATCTTGCCGGGCGAAAGGCCTCCCGAACCGGAACTTCATCATTGTCGACCCCTTTTGCCCTTGTTATCGTAGGATTCACTGGAGCGAGACCCTTGGTTGGTGTTCCGCGGCAATCGGCATCTCCGTTTTGCCTGCCTAGGACAAAAAAATCGAGCACTCACCCCATCAAAATTATCCCGCCATCCGCACCCGAGGATCCTAGATGAGCAAGAAGTCCACTCGCCGTAAGTTTATTGGCCAATCGGCGGCCCTGACCGCCGGCGTCGGTTACTTTTCCAGCACGACGCCGCGACTGTTCGCCGCTGACACGCCCATGCAAAAACTTTCGGCCGGATGCATCGGCGTCGGCGGCAAGGGTGGTAGCGATACCAGCCACATCGCGGACAACGACGTCGCGATCGCCGGACTGTGCGATGTCGACGGCGATATTTTGACGAAGAAGGGACGTGAGTTTCCGGACGCAAAGCAGTACACCGACTTTCGCGAAATGCTGGATCAACTCGGCGACAAGATTGACATCGTCACCGTCAGCACGCCCGACCACACGCACGCGGTCGCGGCCGTTAAAGCGATGCGGATGAAGAAGCACGTCTATTGTCAAAAGCCGCTGACGTGGTCGATCGCCGAAGCGCGTTTGATGCGTGAGACGGCCGAAGAAATGGGCGTCGTCACTCAGATGGGCAACCAGGGCACCAGCCAAGACGGTCTGCGTGAAGGCGTCGAAGTCATCCAAAGCGGCGCGATCGGCGACGTCACCGAAGTTCACATTTGGTCCAACCGCCCGGTGTGGCCTCAAGGGCAAGGCCGTCCCGAAGGCGAAGATCCGATTCCGGAAAACCTGAACTGGGAATCTTGGATCGGCCCGGCACCGATGCGTCCTTATAAGGCTGGCGCGTACCACTCGTTCAACTGGCGTGGCTGGGTCGATTTCGGCACCGGCGCGCTCGGCGACATGGCTTGCCACACGACCAACCTCTCGGTCATGGCACTCAAGCTGTGGGATCCCATCGCGATGACGGCGATCAAGAACCCCGGCATCGTCGAAGGCGAAACGTTCCCCGCCAGCTCGTCGCTGAAGTTTGAATTCGCCGAGCGGGAAGGTCTGCCGGCTTGCAACTTCTTCTGGTACGACGGCGGCAACTTGCCCCCCGATGAAATCGTCAGCCAACTGCCCAAGAGCTTTGTTCGTCAGATCGAAGAACTGAAAAAAGATCCGTCGAAGCGAAAGACCAGCGGCGCAGTGCTGGTCGGCACCAAAGGCATTTTGTTCTCGCCGGACGACTACGGTGCCAAGTACGTGTTGCTGCCCAGCGACCAGTACAAGGACTTCACGCCACCAGAGCAAACGCTGCCGCGAATCCCATTCGAATCGGGGATCGATGAGCGTCAAAAGTGGGAATTCGTGCAAACGATCAAGGGCCAGTACGAGCCCGGCACGATGGCGAATTTCGGCTACGCCGGACGTTTGACCGAAACGATCCTGGCCGGCAACCTGGCGATGCGAGCGGGCCAAGGCCAACGCATCGAGTGGGATGCCAAATCGATGACCAGCCCGAACATGCCGGAGATTAACCAGTTCGTCGGCCGCGACTATCGCGACGGCTGGGAACTGGAAGGATTGTACGGCGGCCAACCGGCACTTGCCGGCGCGTCGTCGTAAGCGATCGCTGATCCAAGTTTGAATGGTCGAAGTTTGAATGATCGAAGCCCGGCGCAGTATCCTGCGTCGGGCTTTTTCGTTTACGGGCTTTTTCGTTTACGGGCTTTGTCGTTTAACCGCGTAGGTCCGCCACGCCGTGACGGAGCATTGCACACGGTCGAACAGTTTCGCTGTTCGGCCCTGCCACGGCGTGCCAGGGCTACGGGAGGGCAACGGGTGTCAGGGTTGCGGAAGGCCGGCGCGTTCGGCTGGGCGTTAAACGATTGTCTTCCGAGGACAGAGATGAATCCCTACCAAGCCCCACCGACGATCGACGATGCCGCCGCGATTGCGGAGCCTGGTGACACTCGCATTGATTGGATTCCCGCGGCGGTTGCAGGGCTGCGTTGGATGCAGCTTGGTTCACGCATCGTTCTATTTTGCGTGATGTTCGTCCTGACCGCCGGGGTGTTCGTGCTGGTCAACAGTACCAACTCTGTTTTGATCGGCGTGATCTTTGTGGCGTCGCTTTTGGGCATGGCCGCGACCGGACTCGGATCGCTGTCTTGGCTGACGGTGTCGAAGCTCGCAATCGCCACGCTCACGCTTCACTTGATTGGTTCATCGGGCGTTGCGATCTATGCCGACATGGTGCTTCGCGGAAGCGGGACCGGTGGGCTGGTCAACCTGTTCGGTGCTTCGTCGATGGCGATGCTTCTGACCGGCCAATCGCTGGTGATGGTCAAGATCTACCGATGGAACAAACAGACCGGAGCATTGGGGATTGCCCAGTCAGCGACGCTGTCCATTTTCGGATACGCCTTTTGCGCCGTCGTGATGTCGTTGCATTCGCTCCCCTACGTAACGTTGCCAGTTAGCGCGCAAGTGATGACGCTTTCCGTCATCCTTGCAGGCGTTCTATCGATCGGAAACCAGCTGGTCGTGATGCGTCAAACGATCAGACATTTGCGGGACGTCGCGCAAGATCGGGCCCAAACAGAGTAGGACAATTGTCCCAATTGTCCCCTGTGTTTCTTGTTTCATGCTGTTGGACGCTGGGGACAATTGGGACAATCGTCCTACTCTGCTACTTCGGTTTTTTCGCCTTCTTCGCAAACTTTTGCATCTCGCCGACGAACTCTTTCGCCACCACCCACCCGCGGCAGTTCATCGCGCCGCAGCGGCAACGGGGGATCCAGTCGCGGGCTTCCCACTGGTAATCGAACGTGACCTCGGTTTCCTCTTCGATATTGCAAATTGCGACCAAGCCCAACGTGTTGGTATCAATTTCGATCATCTCACAATTCGGGCTGCAACTATGGTTCAAGAACGCTGCGGGAATCGTCGGCTCCAAAAACCAATCCTTGTTCAAGTCCATGACATAGTCGGACCCAAGGTAATTTTTTTTGGACAAGTATTGGCCGGTGATCTCAAACACCAATTCACCGGGCAGAAATCGCCTGGCGGCAAAGACGCCGAAGCCGTACTTGCTTTGGCGAACTTCGACGTGGTCGTCGTGATAGTTTCGGAAGCCAGGAATCTGGTCGATTTTCTCTTGCAGTTCTTGCCGGCGCTGGTCTTCGGGAGATTTCATCATGCGCAGCAGATTAATTCCGCCGCGTCATTTCGGCAACGCGGCAGTTTTGCATCGAGGGACCAAAAAGTGGGATAGGCTTCCAGCCTGTCATTGCTGTTTCGACAGGCTGGAAGCCGATCCCACCTACGATTGCCACGAGGTACGTCTGCGGCTAACTGTTAAACGAATGTCCAAACCGGCATTGTCCAGTGAAGCCTTATGCCTTCGGTTGTCTCCGCGTGACTAGCGACACCAACACCAGCGTCGCAAACGCCAGCGGGATCGTCACGATGCCGGGTTGGCTGAACGGAGCAATCGCGTCCGCCGGGTTCAGTCCGTAAACCTTGCCATAAGTGTCCGCCGAAAGCAGGATCCAGCCGAGCGATGATGTCGCGCCGACGATGACGCTGGCGATGATGCCTTCCTTCGTCGTGCGTTTCCAAAACAGCAACATCACCAGCGCCGGTAAGTTCGCGCTGGCCGCAATGCTGAACGCCCAACCGACCAAGTAACTTACGTTCAACTCCTTGAACAGGATCCCTAGCACAATCGCGATGACGCCGACCGCGACGGCGGCGATCTTGGCGACGCGGACCTGTTGGTGGCCTTCCAGTTCGATGCCCATCACGCCACCGATCAAGTCGTGCGCGACCGCGCCGCTGCTGGCCAGGATCAAGCCGCTGACCGTGCCCAGCACGGTGGTGAACGCGATCGCACTGATGACCGCGAACAACCACGGGCTGATGCTGCGTGCCAGCAGCGGCGCGGCCATGTTGCTGTCCGACGGATCCATCGCGCCGCTGGTCATTGCACCCAGACCAAGGTACAGCGTCAGAACGTAAAAGAATCCGATCGTGGCGATGCCGACGATGGTGCTCTTGCGGGCCGCCGCGCCGTCTTTGACCGTGTAGTAACGAATCAGAATGTGCGGCAGCGACGCCGTCCCACAGAACAACGCCAACATCAACGAGATGAAGTCGATCTTGTCTTTGACGCCGTCGCCGCGGATGCCCGCAAACTTGGGATGCTCGCCGGGGCGAAGTACCTTCGATCCTGGCGTTAGCTTTTGGTAGTAGACCGTCGTCTTCGATCCGTCCTCATGCGTGATCGCTTCGTTTGCCCACAGCACAATTTCGCTATCGCGGATCGTGTTTAAAAACTCGATGGGACCGAGCGAACCGGTTTCGGTTTCGCCGCCGGGAAGGCTGGCCAAGTGGCCGACTTCACGGAGTTGTTTTTCACGCTCGCCCCCGCCAAGTAACGCCCCATCGATGACCTTGCTGCCGTCCTTGGTCGATATCGACTGAGCTTGGCGAAGCATCACATCGGCGGACCCGTCGATCGCTTCGACGCGAAAGACGTCAAAGCCGCCGCCATCGGGATCGACCAATCGCACGTAGGGCTTGTCTTGCCATCCGTCGGCAGCCGGAAGCACGTCGCGTCCATCGATCGCGGTGGCATTGATTTGCAACGCGGGCACCGGACCGATCGTCTCGAACGCATCGGGGTTCGTTTTCAATCCGCCGCTTAACAACATCACAACCAAGACGGCGCTGAAGACGACCAGCAGTGATCCTTTCAGAAACTGCACCCACGTGGTCGACACCATGCCAGCTGTCACGACGATCAGGATCACGACGATGCCGACCATCACGACACCGACCCAGTGCGGATAACCCAACAGCGGCTGGATCAGCACGCCCGCGCCGACCATTTGCGGGATCAAGTAAAAGACGCTGACGACAAGCGTGCTGACGCCGGCGGCGGCTTTGATGCCGCGCGAGTTGAACTTTGCGTCGAGCGCATCGGCGAACGTGAACCGACCGAGCCGCTTCATCGGTTCGGCGATCACAAACAACGCCACCACCCAGCCGGCCAGGTAACCGATCGAATACAGGAATCCGTCGTACCCGTACGTCGCGATCATTCCGCAGATGCCAAGAAACGACGCGGCGGAAAGGTAGTCGCCGGCGAAAGCGACGCCATTGATGGCCCAGGGGATTTGACCGTGGGCGGCGAAGTAGCCTTCGGAAGATTTCGTTTTGCGGCCCAACCAAAAACTCAAGCCTACGGTTCCAAAGACGAACGCCAAGAACACGACGACGGCCAGCGTGGATGCTTCGTAGATCACGACGCGTCTCCTTCGCTACGACACAACATGCCGTAGACGAGCGCCATCACCAGCGCCGCGACGATCAATCCGAACCCGTACACGATCGCCAAGTTCAATCCGGCCACCACGATCGTGTCCATGACTTCGGCGGCGAAAGCGCTGATCAAGACGAAGATCGCATACAGCGTCAGGTAAGCCGCGAACAGGATCAACCCGAGACGTGAGTTGCGTTGGCGAACGTCGACGTTATCGTTTTCCGTCGCCGAATCATTCGGGTCGTTCATGGGGGTCCGATCAGAAGAAAAAAAGCAGCAACAATCCGTCGACGACACCGGTGGTCGCCGCAAAGTGATGCAAGATAAGAAAACCGGCGGGATCGGGATTGTAACCGATGGCACAACTCGGCATGTCCTACCAGCCTGGGCACCAATCTATAGCCTGGGCACCAATCTATAGCTTGGGTACCAATCTATAGCTTGGGTACTGGTCGACGTTCCGCTTTCTTGAGCATTCGGGCGACGTCGTCTTTGGGGACGTTGGGGTTGTTGTTGCCGCCACCGCCGCTTTCTTTTTTCGGACTCAGGTCGGTGTATTCTTCTTTCCACTTCCAACCGATTGGCACGTCCAATTCTTCTTTCGCAAGCAGTGCCCAAGGCGTTCCAGCGTGGTTGCGGATGACGCCGCTTAACAACTCACGAGCCAGTTCGGCATCGTTCTTGGCCTTGCTGCCGACGGACACTTCTTCGCTGGCGACAAGCACCCACGTGTTGTTTTTCGTGTCGCTGAACGGCACGCCCAAACGCAATCGAGCCAGCATCGCATTGTAGCCTTCGGTGCGAACCTTTTGCGCCAGCACGCGTCCCATCGCCAGGTCGAAGCCGGCTTTCCAACGCGGGCTGGTTTCCTGGTCGCGAACCTTCATTCCGGGCTGTAAAGCGTCCAGCAATCGGGATAGCGGTTCGTCCAAGATCGCGGCCGATTTTTGAGCGTCGCCCAAGTCGCCGGACAACTGCGCCTCGCTGGTTCGGACGAATCGAGTTCGTGGACGTGTCAGACCGGTCGCCGGTCGCATGTCGGCGGCGCGGACCAAGGACGACCGCAGCGGACTGGCTTTCACCTTGCTGAT
The DNA here is from genome assembly GCA_963836865.1 of Pirellulaceae bacterium. Classification (GTDB taxonomy): domain Bacteria; phylum Planctomycetota; class Planctomycetia; order Pirellulales; family Pirellulaceae; genus Rubripirellula. The sequence goes on along the minus strand of CAWILC010000007.1, from coordinate 374,617 downwards.
GTAATCGGGCTGCGAAAGGTAGTCGGGCCGATAACGCGACATCACCGTCGGATCGAAGAAGTATCGCATGTCGGACGCGAACGCATCGACTTCGCCGCGACGCACTTCGCGGTTGACGTTTCGGTTCGGGTGAACGGTGAAATAGATGCCGCCGGTTTCGTAACACAGCCGCGTCAGCGCGTACGGCCCGAAACCGCTGTCGATGACGGGTTCTTCTTTGAAGTCGCCCGTGAATCCGACTTCGACCCGTTCGGACAAAAACGTTTCGGGCCCTTGATCGACTTCGGCCCACGCCGGCGTTTGGTCGTATTTGGGATCGGGGTCGACGTACTTGACCAGCGTGTGTTGCCGGCCGAATGGAGCCGGAACGCCGATCACGTAAACGGGGATGCCCCATTTGCGACATGCATCAATTGATGGTTCCAGCAAGTTAGAGTCGTCGCCTTTTTCATCCGTGACGACGATGAACAAGACGTTTCGCTTTGGGCCGGCGGAACTGACGCTGCGGCGGAGCGAACGGAATTCGTTGGCGGCCAGTGTGATGGCCGAGAACACGCGTTCCTCGCCCGACTTGTCGACCTGGCGATCGATCTCCGCGATCACCGACTTGATTTCGGCGAGGTCCGACAGCGGCTGTTCGGTGTACAGTTTTACTTCCTGGCCGAACCCGATCACCGAGGTCAGCAGCGACGCATCGTCGTCGTCGCGGCGCGAGCCCTTGCGTTTTGCTTCGGCGTCTTTGGCAGCCCTATCTTTGGCGGCCCTATCTTTGGCAGCCTGGGCGATGCCGAGTTCTTGATAGATGCGGTCGAAGCGATCGCGAATGTCACGTCGTTGACGTTGCAGCGACGCGCTTTGATCGAACATCCAAACCACCAGCGTCGGCCGATCCTCCATCGACTTGAGCAGCTCGAACGTGACTCGGTCGACGGCCCCGACCGCACCTTCGGTGCCCTGGCCGACCTTGCCCTTTTGGTTTTCCAGTTTGTCCAGCGGCGCGACCGCTTGGGTGAAGTACTGGTTCAGCAGAAAATCGCCGCGGTCATCCGGGATCAGCTCCATCGGGCTGGGGATCTGAGAGATTTCGGCGAAAATTTCCGCCGACGCTTCGGCCATCGCGGAATCGGCTAGCGAGTTCGCGCCGACTTTCGTTTCAGGGCTATCGCTGTAGGTGATCTCGTCGATGAACTCGATTTTTTCGATTTCTTCGGCCGGCGGCTTCGACACGATCACGACGGCTTCTTCGTCACGGATCGGACGCAGCGGCACCAGGGCCAGCGACAGGATCACGATCAGATGGACCAGCAGGCTGCCGATCATCGCGACCGTTTCGTTGCTCTCCAGCGGCGATTCGTCTTCCAGTTCGTCATCGTCCCAAGCATCGACGGCATCCTCCGACGAATCGGGCGAGTCGAGTCTTGAAGATTGCAGCAATGACAAGGGCAGCTCCCTAGAACCGTTCTTTAGGTGGCCGGAAACGCGGATGGCGTGGCCGGGCCGCGGCGTCCGCTATGGACAGTTTCGCTCGCCGGGTCCAAACTTTCAACGTGCCGGTTCGAACGAGCCGGACCCCTGATTGTACTCTTCGGTCGGGCCACCCCGGGACGGTCGTCAAACTTTTCGGCTCTTCTTGACGTACCGTTTTTCCCCTTTTTTCCAATCAAGCAGGCATTCATTTTGGACGGGCGTTTGATCGCGATCGGCGACATCCACGGATGCCGAGTGGCTTTGGAGCGGTTGCTGGACGAAATTTCACCTACGAAGCAGGACATCGTCGTGACGCTGGGCGACTACGTCGATCGCGGCCCCGACACCAGGGGCGTCATCGACGTGCTGGTCGATTTGGGCACGAAAACGCGGCTCGTGCCGCTGTTGGGCAATCACGAAGAGATGATGTTGGACGTGATCCGCAACGGCCAACCGCATTACAACTGGGTCAAATACGGCGGCGTCGAGACGCTGGACAGCTACGGATTTGACGGCAATTTGGACTTTTTGCCGCCCGAGCACGATGCTTTTTTTGATTCGCTGGGCGACTATTTCGAGTACGAAGACTTCTTTTTTACCCATGCGGCATACGACCCCGATTACGACTTGCCCTACCAATCGCCCGACATGCTTCGCTGGTATTCGCTGACCGAGGGCCTTCCCGCCCCGCATCCCAACGGCAAAACCGCCATCGTCGGTCACACGGCCAACCGCGATGGCGAGATTCTGGATGTCGGGCATCTGATCTGCATCGACACGTATTGCTATGGCGGCGGATGGCTGACTGCGATGGACGTGTCGAACCGACGGGTCTGGCAAGCGTCCGAGGAAGGCGTCGTTCGTGCGGACGGCTAACGGTCGGTGAACACCAACTGACGTAGCTGATCCCGCCAGGGTTCAGAACGGGCTGAACCCTGGCGGGATCAGCTACGCTTTCCCAGCCGGCAAACTTTGCCAGAAACGCTCAACCGGCCCGACCGGCATGGCCGAAGTAATCGTTAGCATCGCGTCCGCAATCTCGTGGACGGGCTGCATGACTTGATTCAGCGTTCTTCGCCCCAGCCGGAAGTATCCCGATGCAACCGACCTTTTTGACCATCCGCGGTTTCACGCGACGTTTTCTTCCCGTTCGGTTGATTCGCCTGACGGGGCTGTCGGTCGTCTGTGGTCTTGCGCTGACGCCGGCGGTGGCACAGGTCCGCACCAAGCTGCCCGATCGCGGCACTTACCAGTCGCCGCAAATTAAATCGACATCGCTGCGTTCGGTCGTCTTAGAAGACGCTCGCGACGGCGTGCAGCCGGTCGCGTATGACGATGTCGTTTTGCTGGAACCGTCCAACAGCGTTCTTCATTCAGACACGATCGTTCACGAAGACGGCAACATCGTATTTGACGAACCGATTTACAGCGACTCGAACTTCAACGATTCCCACTTCAACGATTCCCACTTCAACGATTCCCACTTCAACGATTCGCACTTTAACGATTCCCACTTAACGATTCCCGGGAGCGCGTCTTGCGACGGCTGTGGTTCTTGCGGCGGTGGTTGTGATTCGATGGGTTGTGGTTCGTGCGGCGGGGGCGGCTGCGACTGTGAAGGCTTGGGGTTCGGACGATCGGCGATCAGTTTCTGCCGCGACCAATGGTTCGGCGGCGTCGACTTGATGTTGATGTATCGCAACGGCGACCGCATGCCGCCGCTGGTCACGACTGGTCCAGCGACAAACATCGCGACCAGCGGAGCGCTCGACCAAACGACGACGCGAATCATCGGCGGCAACGACCGCGTATTTGATCAAGGCACGATCGGTGGCCGGTTGACGCTGGGAACTTGGCTAGACGAATCGCAGTGCCGAAGTCTGGTCTTTCGCGGCTGGATCGCGGGAGAAGACACGTTCGGCTTTGATGCCGACCAGGACAGCGGTGTTTTGGCGAGACCGTTCTTGAACGTCTCGTCACTTCCCAATGCCCAAGACACGTTGTTGGTCGCCTTTCCCGGCGCGGCGACCGGGTCCGTTCACGTTCGCGGGTCCAGCAACGTCTTCGGCGGTGACATCTCGGTGCGTCAGCTGATGTACGGACGGTTCGGCGGCACACTGGATTTCCTTTACGGCTACCAGTACATGCGATTGGATGAAGACCTTCGCGTCAGCAGCACGTCGATGTCGCAGGATGGTCAATTCGCTCCGCCAGGCACCGTCATTTCGATCGCCGATTCGATCGACACGGTCAACGAATTTCATGGCGGCCAAGTCGGCGTGGCCAGCAAGTACCGCGAGGGCTGCTGGTCGTTTCGCGGGCTGGCGAAAGTCGGGTTCGGATCGCTGCGACGCAGTGCGACTCGCCGTGGTTCGACGACGACGCAGCTCGGCGCCGATGAAGATTCGGTTTCGCAGGGTCTGCTAGTTCGCAGCACCAACAGCGGCGTCGAAAACGATTCGACGTTCGGTTGGATTCCGGAACTGGACGTCTCGCTGGGTTGGCACTACTTTCCCGGTTTTGATGTGACGCTCGGCTATCACATCATCGCGATGGGCGACGCACTGCAGGTTTCCGGCGCGGTCGACCCGAACCTGGCGTCGAATCTTTCCGATCCCCTGGTCGGCACGCCGTTGCCTTCGCGGGCGTTGCGTTTTGACACCTTCTACATCCAGGGCATCCACGTCGGGTTACAGTACGTTTATTAGCGACCGTTTCCGAACCCGCCCGAGCGATTGAACCTTGCCCGAACCACCTTTCCCCGAATCTTCCAAGCGTTTTTCGGACGCTCCGATTTCTCGTCTGGTCGGCTTCGACGTCTTGCCCGGAGAACCCGGCACGGCGACTGTTCAAATTCATTGTGGTCGCCAGCATCACAACCCGATGCAGCGCGTCCACGGCGGCCTGATCGCGGCGCTTGCCGATGCGGCGATGGGGATCGCGTTCGGACGCACGCTGGTCGATAGCCAAGACTTCTCGACCATCGAAATGAAGATCAACTTCATCCGTCCGGTCAAAGACGGATTGGTCACCGCGAAAGCCAATGTTGTCGAACGGGGTTTGCGGATCGGCTTTGTTGATTGCGAAATCACGAACGAACGCGGAAAGCGAGTCGCCACGGCAACGTCCACCTGCACGGTGATTAGCGAGTGATTCCATGATCAAGTGCGCGTCGATTTGGTTTTCATTTCGCTTCACAATTCTGACGCTCGCACTCGCGTTTTCTTCTTCGCACTCGACGGCGATACCGGCCGACGGACTGCGTGACGAACCCCTGCACGAAGAAGCGTTGCGGGCGGCAAAATCGGCGACGCAATTTTTGACCGACTCCGTCGCCACCCGCGGCGGTTACTTGTGGCAGTACTCCGGCGACCTATCGCTTCGTGAAGGCGAAGGCATCGTCCAAACGCAAACCGTTTGGGTCCAGCCGCCCGGCACACCGACCTTAGGCTTGGCGTTCGTTCGGCTTTACGAAGCGACGGGCGACGAACAATTTCTTAACGCGGCGATCGGTGCGGCCGAGGCACTCCGCGCCGGGCAACTTCGCTCGGGGGGATGGCAGGACCGAGTCGAATTCGATGCCGATCAGCGACACGGCTTTGCGTATCGCAGCGAACCGGAACGCAAAAAAGCCAAGGACCAATCGACCTTGGACGACGACAAGACCCAGTCGTCGATCCGGTTCTTGGCGCGGTTGGATCGGGCGACGAAGTTCAAGATCCATTGGCTGGGCGAGGTAACCAACTTCGCGATCGATGGATTGATCGGCAAAGGACAACTTCCCAACGGTGGCTATCCTCAAGTTTGGACGAACGAAGTCGGTCGCAAACAACCCGCCGCTGGCCTGGCCGCCAGTTACCCGTCGACCTGGCCGCGGACCTATCCGGGTCATCAACAGTATTGGAACCGTTACACGCTGAACGACGATCTGGCCGAGGACATGGTCGAGACGTTGCACTTGATCGAGGACATCTATGGCGACGGAAGGGGCGGCGTGGCCGCGGTGCGTCTGGCCGATTCGTTGCTGCTGGCACAGATGCCATCGCCACAGCCGGCCTGGGCCCAGCAGTACAGCGACGAAATGCAACCGGTATGGGCGCGAAAGTTTGAACCGCCCGCGATCAGCGGCGGCGAATCTCAAGGCGTTATCGCGGCACTGCTGCAAGTTTACGCGCGGACCGGCGATCGCAAGTACTTGCCGCCCATCGGCCGCGCGATCGACTACCTAGAAACCTGTTTGCGATCGGATCAAAAGCTGGCTCGCTTTTATGAATTGCAAACCAACCGGCCTTTGTACTTCAACCAGACTTATGAATTGACGTACGACGATGCCGAGTGCCCCACGCACTACTCCTTCGTCGTCAGCAGCCGACTGGATCGGCTGCGACGCGATTACCAAAAATCGCTCGACACGACGTGGAAGCCACCGAGTCGCACCACGAAACAGAAAAACGTTCCCCAAAAAGAAGTTCGGCGGATCATCGCGGCGATGGACGACCGTGGTAGATTCGTCAGCGACGGCAAGCTGAAATACCATCGCTACCAAGGCCCCGTGATCAGCATGAAAACAACGGCGGAAAACTTGAACACGTTGGCGGATTATCTGGCGAACTGATTCGATCTCAATCCACCGCTCCGATCCGGTTACACTGCGATGGCCCCATTCATTCCGATGTCGCAGTGAGCCTCGCCATGTTCCGATCTTTGAAGCGTTCGTCGAATCTCGCGTGGATCGGTTTGTCCACGATCTTCTGGTTTATGTCGTCGCAGGTCCACGACGTGGTCCGTGCGGACGAACCGCCCAACTTCATCGTGATTTTTGCCGACGACCAGGGCTACGGCGACCTCGGTAGTTTCGGCTCCACCAAAATCAAGACGCCGCATCTCGATCGTCTCGCTGCCGAAGGACGACGTTACACTAGTTTTTATACCGCGTCCTCGGTCTGCTCGCCTTCGCGGACGGCGCTGCTTACAGGGTGTTATCCCAAACGGGTCGGGATGCACAAGCACGTTTTGTTTCCGCAAAGCGACTATGGGTTGTCACCATCGGAGACCACGATTGCCGACTTCTTAAAGTCGAAGGGTTACGCGACCGCTTGCGTCGGAAAGTGGCACTTGGGACACCACAAAGAAATCCTGCCGACCGCCAACGGCTTTGATTCCTACTACGGCATTCCGTATTCCAACGACATGAATCATCCCGACAATGCGGGCAAACCTCGCATGGAATCGGACAAGCTTTGGAAAAACCCGCAGTCCGCGATCACGGCTTGGAACACGCCGCTGATGCAAGACGAAACGATCGTCGAACTTCCCGTCGACCAACGCACCATCACGCGTCGCTATACCGACCGAGCGATTGAGTTTGTCAGCGAGAACGTCGACCGTCCGTTCTTTCTTTACTTGCCGCACTCGATGCCGCACATCCCGTTGTACGTTCCCGATGACGTTTACGATCCGAATCCCGCGAACGCTTACACCTGCGTGATCGAACACATTGACGCCGAGGTCGGACGTTTGATGGACACCGTTCGGGAACTCGGGATCGATCAGAGCACTTATGTGATCTACACGTCAGACAACGGGCCTTGGTTGCGATTCAAAAATCATGGCGGCAGCGCCGGACCACTTCGCGATGGAAAGGGAACCACGTTCGAGGGTGGTCAACGGGTGCCGTGCATCATGTGGGCACCCGGTCACATTCCCGCCGGAACATCGACGGATGCTTTCGTGACGACGATGGATGTCCTGCCGACGATCATGTCGCTTGTTGATCCCGACGCGACCTTGGATCGTCCCATCGACGGTATGAATATCGCAAGCACTTTTGATTCCGATACGTCACCGCGAAACGAACTGGTCTACTACTCGGCGCAGGGAGCGTTGGAAGGCATCCGCATCGGCGACTGGAAGTACCTCGAGGTACCCATCGGCGGTCGAAACCAGAAGCAAGGCAAAGCATCGTCGCAGCAGTTTTTGTTCGACTTGTCGGAAGACATCGGCGAACAGAACAATCGGCTGGAAGAACGGCCCGACCTTGTCGAACAGATGAAGCGGCGGATGACGGCGATGGATCAGGAAATTACCGCGGGCGCGAGATCCGTTTGGCGAACGTCCGACCGCGACGACACTAAAGACTGATCGGCGTTTCGACGTCAGGTTCACGCCAAGTCAAACAACATCACTTCGCTGGCCTGATCGGCCTCGAAGATAAGTGTCATTTCGTCGCTGATCGCGGCTCCGTCGCCGGTGGTCAGTGCTTCGCCGTTGATGCGAACGACGCCTTCGACGACTTGTGCATAAGCGTGACGGCCCGGCCCGATGGCGGCGGTGACCGAGGACGCCGGTTGCAGTTTGCAAATCGAAACGCGAGCGTCTTGGTGGATCACCAGCGAACCGTCGCTGCCGTCGGGCGATGCAACCAAGCGGAACTGATTGGCTTGCCCATCGTCGAAACGTTTTTGTTGATAGGTCGGCACCAAGTTTTGCTGGTTTGGATGAATCCAAATCTGATAGAAGTGAACCGATTCGTCCGACGACGGATTGAACTCGCTGTGCTGGATGCCGGACCCGGCGCTGATGCACTGGAATTCGCCGGTTGAAAGAACCGAGCCGTTGCCGAGCGAGTCTTTGTGTTCCAGCTTTCCACCGATCACATAAGAAATGATTTCCATGTTCTGGTGTGAGTGTGTGCCGAACCCTTGGCCTGGTGCAACACGATCCTCGTTCATCACTCGCAGCGATCGAAACTGCATGTGCGAGGGATCATAAAACGACGCGAACGAAAACGTGTGAAAGCTTTGCAGCCAACCGTGATCGGCGTAACCACGATCGTCGCTGCGCCGAACCGTGATCATTCGTCGTTCTCCGGTGCATCGGTTGGTGACGAGCTTTCGTCATCCGCTTTCTTGTAATCGTCCAGTCGGCGGTACAGCGTTCTCGCGCCGATCTTCAAAATCTTGGCCGCTTCTTCGCGGTTGTCGCTGGTCAAACGCAGCGTTTCCTCGATGGCCCACTTTTCGATCACGGCCAGCGGTTGTCCGATCAAGTCCGATTGGCCATCGGGGACCATTGACGAGGCCGACGGGTTCGATGCAGTGTCCGCCGATTCGTCGGCAAGTTCGGGCGGCAAGTCATCGAGGTCCAGTTTGCCATCGATGTCCAGCACGGCCATCGTTTCGACAAAGTTACGAAGTTGCCGAACGTTGCCTGGCCAATCGTACGCAAAGAACCGTTTAGTGACCGCGGGCGTGAAGTGGGCGGTCGGTTTGTCGTGACGACGCAGGAACATCTTGCGAAAGTTATCCATCAGCGGCACGACGTCTTCGCGTCGGGCGCGAAGCGACGGCAGCTCGATCGTGACGACTTTTAAACGATGATAAAGGTCACGGCGAAACGTGCCCGCTTCGATCATATCTTCCAGCGGTCGGTTGGTGGCCGAGATCAACCGCACGTTGACCTTGATCGTTTTGTTATCGCCGACACGAGTGATCTGGTTGTCTTCCAGGACTCGCAAGAGTTTGATCTGAGTGCTCATCGGCATGTCGCCGACTTCGTCCAAGAACAACGTGCCGCCGTTTGCATACTGGAACGCTCCCTCGCGATCGCTGACCGCGTCGGTGAAGGATCCTTTGACGTGTCCGAACAGTTCGCTTTCAACCAAGTTTTCGGCGATCGCGCCGGTGTTCATTGCGACGATTCGTTTGGCGCGGCGGGGGCTGTTTTGATGGATCGCCTGCGCGATGACTTCTTTGCCCGTTCCGTTTTCACCCGTGATCAGAACGGTCGCGTCGGTCGCCGCGATCCGTCGAACTCGGTCGATGACATCCTGCATCGCCTTGCTGGTGTAGATGATGCCCTCGAACCCGAATCGTTCGTCAAGACGCTGGTGCAGTTCGGTATTTTCGCGGCGCAGCAGGACCGCGGCGGCAGCCTTTTCGGCGATCGCGCGAAGCCGGTTCGGCGTGATCGGCTTTTCTAAAAAATTAAACGCGCCCTGCTGCATCGCCTCGACCGCGATCGGCACCGTCGCGTGCCCGGTCACCATCACGACCTCGCAGTCTGGTAGACGTTCTTTGGCCAGGGTTAGAATCTTCATGCCGTCGACGTCGTTCATGACCATGTCAGTGATGACGATGTCGTAGGTTTCTCGCTGGATCAGTTTGGCGGCTTCGGGGCCGCTGGTGGCGACTTCGCATGAATAGCCAACCTTTTCCAGGCTCTCGGTCATCGCGCGAGCGTGAGCGGCTTCGTTGTCGACGACCAGCAACTTTAGTGTGGAGGGGTCGATGCGTCCGTCGGCGAGGGCGTGAGGGCTGGGATCGGAAGCCATGAAAACGTCTGACGTGAAAACGGAGGGGCGGGGGGCGGATATCGTCGCCCGCATCATCCCTTGAATGCGGGCGGTCTTTCAAGTGGCAGTTTCGCAGCCCCGGTCTTTCCTCCCGGACGAACCGTATCGGTCCGGATGACGTATGATTCGGGCTGTCGCGAGATACTTTTCTCCTGCGTTTTCATTTGAGATTGAACCGACGATGCGAAACTTCCTGATCTTGGCGCTGTTGGCCGCGGGCATCGGCACCGCCACCGCGGTGGCGATCCATTACAACCAATTCGGCTATCGGGACAGCAAGTTCGGCCCGTTCACGCTGGACGGCGAAGTCACGCCGGCGAACCTGACCGAACACGTGCGGATTTTCTCGGATCGCGAAAGTGCGCCGGCCGAAAAAGTGGGCAAAGCCAAGATCGAGGGCGACATGGTCCACGATTTCGGCGTGATGTCGCCGGGCGAAGAGGGCGAACAATTCTTCACGATCCGCAACGTCGGTGAAGGGCCGCTGCGACTTCGCGTCGGCGCGTCCACCTGCAAATGCACGCTCGGCGAACTTAGCAAAAGCGTACTGCAACCTGGCGAACGAACCGAAATCAAGCTGTCCTGGACCGTCAAGCCAGGCGCTGCCGAGTTCGGGCAATCGGCCCAGCTGCTGACCAACGATCCTAGCCAAGTCGCGATCACGCTGCAGATCACCGGCAAGATCGTCGAGAACTTTCAGTTGATTCCGGAGGTCTGGACGTTCGGCGAAGTCGCCACTGGAGATCCGTTCGAGGTGACCGGGACGATCTACAACTTTATGAAAACGAAGATCGAAACGACCGACGTCAAGTTCACCAGCGCGGACATGAACGGACTGGCCGAATTCAATGTGGAACCGCTGGAAAAGTCCGAATTTGCGACCGGAAACGAAAACGCCCTGCAAGCCTTTCGCGTCACCGCAAAAGTCAAGCCTGGCATGCCGCAGGGCAGCATTTCGCAAAACATGCTGGTCGGATTCAACTCGCTGAACAAGTCCGGCGAGGTCGTCGGCGTCGCCGACGACCCTGAAACGACGGGCGACGCGTCCGGTTCGTTCGGCGGTTCGGACGCTCGAACGCCTGCGATCACGGTGCCCGTCCGCGGAAAAGTTGTCGGTACCCTGCGGATGCTCGAAAGCAGCAAGCTGACCCAATTTGACGGGGAATACGTTTACGATTTTGGTCGTTTGGGCAAGCAAGATTCTCTGGTCGCGAAAACGTTTGTTGTGCTAAAAGGCGAAGAGCGTGACAATACGAAGCTGTCGATCGGGGAAACCAGTCCCCAAGGCATCGTGCGAGCCACGCTGGGCGAACCGAAGGGACGTGGATCGATGATTCTGTACCCGCTGGAGATCGAATTGGTGCCGCCGACCGGTGAGGACGCGGGCAAAACGATCGAGCGAATGGGCAGAAATAGCGGGGATTACGGCGCGGTGTGGATCGAGTCGGACAACCCGAAGGTGTCAAAGATGCGTTTGGTCCTGAAATTTGCCATCGAGGGTCGTTAGCGAAACCAGTGTCCAAAAATGATCGGATCGGTTCGCGTTTTGTTATGAAATTAGTCTCCTGCGAATTCCGTCCGATGAAGCCAACTGCTTGCCGAGACACTGGTCCACTTTCATCCGCCCGCTTCGCTACGATGCTGGCAGCGACGGTTCTTGCCGGCGGCGCGATCTTTGGTTGCACGCCGCCGACCGATCCGATGTCGGCCGAGCCAGAAATGTCGGTCGGGGTTCCGGTCGGACGTAGTGACGATCCGGGCGTGCTGACCGACGCGCCGATCGAACCGCCGCTGCTGGAAGGCATCGATGCGACGGATGCGAAAACCGTTGCCATGCGATTCAAGCAGCCGGCCGATGGACTGACGCTACCGGACGAGTTGGTCCTGCCGGCCGAAACGGTGTTAAGCGAGATGACGCTGCCGGGCGAAATGACGTTGCCGGCATTTCCAACGCCAGTTGATTCAGCGCCTAGTGATTCAGAGCCGAGTGATTCACTGCCGAAGCAAGCCGGCGAGGAATTGCTGCTGGTCCAAGCCCCATTCACGCCCAGCGACCAACCAGAGACGAAGCTGGTTCCCGTGGAAGTCGTGCCGACGCCGAATCCAGATCCAATCACGAAGCCCGTTGCCCCGCCGGTGGAAAGCCTGGCGATGCAAACGCCTGAGTTGATCGCGACGCCCGTCGGCGAACCGGATCCGAAGGTTGATGTGCCCGAGCTTGACACACCGAAGCTCGACATGACCAAGCGAGATGCGTCCGAGGTCGACGCTCCGAAGCCTGACTTGACGACGACGCCGGCCGCTCCCATGGTCGCCGCGGTCGCGAAGCTGGACGGAAAAGCGGAAAAGGAAGTCGCCCCAAAGAAGGAGGCCGATGGGATTGGTTTCCCTGATGGCCAGGACGGTCCCGAGGACTACCAAACCTGGGACACGCCGATGGTGACACTGGTCTTCACCGGCCAACAACACGGCTACATCGAACCGTGCGGATGCACCGGACTGGATCGTCAGAAGGGCGGCGTCGCGAGGCGTTTCACGTTCCTGGATTCGATCCGCGAAAAGGGTTGGCCCGTCGTTCCAATGGACGCGGGCAACCAAGTCCGCCGCTTCGGCCGACAAGCCGTCATCAAGCTGCAACACACCGCCAAAGCCCTCGATCAAATGGACTATCGCGCGGTTGGTTTCGGCCCCGATGACATTCGCCTGGGCGTCGGCGACCTGCTGGCGATTGCCGCTGAACGCGAAATGTTCGTCTCCGCGAACGTGGTCCTGTTCGATCCCGAGTATCTGCCCAAAATCAAAATCGTCGAAGAAAACGGCTTGAAGATCGGCGTGACCAGCATCCTGGATCCCGCATCGATGGAAGTCCCGCCGGACGAGGCGCTGACCGTCGGTGCCACGATCGAAGCGGCGACCGAGGCGGCAACCGAGTTGGCGTCGAAATCTCCCGACTTCAGCGTGCTGCTGTTCTTTGGAAAAGAAGAAGCGGCGAAGGAGTTGGTGCGTACGGTCAGCGGCTATGATCTTGTCGTCGTCGCCGGTGGCTATGGCGAACCGACTTATCAAGCCGAACCGATTGATGGTTCGGCGACGCGAATCATCGTCACCGGCGACAAAGGCATGTACGCGGGGCTGGTCGCGCTGTACCCGGCCGATTCACCCTCGGCCAAGTCGCGAACCGCCGTTCGCTTAACGTCCGGCGCCGCGATGAAGTACGCTCGGGTGCCGCTGACGCACGAATTCGAGGACGCGCCGGAGATGCGAGGCGTGATGAAGGATTACCAGAATCAACTTCGCGACATCGGTCTGGGCGGGCTCGGCCTACTGCCGCCGATCAAGCACAGCAGCGGTGGCTCGTTCGTGGGCAGCGCGACGTGCGGCAAGTGTCACACGACGGCCTACGAAATCTGGGAATCGTCCGCGCACGCGGAAGCCACCGAACACCTGGTGCATCCGCCCAAAGAACGCGGTGACATCAGTCGACACTTTGACCCCGAGTGCATCAGTTGCCACGTGACTGGCTGGAATGCCCAGGAGTATTACCCGTACGAAAGCGGCTATCTGGCGCTCGAGCAATCATCGCACCTGACCGGCAACGGCTGCGAAAACTGTCATGGTCCCGGCGCGGATCACTCGGCCGCCGAAGCCGAAGGTGCGGTCGTCTCGGCGGCACTCAAAGCCGAACTTCGAAACGCGATGAAGCTGCCGCTGGAAAACGCTCGTGAGAAGTGCATGTCATGTCACGACCTGGACAACAGCCCCGACTTCCACGAACCCGACGCGTTCGAGGACGTGTACTGGCCCGAGGTCGAACACTACGGGCTGGATTAGTCGTCAGCTATCAGTAGTCAGTAGCCAGAAACAAAAAAAGGCGAGGCCGACCCCGAAGGACCGACCCCGCCTCGCACGGGGGGACGCTTTTTATCTGGTTGCGAATCACATGCTGCTTTCGCGTTCCCCTGACACCATCAAAACTAGTTCGCCTTGTCGCGATCGCGATCCCTTCCGCAGTCGGTTCTGTTATTTTCAAGCTCACCGGTGTCGACACGATCCGGTCGTGACGATTGAACCAATTGGATGGACCAAATGACCGCGACGGACCCCGATTTGCCCCCACCGTTGGACGTGATTGCCGTTGGTGCCCATCCCGATGACGTCGAAATCGCGTGCGGCGGAACGCTGGCAAAGCTTTCGCGGCAAGGCTATCGAGTCGGCATCATCGACTTGACCGACGGCGAACCGACGCCCAACAGTCCCGGCCCGGTCGAGCGACTTCGCGAAGCCAACGCCGCCGCGGACGCGCTTGGCGTTCACCAGCGGATTCAGTTGAACTTGACCAACCGGCGGTTGTTCGATGGGTTCGACCAGCGAGTCGCACTAGCACGCGAGTTTCGTCGTTGGCGGCCGAAATTAGTGATCGGATTCGGCGACAAAACACCGATGGCCTCGCCCGATCACTGGCAAGCGATGCAGATCACCGACGGCGCGATCTTCTACAGCCGACTGACGAAGTGGGACGAGTACTTCGATCATCTGCCGGTCCACACGATCGGCCGGCACCTGTATTTCCGGCTGGCGGTGGAGCCCGATGTGATCGGCGGATTAACGCACCATGTCACGGTCGACATCAGCGACACGATCGAGCAAAAGCTCGATTCGATCCGTTGCTATGAAAGCCAGTTCGGTCACAAGAAAGCGATCTTTGATCGCGTCCGAGCCGCCGCGATCGTGACCGGCGCGGCCGCGGGAGTCCACGCGGCCGAACAATTCGCCGCCGCCAAACCCTTCGCAATCAACGACCTGATGGGAACGGTCTGCGGCTAGAGCGAGGCTAAACGTAGGTTCGCCACGCCGTGGCGGAGCACTGCACTGAGGCGACGAAGCGTCTGCATCACGGACGCCAAAGCCCGTCGCGGGTTTCGACCCCGACGCTGAAGCGGTTGAAATTCGTCTTCGGCGGACACCACAGCGACGGCACTTCCCACCGATAAATTCCCGATCGAAATCGTCCGTTCGATGTCAGCGACAAGAGATAGATCGACCGGAGCTGCTGGAGTTCCGCGATGCGATCGGCTTGCGTTTGCTCCTGGGAAGACGTTGTTTCTCCCGAAGCCGCTTTTTCCCTCGCCCGCTGGCGAGTGCGACGGATTGAATTGCCGATGCCCGCGTCGCTGTCGTGGCGAAGCAGCTCCTCACGTCGCCACGCCACGTCGGCCTTCAATTTTTCGACGACCGACGATGCCTCCGCAACGGGTTCTTGCGCTCGCGCGTCGTTGGCCGAAAACGTCCCGCCAAACAGCGTCATCCAAAACAGAGCCCCCCAAAGCGGGAACACTCGCAACGGGTTAGGACTTGACGATGTCTCGCATCTTTGGTTCCAGGTAGGTGACCGTCGAGTGCATGCTGGCAAGATTTCCATAGTCTTCCTCCGGAATTTGGACGCGATGACGCTTTCGCAGTTCCATCACGATGTCCAGAAAATCCATGCTGTCGAGTTCCAGCTGATCGCGAAACGCCTTTTCGTCGTCCAGATCATCGAGGTCGTCGTCAGGCGAGATGTCCTCGAGGATGTCCAGAATCTCGTCTCGAATTTCGGCAGGCGTCATCGCTGGTTTGGCTCCCAAAGCGTCGCGTGATCGTTCGCGTCGTCGTGGTGATTGAAAAAGGATAGGTGTTCGAGCTGGGATGTCGATTAGATCCGGCCGATGATGACGACCGAGTTGATCCCCAACATCCCAAACGAATTATTCAGGATGTAATCAACTTTGGCGACCTGTTGCGATTCGTTCAAAACCAATCCCGGCAAGGCACAGTCCGGGTCCAGGTCGTCGACGTTGATCGTCGGGTGAACGATTCGGTCTTGGAAAGCGGGCAAATTACCGGCCAGTTCCAACGATCCGGCCGCTCCCATCGCGTGGCCGATGTAGCTTTTCGTGTTGTTGATTCGCGTGTTGGTGCAATTGCCGAATACCGATCGCAGCGCCAGACACTCTTGCGAATCACCACTGCTGGTGCCGGTCGCGTGGGTGCTGACGATGTCGATTTGGTCGGCTTCCAGTCCCGCCCGCTTGAGCGCCATTTGCACGCACTGGGCTTGCCTTTCGGGGTTGGGCAAAACGAAGTCGGTCGCGTCGGTGTTCATCGCGTAGCCGACCAGTTCGCCGTGGATCTTGGCCCCGCGAGCCTTCGCGTCGCTGAACCGTTCCAGCGTGTACAGGCATCCGCCCTCGGCGACGACGATGCCATTTCGGTGCATGTCGAAGGGCCGCGACGCGGCGGCCGGGTTGTCGTTGCTGGCCAGTGCGTTTTGGCTGTTGAAAGCTGGCGAAGATTCCGAACGTGTGAATCGACTCGCTGGTTCCGCCCGCGATCGCGACATCGCATTCGTCCAGCCGCAACATTTGCGCCCCTGGATCAGCCCCGCATTGCCCGCCGCGCAGGCCGCGCCGATCGTGTAATGCGGGCCCGTGATGCCCATGTTCAACGCGATCTCGCCGGCCGGATTGTTCGCCACCGTTCGTGGGTTGTGGTGATGCGACCAACAACTGGTGTCGTAGTCGAAACCCTTGATGACAAAGATTTCGTTCTCCGTTTCGACGTTCCCGTGCTCGGTCACGCCGACGTAAATGCCGACGCGGGAACGATCGACGTTTTCCCAGTCCAGGCCCGAATGCTTGACCGCTTCGTTGGCCGCGTAGACGCCGATGCTGCCGGCGCGAGTTCCCCGACGGAGATCTTTTTTGGTCTGGTAACGCTTGTCGTCGAAGTCGCAGATCCCGGCCAGCGTCTTGCCGAAGTACCGAATTTCGTAAGGACTGACACCGCTTTGGCCGTCCAGAAGCGCCGCCCGGTAGGTGTCCCAATCGTTGCCGTTGGGCGCGGTCAGGCCGATGCCGGTGATGACGATCCGCTCGTGATCGGGCAATTGAGAGGCGCGGTTCGGTGCGATCACGGAATTCTGTTTCGGGAAAGGTCAGGGCCGACGGGCAACTGAAACAAACCCGCACGGCAACCGGAAAGGCTAACAATCGGGATCGAAAATGGCAACTCTCCTCCTCCGTTTAACGCCCAGCGGAATCGCCGGCCCGACGTAGCCTCAACCCCCATTGAACTCGTTCCAAGGCTCCGCCTGGGAACGGGATGCCTCGGAGGCTCCGCCTCCTGTCGGGCTTTGGGAGGCGGAGCCTCGAAGATAGTGCGTTCCCAGGCGGAGCCTGGGAACGAGTGAGAGTAGGACAATTGTCCCAATTGTCCCCGGCAACTTGGTCTCAGTCAGCGGGACAATTGGGACAATTGTCCTACTCTATTCCGCCGCCCTGTCCCCACGCCCCTGTCTCCCACGCCCGTTTTAGGCGATCGAGACCTTCGTCCATCGACACCCGAACTCGATATCCGAGCCGCTCTTTTGCCGCCGAGATGTCAAAATAATGATCGTGCGCAAGCTGGGCGGCTACGAATCGAGTCATCGGCGGCTCGTCCGTTTTCCCCACCGCCCGATACGCCGTTTCCAGCACCGCGCCGATGGCGTAGGCGGCGCGCGCCGAAATCCGATGCGTCGGCGGGGCGACGCCGCCGAGCTTGCAGATCGTGGCGATCCATTGCCAGCAGTCGACCGGTTCGTCCTGGGTCAAAAAGTATGCTCGCCCCCCCGCCGCGTCGGCATTTTTGTCGAGTGCCTCGATCGCGTCCAAGTGAGCCGCCGCCGCGTTGACGACGTGAACGGTGTCGACGCGATTTTCTCCGCTGCCGACGATCCTTAGTCGCCCCTTCGCGGCGCGGTCCAGCATCCGCGGCAGCAGGTGCGGATCGTCCTCGCCCCAGATCAAATGGGGTCGCAGCGAGACGGTGCGAAGTCCGCCGGGTTGGTCCGCCGCGATCACGGCACGCTCGGCGATCGCCTTGGTGTGAGGATAATGACACAGCCACCGCGTCGGATACGGAGCCGATTCGTCGATACCACGTTGATCTCGTCCGTCGAACGTGACGCTCGGGCTGCTGGTAAAGACCAACCGGCCGATGCCGTGACGCTGGCAAGCCGCGATCACGTTTTCAGTCGCCACCACATTGTTGCGATAGAAGTGGTCCCAAGGCCCCCAAACGCTGGCGACCGCCGCGGTGTGGACGACGACATCGACGCCGCCGATCGCGGACGCAAGTGTCGACTTCATCAAGCCCGCTTCGGCCAAGTCAGCTTCGGCCAAGCCGATCGGCCAAATCCGCTTGGACGTGCGTCATCCCGGCCGCGACCAGGTCCGGATACTCGCGCCGCGAAACGCCGACGACCGTGTCTCCTCGCGCGATCAATTGACGAACGATCTCGCTACCCAAGAATCCACCGCAACCGGTGACCAACACTTTCATCCGCCCGCCTTCGATCGTACTTCGCCGAAACAGTCCTTCGTGAATCGTCCTCCTCCGATACGCTCCTAAGATACCAGCGGTACAATGTTCTTAAGATACCAGCGGTACAATACGGTCTGTCGCCGCGTCGTTTCTCTCAAACCGTGTCTCCTTCTTCAAACTGGTCTTTCACGTGATCCGTTTTGCGTCTTCGCACGTTGCCAAGCTTTCCGCCGGTAAGCTGCTGGCGATCAGTTCGCTATTGTCGATCGCGGCCTCATTCCTGCCGGCCATGCCGGCTTCCGCTCAACTGATGAACGGGCGAGCAACCGGCGGCCAGTCGGGGCGGTTCATCGAGGCGCCGCGGTCTGTCGAGCAACAGCTTCGCGATGCCCAACGGGCGATGGACGCCGGCGACATGCTGGAGGTGATCGTGCGACTGGGCGAATTGTCGGCCAGCCGCGATGAAACGTCGGACGAAATGGACCTGACCGGCCAAGATTTTTTTCTGAACATCGATGACGTCGAAGCGACCAAGCCGATCCGCGAAAGCCTGCTGAAGTCTGCTCGCGACATGATCGGCCGGCTGCCCGCCGATGCGATGGAAACCTACGAGCTTCGATACGGTCCGGCGGCGAGAAAACAATTGGCCGAGGCTGGCCAAACGCGAGACTGGAAAAAAGTCGGTGAAGTTCGCCGTCGATACTTCCACACCGAAAGCGGCTACCAAGCATCGTGGCTGCTGGCGCAGAAAGAATTCTACGAAGGCCATCCGCTGGCCGCGTCGTTGTTGTTGGATGACGTCGTCAAAAGCGACCGCGCCCTCAAAACGCTCGGCTCCGGCGTCGCGGTGCTGCACGCGGCCGCATCCCGCTTGGCCGATCGACCCGTTCCCGAATTGAAAACCAGTGCTGAACTAAAAACTGGCAACGTCACGATCGGCGGCAAGTCGGTGACGATCCCGCCCGCCGATCAGCAATCCGATTGGCTGGACAAGCAGGTCAGCGTGTCACAAGCGTTTGCACCGGAGCCGCCGAGAGACTACGCGATGTTCGGCGGTGATTCCAGCCGCAACGGTGGCGGTGTCGGACAAATGCCGCTGACGAACTTGCGATGGTTGTTGGGAACGACGGCCAGCCCTCGACAAGAGCGAATGGTCCGCGACTTGACCAGCGATCTGACGACGACGGGCAAACTTCCGCCACCGACGTGGACGCCGATTCGCGTCGGCGATCAGTTGCTGATGCGGACGACCGAACGTTTGGTCGGCGTCGACTATCGCACCGGAAAACGCATTTGGACGTACCCCTGGCAGTCGGCCTACGAAGTGGTCGACAACGATGAAATCTCATTCGATCCAATGGACGAAGAAGACAATCCGGGCGACCTGCTGAGCCAACGGATTTGGAACGACGTTCCATACGGACAGGTCACCAGCGATGGTCAACGAGTATTCATGCTGGACGACTTGGCCGAGATCGAGATGATCTCGATGAGCCCCGTCTTTGCAATGCAGGGAACCCGTCCGGCCGACAATCGATCGAACACCTTGGTGGCGTTGGAAATGTCGACCGAGGGCAAGTTGCTGTGGCGGTTGGGTAAGGGAGCGGACGAGTCGTCGCCGCTTTCGGATGCTTTTTTTCTCGGCCCGCCGCTGCCGATCGATGGTCGGCTTTACGTCATGGTCGAGATCGCCGGCGACATTAACTTGTGCTGCTTGGATCCGTCCAGCGGCGAAGAAATCTGGCGTCAACATTTGGTTGCCGTCGAGTCGGGTGGCATCGAAACGGACCCGACTCGCCGCGTCGCCGGCGCGGTCCCGACATATCACGAAGGCGTGCTGATTTGCCCGACCGGTGCCGGAGCGATCGTCGCCATCGACTTGGTCGACCGCACGCTGCGATGGGGCGTCACGTACGATCGCAACAACGAAATGATTCGGCAAATGGGCGGTCGCGGCCGACAGGTCGAACCGAGTCAATTGATGGACCGATGGGACAACGGCGTCGCGATCGCCGAGGGCCGCGCGGTGCTGGTGACACCGGTCGAAGCGGACCGATTGTTCGCGTTCGACTTGATCGATGGCAAGACATTGTTCCCCGAAATGAACCGCGTGCAAATGCGCTACCTGGCTGGCATTCGTGACGGCAAGTTTTTGGTCGTCGGTGCCACTCAAGTCCGCGCTTTCGAGTTGGATAAAAACGGCGCGGAGGTTTGGACGGCAAGGGAAGTCCTGTCCGCCGGACAACAAATTTCTGGCCGCGGCGTCTTCGGTCGTGACAGTTATTTCGTTCCGACGACGACGAATCAATTGGTCGAAATTTCGCTTGCCGATGGGTCCGTCGTCGCCAAACGAAGCACGCGTTATCCGCTGGGCAACTTGATCGCCGTCGATGGCGAAATGATCGTGCAAGGGCCATCGTCATTGGCGGTCGCGTACGGCGAAGCCTCGCTGGAACCGATCGTCGACGAGATGCTGCGTAAGAACCCGGACAGCTTCGACGCGATCGTTCGCAAAAGTGAACTGCTGATCCAAAAAGGCGATCGCACCAAAGCCCTCGAACTGCTCGGTCGCGCTCGTGCGATGCAACCCGATAACGATGAAGTTCACTTGTTAAGCATCTCGGCGATGTTGGGCTTGATGCGTGACAACGTCGACGTCGATCCCGACTTGGTGGCGTCGCTGGACGGTCTGATCGATCGCCCGTCGCAGCGAGCCGAATTGCTGTCGCTGCAAATCAAGTCGGCGGTGGAAAAGAAACAATTCGTCAAAGCGGTCGAACGTCTGGTCGAGTTTTCATCGCTGGTCATATCGGAACCATCGATGGAATCGATTTCCGATCAAATCACGAATGAACCGACGCGATTTTGTTCGCTGGACAGCTGGCTGCAGTCGCAAGTTCATCGCATCGGCGTCGCGGCCAGCGACGACGACAAAACAAAGATCAACGCACTGCTGGCCGGTGTCGCGACCGAGCGAAAGAATGCGACGACCAGCGTGCTGGAACGAACCCATTGGCACTTCCGCGATTTTGTGGGCATCGATCCGGTCGGCGATGAACTGCTAAAGCGATATCAAGACTCCGAAGATTTCTTTCGACTCGAACGTATGATCTTGAGGACTCGCATCGCCATCGATCAAGGCTGGGACGATTCCAACGCGGGCCGTGCAACGACGTTGGCCGAGGCTTACGCGACCGGTGGGTTGTCCGAAAATGCGGTTGCGGTGTTAAGCGGTCCGCAGGCTGGTCCGCTCGATGATCCGATCGCGCTCTCGCGTTGGCCCAACAAGGTGTCAACGAACTGGGAATCACTCAGCTCGACGACCGGTTTCAGACGCTCCAACCAAAACGTGTCGAAGACGGAACTACTGACCGGGCCGGCGATGGCGGGATGGCACCTGATCAGTGACAGCGTCAATCCGGCGGCGGTGCGAAATCCCGAAGGCCTGCCCCGAGTGCTGTTGCTCGAGGGCGGACGGCAGGGGGATGACGCGGACAAGGAAGCTCAAATCAGCGGCGGCGCGATGATGGTGCTGACCACCAACGGGCTGATCTGCATCGACATCTATCACTTGCTAAAGTCCGACGGCGAAGCCGTCCGATGGCAACGCGGACTCTCCGGCGACACTGGCCCGGTCACCAAACGGCGAAGTGATCCGACGCCGTTCGGCGATCAAACCGTTCACTTCTATTTAACGTCTGCCGCCGCGGCTGGCGTCATTCCGGAATTCGTAATGGGGCCGACGTTGGGCGATCGGGTGTTGCTGCTGCAAGGCGGTGACCTGTTCGCGGTCAACTTGGTTACCCAAGAAACGCTGTGGCGAAACTCGGCCGCGCCGCTGGGCGGTGCCGTTGTCTCGGATGGAGATCAAGTCGCGGTCGTGTCGCCGGAAACCGAGCAGGTCGTCTTCTTTGATGTCTTGGACGGGTCCAAAACCGAATTGCGTCTTTGGAAGCACGGCAAGATTTGGGATTCAATCGGCCGACATGTGCTTTGCTATAAACCCGTTCCAAGCAGCGAACGATACGACGTCCTGCTGGTCGATCCGTTCACCGACGAAGTCAAGCTGCGAAAGACGCTTGACCCGAACAATCGCACTAACGAAAGTCGTTCGTCCGCGTATGGCCGGATCGTCGATGGTCGCTATCTGGCGATGATGGAAAGCAGTGGCGAAGCGTTGGTGTGGGACTTGGTAGAAGGCCGCCAGATCGCAAGCCCAACGTTTCCCCCGCATGACGACTTGCAAGGCATGCACGCGATGCGGCTGGATGGGCAAATGATTTTCCTGCCCAAACGACGCATCGAACGGTCCAGCAGCCAAGTTTTCGAGCAATTGCAAACGGCCGACGGGGCCGCGCATCAAACCGCCCACGGTGTCTTCGCGGTTTCCATGACCGACGGATCATTGCGTTGGTCGACGGAGTTCGATAAGCCGTGGGGATGCACGCTGACCCAAGCGGCGGCGACGCCGATCTTGATCTTGGCACGCAGTCCGTTCACCAACAGCGTCCAAAGCCGAAAGAAGTTTTTGGACGTGATCGGGTTGGACGTTCGTGACGGCACCACGCTGATCGAAAAACTCGGAAAACCGATCCAGGGCAACAACAGCGAACTGGAAACTCGGTTGACGGTGCAGCCCGGCATGGACCGAGTCATTACTCAGATCGGCACGGAGTTGTTGACGCTGAAGTTCGGCGATCCCGATCCGGCCGAGGACTCGGATACGGCGGACACCCAACCCGAGCCGGAAATTCAGTGAATCGTTGCTGATTCGGCGGCAAAAGAGCACCACGGACCAGACGTGTCACGCGCCAATGCGATAGTTCTTCTGTCGCCCGGCACTCGAAATTTTCCTGACGCGGGGCGACGAACTTTCACGTTTCGTTGCCCCAATCACGGAAGAATTTTGATGGCCAAGTTTTACGTCCAGTGCGGTCCCCTGCAGTTGATCCTGGTCGCCGATTCGATTCGACAAGCGGCGCTTTCGGCGATCGATAAATCCTTGCAAACGCACCTGTGGATTTATGATGACGCAGAACTCAGCAACCAGAACCGCCGCGATCACTTGATGATCGAAGCATTGATGCACTTGGATCCAACGATCCGCATTAGCGAAAAAGGGTTCGATCGCACCGACGCGGTGGCCGTCGGCACGCCCGAAACCATTGACGCTTGGCATCATCTGATGGTCGGCATGAATCGCTTGTTCATCGCCGCCGGATTGACTCCCCGAACGATGGCAGCCGTCGCCGGCGCGACAACGCAGCCAACCGTCACGCGTCATCGCCCTCGGTGAAGCAACGCGTATTGATCAAGTGATTGACTTACCGTAGCTGATCTCACCGAGGGTTCAGACCGGATGATCCCTGGTGGGATCAGCTACGTCAGTTGCTGTTCACGCGATGCTAACGTGATCCGTCACTTCGTTTCAAACGAATAGATGATCGGCGACAGACGCGTCAACGGCTTCGTCGCCGTTCGCCGGCGTCATCGACACAATCTCGGGCGTCTCCGCCTTCTTAATAAGATCTTTGGACGCGCCGATGGTGGAAAAATAGATTGCAGCCGGATCAGCCGGCTTGCCGTCGGCGGACTTAAAGTTTTGATAGTCGGAACTGTTAATTCCGACGCGGTAGAAGCTTGCCTTTTCGAGCCTGACCGGCAACACGCAGGTCCGCATCGGCCGAGACAACGTCGACGCCGAACAATGATGTCACCACCAAGCCGACCAGCGACCGAAGAAAAAACGAACGTCGGGACATCGAAATGCAATGCATCGTCATCAAGCGAAGTTCAAGCCTCGCATCGTTCCGGTTCCCGAAGCAAACGTGTCGGTTTCGATGCCCAGTCGCTGCAGCATGCTGACGTACAAATTGGCCAGCGGATAATTGTGGTTGCGGTCAAATTCCAAGCTCGATGCATGTCGAAATCCGCCGCCGGCCAAAATGATGGGAAGGTTGCTGTTGTCGTGGCTGTTTGCGTTTCCAAGGTTGCTTCCCATCATTACCATCGTACGGTCCAGAAGCGTTTGCTCGTCTTCGCTGGTCGATTTCAGCTCCGTCAAAAAGTCGGCAAAACATTTCATCTGCGCCGCTTCAATGATCTTTAATTGGTCGACGCTTTCATCGCGGTTGCCGTGATGGGTCAGGCTGTGGTGCCCCTGTTGGACGCCCGGCAAATTGACTTTTGGGTTGCTGTTTTGGTCGATGGTAAGCGCGATGATGCGAGTCGAATCGGTTTGCAGAGCCAACTGCATCATTTGATGCATCAGCTCGGTTCGGCCGATCAATTCCTCGTTGTCATCGATGTCTTCGGGCGGTCGAATCTGCACCACGGGCTTGGGGTGATGTTCCCAAGCCTCCGCCTTGAACAATCGCTGTTCGAGTTGGCGAACGCTGTCGTAGTATTGGTCCAGTTTTTGGCGATCATTCTTACCGACGCTTCGCTGAAGCGATTTCGCTCGCGACGCGACCGCGTCCAAGATGCTGCGGCCATCTTTCAGCGATTGAATTTGATTTTGCACTTCGGTTGCGTTGCCTTGCACGAACAGCCGTCGGAAAATGGCGGACGGTTTGTCTTCCGAGGGAATTCGCACCCCGGCCGCCGTGTAGGACAATGAACTGTGTTCCTTACCAACGTTCAGCGACAAGGAAGGAATTCGAGTCCGCACGCCGATCCGTTCGGCCGCGTACTGGTCCAGCGAAATCGTGTTCTTAAAACCGCTGGCAGCCGGATGCGGCGCGGCGGTCAGAAAACTGACTTCGGCATGATGGCCACCGTCCACATTCGGATGCGACACGCCATCGAAAACGGTGTAGTTGCCCCGGTGCGAATTCAACAGCGAAAGGTATTCGCTCTCGCCCGCTTTGGGTTCCACCGCTTTTGTTCCAGCGGGCCAAAAGAGGTCCGGCATGAATCCCATGTTGCTGCAAATGCAAACCATTCGCCGTGGCACCGCTTCGGAATTTGCGGCGACGGCAAAGCGAGGCGACATCGCGTCCAGCATCGGCAACCCCATCACGACCCCGGCGCTACGCAGGATCGAACGTCGATTCAGAACTCGATTGAACATGCTTTTTCCTTGTTGCGGCGATGGATCGCTACTTGTTTTGAAACAACTCGCTTTGAACGATCGCGTGGATCATCGTTCGCATGCCGCCGTCTTGTTCGGTAAGTTGTTTGACCAAACGATCGATTTCGGGACGGTCCGCGAACTGAATTCCTTCCCCGGTCGCGTAGGTCACCAAACGCTCGATCAAGTTTCGCGTCAGTGGTTCGGTCTGCGTTTGCAACAAATCGCGGAACTGGTGGATGTCAGAAAATGATCGGCCATCGGGCGAAACGCCAGCCGCATCGACTGGCAATCCCAGCCGATACGCGACCGGTCGGCCGTCTTTGAACGTCCGATCCGTTTTTTCGCCGCCCAGCGAACGATAACGCTCGCGAAAACCGCCGATCACGTCAAAACTTTCCAGTGCAAAGCCAGGCGGATCGATGTTTCGATGACAGCCTGCACACGCTTCGACGTCACGATGCTTTTCTAATTGCTGGCGGATCGTCGTCGTTCCTCGCAGGTCCGGTTCGACGGCGGGGATGCCTGGCGGCGGCGGCAAAGCGGGCTGGCCATAGATTCGGTCTAAAAACCAAGCTCCGCGAGTCACCGGCGAAGTCGTCGTGCCGTTCGCGGTCACCTTCAAGACGCTGGCCTGCGTGATGATGCCGCCGCGTGGACTGTTCGGCGGCAAGGCAATCTTGCGAATCGCGAACCCTTCCACGCCCGGAATCTGGTAAAGATCCGCTAGGCGTTGATTGATCATCGCAAAGTCCGAATCGATCAACGATATTGCTCCCAAGTCCAGACGCAACATTTCGTGAACATAAGCGTGCGTTTCGTCGACCATCGAGCTCAACAACAGACGGTCATAGTCCGGATACAGCTGTTCGTCCGGCTCGGTGACCGTGATCCGGCGGAGGTCCAACCACTGGCCCGCAAAGTTTTCGACAAAACGATCGATTCGTGGGTCCGACAGCATCCGCTCGACCTGCTCGGGCAACTGATCGCGAAGTTGGTTTGCGCCGGCCAACCGAAGCAGTTCCTCATCCGGACAAGAACTCCAAAGCATCAGCGACAATCGGGCTGCGAGCGCCGTTTCGTCCAACCTTCCGGGTTGCTCGCGCCGAAACAATAGGTCCGGCGAACAAAGCACCGCGATAAAACCAATTCGCATCGCTTCTTGGAAGCAAACTTTTTGCGAAATCTTTTCGTCGATCAAAGCTTGATATTGCGTCAACTCGTCGTCGGTCACCACCGAGCAATAGATCCGGCCAGCGAACCGATTTAGCAAGCGGCGAGAGTCCGAATGGGGATTTGCCGAGACGACGTGGTACGGAACAAAATCTTTCTCCCGAACCGTTTCCCGCATCGCCCGCTTTCCAACGCCGCGCACCACGAACGGTAATTTTGGACGCTGCAATCCGGTCTCGGGCGTCCAACGCTCGATCGGCAGGTCGTCGAACAGAACGCGGTAACCTTCGGTCGGCCATTGCCCAACGATCGGACCTTCGACTTCGATCCATTCGACCGCCACGCCAGGCGCGGTGTACTGGTCCAGCGGAGTTTTTTTCTTGTTCCGATCGTCCAAGGTTCCAAACCAAAACTGGATCTCGTCGCCGACACGAAGAAACGCTTCCACTTCGTGAACGCAGTCTTCTTTTTCGTTACGAACGATATCGCGAGTCGCCAGCGGACGCTTGATCGTTCCTTGGACCGCTTGATAGGTCACCGCGTGAATGCGATCGGCGGGCAATACATCACCACGGTCCCAGATGAACCCAAACATTTTCGTCCGGATGCGGTAGATCCCGTCTTTAGGCGGTGCAAATCCAGAAAGCCAAGTCGGTGCCTGGGCAGAATTGCCCTGACGAAGCAGTCCAACCGCGTCGCCCACCGGCAC
>CAWILC010000007.1:0-342500 GCA_963836865.1 Pirellulaceae bacterium | reverse complement strand
CGCCCGCGGCAACCCGGCCTCGGACGCCACCCGAGGCACCCACTGCCGCGCCGCCGGCCCCCGCGGCCATTGCCAAGCCGGTGAAAACCTTGCCGGTTCCTCTCGGCTTCCAAGCCTCGCGGGACGAGCCATGGCGACCGGCCGAAGCCGAAAGCGTGCATTCCGCGGGCGTGAATGAAACGCTGCTGGAAGCGATCGTCTATCGCTTTCTTCGCAACATCGGCGAGGCCGAAGGTCGTCGCATCGCGGCCCAGGTCAAGCTGCCCTTTCGCATGATCGAGCCGCTTCTGACGCGGATGAAGATGGAGCAAAACGTTGCCTACAAAAGCGCAACGTCGACCAACGATTACGTCTACATGCTGACCGAGACCGGCCGCGCGATCGCTCGCAACCACCTGCAGGACTGCACCTATTATGGATCCTGTCCGGTGCCGCTGGCCGACTACATCACCAGCGTCAAGCTGCAAACGATCGAAGGACAATATCCGAAGAAGCAAGACCTTCTTAAAGCGTTCCGCGACTTGCTGATCAACCCAAAGATGCTCAACAAGCTCGGTCCCGCCGTTGCCAGCGGTCGCGGCATGTTCCTGTTCGGCTTTCCTGGAAACGGAAAGACGTCGATCGCCGAACGGGTCACCGGCGCGTTCGGAAAGTGGATTTGGATTCCGCGTGCGATCGATATCGATGGCGATGTGTTGCGAGTGTTCGACCCGATGTGTCATGAACTCGACATGCCCGAGGCGAGCACGGGACTGCTGGACGTCGGCGGTGTCGACAAACGCTGGGTGCGAATCCGACGCCCGACCATCATCGCCGGCGGTGAACTGACAATGGACATGTTAGAAGTCCAAAACAATTCCGAAAGCAACATCAGCGAATCACCGTTGCAACTGAAAAGCAATTGCGGAACGCTGGTCATCGACGACTTCGGTCGTCAACGAATGCGAGTCGACGAACTGCTCAATCGCTGGATCGTGCCACTGGAAAAACGTTATGACTATTTGAATATGGCCAGCGGAAAAAAGATCCAAGTCCCGTTCGATCAGCTAGTCGTCTTCAGCACCAACCTGGAACCCAAAGACTTGGTCGACGACGCGTTCCTGCGACGGATTCCTTATAAGATCGAAGCCGAAGATCCGCCGGAAGCCGACTTTCGCAAGCTGTTCGAGATCATGTGCAAGGTCACCAAAGTGCCCTACCAAGCCGGCGCGGTCGACTACCTGCTGGAAAAACATTACAAGTCGGTCAATCGACCGATGCGAATGTGCCAGCCTCGCGATTTGTTGTTGCAGGTAAAAAACTACTGCCTGTACAACGATCTGCCCGTCGAGCTGAAACCGGAATACCTGGACTTCGCCTGCGAAAATTACTTCTCGGTGATGTAGGTCAGCATCGCGTGATCAATAAGTGAAGGACTTACCGTAGCTGATCCCGCCAGGGTTCAGTCCGGTCTGAACCCTGGTGGGATCAGCTACGTCAGTTGTTGTTCACCATGTGCTTAGCTGCGCATTAGCACGCCGATGGCTTCGAGGTACTTGGCGACAATTTCGATATCGATCTTTTCCCATTTGGCGGACTTGTGGCGCAGGATCGCCAGCTTCATCATCTCGATCGCGTCGGCCAAGTCGTCCGGTAGTTCGGGTAGGTTTGCAAACGGTTGCACCGGAGAAATTTTTGGTTCGTCCGGATCGCTGATCGCCGTGATGCCCGATGCACCATTGTCATTCGGTCCGGCCAGCGATTGGAACTCTTCTTCGTCGCCGAAGTCGGCGTCTTCGTACGTCTTGCCCATCGCCGTGGCCGGTTCGTCGCCATACTCTCGCGTGCCGCCTTGCGCCGGCGCGGTGCCGGTGTCGACGTCTTCGTCCAAATCAACTTCGACGATCTGGCTGGCCGTCGGTCGCTGCGAATCGACCGCGCCGTGGGCTTGCCAGCGTTGTTCTCGCATGCCCGAAACGCTCCACCCGGACTGAACCGCGCCTTCCAACCACAACGGTGCGTCTTCCCAGTCGAGCGCGGCCAAGAAGTGACTCCAGTACAGGCCTTGATAGCTCGCGTACGACTCGGCAAATCGTTCATGGACTCGGCGCAGGCGTCCGACGTGCGGCGCGGTCACTCCGCCGACGCGGCGAGCCCATGCTTCGTCGCTGTACTGCTGGGCACCGACGCCGGATGTGATCAAAGCTTCTCGCCAATCCGCAATGATCCGCCCTTTTTCCCAGTTCGTCGTGCTGATCAGTTGATTCCACTGGCCGACAAACGGAACGGCAAGCTCGGCCGAGCGATCGGTCTCGTCGCCTTCTTGCTGGTCCTGCGGCGCTAGTTGTTGTTCTTCCGCAACGACGACATCTGCTTCATCAGCTTCGTCGGATTTGACCTGTTCATCTTGGTCGAACGCTTGGCGAGCCTCGATCACTTCTTCGTCAATGTCCTGCGAAACGTTCGCTTCCAAAACGTCCTCGTACTGCTGCCTTTCGGTTTGGTCTCCCATCTGGTCTTCGGTTTGGCTGCGACTGGTAACCGTTTCGTCAGTCGGGGTTTCGTAGGCGTCGTCGGGATTCATGTGCATCCATCGCGGGTGAGAAAAGCAGTCAATCAAGCGGTTCGCAAAGGCTAGCGAAGCCGTCCCCGTTTCGTGAAGACTCGATCCGCGATCGGACCAGATTCGTCCTGAATTGCCGGTCAATCACGCCGCCTGCGAAAGATTTAAGGCGTGGAAAAGATGTCGGGTCGATGCCACCACGACAAACGCCCCTAACGCAAAAACACGAATGACTTCAAGTTTAGAATTAGGTGGGCAAGGTCGACCCAAGCTTGCCGATCTGCGGATTGGCTCGCGTCTTCAGTCTGATCCGCGTCCGCGTAAGCGGCCGATTGCTCTTTTAAGAATTGTTCCAGCCCCGCGAATTGTTCAAGCGAAGGTTTCATCGCGGTCGCTTGCACGAACAGGCGTTCGATTTTTTCCGCCGTTGTGCGAGTTTCATCGCGGCAAACGCTGTCGGCCCAGCGGGTCGCTTCGCCCAGCACCATCGGATCATTCATCATCGCCAGCGACTGTGCCGGCACGTTGGAACGGCTGCGTCGACCCTGCGGCCCGAACGGCGACGGCATGTCGAAGGTTTGAAAGAACGGACTCAAGAAATTGCGGTCGACAGACAGGTACACCGAACGCCGTCCTTCGCCATCGATCGGGCCGCCCGCTCGTTTGCCGCGTCCTTGCATGAATTCGGTGTGGTGCGTCGCAATGCTGGGACCGAACGCGGAAGCGTCCATCCGTCCCGAGATCGCCATCACCGAGTCGCGGATCGCTTCGGCGCTTAGTCGCCTGACCGGCATCCGGTGCAGCAACACGTTGGTGGGATCCACCGCGGCGATGCGGGTTGGGTCCACGTCCGGATGCGAACTGCTGGATTGCCGATAGGTTCGTGACAAGACGATCTGGCGAATCGATCGTTTGATCGACCACCCCCCGTGAACAAAGTCGGCCGCCAACCAATCAAGCAGTTCCAGATCGCTGGGCGGTTGTCCCTGCGGCCCAAAGTCGTCCGGCGTGGAAACGATTCCGCGACCGAACAGGTGATGCCAAAGTCGATTGACAAGCACACGTGAGGACAGCGGATTGGTGGGCGAAGCGATGGAGTCGGCCAAAGCGAGCCGCGAACGGCTGTCGCTGTTTTTGCCTCCTCTGTTTTTGTCTCCGCCTGATTCGTCGCCACCGAGAGCCGACAGAGTCCTGGCCGCGACCGGCTTGCCGACGTTGTGCGGGTTGCCCCGGATCGCGACGCTCGCCGTTTCAACGGTCCCCTCCGCCATCGCGATGACCCATTCGGGTTCCGCCAAACGATCGGCAATCGTTTTGGCTTGCGATGCGAGTTGCCCCGCGATCGGATCGAGGGTCACATCGCTGGTCCGCACGTCGGTTACTCCGGCCGCGCCGCCGTCGCTGAAAACCACTTTGTCGATGGAAATCGAACCTCGACCCTCGTCGACGAATTCCAAGTAAGCTCGCCTGCCAACATATTTTCTCAAGTCGTTGCCAAAGCTTTTCCAAGCCCATCGGCCACCGGTGTCGATTGATTTGCCTCGCAGCATCGTGCCGCGAAATAACAACTCGTGCCGCGTCACCAAGTCAAAGTGGTCAATCACGACCCGCGCCATCACGAGATGATCCGCCTTCAACAACACGTGGATGTTGTTTGTCGTGATCGTGAACGTTGGCGAACGAAGAGTCCCGAACTGACGATTTCCGCTGCGTCCGCTGTCGACCGTGTTCGCCACGGCAATCCCGCCGTCGAGCGAAACCATCGGCTTATCACCGATCGGCTCGAACGCTAATCCGGTTGTCGACCACCCCTTCGGCAGTGCGTCGCCATGAAAATCAACAAAGCAATCAGCGTCTGGGATGGACGTTTCGGTGTCCGCGTTCGCTTTGGCTTCCTCCGATGCATCGGCTAGTAACTGGCGGATGGTCTTGGTGTCGGCCGCGATTCGTCCGTCGGTGTCTTGCGGGTAATTCTGACGAACGCTGCTTTGGCTGTACGCCGACAACGCGTAATAGTCCTCCGCGGATATCGCATCGAACTTGTGATCGTGACACCGCGCGCATGAGACGGTCAGCCCCAAAAACGTTTTCGATAGCACGTCGATTTGGTTGTCGATGATGTCGGCTTCGTGCTTTTGAACGTCCGTCGGTGCGTGGGTCGCTTCGTGCAAAAACCAAAACCCGGTTCCGATAACCGATTCGTTCCACCCATTGGCAGGATCGATCCGCGGCGGATCGATCAAATCACCGGCAAGGTGTTCGCGGATCAGTTGGTCATACGGAACGTCGACGTTGAACGCTCGGATCAAGTAGTCGCGATAACGAAAAGCATTCTCGATCGGGTAATCAAATTCATGACCATGCGATTCGGCGTACCGCACCAAGTCCATCCAATGTCGCGCCCAAGCCTCACCGAACGCCGGTGATGCGAGCAGTCGATCGACCACCGCAGCATCCGCGTCGGGAGAAGCATCTCGGACGTAGGCGTCGATGGCGTCTGTATCCGCAGGAAGCCCCGTCAAGTCAAACGTCACCCGCCGCAGCCAAGTCGGTCGATCCGCGGGCAGTGCCGGTCGCAAGCCGGCGGCGTCGATGCCTCGTCCAATGAATCGATCGATCGGATGGGACCAATCGGCGAAGACATCCGCCATCGGCACGTCGACCGTTTCCACCGGACGCCAACTCCAGTGTTGCTCGAACCGTGATTGCAAATCGAAGCCAAGAACTTCGTCCGAACCGGCGTCATCCTGGCGAGGATCGACCGCACCCGACGCGACCCAGTGCTCCAGTGCATCGATTTGTTCGGGTGAAAGTTTTGACGACGGCGGCATCGCCGAAACCACGTTTTCGCTGTGCCGAACGGCATCGATCAACAGGCTGCCCTCGACATCGCCTGGCACGATGGTCGGCCCCGAATCGCCGCCACGCTGCCAACCGACCCGAGAATTCAATCGCAGTCCGCCCTCGGGTTCCTCGGTAGCATCGCCGTGGCACTGGTAACAATGCTGGACAAAAATCGGTCGAATTTTCGACTCGAAAAACGCGATTTGATCACGGTCCGATTCCGATGCGGTCGAAAGGGGACTGATGCAACACAGGGCGAGCAAAGCGGGCCATCGGTTCATGCGATCACTCCATCGATCAATCGTCCATGCACGTCCGTCAACCGCATGTCTCGGCCGCTGAACCGGAACGTGCTGCGGGTATGATCGATGCCCAGCAGGTGCAGCATCGTCGCATGCAAGTCATGGATCTGATAGCGATCCTGGACCGCGCGATAGCCAAAGTCATCCGTCGCCCCGACCTGGGCTCCGCCGCGAACGCCGCCGCCGGCCATCCACATCGTGAATCCGAACGGGTTGTGATCGCGTCCATTTTTGCCTTGCGCGAAGGGCGTCCGGCCGAATTCGCCGCCCCAAACGACCAAGGTCGAATCGAACAACCCGGTTCGTTTTAGGTCCTTGATCAGTGCTGCGATCGGTTGGTCGACCGACAAACAGTTCTTGGTATGCCCGTCGAAAAGGTTGTTGTGCTGGTCCCATCGGTCGCCTTGTCCGCTTGGGCAGGTGAGTTCGACGAAGCGGACGCCTCGCTGGACCAACCGTCGTGCGACCAAGCATTCCATCGCGAACGTTTTCGTTCCGGCGTGTTTCGCATCGAGCCCGTACATCGATTTCGTCTCGGCCGATTCATCGGATAAGTCCATCAAGTCCGGGACCGCCGTTTGCATTCGGAACGCGGTTTCGTAATTCGCGATCGCCGCTTCGATCTCCGGTGCATCGGTTAGTGACGCCACCAAGTCTCGATCCAGGGATTCGATGATGTCCAGCTTTCGTCGCTGCAAGCTGGGCGACCGTTCGGCCGGTCGGATGTTGGCGATCGGTTGATCGCTTGGAACAAAGACGCTGCCCTGGTACGCCGACGGCAAGAACCCTGCGCCGAAACAGTCCAGGCCTCCCGGCGGAATCAACCCACCGTTGATAACGACAAAACCCGGCAGGTCTTGGTTCTCGCTGCCCAGGCCGTAACCCAGCCACGCCCCCATGCTGGGCCGACCCTGCAGACCGTTTCCCGTGTGCAAAAAATAGTTCGCCGCGGTGTGTTCGGAAAACTCCGACGTCATCGACTTGATGATCGCTAAGTCGTCGGCGACCTCGGCCACATGCGGAAACAGCGAACTGATCCAGTGCCCTGACTGACCGTGCTGCGCGAATGCCCAGGGGCTTTTAAAGACGTTGCCGACGTTGTCGAACTGGGTCGGTGCCAGCTCGCCGATGACGCTGCCGGGGTCTTTCCCGTCAAACTTTTCCAGCAGCGGTTTGTAGTCGAAGGTGTCAACGTGGGACGGCCCACCGTCCATGTAAAGAAAGATGACGTTGGTCACCTTGGGGGGAAAATGCGTCGGCTTGGGCGCCAGCGGATCGTCGCGGCCAAACGCCGGCGAAGAACCGAGCGCCGCCAACGCGACGCCGCCGAAGCCCGCGGCGCAACTCTGAAGCATTTGTCGCCGAGAAATCGGCGGCGGGGTGAATCGTCGGCAATGAGACGAGCGGGGACGAAGCATGGCGGGCATCCCTGGTGAGTGGCAGGAATCCCATTGTACTCGTTCCGCAAAGCGATTGCTTACGCCATCATCGACTTGACTGCCGCCGCGATCTTTGCGACTTGGTCCGCCGGCAAATCGCTTAGCATCGGCAGGATCGGGCCGGTCTTTGCGATGCCGGCTTCTTGGACCGCGTGATGCAGCACTCGGATCGGGTTGATGCCGTTGCGAAGATCCTCCAGCGGTAAAAACCACTTGCGGATCGATTCGGCCGTTTCCAAATCGCCCGCGTGGATCGCGTGCATCATCTCCGTCGACTTGGCCGGCGCGACGCACACGCATCCGCTGGTGAAACCGTGCATGCCCATGTGATGAACGTGCTCGATCGCGGGCTGTTCGCCGATGCCCGAGACCATGCGTTCTTTCGGGAACACGTCCATGACTTCCTTGGCGTACGGATCGTCCATCGGATCGTCCAGCACCACCGCGTACTTGATCCATGAGATCACACCATCGGCTTCGAGCGACTTGATGATCGATGGATCCAGCCAACGGTCAAACTTCAAGTACAACACAATCGGCTTGCCGAGCTTTTCGGCCATGTGCCGAACGCCGGTCGCGATGCCGTGCTGGTCAACGATGTCACGCGAGGGCAACAGCATCACGGTCGGAAAGTCAAAGTCGCCAAGCACGTCGATTTGATCCATCGCCAATCCGTACGCCGGCCCGATCGACGGCACGACGACGGTGTCATCGCCGGCGGCGTCGGCCAACATCGATAGCAGCGATGCGTACTCCGAAAGCCGTGCGTGATAGAAGACCGCATTGCCGCCGTACAGCAAGCTGCGAACGCCGCCGCCTTCGATGTGACGGATGATCTTGGCGTTCTCGGCCACGTCGATTTTAAGGTTCGCATCGCGAGCGAGCGGCGGAACCGCGATCACGGACTGACGAAGTTGGGCAGCAGAAAATGGTTGAGTGTTCATGGTGTTCCAGTGTCTATGTTCTTGTGTCTGTCTGTCTTTGAACGTCCAGCCGGAGGCGCCGGCATGGTGCTCGATTTAAAACCACGGAGACACAGAGAAACACAGAGAGGTCAATCAAAAAATCTGATTCTGGAAAACTCTGTGTTTCTCAGTGTCTCTGTGGTTTGATTCTTGTCAGGCCGGCGCCTCCGGCTGGGCGTTAAACGAAGGTGGAGGATATTTCTAAAAAATACTCGGCTCTGCCCCCGGGCTTCGGCCGACCAGGAAATCAAAGTCGCAGCCTTTGTCGGCCTGCGTCACATGCTTGGCATAGAGATGGCTGTAACCACGCTCGGGCAACGGCACCGACGTCGGCATCGTTTTTCGGCGGAGTTTGATTTCAGTGTCGGTCACGTGCCAGTGGATCGTTCGCGTGGGGATATTAATCTCGATCTCATCGCCCGTTTTAACAAGTGCCAGTGGCCCGCCCGCGGCGCTCTCCGGAGCGATATGCAGCACGCATGTTCCGTAGCTGGTCCCGCTCATCCGCGCATCGCTGATCCGCACCATGTCGGTGACGCCTTTTCGCAGCAGCTTTTGCGGCATCGGCAACATGCCCCACTCGGGAAAGCCCGGCGCGCCGAACGGTCCGGCGCTGCGCAAGATCAACACGCTGCTCTCGTCGACGTCTAATTCGGGATCATTGATCGACGCCTTCATCGCGGGATAGTTGTCAAACACGATCGCGCGGCCGCGGTGAGTCGCCAATTTCGGATCGGCCGCGAGTGCTTTGATCACGCAGCCGTTCGGCGCAAGGTTCCCACGCAGCAAACAAGTCCCGCCGGCCTTCGACACCGGGTTGTCACGCGGCCGAATGACTTCTTCATTAATCACTTCGGCGTCGGTGATCTGATCGCCCAGCGTCACGCCGTTGACGGTCATGCAGTCCGTGTTCAAAAGGTCCGTCATCCGCGACAGCAGTGCCGGCAACCCGCCCGCTTCATTAAAATCTTCCATCAGATACTTGCCGCTCGGGCGAATGTCGGCCAGCACCGGCGTCGTCCGCGACAGCTGATCAAATCGATCGAGCGTTAGCGTTAGGCCAAGCCGTCCGGCGATCGCGATCAAGTGAACGATCGCGTTGGTGCTGCCGCCGATGGCCAGCGAAGTCATCACTCCATTGTCGATCGACTCGGCCGTCATGAACGTCGATGGCTTGATCTTTTGCCAAGCAAGCTCTACCGCGCGGCGACCGGTCTGCGTGGCCAACCGGCAATGGTCCGCCATGACCGCGGGCACCGACGCCGCACCGGGCAAACTGAACCCCATCGCTTCGGTCACGCACGCCATCGTCGACGCGGTGCCCATCGTCATACACGTGCCGGCCGACCGAGCGATGCAGTTTTCAATGCCTTTCCAATCGCTATCGCAAAGGTTGCCGGCCAGACGTTGGTCCCAGTACTTCCACGCGTCGCTGCCGCTGCCCAGCGTGACGTCTTTCCATTTGCCGCGCAGCATCGGCCCGGCGGGGAAAAAGATCGACGGGATGTCCGCGCTGATCGCGCCCATCAACATCGCTGGCACCGTCTTGTCGCATCCACCCATCAGCACCGCCGCGTCGATCGGGTGACAACGCAGCACCTCTTCGACCTCCATCGCCAGCAGGTTGCGATACAGCATCGTCGTCGGCTTCATCAGCATCTCGCCCAGCGACATCACCGGGATTTCAACCGGGAAGCCGCCCGATTGCAAGATGCCGCGACGGACCTCATCGGCGCGATTGCGAAAGTGCGAATGACACGTGTTCATTTCGCTCCACGTGTTCAAAATCGCAACGACCGGCCGATCCGTAAAATCGATGTCGTCAAACCCCATGCCCTTCATCCGCGACCGATGCCCAAACGAACGCAGGTCGTCCGGCGCGAGCCAACGATGAGAACGAAGTTTGGTCGGGTCGCGGTCGGGCGTGGCGGGCATGACGAGGGGGGGCAAGAAATCGAGTGAGAAGTCAAGACTTCGCCCAGTTTAGCGAGGCTTTCGTGTCGCTGCGACCGAGGCAGTTTAGCCCGGCATTGCTTCTTCCAGCATCGCCTTCATCATTTGGTCATCGGGCTTGTGTTTGAGATATCGATTGGCCCACTGGGCGGCCTTTTTCGCGTCGCCTTTTTGAAGGTAAACCCGCACCAAGCCGAACCAACTGGCCGTGATGCCGCGTTTGACAACGCTTGCCTCGCCGTACTGCTGGATCAAGTCATTCGTCGCTTTGGTCAGCTTCGTTTCGGCTTCGTCCAGCCGCCCCAGCGCGATCAACGCTTGACCGACCCCGTTCAGCGCGCCCGCGGCGGTCGGTTCCAGAACCAAAGTCTTCTCAAATGTTGCCAATGCGTCTTCGGTAGCCCCAGAATTAAGTTGCACCCATCCCAAACCATTCATCGCGTTTGCCAACGTGGGGTTTTTGGCAAGAGCTTGCTTGAACTTCGACTCGGCCGTTCGCAGGTCTTGCTTCTGCCAGGCGCGCCACGCTTCGGTCGACAACACTTCCGCCGATGCGTCGTCATCTGAACTTGGTTTTTCGGACGACAATTCGGCCACCCGCGCGGCGATCAGTTCTTCGGACAATTCTTCCCGGCGAGCCAGTTCGGCCTTGATCTGTTCGAGCGCCTGCTCCGTCTTTTCGACTCGGGTACGGAGCTTCGCAAGATTTTCTTGGAACGATTGGCGAACTTTTTCTTCGATTGCTTCGGCCTGGCCGGCTTGAGCCGCCGCAGGCAATGGTGTCGTCGTCGTCCAACAAAGACACGACAAAAATAGGCTGCTGCAAAAACGATCAAACATCGGTCAACTCCCACTAAGAAAGGTAAAGAAACGCAATTGCTAAAAGTTCGTGTCAAGCTCGTTACCCAAACGTCGGACTTCGTTTTCGAGTCCAATCAACTCGCCGTCATCGAAGTCCCACTCGGGCAAGTTGGATACATCCATCGATCGGATGGCCGGGTTTGATATCGAATCTGTGAAGTGGTTTCTTAGGTGCCAGCTCGCACTAATAAGAAGGCTCACGCCGATAAGAAAAATGAAAACCATCGCGAACAACACTTGCGACCGTAGTCCGAATCGCGTCGAGCGTTTGATTTCGAGTCGTGGCAGCACGACGGTCGCGGGTTGGCGATGATGGGCCAAGCAGTCTTCCAGGTGGTCCGCCAATTCTGCCGTGCTGTCGAACCGACCGTCCGGATGCTTCGACAGCAGCCGATCGACCAGCTTGCTTAGCCAAACGGGAACCAACGGTTGCACCTGAGTCAGCGGACGGTGCGGCTGGTCCGTGATCCGCCGCAGCGTTCCGAACATGGTCTCCGATCGGAACGGCGGATCCCCGGTCAGCATCGCGTAGATGACACTGCCCAACGAGAATTGATCCGTCCGTCCATCGACCGCATCCCCGCGAGCCTGTTCGGGGGACATGTATTGGGGCGTTCCCGCGATCACGCCGCTTTGCGTCAGGCTCGCGTCGTCGGCGGCTCGCGCCAAACCAAAGTCCGTGATTTGAACTCGCGACACGCTCGATGGCATCAAGATGTTCGATGGTTTGATGTCTCGATGAACCAAACCCTGTTCGTGGGCGACGGCCAATCCGCGAGCGATCTGGACGGCAATCTCCAACGTCGTTTCCACGGGCAAGGGGGCCTCGCGATCGATCCGTTGTTGCAGCGACTGAGTTTTCACATAGGGCATCACCAGGTAGGGAACGCCCTTGAACTCATCGACGCCATAGATCGGCACGACGTTATCGTGAACGACCGATGCGGCGGCTTTGGCTTCCCGCGCAAACCGGGTGCGGCCCGCCGGGGAACTTCCATAGGTCGGATTAAGGACTTTGATGGCTACATATCGATCCAACGACACGTCCAATCCTTTGAACACCAATCCCATGCCGCCGCGTCCGATCACACCCGCAATTTCGTATCCGCCGAAACGCCCCAGCATCCGCGGATCATCGGTCGGATCAAGCAACGCTTTTAATTCGCGATCGATGCACTCGGCCGAGTCGTCCGGTTGCGTTAATTCGAGGGACACTGCTTTGGCATCGCCGGCATGACCCGATTTTAAAAACGCTCGCGCGTCGTCCCAGAATGGACGTTCCGCCGTTGCCGACGCCAACAACCGGTCGCAGTCTTCGCAGCCTTCCAAGTGTTCTTCCAACCAAACGCACTGCGCATCGGTCAATTTTCCGGCCAGGAAGTCGGCAATGCATTCGGGCAGACATGCTGCGGGCATTTTTTTCATGGTTGATCTCGGCAATCGAGCTCCTGGACTTTCTGCTTCAGTCGCATCATGACGCGGCTGCGTGCGGTGTAGACGCTGCCGCGAGAGCGTCCAAGTGCCGCCGCGACTTCTTCGACCGGACGATCTTCGACGACGGATTGCCAGAACGCCTGCCATGTCGATTCATTGAATTCATTACGAATCTGATCCGCCGCGACGGCGAAAATTTCTCTGCGGTAGTCCCATTCCACGATGTCGGTCGTCGGCCCCGGCGTGGGTTGCTGTGCCAGCAAACCCATCATGTCCGTACCGCCGTCGGCCCGATCTGGACCAACTCGCGTCATCGCGTTGACGATCGCCCGTCGTGCGATTGTCCGTAAATAGGTTCGAAACTTGGCTCGCGAGTCCTCCGGATCGAATCGCTCGATCGCGCCGCTGATGGCGACCAGTACCGTTTGAGCCAAATCGTCGGCGTCTGCCGGCTGCATTCCCCGGTGTCGCGCTAGATTGACGACCACCGGTCGATATAAAGCAACAAATTGTTCCCACGCTTCGCGATCGGATCGATCGCGAATTCGCAGCAGCAAACTGGCACGGGTGGAGGGATCAGACATTGCGTCGACGGGTTTGAATAACGGGTTTCAACAACTTACACCCACAACGACCAGCAATCTGTCAGCAAACAGGAGACATTTTCGCAACAAAATCGGCAGCACCTTCAGGAGGCAAATCGTTCTTTAGCGATCGGCATCGGTGCGATATGATCTGCCGCGTGGCATCGGCGGGACGAAATGAACCGCCGCGATGCGGTCGAGCGTAAGACCTTTATTGGTCCGATCGCCATTCGTTTCATTTGATGGAGGGACGTTCTTTGGACGCTTTCAGTTGGTTCGCCCTCGGCATTCTGTTCTTTGTGACGCTGACGATCGTTTACGGAATCATCGCGATTCACGAAGTTCCGTATCTGATCGCCAAAAAACGCAATCACCCGCACACCCAAGCGATTCACGCGGCGGGCTGGATCAGCCTGTTCACGCTGCACGCGATCTGGCCGCTGCTTTGGATTTGGGCGACGGCGTACGACCCCGATCACGGTTACCGCGGCGGGCCTCACGCCGGTGGTGACGATCCGAACCCGTCGGATCAAGCGACGACAAAACTCCAAGCTCGCATCGCCGAACTGGAATCCGAATTGGCTCGCCGAACCGCGGACGCATTTTCCAACAAAAAGAAATCTTAGTCATGGATGTCTTGATTCTGTTGACGTACGCGGCGATCGTCATCGCCGTTTTCAAAGTCGCCAAGGTTCCCGTCAACGGGTACACGGTCGTGACGGCGGCACTGGGTGGGATCGGGATTTTGGCGACGTTGTTGTTGCTTATGAATTACAACCATCCGTTCACCAGCAAGGCCAGGTTCTACTTTCATACGACCCCGATCGTGCCCCAAGTCCAGGGCCGGGTGATCGAAGTCAACGTGACCGATTCGCAAGCCGTCAAAGCGGGCGACGTGCTGTTCAAGATTGATCCCCAACCGTACCAGTTCATCGTCGATCAAAAGAACGCTCAACTGGCAAGCGCCGAAAGCCGAGCCAAAGAATTGGAGCTGGACCTGCTGGCGTTCGAGGAAGCTTACAACGCGGCGGTGTCGGATGAGGCCGCGGCCAAAGATACGTTCGAGCGTGATAAGAAACTGGTCGCCAACAGCGCCGTATCGAAATCCGAATTCGAGCAAGCCAAACAAAGCTACGCATCGGCGCAGGCCAGAACGAGCCAAGCCAAAGCCCAGCTCGCTCGCGCGAAACAGTCCACCGATTCCACCATCGGCGGCATCAACACGCAAGTCGCCGACGCGACGTCGCAACTGGCCACCGCGCAGTTCAACCTGGATGAGACCACCGTCCGCGCGCCGACCGACGGGACGGTGCTGCAACTGATGCTGCGTCCGGGCATGATGGCGGTGCCGATACCGCTGAAACCCGTGATCATTTTTCAGCACGACGAACCGCCGTACTTCGTCGCATCGTTCTTGCAAAACAATGCCCAGCGAATCGTGCCGGGTGCGGAAGCCGAAGTGATCCTGCCGGCGGTTCCGGGCCGTTTCTTCAAAGGCGAAGTCGAACTGGTCGGTGCGGCCGTCGCGCAAGGACAACTGCAACCGACCGGCGATTTACTGGACGTCGACCAATCGACCGGCGAAGGCCGAATCAACGTGCTGATCCGTTTCGTCGACGGCGAACTGGACGACTTTCAAATCATCCCTGGATCAACGGGCCAAGCCGCCGTCTACAGCGAGCACGTCGAAGAAGTCGCGATCATGCGAAAGGTGCTGCTAAGGATGAAGTCCTGGACGAACTTTATCTTTTCTGATGGACACTGATCGTCGGGTCGTCATGCAATCGGTGAATAACAACTGACGTAGCTGATCCCGCCAGGGTTCAGACCGAACTGAACCCTGGCGGGATCAGCTACATCACGTCCAATACCTATTGGGCACGCGATGCTAAGGATCGCTCTAACGCCGGATCGAAAGCACCCAGTCGTGATCGCCCGGCGGCGGGGTGAAGACGTTGGTGTCGGACTTGGCAGGCTGGCGATCGCCGTTCTGCGGGTCCATCCACTCGATCGACTCGGCGTCTTGTGGCACTCCCATCGCGATGGTCACCAGTTGTTGCACCGGAGTGTAAATGACGGTCCAGCGAGCATCCGGCGTCGACGCGGCGACCATCGTTGACTCAACCTCGTCGGATGCGGAACCCGTGATGGCTTCCGGGGCGTGCCGAAGCTGCCACCATGGACCGGACTCGAAGAACGACTTCATCACGGTCATCGATTTGGTGCCTTCGGTCGATAGGCCCGCGTCCCATGCGTCGACCGTGAAGCGGTGGTTTTCGGCGACTTCGCCGTCCACGTGATTCCAAACCCAGACCGCGTTGTGTCCGTAGGTCACACCGGCGGCAGGTCCCAACAGCACCGACCAGTACGCCGCTCGGCGGACGTGCTGGCCCGAATGCGGCTGCTTCGATTGATAGGCCGGATGGGCTTCGTAGTTGGGTTCCAAGTTGATGACCGGTCGCGGTTTGCCGTCGAAAGGAAACTTCGTCCACGGTCCGGTCAAGTGCCTTTGCAGATCCTTATCGCCATCGCCGTGACCGCTTTGGTACCCGTGAAAATCGTACCATTCCGAATTGGTAAATGCGTCGCCGACCCAGCTGAGACCCGACGGATGCGTGGTCGCGATTTGCGGCATGAATCCGGTGCGAGTCGTCGGCGGAAAGACGGCTTTGCCGATTCGATCCCATCGCGGCTTGTCCGGATAACGGCCGTCACCACCCAACATCCAAACGACGCGGTAGGCGCCCCACCGAGCAAGCAAGTACTTCGCCACCGCGATCGCGTTTTCTTCCGATAGCGCTTCGCCGGGATCGTCCGGGTTCAGTGCCCAAAGCATGATCGGCGAGACGACCATGCCGCGATCGATCGCCGCGTTGATCTTCTGGTCCATCAAAGCAAGCGATTTCGGGTCCGCCGAAAGCCATCGATCTCCGTCGAATTTGAACGGAGGATTATCGAGTGTC
The DNA here is from genome assembly GCA_963836865.1 of Pirellulaceae bacterium. Classification (GTDB taxonomy): domain Bacteria; phylum Planctomycetota; class Planctomycetia; order Pirellulales; family Pirellulaceae; genus Rubripirellula. Next base: position 326,613 of record CAWILC010000007.1, on the reverse strand, counting down.
GTGCGCCGCCGCGCCACGGCGTCGACACGAACTGGATCACGTTAAACCCCTGTTTCTGTCGCTGATCCAGATACCGCGTCCACTGATCGTCCGTGGATCTCAAGACGCCGTTCCAAGCGGTATCGGCCAGCCAGAAAAACGGCTCGCCATCGACCGTTTGCAAATGGGTGCCATCATCCGAAACGCGAATCGCGCTCTTCGCCGCCGGATCGGTCACCGTGACGGTGCCTTGTCGCGAAAATTTGACAGCATCCGTCGAGGTCGCACTCCATTGATACTGGCCGGTTTCGGTCACACGAAAACGGGCTCGCCAAGTTTGGCCGCCGTCCCAAAACGCATGGACCGTCGCAGACTGATTGGAATTTGCTGCCCGAAGGGTCACTGTCGGCATCCACTTGGCCGGTTGATCAATCTTGGCATCGACGTCGAACGAAATTTCCGTGATCGATTCGCCATAAGTAAACGGCATCGCGATCAGTATCAAAGCGATGCACCGGAGAAACTGTGTCGTCATGGGTCGGTCCCAGTTCAAGATTTATCGGCTGGTAAGCGTCACGCATTAAACAAGTAGCAAAGTCTTAAATTGTCGCTCAGCTCTCCGAGCCGATGGCGTCGGACACCGCAACCAGCCTAAGGAGCGAAGTGACTTCCATTTTCCAATCGCTGCGACAGCTAAACTGAAATCGCATCACTTTGCGATGCAGAACAAATGCTTTTCGCCGCGAATGAAGATTTCGTCGTCCACGATCGCGGGCGTGGCGTCGACGCCTTCGCCGACCGAGTTGACACTGACGACGTGGAACGTTTCCGCATCATCGATCACGACCGTGGTTCCGCTGCGTCCGGTCAAGTAAACGTGACCACCGGCGGCGACGGGTGAGGCGTACGTGGTGTTGATGCTGGGCAATCGTACGGTTTGATAATACGGCGAACCGGTGTCCGCGTTCAGGCACGTCAGCAAGCCGGTTTTGGCTTTGAAAAAGTACAACCGGTTATCCGACAACAGCAGCGACGCGATGTCGGGCGTGTCGCGAGTCACCGACCAGACGACCGCGTCGGTGCCTTCGATGTCGCCGCGACCGCTGGGCTTGAACGCGGCCAAGAACGAGCCACGAAAACCGCTGCCCACGTAAACGAGGCCGTCGCGATAAACGGGCGTTGCGACGGGACGCTGCGTCTGCCCGCCACACGACCACAGTTCTTTGCCGGTTTCCAAGTCGTACGCGCGAGCCTTGGTTTGTCCGTTCATCACGACTTGCGGGCCAGTCGACGATGGAATCACCATCGGCGTCGCCCAGCAAGTCGGTTCATCGCGCGGCGTTTGCCAGATCGTTGCGCCGGTGGTTTTGTCGAGTGCATACAGCGACGACGGTCCTTCGTGATCCCACGGCACGATGATCTTGTCGCCCGCGATCACCGGCGATGATCCTTCGCCGAAATCGTTTCGCGTGTTCATCTTGCCAAAGTCATCGCGTTTCCAAACCAGTTCGCCGTCCATCGTGTACGCATACAAGCCTTGCGAACCGAAGTGCGAATAGACCATCGTGCCATCGGTGCAAGGCGACGCGGACGCAAATCCGTTGGTCTCGTGCGTCGGTTGATGCGGCGTGGCCACGGTCGCAGTTTGTTTCCAAATCAGTTTGCCGGTCGCGCGATCGAAACAGTACGTCACAAATTCCAGTTCTGGCAATCGTCCCGAACGAACGCCCGTTGGCACACCGGAGACGACGAAGACGCGGTTTTGCCAAACGACGGGCGACCCGGAACTGTTGCCGGGGATCGCGACCTTCCATCTCACGTTCTCCGTCGCCGACCAAGTCGTCGGCGGATCGGCATCCGGCGCGACCGAGTTGCCGTCGGGGCCTCGCCAGTGCATCCAGTTATCGGCGGTGGCGGGCAGCGACAGGAAGCAAGCAAACGCGATCGACGTCAAAATTTTCATGGTGGTGGCGTTCGGTGGGAAGGTTTTGTGAACCCCCAGGATAACCATTTCAGAGTAGGACCATTGTCCCAATTGTCCCGTAGGCATGACTTAATCGTTTAACCGTCAGCCAAAGGCGTCCTACGAAGGGTTTCCGGTACGCCTTCGGCTGACTGTTAAACCGGAGTTTTCGTTGGCATTCCAAAGATCAGGGACAATTGGGACAATTGTCCTACTCTGACTCATGCGGTGATTAACTCGCCTTTGGGTTTGACGGCTTCGTCGAAATTCCATTGCTCGATGGTGTCGTCTGCTTCTTCGTCTCGCGCCCGGTGATGCTCCGCGGCCAGCAGCAGGTACAGCGCCGGCACGACGAACAGTGTGAAGATCGTGCCCACCGCCATGCCGACGACCAAGACGATGCCGATGCTGTTTCGAGCCTGCGCACCGCGCCGATCACGAACACCAGCGGCAGGTGGCCCAGGATCGTTGCCGCCGATGTCATCAAGACCGGACGCAAACGAGTCTGTGCCGCTTCGATGATTGCCGTGCGTTTGGTCGCGCCGGATTCTTGCAAGGTGTTGGCAAACTCGACGATCAAAATTCCGTTCTTGGCCACCAATCCGACCAGCGTGATCAACCCGACCTGCGAATAGATGTTGATCGTCGTCAGGTCCAAGCACGTCAGCGTCAGCACGCCCGTCATCGCCAGCGGCACGCTGCCCAGCAGCACAATCAGTGGATCGCGGAACGAACGAAACTGAGCCGCCAAGACCAGATAGATCAGCACCAACGCAAAACCCAACGTCGTCGCCATCGTCGCGCCTTCGCTGCGGATCTGACGCGACTCGCCCGAGTAGTCCAACGTTGCGGACGACTGCGTGACCTCCAACGCGATCGTTTCCAGCGTCGCCAAGCCTTGTTCCTTGGTCACGCCTGGAAACACCGCCGCGAAGATCTTCACGGCGCTTTGTTGTTGAAAACGGTTCAGCGTTCGCGGCGCGGTCTCGGGCTCGATCGTCGCGAACGTCGACACCGGAATCAGATCGCCCGAAGGACCGCGGATCTTCAAGTCCATCAGCGATCCGGTCGATTGCCGATCGGCAAGTTCCAACTGCGGGATCACTCGATAGGAACGGTTGAAGTAATTGAATCGGTTCACATAACCACCGCCCAGCAGCACGCCAAGCTCGCGACCGACCGCGGCTTGATCGAGCCCCAAGTCGGCCAACCGTTCGCGGTCGACGATCACGCGGGCTTGCGGCAAATCGACTTTCAAGTCCGTGTCGACGAACAGGAACAAGTTCGCTTCGCGTCCGCGACGGACGATCTCGTTTGCCATCTCAAGTTGACGCTCGACCGGCAAATCGCTTTTCAGCAACAGCTCGACGTCATAATTTCCCGCCCCCGGCAGCGGCGGCACCAGCACGGGGAATGCTTCCAGTCCGGGGTTCTGGCCGGCGGTGCCGAACACCTGCGGCAACATCGCTTGCGTGTTGCGTTCTCGGTCCGACCAGTCCGTCGTGATCACGCCGCCGAAGCCGCCGCCGGCCGTCACGACCGACCACATGTAATCCGTTTCGGGAATCGTTTGCAGGCCCGCGGCCAACTTGCTGGCCCAGCGGGTCGTGGAGTTCAACGTCGAATCGGGAGCGGCCGAAAAGACGACCGAAATCGCGCCCTCGTCTTCCACCGGCGCAAGCTCTTTGGCCGAGAACATGTACAGCGGCACCGCCGCGGCGCCTGCGATGACCGTTGCGATCGCGATCGAATAGCGCAGCCGAAGCACCGTTTCCAACACGCCCGCGTAAACGTGACGGATCGCATCAAACAAACGATTGACCAACCGAGTCATCGCACCTTCGCGTCCGCCGGCGGGCACCAAGTACGCGCTCATGATCGGCGACAACGTGATCGCGACGATGCCCGATACAACGACCGCGGCGGCCAGCGTGAACGCGAACTCGCGAAACAACATCCCCGTCAGTCCGCCCTGAAAACCGATCGGCGCGTACACCGTCGCCAGCGTGATCGTCATCGCGACGATCGGTCCGGCAAGCTCGCGCGATCCGATCAGCGCCGCTTGGATCTTGCCGTGGCCTTCACGCAAATGACGCTGGACATTTTCAACGACCACGATCGCATCGTCGACGACCAATCCGACGGCCAGCACGATCGCCAGCAGCGTTAGCAAGTTCAAAGAGAATCCCATCAAGTACATCACGATCGTCGCGCCGACCAACGACACCGGCATCGCGACCAGCGGCACCAACGCCGTCCGCACCGATCCCATGAACAGGAACACGACGAAGCCGACGATCAAAATCGTTTCGGAAAGCGTTTTTGAAATTTCAGAAAGCGACTTTCGCATGAACTTGGTTCCGTCGAACGCAAGCTCCATGTCGATGTGCGATGGCAGTTCCGATTGCAGTTCGGCCATCGCGGCTCGCAGGCCCGCGGCGACTTCGATTTCATTGCTGCCCGGCAGCGGCCACACGCTGATGTAGATCGCTTCGTCACCGCGATACATCGCCGTCGCGGTCGGTTCCTCGCTGCCGAACTCGATGCGGGCGACATCGGACAACCGGATGATCGTGCCCGGCCCGGACTCCGACGATGGCGATTGCCAGACGATCATGTCGGCGAATTCTTCGGTCGTTTTCAAGTCCGTGTTGGTCAGCAAATCGACTTGCACCGAATCGCTTTTGACTTGCCCGATCGCGGCCAAAAAGTTGTTTCGCTGGAGCGCCGAATACACATCGCCAGAAGTCAAATTTAATTCCGAAAGCCGCTGCGGCGAGATCCAAATTCGCATCGCGGGAATCTGGCCCGCTTCGATGCCGACCTTCTGGACGCCGGGCAAGATCGAAAGCCGAGGCTGGACGTTGCGAGTCAGGTAATCGGTCAGCGCCGGTAGGTTGAATCGATCCGACGTGAAGCTGAGATAGAACGACGCGTAAGGCCGGTCCGCGCGAATCAGTTCGATCGTCGGCGGTTCGGCTTCCGATGGGAGCTCGCTGCGCACTTGTTGCAGCCGCGCGCTGACCTCCGCGAGCGCCTTGGTCGAATCGTGATTCAAATTCAATCGCAGCGTCACGGTGCTGATGCCGGCGATGCTGGACGATTCGATGTAGTCGATGCCGGCGACCGACGAGACCGCGCGTTCGATCGGCGTGGTCAAGAAACCGCGAACGGTTTCGGCGCTCGCGCCAAAGTAAATCGTGTTGACCGTGATCGAAGTGCTTTCCAGTTTCGGAAACTGCTGGATCGGTAGCGACATCGCACAGCGAACGCCGACCAGAACCAGGATCAGGTTCACGACGATGGCAAGCACCGGATGGCGAATGAAAAGGTCCGTGATCGACTTCATCGCTGCGCTCCTTCGGCCGACTTCGGCATGTCGCTCGGCGATGCAATCGCAGCACTCGCATCGGCCACCATCGTTCCGTCGTAAACCTTGAACGAACCGTCCGCGACCACCGACTCGCCGCTGGCCACGCCATCCAAGATACGAGTCGTTGCACCGGAGCCGCCCGCGACCACCACGTCTCGCGATACCGCTCGCATCACCCCGTCGACTTCACTTGCGACGTAAACGACCGTGCCGGTGGGGCTGCGCCGAACGGCGGTCGCGGGAATGACCGACGCGGCGATCGAGTCGCCGTAGTAGATCGTCACGCGAACGGAATCGTTCGGCTGCAGCATCGACGGCGGATCGGGCAAGATCGCGCGAGCCATCACGGATCGCGATATTGCATCGGCGGCGGCATCGATCGCGATGATTTCAGCGGACGCGATGCCGGATTCATTGTCGACTTGCACATCGACGCGATCACCAATCTTGATGGCATCGGCGACGTGGGCGGGCATCGAAAAATCGACGTAAAAGTAATTCGCGATGCCTTCCAGCGTCGTGATCCGGCTGCCTTCGACCAAGTATTGACCGACGTGCAAGTCGAACATGCCGACGTGGGCGTCGAAAGGAGCTTTCAACTGCTTGCGATCGATCATGACTTTTAATTCGTCAACCATTGCCCCGGCGCGAATCAGCTCGGCAGACGCGACGTCAAAGTCGGAAACGCTGCCCGCGTTGGCTCGGGCAAGGCGTTCCTTGCGAGCCATTTCAGTCCTGGCCAGCTCGCGTGATGCTTCGGCGCTTTTCAGTTGCGCCCGTTCGGTTCGATCATCCAACTGGATCAACAAATCGCCCTTTTTGACCGTGTCCCCGGGCCGGATCAAAACTTCGGTGACCAACCCCGTCAGTTCGGTTTGCAACAGGATCGACTCGGATGCCAGCACCGTTCCGACGACCACCGACGATCGACGGAAAGTCGTCGGTTCGGCCTTCGCCAGCGTGACCGCGACGGGTATCTCGGGCGGCGGCGGGGACGCCATCGCCGCGGTAATTTGTCTTGCTTTGGCGTATCCGATTCCGACCAGCAGCAATAGCACCGACGCGATCACGACAACCGAGCCGACCAGGGTGCCGATCCAAGTTCGACGAGGCTTTGATGTTAAGTTGATGGGTTTATTCACAATGCTATTTTTCCAGCGGGCTTGTTTGCTTTGACGTTCACATCGTCTCGGATCAATCGTTTCAAACGACGCTGCAATCGGGCGGCACGAACCAGCAGCGTTTCGGGCGGTTCGATCATCGACTGCAACCAAACGCCATCGACCGACGTGATGATCAACTCGGCAAGATCCAACGAAACGCCATCGTCTCGCAACATGCGAATCAGGCGTTGATAGAAACCGCTGATTTCCGATTGGCAACCGCTGCCCTGCACGATCGCGACCATCGCGGCGGCGCAGTCACGGTTCGCGTTGCAATCGGTCGATGCCGAATCGCCCAAGAACAGATCGATGTAAGCGGCCGCCCGCTTACCGGACCCGGCGACGCGGTTGCCCATCGCGGACTCGACCAAGTCCAGGTAATCCTGGCCGGCCCGCTGTAAGAATGCGTCGACCATCGCTTCCTTGGTCGGATAATGATGCACCAACCCGCCCTTGCTGATCCCGGCGCGGCGGCAAACGCCCGACTGGGTCACCGCCGGCAGTCCACCGTCCAGGATCAGTTCCATGACGGCGTCCAGGATTCGCGTGGGCGTGTCGGCGGTCGTTTGTTTCGTCATGTATCAAAGAGTACCGACCGATCGGTCGGTTTTCAAGCGATTGGGTTGCCGGTTCGTGGTCGCGCGTCACCACTCGGCGTGTCCTCCCTACGGTTGGTAGGGCCAAGTAAACTGGCGGTTTGAATTCGCTGGCCGCCGTTCCTTCGTCGAGTCCCCCTTGTCAGACCTGTTGCCCTGGATCGGTTGGTTGTTGGCTGTCACGGTGCTGCCGCCGATGTTGATTTGCGCGGCGGGCCTCTATCCGGTGCGTTGGTTTGCGCAGCGATTGGGTTTGATGGCCAAGATGGGCGGTCACAGCACGCACACCAATGTCACGCCGCTTGGCGGCGGCATCGGCATTTGGCTGGGCATTGTCGGCACGTTCGCGATCGGGACCGCGGCCGTCTTTTTTGCTCGCCATGCCCCCGAATGGCAAGCCGAGATGCCGGCAGCGATGGCCGAGCAGCTTAACGGCGTTTGGTCGAAAGTCGGCCAGGTTTGGAAGCTGATCGCGGCCGGCACCGTGCTATCAACGCTGGGGTTGATCGACGATCGGCGCGGCGTTTCGCCTTGGCTTCGTTTGGCGGTCGAGTTCATCGTGGCGGCCTACGCGGTCTACGGACTGGGGTTTGGTTTGACCGCGTTCATCGGTGTCGATTGGCTGACCAACTTGTTGTCCGTCGTTTGGATCGTGGGGCTGATCAATTCGTTTAATATGCTGGACAACATGGACGGACTTTCCGGCGGCGTGGCGGCGATCATTGCCGCGACGATGGCGGTGGTCATGCTGCTGACGCCCGATCCCGGAACCGCACAACCTCAGTTCTTCGTCGCGGCGTTGCTGCTGGTCGTGCTGGGTGCGCTGCTTGGATTCTTGTGGCACAACCGGCCGCCGGCGAAGATTTTCATGGGCGATGCGGGCAGCTATCTGGTCGGTTTTTTGATCGCGGTGGCGATGCTGATGGCGACGTTTGCCGGCGGTGGTGAAGATCGTCCGCACGCCGTGCTGGCTCCGCTATGTGTGATGGCGGTGCCGCTGTACGACATGATCACGGTGCTTTGGATTCGCGTCCGCGAAGGGCGAAGTTTATTCGTCGGCGACCGCAGTCATTTTTCGCACCGCTTGGTCGATCTGGGGCTCAGCCGCACGCAAGCGGTGATGACGATTTACTTGGTGACCGCGACGTGTGGGCTGGCCGCGATCGTGCTGACCCAGGTGACGATTTCGTTGGCCCTGATGGTGCTGGGCATCGTCGCGTGCATGTTGTTGTTGGTCGTGATCTTGGAGTCGACCGGATGGCGAAGAGAAGACTGAGCGACGTGCCAAGCGCGAGCACCGAAGATCGGCCACCGATGACGTTGGTCGGCCTGTCGGGGTCGATGGCGATCGCGATGTTGGCAGGTGGTTGGATCTACGCGACTTATTTTCCGAGCGATAGCACCGCCGTCGACCAAGGCGATGGGCTTTGGTTTTCGCTGCTGGGAATCGCCACGGCGACGATCGCGGTGGTATCCGCGGCTGGTTCCAAGCGACTGCTGTCGACGGGCAGGCTCGATCGAATCATCACGTTTGGGCCGTGGGCGATCGCTTTCTGGGTCATGGTGGCGGCGATCGCGACCGGCGATGGCGGTAACCTGCGGTCGGCGACCAACGAAGCGTGGATGTGGTTCGCGGCGGCGGCAGTGTTTACGGCTTCACGCGTGTTACTAGTCGATGCACCGGAGCGGCGAGCGTTCGTCGTCTTGGGAATTGTCATCGCCGCGGGACTCGCCACACAGACGCTGCACCAGAACTACGTCAGCCTGCCCGAAACGATTGCGGCTTACCATGCCGACCCCGATCGCGTCATCGCGATGGCGGGCATCGACGCGCCGGCGGGTACGGCCCAGCGGATGCGGTTCGAGAATCGGTTGTTCGATGGCGGCCCCTCGGGAACGTTCGCGCTGGCCAATTCGCTGGCCGCGGTGCTGTTGGTCGGCGTGACGCTGGGCAGCGGTTGGCTTCGTCAGACATTCTCGCAATCGACTTGGTGGACTCGCCTCGTCGCCGGCGTCGTCGTGGCGGCGTGCGTGTCCGGTGTCTTGGTCACTCGCAGTCGTTCGGCGACGCTGGCGATGCTGATCGGCGTCGGAGTGGTTTGGTTGGCATCGATCCCGGCGGTTCGTCGGAGCTATTCCCGGCTGGCGATCGCGGCGGCGGGATTCGCGGGCGTGGCGGTGCTGGTCGGCGGTTTGATCGCCGCGATGGGCAAGCGAGAATGGTTTGAACAAGCACCGGTGTCGCTTTCGTTTCGCTTTCAGTACTGGCGATCGACGTGGCGGCTGGTTCGCGATCATCCCTGGTTCGGTGCCGGTCCGGGAAATTTCCAAGCCGTCTATGAACGCTATCGCGAGCCACAGACGACGGAACAAATATCCGATCCGCACAACTTCTTCTTTGAAACGATGGCCAGCGGCGGAGTGCCCGCGGCGGCGATGCTGATCGTTGTTTTGGTAGCTGGTTTAGCGGTCGTTTATCAGCGAATTTCTTGGTGGCAATCACGTTCTGAAGTGTCAAACGACTCTTCCACGCCGGCTTGGATCTTCGGCGGTGCGAGCGTGTCGTTGGGGTTGGTGTGGCTATTCGGTTGGGCCAGCCGATCGCTTCCCGACACCGATGCGGCGTTGGTCGTGTTGCCGGTGGCGATCGCGACCGGGTTTGCCGCGTGGCGTTCGCTTAAAAAAACGTCGCAGCGATTGATCGATTTGTTCGCGGGGGTCGCTTGCGCCGTAGCCCTGTTGCACTTGACGGTCAGCGGCGGATGGACGGTCCCCGGTGTGATGATGCCGGTGTGGATCTACGGCGGCATGGTGACACGTCCCGGCGGTTTGCACGTTGGTGCAACCGCGAAAACGGCGAAGCGTTGGATGCCGGCAGCCATCGGCGTGTTGCTATTGGGCTCGCTGTACATCGTTTCGCTGCGTCCGGTGCAGCAGCAAAATCGCTTGTTAGCGATCGCGGAATCCGCGCAGCGAAGCGGCCAGTACGGCAAAGCTCGGGTGACGTTAGAACAAGCCGTCGCGGCGGACCCCTGGTCGGTCGCATCTGCCTTATGGCTGGCCGATCATTACCGCTACCAAATGCTGGCCGGGAATGCGACCGCGCGACAAGCCTGGCTCGACGCGATCGCCAACGTGAAAGCTCGCGCGGGTTCTGATCCGACCGTGTTGATGCAGATCGGCGTCGGTCAACTGCACGCTTATCAACGATTCGGTCGCGAAGACGATTTGCAGGCGGCTTCATCGACGTTTGACGCCGTCGCAAGTCTTGGTCCGTCGAACCAATGGGTGATCGCGCAGCTTGCTGAAATCCGTCGGGAACAGGGCGATGATGCGTCACGTCAACGGCTTGCCGATCGTGCCCGAACCTTGTCGAAGCTTGGCGGGAACTTGGAACGCGAGCTGTATCTGCAATCGATCTACGTCGTTCGTCCGATCGGCGAATCGGCAACGCGAGGGCCCGTGCGTCGTCCGGCCGACATTTTGCTCGGTTTGCGATAGCACACTTCTTAACAATTAAGCCTTCACAAGAAGCCAACTGTTTCTTAACCACCGCGTCCTGCTGGGTGGTGGTTGGCGGCCCTCCATACGGCAAAAACCTTCTCCATAGCGGCAATCGATCCGCCCTTCGATCGCATTGTTTAAGAATCGAAGAAGCGGACGTGAATACGTTCGGAGAGTGAGTTGCCAGGGAGGATTCCTGGCCTAACTTGTCGCCCGTTGGAAGGCCTGCGACGCCGGAACCCGTTCCGTTTGGTCGTATCGTCTTCATAAAAGACTTCTTTAAAAGATCGAGCGAGAGCTCGGATCTCTTGTGTCTCTCAGGAACGAAAAAATGAGACGTGAATTGTTAAGACATCATTCGGCGGCGGGATTGCTTCGTCGTACTTGTCGATCGAATTGGAGGCGTGCAGGATTCACGCTTGTTGAGCTTTTAGTGGTCATTGCGATCATTGGAGTTTTGGTGGGTCTGTTGTTACCCGCCGTGCAGAATGCCCGCGAAGCGGCGCGTAGGACCCAGTGCACTAACAACGTCAAGCAAATGGTGCTTGCGGCACTGAACTTCGAATCGACTTATAAGAAGCTTCCGGACGGGCCGATGGACGGGCACCCCGAGGCGATCAGCCTTGCCGGGAATCCCGCCACGGCCGGCTATCCTCGCAACAACACTTGTTGCCGAGCGGCAAACCGCGAAGGTTGGAGCGTCCAGTACAAAATCCTTCCCTTTTTGGAAGGTACTAGCATTTATGAGTTGGGACGCGACGACAAGCCGTTTTGGCCCAGCGTGAACGGGAACTCGAACGAGAACGAAGTCGCCCAGTCGTTTGTTCCGTCGTACTACTGCCCGTCACGCCGGAGCCCCATCGGCTATGGCAGCGGCTTTGGACGAACCGACTACGCGGCTAGCGCCGGCTTCTATCACGGCCGGATGGACTCGACCATCAATCTGATTCCGCCGGCACCGCTGGGGGCCCCCGCGATCGGCACTCGGACTCGTCACAACGGTGGATTGATCGGAGGCCGCAGCGGGGCATTCATTTGGCCGGGTCTTGGAAATTCGCGAAAGCTGAACGGCATTCGTGACGGAACCTCCAACTCGATCATGTTCGCCGAGAAAGCTTTGCACCCGACGCAAGTCGGTCGTGACGGCGGCGACAACGAACGTTGGAACAACGCCGGTTGGGACGAATGCGTGATGCGTTGGCACTTCCCGCCACGGCACGACAACCAGGCCATCCAGCCGCCCAACCCGGCCGATACGAATTGGCCCCGCTACTTCGGGTCGACCCACGCGGCGGGATTGTACGCCGGTTTCTGTGACGGGTCGGTGCGATTCTTTTCCTTTCAAGTGGATGCCCAGCTATGGATGAATTTATGCGTCGTCGACGACGGCAACGTGATCGATGGAGAAGCACTGTGATGTCAAAACCTTCTTTGCTGAAGCCTTGCTTTGTCGTTCTCGCTTTTGTCTTGCCAGCGCTGACCGGTTGTGACAGTTCGCCGCCAAAGCCAGCACCCTTAGACGCCGAAGCGATGGAGGCGATCGAGCGGGAAGACGCCCGGATCGCTGATGAGGAGTCGGGGCTTTGATCGGTCATCGAGCGATTGCATTGGCGACTGCATTGACGCTGGTTTTCGGTTGCGCCGAGACCAGCAGCGTCCCTATCGTTGCACCGACCGATACGCTTGAACCGGATGGTGCACCGACCGTGGTCAACGGCATCGTGTGGCGACCTTTCGTCGAAACCGAAGCCGGTTCGATCGAGTCGGGGGACGTTTACTCAACCGCTTTTTTAATAAAGACAAAGTCACACGGTTCAGCACTGGTCTTGCCATTAAGTCTTCTAACGAAGTCATCGGGTCTGACCCGTGACATCAAGCCGAGCGAAGTCAGCGATCTAGTAAACATCGCCTATGCCAGCGATGCGTTCGGGGCGTCCGATGCCGTCCGGAAACTCGGTCCCGTGAAGCGATTTCCGGCAGTCGATGGCAGCGTCGACGACGCGCATTGGTCGCGAGTCGGAATCGTTGCTTTTGATCTTGGAACGCTCCGAAATCGATCGCTCGAATTTGTCGCCGTCAACCATCCAGCAAGGCCAGCGGGTTTGGATGGCGACCGCTGTTTATGGCGGGGCGTCTCCCAGCCAGATGTGCCATCCCGCAACGGTGCAATCCGTCGGCGATGACGGAACATTCCAGTATCAGTTCGACAATAAAACGCTTTCCATGCAGGCCACCGCCGGAGCGCCGCTGCTAGGTGATGACGGCCAATTGGTCGGCATCCATCAGCGAGGTCAAGTAGAAGGCGATGAAGTCGTTGGCGAAGGTTTCGGTGGCGAGAAATTGCTTGAGGCGCTGAACGATTTATTGGCGACCGAGAACGTGGACTTTCCAACGGATGCGCGCAAGGGCCGAGCGGAAATGAAGTGTCGCATTTTTCAAATACTCACCCTCCGGGAGAGTCGAGCCGAAGCAAGGAGAGAGTTTTCCGTGAGCCCCTCCCCGGCCGCTACGGCGTCCGACCCTCCGGCAAGCAAGAGGGTATTACCTGATATTAATTTACCGCTCAGTCCTAGCTGGACAGCACCACTTTGGATTAGCCGTTTTGGCGTTAGCCACGGTTCTAATCGCAAACAACCGAGGCAAACGGACTGTTGATTTAGTCACTGGGACATTCCCAAAGTGAGCGGCAAGGCGCTAGCCGCCGGTTTGTGAAGTGGATACCCGCGGCTAGCGCTCCTGCGGCTCACTAGATCAATAGCTCCTCCAACTACCAAAACGGCTCATGAGTTCGAGAACTCTGCAAATCATAAGAAAACCCATCCAAAGCGGCGGCTTGCGCTGCTAAGTCGGCAAAACCTATCAACCAAAATCCCTTGTTCTGCATTGTCAGTCCCCCTGTGATCCCAGCGGCGAACTAATTCTCCGCGATTTCTCCCCGAGGTTCGAATGTTGTTTCCGAAGAAGAAGAGTTCGAAGAATGCGTTGAAGAAACGTCTCCCGCGACGATTGTCATTGCAGTCGCTTGAACATCGCCGCGTGATGGCGGCGGCCATCTTGAACGAGGTCAGCGTCAATCCGAACGGTGCCGACCAACCTTATGAGTTTGTCGAAATCAAAGGCATCCCGAATGCGCCCGCGGATGACATTTACTTCGTCGCGTTTGAGAGCGACGGCAATGCCGGGTTGGCCGACTTGGTTTTCAGCCTGGATGGGTTGAACTTCGGCAGCAACGGACTGCTAGTGATCACCACCGATTCTGGCTTTGGGCATCCGATTCCTTTTGAGACGACGGTCCTACCAACGTTCTCGTTCGCACCGGGTACTTCGCAAAGCTTAGAGAACAACAGCACGTCGTTCGTGCTGATTTCAAGTCCGACGCCAATCATTCAAGGTGACGACTACGAAACCGATGGAGACGGCATCCTCGAATTGCCTGCCGGCGCGAGAATCTTGGACTCGTTCGGCTTCACCGACGCCGGTGCCGCGGACGTCTCTTATGGACCAATCGTCGCGATCTCCGACCCACCTCCCACCACCGCACCGGGCGCGGCCACGCGTTTCCGTAGCGACAACCGACCTTCGGTCGCGGATGCTTGGTTCGCGGGCAACCTGTTGGCCCCTAACAGCAATACGATCTACAACCCCAACCCGGCCACCAGCACCCCGAACATGCCAGTTGGTGCAGAACTGACGCCCGGTGCTCCCAACAGTCCCGGAACCAATTCGGCACCCGTTGGCAACGCGGATGTTTATGACGTCGAGCCCGGCGGCACCTTGACCGTGCTTCCAGGCGCCGGTGTGTTGTCGAATGACACGGATGCCGACGGTCCGATGTCAATTCTTTATGGTTTGCTACTAACGTCGCCGACCAACGGAACTCTGTCGTTCGACTCGGACGGATCGTTTGTTTACGTCAATGACGGAACACCGGGAACCGATTCGTTCACCTATCTTGCGTCCGACTTGGAAGCCAACACGACGCCGATCACGGTGACGTTGAATGCTCAAATCAACACGAACACGCCTCCGACCTTGACGCTGGGCGGAACTGGCGTTTTAAGTCATGTCGAAAACGTTCCAACTGTGTTGGCTCCGTCGGCCACGGTCGCGGATACAGATTCGGTCGACTTCAGCACGGGATCATTGACGGTTGCCATTTTTGATGCGGCACAGCCAGACGATGAACTGGGTGTCCTGGATCAAGGAACAGGCGTCGGACAAATCGGTGTTGCCGGATCGTTTGTCTCTTACGAAGGGAATCAGATCGGCATCATCAATGGTGGACTGGGAAGCGAACCGCTGGTCATCAACCTGAACAGCAACGCGACTTTAGCGGCTGTCCAGACGCTGACCCGCAGCATCACCTTCAACACGCCATCGGATGATCCAGACACGTCGCTTCGCTCGATCAGCTTCTTGGTCAATGACGGCGACGGCGGACAAAGCCTCACGCAAACGCTTCAAATCGGCGTGACCCCCGTCAACGATGCTCCTGTCGCAAGCGTTGGCGTCGAAACGGTGAATTACGCGACCGGCGATCCGGCGATCACGGTGGCGGGTTTGTTCACGGCTTCGGATGCGGATTCGCCTACCTTTGACGGGGGCGTGTTGACCGCGACGATCAGTGGCGGGCTGCAATCTGGCGACGTTCTGGACTTGCGAAGCGTGGGAACCGGTGCCGATCAGGTGTCCGTCTCGGGAACCACCATCAGCGTTGGTGGCGTTGCGGTTGCGACTGCTTCGGGATTGGGCACGTCGTCTCTGACGATCACTTTGAATTCCGCCGCAACCGTCGCTTCCGCGAACGCGATCGCTCGCAGCGTGACGTACCAAACGTCGCAAACCAACGCCAACTTGCCCGCGCGAATCGTGTCGTTCTCGTTGACCGACGGCCAGTCGGTCGTGGTCGACGCGGGCACCGTGACGGTGACCCAGTCGCTTGTCAAAAAGTATGCCTTCCAGCAGAACGTCGACGCCGGCCTCGGCCTGTACACGTCGGCCGCGGATTCGGAACTGCGTCAAGCGTTTCCAGACGACGCGTTTGATTCCGGCTTCAATCCGACCGAGGGCTTGTTGGTCGACTGGGATGCCGGCACGGTCAATTCGCAGGTGCAGCTACGGTTCGGCGACCTGTTCGGCCCCGGTCAAGGACAGATTCCGTTGGGCTCGCAAATCGTTTCCGCTCGCCTGGTCGTCGAGACGACGAACCCCGGTGACGGCGGAACGTTTCATCGCCTGCTGAACCCGCTGGATCAAACGGCCACGTGGAACAGCACCGTCGATGGAATTCAAGCGGATGACGTTGAATCGCGTGCGCAATTCGAGTCTCAAATCGGCGTGGCCACTGGCAGTAGCGATACCCAAGTCGGCAAGACGGCGATCGGTGTGACGCGGGACATCCAAGCGTGGGCCAACGGCGAAACGAACAACGGCTGGGTCATTCGCGGCTTCGATCTTCGCGGAGACGGGTGGGCGTTTCAGTCTTCCGAAAACGTTGATCCGACGCAGCGGCCGCGACTGGAAGTGGAATGGTTGCCCGGCAGCGTCGCCAGCACGTCGTTCCAAAACGGCGTGGACAATTATGTTGGCACATTCGATACCAGTTTGAGCGAAGCGGCACCCGATGCCGACAACTCGGCCGCCGCAACGGTCTTTGTCGACGACACCTCGTTCGAGTCGTTCAACACGTCGCAGGGCATCCTGCGGTTCGCCGACATCATCGGTGGCACCGCCAGTCAAATTCCGGCCGGATCGGTGATTCAAGCCGCCGTGCTGGACTTGGCAAGCGTCACGGGCAACAGCAAGGGCGACGGCGGCACGTTCCACCGCTTGCTGCAGGACCTGCCCTTTGAAGCGACTTGGTTCGGTTTCGACAACGGCGTCCAGGCCGACGGGGTGGAAGCTGAAATCAACGCCAACGTTGCCGCCGGGGATCGTGCAAACGGAGTGAAAGCCGAAGCCGGTTTGAACACGTTTGACGTGACCGCCGATGTGCAGGCTTGGGTCGATGGCACGGCCACTAACTTCGGTTGGGCGATGATTCCGTACGCCGGTGGAACGGACGGTTGGGGTTTCTCGACGTCGGATCAGGAGATCGTCGAAGTCCGTCCGCGTTTGCGAGTCTTCTTCACCGCCCCGGCGATCGTCGTGGCACCGACCAGCGGTTTGGTGACCAGCGAAGGCGGCCAAAGCGATGGGTTCTCGATCGTGCTTGCGACGCCTCCGACGGCCGACGTGACGATTCCGTTGTCGTCCAGCGATACGACCGAAGGCATCCTGTCGGTGTCATCGATCACATTCACGCCGGCCAACTGGGATACGCCTCAAATCGTGACGGTTACGGGAGTATCGGACACCGATGCCGACGGCGATGTGACGTACAGCATCGTCTCCGGTGCATCGACTAGTTCTGACCCTGCTTACAACGGTTTGGACGCGGCCGATGTCAGCGTGATCAACCAGGACGCATCGTCGGTCGCCGCTCCGCAAGTCGAATCGGTGGTGTTCGGGGACGGAACGGCTCAGCGATCGATGATCCGCGAGATCACCGTTCAGTTCGATTCCAAGATCACGGCCAGCGCCAACGCGTTCGTGCTCCAGCGCCGCGTCGACGGAGTGTTTGTCACGATTCCGTCTTCGGAACTGGCGATCTCTTACACCGACATCGGTGATGCCTCGCGAACGATCGCTCGGTTGACGTTCAGCGGCACCAGCGTGCGTGGCGGTTCGTTGAGCGATGGCAACTATCGCTTGACGTTGCTGGCCACTGATATCAGTAACGCCGGCGGCCAACTGGACGGCAACGGTGACGGCACCGGCGGTGATGACTTCGTCCGAGGTGCAGTCGAAGCGGATGCGTTCTTCCGTTTGTTTGGAGA
This sequence comes from Pirellulaceae bacterium, assembly GCA_963836865.1. Taxonomy (GTDB): domain Bacteria; phylum Planctomycetota; class Planctomycetia; order Pirellulales; family Pirellulaceae; genus Rubripirellula. The sequence goes on along the minus strand of CAWILC010000007.1, from coordinate 309,157 downwards.
TACCAACGGCAATCGCATCACGACGGGGGCCGAGTTTGGCCAGATCCGTCTTTCTTTAAACAGAACAGCTCCGGACCCGGCGTACAACGAATTGTTTGACCTGGACGGCAATGGTTTGGTCAGCGGTGCCGAGTTCGGCCAACTGCGTCTGCGTCTGAACAGACGCCTCGGTTTTTAGTGTTGTTTCTTACTCGTGTTTCAAATGGCTTTCGCTAAAGGTATTTCGATGAAAAAGTTTGTTTTGTTAACCCTGTCCGCGCTTGCGATCGTCGCAATGACGGGACGCAGTGAGGCAGCGGTGACGTTCTCCGCCGACTTCAACCCCGCCGAAGATGGCATTCAATCGACCGTCGACGCATCGATCGGTGATCGAGTGACGATCGATTTTGTATTTGACTTGACCGACACGACTTCGCTTTCGTTTTGGAACTTCTCGGTGTTATTCAACACTGACAACTTGGCCTTTGTCAGCCGGGAGGAAACGCCGCCACCTGGGGCTTCTTACGTTGAAAGTGACACTGCCAACGTCAATGATCTTCCAAACGGATTGCTGCATCGATTCGGTTTTGATACCGCCGTTGGACCGATTGCACCGTTCGGTCCGGTCAAAGTCGGTTCGGCCACGTTCGATGTGATCGGGCTTAACACGCCCGCCTCCGGGTTCGACGTGACTGTCGGCGACTTTGATTTGCCGGGCATCGACGAATTTCTGGGCAACGATTTTCTTCCGATCGATCGTTCGATGGTGTTCTTTGAAGGCGGAAGTTTGTCCGCCGTTGCGATTCCCGAACCATCCTCGATGGCGATTTTTGGTGTTCTGGGCGTCGCCGGTGCCTACCGTGTTCGTCGCAAGATGTTCAAGTCGAAGATTTAGTAAGAACGAGATTCGTCAGTTGAAGCATCAAACGACACCATTCGCGTGAGCGGGTGGTGTCGTTCTGTTTTTGTACGGAAGTGTCTGAACCTGACAGTGTTCCCACAACTTCGCAGGAGCCGCGTAGCGCGGTTTGCGGTAGCCTGGTGCGTATCGAACGAGAACAGCAGGCTCGAAAAGCCCCGGGATCACGCTCAGACAAACTTCCCCCGCGTCGATCCGGCGGCTTCGCCGCCGGGCCGATGCGGGGGGATGGACGTGGGGTTCTCCAAAACCAGGGGTTCCACCGATCCTCGCTGTCGCTCGTTCGGTTCACCGCCTGGCTAGTATCTGCCGCCACTACGTGGCTAAAGCAAACTGCGATATGCACCCCTTCGCAGTGTTTTACTTCACATCCGCGTAGCGACTTTGCAGCGATTCGACTTTCATCGATCCATCGCGTACCGCTCGCATTGCCCGGACGGCGACTTCAGCCGCCGCAATCGTCGTGATGCAGGGCACCCCAGCTTGGACGGCGGCGGCGCGGATGCGGCCTTCGTCGGTGCGAGCACCCTTGCCACTGGGCGTGTTCAAGATCAACTGCACGTCGTCGTTCTTTAGGTAATCGATCAGGTTGGGATGACCTTCGGCCAGCTTCTTGATCGATGTCACGGCGACGCCGCCCTCTTTCAATCTTGCCGCGGTGCCGGAGGTACCCAGCAGTTCAAAACCCATGTCGATCAGTTCTTTGCCCAGTGCGATTGCGGCTTCCTTGTGACGAGCGGAAAGGCTCATGAAAATTTTGCCGGAATCGGGCAGCACACTGCCGGCGGCGATTTGGCTTTTCGCAAACGCGATCGAGAAGTTATCGCTAATGCCCATCACCTCGCCGGTGCTTCGCATCTCGGGCCCCAGCACGATGTCGACGCCGGCGAACTTGCGGAACGGGAATACGCTTTCTTTGATCGAGACGTGACGCGGGATCGGTTCAGACGTAACGCCGAGTTCCTTCAGCGTCATGCCGGCCATGACCTTGGTCGCGATGCCAGCGACGGGAACGCCGGTGGCCTTGGCGACGAACGGCGCGGTGCGGCTCGCTCGCGGATTGACCTCCAAGATGTACACCAGCGCCGGTTGATCGCCCTCGGGGTCCTTGATCGCAAATTGGATATTCATCAAACCGATCACATTCAAACGCTTGGCAAGTTTTTTGGTCGCTTCGCGAATTTCGTTCAGCACCGGCTGCGTCAAACTGTACGGCGGGATCGAACAGGCCGAGTCGCCCGAGTGAACGCCGGCCTCTTCGATGTGTTCCATGATGCCCATGATGACGCAGTCGGTGCCGTCGGCGATCGCGTCGACATCGACCTCGGTGGCGTCTTCCAAAAAGCTGTCGATCAGCACCGGTTGTCCATCGGCGACGACGAACGCTTCGGCGACGTAACGTTCAAACTGAGGTTGGTCGTAGCAAATCTCCATCGCTCGGCCGCCCAGCACAAAGCTTGGTCGAACCAGCATCGGGAAGCCGATGATCTTGCCTTCGCGGCGAGCCTGTTCCATGTTCCGCGCGATGCCGCTGGGCGGTTGTCGCAGACCGAGTTCGACGATCAGTTTTTGAAACAGCTCGCGATCTTCGGCCATGTCGATCGTGTCGACGCTTGTGCCGATGATCGGCACGCCGGCTTCTTGCAAACCGCGGGCGAGGTTCAGCGGCGTTTGTCCGCCGAACTGAACGATGACGCCGTCGGGCTGGACCGCATCGCAAATATTCAGCACGTCCTCGATCGTCAGCGGTTCGAAGAACAAGATGTCCGACGTGTCGTAGTCGGTGCTGACCGTTTCCGGGTTGCTGTTGACCATCACGCTTTCGATGCCGATCTCGCGCAGGGCAAAGCTGGCGTGACAGCAGCAATAATCGAACTCGATGCCTTGGCCGATTCGGTTCGGACCGCCGCCCAGGATCATGATTCGTTTCTTGTCGCCCTTGGGCGGAAGCTCCGTTTCGGTTTCGTAGGTGCTGTAGTAATACGGCGTGTAGGCCTCGAATTCGGCCGCGCACGTATCGACGCTTTTGAAGACCGGGCGAATGCCCATTTCGGTCCGTTTGGATCGGACCTTCGTTTCGGTGGTGCCAAAAATCTTGGACAGTTGTCGGTCGGAGAAACCGTTTCGCTTGGCCGTCCACATGTCGTCGTGAGTGCAACTGGTCAGCGAGCCGATTTCGATCAGGCGTGTTTCTTCTTCGACGATTTGTTGCAGGTGATCCAAGAACCAAACGTCGACGTGGGTCAGTTCGTGGATCTCTTGGATCGACATGCCGGCTTTCATCGCGTAGCGAATGTAAAAAATTCGTTCGGCGTTGGGCGTGGAAAGCTTGGCTTGGATTTCGTCCATGCTGGGCTGGTCGTCGGTGCCCCACTTGTCGCGGTTGTCGCTGCCAAAACCGAACGCGCCGACTTCTAGACCTCGCATCGCCTTTTGAAACGATTCGCGGAAAGAACGGCCGATCGCCATCGTCTCGCCGACCGACTTCATCTGCGTCATCAACGTAGCATCGGCTTCCGGGAATTTCTCGAACGCGAAGCGAGGAATCTTCGTGACGACGTAATCGATCGTCGGCTCGAAACAGGCTTTCGTTTTCTTGGTGATGTCGTTGGGCAGTTCCCACAAGCGGTAACCGACCGCGAGCTTGGCGGCGATCTTGGCGATCGGGAATCCGGTCGCCTTGCTGGCCAGCGCGCTCGACCGGCTGACCCGCGGGTTCATCTCGATCACAATCATGCGGCCGGTGTTGGGCTCGATCGCGAACTGGATGTTGCTGCCGCCGGTCTCGACACCGATCTCGCGGATGACGGCCATCGAGGCGTCGCGCATTCGCTGGTACTCTTTGTCGGTCAACGTTTGCGCGGGCGCGACCGTGATCGAGTCGCCGGTGTGGACGCCCATCGCGTCAAAGTTTTCGATGCTGCAGATGATGACGACGTTGTCATCGACATCGCGCATCACTTCCATCTCGTACTCTTTCCAACCGATGATCGATTCTTCGATCAGGACTTCGGTGACCGGCGATTGATCGAGCCCGTTCTGCACCAGCGAATCGAATTCGTCCTTGTTGTACGCGATTGCGGACCCGGACCCGCCCATCGTAAAGCTGGGGCGAACGATCGCGGGCAAGCCGACTTCTTTCAGCGCCGCGCGGGCTTCGGCGAGCGTGCCGATGGTGAAGCCTTTGCAGACGTCCAGGCCGATCTTCTCCATCGCTTCTTTGAACTGGTCGCGTTCTTCCGCCTTGGCGATCACGGCGGTGTTCGCGCCGATCATTTCGACGTTGTACTTTTTCAGCACGCCGTTGGCTTCCAGTTCCATCGCCGCGTTTAGCGCCGTTTGGCCGCCGAGGGTCGGCAGCAGCGCGTCGGGGCGTTCTTTTTCGATGATCTTTTCAATCATCTGCCACGAAAGCGGTTCAATGTAAGTGGCGTCCGCGGTCGCCGGATCCGTCATGATCGTGGCCGGGTTGCTGTTGACCAGAATGACCTTGTAACCCTCTTCGCGGAGCGCCTTGCACGCTTGGGTGCCTGAGTAATCGAATTCGCAGGCTTGGCCGATCACGATGGGGCCGCTGCCGATGATCAGGATTTTGTGAATGTCTTTCCGCGCAGGCACGTTGTTTTCCAGCAGATGATGGTCGATTCGGGATGCAAATTCCCCCAAGAATAGCAGAGGATCGTGGGGGCGCAGAGGACGGGAAACCGCTCGCTTATTTTTGGATCATGGAAAATTCAAAGATTGCAAATTGCAAATTGAACAATGCAAATTGCAAATTGCCCACGATTGGCGGCTGTTTTCCAATTTTCAATTTGCAATGTTCATTTTGCAATTTGCAATGGATCTACCGCTCGCTTGGTCATCACCAACTGCACCGCGTCGTAGACCGCATGCGCCGTGATCGGCACCAGCAGATTTCCGGTCCAGATGCAAAGCCCGCCGAAATACAGCCCCATCACCGCGGCGACGACGATGTACAGCTTCGTCAGCGGATGGACCAAGCCGAACGCGATCGACGAGATCACCAACCCGGAACCGAGGGCGAACGCGGGCGAGACCGGGTCCGCCTCGAAGACGCTCCACCCGTCCGCGATCCAGTACATCAGCCAGCCGCGGAACAACAATTCTTCGCCGATGCCGGCACACAAACTGATCACGATCATTTCGGAAGTTCGCAATTCCAGCAGCGATCGGATCACGCCGTCGTCGGACAATCGTTCCAGGTTGCGAATCGGTTCCCAGGGAATCCGACGCAGTAATTCGATCGCCACCAACATGGGAACGGCCGCCACCACTCCATACCCCAGCCCCACGCCGATCGGTCGAAGCGATTCCCAGTCGATGGGCGATGCGAACCAAGCGAGGTTGATCTCGGGCACCAATTCGCGAGCACTCGGGCCGACCAACCATCCCAGAAACAGAGCGAGTGCCCCAAGCGCGGACTCGAAAATCACCGCGGTAAGAAAAATGTCGTCTGGCGTTTGATCCGGCGCAGAAGTCGTTTCTTCGTCAGACATCAATTCCTCGAGCTTCAAACATTTAGTGCAACACGTCCTCGGACCGCGTTTTCCCATTGTGTCAGGCCGCGGGCGCGGTGTAGACCCGTCGATCTTTTCGGTGGGACTTTTGCCGTCCGCCCGCGCGGCCTAAATTGACGGCATGCACGATCCCTGCGACCTCGACGATGAATCCGACAGAGAAGCCCATGCCGAGGCGACGGTCGGCAAGTTGTCCGACGAACAGGTCCTGCGGATTGCCAAGGCGATGGCCGATCCGCAGCGGTTCGCGATCCTGGAATGCATCGCCGGCCAAGCCGAGATGCCGTGCAAGACGTTGGTGGCCGAGTTTCCGATCACTCAAGCGACGATCTCGCATCACTTAAAAGAGCTGGTCGCCGCCGACTTGATCCACTCGCGACGCGACGGCCAGATGGCGATCCTGTCGTGTCGCCGCGACGTCTGCCGAGCCTACACGCAGCGACTGGCTGAGCGGTTGGCCGACGAGCCGCAATCGTGAACGGTCGCCTGATGAGTCCGCGACGATGAACCAATGCTTGATCAGCTTCGGCAGCAACCTGGGGAAACGCGACACCGTCATCGCCGAGGCGGCCCGCGTCATCGCGTCGTCGGGCGTGGCCGAAAATTTTCGCGCCAGCCGGCTTTACCAAACACCGCCGATCGGTGGACCGGGCGGGCAAGAACCGTTTCTGAATGCGGTCGCGGCTTTCGATACGACGATGTCGGCGCGTGACATTCTGGCGATGTTGCAAGCGACCGAGGATCAACTCGGGCGTCGCCGGCGACAACGGTGGGGAGCCCGCAGCATCGACTTGGATGTGGTTCTGCACGGCGAACTGATCGGCGGAGGCACCGGCCTGGTCGTCCCGCATCCTCGCTACACCGCCCGGCAATTCGTGCTGCAACCGGCGCTGGATGTTGCGTCGCACTACCGCGACCCGAGATTCGGCTGGACGATCGAGCAGATCTCAAAACACCTCGGCCAAGGTGCTGCGTCGATGTCGCTGGTCGGCGGCGACGAAGCCGAGCGAGCGGAAATCTGCCGCCGACTTCGCGACAAATCAGGCATCGTCACGTTCGAGCCCAGTGCAAGTTCGCCTGGATTGATCCCACCGACCGATGCTACGCAGTGGGTATCGAGCTTCGTTCCGAAACTACCTGCTGGCGATGCGACCGCGATGGCCGCCGGAAACATCCCGCGGCTGATCACGCGAATGCAACGCACCACACCGGAAACGTCATGGCCAGCCCCGCACCAAATATGGCCCGCCGGGGGGCAGTGGCCCGAGTACCGGCTAGAAGTCGACGACATGACCTGGGCCGTCAGCGAAATCGTCTCGGCGCTGGCGTCGATGCGCTGCCCAATTGAGCCAGTGACCGACGATGGCGACTGGTGGTAGATCGGCCAGAACGTAGCCCTAACACGCCGTGGTAGGGTCGAACAGCTTTGCTGTTCACGACTGCGGATGCTCCGCCACGGCGTGGCGGACCTACGGCTTGCCGCAGGTCTACGACGCTGGTCGCATTTCCATCGGCATGCGATACCTGACCCAGCCCGGCAGGGCTGCTCGCATCGCCGTGGGCGAACCCATCGATACTTTCACGCGGTGCGAGAACAGCTTGTTCTCCGCTTCGATCGCGTGCATCGCCGACCACGGGATCACGACTGGCGGATGACCGATGCGAAACGGAAAGATCACCGACATTCGCAGGCCGCGATCGTTAACGGCGAAGTTCAAACACGAACTGTACTGAATGCCGGAAAGCGACGCCGATCGAAACCACGCCGATTCATCGGCCGCGAAGTCGGCGTCGGAAAACTGGTTCGACAGTCGCCACCATCCGCTCAGCCGCGACAGCAACACGCAGATCACGACCCAGGCGATCGGGATCAGCAGCAGCCACGTTAACGCCAAACCGGTACGAGTCATGAAGATTATGCGGTACGGGTCATGACTAGAAGCTGTTAACGTCCGTCGAACTTCGCGAAGATCATCTTGCCGGCGTTCGTTTGCAGCGTGCTGGTCACTCGCACGTCCAATTCTTTGCCGATCTGATTGCGTCCGCCTTCGATGACCACCATCGTGCCGTCGTCCAGGTAACCGATGCCCTGCTCGGGGCCTTCGCCGGCTTTGATGACCTTCAGCTTGAACGTTTCATCAGGCAGGAAAGCTGGCCGCAACGTGTTGCTGATTTCGTTCAGATTGATGACCGGGACGTTGTGCAACTTGGCGACTTTGTTCAGGTTGAAATCGCCGGTGACGACCTTGCCTTCAAGGTGCTTGGCCAGCAAGACGAGCTTCAGGTCGACCGTCTGGCCGGCCAGCTCGGGCAGTTCGCGGTCGAAGATGATCAAGTCGACGTTCTCGTCCGCTCGCATCCGATTTAGCACGTCCAGGCCGCGGCGTCCGCGAGTCCGTCGGAGCTTATCGCCGCTGTCCGCGATCGCTTGCAGTTCCGTCAGTGCGAACCGTGGCATGATCAATTGGTTGTCAAAAATGCCCGTGCCGACCAAGTCGGCGATCCGACCATCGATCACCACACTGGTATCCAAGATCAGCGGCTTGAAACCTTTCACTTCGCGGACGAATTCCACGTACGGAATCAGAAAGCGAAAGTCATCTTTCGTCTGCAACAGCACGCTGACGCAGGTGTAACAAAGGATCAACGCGATCACCATCGTGATCGCGCGGCCGTTGAACGTGTTGGCCAGCAGCGGCGAAAGCGCGATCGATAAAACGTACGACAACAGCACGCCGATCAGCAACCCAAAATAGATCGACGAGATTGTGTCGATGCGTTTTCGCGGTGCAAAAATGTCCGCGATCACCACCGCAACGGCCAACCCCATCACGCCGACAAAGACCAGCCAGGGCACGGTGGTCGACGTGTCCGACAGCGACGTGTTGATGATCGCCGAAACGCCGCCGGCGCACAGCAAAAAGATAAACCGCAGAATGATCAGGGCCATGGAACCGGTCGCCCGCAGGAGATTCGCAAGTGGAAGGAGCGAGCCGGCAACGCCGAGCTCAAGCATCCCAAGTGTAAATTAAGCGTTGGCGGACCCGTAGGGGACGACGCTGCCGCTTGGTCGACACCGAACCGTAGGGATGACCATTTCGTAGGCCTGCGGCTCCGCCCGCAGGAACATGCACCCTGCGGACGGAGCCGCAGGTCTACGAGGCGAGTGCCCTGGCTGAAAAGATCGCAGCCTAACCCTCGGACACCACCGGAACGACTTCATCGATGATCGGCTCGAACGAATCGGACGTCATCTTGCTGTCGCCCAGCGTGAAGATCATGAACAGGCCGACGAACACAAACGAACCCAAAAATAGGATCACGTTGAACGGTTTTTCCCACGCCAAGTGCATGAAGAAAAACGCGACCAACGCGGCCTTGACCGTCGCGATGCCCATCACGATCACGATATCGAAGCTGCCCAGGTCAAAGCTGGCCTGCGCGACCGTGATGATGGTCAAGAAAACCAGTGCGCCGAACACGGCCAGTAGCATCGGAACCGGCATCGGGTGGGCAAAATCATAGCCCTCGCGTCCGTGGCCGTGGCCGGAATGAGCGTGATCGCCGTGAGCCGTTTCAGAGTGACCGTGTGATGACATGATTTTGTTATGTAAAAAGGAAATTCAAACGTAGCGAAAGTCGTCAACCGTTTGTCGATTTATTCCGTTCGTGCTGCTTTCTCGTTCAACAGTCAGCCGCAGGCGTACCTGGATGCTGTGTCGTACGCCTGCGGCTAGCTGTTAAACGACAAACTGTCTACTAGCGAATCAAGTACAGCAGCGGGAAAAGGTAAATCCAAATCAAGTCGACCAAGTGCCAGTACAGGCCGACGTAATCGACGGGGCCGAAGTACTGGCGATTAAAATCGTGACGCACCGAACGAACCAACAACCACACCAACACACCGATGCCGGCCAGAATGTGAATCGCGTGAACGCCCGTCATGCAGTAGTAAATGCTGAAGAACACACCCGCCGTTCGCGGCGTCAAAACGTTGCTCTGAATGTCGGTGATCCCGCCTTCGATCGTCGACTTGTCCGTTACGACGGAACCAGACGCGAGGGCAGCCTGAGCCTCCCGTGCCGTCAATTCGCCTTGATAACCCGAGTTCGCCGCGTCCGCGGACAACCGTCCGATCACCGAGTTGGATCCGAGGTAGCTTTCCGTTTCAGCGATTCCATCGGCGGCGTGTTGTCCGTCCGCGTGGTCACCGGCGTGAGCAACCCCCCCGTGACCTTCGTCCCCGTGGCCTTCATCGCCGCCACTTTCCAAGACCATCCCAAGGCCGACGCCGACAAAGAAGCACAGGCAAACCACGGTCAACGGCTTCGCACAAGCTTGTTGGAACTTGTTGTCCGAGAAGATCGAAACGACCCACCAAACCAGCACGCCCAGCAGCATCGCGATGAACGGCAGGCAAATGTAAAGCAAGTAGTTCGGATGATCGGTCGGGTGCGGATTATTTGGGTCGTAACTGAACAGACCGGCGGGAAGCAGCCCCATCTCCCATTTGTGCGAGTACTCGATCGCCTTGACGCCCAAGAAGATCATCGCGCACGAAAGCGTCGCCGCCAGCATGCCGGTCAGCTTCTTGTACTCCTCGGTTTGCGAACAACGCACCGCCCACGCCATCGTCAGCGAGCTGAACAAGAGCACGCCGGTGTTGATCGCACCCAGTTTGGTATTCAAGAACTGGCTGCTGCCCTCGAACACGTCGGGGCGAAGCATGCGAAAGATCGCGTAGGCACAAAACATGCCGCTGAAGAACAGCACTTCGGTGACCAGAAACAACCAGATGCCCAGCTTGCCGCTGTCGAACTGCTGTTCGGGCGTATCGAAGTGGTGGGCCAAGAACGACGGATGGTCGTGATCGTGGCCGTGCGCATCGTCAGTCGAAGAATGGGAGCCGGCTTCGAGAGTAGACATGAATCGTGTCAATGGTAAGGGTGCGGACGACGGCCAGTCATCCTACAAAGCTGTCACAATTTTTCGTAGTCCCAACCGCCGTTCGGAGGAACAAAAAAGAAGGCCTGCGGCAAAACGTACCGTCAGGCCTTCGCGGGTCGGCGCAGAGTAGGACAATTGTCCCAATTGTCCATGATCTCTGATGCATCCGTTGAGGGGACAATTGGGACAATTGTCCTACTCTGGATCAGTGCCCGTCGGCGTGGGCGGGAACGGCTTCCGGCGTTTCGCCGGGGACCAGCTTTCGCTCGGGTTCCGTCGTCACGTAGCGATCGTTCTCGGTGTCCCATTCCACGTTGCTGAAGTCGTAGGGGTCGCCCACGGCCGGGGCACGTTCAAAATTGTAGAACGGCGGCGGACTGGTGCACGTCCATTCCAACGTTACCCCGCCCCAAGGATTCGCCGGAGCTTTCTTGCCGCGAAACAGCGAGTGCAACAACACCACCAAAGCGACCAACAGGCCAACGCCCAACAGCAACGCACCGTAGGTACTCATTTGGTGCAAGTAGGCAAATTCAGGGTCGTACGTCGCGTAACGACGCGGCATCCCGCGGCTGCCCAGCACAAACTGCGGCAAAAACGTCAGGTTAAAACCGATGAAGATGATCAGCGCGGCCAAGCGGCCACCAAATTCGTTGTACATCTTGCCGAACATCTTGGGCCACCAGTGGAACACGCCGCCCAAGAAGGCGATCAACGTTCCCCCGACCATCACGTAGTGAAAGTGGGCGACGACGAAGTACGTGTCGTGAAGGTGCTGGTCGGTCGCAAGCGTACCGAGGTGCAATCCGGTCAGACCGCCGATCGTGAACAAGAAAATGAACGCGATCGCAAAGCACATCGGCGTCGTCAGGCTGATCGAGCCCTTGTACATCGTCGCCAACCAGTTGAACACCTTGATCGCCGACGGTACCGAAACGGTGAACGTCAACGCGGAGAAAATGATCGTCGTCAGCGGGCTCATCCCGGACGTGAACATGTGGTGGCCCCAAACCAGGAAGCCCAGCAGCGCGATCGCGATCGACGAATAAGCGATGAAGCGGTAGCCGAAGATCCGCTTGTGGCTGTGAACAGCAATCAGATCGCTGATGATGCCGAAGGCCGGCAGAATCATGATGTAAACGGCCGGGTGACTATAGAACCAGAAAAAGTGCTGGTAAGTGACCGGGTCACCGTTGAACTCGGGGTCGAAAATTCCAATGTGCATCGTCCGTTCGGCAATCAGCAACAGCAGCGTGATGCCCAAGACCGGCGTCGCCAACACTTGAATGATGCTGGTCGCGTACGTCGCCCAAAGGAACAACGGCATGCGGAACCAGGTCATGCCCGGCGGACGCATCGTGTTGATCGTGACGATGAAGTTCAGCCCCGTAAAGATCGAGCTGAAACCTAGAATGAATGCCCCCAACGTCGCGGCGATGACGGACGTGTCGGTCGTCGTCGAGTAAGGAGTGTAGAACGTCCAACCGGTGTCCAAACCCGTGCTAAACAGGGCGGCGATGAAGAACAACGCCCCGGCAACCCACAGATAAAAACTGCTGAGGTTCAATCGCGGGAACGCGACGTCTTTGGCACCCAGCATCACCGGGACCAGGAAGTTGCCAAGCGCCGCCGGAATGCTGGGGATGATGAACAAGAACACCATCACCGCACCGTGCAGCGTAAAGACTTGGTTGTAGTAGTTGTTCGCCTCGGCACCCTTGAAAATCATGCCGTCGGGCATGAACAGGTGCAGTCGAATCAGCAGTGCCAAAAGGCCTGCGAATCCGAACGCCAGCGTGACCCCGATCAAGTACATCACGCCGATCCGTTTGTGATCGAGCGTGAACATCCAGCTGAGGATGCCCTTGCTGTTGGTCAAATAGTTTTCGTTGGGCGTCGGGTAGCCCGGATCACGGACCACGGCCCCTTTGGGGATCGAACCGGATGACATGACTGGAACTTTCGTTTACGGATATGACGTGGGGGAATTTTTTGTGAATCGTGTCGGCAACGCGATTGGCAGCGAACGTCGCCGTCGCTTTCGTTTAACAGTCAGCCGAAGGCGTACTTGAAAGGACGGGGTACGCCTTCGGCTAACTGTTAAACGATCAAATCGCCCGGCCTTTGTTCAGTTTCGCTACCGTATCGTTTCTTACTTTTGTGACGCGTCGGCCAGCGTTTTCAAGTATTCGATGATCGAATAGATATCGTCATCGGACAACTGACCCTTGTAGCTGGGCATGACCGGTTGATAGCCGGCGACGATCTTTTCCTTCGGATAAAGGATCGATTCGCGAATGTAGTTGGCGTCCGCTTTGATCGCTTCGCCATCGGACATCTCTTCAGCGCGGCCGTACAAGCCGAGGAACGACGGTCCGACTCGCTTGCCACCGTCGATACTATGGCAGCCCGCACAGCCCCGGCTGTTGTAAAGCTTTTCACCGTACGTGGCTGGTGCTTCGCCATCGGGACGACGGCTGTACTTTTCTATCCAGGCGTTCAGATCGTCTAGCGTTTCGTGAACGACCACGACCGTTTGCATTTGACTGTGGTTGGTGCCGCAGTACTCGGTGCAGTACAAGTCGAAGAACTTGTAGCCGTCTTGAGTAAATTGGTGACGGTCAAAGTCCCAGGTTTCGCCAAGGTCTTTTGTCTCTTTCAAAGCAGCAGTCAGCACTTCGTCACTGACCTTCTCACTCGCCACGGTCGGTTTGAACCACATGTAATTGTAGCGACCCGGCACAATGTCTTTTTTCGCGCGGAAAGCGGGAACGTACAGACTGTGGATCACATCGCTGGATCGCATCGCCAGTTTGACCGGCTCGTCCTTCAAGATGTGCAGTTCAGGATTCAACACACCCCCACCGTAATCGATGGTCCAACCCCAACTGAACGCCTGCACGTTGATCTCGTGGGCACCATCGGGCACGTTGCGTTGATCTAAGTACGCCTTGGCACCGAAGATGAACATGCCGACCAAGAAGAACGACGGCCCGATCGACCACAGCAGTTCAATCGGCGTGTTGTGCGCAACGTTGCTTTCGGCTTTTTGACCCTTGGGCTTGCGATACTTGATCGCAAAACCAAACAGCGCGATCGTGATCGGGATGAAGAACCCGATGCAAATGTACGTGATCCAGTTGTAGAGCGTGTCGTTCGTTTCCGCGAAGGTCGACGCCGACTGAGGGAACCAGGCCCAAGGTTCGGTGTAGTCGCCGATCAGAGAGAGCGAGTTGAACAATTGCATCGGAATCATAACTAAACGAGTGAGATCGAAATGGGTGGAAGGGGTGAAGCTTTCGCGAGCGTGATCGCGTTACGTTTGGGATCTAGCCGCTTCGTCGTCGCGGCCATCGGCGGTGTTTGAAACGTTGCCTTTGCGTCCGATCCAGTATGGTGCCAAGCAAGCGATCATCAGGCCGATCGTCGCCGCACCGGCCAGTCGCATGATCTTCCAAGCTTGCGGGACGTAACTGTTGCTGTCCGGGTCATAGCTGAAGCACCATAGAATCAGTTGATCGACCGGCGAACCGACCGTGCCATCACCCGCTTCGATGATTGCTTTGCGAAGGTCTTCGGGCTCGAACACGACCGCCAGCGAATACCGTGTCACGACGCCCTTCGGCGAAACGAACGCCAGCATCGCCGGGTGGTAGTACTCGCCGGACTTTGAATCGTAGGTGTACTTGAACCCCAACACGTCCGCCAGTTTCGTGATGATCGGCTGTTGAGCGGTGCAAAACTCCCAACCCTTCGCGACATCAGGATGCTTCGACACCAATTGATCGACATACTTTTGCTTGGTTGCCGCCGAGGTTGCGACCGACTCCTTCGGATCGATCGAAACGCTAAGCATCTGAAAGTCCTTGCCGACCTGCAGGTCCAATTCGCCCAGCGACTTTGCCAATTGATTCAACTGCACGTTGCATAGCATCGGGCAATCGCTGTAGTTCAACGATACGATCGTCGGCATCTTGCCATCGATGTAGTACCCCGTCTTGACCTTGCGACCGGACGAGTCCGTCATCGGCAAGTTCAGCGGAATCTGCGCCCCCAGGTTCTGAACCACGGTGACGTTTTCGACTTCGCGTGGCACGCCATCGTTCAGCGAGACATCCGCACCGCTTTGAAGTCCTTGCGCGGGACTTGCCACCGGCACTAAAACGAGCGCAGCAAGCAAACCCACGATCATGAAAGATCGAAGCGAGCGGATGCCGGTCACCACCGACCGAGGTCGGCGGGAGGCATCACGTTTCGTCGCTGGCACTTTTTGAGTCATCGCTTTGGGGCTTTGATTTTTCCTTGACCATCAACTCGATCGCGTCGGTCACCGGGATGGTTACATTTCCCGTGGCGGGGTCGACGCCATAATTCGAGATTTGATCCAACTGATCGGTCAAAATCACGTTTTGCCGTCGATAATCGCTCTGGGCGGCCGTGTCGGCCTGCTGCCACCGGACCATCGAGTAGTACAGTACCTGAACCGCTAAAGCGGTCACGGCAGTCACCACCACCGAGATGATTCCGACGGTGAAAATCCGGGTGCCGTTCAGGTCGTCGTATGCAGCCATGGTCGTATTGTGGTCGAAAACGGGTTTTTGCGGGGGATGTTAGTCGGTCACTGCGTCATCACGACGCAGCGGGGGAAAGGAATCAGGTGTCAGGTGTCAGGCGTCAGGTTGCAGATGTTGGCAGTAGGTAGGTCCGCCACGCCGTGGCGGAGCATCGCGTTATCTCCTTACCGAACAGCTTTGCTGTTCGGCCCTGCCACGGCGTGTCAGGGCTACGTTTTGCCCCGACGCCGAAGCGATATGACTCGAATCAGATATTCTCGAACGCCATCGATTCCAGCAGTCGTGGGTCGCGGACGGCGACGACTCGTGTGTGCTGGGCGACTCGCAGGACCAATCCGACCATCAGCATCAGCATGCCGACGACGCACAGGACGCTAGCCCCGACTCCCATCGCGTTGACCACCGACGGAGCTGATCCGGGCAGTGCCGCGTGAGCTTCCGGCATGATCATCCAGAACACGTCGACGTAGTGCATCACCAATAAGTACACCGCCCAGCAAGCCATCGCCCAGGGCCGACGGCGGACATGGCGCGACATCGTTCCGGCGAACGGCAGCATCCAGTGGAAGAAAATTAGCGCGATCGAAACGTAAAGCCAATTGCCTTCTTGGCGATGGTAGAACCATTCGGTTTCTTCGGGAATGTTGCCGTACCAAATCAGCAAGTACTGGCTGAACGAAATGTACGTCCAGAAGAACGTGAATCCGAAGATCAACTTGCCCAGGTCGTGGTAGTGTTCGACGGTGACCTCGTCTCGCATCGCACCCGCTTTTTGCAGCGTGAACGCCGAAATGCAGATCAAACAGTGCGCGGCCAGCACGCTACCGGCGAACATGTAGACGCCGAACATCGTCGAGAACCAAAACGGAGCCAGGCTCATCACCCAGTCGAACGCCGCGAAGCTGGTCACGCCGCAGAACGCCATCGTTGCCGGTCCGGCCCAATATTGCATGCGATCGGTAACCACCCGCTGGCCCGTTTCGTCCTGGTTGACGCTGCCGCGGAAGTAGTAGATCGCAAGGGCTGCCCAAACGACGAAGTAAATCACCGCGCGAACGAAGAACCAGTTTTGGTTCAACCATTTTGACTTTTCGCCCCACGAGTTCAGCGGCAAGAAGTTGGCCTCCGCGTAGGTCGGATCGTCCCAGCGATACAGAATGCCTTCGCCCAGGAACACCGACGCGAGGATCGGGATGAACAGCACCGCCATCGGGATGACCATCACCATGAACAGCTCGGCGATCCGGCGAACGACCGTGCTCCAGCCGGCACGAACGAGGTGCTGGATCAGCACGAAGAACAGACATCCGGTCGCGAGCGTCAGGCAGTACATGAACGCCGTCAAGTACGCGGACATGCCGATCTTTGCATCGACGCCGAAGGTTCCCAGGGCCCAACCGCCCAGCAAAATCAGCACACCGCCGATCAACAGCGGAAAGCTGATCGCGGACAACGAGGCCGGCAATTGAAAGGCCGGATCATCGGCGGGCTTGACGACGGGACGGGCGTGTTCGGACATCGTGAAAAGAACGCTTGCGTGGAATCGAATGGGATGGATGGTGGGATAGGCTGCGACAGCGACTCTAAGCCGATTCTGCGGAACGCTTGGCGGCTTCTTCGGCGGCTTTCTTTTCGGCTTCGGCCTGATCTTTCAGGTCTTCAGCGACTTCTTTCTTCAGCTTCTCGATTTGTTTCTGCTTGCTCTTGGGGACCAACTCAAGCGATGCGTTCTGACTCTTCTGCAGCGCCCGCACGTAAGCCACGATCGCCCAGCGGTCTTCGACTTTGATCTGCGACGCATAGCCGGACATCTTGCGGATGCCGTTACTGATCGTGTTGAACAATTTTCCGTCGGCGTACTTGTCCTCATAAAGCGTGTCCTGGTGCAGCGAGCTCGGCGGCACCCAAGTCGCGGCCAAAATCTTCTGGGCACGACGATTGACCAGCCCGTTGCCGCCGCCGTTCAGGCCGTGGCAGACCGAACAGTAGATGCCGAACTGTTGCTGGCCCCGTTCCAAAACCGTGCGATCGATTGTCAGCGGGTTTTCGGTCAACCACGGCGTCGTGTCCATCACGTTTGCCGCGGCGGGAGGGACCGCCGTTTCTTTTTTGTCATCAGACTTTTTGTCATCGACTTTTTCGTCGACCGATGATTTCTCTTTCACGTCCTTCACGTCGTCGTCGAAAGCGGCAACCAATCGAGAGGCTCGCGGGCCGTCGATCTTCGCGAGCGCTTCCATGTCGATGCCGGTTTGGAAGTTCATTTCCATCTGGCCGCGGGCGACCGTTCCGGGCACGTCGGGTCGCATCGCTCGCGCGTCCGCGAACAGGGTCGTGTTCTGCTGGGCGTCCTTCGATGGCGAAAAGTCCATGTCATAGAAGACATGGAACCGCGGCGAGCTGCTGTTGGTCACTCGCATCTTCAGCACGATCAACAACGGGATGATCGACAGCCCCATCGCGACGAACCAGGTCGTGTAGATGAACTTCGGCACCTTCTCGGGAGATTCATCTTCGACCACCGTTTGGATGTATTCGCCGCCGGTTTCGCCGAACAGCTTTTCAACCCCCGCCTTGTCGAATCGAGCGTCTTGCGCGTCGATGTACAAAAAGAACCGGTCATCGGTGACACGGTCGAATCGTGGATCGGTGAAAACGGGATTGCTGAACTTGGGCAACCCGTTCGAGCGCCCACATGCCGAAGAATGCTCCAAACGAGGCAAACAAGATCGTCAGCTCGAACGCCACCGGAATGAACGCCGGCAGCGAAATGAACGGCTTGCCCGAGATGATGTACGGATAATCGATCGCGTTCATCCAGATCTGCATCGCGAGCGCGGTGATGGTGCCGGTCAACCCGCATCCCAGCACGATCCAGGGCAGGATCGTCGGCTTGATGCCCAACGCCGTGTCGATTCCGTGGACCGGAAACGGCGTGTAGGCGTCCGTCTTGGTGTACCCGGCATCGCGAACCCGCCGGCAAGCGGCCAGCAGCGAGTCGACCGAGGTGAACTCGGTGACGATTCCGTGGATCTTCTTTTCGTTCGTGTCAGACATCGTTATTTGCTTAAGGAAAGCTGTTTCGATTCGTTGTTGTCGTGGGAGGACGCGAGTTAAATCTCGGTCGCGTGTTCTTGATGGTCGTCGTGGTGGGCCATGTGGTACTGCTTGGCAAGCGTCGCCTTCGTTTCGGCCATGTTGATCACCGGCATCAAACGGCAGAACAGCAAGAACAGAGTGAAGAACAGCCCGAACGATCCAATCAACATCGACCAGTCGACCCACGTCGGCGAGAAGTACGCCCAAGCACTCGGCAGGTAATCTCGCGACAGGCTGGTGATGACGATCACGAAGCGTTCAAACCACATCCCGATGTTCACGAAGATCGTGATCAGAACGATGATCCAAGGCGTCGTGCGGAACTTCTTGACCCAGAACAACTGCGGGCTGATGACGTTGCACGTGATCATCGTCCAGTAGGCCCACCAGTACGGTCCGAACGCACGGTTCAGGAACGCGAACTTTTCTTCGGGGACTTGGCCGTACCAAGCAATGAAGAATTCGGTGCCGTACGCCAAGCCGACGATCGAACCGGTCGCCAGGATGATCTTGCACATGTTGTCCAAGTGGCGGATCGTGATCAGTTTTTCCAGTCCCAACATCGATCGAGCCGGCACCATCAACGTCAACACCATCGCGAAACCGCTGAAGATCGCTCCGGCGACGAAGTAAGGCGGGAAGATCGTCGTGTGCCAACCGGGAACTTGCGAGACCGCGAAGTCGAACGAAACGATCGTGTGAACCGACAGCACCAGCGGCGCGGCGAATGCGGCAAGCAGTGCGTACGCTTTTTCGTAACGCATCCAGTGACGCGACGATCCGGTCCAGCCGAGCGACAGGATGCCGTAGGCCATTCGCCGCCACTTGTTTTTCGATCGATCGCGGAACGTGGCCAAGTCGGGCACCATGCCCATGTACCAGAACAACAACGACACGGTGCCGTACGTCGAAACGGCGAACACGTCCCACAGCAGCGGACTGCGGAATTGCGGCCACATCCAAAGGTTCAAGCTCGGGTACGGTGCCAACCAATACGCCAGCCAAGCACGACCGACGTGGATGCCGGGGAATGTTCCGGCGCAGGCGACCGCAAAGATCGTCATCGCCTCGGCGGCGCGGTTGATGCTGGTTCGCCATTCTTGACGGAACAGGAACAGAATCGCGCTGATCAGCGTTCCGGCGTGACCGATACCGACCCAAAACACGAAGTTAACGATCGGCCAGCCCCAGAAAATCGGTGCCCGGTTACCCCAGACGCCGACGCCGGTGTAGATCAGGTAAGCGATGCAGATGCCGAACCACTGCAACAACGCGAACGAGATCAGGAACCCGATCCACCACGCCTTGTTCGGCTTGCGTTCGGCCACCTGACATACCGTTTCGGTGATGTCGTGGTACGTCGTGTCGCCCAAGACCAGCGGGGCGCGTTCGCCCGGGCGTTCGACGGTGTTGTCCAGTCCGTTCGGGATCGCAAGAGACATGGGGGGATAGGTTTTAGGGGTTAGGTATTGGGTTTTAGTCGCGAGACCCGCCACAACGTGTCGGGAGCTGGTCGTAGCTCCGCCAGGCCCTGGCGGAGCCGAACTGCTACGCAGTTCGCTGGTGTGTGCCCCCGCCACGGCGTGTCGGGGGTACGGGTTTAGTGATCGTCTTTGTGATCTTCGTGACCGTGATCGTCATGGCCATGGCCGTGGTCGTCGCCGTGGCCATGATCGCCATGGTCACCGTGATGCGGGGCTTCCAGCGTGGCCAAGTCGACCAGTTGAACCGTCGTCATCAGACGCTTGGGCGTGTTGCGGACGCGAGCGAGGTACTCCGTTCGCGGCTTGACGTTCAGTTGACCCAGCATGCCGTAGCTGCGGACATCTTTCCGCTTCTTAGCCACCGCCGACTCGGGGTCTTGAATGTTGCCGAAGTCGATCGCCTTGGTCGGACAGGCCGCTTGGCAGGCGGTGATCACATCGCCGTCCTTGATCGGGCGGCCGCCATCCTTGCGAGCGTTGATCTTGGCCTTTTCGACTCGCTGGACACAGTACGTACACTTTTCCATCACCCCACGACCGCGAACGGTCACGTCGGGGTTCATCACCAAGGCTTGCAGCTTGCGGTTCGCCTTTTCGATGTTGCTTGGGTACGCATCGATGCCGTAACCGACGCCGATGTCTTTGTTGTAGTTGAAGTAGTTAAAGCGGCGGACCTTGAACGGGCAGTTGTTGGCACAGTACCGCGTTCCGATGCAGCGGTTGTAAGCCATCGCGTTGATGCCTTCGTCGGTGTGAACCGTCGCGGCGACGGGGCAAACCTGTTCGCACGGAGCCGTTTCGCAGTGCATGCAAGCGACCGGTTCCTGCACCACGTCGGCGTTGTCTTCGTCACCTTGGAAGTAACGGTCCAGACGCAACCAGTGCATTTCGCGGCTATTGAGAACCTGTTCGCGGCCGACAATCGGCACGTTGTTTTCGCTCTGGCAAGCCACCACGCAGGCGTTGCAACCGATGCACTTGGTCAAGTCGATCGACATGCCCCACTGCGGCAGCCTGGGCGTTTCCATTTCGATCGAATTGATGGGCTCTTTCCACAGCGACCCGTCGCGGCCGACCTTGGGGACGTGAGGCCCCTTCGATTCGGCGAACTCGGGCACTTTGGCAAGCAACGCCGTCGTGCCTTCGCGAACCAAGCTGAAGCTACGCTGCTGCGTTTCGTCTCGTCCACGTTCGTCGATCGCCCAGTGATCCTGAGTCGTCGCGATCTCGACTTCCTCGAATCGTGGACGACCCTCGACGTTGTACGCGACCGCCATGGAGTCGATGCTGCGAAGCGGCGAAACGTTCACACCGACCGAATCGACTTCTTTGGCCGCGTTCCCGCCGACCAGTCCGGCACGCGTTCGGCCGTAACCGATTTGAACGACCACCACGCCCGGAGCCAGACCCGGCATTTCGTAAACCGGCATTTGAATCTTTGCATCGCCCACGGCCAGGTTCACGATCAGTTCGTGCTTGACCCCCAACGCCGCCGCCGTTCGCGGGCCCATCACCGCCGCATTGTCCCACGACATCTTGGTCAGCGATTGCGGTAGTTCCTGCAGCCAACCATTGTTTGCGAACCGGCCGTCGTAAAGTCCGTCGGCGGGCACGAAGATGACTTCCAGCGAGTCCTTGTCGACGTCCCCATCGGCGACGGGGGCCGGAAGGTCCGAAGCTTTCCCTTCGCCGGTAGCTTTCAAGTCCGCCGCAACGGCAATGTCTTTGTCGAAGCCGTCGTGCAACATCGCTCGCCACTTACGGTCGCTGACCGCGGCACCCGCGACTTCATCCGCCGTGCGACGAACGATCGACATGCCGTCGGGTTCTTTTTCGTCCAGCATCGCCGCCAGCACTTCGATCGTCGCACGACCGCCCAGCAGCGGCAGGATTTGCGGTTGGCAAACGCCGTACAGGCCGTCGTCGCCGATCACGTCACCCCACGATTCCAGCGGATGCGATTGGGGCAGCGACCAGTCGCAAACGAACGCCGTCTCGTCGTCGTATTCCCCCAAGTAGATCGAATGTTCGACCCTGGAGATCGCGCCGGTTAGATCCAGGTCGCCCGGGACCGTGAAGACGGGGTTGTCACCAAGGACAAGCAGGGCGTCGACATCGCCCGCGTTCATCTTCGCGACCAGGTCTTTCAGCGTGACCGTATCACCCAGCTCGGCGTCGACAGTCGGCATGAACTTGATCGACTTGCCAAGCGAGCCAAGCTTTTGGTTCATGCGGATGCCAGCGGCGACCGCCTCGGCACCCAGCGATTCGCCAACGACGACGACGGCCTTGTCACCCGCTTCGGCGATGTCGTGCGCGGCGACGTCCAAAAACTTTTCAAGCCGCTCGGCCGGATCGAGCTCGTTGAAGCCCTTTTCGACTTCGCCGCTGTGGTCATGCTCCGCTCCGCCGCGAAGCTCTTCGACTCGTCGACCCAGTTCGGCCAAGAACGCCGGCATTTGACTCGGGCGAAGCGCTAGTCGCGTGTCCGCGCTCGCACCGGTGCCGCTGTAGCCGCCTTCGACGACGTACAAACGATTCATCTCGCCGGCGACCGGATCGCGTCGCTTTGCAAAACTTTTCGCGGCCGAAATCATCGACTTGTGATTGCCCAGCAGGTCGCACTGCAGCGTCAAGATCACGTCGGCCTGATCAAGCTGATAGACCGGCTTGGCCGTCTTGCCGAACACTTCCTTGGTCGCGACCGCCATCGCATCGCCGTCGACCGAATCGAAGCGACAGATCGAAGCCTTGGGCAGCTTTTTCTTAAGTGCCGTCAACATCCGCGCCGTCGACGGAGACGACGTCGGCGACATCAACACGGCGAACTTCGCGCCGCCGTCCTTCGCGGAGGTTTTGACCAGGCTCTTGCTGAAGTTCTCGAATTCTTCCCAGCCCACCGGCATGCGGCGGTCTTCGCCGCGACGCAGCAGAAATCCTTCGTCGCCACGAGCGCGATCGGGATCGTACAGGCCCAGGATCGAAGCCTGCGAGAACACGTCGGTGCCCGAACCGGCCGGGTGTTGATCGTTCGGTTCGATCTTCAGCGGGCGACCGTCGAAGTTCGTAACCAGCAGATTGTAGACGCGTCCGGCCAATTCAAAGCTGGTCGCTCGGCTGTACGTTTCACCAGGGATCCGGCCTTCCGGGCGGATCACGAACGGCAGGATCTCTTCTTCCGGATAACGGCAACCGGCCGCGCCGACCAGGGCCAGCGAGGCGCCCATCAACTGCATCCAGCGACGACGCGAAACGCCTTCGGGAAATTCCGATGCCGCGACCGGGAATTCACGATCGAGGTATTGCTCGAATTCTTTCCCGCCGCGGAATTCGGCGAGGCTGCGCCAGTACTGCGGGCGGGTGGCGTCCGCGGCCGGGGTGGCGTCGGAGGTCGAAGTTTCCGGATGATTGACAGTCATGTCGAACAGTAACGAGAAAGAATTTATGTCAGTGAAACGCGGTTGCCCGGCAGGTCGCCCGTCGCCCTAGCGGTGACAGACGGCGCAGTGGACTTGCGGGTTGATGTTGTGATCTTTCCGCCATTCGGCGGCAAATTCGGCTTGAGCTTCGGGGCTCTCGAAATCCCAATCCAGCTTCGTCACGAATTCCATCGGACGCAGGTGCGGTTCAGGGTTGCGGTGGCAAGAAATGCACCACGCCATCGACAGCTCTTCGTGTTGGTAGACGACTTCCATCTGGTCGATACGGCCGTGGCACGACTTGCAACTGACGCCACTGTTCACGTGCGCGGCGTGGTTGAAGTACACGTACTCGGGCAGATTGTGGACTCGCTTCCAAGCCACGCTGCGGCCGGTTTCCCAGCTCTCGTGGATCGGGGCCAGCTTCGCGCTCTCGGCATGAACGGCGGCAAGTTGTGACACGCCCTGGTCGTCCGCCGGCGAGTGGCAGTTGATGCACGTTGCGGTCGGCGGCACGGCGGCGTGCGCGGCATCGAAGACCGTGTTGTGGCAGTACCGGCAATCCATCTTCAACTGGCCAGCGTGAATCGCGTGGCTGAACGGCACCGGTTGGTCCGGTTGATAGCCGATGTTCAGCGTCACGGGGTCAGTCAGCAGTCCGCCCATCGCACCGGCGAACACGGCGCCGGCGGCGACTGCGACAGCCAAAACGCCCAAGAGGGGATTGATCCAGCGAGGAAACAAAAACCGTTGCATAATACTTTCGTCCGGCCGTCGACCGAGGTCGTCAACAACCTGAGCGGTCGTCAACCTGGGCCCGGGGCCGTTTCCGCGGGTCGGGAAATAGAGAGGAAGCGGGCGTCCATTGCCCAATCGCGACGCAGTATGGCGGTCTCGGTAGCAAGCTGGCAATGCCGACCAACATCCGAGCGACATTGTGTCGCACAAACCGTGTGCCGAGTCAGTCAACTCGAGCGATTAGGCAAGGCGAGATGAGACGATCTCGATGCTAGGATGGACCGCACGCAAGTAAAGACGCGTCACGCCGTGCGACAAAGAGCGCGGCGGATGGCGATCGGCAAGCAGGCGGCAGCAGAGGAATAGCCGCGCAAGCGGCGACATAGGAAAAGCCGCGTAGCGGCGGCATAGGAATAGCCAGGGGCGGAAGCCCCTGGAACGGAATTGCAAAACAAAACCAGCCGCGTAGCGGCGACATAGTCGGGCGCTGGGTCCGCGATCTATGTCGCCGCTACGCGGCTGTGAAATGATTGGCGCGGATTGTCCAGGGGCTTCCGCCCCTGGCTATTCCTATGCCGCCGCTACGCGGCTACCGCACCGCCGCTATCGCGGGCTTACGCATCGCCGCTACGCGGCTACCGCACCGCGGCTTCCGCGTCATACGCATCCGCGGCTACCGCATCGACCTACTCGATCATCGCCGAGCCGGCCACGGGCAGGCCGTTGAACGGACATGCACTCGCGCCGCAGTACGCGCCCATCGTTGGTACCAGCAGCAAGTCACCGACGCTCAGTTCCGGCAACATTTGGTCGCGGGCCACCACGTCGCTGCTGTCGCAGGTCGGGCCGGCCAGCACGCACGGGTGCAGCGGCAGGCCCAGCGGGTTGTCCGCGATCACGTTGTAGTCGACGTGGTCGAACACCTTGCCCGAGAACGATCCGTACAGACCGTCGTCGATGATGTACCAAGTCGTCCCACCGCGAGTGCTCTTGCCGAGCACCTGCGTCACCAGCGTGATGCACTCGGCGACCAAGCCACGGCCCGGTTCGGCGATCAGTCGCACGCCCGTGTCGCCAAAGACTTCGCGGAGGCTTTCCGAAACGCTGTCGCAATAGCTCGCCAGCGTCATCATTTCGTTGTCTCGGTACGGCGCCGGAAAACCGCCGCCGATGTCCAGGACTTCCAGTTCAATTCCCAACGCTGCTGCTTCATCCCAGCATCGCCGGACCCGCCGCAGCACCGTCCGGTAATCGCTCGGGTTGAGGCACTGCGATCCGAGGTGAAACGAGAACCCGCGGACGTTCAGGCCGCGATTTTTCGCCGCGACCAACAAGTCGACCGCTTCGCGAGGATCGGCACCGAACTTGGCCGACAAGTTGATCATGCTGCTGCCGGCGGACATCGCCAAACGCAGCAAAAGGTCCACGTCGGGAGTGTGGCGAGCGATCTTTTCGGCTTCGCTGTCGTTGTCATAGACGAACAACCGGACGCCTTCGTCATAGCAGTCCATCAGGTTCTGACGCGTCTTGCAGGGGTGCGTGTGCAGCATCCCCGAGGGCGCAAAACCGGCTTGCTTGGCCGCGGTCAGTTCGCCATGGCTGCAGACGTCGACCGAGCATCCTTCTTCCTGCAGAATCTGTAACACGTACGGATTCGGATTCGCCTTGGCGGCGTAAAACAACTCGACTCCTGGAAGGTGGTCTCGCATGGTTCGATAGGTTTGAACCAATTTCGACTTTGACACCACTAGCAGTGGTGTTCCGTGTCGCTCGCCCAGTTCGCGTGCTTGGTCAAAGGAAAGAACGCTTTGGGCTCGCCGCGTCGTTTGCGGCATCAGGATGTCGGTTTGCATGGAAGTGGATTGCACCTCGCCTTCGATGGTTAAAACGGTATCCCGCCCGACATGGACGGAAACTCAAGGGAACAAGAACCTCCGCACTCTTGTCAGAGCGACCCCAAACGTTGGAGCCGAGTTACGGATGGTTCGATCGGATCAAACGGGTTCAGATCAAATACGGTCGGCCGACTTTTTCAGCCAGGCCAATTCTTTTGCTTGCCGGACCCAGAACGGTCCGCATCAGCAGGTTTGGCTCTTTTTCAAAGGAGCCACGCAAACGCAGGTCGTGCCAAAAAATGTTTTGGCAAATTTGAAAGAAGTCTCCCGCGGATCAATCGACTTGCTCACCAGCAAGCCGAATCATTCCCCACGTCGGAACAACCAAGAACAACGATCAATCAAATTTCGCCTTCGCCGAGCTTTCAAAAGACGCTTTCGACATTGGCACCGTCCTGTTTCGCCATCCGAGTCAGCGGGCCTTGGCCTCGCCTCGGGATCACGATCAACGAACGCGCGAATTATGCTTGGATTTATCGGTCATGCAAAGGGCTTTCCGGCAAAAATTCCCCCAAAATCGAAAATCGTTTTTTCAACGGAAAATCTGCTTCGTTTCATGCCCCACCGAAGGCATTGGTCTCACGGTAGAACGATGCGGGGTGAGTAGGGGTAGGGTGGGTCCAGGAGCTTCAGCGACGCCAGACCCACCGTCTTCGCATGGACCAATTGGTGGGTCTGGCGTCGCTGAAGCTCCTGGACCCACCCTACTTTTGGCTCGCTTCCAGATGCGTTACGCCGCTTGCAGCGTGCGATGCTGCTGGGCGTAGCCGATCCACTCGGTGACTTCTTCCAAGTCGGGAAGCTTGCCGCCGCGGACGATTCGCTTGCCATCGCTGCTGCGAGCGATCGGGTCGATGATTCCGAACAAGTCATCAGCATCTTGGACGGACAGCTCTTCCGCGGTCGTGACCTCGGCCATGACCAACAGCTGAGCGTCGTGACCGCGAAGCATCGGCACGCGGCAAACGAGCGTCGATTGCTGTTGCCATTGCAGCACGACATCGGCGTCGATGCGGCGATGACCAAGCTGTTCGGCGACGTCCGACGGATCGGCGGTCAGCAAGTCGTCGACGGTGTAAATCCCGATCGCGTGCAACCGCTCGGCCATGCGAGCACCGATCGACGGGGCATCGACAATGGGGCTGTCCCGTTGCAGGTAGAACCGAAGTTCGGTGTCACGGGTGTCACGCGACTCGCGTTCGGCACGTTCGCGACGCTCTTGTGGTTCACGTTCGGTGCGTGGGTCGCGTTCGGGCCGCAGTTCGCGTTCGTAGCGGACGGTTTCTCGGTCGGGACGTTCCACGCGGGCACGATAGGCCGTAGACGACGCGTGGGACGTAGATGACGCATGGGACTCGGGGGAGCGTGAGCGAGTTGAGCTTTCACTCTGGCGGGATCGGCGGCGGGCTTGCCCGTTGCCGTTACCGCTTCCTGATCCGCTGACGCTGGCTTTTCTTCGGCTGGCCCGGATGACGTCGACGGGGTCGTGGTCCAGGATGCCGTCGCCGTCCAAGTCGATTCCGAGTTCGGCTTCGCTGCTGGTGCGGCGAACGGCTCGACTGCCGTTTGGCGATTCGCTTTGACGGCGACGGCGACGGGTGCCGCGGACGGTCCGGCCGTCGGCGTCTTCGTACTCGTAACGATCACTGTCAAACGTGTAGGCCCCATCACGATCGTTGGCATCACGATCATCGATCAAGTCGGCGTCGCGATAGTAACTTCGCTTGCCGCCCACCTTTGCCGACGCGACGCGTTGGCCTCGCAAGCGGCCTCTCGCGAAGCCACCGTACTCGCGGTCGCTGTTGCTGTTGGCCGCCGCGATCCATCCGGTCAATCGGGACAGCTCATGACTGGTTCCGGACAGCAAAAGTTTTTGGCCCGCTTCGGTCGCCAAGAACTCTTCGACGCCTCGCAGCAAATCGATCGGGTGAATGGATGCCAATTGAGCCGGCGTGGTGATGCCGCAGCCGACCAGCACGCGAGCGTCGAAGCCGCGAAGCTGGGGCACTCGACAAACCAACCGACATTCGGCTTGCCAACGACGAACCGTCGCGGCATCGACATCGGCCAGTCCCAACGCATCGGCCAAGCGATTGGCGTCCTGCTGCATCAGGTGAGTGATATGAGTGACGGACAAGCCGCGAAGTCGCGCCGCCGCAACGGCGTCGATCGATGGAGCCTGATCGATCGGACTGTCCACGCTCAAAAAGAACGGACTGTCCGGCCGAGCGGCTTGCTTCACCAGGGTCGCGGGTACACCCGCGCCATCGCGTCGCTCGCCGCGAAAGTTACTCTCCGACGATCGGAGACTCCTTTGTGTGCGTTGGTACGATCCACCAGTCGCCTGTGCGTTGGACCCGTGCGAAGCATTGGACTCATGCGAAGGAGCGGTCGTGTACGAGTCGGCGTAGTAATAGCCGTCTCGAAATTCGGTGCCATCGGGAGCCCAATCGGTCCGTGCGTACCCGTCGTCATGAACGCCGTACGCTTCACGCCAAGCCACATCGAAATCGCGATTGATGTCGGTCGGTCCGACCGCGTGGCAATGCAAGCCATCGCTTTGCGGGCCGTAAGTTTGCGGACCGTAAGTTTGTGGCCCATAAGTTTGCGGGTGCGGGCCGGTGTAGCTTTCACTGTGGTACTGCGGACGCCACATCGGTCGGTGCGCATGGACAGTGCGTTGTGCTTCGACCGCAAACGTTCGGGCACCAACGCGGCCGAGTTGTTCGGCGAGCGCCGGATGACTTGTCAGCACCACGACTTGGCGACCACGTCCGGCGTAATCTCGAAGCGCCGCCGCGATTGGATGATTGACTCGCCCGTAAGAACCGTAGGAACTGTAGGAACCGTGCGAACTGTAGGGACCGTGCGAGCTGTAAGAATCCAATGGGCCATACGACGCCGAACGATCAGCTTGGAAGCCGTCCATGAACAATTCGCGGTGCGTCTCAAACACCAACGGCACCGGCCGGCCGAGCTGGGCCAGCAATTCGCCGGCGGCCAAACGAACCGCCATCACGGCGATCGCGCGGTCGGCGGCGGGGCACTGCGTTTCTTCGCGTCCGTCAATCATCACGCCGGTCTGCGACGCGTGACTTCCGCCCGCGTAACCGCCCGGATAAACCACGGCGGAGTGATTGCGGAACAGTTGATATGGCCAATCGACGCGGCGCAAACGACCGGCCGACAATCGAGTCAACCAAACGCTGGCAGCGTCGGCCAACGGCGAATCGCTGCTTCGCATGGCGAGGCTGCGATCGAGCATTGGATGATCCGTCGCTGAACGTGACCGCATCGCATGACGCAGCACCGCGGCCGAACGAAGACACGCGTCCAACTCCGCCGTCACGCGGTCCAATTCGACTCGACGCGCTTCGTGTTCTTGGACCAAGCCAAAGAACAGCGGGCGGACCGCGGTGCTGGCGTCGAAATGCGTTTCGGATTGCGATTGATGGTGGTGTAAAAGTGCATCGCGGTGACGGGTCAGCCCTTCGATCGCGGCGATCAGCCACGATTCGCTGTGCGACAGTTCTTCCAGTTCGCCTTGCGAGTAGTTCAGCGTCGATGCTTGCCCGTGACGGGTCGTCGTGTGACGCTGTGCGACATGCAAGTCTTCGCGGATCGCGCGAAGCGTTTCTTCCAACGTCGTCGCCGAAGCGTAACGACCGCTTCGGTAACCGGCCGACGCCGGGATTTGCTCGAACCAGGCGTGCTGCAACGGATCGGCGGCGGCGTAACGCGACAACAGCCAGTCGATGTGCCGAGTCGCCGAATCGATCCTCGAATCGACTTCATCGATGTGAACGAGCGGTCGATTCGGACCGGCGTAGGCGGCGTCGTACCAGTCGTCGAAGCCTCGGTCGATCGCGCGGACAAAACCGTCCATTCGCATTTGACGTAGCGTCGCTTCGTCCCAAGCCGGCACGGCGTGCCGGCCAAACGCTTCGCGGCCTGCCAGGATCGCGGCGCGGAGGCCGCGGACTTCCAGCAACGCTCGCTGCCAACGGATCATTTGGGCGTCTAGGTCGTCCAGACGATGACGCAGTCCTTCATCCGAGATCGCGGCGTAGTGCTGGTACGCGGCGGTGCGTTGTGGCGTCGCGGACAAGCGAGCGGCGTCGCGGTCCAGTTCGGCGATCCAGCGATGAAGTTCGTTTTGACGGAACCGCAGGCCTCGCACGGTGTCGTGCAGCCGCGCCAGCTTGGAATCCATCGCGGCACGTTCTTCGCGGTGGTGACGGTTATCTTCGTAGGTGCGATCGTCGTGACGCTGGGGGCGGTAGCCGCCGATCGAATCGACGCCCAGATCGCGATCGGCATAGACCGAACCGTGGTTCATCGGCAGCGATCGGTACGTTTCGGCCGAGTCCAGTCCGCTTCGCACGCACGCCGACACGACTCGGCTGACCGACGTCACGCCGGTATCGGTGATGACGCCATCGACCAAGCTTTCGGGCAACTGGATCGACTTCATCGCCATCGCGGATTCGGTGATCGGTCGGTTGGCCGACGCGTCGACCCATGATCCGCCGATCGCGTCGCCGTAGATCGATCGAGCGTCGCCGCGGGATTCGAATTCGACGGTGCGTCGTCCGCCTCGCGTGCCATCTTTTTCGCGGCGGCAATGCAGCAAGCCATGTCGGTCGGCCCAGACGACTCGCCCGGTCGATGAACTCATCATGCCAAGCGGATAATCGCGGTTGACCAGCGAGTCGCGGATGAAGCGAGCGATCGCGGTCTTGCCCGAGCCATCGGGGCTGGAGACGACGTTCAGGTGTTCAGCGAATGGGCCCAGTTCGACGCCGCGCAGGGGTCCGTGAGCATCGATATCGATTCGGTCCAACAACATGGTCTGGCTCCTCCGTGGCCAAGCGGGAAATTCCCGGCAAATTCCATTGCATCGCGGTTCTAGCTGGCATCAGGGTTGGCGTTCATCGCCGCGGGAACCCCCGATCCAAACCGCACTCATTTGCGGATGATTGGCGAACCATAGCCGAAGTTGGTGTTTCACGAAAAGAGCAGAATTTGGGGGCAGGAGGTTTTAGGAATTAGGTGCTAGGAAGCAAGCGGCGATGCCTTTTCCTAAAACCTAATCCCTAGTCCCTAAAACCTGCTCCCTCACCGTCGTGCCACGCGCAGGTCCGCCGACTGATTCAGGTCGATTGTCATCAGCGTTTGCAGTTTGCTGATCGCGGCCGACTCGTTGGGCAATTCCATGCCGGGCGGGCTGCCCCAGAAATGTCGCGTTTGATTCGCCGTGACCAGTTCCAATTGCGGCACCGTCATCTGACGCACGTCGCCGGAAACGCGGATGCTTTCGATCGCGATCTTGTCGCGAAGCGGCAGTAGTACCGCCGCCAACTTCGCCGCCGCCGCGACTCGCAAGTCGCCAAACGCCATGCCTTCCGCGTTCGTCGAATCGGCACCTTCGACGTCGATGTGAACGAACTCGATCGTTTCCGCTCGCGTGAAGTCCTTCGTCGGCAACAGGACCGCGTCGGCGTCGATCGGAAAGAAATACTTTTCGCGTCGGCCGCCGATCGTTCGATACACCTGAACCATCGCGACCGGCTGGCGATATTCCAGCCGCACGTCGACGCCGCCGCCGGGAAGCTTCCGAACGCTGGTGACGTTGCGAACCCACGGGTGCAGCGAAAACGCGGATGCGATTTTTGCCGCCGCTTGCCGATCCATCAGCGACAGACCCTGCATCGCCGTGTCGCGATAGACCCTTTGCGTGATGTTGCTGCGGACGTGCGGCGGCGGGTCGCTGACTTGGATCAGCGCCGGATCGACAGACTGGAAGTTCGGCCCGACATTGGCCACGCCCCAGCGGTGCCACGCGATGTAGCCGCCCACGATCAGCAGCGCCGGCCACAGGATCGAAAGCGCCGCCGGCGCTGGATCAACCGCCGGATCGCATCGCGAACCGGCCGCGTCGTTTCTGGTTCGGGCGATCGCATCGCCACAGGCAAGCCCCCGCCGTCGGTGTGAATTAAAAATCAGGCCAAGCCCGATACCGACGGAGTTACCAGATTTGCAGGTTCAATTGCAAGTCGATCCCGGTCTTCAGCAAAACCTGCTCGCGAACCCGTTCGATCAACCGCAAGCATTGATCACTGGTCGCGTTGTCGTGCGCGACGATGTAATGCGGTTGGCTGGCGTCCAGCGAAACGTCGCCCTCACGAAGCCCCGCCAGTCCGACTTGCTGGATCAGATCGCGAGTCGGCATTCCGTCCGGGTCGACAAACGGCATCGCGATTCGTCGCTCTTCGCTTGGCCGCGATGCGTTTCGGCCGATCCAAAGTTTCTGCATCCGCTTGGTCAACGCCGCCGAATCACGAGCCTCCAACTCAAGCGTGACGCTCAGCACGATCAATCCGGTCAGCGACGTTTTTCGGTGCGAAAAACCGGCTTCTTGCTGGGTTAGCGTCCGCGTCCGGCCATCCTTTTCAAGCACCGAGACGCTGTGGACGACCGACCCG
This sequence comes from Pirellulaceae bacterium, assembly GCA_963836865.1. Classification (GTDB taxonomy): domain Bacteria; phylum Planctomycetota; class Planctomycetia; order Pirellulales; family Pirellulaceae; genus Rubripirellula. The sequence continues at coordinate 277,080 of CAWILC010000007.1, read as the reverse complement.
AGATCGCGGCCGCCGCTGGATGCGTTGCTGACCACGGCTCCGCCGACGGTCCCAGGAATGCCGACCAAGTGTTCCAGTCCACCCAGTCCCGCGCCGACGGCTTTGATCACCGCGTGCGACAGTTTCGCGCCCGCGCCGACGGTCATCTTGTTCCCATCGATCGACAGCCCGCTGGTTGCGGCGGCCGAGAGCGAAATGACCAGCCCGTCGACGCCGGACTCGCGAACCAACAGGTTGCTGCCGTCGCCAAGGATTCGCTTGGTCAGCCCGGCATCCTGCGCCGCAACGACCAGTCGCCGAATGTCGTCAATGTCGACCGGTTCGGCAAAGTAATGGGCCGGCCCCCCAATGCCCAACCAGACGCGAGGTCCGAGCGGTTCATCAGTCCGAATCAAGTGGCGGAGGTCGTCAGGAAAAGTCATCGGCGAAGGATCGCGAGTCGAACAGAAAATGGAACCGTCCGAAAGGATAACGAAGGGCGAATCGAACGCCCAGGCGTGACGTCGTCGACCGACGTTTCGCGGCAAACCGTAGCCCTGACACGCCGTGGCAGGGCCGAACAGCAACGCTGTTCGACCAAATCAGTGCTCCGTCACGGCGTGACGGACCTACGTTCAGTGCCCGCCTGCTCAGCCGCCGAGCGCGTTGCGGATCAGCGAGCGGACGGGTTGCTTGGGTTGGAATCCGAGCAGCTTGCGACGCTTCCAGCTCCCGTTCTCTTGCGTGAAGACGATGATCTGGGGAAGCATCTTGTCGTCCCCGGTCAATTGCTCGACCAATTCGGGATCGTCGTCTTTGTTGATGACGGCAAGGCTGACCGAATCAAGTTCGCCGGTCGTCGCCATCTGCTTGATCGTCGTTTCCTTTAGCACGTTGCACGCCGGGCACCACGGTGCTCCGACCACGACCATCAGGGGCTTGTGTTCTTCGACCGAAGCCTCGTAGGCCTCGGCGTACTTTTGATGCATCTGTTGCTCGCTGGTGACACTGGCAAGCGCAACCGCCAAAAGTAACAAAACCATATATGTTCCCTCAAAGAAAAGTTGTGAAGCCACAGGCAAACCTGCGGGGCGATGATCGCCGACTCGCCGGAAAGCAAATCCTCTGAAAACTCACTGCGACCTGGGCTCCCTGCCGACTCGGGGTGCCTGGATCGGCATCCCCAGTGACCGTTGACCAAGTCTGGTTTCTCCTTCGCTTCGCTGTGTTCGCCACGACCCTTTCCGCAAACCCCGAGCTTCTCCGCAAACTCCTGGGCTCCGAATTGCCGACCACATGAATTCAATCATGCAGGTGAACTCATTCACCTAGGCAAATCGGGCGACTTTTGTTGTTTCGGCGAACCGGGCGGGTTGGCTAGACCTTTCGGGTTGGCCAGCCGTGCAAACTTCGGCGGAGTATATGGGTCGATTGAGGTGCCACAAGCAGCTTCGACCCACTTTTTGGAAAATCAATCTTGACGCGAGCCTCACTTTTTTGATCACCCCCCGAACGCGATCCGGCCATCTTGTCCTAAAGTCACCCTTGCAAACAACTTCCGGCGTGCCAAAAAACTGCGGCAAAAGGTACCATCCACCAAAGGGATGGGTACACCTCTCGAAATTTTTTGCCGGGTTCCGAAGGCTCGCGTGTCCGCGAATAGCGAATTTCGGTCACAATGACCGCACGGAAACCTCCGGGAACTTCCGTTTTTTGAACTCCCGCTCATGAAGATACGGATCGGCCAATGAAGTTACGGATCGGATTGATCGGCCAAGGCGATGCTTGGCAAACCCGTCACCGACCCGCGATCCGTGTCTTGCACGATCGGTTTGACGTGCGTGCGGTCTTTTCCACGGTGGCGAAACTGGCCGAAAACGTGGCCGCTGAATTCCAAGCCGACGTTGTCGACGGGTATCGATCGTTGGTGTCGCGGTGCGACATCGACGCCGTCATCGTGCTGGAGCGTAACTGGCTCGGATGGTTGCCGGTGATGGCCGCGTGCGAAGCGGGAAAGGCGGTGTACTGGGCCGGTGACTTGGACTTTGACACCCAACGCGATGTCGCCCTGCGATCGCTAGTGGATGAATCCGGCGTCGCGTTCATGGTCGAACTGCCGCGCCGGTTCGCGCCGGCGACGCTTCGACTAAAGGAATTGATTGCGACTCGATTGGGTTCGCCACAGTTGATCTTCTGTCACCGACGGCTGCCGTTGGCTGCGGCGGAAACGTCGGCGCACAAAGAGGTCTTGCCCAGCGACCCGGCGCGGCGAGAACTGATCGAGCTGATCGATTGGTGCCGCTACGTCGTCGGTCGCGAACCCGTCACGGTTTCGTCGGTCAATCACGAAAATGAGGGGGCGTCGGATTACCGGTGCATGAGCGTGGCGTTTCCGGGCACGGACAAGTTGCCGCCGGTGACCGCACAGATCAGTTGCGGCAGCTACATCCGTTCGACCTGGCACGAGGCGTCGGGGTTCCGTCCGCCCTCGGCGATGCAGATTTGTTGCCAGCGAGGCATCGCGTTCATCGATCTGCCGACGACGTTGGTGTGGTTCGACGACGCCGGCCGAAACATGGAAACACTCGACACCGAATCGCCGGTCGGCGAACAACTGCTTTCTAGATTTCATCGCAGCGTCACCAGCCTGGTCCGCAGCATGGGCGACTTGGACGATGCGTACCGAGCGGTGTCTATTTATGATGCAGCGGTAAGAAGCGAGGCGGAAGGACGACGGGTGGGACTGTAGATTTGCGTCGCGACGTCGCCCTGACACGCCGTAGCAGGGCCGAACAGCAAAGCGATTCGCAGTCAATGCAATGCTCCGCCACGGCGTGGCGGACCTAAGTTCCGGCAATCACCAGCCCAGCACGTGCGCAAAGATCAGCGGCGCACAGATCGTCGCGTCCGATTCGATCACGAACTTCGGGCCGTCGGCTTCCAGCTTGCACCAAGTGATCTTTTCGTTGGGCACCGCGCCGCTGTAGCCGCCAAAGCTGGTGATCGCGTCGCTGATCTGACAGAACCAGCTCCACAGCGGAATGTCTTTCTTCAGGTCTTGAATCAGCATCGGCACAACGCAGATCGGAAAGTCGCCCGCGATGCCGCCGCCGATTTGGAAGAACCCGATCGGGGATGCCGCCGATTCCTCTTCATACCACTGGGCCAGCCGCTGCATTTGGTACGTGCCGGTCGCGATCGCAGTGTGGTTGGGCACGGTCCCGTCGATCACTCGCGCCGCATAGATATTGCCTAGCGTCGAATCCTCGAACCCCGGCGTGAAGACCGGGATGCCAGCGTCCTTGGCCGCCGCGACCCAGCTTGCCGATCGCGGGACTTGGTAATGCTGGACCAAGTCCTTGTCGTCTAGCAGGTCAAACATGAAATCGACCGGCATCCGGCCACGGTTGCTCTTCGCCGCATCGACCCACATCGGCGTCAAGCGTCCTTCGATGTGACGCATCACCGTTTCGGGAATGCAAGTGTCGGTGACGCGGTTGAATCCGCCGTCACGCAGCGCAACTTCGTCCTCGGTCGAAAGCGCTCGCCAGTTTTCGACGATGCGGTAATCGTCGTGCGCGACCAGATTGAAGATGTCTTCTTCAAGGTTGGCCGCCGTGCAAGTGATCGCGTGGACCTTGCCGGCGCGGATCATCTCGGCCAGCGACAAACCGAGCTCGCCCGTCGACATCGCCCCGGCCAGCGTCACCATCATGCGGCCGTTGTTTTCGGCCGAGACGAATTGGCCGTAGCTGCGGGCGGCGGCGACCAGCTCGCGTGCATTGAAGTGGCGGAAGTGAGTTTCCAGGAAGTCGGTGACGTTCATGACTTGCGATCGATCGGTGCTGGTTGGTTACGCGCGATCCATGCTCGCCGCGATAGTGCCGCCAAGTGTCCGATCCGATTGCCGTCCCGGCAAGGGCAGAAGAGGCACGACGGCCGCTACTGCTTCAGCTTTTCAACTTCGTCCTCGAGCGCAACGAGTCGTTCGGCCAAGATCCTCACCGCTCGCTGCAGTTGCTCGATCGTCTTTTGCGTTTCCGAGTCCGTCATCGCGGGCGACGTGGCAGGGAACGCCTCGCCGCCATCCTTCGCGTCGACGCCTGCATTGCGGCGACGAAGGTTAGCGAGCGCCTTTTCAGCGGCTTCGATTCGCGCATCAAACACCTGCACGCTCGGGTGCCCATCGCCGAGCTGAACTTTCAGGATCGACCTCTCAGCTTCCAGCGTGTCAATCTCCTTCTGGAGGATGACATCGGAGGGCGCGATCGAATTCAAGCCTGCGTCGGCCGGCGAAGCCGGGTCGGCGAATTCATCGGCGGCCACAGTCTGCGTCTGTGAGGACGGGGCACCGTCGGGGTACGCGGCCTGGACAGCGGCCGGCAGGGTGGCCTGGTAATTGGCTCGCTGTGCCGAGGCGGTGGAGGCGGTGCCGAACGAGGCGATCGCTGGGATGCAGACCAGGACGCAGAACCGCAGAATTGCGAAATAACTGATGAACGCTCGCATGGCCGGAACACTCCGAAGGTGGTGGTGGGATGGGGGAGAGGAACTTGCGAGGATCGGCGACCACCCTGCTCCCCCGGCCGCCGGTGTCCACGCATCTAATGCCCTCGCATTTGATGCCCTGCATTTGATGCCCTCGCATTTGGCACCATGGTGACCCAAAAAAACTGCCAAACAAACAAAAAAAGAAAAATCAGAAAATCTCAAAATGACCGAAGTGGCGAAACTAAAAAACTTTCTCGCCAAAGCAACCCTGACTCCCCTTGACTGTTTTTAAAGGCGAAATCCTGCTTACTGAAGAAAAATTTTGAATTTTTCTTGCACTGGCAATTTATGGCGAGCAAAAAAAGCGAATTTTTTTGGGTTTTTGTTCCTCGGCGGCTGAAAGCCTCACGATTTGGCGGCGGAGCATAATTCGGGCCAAAATGTGCGAGTTGCCCTTTTCGCTTTCGGGGCATTGTGATATTTTTCAAGAGTGTTCATCGGCCCTATCTTGCGTCTCTGCCCGTCCGCTCCCCCGCTTCGACTGCTCGGCCAATGCAATGCCGGTGCGGTTTGTCGGGGACTTTGTTTTTCGACAACCCACTTTCTTGGCGTCCGTGAACAGGACGTTGGCTTTCTCGGTCGCCCGCGATCACGCAGGTCGGCCTTCCGGTTTCGCGGTTGATAGTTGGTTCGACCGCCCGGATGCAAACCGGTTCGGTTCTGGCAGACGTCGCTTCCGCCGCAACGCATTTTCCGCAGGCCTATGTTTCTCGCCCATGTTTTTTGCAGATTCGCATTCTTCGCAGATAGCAGATGCTTGACGCTTCGATCTGATGACCGCTTGAACACGTCCGCAGCATCCCCGCTGCTTCCTTCCCTGCTCAACCACTTGGCTTTCTCTAAGGAGCTTTTCTAAACGATGGCAACCACCAGTCACCGTCGACTAGAACCGACAACCGTCCGTCACTTCGGCACCGGCTTGGGAGGCAACTTCGAGCTGCCCGACCTGACCGCCTTGCAAACCGCTTCGTACGCCGAGTTCTTGCAGGAAAACACGGATTCGCGAAAGCGAAAGCTGCAGGGCCTCGAAGGCGTCTTGCACGAGATTTTCCCGATCGCCAGCTACGACGGCAATACGACGCTGGAGTACCTGTACTACGAACTCGGAAAGCCTCGCTACACCAGCCAAGAATGTCGTCAGCTTCGCCTGACCTATGGTCGCCCGCTGCGGATCTGGTTGCGACTGAACCGCGAAGAACCGCTCGAAGAAGAAGTCTACCTGGGCGACCTGCCGATCATGCTTGGGCGGTGGTGAGTTCATCATCAACGGTGCCGAACGCGTCGTCGTTAGCCAACTGCACCGCAGCCCCGGCGTCGACTTCGTCTTGGAACAGGACACGACGACCGATCGCAAGCTGCCCTCGTGCCGCGTGATCCCGGAACGGGGTTCGTGGATCGAAGTCAACGTGACCAAGAAAGACTCATTGACGGTGCGAATTGACCAGAGCGGTAAGTTTTCGGCCACGACGCTGCTGCGCGCGATGGATCCGAAGTACAGCACCGACGCGGACATTCTTGAACGCGTTTTACGAAACCGAAACGATCAAGATCACCAGCGGCAAGTCGGCCGAAAAGATCGAGGGCATGATCGCCGTCGACGACGTGGTCTATCCCAGCGATTCCGAGCGAGCCGGCGAAATCATCGTCGAAGCCGGTCACAAGATCAGCAAAGAAGTCGCCGAAACGATCTGCACCTCGGGCGTCAAGTCGATCGAAGCGATGGACTGCGCCGAAGATTCCGTTGATCTTCAACTCGTTGATCGATGACAACACGGCCAGTCACGAAGAAGCACTGCTGCGGATCTATCAACGTCTGCGTCCGGGCAACCCGCCGCAGCTCGAAAAGGCTCGGACGCTGTTCCAGGAAAAGTTCTATGACGACAACCGTTATCGCTTGGGCAAGGTCGGCCGCTTCCGTTTGAACCGCAAGTTGGGTCTTGGAAGTTCCCGAGACGCGAAATGTGTCTGCGTCCGGACGACATGATCTCGGCAATTCGCTACCTGATCGACCTGTTCGATGCGGACAGCGAGGCCGAGATCGACGACATCGACCACTTGGGCAACCGTCGTTTGCGAACGATCGACGAATTGGCCAGCGAAGAGCTTCGCAAGGGTTTCTTGAAGCTTCGTCGTACCGTCCAGGAACGGATGAGCATCAAGGACGCGACCGACATGTCGCCGCGTCAGCTGATCAATCCCAAGTCCGTTTCCGCGGCGATCGATTACTTCTTCGGTCGTGGCGAACTTTCGCAGGTCGTTGACCAGACGAATCCGCTGTCGCAGCTGACGCACGAACGCCGTCTATCGGCACTCGGCCCAGGCGGTTTGAATCGCAAGCGTGCGGGCTTTGAAGTCCGCGACGTTCACATTTCGCACTACGGACGAATTTGCCCGATCGAAACGCCCGAAGGCACGAACATCGGTTTGATCTCGTCGCTGGCCATTTTCGCCGGCGTCGACGATTACGGCTTCCTGGTCACGCCGTATCGCAAGATCAAAGACGGCAACGTCACCGACGAAACGGTTTGGTTGCGTGCCGACGAAGAAAGCGAATCGTACGTCGCACCGGCCGACACCGAGGTCGTTGACGGCGCGCTGGTCGCCGGCCCGAACATGATCGCTCGGTTCCGCAGTGACTTCCAGATCGTCCAGCCCGAACAGGTCCACTACATGGACGTCGCGCCGGCACAAATGGTCGGTGTCTCGGCCGGTTTGATTCCGTTCCTGGAACATGACGATGCAAACCGGGCGTTGATGGGATCGAACATGCAGCGGCAAGCGGTGCCGCTGTTGGTCGCCGAACCGCCGATCGTCGGCACGGGCATGGAACGCGAAGTCGCCAAGAACAGCGCGATGGTCGTGCGTGCCCGTCGCGCGGGCAAGGTCACCTACGTCGATTCGACTCGCATCGAAATCGGCAGCGATCACTACGACCTGAAGAAGTACCAAGGTCTCAACGAACGGACCTGCCAAAACCAAAAGCCGATCATCTCGCTCGGTGACAAGGTCGAAAAGAACCAGATCATCGCCGACGGTGCTGCCACGCGAAACGGTGAATTGGCGCTCGGCCGTAACGTCTTGGTCGGCTTCATGTCGTTCGACGGATTCAACTACGAAGACGCGATCATCATCAGCGAAGAACTGGTGCGGAACGACACCTACACGTCGATCCACATCGAAGACTTCGACGTCGAAATCCGCGAAACCAAACTCGGCCGCGAAGAGTTCACTCGCGACATTCCGAACGTTTCCGAAAAGGCACTTCGCAACCTCGACGACACCGGGATCGTCAACGTCGGAACCTACGTCAAACCGGGCGACATCCTGGTCGGCAAGGTCTCGCCGAAGTCGAAGACCGAACTGACGCCGGAAGAAAAACTGCTGCACGCGATCTTCGGTCGCGCCGGTGAAGACGTGAAGAACGATTCGCTGGAAGTCCCGTCGGGCATCGAAGGCATCGTCATCGACACGCACAAGTTCAGTCGCCGGATGAGTCTGTCCGAAGACGAGCGAAAGGTGTTCGAGAAGGAACTGAAGGAAGCCGAGATCGAAGGCAACGCGGAAGATCGCCAGCACGTTTGAAGGCGTTGGTTCGCGAACTGGAAGAAGCCGCCGGATCAAAGCTGAAAGATGCCACCGGAACGCCGCTGGCCGACGGTCAAGATCCCAAGTTCGTCGCCGAACGGGCGATCGGATTCCGCATCGATCACATCTTCGATCAAGTCAAAGATGACGCCAAGAAAAAAGATGTCGAAAAGGTCTACACGCAACAGTGGGCCAACGTCGAACAAGCCATCGACGATCGTGATCGCGTCGCTGAACAGCATGAAGCGGGGCGATGAACTTCGCAGCGGCGTGCTGCAGATGGTCAAGATCTACGTCGCGACCAAGCGAGTGATCAGCGTCGGTGACAAGATGGCCGGTCGTCACGGAAACAAGGGTGTGATCGCCAAGATCCTGCCGGTCGAAGACATGCCGTTCCTGCCCGATGGAACGCCGATCCAAATCATGCTGAACCCGCTGGGCGTTCCGTCGCGGATGAACGTGGGTCAGATTTTGGAAACGCACCTCGGTTGGGCGGGTGCCAAACTTGGCTTCCAAGCGATCACGCCGGTGTTCGACGGTGCGACCGAATCGGACATCAACAAGTGCTTGGCCGAAGCCGGTTTGCCGGCTCACGGCAAGATTCGTTTGACCGACGGACGGACGGGCGAACCGATGGAGCAGGAAACGACGGTCGGCTACATCTACATGTTGAAGCTGCACCACTTGGTCGACGACAAGGTTCACGCTCGTATCGACAGGCCCGTACTCGCTTGATTACCCAGCAACCGCTCGGCGGCAAGGCTCGCTTCGGCGGCCAACGCTTCGGCGAGATGGAAGTTTGGGCGCTGGAGGCGTACGGTGCCGCGTACATCTTGCAGGAACTGCTGACGGTCAAGATCCGACGACGTCGAAGGTCGAACCAAGATCTACGAATCGATGGTCAAGGGCGAGAACACGCTGGAAGCCGGCACGCCGGCATCGCTTCGACGTGTTGACCAACGAAATTCGCGGTCTGGCGCTGAACATGCAACTCGAAAAGCGTGCGATCTAAGAAGAGGTGTTAGGTATTAGGTCTCAGGTGTTCGGATACAACTAACGCCTGAACGGCCTATGCGACTCTCTTGACTTGAACTTTTGATCGAAGCCGATCGCGTCGACGAACGATCGGCTCGGCCGATCGGTGACACGCTCTCGCAGCCCGACATCCTAAAAACCTAACACCTAAAGCCTAAGACTTTCCAAATGTCAGTGGCGAAACCAGCAATTACGATCGCATCAACGATTACGCTTCCGTTCGACATCTCGCTCGCCCGTCCGCCAGACATCAAGGGTTGGTCGTTCGGCGAAGTCAAGAAGCCCGAAACGATCAACTACCGAACCTACCGTCCCGAAAAAGACGGTCTGTTCTGCGAACGGATTTTCGGCCCGGAAAAGGACTGGGAATGCGCCTGCGGCAAGTACCGCGGCATGAAGTACAAGGGCATGATCTGCGATCGCTGCGGCGTGAAGGTCACGCACAGCCGCGTCCGTCGCAAACGAATGGGCCACATCGAACTGGCCGCACCGGTCGTTCACATTTGGTTCTTCAAAGCGATGCCGTCGCGATTGGGCAACCTGCTGGACATGAAGACCAGCAGCTTGGAAAAGGTCATCTACTTCCAGGATTACGTCGTCATCGATCCGGGCAAGACCGACCTGGAACCGCGGCAACTGTTGACCGAAGAAGAATACCGCGCCGCACGTCAGCAATACGGCGAAGGTATCCTTCGAAGCCGACATGGGTGCCGAGGCGGTTCGCAAGCTGCTGAACCAATTGGACCTGGTCACGTTGTCCGAACAACTTCGCGTCGACTTGGTGGAAACCGGATCGAAGCAAAAGAAGAAGGACCTGATCAATCGTTTGAAGATTGTCGAATCGATCCGCGACAGCGACAACCGTCCCGAGTGGATGGTGCTGGACGTCGTGCCGGTGATTCCGCCGGACCTGCGACCGCTCGTTTTGCTGGACAGCGGCAACTTCGCGACAGTCGGACTTGAACGACCTGTATCGCCGGATCATCAACCGCAACAACCGTCTGCGCAAGCTGGTCGACCTGAACGCGCCGGAAGTCATCATTCGTAACGAAAAGCGAATGTTGCAACAGTCCGTCGACGCGTTGTTCGACAACAACCGTTGCAAGCGACCGGTGCTGGGTTCGTCCAACCGACCGCTGAAGTCGTTGACCGACATGATCAAGGGCAAGCAAGGTCGTTTCCGCGAAAACTTGCTCGGCAAGCGAGTCGATTACTCCGCTCGATCGGTGATCGTGGTCGGTCCGCGTTTGAAGCTGCACCAGTGCGGTCTGCCCAAGAAGATCGCGCTGGAACTGTATCAACCGTTCATCATCCGCCGCCTGAAAGAACTCGGCCACGCCGACACGATCAAGTCGGCCAAGAAGATGCTCGAGCGAAAAGACGAAGAGGTCTGGGACATCCTGGAACAGGTCATCAAGAACCACCCGGTGCTTGCTGAACCGTGCTCCAACGCTTCACCGGATGGGCATCCAAGCGTTCGAACCGATGCTGGTCGAAGGCAACGCGATCCACTTGCACCCGCTGGTTTGCAAGGGATTCAACGCCGACTTCGACGGTGACCAGATGGCCGTTCACTTGCCGCTTTCGATCGAAGCACAGGTCGAAGCTCACACGTTGATGATGTCGACCAACAACGTGTTCGCACCGTCCAACGGCAAGCCGATCATGTCGCCGTCGCAAGACATCGTCATGGGTTGCTATTACATGACCGCCGAAATGCCCGATCAAAAGGGCGAAGGCATGATCTTTAGCGGCTACGACGAAGTCGACATCGCGTTCGCGCAAGGTGCGATCGCGGTCTGCACGCGCGGATCAAGATGCGTTTGCCGCGTTACCAACGTCTGAAGACCGAGACAAAACGACGGCATGTACGGCGCGATCATCGATACGACGCCGGGTCGCGTTCGCTTCAACGAAATGCTGCCCGACGGCATGGACTTCTACAACTATCCGATGAAGAGCGGTGACTTGGCCAGCTGCGATTCAGCGACTGCTATCAGCGTCTCGGTCGCAAGGCAACGATCCACTTGCTCGACGACATGATGCAAACCGGTTTCCGCGAATCGACTGCGGTCGGGTTTGTCGTTCGCGACCGACGACTTGGTCACGCCCGACACCAAGACGAAGTTCATCAAGAAGGCCGAAAAAGAAGTCATGAAGCTGAAGAAGTCGTATGAACGCGGTTTGATGACCGGTCCCGAACGATACAACCACGTGCTGGACGAATGGACCGCACGCGCGTGAATTGATCACCAAGGACATGATGCAGGCGATGAAGAACGACGTCCGCGAAGGCGGTTGGTACATCAACCCGGTTTACTTGATGTCGCACTCCGGTGCTCGGGGCGGTATCGAACAGATTCGTCAGCTCGCCGGCATGCGTGGTTTGATGGCCAAGCCAACCGGCGAAATCATCGAAACGCCGATCAAGGCGAACTTCCGCGAAGGCCTGTCGGTGCTCGAGTACTTCAGCTCGACGCACGGTGCTCGTAAGGGCTTGGCCGACACGGCGTTGAAGACCGCAGACTCGGGTTACCTGACGCGGAAGCTTGCCGACGTGGCGCAGAACGTCGTCATCACGATGCACGACTGCGGCACCACCCAAGGCATCACCAAGGGTGTCGTCTATCGCGGCGAAAAGGTCGAAGTTCAGCTTGGTCGATTCGATCAACGGTCGCGTCAGCCGCCAATCGATCGTCAACCCGGTGACCGACGAAGTCATCGTTCGCGAAAACGAGATGATCACGCCGGACATCGCTCGGAACATCGAAGCGATGGGCCTGGAAAAAATTCAGGTTCGCACGCCGATGACCTGCGACGCACCGCTTGGCGTTTGCCGTTGCTGTTACGGGATGGACATGTCGACCGGATCGATGGTCGAAGAAGGCATGGCCGTCGGCATCATCGCGGCTCAGTCGATCGGTGAACCGGGTACGCAGCTGACGATGCGAACGTTCCACATCGGTGGTTCGGTGTCGCAAGCAGTCGGTCGAATCGGACATCAAGAGCAAGCGAGCCGGTGAAGTTCGATTCACTCGAATGCGTGCGGTCGATAACACCGAAGGCGTCGCGATCGTGCTGAACCGAAACGGCGAAATCACTGTTGGTTGACGATCGCGGTCGCGAAATCGAATCGTATCCGATCCCGACCGGTGCGGCCCTGCGGGTCAAAGAGGGTGAAAAGGTCACCGAGGGTGACGGTCCTTTGCGAATGGAACCCATACTCAATTCCGATCCTTTCGGAAGTCACACGGTAAGATTCGTTTCGAGGACATCGTCGAAGGCGAAACGATGCGGGTCGAACGCGAAGCCAGCGGGTAACAACGGATGATGATCGTCGACCACAAGGGTGATCTGCACCCGCAGTTGGTCATCGAATCCGACGGCGACGACATCCGAGTGGCCGGCAAGCGCTCGACGTCATCTACTTGCCCGAACGCGCGATGATCGTCGCTCGCGAAGGCGACAAGATCGTCCCGGGTACGGTGCTTGGCCGAAATGCCGCGTGAAGCCGGCGGTGTGTCGGACATCACCGGCGGTCTGCCGCGAGTCACCGAAATCTTTGAAGCTCGTAAGCCCAAGGATCCGGCCGTCATCGCGGAAGTCGACGGAGAAGTCGAGATCCTTGGCCGAACGCAAACGCGGTAAGCGAACAATTGTCGTCCGCAGCGAATCGGGCATCGAACGTGAGCACTTGGTGCCCGCACGGCAAGCACTTCCAAGTCCACAGCGGTGACTTTGTCAAAGCCGGTCAGGCATTGGTCGAAGGTCCGCTGGTTCCGCACGACATCTTGCGGGTCACGCGGCGAAGAAGCCGTCCAGCAGTACTTGCTGCACGAGATCCAACAGGTCTATCAATCGCAGAAGGTCGAGATCAACGACAAGCACTGCGAGATCATCATCGCGCGGATGCTGCGGAAGGTGAAAATCGAATCGGCCGGCGACACGAATCTGCTGCCCGGCAGCGTGATGGACCGATTCCACTTCCGCCAAGCCAACGATGAATTGGCCAAGTGCATGAAGATCAGCAAGCCCGGCGCGAGCGATTTCACCGAAGGTCAGATCATCCCGAAGGAAGTCTTCGAGCAAACCAACGCAGAAATCGAAGCGATGGGCGGCGAACCGGCCAAGGGCAAGAAGCCCAAAAGCGCGACCGCCAGCACTCAGTTGCTGGGCATCACCAAGGCGGCCGTCCAGTCGAACAGCTTCATCAGCGCCGCGTCGTTCCAAGAAACGACCAAGGTGTTGACCGAAGCGGCGCTTGCCGGCAAGGTCGATAAGCTGGTCGGTCTGAAGGAAAACGTGATCCTGGGTCACCTGATCCCGGCCGGTACCGGTTTCCGAATCTTCCAAGAATCGGAAGTCAACTACCGCCGCGAGGCGCTTGAGGAACTCGCCGCCAAGCCCGGTCAGTGCATTGGAAGAAAGCTTCCCGCTGCTGAGTGCCGACGAAGGCGTCTCGCGATCGTCCGACGAACCGGCCGACATGCCTAGCGACCAAACGCTGGACCAGATGATGGGCGGCCAAGACTGATCGCAGTCTTAGCCCACTCATTAAACGCAAGTGGCGAGCGAATCCGATTCGGATCCGCTCGCCATTTTTCGTTCGACGTCATTCGCCTTCGCTAAACGCCCAGCCGAAGGCGCCGGCAACGTAGGCCTGACACGCCGTGGCAGGGCCAAACCGCAAAGCTGTTTTACAGTTGGATGCTTCCGCCAGGGCCTGGCGGACCTACGAAGTGCCACCTCCGCCACCCGTTCTTCCGCAATGTTGCCCGAACGCACTCTCCGCGTCATCATGGAATCTTTCTCGGGACGACGGAGCGGGCTGGATGACGGGCGATGCGGCGGAGCTAGCGAACCCTCGGGATGTCTTGAAAGACGTTTGGGGCTACGACGCCTTTCGGCCGCTGCAAGAGGAATCGATCGCGTGCGTGCTCGGTGGACGGGACAGTTTGACGGTGCTGCCGACCGGTGGCGGCAAGTCGCTGTGCTTCCAAGTTCCCGCGCTCTGTCGCGACGGGATGGCCGTCGTCGTGTCGCCGCTGATCTCGCTGATGAAAGATCAAGTCGACGGGCTTCGCGCTTGCGGCGTTTGTGCCGCATTCATCAACAGCACCCAGTCGATGGACGAGAAACGCGACGTCGCCGAGCTGATCCGCAGCGGCGAACTGAAATTGCTATACGTTGCACCGGAGCGGCTGCTGATCCCAAAGACGTTGGACTTCCTTCGCCAGCAATCCGTGTCGTTCTTTGCTATCGACGAAGCCCACTGCATCAGCAATTGGGGTCACGACTTTCGGCCCGAGTATCGCGGTCTGAAACGGCTGAAAGATTTATTCCCCGCCGCGTCCGTTCACGCCTACACCGCAACCGCATCGGGGCCCGTGCGAGACGACATCGCGGCGCAGCTTGGTCTCCGCGATGCCGAAACGATCGTCGGCGACTTTGATCGGCCGAACCTGACCTACCGGATGATCCGGACCGACGGACGGCTGAATCAAGTCATGGAAGTCGTCGAGCGGCATCGTGGGGAATCGGGCGTGATCTATTGCATCAGCCGCAAGGAAGTCGAAAAGACGGCGGACGCGTTGGTCAAAAGTGGCATCGTCGCGCTGCCCTATCACGCGGGTCTGGCCGACGAAGTTCGCCGCGACAATCAAGACGCCTTCATCAAAGACAAGTGCGACGTCATCGTCGCCACGGTCGCGTTCGGCATGGGGATCGACAAGTCCAACGTTCGTTACGTGATCCATGCGGGGATGCCAAAATCGATCGAACACTATCAACAGGAAAGCGGTCGTGCCGGACGCGACGGACTGGAATCCGAATGTGTGCTGTTCTACTCCGGCGGCGACGTCGTGACGTGGAAGCGGATCATGGCGGGTGAACCGGCTTCGCTGAAAGCCGCCTCGGCATCGCTCGATGCGATGTACGACGTGTGCGCGGGAACCGGTTGTCGTCACCGATCGTTGGTCGAATACTTTGGTCAAAGTTATGCGACGGATAACTGCGGCGCGTGCGACGTTTGCTTGGACGAAATTGATTTGGTTGACGACCCGATCACGCTTTCGCAAAAAATCCTTTCGTGCGTCGTGCGACTGGACCAACGATTCGGTCTGGCGCACACCGCGAAAGTGTTGTGCGGATCGGGCGAACAACGGATCACCCAGCTCGGACACGATAAACTCAGCACGTTCGGGCTGCTGTCAAACGACGGCTTGTCGGCAACCAAACTTTGGATCGATCAATTGGTCCAGCAAGGTTACCTGTGCCGCGTCGGCGAGTACCAAACGCTGGCGATGACCGATGCGGGCTGGCGGCTGCTGCGCCGCGACGGCGAACCGAAGCTTTCCAAGCCGACCAAATCGGCGAAGCCGGCTCGATCGTCATCCACGACCAACACGCCCGCCGACGATTGGGACGGCGTCGATCGCAATTTGTTCGACGTGCTGCGAGCCTTGCGAAAGACGATCGCCGCCGACCAAAACGTTCCCGCATATGTCATCTTCGGCGACGCAACGCTGCGAGAATTCGCCCGGCACCGCCCGACGACGCTGGATCAGTTCGCCAACATCAAAGGCGTCGGCGAACGCAAGCTGAATGATCTGGGTGAAATCTTCGTCGAAGCCGTCATGGCGTACATCGACGAAGTCGGCGCTTCGTAGACCTGCTGCTCCGCCCGCGGGATGGTAGACCCTGCGGGCGGAGCCGCAGGTCTACGACGAGCCGCAGGTCTACGACAAGATCACACGCTCGTAAAGATCGGTCCCTTTGGAGAGCTGTTCCAACGAGATCCATTCATCGGTGGTGTGGGCCTGGGCGATATCACCCGGTCCCAAGATGACGCGTTTTTCCAGTTCATGGAACTCGCCAGCGTCGGTTCCATAGCAAACCGAGGATGCGGCGGTGCCGGCGAGCTGGCAAAGACGTTGGATGAAGTCGGCTTCGGAGTCGATCCAGACCGGATGGCCGCCTTTGAAGCGACGGGTCGTTAGCCCGCTTGCTTCGGCAATCGAAACGAGTTCGGCGAACAAGTCTTCGCCGTCGATCTGCGGCATCGTTCGCAAACTGACCCACGCGGTCGATCGGCCAGGCGTGACATTGACGGCTTTGCAACCGTCGGAGATCCCGAACGTCCATGAAAGATGGGGTGGATCAAAACGTTGATCCTGCAAGCGAGCGTCCGCGCGAGTGCGGGCGGCGATTTCCAGCATCTTTTGAAGCACCGGGACCATCGGTTCATTCGCGTTGACGCCATCGTCGGTGCTGCTGTGCGCGGCGCGACCACGGCTGGTGATCCGCATGCCTTGAATGCCTTTGTGCGCATGCACGACATTCAGCAGCGTCGGCTCGCCGATGATCGATAGCGGTTGGGCGGCAACAATTTCCCGGTACGCATCGCTGTGACGAACCAAGTGCGTCGCGCCCTCGAAGCCGACCTCTTCGTCGGCGGTGCAAACGATCCAAAGCGGTTGCGATTGATCGCGGACCGACACTCGCGATGCGGCAGTTAGCATCGCGACCAACGATCCTTTCATGTCACACGCGCCCCGACCATAAACCCGATCGCCGTCGACGACGCCGACAAATCCATCACCATCGGGGCTATCGCCACGAGGGCCATCAGCTCGGGGACCGGTCCAATCGTCGACCGGCACGACATCGGTGTGACAGAAGTAAGCAAGTCCGCCGTTTAGAATCGACGAAGATGCTGACCGCTGCGGATCACGCCTGGCCACCAAGTTGACTTTGCGAACCGAAGCCGCGTCGGTGTATTCCGTCCATTCGATCGCGAAGCCGAGGTCTTCCAGCAGTTCGGCAACACGGCCAGAAATCGATGCGTTGGAAGACGAACTGACCGAGGGAAACGCGATCAGTTCGCGCAGGGTTTCGATCGAGTCCATCCGTGTTTTCAATTTGGTTGAGGGTAAAGGTGTTTCATCGCCGCGATCAGTTTATCCACCTCGGCACCTTCGATTTGTCCGCGAAGTGACTCGAATACTTTCACCGCTTGGTCGCGGTGGCCTTCATCGGCCAGCGGCGAAACGGCTTGATAGGCCGCCATCGCGGCTTGGCGGGTCGGCCCGGCGTCGATCGAAAAGGTCGCCAGCTTTTCAGAAAGCTTGAACGGAATTTGGTCGAACGTGTAGGACCGGTTCTTCGCCCCCGCGCGAACGACCAGCAAGTCCGGCCCGGTTTCGACGATGACGATGCGAAAATCGGGCGTGACTTCAAAGTCATTCGCAACGGTCAGACTTTCGACGCCTTTGACGACGCCGCCGCGATAGAACGTGACGAGGTCGGCCAACTGATACAGTCCTTCGGCGACGATTTTCTTGTCGTCCGTCATTGGCAGGTCGGCGACTTCTTCGGCAACCGTTTTCATCACTTCCCAGTTGCTGGCACGAATGAATGTCGCCGCCCTGGCGATCGCAGCGTCCGCTTCGGCCAATGCAATAGGCTCCAGTGCAATAGGTTCCAGCGAAACGGCTTCCGGCTGAGTTGCGGTGGCTTCCATCTCGCCGGAAGGATTGACTTCCACGACGGGCTCCGGTGCAATCGGTTGTGACACGTCGGCGGGAGTCATCGGCGGCGGCACATCGCCCGCCATCGTTCCCATCACCGGATCGAAGCGAGGCTTCGGCGTCTGATTCGTCGTTCCGGTTGCCACCGATTCGCTTGCCATCGATTCGCTTGCCATGGGGGGCGCCGCAATCAGTTGATCCGACGTCATCGACGGCCCCGTCTGGATCGTCAGCGATCCGTCTTTGCTGGTGATCGCCAACGTTCCGGGACCGTACAACAGGAAATAAATCAGCGCCCCGATCAGCGCCAGCGTTCCCACCATGAACGTCGTCATCACCAGCGTGCCAAAGATCGATCGACGACGGCGCTTTACCGGGGGCTGATTCTTGCGGATGACCGGCGGCGTGGGCGCAGTCGGCGTTGGGGCGATTGGCCCGGGCGCGACCGGTTGCGAGGGAGCCGCCTGCGTGTCCGGCGATCGCATTACAGGTGCTTGCACCGGAGCGAGCGGGTTACTGGGCGGCAGCATCCCAGCCAGCGGATCAATCTTTGTTGGCGTCGGCGTCGGCGTCAGGGTCGGGACCACAGCGGCAGGCTGGGTCGAGCCGGCGTCGATCGGCAAGATGCCAAACCTGGCGTCCAGTTCTGCCTTCCGCGTCGGGTCCGCCAGCGTCACGCGAGCCGCCTGGACCACTTTCGCAGCTGTTTTCCAAATCGCCGGATCGGTTTCCGACTTGATCGCGCGAAGCCGACTGACGGTTTCTTGGACCGCGGCCGACACGACCGCCATGTCGGCTTCGCCGGCCGTCAGCCCGAACACTTCGTAGGCGTGCGGCGAAGTGTTTCCCTTCGGAATCGGCAGCAAGTCGTAGATCGTTTTTGCAGCCATATCAATCGCGTTGTTGTTGGCAAGCCGTTCGGATTTCAGATTGTGAAGTTTAGTTCCGTCACGCGGTTTCGATCGACGCCGGAGCCAGGTGTGGCAGGTTCAATAGTCCTCGGCAAACCAAGTTCGGCCTTTGAACATGCGGCGTCCGCACGTGAGGCGAAAGGGCCAGCGAATCGCCACCGGTAAGAATCAAACGAGGACTCGTAGGTTCCACGATCCTGAAGTTCCGCAAGTACTTTTCCGCCAATCCATCGATCGCCGAAGCGACTCCGATAAGGATGCCAGCGTGGATCGCATCGGCCGTGTTGGTCGCCGGCGTTTTGACATCGCCGTGGGACTGCCATTGGATCTGCGGCAACGCGTCGGTGCCGGTAGCGAGCGCCCGAGCTTGCAAGTTCAAACCCGGCAAGATTGCGCCGCCGCGAAAGCTTCCTTCGGCGTCGACCAAATCCACCGTCACGGCCGATCCCGCATCGACAACGACCAGCGGTCCCGCGTGGTCTTGCGCCGCCTGAATTTGAGTTGCCGCGTAAGCGCTTAACAAACGGTCGATGCCCAGCACATCCGGCTGGTCCACGCACACGTCCATCGGCACGTCGCGGTACGTCACCAAGTTGATCGACGCATCCGGCAAGTCCTCGCCAAGCGATTCGATCAGCCGTCCGGCCGCGCGGCGATGGACGCTGGCGATTCGCCAGAACGTGCATTGGCAACCGAGTCGATCGCGGACCCAATCGATGGCCGCGTGGTGCCAACGCCCCTGATCGATTTGGATTGAATGATCGACCAAGTCACCGGATTGCCGGACGCAGAGCTTGACCGCGGTGTTCCCGACATCCACGGCGACCGTGCAAACGTTTCTGTCGTCGCCGGACGCATTCACGGGTCGATGTCCTTGGCCTGTCGATCGTTGGACATCGCTGCGGTCGGGCCTGCCAAATGCGGCGGAACTCGCTTGGGCTTACCGGATTTTTCAGGTTGCACGTCGGTTTGGCGAAGCAGCGTGATCTCCTCGCCTGCTTCGATCATTTCGGCACGTCGCGTTTCGACGCGTTCCAAAATTTCGTGCTTCAATTCGTCCAGGCCTTCGCCAACGGCCGCGCTGATCAGGAAGACGTCGCGACCGGAAACGTTTCGCAGCGCTTCGCGAACTTCTTCGGCGTTTTCAAGTTCCGACTTGGTCACCACGATGATCTCGTCGCGCTCGCCCAGCGACGCATCGTACTCGGCCAGTTCGGCACGGATCGATTGATAGTTTTCGATCGGGTCGGTGCCGTCGACGGGGCACGGTTCGACCAAGTGGACCAGCAAGCCGGCGCGTTCGACGTGACGCAGGAATTCGTGACCGAGTCCGATGCCTTCGCTGGCCCCTTCGATCAATCCGGGAATGTCGGCCAGCACGAACGAGCGTTCGCCGATGTCGACGATGCCAAGGTTGGGATGCTTGGTCGTGAACGGATAATCGGCGATCTCGGGACGGGCACTGCTGATCCGCGACAACAGCGTGCTCTTGCCCGCGTTCGGCTTGCCGACCAGTCCGACGTCCGCGATCGATTTCAGTTCCAAGATCACCGCGCGGACTTCGCCCGGTTCGCCCGGATCGCACTGCCGCGGGGCACGGTCGTTGGCGGTCTTGTAGTGCGCGTTGCCCCTGCCGCCCTTACCGCCGCGAGCGATCACGAACGATTCGCCAGGCTGTTTCAGGTCGCGGATGACAAATCCATTTTTCGCGTCGATCACCGCGGTGCCGGGCGGGACGTGGATGACTTGGTCTTTTGCGGCGCGACCGTAGCACATCGATCCTTGGCCGGGGCCGCCGTTCTTGGCTCGGATGAATTGGCGATTGGCAAGCGCGGCCAGCGAGTTGACGCCCAAGCGGGCTTCCAGAATGATGCTGGCCCCTTTACCGCCGTCGCCGCCATCGGGCCCGCCGCGTGGCACATACTTTTCGCGTCGCATGCTGGAGCAACCATCCCCACCCTTGCCGGCTTGCAGTTCAACTTGGACTCGGTCGACGAACATGGGGGGAGCTTTTAGCTTGGAGCGGGGAGAATGGAGCGGGGAGAAAGAGATGCCATCGGGAACGAAAAACGGCTGACCCGGTGGGGGCCAGCCGTGCCGTTGGGCGACTCGTATGATAGCCGGTTCGGCGGTGATCGGAAACGTCGCGAATCTTCGCCCTACCCGTCGCCTTAACCCGTCGCCCTGACACGCCGTGGCAGGGCCGAACAGCGAAGCTGTTCGTGGTCCACGCTCCGCCAGGGCCTGGCGAACCTACGTTTTGCTACGGACCGGTCATCTCGCTGAACAACCTGGCGATCGACAGTTTGGCCGTCGGCAAGCATTCCGGCGCGATCGTTTCGTCTGCGTCGTGCTTGGTGACTTGTCGGTAATCGGTGCCCACGGGACTTCGCATGACGACGACTTGTCGCGCGGGAACGTCGACGATCCAGTACTCCGCGATACCGGCTTCGGCGTACAAGCGTTGCTTTTCGCCACGATCAAACGTCTGGCTGGAATAGCTGACTTCGACCAGCAAGTGAATGTCGCCGGGCAGCGGATGGCGGTCGCCGTATCGACGACGGGTGACCCAAGCGATGTCAGGCTCGGGCGAACTGTTCAGGTTCGGAATCTCGATCGGTTTTTCGGTCCGAATGCGAAATTGCTTGAACGCGACTTCATGACTCCAATCTTGGATTTCATCGATCGGGTCGCTTTGCATTGGCCCTTGCGGATTCATCTTCACGATCCTTCCGTAGATCAGTTCGACTTGGCCGCGATGATCGACGAACGTGTCGTGCTCGACCAGCAACCGGTACTGGTCCAGCGTGATCGGCAAGGTTTGCAGTTCGGAGGTCATGACGGCTCTACCGGAAGATCCAGCGGTAATCCAATCGTTCGTCCAACCCGTACTGGTCCAGAATGTACTTCTGTTCCTGTTCGTTTTGGTACGCCGGCACACCGAAGATGGTGGGGTCGTCGGTCTGGTCGATGGTGTCGCCGGGACGATAGAAGTTCAGTTGCAAGGCCTTGCGGCGGTAAGGTGCTTCGTCGCCTTCGCCGTCTTGTTGGAACGCATTGGTCAGCCCGAAGACCTCGACCGAAATGAAATCCAAGTTCGGGTCGACGTCTTCCCAAGTCGCGACGCCCCACACGCCATCGCCAGCCGCATCACTGGTGTATGGAATCGGTACGCGAGTGATCTCGACCGAATTGTACAGCGGTGCCGTGATCTGCTCGCGAACTTTAATCTTGTCGATCGCCAGCGGTAAGATCCGGTCGGTGTAATTCTTGTCCGTCACATGATTGCGAAGGACCAGCATTGGAAAGAAGCGGCGCGACTCGTAATGAATCTGTTCGACGCGTTTATAGATCGGCACGCCGCCGACCGTGTCGGCCGCCGGACGCAGATCGCCGCCGCGATAACGCACTCGGTAGACCAAGTACCAAATCAGTTTGCGTTGCAGACGACCGTCCGCTCGCGGAACATCGATATAGGCCTGGCGAAGCGGCTTGAACGCGAACTCGAACGCATAGATCTCGCGGCGCAGAATGACTTGCTTGGCCATCTCGACCAGCGTTCGGCTGCGCGGATCAAAGTGCGGTTCGCCTTCGGGGTGCGTGCTGCCGCCGAATTGAATCTCGGGGTGCGCGTCCAACAACGACTGCAGCGTTTGCGGTCCGTCGAAGGTTTCGTCTGGTTCGGGAGCCGGCGGGATGACACGCAGGACGCCCGGTGCGAAGCGAGATTCCTCGGTCGTCGACGGATCTTTCGCTTCGCCGTCCTGACCCAGCACTACTTCGGCCGCCGGGACCGTCAACGTGATCGCGGCCACGAAGATCGACAGCCAGACAGCGAAGCGAGAAGGGACCATCGTCGGACACCAAAGGTAAAGTCTTGTTCGTTTGGCCGGCAAAGGCGGCCGGAAACAAACGAGGCGAGCAAAAACGAGTTGCGTGCGGCTGAGTTACCGCAGGTCTGAGGCTGATTGTACTTCGGCCGTGTGGTTTTCGTTGGATTTCGAGCCCGTGATTCGAGTTTCTCGCTTCGTTCCTCGCAGGGCCGCAGTGGCTGCCTCGGTCGTTTTCGTCGGCGCGACCAACCGCAGCGACCCGGCCAACTGCATGTCGGCCCCCGCGAACGTCGCCACATTTTCGGATTCCATCGTGCAAGAGGCCAGCACGCGGCGGCCCGAATCGTCGGAAAAATGGAGCAGCACCCACTGGATCGGCACGTCCTGGACCGCGCCGCTAGCGACCACCTGCATCACCCGAAGCCCCGTTTCGCTGGCCCGTTCGTCCGCCGAAACGATCGACGTCAATTGGCTTCCGAGCGTCTTCTTGACGTCCGTTTGAAACGCTTCCATCGTCCACTGCACGCCCGGCTTCAGCGCCGCCAATGGCCTGAAATCGCACTGCGCGATGCTGCGGTCGTTGTCGATCATTCGCATCATCGACGCGCCCGGCACGTCCGACATGATCCGCCAACGACGATCCATCAGCACGTTGACGCCCAGTTCGTCACTCTTCAAATCCACATACAGACGATCCATCGGCGTCGGTCCATCGGCCGGCACGGTGGCGTTTTTGCCGGTCAAGCGGATCGGACGGTCCATCGGTTTGCGAAGCATCTTGATCGTCGCCGAGACATCAAAGCCCGGTTCCGCGATGCCGATTTCGCGAGTCTCGTGAACCGCCATGGCAAGCCAAGTACACGCGCCGACCTTGCGATCGAACGTCAACTTGCCGACCGTGCGAACGATCGTTGGCACGCCGTCATACGAACCGTCGACCTTTCCGGTGAAGTGAATCTTGGCTTCGCCGGCGGTGATCTCGACCACTTCGGCGACCACGTCGGTCGTCTCGACGGACGACAGCGCCAACACCGAACGCATCGCATCGGTCGTCGGCAAGTACTTCGCTCCCTTCGCAACCGCTTCGGTCGGCAACAAGTCGTCCAGCCCCATGCTGGAGGTCGGCAATCGCAACGCGTCCAGTTCTTCGCGGGTGAAGTAATCGCTGTCCGAGTAAACCACTTCGACGGCACCGTCACGCCGCACGATGCAGTCGCGCACCGAATCACGAAGCTCGGTCTTCATCTCGCCGCGGTTCAGCGTTCCTTGCGTGCGAGCTTCGTGATAGTGACGCCGCGAGGTCTTCACCGTGCCGGCGTCAGTGCGTCGATAACGTTCTTCGTAATCCAGCGTCGAGGTGCTTTGAATCGGAAACTGCTTGTCGCTTTCACGCGAGATGAGCGCGTTCTTGGGCACGTCGACGTTGCCTTCGACTTCCAATTCGACACGAACCCGGAACAGCGTTTCTTTGGAGGCCGGACGCAGCATCACTGTGCCTGAATTTTCGGCGGCGACGGAAATCTCACCCGTCATCGCGGTCGTGGCGATCGCGGCGGCAGCGACAAGGAAGCGGCGTCGGTCGGTGGAGTTCGCTGGTTGGCAAAATTTCATTTCGCTGTTGGTCTTGTTTGGGGCG
This sequence comes from Pirellulaceae bacterium, assembly GCA_963836865.1. Lineage (GTDB taxonomy): Bacteria > Planctomycetota > Planctomycetia > Pirellulales > Pirellulaceae > Rubripirellula. The sequence goes on along the minus strand of CAWILC010000007.1, from coordinate 253,022 downwards.
AACATCGGCATCGGGATCCGCTAGCAGAGAAACGAGAACGGTTGTTCGTTACATCGACCAACACCGCCGAACCGGTTGACCCGAAATTCGGCAGAATCGTTTTGATCGGCTTGGCAGAATCCGTCGCGTCGTCAATGAACCTCATCGTTTGACGCCCAGCCGGAGGCACCGGCAAGTCGTAGCCCTGACACGCCGTGGCAGGGCCGAACAGCACAGCTGTTCGCAAGCAATGCTCCGCCAGGGCCTGGCGGACCTACCCTGCCGTTCTTCACCTCAGGCTTGACTCAACACGTCCGTCTCGCAATGAGACGGAACAATCTTCAAAGCCGCGTAACTCTTACAAGCCAACCCCCCGGGCCAAAACCGCTCGCGTCTGGCCCGTCCGGCCTCAAGCCCTTGCAAAACACGGCTTGAAAATCCTTTTTGCTCTTCCAAAAATTTTTTCGCCCCAATGGTCCAAGATTTCCTACACACCCCCACCGGCCAGTTGGGAATCTGACCACCGCGAAGATGTCGGGCGAGTTAAAATGAATCGGTCACGTCGACCGGGGATTTTGCTTAAGAGCTATTTCGCACCTTTTTCGCGAACTTTCTGGATTTTCGGCGGGTCAACGTTACAACGAATGCGTGCAGTTGACGCGTATTGGAGAGAGGACCGAGTGGCAAGGAGCCATGCGGCTGGTAAAGAGGTTTGCCGCGGTGTGACCAGACGTGTCACTGCCGTGGGCGATTCCTTCTTTACACCCCTGAACAAGTCGCTCGACGGATCGAGTGATACCCGGGCAAATATCGGTGAAATGTCGAGCGATCCGCCGGGGTCGCAGGGAAACGAGACGACCAATCACCAGACCTGGAGAGACGGCGATGCACGAAGACTATCGCGATGCAATGATCAAGGAACTGCGAGACCAACTGACTCGTTTTGCCCCCAAGGCAAAGAAGATCGAACAGTCGGACTTGGCGGAAAAGGTTTACCACGAGATCGAAGCCGGCCGCAGCTACGCGTTCGATTACTTGTGCTTTCGCATCACCAATTACCGTCCCGAAAAGGCATCGCGGCACTCGATCGCCGACGCCGATCTGAAACACGACCTGCGACTTCTGATCGAAGACCTCAGCGATTCGGCCGATGTCGATGTCGCCGAAGTTCCTGAACCGGTCCACACCTGCGACGAACTCAGCAAGATGTTCCGCGTGTCGACCAAGACGATCAGCCGCTGGCGTGATGCCGGTTTGGTCAGCCGTCGGTTTCTGTTCAGCGGTCGCAAGCGAGTCGGGTTCCTGCACAGCAGCGTCGATCGTTTCGTTGCCAACAACCGTGACAAAATCCGCCGCGGCGAACGGTTCAGCCAGCTGACCGACGACGAAAAGAGCGAGATGATCGAACGCGCCCGACAAATGGTCGAAGGCGGCGCCAGCTTCGCCGACGTCACGCGTCAATTGGCGATCAAGATGGGCCGCAGCCCCGAGACGGTTCGTTACACGCTGAAGAACTTCGACGCCGAACACAAAACCATGGCGATCTTCCCGGACCATCGCGGCGTCCTGACCGACGATGACAAGCGGGCGATCTTCAAACTGCACACGCACGGCGCGTCGGTGCCGGCATTGTGCAAGCGATTCAAGCGGACGCGAACCAGCATCCAACGCATCATCTTGGACATGCGGATGGATCAAATCGCGGACCTGCCGCTGGACTACATCTACAACGAAGACTTCGACGACGCGTCCCGCGAACCCGAATATCTCGGCCCGCTACCCGGAACCGGCCATCGCGCCGCGAAAGGTCCGCGTGCCGGCGGGGCTGCCCAGCTACTTGGCTGCGCTGTACGACGTCGCACTGCTGACCCGTGAACAGGAATACCATCTGTTCCGCCAGATGAATTACTACAAGCACAAGGCCAGCCGCCTGCGGGACGAACTGTCGTCGGCGACGTGCAACAAGACCGCGATCATCGAACAGATCAACACGCTTTACGAAGCCGCCGTGCTGGTCAAGAACAAGATCGTGCAAAGCAACTTGCGTTTGGTCGTCTCGATCGCGAAACGTCACGTCGCCAGCACCGATGACTTCTTCGGTCTGGTCTCTGACGGCAACATGTCGTTGATTCGCGCCGCTGAAAAGTTCGACTACAGCCGAGGAAACAAGTTCAGCACCTACGCGTCGTGGGCGATCATGAAAAACTTCGCTCGCACGATCCCGTCGGAGTTCAAACATCGCGATCGCTTCCGAACGACGACCGAAGAACTGTTCATGTCGCGTCAAGACGAACGGATCGATCCGTACATCGAAGAATCGGTGCAAAAGACGCGTCAACGCGAACTGTCAAAGATCCTGAACCGTTTGGACGAACGCGAGCAAAAGATCATCACGGCCCGCTTCGGCTTGGGCCGCGGCAGCGAACCGTTGACGCTGAAAGAAGTCGGTGAAGAAATGGGCGTCACCAAAGAACGCATCCGCCAACTCGAAGCCCGCGCGCTCACCAAGCTCCGCGAAGCCGCCGACGAAGCCAAGATCGACATCGAACTGGGCGCATAAGACCGTAGGGAGGACACGCCGTGGCCGACCCGAACAGCAAAGCTGTTCGGGCCTTGCCCCCGTTTTCTCTCGTCCCCCGGCTTCTCTCGTTCCCCGGTTCTTCTCTCGTTCCCGGGCTCCGCCTGGGAACGCACTGCATTGGAGGCTCCGCCTCCCGAAGCGAGATCGAAAGAGGCAGAGCCTCGGAAGCATCCTGTTCCCAGGTAGAGCCTAGGAACGAGTTGATAATAAGAACGCTTCGTAGACGTCACGCCGCGTCGCCCAAATCCAATTTCGATCCGTAACGCCGCATCATCTGTTCGCGAAGCGCCGCCAGCGATTCGTCTTCCAGGAAAGGGTCTTCGTCGACCATTTCTTGGGCCATCGCTCGGGCCACGGCTAAAATTTCAACATCGCGGTTCAAGTCCGCGATTCGCATCGCCGGCAGACCACTTTGCTTTCGCCCCAGCACATCGCCGGGGCCGCGAAGACGAAAGTCGGCTTCGGCCAACTCGAACCCGTCGTCGGTTTGTTCCAGCACTTTCAACCGCGCGCTTTCATCCGGGCTGCGGTCGCCGTCGGTGAAAACGCAAACGTGTCCGGCGTGCGAACCACGACAAACTCGGCCGCGAAGTTGGTGCAATTGGGCCAGTCCAAATTGCTGAGCGCCCATGATCGTCATCACCGTTGCGTTGGGCACGTTGATGCCGACCTCGATCACCGTCGTGCTGACCAGCACATCGATCCGGCCGGCGGCAAACGATTGCATGATCGCTTGCTTTTCATCGTTCGCCATCCGTCCATGCAACAGTCCGACGCGGTAATCGGCCAGCGGCCCGATTCGCAACTCTTCGTAAACCGTTTCGACCGACGACACGTCCTCGCGAACTTCGCCTTCGCCGTTTGCCGGCGGATTGATCTCCGGTGCAACGACTTGTTCCGGATCAAAATCCTCCGTTTCGATTTCTTCCGGCGGACCAACTCGCGGCGCGACCACGAACGCTTGCCTGCCTTCGTTCAACCGCTCTCGCACGAACGTCCACCATCGGTCTCGCCATCCGTCATGCGCCAAGTACGTGTTGACCTTGCCGCGGCCGGGTGGCTTTTCGCGAATCGTTGACAGTTCAACGTCGCCGAACATCGTCATCGCGATCGATCGTGGAATCGGCGTCGCCGACATGACCAGGCTATGCGGATCCAAACCGCCGGATCGAAGTTTGACACGCTGGTTGACGCCGAACTTGTGCTGTTCGTCGACGACGCAAAGTCCCAGCCGGTGAAATTCAATGTCGCCGTACAAAAGTGCTTGCGTGCCGATCAGCAAATCGATCTCGCCCGACGCCGTCTTGGTGAACACGTCCCGCCGCTGGCCCGCCGATAACGATCCGCAAAGCAAGCCGATCCGAACGCGGCTGCCGTCCAACATCGTCGTCAGCGTTTCGTAGTGCTGTCGCGCCAGGACTTCCGTCGGTGCCATCAACACCGCTTGATGACCACCCGCGACGGCCAACATCATCGCGTAGACGGCGACGACGGTCTTGCCGCTGCCAACGTCGCCTTGCAGCAACCGGTTCATCGGATACTGGCGATTTATGTCGGCGCGAATCTCGTCGATCGCCCGCCGCTGGTCCCCGGTCAACTCGAACGGCAACCGATTGATGATCCGCGCGTCCACGACGGCCGGCGACGGCAGCGGCGGTGCTTGCAAGTTGGTCGTCGATCGCCGACGTTTGATCGCCAGCGCCAACTGCATCACGAACAATTCTTGAAACACCAACCGCGTCCGCGCCGTGAACATCGCGGACTCGTGAATCGGCAAGTGCAACTGCCGCAGCGCCGCGTCGATCGTCGGCAAGTCGCCTTCGACGTCGACTTGATGTTCTCGCAATCGTACCGCCGCGTCGCGGCGCAAATTTTCCGGCATCACCTCGGACAACCCACTCGCCAGTGGCAACCATTCTTCGACCAGATTGCGAAGCTCGGCCTGCTTGACGCCTTCGGTCAACGGATAGATCGCCAGCATTCTCGGTTCGGGCACGTTTTCGGACTTGTCCAGAATCGTCACCTTCGGATGCACGAACTCGAACCGCAGCCCGCTTAGCTTCGGCGTTCCCGAGATCATCACCCGGCGTCCGACGAACAACTGGTCGGCCCGAAAGGCTTGGTTGAAGAACAAGATGCGGACGATGCCGGTTTCCGTTTCGACGGTTGCGCCGAACACGGATCGCCCCGGGGTGCGAGTGACGACCTCCGATTCGCCGATCACGCCCAGCAGCGATGCCGGTTCGCCGTCACGAAGTTCATCGACCTTGCAAGGCGGCGCAGGACGCTCGTAGTCGCGTGGAAACAAAAACAACAGGTCTTGAACCGTTCGCACGCCCAGCTTCAACAACCGCTTCGCCCGCGCACGGCTGATCCCCGGCAGTTCCGCGATCGGACTGCCCAGCGTCATCGCAGGAGAAGAATTTGATTCGGTCTGGGACATCAAACGAAGCGTGAAACTGGTCGAGGGGACAGCCTATTTTGACTCTCGAACGAATTCTAAGTTTTTTGTAGTTGTTTGTAGGGTGGGTCGAGTGTGCCGGTAGGCCACGATGACCCACCACTCCCAGCACGTTTCGTCTGCCCGGTGGGTCTGCACCGCTGACGCGTTTTGACCCACCCTACAAAATGCAAACGAATCAGATTCGTCTTGAGGCCCACCGGGCAGTTCTCCTACCTTCTCAAGCTACGCGAATTTCCGTCGGTGATGAATTCGATGCGGCCCACCCGGCACTCCTCATCACCCAAGCCATTCACACAGTTTGACGCCATGCAGTCCGTTGTGACAACCGACCTGTTCGACGCATTGCCGAGGCAAGTCCGGACGGTTCGCGTGCTCGGTCACGGCCGCGCCGCTCAGGCTCGTTTGGTCGAAGCGACGATGGCCGACGGCGAAACGGTCGTGTGCGTCGAAAAAGTTTTCTGCCCTGGCCTGCTGACGCGGACGCTGTACCGGTTGTCGTTCCAGTCGCCGTTCGCGTATCAGTCCAATCGAGCGGCCATCGCCGCGTGCTTTTATCGCCGCCGAGTTGCCGCCGCTGTCCTGGCGATGACCGGCACGGGGGCTCGCGTGGCGATGCCGATGTACGTTCGCTTCGACGAACCAACCCGGGCGTGGGTGCTGGCCGCCCAGTGGTGTCGCGGACGCGGCATCCGCCCGGAACCAGCCCAGCCGCAACGGTTCGCGAAGTGGTTCAGTTGGCTGTCGACGAAGCCGTCACCAGTCGATGCACCGGAGCTGGCGCCGCGGGGGCCGTCGGAGATCGAGCAACTGGTCGCGACGATGGATGTTCTCGAAAGCGCATTGATCGAGTCCGGCTTGACGGGTTCGGGTTGGCAGGTCGCGCCGCGAGCGATGGTGTCGACGGCCAATCTGCTCCGCGTCCGAAACGATGACGGCAACGGTCATCACTACACCGTCATCGATCTGGAATCCGGCATCCCCGCGGTGCTGGTCCCAAAGTACCTGCGGATCGGCGCGACACGGGGTGCGTTGCCGCCCTTTGATGATCTGGACGCGGACCGTTTACGAACGTGGATGATCGCGAATGAAGTCGGCTTGGTTCAAACACTCGGGTCGGAGCGGCACACCCAATTGATGTCGGATGTGGAATCGTTGATCCACTGGACCGATCAATGGAAATCGACCGAACTTGCATTCTTTCGCTGGCCGGCAACCTTGTTTTCTTCCCATCGCCGATCCGCTTACGTCGCCGAATGTCGCCGCCGCTGGAAACAGGACGGCATCACCGATGAAGCCCACGGGGCAACCTTCGCAGGCGTTTGGCTAGCCGGATTGATTCCCACCGCCGTGGGACGCTTCGCGGCAAAGTGCGTCGGTAGCGCGGACCATCGGACGGTCGTAAAGACTTGGCTCGAAAATAAAGAAGTCCGCGATCAAACTTGGACGCGGTGGATCAATGACGGTCAAGCGAAACTCCGCGGCGAAAAACGGATCGCGAAATCTCGCTCGCTATCACGGACGGGTTTCGTCGCTCATTCGATGATGTCAAAAGTCTCTCCTGCTCCGGTGCATCGATTGGTGACCGATCGAGCGGCATTATCGAAAGCGATATCGATCGCATCGCGCTGATGTTCAATCGTCGCTTCCAGACTTGGTTCGGAACGCGGATGGTGGCGGCGTCGATCGATCGCTGGCAAGCGGCCGGACGGATGGACGACATCGAAGCGGCACGACTGCGAAACGATTTGCAGGGCCAGCAGATCGCGGCCTACCTGCGCGGATTCAGTGCTCACGTTTCACTGAAAGCATTCTCGGTCGTGTTCGCGCCTGCGAAGGTCGGCGGCGTGATCGCGTTTCTGATGACCGGCGGTGTTTTGTTCTTGCTGCCGCTGCTTGATCATGCCGACGCTACGTTTCTTGGTCGTCGCCAACAGTGCGTGGCAAAACCGGCATCAAAACGTGCCGCACGGGGAAGCGTTGTTGGTCAGCCCGTTTCCGACGGTCGGGCTGATCGCATTCCCGCTTCAAATGTTCGCGGGACGACCCGAACTATCAACGTTCCTGATCCGCGATGCCGCGTCCGCGTTCGGACGCCGCGTGCCGATCTACGGCGGCCCCGATTCACGAACCGAACTGGCAATCATCCGCGCCGCCGACGGGTTGATCTGCCTGATGCAATCGATCTCAACGGTCGCCAAACGCATGACGACCAAAAAGAAAACAGAATCACAGCATCGGTCCAAAGCGGCATAAAGGTACGAACAGCCGCGTCGCGGCGACATAGGAGTAGCCAGGGGTGAGTCCCACGAGCGTCAGCAAGTAGGACGGAACCCCTGGATAACGTGTATCAATAAAGCCCCTCGCCTAGGCCCGGCGGCGAAGCCGCCGGGCCTAGGCGAGGGATGGTTTTCGTGGCGTTGTATCCCAGGGTTACGGACGACTCGCTGACGCTCGCAGCCCTCACCCTGGGCTAACATCTTCCGCCGCTACGCGGCTCGAATAGCTCGCCATCTGTGACCTGGACAATTCATCCGCTGCTCACCGACCCGCCGATGTCGCGAGCGAATCGAAGATGCTTCGCAGCTCCGCGACGCGAAATGGTTTTGATAAGGCGATCGGTTGCAAACGCGGATGCTTGCCTTGCGACGCATCCTTCGACCCATCCGTCAACACGGCCGCCGGCTTGCCACACATCGCCACGGTTTGGTCCGGCCATCGATCGCGAATTCGGTCAAAAAATTTCATCGCCGGAACGTTCCCGACCAGATCGTCCAGGATCACGACATCAAACGTTTCCGTCCCGCTCAGGTACTCGATCGCCGACTCGCCGCTGCTGGTCGAAACCACTTCGTGACCGAGTTCCGCGAACAACGTTTCCGTCGTCTGACAGGCGCAAGAAGGGGCCACCCATAAAGTTTTTCAACGAAACGGCGGCCCAGGAGCCGGGGCAAGACACGAAGAATGGGCAGCTTACTGCTGTTCAATAGTTGGGTGGCCCTTTTTGCCTTTTTGCCCTCGCAAGAACTGGTTGTTCTTAGGAAGCGAGGCGGGCGGTGAAGTGGCGGCGCGGCTGTACACGCTGACCGCCAGCGCCCACCGACACAACTTGGACATGTGGGCTTATCTGGATGACGTACTGCGGCGTCTTGCCGGCGGCGAGTCGGACCTGGACGCCTTGCTTCCCGACACCTGGGCGAAGGCTCATCCAGAGAAAGTCCGCAGCTGCCGCCAAGCGGAATCCCTGGCCCGCGCCGCCCAAACCAAAGCCCACCGAGCTCGCCGTCGGAAACTAGCCCGCAAATAGTTCTGCCGAACGCTTACCATTGAATATCGTGAAACGTCTCCTAGGTCGCTGGACGAACAAGGCTACCAGGAGACTGGAACAGACCAGGATGGACCACCCACTGCCACGCCAGCGTTATTGACGAGCGCCGAAAGTCAGACTGCCTACCTAAGCCAATAGATCTTGGATGACGTGACCGTGGACATTGGTTAGTCGACGTTCCAAGCCGTTGTGATAGTAGGTCAGTCTTTCATGGTTTAGGCCCATCAAGTGCAATAGCGTGGCATTAAAGTCGTAGACACTGGTTTCATTCACAGCGGCCTTGAAACCAAATTCGTCGCTTTCGCCATAGCTGTATGCCTTCTTCACGCCGGCTCCAGCAAGAAAACATGTAAATGCTGCAGGGTTGTGGTCTCTACCGGTTCCGTTGGCTTGCAGAAAGGGCATCCGACCGAACTCGGTGCACCAAACAACCAGGGTATGTTCCAGCATGCCGCTTTGTTTCAGGTCCGCAATCAACGCCGCAGTCGGCTGGTCCATGATTTCGGCTTGCATGGCATGCGTTTTTAGTATGTCGCTGTGCGAATCCCAATTCGTGATGCCGTTGCCGCCTGACGGGTCGCTGCCGTTGAAAAGCTGCACGACTCGAACGCCTTTTTCCAGCAGACGACGAGCAAGAATGCAATTGTTTGCGTAGGCTTTTTTTAGATCAGTACCACTATCCGTGCCGTAGGCGGCGTGGACATGCGCAGGTTCATTGGCAATGTCCATGACTTCGGGAACCGACGTCTGCATGCGACCAGCCAATTCGTAGCTGGCGATACGAGCGGCGAGGTCGGCGTCGCCAGGGAATTGCTGCAAGTGTTTCGCGTTGAGCTTTTGAAGTAGCGTCACACTGGCCCGATCGGCATCGGGGCTAAATGCGTCCGGACGTCCGAGATTTGCGGGCGGATTGGCGGCAGTAAAGTCGGTGCCCTGGAAAGAGGCTGGCAAGAAACCGCTGCCGAAGTTGTTTTTTCCGCTACGAGCCAACCCACGCGGATCGTTGATGGCCACGAAGGCGGGAAGCTCCTCCGTTTCGCAGCCCAATGCGTACGTAACCCAAGCCCCAAACGATGGGAAGCCTTCCATCGTGAATCCAGTATTGAAAAAGTTCTCGCCCTGTGGGTGCGCACTGGTTTGCGTTGTCAGTGAATGCACAAAACAAAAATCGTCGACCATCCCGCCAAGATTCGGCAGCAAGTCCGAAACCATCTTCCCTGATTCGCCGCGAGGTTTGAAATCCCAAAATGGTTTGGCGATGTTGCCCGTCGGACCTTCGAAAGTGACAGCGGGAATCCCCGGCGGCTTCTTGCCGTGGAGTTTGTAGAGGTCTGGTTTGTAGTCGAACGTGTCGACGTGGCTAACCGCGCCGGGGCAATAGATAACCAGCACCTGTTTGGCCGGCATTGCGAAGTGCGGCGGCCGCGCGGCATACGGATTGTTCTCATCGATCAGCGGACGAATCGGGCCTGTACCGTCTCTGGCCAGCAAGCGATCACGAGCCAACAATTGTGACAGTGCAAGTCCACCCAGCGCCATGCCGGACTGTCCAAGGAAACCTCGGCGGTCCAGCATCGACCGGCCGATGGGGGAGAGCTTTTCAGGATTGGTATTCATTGTTATGGCAGGAAAGCGAATTCGTTGGTGTTGATAAGAGTGCGGCACAAAAGTTCTAGCGACTGCGACTTGGCAAACGAGACTGCTGCCTCGCTTTCCTCGTCGGTCGGCAAGCGTTGCAACAGCAATTGGAAGCAACGATCAACCCGCGACTTCAGATCGTTGCTGGCTTGGTCACTTGCTCGTTCTGCCAGCAATTTGGATTGCGAGACGACAAAGTCGCTGTTCATCAAATTGAGTGCTTGCAGGGGCGTAATTGACACCGGGCGTTTGGCTCGAATTTGACCGCAGTCGGGAAAGTCGAACGCGGTAAAGATGCGATCGTCTACACGTCGCATGCGTTCTTGATACAACATTCGTCGCCACGTTGGTTTCGAGAAATTGTCGACGACTTCCCACTGCGCGTATCGCTGCTTGACATCGTGAATGCGATAGCTGGAACCGCCAATACTTGTGTCCAGATGGCCTGATGCCAACAGGACGTTGTCGCGGATCACTTCGGCCTCAACACGTCGCGGCGGAAATCGCCACAACAGTTGTGCGGATGAGTCTTTCGCCAAGCCGACTTCATTTGGAGCTGCCGATTGGCGGAATCCTCGGGACATCACCATCATACGAATCATGTCCTTGACCGAGTAATCGGACGCGATGAATTGATCGGCCAACCAATCAAGTAGCTCGGGATGAGTCGGCGAGGCACCGGCCAGTCCGAAGTCGCTGGGCGTCGCCACGATGCCACTTCCGAAAATGTGGTGCCACGTTCGGTTCGCCATCACACGTGCCGTCAGCGGATTGTTTGAGTCGACCAACCATTCGGCGAATGCTTTACGCCGCTGCGCACCCGGGCTGTCCGGCTCGATTCCAAGGTCTCCGTTGAAACGCGATGGAGCCGATGCGAAAACAGGATCGCGCGGACTTTCGGGACTGCCACGAGCGAACACAAACGTTTCGACCGGTTCAACAAAGCGGGCCACAAACGCGGGCTGAGGTCCCTCTTCGATCATCACCGCGATGATCTCATCAATCTTTTGTTGGATTGCCTTTCGTTGCTGGTCCTCACTCGATTTCTGCTTCATCGCCGAAGTGGTGGCGAACGGTTGCCATTTCCCCGATTCGTCTTCGACCTCCAAACGAAAGTCGCCGTATTGGATGTTATGCAAGCCGTTGATGTAGTCGGTTTCTAGAAAATCTTCGCGGTTTGAACTGAGGCGAAGGCGGCTGATCTGTGTCGGCTCAGGAAAATGAAATGTGACCCACGGTTTCTCCGGCGAATCCTTGGGTGAGTTGGCTTTAAATTCTTTGGCGCCGTAAACCTGATTGACCAAATTCTCGGCGCTCATGCCTTCGTTCTTCGTCGCTGGGTTTTCCGAAACCGTCACGCCCAAGGATGGAAGTGCGACATTCCGCAGCCCGTCCTGCTCTCTTGGATCGTCTTGCAAGATCTCGACTTCGTCCATCAGCACAAAGCGTCCGGTGAAGGCAATACGAAGCGAATCGATCGTACGGCTGGGGAAGTGGACTTCTTGAAAGCCCTTCCAGTCTTCGATCCATGCCCAACCCTCCGCACGCATTTGACCGCGTAAATGCTTCAATTCCGCACGCAGCTCGCTTTCGCGATGCACACGCGGATCATCGTTTGGCAATTCCGGATAGCGACTTCCAAACTCGACATCCTGAAACACCGCCGTCATTGAGTAGTAGTCGGAAATCGAGATTGGATCGAACTTGTGGTTGTGGCAACGGGCACACCCGACGGTCATACCCATCACGGATGCACCAACCGTCTGTAGAATCTCGTCCATCCGATCGGCCCGGGCTTGGCGACGAGCAGATGGTTCGGCCCCCACGGTCGCGGATGGAACATGCGGACCCGAAACGAGAAAACCGGTTGCTGGGCCAGCGTTCATCGTGTCGCCCGCGAGCTGCTCGCGAATGAACTGATCGTATGATTTGTCTTCGTTGAACGCATTGACCACGTAGTCACGATACATCCAAGCGTTCTTACGATACAGATTACTCTCGCTGCCATTCGTCTCGGCCCAGCGGATCACGTCCAACCAGTGCTGTGCCCAACGCTCACCAAAATGCGGTGACCCAAGCAGTTCGTCGACAAGCGATTGGTAGGCGACGTCTGCGTCTTTCTCGAACGCCGTAATGAATTCCTCGGTGCGCTGAGGTGTCGGCGCGAGACCGGTCAGAACGATCGATACGCGCCGAATTAGCGAACGCGGATCGGCCGGTTCCGAGAAACCAAGTCCGGCCGCCACGAGTTTCTCGCTTAGGAAGTCGTCGATCGAATCGTGTTTGAATTCAGTTCGGCGAGGCAGGAATGCCCAATGGTCAATTTCTTGTTCAGCGTTATCATCCATTTGGCCGGGCCAAATCGCTCCCTCTTTGATCCATCGTGTCACCAGTTCAATTTCTTCGGTGGGAAGCTTGTCCTCATCGGGCGGCATCGCCATGTCTGGATCGACATGGTTGATGACTTCGATCAAATAGCTTTTGTCCGGCTTGCCCGGCACCAAGGCTGTGAGTCCCGAATCGCCACCACGAAGCATGTAGCCACGACGATCTAGTCGAAGACCGGATTCTTGTTCGTCCTCGCCGTGACAATGCAGACAATTATTTTCTAGTATCGACAGGACGTCATTCTCGAAGTCAATTTCAGCCGTTTGCGACGAGACTAAGCCGAGGCTGCCGAATGTAAGTGTCAGTAGAATTAAGAATCGCGTCATTTTGCTGCCTCCCAGCCGGCGGTGTGTTGGGCAATGAGCTGCTGTACCAACTCAAGATGGTCCGCTGCGACATTTCGCGTTTCTCTCGGATCGGTTTCGTGATCGAATAGCTCGACAAAGAGTGGGTCCGCGTCCATATCTCGTCGATCCTTCCAAAGCACCAACCGGTAACGATCCGTTCGCATGGTGAAGCCAGTCAGGTGTTGCTCAAACAATTCACGATCCCATCGCTCGCCCATCTGTGATTTGATACGGCTTTCCACTTCACCGATCAGCGGACCAAACCAAGTTTCTCGCATCGCTGGCGACAGCGGGTTCGCGGCCCATTCGCGAAGTGCTGGATTGGGGTACTGGCTAAACGCGGCTTTCTTCCAAGTTTGATTTGGATCATCCAGTAGCAGTGCAAAGCTATGGCCTTCCAAGTGTTCGGGCTTGGACAAACCAACTAACTCACAAAGCGTTGGATAGATATCGACCAACTCGACCAAAGCATCGGTCTTGGCTCCACGAGTTTTCATCGTTGGCGTCCAAATCATGAGTGGCACACGCGTTGCAATTTCGTAGTTGGTCGCTTTTCCCCAGACGCCCATGTCGCCAAGGTGCCAACCGTGATCGCCCCAAACGACGATGATCGTGTTGTCGCGAATACCGGCTTCTTCCAACGCCGCGATTAGTTTTCCGATTTGTGAGTCGACGTAACTGGTGCTGGCTAGGTAGGCGTGCTTTAAGGTTCGAGATAAGTCCGCCCCAAGTGGTCCCGACTTGGGAATTCCCGCACGGGTGCGAAGTTCAAACGAAGCGTGCAAGCCCATCGCGGCGCCGTCTGTGGGGGCCTCTGTTTCGCTTGCCATCGGAATGTCTGCTGGATCGTACAGGTCCCAGTACTTCGCGGGAGCACACCAATTTAGATGCGGAAGTTTGTAACCCATCGCCAGGAAGAACGGCTTGTTGTTGTCGCCCACAAGTTGTTTCAATGTGGCGATGGCCTTGGCTGTGTTGTAACCGTCGATGTAAGCGGTGTCCGGCACATCGGCTTTTTCATAAGCCGGACCGCTTGCCAAACCGCGTTTGGCAGCTTCGCCGTACTTGGCAATCATCGCTTCCCGATCCTCGGCTTGGATGCGCTGGTTCTCGGGCAGGCGAAACGTCCCGCCCGGCGGCTTGAGACCTTTGATCCACTTCACCGGATCGCGACTCCACGAAACGCCTTCGTCCGTGTCGCCGTCGTGAAAGATCTTGCCGCAGTAAACCGTTTCGTAGCCGCCTGCAATGAAGTGCTGTGGCAACGTAACGATGTCAGGTTGAAGCTCCCGAAGCGAAACGTAGTTGTGGAAAAGTCCAGTCGTCTCAGGCCGAGCTCCCGTCAATAAACTCGCTCGCGATGGACGGCAAATCGCTTGCTGACAATACGCTCGATTGAACAGTAACCCGTCGCTAGCCAACGCATCCAAATGAGGTGTGACGGCGATCGGCGAACCATAGCAACCAAGCTCTGGACGCAGATCATCGACGGCAATGAAAAGGATGTTTGGTTTCTCTGCCGCATTGCCGAGAAGTGACAGGCAGGAGAGTAACAAAAAGGTCAGATACCGCATTTTCGTCATTGTCTTTGGGGACTTGTTGGAGGCTTAAACACTGATCGCGATTTAGTTCTTCTTGGCGAACCAATTCTTTCGCTCAAGTCCAGAGGCAATGCCGTCTTGGTTCTTGTCAATCTCTATAAAGTTGGACTCCACCTTGGCTTGATTCCATGCCCAACCATTCGCATCCCACTTCGCTTTTTCTTTTTCGAGATATTCGGCCTTCGTCCAATCCACATTGCCAGCCGTCTGCGGTATCGGTGATGTCGCCAGACGCCAAACCCGCACGTAGTCGACGGACATGTGAGTCGGGAAGCCGTCTGTCGTTGTCTTGTCGCTGACGGGAGCCATCTCGCCATCTTTGTAGGTGACAAACGGATAGCGAAGGCCCATCGAAAGCGTGATGTGCATCGGCAGGTGCCAATAGAGGTTGGGTTTGCGGCCGACTTCTTCGCCGTCGATGTACCAGATAATTTCCTCTGGTGTATTTTTCACTGCATAGACGTGATAGTCCTCTCGCGGATCCCACGGCGAATCGAAATGGGTTTTGCAGAGTTCCGGTTCATTGTTTGGTCGACTCCAAACCCGCTTGCCGTCTTTCAACAAGACGGTGTGCAGATTGCAGTCGATATGGGTTACGGGAAAGTGCTCTTTTTTCTCGAAGTCGTATTCGCTCTGTTGCAGCTCAACGACATCGATTTCTGAGTAAGCCACAATCTCGCCATCGCTAGCTTCATAGCGATTGTCAGGACCGATGCTGTAGAGCCAAAAAGATGGGCAAGCACCGGGATACCGCGAACAACCTTTGATGCGGGCTTCGAAGTAGCCGTACGTGATCGTCTTGTCGTTTCGAGCCATCCCCGAGGTGTAGTGAAGTTGCTGTCCGCGGCGTTGATGATCTTCGGCAACCATCTGCAAATGCAATGAGCCATCTTTCTGAGCCACGTTACGGGGCTCCCAACTCCATGGCCCAAAGTCTTTTGTGTCGATGTTCCATTTCTCGAGATCAACGGTGTCACCATTGAACTCGTCAGATTGACCGTCGACAAAGCTCCACTGGGAAATGCTGACGTCGACGACATCGCCAACCGGCTTTGGCTGATCCGCAAAAACATTAACCGGAGCGAGAAGGCAAACGTAAAACACAGCTAGCACAAGCGTCTGCGGTGGATGCGTACCTGGCACCTCTGCAATCAACAATGGTTCTAGTATCCAAGTGGTTTTCCCTGTTCGTAGAGGTTTTGAATTTCATCTTGCTCAATAGCAGCGTTGTAAATCGTCATTTCGTCGATCGTTCCGTTCAAATTACGAACGGAGAACCACGGGGTTTTACGGAAAGGCTGCCCCCAGTTGCCGATTTCGGCGGGACCAATCTTCAAGTTTTCGATGGTGAACTTGTCGCTAATCGGTTCGTTGCTCACGAGTTCGCCGTTGACGTACTGCGTCACTCGATGCCCCGCTGGATCGTAAACCGCGACAAGGTGGAACCAACGACCGCTCTTTGAAATATCCCAGACCGGCGGCGTGTAGTAGACCCTTGCTAAGCCAGCGGTCTTGACCAAACTGCCATCGCGCTCGCTGAAATGATGTGTCTCTTGAGTGTCGTCGACCATGACCGAAAACATCAGGGAACCGTCATCGCGAATCTGCCAATGCAATTCGCCGGTCTCGTAACCGTCGCTCATAAATAGAGCGTTGTAGACGTGATCCAGACTATCAATACGAACCCAGGTGGAGAAAGTGAATGCTTTGAACTCGCCATCGATTCTGGTTCGAGCACGAGCGCCAATCCGGTCGAATTCCAGACCCGTCGATGGCTGACCGAATCGACCGGTCGACCGCTGAACCGGGCCCACCAACGTCGCCTCTTTCCCAGCGCCGTTTGACGCGGCATTGGGAACCGTTCGCCCGGGTGGCATGTCGGCGATTTTGTAGTAAGCAATCAAACGTTCGTCTCGCTGACGCTGTTGCGAGAATGCTTGCCACTTGGAAAAACGCTCCACCTCGGCGTCTTCACGCTGCGACTCCAAGTCAGCAAAACTACTGATTTTGTTGCCGCCGGTAGTTGCCTGCTGCTGGCCCAGCCACTGGTGTTGACCAGTTGTCAGATGAACGCCGTCATGCACTCCGCCTCTAAGCGCGACCTCGCCATCAATGACTTCGACCCGCGAACTCTCTGCTCCGACATCAAGCGCGAACTCAGTACCTAAGTCGATGATTTCAGCTTCACTGGTTTGCACGATGAATCCGCGTGCGGCCGGTGGTACGTTGGCACGAAGACGTCCTGACGCGACCTTCACGGACCAGTCGGATTGAACATCCAGCACGGCCGGACCTTCGATTGTTAAAGTGGCTCCGCAAAAAAAGTCGATTTCGGCGATCCCGGATTCGATTTGCAATTTACCGCCTGGTAAGACATCGCCATCACGGTAGGACTTGGCGCCAGTCGTCCACTGTAACGCGACTGAGTGCCGAAGCATGGCATGGCCGGCAATCGTTTGTTCCACTTGCCTACCAACCACAGCAGCTTCGCTATTGCGATCTCTGCCTCGGTCATTGCCAACGATGTAGCCTGCCAATCCGACGGTGATGAGTAATGAGACAGCGATTGCGAGCAACATCACCATGCGCTTCAGCGACGGGCTAAACCAGGTTTCTGGACGATGACTAGGTCCATCGCTAACGCTTCGACTTACGAACTCGTCATCCAGCGACTCTGCGTACACTTCACCGGGGTAGATCGAACACAATGCTTCATGGTTGTCGAGTAACTCGTGATAGCGATTGACCGCGTCGGGAGACTCTTGAAGAAGTTGATTCAGTGCGACCCTCTGTTCTTCGGATAGGTGACCATCCAGCATCGCAGAGACGAGCGGGTCGATCGAATCGTTAGGTTGCGTATTCATACCGATCCCTCCACTTCTAATCTCGATCGCACGCAGTCGCTCAACTGACGGCGGATCCGAGACAGTCGCATCCCAACTGCGTCGACTGTTTTGGTTAGCTTTTTCGCAATTTCGACAATCGGTTCGCCGTCTCGATAGCGCCGATGGATCAGCGTGCGATCTTGCTCCTTCAGTTGCTCCAAGCACTGTCGGAGCAAGGGGATTCGTTCATCCACCGACCGGGCTTCCTCGTCCACGGACCGATCCAGTAACTGATCAACCTGATCGGTGAAAACCAATCGCCCAGCTCCTTCGGATTTCCGCCATGCCATGACCTGGAATTTTGCGATCGTGAATGCAAAAGCTGCGAAACTCGAACCATGCTCGAATTCGTCCACCTTGCGACAGAGCACCAGATTGGTCCGCTGAAGTACCTCGAGCGTCTGTTCGCGATCGGCCAAGCGTTTGAGAATGAATCCGTACAAACGTGGCTGGATACTCGCCATTTGGACGGCGAGGTCTTCTTCAGGATTCAACGACGAAGGTGGATCGGAGTGGCTCATTGAATAGTGAATAGTCGCCGGAGGACAAAGCTAACGCAAAAAAGGAAAAATTTCTTGAAAGCTCGTTTGGTTTACGAGACTAGTCCTATTTACCTTAACAGCGTCAAACCGGCTACTTCCGGTGCGACCAGTCCTCAAGTAACACACAATCGTATGAATCAACCGACTCGGCTCGCCATCGCCTTTTGCTGTTTGGCGTCGTTCAATCCACAGGTAAATGCGGCCGATGACGCCAAGCGGCCGAATATTCTGCTGATCCTGTGCGATGACCTTGGCTACGCGGATGTCGGTTTCAACGCGAAGCAGTTTGGCGTAGAAACGGACGCCGTCACTCCAAACATCGACAGGCTCGCCAAAGCAGGAACGATCTTTAAGCAGGCGTATGTGGCCCATCCATTTTGTGGGCCGAGCAGAATGGGCATGGCGGGACGGATGCCACATGGTTTCGGTGGCCAAAAGAATCTGCCCGATGTCGCCAAGAATCTGGAGGACTATAACCAAAAGGGTATCCCCGAAAGCGAGACGTTGTTCAGCAACGTCCTGCAAAGCTCCGGCTACCGAACTGCCTGTATCGGCAAGTGGCATGTGGGCGACGCGCAGCCCTTTCAGCCAAACTCGCGCGGGTTTGATCACTTCTTCGGCTTCCTCGGGGGCGGACACCTCTACTATCCATCGGTGTCTGATCAAGTCGAACCGAAGATCAACGATTACCAGTTTCTGCTGCGGCGTAACGGCGAAGAAGTCCGGTCTCCCGAGGGCGCTTACCTCACCGACATGCTTTCCGACGAAGCGGTGTCGTTCATCACGCAGCAGTCCAATGATCCGTTCTTCTTGTACCTGGCATACAACGCACCGCATTCTCCACTGCAAGGTAAGACGGAGGATCTGCAGCATTTGTATCCTGACCACAAGCCCGCCAATCCAGCGAACGGCATTGATTTTCGTGACTTCGAAAAGCGGCAGAATTATGTCGCCATGATGTACGCTGTCGATCGCGGAATCGGCAGCATCACCAGCTCGCTGCGAGATCCAGACCGAGATGGCGATGAAAAAGACTCGATTCTCAGGAACACACTGATTGTGTTCCTGAGTGATAACGGCGGCAAGATGCTGCAAGCTGGCAACAATGCACCGCTGAGCGACGACAAGGGCTCGACTCATGAAGGAGGCATCCGCGTGCCCATGTTCATGCACTGGCCGGGAAACGTCGCCGCGGACGGCGTCTTCGATCATCCGGTGCTTGCACTGGATCTCTATCCGACCCTCGTGGGACTTGCTGACGCGACGATCCAAGCCGACAAAGTGCTCGATGGAAAAGACATTTGGGACAATGTTCAATCAGGAACGAACCCACATGCCGGTCAAATCATGCATTGGTTACGTCATCACGGAGCAGGCAATGAAGTCGCGATCCGCAAAGATGAGCTCAAAGCGTACCGAAAAATGGGCGGGAAGTGGCAGATTCACAATGTCGTCGCGGACGAGGGTGAGGCCACTGACCTTATCGATCAGAACCCTGATCTGCTGAGTGAACTGGTTGCTGCAGGGGCAGCTTGGTCCGAAACCTTACAGGATCCTCAATGGCACGACACAGCCGCCGGCTTGAAAAGTTGGACCGACAATCACATGCCCAAATATGAATCGACCTTCCAGACGCGTCGCTAGACTACGGCTCTTTGCCGCCAGGCAGCTATTACCGCCCTATCGAATTTCGACTGAGTGAACTTGGCGGAACACCATACACTCGTTTGAAGTCGCGAGAAAACTGGAATGCATCCGCGTAGTCAAGTCGTTCTGCCACAGCACGTACTTTCAAACCCTGTTCGAGTAAGAGCTCGGCCGCGTAGTTCATTCTTAGACGCAATAGAAATCGGTAGGCTCCCGATCCGGCGAATCGCTTGAAGAGACGCGAGAGGTAGATCGGCGAGATCCCTATTTCTGTTGCGACGTCTTCTGCCGTCTTGAATTCAAGGAACCAAGAAGGGGCCATCCAAGAAGCAAGAAGGGGCCATCCATAAAGTTTTTAAACGAAACGGCGGCCCAGGCAGCCGGGGCAAGATGCGAAGAATGGGCGGCTTACTGTTGTTCGATAGTTGGGTGGCCCTTTTTGCCCCACGGACGACTCGCTGACGCTCGCAGCCCTCACCCTGGGCTAATGTCTTCCGCCGCTACGCGGCTCGAACAGCTCGCCATCTGTGACCTGGACAATTTTTCCGTCGCTCACCGACCTGCTGATGTCGCGAGCGAATCGAAAATGCTTCGCAGCTCCGCGACGCGAAATGGTTTTGATAAGGCGATCGGTTGCAAACGCGGATGCTTGCCTTGCGACGCATCCGTCGACACGGCCGCCGGCTTGCCACACATCGCCACGGTTTGGTCCGGCCATCGATCGCGAATTCGGTCAAAAATCTCCATCGCCGGAACGTTCCCGACCAGATCGTCCAGGATCACGACATCAAACGTTTCTGTCCCGCTCAGGTACTCGATCGCCGACTCGCCGCTGCTGGTCGAAACCACTTCGTGACCGAGTTCCGCGAACAACGTTTCCGTCGTCTGACGATCGCGTGGCGTGTCGTCGACGACCAGCAATCGAAGCTTCGCGGGATCGTCCGCTGGTCGATGTCCGAGTGATGCCGCAACCGGCAACCAAACGTGAAAAGACGTTCCGCGTTTCGTTTCGGATTCGCATTCGATCCGTCCGCCCAAGTTTTCGATCACGCCAAGCGCCATCGACAAGCCCAGCCCCGTGCCGCTGGACTTCGTCGTGAAGAACGGTTCAAAAATTCGTTTGCGAACGTTGTCGGGAATGCCTTGTCCGTCGTCGCGAACGGTGATGATGATGCTGTCGCCGATCGCGTTGTCGGTGACCAATCGGGTCTCAATCAAGACATGCCCGGGGGCATCGCCGATCGCATCGCGTGCATTTTGGCACAGATTGATTAGCACCTGTTCGATCTTCGCCAAGTCGACGCGAGCTTGCGCCGGTGATGGCGTCGCACGAACGGCGATCTCGATCGACAGCGGTAGTGTGCGGCGGATCAATTGATAGACGCCGCGGACGACTTGGTTGATGTCGACGACGGAGATGTCCAACCGCGATCGCCTTGAAAAATCCAACAGTTGCCCGGTCAACTCGGCGGCGCGATCGACGGCGGTGTGAGCGGCGGAGGTGAATTCGGCAACAGGCGAAGGCTTGTCGGTCGCATCAACACGCACATCGACGGTCGCCTTGGTTGCCGTTCGATCGATCATCGAAAGACTCGTCCGAATGACGGTAAGCAAATTGTTGAAGTCGTGCGCGATGCCGCCGGAGAACTGCCCGATCAATTCCATCTTCTGAGCTTGGAAAAGTTGTTCTTCCAGGCGGCGTTGTTCGGTCACGTCGGTAAACGCCCACAGTCTTCCGTCGCGTGCGTTGATCGGGTGCGAATAGACTTGGATGGTGCGGTGGGTCCGTTTGCAGCGGTATTCCTTGAACACGGATCGGTGACCGTAATCTGCGTCGGAGCTGACGAACTCCGCAAACTCGGCCGACGAAAAGTTTGTCGCGACCTGTCGAAAAAACGCTGCCGTGGGTTCGCCCGTATCCGGAGCGTTATCGAACAGGTCGGCGAAACGCTGATTCTTGCGGACGACGGTCCCGTTTTCGTCGACCAAGACGACGCCTTCCTGGATCGCCTCGAACGCAGTTTCCAGGTGAGACGTGATCGCGTTCAGCCGCGCCGTTCGCGAGGCCACCTTTCGCGTCAGCGACCGATTCCAAATCAATCCACCGGCCAAGATCGTCACCAAGACACCAGCCGTCCAAAAGACTTGATTGGGTTGCATCAGGTAGGGCGAACTTTGAATGACCACGTCATCGACGGTTGCCGCAAAGAGGGTCATCGAGACCGGATCGGCCGATCGACGCACCGCTGCGGAATCTGAACCCGGACGCGAAAACGGCAAGCGGATCGGCGTCCCAGTGATTTCGATAAAGGTGCCGGGGGAAAACCGTTCGATCCGCTCGATCGCAGCCGGATCGACGATGGGGACGTCGGCACGAAATGCCTGTTGGTCACTTTGCAAAATCAAGTGACACGCAAAACGGTCCATGACGCTGCTAAGTATTTCTCCTTCCACCAAGACTCGCGTCGGAATATTTTCCCGCTGCAGCGCCGTGATCGTCGTCGCGACCGGGGGCGGCATCGCGTCGTCTTTGTGATGGACGATGATCTTCGGCCGCATTTCGACGACCCCGTTTTCGCCGACGACTTCGGGGCCATCCACCGTCACGTGATGGCCGGGTTCAAAGAAGCTTGCCAGTTCCGAACGGACTAGGAAGGCTTCGCGTTGATTGAAGATGACCAGCGTGTTGTGTCGATCGGTGAAAGCGACTTGACCGGAACGCGATCGCCATTGGTTGATCGAACTCGCGAAGCCCGATCGAGCGAGTTGGTCCAGCGATTCGAACGATTCCTCGCCTCGATTCGACACGGCGATTTCGACTTGGCCTTTCTTCATCACCAGCAACTCGAACGACGAGGTCGAATCGAGTTCTCGCGTCTGAACTTGCAGCGCCGCTCGGACTCGGATCGTTTGATCGGCCAATCGTCTCGCGTCTTCGATCGTCAGCGGACTGTGAATTTTGATCTGAACCGGCACGCCCATCATTCGCGTCGAGCAAATCGTTTGGCCGTCTCGAGCGAGTACTTCGCGAACCAGTCCGGTGACCTGGAACAGCCCGCCGATGTGCCGAAGTTTCGGATCCGAGATGTCTCGCGCCGTCTTGATCGGAAGCGCCGCGTCGGCGTCGATCACTTCGATCGATGTCGCGCGGAGTTGACTTTGCGTCGAACCCGTCTTGCCTTGAAACCGAATGATCGCACCCGGATTCAGCGCGACCAATTCGTCTAATCGATCGGGGCCGATCGCAATCGCCACATTGTCTTGGCCCGCACCGACCAAAACGCTCGTCCAAGCTTTTGACGCGAACAACAACGGCGCTTCGATGTCGAAGTCCGCGACCACGTCCGCTTGCGATTGTTGGTGACGGGTTACTTCATCGAACGAACGAAGCAGCAGGGCGTCGACCGAGTCCGCGGCGTTTAATTTTGACGTCGAACCAAACGGAGCCAGTGAGAACATGCACACAACGACGCAGCATCGAAAGAAGGAATCGACCATGCGAAGGCTCATTTGCTGATGGACGTTTGGACGACCATTCGAACGAGTTCGGCGATCGAATCGACGCTCAAGCTTTCGCATGATGTTGGCGCGATGAGCCTCGACCGTTTTCATCGAGATGTTTAAGTCCGATGCGATGTGCTTGCTAAGCCGGCCGACCGCGACCAGGTCCAGCACTTCACGTTCACGCGGCGTCAATGAATCGATTCTGGATTTGGCGTCGTGGTGTTCGTGTTCGGATTGCGTTCGCTTGATGTCGCTTTGGATGGCCGAGCGAACCGTTTCGATGAACAAGTCCATCTGCAACGGTTTCAACAGAAAATCGATCGCGCCTTGGCGAATCGCCGCGACCGCATCGGGAACGTCGCCGTCGCCCGTCACGATGATGAACGGCAGTTTGCATCCACCGTCGACCAGCGTTTGATACAGTTCCAGTCCGTTCATTTTCGGCAGTCGAAAGTCCAATACCAAGCATCCGATGCGCGACGCATCGACTTGATCGATGACTTCATCGGGGCGCTGAACGTGCGGACTTCGACAGGTTCGGTTTGCAAAATCCATTGCAGCGATTGACGCACCGCCGGATCGTCTTCGACGATGTAGACGACCGGCGTGTCGGGCGGGGATGAACTTTCCACGCGGAAAACTTGGGGCTGGGAAATGCAGGGGATTGGTTCGCGACGGCTCCACTATAACCAATCGCCTATTAAACGCGCCGCCCGCTTATTTACGACTGCGGGCGAGACGCCCGCGCACCGCAAGTTGGGGTTTGGGAGCGGGCCTTAATTCAGGCTCGGTTTCCCAAGGTCGACTTGATCACTGGACCGATCGTCGACGAAAAATGCATCGAAATCTGCTCCCGAATCGGCGGTGCCTTCCAGATCGTATTCGTCCGAGATCAACGAACCGATGAACGCTTGGATCCGATTGGCTCCGTCGGGCAAGCAGTGGTGCGTGGCGACTTCGCTGGCAAAATTCAGCAAGTCGTACACGCGAGCCTTGCTGGGCAGGATCCGCTGACGCTTGTCGCTGAGCGCTTCGATGTTCGATAGCCCGTACAGCTCGCAAAGGTTGCCCGCGACCGATCGGAACCGACCCAACAATCCTTCGCAGGTCAGTTGTTGATCGCGTTTTAGTCTTTCGAGCGTCGCCGCAAACCCGATGCACTCGTGAACCGATGCCCATGACGTTTGCGCCGACTCGAATCGTTGGCGAAGGGCGACGTAGCCATCGCCGTTGTCGAACGACTGCAGGGCTCGCGAGATGCAGTGGTCCATGTGCTTGCCGATCGGCACGTCGCTGCGGAACGCGCGGCTGTATCCGATCATGCCGTTGCTGCACACCAATCGCATCATCGACAAGAACAATCGCGGATGGCCGAACCCGTCGATCGGCGTTTCCATGCAGAACCGATCGCGGAATTGATCGCCGCCGATGGCGAACTGTCGTGACCCGCCGCGCGGGGCGTGCGTGCTGGTGACCAAGCCTTGATGGTAGCGAACGTCGTGACCGCCGAACCGCTCGATCAAGTCGGTGATCTCGTCGAAACGAATCGCCGATCGGTTGGGGCTGGTCACGGCCAGTAAGTCGCTCTTTCCGCGGCCGTCTTTGTCGGTGTGGTTTGCAATGCAGAATCGAAACGATGTATCCCCGTTGACTTCTGCGATTCGGGTGAACACTTCGGCGGGCGTGAAGTAACGAAAAACATTTTCGGCGATGCCGAAACGAGTGAAGAAGGATCGCCAAAAACGTTTGGTCGCGTGAACGGATTGACCATTGATTTTCAAATTGCGGAGTTTCACTTTTCCGTTGCCTTCGCGTTGCATGCGTTCGACGACAAGATCGTCGACGGAGGCGATGCCGTAGGTGAAGCGAGGCATGATGACTTGATCGTTCGTGGAAGTTGTGGAAGTCGTCGTGATCATGGATTTACCTTTCGTGGAAACTATCGGACGGATGGGAAAGAGAAAGAGTTTGTTTACGCTTGGGCGCGAGAGAACCAGGGATGCTTGCTGCGGCTACGGTGCATGGCGACCAGCTTCGGCAGCGAGACTTCCGCGACCGCGACTCGTCGCCGGGCCGTCATCGCCATCTCGTTCAGCCGTGCGTTGGCGCGGATGCTTCGCCAGCCGGAATCGGTCCAAAGGTATTGCTCGGCCGGCATCGCCGTTCGCATCATCGGGTGCCGCGTTTGTTGACACTGGACGATTTGCTTTGGCATGCCGCATCGCGACTTTCGCAGCACTCGGCCGGCCATCTGGATCGTCGGACCCTTTCCGCTGGGCCGACAAAACACGGTTTTTAGTTCGGGGCAATCGAAGCCTTCGGTAAGGATCGCCATGTTGATCAGCACGTCGGTTCGTCCGGCCGCGAAGTCGTCGAGTTGTCGCATGCGATTCGACGACGCGGTGACGATGTCGCTACGAACGTGGGCGGCTTTGAGTAAGTCATTCAGTTCTTCGCACTGATCGCGACGATGAAAGAAGACCAGCGACTTGCCGAAGTGTTCCGGCTGGGCGATCCATCGTTGGGCGATGAACTGGGGGCTGTAAATCGGAATCGTGTAGTGGTGATACTGGCTCAAGTAGCCGTCCGCGATCAGCGCCGCGATGCCGGCGTCACGGATGACTTGATCGAAGCACAACTTGATGCGATCGGTTCGATAGGGCGTTGCCGATAGCCCCAGCGTCCAACGTGGTCGGATCTTGCTGTGCAGATTCGCCATGCTGGTCGCGGCGTCGTGTTGGGCTTCGTCGACGACCAGCAAGTCGCAGGGCGGCGGATCGCGATCGAACATGCTGATCAAATTCATTCGGACACCGAACCGTCGCCGCACGTTCTCGGCTTGGGCTTGGGCCAGCAGATTGCGACGCATCGCGACCCAGCCGACGCGAGCGCCGGTGGTGCGTTGGATGAACGCGGCTGCGCCCAATCCCATGACGGTCTTGCCGCTGCCGGTCGGGCTTTCGATCAGGACGCTGGACGCGGCCGGCGACGGACGGCCGTTGCTGACATGCTTGCCCGCAAACATCTCGATGGCTTGCCGAACGATGCGGCTTTGGTAGGGCCGAGCTTGCAGGCCGCGGGCGGCGGCTAGCCCGGCTAGTGTCCCGTCGATGCCGCCGGTCATCTGGGCCAACTGTTCGGCGCGAAAGCCGGTGTCGCTGCGGCCGATAAACTCCGATTCTGATCCCATCATGGTTTCCCCTCGCGTCATCGAGAACGTCGCGGCCGAGTCAACTCGCTCGACCGCATCAACGAGGGTCAGTCTTGCGGGGCCGTTTGACACGTCAGGTCAACGGAAATGGAAAAGGTTCCCGAATCGTCGTAAGCTTCCACCAAACGCACGATCAGCAAGCGGGTTCCGACGCCCGCCCCCGATCGACTAAACTGACGATCAAAGACGGGGCTGTAGCTCAGTTGGTTAGAGCTGGGGACTCATAATCCCTAGGTCGCGGGTTCAAGTCCTGCCAGCCCTATTTTTATGACCATGATCGAAAACACTTCTATCAATCCGTATGCGGTTTCGCAGCCGTCGGCTGCTTTCGGGCCGATCCGTTTTTGCGGGACCGTGACCGAGCAGGACATCTTGGATTCGGCGCGGCCGGCGCCGGTCAATTTGACCAAGCAGCGGTGGTTCGGACGGTTGTGGACGGCCGGGTTCTTTTTGTACGCGGCCTTTGTCATCCCGCAGCGATGGATGACGGCGGGGGTCTTGTCGCCGTTTTTTTGGTTGTTGTTTGCCAGCACGCTGATGTTTGCGGCTTGGTTGCCGGTGATCAATTACTGGGTCAACTCGTGCGGCAAAGCGGGCGAGCGGTTGCAGCGGATGATCGCGCGGAGTCGCGACGGTCGATCAATTCGCCGCGGCTTGTTGGACCAGGATGGCATCACGACTTGGACCGACGGCTGCGGGTCGAGGATTCGTTGGTCCAGTTACACCGCGGGTGAAATCTGGCCCGACAGAATTCGTTTTCACGATGCCTCGGACAATCGTTTTTGCACCCTAATACCGTGCCTGCACTTCGAATCGGCGGCATCGTTTTTGGACGCGCAGAGCCATTTCCAAACCAACGGCGCCACGTCGATCCATGAAGCGCCCGTCGCCGACGAAGTGGAAACGCTGTTCCGCGAATCGACCTCAAACGCATTGCCTGACTTTGACGTCGACGTTGCCAAGGCGTGGGACAAAAACTGTTGGCCGCCCGACGGACGGGCGACCAGTGGCGAGACCTTTGAAATCCATTTCGCCAACGGGCTGACGTGGCGATCGATCGCGATGAACTTGGCAACGCAGTTGATCGTTGGTGGGGGCATCGTCCTGGTTCCGGTTTTGATCAGCGGCATCGGTTGGCTGGTCTTTGATTATCGCTACTGGGAAGGATGGGGATTCATAAGCGTCAACGTGTTCGAGAATTTGTTGTTCGTCGTGCCGGCCGTCGTGTTCGTCATCGCGGTGCTGTACGGGATCCTGAAATCGTTCGTCACCAACGTCCGCCGGGTTCATCAGCCGATGCAGTTTTCCGTCTCACCCATCGGTATCCACGTCGAAACGGACGAACTAGAACTTTGGTGGGAATGGTCCGGCGTCGAAACGGCGAAAGAGATCAAAAACAGTTTTGTTCTGCAAACGTTCGCGTCGATCGAACCGTTGCAGTTGTGCGAAAAGATGTTCGACTCGCCGGCCACGTATCGACGTTTCATCGATCATTGTCTTCGCTACCGTGCCGTCTGATCCTGACCTTCTACCACGAGAACGCGTTCGATGTTGGTGACCGATCAAGATGTTCAGCAGAACGGACGGCGAGCGAACGTTTTAGCGGGCGTGATCGTCGCCGTTTCCGTTGTCCTTTGCTTCTGGATGTCGCCATGGTGGCTTGCGGGGTGCTTGATCGCGGGCTTGGCGGCGCGGTGGTGGACGTCAACCGATCGCCGACGGCAAAGACTTGTTGCGAAACCGTTTGCCGATTCGGATCGCGAGATCTTGCGCCAGCACGTCACGTTTTATCGTGGGCTGACGGACCCGAACAAACAGCGGTTCGAGGACTTGATGAAAGTCTTTCTGGGCGAGGTCACGATCACGGGCATTCGCACCGACGTCGATGATGTCTCGCGAATGTTGGTCGGTGCCAGCGCGATCATTCCCATCTTTGGGCTGGATGATTTCGAGTACGCCGGTCTAGGCGAAGTGTTGCTTTACCCCGACTCGTTCAACGAAGATTACCAGGTCGAAGGTGCCGAAGGACGCAGCACGCAGCAACCAACCATCCTGGGCATGGTCGGCAATGCGCACCTGAGCGGCGTGATGATCTTGTCCAAGCCGTCACTGCTGGTCGGGTTTCGCAATGACAGCGATCGTCGCAACGTCGGCATCCACGAATTTTCTCACCTGATCGACAAACGAGACGGTGACATCGATGGCATTCCGGCAACGATTCCGCCGCAAACGATCGATCCGTGGGTGCGTTGGGTGGGGGAAGAGTTACGAGGCGACGGGAAGTCGGATGCCACGATCGATGACTACGCGTACACGAACGAGGCCGAGTACTTTGCCGTCTTGTCGGAATATTTTTTCGAGTCGCCGGCGCTGCTGCAACAAAAGAATCCGCGTCTTTTTGAGATGATGCGGAAGATGTACCACCAAAATCCTAAGCGACGCATTGCTCGCGGTCGCAAACGCCCAGGGCGAATTCGTCGCAACGCCAAGTGCCCGTGCGGCAGCGGCAAGAAGTACAAGCAGTGCTGTCGGCGAAGTTAATTGGCCACTTAATGAACGTCGAACAACTCCGCCGTGTTCAAGATCGCCTCGCCGTGGCAGGTCGGTGATAGCGGTGTCGGCGGAGT
Organism: Pirellulaceae bacterium; assembly: GCA_963836865.1. Classification (GTDB taxonomy): domain Bacteria; phylum Planctomycetota; class Planctomycetia; order Pirellulales; family Pirellulaceae; genus Rubripirellula. The sequence goes on along the minus strand of CAWILC010000007.1, from coordinate 224,283 downwards.
GATGATTTGGATGTTTCGATAGCGGCCGTCCTGAAGACCGGTCATCACATGAATGCGGCGGTTGGGAATGTCGACGACCCAGTATTCGGCAACGCCGCGTTCGCTGTACAAGTCGGCTTTCTCTTGCAAGTCTCGTTTCAAACTACTGTCGGAGACTTCGATCAGCAGCATCACGTCAGCTGTCGTTGGCGCGGTGGACCCGTAACGTTTCGGACGCAACCACAACACATCTGGCTCGGGCCGGTCGTCGTCGCAGACAAAGCCGCACTGGATACGGACGTTACAGATTTTCCGAGTGGTGCTTCGCACCGACCAATCCGTCAGGCACTCGATATGGTCGTCATGGATCGGGCCGGCGGGATTCATGATTTGGATTTCTCCGCGAATGAGTTCGACTTTCTTCGATCCAAGCGTCTCCACATCGAACGCACCTCGCGCCACCATCGCATCGAACTGTGCTCCAGTGATTTTGACGAGAGTTTCCATGGCAGCTTCGTGTTTCTGTATCGTCCGGGGCCAGTAAGCAAAACGGTGATCTCATTCTAGTCGCAACAGTGGTGCGGCGAGGCCAAGATCGATCGACGGTGGCCGACCCGGTATGGTGTCGCTCCTTTGACGTTCTTCTCGCCACCGGATTCGCAAACGCGGACTCATGCACGTATTACTGACCAACGACGACGGCATCGACGCGCCGGGCTTGCAAGCACTTTTTCAATCCGTCGCGTCGATGATCCAGCGCGACGATCAGATCACGGTCGTCGCGCCCGACCGGGGTCGCAGCGAGTGCGGACACAGCGTCACGACGGGCCGGACGCTGGTCTGCAAAGAAGTCGACGCGGGCTGGTTCTCGCTCGATGGAACGCCGGTCGACTGCGTCCGAGCAGCTCGCGCGGCGATCGCGTCCGATGTCGACGCCGTGATTTCGGGCATCAACGCGGGAGCGAACCTGGGGATTGATTTGCTGGTCAGCGGCACGTTCGCGGCCGCACGCGAGGCGGCCGTGCAAGGCTTGCCGGCGCTCGCCGTGTCACACTATCGACGACCCGAAATCCCAAAGACTTGGGATCACTGTACCGATTGGCTGAGCGAAACGATGGCGGAGTTTCTAGACGAAGTGCGAGCACAAAACGCCATCGATCGCGATCCGATCCTGTGGAACGTCAACCTGCCCGCGATCGAGCCGTCGGCGGTGATCCCGCGGCGAGTCGAGTGCCGCGTGGATCATCATCCGATGGAACGAACGGGAATGCTGGTCCGGTTGACCGGCGACACCACCGCTTACGAGGTGCCGATGCAATCCGAATTTCACGGACGGCCACGTGGTGAAGGCAATGATGTCGAACGCTGTTTCGGCGGCGACATTACGATCAGCCGGCTTTCACCGCGTGTCGTGTAAGCAAGACTCGGGTGAATCACGCTCGGGTAAGCAAGACTTGGCCGCAGAAGCGACTACGCGTGCGGTTTGCTGGCCACGGCGATGTTCGTTTCGTTGATCGACATCGCGATCGGCTGCGATCCGCCGGCGGCGACTTCGTGGCGGTTCAGTTCCCCCCGGACGATGCGGACGTCGCGAGGAGCTTCGATGCCGATGGCGACTCGGTTGCCCGAAATACGGTTGATCGTCAACACGATGTTGTCACCGATCAGCAGTTGTTCACCTTCTTTGCGGCTGAGTACCAACATGATTCACTTCCCTGAAAACTAGAGCACTTGAGATTTGGTTAAGCGGGAATAACAAACCTCGTGCCAGATCCGCCAACGAATCGGCATCCTATCCATCCCCACCCCGCTCGACTTGAGCAAATCTTCTGGAGAAAGGGACAATTACGCCCGGTTTTCTGTTGAAGTAAATTTTTATGGTGATTTTGGACGTCTACCCAAAGGTGGGGCATTAGCGACCACTTCGACGCGATTTGAATCGCTCGTCTCGCTTTGAGACGCATAGAAATGGATTACTGTCACCGTGCTTTGGCACTTCGGTTGTCACTTCCTCGCGACAGAAGAACTATCGCATCGGCCCGTGACACGTCTGGTCATCGCGTCTTCGAGATCACTGAAAGTGCTTCGCCAGCGACTGCGTTGTGGGGCTTTTCACGACGCCGCCTTCGGTGATGATCGCGGTGATCAGTTCGGCCGGCGTGACGTCGAAGGCCGGATTGATCACTTCGGCAGCCTCGGGGACGACCACGACGCCGTGCGGGCAGGCGACTTCCGATCGCGACCGCTGCTCGATCGGGATCCCGTCGCCGCTGGGCAGTTGCAGGTCGAACGTGCTGGACGGCGCGGCGACGTAGAACGGAACGTCGTGGTAACGGGCCAGCACGGCCAGCGGGTAGGTACCGATTTTGTTCGCTGCGTCTCCGTTGGCCGCGATCCGGTCTGCGCCGACGATGACCGCGCCGATGGTTCCCTGGCGAAGCAGACTGCCGGCCATCGAATCGGTCAGCACCGTGACGGGGATGCCGGCCTGCGACAACTCCCAAGCGGTCAGCCGAGCCCCTTGAAGCAGCGGCCGAGTCTCATCGGCGAACACCTTCAGCGTCTTGCCGTTTTCATGCAAGTGATAAATCGGCGCCAACGCCGTGCCCCACATCGACGTGGCAAGACCGCCGGCGTTGCAGTGCGTCAGCACCGCGTCGCAGTCGGCCAGCAAGCTCGCCCCGTGGCGTCCGATGCTGCGACACATGACTCGATCTTCGTCATGAATCATGGTCGCTTCGGCAACCAGCCGTACGGCCAGGTCGTCATCCGACTCGGTCGCGTCAACGACCGCTCGCATCCGATCGAGCGCCCAAAAAAGATTCACCGCCGTCGGCCGACTGGTGGCCAGATAATCGATCGCGGCGAGGTAACCCGACCGATCGTTCTTCGCTGCCAAGCAAACGCCGTAGGCCGCCGCGATCCCGATCGCGGGAGCACCACGAACGACCAACCGCGAGATCGCGTCGTGGGCTTGCTCGATCGTCGTGCATCGCAGCATCACCAGTTCGCCTGGCAAGCGAGTCTGATCGATCAATTCAAGGGTGCCGTCGACGAAGGCGAGTGTTTCGGGAGCGTTTGGGATGGACATGATGCGTGAAACGGATGGTGGTCTCGTAGGTCTGCGGCTCCGCCCGCAGACAGGCACCATCCCGCGGACGGAGCCGCGGGTCTACGAACGCCGCATGTCTGCTAAACGAAGCTGGACAGTCGCTAAGCTTTAATGGTGCTACACTTGCCACCGTTTTGACCTCAAACGCTCGCCCCCGCAATCGCCTGCCATGATTTCTTTTCGGCCGACTCGACGTCTTCGATACGAATCGCTTTGCCAGCGACGGTTGCTGGCCGCGAACTTGGCTCCGACGTTCACGGCGTCCGATCCGGCACCGGTTTTGGAGGACTCGGGTCCGATCTCGGTTGCGTTTGCCGCGTTCGATTCGGGGGAGGCCACTGACACGCCGGACCCACCGCAATCGGTGCTGGCCTATCAGGTCACCGATCTTAGCAGTCCGGATCTGTTCGCCAGTCCGCCGACCATCGACACGTCCGGGACGTTGACGTTCACGCCCGCGGCGGATGCGTTCGGCGAGTCCACGTTCCGGGTCACGGTCCAGGACGACGGCGGCACGGAGACTGATGTGGATGGGAACGTCGGCGTCGACACGTCGCCGTCGCAAACGTTCCGCATCGTCGTCTCGCCGGTCAATGATGCGCCGACGATCACGCTGGGCACCGCATCGGCCGATGAAGACGCTCTGTTCCAAACGATCCCGCGATTTGTCACCGTTTTTGACCCGGGACGTGGCGAAGACGGATCGTCGACGGCCGTGCAAACGATTCACGACGAAGGCTTTGACGGAACGACCGATCCGCTGTCCACCGACAACACCGCGCCGACGGACGTCAGCACACTGGCCTTCGGTTCCAACATCGTTCGCGGCTATTTGGAGCCCGCCAAATCGACCTTTAATGTCGACGTGTTCACGTTCCAAGTCGAAGCGGGTTTTCAGCTCGACGAAGTCTTGGTCTTGGAATACGAGTACGATTCGCCGCCGATCAACAACAACGAACGCAATGCGTTCTTGGCCATCGATGATGGACCAACGTTTCCGTACGACGTGTTCGATTTGGACATCAACGAGAATCCATTCTTCGACGAGTCCGCGTTCATCGGCGGGACCGTGTTCGGTTTGGACGATCTCGGTGGCATGGATGACGACGGCAACGTGATCCCCGGCGGTGACATCCTTCGCCGCGCCGGCACCATCACGGGCAGCCGTTTCGTCGCGCCGCTGCCCGCGGGCACTTACACGTTCTATGTTCAACAAACCGGGCCGGCCAATCGTTATGCGCTGGACTTGCAAGTAACGACGACGGCAAAGCAGCGACCGGTCGAGTATGTGATATCCAATTTGGATCAGCCCGAGCTGTTTCAAACGCCACCGACGATTGATGTCGATGGCAACCTTCGCTTTCGAGCAGCCGCCGACGCGAACGGTGTCGCGACGTTCGACGTGACGGTGCGAGACGATGGCGGGACTTTAGATGGCGGCATCGACACCTCATCAGCGATTCAAGGCACGATCCAAATTGCGGCCGTCAATGATCCGCCGACGTTCACGCTGACCAATCCGCCAGCGATCGTCCAAGCCGCTGGGCCGCAAACGGTCCCGAATTTCTTGACCAATCTTTCGGTCGGGCCTTCCGATGAAGCCGATCAATCGATCGTGCGTTACGAGTTTGATAATTTCACCAATCCCGAATTTTTCAACGCATCGCCATCGATCGATGCCGAAGGAACGCTGACGTACGAAGTTCGCCCCGACCTGGTCGGCAGCGTATCGTTCGATGTCACGGCAATCGACTCAGGTGACGGACAAAACACGTCGGCGTCCCGCCGCGTCACGATCACGGTGACGCCGCCGATTACCGAAGCGACGATCCTGGCGACGATGACACTTGCCATCGATGGCGATCGTTTTTCGCTTGTCGAAGCAGGCGAAGTGATCCTGGGCCCCAGGACGCTGCCACCGGAAGGATTCACGCTGAACGATGCGTCGGGGGAAGCCATCCTGACGATGTTTGCGATCGAGCCCTCCGGCGAATCGGAAGTCGCGGGCGTCGCGGTGACATTTGCGTCGCCGGCTGAGTGGCGAATGGGATTGGCCGAAACGATCGCCGGGCGACTGGTTCGATCGATCGTTCGAGACGACGAAACGTCCGGCTTCCGCATCGATTCGCCGGCGGCTTGGCAAAACGTGGTCTCGCCCGGTGACGTCGACAACAGCGGCAACGTGTCGGCGGCCGACGCGCTGCGGATCATCAACGAACTCGGACGCCGCGAATACTCCGATCGCGAAACCAAAGTGGTCGACGATCCGCTTTCGCTTGCGGTTTGGCCGAACGTTTACCTCGATCAAAACGGCGACGGCACCGTGACGGCGCTCGACGCGCTGCGGGTCATCAACGAACTGGCAAGGATTCGCACGCCCAGCGAACCCGAACAAGTCTTCGCTGTCCGCGACGCCGTGATCGAATCCTGGTCGGATGATGAGGGTGATGGCGATGATGATGATGAAAACGATGACGACGAAGAAGAAGCTTTGCCGGTGCTGTTTTAACCGGCAAGCACTTTCTTATTTGTTCGGTCCGGTGAAGCGGTGCTTGCCCTTCTTGGCGGCTTGATGCGTTTCTCGTGTGTCTTGTTCAACCCCCGGATCGTTTTGCTCGGCAAGCCAACGATCCAGTTCCGCCGACAACTCCGATGCAACGGTTTGTAGCGCGCCGGAATCGGACTCCAGCAAGTTTTGCATCTCGTACGGGTCCGATGCCGTGTGATACAGCGTCTCGGCCGGGCGGCGCTGATAACGGTTGACCAGATTGAAAATGCTTTCCGATTCGGTCGAATCCCACACCCACGTTCGCCAGTACAACCGTGCAAGCTCGTCTACTTTCGGACTGGCCATCACGTGTTTTTCGATGTAGGTGTTGTTGGGCAACAGGTTTCGGATGTAACGGTAGGTTCCGTTGCTGATCGAGCGGATCGGATAGGGCGGACCTTCGGGGACGTTGTTGTGGACGCCGTAGACGTACTTGCGATGCGTGTCCGTTTCGCCGCGAAGCACCGGCAAAAAACTTTTGCCGTCCATCACGCCGAACTGTGATTCGCTGGCCGCGATGTCACCGCCAGCAAGTTCCACCAGCGTCGGCAAGATGTCAGCGTATTGAACCAGCGCTTCGCTTCTTGCCCCGCCGCCGATCATGCCGGGCAAGCGAGCGGTCAGCGCGGTGTGGACGCCGGTGTCCCAGTTGGTCCATTTGTTTCCCGGGAATTGTGATCCCTGTTCGGACGTGAACACGACCAGCGTGTCGTCGGCATGACCAGACGTTTCCAGCGTCTGCAAGATCTCGCCGACTTGTCCGTCCATGTAAGTGACTTCGGCCAAGTAGTTCGCGAACGCTTGGCGAGTCAGTTCGTTGTCGGCGATGTTCGGCGGCAGTTTGATGTCGGCCGGCGGATAGACCGACGCGTCGCCCATCACCCAGGGCACGTGCGGTTCGACCAGGGCGATGACCAGCGCGAACGGTTGACTGTCATCTTTGCTGATGAACGACTTCACGGCATCAAGATCGTGATCGCGAGTCGGCTTGCGGGTGCAGGCAGGCTCGAACCCCGCGACCGACTCGAACGGAAACGACGCTTCCGGCAAGACGTGAACCTTGCCCGCGATGCCGACTCGGTAACCGAGGTCCCCCAGCCGATGCGGCATGCTGTTCGTGCCCGTCAGACTCTTCGAATGATTCCAAGCACACCCGTTTCGCATCGGAAACTGGCCCGTGTAAAGTTCCGCGCGGCAGGGCTGGCACATCGCTTCGGCCAAGTAAGCGTGGTTGAACACCAAGCTTTCGCGAGCCAGCGCGTCCAGGTTCGGCGTCTTCGCGTTCTGGCCGCCGTACATCGGCAAGTCGTTGTAGGTGCAATCATCGGCCATGATGATCAGCACGTTGGGCCGATCGCCGGCAAACAGTTCACCAGCGAAGCAAAACAAAACAGCGAAGCAAAATAAAACGGCAAATGCGATCAGGCGGGCAGGCATGGGTGGGCTTTGGGACGAGGAGTAGCTAGGTAGGTCCGACGGGCCCCGGCGGCCCCGAACCGCTTTGCGGTTCGGCCCTGCCACGGCGTGTCAGGGCTACGTTCCGAGGCGGGGCGTCAAACGTTTAACGCTCACCATCCTAACGCAGCCACGTTTCCCAAACTTGGTCCGGGCAGTCATACTGCGGAAATGAACGACGCCACCACCGAGACGACGACCCCCAAAACCGCTCCTGAACTGCTTTCGCCCGCCGGGGATTGGGACTGCGTCCGCGCGGCGATCGAGAACGGTGCCGACGCCGTTTACTTTGGGCTGGACTGCGGCTTCAACGCCCGCTTTCGCGCCAAAAACTTCGGGTTGGCGGACCTTCCCGACCTGACCAAAACGCTTCGCGGGCGAGGCGTCAAAGCGTACGCGACGTTGAACACGTTGGTGTTTCCGTCCGAGATGCCGGCCCTGGTCGACGTGGTCGCGCAAATCGCTGAATCCGGCGTCGATGCCGTCTTGGTCCAGGATTTCGGCGTCGCTCGATTGGTTCGCGAAATCTGTCCGGGACTGGAAGTCCATGCGTCGACGCAGATGAGTCTGACGAGCGCCGAAACGATCGCGGTCGCGCGGCGGTTGGGGCTTTCGCGAGTCGTATTGGCGCGAGAGTTGTCGATCGACGAGATCCGAAAAATTACCTCGGCAACCGACATGCCGATTGAGATCTTCATTCACGGCGCGCTCTGCGTGGCGTACTCGGGCCAATGCCTGACCAGCGAATCGCTGGGCGGACGCAGTGCCAACCGCGGCCAATGTGCTCAGGCGTGTCGGTTGCCATACGACTTGATCGTCGACGGATCGGACCACGATCTGGGCGATGTGAAGTACCTGCTTAGCCCACAAGACTTGGCCGGTTACGCCGCGATCCCCGATGTCATCGATGCGGGGGTCGCGTCGATCAAGATCGAAGGCCGTTTGAAGACGCCCGAGTACGTCGCCAACATCACCGGCCAATACCGACGCGCGATCGATCAAGCGATGAAGACCGGTCGTATCGACGTCGACGAAAACGCAAAGCGTGAAATGGAACTTTCGTTCTCGCGCGGGTTCTCGCCCGGTTGGATCAAGGGCAACGATCACAAGCGTTTGGTGCCGGGCGTGACCAGCGGCAAGCAAGGCGTGACGCTGGGCAAGATCATCGATCAACAAGGCGAAGCGATCCTGGTTCGCGTCGCCGCGCCGGTGGCGTTGGGCGATGGCATCGCAATCGACGGCGGCGAACCCAACAAACAGGGCGGACGGATCTATTCGCTGGTCGACGAAAACGACCAGAAACAAAAATCGGTCGAGGCCAAGTCGACCGTTTGGATCGGTTTTGGACACGGCGAAATCGATTGGTCGAACGTTTCGCAAGGCTCGACCGTTTTAAAAAACGACGATCCGAAACTGAATCGTCGCTTGCGAAAGACGTTCACCAACATCGATCCAAACGCTCATCAAACGCTGGACATGCACGTCGTCGCCGGCGTCGGCCAGCCCGTCCGCGTGACCGCGAAGCTTACCAACGGGCAATCGTTCGGCGTCGTCGGTGAAGAACCGTTGTCCGAGGCCCGAAACCGCCCGATCGACGAAGCCGTCGTCCGCGAAAAGCTGGGCCGGCTGGGCGGAACCCCGTTCGTCCTTCGTGAATTGACGATGCAGGTCGACGGACAACCGATGGTGCCGATGGCGATGCTGAACCAGCTTCGCCGCACGCTGGTCGAAACGATCGAAGCCGCGCTTTCGCGTCCGGTCAAACGGTTCGTCGCCACCAAGGTGGCTCGCGAATGGCTGAAACCGATTCGTCAAAGCGAAGACGTTCCGACCGCTTCGCCCAAGATGGCGGTGCTGTGTCGAACGCGGCAGCAGCTCGTCACCGCTTGTTGCACCGGAGCGGATTTTGTCTACGTCGACTTCCACGACGTGCGTGACTACGCCGATGCGGTCGCGATCGCCAGGGAACACGCCACGCCGATCGCGATCGCGACCGTGCGGATGCAAAAGCCTGGTGAAATGGGATTGCTTCGCGTGCTGACTCGGTTGCAGCCTGATGCGATTCTGGTTCGCAACTTGGCCGCGTTGCAGTTCGCCACGGAACACTTTCCGCAAACGATCGCGGACTTTTCGTTGAACGTTTCCAATCATCGTTCGGCCGAGTGGCTTCGCGAGTGCGGTGCGGATCGATTGACGGCTTCGTACGACCTGAACCGCGAACAGCTTTTCGATCTCGTCGGTTCGTTGCCGCCGTCGTGGTTGGAAGTCGTCATGCACCAACACATGCCGATGTTCCATATGGAGCACTGCGTGTTCTGCGCGGTGATTTCGCCGGGCACCAACAAGACCAACTGCGGCCGACCGTGCGACCGCCACGTCGTCCAGCTTCGCGACCGCGTCGGGGCCGAGCACACGCTGCAAGCCGACGTCGCCTGTCGCAACACGCTGTACAACGCGACCCCGCAAAGTGGCGCGGAGATCGTCGGCGAGCTGATCGGAAGCGGCGTCGGTTGGTTCCGTGTCGAGTTGCTCGAAGAAGACGAATCGCAAACGCAAGCGGTGTTGACGACGTACCAAAACCTGCTGGCCGGGACCGTATCGGGCAAAGAAGTCTGGCAAACGTTAAACGCCGCCAACCGCCTGGGCGTGACCCGCGGGACGTTGGAAATGCAGCGTAATCCGCTTGCGATTTTGTAGTCGCTAAGGCTGTTCGTAGAACAATCTGGCCGCGCGGTGGAACGCCAAGCCTTGCCATTCGGCGGCGCGGCGTCTTGGGATCAGACCGATGCAGGGCGCGGGTTCTTCGTACAACGATTGCAGAAGCTCGGTCACCAGTTCCGACGGCGCGTCGGTGCGAGTAGCCAAGAACGCGGTCGTTCCCACGGTCGCGACGCCGCGAGTCGGTAAGCCGGCGCTCGGGTGATCGGACGACTCGATCGACATCGGACGCAGCGTCGGATGTTGCAACGCGATCTTGATGCCTTCGGTCAATTCGATCAACCGCCATCGACCGCTGGCAAGCATTCCCGATACAAGCGGACTGCCGCGACCGATGCAGATCATCGCGGCATCGGGGGAATCGTCGCGCTGCAACTCGTTCCACGCGATGACTTGGCGATCGACGACCGTTTCGTCCAGTTCGAGCGATTCCAAAACCAATTCGGCGGTCGCGCGGGAACCGCTTCCTTTCGGGCCGACCGCGATCGCGCGGCCTTTCAGATCGGCGGTCGTCTGAATCGTCGATTCCGTTTTCGCGACGATGTAAAGCACTTCATAGAACAACGGCGCGATCACGCACAACCGATCCCCGCTGATCGCGGTCGCCTGCATCGGCGCGATGTCGACTTCGCCGGCGATCAACCGTTGGCGATTGTCCAACGATCCGTTGCTGTGGATCACTTTGGCTTCGATCGCATGACGCTTGGCGACTCGATCGATCAGGTTCGTCGACAAGTCGTTGTACAAGCCGCCTTCCAGTCCGCCGGCAATGCGAACGACGCCCGGCATGACGTCGCGTTGTTGCCAGACGAACGACATCCATGCGATTGTGCAGATCGGAACGATCAACATCAACAACAACATGCCGGCTTGAAAGCGACGGTGTTCGTCAGACGAATGCAGCACTCGTCTGCCTGAGAGTGCACCGACAAGCGGCACGCCTTCCAGCCAATGCCAGGTCTTCATCGCCACCGATCGCGGCCGCGCCATGATCGGTCGGCCTTCCAGGTAGGCGTCCAGTTCATCGGCCAGCGCCTCGGCCGAGGCATATCGTTTGCCCGGATGTTTTTCTAAGCACTTCGCGACGATGGTTTCCAAGTCGACCGGCACCTCGCGACGCAGCGATCGAACCGGCGGCGCGGGATCGTGGACGACTTTTAATAGCGTTTGCATGATCGTGTCGGCAACGATCGGCGGACGTCCGGCCAGCGCCGCAAACAGGATCGCGCCGATCGCGTACACGTCGCTTTCGCTGCAGGCCCGATCGCTATGTCCGCCGGCCTGTTCGGGTGCCATGTAGTGTGGTGTGCCGATCGCGTCGCCGCTGCCGGTGACACTGCTGTCGGTATCCATGTGCTTGGCCAAGCCGAAGTCGGTGACGTGGACTTGGTCGTGTTCGTCGATCAAGACGTTGGCGGGTTTCAAGTCGCGGTGCAGGACTCCTTTTTCGTGCGCGTGATGGATCGCGCGAGCGACATCGCGGACGTAGCGAGCGGCGTCTTCGACGGGCAGGATGCCCGCGTTGATCTTGCGCTGCAAATCTGTCCCGCGGACGTACTCCATCGAAAAGAAATGGTGGCCGGCACGCTGACCGAACTGGTGGACCGAAACGATGCCGGGGTGATGCAGCCGCGCGGCGGCCTGGGCTTCGATGTAAAACCGCCGGACTTCGTCTTCGCCGGCCAGCATGCCGCTGCGGATCATCTTCACGGCGACGTCCCGCTGCAGCTCTTTTTGCTGGGCACGATAAACCACGCCCATGCCGCCACGGCCGATCACATCCAACAGCACATAATCGCCCAAGTCGTACGGCAACGTCGGACCGGGATCGCCTTTACGCGCGATGCGCCATCGGAAGCGTCGCGTTCGGGTCGTCGCCCGATTCGCCCGCATCGGGAACGTACGACGCGATGGTTTCGCTGCCGGTCAGCACCGACGCGACCAAGCCGCTGGCCGAGGAAGGCTTCGCTCCGCGTCCCATCGTGATGTTGCCGATCATGTCGGCGGCGTCGATCAACTCTTTCAGTCGATCGGCGATGGCGGGATATTGAGCCAGAAAATCTTCGCGGCTGTCCAAGCTGCCTTCATCACAACTTCGCAGGTAGGCCGCGAATGCTTCGTCGATGGGATCGGCGTTTGGATCAGCGGGCGGCATCTCGGCCATCAACGATCGCGTTTGTTGCTTGTGAGTAAATTGCGAAGAAGAAGTTTAGGCCAAATCGAACGGTCCAGAGGGCGCGCGAACACGTTCACCTTAAAACCATGGGTTGTCTTGTTCGCCAAGGATCGTGCGAAGTTTCTGCAGGCCTCGTTTGAGCAGTCCCGCGACCGCGGTGTCGGTCTTGCCCATTCGTTCGACGATCTCGGCCAGCGGCAAACCTTCCATGTATCGAAGCCGGATCGCTTCGGCTTGCGTTTCGGGCAATTGATGAAGCGCTTCGACCAATGCCATCACCGCTTCGCCGCGGATCGCAACGCCCGACGGGCTGGTCGTGCTGCCGGGAAATTGCCCGAGCCAGCCGTCGTTCGAATCGCCGGCCGGCGACGGAGCGGCGTGGACTTCGCGTTTGAGCGAACGTTTTTGGGTAGTGACGTGCCGCGTGACGGCGGTCGCGACGTTGTTTTTCAGCATCCCGCGAAGCCAGCCCGCGAACTCCGCCGGCGTCTCGCCGCGAAAAGCGTGCAGGTCTCGCTGGGCTTCCAGGAACGTCAATTGCACGATGTCCGCCGGATCGACTCGCCGACGCAACCGTTCGGACAGGTAACGATGCGCCAGCATCAGCAGGTAGCCGCGGTATTGTTCCAACAGCCTACCGAATGCTTCGCCGTCACCGTGCTTGGAGGCGACGACTAATGCGGTGGTCGAGGGGTTCGAGTCCACGGGCACGCCGGTTTGCAAGAGGAAGAAAGATTTCGAAGAGGAATAAGAAACGACAAATCGCCGGTCGCCGGCGCTAGGGCTTTCATACGCCAGCCCTTACAATCTAACCAAAACGGGTTCGGCCCTCGGTGGAAGCCGTCCGATCGAACCGAAATCGTCTCAAAACGTCACCGTCGATGCGAGAAAGTATGAAAATGGATTGCCTGCAAGTTGCCAAACGATGCCTGTCGATTGCCACGTTGGTCGTCATGGTGGGCTGCGGCGGATCATCCCCGCCCGACGAATCGTCGGCTACCGGTTCGGCTGCGGCCCCCACGCCGAGCGTCGCGCCGTCGGCCCAAACCCCGACGCCCGCGATCTCCGCACCCGGCGGAATGCAGTTGCCCGCCGACGCGACCATCGACCTGCCCAACGACAACGCCCGCCAACCCAAGTCCGGCGGATTCACGATGCCGGCCGACGCGGGCGATACTCAAACCAGCCGCAAGCCGCCGGTGGATTCGACGTCCTTGTCAACCGCTGTCGAGTTCGCCGATTGGGAAACGATCGCCGAAAAAGCAGCGTCCACCGGAAAGATCACGGTCGTCGATTTATGGTCGTTGTCTTGCGAGCCCTGCATGAAAGAGTTTCCGGGGTTGGTCCGGTTGCAGAAAGAACACGGTGACAAAGTCCAGTGCATCGCTGTCAACGTCGACTTCGATGGTCGCAAGAGCCGCCCGCCGGCGCACTACAAACCCGCAGTGGGCAGCTTTTTGGCGTCGGTCGGGGCCGGCAAATTCCCGAACTACATCTGCACCACGCCCAGCGATGAAGTGTTCCAGGCGACCGACATCATCAGCATCCCATCGGTCTTGGTTTACGACGCCGACGGAAAGCTGATCCAAAAGTTCGTCGACGCCGGCGATACGATGGGATTCACGTATGAAAAAGACGTGATGCCAATGCTCGAAAAATCGTTTCACTAGCCGCCACGCCGGAGGCGTCGGCAACGTAGCCTCGACACGCCGTGGCGAGGCCGAACAGCCTTGCTGTTCGCGACCAGGCAATGCTCCGCCACGGCGTGGCGGACCTACGACATACCAGCCCCTTCGGCTGGGTCTTACACGATGTCTTTGATTGCCGACTCAAGCAGCGATTCGATTTTTCGCGTTGATGCCGAAGCGTCATGATGCGTTTGGATCATCCGCTTGGCCGCTTGCGCACGAGTCATTGCACCGGAGCGATTGGCGGCGTGACCGATCACGGCTGCGGCAAGTGATGTTGGCGATCGAGCGTCGGCCCAGGTGATCGTCGGTTCGTCGCGTTCCAGTTCGATCGTCCCGCCGGCTCGCGTTGCGATCACCGGCGTGCCGACGGCCATCGCTTCCAAGACGACGTTCGGCATGCCTTCGAAGTGCGAGGGCAATACCAAGGCATCGGCATGCCGAATTTCTTCGATCGGGCTTGGCAACCGGCCAACGAATTCGACCTGATGCCGGCGAGGTTGCGATTGCCACTTGGTTTGCAATTCGTTTCGCAGCGGGCCGTCGCCGATCAAACGAAGACGCAAGCTTGGAAGGTCTTCCGGCCACGTCGTTTCAAGTTCGATCATCGCGTCGATCAAGTCCGCGTGCCCTTTTTCGATCGTCATCCGGCCGACGCACACGATCACAAAGTCATCATCGTCTCTCGCGATCCGGTCGCCCGAGTTCGCCGCGACGTCGACCGGGTTTGGGACCACTTCGATGATTTGATTCGACAAGCGATAGTAACGCTGCGCCGACTCGGCGGCTTGCCGACTGACCGCGACGACACGGGACGCGTCTCGATACGCCGCCGCCAACCGCCTTCGCTTCAGCCACACGAAACGCGATTCGACCATCGGCACCGCGAACTCGGGCGGGCTGACGATCGTTGAGACTCGCGGGATGCTGGCCGTCTTGCAAGCCGGACCCGCGATCATCGTCATGTGAAAGGTTCGATCATAAACGACATCGATCGATTCGCGGATCAACGTCGCGTGAACGTGCGCGATCTGATGGCGAAGCACTTTGCCAGGAAAGTAGACGCCCGCGACATCGCCGGCGTCCTGGTACGAGTGAATCGGCACGTCGTTGGGAACACGGTCGATCAAGTCGCCGTCACGCTCGATCACATACAGGTGCGGCGTGAAGCGACTTCGATCGAGATGGTTCAGCAGCAGCACCGTTTGTTGTTCGCTGCCGCCGCCGCGAAGCGAACTGATCATCAGCATCACGCGTCGCGGTCGCGTCGCGACGCCAGTCATCGACTTTCCGATGACGATGACGATGTTACTGCTGCGGCGGGAAGCTCGACATCGACCCAAACCATGCGGTGATCACTGGCCGTGATCCACTTGCGTTTCGGATCGCTTTTGGTCGGCCAGAACACGCCGGCGTCTTTGACGGCAAGCGTCTTCGATGGCAGGACATAGTCGACTCGCATGTTTCCGTTGCGACCAAAGTCGGCCGTGTCCATCGCGACGCCGCTGCGACGTTTGTGCTGGTCCTGCGATCCGCCGCCCTCTTCGGCCGCACCGGGGCTTTTCGGTTGCGGGTCGACCAGCGTGTTGCTTTTCAGCAAGTTCGCGATCGATTCGTGTCGGCTGTCGCCATCGATCGGATTGCTGTTCAAGTCGCCCGCGACGAAGAACGATTCGCCCGGCTTTAGTCCGCCCTTCACGCCGTCGTCATCGACCAAAAATTCGGCCGTCGGGTTTTCGATGTACTCGGACCAGAAACGAATCTCGTCGTGGTTGCGATTGCCGTTTCGATCTTCGGGACCGTCAAAGACGGGTGGCGTCGGATGGCTGGCTAAGACATGGACGACGTGTTTTCCGACTTGCACGGGAACGTCGATGTGATTCTTGCTGGACAACCGCAAGCCGTTCCAAGTGGCGTCATCGTAGTACGAATTCTTGCTGGTCGGATCGATCGGACGCAGGGCGTCCGGCAGGTCTTTCCATAACAGTTTTTGGAACGTGCGAACGCCCGATTCGTCGATCGGAAAACGGCTGAACACGGCCATCGAATACTGGCCCGGATAAACACCAAATCCCCAGGCGTCGCCGGGACCGTCGGTTTTGGTGTCGCCGTCCAGATCCATCCCCGAAGCGATGCCGGTGTTGCTGGGGGCGGAGTAAACGTACGGATACTCGATCGGTTCGCCTTCGACTTTTTCTTGCGCGACCGCAAAAAACTTCTCGGCCAACAGCTTCGCCGTCACCGCGTCCGGGTCGTGATCGATTTCGTTGACCAGCAAAATGTCCGGCCGAATCGTTTGCACGATCGCGGCAACATTTGCGGCCTGTTGATCGTCGCCGCTGGACAATCGATCGCGAATCTCGCCAGTCTTTGTTCCGTACAGCGATACGTTGTACGTCGCGATGCGGATGGTTTTCGGTGCGGCTTCGTCGCCTTGGACGGAATGCGAGTTCATGGACAAGGTGCAAAGGAAGGCGAGTGCCAACGAAAGGATTTTTCGATCGAGCATCGGGTGAGTGGTTTTGGGGGATCGGGGTAAAGTGATGCCGTCAGTCTAACCAGTTCGCCAGTCTCACCAGTTCCCACTTCCCCTCGAATCGGCCCCGCGATGACCTCCGCCCATTTCGCTACCACGCCCGTGATCGACCTGCACCACCTTCTTGGCGCACGCCCAATTGAGCACGCGACCGAGTTTTGCGTTTGGTCGCCGACCAGCGACCGAGTGAGCGTCCATTTGACCGACGGCGGTAAGTTGGTGCCGCTGGAAAAAGTGGATGGCGGTTACTTCGTCGGCACCGTTGATGGCGTCCGAGCGGGCGATCGCTATGCGTTTCGCTTCGACGATGGGCCAGATCGGCCCGACCCCGCATCACGATTCCAACCCGACGGCGTTCACGGCCCCAGCATGGTGATCGATCGCGACTTCGCTTGGACCGATGCGGATTGGAAATCGGTCGAGCGGGAACGACTGGTGATCTACGAATTGCACGTCGGCACGTTCACCGAAGCGGGCACGTTCATCGCCGCGATCGATCGGTTGGACGAATTGGTGCAGCTTGGCATCACGGCGATCGAGTTGTTGCCGGTCGCCGATGCGGCGGGACGATGGAACTGGGGATACGACGGCGTGAACTTGTTCGCGCCGAACAATAATTACGGATCGCCCAACGACTTTCGCCGCTTGGTCGATGCCGCGCACGCAAAAGGCTTGGCCGTTTTCTTGGACGTCGTTTACAACCACCTCGGTCCGGAAGGCAACTACTTGGGCCAATCGGGGCCGTACCTTTCGACGCGTCATCAAACCGTTTGGGGATCGGCTCCGAACTTTGATGATCCCCAGCACGGCGAACAGCTTCGTCGGTTCATCATCGCCAATGCGGTTTACTGGTTCGACGAATTTCACGTCGATGGGCTGCGCGTGGACGCGATTCACTGCATGATGGACACGTCGGACACGCACGTCGTCAAAGACATGGCGGCGGCGGTGCATGCGTACGCCAAGCGTAGCGGTCGAGTGTCGATGTTGATCGCCGAATCAAACGTGCACGACAAAACGATGTTGGTACCGCTAAACCGAAACGGCTGCGGGTTTGACGCCCAGTGGAGCGACGATTTTTTGCACAGCTTTTTCGCGGTCGTTCGTCCCGGCGAAAAGCTTTGCCATCGCGACTACGAACCGCTGACTGACTTGGATCAAGTCTTGCGGATGGGCTATGTCTATGAAGGGACGCTGGACGGTCAACGAGGCCGCGTCCCGATGGGCGATCGCGTCGACACGGCGGGTTTGATTTACAGCATTCAAAACCACGATTTCATCGGCAATCATCCGATCGGCAAGCGGTTGCATCAGGCGACGTCCAAGCAAACGCAAGCCGCCGCGGCGGCGCTGTTGATCTTGTCGCCGGCGCTGCCGATGTTGTTCATGGGCGAAGAGTTTGCGTGCGAGCATCCGTTCGCCTTCTTTGTCGACTTTGGCGACGAGCATTTGCGTCAAGCCGTGGTCGAAGGCCGACGTCGCGAGTACCCGCACCAGGACTGGGACAACGCGGCGTCCCCGATCAGCGACCAAGCGTTTTATCGGTCCAAGATTGGTCCGAGGTCCGAAGGCGATGCCGCGATGCGAGCCTGGTATCAGAAACTGATCGCGACGCGGATGGATTGGATCGATCGAGGATTGCTGAGCGGTGAAAACGTGTCCGTGCAAACCGATTTGGATCGCGGCGTTTTCATGCTGACCTACAACCACGGTTCGGACAAGGCGACGGTCGCGGTTCGCTTGTCACCGCAAACGGATTCGCAAGAACCCGTCGATGTCCGCTGCGAAGGAAACGTGCTGCTCGATTCACGCGACCAACCGACCGGGGCAAGTGAACTGGTGCCCAACCACGCGAAGATTTTTGTTGGCTGATGGATGTTTTAGGTAGGGTGGGTCAAATCGCGTCAGCGATGCAGACCCACCGCGTTATCTACACATGAGCAAGATGGTGGGTCATCGTGGCCTACCGGCACACTCGACCCACCCTACAAGCTACCAGCTTGTTGAACAATTCCTTACGCCTTCGTCACGTCGATGCCCAGCGGCGGGCGTCGTTCGGATTCGCGGGCCCGTTGCCAAAGCGCGGCGACTTCGGCCAGCAGACTATCCGCCTTTGTTTGGTGGTAGGGCGAATCAGCGGGCAGACCCGCGGTCAAACGCCGGTGAGCTTCGCCCAAGTTGTGATACGGCAGGCTGGGGAACAAGTGATGGACGGCGTGATAGCGAGTGCCGATCGGTCCCCACAGTTCCGTGATCCATGGCTTGTCGGGATAGTTGACCGAGTCGAGCAATTGTTGCTCGAACGTCATCTCGCCTTGCTCGTTCGTCCATCGGTGCGCGCCGAACGTTCGCAATTCGTTCAGCACCAACAGTCCGATCGCTACTGCGTACGACACGACCCAAAACCAGTTGAAAAGCTCACCCGTTCGGAAGTACCACCGCGTCAGAAAAACGGTACACCAAACGAAGCAAACCACTTCCTGGATGACGACCGTTCGCATCAGCGATGGGCTGGCGTCGGTACGCTCGTATGACGGGTCCACCAACATCGTCGAAGCGTGACGATGGACGTAGCGTCTTGCGCCGGGAATGAACCAGCAGATCGGACTGATGATGAAGAACCTCGCGAAGCCCAACAGCGGAATGATCAACGCTTGCGCGACGAAGCCGAAGATCATCCAGCGGCCGGTGTGACTTAGCGCCAAGTACTCGCCGTCATGTTCGGTGCCATAATGCTTGCGTCGGTGGTGGTCGACGTGCGGGTAATACAGAAACGAAGGCACCAGAAAGAACACGCCGGCGACCGCGTTCCATGCGAACCGAAACGCTTTGAATTTGCCTTTGGGCAGGTGGACCAGTTCGTGAATGAACATCAGACCGCGCATGTAGGTCAGAACCGTGACCACGTAAGCAATCGCCATGCAGCCATGCGCCCAAGTTTCGCCGGGATGATGGCGCAGCAGGAACACGATCGAGGCGAACGCGGTGTGGCCGACGGCCATCGAGCCTAGAAAGTCGGTCCAATAGATCCACGGGTTCGGCGTGTTGAGATCTTTGATGAGCGATCGGGCTTGCTTGAACGAGAAAGAAGTCGGCGCGGAACAGGCCGCCGGTGACTCGGATGAAATCGTAGACATGGTGCGACTCAGGACGGGTTCAATATCAAGGAAGCGGGTTTCCGGGGGGGTGGGATTCTAAAAAAAGGAATCGGCATCAGATGAATCGTTGGTTGTGCAAATTTTCGCTTGTCGTTCCACTTTTGACGGGGCGAACGCAATTCCGATCGCGAAATCGCCTCGGTTCATTCTCGCTCGATCCTCGTTTTGAAGTTTAATTCGTTGACGCAAATTGTGGTCATTGGTGCCGGTGCGGCTGGTTTGGTTGCCGCCGCGGAAGCCGCTCGCCGCGGTGCGAAAGTGATCCTATTAGAAAAAAACACAAAGACGGGCGTCAAGATTTTGATGTCCGGCGGCACCCGCTGCAATTTGACGCACGACACCGATGCCCGCGGAATTTGCGACGCATTCGCGCATGCCAAGCGATTTTTGCAGCCCAGCGTCGGCGCGTTTCCGCCGACCGATGTGGTGCAGATGTTCAACCGGGCAGGCGTCGCGACGAAGGTCGAACCGACCGGAAAAATTTTTCCCGAAAGCAATCGCGCCGTCCAAGTCCGCGACGCCCTGCACACGATGGCGATCGATGCCGGGGTTGATATCCGATTGCGATGCGGCGTGACGGACGTGTCACCGGATGGCGACAAGTGGACCGTGTCGACCGATGGCGAATCGCTTGCCGCCGATCGTGTGATCGTGACGGCGGGCGGCAAATCCTGGCCAGGATGCGGCACGACCGGCGATGCGTACGCATGGTTGTCGAAGCTGGGGCACACGATCGTTCGGCCGCGACCGGCGCTGGTGCCGTTGGTCGGCGGGACAACTTGGATGCACTCGCTTTCCGGCGTGACGATCGACGATGCGGTGGCGACGGTGCGAATGAGAGGGGCGCCGCGAAAGAAGATTGCGATGGCGCGGCGATCGTCTTGGTTGTTCACCCACTTTGGGTTTTCCGGACCCGCTGCGATGGACGTCAGCGGCGTGATGACGGCGGCCGCTTCGATGGACGACACGCAGTTGGAATTGGACCTGTTGCCGGACGTCGACGACGACGTGCTGGACAATCATTTGTCGGCCAGGACCAGCGATGGAGGACGCCGGCGGGTCGCGTCGGTGATCGGTCAGTACTTGCCGTCGCGACTTGCCGAATCAATCACGGACCATGCCGACGCCGATCGGACGATCGCGGAATTGCCGGCGGCCAATCGGCGACGTTTGATCGATGGAGTAAAACGGTTGCCGCTGCCCGTGACGGGCACGCGAGGATTCGAGAAGGCGGAAGTGACCGCGGGCGGCGTGCTGTTGAAAGAGGTCGATCCAAGGACGATGGCCAGTCGTCTGCATCCGAGCCTGTTCATCGCCGGCGAAGTCCTGGACGTCGACGGCTGGATCGGCGGCTACAACTTCCAAGCCGCCTTCGCCACCGGCCGCGCCGCCGCCATCGCGGCGAGTAGGTGACAGGTGACAGGCAAAGCTGCCCGCGATACCGTAACCTCCATGCTGCATCTTTGCCTGTCACCTGTCACCTGTCACCTGTCACCTCCTCCCCATGCCTGACCTGATCGCTCAAGGACCCGGTGCTGATGATCGCTGGCGGCGGGAGGTTCCCGATCCGACGGCGAAGAGGGACGTCGTGATCGGACGAGGCGGTGCGGACTGGAACGTGCCATGGGATGGACAAATTTCGCGAAGCCACATCCGCGTTCGCGCAATGGCGGGCGACCGCATCGAAGTCCGCTCGATCGCGGGCGCTCGAAACGCCGTCTTTCATCGCGGCCGCCAATCCGACCAATTTGTGCTGGTCGCCGGTGATCATTTCGTGATCGGCCGGACGACGTTCACGCTGGTCAATCGGCCCGGCACGTCCGACATCGTGACCCGCAGCGACGTGACCGAACACGCCTTCGACCACGTGATGCTGAAGCGGCGAACCTTCCACGACGCGGCGGCGCGGATCGAGATGCTGGCCCGGCTTCCCGACCTGATCACCAACAGCCACAGCGATCAAGAGTTGTTGGTGCGAGTCACCGGCGTGTTGTTGCAAGCGACGCCGTCGTCGTCGGCCGTCGCGATCGTTGCTCTATCGTCCGAAGCGGCATTACCAGACGTTGCACCGGAGAAACGGAAATCGCAAGAAGCTGGCGAAGTGAAAGTGCTGCACTACGATTCACGCAGCAACCAATCCGATACGACGCCGGTCAGCGCCCGGTTGGTCCGGTCGGCGATCGCCAAGCGAGAAAGCGTGCTGCACCTGTGGACGCAGCACGGCGGATCATCGCCCGCGTTCACGGCCAACGAAGACGTCGACTGGGCGTTTTGTGTGCCGCTGCGCAGCGAAGCGTGTCCGGGCTGGGCCTTGTACGTGACCGGTCAAATGATGGCCAGCGTGGTGGGCGCGACGATGGCGGCCAACGAATCGGTGCCCGATCATTTGCAGGACGACGTCAAGTTTGCCGAACTTGTCGGAACGACGATCGCGAACCTGCGGCAAAGCCGGCGGATGCAGCGTCGGCAAGCCGAACTGCGTCACTTCTTTGCCCCCGTCGTGATGGAAGCGATGGCGGGCATGAACGCCGACGAAGTGCTGCGGCCGCGTGAGGCGAACCTATCGGTGATGTTTTGCGACCTTCGTGGGTTCTCGCGAGCGAGCGAACGCGACTCGCATGATTTGCTAAGCCTGCTTGCCCAGGTCAGCGAAGCGCTGGGCGTGATGACGCGACAGATCCTTGCCACCGATGGCGTCATCGGCGACTTTCACGGCGACGCCGCGATGGGATTTTGGGGGTGGCCGTTACAGCAGGACGATGCGGACATGCGAGCGGTTAAAACCGCGATCGCCATTCGCCGGATGTATGCCGACGCATCGGTCGCGTCGGGCGGCTTCCGCTGTGGCATCGGGATCGCGACCGGTCGCGCCGTCGCCGGACGGATCGGAACGGTCGACCAAGTGAAGGTGACGGCGTTCGGTCCGGTGGTGAATTTGGCGTCGCGTCTAGAAGGCATCACCAAAGCGTTCGGGGCCGAGATCATTGTCGATGGGGCGACGGCGGCCGCGATCAAAAAACTTGGTGATGATTCGATTGGGATGCGTCGTCTTGGCGTCGTTCGCCCGGCCGGCTTCACGCAAGCGGTGTCAGTCTTTTCCCTCGTCGAGGGCACGACGACCGAAGAAGACATCGCGCGATACGATTCGGCACTCGTGCATTTGATCGACGGACGGTGGAGCGAGGCCAAGCAAACGCTTTTGATGATGTCCGACGACGACGGGCCGCGAAACTTTCTGCTTCGATTCATCGACAGCAACGCTCAATCGCCGCCCGACGGCTGGGACGGTATCATCGACATGCCAAAGTAGTACGTGCCCGCAAGCCGAAGTAAAACGATCCGCAAATAGAGTAGGACCATTGTCCCAATTGTCCCTTCACGTCTTTGGACAGTTGGGACAATGGTCCTACTCTGTGCCGAACCTAATGAGTTCCATGAACGCCAACCCCGAAACGACCGCGCCGCGTCAGCGGCTTTCCATGTCGCCGGTGATGTGGGTGGCGATTGGAATCGTGGCCGTGTTGGGCGTGCGAGCGGCGATGAAGCCGGCCGGCGATGCGGATTCGGTGACGCCTAATTTTTCCGCGTTGAACTTCATGGGGCAAGATGGCCGGACGCCGGTGCGGATCGACGATCGCGTGTTGTCGTTCGATCAGTTGGGCGTGCGTGTCCGAGTGCCCAGCGGTTGGACGCACTTGGCGACCGCGCCGCCCGATCGAGCGATCCGCCCGACTTTCGTTCACGTGCCCAGTGGCGCGACCGTGCAGTTGTTTCCGATGCAGCCATCGGCAAGCCAGCAAGTGTTTCCGGAATTAAAATCGGATTCGGATTTGGATCCAGTTTCGGAATCGAATGCTCGCGACCGAACCGGATCGGTGCAGTGGATTAAGATCGGGCGAACGATCCAAATTGACGCGCCCAACGGCCAGGGAGCCATTTCGCTGGGCGGCAACCTGGGCGATCCTCGCCGGATCGGCCAGTGGATCGGGAACGGGGCAACTGGAAACGGGGCAAACGGAACCGGCGTGCTGTTGGGCCTGATCGCGATCGACGGCGGCTACGGACAATCCGCCAACTCGCCCAACCGCTCGGCCGCAAACGCCGCGATCGAGTCGTTTTGCGACGGGATCGAAACGACTGGTCAGGTTGATCCGGCTGGTGAAAACAGCCGCTGATCCGTTTTTACGCTCGACCACTCTGCGGAAGCGGCCAGACGACTAGAATGGTCGACTCGACGACCCAGTCGTCGCATTCTGCACAAATTGCCTTGCCTGCTTTGTCATTGGTCGTCATGTCGCCATCGTTTGGATCGCCCGCCGTCGGGATTTTGGTCGCCTGTTTTCTCTGGCAATCCGTTTCGCCGCCGGTCGCGACGGGCCAGTGGTCCGAAAGCGATCGCCGTTTCGTCGCCGACCAGATGCTGGCTGCCGCGAAAAACGTCGACGCGGACCGCTTCCCCGACGTGGACGAGACCACCCAGGCGGTGGAAGCTCAAATCAATCGCACCAAGGCCTTCATTGCTCGCGGGACCGACGCCGCAAACCAACAGATGTGGTTGGACTACCTGGATCTAGAACCGCTGGTCGAAGCGATCGCATCGGACGAATCCGCCGCGACGATTGGGCGAGAAGCGATTGACGTGCGGACACGGTTGGTGGGCACCGCGCCGGGATTGGAATTGTCGGCGCTGCGTACTCTTCGCGACGATTTAATGCGGTTGATCGAGGCGGTTCGGCTTCGCGATCGTGATCGAGCCACCGCACAAATTTCCAAGCAACTTGAATCGTTGGCCCAGCGGGTCATCGAAATGGACGCCAGTCCGTCCGCCGAGGACGTCGCCGTCTTGTCCGCCGTCGTCGGATTGCTGGACGGATCGGGCCAGTCGCCCGAGTTGATCGCGTCGCTGCGGTCTCGGTTTAGCCGTCCGAACTTGGTCATTTTGATCGGCGAGTCGGCGATCGAATCGGTGGTCAATCGGGGGCTGATGCAATCGCGAGACGTCCGCGACTGCATCCTTGGGTCGCGAATCGTTGGCACGGCGACCTTGTCGGGCGGCGTTTCGGTGGACGTGTTGCCGGCGATGGGCGAAGCCCGTTTGGCGGTTCGCTTGAACGGACAGGTCGCGACGCGGAACAGTGTCTACAACGGGCCGGTCGTGCTGCGGACCTCTGGCACGGGCCAAGTCTTTGCGTCGCGAATTTTGCACGTGACCGAAACCAGCGTGTCTGCCGAACCGACGGTCGTGCAAGCTTCGCTGACCAATCAAATCAATTCGATCGAGCATCCGCTGCGGCTGGTCAGGCGAATCGCCAAGAAACGGGCGGCTGAGCAAAAACCGCAGGCCGATCGGATCGCCATCGACAAACTGCGGTCGCAGGTCGGCGGCCAATTCACCGATCAAACCAACCAAGCCACCGCGATCTCGCCGCCCGACGTGGTGCAGCGGATCCGTCCGTTGCTGACCCGGCTGGCGCTCGACGAACCCGCTCGTCTGATCGGATCGACGGACGACCGTGTGTTCTTGGAAGCGACCCAGCGTCGCCGCGATCAACTCTCGGCGATCGTTTCGCGTCCAATTGTCATGCAACCGTTCGCCGCCGCGCTCCAGCTTCACGAGAGCCTGATCGACAACGTGCTCTCACCGGTGTTGGCCGGCCGGACGATCCGCGAAGGCGACATCGGCGAGCTGCTGGCGACGGCGGGGTTGCCGTCGGGAATATCGGAAACGAGCGGGAAAGGCGAAAGCTCGCTCGATCCATCGAGCGACAAAGACGACGCAGACGAAGACGAATCTCCCTTTGAAATCGATTTTGCTCGCGTACGACCGATCATCTTCGAGGCCCGCGACCAAACGCTTCGCGTCGGCGTCCGTGGGACTCGGTTCGCCTCGGGTGGTCGCGAGATCAAGCGATCGCTGGAAATTTCAGCGTTGTACCAGCCCGGGTTCACGGACGACGGCAAGGCGTTGCTGATCCGCCAAGACGACGTCGATGTTTCGTTTTCAGGGTCTTCGCAGCGTTTGACGCTGGCTCAGGCCGGCCTCAGGGCGACGATCCAAAAGAAGTTCGCGGACGTGTTCCCCGACGTCTTGCTGGACCGAACGGTCACGATTCCGATGACGGCGAAGATGGAATCGCTTCGCGGACGAACGTTTCGCGCCACGTCCATCGATGCCGCGGACGGCTGGTTGAGCGTCGGCGTGAACTGATTTTGGAAAGTAGCTGACAGTTGGCGATGATCGTCGGGTACTCTTAGGTGTTTCCAGCCTCCATTCATTGCTCCTGGTCGGACCAACCCCAAATGCAAATTCCTAACAACGGAGGTCACCGCTTGGCGGCTCCGGTTTCAGCACCAGCCATGGGCCACGGCCAGCGGTCGCTGGTCACGTCTGGCTTCACGCTCGTGGAATTGTTGGTCGTGATTGCGATCATCGGCGTCTTGGTCGGGCTATTGTTGCCCGCCGTACAAGCTGCTCGCGAGGCCGCACGGCGGATGAGCTGCAGCAACAACTTCAAGCAGATCGGGCTGGCGATCCACAACTATCATTCCGCCTACAACCAACTGCCCCGGCATTACGGCGGCACTTGGACCGACGGAAATTCGCCGACCGACTGGAACAACCGCATGATGCTTTCGTACTTGGTCGGCATGTCGCCGTTCATGGAACAGCAAGCGATGTGGGAAAGCATTTCGCACCCCAACGTCCAACGCATCGATGGCACGACGCAGACGCCGCCGTTTCCCGCGATGGGCCCGGCCCTTTGGAACACACAGTACGTGCCTTGGGCGACCGAGCTTCCGACGCTGCGTTGTCCCAGCGATCCCGGCGTCGGTCTGCCCGCGATGGGCCGCACCAACTATGCCGCCTGCTTGGGCGATTCGATTGACCGCATGAACACGGGGCCGCTGGAGGTGAACGCGTCGGGAATCCTGATCCGGCCGACACCCAACGTGGCCGCGATCCGGGCCCAGGCCGGTTGCCGAGGCGCCTTCGTCGCTCGACGTGACATGCGATTCCGTGACATCGTGGACGGACTTTCCAACACGATCCTGTGCGGCGAAATCGCGACCGATTTGGGCGACAATGATATTCGGACGATGCCGGCGATCGAGAACGAAACCGATGAAGTTCGTGACGAACCGGATTACTGTTTGCATGACGGCTTGGTCAGCCGGCTGCGTCCGCAATTCTGGTCCGACGGCACCGACGGAGGGACCGCGCCGACGCTTGCCGGCGCCGATGAAGGTCGAGGATTTCGCTGGGCGATGGCGGGAACCGCGTTCACGGACTTTAACACCGTTCTGCCACCCAACCGCGAAACTTGTCTCGGCGGCGACCCCGGCGACGGCGTCAACGTTGCCGGCATTGCCACGGTCAGCAGCCGCCACCAGGGCGGAGCACACATCCTGATGGGCGACGGAGCGATCAAGTTCATCACCGATTCGATCGATGCCGGCGATGTCCACCAGGGCAACGTCTGGTCGGGCGGCACGGGTCCGTCCGCCCCCGGCAGCCCCAGCCCCTACGGCCTGTGGGGAGCGCTCGGTACCCGGGCCAGCGGCGAAGTGATCGACAGCGAACTGTAAAAACGTCACATCGGCCCGCGAGGCACCGTCAACTCGCACCGTTTTTCGACGATCGAAAAATGATGCTGCAAATGTCCGGCGGCGACCCAGGCGATCGCGCGAACCGTCATGCGATTGCCGCTGACGTCGGCCGAGCGGTCCCAAGCCTTCGGGACCAGTCGTCGCAGCAATAGTTCGTTCGCCTGACGCAGTGCCGCGATCTCGTTGACCAACTGCGTGAAGTTACCGAGCCCAAATTTGCTGGCCGCGTACGCATTCTCGTCGAATCCGGCCAGCGGTGTTTCATCGCCCGCCGCGATCCGCAACATTCGGTAACCGAACACGCGTTCGGCATTCGCGCAGTGCTCGAACACTTGGCGAATCGTCCACTGATACGGCGAGTGAACGCGGTCGACTTGTTCGGTGCAAAGATGGCTGCCCAGTTCGCACAGCCACCAGAGCTGCCCATGCAGAACGTCCATCACGCACTCGCCGGCAACGTCATCGACCAGCTTTCGTTGGTACATGGACGTTGCTGGATCGACAGAAAATTCTTCGGGCAGCGGACGGCGGCTAGCGATGCGGTTCATGGTCAACGTCAATCGGTTCGGCACAGAGTAGGACAATTGTCCCAATTGTCCCCTGTTCTTCGGCCACGCCGCCAGGGGGACAATTGGGACAATTGTCCTACTCTGTCTAGCGCCCCGCCACCTGCATCAACATCATCGCCGTCGTGGGAATCGATTCGCCGTCGATCGTGTGCGGGCCGGCGAACGAATGAAATTTCACTTTCAATTTTGCTGCGCCCATCAAGTCCCGCAGCGCCGTCGCACTTTCAAACGGCAAGACCGGATCGGCGGTGCCGTGCGATTGGTAGATCTTGCAATCAGCCAGCCGCCCCATCGACGCCTGCCAATCAGACTTGCAGACCAGAGTTCCGGAGAATAAAAACAGTGCTTCCGGCGGTGAACTCGTGCCTCGACAAGCTACGTCCATCGATAACATCGCGCCTTGCGAAAACCCGCCCAGGACGATCGGCGTGTCATCGCCGCCGAGCGACTGCTTCACCGCCGCGATCGTTTCGCACAGCGCCTCCCGAGCCGCATCGATTCCGGGCGGCGTCTTGTTGTGCAGGTCCTTGAACTTTTTCGTTTGGACGGCTTGCTGCAACTGAGCCATGTTTAGCGGCCACCAAGCGCGGCCCTGCGGCATGCCGATGTCGGCCAGCGAATGCGGCGCGTCGGGAAAGACGAAGCGGAAATCGGCCGCCGCGTCCTCGTCCATCATCGCCATCCATTCTTGCGACAGCGGTGCGAGATCCGAAAACGAAGCCCCGTAGCCGTGACAGATTACCACTCCAACTTTAGGAGCCGGTCCGCCGTCGACGACGATGCAGTTGAGCGGACCGAGACGAAGACGTTGGACTTGAGTCATGGTGGCGGGATGCGGTGGAGGGCTGGTGGTCAGGCGAAACGGTTAGTCTCGCAAAAAAAGCGTCGATCGCCCAGTGACAGGTAGGTTCGTCACGCCGTGACGGAGCATCCATTCTTGCGTAGGTCCGTCACGCCGTGACGGAGCATTGCGTTTTACGAACAGCTTCGCTGTTCGGCCTCGCCACGGCGTGTCGAGGCTACGTTGCAGACGCCCCGATAACCTCACGGTCGCATCGCCTTTTCGCCCCACAACTGCCGCAGCCGTTCGGCTCGGCCGCACGTGGCGGCGTACGCTTTGTACTTCGCTGCGTAGTTCAGGTAAAAATCCTGGTGGTAAGTCTCCGCCGGGAAGAACTCCGACGCTTCCACGATGGGAGTCCGCACCGATCGCACGCCGAGCTCTTTGATGATCGCCTGCTTGGACGCTTCCGCCGCGACGCGTTGTTCTTCGCTTTCGTAAAAGATCGCCGTTCGGTACTGAGCACCACGATCAACGAATTGGCCGTCGGCCTGGATCGGATCGATCGTGTGCCAGAACAACGACAGCAGCGTTTCATACGTAACGACGGCGGGATCGTAAGTCACTTCGATCGCTTCGACGTGACCGGTCCGACCCGTGCCGACTTGGGCGTACGTCGGGTTGTCGATCCGGCCGCCGGTGTAACCCGACACCGTCGAAAGCACGCCGTCGATCCGATCAAACGGGCCTTCCAAGCACCAAAAGCAGCCGCCGGCAAACACGGCCGTCGCGGTCGAGGCGTGGTGATCCTGCGTCGGCATGTCGCCGGATGACGTCTCGTCGGCGATGGCAAGATGGGCGACAGCGAGAAGAACGATGAGGACTGCGAAAATCAGCGAAAGCGGTCGAAGCGAGGCCATGGCGGGCTCCTCCAGCGGGGGCGGGACACACACCATGTTAATGACCAGGTCAACGACCTGCCCGCCAAATCAGAGTAGGACAATTGTCCCAATTGTCCCCCGGCCGTCGGCGAGAGTAGGACAATTGTCCCAATTGTCCCCTAGTCAATAGAAAACCGGGCAATCGAAGAGTTTAGACGCGGGACAATTGGGACAATTGTCCTACTCTGGTTACACCCCGGCCATCGATTCCGCTCGCCGCCAATCGACCAGGTGAATCTCGACGCTCTTGTAGCCTCGGAATTCGTTGATCACCGGTCGATAGGCGATCTCGATTGGGCCGTCGGTGGCGTTCAGTTCGTCGCACCATTCGGCCGCCGCGAACGCGACCGCTCGGATGACTTTGGTGCCCTGACGCAGCCGCACGGTCAGGTGCTGTTTCGTCTTGCCCATCAATTCCGCGGGAGCTTCCAACCGTACGTCGCCACAGCACAGCACCGGACGCGGGTTGCCGGCACCGAACGGTGCCAGCGTTTGCATCTGGTAAATCGTGTTCAGGTCCAACTGGCCCAGCGGTGCTTCCGCGTCGATCACGATTTCCGGCGTCACTTCTTTCTCGGCCCACTGCCGGGCGACGGCTTCACAGAAGTCGCCTCGGAAGTTCTCGATTTGGCGTTCATTGATTGTCAGACCTGCGGCCGCTTGGTGACCACCGAATCGGACCAGCCGTTCATCGCAATCGGCCAGGGCGTCGTACAAGTTGATGTTCGTCCCGCCGACACGTCCCGAACCGACCGCGTCCGACTTGCCGGTTTGATCGAGCGACAGAACCAACACCGGCTTGGCGTATTTCTCGGCCAACCGTCCCGCCACGACGCCGATCACGCCCTGATGCCAGCCGACGCCGGCCAGCACCAGTGCGGCATCGTTCTCGATGTCAAAGTCCGCCTTGGCTTGCTTTTGCGCGGCCAAGTAAACGCTCCGCTGCAGCGTGTCGCGGCTGTTGTTCAGTTCGTGAATGTACTCGGCCAGCGCCCGCGCTCGGTCGCCCGCCGGACAGGTCAGCAGTTCGACCGCCAGCTGGGCTTGGCCCAATCGTCCGGCCGCGTTCAAGCGTGGGGCGAGCGAAAAAGCGACCGACTCGGTGTCCAGTTCGCGGCCGCCATCCAAGTTGACGATCTTCATCAGTTCGGCCAGCCCCGGCAGCGGTTCCTTCGCCAGCGTCCGCAGTCCGTGCTCGACCAGGATACGGTTTTCGTCCAACAGCGGCACGACGTCGGCGATGGTGCCGATCGCGGCCAGGGCCAGCGACTGCATCAGGTACCGACGCAGCGGCTCGGTGACTTTTTTTGACCCGCACATGTCTTGGCAGATCGCCCACGCCAGCTTGAACGCGACGCCGGCGCCGCATAGTTCGCCGAACGGGTACGCCGTCCCGGGCAGTCGCGGGTGGACGATGGCCGCGGCGTCGGGCAGTTGGTCGCCGATGGTGTGGTGGTCGGTGATGACCAGCGTGATGCCGAGTTCTTTGCACAGTTCGGCGTGGGCGACCGAGGTGATGCCGCAGTCGACCGAGACGATGACCTTCTTGCCGCGTTTGGCGAGTTTTTCGATCGCTTCGGCGTTCAACCCGTAGCCGTCTTCGAGTCGATTGGGGACGTGATAGCTGACGTCGCCGCCGAGCAATCGGAAGCCGTTGACCAGGATCGCCGCGCCGGTCATGCCGTCGCAGTCGTAATCGCCATAGACGACGATCGGGGTTTTCTCACGTAGCGCCGCGGTCAGGATCGCGGTCGCCTCGGGGACGCCGGGCAAGTCCAGGGGCTCGCGTAGGCCGACCAGTTTGGTATCCAAGAACGCGGCGGCGGCGTCGGCGGTGTAGATGCCGCGGCTGACCAGGATTTGGGCGACGACGGCGGGGACACTGGCCGATCGCATCAGCATTTCGATGCGAGAAGAATCGTGAGGAACGATCCGCCATTGCCGCTGCATCCGTGTCTCCGACTGGGGCCAAGTTTCTTGTCGCAACCGTAGCCCCGACACGCCGTGGCGGGGCCGAACAGCGAAGCTGTTCGCAGACCATGCAGGCTCCGCCACGGCGTGGCGGACCTACGATTCCTACTTCTTCTTCTCGTTGTGGATCGTGTGGCGGCGGAGACGCGGGCTGTACTTCTTTAGCTTCAGCTTTTCGCCGCCCGGTTTACGCTTGTACGAGTAGTTGTAGTCGCCGGTTTCTTCGCAAACCAGGAAGATCGTTTCAGCTTTCTTCTTGCTCTTGGACATCGATCGGGTTCTTCGGGAACGATTAAGGGGGGGCTATATTTCAGTTCAGGGCCGCGGATTATGGCATTGCGGATGGGTTTTGGGCAACCCTTGATCGGAATTTCGTTTAACGCCCAGCCGTAGACGCCGGCCTCACACTCGTAGACCTGCGGCTCCGCCCGCAGGGTTCATGATCCTGCGGGCGGAGCCGCAGGTCTACGTCATTCGTCACGTCGCGACGATCTCGATCGCCTCTTCCGTCAAGTATTTCTTCGCCACCGCCGCGACTTGGTCCAACGTCACGCCCCGAAGCCGTTCAAGCTGGCCGTCCAGGTCGTGGTATTTCCCAAGCGTCAGCCAGCGGCTGCCCAGGCCGAACAGTCGGTTGCTGGGCCGTTCGCTCTGCATGATCATTCCCGCGACGGATTTGTTGATCGTTTGAGTCAGCTCGTCCGCGTCGATTCCGTCCTCGGCCACTCGCGCGATCACGCCGTCCATCAGCTTTCGGTTCGATTCGACGTCCTCGGGAGCACAAACCAGGTACGAAAACCAGGCTCCAGTATCCAAAAACTCCTGCGGCCAGACCGTCGCGACTTCTGCCCGCCCGGTGTCGATCAGTTCCCAAAACAGTCGGCTGCCGCCCTCGTCGCCCACCACCGACGCCAACATCCGCATCGCGTAGCGGTCTGGATCGGTGATGCTAGGGCCCGATGACATGCGGACCAGGTAGGCCTGGTTGGCGTCCGCGATCGACAGGTTTCGGTCCATCGCGATGCCGTCGGGGACCGTGGCGGGGTCGTCGGCGAGCGGGGTGTCGCCGATCGGACGGTCGGCCCAGTGGGAGGTCGCCGCTTCGACTTGGGCGACCAGCCCGTCAAAGTCGACGTTTCCGGTCGCGGCCAGCACGATGTTCTCGGGCCGGTAGCGGCGATGGAAATACGCTCGCATCGCATCGGCCGAAACCGCCTTGATCGATTCAGCCGTGCCCAGGACTCGCCGGCCGAGTCCTCGCGGGCCGAAATAAACTTCCATCGCCCGCTCGAACGCACCGAAGGGCGGCTGGTCCTCGTACTTGGCGATCTCTTCCAATATGACTTGGCGTTCGGTGTCGAAATCGTCTTCTCGCAGCGACGGCGACAGCATGTCGGTCAGCAAGTCGACTAGCCGATCTTGGAACTTGGGCAGCACGGTCGCGTAGTAAACCGTTTGTTCCTCGCTGGTGTAAGCATTGCTGTTGCCGCCGAGTTCGTCGAGTTCGCGGTTGACGTCGGCGGCCGAACGCCTGGCGGTTCCTTTGAACATCATGTGTTCCAGGAAGTGGCTCAAGCCGGACTCGAAGTCGACTTCGTCGCGAGCCCCTGCGCGAACGAAGTACCCCATCGCGGCGGAATACCCGCGAGGATCCGTTTCGGCAACGATGCGAAGACCGCTGGGCAGGGTGGCTTGTTTGAATTCAGGCATGAGGGGATTATAGGTAGGTCCGCCAGGCCCTGGCGGAGCATTGCGTTGTGACGTAGGTCCGCCAGGCCCTGGCGGAGCATTGCATTGTTTGGATCGAACAGCTTTGCTGTTCGGCCTCGCCACGGCGTGTCGAGGCTACGGTTTGTTACTCCACCTGGAGTCGGTCTGGGCCCAGCGTCACGATTCGATAGTCGCACGGCGGATGGTCGGTCCAGTAGCCTCGCACGTCATCGAGCGTCAGTGATTCGATCTTCGATTCGATCTCCTCCGTCGTCATCACGCGGCCGATCTGATACCAGTCCGACGCGATCGAGCCGGCTCGCGAAGCACTCGATTCCTGTTCCATGATCAGACCGCTTTGGATGCGAACCTTCCACCGTTCCAGTTCGCCTTCTTCAAGATCATCGATCATGTGTTCGATCTCGCGGCGAGTCACGTCGAGTGTTTCTTGCGCCCGCTCGGGCGTCGTGCCGGCGTACCCGAACACGCCGCCGCAATGCCGCAGCGAATGGCAACTCGCGCTGACCGTGTAACACAGCCCGCGTTGCTCACGGACCCGGTCGAACAACCGGCTGCTCATCCCGTCGGACAAGATCCCAATGCCCGCTCGCATCTTGAAGTACTGCTCATGTCCGTACGGAATCGACGGGAACGCAAAGCCGATGTGCGTTTGACTGGACGGCGAGGTGATGTGTTCGTACGTCGGCCGGCCCGTCGGCGGCGACAGCTCGGTCGGCGTGCCCGTTTTCCAATCGCCGAACTGGTCCTTGATCCACTCGATCACTTCGACCGGATCGACGTTGCCTGCGACGGCAAGGATCGATCCGCCGGCGTGGTAAAGATCGGTGAAATGGTGGCGAACGTCGTCCTGGGTGATCGCTTCGAGCCCGTCGACGTTGCCGTAGATCGAACGGCCCAGCAAGTCGCCGTAATGCAACTCGCGGAGCCGCCGCATCACCCGGTGAGTCGGCTCGTCCTGCATTGCTCGCAGTTCTTGCACCGACATCATCTTGGCGTCTTCAAGTTGTTCTGCGGGAAGGTGCGGGCGGCGGACGACGTCGGCGTAGATGCCGATCGCGGCTTGCAAGGATTCGACCGGCATCGCGGCGCTGACCGACACGGCGGCGGTCGACGTTCCGACGTTGCGGTCGATGCCCAGGTTGTCTTGGACGGCGACCAGATCGCGGCTGCTGTACGGTCCGGCACCCCGCTGGACCATCTCGCAAACCAGTCCGGACAGCCCGCCGCGGTCGACCGGTTCGGCCATCACGCCGGATCGCAGCGACAACGAAAACGCCGCCGTCCGCAGCCACGGCATCGGCTGGACCAGCACGGTCATGCCATTGGGCAGCGTTTCGATTTGGACGTCGGTTTGGGGCAAAACGGTTTCTGGCAAAGCGGGTGTTCCTTCGGTGATACTGATGGTCATGGACGTAGGTCCGCCAGGCCCTGGCGGAGCACTGCTTTGTGACGTAGCTCCGTCACGCCGTGACGGAGCATTGCATTGTTTGGGTCGAACAGCTTTGCTGTTCGGCCTCGCCACGGCGTGTCGAGGCTACATGTCGAGGCTACGTTGTTGCGACACCTTCGCGGGACCTACACCAGCGAACCGATCGAGACCACTTCGACCGTTTTCACTCGGCCGATCAGCGTGTGGCTGCTAGCTTCATCGACCGTGATCGACATGAACTGGCCGGCTTGGCGTCGGTTGCCGTCGAAGACCACGATGCGGTCGCAGTGCGTACGGCCGATCATCTGCGTCAGCTCGCCCCCGTCGTCGCTCCGCGCACTCTTTTTGCTCGGGCCTTCGACCAACACCTCAACCGTGCTGCCGACCAGTTTCAAGTTGTCTTCTTTTGCGACCGCGTCTTGAACGGCCAGCAGTTCGTTGTTCCGGCGAGCCTTGACGTCGCGCGGCACGTCGTCGGGCAACCGCTCGGCCGCCTTCGTTCCAGGCCGAACGCTGTACTGAAAGATGAAGCTATTTTTGAAGCGACATCGCTCGACCAGCGCCACCGACTGCTGAAAATCGTCTTCCGTTTCGCCGCAGAATCCGACGATGAAATCGCTGCTGATCGCGGCCTCGGGTAAGATCCGTTCAATGCGTTCCATCATCGCCATGTAGTCGGCGATCGTGTAACCACGTTTCATCCGTTTAAGCACCGCGTCGGAACCGCTCTGGGCCGGCACGTGCAAGTACGGCGAGACCTTGGGCAAGTCGTGGATCGTTTGCAACAACCGCTCGGTCATGTCCTTGGGGTAGTTCGTCACGAACTTGATCCGTTCGATGCCGTCGATCTCGTGCAGCGTTTCCAACAACGACGCCATGTCCGTCACGTTGCCGTCGTCGTGCTTGAACTTGTAACTGTTGACCGTCTGGCCCAGCAGCGTGATCTCGCGGGCACCCTGTTCGGCCAAGATCTTCGCCTCGGCAAAAATCTGTTCCGGCGATCGGCCTTGTTCGGGACCACGCGTGTTGGGCACGACGCAGTAGGTACAGAACTTGTCGCAGCCGATTTGAATCCGCAGGTACGCTTGGAACGGCGTCGGCCGCATCGTCGGGTCCCGCAGCGGATCGAACGTCTCGTGGCTGCGGGCGATCTCGAGCTGCGAACCGGCTTTGCGATCGAGCGACACCGCCATCTGACGTCCTTCGCCGGCGCGGACTTTATCCAGCAAGTCCGGGATCGTGTGCAGTTGTCCCGGGCCGACGACCAGGTCGACGTAAGGGGCGCGTTTGAAGACGGTCGCTTGATCTTTCTGAGCCATGCAGCCCATCACGCCGATAATTTTTTTGGCATCGCGTTCTTTGGCGGCGCGGATGATGCCGAGGGCAGAGTACGTTTTTTCTTCGGCCTGTTCGCGAATGCTGCACGTGTTGTACAGCACGCAATCGGCTTCGTCGGCCGAATCGACGACGGTGTAACCGTGGCGTTTCAAGTCGGCGATCACCATCTCGCTGTCCAGCACGTTCATCTGGCAGCCGACGGTCTTGATATAGACGTTTTTGGACACTTATTTCTCGCTCGTTGCTCGGTCAGGGCCGACTGCTTTACCAGGGCCGGGGTTTGGTGCCGGCGGGTGCTTGGGGCGACGGTCGACAAATTTCCGCAGCGAAGCAGTCAACCCGGTCCGCCGGCGATTCATCGCCCCGACCAGAATCAGCCCGGCCGACGCCGACGCGATCAACCACAGAACCGTGGCTGGCGTGAACAGCGTTTCGACGAGGTCGGCAAGCATGGGCACAGGATACCCGCACACCCGACCTTTGCGGTAGAGCGGTGGTTGGGGGAAGGCGGAACTGCGAGGGTTGAACGAAAAGAAGGCCCGCAAATGACGCGAATGATAGAAGAGAGAAAGATGGCATTACCCCCCCGGGAGAGCGCCTTTGGTTCTCTAAGCTCCCTGCTCCAAGCTCCTACTCCTCATCGTCCTCAAACTCATCAACCACCTGCGGCAGCGCCGGATCCTCGGGAGCCCGTTTTCGCAGTTTTCGCTGCAGACTTCGCCGGTGAATGCCCAACCGCCGAGCGGCTTCCGAAATGTTGTTGCCGCAGTCCGACAAGACTCGGTGGATGTGTTCCCACTCGTTGCGTGCGAGCGACGGGGCCGGGAAGGCGAGTTGGCCTTCGGGAACGCTCGGGTCCTCGCCGCGAACGAACGCGCCCAAGATATCATCGGCATCTGCCGGTTTGCTCAAGAAATTGACCGCTCCGGCGCGAATCGCGTCGATCGAGGCCGGGATGCTTCCGAAACCGGACAGCATGATCACTCGCGTGGTCGGCTTGATCTGCAGCAACCGTCGCAGCAGCTCCAGCCCGCTCTTGCCCGGCATCCGCAAGTCCAGCACCGCCAGATCGGTCGGCCGCGAGCGGAAGACCTCGACGGCCTCTTCAAAATTTCCGGCCGATTCGACCCGGAATCCCCGCTGCTGCATCGCCATCGCTAGCCGCTCGCGCAGCACAAATGTGTCGTCCACCAACAGGATGCTGTCCGCGCCGACCATCGCGGTGTCGTAAACGGTGGCATCTTCGGTGGTCGGTTCGTTCATCGTCGCCGCTCGGGTTGGGGAAAGGACATGCAAGATATAATACGGTAGTTCGGCCGCAGCGTTTCAAAACCGTCTCGTTTCTAGACCGCACGCTTGCCGAACGAGATCACACCCCCATCGTCGATGACGGCATCAAAATCGCGACGTGGATTGTCCAACGGAATCGTCACGACCGCTTCGGTGCCGATGCCGAACTTGGACCGGAATTGCAAATCGCCACCCAGTTGCGAGATCACGTTTCGCGTCAAAAACAGCCCCAGCCCGATCCCGCGGCCGGGTTCCTTGGTCGTAAAGAAAGGATCCGAGGCTCGACTGAGCACTTCCGCCGTCATGCCTTCGCCTGAATCGAGGACCGATAATTGCAACTGATCGCCAACCAGTTTCGACTCTAGTCGCACGCGACCGTTGTCGCCGCTGGCATCCAGCCCGTTGTGAACCAGGTTCCGAACCGCCTGCGCGACCGCCTCCTGCGGCACCCACAGCGGTGTGTTTTCCAGATCTTCGGTCCCGTCGGTCACGTCGACGCGGTGCGGATCACGGATTCCCTCCAGCACTGTGTCGATCAGTTCGCCGACGGTCGTGTGATTCCATTTGGCGGCCGAGTCACCGGCGGCCGAACGCATCCGCTGCAAGATCTGGCGACACATTTCTAATTGGCCGTCGATCAATCGCAAGTCCGTCGTCACCGATTCAGGCTTGTTGCAATCTTCCAGGTGCCGCGACAGCTCGCGAACGATCACATCGATCGTCGACAGCGGCGTGGCCAGTTCGTGGGCGGCACCGGCGGCGAGCGTTGTCAGACCTTCCAGCCGATGGCTGGCAGCCTGCTCGGCTTGCGCCCGCAGCAACTGTTGTTCGCGCTGTTTTAACTGCCCCGCCGTTCGCGTCACGAAATAAGTCACGACGGTCGCGCAGGTTGAAAACGCCAGCATCAAGCCCAGCGTGTTCAAGTTCAACTCGCGATCCAGCGAGTTTCCAAAGCCCGCAATCGGCTCCGATGCAAACAGTAGTAACGTGTATCCGACCACCGCTGTCACCGTCAAACTCCAAGCCGCCTTCGGCCGAATCATCACGCCGCCGACGGCCAAGTTGACGAAGTAAAAAAAGCTAAACGGATTGCCCGCGCCGCCGCTAAGAAACAGCATCGCGGTCAACGTCATCAGGTCCAACAACATCAACGCCAGCGCCACCCCGTGACGCCAGCCCGATTCGTGATCGGTCAAGATTTCCGCCGGCGAATCGATCCGCACGACGGACTGCTCGGCCCCTTGCCGGTGGAGCCAAACCGCATAGCCGGCGTTGGTAACCGCGGTCAGCCCCACCAACGCAACCAACCACGAATACGGCAGCGGAACGTCGGTCAAAAGCTGCGCCGCAACGATCGTGACCAATTGCCCCGCAACCGCGAACGATCGCAAGTGAAGCAACCACTTCGACGACCCCAACGGGGCCGGCGCGATCAGGGGAATCGATAAAGAATCACGCGACGTCGGCACGGAGAATACTCATCGGTCACATCAGATAGGAAGACTTCGCTCACTTGACTCACTTGTTCCCAGGCTCCCGCCTGGAAACACACTGTTTTGGAGGCTCCGCCTCTTGTTGTCCTGGCAGGGGCAGGCGGAGCCTCCAAGGCATCTTGTTACGAGGCGGAGCCTCGTAACGAGCCGCGCCTGGTAACGAGTCGCCGAGTCGCTTGCTCCGTCATGGCGTGACGGACCTACGTCGCTCAATTCGCTTCCCGCCGCGTCAGTTCATCTCGCAGCTTCGCAGCAAGCTCGTACTGCTCGGTCTTCACCGCATCATCCAGCCGTTCCAGCAGCGTCTTGCCGACTTCGTATTCGGTGCGAAGCGATTCGCGAAGTTCGATCAAACGCACGACCAATTCGTCAGAATCGAAATGCTCTTCGGCGTCATGCTTGACGAAGAATCCACGCATCGTTTCCAGGCCGCGGTTGATCGCCTGCACGGCTTCCTCGGCGGTATCTTCTTCTAGTTCGCCCAATGCATCCGCTTGCGTTCGATGAAACAGCACGAACGGTCGGTACTGCTCGTGCGTCTGCGACCATTCCTCTTCGGGACTCATTTGGCCGCTGATGTCCATCAGCCGCAGCGTGTGATCGGCGTCCATCACGGCGCGATGATAGAATTGCAACCGCAACCAACAGATCCGCCGATGATAGAACTGCATGAATTCGCGATCGACTTCGTTGCATTCGTCTTCGGTCAACACGGACGCTGGATCGTCGAGCTGTTTTTGCAGCAACCAATCCAAGATTGAGGCGTGTTTGTGGACCGTTTCGCCATCGGGCCGACCGGTCGTTTCCAATTGCAAGACCCCCATGTCGACTCGCATCTGAATCACGTCTCGCTGGTCCTTGCCCTTGATCATGCGGACGTTCAGCGTCGCCGGATCGAACTTCCATTTCGACATCAAGTCGTCGAGGTGTTGTTGTCGTTTCATCAATCCATTCGCGATTATGGTTTCGTTTTGCACTCAGTATACTGGCGCATCTTTTTGGGGGAACCGTCGGCCAATCAGCCCTCGTTCTTCCACGATCCGCTGCGGCCCTGTTTCTTCTGGCCGGTGCGAGTCTTTTGATCCATCCGCCGACGCTGGCTGGCCCGGGTCGGCCGCGTTTGCTTGCGGATCGTCGGCGCATCCTGGCATTCCAACAGCAAGTCGACCAGCTTTTGCCGGGCGTCGGCCAGATTCCTTGCCTGGTCGCGATACCGTTCGCTGTTCAGGACCATGAATCCGTCTTTGTTGATGCGGTTGGAATTGCGAGCGACAAAACGCCGCCGCCAAGCCGGGTCAAACGCCTCGCACGCCGACGGTGACCAGTGCAGCGTCACCTTCGAGTTGACCTTGTTGACGTTCTGGCCGCCGGGGCCGCTGCTGCGAGCGGTCGAGATCGCGATCTCTTTTTCGGAGAGCGTCAATCGCTTGTTAACGTATAAATCGGCCATCGTTTCTATTGCTCGAGAATGTCAGGGGATCACAACGGGTCGGCACAGAGTAGGACAATTGTCCCAATTGTCCCCCTGAACAACCACCTGTCCCCCCAAACAATCACCCAGAAGCCAAGCGGACAATCGGGACAATTGTCCTACAATCAATCCATGCCAAACCACATTCTAACCGCCACCCTTCTGACCCTTGCCGCATACGTCAATTTTGCAGGCGGTACCCACGCCGACTGGCCCCGGTTTCTCAATCGCGACTTCGACGGCACCGCCTCCAACGTATCGGACTCCATCGACTGGACTGTCCAACCGAAACTGGCGTGGTCGATCGAAGTCGGCGAAGGATACGGACTCGGGGCCATCGCCGGCGGGCGGTATTATCACTTCGACGCCACAAACGACCGCAATGCCACCGACCGCAATGCCGCCGAACGGCTGACCGCCTACGACATGGCCACCGGCAAGCCGGTTTGGTCGGTCGCCGAGTCGCTGACTTACCGCGACCTGTTCGGTTACGAAGCGGGCCCGCGCGGCACGCCCGCGATCGACGGCGACCAGATCTTC
Organism: Pirellulaceae bacterium; assembly: GCA_963836865.1. Lineage (GTDB taxonomy): Bacteria > Planctomycetota > Planctomycetia > Pirellulales > Pirellulaceae > Rubripirellula. The sequence goes on along the minus strand of CAWILC010000007.1, from coordinate 183,751 downwards.
ACCTTCGGCGTTGCCGGACGCTTGACCTGTCGCGACCTGGCCGACGGCAAGAAAGTTTGGTCGGTCGATACGAACGCGAAGTACGGCGTCGTGCAAAACTTCTTCGGCGTCGGAGCGTCCCCGCTGGTCATCGATGACGTCGTCGTCGTGATGGTCGGCGGCAGCCCCGCAGCCGATCAATCGGTCGCCCCGATGCAACTCAATCGCGTTTCGCCAAACGGAACCGCCATCGTCGCCTTCGATCGCAAGACGGGCGCGCCGCGGTGGAGCGGCGGCGATGACTTGGCCAGCTACAGCAGCCCGCGGACGATCACGATCGATGACGCAACCTATGTGCTGGTGTTCACGCGTGACGGACTGCTTTTGATCGACGCGAAAACCGGCGACCAAAAATGGCGACTCGATTACCGCGCGTCGATCTTGGAAAGCGTCAACGCGATGGTGCCGGTCGTCGACGGAAATCGCGTCTTCATCAGCGAGTGTTACCAGCGTGGTGGCGTGTTGTTGAACGTCGACGCGGAAAAGCCGACCGCGATCTGGAGCGACGAAAACAAACGCCGCGACCAATCGATGCGTTCGCACTGGGCGACGCCGATTTTGGTGGACGGCAACTTATACGGTTGCAGCGGTCGCAACGCCCCCGACAGCGACCTCCGGTGCATTGACTGGTTATCGGGCGAAGTAAAATGGGTCGACGAGCGACGAACGCGAACGCAAGTCACTCGCGCGGGCGACGTCCTGATCGTGCTGGAAGAACGCGGCACCATCGAGATCATTCGTCCGACGCCGGAAAAACTGGACGTGATCGCAACCTGGAAACTCGGCCAGCCCAACGGTGACCGCCCCGCGATCACCTTCCCCTGCTGGGCCGCCCCGATTGTCGACGGGAACCAAGTTTTGGTGCGAGGGGACAGGACGGTGTTGTGCTTGGAAGTGGGCACCAGCCCAACATCGCCGCAGTAGGTAGGTCCGTCACGCCGTGACGGAGCATCCAACCAATCCAACAGCGAATCTGTTCGGCCTCGTCACGGCGTGCCGAGGCTACGGTGTGCCTGCAGCCCGCGACGACTAGCCGCCTCGCTATTGTCCATTGCCGGCCGCCAGCAAGTTGCGTTCCCGGTTAAACTATGAACGACGCCAAGGCACTATTCTTTGCCCGCGTCCGATTCCCCTTACGATCGCAGCGGCAGGGCCATTGATGATCGACAACCCCGGAAATAACGAAGTGCCGTCCACCAAACTTCCCTCGTCACCGTCCGCCTCCACTAACGGAACGTCCCTGATCGACGACGAAAACGAGCCGTCGCAGAACTTTTTCATCGACCGCAACGAACCAAAAAACGACCAAGTCGACCTGCCGGCGATCGAAAAAGCCGTCCGTGTGATCCTGGCTGCCGTCGGCGAAGATCCCGATCGCGAGGGCTTGCTGGAAACACCCGCTCGGGTGGCTCGCATGTACGCGGAAATGTTCGCCGGGCTGAAGTCCGATCCCGGTCGTCACTTGGCGAAGGTTTTTACGGAGGACTACGACGAAATCGTGTTGGTCCGTGACATCAGTTTTTGCAGCATGTGCGAACACCACCTGTTGCCGTTCACCGGGAAGGCTCATATCGCTTACCTGCCTAGCGGCAAGGTCGTCGGCCTTTCCAAACTGGCCCGCGTCGTCGAAGAAGTCGCCCGTCGCCCGCAGGTCCAGGAACGGCTGACCCAAACCGTCGCGGACCTTATCGAGACGCGACTTTCCGCTCGCGGCGTTGCCGTCGTCGTCGAATCGACGCACAGTTGCATGACGATGCGAGGCGTGCGAAAGCCGGGCAGCCTGTGCCTGACCAGTGCGATGCGAGGGGCTTTCCGCGATGACCCAAAAAGCCGGGCCGAAGTTCTCGGGCTGATCAACCGGGATTCGTAAGTCGGGATTCGCCTGGTAGCAGCGACGTCACCCTCGCGCCGCGAAAACGCTCCGAACTTCCGACACATGGTCCGCTGTGTCGTCGCTGCGCGACTAGGTTCGCTGACGCCGACGACGGATCGCGTATCCGACGACGCCGATCGCCAGCACCGCGACGGTGCTCGGTTCGGGAATCGCGCTGATGCGAGTGCCGATGATCTCGAAGTTGTCGATTTCCATCTCGCCGTTTCCGAACTCGGCAAAGTCGCTGACGATCAATTCAACGGTGGACTGATTGTTGATCGCTGATGCCAGCGAGATCGAACCACTGTCGGCGAACTGGTTGTCCGGATCAGGCGTCGCATAGTCTTGGAACGACAACGCAATGTTATTGTTCGATTCGGGACGAATCCAATTGCCCGCACCCCCGACACGATAGAAAAGGTCAAAGGTCGTGGGCAAATCGCCTGGAGTTCCTTCGATGTCAAATCGGAACGCGAGGTCCATGAAGTCGGTGGCGTCAAAGGTGATGTACATCAACGCGTCGTTGCCGAAGTCGCGCGAGGTAACCGTTCCGGCTTGGTCATCGACATCGAACAGCGTGGTTCCATTGATGTCAAAGTCGGGACCTCCGCCTCGGCTGTCGTTCCACTTCAGCGTTCGCGTCGGTCCGTAAGTGATGCCACTGGTTGGCGACGTGTAGCTGATCGATCCACCGCCTCCGTTGGTGTCGAACTGGTCCGCGACGCCGAGGTAACCCTGCAAGTTCGCGTTGCCGCTAGTCGTGTTATCGACGTCGGCGGCGAAGTTGAACTTGTTCGGTGTCGCTGATCCAGAGAAATCGTAATCGTCGGCGAATCCCCAGAACGCGACAACTTCCGCGGCATGAGAATTCGACATCGTTGCCGATGCAATCAACAGGCTTAAACTAAATAGAGCAATACGTTTCATGATGTAGATTCGCGAGGTTCAAGGAAAGAATAGGGTTGATGGTGTTTTAGTCATTCATCGTCAATGCATCGCGGTCAAGCGCGAAGCAGTGGATCTCGGTATCTCGCTGCGGATCAAAGTCGTTATCGAATGCGACCCAAAGCGTCTGTCGACCGTCCGGCAACATCGGGCCCCATGATAGTCCCTCGGGCTTCTCGCCGGCCAAGTCGCCACCGATGCCGAAGGTGGGATCCAACAGGTCGATCAACAATCGTTTCCGCATCGGCACGACGCCGATCGGCAGCCCATCGACGGGCAACGAATCGATCGCCGAAACGTCGGTCGCTTCCGACGCATCGACCAAGTAAATTCGCTTGTGCGTTGCTTCCAAGCCGCCCTTGCTGTCCCGCTCCAGCACCAGGAACCGGTCCGAGTCGATGGCCAGGATTTCGCTGACGCCGGTCTTCTGCGAGTCCAGTGGGTAGACAATTTGTTCGCAAGGATTGCCTTCCGCATCGAAGGCTGCGAAGCGACAGTTTTCGCCAACGCACTTGTCACCCTTCATCACGCCGTCTTGCAACAGCGGACTTTGCAAGGCGCAAACAAAACGAGTTTGATTATCGCTACCGGTGATCACGGCGACGCCTTCAAACCCGCGATTCGGACAGACGCCACGGTCCGATTGGCCAACAACATCCGAAACCAATCGGAAATCGTCGGTCGGAGCGATCGAGCGCTGCAGACGCCCGCCAGAGTCAAACACGGCCAGTCGCGGACCGTATTCATCGCTGATTAAAAAACTTCCGTCTTCAAGTCGACGGACGCCTTCGGGATCCATCGACGACCACGTCGGCGATCCGTCGCGAGCGGCCTTCAAGTCATTGGCGTGTCGGGTTAGCGAACCTCGCAGCGGTTGTCCGTCATCGCCGATCATCAAGCGTGTCGCGACCAACGACATCGTGATCGTTTTGGACCGAACGTCCACCGATAGATCCGCTTCATGAAAGCGACAATCGTAATCGACCGCGCCGTCGCCGGCACCGCGATCGGCAAGCAACAGGAACCGTCCCGAAGCGGTCGCATCGGATTTGGTCAAACGTTGGCCCGGCGATGGTGCGCCGACGGGTTGGTTGCCAATGAATTCGATGCCCGACAACCCGCCGAATCGATCGGCGGGGCTACCGTCTTCTAAGTCGTGGCTCGATCCGCTTGCGTCGATGTCCGTGCCGGAAATCCGAAGCGATCCAACCAATTCGACTCGCGGATGATCAGCCGACGTGATACCGGGAAGGGATGTAAACGCGACCATCACTAGCAGCCATTTTCTGGCAAACAACATCACTGTTCTTCGACCTTGTCGTGCAGGTTCTTGGTCATCAACGCGATCAGCGTCAAGCCGTTGATCTGCTCGTTCATGAAGTGGACCGAACCGTCGCCGCGAAGCGAATGCGCCCGCCGACGTGGAACGAATAGATTTCACCGTCGTTGGTGCAATTGACCATGCAGTTGCCGTTGATCGTGACATTGAACGGAGCGTTCTTCTTGGTGTCGTTGGGAATGCCAAGTTCATTGGTTCCGTCCAAGCTGAAGGCGTCTTGCAAATCCGCCCAGCCCCAGCCCTCTTCGACGAATGTTCCAAGCGCCGGATCGCGAGGATTGGTGACGTTGCGACCATCGATCCAAACCGAAGGCCGGCCGGCCGCTTCGACAAGCAACACCGTGTTGGAAAGGCCGTCCAGGAACTCGTTCAATCGGATCCCCTTGCCATCGATCTGCGGTTCGAGCGCCCCCGGTTTGTGACGTTCCATTACGCCGGGCATGTCACCGCCGGAAGCGACCCAAGCGGCACGGCGGATGCGGCGAACCGCCGAGTAATCCGAGGCTCCAAAGGCGGGCGCGCCGTAAGTGATGCCTCTCGCGGATTGCATGGCGGCGGGAAGTGCCGGTCGATCGCTGGGTGCCGACGGACAAACAAAGCCGACGATATCCGACGTGGCCGCTTCTTCGTTCTGCTGCGTGAACCAGGAATAGTTCGAGTCGTACTTTTCATAAATCGCCGACTGTTCGATGAACGGCAGCACCATCACCTGCCAACCACTGTGATAAGTCGGCCGGGAAAGTTCGACGCGAGCGGCCGGAAATTGGCGGAAGCTGGATTCATAGTTGTGAAACGCCAACCCAATCTGCTTCAGGTTATTTCCGCACTGCATCCGGCGGGCGGCTTCGCGAGCCGCTTGGACGGCGGGAAGCAGCAAACCGACCAGCACGCCGATGATCGCAATCACGACCAACAACTCGACCAGCGTGAATCCTCGTCCGCGTAAAAAACCAGACTTACGAGAGATTTTTGAGGTGAATCCCATTTCCAACTTGCTCGATCCGTTAAGGCGTTATCCGTTTTGACAAGCAGTTAAACGGATGACGTCACCCGTTCAAACAACGGCGGCATCATTGCAGTTGGAGTGTGTTTTCTTGGCGATGAAACGGCGAATAGTGAGTTAAGAAAGTGTGAAGATCGTTCCTCCCGTAGTGGGGGTCGAGTTCACCGATCGCCAGGCTTGATCAGGCGGCCTTCCGCATCGGCAGCGTTCCGTCGTTGTCGTCTAGTCCCACGATCGAGGCACGTTCGCGACGAAGGTCACGCATCTTGGCGGCGTGTTCGTGCAAGTCGTTTTCCAAGTCGCGGATCCGCTGCAGCGCCTTCGCGTTGGCTTCTAGCGAATCCTCATGTTCGGCTTGAACCCGTTTGAGGTGCGGCATCAAATCGTTCAGGCGTGTCTGCAACGTTTCGTTTTCGGGACGCAGTTGTTCCGCCGTCCGAACTTCCTCGGCCATCTTCGTCAAACGCGACCGTTGATCTTCCAGCGTCTTGGTCAAGTTTGTGATTTCCAAGAGCGATTGATCGTACTGGTTCGATTTCGTCTCGAGTCGCTTTTGCATTTCTTCAAATGACCCCGTTCGTTCGGCGAGTTGTTCGCGGAGCGAATTTAGATCGTGTTGCTGCTTGGTCAGACTTTCGGTCTGCGTTTGGATTTGGTCGACCCGTTGTTGGTTGATCGCTTTCTGCTCGTTCAGAACCACGGCGACCTGGGCGAGTTCATCCCTCAGCGGTGACAGTTCTGCGACGTCGCCCTTCAACTTCATGATGGTTTCGTCGCGGGCAAGAATGGCCTTGGAGAGCGTGTCGCGTTCGGCGGCGATCACTTTGACCTGTTCGCCCGACGCTGTCAGATCGTCTTGCAATTCGCCTTGGTGGTCTCGCATGTCCGAAAGGGCGTCGTTCAAGGTTGCCATTTCTTCGTCGCGGCGTTCCAGCATTTCGCGTTGTTCGATCAGCGACTTCGCGGCCGTTTGCAGGTCGGTCGCCAGATCGTCTCGCTCCGCCTTGATCGTTGCCGCCATTTCCAAGTCTTCATGCAACTGCGTGACTTGGTCGGACATCTTGCTGAGCTGATTTTCCATTGCGTCCCGTTGCTGACGAAGCGTGTCCAGGTCCTCGCATCGGGCGATCAGATCGGCCTGCGTTTCTTTTAGCGCCGTTTCGGAATCAGTCGTCGCCGTTTGCAGTCGGGTCAATTCTTCGCGAAGCGACCGCACCGTTTCGTCGTACTGCGTCGTCGTTTCGTCCGTCGCGATCGCTTGCGCGTCCAGCGTCGCGGTCAACTGTTCGATCTCCGTTTCCAAGCCGGCTTTCTGCTGGACATAACGGTTCAGCGATTCGTCTTGGTCGACGATTTGTTGATCCTTGGCGGCGATCGCTTCTTCTTTCTCGCCAAGTTTCTGTTCCAACGCGAAGATGATCTGCTCGGTGCCGTCCGCGTTTTCGGCACTTGACTGCAACTGTTCGTTCAAGCGTTCGATCTCTTCTTCCTGCTTCAATCGCGTTTGGTCGAGTCGCTGGATCGTGACGCCGTGGTCGGCAATCTGACGCTTCATGTCGACCACCGTTTCGGAATGGGAGTCCGCCATCACGTCGCGGTTCTCTAGTTCTTCGCGCAGCCGATCGTTGTCGGTTGCAAGCGACGACTTCGCTTGATCCAGTTCATTGATCGTACGGGTGTGCTGGCTAATTTGGCGTTTGAGTTCGTCGATGGTCGTCAGGTGATCGTTGGTCGACTTGCCGTGGGAATCAAGTTCTGTTCGCAATCGCGAAAGTTCGGCTTCTTGTTCGGCGTGTGTTCGACCAAGCGAATCGACCATCTCGTTTCGCTCGGACAGTTGCTCCTTCAGCGAATCGACCGTCTTGGCGTGGCTGATCGTGACCGCGTTCTCGGCCTGCAATCGCGAACGCAACGTGTCGACTTCGGACTCCAGTTCTTGATGACTGCTTTGCAGTTGATCCAGCGATGCGACGCGGTGTTGCAAGTCCGCCTCGGCCGCCGTCTTCAATCGCAACGCCTCTTTTAATTGAAGCACGACGGTTTCGCTGCGTTTGTGTTCACCGACAAATTTTTCTTCGGACAGATCACGTTCGCCCCGAAGCCGGGCCAGTTCATCGCCGGCTTGCAGCGCCGCGGCGCGATGGTCGTCGTTTTGACGCCTCAGCTTTTCGTAATCGGACTGCAGCGTCGCAAGTTGCGATTCGGAGGACTCGGCATCTTTTTGCAGTTTGACGAATTCTTTCTTCCGCTGGGTTGCCGATCCGCGAGCCTTCACGTAGCGATTTTCCAGCCCGTTCAACTTTTTGCTGTCGCCGGTGCGGTCATGAAACCACAGCAGGTGACCGATCAGAATGCCCGCGAGAATAAAGAAAATCGCGGAAACAAACGGCAAATCAAACAGGGCAGTCATCGGTCGCATCCCAGCGGTAGGCTATCCGGGCCGACTCCCCTTCCATGGCAAGCCGGCAACATTTCGTCGGCATATAGCACGCCAGTTGGGCAAGCGTCTATGGGAATCCGAAAATCGGAAACGAAACGACGGACAGGGCCTTCGTGTCACACGCGGCCGAAGGCGACCGCCGCGCCTTTGGTAGAACGTCAACCGATCAGAGTTCGGGTCAAACTTCGCCGGACTGCGCCGAGCCCGCCGCATCAAACAACATCAATTGCTGCGTCGCCGGTTGGACGCGTTTGCGAAGGTCCAGCTTGTCCAAGTCCGATAGAGCCGGGTTGTGGTCCGCCGTCGTGATGAAGATCTTCGCTCGGTTCCAAGCCACGCGAAGTTTCTTGACGTCTTCGGTGCGGAGATTTTTGTAGCGGCGAATTTGCAAGATGCGTTTCACGTTGCGGACGCCAATGCCGGGAATCCGCAGCAATTCTTCACGCGACGCCTTGTTGATGTCGACCGGAAAGAAGTGCCGGTTTGCGATCGCCCATGCCATCTTTGGATCGATGTCCAGCGATAGATTCTGGTCCGCTTCGGCAACGATCTCGTCGGCCTTGAATCCATAAAACCGCAACAGCCAATCGGCCTGGTACAGTCGGTGCTCGCGGACCAGCGGCGGCGATTGACCGGGCAGTCGAGCATCCGCATGCGGGATCGGACTGTAAGCGGAATAATAGACGCGGCGAAGGTTTTGACCGGCGTACAGTTCCGACGCGGTTTTCAAAACATCCAAGTCCGGCGTCGACGTCGCGCCCACGATCATCTGAGTACTCTGGCCGGCTGGCGTGAAACGCGGCGGTTTCATGCCCGACTTCTTGTCCGCGTCGGTCTCGTCGATCTTGTTCTTGATGCCCGCCATCGCGGTCACGATCTGAGGCTTCTTTTTCTCCGGTGCAAGCTGATGCAAATCTCGCTCGGTCGGCAGTTCGATGTTGACCGATAGCCTGTCCGCGTACAAACCGGCTTCCTCGACCAACGACTGGGCCGCGTTAGGGATCGTCTTCAAATGGATGTAGCCGCCGTAGCGATGTTCGGTACGGAGCTTCTTTGCCACCGAAATCAGTTGTTCCATCGTGTAGTCGGACGTCTGGATGATGCCCGAGGAAAGAAACAGGCCTTCGATGTAATTGCGTTTGTAGAAGTCCAGTGTCAACGCGACGACTTCATCGACCGTGAACCGAGCCCGCGGCGTGTCGCTGCTGATCCGGTTGACGCAGTACTGACAATCGTAAATGCAGTAGTTCGTCAGCAGAATCTTCAGCAGCGAAATGCACCGCCCGTCCGGCGTGTAGCTGTGACAGATGCCCATGCCCTCGGTCGACCCAATCAGGCTGCCGGCGCGAGTGCCCTTGGACCCGCTACTGCTGCACGACGCATCGTACTTGGCCGCATCAGCTAGGATCGCCAGCTTATCTTTAACTTCCATGATCATCCGGCGATGCCGAGGCGAAAAACTGGGAACGATATCCGCTTATTTTAGCACCCCGGTCAAGCATACCGAGTAGACGTAGGGTGGGTCCAGGAGCGACAGCGACGCCAGACCCACCATCGGGTCATTGCGAAGATCGGTGGGTCTGGCGTCGCTGATGCTCCTGGACCCACCCTACCTGTGGATCCGTTATCTTCGCGTGGCTGCTGTCGCCGTTTGCGACGGTCATTTCCACGATTTGGGTGGGTCGGATCGATGCCAAACTATCGCCGCAATATCGTTCCGGGGGGAACCTTCTTTTTCACGGTTGTCGTTCACCAACGCTTTGCGTTATTCGAGTCCGAGCTCGCCAGGCGATTGCTGAGAGAAGCAATCCTGCGAGTAAATCGTGATCGCCCTTTCGAGCTGTTTGCCATCTGTTTGTTGCCCGATCATTTGCATACCGTCTGGGTGTTGCCGCGTGATGACCGGGACTTCGCGACGCGGTGGCAAAAAATCAAACAAGCTTTCACAACGCCCTGGTTGGATGCCGGTGGTTGGGAAGGCAGCGTTTCATCCTCGCGTCGAAAGAAAGGCCGAGCGTGGGATTTGGCAGCGAAGGTACTGGGAACACACCATCAAAGACCTCACAGATCTTTATCGTTGTGTGGATTACCTTCATTAGAATCCTCGCAAACACGGCTTGGTCGATCGCATTTGCGATTGGCAGTTTTCCTCGTTCCATCGTTTTGTCGAACAGGGAGAGTACGACATCGATTGGGGAGGAATTGATCCGTGTCCAACCTGGGATGCTCCCGATCAGTGGGATAATTGAGGAAAGTTGGTTGGGTCCAGTGAAGCAGTGCTGTAGTGCTGTAGGGTGGGTCCAGGAGCGACAGCGACGCCAGACCCACCATCGGGTCATTACGAAGATCGGTGGGTCTGGCGTCGCTGATGCTCCTGGACCCACCCTACCTTGCTGGACCCACCCTACCTTGCTGGACCCACCCTACCTTGCTTTTTAAACTTTGGCGATGTTTGAACTTCGATGCAGCGTCCGAAACTGTGACTGTCCGCTCGTCCGAGTGGATGATGGGTTGCGCTGTCAGCGCGGCCACCATTTTGATCGGGCCAAGGAAGGTTACTACAGCCTGCTGCAGCCGCAGGATCGCAAGAGCAAGATTCCTGGGGACGCGGAGTCGGCGGTGTTAGCGCGGCATCGTTGGCTCGTTCGTGGGTACGCGTTGGGACTGATCGAGGCGATTCGGCCTTGGTTGAAAGTGGATGCGTCCACGCCGCGAACGATCGACTTGGGCTGCGGTGAAGGATCGTTCGGGCCGGCGCTGTTTGCCGGCGAGGCGAGCGGGTACTGCGGCATCGATCTGTCCAAACGAGCGATCAAGTTGGCGTCACGTGGTTGGCCCGAGGCGACGTGGGTGCTGGCCAACGCCGATCGCACGTTGCCGGTGGCGGATGCCAGCGTGGACCGAGTGCTGTCCTTATTCGGCAGACGACCGGTGACGGAGATACACCGCGTTCTACGAAACGACGGCATTTGCATCGTTGCCGTTCCGGGCGAAGAAGACTTGATCGAACTTCGCGAAGCCGTTCAGCAGGCCGGACATCGACGCAGTCGTTGGGAAGTGATCGTCGATGAAATGGCGACGTCGGGTTTGCGGTGCGTTGATCGAACGACGTGGACCGAAGTCAAACCACTCGATCAAGACGCGATCGCGGATGCGCTGGCGATGACCTACCGAGCCGTTCGCCAATCGCAAGCTTCACGACTAGAATCTTTGCCTGCAATGCCGGTCACGTTGGCGGCGGACCTGATGCTGTTTCGCCGTTAGAATTTCCCGCTTGTTCCCCTCCACCACAGCGTTTACATGATCGGCGAGATCGCTCCGCTGGGAGAATTTTGGACGGTTCAGACTGCTCGCGCGGCGATGGTCGTTTACGCGGTCGCGTTGTGGTTTCGGATCGGAATGCAACCGCGCCAGTTTGCGATCGCCAGAATGGTTTGGACGATCGGGCTGATCGTGTTTGTCGTTCACGTTGCGGTCGCGTTTGACGTTTACCATCAATGGTCGCACGCGGATGCGTTCGAGCGAACCCGTCAGCAAAGTGGATCTGGCGAAGGCATTTTCGTTTCGTATCTGTTCACGCTGGTCTGGGCGGGCGATGTCCTTTGGTGGTGGCTTCGGCCCGCGTCCTACATTGCCCGTTCGAGGTGGATCAGCGGAACCGTCCATTGGTTCATGGCTTTCATCACGTTCAATGCCACGATCATTTTTGCCGAAGGTCCGGTTTGCTGGTTCGGCATCGTGGCGATGACCGTACTGATCGAAAAGTTCTTCTATCTAAGAAGCCAGGGCGATCTAAGAAATCAGGGCGATCGTTCGTGAATGCGACTTCCCAGCCAAACACTTTGCGTCGCACCGCCGTCGGTTATCGCTGGGTCCACGTCGTGGTGGCTTCGATCGCGATGACGGCGACGCTGCCCGGCCGCACGCACGGGCTGGGATTGATCACCGAGACACTGTTGGCGGATTTCGCGATCGATCGAATGACGTTTGCCAATCTAAACTTCGCCGCCGCGATCTTAGGAGCTTGCTTTTGCTTGCCGGTCGGTTGGGCGATCGATCGTTGGGGCACGCGTCCGGTGTTCGCCGCGGTAACTCTAGCGCTGGGCTTGTCCGTGATCGCGATCAGCCGCACCGGCAGCGTGGCCGGTTTGATGATCAGTCTGTTGCTTGTTCGGGGTCTCGGTCAGAGTAGCTTGTCGCTGGTCAGCGTGGCGGTCGTGGCGAAGTGGTTTCGCGGCGGTGTCGGCGTGGCGATGGGCGTGTTCGCGGTGCTGTTGACGTTCGGGTTCATCGCGGCGGTGCTTGGCGTTGGCGCGATGCTGCAGGCCGATACGTGGCGAAGCGTTTGGTTTCAAATGGGCGTCGCGATCGCGGCGGCCTCACCGATGTTTTGGTTGTTGGTCCGCAATGAGAAAGCCATCGACCCGCTTTCAAATATCGACGAACAAATCGATGCACCGGAAAATGAGTCGCCATCGATGACGCTGGGACAAGCGATTGCGACGCCATCGTTTTGGGCATTGTTGATTGGTTCGGCGCTATTCAACTTCGTCTGGTCGGGCGTTACGCTGTTCAATGAATCGATCTTGGCGACCCGAGGCGTTGCGGCGGAAGATGCCGTCGGCGTGCTGGCGATCCTGACCGGTGCGGGCTTGGTCGCCAACTTGGTCGGCGGCGGCTTGGCCAGTCGCCAGCGGGTGATGAAAGTGTTCGCGGTCGGGATGGCGTTCTTGGCCGCGGGCCTAGCGTCGTTGTTGCTGGTCGACGGCAGCGTCGGCGTGCAACTTTATGCGGTCGCGATCGGTCTGAGCGGCGGAATCGTGACGGTCGTCTTTTTTGCCGCATGGCGACATCGATTCGGAAGCGCTCACTTGGGACGAATCCAAGGGGCCGGTCAGATCGCGACGGTGGTCGCGTCGGCGTGCGGTCCGGTTGCGATGGCCAGCACCGCGGCTCGAACGGGATCGTACGATGCGGCGCTGCTGACCTCTGCAGTGGTCGCCGCGATCATCACCGTCGTCGCATTGATCCTGCCGAGTCAGAGTAGGACAATTGTCTCAATTGTCCCCCCCTGACTTAAATCATCGTTAACGCAGGGGACAATTGAGACAATTGTCCTACTCTTGTTGCGACAACTCTGGTTGCGATCCCTACTTCGCTCCGGTTTCTTCGCCCAGCATGAACATCATGGTTGGTTGCTGGGCTGCACCGGCGTTATAAGTGTAGCCGGCTTCCAGGGCGCGATCGATCCGTTCCTTTGTCTCGGTCAGGTGCGCGACCGTGTAAGCGTCCATCTTCTTGCCGCACTTTTCGAGCGACGATTCGATGTCTTTGGACAACGTGCGAAGCTGCATCCGAGCCAGATTGCTGATCGGCTTGTAGGCGGCCGTGTCGTCGGACGATTCCAAGATCAGGTCCAGCAGACGTTGCATGTGTTCGCGTTGCAAGTTCCGACGCAGCGACGAGATCATCGGCTTGCGATCGTTGCGTCCTTCCGGACATTCCTCGGTCAGTTCGGTCCAAACGGCCGTATTGATCGTGTCCAGAAGTTCCGGAAGCGTCAGGGCATCTTGGTCGGCCGGCAAACGAAGTTCGTTGTCGTAGACTCGGCGAAGCGTCGTCGGGTTCATCAACCACGTCAGCGCGGCCGCCTGAACGCCCAGGACGCGATCATGGATCGGCCACGTCGCTTCGGCCGACATCGACGAGTGGAAACCACCGTCGAGCCACTTGTCGACGCTCATCCGTTCGAGCAATTCGGACGTCAGCCCGTACGATTCGTCCTTGAATGACGACTCGATCACGAACGCAAGCGCCGCCCGTTGTTGATCGGCGGGAACGACTTCCACCGGGGCACGATTGCCCGGGTCGCCTTTCTTGTCACGGTTGACGAACGCGCCACCGACCCAGTCCGCCATCATGCTGGCGGCCTTGGTCTGCAGGCCGAGGGTCAATTCGTAACCGCGTCGAGCTTTGCCCCACGAGTCGCCCTCCTTGACGAACTTGTCCAGGATGCGTTCGCGGTACAGCTTGACCAGCTTCATTTGCTCTTCGGCATAGTCGATCGGATTCTTGGTGAAGTCATACCGTCGGGCCAGTGGATCCGGTCCGGTCGTGTCTTCGTCGGTTGCGTATTGCAGTTCCGGTTCGGTGCAACGTTTCAGGATCTTTTCCAGGTCCTTGTCCTTGAACGTGTACCCGTATTCGATCGCCCAAAAGTCATATGGTCCGATATCGATCATCGCATAGTCCCCTTGGACACTACCGGCTTCATAGCGGTAGTTGATCGGCGTGTAATCCATCACCGATGCCGTAAAGGTCTTTTTGCCCTTGGTTTCGGCCGAGTTGATTTCGTCCAGCGTCATCAGCGCCGATGCTTTGAAGTTGTGACGCAGGCCCAACGTGTGACCGACTTCATGAGCAACAAGATCGGCCAGCAGCGGCCCGACAAACCATTCCGGCATTCCGTCCAGCAGGTGTTCGTCTTCCTTTTCGCCGTCGTCTTTCTTGTCGTCGTTGGCGACTTTTTCCTTGTCGTCGTCATTCTTGTCGTCGTCATCGTCCTCGTTTTCTTCCGCGTCGTCGCTGTCGTCATCATCGTCCGACTTAGCATCGTCGTCGGATTTCGCTTTGACCTGCGCAGCGGCTTCTTCTTCCTTCTTCTTTTTCTTTTCCGCTTCCTCGTCGGCCATCAAGGTCAGGCCCCAGTCCATCCGCGCAAAGGCGAGGTCCAGGCTGCGACCGGCGGCGGCCATGCACAGGCCGTTCTTTTGGCTGACGCTGCCATACAAGCCGTCGTATTCATCGTCGCCCAGCAGCGTCGGATCGGCGCTTGCCATCGCGAATCCGCCCATCGGCTGGGTGGCTTGGCGAGCGTATTCGCTGCGCCGGTAATTGGCTTGTTCGGCCGGTGCCATGCGGACGCGTGGATCCCACGTCGGGTGCGTGTTAAGCCAAGCGAGCGTTTCGGCACTGAAGCCTTCCATCGCCAGCTTTGGCATTAGGTCTTCGTAATTAAAGTTGAAGTGCCGAATCCAACCGTCCGTCAGGATGATGTCGGCGTCCAAGATCTCGCCCGTTTCCGGATGCACGCGGCTGGGACCGATCGCGGTGCCGATGTCATTGTTCAGCCAACGGATGAAGTTGTAACGGACGTCTTCGGGATCTTTTTCCATGTGGATGCCGCTTTCGGCGTCCTGGTACTCGATCACGATCGCGTCGACCAAACCGACCTTCTCGAACGCTTTGTTCCAGTAGTCCACGCCGGCCTTGATCCAGCGGCGGTAGCGAACCGGGGCGGTGTGTTCGACATAAAAACGAATCGGTTCTTTGGGCGGGCTCAGCGAAAGTTTCGCGTCACGCTTTTCCAAGTGCCAGCGGTTGATGTAACGAACGCGAGTCTCGTCGTCTTTGTACTTCGACAAGTCCGAGTAGGTCGTGGTGAAGTATCCGACACGTTCATCGGCATCGCGAGCTTTGTAACCGTTGTTGCTGCCGGGCACTTCGCTGAACGAATAGTGGATCGTTTGCAGCTTCCCGCTGCCGTCGATCGTCCGGCCGCCGTTGACGATCTCGAACGCGATCTCGACGTTGTCCGGGAACACCTTGGCAGAACTGAGTTCGTTGATTCGGGGGTTGGATACGCGGACGGACGCGCCGAAGAACTTCGACGCTTTGCCAATCAACAGATCGTCAAAATCGATCACCGGACCACCCTTGGGTCCCATCGCAAGGATCGGCACGTCCAACAGAACTTGGTCGGTGAACAGCCGCTTGACCGACGCCTTGCTTTCGTTGTCGCCGGTGGCGCGAACGTCCAGGTTTGGCGCGATCAAGGCCAATCGATCGTCGTAGCGTCGCCACTGAACGACCCAGTCGCCCGATTGCAGTCCGGCGTAGCGGTCGCCGCTGCTGACGGTCAAGGCGATGAAGAAGTTTTTGCCGGCGAAGTTCTTGGGCAGCTCGCCGATCAGTTGCGAGTCTTTTTCTCGCTTCCACAGATCAAATAGGCCCTTGGGATTTTGTTGGTCCGAGACCTCAATTTTTTCGTAGCCCTCGGAAACTTTATCGAACGAGGGCAGGTCGGCGGCCTGGGCTGAACCGGACAACGGAGCACCGGTCAACAGGCCAAGCGAAACGGCGGCGACCAGTGCCGCGATGAAGTCGGTTTTGAATTTCATTCCGAGCAAGTCTTTGTATCGAAAGGAGGGGGGAGCGGCTTGCAAAAGCGTGATAGGCGAAGGAATCGATTCAGCTTTATAGCTTTTCAGGATTGCGGTTTGTTCAGTCCTTTAACGCGCCGCGAGCGGTGGAAGTTCGTCGTTTTTCACCGTTTTATCCGATAAAGTTCGCCGAATCCGCACCGGTTCATATTACATCACCACTGCAAATGCCGGGGAATCCGTTTATCACGGCCCCCGAATTTGAATCTGCCCGGTGGCGGATGCGACGACATTGACGGTTCTCGGTAGGGGACCGACAATGGTTCCGCGTGCTGCGAACTTCGAGCGTATCCGCCACTAAATCCCTTCAAACGTTACAAAAACATGATCCAAGAGACCCGCGTATCGAACCCCCTGGCCGTTGAAGACCCCGCGATCTGGGAAGCGATCGAAGCCGAAGCCGTTCGCCAGCAAGAAGGGCTGGAAATGATCGCGAGCGAAAATTACACGTCGATGGCCATCATGCAGGCCGCCAGCAGCGTCCTGACGAACAAGTACGCCGAGGGTTACCCGGGCAAGCGTTACTACGGCGGATGCCAACATGTCGACACGGTCGAGACGATCGCGATCGAACGAGCCAAAGAGTTGTTCGGTGCCGAAGCCGCCAACGTCCAGCCGCACAGCGGATCCCAGGCCAACACGGCGGTGTACTTGAGCTGCCTGGAAGTCGGCGACACGGTGCTGGGTTTGGACTTGGCCCAGGGAGGTCACCTGACGCACGGCATGAAGCTGAACATCAGCGGTCGGCTTTACAACTTCATCAACTACGGCGTCGACAAAGAACACCACCGCTTGGACTTTGACCAGATCGTCAAGCTCGCTCGCGAGCACAAGCCGAAGCTGATCGTCGCCGGTGCAAGTGCGTATCCTCGCGAGATCCCGCACGACCGCTTCGCCGAAATCGCGAATGAAGTCGGCGCGAAATTGCTGGTCGATATGGCGCACTACAGCGGCTTGGTCGCTGCCGGGATTCACAACAGTCCGGTTCCCTACGCCGACTACGTCACCACGACGACGCACAAGACCCTGCGCGGCCCACGCAGCGGTTTGATCATGTGCAAGGAAGAACACATCAAGCTGGTCAATCGCAACGTGTTCCCGGGAACCCAGGGCGGACCACTGATGCACATCGTCGCTGCCAAAGCGATTTGTTTCGGCGAAGCGATGCGACCCGAATACAAAATCTACGGCCAGTCCGTCGTCGACAATGCCAAGGTGCTTGCCGAAACGTTGATGGCCGGCGGATTGCGTTTGGTCAGCGGTGGTACCGACAACCACTTGATGTTGGTCGACGTCACGGCGGTTGATTTGGGCGGCAAGAAAGCCGAACAGACGCTGGTCAAGTGCGGCATCACGGTCAACATGAACATGATCCCGTTTGACACGCGTCGACCGGCCGACCCGTCGGGCATCCGCATCGGCACCCCGGCGCTGACGACTCGCGGGATGGGCACCGAAGAAATGAAACGCGTCGGCGGATGGATCGTCAAATCGCTGACCAACCCGGACGACGACGTGATGCTGGCCACGATCGCGGGCGAAATTCGCGACCTGTGCGAACACTTCCCGGTTCCCGCCGGACGCGACGCTGCATTGGTGCCGGCCGGTTAAGTGGACGTCGATCAGGGTAGGTCAATTGTCCCAATTGACCCTCCAACCATATCCGCGTGTCCCGGGAACAATCGGGACAATTGTCCTACTCTTTCTGCTCCACGCCATCTCCTAGTCCACTCGCTTCCATGCACCGAATCCTGATTGCCGACGACAACGAAGCCAACCGCGAATTGATCGAGGCCTACTTGATGAGCGTCGATTGCGAGCTAGAACACGCCGTCGATGGCCAGGACACGCTCGACAAAGTCGGCTCGTTCAAGCCCGACTTGGTGCTGTTGGACGTGATGATGCCGAAGCTCAGCGGCTTCGAGGTCTGCAAGCGACTAAAAGACTCGCCCGAAACCAGCCGCGTGATGATCCTGATGGTCACGGCGCTGAACGAGCTTGGTGATCACGAACGAGCGGTCGCCGCCGGCACGGACGACTTTCTAAGCAAACCGGTCAACAAGATCGAACTGCTGAAACGAGTCGAGATCATGTTGAAACTGAAGGGAACCGAAGACGAACTCGAACGTCTGCGTCAATACATCCAAGAGATGGAAGAGATGCGAAAGTAGCGATCACGCGTTACTTGATCTGCTCGACCCGCATTCGATAGAAGATCGCGTTGTCGAAGTCGGTCACCTTCGCCGGCGCGGGCGTGACCAAAAATTTACCGGCCAGCTTCTTCTTGGTCAGTCCGGCCTTCGTCGTTTGTCCGCCGCCCAGCGTGATCTCGATCATGTCGCTGCTTTTGGGCTGGCCGCCAAAACAGCAGGTGCCCAAGTCGGGGACCAGGATGAAGTGTTTCAGCAGCCCGCTGCCCGAAGACGGGTGAATGTAACCCTTCAGGAAGATGTCTTGGTTGTGAACGGCGACCGCTTTTTCGGTCGGCTGGTCCATGCCTTCGCCGTCCTGCTGCAGCTCATAAAAATTGACTCGCGTGTAACCCTCGGGCACCTCGGTCAAATAGATGTAGGTGTGCATGCTGGTGCCGCCGATCAGCAGCAACAGGTTCGCCAGCAGCCCGAACATCGCCATGCCCTTGCCGCTGAATTCATCGGGGAACTTTGCGATCGAACGCAGCGACACGATCGCCGCGCCCAGACCGATAATGGATAGCCCCAACAGCGGCAGGAACGCCGGGATCAAACCCAGAAACGCGACGATCGCCACCACGATCGAGACGATGGCCGAGCGGCTGATCGCGCGGTACGGAAAGTCCGATGCTTCATCGACGGCGGACGACATCTGCAATTCAGGTGTCGGCGTGTGAGCGGACTTTAAATCGGCGGACATGCGGCGGACGACCTTTGCGAACGGAAAGTCACAGGATGAAAGTCAGCGGGAAGATTCCGATTGCCGTTCCAGTTTTGCACCCCCGGACAACAGCAACCCCATCGCGATGACGAGCGTCGCGATGGCCATCGACAGTACGCGAACCATATCCCAAGGGTTCGCCGCAATGACGGCAACCGGCGGGGAAACCGTGCCGATCGGCGGCATGCCCTGGCGAGCGGCCAATTCCGCGATCGGACGCCCCAGTCGCCCGATCTTCGCTGGCGAAAATGGCTGGGCCGCCCCCAACTTGCTCGGCGATAACTTTTCGAGTGACGGTTTTCCGAGTGATGGTTGCGCGGCGGGCGTCACCGAAGTGCCGTCGCCGGTCGTATCGCGCGCCGGGACCGGAATCGAGAAAAAAGTGTTCGCTCGCTTGACACTTTCGGGATCGACCTCGCTGAGCTTCTCCAACGCCACCTCGGCCTCCGGCAATGGACACGCTCGCAAGTAGTTGACCACCGGGACGCGGATCCAATTGTTTTCAGGATCGGCCGAGATAAAAAGTTCGGTCAGCCGATCGATTTGACTCCAATCGCTCCAACGGGCCAAGTCGGGAATGACCAAGTCGGCCAAGTCCTTGCGTCCGAGCACATGGTGCAGCGATTCGACCAGCGCGCTGCGCTGGATCACATCGCCTTCGGTGCCGTGAAACCGAACCGCCATGATTGCCGCATAGGTGTCCGCGTAAGCCGCATCGTTGTTGTTCAAGAACAACTCGTCAACAAGCGGCAGTCCCTGCTCGCCGGCCAGCGTCAGGTAGCACGCGATCAACGCATCCAGGCCACCTCGAGTGCTCTTCTGCGTGCTGCGAAGCATCTCTTCCAAGAACGGCAAGTCCTTCGCATCGCCGCAAACACCAAGCATCGTCAGGAACAATCGTTTGCGGTCGGTCGACGTTTCGGGATCCTTGATCCACTCGACCAGTTGGTCATGATTCATTTCGGGAGCCAGCGATTTGACGACCTCGTAGGGCGTGACGGCGAATTCGTCGTACGCGTCGCGTGCCAGCATCGATTCTTCGTCTTGCAAGAAAGGGTAGTAAAACCGCAGACGATCGAGCGGTTCGGCGTCGGCCAATTCCGCGACTTTCTTGACGTACGCTTCGCTCCGCTGATTGACTGGTAAGCACGACCACTGCATGTTGGGCGGATCGACGCCGGACAACATGAACCGACGACCGATGCTGACTTCGCCGTAATAGATCGCATTGACTTCCGCGCCGACGGTGACGAATGCGTCGCCTTTCAAGATCGCTTCGATCTTCATCGACACTTCGCCGGTGTCCGCATTCCGAGTCAGACTGCTTTGCGTCGCCGACGCGATCACGACGGCGTCCATGGCCGCCATCTCTTGACGCAGCGTCTGCGACACTGCATTGCAGAACGGACAGGCCGACGCCGACCGGACCGTGAAACTGGCCAGCACGATCGACATGGCAGCCATCGCGACCGGCACGGCAAGTCGATTTCGGCGAACTATTTTGCGAAGCACATCAAACATGAAAGGAAAACCCGTGGTGTGAAAATCTGTCTGGGCAAACATTCGTTCGGCTTGCTGGCCAGCCGTCTTAGCGCTGGGGAGTTAATTTAGTGAGCCGCAGGGCGCTAGCCGCGGGTTTAACCGCCGGTTTGTTAATCATAGGTGCCCGACGGACCAATTGAGAAGTGCGATGACCGCCGCCGCGGCGGGGCGGACCACTTTTCAAATCAAAAACCCTCCCTGATCGACTCAACCGGCACGACCCAGCGTGCCGATGGTAACGGTACGCCGGGTTTTAACGCCCTGATCACCAAACCGAAAACGGTGCCGGTCACCAGACCGAAAACGTTGCCGGTCACCAGACGGAAAACGTTGCCGGCGTCGATCGCAAACACACGCAACCGAGCCAGCCATTTTATCGCGACGCCATTGCCGCGTCGCACGTCTCGAGGGGGGACGCCCTGATGCTTCGTCATCTTTTGATCGCCGCGGCGCTGCTGGCCAGCATCGCCGCCACGACCGACCACGCCTCGGCGGACCAACGGGCCTACGGCCAGAATTGGGGCGGATCGGCCGATACACGCGACTGGAACCGCTTCTATCACTACCCATACGTTTACTACCCGCAAAATTTTTACGGGCAGGACTACTACAAAAGCAGTGACAGCTTGTACCACCGCTACCCGCCCGAAATGCGGATCCCGGTCTACAACAAGAAATGGCACAATTATTATCCCAGCCCGCGTCGGTACCACAGCGGCCACCACTTCATGCTGGACGTCTTTTAAGATCGTGTTCTAAAATCAGGCGATGACCACAGGAACCAAGATCCGCGCGCTCGGGCGATTGCTGGACCACAGCGACGCGCCCATCTGGGCGATCGGTTCCGATGGCGCGTTGGTCTATCTTTCGGCCGCCGCCGCGGGATGGCTCGGACGTGACGGCGATAGCCTGGTCGGTCGCCGGAGCGTCGCCGGAGCGGCCGTCTCCGATGATCCGCTCGACCGGATCGCGGCCAGCCTTTCGCCGCCGCCCGGCTTCGCCGAAACGGGCACCGCATCGCTGCGCGTTCAAGTGCCGACAATCGATGGCATCAAGTGCGAAGCGAAGGACACTCGCTTCGTTCGCGTCGGGGAAGGTCCTACCGCCATCACGATCGCGATCGCGGGAACGTTTGCCGATCGCAGCACCACCGAGTCGGCATGGAAAGACGCTGCAGCCATGCGATCGCGTTTAGATGCATGGCGAGCCCGTCACGCATCGATCACAACGATCGCAACGGCCGGCACGTCGTCGGCGGCCAAGCGTTTGCGTCGTCGATTGCAAGTCGCCGCGGCCACGCGAACCGACATCGCGTTCTTATCGCCGCCGGGCAGCGCGGCCGAAGCAATTGCGTCGCGTATCCATCAATTGTCGTGCCACGGCGAACCGATCGCGGTCGTTGACGGCTCGCTGATGGACCCCGAATTGTTAGATGCATCGCTTCAGCGCCCTCATCAGTCGCCTGTCCGATTCGTCTTCGGCGAAAGCAACCGCGCTCGTTCGCTCGCTCGACGAAATGCCGCTGGATGCGCAAAGCCGTCTGTCGGAACTGCACGCGACGTTCGGAGGCCGACTGCGGCTGATCGCGCTTTGTGATCCAACCGTTCGCGTCGCCACCGAGCAAGCACCCGCGTCCGAGTTCGATGCCAACGAGACGTTGCCGCAAGGCGTCTCGCAGCGTCTGATCGAAACGTTCAGCGCGCTGCAAGTCTCCATCGAACCGCTCGCCAACCGAATCGAAGATGTGCCGATGCTGGCAAGCGCCATCTTGGATGCCCGACGCGCGGCTGGCGAAGGAACGGCGGAACGGTTCAGCCGCGCCGCACTCGATGCGTTGATCGTCTATCCGTGGCCGAACAACTTCGATGAACTCGACGCCGCGGTTCGCCAAGCCATTCGCGCGGCGACGTCATCGTCGATCGCCCCCGAACACTTTCCGCTGGCCATTCGTTCGTACCGACCTGGCCGCATCACGTCGCCACGCAAAGGCCACTCGGCCGCCAACCTGGACGAAGCGGTCGCGAGGTATGAACTGCGCCTGATCGACGAAGCAGTCGAATCGGCCGAGGGCAACCGCGCCGAGGCCGCGCGGCGATTGGGCATCAGCCGATCGCGATTGCTTCGCAAATTGGACGAGCGAACGGGAGCGACCGGCGATGGCAATTGAACTGCCGATCGATCGCCAGTCCATGCGTCCTTGGATCGTGGCCGAAACGACGCTGACCAGCGATGTGACCGAGACCGAAAGACCAAGCCGTTGGCTGATCGCATCGCGTCGTTTCGCGCCCGCGATGGTGCCCGACCCGATCGTCTTGACGATCGATGGCTGCGTTCCCGCGTCTGTCCGCGATCGCCTTCGCGGACACTCGTCCGGCATCGTGCTGTGGAACGCCGACTCGGCCGACGACCACGGCGACGTGTTCGATGCGATCGCGACGCTGGCGATTTTTCGGCCCGACGTGCTTCAATTCGTCGCGGCCGCAACGCTGACCGACGACCAACGACTCGCTGCGGGCGAACTCGGCGTCGCGGCAATCATCGACCAACCCGAACGACTGCCCTTCTTTGGCGACTTGGCACGTCGGTATTGGTCGCAGATCCGGTAGCGACTGCGTCGGCTTCGCATGATCGCGATAGGTCTTAGACTGATGGACATCGTTTGTCGTGCCCATCGTGGTTTCGTTTCCGACCCATTCCTTTCTGAGCCAGCGTGCCGTTCATGTCCCAGCCCACCGTCGAAGCCGTTCGCGCCACCATTGAATCGTATCCGGATCCGGAAACGGGTCGATCGATCGGATCGATGAAGCAGATTCACGACGTCGTCGTTGATGGCGACACCGCCAAGATCACGTTGGGGCTGACCTCCCACAGCGCACCGATCGCCGACGATGTCATCGAAGCGCTGCGATCGAAAATCGTTGCCGCGATTCCCGGCACGAACGTTGACGTTCATGTCGTCGATCAACCTCGCCCGCCGGCGCGGCTGGGACAGATCGCACTGCGTGCAAAGAGCGTCATCGTCGTGGGCAGCGGCAAAGGCGGCGTCGGTAAAAGCACCGTCGCGGCATCGCTGGCGCTGACGCTCAAGCGAATGGGCGCGAAGGTCGGCTTGATGGACGCCGACGTTTACGGTCCCAGCATCCCGCACTTGCTCGGCCTGTCCGGTCGTCCGGCGATCAACGAATCCAAACGCATCATCCCGATCGATTCCGCCGGCATGCCGGTGATGTCGATGGGGTTCCTGCTGGAACCCGACCAAGCGGTGATCTGGCGCGGACCGATGCTTCACGGATCGATCAACCAGTTCCTGGGCGAAACCGATTGGGGCGATCTTGATTACTTGGTCATCGACATGCCGCCGGGCACCGGTGACATCGCGCTGACGCTTTCGCAAGCGATTCCGATTGCCGGCGCGGTCGTCGTTTGCACGCCGCAAGAAGTCGCGCTGTTGGACGCCGTCAAAGCGATCAGCATGTTTCGAAAGGTCAACATCCCGATCTTGGGCATGGTCGAAAACATGAGCGGCTTTCAGTGTCCCGATTGCGGCAAGACTTACGACATCTTCGGTCGCGGCGGGGCGAGGGACAAAGCGGAAGAATTGGGCGTCGCGTTCTTGGGCGGCTTGCCGATCGACATCACGCTGCGAACGGCCGGCGACGAAGGCCGCTTGGCCGAGGTCATCAACAGCGACCAACGCGCTCGCGCGCCCTTCGACGCGGTGGCGAAATCGGTCGTCCGAACGCTGGCAGCCAAAGCCGCCGCCGCACCGCCCAAAGCCAGCCTGCCAACGCTGTGACGCCTATTGCCGGGCGAACGAAGGGTGGTTGCCTGGCAAGCGGCAACCCGACACGTTACGGACCGCTGACTGGTCCACTGGTTTAGACGACTAGATCAATAGCCCGGTTGGCAAAGAATAAAGAGACCGATCTACCGTAGCTGGTCCCGCCAGGGTTCAGTTCGGTCTGAACCCTGGCGGGATCAGCTACGCCAGTTGTCGTTCACCGAGTCCTTACGCGGTGTAGTGAACGCCACGCTCGCGCACAAAAAAAGCCGCACCAGGGTCGAACCCCGGCACAGCTTTGGCGTGTTGACGCGGGATCGAGTCCCGACGATCAAACTGGTTTAGCGCTTCTTCTTGGCAGCTTTTTTAGTTGCCTTCTTCTTGGTCGCTTTCTTCTTGGTTGCCTTCTTCTTGGCAGCCTTCTTCTTGGTCGCCTTCTTCTTTGTCGCCTTCTTCTTCGTTACGGCCTTCTTCTTGGAAGCCTTTTTCTTGGAAGCCTTCTTCTTCACGGCTGCCTTCTTGGTCACTTTCTTCTTCGTTGCTTTCTTTTTGGCCACGTCGTTCCTCCGCTGAGAAAGGAAACACTGACGAGTCTTCGAGACTTGATCCACGTTGGTTCAAGTCACCGGCCACGGCCCGTCGAGCGTTTGGTTTTGATCGAATTTTCAAGCATGGTGTCCAACACCGAAGTCGCTTTCAATTCAACCGGTAAAAACTGGGCGTAACTTTACGCGCTTCTTAAAATTTCGCAACATCTTTTTGCTCAAAAAGTGGTTGCGTCGCAAATTTTTTTTGCTATCCACGATCGCTTCCCATCGGTCGCAAGTCGTCCTTGCGACGCGCTTCGGTGCATCGATTGGTGACCGCACGCGGCGCTCGATGTCGTCTTGCAATCAACTTCCGGTGCATCGATTTGTAGCGCGCGATCGATGCGCCGCAAGGTCCGATCAGTAACCACCGCTTCCGTGCTGTTGCAGTTGCTGAAAGCTCTGGATGCCCAGCACCAAGAACAAGATGCCCATGTAGCGTTGATCGTTGGTGAAGCCGTAGAACGCGACCAAGCCCGCCGCGATCACGCTAATCCACAATGTTTGACGCATGTTTCCGCCTCGCATGCGATTGAGCGACCCCGCCATCTGTCCGCCATCAAGCGGCAACACGGGAATCAAATTCAACACCGCCCAGAAGATGCTGGGGAACAAATAGAAGTCCGTCAACGCGTACAAGCCGACGCTGTCGGTCAACAAGTTCGCGCCCGTTCCCGCATCAAGCAGGTCTCGGATCGCCATTGGCAAACGGAATATCGAATCGAAGTCGGCCAACCGATAGCCGGTCGCTTTCACGATCGCGATCACGATCAAAGCGGATGCGAATTGGAACAACGGACCCGCAAAAGAAATCCACAAATTTTCTTTCTCGGACAGCCGTTCGTACCCACGCGAGCCACTTCGCGGGATCGCGAGCCCGCCGAAATGGTAAAGCACGATCGATGATTCGATGCCGCTTTGCCGGAACGCGATCGCGTGTCCAAGC
The DNA here is from genome assembly GCA_963836865.1 of Pirellulaceae bacterium. GTDB lineage: Bacteria > Planctomycetota > Planctomycetia > Pirellulales > Pirellulaceae > Rubripirellula. Next base: position 158,121 of record CAWILC010000007.1, on the reverse strand, counting down.
TCGTGAATCAAGATCGACACGAACACGCACAACGTCCACAGCAACATCATCGGCAAGATGCCAAGACTCAATTCGCCAAGCGCCAAGTCCAAGCCTTGCACCCACGAGTAACCGAAGATGAACGCCATCAACCAGAATCCCCACGAGATCCGAACGGGGAAACCGAGCAATTGAAACTGAACGTCGTACGGCGTTGGGGTAGGTTCTTGAAGCATGAAAGTTTTGGCGAGCGTGAGCGAAGTGAAAGCAAGTGCCGGCGCAGTTTAACAGTCCGATCGTCGCTTCGGATCACGTCGCCGCGACGACAACGCAAGCGGATCAATCGACGACGTTCGTATCGATCGCACTGGCTCGATCGTCAATCGATCAAAGCTCAACAAGATCGAAGCCGTTTGATCGGTGGTCGGTTCGCCACACGTCGAACTGACCCGCGGCATTTCGATCCGTGACGGACGGGACATGACAAATCAACAGCGGTGTTCGCGGCCGGTAGATCGAACGAAGACAACGCGGGGTTTTCCAGGCAGGTCCGTAAGCGTAGCGCATCAGAAGCCGTTATAACCGGGTGCCGACGCCCGACCGTTGGCGGGCGAATCCGTATTCCAGTAAACGAAACGGCGGGTGCATCTCACAGTTTGTGTTTCCCGTTCCCAAGCGGAGCCGGAGAACGAATTTTCACCCCTCACTAACATCGGCCGCCACGACGCGGCGAAAGCAAACCGCGATATGCACCCGAACCGTCCGTCCGCTTCTTTGGGCCAGCATGCTTCACGGGAGCACCTCTTGACGTTGCGAATGGTACTGCTGGGAGCGACCGCGATTGCTATTCCGGCCTCGTTCATCGCCGCGCCGTATCCGGAAGAGCTGATCCTGCAGCACATCCCTACGGCGATTGGAATCGGACTGCTGGGCGCGGCGATCCTGAAGTTTCGCGTGTCGGGTCTTTCGTTTGCGTGCTGCATCAGCTTTTTGTGGCTGCACCTCATCGGTGCTCGCTGGATCTACTCCTTCGTGCCCTACGATGACGTGGCGGTCTCGATTTTCGGCCAGTCGATTTCCGAAAGCTTTGGTTGGCAACGCAACCACTATGACCGGCTGGTCCATTTCGCATCGGGCCTGCTGGGCCTGCCCCCGATCGCCGAAGCATTACGGCGTCGATGCGGTATCCAACCGTTTGCCGCGGCATGCCTGGCAATGGCGTGCGTGCTCGCGATCGGCGCGGCATATGAAGTTCTAGAATGGCAAATCGCGATCACCATGTCGCCGGCGATGGCGGAATCCTATAACGGTCAACAAGGCGACGTTTGGGATCCCCAAAAGGATCTTGCGCTGGCGTGGATAGGTGCGATCGTTGCGATGCCGCTGGTGTTCTTGATCGAACGGCGTGATCGCCGACAAACGGTTACTCGGTCGCTGCCTTAGCCGCGTCACGAATCGGTTCTGCAGCGTCCGGTTTTGCAATCACCGGTTCTAGCCCGTCTTGTGGTTTGATGATCAGTGACCAACGATGCAGCATCCCGAATCGCTCGCTTCGTGAACCGGCGATCACGAGTTGCCAAACGCCCTTCGCGGACCGGCCGTTGAAGGACCACAAACTCGGCTGTTTCTTGATCAGCGCCTCCGGCATGAATCGTCCCTCGAACGGTGCCCTCGCTTTTACGATCGGGATCTCCGCTTGATCGTCAAAGATCGTTTGCTCGAAGTGATCATCGGTTCCGCCGACACTGGTGAATAATTCGATCCGGTCGCCATCGGGACCGACCAAAAAAGCGTCCAGGTATGACGTGTGCGAGTGCGTGATGGATAACTGGACATTCAAGTCGGCGATCATCACCGGTTCGTCGATGACGATTTCCGAAATCACGGTCTTGCGAGGTGCCAGGATCGTCGCGTCGGTGTTGGCAAACGTGCCGCCCACGATGGCCGCCGAACCGGTGACTTCGACTTTGGTCAAAACGCCATCTTGGTTGGCGTCCAACGAAGCGAACTGCTGGACCAACTCATCACTCCACTGGTCCGTGTACTCCGCCATCGTGATCTGCTCGTCCCGGTTGGCGTCGCGTTGGAAGAACCAAGCCGGGATGCCAAGCGTTTCGTCACCGGCTTCATCCTGAAGTTCCGACATGTACGCGTGAACTTCGTCGCGAGAAAGTTCGCCATCGCGATCGGCATCGATGCGGCCGACGGGGATACCGATGGCCGCCGATTCGGTCGGTTCCAAACGCCCATTTCGGTTCGTGTCAAAGCGTCCCATGACTGACGCGGTCAAGTAATACTGACTGCCGCCACGACGCCACCAACGCGAATCGTCTCGATCGTCCGAGTCTCCTTCGGACGACTTGATGCCGTTTCCGACGCGGCGTGCTTTCTGGACCAGTTCGTCAGAGTCATTTTCAAGCAATCGACGTCGCGCATAACGTTGACTCAGTTCCAGGCGACTAAGCCGTCCGTCGAAGTCATAGTCCTCCTCGAACGGATCGCGATGCGTCCATTGACCGCGCCGCGCTTCCACGCGATCGATGTAGCCGTCGTCGTTGCGATCGTATCGACGGAGCGTCTCGTCGGCCTCTTCCAAGTCGTCCGTCGTGTACGGGTACTTCATCACGGCCAGCCCGAACTCGGGCACCAAGACGTCGTCATCCTCGGGCTGAAAACTCTTGACGCTGCTTTCCAAATCCGGACGCACCGACTTGCCCGCCACGCCGTTGACGAGCGCGTAATAGATCCGCGCGGCCTCTTGCCACTTCGACACTTCATTGGGGCGTTCCATGTCCATCCGCCGAGCCTTCGCGACCCGTTCCAGATAAGGCCTGGCCAGCGGCGTGATTTCTTCGGGTTCCAGTTTGCCGTTCTCGTTGCGATCCATCGCGTCGAGCGTTTCGCGCAGCCCCGCTTGCGCGTGACAGACCGAGGCGTTCGCGACCATGCAAGCCAGCGAAATGGCCGACGCGGCGAGAACCAGAATCGAAAATCGTGTCATGGCGATGGGCTATCGATCACGCGAGGATGAACTACGCGGCGACGCCGTTTTGTTAGTCGACGTCGACCGGCCAGACGGCGTTGTTTCGTTGCCGGTCAGTTGTTGCAGCAACAGGCCATAAACTTCGCTGTTGGCCGGCGTGATGACTTCAACCGTTTGCTCGCCGCGAGCGTCCAGTTTTGCCACCAATGTTTCGACTTCGGCCAGCAACGTTTCCGGTGCCGTCACGATCAGCGAATTGCTGGGCTCGTGAACGGCGACCGTCATCTTGGGTTCCAAGTCACGGCCGGGTTCCTTGTCATCCTTGTCCTTGGACGATTTCTTTCCGCCGCCGTCCATTCCCGCGGCGCGGGCGAAGAACGCTTCGCGAGGATCCATGTCTTCACTTCGCAGCGTCGTCGAACCGCCTTTGGAAGATTGCGACTTGGTGTCTTGCAATACGCGACCGACGAAGGCATCTCGTACGGACTTGGCCACGTCCGATGCGTCGGTGTGCAACAGCTCGATCACGCGTGTCGTGCCGTACGTCTGAATCGACGTGATGCTGTTGTCTTTGTCGATGATCTTTAAATAGCTTTCGATCATCTCGATGTCGTCGGGCGTGCCTTGCGCGATCAAGCGATTCAGTCGTGCATCGGCAACCACGGTGATCGATCCGGCCATCATCGTCGTGGTGCCGTCCTGCGATGCGATCATGCTGCTAAGGAAAGCCCCGGAGGAACTTCCGCTGACGTATCCGTTGACCAACGTTCCGGCTTCGCCCTGACGCGCACTCTCGCCGCCGTCGATCAATTCGCCCAGCATTTTCAGCGCGTCGTCAGGCTTGGTATGCTGCAAGTAAAACACCACGGGCGTGGCGGGCATCACGCTGATCGGACCAGCAATGACGCGAAGGTGCTGCTCGAAACGGTTCAGCGCGTCCGTGTCGTCGGACTGCAGCAAGACGCCGCGTGGCGTCACCTGACATCGGATCGCCGCGACGCGGTGGTTCGACACGGCCGTTAGCGTTCGCGGTGCCAAACGGTTTTGATCCGACTTGTTTCGCGGTGCGACGGCGGGAACGGTCGGTGCGGCGGGCTTAGATTCGACATCCTCGGAGGGGCTGTCGATCGGTTGACCGGGAACACGCTCGATCGCGTCGGCACCGTTTTCACCGCTGGACGGATAGATGATGACCGGGTTTGCATCTCGCCAAAACGTCGAAGCGGTCTCCAGCAAACGTTCGGCTTGCTGGGCATCGATCGACAAAATCCGGAACGTCGCCTCGCCTGTCTGGTCAGCGGTCGGATTGACGCTGGCGGATTTTTCGAGTCCTTCGACGATGGTTTTGATTTGGTCGATTTGATGCCGCTTGGCGCGGACGAACAAACGGCGGTTGCCCGGATCGGCGTCGATCTTTGGTGCTTGCGGATCGACGGTTTGTTTCGACTTTGGATCCAGCGGCACGTTCAGATTCAACATCTGTTCAAGCAACGTGACGACAAAAAACGGATCCGTGTTCTGCAGCGGGATGACCTCGAAGGCCGCGTCGGACGATTGAATTTGGTCGACCGTCGCCGCAATCTCTTTTTGCACCTCCGGTGATGCGAGCGCGACGATGCTGCTGGCGTTGTGGTCGATCGACAACCGCACCGTTTTTCCGGACAGCAAAGTTTGCAACACGTTGTAGACGACATCGACGTTGCCGCCTTCGACGAGGTGCGATTTCAGTTCCATCTTCGATACGTCCGACGCCGTCGATTCGGGCTGATCGATCTGCTGAACCAAACGCTCGATCACTTTCACCTTGTCCTCGACGCCGGTGACAAAGATGTTCTTGCCAAGCGGGTCCGCCGAGATGCTGACGTCGATGCCGATCATCTCGCCGGTCGCCAGACCGAGGTGCGGACGGGCAACCATCAAAACGTCTTCCGCTTCGACGTGCGACAACGCGAAACTTTGAACGATCGTTCCGTTGTCCATTTGGTCGGGCTCGAACGCGGCCAAAACCTTCTGGACCGAGCGAAGTTTCGCGACCGTGTCGGTCACTACGATCTGGTTGGTGCGTGAAAGAGTCGTCGGGGTTGTCATCAAGTTCAGCGCCGAAAGTTCTTCGACCGCTTCGTCGGTCTCGATCTCGCCCAGCGGAAAGAAACACTTGACCACCTCGTGGTCGCTAGGCATTGATGCCAAGTCGTCCACGGATACTTGATTAGCAAGCACATCGAGTTGTTGGATGCTTCGCGGATCGCTCAGGTTGATGACCGACAACAGGTCGCCAGTGCGGATGACGGTGAAGCCTTCGGAAACCAGAAACAAATTGATACGATTGATCGCTTCGATTTCGGTGTATTCCCGCGAGTCCGTGTAGGTGAACGTTCCCGGCGGAAGATCACCGACGTGCAGCGCCAAATCGGACTGGTCGGCCAACCAACGAATCACGTCTCGCCAAGGCGTCGCGGTGAACGAGAATCGCAGCTTCGACGTGACCGCCGCTTCGTCGTTCAACCCCGCTTCAAAAGGTTGCACCGGAGCGGCGATAGCGGGGTCGGCCTTGACGGGATCGATTTGGACGGGATCGGCCGGAACGGCGTCCGAAGACTGGGCGGGGCAGGTGGTCGCAAACCCCAACAAAACAGCAAAAACGCCAATCCGTTCGGCCATGCCGCGAAACGACGGCGATTGCGAAAAACCAGTGTTTGTCATCAGTCCAACCTAGATGACCGCCAAAACAATTGCGTCGGCAGCGGAAGCGATGGGACCAACCCGGTCTGGCGACATCAGTCTCGCGTCGCGACCGGATTGGAATGGGGTGGGAAGTTTGAGGCGGGGAACCGTGGCGGCTGACTGCTTTCTGGGAAGGCAATATCGCTGCCGCGGCTGGTTTCACGGTAGCCGAAACCCCCTCTCAAGTCAATCTTCGACAGCCCCTCACCGCACGATCGTTGCCACATCCAACGCCATCGCTTTTGACCGGCGATCACTTCAGGTTCGCAAGCAGGAACGCCCACTTGTCGGCGTACTCTTCGATCTGCTTGCTGACCGGGGTTCCCGCCCCGTGACCGGCGCGGGTTTCGATTCGAATCAGCGTCGGATGCTCACAAGCGGGTGCTTCGGACTGCGCCGCTTGCAGGGCCGCGGCGAACTTGAAACTGTGCCCCGGAACCACTCGGTCGTCCCGATCGGCCGTCGTCACCATCGTCGCGGGATAGCATGTGCCGGGTTTGATGTTATGCAGCGGCGAATACGACAACAGGTTGGCAAGCTGATCTTCTTCGTCACTGCTTCCGAACTCGGTGGCCCACGCCCAACCGATCGTGAACTTGTGATATCGAAGCATGTCCATCACACCGACCTGCGGCAGCACCGCACCGAACAAATCCGGCCGCTGAGTCATGACCGCGCCGACCAGCAAGCCGCCGTTGCTGCGTCCGGACAACGACAATCGCGACGCGGTCGTGTACTTTTGCTCGATCAAATATTCCGCCGCCGCGATGCAATCGTCGAACACGTTTTGTTTCTTCAGCCGCATGCCGTCCTCGTGCCACTGGCGACCGTACTCGCCACCGCCGCGAAGGTTGACGACCGCGTAGACGCCTCCCGCGTCGACCCATCCGACCGTGGCCGGCGAGAACCCCGGCGTGATCGAAATGTTGAAGCCGCCGTACCCGTAAAGCATTGTCGGGTTGGTGCCGTCCAACTTCGTCGTTTTCTTTCGAGTCACGATGATGGGAATCTTGGTGCCGTCTTTACTTTCGCAGAACAGTTGTTCGGTCACAAAGTCTTCCACCTCAAAAGCCACCTCGGGACGTCGCCAAAGCGTGACCTGGCCAGAGGTCAAGTCAACGCGATAGATCGATTCCGGCGTGACGTAGTTGGTGAAGCTAAAGAATGTTTCGTCGGCGTCTTGCTTGCCCGCAAATCCGCTGACCGTGCCGACGCCGGGCAAGGGCACTTCGTCGACGAATCGTCCACCGATGGTGTGGCGAGTCACCTTCGCGCGGGCGTCTTTCAAATACGAAGCGTAGAACGTGTTCCCAAACAGACTGGCCGATTCCAACACGTCTTCGGATTCCCCAATCACCTCTTTCCAAGCATCACGATCTTCATCGCCGGCGGGTACCGCGATCAAACGGCGTTTGGGAGCGTCCTGGTCGGTGACGAAATACAGGGTGTCGTTATCCGAAGCGATGAATTCATACTCCGCATCGAAGCCCATGATCAGCGGAACGATGGGTGAATCGTCTCGACGAAGATCTTTGATGAAGACTTGCGCTTTCGGCTCGCTGCCTTTCCAGTTTTGGATCACCAAGTATCGGCCGTCGTCGGTCACCACGGGCGAGAACCCCCACTTGGGCTCGTCGGGACGCTGCAAAATCAGCGTGTCACTTGATTGCGGTTCGCCTAACTTATGAAAATAAAGCTGTTGATTCTCGTTGGTGCCCGTCAGTTCGACTCCTTCCTCCGGCGCATCGTAACGGCCGTAGAAGAACCCGCTGGCATCGGGCTTCCAGGCGATGCTGCTGAACTTGACCCACGACACGACATCGTCCAAGTCTTTGCCGCTGGCCACGTCACGCACTTTCCAAGTCCGCCAGTCGCTGCCGCCATCGGCCAGTCCGTACGCGATCAACGATCCGTCATCGGTCGTCGCCGTTCCGGCCAGTGCCACGGTCCCGTCGTCGGACAACGCATTGGCATCGATCAAGACGGTCCGCGAACCAGTCAGAGAATCGGCCTTGTACAAGATGCTTTGGTCTTGCAGTCCGTCGTTGTGCATGTACAGATACCGCGTGCCCTTCTTCGCCGGCATCCCGTAGCGTTCGTAGTTCCAGAGTTCTTCCAAACGCTTTCGCATCGGTTCTCGTTCCGGTAGCGATTGCAGGTAGTTCTGCGTGACTTTGTTTTGCGCTTCGATCCACGCCGCGGTGGCGTCGCTTTCGGTGTCTTCCAACCACCGATACGGATCGGCAACTTTGCGGCCGAAGTAATCGTCGACGATGCTTTCGGTCTTCGTTTTGGGATACGTCATCGTTGTCATTCCATCCTTGTTAACGAGTTCCTGAGCCAAACAAACTAGCGTCGATGCAACACAGGTTTGCAAAAGTACGGCAACGATCAATCTCATAAATAATGCCTTGCTTAAAAGTGGAGTGGAGTCAGATAAGTGGAGTTGAATCAGAACCTTGTTTCAAATTCCAGCCGCCAAGTACGTGATGTGATACATCGCACCGTAAGCGGCTCCGGCCAACCGCTCGCTCGCCAAGCAGATTCCGCAGAGCAGTTCCGAGTTGTCCATTTGCACCCGTGACGGCCACACGGTCCAAGGGTTGAGATGTCACCAATCAATCCGATGCTTTTCTTGCGGGGGAAGGGACGCGAGGCTTGAGTCGATCTTTCGTCGCCCACCGACTTCGTTGTAAAGACACCCAAGTGTAACTCAAAACTGTCTTGGTCCGAATAACCGCCCCGCCTTGGACCGGAACGAGACAACACAAGTCCGTCTCGTTAATCTTGGTTGACAACGTGTTTTACGGACTTGGTTTGTCGAAGACCTTGCAAACGGTCGCGCAGCGGATCTACCGTAGCTGATCCCGCCAGGGTTCAGACCGGCCTGAACCCTGGCGGGATCAGCTACGTCAGTTGTTGTTCACCATGTGCTTAAGGATCGTATCATCAAATGCAAGACTCACCCACCAAGACGTTTGGTGTCGCCCTGTTGATCGTGTTTAGCTACGCCGCCGGACATGTCGGATTGGCTTACCTTCTGGAGGGCAAGACACTTGCCACTCGCACCGCCACTTCACTTGCGATGCCGGTGGGACTGTTATGGCTGCTGTCGATTGGCGGAACACTTTGGTTTTCGTTGCGACGGCAATGGTCGGCATCCATGTTGTTCGGCGTTGTCGGTGGCGTCGTATTCGTTACCGGCTGCGATTATTTCTCGTCCCGCATGATGTCGACGTTGGAGTGGCCGGAACAACCACTTCCTGCGACGACCGATCGACCATTGCGAACGGTCGTCGCTTTGGGCGGCGGAATTTTGATCGGACCGAGCGGCAAACCTGAGCTCGGACAGGACGGTGAACGCGTCTTTTCGGCGGCGCAGCTATGGCATGCCGGATTGACTCGATCGATCATCTTGACCGGCACGACGCCGGATGGACGGTACAATCCGAGCGACGTAGGACGCGAGATCCTGTTAAGCATCGGCGTCCCCGATGATGTAATATTCCGCGTCAAGGGCGAAACCACGACGCAGGAGATGCAGGCAATGAAAGCGTTTTCGGCGGACCCGCCGGCCAGATTTCCAACCAGCGGTGCGATGGCGCTCGTGACCAGCGCCTTTCACCTTCCGCGGGCGATGCGATTGGCCGCCGTCCACGACTTGGACTTCATTCCATATCCGTGCGCCTTCCGCGGATCGATTGATGAACGTTATGCCCCGAGCCGCTGGGTTCCAGGTTCCCGGGCGATGTCCGATTTCGCTCTCGCACTCAAAGAACGTTTGGCCGGCTTGGTCTATCGCTAACAGGGGCTTGGTGCGAAACGCGGTCCTGGACATGCGATACATTTTGGTTTGAAGCTTGATGCAATCGGCCAAAGGAATGCACGTTGTCGTCCCTACGATCCGCCACCACGTTGACAAACTTGGCCCGCGTGGTTTCCACACGAACGGGAATCGACTCCGACGTGATCAGCGAATGGTCCCGTCAACAACCGATGACGTTCCTGGTCGTCGCGGTCGTGGGTGGCGTGATCGCGGACGCGACGCTTCGACAAGCCACCGTTTTCATGCCCATGGACGTCAGCACTTCCCTTCGCGGTGCACTTTGGCTAGGGCTGATGGCTTCTTTTTCCAGCGTGATCTTGTTTGGCGGCAAGCTATTTTCATCGACGACGTTGGCCGTCACCTTGCTGGCAATGGCGGTAAGCTTTGGCGGTCTCAATCACTTCTTGCAATCGTATCGTTACGGCAACGCAGGCATCTTGCGTGTCCTTCAAGACCAGCCAAAACCCGCCATCGTTCGCGGTACGATGGATAGCTTGCCGGAGCTTCGGCGGCATCCGTTCGCTTCCCAGCGCCTGCGTCAAAACCAATCGCCATGGCAGACGAAGCTGACGGTTTCGCTGTCCGAGATTCGCAACGGCGTCTCGTTCCAACCCATCGATGGGCGACTGCAAGTTTTTGTGAACGGCGACTTTACGGGGGCGAGACCGAATCGTTTGCTCGAATTTTATGGTTCGATTCGCGGCGTCGGAAAGGCTACCAATCCCGGCGAAACCGATTTCTCCGCCTACTACCGTGGCGAACGGCTTCACGGGCAGATGCACGTCGATGGTGTCGACCATGTGGTGGAGTTACAAGCGAATGCACCGGAGTATTCTCCCATCACTTGGATTCACTCGCTGGCAAAACGCGGACGCGAAGGCTTATTGGGATCGCTTGACCAGAAGACCGGCCCGACCGCGGTCGCATTGGTGCTCGGCCAACGTGACTTTGTCGATACGAAGTTGCGAGATCAACTACTGGTCACCGGAACCATGCACCTTCTCTCGGTCAGCGGCATGCACTTGGCCATCGTGGTCGGAATGGCGATCTGGATCGCGGTGCTGTGTCAATTTCCGATGCCCGGCAAGGTGGCGTTGGTGTTTGGCGTTTGCTTTTTTTACTGCGCCATCACGGGATCCCGACCGCCGGTGATGCGAGCGGCCGTGTTGGTGACGACCGTGCTGCTTGCGACCTGGATGCGTCGGCCCAGCAACATCATCAATACGTTGTCGATGGCGGGGCTGATTTTGGTCGTGGTAAATCCCGAAAACGTTTTCAACACCGGCGTTCAACTCTCGTTTCTGGCCGTCGCGACTTTGATCTTGTCGGCGGGCACTCGCGCTGGTGGTCATGTTTCGCTGGAACAAACGGTGGAACATGAAAAACGTTTGACCGCGCTCGCGCAATCCTCGCAGCCGCTTTTCCAGAGACGTCTGCGAAACGGGTTCACGGCGGCTGGAAAACTCGCTTGGGCAAGCCTGTGCGTGACCGTCATCAGTTTGCCGATCGTCTGGTACCACTTTAATGTCGTGTCGTTGGTCAGCGTTCCCACCAACGTGGCATTGTCACCGATGCTGGTCGTCGCGTTGGCAAGCGGAATCTTTACGGCCGCCTGCTCGATCGTGTGTCCTCCGGCGACGTTCATTCCCGCCGCCGTATGCCAAGCAGCATTGTCGTTGATGCAGTGGGTCATCGAGGTCGCTGCCGCGATGCCGGGGGGACATTTCTGGCTGCCATCTCCGCCGGCTTGGTGGGTCGCGACGTTCTACGTCGGCATCGTGACGATGATTTGGTTGCCGCGAAATCGACGATCAAGAGTTCTGCGGTTCACGTGGATCGGCATTTGGATGGTGGTGGCTATTCTCGCCGCGACCACTCCATCCAGCTTGGACGACGGGGTTTTGGAAGCCACGTTCGTCGACGTGGGTCACGGAACCGGCGTGGTCTTGCGGACGGACGATGAAGTTTGGATGTACGACTGCGGGCGACTGGGCAACGACGTCGGATCCAGTCGTGACATCAACGGTGTGCTGTGGTCGATGGGTATCACGCGTTTGGACGGCATCATTATCTCACACGCCGATTCGGATCACTTCAATGCACTACCAGGTTTGTTGACCAGGTTTCGAGTCGGAAAGATTGTGACGCCACCGGGAATGTTGAACGAACCGGAATCCGCGATCGAGGAGATTCGCGAGGCGATCGCGGACACTGGCATTCCGGTGATCGAACGATCGCGCGGCGAAATGATCGCATCGAACAGCATCCCGATGCACGTCGTCCACCCGCCCGCGGTCCGAATCGAAGGCAGCGATAACGCAAATTCGTTGATCGTACGCATGAACGTCGGCGATCGCGTCTTGATGCTTCCCGGGGACTTAGAACCGCCTGGGACGGACGTATTGCTAAGCCAACCACGCCCGACGCCCGGCGGCGTCTTGATGGCCCCGCACCATGGAAGTTTGCGAATGAACGCGGAGGCGGTCTTGGACTGGATGCGTCCGTCGCAAACCATCGTCAGTGGTGGCCGGCGAGCGGGCAGGCCGGAGGTGACCGATCTGCTGGCGTCCCGGGGCAGCGAAGTCCATGTCACTGACACCGACGGTGCGATTCGCGTCCGGATCGATGCAGATGGCATTGTCGAAATTCGGCGATTCATCACATCGCCCTGGTAAAGTTGTCGCCTTTTTACCGTCCTAATCCGCATTGCCGGAAAGAATACGATCGATGCAAACGCTCATCGCTGCCGCATCCAGACCCGCCGCGCAGACAATATTGGCCCAGCGGATACGATTGAGGCATCCGTCCGGATACGTCTTGTTCCTCACTCCAAAGCGTCATTGGCGTTCATGATTGCCGTCCTGCGAGAAATTACGATCACGTGCTTCTTCGCCAGCTACTTGGTCGTGCTGGTGCTGGAGTTGTTACGGCTGGCCGGTCGGATTCCCGGTCGCGGCTTGGCCGTCGTCGGCATGATGTCGATCGGTCTTTTCACGCACGTTTGTTACATCGTTCTGCGTGCGACGCAGGTCACGTTGGTGGACGGCACAGCGGTCGATAGCGGCTTGCTGGCGACGTGGTCGGATTGGTCGTTGATGCTGGCGCTGGCGATCGCGATTTGCTTTTTTGTCTTTTATATTCGTCGACCCGACACGATCGTCAGTTTTTTCTTTCTGCCCGTCGTGATGGCTTTGATCGCGTTATCGATCACCGTCCGTGGACTCGCGCCGTTCACCCGCACCGAAGCGGTCGAAGTTTGGCGAAATATGCACGCGGCATCGATGGCGATCGGATCGACGGCGGTGTTGATCGGTTTTCTGGCCGGCGTGATGTACTTGGTTCAATCGTGGCGGCTGAAGCGTCACCGCGCGGGATCGTCGTTTCGATTGCCGACACTGGAAACGCTTGGTCGTTTGAATCGACGATGCTTGGTGACCAGCACGATCGCGGTGGCCGTCGGTTTGATCGCTGGCGTGGTCATGAACTTGAATCGCTGGGGCAACGTTGGTTGGACCGACCGCGGCGTTTTGTTAAGCGTGTTGTTGTTGATTTGGTTGCTGGCCGCGACGTCGGTCGAATTCTTTTACGCGCCGGCCAGTCGCGGTCGCAAAGCGGTTTACTTGACGCTGGCCAGTCTTGGATTCTTGATCTTGGCGATGATCGGCGTGTTGAGCACGCCGCATGGCCAGTCCGGAAATCCCGCTTCGCAACCGGCAATGACTCCGCCCGCCGTGTTATCGTCGGAGGCTCGATCTTGAAACTGCAGATGATCGGCTGTAGCCATCACGATGCGGCCGTCGAATTTCGAGAAAAGCTGGCCTTCACGACCGAACAGGTCGCCCAAGCGCTCGCGGCATTTCGAGTTCGCTATCCGTCGAGCGAATTGGTGCTGTTGTCGACGTGCAATCGCATCGAGCTTTACACGACATCGGGCGAAGACGTCGATGTGGATCGCGACGCCGTCGCCGCCTTCCTGGCCGAACAACAATGCTTGTCGGTCGATGAAGTCGTCGACCAGATGATCTTTCGCGGGCGTTGAAGCGGTCGAGCACCTGTTCACGGTCGCAGCCAGCCTGGACAGCATGGTCGTCGGCGAAGCGCAAATCCTTTCCCAAGTCAAACAGGCCTACGACTTGGCCTGCGCCGGTGGATCCGCCGGACCGCTGACGCACAGCGTCTTTCAAGCCGCCAACCGCGCGGCCAAACGCGTGCAACAAGAAACGCAAATTCATCGCCGCCGATTGAGCGTGCCCAGCGTGGCGGTCGGCGAAGTGATCCCGGAAGTCTTTGATACCCTTCGCGGCAAACGGGTGGTCATTTGCGGCGCGGGCGAGATGGGCGAAGAGACGCTGCGATATTTGACCGCCGCAAACGCCAGCGACGTGCGGGTGCTCAATCGCAACTACGCTCGCGCGGTCACGCTTTCCGAATCCTTCGGCGTCACGCCGGAACGGTGGGAACGCTTGCCGGACGAAGTCGTCGCCGCGGATGTCTTGATCGGCACCACATCGTCTGCCGAACCGATCGTCGACATGGCAGCGTTCATGCCGCTGCATGGGAAACGAAAAGGCCGCGTGCTGTTGATCCTGGACTTAGCCGTGCCGCGAGACTTTGAACCATCGATCGGCGGCATGTCAGGCGTCTATTTGTACGGCATCGACGACCTGAAAGCCGCTTGCGAACGCAACCGACGCGAACGTCAAAAAGAATGGCCGAAGGCGAAGCAAATCATCGCCGAGGAAACCGAACGCTTCATCGAACAGATTCAGCACCGCGCGACCGGCCCGGTCATCCAGCGACTTCGCGGCCAGGCCAACGAACTGAAAAACGACGAACTTCAGCGGCTCCGCAATAAGTTGATGCTCGATGAACTCGATCCCGCGATCCAAAAAGAGATCGAAAAATCGTTCGATCGACTGATCAACAAACTCCTGCATCCGCCGCTGGCGTCGATCCGCGATGACGCTGCCGAAGGGCACAGCAAAGGCCTGCTAGAAGCGGTCCGCCACCTGTTCAAACTCGGTGACGACTAAAGCGGGATTGAGCGGTAAATCAATGCCCAACAATACCCTCCCGCTTGGAGGTCGTGCCGTTTACAGGGGCCTATTTCGTTACCCGAAGCGTGAGCGAGGCATCCGATGTCCCTGCGAGCTCACCGGCTTGATGATTTGGTGAGCCGCGACACGTAAGAGAGCGTCCGGCATAGAAGCCCTTGTTTCATGCTGAGTGTTTCACGATGCTATTTCGTCTCGTCTAAACGAATCTTCCGGCAACTCGTTTCCGCGCGAGTCCTAGGCAATCGGCGATCGGCACCCGAACAAACGCGTAAACGCCGGCAGAGAATAGCCGCGTAGCGGCGGCATAGGAGTAGCCAGGGGTAAGTCCCGCGAGCGTCAGCGAGAAGGACGCAGCCCCTGGCTACTCCTATGCCGCCGCTACGCGGCTAAGGGCTCACGCGGAAACAAGAGACCGGATCGGCCGGAACGCATCAGAAGGCGTTCAGCTTAGGAGCCCTTGTTTCATGCTGAATGCTTCACGATGCCTCATCGACTTGAATCGGTAATTTTGGACTCGCGAATCTCGCACCTTATGATGGCCATAAGATTCATTTTGTGGTTTCGCGATGCTTTTCCCGCTCGTCTCAACAAATGTTTTTCAGCGAAAGACTGAATCAACGAGCCATCACGCTTCGTGTTACCACAAGTTTCGGCATCGAAGACTCTAAAACTGCGCAGCCTCATTGCGGGAGGGTCGTATCGGTCAGTGATTTGCGGCTCTGTCCTTCGCCTGGCGGATCTGAGTCCTGTTGAACTACTGGTTCGGCATGATCGCGCTGGCGGGCAGCACGGTCGACCGCGTCGTCGCCGGCGCGGGCCGCTTTCGCATGCCGATGTCCAACGACGGCGTCGCGTCGCTTGTCACCACCATTTGCACCGGAGCATTCGGAGTGGGAACGTTAATCGCCGGTTCCGAATCTCGCGATGGCGAAACGCTCCGTCGTGCGATCGTCGTGGTCGTCAAACCCGAACTGGGTGTGCCCGCTTCGCTTGCCGCACGAAATTCGCGGTACTCGGGCGAAAGCTTCGATAGCTTTTCTTCGGTGCTTTCATTCGATCGTGCGCCGGGAAGCTGAACCGTCGCGGGAATGCCCTGGATCAGCTTTCCTTCGGCGGTTTTGAACGAGGTAACTAGCGACACCCTTCGCTGAGGATTGCCGATGGCGTCCCAGGGAATCCAAACGCTGTACGAAGCGCCCAGGTCCGACTGGCTGTAGTGGCGAGTGAATTGTTCCGGGGTGAACTCGAAGCGTTTCGTTTCCGATCGTTCAACGCCTTGGGAATCATCAAAGCCGTGGACGATCAACGTTCCTTCGACAGGGACGGCGCGAGACTTTTCGTCATAGAAGAACACCCGTCCGCCGAAGCCTCGCGTCGGCGTGCGACCACTTTGCACCAACGTGTCGGGCGTCCAAGTCGCCGCCATCTTGACCGGATTGGGATACGGATCCGGATTCTCGACGTCTTTCTTCTTGCCGATCAGCGGCATCTTTTCAAAGAACGAACGATCATCGGCCACCGGCTTCTTCCCGAACGTCGAACACCCGACCGATCCGGCCGTGATCGGACCGAAGGCGACGATCGCGGCCAGCAACAAGTGCCGCTTTTGCTTAGAAGATTGCATCACCGAATCCGTGGTCTTGCGATGTGGGTTAAATTGAAAGAGATGCTTAGGGACAGGTTCGACATCATTCGAGCGATTCGCGGGAATGAATCATTTCGTCGACGTTTCCACGCCCAGTCGAAGCGGTCGCGACGTGCCTGGATTTGTCATCCGATTTGTGACTGGCGTCGCAACCGCGTTGCCACTTGCATTTGCTGCCGACTGGATCCAACTGACCTGGCTGGCGGGCGTTTGGCCGGATCGATTTATCGATGCTTGTGGCATCTCACCCGGTAACATTTCAATCGGGACCGGGTTGGGAAGCGGTGCCGACATGACCGGTGCTTGTTCATCGATCATCGGCGACATGAATTGCGGGTCGCTGTCGATCGGCGGTGCGTATCCACCCCGTGGATCGGCGCCGCTTTGCGGCCCGTAACCTGGTCGCGGATAGTACTGTGGACGTGCTGGTAAATCCCCGCTGATCTCGGGTGGCAAGCGGCGTCCCATCGCAGGTGGCATTCCCATTTCTGCTTCCAGGTACGGCGTCGGGCCGGGGTAGGGAATTTGTCCGTTCGGATAACCGCCGCCTTGCATTCCACTTTGATACGCACCATCCATCATCGCACCGTTCCCGATGGCATTGTTCAGGATCGAAGGATCGATCATCGACGAATCCATGACACTGCCGTCTTCGTTCAAGATGCAGTCCACCGTCGGTTGCAAGTCGGGATAGATCACGCCGCCGGTGGCCGGTCCCCACAATCCGTATCCACCGGACAGTCCCACGTCACCATTCATTTCAACGACGTCGGCCAAGCACCAACTCATCCGTGCCGATTCGGTTTGCTTTACGTATTCCAGGTCTTCTTCCCCGGTGACCAGCATCGGGGTCAGCACCGTCAACAGTTCATTGCGACGTTCGATCTCTTGCTCATACTTAAAGAAATAACCCAACAGTGGAATGTCGGCCAGGTACGGGACCCGTCGGCTGAACTGCGATCGTTCTTTCTGAATTAGACCGCCAAACACGACCGTTTGACCGCTGTATGCGGCGACAACCGATTGAGCGTTGGTGCGTAGGATGTCGTCGATGATGACCACCGATCCGTCACCGGCCGGAATGGGCGTTCCGTTGGCGGTGTCGCGTGCGGAACGCGTCGCATCAACATCCATCACAATCAAACCATCCGAGCCGACGCGAGGACGAATCCGCAAGATCAGGCCGACCTCGATGTCTTCGGTCGACACCAAGGTGCCTTGAACGTTTTGCGTGACATCGCGAATCCGTGCGACTTGCCGACCGACCTGAACGAACCCTTCGGTGTTGTCCATCGTCATGATCTGCGGCCGACTTAGGATCTGCAATCGGTTGGCGTCCTGCAGCGTCCGAAGCAGCAGGCTGACCGAATCGCTCGCGGCACTGAGCACGAAACCACCATAGCCAAGCGCCGAGTTTGTGGTGCCGACGCCGAAGCTCGAAAGCCCACGTCCAGCGACGGTTCCTTGCCGAAACGAGTTCGAGTTGGGTTGGCCAACATTGTTGAAGTTGAACCCGGGCGCACTGTTTGCGGTCGCGCCGGGAAACGCACCTGCAGCGACTCCACGGTCGTAGACCAAGCTGTCCTGCAGGCCCACCTCCCCACCGATCTCAAACGCATCGTCCAGAGACACTTCGGCAATCAAGACCTTGATCAGCACCATCGGCGCGCGTCGGTCCAGGCGGTCGATCAAGCGTCGAACGTCTTCATAAAGTCGCGGCGAAACGCTCAACAGAATGCTGTTGGTGACCGGTTCGGCCACTACGATCAAGTCGCGATCGGGCAGGTCGAACGGACCGAGGCCTTGCTGGAATTGTTGGATCACGTTGACGGTTTGCGTGCGTTGTTGCACGTAGGTTTGAAGCGCGGCGGAGACGTCTGCAGCGGTTTGGTGACGCAGCCAGATGACTTCGGTGATGCGTTCGGCAAAGCCTTCGCTGTCCAATCGAATCAAAATGCTTTCGACGACTTCCAAGTCCTCGGCCGAACCGCTGGCAATGATGCTGTTGGTCCGCTGGTCGGCACTAAAACGCAGGCCCACCAAGCTGTTTTCGCCGCCCGCAGTGATCGGCGGCAACCCCGCCGCGTTGCCCGCGCCGATCGCGGTGCCGTTGGTCGCGGCGTCTTCGCCAAACAGATCTTGCAGCGCGGCCGTCAACTGCAGTGCGTCCCCATTTTCGATCGTGAACACCTTTACAAGTGACTCGACGCCCGGTGCTTGATCCAACTGGCGAATCAGCTCACCGATCAGCGGCATGCTGGCCGACGGAGCGCGAACGACGATCGTGTTCGCACCGGAATCCGCTGTGATGACGGCACCGGCAAGGATGCCGGAATCGAGCAACTGATTGTCGTCCGAATTCAAGCTGACGATCGACAGCGTCGTCGACGGAGTCGTCACGTTCTCGTTGGCATTTTCGTCGGCTCCGGTGATCGCCGCGATCAAGACCTCGGCCAAGTCTTCCGCGATCGCGTTGGACAGCGGGAAGATTTTAATTTGCGTTTGCGCGGCAATCTGTTGCACATCCAATTCGTTAATCAAGCGAGTGACTTCGTCCAGGTCGCGAGGCGCGGCGCTGATGATCAATGAATTGGTTCTGTAATCGGCCAGCACTCGAACGCGTGTTCCGAGTGCCGGTCGAAGGTCGTCGCCCGAACCGGGACGGTCGGCGAAGAAGTCGCGGATCGTTTGCTCGGCATCGATCGCGGAGGCATGCTGCAAACGGAAGACTCGCAAGCGACTGGATTCCGAAACCGGTTGGTCGATCTTGGCGATCAAGTCCATCAGGCTGCGGATCGCTTCGGTGCGTCCGATCAACAACAATGCATTGGGCGTGTCCAGCGAAGTGATGCTGACTTCGCCTTGGCGAGCGGAAAGAACGTCGTCGTAGAGTTGCCCCAGCAGTGTCGCCACCGCGTTCGCGTCGGCGTGTTGCAATTCGACGACTTGAATGTCTGGCTTGGTGACTTCGCTTTGCTCTTCGATTTGCTTGATGACGTCCATGACGCGTTGGACGTCGCGTTTGGCACCGCGAATGATGATCGTCCCGAGTTCGGGCACGAACTGAATTTGCGTGTCGCCGATGACGCCCGCACCGCCTTCGTCATCCCCATCGCCGGCAGCGTCGTTGGCGGGCATTTCGCCGCCCGCATTGGCGTTTTCGCCGCCTTGCGGATTGGCGGGTTGTTGGAATGCGGCGTTGCGAAAGACGGACGCATTCGCCGTCGGCGAGAAAGCGCGCGACTGATCTCGCTCGCTTTCCAAATCCTTTAACAATCGAATCGCTTTCTGGATCGGTGCGGGTTCTGCGTTTTGCAGTCGCACGATCGAAGTGATCTCGCCGGATCTGCCGCGTGGTTGATCCAGCGTCGCGATCAACTTTTCCCAACCCGGGATCGACGGCGTCGGTGCGACCACGGTCACGCTATTGTTGCGACGATCGACTTCCACGGTGGTGCCGTTCATCGGCATGACGACTAACTGGAAAGCGGCGCAGTTCCCCGTTGCGGCTGGTCGTGACCGATAGCGGTGCATCAGAAAGACGTTGCAAATCATCCTCGAATTCTCGCCAAGTGATCTGCTTCAGCGACGCGGTCATCGGCGACCGACCATCTTTCGTTGCCGAAGCGGCGAAGTCGGACGCCAACATCGATTGCACCTCACGAGCGATATTTTGCTGCATCGCTTCGGGGGCCATCACGATCAATTGTTTGTTTCGGGCGTCGGATGAAATTTGCACGCCGGGCGTTTCGCGAAATTGAAAACTCAGCTTCGTCGCAATCGCGCTGGCGTGCTCGGCCGGAACATTCAATTTGCGAAGTTGGGGCGAGTCCGACGTCGGCGCGGTCAGTTGCTGTGCCATGACGGTCGTCGGGGGCTGAAACCCGAATGTGGAAGCGACCAACAATGAAGCGATGATGCGGCGCATCAGCGACCACCTTTTATGAAAGTATTCAAACGCAAACCGAAGCGGTTCTTACCGCCCGCCCATTCAACCGCTTTCATCGTCGGATCAGGCATAACCGCTACAGTCAAAACATGGCGTTGATACACAGGTGACGTGAAACACCTTCATGAAACGCACCCGCATGCGTTTTCGTATTGACTCGTTCACCGCGTATCAGCGACCGTCCGGACAGAACGCCTTTTTTCTTGAGCGAAAGTGGGCGGATTTTGCATGATTGATTGGGAGAAGACGCTTGAGTCCTCGTAGTTCTTACTTCATTGCCGTTGCGTTGCTGCCGCTGCTGTTTGTGCTTGCAACGCAGGCCGCGGCGCAGTCCAACTACGCGCCACCGGGTGCGTCCGGCGGTCCCGTCATCGTCAACAACTTTCCCGGTACTGGTTCACCCAGCAGCGACCCGTACGGCAACTACGTCGCGCCTGCCGGTGGATGGTTCCCCGGAGCGAACTTCAATGCCGGTGCATTCAATGCCGGTGCATTCAATGGTCAGGGCTTCGGCATTATCCCTGGACCGATGTCGGTCGCCGATCGGTTGTGGGTCCGCGCCGAATACTTGTACTGGTTCACCGAAGGCATGGACCTTCCACCCCTTGTCACGCGAAGCCCCGACGGGACGCCGCTCAGCCAGTCCGCCGTACTCGGGCGATCCGCGACAACCACACTGTTTGGCGGCGACGAAATCAATGATGGTGGAACCAGCGGTGTTCGCCTCCGCACCGGTTTCTGGTTGACCAACCAGGGCACGTTCGCGATCGAAGGCGAGTACTTTCAATTGCTTGGCGATCGCGACGACGGCTTCAACGCCGCCGGCGATGGATCGCCGATTCTGGGTCGACCGTTTTTTGACAGCAGCCGCGGGCTCGAAACGGCGCAACTGTTTTCATTCCCCGACCGAGCTACCGGTAGCGTCAACGTCACCTCCGATTCGGATCTGCGATCGCTGTTGATCAACGGACGCGCGTCGCTTTGTCCGGTCGGCGTTTGCAATGCCTACGGCGAATCCGACCGCGTGGACTGGATCATCGGATATCGGCGCATTGAGCTGGACGACAGCCTGACGATCGTTGAAAATCTGGAATCCACCATCCCCAACGCTCGCGGAACCATCGCCAGCCGCGACTCGTTTCGCACCAGCAACGAATTCAATGCGTTACAGTTGGGCATCACGCACCAAGCGAACTTTAAACGCGGTTGGCTGGAATCGATGCTTCGCGTCGCGGTCGGCAACAATACCCAGTCGGTTGAAATTGCGGGATCAACGTCGATCACCGAAAACGATGAAACCGAAAACTATGTCGGCGGCATCCTGGCACAACGATCCAACATTGGTTCGTACGAACGAGACCAATTTACGATGGTGCCCGAACTTGGCTTGACGCTTGGCATTCGCCTGACCGATTGGCTGGACGCGACCGTTGGCTATTCGGTGCTTTACCTTCCGTCGGTCGTTCGCGCCGGCGACCAGATCAGCACCGACATCGACAGCAACCAGTTTCCACCCGCGACCGATCCGGCGGTCTCCGATAACCTTCGCCCCCGCTTCGACTTCATCGAAACCGACTATTGGGCACACGGTTTGAACGTGGGTGCCGAACTTCGTTTCTGAGTCGGGATCTCTTCTTCGAACGATCAAGCAGGCGTTGAGTGTTGCCGCATCAAATCCTCTCCCTCTGGAAGAGTCGAGCCTAAGCGAGGAGAGGGTTTTCCGTGAGCCCTCCCCGGCCGCGACAGCGTCCGACCCTCCCGAAAGCGGGAGGGACGTAGCACTCGGTGAACAACAACTGACGTAGCTGATCCCGCCAGGGTTCAGACAACTGACGTAGCTGATCCTGCCAGGGTTCAGGCCGGACTGAACCCTGGCGGGATCAGCTACGGAAATCTGTTACTTGTTAATCACACGGTAATTACCCGTCTTATCTTAGGTCCACTTACCGCTAAGTCCTATGCCGACAGATTGCTTCCAACGTCCGTGCGATACGCCGACCACGCCGGCAATAACGCCGCGAACAATGCCAGCACGATCACGATCGGCAGAATGTAAAGCTCGTAACCGCTGGTGCTGAAGAAACCGACTTGCACGCCGGTTTGATCTTCGATCCGGCCGCTAGCCATCGCAATGACCGCGTGGGCAAGGATCCAACCCACGACACCGCCGATGACCGCGACCAGCATGCTTTCGGCGACGATGATCGCCGTCACCGTTTCACGGCGAGCACCAAGCGCCCGCATCACCGCGATGTCGCGACGACGATCGTTCATCGAGTTGTAAATCGCGACCAAAACGCCGACCGCCGCGACGAAGCAGGTGATCAGCGTGATCGCAAGCATCGCCGTCATCAACGGCCCAACGATTAAGTTCATCAGCTTGTTGATCTCGCCGACCGGCGCGGCCGCCTGCGCGCGAATGCCCTCGTTGATCGCGTTTTGCATGCCCGGTGCAAACATGACGTTTCCGTTGCGAACCAAGATCGACGTGACTTCGCGTTGCGGGATCGACAGCAACTTGAATTGTCCCGGACCGGACACGGTCTCCGGTGCAACGACTTGTTCGGCAACGTCACCTCCATCGCCAGATGCTTCTTCACCAGATGCTTCTTCACCGGCCGATTCCTCGATCGGTTTGGCGTGTCCGTCCATCAAGTAGAACCCTTCCAGGTTCACGAACGCCGCTCGATCGTTCGGCGTCCCCGTCGGGTCCATCACGCCGACGATGGTGAATCCAAGATCGTGACCGTGACCGGTCGGGTCGCCGTGCGTGGGGTAGAACTTGTCGCCGATGCCGACGTTCATTTCCTTGGCGACGCGAAAGCCGACGACGGATTCAAAGTAACTGTGTTCGTCCGAGTATTCCTTCAGCGCTCGCCCTTCGCGAAACGAAAACGGCTTGTCCAAATCCTCTCCGTAACGAAGCTTTTCAAAAAACTCCGGCGTCGTGCCGACGACTCGAAACTCGCCGAAGTAATCGCCCAACGCCAACGGGATCGCGAAGCCGCCCGAAACGAACGGCGCGTACCGGCCGCCTCGATCGCCGAGCGACTTTTCGCCGCCGAACTTTTCGACCATCGCCGCACGGTCCTCCTTGCCGAAAAATTCCATGAACTCGGTGTAAGGCAGGTTCTCGATCGGCTGGCTGAGATAGAAAACGCTGTTCAGCGTCAATTGCAACGGGCTGCCCTTGGGACCGACGACCAGGTTGTAACCGACCGACGCGTTGCGAGTGAACGCATCGTTGATCACTCCATAGATCGACAGCACCAGCACGACCAACCCGACGCCCAGCGCCAGCGAGATCGTCGTGAGAATGCTGGACAACGAACGATGGCAAAAGTTTCGCCACGCGATTTGAATCAACGACATGATTTACGAACGGTGTGCGGGGAGTGTTGGTTTAAGTCGCCTGCGTCGCGAGCGCCGTGTTGATGTCTTCCAGACGATCGACGCGGTCGAACTTCGATGCCACGTCCATGTCGTGCGTCACCATCAACATCGCGACGCCTTCGTCGCGGCACGACGTGCGGATCAATTCCAAAACGCTTTCGGCACTGACCGGATCCACGTTCGCGGTCGGTTCATCGGCCAGCAGCAGCTTCGGCTTGCCCGCCAACGCTCGCGCGATCGCGACGCGTTGTTGCTGGCCGACGCTCAATTGCTTCGGCCGATAATTCGACCGATCGGCCAAGCCGACTTTCGCAAGCAAGTCTTTCGCGCGAGCGGTATTCGGCGAGCCCGCCCCGAACGTCATGCCCAGCTTGACGTTTTCGATCGCCGAAAACGCGGGCAAAAGGTTGAACGTTTGAAAGACATAACCGATCGTCGAGGCGCGAAACCGATCACGACCCTGCTCGCTCAATCGCGTCAGTTCGGTGCCGGCCAACTTGATCGACCCCGAGTCCGGCGTCAGCAAGCCCGCGATCAGATGCAAAAGCGTCGTCTTGCCGCCGCCGCTGGTGCCGATCAACGCGACTTGCTCGGCCTCGGCGATCGCAAACTTTTCGATCGACAAAACGGGCAGCGTGCCGCCGCCCGGTTGGGCGAACGTCTTCACCAGATCGGTGACTTCCAAAAGTGATTTCATCGTCCCCTCATCGCCCTTCGTAGTCCGCGGTCGGTGTCGCGTTTTTTGATCGTTTCGCGTTTGTCGTGAATCTTCTTGCCTTTGACCAATCCCATCACGCACTTGGCGATGCCGCGTTCGTTGAAGTAGACCTTCAGGGGAATCAACGTCAGGCCTCGTTCCTTCGCGCGACCGGCAAAGCTGTCGTACTCGCGAGCATGAAGCAGCAGCTTTCGCGGCCGCCGCGGATCGTGATTCCACATCCCGGCGTTCTTGTAATGAGCCACGTCGGACCCGATCAACCACAACGCGCCGCTGGTCATGCGGATGTAGGCCTCGTCGAGCGATAGTTTGTTCTGGCGGATCGACTTGACCTCGCTGCCCATCAACATCATTCCGCACTCGACCGAATCCAAGATCTCGTAACGATGCTTCGCCTTGCGGTTTTCGGCGATCGGGACGATGCCGGAAACCACTTTCTTGGCGGACTTTTTTGACGCACCGGCAGCTTTGCCGGTCGCCCCCGATGTCTGGCTGGTTTTGTTTTTCTTGGACATAGCGGTGGGATTGTACGGGCCAACTGCGAAAAGACCCAGTCGCCGATAGCGTTGGACCTAAACGCGTCCGGCTGGCTACAATGCGTTCGCCGAACCGGTTTGGTTCAGTTTCAAACCACCGATTTCTTTTTCTTCCGTATTTGTCGTTCTCCATGGCCTTTCGCTTACCCGTTGTCGCAGACCCCGAAATTCCCGAAGGTGCGGAGGTCAGCGCGACCGGGCGGTTGCCGCGATGGCTGAAGCGTCCGATTCCGAAAAGCAACTCGAACCACATGACGTCGGAGTTGCTGGACGAACTGCGGCTGGAAACGGTTTGCGAAAATGCGAAGTGCCCCAACCGGATGGAATGCTACAGCCAGCAGACCGCCACGTTCATGATCCTGGGCAACGTTTGCACGCGGCCGTGCGGATTCTGTGCCGTTCATCGCGGTCGACCGCCGCAGTTGCCCGAATCGGACGAGCCCGCGCGAGTCGCCGAAGCCGCCGCGAGACTGGGTCTTAAACACGTCGTCATCACCAGCGTCACGCGAGACGACCTGCCGGACGGCGGAGCACAACACTTCCATGACTGCGTCGTCGCCGTTCGTGAACGCACCGGTGCCAGCACCGAAGTGTTGACGCCAGATTTTGTGCATTGCAAAGAGGCGTTGAAGTTGGTCATCGACGCGGTGCCGGACGTTTTCAACCACAACATGGAAACGGTGCCCCGTCTGTACCGCCGCGTGCGAGGCCCGAAGAGCGACTATCGCTGGACGCTTGAAATGATGCGTCAAGTCAAGCGTTACAACCCGATTGTCAAAACCAAGAGCGGCTTGATGCTTGGGCTCGGCGAGGAACGGGGCGAGCTGCTCGATGCACTGGCGGACCTTCGCGAGTACGACGTCGACTTCTTGACGCTGGGCCAATACCTGCAGCCGGGTGAAAAATATTTGCCGGTGGTCCGCTTCGTGCCGCCGGAAGAGTTTGATGAACTCGGCGAGATCGCGAAAAGCATGGGCTTCAAGAAAGTCGCCAGCGGCCCCTTCGTCCGCAGCAGCTATCACGCGCGAGACATGGCTGAAACGGAAGTCTGAACGAACATCAAGGTTCGACGTTAGAGTTCAATCGCCTGGACAACGTCCGACCAATCGCCGAGTTGTCTTTGGCGGACCAGTCGCATCGTCGGATACCACGGCGTCGTTTCACCGGACATCAGCCATCGCCAGTCCGGCACCCTGCCCAGCATCACTTGCACGGGAGTCCCGATCGCGCCAGCCAAGTGAGCGATCGCGGTGTCGGTGGTCACGACGCCGTCCAAGTTTTTTAAGATCGCCGTCGTGTCGGTGAATGCCCCCTCGGTCGCATCGACATCGGACGGCAAGCGAACGATGGAGCCGGCAAAATCGCATTGGTCGAGCTGTTCGGCTCCGTCGCCGAACTGCAAACTGACCAGCATCACGTCTTCGCGATGGGCAAGCGGTTCCAACCTCGACAACGGCACGCTTCGATAAACGTCGGCGTGATGGTCGCGATTGCCTTGCCAATTGATTCCGATCCGACGCGTCCGCGGGTTCGGCTTGCCGGCGTTTACGTTCAACCACCGTGACCAGTAATCAACCAGCGGCTGCGAAACATTCAAGTAACCACGACCCGCTTCGATCAAGTCCGTTCGATGATCGATCGTGCCGGTCGTTTGGTAAAGAACGTCGATCGCTTCGATCATCGATGCGTGATAGTCGGTCGGGGGCGGCGTCAATGAGTCCGCGATCAAACGCTTGACGCCGAGCGTTTGCGTCGTCGATGAAAACAATGACACGAGCTTCGCGGCGCATTGCAGCACCACCGTCGCCCCGCGATCGGCCAGCGTTTTGCAAACTCGCACAAAATGGATCGCATCGCCGAGTCCCTGTTCGGGATAGAGCAGGATCGACTTCCCCGCGAGCGACTGGCCGGTCCAAGAGGCGGCGTTGGTTTGTGGTCGGTACAGTCCCGGCATTCGCCAACGCCACCGGTACTCGTCCCAGCCGACGTCGTAGTTGCCTTGTAACAGTTCAATGACGCCAATGTTTCGATGCAGCTCGGCGTGGTTCGGATCGACTTCCAGCCCCCGTCGATACGATCGCAGCCCGCGTTCGATCTCGCCGGCCCAGATCCAAAGCGTGCCGCGGTTCTTCAGCGCCGAAAGATAGTTCGGGTCTTGCGAAAGCGATGTCGCAAAGCACTCGTCCGCTTCGTCGACTCGCCCCAACATGCGAAGCGAGTTGCCGAGATTGTTCCAAGCGATTGGGTAAGTCGCTCGGATCGCAATCGCGTTTCGGTAGGCGTCCACGGACTCCTCGAACCGGCGTTGATCGAAGCGGGCGATGCCGAGATAGATCCAAGCGTCCGCGCTGCGTGGATCCCCGTCGATCACGGCTTGGTAGACCGAGGCGGCTTCGTCGAGATGCCCATCCTGGTGCCGCCGATAGGCAGCCAACAATTTTTCGCGATCAGTCTGAGACATCGTTGCGGTCAAATGGAAGAGCGAGCGGCACGGTTCAAACGCCAGTCCACCCGGAATCGAGAAAGAATGCGAGCTCGGACAAACGCTCGACGACCGTCTGTCCGAACACCCGTCCGAAAACGCCCGTCCGAACACCCTCAGCAACTGTAGCAGATCCCACCAAAACGATCGACAAAGCCTTACCGTCGCGACCGTCACCAAACGCACCCCGCCAGAAATTCGACCCGCCCCGCCAAAACATCCGCAACGACCCAACCAGGGCCCTGGAACCGAACGCCCCCGCACGCTAAAATGCCATCCACGCACCCGTGGCACAATTGGATAGCGCATCGGTCTTCGGAACCGAGGGTTGCAGGTTCGAATCCTGCCGGGTGTACTTCGCTAAAGACTGTTCAGCAAACGCTTTAGCTTCGATCACTTCCTCAGTCGATAGCTGAGGAGTTTTCTTTTGCCCCCCCACTAAAGCATCCGAAGACGCATCATCGGTGAGTTTTTGACGCACTTCGGATGCCGCGACCCTGAGCCGACCGCATCGTTCCGTAGTACTTTTCCGTCGTTGCAAAATCTGCGTGACGCATGATGACCTTTAGCGTCTCCGCAGAGACGCCGGCATTGATCAGACGCTGCGTACAGCCACGCCTGGTGCCATGAGCACTCGCAAACTTGGTTCGGGTTCCCGTTCGCTCATCCTCCTGACGAACCGCGATCCCAGCTTTCTTTCCGATCATCGCAATGATCCTTCCGACATGCTCCTTGGTCAGCCGCTCAGAGATCGGAGCACGTGCGGTTCCCGTCCGCCGTGATGCACGTCCTTGAATCTCCTAAACGACCGCACTCGGGATTGTGCCCGTGTCGGTCTTGAACTCGAGGCTACGCCGAAAGTCATGCTTAAAGAACCAGTTTCGCACCGTCGTTTCGGACACGCCGCTGCACAAACGGGGCGGTCACAAACGGGACAGTGACTTTTTCGAGCGGTCGGCCACAACACTCCAGCTTGGTGGTGCAATCGTCGCATTGACAGCCGGCGGTGACGTGAATTTCAAACTGACATTCTTAGGAGATCGCCACGTTGAGCTGGGCTTTGACCTAAGCACGCCGGCGGAAGTCCGCCGGCGTTCTTTCGTAGCGGGCCTTGAAGTGACGTGTGAAATGTTGACGGTCGATGAAACCGCACGCGGCCGCAATCTCGTCGATGGAAAGATTCGACTCGGCAAGTAGTTTGCGTTGGGCGAGACGAAGTCGTTGCCGCAGAACGAACTTATAAGGCGTCACACCAATGGCCTCTTTGAAAATGCGACTGAAGTGCGGTGTCGTCCACGGCGTCTCTTTACCAATTTCTTGCAATGTAATTGGTCGATGCAAATGTTCGTTTATGAAAGTCAACACCGTTCGCTTTCGATCAGGGTTCAAAAAACGGTGCGTTGGGATTGGCAAGGTGTAGTGATTGAGTAGGTGCCGGCAGAAATCGTTGATGAGGTCAAACTGCTGCAGCCGGGAACCGTCAATGCCAAGAACGCTACGGCAGAAGCGGGTGCCGATTTCGATCAGACGTTTGTCTTTGACGGCTAGCGTCGTACTTAAACCAAGTTGAGCGGGTTGAACGCCTATCGACTCCGCATGATCTTCGAGCACCGCGGTCGGAATCAAGACAGAGAATGCAACCGGCGCAGATCCTTGCCAAACCCAGTGGGACGGTTGGCCCGATGGCAAGACGACCGCCCAGGGGCCGTCGGTTGGTTCGGTCCGCTGGGAAACCGAGTCGATCGCCACCGACAGATCGTCTGGATGAGCTAGCGCAAAGCCTAGGAAGTGGTAGCGCCATCGGATGAATGACCACATCGTTGGGCGGCAACGATGAGTATTTCCAAAGCAGCACTCCATGTTCAGACTTGGATTCATCGCCCGTTCCATGAGGATGTCCGGCGCGGTCCAAGAAGACTTGCAGCTGAGTCCGTTCGTCAGGTTCGCAGTCGAAAAATGGCATGGTGCGTTAGGTTAGTCTGCGGAACCAACATTGCCGTTGGGCGCATCCACTTAGCGAGCGCAGGAGCGTACTCATTGAGAAGCCCAACTTGCTGCAAAACCGTTATGAATGCGATATTTCTCGGTCTGATGTGCGAATTTCGAGAAGCCGGACGACGATACTTTTTTCGGACGACGCGGTTGTCCTGCCCCGACAACCGTGTCTAGCCCCCGCCGGTCAGTGCCCCGGCCGGCGGGGGTGTTTTGCTTCTTCTGAAAACCACGTGCCAAGCGTTTTAACGTGTCCGTCGCAGCGTCATGTCGGCATCGACCACATGCATGCCGAAGGGACAGTTTTCGATCAGTTGCAGAAAATTGGAATCATTCATGTGAGCTCTCCCACTAACTGAATCAGTCGGGCGGTGTCGATCGGTTTGGACAGGTAATCGTTGCAGCCGGCTTGCAGACACTCGTTCATGTCACCTTGCATCGCATCGGCGGTCAGGGCGATGATCGGGCCGACATAACCGAGTTTGCGCAGCTTGCGTGCGGTTTGGTAGCCGTCAAGGTTGGGCATCTGCATGTCCAGTAGAACGAGGTCCGGTACATCACCGCGTCGCAAACGTTGCTCGATGTAGTCTACCGCGAGCTGCCCGTCTTCACGTTCATCGACCGTCGCACCGGCCGTGGTCAGGATGCGTTTGCTGAGGAACCGAATGTCGCGGCGATCGTCAACGACCAAGACTTTGCAATCGAGCATCGGTGTCGATTGCGGCGTGAGATCATCCGACGCTTCCGTCAGTAAAGTCGGCTGCGGTTCGATCAAGTTTCCTTCGCTGATGTCGCCGGTCGCGATGGTGAACGTAAACGTGCTGCCTTTGCCGAGTTCAGAAACGACGTCGAGCTGCCCGCCCAGCATTTCGGTCAACCGGCGGCTGATGGCCAAGCCAAGACCCGTGCCGCCGAAGTGTCGCGAGACACTTGAATCACCCTGAACAAACGGTCGGAACAGCTTGGCTTGCTGCTCGTCGGTCATGCCGATGCCCGTGTCGGTGATTCGAAAACGGATGCATCCGGTCGTAGCGGAACTCGTCAAGAGTTTCGGATTTGTCGCGGGCCAAAAGTCTTGACGACTCCGCTCGAAGATACTCCACCACGATCTTCACGCCACCCTTCTTCGTGAACTTGATCGCGTTACCAACTAAGTTGATAAGAATTTGCTTCAAACATTTCGGATCGCTTTCGACGAACGATGGCAGTTTTCCCTCGTAGCCCACGTCCAAAGTCAAACCGCCCTCTTTTGCTCGGACCTCCATGATGCTGCGAACATCCTCCAACACCTTTGTTACAGCAAAGCGGCTACGGTCGACTTCAAACTTGCCCGCTTCGATCTTCGACAAATCCAAAATGTCGTTGATGATCTCCAGCAAATAGCCACCATTGCGACGGATGGTGCCGAGGTGCCCGATCGCTTCTTCGTTGGATAAATGCTCGCGAAGCAAATCGGCGTACCCGAGAATCGCTGTCATTGGCGTGCGAATCTCGTGCGACATGTTGGCCAGAAACGCACTCTTGGATTCGCTGGCCGCGACGGCTTGGGTGCGTGCTTGCTGCAGCGACTCTTCAAACTCGCGTTGCTGGGTGATGTCAACGATGGTGCCGATCAACTGTGTCGCCTTGCGGTCCTTGCCGGTACCGGTGTGGATCGGTTTGGCTTGCAATCGAATCCAACGCAGTTCACCGTCAGGCCGTATGACGCGGTGGTCGATGCTGTTGCTTTCGCCTTCGGGTAGGCCGAGCAGCACACGATAGAATTCGCCGCAAGCCGCGCGGTCGTCCTCTTGAACCCAGTCCGGCATCGCTCCGGGAGTCAGCTTGCGATCGGCATCGTCGGGAAGCCGCAGCAAACTTTTCATCTCTTGCGAATACGTCACCACGCCGGCTTCAATGTCGGCGTGCAACATGCCGAAACCGGCTGCTGCGGCGGCGGTCCGCAGACGTTCTTCGCTGATCGCGATCGCGGCTTGGGCACGCTGTCGTTCGTCGGCATCAATCACGCTGCCGACGTAACCTTCAAAGCTGCCGTCTTCGCCGATTCGCGGCCGTCCAGAGTCGATGACCCAGCGATAGCTGCCATCGGCAGTTCGCAATCGAAAATCAATCTCGTAAGGTTCACGTTGCTCCATGGCGGCCAAGAAGATCCGCTGGACGTCATCGCGATCATCCGGATGAACACCTTCGAGCCACCCCAATCCGAATCCGTCCGGTTCGACTTGGCCGGTGAAGTCGTACCAGGACTGCGACAGGAACGTGCATTGACAGTCCACGTCGGTGACCCACAGCATCGCGGGTGCAGCGTTGGCAAGACGACGGAATCGTTGCTCGCTTTCGGTAAGCGCTGAGTTGCGCGGTGCGAAGCTCGGTGATGTCCAGCACAACGCCTGAACATGTTTGAGCGCCGTTGTCCTTGGTCACTACCGAACCGCGACCTTGATAGTATCTCGCCCGACCGTCCGGTAGCACGACTTCATAGTCCTCAGTGAAATCTTTACCGTTATCAAGCATCCGCTGGACCGCATGGGCGACACGCTGGCGATCGGTCTCGATGGCACGGTCCAAGAATTTTTCGTAGAGAACATCTTCGTCCAAGCTGAATCCGAACATTAACTTCAGGCTGTCATCGCATCGGAAGTTGCCACTGTCCATATCGAAACTCCACGCCCCGACCTTTGCCGCCGACATAGTCAAATCGAACAGACGTTTCGTGTCCGCCAACTCTCGCGCAGGCGCGGGACCGTTCCAATCGTAGAAACACCAAACTGGTGACCTCCTCGAATAACTGGACTTCATCGACAGACCACTGGTGAGCATGATCTTTACAAACCGCGAGTGCGTATTTCAGCCGCGTGTCGACGGAGTTCGGGACGGTCACGCAAGCAATCGAATCAAACCGAGCGTAGTTGGCGGACTCTTCGGGCGTCCGTGGCGGTTGCTGCGTGTCTGTGATGACGATTGGTGTGCCCGCGCGAAGTTGGGCGAGTTCGTCGGGCTTGATGAAATCGGAATTGGCGAACGCGCCCAGCACGCTAGCCTTATCGGGTTGCCGATCTTCGTGGAAGACGGTGAGCGTGTCGTCCTGCAAGAATTCGACTAACGCACATCGTGCCAAACCGAAGTGCTGCGAGACCAAACGACAGGATATTTTCGATATCCCGATTTCGTCTGTTTGCATATCAAGTTCGCTTTGCAACTCGGTGATAAATTGCAGCTTGACTTGCCGTCCACGGAGTTCGTCCTCGTATGTCTTCTGCTCCGTGCAATCCCAATTGACGCCGTAGATCGTCGTAACAATGCCAGCGGCATCGCGGACGAGTTCGCCCAATCCACCGACCCAGCGAATTTGACCATCGGGACGGATGATGCGAAACTCGCTATCGAATTCGCTCAGACCATCCGTCGCTGCTTGCCATTCGCGGCTCAGTTTCTCAACATCGTCGGGATGGACCAGTGAAAAGAACAGTTCGGTGCTGACGGGCACGTCTCGTCCGACACCTAACAAATCGTGCAACTCGGGCGTCCAATAACTCTTCGTTGGCGTCCATTCCCAAGCCGCCATGCCACCGGCCCGTAGCGCCATTTCCATCCGCCGCGTGATCTTCGTTTGTTCCACCTCGCGTTGTTTGCGGTCGGTCATGTCGATACGACGCCAAAGAACTCATTCGGCTGGCCGTCGGCAGGCGGTTGGACGCGGCCGACGGCACGGATGTGCCGAATCTTTCCGTCTCGCAAACGAATCGGATATTCCTCGTCGTACCTGCAACCCGTTTGGATGGTCCGCTCGATCGCCGCGCCGACTCGGCCTTGAACCGATTCGTCCATCTGTTCGATGAAGCTGGTGAGTGTCAATTGCTCATTCTCTTCAAAACCGAACATCCGATTCAGCGTCGGATTGGACAGGACCGAGTTAGTCTCCATGTTCCAGCTCCATGTCGAAATCTCACTGACTTCGAGCGACAATTCGAGCCGTGACATGGCGCGAGCCAGTTGCGATTCGACGAGCTTTCGCTGTGTGATGTCGATGCCACTGCCAATCACCTGCGTCACTTTCCTGTCGGTGTTGAACACAGGGCTGAAGCTCACAGTCGCATAACCGCACCGTGCCATCGGCTACTTGATATTCGCTGTCGCTGCGAACGGCCCTACCCGCCGCGCTCTCCAGCAACTTTTGCCGAATGTTTTCGGCCACGTCCGCGTCGTAGGTCCAGAATTCCAGTTCCCAGAACTTCAGACCAATCACTTTTTCACGATTCAGCCCGGTTGCCGCCAACGCGGGTTGATTAATGTCGATCACGGTTCCGTCGGGGTGAAAACTGCATGAAGCTGGTCGTATTGTCGATGATGCCGCGAAGTTGCGATTGACGTTGCAAGTTGCTCAAGTTCGACTTGTTTCTGATCGGTGATGTCGCGAGCGGCCAGAATGCCATTGGTCGGGGTTGGTGGATCAGTTGATTCATCACTGAAGATCTGCTTGCGAACGTCCAACCAACGA
This sequence comes from Pirellulaceae bacterium, assembly GCA_963836865.1. Lineage (GTDB taxonomy): Bacteria > Planctomycetota > Planctomycetia > Pirellulales > Pirellulaceae > Rubripirellula. The sequence goes on along the minus strand of CAWILC010000007.1, from coordinate 124,339 downwards.
ACGGAACCGTCCGGCAACGTCACGCGGTGTTCGCATTTCATCGTGCTACCGCTGCCGCGGGCGATGCAGTCGTCAATCAGCTCGACAATCGCATCGTTGTCTTTGGGGTCGAAGATCGCGTGCAGTTCGGGGCGAGCGATCGTTCGCGGTTGATCGCCGAGTCCGTATAGTGAAGCGGCTTCGGCCGTCAGATGAATGACATCTTCCGGGTAGTCGATTTGACCGAGACCGAACTTCGCCAAGTCGATGCCGATCGTGAGCTGACGCTGTTTTTCGGCCAATGCCTCGTCGGCGCACTGTCGATCCGTGATGTCAAAACCGCTGGGGCAGACATACACGACCTCCCCGTTGTCTCCGAAGGCCGGCGTCATGCGGAAATCAACCGTTCGCTCGGTCCCGTCGGCCAACCAATACGACAGGGTTTCGGCGTAGGTATCGCCCGACACCGCAACCTTGACGGCACGCCGAATCTCGTCCTGCACTCGCTCGCTGCCGGACCACCAGGGCGTGTCCCAAAACGGAACACCGATGATGCCATCTCTTGCGTACGCCGCAACCTTCGAATGCGGTTCGGTTAACTTCCAACGTTGTTCCATCGGTGTCCAAGACGCCAGCGAAGTGAAACGTCTGATCGAACATCACTCGGAACTTGGTGTTCGCTTGCTCGACTTCGGCCAGCGTTCGCTTCAAGTCGCTGACGTCGTTGAACGTCAACACGATGCCATCGACATTGCCGTCTTGGTCGCGGTAAGGCAACACACGGCGTAAATAGGCAGTGCCGTCGGTTCCGAACACAGTATCTTCGATCGATCGACTCATTCACCGCCGAACCGATCCGGCAACGGTGGGGCATCGCAAGGTCCGGCATGAACCTAGCAAGCGGTCGGCCGACGTCGGTGGGTAGCAGGCCGTAAATCTTCGTCGCGGCGGGCGTGAAGCTGCGGATGCAACAGTCGTCGTCCAGAAAGATCGTCGCGATCTGGGTGCTGCGCAGCAGATTCTCCAGGTCGGTGTTGGCGCGAGCAACCGCGTCACTGCTGGCACGGATTTCTTCTTTGGACGTTTCCAGTTCTTCGTTGGCCGATTGCAGTTCCTCGTTCATCGACAGCAGTTCTTCGTTGGACGACTTCAATTCTTCATTGGCCGTCTCCATGTCCTGCATCGACTTTTCGAGGTCTTCGCGAGTCGTCGTCAGTTCGCGTTCGAGTTGCTCGATGATCGCGTCGGCTTGGCGGTCGATCGATCCCCGAGCCGCAATCGTGGTCGCCTCGTCGACTTCCGCGTCGTCCAAACGCATCGGCAACCCGACGTCATGGAACACGACCATGAACAGCCCCGCGTCTTCGCCGACGCGCATCATCGGTTGCACGGTCAGCATCACCCGTTGCTTGCCTTCATCGACTTCGACCGACACGTTTTCGTGAACGACGCGGCGACGCTTGGCTTTCGATTCGGCGAACGCCGCTCGCAGCCCGATCCGCAATCCACGACGAGCCATCTTCAAGATGTTGTTTTGGAACCCACCCTCGCCGATCGACAGGTACTTGTTGGTCTCCGCCGAGGCACAGACGACTTGGCCGTCTTCGTCAACCACGACCGACTTTGGTGCGAATTCGTCCAAGATGATCCGCTGCATGATTTGCAGGATGTCGGACTTGTCGTCGTCCATCGCCGACGATCCGGGCGGTTTGATGAAACTTACACCGGCCGATCGCATTTCCAGCGGGGCGGAGCGTGGGATCGCGGTTCCCCTGCGTTGACTGATCCGATGCTTGGCGTCGATGGTGCGGAACAATTCGCCATGTTGCGACAGGCTTTCGCTCGGACCTAGGAACAGATACCCGTTGGGCCGCAGTGCATAGTGAAACAGCGGTATCAGCTTCTTTTGCAGATGCGGTCCGAGATAGATCAGTAGGTTGCGACACGAGATTAAGTCTTGCCGCGAAAACGGCGGATCGCTGATGAGGTTGTGCGACGAGAACAGAACGCGGTCACGGATTTCTTTCTTGATGTGATAGCGTTTGCCTTTTTTGACAAAGAAGTTTGCCAGCCGCTGAGCGGACACATGCTCGGTGATGCCGATCGGATAGATGCCAGCCCGAGCGTTGGCGAGTGCCCGCTCGTCGATGTCGCTGGCGAAGATTTGGAAATTAGCCGTTTGGGCGTTAGCCCCGGTTCCGTCCCCCTGCGAACCGTGGCTAACGCCAAAACGGCTGATGTGTTCGGCACACAGCATCGCGATCGTGTACGCCTCCTCGCCGCTGGCACAGCCCGGCACCCAGATCCGCACCGGATCATCCGGCAACCGGTTTTCAAACAGCTTCGGCAACACCTCCGCCGCCAAGCGATCGAACGATTCCGGGTCGCGAAAGAAGGTCGTCACGCCGATCAACAATTCGCGGAACAGACTTTGAGCTTCATCGCGATCGTCCTTCAACCGCTCGACGTACACGCCGACCGATGCGATCTTCAACACCTGCATTCGGCGCTGAATCCGCCGCGTCAGCGTGCTGGTTTTGTAATGCTGGAAGTTGTGATTGGTCACCCGCAACAATTCTTCAGCGACCTTCGGGATTGCCGATTCGATCTCGCTGACAACTCCCTTGCCCCGCACCGATGTGCCGGACTCGTTCAGGTAATCAACGTAATTCGACAACTCTGCGGCAATCTCACCGGGGGTCATCACATGATCAGCCACACCGGTCGTCGCGGCGCTGCGGGGCATCGAATCGTACTTGGCCGACTCGGCGTCTTGCGCGAACGTCATCCCGCCCGCGTCACTGATCGACTTCAGCCCCAGCGTCCCATCGCTGCCGGCACCCGACAATACGATGCCGATGCCTCGTTCGTCTTGCGTGTCCGCGATGCTGTGGAAGAAATGATCAATCGGATTGAGCTGCCGTGACTCGTTTTCTTCGTCGACCAACACCAATGATTCCCCGCGAACCTCCAGCAGACTCTGCGGCGGGCAGAGGTAGATCGTATCGGCTTTGATCTTGGTGCGACCGTCGATCGTCACGACGTCCAGCGTTGTGCGTTGCTCGAGCAACTGCGGCAGCAGCGATGTCGAGTTGGGATCGAGGTGTTGAACGAACACGATCGCGAAACCGGGCTGCTTGTTCAGCCCGGCAAGGAATTCGCCAAATGCTTCCAAGCCTCCGGCCGAAGCGCCGATGCCGACGATGAGCGGTTTGTTGTTGGTTTTAGTCATACGATGGAGTGGTTAGCTGCGACCCCGTCGAGGTCGTTAGTTATGTTTGCGTTTTGTTTCGTTTTCCGGGGTGGCGCTGCGATTCCCCCCGGCGAATTTTTTTCCCTTCGGGATGTTTGACTCCGAAGGGGTGGCGGTCGCAATTCTTGACCCCGAAGGGGTCGCGGCCATTAGCCGCGGGTCGCCGCGCAGCGGCGCACCCAAGGATACCGAACCCGCACGGACCGCCGACCCCGAAGGGGTCGCAGATCGAATCAATCGAGATACTTCGGATCATAGTCCACCCCCGCTTTGTCCAACATTTCGACCAGCTCTTCACGGAACGACTTCACCCGATGATGCTCTCGCTGTTTCTTGATGTAACCCTTCACTCGCGGCCTTGCATCGGCACTAACCGAGAACACCGAATAGCCGTCCTGCCAAGCGAATTTATCTTGGCCGATCTCGTTACGCACCCAGGCCGATGACACCTTTTTGAGTTCTCGCATGAAGTCCGAAATGCAGGGGGTTGGCTTCAATCCGACGGGCAGATGGACATGGTCTTCGACGCCGCTGATGCCATGCGGAAAAGCATCGAGAGTTTTGATGATGCCACCGAGGTATTCGTGCAAGCGACCTTCCCACAAACGATGGATGAAGTTCGTACGATAGCTGTGATCCCTTCGGGATGGTTGCGACGGGTTTGACCCCGAAGGGGTCATGTTTGCAATCTTTGACCCCGAAGGGGTCGCGGCGTCGATTTGCTGACTTATCAATCTGTTTCCTCCGCCGTCGCCGTCATCGTCATCATGCGTTCTTTCCGTCGCGTCTGCAGGTCGCTTGCCTGGATGGTTTGTGTGTAGTGGGCGACTAAGCGGATCAGTTTGGCCTGATCGATCGGTTTGGACAGATAATCGTAGCAGCCGACGCTCAGACACCGGCCGCGGCCCCCCGATTCATCGCGTCAGCGGTCAACGCGATGATCGGCCAAGTCGCTGACGATGTGCAGCCAGCCGAGAAAGTCCGACCAGTGCCGCAATATAAATCGAGCGGGGAAGTCAGATGCGCAAAAGAAGTCCGAAAGATATCTAGTCGCAGTTTCGCTCCCGAGTCGATCTTTTGACGAAGCCTTTCAGTTCATCGCGTTCGTAGTAACGATAGCTGGTTAACGGATGACGAATAGCGACCAGTTTGCCGGCTTGATCCAAATCAAAAAGCGTCTCGGTCGAGACGCCACAGTACTCCGCGGCCTCGCGGACCTTCCTTATCTTCCGCAAGCGATCCGACTCCTCCTTCAGACTCATTGCTGTCCCCTCGCCAACCGTTACCAATGGTCAACCATGATCAGATTACAGATGAGCGACCGGTTGGAGTCAATCGGACGCGACACCGAGCCAGGCAAGCTGGTTGAAAATCCACCACGGGCCAGTGCCGGCAGGTGACACCAATCCCGTAGATGAGAAGGTTATCGATCGCGACCGAGCAACAAACATCCTGGCACAGGCTTTGCTATTCGAGGCGACATTCATCCCAACTACCGCTGGCTAATTTGACCGAGCGTTTCCATAGGGCAGCGACACTTTCGCAGGTGGGCTGCCTTTTCTTGTATCGGCGTGTTGATCCCACACGCGAGGCGTAAGACCATGCTGCAAAACATCGACCTTCGATCGCTTTCCGAAATCCGCGGCAATGGTCGTGATGTGGTGACGGCATATTTTCACGGTCCCGACGGCTTAAAGAGCTTGAAGCATCGCGAACGTCAAATGACCGACCTGTTGGCCGATGACGAACTGGAAAGCGAAAATTTTGAGCGAAGCATGGCGACCATTCGCGCGTTGTTGTCGTCTCATTCCATCAGTGATGCCGACGGTGTGTGCTGTTTCTGCAGCGAGGTGCTCGATCTTGCACAAATCTTTCCTATCACGATGGAGGTGCCACCGCGGCTGATCGTCGGGCCGGCTCCGTTCATTCGTCCGCTGGCAGAATTGCAAGACGAATACGAAACGTTCGCAATGGTGGTCTGCGACAACACTCGAACGCGGATCTTTGCCGTGACCAATCAGTCCGCCGAAGTCGAATCGGCCATCAAGGGTGGTATCAAGAATCACGTCCGCAAAGGCGGTTGGTCGCAGCAACGCTACGAACGCCGCCGCGACGGAGAACTGCAACGTTACGCCGACGATGTCAGCGACGCACTGCGGGACTTGGTCACCAAACACGCCATCGAACGAATCGTTCTGATCGGTAGCGAAGAAACGATGCACGCGATCGAAGACCGCTGCACCGACGAACTGACCGAAAAGATCGTCGGACGAGAGCCGTTTGATCTAAACCGCACCGATGACGAACTGGTCGAACGGGCATACGAGGTCTACTTCGATCAGGAACGTCAGAACGAACAGGATCACTGGCAACGTATCAAAGGCGAAGCCCTCCGCGACGGTCGCGCGTCAACAGACGCTGGCAAGGTTTTGGAAGCCGCGAAGATCGGGCAAGTCGAATTAGCCGTCGTCATCCGCGACCTGAAACTCGATGCGACCGCGTGCCGAAGTTGCGACTGCGTGACGAACGAAAAACAGGATACTTGCCCGCAATGCCATTCCAACGATGTCTTCGTCGTCGATTACGTCAACGCATTGGCACGCCATTTGGAAATGTCCAGCGCGACCTTGGATTTTGTCGATCCGATCAAAGGTCTTCAGAAAGCCGGTGGTGTCGCGGCGATGTTGCGATACCGGTACGAATAAAGGCTTATCCGGCGAGACCAATGTCGCTAGCTAGGTGCTACGACCGCTGTCGTCATGGGTGGAAATGGACAGGAGTCTACGAAAGTGGCCGAACACCCCAGAGTCGTTTGAATTACAAACTTCTCGGAGCGTTCGGCCTCACTGGCCGTTTGGCCCAGACTGAACGAGTGTGTCTAAATCCGTCCGGTCAACAGAACGACGAGCAGGACGATGAGGAGAAGTCCGCCGATGCCGCCGATGGCAACGCTTTCAAGAACCGCTGATACGATTAGCACGAGAACCAGCAGGCCGAGTAAACCATAGACCATAAAATGTTTCCTTTATATGTTGTTGGGTTGATTGAGTCTTTGTGTCATGAAGAGGACTAGCGGTTGACGAGGCGGTTGCGTTCCACGGCGACGGTGTGCAGGCGAACGGCTTCTTTGCAACCGATCATTCCACCTAGAATGGAGGCAATCAGCCCCAAAGCTGCCGCGACAAATGCTGACCAAAGGACTGCCTGTGCATATGTACTTGCGGTCTCGACCGTTTTCGCTGCTTCCGCTTTGTACTCTTCGATACGCTGCTTGACCTTAGTTTCAATCGTATTGGCAAGCTGATCGACTTGTGCTTCGCTCAGGTTCGTGTTGGCCGCCAGCGTGTCGCGAGCAGCTTCGGCATCGTCGTTCAAATAGCTCATTCCAATTTGGTGCAGGGCGTCAGCATCGAGCGACTCCATCGCTTGTCGGGCTTCGTCTTGCGTCAGGGCTGAATCGCCGGCGGCTGAGGCGGCCTGGGCAACTTCACGTTTAACAGAGGCGCCGATCCCGCTGATCACTCGGTTGACCTGTGCGCTGTTGTTGGCAGGAACGTTCGTGGAATCGGGCAACGCCCCCGTAGCTCCGGCAGCCGCATCAGTCGCGGTAGCAACGATCGACGAACCCGTGTTCACAAGACCGGAAACTCCCCAGTAGCTCAGCACGAGCGTCAGAATGGTCGCTACGCTCCACATGGAAACTCCGTGCAGAATGCCGGCTTGATCATCGTCCTGACCGCACAACCGACCCGTCACAAGCCCACCGACGAAGAGGGCAACCAACCCGGTCACCGCCACCCAAATGGCAGCTCCGATACCGAATCCATCTCCTAACGCCTCTGCATCGCTTCCGTCCAAGACGCTAGCCCCGATCGCGGTGCCCAGCAGTGAAAGCAACCATGCGATCGCGGTCGCCACTGCGACCCCGCAAAAAATCGCTGGCCAACTAGCGTAAAGCCGCCGAGGGACGACGGCTTCGATTCGCGTTTCATCAACGCCGGAATCGTGAGTGTGGGAAGGGTCCGTTACCATGTCTTGTCCGCCTGAGAGGTTGAAGTGGTGCCAGCGCGCACCGGAGGTGATGCGGCGACGATTTCAATGCACTTTCAATGCATTTGTCGTGCCGATGCCCGAACAAGCTCCTTACTGATCGCGATCCGCAGACGTGGAACCGAAGGTGCCAGCCGACCTATAGCGTTGACTGCGGCGAACGGTGTCGACTTGTACGAGGCTTGACTCCGTGACGATCAATCACCAACCGTCCGCGCGGAACCGCCGTCTCATACCGTTCCGGGACACTCGCGGGAAGCAGCTTCGATCAGCTCCGAGCAAATTGCTCAAGCTTTTCGAGGCTGACAAACCGGACAATAGTGACAGTGCCGCTGCAGTTCGCCCAGCACTTCATTGCGAACACTGCCACCGCACCGGCGACACCGACGCTTGCGAAAAATTTGGTAGTCGAGTGGTGGACGGTCGTTGACCTCTGTGACGCGCGACTCGAAATGCCTCGTGAAAGTCCGGATCGACTTCGCTAACTTGCGTAATTCTTCGGTTGTGAGTTGCGACAGTCGAAGCTCAGGGTGAAGCCGCGACATGAACAATGCTTCGTTTCGGATCTTATTCCCCAAACCCGGAAACCAATTTTGATCTAGCAGTGCGTCGCAGACCAACGTGTTTGAACGTTCTGTTTGAACGGCTCGCATCAGCCACAACGTAGGCTGGCGACCGCCAGCGATGTCACGACGCATTACGGCTGGATCCAGTTCGGAACTGCTCGTCAAACGCGTCGAACCAAGATAGACGCGGATGTTCGCACTTTGATTTCGTTTGGTGACGTAAATGTCCAACGTCAATCGCTTACCGGGGCGTATCTGGTCAAAACGGATGTCACCAAACATCAAGCAGTGGATGCGAAGGAGAACATCGGTATCTTTGAACGAAACAAACAGCAACTTTCCGAACGCTTGAGCATCCTTGATTTTACAGCCTTGAAGCGAATCGACCGCGTGCGCTCGCTCGCCGACCAAGTTGGCGATCGTCCAACCCACGTACCCGCGCAAGCGGGTGGCGTACATTTGGATTTGCGGCCCTTCCATACTGGCTCCTTTGACGTCGCTCGGGTTTGCAACCGTTGTTCTTACGGCGAGACGAATAAGCAAAGCGGAGGCCGGTTGATTGGCATGTGATTTGCCAAAGCTCGCTTCCGCCTCGGTCAAAATCTAGAAAACGATCTGGTCTTAACCCACCCAGCATTTGCCGTTACGCGATGAAAATATTGATGATCGTCGGACAACTTCCCGTATCGAGCGATCCAAATGACTGATTCAAACGATGACAATTCAAAGAACCGATCAACGCTGGCTGGCAACGCCGAGAAAGACCCAGACGATTGGGTAACCGACGATGAGAAAATGACCGGTGCCCAGGCAAGCTATCTGCAAACGCTCTATGCAGGAACCGGTGAGCTGTGCAGAAGCGAGCGAGCCGTTCGTCGGCAGCCTAAACAAAGCTGATGCGTCGAAGCGGATCAAAGCATTGCAAGACGAGACCGGCTATGGCAACGGCCCGAAGGAATGATCATTGACCATGAAGATTAATTTGTCTAATCGGGTCTTTGTCGTGACCGGCGGCAGCGAGGGCATTGGCAAGGGGATTGCCATGACGCTCGCCACTTGCGGTGCGAAGGTGGGCATCATCAGCCGCGACGAAGCCGACTTGCAAGCCGTGGTTGGTTCGATTAAATCTGCGGGTGGCAATGCGATCTATACGGCAGCCGATGTGACGGATGACGCAGCACTGAAGAAAGCGATCGACTCAATCGCTGATCATTACGGTGGCATCCATGGAATCGTCGCCAACGCCGGAATCAACGGGACTTGGGCACCAGTCGATGAACTGTCGCCCGATGACTGGCGACGGACAATCGACATCAATTTGACCGGCACGTTCTTGTCGATTCACCACAGCGTTCCCCATCTTCGCCAACAGGGCAGCGGCAGCATTGTCATCGTGTCATCGATCAATGGCACGAGAACTTTTACCAGCGCCGGTGCAACCGCCTACGCGTCGAGCAAAGCCGGCCAGTTAGCGTTTGGCCAAATGCTTGCGATCGAACTTGCGCCGTCGAAAATTCGTGTCAACATCATCTGTCCCGGCGGCATCGAGTCGAACATTCATGAGAAGACCCAACGAGAAGATACCGACCAAATCGGTGTGAAGGTCGAATACCCTGACGGTTCGATTCCACTGACCGAAGGAGACATGGGCAAACCTGAAGACGTTGCCAGCATGACCGCATTCCTGCTGAGCGATCTTGCGAAACACATAACCGGCACGCCAATCTGGATCGATGGCGGCCAGTCGCTGCTGCAATGATCCGATATGCTTCGCGCATCGTCAAGGGTTGGTGGCGGACTGTCTTTATCAACGCACCGCCGCGGATGGAGCAACGATGTCGACACGCGACTGCGTGACGAGTACGACGGCGATAACGATGCCGATCGCGCGTACATCCGCCACGCCTACGGCTACCGCGAGCCTCGGTAGGGGCCGTCGAGGTACCAGTGTATCTGCCCGGTGGACCCGAGATGTTGATTTGCTGCCGTTCTTGACTGAAGACATGCCAGTCGATCAAGAGGCTGAATCCCAGAAGAATCAGCGCCCGGCTTAGAAATCGCAGAGGCACTGTAAGGAGTCTTTTGTAAGCAACCCTCCCTTCACAAGTGAATTTGAATCACATGCAATTTCTCAAACGAACGTTAAAGAATTTCTCCGAAGATCACTGCGCGACGTTGGCGGCGGCTTTCGCCTACTCTATCGCGTTTGCGCTGCTGCTGTATCTCCTGCTGTCGGTTCTCACCTTTGGCCTGTTGGTTACGTAAGACAGCGAAGTTGCGGAAGCAGACCGATCCGTAGGTGTCGCTTCGCTTAACCTACGGCTAGTCGCTGTGATCCTTTCAGAATTCAAGCGACGTGAAATAAGGTTCACACAGATTTTGGTGATCCAAGAATGAGCCATGCCGCTTCGTCGGTGACCCTCTATCGCTTCATTGGGTAGGATGGTGGGTCCGCGTCGCAAAGCCTCCTTGACCCACCCTACCTGTGCAGTTCAGTAGGCCAACTGCAAGCCAAAATGAAAACCGTGTACTAATAAAAAATTGTCTTTAAACGCGAACCTGGGGTCAGGTCCGGCACCGGGCGTTGGCGTCGGCAGGTTGTCCGGGTCGATGACCGTTGGCACGTGATCGACGGCTTTGACCGCGTCGGTCAGAAACATTACCGTGTAACCGCCATGCAACGACAAGTGGTCGCCCAGGGCACGCCTTAAGTCAACCGAACCCTGTGGCAACCAAGCAAACCGAGTTCGCTTGTGACGTCCAGAGTAGGTGTGCAAGGCAAGGAAGCCACCGTCTTCCCGACTGTCCAAAAGATCATTGACGTAGGCGTCGGTCTGACCGCGAACATCTACCCGTTGATTGACGATTCCCAATCCGACATCGCCACGAACGTTCCAAATGAATCGACCACAGTTGCCGCTGAAGCTCAATCCCAACGGGATGAAGTGATAGGTATTCGTCGCGTCAACTTCATCGTTGATCTCGAAGCGAGTGCCAGGGGCGATCAAACCACCGGGAACAAAGTCGACTCATTCGTTCAGCTCGATGCCGTCTCGCAGTCGCAACAGACGATAGCCGGTGTAGAATCAATTCGAGAAACTCGCGGAACAATCAAATCTGTTTGATGACGATGAAGCGATTCACCAAACATCAAAAAACGTTGTCAACTGAACTTTTCAACATCAGCGGACATACCCACCCGGCGCTCCCGAGTCAGACCCCCTCCGATCTTTAAACGGTGCTCCTTCGGCGAAGCAAAACATTTGTTGCAGAGCGATTTAACGGTCTTCGCTGCGTTAGCGCGCTTCGTCCGCTAGTCGATTGGTGAAGCCGCGGTCGATCTCGTCAACCGAACAGACCCACCGCCCACGTCCCATTGGTGCGTCTTCCAGCCAGCCACGCACTCCATCTGTCCAACCTGCGGATAGCACCTGGTGTACCGTCTGCGGATGGAAATTAACGGACATCCCCCTCACTGCGTCGCGGCGACAAGCCGTCCGCTCGTGCAAACCTTCGCTCGCAACCCGCCGCGGAATTGCTTTGATAAGAAAGCTCGAACGCCCGGTGCGATCATCCGGTCCATCCAATCGCACGGACGACATTCCTGGCTCCCTTCGAACTCGACACCTTGCAACACAAACCGCTGTCCCAGCAGCCTCGATAAGTCCGCGTCGGCAACGATCAGGTTGCGTCGAAAAAGACTCGGATCCAGATCAGGAAGATCGAACTGATCGCGAACTTGTTCAACGACATCCGCGGCCATGAACGTCACTTGACCTTTGCGGTTCGGTTTGTCGTGGTAGTAACGATCACCGACGATTCCGCGGCCCGCATCGCACACCACCTCGGTGGGGCACTGCGTTCCATGCTGGAGCGTCGGTTCGCCCTTTTGGACCCAGTAGTCGTGACCAGGAGAAATGACAATTTGAATGAGCTTCATGAAACTCTCTTTCGCAAATCGTGTTCCAGTGACATGTGGTACAGGACGTGCTGCAATTTGGATCAACGTAGCGGAAGTCTTCAAGACTTTCGGAAATCGCCACCTCCCCGCCGAAACTCTCGACGAGTTCCGCTACCAATCTGCAAAGCCAAAAAAACACACCATGTCCAACCTCCGCCGTCTCGCCATCGTTGGTAGCGGACCGTCCGCGTTGTACCTACTGAAACACCTCGCAGACGTTGCGGAACGGGTCTCGCGAACCGTTGATTCGATCAAGATCTTCGAGAAAGACGAGCACATCGGTCGCGGCATGCCGTACACGCCGACGAACACCGACATCTATAACCTTTGCAACATCACTTCCGAAGAATTGTTGCCGCTGGACATCTCATTCGCCGATTGGCTGCAGCAGCTTGACGCCGAGACGCTGCGAGGCTACGGGGTGACAGCCGGCGATGTTAGCCAAGAAGAAACGTATTGTCGGTTGGCGATGGGACAATATTTCGCGGACCAATTTCAATCGCAACTGTCCAAGCTGCGAGACGCCGGCATCGAGATTGACGAGCGACCTGGCACTCAAGTCACCGACATTATCGACGATCCAACGCGACAAATCGTTAAGATTATCACCGACAACGGTCAAGTCGAATGCGATACCGTCGTCATCGCCAGTGGCCATCGTTTTGACGACCAAGATCAACCCGAATGCGGTTACTTCGCTTCGCCCTGGCCGATTCAAAAACTCCTGCCCGCAAGTGGCGAGACCTACAACTTCACCATCGGAACACTCGGGGCATCGCTGTCGGCGTTCGATGTCCTGTCATCGCTGGCTCATCGCCATGGTCGCTTTGAAGGCGTCGAAACGATGACCTTCGTCCCGGCGGATGGGTGCGATGACTTTCGTATCGCGATGCACTCGCTCAATGGCTGGTTGCCACATTTGCAATACGAGCAGCGTGAACCGATTCGTGAACTGTATAGGCACGTCGATGCGGACACCATGCAAAGCCTTCGCGATGAGCATGGCTTCCTTCGACTGGATGTCTATTTCGATCGAGTCTGCCGGCCGACGCTTCGGGAAGCGCTGGCCAGTGACGATCGGCAAGATCTGGTCGAACTGATTGATGGCGATGACTTTGACATCGAAGCGTTCGCGGAGCAGATGACTGATGAACACGAGTACGACGACGCGTTCGACGGCATGCGGTCGGAACTTCCCGCCGCCGAGGAGTCGATCGAAGAGGACAAACCGATCCACTGGAAGGAGATCTTCGACGATTTGATGTATGCGTTGAACTTTCACGCGCATTGGATGCCGGCCGAAGACCACATTCGCTTTCAATCCGTCGTGATGCCGTTCCTGCTGAATGTCATCGCGGCCTTGCCGCTGCAGTCCGCCAAAATGTTGCTGGCGATGCGAGAGGCCGGACGACTTGATCTGATCGCTGGCAAAGCGAGCGTCCAATCGCACCATGAAGGCGAGACAATCGTGGAGGTCGAGAAGGATCATGCAGCCACGAGTCACCGCTATCGCTTGTTCATCGACTGCACCGGTCAAGGCTCTCTAAAACTTGACGAGTTCCCGTTCGCCACGTTGGTCAACCAGGGTACCGTCCGCCCGGCCCGTGCCCTCTTCGCCGACGCATCAGCAATCAACAACCTTTCCGAAGCCGAACGCAAACGGCTGACAGGCGACGATCCGCCGGCGTATAAAATCGGCGGCATCGACATCGACTCCGTCTTTCGCGTGATCGGTAAAGACGGCCAGCCGAATGATCGGATCTACGATATCGCTTTTCCCCATGCCACCGGAGTTCGGCCTTATTCATACGGCTTGCAAGCCTGCGAACTCACACCGCGAATGCTAGTGCAACACTGGCGGAAGACCAGTCTCCACGATTCGCAGATTTGCGAGGCATCGGCGTGAGTAACCGTCATTCGCTCAGCGGCAGCGCTCCGGACAAGAGCAACGTTGCGTTCCTTATCATCGATGTGATCATCTGTGTCCTGATCACCGCCAACGATGCCTACATGCGTGACTTCGACCTCACGATCCCGTCGGATTGCGTTGCCGCCAACATGAAGGAGCGGACCGATGCGGCGCAACAACTGATGCAGCGAGTTTTGAAAGCCGATAGCTGTCCTTCGCAGGAACTCGCGTGTGCTCAGTCGGGAAACGATTGCATGTCTTTGCAGGACTATCGACGCAAACGCGATTTCCAAAGCAGCCCCGAGCCTGATTACGCGGTGACGGCTACCGATGTAAAGCGTGGATTGCGGTTTGTCGTCCAAAAAGATGACGCCCGAAACCTACACTTTGAGTTGCGATTGGAACATGACGACGTGCTGAAAAGTTGGGCGGTGCCTCGTGGGCCAAGCCTCGATCCGAAGGACAAACGGCTGGCGATCGAAGTAGAAGATCACCCGTTAGCGTACGCTGATTTTGAAGGCTTCATACCGAAGGGGAACTATGGTGCAGGAAATGCAATTGTTTGGGACAACGGAGTCTGGCATCCGCTGGGTGACGTGGATGCGATGTTGCGGCGTGGAGACCTAAAGTTTCGGCCCGATGGCAAGCAAAAATGATGAAACTTGTCGAGATCTTTCTACCGTGTCAACGACCATCGGGACTCAAAGTCGATACGGAAGAGTTCGACGAAGTTCAAAGGATCCTCACGAGCAAATTCGGTGGCTCGACGGCGTATCAGCGTGCAGCCGTCGGCCGGTGGAAGCGGTCCGAACAGACGGTAGAAGTCGACGATATCACGGTGATTGAAGTCGTCATTGACGAACTCGATCGGAATTGGTGGAGCGACTACAAGAACAAGTTGGCAAACCAATTTGATCAGGATGAAATATTGATTCGCGTCACAGAAGTGACCTTGCTTTAGGTGTCAGTCAGATGATTGTGCGTTCAGTCGACGAGGGGTGGCGGATCGTTTTTCACGCCGCTCACGGTTTGTTAGCTCAGCAGATTGCAGCGCATCTGCGTCCCGTCGATGAGTTGCCGTTGTGGGAATTGACAAGCATCGCCATTGGCATTCACGACGATGGCAAACAGCCGTTCCTGCCGGGGCACCGATCGTATTTGACGAAGGCCGGTGCGCCGAAAGACTTCACGCTGATGTCGATGCGATCGGATAATCGATTCGAAGAAGCACGGAGTTCAATCTGGGAAGCGACGAAGAAGCACCGCTGGATCGGTTGTCTCGTATCGTTTCACACCGACTTTCTTTACCGTGACGAAGACGTGTCCGACGAGATGCATCGATTGCTCGATGAAGAAGCTGCTCGGCGCGACCGAACACTCAGCGAGCTGAACATCACGCCGACGATGCTGCAACGATCGTACGATTGGATGCGATGGTGCGATCGTTGTTCACTCATCCTCTGCGGCGACGACGTTCCCGCGATGGGCCGTCATGTCGAAATCATCACCGATTCGACTGGCCAACGATTCGAGATACGTCAGGACGAGGATGAACGAAAAAGAGTCAAGCCGTGGCCGTTCGTCGAGCAACCAATCTGCCTGAAGCTGGAAACAAGGACAGTTAAACAGCATACGCTTTCCGATGATTTTGAATTAGAAACAAAAATTCGAGAAGCGGACGTATCAACCAGCGAATTCCTGCTTTACGGGGAAGACCAATGAAAAAGCCGCCTAGTTCATTGCTGAACCAAACGGCTTCTCTATTGTGCGTATACGGATTTGCCGTTGACGATGTTGTTGCCGGCCATCGCAGTCTGCAAAACCGTTGACCTGCGTCGATGCCCATGCGGGAACGTAGGAATCAAAGGTCAACATGCCGCCGGCGACTTCACCTCGAACGAATAGGTCTTCATAGCCGACCAAAGAAAACTCTTTCCGCCCATCCGCGGAGAAATCGGATTGAGCTTTGAACCATGTTGCGAAAGCTCGCGTTGCCGGCGAGTCTGCATTTCCGATACTGGCGCGACCAAACGTTTTCGGACTTGTGTCCACGCAAAGCAGATTGAAGTAACTTACAAATTGAACATCTCAAGTTGTGCAAGCGTTTGTACACGTTGGTTGTTGTCGAACAATTCGTTCATAGTCCGCCATGGTGTCGATGTCGTTGACCGCTTCATGAGCGTGGATCAGTTTTATCTCGGCTGCCGGTTGACAGCGTAGCCAATCTCTGGCCCCTCGGTCGCCGCCTATTGCATGACATAACTCTTGTCGATGATCTGAGTGAATGCAGGCAGGAACACCGCCGCCGTCTGCATAGAGGGTTGCGGCAATGCTGTGGTGGAGCCCGACGCCGTTGATCAATTGACGGTAGTGATCCGCCGTCAATTGAGGCTGGTCGCAAAGAGTGATCAGTATCCGATTCATGTCGTAATTGGCTATCTCGCGAAGCCCTTTGAGCAAGCTCGAAGCTTGGCCGGATGCCCAGTCGTGGTTAACGATGGCGGAAACGTCTGGACGAGTGAAGGATTCACATTGCTGCTGAATAAATCCTGCTCCTTGTCCCGCGACAATGACAATGTGTCCGCACCCCGCAAAAAACATCTGCTCGATTGTCCAATCGAGGAAAGTTCGGTCACGATACTTTAGCAGTTGTTTTGGCTGTCCCATCCGTGACGAAGCACCCGCAGCGAGCAGCAACCCGCAAGTCGATGCTGTTTCACTGATTGCCGAAAAGATGGTAGGCTTAACCGGTCGTGCTCGGACTGCATGTGGTTCGTTTATTGGTGACTGCCGGTGATGGAGTGAGCCGCCACCGCGATTATTCATGATTGCAATGAGTTCGGCGACAATCGAGACCGCGATGCTTGATGGGTCCGTCGCGCCAATGTCGAGTCCGATCGGTGATCGTATTCGGTCGGCTTCGTCGTTGGTAATATGACGTCCACGCTCAGCAAGCTGTTGGACCAATCTTCCCAAACGCCGTTTCGGCCCCAAAATGCCAACCACTGGAATGGAAGCATCCAACAGATGCGGTATCATAACGACATCTTCATCCAAATCATGTGACATCAACACGACAATGTCGAAGGAGGCGAGATCCAATCTTTTCGCTAGTTGGTGCGCAGAATCGCAAAGGACATCCGCACCAGGAAAGCGATTGGTTGTCGCTAGCTCGGGACGTCGGCCTACGACTGTGTTCTGCCAACCAAGTTCGGAAGTGATTCGATGAAGCGGTTGAGCGTCGTCACCAGCACCGAAGATCAGCAATCGCGTCGGCGGCATCAGCGTTTCGCAAAACGCCTCGATGAGACCGCCATCGCAGCCACGCCACTGGACCGAATGCGACCGCGAGCTTTCCGAAGTCGCTCGTTCATGAAAGTCCATACGTCCTAGCGGGACATCAGCGGACTCGGTGCGATAAACCGTTCTAACGGTCAACTGACTTCGATCGACACAACTTTGGCGTAACACCATCAAAGCCGGATCGTCGAGCGTTTCGATGCGTCGGCACAACACATACACCATGCCATCGCAACCAGTATTATAACGAGAAACATCCACCGAACTGCCGCGAGTGTCAAACGCGATTAAGCTCGGACCATCGGACGTCACGTCCCAAGCCCGACGGCATAGATCTTTCTCAAGACACCCGCCGCTGATATAACCCACTCGTTCACCTGACTGCGTTAACACAAGTCGTGCACCCGGTCGACCGTACCCACTGCCGTCCAACCGGACGACGGTCGCCAACACCACGGACTCGCCAAAGGAAATTGCTGATTCGGCGAGTTCAACGATTTCGCGAGCGTTCACGCCATCACCTTCTCAGCCGTGATTGGCAGCGATCGAATGCGTTTTCCTATTGCGTTATAGACGGCGTTGGCAACTGCGGCGGCGACACCGGTGATGCTAATCTCGCCGATCCCTTTGGCACCGATTGGTGATGCATTGAAGTCAGGGTTGTCGATCCATAAGATATCAATGTCGGGGATGTCCGCGTTGACCGGTACATGGTACTCCGCCAAGTTGTCATTGGTGATGCGTCCATAACGGTGATCCCAATGAACCGATTCTTGAAGTGCATGTCCGACGCCGAAGATCAATCCGCCAATGAACTGACTGCGCGCGGTCCGTGCGTTTAAGATTGTTCCGCAGGCGTAACAACCGAGCATCCGGCGGACACGTACAAGCCCCAGTTCATCATCAACGCCAACTTCGACAAATGTCGCACCAAAGGAGTGGTTTGACGTTGGCGAATCTTTTTCGCCTTTGAAATGACCGGATGCCATGACACTCGTCTTGTTCGCTTGCGAAAGCACGTCCTCGACAGCGAATCGATGGTCGTCGCAAACAACGTTGCCATTCTTAAATTGAATGCTCTTTGGATCAGCGGTGTGAAGTGGCGATTCCTTCTCGGCAACATTCACTAGACGCCGCTTTAGTTGTTCCACAGCCAACCGGATTGCACCACCGACGCTGGCCGTCGTTGCGCTACCACCGGTAATCCCACCGGGTGGTAAAGCGGTGTCGCCGATTTCCATCGAGACTCGCGAAACGGGAATGTCAAGCAAATCCGCAAGCAGTTGAGCAATGGCGGTTCGCACACCCGTGCCAATTTCGTGGGTGCAACATTCAATGACAACGGTACCGTTGGCTTGCCACGTCACATCGACTTTCGTGGGAAAGGTAAAGTAGGGATAGGTCGCAGATGCAACTCCACGACCGATCCACCAATGCCCCTCTTTTTCGCTGCGTGGTTTCGGCTTTCGCTGCGACCAGCGAAACGCTTCAGCGCCCTTGTCAAGACAATCGACCAACAATCGGCTACTAAACGGTTTGCCCGAATGAATATCTTTGGCAGGTTCATTGATCCGCCGAATCTCGATGGGATCGATCGAAAGTTCAACCGCCAACTCGTCGATCGCCGACTCCAGCGCGAACATGCCGGGCGTTTCAGCCGGCGCACGCATGAAGGTCGGGATTTGAGTGTGCAAGCGATTCTGAGTTTGCTCCAATCGCAGATTCGGTGTGTCTAGCATCATCCGAGTTGCCATTGTAAACGCTTCGGTGTAGGTATCCTTGATCGCTGTGGATGCGAAACCGGTATGGATAACTGACTGAATCTTTCCTTCTGCGGTTGCACCGATGGCAACACGCTGTCGGATGGCGGTTCGGTGTCCGGTGCCGCCATACATTTGTCGCCTGGTGGCAACGCATTTGACCGCTTGTCCCGTCATCTTCGCTGCCATCACGGCCAACATTGCATTGGGCCATGTGAGTCCTTTACTGCCGAACGCACCTCCGACGTACTTGCACACAACGCGGACTTGCTTTGGACCAAGCCCAAATAGTTTGGCATAACTGGCTGCCACCACAGGCAAACTCTGCGACGTTTCATAGACCGTCAAAAATGGTTTGTTGTGTCTTATCGACCACTGTGCGATTGCCGCGTGTGGTTCGATTGCGTTGTGGTAGTTCGCATCGGTCGGATAGTCATGGTCGACGCGAATACTTGCATCTCGCAATGCCTTTTCAGCATCACCGATCGTGATCAGTGGCGGAGCACCCATCAGCGATTTTGGTTTCTCGTCGTCCGGTGCGATGTCCATGTTGGTGGTGTGAGGCTTCGACTCGTATTGAACCTTGACTGCCAGTGCTGCGTCACGAGCGGATTCAAACGTGTCGGCGACCACCGCAGCAACATATTGCCCGGCAAAGAATATTTCATTCTCGCTAGCCGGATACAAGCACGAAGAGATCGAGGTTTCAAAATTGGTTTCGCTACCCGATTTTACCTGAGTCATTTTCGGCGCATTGTCGGGAGTGATCACCAGACGCACGCCCGACATGGCTTCCGCAGCGGACGTATCGATTGATAAGATTTTTCCGTGCGGAATGTTCGCTGGCACCGCAACGCAGTGCAGTAGTTTCTCAATTGGCCATTCGGCAGTGAACGTCGCCGAACCCGTTACCTTTTCACGACCGCTGACCCTCACTAATGATTGACCCACGGGACCATCCAGTTCAATCGAATCGTACGCCATCGCTAGTTTCTCCCGTGTTGCATTGCAAATAGAGATCGATCATCAAGGGGGCCGCGATCACGCAAAATTTGCAGTGCGCGTGCGAGCGTCCTCCGAGCGAGTGTCACTTTGTACTGGGCACCGTCGGGCGGATCGGCATTGACAAGCGCCGCGTCCGCTGCCTGAGCAAACACATCGTTCGTCGGTGCATTTCCGATCAACACTTTTTCTGCCTCTCGGCTATGCCAGGGGATCGAACCAAGTCCTCCCAGCCCGACCTTGGCATCGATGATCCGGTCATCTTGAATGTCCAACCCGACCGCAGCACTGGCGAGCGCGAACGCATAGCTGCTCCGCTCACGAACCTTCAAGTAGAAGCTATTGCGAAGGCACTTTGTGATTGGCAATGTAAGCGAACGAATCAATTCGCCCTCACGCAGAGCTGTTGTGTACTGAAACGTATCCGACGGCTCTCGGTAAAATTCGTTGGCAAGCACCGCTCGCTTCCCATCGGGACCAGCAAGTTCTATGCGACCACCCATCGCAACAAACGCAATCGCAAAATCACCTGGATAAGTCCCTACCAAGCGACCGCCATTGCCGAGGACGGCCAGCGAAGACGCATCGGCACCTGCACTTCCCGAGGCGTGCTGCACTGGCATGTCCGTATGTCGAAAGTAGGTTGAGCGAGTGCGTTGAAGTAGGTTACCGCCAATGGTTGCCATGTTGCGAATTTGTGGTGATGCAGCCAAAATCAAAGATTGACGAACCACAGGCAGTTTACCTTTGACTGCGTCGTGATCGGCTAAGTCCGACATCGTGCACGCGGCACCGATGGTCAACTCTTCGCCCGCGACGTTGACCTCCGATGGCAGCATCCCACGAACATGGATCAAATGCTCTGGCGTCAGCACATTCAGCTTCATCAGGTCGACCATCGTCGTGCCGCCTGCGATGGCCATGACGCGATCATGGTCGATTCGTGCCGCTGCGGTCATTTTATTCGCATCGGTGTATTGAAATGGAATCATGATGACATCTCGCTTTTGTCTGCAGCGCTCGCCTTCGTCACACGCGATGCGGGGTCTTGAACCGGCACCGCTCCGCTCACTTGGCGAACGGCTTCAGTGATGTTCGGATATGCACTGCACCGGCAAAGGTTGCCGCTCATCCATTCGCGGGTTTCTTCGGCGGACGCTGTATCATCGGCGTGTCCTTCGCCGACACATGCGATGGCGGACATGATTTGTCCGGGCGTGCAGTACCCGCACTGGTAGGCGTCGCAACGAAGGAACGCTTCCTGCATCGGGTGCAAGTCGTCAGCGCGCGAGACTCCCTCGATCGTTTGCACCTCCGCTGCGTCAATCGTGACCGCCAACGTCAAACACGCCAGCACACGCCGTCCGTTGACATGCACCGTGCAAGCCCCACATGCCCCGTGGTCACATCCCTTTTTGGTCCCGGTTAAATGCTCGTTCTCACGCAACAGATCGACCAGGGTGGTGCGGTTGTCGACACTAAACGTTTTTTCGCGACGGTTAATTGACAGCCGAATCCTGGTCGATGGCAAACCAACCTGAGCGCTAACAGGTTCATCCTGAGCAGCCGCTGTTTCGCTAGCGAGTGAGAGGGCCGCAGACGCGGCACCAACGCCTTTGAAAAAATCGCGGCGAGGAACTTCTTCGGGTCGCTTCATCAATCCTCTCCATGCGGCGCTGAATGAAAGTTCGAGTAAAAAGACAGCAGATACCCGTCCCGTCGTAACTACAGCGTGGCGTTCAAGCATTTTTTATACCGCAGACGACGCCTTGTCCTGAGTGTTGATGCCCACCTTGCGTGCCAAAGCAGCCGCTCTTTGCCGGGCACATCATTTGCACGCAGATGGCGTCGTCTTTTGTCGGCTTAATTTTTAAAACAGCATCCCCTAAGTCAACATGATCAGACCCCTAAATGACACTGCGACACCCGAGTGGCTTGAAAGCCGTATGGCTTTGGTGCATCAGCGTTGTCGCGATGGCAGGTGTCGCGAACATCGCGTTCGGGTCTCGACGCACGACGGTCGAACGCTGTGGCTATGAAACACTCGGTTTGGATTGCGAACGCATCGTACGGCTCGCCAAAAAGAACGTCCGGATCGTCAGCGCGGTCCTGGGATCCGCCTGTGACATTCTGCTTGAACAAAACCTTAAGAAATCAACCCTTGACTTCAGTGCTTTCATCGCAAGATAATCGCTTCCGACATTGAAGATTGCGATGTCAGGCGATCGCGTCCGTGCGATCAATTCGGTCCGCAAGCGGACTCCCCATGGGCTCGATTGATAGGCCGCGGATGTGGCAACGAACGTCTCGGAGTTGATCGACTCGCAAAAGGTTTGCTTCCGATGTCACGGTCGTCATCACGCGTACATTCTCGGGTAGGCTGCCGATCTGCTCGCCAAACCGTCGCATGTTGCCGGGACATTTTGTCAACCAAAGCCGAAGGTGCCGGCAACGTCGTGACGCCGCGTTGGCGACGATCTTCACAGACGTCGTAGGACTTCACTCGGGCAACGCAGCCCGGCGTACCTTGCCAACGCAAAGATAACCCACCATTCTTGGTCCGGGCAGGCGTTCATGATCGGCGTTGCGGTACCTCGGTTGCGACGGGCGGCGGGATGGGGGCTAATTGCTTTGTTGGTAGCGGTATTTCCGGCAAACGTAAACATGGTCGTTCACGCGAATCGATTTCCACGAATTCCTTCTTGGGCTGTGGTAGCTCGGTTGCTGCTGCAAGGTTTTTGATTGCTTGGGTTTGGTGGGCGGCGGTCAAGCGGGACACGACAATGGCTGAGACAGCGGAGGGCGCGGCATGAACGACTTGGTGCAGGTGTTGTTGCTGACGACGATGGCGGGAGCGGCAATCCCGGTCGGTGGGGCAATCGCGATGGTCGAACGGATATCGCCAGATTCGTTGGAACAAGAGTTTCGGCACAGCGTGATTGCGTTCGGTGGCGGTGTGTTGGTTTCGGCGGTTGCCTTGGTGCTGGTGCCGGACGGGATCGAAGAACTTTCGCTGGGCTGGATCGTTGCCGCGTTCGCTCATGGTGAATCGACGGGGATGTTACTGGCGATCCTGATCGCACTGCAAAACTTGCCGGAGGGATTCAATGCGTATCGCGAGCTGAGTGCGTCGTCAAATCTGTCGAAATGGAAGTTGATCCTGTTGCTTGCTGCTTGCGTGCCGATGGGGCCGCTGGCCGGATGGATCGGTTTTCAACATTTGGCGGCATACCCGAAGGTCGTCGGCTTCATCATGCTGTTCGCCGCCAGCGGGATTCTGTACCTGATGTTTCAAGATTTGGCACCGCAGTCCAAGAGCCAAGATCAACGGGCACCCGCGATCGGAGCGGTCCTCGGGTTCCTGCTCGGAGTCATCGGTCATGTCCTGCTGAGCGACTGAATCCGGCTCGACAGCGACAACTGTGACGGCGACCCACCTTGATCGAAAGTGATCCGTCAAAGGAATGCAGCGGAATGCTGCATTGACGACAACTTCGTCGACGAACGAATGATCCGAGGTCGTCGCTCCGCTTGGCAAATTCGATTTGACGAACTTGAATAGGCAAGGCGAGTCGACGACCAAGAACCGTTTGGAAGCCGTTCACCAGAGGCCATTAACCAGCAGTCATGGCGTCCTGATTGATCGACTCGGCGAGCTGCGACAGCTTCTTGTCGGCGGCTTCTTCTTCGTCGATGTTTTGCTTGAGCAGCTTCAGGGCCTTGTCGTAACCGAGCGTCTTGGCCCAGGTGCAAAGGGTGCCGTAGGTGGCGATTTCATAATGCTCGGTCTTTTGACCGCAGGCGATGATCATCGCATCTTTGACGGCCGGTTCAGCGTCCTCTTTGAGCATGTCTTCGCATTCGGCGATCAAGCCCTTCATCGCTTCGCAGGTTTTCGCTCGGGCGGACTTGCCGGTTTCTTCAAAGGCTTGTTCGACACGCTCGACTTGCTTTTCGGTTTCGGTCAGGTGCGATTCGAGAGCCGATTTCAGCTTTTCACAGGAAGCCTTTTTGACCATCTTCGGCAGCGCTTTGACCAATTGCTTTTCAGCACTGAGGATGTCGCGTAGTTCATCGTGAAAAGCGTCGGCGAGGTTTTTCATGGACATTGATTGCTCTTTTGTTCGAAGGGGGTGATCAGTGACGGTACGGTGACCGTTGGAGCGAAATTCGCCGGACTTTTCGCAGCAATTCGTAGGCCAAATCTTCGACAGAACGACGGAGCATGGCGAGATTTGTCGCGTCACCAGTCAAAGTCACCATTCGAGATGGACGCGGCGACGAGTCCCGACACGATGCGCTCGTAACGTCGTCATGAATTGCGGGCAGAAAAGCGACACATTCGTTATGCACATAGGCAAACGCTGTACGACAGAAGCTGACTTGGCACACCACTTGCTTATCAACACGCTCGATTCGCGAACTTCCGCGAGTATTGCTTTAACGATTAGGAACACCTGATGAAGACTTTAGCCGCCTGCACCTTGGCCCTTGCTACGCTTGCCATGGTTGGGTGCGATGAAACCGCGATGGACCGCGAAGCCGATGCGATCCGCGACACAACCCAGCAACAAGCCGAGGACATTCGTGATCAATCGCAATCGTCCGCGGAAGCGACCCGCGATGCGTCGCAAAACGCAGCCGAAAATCTGCGTGAACGCACCGACAACGCATCCGAGTCGGTCCAAGATGCAGCCGAAGCCAAAGCCGACGCTATCGAAGAACGTGGCGAGATGAAAGCCGATCGTAAAGAGACCGTCGGCGAGCGCAAAGCCGATAACTTGGAGGACTCTGGCGAGAACAAAGCCGACGCCCTTGAGGAAATCGATACCGAATAACGGACGTGTTTGGCATCATTGTCGTGGTTCGTTCGTCGCGACAACCGGACCGCCCCAGAGCAACTGGAACGACGGTTCAACAAACGTGCTTGGTGGCTGTTTAGCTGCCAGGCATTTTTCTTTGTCTACTCCATTGTCGTAGTGGACGAAATTGCGAGTCGCTTATGCAGGGGCTCGCAATTCCTTTTGCTATTTTGTTGTTGGTCACTCAATGGAAAGGAACAGGATGAACCGAAGGTTTTGGAGTTCCGGTCGGATCGCAACGGTTGCCATCATCACCATTCTGCTTATCGCCGGTGTCGCTGCAGCAGCTTGGTCACTTGGCAGCGTCACCCACCTAGCGACCGGCCAGCATCAAGAATCGTTCACCATCGAAGTGGACTTTGACAAGTTCCGGCAGATCATGGTGCGGAAGAACGCTACCGCCGCGATCGTCGGTCGCTCCGGCATGACGCTGAAGGACGAACGCATTGACGACTTTCAAGTAGACACCAGCGGCGACGAGCGCCCGTTGCTCAACGCGATTCGCGGCAAGTCGAAAAGCGAAGTCGACGCGGTCAAGCAACTCACCGCTCGCCTGGAAGACCCGGCGATCGACGCCGACGAATTGATCTTGCGTCAACACGCGGTGATCGAAACCGGATCAATGATCGTGGAAACAAGGTCCAAATCGCCAGCGGGTAACTTGGAGGACTATCAAACGAAGCTTCAAGCCAAGCCCGACGGCGATCGAACCGCCGTCATATTGAACGTTGCATTGAAAGTCCGTGTCGATGTCCCAAAGATGTTCGTTGGACGTGCGAACGAAGAGGTTCAGCAATCCGCCGAAGACGCTGTTCGACAACAAGCCGAATCGATCCGAGCATTCGTAGCCCAGCACGCCGATAAGCGATTGATTCTGCCGGAGCTTGGTGGAGACCGATAAGATCATGCGTTATCACATTTTGGCGGCCGACTACGACGGCACGCTCGCTCATGACGGCCGCGTCGAACAGTCAACAGTAGACTCGCTTCGCCGCCTTCGTGATTCGGGACGCAAGTTAATTTTGGTAACCGGACGACGTTTGGAACCGGTGCTCGACCTGTTCCCCGATGTGTCGTTGTTCAATCGTATCGTTGCTGAGAACGGTGCATTGCTTTTCGATCCGACAACCGGCGAGGAAACATTACTCGCCGAGCCGCCGCCGCCCGGTTTTGAGAATGAACTTCGTCGCCGAGGTGTGAAACGTTTGGAGACAGGCCGTTGCATTGTGGCAACTTGGCAACCTTTTGAAACGATCGCGCTGGAAGTCATCCGTGAATTCACGATCGACTGGCAAATCATCTTCAACAAAGACGCGGTGATGTTGTTGCCCAGCGGCGTAAACAAAGCGTCTGGTCTCGCGAAGGCGTTGCAGATTTTGGGCTACTCGCCGCACAACGTCGTCGCTGTCGGCGATGCGGAGAACGACGAGGCGATGATGCGTATGTGCGGAGTTGCGGTCGCGGTCGACAACGCAATACCGAAAGTGAAAGAGATGGCCGATCTGGTATTGCGTGGTGCTCGTGGAGAAGGTGTCGAGGAATTGATTGACAGCATGCTCGACAGCGACCTTGGCCTGCTTCGTGATCGCACAGAACGTCGATTAGTTTTCGGCAGCACGCTCGATGGCAAACCGTTTTCGATTCCTGGTTACGGTGACAGTGTACTGGTCACTGGCGGACCGGGCGGCGGCAAGAGCAAGCTGGCGATTAGTGTGATGGAGTCACTTACGCAGCGTGGCGAACAGTGCTGCGTCATCGACCCCGAAGGTGACTACCGTGGTCTCGATGGCTCAATCGCTCTAGGTACCGCTGAACGACCACCGGAGGTTGAGGAAGTTGTCGGCGTGTTAGAACAACCCGATGATCACTGCATCGTCAGCTTCTTTGGCATCGACAAACAAGAGCGTCCGAAGTACTTCAACCGCTTGTTCCGGGCACTCGCCGAGCTACGCAGTCGAACCGGACGGCCTCACTGGATCATTGTCGACGAAGCTCACTACGCAGCTCCGAAAGATTGGCAACCGGCAGAAATGTGGAGCGGCGAAGAGCTCGCCGGCATCATCTTCATTACCGCGTATCACGATCAGATTTCGATGGCGGTGTTGGAACACGTCGATTGGATCTTTTCGATTGCCGAGAAACCTGAGAAGGCGATTCGAGAATGCTGCGAACTCATCAACGAGCCGGTGCCAAAGTTCCATCCGCCTGAAGATCGCCGTCCGCATCGGGCACTCGCCTGGCGGCGCGGAGACGATCGGCCAATGTGGTTCAGTCGATTGGCTCCACGGGTCGATGGCCAACGTCATCAGCACAGCTATTACGAAGGCGACATGGACGAGGATCTGCAATTCGTATTCCGCGGTCCCGACAAGAAACTATCGTTATCAACCGCGAACCTGAAGGAGTTTATCAAAACGGCCGAAGGGATCGACGACGAAACGTGGTTGCACCATCTGCATCATCACGATTACTCGAGTTGGTTCCGCGAGATCATCAAAGACGAAAAATTGGCGTCGGAGATTGAAGACATCGAGCGAACTCAGGACCTGTCTGCCGAGAGAAGTCGCGAGCTGATCGTCAGTCATATCCACGACCGCTTTAAACCGAAGTGGTAATCTGTTTCGAGCGGTGCGAGTAAAATTGACGACGTGGCGGTCTTGGCTGAACCACACTGATTGAAATCAGGCCAATCTCCCACCTTTTGGAATCGTAACGCTGAATCAGTCGGGTAGATATTGAGCCACTCGATAGCTTTGGCACGCAAATCGCTTAAATAATTCGGTTGAGCATTGACGCCCGAGTGAGAGTGATGTTCACGCCACGCGGAGCAGAAAACTTTTCACCTTTGGAGATCGCCTTGTTGGGCTGGGCTTTGACTTTTCTGATTATCGCACTCGTTGCCGGTGTTCTTAGGTTTGGAATTGCAAAAGGAAATCTCCGATGACATTGATTCCCACCCGCGATGGACACGGCTTGTATGTCAAAAATTGGGGCAGCGGCCGGCCGGTCGTATTGATTCACGGTTGGCCTTTGTCGGCCGACAGTTGGGACTACCACGCGATGAAGATCGCCGACGCGGGCTTTCGAGCGATCGCGTATGACCGTCGAGGGTTCGGTCGCAGCGATCAACCCTTTGGCAATTACGACTACGATGCACTGTCGGACGATTTGAGCGACGTGATGACGGAGATGAAAGCGGAAGACGCCACGATCATCGGCTTTTCGATGGGCGGCGGCGAAGTCGTCCGGTACATGTCACGTCACGCCGGGCGGCATGTGAAGCAATGCGGTTTGATGTCGTCGGTGGTGCCTTACATGCTGAAAACCGAAGACAATCCCAACGGCGTTGACCAGTCAGTGTTCGATGGCATGACCGAGTCGATGCTGGCCGACCGTCCCGCGTTCTTCGCCAACTTCTTCAAAGACTTCTACGGCGTTGGGTTGATGTCGCACCCCGTCAGTGATGAATACTTGAATTGGACCCGCAGCCTCGCGATGCAAGCTAGCTTGAAAGCGACACTCGCGTGCGCCGGTTCATTCGCCACCACGGATTTCCGGCCCGACCTTGCTGCCGTCACGGTGCCGACGTTGATCATTCACGGAACTAACGACGCCACGGTACCGATCGACGCCAGCGGTCGAGCGGCAGCGAAGGCAATCCCTTCGGCATCTTTAATTGAATACGAAGGGGCACCGCACGGATTATTTGCAACGCACAAAGAGCAACTTGCCAAAGATTTACTTGCCTTTCTTCGAGCTTGATGCTTTTAGCCTGTCTTGGCAAAGTCTGATCAAATGCACATAATCTTCGCTACTTCGTATCAGCTATCGTCGCTTGTAAGGTAACGAGATCCTCAGTAGAGGACTCGTTACCTCGTTCTTTACTTGGACACTAATGCATTGCCATCTAGCCTTTCGCCGACTAACGACTCGACTCGATTGTTAAATATTCTGATCGCCGACGACGAGCGTGCGAATCGTTTCGTTTTGAAAACGCTGTTGGTCCGTCTTGGTCATCGTGTTCGCGAAGCGGCCGATGGTGAGGAGGCGTGGCGGATGGTCGGCGAAGAACAACCGGACCTTGTTTTTACCGATCTTGGGATGCCCAGGATGAACGGCTATGAGTTTGCGAAGGCGGTTCGCAGCGATCAGCGGTTTGACGATACCGTTCTCGTTGCGGTGACGGGTGAAAGCCAAGACACGGTTTCCCAGCACTTAGATGGCTGTCGATTTGACCACTTGGTGACCAAACCGGTCGGTATCAATCGAGTCATGGAACTGGTCAAAAGCCTTTAAGCGAGAACGAAGGAACGGTGAATGAACTTAGAGCGTTTGAATCTCGGTCTTTTGCGTGATACCGCCGTTTCTTAGCTCTCGGCGAACACCAACTGACGTAGCTGATCCCGCCAGGGTTCAGACCGGACTGAACCCTGGCGGGATCAGCTACGGTAACTCCGTCACTTATTGATCGCACTTGATTGTCCATTCGGCCGCGATCTACCGCAAATGATTCAACATCTTCTCATGTCAGTGCTGCTACCGAGGTCTTGGCGTTGTCGATGTCAATCGCCCAGCGACATGCGAACGATGCCATCGCCAATGTGTTCTTGCTCGACGCGGATTCCCTCATCGCACACAACCTGGTAGGCCGCCCGTTCAGCGGCGGTCAGGTTCAGGTTGGGTTTGGGCGGTTGCGGGCGGATGAAGGTAGCCAATGGCTTGCACTGCTGGAGAGTTGACTCGTCCATCAATCGGCTACGCACGTCGGGCAGAAGGTCTCGCAGGCGACTGAGGATCTCGAAACCGGCGGCGTCCAGGTCACCCCAGTAGTGCACCGGGCGGTCGTGCAACCACGCAATTTCTGCAAGCTGCGTCACGGCGTTGCCCAATCCGCCTAGCACCAGGCCGTTGGGGATCGCGGGCATCGTCAACACGCTGACTTTGTTTTCGACAATGAAGACGCGTGCGTCACCGACCGGGAGTGCCGATAGCGTTTCGGCGGGCAACGAGCATTCGTCAAACGACATCCCGATACGATGCCCCACGTCGGCATCCAACGGTCGCAACAGAAAATGCGGGCGTGCGTACTTCAATCCATAGCGAGGCTCGAATTGATCGGTGCCGTAGCGAACATCAATTGCGCCAAATGGCAGCAAGCGGTCGAGCCAATCCGATAACAGCGGTTTATGGCTTTCCAACAACTTGGTTGACGCCACTGGAATCCGCCGCGCGAACACACCCGGACGCGGATGGGCTATGAAGTACTCGGTCAAGCCAAGCAGGCCATCCAAATCGTCACCTACATCGATCAGCTTCCGCCAGTGACCGGCTTGCCGAATCCATGATTCAAGAGTCGGCAGCCGCTCGCGAATCATTTGCGTCTGTTTTTGCAATATCGTCCAAGCGGGCAACTCGCCAATCAATCGGCTTAGGTCGTCGAGCGAATCCAGGTAGATTGCAGTCGGAAAGTCGTTCTGCCCATGCGTTCGACTGCGGCGTTTTTCCCACTCGATCCGATAGCCATACCGACGCTGTTCTTTTGATTCTGATCGCAAGCGTTCGACACTCTCAATCGCCCGTGGCAAATCCGACGGCAATTTCAGATCGGCCGGAATGCGATACGGAAAAATGGGTTCGCCGGCCAGCCAAGCGGCGATCGCTTTACCGAGAAGACGGCGAGCCTTATCGCGAATTTCATCGGGCGTGATCACAATTTCGACTTTGGCGTTGACGACGATTTTGTCGCGGGCTGCGAACGCACCTCTTCATACTGGTCGGCCGTCAGGCTTAGCATTCGGCTGCGATGCGTCTTGGCATCTTTGACGATGTGGCAGTACATGCCGACGTGGTCTTCGACAATCTGAGCCTTCGCGTCCAGCGGCGCGACAATGGCGAGCTGTAAGCCAAAACGCTCGAACAATTCAAGCGCCGCTCTGGCTCGCGTGTCATCGCTGCGAGAGAACATTTCGTCGACCATCACAAAATGAAATCGGTCTTCGTTGTCACCGTCAGGCGTCAGATCGTATTGATAGGCGATCGCTGCAACCAAAACTAAGAACGCCAGCTTGCCTTTCTCGCCGCCCGATTTCCCAGAACCGCCGTCATACTCGGCTCCTGGCGTGTCGGTTTCTTTGTCGTAGACCCGCGCGACGAAGTTGAACCAGTTCCGTACGTCCACGACACGCTCTCGCCATCGTTGGTTTTCATCGCTGCGCAGTTTTTCGACGAACGTCTCGATCCGACGGAACGCTTGTTCGTTCGCGTCGTCGCTGCCGTCCATCGTGTTGTCCAGGCAGCCATGTAAGTCGGTCTGGAAGCTGCGAATTTCCGCGTCACGACTGTCCTTGGGTTCCAGTCGAATGTAGGTGTCTTTTTCCCAATCGAGCGGACGCAGGGCCTCGTTAAGTGATTCGATCTTGGCTCGGATGTCAGACCGTTCTTGTTCCAATGTGGCGTTGAGCACACCGATCTCCTGCAGCACCGAACTTTTGAGCCGCTGGCGAAATCGACGCGCGTGTTGCGGCAATTCGTCTTGGTCAATCTTCGTTTTTAGAACGCGGTAGGCCGGCAGATCATCGGGCGAAACATCCATGTCGGACCGAAACGCGGGAAAGCGATTCAGGAACACATTCATCTTCGACGACAATTGCTTGGCGACCGGATTGCGTTTCGCCTCGGCGCCTTCGATGATCCGGTTCCAATGCTGAGACGCTTCGTCTTTCCGCCGGAGAAGTTCCACGATGTCGGCCGACTCAATCGGCCAGGCGTCCGCGAGCTGCGTGAGCGTTTCGGGATCCGGTGGGGCATCGCGAGCGTTCATGCTGGCGGCCACATTGTCGAGAAGCTTACTTCCTTGCTTGAGCTGCTGTTTCAAGTCGGCTTGTTGGTCAGTCGCCTTCGAGCGATCGAGATCAAAGCCGATTCGTTCCGCTTCCAATTGTTTCTGTTGCTCTTTCAGTTCACGCAGTTTGTCGTTGGACCTTTCCAAGCGTGTGATCTCTTGATGGCAGCGATCGGCTTCGGCGTCGGCTGCCGCGTCATCGATGGAATTGAAATCCGGTATCGCGACAAACCGATGCAAGTTCTTTATCAGATCTTCGGCCTGTCGCATTAGCTTTCGCTGCTGGTCCGATTGCTCGACAAGCGTTTGAAGCTGTCCGCCCAGCCCGTGAATCGACGACTCCAATGCTTTGATTTTGGCCTTATTGTCCCAGCCCAATACATAATGCCGGCGGTCCTCGGGATGACTGCGATCGTCCTTGCTGTGTCGTCGGTCGTCGATCTTGATGTGACGATTGCGAGTCATCGCGCGACCGCCGGTCTTTTGAAACTCGGCGATATCGTTGCAAGCAAGAAAATCGAAACGGCTTTCGATCTGCCCGCGAACAAACGGTGATAAATCATGCTTGGGACGATACGCCAGCATGTCGGGAAGTCCAAATGGACGTGTCTTGGGCAAGTGGACTTCGCCCGAAACACTGACGCGGTCATAACTCAGTCGCGTGCCTTTGCCGTGTCGGTCCAGCAAGCGATTGCGATCGATGTGTCGCGATACGTCGTGATAAAGGTCATCGGGAACCAGCAACGTGCGAGCAAAACCGCCCAGTACCAGTTCGATCGACGCTTCCCAATCGAGATATTCATTCTTCACGGCGGTCATTTCGGCGGCGAATGGCAGATCCTCCGATGCCATCTGCAGCGTCGCACAAATCGCGTCGCGGACGTCAATGAACTGAGTCGGCAAGTTGTTGCGACGTTTGCGTAGCGATTCCAATTCAACGGATTCCTGCTCGATTTGCTTGCGAGTCTCCACGATCTGAACGTCGTGTTCCAGCTTTTGTTTCTCGGCGGCTTCGCTTTGGGCCTGCAACTGGACCGTTCGGTCGCCTGCAGACTTCATCGCTGATTCAAAACGGGACGGATCAATCAATTCGACCCTGATGCCGGCGGTTGCGAGCAACGACTGGATTTCCAAGCGTTGCTGCTTCTTTCGATCGGCTTCTTCGAGATGTTGCTTCCGCTCGGTTTGCAGATCCCGAATTCGGTCGCCGCCCTGCCTGTTAATTTCGACCGTCAACTTAGCGATCGCTTCGTGACGTGCTCCGATCAATTGATCCAGCGATTCAAGTTCTGCTTTCAAGTCGGTGATTTTGCGAGTCCACTGCTCGCACAACGGCTGCAACAAGTTAACCGTCGCTTGATCAAAGTACGCAGGCAGCGTTTGCTGTTGTCGACGTAGCATCGTGAGTTGATGTGACAGCTCCTCGTGACGATCACCGATCTCGACGATCGGCTTAAGCAGCCTTGCTTGTTCGCGAACTTCCGTAAGTTTTTGATAGGCTTCGCTGAGCTGCGTGAAGTGTCGCAGCAGTTTGTCAACCTTGTCGTTCCACGGCTTCTTTTCCAGCATGTGGGTGCGGATGAAGTCGTTCAGTTTTTGCACATCTTTGACGGCCACTGTTTGGTTGAAAACGTCCATGGCCTTGGGTTGGAAACGCACCTTTCGCTGTAACCAACCGTGATAGGTCGAGTAGCGATCAGTTACTTCCCAGCCAGCCTTTTCCAGAACGGGTTTGATGTTTTTGGTCGAATCAAACCCCGACAGGTCTTCGCTGATGCCGCGATGTTTTTCACAATAGGCGTACCAGATCACTCGGCGATCGGCGGCAACGTGCATGACCTGGGCCAACGTGAACACGTTGCCGCTGGAAGCGCATCGAAAACAGGCCAACAACGCCGTGTAGAAATTGCTGTCTTGCCGCAAGTACTGCGTTCTTGATCGGTCGTCGTCGCCGGACGCTTTATCGTATGCCCCGCGGATGTAGCTGGTTTCATCGCGTTCTTTCTTGCCCGCGCCGGCGGCGACGTTGTAGTTGCGAACGCCTGGCCGAACCAACAGCGTCAAGACGGCGTCGACCAACGTCGACTTGCCGGCTCCGTTTTCGCCGACCAGCAACACCGATTCGCCGTGCGGTTGGATGCTGTGGACGGTGCTGTCAAAGGTTCCCCAGTTGTAGACTTCCAGTTTATCCAACCGATAACCCGGTAACGCGATCGGCTGTCGTTCAGCACCAAACAGTGATCCTTGTTGAGAATCATGTCGAGTTTTCCGGCTCACTGGCTCGGCTCCTGACTCGCACTTTCACGTCGGCGTTCCAATTCCTGAACCAGCTCGGCTCGCATCTGCTCCATTTCCGACAGCGGCAATCGAGCTTTCAAGATTCGACGCACTTCCCAAGACGGCGGCGATTCCGAGAACTGACGAACGAACTTCATGTCTTGTAAGCTTTTTAAGTGCGATGTCAGTTGACGATTCAGTCGCACGGGATCGTCTTGGTGGCCACCTATTTCAGACCACAGCGTCAACAGATTCGCTTGCTCGACGACGCAGCGTTCATCCTGGCGAATCTCCTCTTCGAATTGGCGAAGTTCATCGCGAAGCAAAACGCACAAGATCGACAGATCAAACCCCAGTCGTGTTTTGCGAAACAGGGTCGCCATGGTCGGGTACTCGGTCGGAAAACTTTCCGGGTCAATCTGACGCAAGTACGCCATGCCGTTGTCTTCGTCGACGACCAAACGAACGCCAATGCGAACAAAATAGTCGGTCAACGGTGTGACGTTTTCTAGGATACGATCCCACGCATCGCCGGCATCGTCGTGATAAACAATGCCTTGCAACAAACGAACGGCCGCCGCCGACCAAGCCACGGGCGGCGGAAGACGTTCTGGAAGTAGATCGGCATCGTCGTTCATGGAGCTGGATTGTAACTGTCTCGGTTCAAGCTCGTAACGACCGACGTAGCAAAACTCGTCGAGAGTTTCGGTCCTGGCTGCCGAAAACCTTGACGACTTTCGCGACGTTATTTCCGCCTGCCTCAACGCGGCAAACGCGGGCGTTTTTTCCGCGGCCGAACCACTTTGTCACGATAGAACCGCACCGTCGGGACGGTCACCTGGATTCGCCGCGTCTGCGATTCTGATTCCACATTCACCACCAACGTCTGGCTGGCCGAGTCGTCGATTTCGTGACCGTCTTCGTGAGCGATTTGTAACCAACCAACAATCTCGATCACGCCCGCTTCGGGCGGCATGGCTGCGATCACTTGCGGCAGCGTGACCATCGACGATTGATCAGTCATCTCGGCCAGCGTCGACCGCATGTTTCGCCAGCGTAGATTTTTCAGCGCTGCAAGTTTCTGGGCTTCGCTTTCCGCCGCCGTAAGATCAATCACTTCATCCACCGGCCTTACATCCAAAGCCTGCGGCGTCGCCCAAAAGTTGCGAGAAAACGGCGAGCGAAACGGTGGCAATGATTCCACTTCGATTCCAAAACGATTCAGCGATTCGCGATCCTCGGTGCGAGTCGCCACGCTGGACAGAGCGGCCGCAGTCGTGCGGATATCACGCAGCACTTCCGCGATTCGGCGTCGGTGATCAATCGATTCGGCATCGAGCAACCGACGCAGCGTTTCGCTCAGCCGACTGGTCTGCCGTAGGACGTTGTCAGCTTCGGCCAACAACGACGGCAACATCGTTCGTACACGACGCACTCCGTCGCGATCGGTCGACAACGCGGGCAACCGCACCAGTTCATCGATCACTCCACGTAGCGTTTCTTGACTGGCGGGTGAAAACAGAAACTTTACGAACGCATAGAAACTGACGCCTTCGTCTTCTTGACGAATCAAATCTTCCGCATCCAAGGCTCCCGCCAAAATCTTGCCGCGAGCTTTTCCTCGGGACTGGGTTTGCAGGTGGACTTCCCTGGCGATTTGCTCGAAGCGATCTTCAACGGCGCGAAAATCACCTTGCAACGTCTTGAGCAATTCAATCGCGGTTTGAAATCGATCGCGAATTGTCGCTTCTGCATACGTCTGGACTTCGCCGCCCGCCGCGATCGCAACGATTTGCTGGTCGATCGCATCCCGCTGCGCCTTCAGCTCTTCCATCCGGCGATCGGGGTTGTCCGACGCACCGCGGACGATATCGCTGAGCGTATCGATCACCAGCCGCAGCCGACCCTCGGTACCGACAAAACCCGTTTGACGTGTGATCAGCATATCGACGAATCGAAGCGCGTCTTCGCTATGCCGGGTCAATTGATACTGCGGTTCGTTGGAATCCGATTTTAGAAAACGCCGCAACCATCCTTCATCCGACCAAGCGATCAGATAATGATCGGCCGATTGTGAAAGCGCCTCAAACCCGTCGTCGCGAAGATCATCCTGAAACAACGCCAAACGCCGCAGCAGATCCTCGTGCTGCAGCGTTCCGCTGGGCGGCAACTCCCCTCGCTTAAAAATGGCCTCAAGAAAGTGCAAAACAAACGCCGCATGCTGCGACCGAAGAAGTCGCACCGCGGGAGAGTTTTCAAACAAACTACACGATCGCTCGAGTTCCATGCCCCGATTGTACCAGGACGCTGCAGGGCTTTCCGCTGGCTAGAACGCCCGCACGCTCTGTTCCCGATCCCAAATGCGATGCTGCCTTGCCTTTTCCATCAGCGACTCTAGCTTCGCGTTGCTAACGTCAACCAACCCTTCGTCGGCGTCCGTTGCGACGCTCGCTTTTTCAAACAGCACCGCCGCGGTTTGGTGAAAGCCGATCACTTTCAAGTGAGCGAACGCATCACGGATGAAATCGACCGCGGCGGCCTGCTGGGCGAGCATGTCGGCGTTGTCCGCCGAGGGAGCGACGACAACGCAGTCGAACAAACAGGAAGGGGCACCGGCAAGGAAATGATCCGGGGTGACTTCGTCGCCCTTGCTGGTGGTGATTGAACCGATCGTCGGCGTGATGATTTCCAAGACGGCGCCTTCGGCTTTGACTTGCTTTTTGAGTGCAGCCAACAACTTGGCATCCACGCCATCGGTGGTCAGCAGACCAATCTTCTTGCCCGCGAAACTTTCCGGAGCCTTCGCGTACTGCGACAAGGCCGTGGAAGGTTCAGCGTCGCGGACGGGAACGATCGGCTTGATCGTATCGGCTTTGCCCTTCATTCCCAACGCCGTAGCGACTTGGCCTGCGAGGTCTTGGTCGACGTTGCTGAGATGGCCGAGCATTCGGCTGCGAATCTTCGCTTCATTGCACTTGCCCAGTTCAAACGCAAACCCGCCAACGATGTGACGCTGTTCCGGCTTCGTCATCGAGCGGAAGAACATCCGTGCCTGCGAGTAGTGATCTGCGAAGCTTTCGGGACGAATACGCAGTTTCTGGCCGGATTCCATCGCTGGATGCGTCTGAAAACCGTTCGTCGGATCTTCGCGAACCATTCCGTTGTCCAGGCTGTTGGGTTCATTGGCGACGCGGCCCGTCGGAACCTCCATTTGCATGTGCCCGTCACGCTGAAAGTTTGCAAACGGACATTTCGGCTTGTTGACAGGAATTTGATGGAAGTTGGGACTTCCCAGTCGGGATAGCTGCGTGTCTAGGTACGAGAACAAGCGGCCCTGCAGAAGCGGATCGTTCGAGAAGTCGATGCCAGGAACAACGTGCGACGGACAGAACGCAACTTGTTCAGTCTCGGCAAAGAAATTGTCGACGTTGCGATCAAGCACCATCTTTCCCAGCGGCGTCAACGGCACAAGTTCTTCGGGAACCAGCTTCGTCGGATCGAGAACGTCGAAGTCGAAACCCTCGGCTTCTTTCTCGGAAAAAACCTGGACGCTCAGTTCCCACTCTGGAAACCTTTTTAACGCGATCGAATTGAATAGATCGCGACGATGAAAGTCGGGATCAGCTCCGCCGATCTTTACTGCTTCGTCCCAGATCAGTGAGAAAGTGCCAAGCATTGGACGCCAGTGCAACTTGACAAATTTGGCTTCGCCCTTTGCGTTAATCATGCGGAACGTGTGAACACCGAAGCCTTCCATCATGCGGAACGATCGTGGAATCGCTCGGTCGGACATGATCCACATCAGCATGTGCATCGACTCGGGACTGAGCGACACGTAATCCCAGAACGTATCGTGTGCCGATTGTGCCTGCGGAAACCCGCGGTCGGGTTCCGGCTTTACGGCGTGAATCAAGTCGGGGAACTTGATCGCATCATGGATGAAGAACACGGGGATGTTGTTGCCGACCAAATCATAGTTACCTTGGTCGGTGTAGAACTTGACGGAAAAGCCGCGCACGTCGCGAGCGGTGTCGTGCGAGCCGGCACTGCCGGCGACCGTCGAAAAGCGGCAGAAGACCGGTGTCTTGATCGACGGGTCCTGCAAGAACGACGCCTTCGTCAGATCGGCGTGTGAAGTGTAGCTCTGGAAGTATCCGTGAGCCGCGTAGCCGCGAGCATGCACCACTCGCTCAGGAATGCGCTCGTGGTCGAAGTGCGTCATCTTCTCGCGATAGATGAAGTCTTCGAGCAGCTGCGGCCCACGCGGTCCGACCGTGAGCGTATTTTGATCGTCGGCGATCGGCAAGCCTTGATTGGTCGTCAATCGACCGGCGCCTGAATGGGTTTGATGCAACTCACCACCGTTGCCGACGTGGGAACCAGTTTTCGCCTGAATGTCTTTTGCTTTAGCCAACGTGAATGCCCGCCACTGAAAGAACTATAAGTAAGAACTTGCCCCGACTTTCGCAAACGTTGTGCCAACGAAATCACCAACGAACTCAACCGAGGGCCTCGAAGGCATCATCTTCCAATGCGGTCAGAATCGCCCGACCTTGAACCATCTGTCGCGGTGTTGGTCCACTGGCTCGCAGTCCATCAGAGGGCTTGCAGTCCATAACAGGACAGACGCGAATCAGTGGTGTGGAAGGATCGCGATGTCGTAGAGTCGCTCGTTGCTGGCGAACGCTTCCTGAAGGGCCATCCGGCAGCACCCGAAAGGCCGCCCGGCACCTCCCCGCAGGTGCAGCAATTGATCTGCTTTGAAACTGTTCTGTTCTGATTCGGCATGACAAATGCGAACGGTGTCTTGATCCGCAGATGAGATGAGTTTGGCAATTGGACGTTAAAGAGAGCAACCATGACCGATGTCGCACGGCTACGTGGCCGTTTGAAGGAAGCGTTTGGATTTAAGCGATTTCGGCCGGGGCAATCGAAAGCTTGCCAAGCAGCGATGGACGGACTCGACACGCTGGTCTTGATGCCTACCGGTTCGGGAAAGAGTCTGTGTTACCAATTGCCGGGATTGGAGTTGGACGGCGTCACGGTCGTCGTCAGTCCGCTGATATCGCTTGCCGAGGACCAGGCTGCAAGCTTGCAAGAGCATGGCATCGAAGCAGTCATCTTGAATAGTTCCAAATCAAAGAAGCAAGTCAAGCAGTGCCGCGAAGACCTACGCAGCGGGAAGTCAGAATTTGTGTTCACAACCCCCGAGCGACTGCAGCAGACGGACCTCTGCGAATGGTTGGCCGAGGTCGGCGTTGATCTTTTCGTGATCGATGAAGCCCACTGCGTCAGCCAGTGGGGGCACGACTTCCGTCCAGACTATCTGTGCCTGCAGCACGCGCGCCGGCGACTGGGTGACCCGCCGATTCTCGCCATGACGGCGACTGCGTCCCTGCGAACGATTGACGAGATTCTGGCGTGTCTACGCTTGAGCGATCCGGTCGTCGTAACCAACAGCGTCTACCGATCAAACCTGCGTTTAGAAGTTCTTCATTGTCAGTCAATCGCCGACAAAGATCGTCAGCTTCGTCGGTTGCTGACGTCAGACGACTTCTTGATCGCAAACGAACCGGCGATCGTTTATTGCAGCACGATCAAAGACGTCGAACGCCTAGTCGATGCATTCGGTGACTTGCCTGTTCCGGTGCATGGTTATCACGGGCGTATGAAGAAGGCGGATCGAACGCGATCGCAAACCGCGTTCATGGATGGCGAACCGGCGATAATGTTCGCGACCAACGCATTCGGTTTGGGGATCGACAAACCGAACATTCGCCGCGTGATCCACTATAACATTCCTGGATCGCTGGAAGCCTACTACCAGGAAGTCGGTCGGGCTGGCCGCGACGGTAAGCACGCCAATTGCACCTTGCTGTTCGCTCGTGATGACTTGCGAGTTCTGAAAATGTTCGCCGGCGGTCATCTCGATTCGTCGCAACTAGCAACCGCTCATCATGTGTTGCGGCAAGGAGTCGAGCGTTGGGGAGACGAAAACGGAAGTGCGTCGTTGAGCGAGATCACAAAGATCAGTGCTCTCGGGCGTCAAACGCTACTGAATTGTCTTCAGCAACTCGCCTCACGCGGACTGGTGGCACCGATGGGGCGCGGTCGATGGGCTCATTTGGTCGACGAGATCGACCACGACATCACCGATCGGCTGGCGAATGAGGCTCGGCATCGTAGCGAGGATCGAGTCATCGCATTGCAGCAAATGGTGCGTTTCGCCGAAGAGCACCATTGTCGATGGGAAACGCTGCTGAAGCACTTCGACGACGCTGAATCGCAAGACCTGGCGTACTGTCGCTGCGATGTGTGCAAGCCATCAGTGGTAAACGAAGCTTGTTGAGCACGTTTCGCGGCGTTCTTACAAACGTGATTCCATGCCGGTTTGGCGACACCATCATGCGTTTGCAGACCGAGCGTTCAAGCATCAG
Organism: Pirellulaceae bacterium; assembly: GCA_963836865.1. Taxonomy (GTDB): domain Bacteria; phylum Planctomycetota; class Planctomycetia; order Pirellulales; family Pirellulaceae; genus Rubripirellula. Next base: position 84,142 of record CAWILC010000007.1, on the reverse strand, counting down.
CACCTGTCCGTCGACGTTCCCTGACCATACGGTCGAGTCGAAGCAGGCACGTTCGAGCGAACTGCTTTTGTAGCCGTCGTCCGAGCAGCTTGAACCCGATCCGGTGCAGTGGATTCGCAATGCGATCGTACCGCGAATAGGCATCCACCACGAACCGGACGTCGCCGCTCGATTCGTTCTTGACGATCAGGTACTGCATCTCGCCAATTTCCCAATGACCTTGCAACGTGCGATAAGCATAGCCGAACCTGGTTTGCCACTGACCTTTATCATCGTGGCGGCGATCATTGACCACCTTCGAGACGCGAACGCCAAACGCAAAAGTCATCCATAAGAATTTTGCCTCCAACAACATCGTGCGACCGTCCAGCCCTGCATCGTCGCGGAAGTGGCCGACGATGCGAGTGGGGTCGGGAAACTCGTAGCGGGTGATGATGTCTTTGGCAACCTCGAAGGATCCACCGTCGATTGGTGGTCCGGGAGCTTCGGCTGGGAGTGCTTGTTCGTAGTGGTCGACGTTCCAGCCAGGTTGACCCTCGACGTAGTTGCTGGCGTCGTAGTTGTACGGCAACGCGTCCAACTCGGTCAGTCGTTGCTGCCACCGTGGGTTAGCCATCGGCTTCTCCGTGTTTCCCTTCTTTGGTTAGGCAAACCGTGCTGATCCGCAGCGGTCCGACGACTTTGCCGCTGACCACCTCGACGACCTTCAAACAGTAGTGACGCCACATCTTCGTTTGCATCTTTTTGGTGATCCCGAGTCCCGAGTAAGTCAACCAAACAAGCGGCCCAGCCGATGATGCCCACGAGTCAATGCGGAATTCTGTCAGATCGCCAACCGATTGGATCGAAAAACGGATGAAGCCTGCTTCAAGATGATCGGCGAGCGTTACGAAGGTGAAGGAGTCGTCGTCCGTCTCGATGACTTCGACCGGTCCGTCCCATGGGCCAGAGATGTGAATGTGAAAGCGGTCACCGACTTCCATTCGGCCGACCGTGCCTCGCGTCTTGGTGAACTTGGCTAACCTGGGATCGCAAAAGCGTTCCGGATAGGACTTGATGTTATGGACCAACTTCTGCGGTGAGAGTTCGCAGCAAAAAGAAACCCAATAGCTACGTCGATAGACTGGTCCGCAACCGTCCGACGGCAACTGATATTCGGCTTGGTCTCTCTGCGATTCGTTTACGATCCGTTGCAACCGCTCAATTTCTTCTTGGTCATCCGCACTCGCGATGTCATCTTGGACCGTTTCGACATCCTCCATCAAGGGCGGAGCGTTCACAAATAGAGTTCGCAACCAACCTTTCGTGACTCGAATGGTTCGCCTAACCACCCGCCAGACTCGCGTCGCGTTGCACCGGCGGCGGTGTTTCGAGTTGCGACGTGCAGTGCGGGCAGCGACTTGCTCGGTAAGCGATCGTTGTTCGGCAGAAATCACACTTCTTTTCGGTCGGTTCACCCTCTGGTGGTTTGTCGCCGAAGGCTTCGTCGAGCTGTTCGTCCAAACGATTGACAAAGCGAATGATCATGAACATCGCGACGGCGACAATGAACAAGGCCAAGCATGTGTTCAAGAATTGTCCGTAGTTGATCGTGACCGCGCCGGCGGCTTGCGCGTCCGCGAGTGTCTGATAACCGCCGCTGGGTTCCTGGACGTCGTCGGGAAGATCCAAAATCCAAAACAGATCGCTGAAGTCAGCGTTGCCCGTCATCAAGCCGATCGGGGGCATGATGACGTCATTGACTAGCGACTTCACGACCGTCGTGAACGCAGCCCCAACGGTGAAGCCGATCGCAAGATCAACCATGTTGCCACGGAGTGCAAACTTCTTGAAATCTTCGATGATGGTCATGGTGAATCGTCTTTCATAAGTTGCTTCCGGCGATCGAAACCTCGTTCCTAGATCTCTCGCACGCTTCCCGTCGGAAGAGCCAGAATAGCGGCAGTCTCTCTACTCTGGAATGAGAGCAACTGCTTCGTCAGCAGTTGCACGACGACTCAAATTGCTTGACTTGGCGTTCGGCCTCTTCGCGAGCGAGACCGTACCTCTCTTGGACGACACCGACCAGTTCTTCTCGCTTGCCTTCAACTCGATCGAGGTCGTCGTCGGTCAAGTCGCCCCACTTCTGTTGGGCTTGGCCTTTGACTTGTTTCCACTTGCCTTGAATTTGATCCCAGTTCATTGCTTCGTTCCTTTTGATGTGAAGAGCGGTCACCCGAGCGGGCGACGTAGCAGCGGAGGGTAGCACTTGTTGGACCAACGGCAGCAAATTGTTTGCAGCGTGAAAGAAGGCAATCCATCGTCAATATTGGACTGCGATGTTCATTGTCGTCGAGATGGACTGTTCGCTATGCGTCCACGTCGACCGTGATGCTTCCATCATCGACGTCACGTCGGGCTTTCACACCGCCGTCGGCCGCATCGACATTCAAGACACAGTTCTATGCTCGCTTAATCGCGGAGCCTTCCAGTTCTGTCAACGCCTCGACCGCCATCACTAGCACTGACTCCAACTCATCTAAGTCCACGTCTCCTTTCCCGACGTGACGACCGAGAATGTCCAGTGACATGCCCGCAATGTGCAGTTGATTGCAAAGGTGGTGGCGACGCTCAGACCGCTGCTTCTCGGTCAACGACTTGTCGCTGGTGTGCCGCCATTGGGATTGGTCGAAGTCGCTATTAGGAAAGTCATCCGGGATCGCTAGGTCGATCCGAGCTTTCCCGCCCGGCCGATGGGCGACTGAGATTGAGATTCCGAGCCTGCGGAAATGATGTTCGCTTGAATTTCCAGGTGTCAGCATGACCATCTCGATTCTCCTTCCCTGGCATTACGGGTGTCGGCTCATCCATCGAAGCCGTTAGTCTTTCCCGCCAACGCAATCTGCGTTCCAAACTCGGGAGGTAGGATCGACAAAAGAGCTGGTTTTGACGACAATTTGGCTCTTTACCTACACGAACACGTACATTGCTGATTGACAGCGAGGCTGCCCGTTGATGAAAGCTGAGCGATCGACGTCCGATGACTATTGCTTGATTGTTGCTGTGGGTGCCTCGGCCGGCGGACTCGAAGCTTTTCAGGAGCTGCTCAGCGGACTCGGTAAAGTGCCTGGTTTCGCCATCGTTTTTGTTCAGCACTTGGACCCGAACACCAAGTCGCTGCTGACGCAAATCCTAGCCAACCAAACCGCGATGGCGGTTGTCGAGCTTACGTCGCGGACCAAGATCGCACCGAACACGGTCTACGTTTGTCCGCCACAGAGCTTGATCGAGGTGCGCGACGACTCATTGATCTTGGTCGACGAAGAAAACGAAGGGCGGCAACCAACGCCGATCGACCATTTATTTCATTCGCTAGCCGAGACTCAAGGCGAACGCGGCGTCGGCGTGATCCTGTCGGGAGCGGGCAGCGATGGCACGCTGGGGTTGAAGTCGATCAGCGATGCCGGCGGGATGACATTTGCGCAGGACGCCGAATCGGCCAAGTACGATTCGATGCCTCGCAACGCGGCTACGACGGGAGTGGCCGATCAAGTGCTGTCGCCGTCAGAGATTGCCGCCGAGCTTTTGAAGTACTTCACGTTCTTGCAGCAATCGTCGCAGCGGCTGCAGGGCAAGCGACTGCAGGAAAGCATCGAGGATGCGATTCCAGACATCGCCGAACGGTTGATGCAGGAAACAAATCACAACTTCCAGCATTACAAGTCCAGCACGCTGGGCCGACGTATCCAACGCCGGATGCAAGTCTTGAAGATTTCCATCGTCAGCGAGTACGTCGAGCGACTGCACCGTGACACAGAGGAAACACGCACCCTCTTTCGAGAATTGCTGATCGGTGTGACCGCGTTCTTTCGCGATCCGGAAACGTTCGAGCATTTGGCCGAGGAAGTGTTGCCGAAGTTGTTTGAGAATCGAAAGCCGGATGACCCGGTGCGGATTTGGGTGCCGGGTTGCGCCAGCGGCGAAGAGGCGTACACGATCGCGATGTTGTGCCATGAACACGCGGCGGAAGTCGTCAAAACTTTCGGCGGCGGGAATGAGGAATCAAAACTCTTGACGAGTTCCGCTACGCCCACCTTCCAAATTTTTGCCAGCGACATTGACGAACGCGCTCTGGCCACAGCCCGCCAAGGGATCTATCCGATCGGTATCGCCGAGAACGTCAGCGAGCAGCGATTGAAGCGTTTCTTTGTCAAGAAAGGCAAACGCTACCACGTGGTGAAGGAGCTTCGCGAGTCGATCTTGTTCTCACCACACAACCTTATCAGCGATCCACCGTTCTCGCGGCAAGATTTGATCTCGTGCCGCAACCTGTTGATCAATCTCGGTCCGCACTTGCAGAAAAAACTGATTCCGCTGTTTCATTATTCTTTGCGTCCGGGCGGATACTTGTTGCTGGGGCCGAGCGAAAATATCTCGACGCACGGCGAACTGTTCCGAACCGTCGACGCCAAACATCGCATCAGTCAGCGGAAGGGAACGGCGATCGGTCGAAACGCTCCGCTGGCGTTGCGTTCGACAACTGGCGGACTGATCCGGCCCCCAGGTTCATCGCCGCTGGACGAGGATCGAACGGACCTTGTGCAGGTGATGCAGCGGATCGTGCTGGACGAGTTTGCACCCAAGTCCGTTGTGATCGACGAGGATGGTCAGGTTCTTTGTTCGTCCGGCGAAACGAACAAGTACCTTTCAACGGGCGAGGGCACTTTTCACAACAACATCGTCAAGATGGCGCGTCGCGGTTTGCGAATCGGTCTGCGGGCGGCGATGTCCGAAGCGAAAGCGAAACGTCGCCGCGTGGTGCATGAAAACGTATCCGTGCAAACCGACGAAGGCAAACAACGGGTGATGCTGACGGTCCAGCCCATGATGCGAATGGGCGAAGACAGCGGACTGTTCTTGGTCGTTTTTCACGACGTCGGTCTGCCGCTGAAGTGGGATGAAAGCGACGCGGACGCGGACGAAGACTTGATCGCACGTGGCCGTTTGGATCGACAGGCCGACGCGATGATCGAACACCTTGAACGAGAACTATCGTCGACCCGTGATGATCTCGAAAAGACGATGCAGGAAATGGAGGCGGCCTACGAGGAGATGAAGTCCTCCAACGAAGAACTGCTGTCGATGAATGAGGAATTGCAATCGGCTAACGAAGAACTCGAAACGTCCAAGGAAGAAATCCGTGCCAGCAGCGACGCGGTGACGCGGGCCAATTCCGATTTAGAAAACCTGTTGCGGAGCTCTCGGATCGCGACCGTGTTTCTGGATCAAGAATTGAACATTCGTAGCTTCACTCCCGCCATCGGTGAGATCTACTCACTGATTGCGACGGATGTCGGCCGACCGCTCGAGAAATTTCTGCCGGAAGTCGACGACATGCCGCCGCTTCCCGATCCTCGATCACTTGGTGAATCGGACACAGTCGAACATACGGTCGTTGCCAAGACAGGACGTTCCTTCATCCGGCGAGTGCTGCCGTATCGCTCGCACACCGGCGAGAGTGACGGGGTGGTGGTGACGTTTACGGATGTGACCGACATCCGCAACAGCGAGGTTCGGTTTCGCGGAACGTTTGCCAACGCAGCGGTTGGTATCGCACACGTTGACCGCGACGGCCGCTGGTTGATGGTCAATGATCGACTGTGTGAAATCACCGGTTACTGCCGTGAAGAACTGCTTGAAAAAACGTTTCAAGAAATCACGCATCCGGACGACTTGGAGAAAGATCTGGAACAACTGCGTTCGATCCTCGCCGGGGAAACGCAGTCTTATTCGATTGAGAAGCGATACATTCGTCCCGGTGGCGAATCCGTTTGGATTCGTTTGACCGCTTCGGCGACCGAAGATCGGTCGGGCCAGGCAGAGTATTTCATTTCGGTTGTCGAAGAGATCGACGAAAGCAAACGAAACGAGGTGTTGTTGGCCGACGCCCGATCACGGCTCGATCTATCGCTCGAAGTGGCCGACGTGGCCCCTTGGAGTTGGAACATGCAGACCAACGAAGTCGTCTCCAACGCAACGCTGAATCGGTTGTTTGGATTTGCCGAGTCCGACCAACCGATCCTGGCGGATTTCATTGCCAGGATTGACCCGGACGCGCAAGAGCGGATCTCCAACGCTATCAAGTACTCCATGGCCACGGGTGAAACCTACGAAGATGAGTACATGGTCCGTTGGCCCTGCGGCGAAACGCGTTATGTCAGGGCGCGGGGTCAAGTTCGCATGTCGAAGAGCGGCACAGCGGCGGACTTCTTCGGCGTCGTTCTCGACATCACCGAACGGCAACGTCGTGAGCTGGACAACGCTGATCGCGCGGAATACCTGCGACGCGTGATCGACAATACCACTAATTTCATCGCGGTATACGCACTTGACGGTACGGTCGTGGACGTGAACCTGCCCGCACTTCAAGTCACCGGTCTCCAACGCGACGCCATGATCGGATTGAAGTTCTGGGACTTTGGTTGCTGGAGTTACGATGCGGACGTTACCGCCACGATCAAAGAATCACTGATGCGTAGCTCGACTGGCGAGTCGGTGCGGTTTGACAGCGAGTTTTTGGCGGCCGACGGTTCGCGGCGAATGGTCGATTTGAGTTTTGGTCCGGTGAAAAATGCTGATGGCGAAACCATATCCGTGATCGGATGCGGCATCGACATCACCGATCGTGTCGTCGCGGAAAAGCTGAATCAGGAAACCGCGTCTCGATTGGAGTCAATGTTCGAATCGGCAATCGACGGCATCATCACGATCAATCGACGCGGATTGATTTCTTCGGTGAACCCGGCCACAGTGGCATTGTTCGGTTACACGGCGGCGGAACTGCTAGGGCAAAACGTCAACTTGCTGATGCCCGATCCGTGGCGCAGCGAACATGATTGCTACCTTTCGGCGTATCTTGAAACGGGCGAGGCGAAGATCATTGGGAAGGGTCGCGAGGTTCGAGGCCGACGCAAGGATGGCAGCGAGTTTGATATGGAGCTGCAAGTCAGCGAGGCGGTGTCGCAAGGCGAACGAATCTTCGTCGGCACGGTTCGCGACATCACCGAACACAAAGCGTGGACCACCGAGATTATCGACCGCGAAGCTCATCTTCGCCGCGTCATCAACAACCAACTCGGACTGGTCGGTGTGATCGACCGCGACGGCATTTTGGTTGAAGTCGACGAACGCTCGCTCGCGATCGCTCAAACTCGCCGGGAAGTCGTGATCGGTAAACACTTTGCCGACGCCCCATGGTGGAACTACGACGCGGCCGTCGCCGATCAAATGCGTGACACGATGCGGCGTGCCTTCGCCGGCGAAGTCGTTCGTTACGACGTGTCGCTATTTTCGCATGGCGACGATGGGGTGATGATCGACTTCATGATGGCACCGGTGTTCGATGCCGATGGAAAGGTCGCGTACTTGATTCCATCGGGCGTCGACATTCGCGAACGTTTCGCAGCCGAGGAACAACTCAAAACCGTGGCGGCGAAGCTTAACGAAGCGAACGAACGGTTATCGCTCGCGACGTCAGCGTCAAAGATGGGCATGTTTGACTGGAACGTCGACACCAACGACGTCGTCTGGGATCAGCAGCACTTGAACATGAGTGGTTTACCCAAATCGGAAATCAATGCCGAGCGATTCTTGGAAAGGATTCACCCCGATGATGTGGCCGCAAATGATGAAGCGATTCGAGCAACCCTGGAAGATGGTTCGGACTACAACAATGAATTTCGCTTCCAACATCCGGATGGAAAATGGAGGTGGTTTGCCGCACGGGGACGCGTGACGGTTGGTGCCGACGGGTATCGTCACTTCATCGGTTTGAACTGGGACGTCACGGCTCGACAGAAGATCGAAACAGCGCTCAAGGAAGCTCAAGCCGCCGCCGAACAGGCGAGCGCTTCAAAGAGCGAGTTTTTGGCGAACATGTCGCACGAAATTCGCACACCGATGACGGCGATTCTCGGCTACGCGGATTTGCTACGCGACTTCACCAACCAAGACGAAGCCAAGCAATACCTGCGAACGATTCGTCGCAACGGCGACTACCTGCTCGATATCATCAACGACATCCTCGACTTGTCCAAAATCGAAGCCGGAAGAATGGAGGTTGATCGCGAAGTCTTCAGTCCCGAGGCGGTCATCGAAGACGTTCGCAGCATCATGGAAGTCCGAGCGACCGAAGGCGGTTTGACGCTTTCCGTCGAGTACGACGGAAAGCTTCCCACGGTCATTCGCTCCGACGCAAAACGATTGAAACAAATTCTGATCAACCTCGTCGGCAACGCGATCAAGTTCACTCGTACAGGCCGGATCCGCATTCGCATCCGTTTCAACGAAGCGTCCGATCAGCTCGATTTGGAGGTGATCGATACAGGAATCGGCATGACGCCCGAACAAATCGACCGTCTGTTCAAACCGTTTTCGCAAGGCGACTCGAGCGTGACCCGGCACTTTGGCGGGACTGGACTTGGGCTCGCAATCAGCCAGCGTTTGGCGGAAATGCTTGGCGGCGAGATCACGGTAAGCAGCACCGAGGAAGTCGGCAGCACGTTCATGGTCAGCATCGATGTGGGGGACACAAGCAACGTTGACTTGTCAAAGCATGTGGCTCGTCAAGACTCAGCAGCGACGGCCGTTCAATCCGCTGATCGTTTGCCGCCGCTAAGCTGCCACGTCCTGGTCGTAGACGATCGTCGCGACATTCGATTTCTAAGTAAACATATTTTGACGAACGCCGGAGCCACGGTCGAGGAGTGTGAGGACGGACAACTTGCCGTCGACCGAATCGAACAATGCATGCGTGACGCAACGTTGCCTGACCTGATTCTGCTTGACATGCAAATGCCCAATCTCGATGGCTATCAGACGGCACGTAAACTTCGAGCACTCGACTACGTCGGGCCAATCATCGCGTTGACCGCCGACGCGATGCAGGGTGACATGAATGAGTGCCTGGAAGCGGGCTGCAACGATTATCTTTCCAAACCAATCGACTCGGAAAGGATGTTGCGAGTCATTAGAGACCTGACGCAGTAGAACGCTCGACCACCACAAGCGGACCGAGATGATCGCGAAACGAGTTTGACTGAACGGCTTCCGCTCAACGTTCACATTTTCAAAAACGTCCCCGCCGATCGGGGCACTAACCGGCGGGGACAGAAGCAGCTCGGCGGGGCATTGCCGAGCAGCATCTTCTTACTGACCTAGCCTGTCCACTGGCTCCATGATCATGATCGACGCCGCGTCGGACGGATGAACGATCGTGGCCAGCACGCGAGTCCGCGCGGCCTTATCCGGATTGCGACCCACCTTGTGTAAAATCATCTTTGGTTCAAAAAAGCTGTCGCCCGCCTTGAGCAGTCGTACCGGACTTCCCTCAACCTGAAACTCAAAGGTCCCTTCAAGCACATAACCACTGACAGGCCCAGGGTGTCGATGCGGTGGGCTGCCGGCAAGAGGGTCAAGCACGACTTCCACCATCGTCGCCGTCGTCTTCTGGCCGTCAACATCATCGCCATACTTGTCTTGGCGAAGAACGTTGACTTTCACCTGCGGACCGTCAGCTGAAACGTTGTGTTTCATCATCGCAGAATGATTTCCGCCGTGCTCGGCAGGTTCGTCTTCTTGGGCGAAACATTGCGCAGTGCCGAGTGCAATCAGCAAAAGGGCTGCGAAGGGTCTGAGGAGTTGCATCGTTCGAAGTTTTCTACGCTGTGATTTTGAGCTGCGTTTTTAACACTGTTATAAAAGGTCTTGATCGTTGCGGACCGTTACAGCCGCCAGCTTCGCGAGCTCACAGCACGACCACTTGTCTTCCACCAGAACTACGACCAATGGCGGTCCTTGACCCGATCCCAAACCGTCGGTTGCGGTTTCGATCGCATCCAAAGTGCTGTCACGGTCGCTCCCAAAGCGATGCCGGCGACGAAGCTGGTCAGCACCGATTCGGTCGGCCGTTTGGCGATGCACTCGTCGGCACGCATGTAAGCAAACTGAGCCGACTCGCCCGCTTGATGAAGCGTGTCGGACGCTGCGTGTGCAACCCGTTCGGTCAGTGATTCGTGGGGAGCAAATTCATTGATGACCGATTCGACCTCGTCGTCATTCGCGTCAACGTTTTGCTTGACAAAATCAGTCAGCTTGCACGTTTCGTTCGGGCAATCGGCTAGCTCGTCACGGTTGATGGAAGGCCAACGCTGGGTGATCGCTTCACGAACACGCATCCATTGGAACTCGGTGGATTCTTTGGTCTCAGTTGACATGTTTGATCCTTATGATCCTAGTGGTCTGGGACAGCTAAAGTTGTGGGTCGGGGTGTCGCGAAGGTCGTCAAGACTTTCGTTGTGTTTGCCGACGGATCCGAAGCTCTTGACGAGTTCCGCTACCCTAAACTCGAGTGGTAACAGACCACTCGAACAATTGTTTTCCTATGGCTTGATCGTTTGCATGACACGCTCGGCGTGCTGCTTGTGTTGGCGGATCGTTTGCAACGCTTCGTCGAGTGTCGAAGCCAATTCGCCTGACGCACGGTCTGACAGGACGGCGAGGGTCGCTTCCTGTTGGATATGAGCGGCCGACAACATGCCGACGAACGATGCGTCGAATTCGTAGCCTTGATCGCCTTCAAGTTCACGTTGGGCATTCTTGGCAACTTCGTTGGCGATGTCACGATGAACGTCAAGCCAAGCAACGGAATCACCCGCCCGCCGGTCGTCATCGTTCCGGTCGTCATCGTTCCGGTCGTCATTGTTCCGGTCGTCATCGTTCAGCTCGCGGCGCACCGCGTCACGAGTATTTTCAAATGCACGTTCGGTTCGCTCGGCTACTCGCTCCACACCCTCTTCGAGCCGATTGCCCAGATTTTCCAGGGGACGCTGGTCGCCGTCCTGATTGCGACGAGCCTCTGGATTCTCATCGAACCGATCTCTGATCGCTTCGACGCGGCGTTCTTGATCACGCTCGATCTCGTCGGCCGAACGAGTCCAAGTCGGTCGCGTACTTGAGTCCGCTAGGCCTGCCAACCGGTCAGCGAACTGTAAATGCTCGCGGACGATGGTCTCGGCCAACTCACGGACCTCCGGCGTTTTGGACCGGCGCAAACCAAACTTCGCGAGGTCAACGATGTGCTTCTGATCCACCATGACCCATTTGGCAATCTGCTGAGTGCTGCGAAATTCCGAGTCGCTGGATTGCTGGATATCTTGACTTGTTTGTACAGGCGTTTCCCCGTCGCTCACATCAACGTCGACGTCCTGAGCGATACCAGGAACGGAGAAGGCAAGAGATAGCGTTGTCACAGCAGTCAACGATCTTAACCGACAGGCAAACATCAAACGCTCCTTCAAACGGAATGGTAAAAACACTCAAGAATTCGACTGCCGGATCGGGTCAACTAATTCGGCTTTCTTGATTTTGCTGCGACCGGCAATGGTACAGGCGGCCGTCTTTGTCAGTCCATTCAGGCATGGCCAGTCCATTCAGGCACGGCCAGTCCAATTAGGCATAGTCAGTCCAGCCAGGCATGATTCAGCCTCATGCAACGGGTCCGCGGCGTCCCAAGACCAATCCAATTACGAACAGCACTAGGAAGACAACGAACAGGATCTTCGCGATGCTGGCGGCCGTGCCTGCGACAACGCCGAACCCGAGGACACCGGCGATCAACGCGATAATTAAAAAAGTCAAAGCCCAGCCCAACATGGCAATCTCCAAAGGTGAAAAGAGTTTGTCCCCGCGCTGGCGAACATCGCCTTCATGCGGGTCGACGCCCTGCCTAAAGCGATTGGCGTGCCAATCCAAGCAATCTCCTTCGTCTGCGTCCTCCGCCGTTCGTTCATTGCCTGCAATTCGCAACGATTCGTTGAGCCGGCATCAGTTGCGACAATGGGCTTCTGGTCGAAGGCAAGACAGCTTGATCGAAATTTGTGCTAAAGCCGCCGTTTGCCAGATTCCCATCTTGAATCCGCCTCTGCGGGTTCACGTCTGGTGGCTTGCGGTTGCCGAGTTTCGTTGGGGGTGATGCCTGCACCCTCACCCCGCCCGCAACGACAATCGCCCTTCACCGGCCAAAAGGCGGCGTTCGTGGGCGATAGGTGGGTCAATCGCTACTGTGCGGACCGCGTGCGACTGACCGTCACCCGCGTCTTCTTGGAATCACGGTCCAGGATTACAATCGGAAGCAAATCGAACTGACCGGGAATGAGCTTCCTTAACCCAACCAATCCAGCGCCATGAAGCAGTCCAATGACGGCAGCCCCACTTCCACGCAAGCGTGTCTGCTCGTCGGCGTTGGCGTCGGCTTTGAAAGCTTCGATCTTGCCCGGCGGATCGTGGAGGAGCTTGTCGCCCAACCAGTCCCGGTCGCGGTGCTGGTCAGCGTCGCCGGCATGGCGGTTTTGGACTCGCCAGAGGGCTGGTTAAAGCTTGAGCGTGATTCACCGGTTGCCATCTTGCCCGGCTCGGCCCACATCGCCGACGCGGGATTGGCGATTGAGATCCGCGACCACCAAGCCGTCGCGATTGAATTGTCGACCGAAGCCGCTGCCGCACCGATTGACCACCTGTTTGGAAGCTTGGCTGATCGAGTCGGTGAGATGGCGGTGGGCATTGTGATGTCGGGCAATGGCACGGATGGGACGCTGGGATTGCGTAGCATCAGTGATGCCGGAGGCATGACAATTGCTCAAGCCATCGAGACGGCGGGCGAGCGGTCCATGCCCCAATCCGCTGCCGCGATCGGAGTGGTCGATCATGTGCTTTCACCAGAACACATTGCGGGCGAAATTCTCAACCACGCCCAGCACATGCAAGAAGTCGACGACAGCGATTCAGCCGGTGAATTGAATCGTCAAATCATCGTCGCCATCCCGCAGATTGCGTCCGCAGTCGAAAAGCATACTCAAAACGACTTCAAGCACTACAAGACGACGACGCTCGCCCGGCGGATTCGCCGTCGCATCCATGTGCTGAAGTTGCCTAGCGTCAACGCCTACATCGAATTGCTTCATGCGTCTCGGGATGAAGCGTTGCAATTGTTCCGCGACCTGTTGATCAGTGTCACAGCATTCTTTCGCGATCCGAAGGCGTTCGAGTCGCTCGCCGATCTGTTGCTCACGCCGCTGGTCGATCAACATCAAGGCGACGGACCGATCCGCATTTGGGTTCCTGGTTGCGCTACGGGGCAAGAAGCCTACTCGATCGCCATGTTGATGACCGAGGTCGTTGAGCGATCGGGACGACCAATCACGTTCCAAATCTTCGCGACCGATTTGGACGAGCGGGGGTTAACGATCGCACGAGCGGGCGGCTACCCCGTAGGTATTCAAGACGAGGTCTCGCATCAACGACTTGAGAAGTTCTTTACCAAACGAGGCAATCGCTTTTTCGTCTCGAAAAAGATTCGCGACTCGATCGTCTTCTCGGCGCACAACCTGATCAGCGATCCGCCGTTCACCAAGCTCGACTTGGTTTCGTGTCGCAACCTGCTGATCTATTTGGGCAGCCACCTGCAAAAAAAACTGATCCCGCTGTTTCATTACGCCATCAAGCCGGGTGGGTTTCTTTTTCTGGGGCCAGCGGAAACGTTGTCGGTCAATAAAGAACTATTTAAAACGCTACATCAGAAGCATCGTTTTTTTCAGCGACGCGTCACGGCACTAGACGCACCACCGATGTTGGACATGCCGCTAGTCAACCTGATACGATTTTCTCAATCCAGCGAGACAGAAGCGGCTGGTGAGTTCGATCTGTTTCGGTACGCCCAACAAATCATCCTGGGTGAGTTCTCACCGCAGTGGGCGGTGATCGACGACGAGGGTGAGATTCAATCGCTATCGTCCGACCCAGCGCCGTTCTTGCAGATGACGGCGGGTAAGTTCAAGAATAACGTCATCGCGATGGCTCATGAGAACATCCGCATCGGGCTGCGCGCCGCCTTCGCCGAAGCCAAGCGTCATCGTCGTCGATCGCTTGCTCAAGACATGTCCATTTCGGTAGACGGCGGACTGCAACGCGTCCACATCACCATCCAACCGATGCCGGAAATGGGATTGGACTCCAGCCTGCATCTGGTCGCCTTTCATCGCATCGGAACGCCGCTGCAAATTGACGATAGCCGCGAGACCGAACCGACCGTTGAAGCCACGACAATTGCCGATAGGACGGCAGCAAGGGTCATCGAACAACTCGAACTCGAACTTTCTCGCACCCGCGAGGCGCTCGAGCGGACGGTTCAGGAACTGGAATCTTCAAACGAAGAGCTGAAGTCGTCAAACGAAGAGTTGCTCTCCATGAACGAGGAGATGCAATCGGCCAACGAAGAATTGGAAACGTCCAAGGAAGAACTTCAAACTAGCAACGAACAACTGATCCGCAGCAACAATGACGTCCAAAACCTTTTGCGGAGCACTCGCATCGCGACGGTGTTCCTGGACAGCGAACTGAAAATCCGAGGGTTCACGCCTGCCATTCGTGAGATCTACGATTTGCAAGAATCGGACGTCGGCCGGCCGCTGGCGATGTTCGTTCCTCAGACCGGCCAGCTGCCCGACTTGCCTGATCCCGCGTCGATGAACGACGACGACGTCGTTGAAGACAAAGTGATCGCTCGGAATCAACGCACCTTCTTGCGGCGCGTGATTCCCTATCGCACCGACGGGGGCGACAACGACGGGGTGGTCGTGACGTTCAGCGACGTGACGGAACTGAGCGATAGCCAAGAGTTGTTCAAGTCGTTGATCGACGCCTCCGCTCAGATCGTGTGGACGACCACCGCCGACGGCAAAGTCGTCGATGATTCGCCCAGTTGGCGGGAGTTCACCGGCCAAACGCTCGAGCAGTGGCTCGACGATGGTTGGCTCAACGCGGTTCATCCCGACGACCAAGAGTCGACGTTTGTCGATTGGCGGTCGTGCATGAAAACCGGAAGCGATTTTTCGCGAGAGTTTCGATTGCGACATCGCGGGGTTGGCTATCGCTGGGTGCAGGTTCGTGGCGTCCCGCAACGACGTTCTGACGGTTCGATCCGTCGCTGGGTCGGGATGAACGTCGACATTCACGATCGCAAACTGGCCGAAGACAATCTGCACAAAAGCGAAGCGCTGACCCGCACGATGGCGGAGAACTCGACGCAGGCGTTGTTCATGATGGACGATCGCGGCTACATGACCTATTGCAACCAAGCGGCACTGGACATGCTCGGCTTCGACCGCGAGGAACTGCAATCCAAGCCACTGCATGATGTCATTCACCATCATTACCCCGACGGCCGTCCGTACCCGATGTCGGATTGTCCGATCGATCGGGCATTGCCGGACGACTTCAGCGTCCGTGCTCATAAAGATCTTTTCTTCCGCAAAGATGGCAGTTCGTTCCCTGTCCTCTGCGCCGCCAGTCCGATCTTCGACAACGGCAAACCTGTTTCGACGGTGATCGAAGTCCGTGACATCACCCAGCAGAAAGAGTTTGAACAAGGCTTGTACGATCGAGAAGCCTATCTACGTCGAGTGCTCAACGGCAGCAACACTTTCATCGGCGTCGTAGATTTGCAGGGCCGCTTGGTCGAGGTCAACGAACCGGCATTGAATGTGTCGGGTGTCTTTCGCGAAGATGTCATCGGGCAACCGTTCGCCGAAACGTATTGGTGGAGTCACGATCGTGCGACGGAAGACCAAATTCGCGAGGCAATCCGTCGAGCAATTTCTGGCCAGACGTTCCGCCGTCCAATGCAATACCGGATTGCCGATGGCTCGACCCGCTGGGTCGATCTCAGCGTGAGTCCGGTGTACGACGAAAACGGTCAAGTCGCCTTCGTCGTCCCCTCCGGCAGCGACATCACCGAAAGGTACGAAGGCGAACAATCGCTGCGACAAACAACCGAGCAACTTGCCGCGGCCCAAGAGAAACTGAATAAAGCCATGCAGGTCGGCAAAGTCGCCGCGTGGGGATGGGACACCGAAACGCAACGCCTGAAGAGTGACGGTGCCATCCAGCAGATGTTCGGCTTTCCCGTCGATCAATCGCCGACCATCGAGCAGTACGTCAGCCGCATCGACGCGAGCTACGCCGACGCAGTGAGGGCCGCCGTCGAAGCGACGACCAAGCGTGAGGAACCTTTTGACATCGAGTACCCGGTCAACTTGCCCGATGGAACCATTCGCTGGGTCCATGCCCGTGGCGGGGCGGTGGTGGACGGCGACGGGACGACGATCGACTTCTCTGGTTTCGTCGTGGACATCACGGATCGACATGAGATCGAACAACAATTGCGAGCAGCACGCATCGCCGCTGAAGCCGCGAACGCTTCGAAGAGTGCATTCCTTGCGAATATGTCGCACGAAATTCGCACGCCAATGACTGCCATCCTCGGGTACGCCGACTTGCTACGCGATCATATCGAAAGCGACGAAGCCGTCAGTCATCTGGCTACCATTCGCCGCAACGGTGGTTATTTACTGGAAATCATCAACGACATTTTGGACCTATCGAAGATCGAAGCGGGCGCGTTTGAACTTGACCGCGAACGTTTTAACGTCACCAAAGTTGTTGAAGACGTTCGCAGCATCATGGGAGTCCGCGCCAACGAAAACAATTTGTCTTTGGACGTGAACTACGTGGGCAAGTTGCCGTCATTGATCGAAAGTGATTCCAAGCGACTAAAACAAATCTTGATCAATTTGGTTGGCAACGCGGTCAAGTTCACGAAGAAAGGCGGGGTGAAGATTCGTGTGACTTATGAATTAGTAGAGCAATCGTCCTCGATTGTTCCTTCTGCTGAAAAAATGGTTGGGGAAAATCGTTCTTCAAACGGATACCTCCGTTTCCGGATTGCCGACACGGGCATCGGCATGACCGACGAGCAGCGGACGAAACTGTTTCGACCGTTCGTCCAGGGCGACGCGAGTGTCTCGCGGCACTTCGGCGGCACCGGACTTGGCCTCGCGATCAGTCGACGACTTGCCAACATGCTCGGCGGCGACATTACCGCAGCGTCCACGTTCGGCAAGGGCAGCACCTTCGAATGCACTATCGCCACCGGTAGTTTGTCGGAAACCGAGATGGTCGATCCCGAGCCCCTCAAACAGCCCTCGACGACGCCTGAGCCGCAAACATTCGATGATCCGCAACTCATCTGCAAAGTTCTGGTCGTCGACGATCGTCGCGACATTCGATTCTTAAGCAAGCGAATTCTCACCAAAGCAGGTGCCAGCGTTGACGAGTGCGAAGACGGTCAACTAGCGGTCGACTTCATCCGCGAAGCGCTTGACCGAGCCGCACCACCGGACCTGATTCTTCTCGACATGCAGATGCCGAACCTGGACGGCTATCAAACCGCCGTCGCGTTGCGTAGCCTCGGTTTTGCTGGCCCGATCATCGCTCTCACGGCCGACGCGATGCAAGGCGACATGAACAAGTGCATCGAAGCGGGCTGCAACGATTACCTCAGCAAACCGATCGACAGTTCATTGCTTATCGGAATGGTTTCTAAACTGACGGCACGTTAGGAACACGCTAGGAAAAAGGTCGCTTCCATCCAAGCAGGCCTGGGTCTTTCTTGTTTGTCGCAACTGACCCTTTCTGGCTCTTCCGACGAAACGAGCGGCGGATTGGGCAAGTGGCGTGCCAAGGCAAGTGCTGTGGAACAGCATTTGCAGCTTTCGGTCAGTGCTGTTTCCTGTCAGTGAAGATCTCGCTCCCCTACCGACATACCCCTCTGGTTTACATCATGCCTAACAAGAAAGACCGTCCCCAAATTGGTGACATGTATCGCTGCACCAAATGTCAGTTCGAAGTCCACGTGACCGCCGGCTGTGACTGCAACGACTGCTCGACGAAGTTGGAATGTTGCGGAGCATCGCTTGAAAAAGTAACGGCCGCCTCGGTGCAGGATGCTTGAATGGAGACTTCAAAAGACTGCGACAGTGAGGAACTGATTGACGAAGCTTGCCAGGGCAGCGAGCTTGCGTTTCGCCGTCTGGTGGAGTGCAACCAAGACAAGCTGTTCGCTGCAATGATGCGAATGCTGGGGTGTCGTGAAGACGCCGAGGAAGCGGTGCAAGAGGCGTTTATCCGAGCGTTCACGCGAATTGAAGATTTTAACCGTCAAAGCAAATTCTCGACTTGGCTTTATCGGATCGCATTCAATTCCGCGATCTCCGAGTCGCGGAAGAGGCGGCCTCGAATTTCGTTGGATCAGCGGCTCGAAGATTTTGGAGGCGAAGCCGTTGACGACGCCGAGTCGGTCGATGCGCCGATGCTGCGCGCTGAGCAAATTCAGATTGTTCACCAGGCACTCGATGAACTCTCCGAAGACCATCGAGCAATTTTGGTTCTACGTGAAATGGACGACTTGGCGTACGAAGAAATCAGTGACGTGCTTCGCATTTCCGTGGGTACCGTTCGCAGCCGGCTCAGTCGCGCCCGTGGCCAACTTCGGGACGTCATCGAGGCGATCCAGAGAAAGGTGAACGAGCGGGAGGTAAGCAGTGGTCAACGGCTTTGACATTTTCGGTGCCAGCGACACTGGTAAGAGACGAACCGAAAACCAAGATCACTTCCTGGTTGCAGAATTACGACGACACTTGCTTGTCCTGCAGACCGACATCCAGGCAAAACAAAATGAAGAACTCTACGGATGCCAAGAAGGCAGCTTGCTGATGGTCGCCGACGGCATGGGTGGCCATCATGGTGGCGAGCAAGCCAGTCGCACGGCGGTCGAATCTTCCGCACGCTACGTGCTGGACATGATGCAGTGGTTTCTAAAGCTGTCGGCGGACAACGAGCAAGACTTTGAAGATGAACTTTCGGATTGCTTGCGGTCGGTACAGGAACAAGTCTGGACCGTCGGCGGATCGCATGGCTGCCGGATGGGAACGACCGTTACCATGGCGTACGTCATCTGGCCCCGCTTGTTCGTCGTGCATGCTGGCGACAGTCGTTGCTATCTGCTGCGAGATGGCACGCTCAAGCAACTCACCACCGACCATACGATCGCCCAGCAATTGATCGACTCCGGCGGCATGTCGCCGGATGACGAGGCCCTCAAGAGTTGGCGTCACGTTCTGTGGAACTGCGTCGGTGGTGGCGATCAACGGGTGCGTCCCGAAGCGATGCGATGTCGGCTTCAGTACGACGACGTCTTGCTGCTGTGCAGCGACGGTTTGACCGGAATGGTAGACGATGCACAGATTGCGAAGACCATTGCGAAGGCCAACTCCAGCGAACTTGCGACGCGGCGGTTGATCGACGCCGCCAACCAAGCTGGCGGCCAAGACAATATTTCGGTGGTCGTCTGCCGCGTGATTCGACCAGCCGATTGCTCGCAATAGAGCGACCGTCCCAAGGATTCCGGCAACAAAGCATTTGGAACAAACGTCCGATTCTTTTAGGCAGGCAATCCGAAGAATCCGAAATTCACTGGCTTATCCGACGGATCAGCCGGTTTTCTCGAATGGTTTTTGAGCGAAGGGCACACCGATTGCATTCTGTTTTGCCGTAACAGGCAATCACTATGTTGAAACGACCCGAAACGAACGAAGCACCGATCACGGCGGCTACTGTTCTAGTCGTTGATGACGCGGCTGCGATGCGATTTATCGTGACTAAAACGCTCGACGAACTCGGATTCGCGACGCTGATTGCAGTGGACGGTGAAGCCGCAGTGGTTGCGATACGCGACTTTCATCCCGACGCCGTTGTCACCGATTTGGAAATGCCAGGCATGGATGGTGAAAGGTTGATCAAAGATTTGAGGAGCAGCGGCAACCCGTGCGTACGCGATCTGCCCATCATCGTCTGCAGTTCCAAGCTCGATGCGTCAACGCTCGCCGCCCTCGCTCGCCTTGGCGTCAATGCGGTCGTTCCCAAACCAATTGACGTTCGCTTGCTTGCCAAAGAAGCGATAGCAAATTTCAAGATCACTTGAAGATGCAGTTGTTGTCGGTATCGCTGTCCCATCTGCTTATGTGAAATCGAGCTTGGGCAACAGTGATAGAAACCGAGTCTCGCTAATTGTCAACTCGCGTTCGGCTTCGGTCGGAAGGCGACTCAGTAGCTTCTTTAGCTCACCCGACTCTGCCGCCGCGACGAGTCCGGGGTGAACATAACTGGACCGGCAAACGGCTTTGGTATTTCCTAGTTCGCGAGCGACCATCGCCATCGCGGCGGACACGCCTTTTTTGCGTCTTGTTTTACTGCCGTCTGATGCACTCTCCTCCAGTTCACGCAGCGCGATCACGCTGCCCCACCACGTCCGGAAATCCTTCGCGGTGATCGACTCGCCACTCAGCTTCGCCAGAGCTTCGTTGACATCGCTGGAACTGATGGAACAACACTCGCCGTCTTTGTCGACGTACTGAAACAAGAAGTGACCGTCAATCTCCTCGCATTGCCGAACCACTTTGGCAACCTTCGCATCGGCCAACTCCACTTCCCTCTGCTGTCCGCTCTTGCCGGGGAAGTTTAGAAAGATGCGAGTGCGTTCAACATCGACGTGATCGGGCAGCAATGTGGTCGCTCCGTAAGCGCCATTGGACTCGGCATAAGAACGATTTCCGACTCGTAGATGGGCCTTGTCCAACAACCGCACCACGGCTGCCAACACTCGATCACGCGATAGGTCGCTGCGATTCAAATCGTGCAAGACTCGCCGACGAATCTTCGGCAGTAGCTCACCAAAGCATTGCATGCGATCGAACTTCGCTACGCTGCTGATCATCTTCCATCGCTCGTGATAGATGTACTGGCGACGTCCGGCCGCGTCGACTCCCACGGCTTGAATGTGCCCTTTGGACGTTGTGCAAATCACAACTTCTTCCCATGCCGGAGGAATCACCAATGCGTTGATTCGCTTAAGGGCATGCTTGTTCAGAAGCGGTTTCCCAGAAGGGTTCTGGTAGGTAAAACCCTGTCCGCAGCGGCGGCGCGTAATGCCCTCATCGAGCGAATTGACATAAAGCAAGTCCGCCTTGGCAGCTCGCCGCTGGGCCTGTTCTGTTCTGGTTGATCGCGAGATGCTTGACATGAAAGCGATGATCAAACCATCCTCCGAACGTCTGATCCGAAGGTCGGAAACGCCATCGACGTCGATTTGATGTCAGTGGCGGTCAGGCCATGATTCATCGCGAGTGCAAACAGGTTGATCGTTTCTTCCGCACCTGGTCCGAGTAAATGCGCCCCGAGGATTTTGTCGGTCTTTTTGTCGACCACGACTTTGTAGCCAGCGCATGCTTGACCGGTTTTACGGACCGAACCCCAAGTTGATGTGTCATCGTGTCGAATATCAACGTCGTACGTCTGCTGGGCTTCGACTTGCATCATTCCGATTGCGGCGATGCTTGGGACCGTGAACGCAACTTGCGGGATGGCACCGTAGTCAGGCTTGTGTTCCGGCGTTTCAGCAAACAAGTTCTTTCCAACGATTCTCGCTTCTTCATTCGCGGTCGACGTCAGTGCTGGCTTACCGGACGCAGCACAATCACCGCCGGCATAAACGTTCGGGTTGGAGACGCTGCGCAGGTGCGAATCGACTTCGATGCCGCGATCGCAAAAAGCAATCCCTGCCGCTTCTAAATTAAGTCCAGCGAGGTTGGGAACGCGGCCGGCACCGTGAACCACCAGATCGGCCCGCAGCGTCTCGGACTGGCCCTCTCGTTGATGCTGGATCACGAGCGAACCGTCGACCGTTTCGATGGACTTAACGGTGGAATCAACGAGCGTTCGAATGCCATGCCGCCCTGAGTAATCGACCAAGTGGCTCACTAGATCGGGATCAAAAGTCGCAAGTACTTGGCTGCCACGTTCTAGCACGGTCACCTCGCTGCCGTTACGAGCCGCGACGCAGGCAAACTCCATTGAGATGTATCCACCGCCGATCAACGCGGTTCGTTTAGGTAAATTGGCCAACTCGAAAAACTCATCGCTGTGAATCACAAGGTCTGCACCAGGGATCTCCAGCGGACGTGGCCGAGCACCGACGCCGAGGAAGATTCGTTGTGCCGACAGTTCGCGATCGCCGACCTGCACAGAGGTCGGGCCGGTGAATGACGCCGCTCCATGAAACGTCTTCATCCCCAATTCCTGAAAGTTCCGTTCGGATGACTCAGCGACTGGTTCGGTGAATTCACGCTTGAAATCAAGCAAGTTCTGCCAATTGATCCGAGCATCGTCGCATTGAATAAGCTTCCCTTCCGCACCCCGGACGCGGTCGAGCAAGTCAGCGGCATTGGAGTACACCTTCTTTGGGTTGCAGCCTCGAAGTGCACATGTTCCACCGAACTCGCGAGACTCGATGATGGCTACTCGCTTCCCACGCTTGGCGGCGTTCGTGGCAACGGTCGATGCAGACGGCCCAGTGCCGACAACAATCAGATCGAACTTTGATTCGCTCATGGAAGTTCGATATCCAGCCCGTGGTTGACGCGGTTAAGGAAGTTCGCCGGTGCAACGGTTGCGGCCAGCGTCACGGATTGAGCGTCATCGAGAAAGGACTTGTCGAGACGCTGAAGATCACGCCACGTTGCAAATGCCGTGCCTGCTTACACCTTTGTTGTCCTGCACCGAGTCGGACCGAATTCGTTGGCGAGCGTGTCGGCGTCAATGACCATGACGATGCTGGTTGACTGAGACCGCGTCGTGACTACGTCTTGATCAAACGCAACAACTCGTCGGTGGTCATCTTCCCGCTACGGTCGGTGCCCTCGAGCAGGCTTTCGGCCAGGTCACGTTTGGTCGCGTGCAGTTCCAAGATCTTTTCTTCGATCGTCCCGGCCAAGATCATTCGGTAGATCGTCACGGGACGTTGCTGACCGATGCGGTGGGCACGGTCGGACGCTTGGTCTTCCACCGCCGGGTTCCACCACGGATCCAAATGGATCACATAATCGGCCGCCGTTAAATTCAATCCCGTCCCGCCAGCTTTCAAGCTGATCAAGAACACGTCGCCTTCGCCGGACTGAAACGCATCAACGCTCTGCTTGCGAGTCTTCGCCGGAGTGCTTCCGTCGAGGTACTGGTAGGCAACTTTGTTTTCGTCGAGTTGTTCTCGAACCAATTGCAAATGGTCGACGAACTGGCTGAACACGAGCGCCCGGTGATTGCCTTCACGCAGCTCGTTGATCGTTTCAATCACCTGAGCCAACTTCGATCCTTCGATGGTTGATTCGGGCATGACAAGTTTCGGGTGACAACACGCCCGTCGCATCCGCATGATCTCGCCCAGGATCTGCAGCGGTTTGGGTTTGCCGTCGGCGGCATCGGCCAGCTTTTTGATCGCCCGTAATCGCACCGCTTCGTAGAACGCGGCCTCTTCGACGCTCGGTTGAATTCGCAGCGTCGTTTCGGTTCGCGACGGCAATTCGGTCAGCACTTGCGCCTTGGTGCGGCGTAAGATGAACGGCGCGACCAAACGTTTCAGTCCGTTGCGGGCCGAGCGGTCACCGTCACGTTCGATCGGGATGGCAAACCGCTGTTGGAAACTTTCGGCACTGCCCAGCAACCCGGGATTCAAGAAGTCCATCAGGTTCCACAATTCGCCCAAGTGATTTTCCATCGGCGTGCCAGTCAACAAGAAACGACAATCGGCCGAAAGCTTTTTGGCCGCCTGGGATCGCTGCGTCGCGGCGTTCTTGATCGCTTGAGCCTCGTCCAGAACCAGCGTGTTAAATTCAATCTTCTCGAGTTTGCTGATTTCGTTTTGCATCAGCCCGTACGAACACAACAACACATCGCGAGCGGTCAACGAACCGAGCAATTCTTTGCGCGACGACTCGGCCAAAATTTGCGGATTCAGCGTCGGCGCAAACCGCGTGATCTCGTCATGCCAATTATGAATCACGCTGGTAGGCGCGACGACGATCGCGGGTCCATCGGCGGATCGCTGCAGCAACACGCCGATCGTTTGAATCGTTTTTCCCAGCCCCATGTCGTCGGCCAAGCAACCGCCCACACCCCACGCCGCCAAACGCTGCATCCACCCGATGCCTTCGTGTTGATAACCGCGTAGTTCGACTTGAAACGTGTCGGGGATCTGAAGGTCGACTTCGGTCGATTCCCGCATCCGCTGCAAACATTTTTTCCAGTGCGCATCGGCGGTGACTTTCACCTCGCCCAAGTCTTCCAGCAACCCGGCGTGGACCGCCGCGAAACGCAATTTGCCTTTGGCCGATCGACCGTCGCCGAACATCCGCAAATCGTCGATGCGCCCGCGCAGGCGATTCGTCAGAGCCAAGAACCGGCCGTCATCGAGTTTGACGAAACGTCCCGGTGACGCCGACGCGAGCTCGATCAACTGCATCATGTCGATGCTGTGCTGGGCGTCAATCTTCAGCTCACCTGAAGCGGCGAACCAGTTGTGATCGCGGCGAATCCGAACCCGCATCATCGACTCGGTCGCACGACCGGCCAATTGCAGGCTGCGCCCCTTGGGCCAGTGCAGCGTGACAGAGTCGGACTCGGCCAATGTTTCCAAGTCCAGCAATAGATCGAGCGCTTCGATGGGCGTCGGAAACGTCGCCGTCCAGGACTCGCTCAAGTGGCTGGCCAATCCATCACATTGGTCGATCAACGAATGCGCGTTTTGAACTTCCGCAGCCAGATCGCGGCTGGCCGAAGTGGCTTCGCCGTCGATCGTTGCGAACAACGTCGCACCACCTTCACCGGGTCGGCAAGCGGGACCGGAACTTCCGAACGGTTGCACGTAAAATTCGACTCGCAAACCGTCACCGCTGGGCAACAGATGCAAATGCAATTGCGAATCACCGCTGACCTTTTTGGCTGAGATGATATCGGCGGTGTCCGGTTCATCGTCCTGAGTCGCTGCTGCTGTCTTGCCGCGTCGTTTCTTTCCGGTCTTCTTGTCCGCCGGTTCCAGGTCGCCGATTTCCGAGTGGACCGTCACCAACGATGCCAGTTGCGTGACGGTTTGCAGCACTTTGCTCGACGCCGACTTAGGAACCCGCAATCCTTTGCCCAACATCGGCTGCAGCGATTGA
This sequence comes from Pirellulaceae bacterium, assembly GCA_963836865.1. Taxonomy (GTDB): domain Bacteria; phylum Planctomycetota; class Planctomycetia; order Pirellulales; family Pirellulaceae; genus Rubripirellula. The sequence continues at coordinate 59,165 of CAWILC010000007.1, read as the reverse complement.
TGCGCCGGTTCGAAGAAGGTGATTGCAACTTGGTCCGGGCCGGATTTGGCAAAACGCAAGTCGTGGTTGGTTTCCACTTGTGGTTCCAGGACCAACTCGAGCTGCGAATCATTGTGTCGGCGAACGATCAGCGAGACCGGTTTCTGAACGATCTCGAGCGGTTGATCACGATTGCCGGGGCGAAAAATTCGCGGATGGCCGATCAACGCGCGGGCACCCGAACGTGTCTCGAACTCGGTGTACTCTTCCGGGTAACCATACGAACCACGCTCGGTCCAGTGACGCAGTGTTTGACACAACGCGCGATCCTCCGGTGTCAAGAATGAAAACTGCGGCTCGTTGTGCTCGTGAAACAACCGAGCCAAGGCAACCTTACGACCCTTGGACCACTGGGATCCCTTTCTCACCTGATGAAACACCTCAAGTCGGAAACCGAGGTTGTCGTGAATCAATTCAAAGATCAAGCGATCCGCCGGTTCTGAACCGGAATCCGGTGCGGTCGAAACTTTTGTCTGGCCACCCAGCGCCGCGATCGCCGAAAGCGTGCGTGCCCAAGCCGGTTCGGGTTCGGCAAGATCGATCAAACTGGCAGTACTCTGTTGGTCGTGAAGTTCTTCGGCCAATCGTTGTTGTTTCTCCGCCGTCTTCAGGTTCGACCGTCCGGCGGCGGCCAGCGTTTCGGCGGCCAACCAAAAGCAACCACCGGTGCGAAACGCGGTGCCTGCATCGGTCAAGTCGCCGACCGACGCCGTGCCGTCGGACTCGCTCGCCAACCAAGTTTGCAGGTAGCCCGAGACCCATTTGGCGAGCGGCACGCGGGCGGTGGTGTTGATGTCTTGAATCAGCTTTTTCGGATCGCCGGGAGCTCCCAAGAACAGCAACCCTTGCTGGGCGATGGCGAACGCGTCGTCGTAGGGCGTCGCGCCCGGCTTCAGCGCCGTCATGGTCGCTTTGAACGCTTCTTCGCGGCTGACGCTTGCGTGGCCGGCGAGGGCCGCGAGTGTCGCCTGCAACGAAGGCAATCCGCCCAGTTTTGTCAGTGTTCGTTTGCGGGCGCGATTGGACAGCGTCTTGGACAACAACGAAAACGCTTCGTCAAACTTACCTTTCAACAGCGCTCTGCAGCCTTCGACGTCATCCATCTTGCCGCCGGTCTGCGAGCTGATTCGTGTTAATAAATCCTGGTCCCCCGTAGCCACTGCCCATTCGAGTAGCCGTGGCAACGAAACAGCGGGCAACTCGGCTTCGCCATCCATCCACTCGTGCATCGCCAACAAGGCTTCCAGATCCGACGAGCCGGTGGCGATCCATGCCGGTATCACGAAGTCAAAAAAACCGCCTTTCAGTTCCAATGGCAACGCGTCGAACGTCGCCCTACAAAACGGCTTCATCAGTGGCACCGATCCGTCGGCGACATTGCGTCGAGCGTCTTTCCAAGCATCCGCGTTGTGCCCGTAAAACGCCACATAGAAATCGAGCCTGGAATCGCGAGGCATCCAATGATACTGCGGTTTGGCGCTGGCCCTCGCCGCAAGTTCTCGCCCATGATCGCCATCAAGCCCGTCGCGGACCAGTCGTTCGAGCATTTCGCCCGAGGGTCGCGGGGGACGCCCGGTCAGCAAACCGCTCTTTGTCCACTTAGCAAGTAATTCCTTGACGAAACTTTGGGTCAGTGCCCGCCCGTTGCTTTGTCGCAGCCCCAACGAGCTGGCTTGCTTGGCAAGCTGGGCGTAGCGAACCTCGTCAGGTTGATACGCCACGATCTGCAGTAGCGTCCGACTAACCTCATCCAAACCTTCGTATTTGTTGTGCAGTTCGTTCATGACCGCATTGTGGTCATAAATCCGACATTGAGAATGACGGTCTCTTCTCGCGCAAACGAGCCTGGACGATTCAAGTGGCACGCAAGCTGCTTATCGAGCAAGCCCCTCGGCGGGTCGGGATTGCCGATCGGTTGTGCAGGGCGGTCAGTTGCAGGAACTCAACTACTTTGAACAACGCCTCCGATAAAGCGATCGCCGTCAACGGCGTGATGATGCAGTTTTTCCATTGGTACGTGCCCGCCGACGGTGGGCTGTGGGACGGCACCAAGCAGCAACTGCTGTCGGCCGTTCGCCGCTGCCAAGAACTCGACGTGCAAGTCTACGCCGACGTGGTGTTCAACCATCGCATCGGCGGCGATGAAGAAGAGACGTTTCGGGCGACGCCGGTCAGCAATGACAACCGGCACGAAGTGATTGACGAACCTCGCGACGTGCGATCATTCACCAAGTTCACCTTCCCCGGTCGTGGCGGCAAATATTCGCCGATGGTCTAATAGGAGCCGCATCATGAATCCCACCCATCCTCATTCGCTGACCCATTCGTACTGGCACCGCGATCTGCCCGTTCGCCAGCAATTCGATTCGCTTTCGACCAATCATCGCACTGACATCTTGGTGATTGGTGCTGGCATCACCGGGCTGACGACGGCTTTGGAACTCGCCGAACGAGGACACAAAGTGACCGTTTGTGAAGCTGAAGCGATCGGCAGCGGCACGACCGCCGCCAGCACCGGGCACCTGGACGCTCACCCAGAAATCGGTCCGTCCAAGTTGATCGACAAGCTGGGGATTGATGGGGCAAAACAGTACACGCGGCTACGTTTGACCGCGATCGACAGGATCAAGCAACTTGCTGCCGACTCGTCCGACTTCAGACGTATCGAAGCCTACCAGTACAGCGAAAACGAAGACGATTGCGACGAGCTGCGAACGGAGTGTGAGGCGGCACAGCAAGTTGGTTTGCGGGCGGAATGGACCGACGACGTTCCCATCTCCAAGGCGATCGGCGGATACCGAATCGACTCGATGGCTCGCATCAACACCGCTTTATATTTAAAGCGCCTGACACGGCTTGCCGTCGATCGAGGCGTGACGATTTTTGAAAAGACAATGGTCACTGGCATCACCGACAAGGAACCACATCGCTTGGAAGCCGGTTCGGGCTCGGTCGAATTTGAGCAAGTCGTTTGTGCGGTGCATTGCAACCACACCGGTTCGATGAAGCTGTACGCGGCCACGCCAGCGTATCAAACCTACGCGATCGCTGCTCATGTACACAACGAATTTCCGGATGCCCTATTTTGGGACAACAGCGAACCGTACTACTACGTCCGGCGGGCAAACAGCAACGATTCACGATTGATCATCGCCGGTGGTTGCGATCATCGCACGGGTGCCGCCGATACGCGAGCACATTTGCGACGACTAGAAGCCTGGCTCCGCCAACGCTTTCAAATCGAAGGCATCACGTCGTCGTGGAGTGCCGAGTTCTTCGAGTCAGTCGATGGTCTGCCAATGATCGGTCGAGCACCGGGCACCCAGAACGCTTGGATCGCGACGGGCCTCAGCGGCATCGGCCTGACCTGGGGCACGGCCGCCGCGTTCATGATCGCGGGTGCGATCGAGGGCAAGCCCGTTCCGATGCACGAGCAATTCGATCCGAGTCGAACGGGCTTATCGAGTCCGGGCAACTGGCTGAGCGAACAAGCGACAACGACCGCGAACTACGCCGAGCGAATCTTGCCGGCCGATCGGATTGATGTCGACTCGGTCCAGACCGGCGAAGGCCTTGTCGGCAAGCTTGATGGCAATCACGTCGCGTACTGCAAAGACGAGGACGGATGTGAACACAAACTTGATCCGATTTGCCCCCACATGGGCGGCGTGTTGCATTGGAATGCGGTCGAACAGACGTGGGACTGCCCGGTCCACGGCGGTCGGTTTACCGCGTGTGGCAAACGACTCTATGGCCCGCCGGAATCGGACATGGGGTCGGTAGGCGAAGCCGAGTAAGCATGCTAACTTTCGCTTCGATCGTTGTGGTCTCTTAGATCGTTGTGGTCTCGTACGCGACCGGTTTTGCGGCGACTAATTTGGATCAGTTGGGATGAATCACGAAAGTTACCGTCACCATTGGTTGCGTTTTTTAGCTCGCGTGCATCGAACATCTCCCGTCAAATTAGTGCTGCTGGGTTACCTTAGTTATGCGTTGGTCGGATGGGCGTTGCTGTGTCTACCGTTCTGCCAAGACGAACCGGTGTCCGCACTGGACAACCTGTTTATCGCTAGCAGTGCGATGAGTACCACGGGTTTGGCGACATTGAACGTGCCGGTGACCTATACGTTTTGGGGTGAGCTGGTCATTGTGTCGTTGATTCAATTGGGCGGAATTGGTTACATGACGTTGGGGTCGTTCGTGGTATTGACTGGAACGCGAACGCTCAGTCGGTTTCGCGAAGACATGACACGGACCGCGTTCGCTTTGCCCGACGATTTTAAGCCGACGAAGTTTGTTCGTAACGTCATCTTGTTCACGTTGTCGGTCGAAGCGGTGGGAGCGGTGCTTTTGTACTTTGCCTTTTCGGCCGCCGGCGTTGCTGATCGCGGAGCAGGTGATTCGATCGGAGCAAGTTTTCAAGGGCAAGCTTTGATTGTTTGGCAATCCATTTTTCATAGCATCAGTGCGTTTTGCACCGCCGGTTTCTCGCTGTTCCCTGATTCCCTGGAGAGTTACCGAGCGAACGCTTGGATCAACCTGATTATCAGTGCTCTATCATTGCTGGGGGCACTCGGATTCATTGTCATGAGTGATCTGGCAGCGTCGCTGGCAGGGTCAAAGCACAAAATCACCTTAACGACGCGGATCATTTTGCAGTTCACGTTTTGCGTGATTCTCGGCGGTGCGACGATCCTGTTTTTCGCCGAACCCACAATCGTGAGTCTTCCGAATGAAGAACGACTGATGGCGGCGTGGTTTCAGTCGATGACGGCCATGACGACGGTCGGCTTCAATACGCTTCCGTTCGGAGTGATGGCGGCCGGTCCGATGTTGATGGTCATCGTTTTGATGGTCATTGGTGCCAGTCCCTCGGGCACGGGCGGCGGGCTAAAGAGCACCAGCGTTTCAGCCGTTTGGGCAACGATGCGAAGTGCTCTGCGAGGGCAGGAGACAATCACATTCAACGGGAAAGCGATTCCAAGTCAGCGTTTGCATGCCGCTTACGCGTCGTTGGGGTTCTATATCTTGACCTTGTTCGTCGGTTCGCTACTGCTGTTACTCAGCGAAGCACCACCGGCATCGGTGGCTAAGATTGTCGAAGAAGAGTTGACTTCGGCTTGGGTATTTGAGGATTACCTGTTCGAGTCCGCGTCGGCGCTCGGAACCGTCGGAATCAGTCGTGGGGTGACCGGCGATTTATCCTCGCTTGGAAAGCTTATCATCATCTCGCTGATGCTAATCGGTCGTATCGGTCCATTGACCTTCTCGCTGGCGATCTTGGGACGCGACGAACCTGATTCATCGACGCCTACCACCCTATCGGATCTCGCGATTTGAAGGCCCGTCCAGCATTACAAATCGCCGTCGACACAACGGCTTCGCAGATTAAAAAACGTTTCAGAAATAGTTGCTTCGCGTAATGCAATCGCAAACTCAGCATCGTCGGCGACACCAAGTTGTCGAAGCGTTCGCGTTTCCAGGCGGAAACGCACAGGATCAATGAACAACGATCGCAACATCGCATTCACACCCTGGTCGAAAATACGCCGGTGCGAGCCAAAAGACGGAACAAACCCGACGTCGACGTTTGTGACATCGTCGAATGTACCATTCTTCGTTCACTGACCAAATCCGCGGGTTCCGTGAATGTTCTTTCGCAACTGACGACTATTCTGGCGAGTCCGACGAGTCACTTCTTTTAGCGGGGTCGCCAAGTTTGCGTCGCGGAGCCACCTCGAACCAGATCCACTCTTCATTATCCGCGTTGAGCTCGATTTGAAACTCTTTCACCACTGGTCCACCCGGCAATGGCACCGAGAGGTTGGGTTGAAGATCGGTAGTCTGAACGGACACGTTGTTAGTGATCACGCGTGGCAGTTTGATACCGAAGGTCGCCGGAAGGCCGCGAATGAGTTGCATGGAGGCGTATTGCTGTTTCTTCCGCTGAACAATTTGCAGCGGCAAAGTCTCGTCGGTTTGCCATTGAAGCGAGACATCACGGTCGGTGTCATCAGGAAAGTCCAAAGCAATTAGCTTTTCAGAGGACTCAGCGGATGGGTTCGAGCTTAACTCCTGGGCCGTGATGGTTCGATCGCCGACTCGGACCTCTCGCCAAAGGTGCTCGACGCCATCGAGGACGCGAAGCCGCCACCGGGTGATGCGATCATTCGCTGGCGTATCAGCCAGTCGCAGTCCGACTTCGTCCGGTCGGTTGACATCCCACTTCAGCTCAACGACCGGTTGAAATCCGCCGCTGGGATTCGATATGCCATGCAGATAAGCGGTGAGCGTCTTGCTTGCCAAGCCTTCTTCCCATTGATCTGCCTCGGTTCCAGTCGGCAGTATTTCGAGTTTGCCAGGCACTGAATGACTGCGTTTGATCCGAGAGAAGCGACTCTTCGCTGTCAAAGAACTCAGCGACGATCCTCAGTATCAGCTCGTTGGTTTCCAAGCTTGGCCGCGTGAATGTCCAGTGGTAAGGCGGGCTGCCCGACATCTTGTATCGCAGACCATCACGAAGACCGATGCCAAGATATTCCGCATCGAAAGGCGGTGCCATCATCGGCGACGGCGACGGAAAGGTCCGGTTGGCTAGGTCAATCCATAGCCGGTATCCTTGACGCGTCACGTAGTTGTCGCTGTTGCCATTGAAGAAGCTGTGCTTTCCGAAATCCAGCTTTGGTCGGTAGCTCTGGGCGGCAAGTTGAAGTGGTGCCGGCGACAACGCTGGCTCTCTCGGCCAACCCATGCCGCTTGACGATGACCATCCGCCGTGGATCCAATCACGGCCCATGGTTTTTGAGATCGCTTGCTGTCCGTTGACATAAACGATGTACTGAAAGTTTTCGTCGGGAGAGTCGCCCGTTTGAAGCGTTACCCAGTGTTGCCCAGCGGAAATTCGCACACTGGCAACGATCGGCGGAACTCCACGTTCGGAAACATCACCCATCCCAAGTCGAAGCTCGTAGTCTTGACCGCCAGGAACATGCACTTGCCACGAATAAAAGTCGTCGGCCACACGGGGCATCGCTACCAACGTCAATTCGCCCTCGTCGGCAACGATCAAACGACTCGAGATTGCCAGTAGTTGCTCTTTCTGTTGCTGCAGTACTCGGTTGCGTCGGTGAGCGAGACCGACGGCAATGCCCACAGCGATGATTGTTGTGAGGACGATTAAATGTCGCAACGAAAACTTCATCCGACTTGATCGACGCCAATTCGATTCACTCATCATTGACCTCCGACGCAATCCAGCTCGGATCAAAATCGTTGGGCGTCTCACCTTTGATCAACTGGTCAAACTCCGCCTGACGTGATTTCGGAAAAATCACGAACAGGCCACCGGCGAAGGTTGTGAATGTCGTCCCGGCGACTTCTTTCTCTTCGGCGGTGTTCGGGTCAAAAACTTTCAACACCGGCAAAATGGTGTCTTGGTCGAAGGATCGCGGCCCCTGATTTTTCGCCACCAGCTTTTGCACCACCAATGACTCGTCGAGTTGGTCAGGGTTGAATTCATTCCACGATGTCGTTCCCGCCGATCCACCGAAGCTATCAAATACGATCAATCGACCGTCTCTCTCTTGAAAGCTGATGGTGAACAGTTCGTGAGTGGCTTCGGATCTTGGTGAACTGAAACTTGAAGAGAAGGAACCATCGTGATAGATACCATTCTCGGCGACCCGGCCTCCGCCACTCATTCTCGCAAAGTCGTAGCCTGGCGGGATATAGCACCGGAATTGCCAAACTCGCAGGAGGTGAGACGCGACTTCCGGTGGGACTTCGGGCGTTTCGATCTCCACCAGATGAATCCGGCTGGCGTCGTCGATCGGCATCCGCCCAAGTTCGGCCTCCAGTTGAAGAATTTCTTCACTCAGTCGATCGTTCTCTCGCGTGAAACGAAAAAGCATGACGACCCCCCCGCCAATTAGGGCAAGGATCAGCAAGAGACGGACAGTTTGCTTCATCATCTGACGTCCAACTATTGACCGCTGCGTTTATGTTTCCAGCCAAACCGTCTCGGCGACCAGGATGAGTTTCGCCGAAATAAAGTAGGGTTGCTTGGTGGTAATCGCAACCTGACGCAAAGCGGCTTGTTTATTGAGTGAGCCGCGACGCGTAAGCGGCCGGGCATTCACGCACCGCCCGAGGCCTTACGGCTTGCGGCTCACCCTTGTTCTCGGGCGAACGGCTAGATCAACAAGCCGATTAGCGAGAGACACCACGCTCAGTGCCGCGCTGACGCGTCGGGTTCGTCGAAGCGTACGTCGAAAAAAGCAGCGCGGCCATCCCGGAAGGCTTCCGCGATAGCGTCGTTGGTGGGTCTGGGAGCCTGCCACCAAACGGATTCCTAAATGCATGCAACCACCTCGTTCCAATAGTTGTCGGGGGTGACTCTCTGTAGATTTCCGAATCGCTTTCGCAGTAGACGCTCGTTCTTTCGGCTAAGGCAAAGAAAGATGACATTGGCGTTTCGTCACGAACCGTTCCGGCGGTACTTCAGCAAAGTCGTTCCTGCTCCTTTCGTGTGAAAGGTCTTCGGAATTGCATCACCGTCAAAGTTGATCGCGATTTTGAGCGTTTTGTTGTTAATGAAAGCGTCGCTCATGAAGACGCCCTCATGGTGATCGCCTTCGGCATGGTGCAATGTGAACATGGGCAGCACTTGTCCATACTCGAGCGTCAAATTGAACATTTGCCGTAGATAAGTATCCATCAACGCCAGTGTTTCTTGCTCGATCAACAATTCGCTCCACGGATGCTGCTCGCAGATGGAAAGGAACGCAGCTTCGTCGAGCGTTTTTCCATTCCGCTCGACTTCGTGCAACTCCCATTGTCCGGTGATCGGAGGATGAATCTGCCCCCAATTAGGAGACGACCAACCATCCCGACTCCAACGAAGTTCCGCTTTCGATAGCACGACCGCTTTTGATGAGTTGGAATCGACTTTGTAGGAGAGGGCGGGCAGGTATTGTTTGAAGGACAACTCTTCGGTCTCTTCCGACGTCGCCTGAGTGCCTGTGACAAACTCGTGAAAAGACAGTCCAACCGTCAATCGCTGTGCATCAGCGGAAGCGTCGAGAGCCTTGGCGAGCTTGGGATCACCAGCTTTGCGGTAGTTCTCCGCTCCGGCGCGAAACGCTACGACGAGTTGCTCGAGCGTCAAATCGGGAATGGGCGGATCGAATTTCTTCTGCCGCTCTTCCCGCGTGCTTTGATTGTAGCTTTCCAGCATCGCCAATAGCGACTCCGGATTGGTCTCGATCAACTTGGCGCGATCGCGGGATTCTGCGAGCTCTACCACCGAATGGCTGCTCAGTCTGACCCGTCCGTCACTCAAGATGTTCAGGTATGGCGATTTCGGAGTGTTTTGTATCACGTCGTCGAGCCCTGCGATGTCGATTGGCTTTGTCCAAACGTGGTGCTTGACGGACTCCGTCACGATCACTTTTACCTGATCGCCGTCCTTCGGACTGTCGGTGGATGGCCGAGGTAGCGAGCCGAGTGGTTCATCACCGTTGGCGACGCCCAAGACATTCGTGGGGCCTTCGCCGAGGTTCGCAGAGGTCGATCCAAAGCATTCGGGTATCATGCTGATCAGCTTCCGATTGTCTGGGCCGTCGTAGGGCTCGTCAAAGTGGTAGGCGTCGTACAACTCCTTCGCCGTGTCATCGCCGGTCTCCAAGAATGGCAGGATCGCGACGCGCCAACTGTTCGGGTACTTTTTGTCCGTGTCGCCAGGACGGTAGTTGCGGATCGAGGGGAACCGACCGTGGGTTTCTGGATAGTTGTGTAATGCGAGTCCGATACGTTTGAAGTCGATACGTCGAGCCTCGATGTGTTTTGCGACTGGCAATGTCTCTTGAGACTCTTCGTCGGAATCGGGCAATTCGTGAAGGGGTGACAGGCTTCTCTTCTCGGCGGCGAACGCCTGCTCGCCCTCGTTGAAAGGAGCCGTTCTATCGATCTCGGTCACTCCTGCCATTGCGGGTTGATCGGAAACCCTACCACTCGCACCAAGTTGACTCCCATTATCGAAGTAGGTGCCATACGAGATACCATAAACGGGGTCCCCAACCTTGAAGGGAGTCTGGGGATCATTGAGGAGTATCCTTGCCTCCAAACGATTGCTTCCAATCTCCACTATCTCAGCGACGCTTCCGGCAAAAGGCCATTTGAAAATGCGTGTCCCAGTTCGCAAGTCAATATCGTTGCCGGATGAGACGACGACATGACCTTGATCGAGTTTGATGATTCTGCCGATCGGTCGTGACGGGATCCAGTTGTGGTGATCCACTGAATCGTCTTGCCCTTGCGGTTTAGCTTTCGCAGTGGCCACCTCTGTGGCATGTCGCTCTGCTTGTGTCAGCGTCTCGGGCTCACGCGGTTTCAAAAGATCGCTCTCTTGATCGACCGACTGTGTAATGCGCACTACTTCTGATTCTCCCCGACGCAACACAAACTCATTTCGACTGACTTCGTAGTCGCCCTCGTCTGCCGCAATGACGATTTGGTACCGACCACTTCTGACACGCATTGATTTTCCATCGGTCGATACGGTCATCTCTCCTACCTTCTCTCCACTGCGAGAAATGCGAACAGGGACGTCACTATCCGTTTCGATTCGGATCGTACCTTTGTCGGTTTCTAGAACGATCACGGTGGCGAATGCCACGAAGCCAAGCATTGCCAAGCCGATCAGCCAACTTCGCGGCGGTCGTCTGTTAGCGGAACGGCGCAAGCCGTCCGGTTTGATGGCACCGGAGGGATCGCGCCCTTTCGCTAACTTTTGAGATGCCGCGACGACATCTGGCTGCTGCAAATGAGCGTGCCAGGACTGAAGCAATTCGGCGACTTCGGATGCGTCTAGATATCGATCGTCGGCAGACTTCGAAAGCAACTTCATCAAGATCGCGTCCAGCCATTGCGGCACGTCTGCATTAATGCTTCGCAGCGACCGGGGTTGGTCGCCGGTGATTCGGTGCAAGACGCCCATCGTCGTTTCTGCGCGGAACGGACTTCGACCCGTCAGCATGAAGTAGATCAAGCTACCGAGCGAGAACAAATCGCTGCGATGGTCGATGCTGTCACCGTGAGCCTGCTCGGGCGACATGTACTGTGGAGTACCGGCGATCACTCCCGATCGTGTCATGCTGGCGTCGTCGATTGCGCGGGCCAGACCGAAGTCGGTAATCTGAACCCGTTCGACACCGTTTTCTAGCAGGATGTTGGCGGGCTTGATGTCGCGGTGGACGAGTCCCTGCTGGTGGGCCGCCGCAAGCCCTTCGGCGACTTGAGCGGCGATGCGGACCGCTTCGATGATTGACAGCGGCCCGTCACGTTCGCCCCGCTGCTGCAGGCTCTGGCCCTCGACGACCGGCATGACTAAGTAAGGCAAGCCTTCGTGATGGTCGACGGTTTGAATCGGTACCACGTGCGGATGTACCACCGCCGCGGCGCTTTTGGCTTCGCGGGAGAATCGCTTCCTTGCCGCGGCACTGCTGGCAAGCTCCGGAGCCAGAACCTTGATGGCGGAGTACCGATTTAGGTCTGGGTCGAACCCACGCATGACGATCCCCATCCCGCCGCGACCGAGGATCTCGACGATCTCGTAGCGACCGAACCGTCCCAACGATTCCGGCCGATCGCTTGGGTCAAGAAACGTCACGGAATTACATCGCAAGGAGTCATGTTGCTCAAACGGCTGAACAACATCGAACTCATCCTCACGCAGCATCCGCCCCGCTTCCCGCCATGACACTCCGTCGGCCAAAAGCGTCTCAAGCTGAACTTGGCAAGTTTCGCACGCTTCCACGTGACGTAACACAGCGTCCGAATCATGACCGGAGGAGTGCTTCAACAAATCCGCCAGCGTTCCCTTGTCCGGGTGTGGTCCACCGATGAACTCGGTTCGTGCGATCATGTGCTTTCGTCCTTATCAAGTAGTTCTTCGCGAAGCCGCGCGAGCACACGGCAACGTGCGACGCGGACGGCTCCTTCGGTCTTGCCAAGTTGGCGAGCCGCTTCGCCGATCGATTTTTCTGCCACCGCAGTCAGCCAAAACGCGTTCCAGGTCGGTTCGCTGAACTCGGATCGCAACCGCTGTGCGGCGAGCCGGAACTGAAGCCGCCGATGCTCCAGGCGGAACAATGTCATTGTGGCTTCGGTGTCAGGATGCAGCGACAGTTGACGCTGTACTTCACTGTCACCGCTGCCGATCGGGCCACGGTTTCGGGTCAGGTGGTTCACGCATAGGTTGCGTGTGATCTGGAACAACCACCCCCGAAACGAACCGCCGGCTTGTGTATCGAAGGCGCCGATCGCCCGACCCACCGCCGTAAATACTTCCTGAGTCAGATCTTCTGCGTCGGCGTGCTGCAGCCCCCGCGTCCGAGCCACCCGGTAGACGAGCGGTCGGTACAGATCGACAAACTCCGTCCAAGCTTCGTTCGAAGCCGGGTCGCAAAGTCGGTTCAGCAGCGATGCGCGTGTTTCCGGGTCAGTCAACAATCGGTCCTCCTACATCAAGCACACAGATTGTCTCAGATTGTTACTTGGCCTTTCTCAGATAGTTCCGATTTCCGGCAGAATCGAGGTCTTGGTAACATAAAGTGCTTTCGTGGGCAGGAAAATGGTGGCAGGAAGATCATCCTCGCATATCTTCCTGCCACCATCTTCCTGTCAGACCGTTGTCACTGCTTCGTTAAAGTCCGCAGTGAGACGCAATGGGCCGCGATGTTGATCCAATGAATGCGGGCCAGCGGACTTCGATTCAGCAGGCGTTGGAGATGGTCGCCGTAGTCGATTCCCGGCTTTCCAAAAGCGGTGAGATCGAATGTGTTGTTAAGATCATGCAGATGGAAGCGTTGACGACCCAAGACGCATTCATCGCCTAGTCGCCCCACTTCGTTTTGCGAATCGAAGATTCTCGCCATCACCGTGAAGTCCGTCGACGCAAAAACTTCAGTCGAGATCGGTTCAATTTGAAGGAACAGTGAAGGGACATAAGGTGCTTTCGTGGGCAGGAAAATGGTGGCAGGAAGATCATCCTCGCATATCTTCTTGCCACCATCTTCCTGTCAGACCGTTGTCACTGCTTCGTTAAAGTCCGTAATGTGACGCAATGGGCCGCGATGTCGATCCAATGAATGCGGGCGAGCGGACTTCGATTCAACAGGCGTTGGAGATGGTCGCCGTAGTCAATTCCCGGCTTTCCAAAAGCGGTGAGAGCGAATGCGTTATTAAGATCATGCAAATGGAAGCGTTGACGACCCAAGATGCATTCATCGCCTAGTCGCCCCACTTCGTTTTGCGAATCGAAGATTTTCGCCATCACCGTGAAGTCCGTCGACGCAAAAACTTCAGTCGAGATCGGTTCAATTTGAAGGAACAGTGAAGGGACATAAGGTGCTTTCGTGGGCAGGAAAATGGTGGCAGGAAGATCATCCTCGCATATCTTCCTGCCACCATCTTCCTGCCAGACCGTTGTCACTGCTTCGTTAAAGTCCGTAATGAGACGCAATGGGCTGCGATGTTGATCCAATGAATGCGGGCCAGCGGACTTCGATTCAACAGGCGTTGGAGATGGTCGCCGTAGTCGATTCCCGGCTTTCCAAAAGCGGTGAGATCGAATGCGCTGTTAAGATCATGCAAATGGAAGCGTTGACGACCCAACTGGACGCCGCCACACGAGACCGGAAGCATCCGACGCACTTTTTCTTCACCGCCGTGAAGGAAGATCATTGCTTGAAGGTACAGTGAAACCGAAAGGCAGGTTCCCCAATCGCGAACGAGATCGATGACTGTATCACGCAAGGCCGCGGGACCGTGGAAACTACGTTCGTCCACTGAGAAATTGCACCGTTCTTCACGCGGGATGGGCGCGTTGACAAACCTGGAGTCAACGCGTGGCGACCGAAAGTTGACAAGCTTGCCCCGCGGAAGATTCAATAGGTAGAGATAGGTTAACAACTGGGCTTCGTGCCTCGCGTTCAATGCGGCCACTGTCTTGAATTCATAGACAGCTTTGCTTACCACGACTAGATCGAGAAAAAGCCTCTTGCTGAAACCTTTATGCTCGAGCAGGATGGGAACTTCAACGTCGCAGCCCATGCCGGCGGAGCGAAGTCGGCGAGCGGCATCGGCCTGGTAGACGCATTCATCGGCTAGTCGCCCCATTTCGTTTTGCGAATCGAAGATTTTCGCCATCACCGTGAAGTCCGTCGACGCAAAAACTTCAGTCGATATCGGTTCAATCGGAAGTGAACAATGGATGGACATAAGCCGCTTTCGTGGACAGGAAAATGGTGGCAGGAAGATCATCCTCGCATATTTACCTGCCACCATCTTCCTGCCACCATCTTCCTGCCAGACATGCCGTGTTGACCGCCAGCGGTCTTCGTCTGATTCTTCAGCAAAAGACTTGCTTCCGCAAAAAGCAGTCCATCGACGCAAAAGCTTAAGTCGATATCGGTTCAATCGGAAGTGAGCAATGGATGGACATAAGGTGCTTTCGTGGGCAGGAAAATGGTGGCAGGAAGATCATCCTCGCATATTTACCTGCCACCATCTTCCTGCCAGACATTCCGTGTTGACCGCCGGCGGTCTTCGTCTGATTCTTCAGCAAAAGACTTGCTTCCGCAAAAAGTAGTGCATCGACGCGAAAGCCTAAGTCGATATCGGTTCAATCGGACGTGAACAATGGATGGACATAAGGTGCTTTCGTGGGCAGGAAAATGGTGGCAGGAAGATCATCCTCGCATATTTTCTTGCCACCATCTTCCTGCCAGACATTCCGTGTTGACCGCCGGCGGTCTTCGTCTGATTCTTCAGCAAAAGACTTGCTTCCGCAAAAAGTAGTGCATCGACGCGAAAGCCTAAGTCGATATCGGTTCAATCGGACGTGAACAATGGATGGACATAAGGTGCTTTCGTGGACAGGAAAATGGTGGCAGGAAGATCATCCTCGCATATTTTCTTGCCACCATCTTCCTGCCAAACATTCCGTGTTGACCGCCAGCGGTCTTCGTCTGTTTTTTCAGCAAAAGACTTGCTTCCGCAAAAAGCAGTCCATGAACCGATAGCCTCAGTCGATATCGGTTCAATCGAAAGTGAACAATGGATGGACATAAGCCGCATTCGTGGGCAGGAAAATGGTGGCAGGAAGATCATCCTCGCATATTTTCTTGCCACCATCTTCCTGCCAAACCCTTCACACCGCAACTCAGCCGCCCTTACTCATTTACCGCCTGCTTCTGACACCCATCGAGACCGTTATCGTTTCACCTTGCCGCAAAGTTTGTTCACGGTGGACGATATGCCCGTAATAGCTCGGATTCGGTTTCGTGAACTCCCAATCATCCATGTCGGACAGTCGTTTCACCCATGCCGAATTGACTTGGACGTTAGTGGGCAGCCAAATCGGCTCCTGCGATGGCTCCAAACCTAGTGATCGAATCACGTCATCGCTGGCCAAACCATACAGATTTCTCAGCAACACTTTCAATTTCCCGGCAACGATGTCTAGCTTCAAAGGCAACTCCTCCGGCTCGCCGAGCTGAAGTTGCAGGAATCCGACTCGCCGCTCAACTGGGAGATCGAAGTACCGTCCATCCCTCGCAGGCGTTGCATTGATGCCATCTAGATCGGTGATTGGATAAGCCGATTCATCCTCGCATTTCACGCTTTCGACGTTACACCCTGTTCATTCAATAGGGCATCGATCGAGTCGCGGTGCTCTTCGGGAATTGGCAACGCTCCACGGTTCAAAAATGGTAGCTTCGACGATGTCTCAAACGTTAATGTCGGGTTTGTTCCGTCTTTCCATTCGTACCAGCGAATTTTTGACCACGGTATGAACTGACCTGCCGAAAGGATTCCCAATGTCGTGAACCACAACCGCTGACGCGACAACCAAATCTTGAACCCGCCCATAATCGAAAAACCGCACGCAAGCAGCATGTTGACTAGATCGATCCCGTGAATCAGGAAGTACGCCGCGAATCCGAAGAAAAACAGTGAGAATACCGCAAAGCCTTTCGCCTCCGTAATGCGACCGCAATCGACGACCAACTCACCGGTGGTCACGGCGGACCGTCGAATGAAGACGAGGTAGAAAAGACCAAGCAACGGCACGAACGCCAGTGGACCAAACATGGACGCGATAACGGGATCGACGTCGAACCATTGGTGACTTAAGGCGGACATCCCCGCACACACGACTAAGACAGGAATTCCAATGAGGATTGAACTAACAATTCCTCGTTTCCATGCATGCATCATCATGGGGATCTCCTTGGCGTTGCGTACCGAGCGTTTTCCGTCGCCTTTCGACGCCGGAGCAGATCAATGAATCGGAACGTCGTCATTCGACGAAGGAGTGCTGGCCAGTTCTCAACTTTGGTGTGGGAAAAACGTCTGTGAGCCTCGACGAACACTTCCTGAACGACATCTTCACAATCGTGTGCGTTGCCCAGAATTCGCCACGCGGTCCGGTAGATCACCGGGCCATGTTCATCGACAAATTCTGACCATTGCACTCGGCTTCACCTCGGATTGATTGGCTAACAAAGAATAAGCCGAAGCCAAACGGTCACACCTTTCCCTGAACCTGTGACAAATCGCGAAATCTGAGTTCTCGATCATCGTGCAAATTGGGATAGGGGGAGCCCTCGCGGGCTTCGATCACTTGCAGCGGACCCGATTCTCTGACGCGAGCTTCCAAACTCTGGCCTTCGAGGACCGGCATGACGAGGTACGGCAATCCGTCATATTCGTCGACCGTTTGAATCGGAGCGACGTGCGGATGAACGACCGCCGCGGCACTTTTCGCTTCGCGAGAAAACCGTTTGCGAGCGGCGGCACTGCTGGCCAACTCCGGTGCCAGCTCTTTGATGGCGGAGTGTCGCACCAGCGATGTGTCTTAGCGTCGCATGACGATCTCCATGCCACCGCGTCCGAGGATCTCCATGATCTTGTAACGAGCGAACCGACCGAGCGAGTTGGGATGGTTGGAGGGTTCGAGAAACGTAGGATAGGCTTCCAGCCTGTCTTCAGAAACACTCGCAGGCTGGAAGCCTACGCCACTGAGTAACTCCCCAACTTCATCCTACGTCTTTCCGCCTTGGGCGAGCGTTTTGAGCTGGTCCTGGCAAGCTTCGCAGGTTCCGACATCGGCTTCGTCGTCGCAGAGTCGATGTAGCCGCAATCGGCCCAGCGTCGCGTCACCGTCTTGAAATCGAGCGATTATGTTTCATTACTCAAGCTCATCGCTTTGAACTTCGATGCGCAGTCGAGAGAGAACTTGGCATCGCGTAAGGCGGATCGCCCCGGCGGTCTTACGAAACCGCTGAGCAACGACTTCGATCGACTCGCCTTCCACCGCCGTTGACCAGATCGCCGACGGCTGAAGCGACTTCGGCGTAAAGACATTCACGGCTACTCAACGGGCGGCTTGACCCTTCTCATTGATATGTCGGTAAGCCTTACCGAGGCTTGCGGTAGCCGTAGGCATAGCGGATGTACGCTTGATCGGCATCGTAGTCGCCGTCGTACTCGTCACGCAGTCGCGTATCGACGTCGTTGTTCCATGTTGGATGATCGTTGCCGTAGCGATGCTGGGCTGTGTAACCAAACCGGAACGCTTGCTCGCGATTTTCAAACGCGTCGTCGCTGCCGGCCATCTGCTTGAAAGTATCGTCGACATCTTGATCCATGTCGCGAGCCGAATCCGAACCGAAGTCCGCCTTCGTTTGCTCCCAATCGTTGGCGAACGCCTTTTTAATGCGTTCCCAAGTGCTCAGATCATCATCGGTGTAGCTATATGTTTTGTTCGCCATTTTGATTCTTCTGGGTAAGGGGATGACGCCTCGCTTGAGGCAGTCCGAAAGCCAGTGGGAGCAAACCTCGGACCGAAAACTTAAAGTCACGCGTCAATTTTTTGGATCAACGCCTCTACCAGTCTTGTCTTGCAATTCCTCGATCCGCTTGGATGCGTCGGCTTTACTTAAGGAACTGTCGAAAGGCTCACCGGCTTCTTCACAAAGCGTTTGTAAGTAGCTTGCCTGCGCACCAGTCATTTTCTCATCGCCGGTCACCCAATCGTCGGGATCTTTTTCAGCGTTGCTGGCCGGCGATTGTTGATTCTTTGGATTGTCGTTGTTTGAATCGTCCATTTTAATTTCTCGGCGTAGGTACTTGTCCGACGGTCAGTTCGTCTTGGACGCGGGAAACACCAATTGTGTCGCTCGCAATTTGCATCGCTTTCTGTTTTGCGTCGATGCTGGCGACAACGCCTCGGAGGGTGACCACATCGTTCTCCACATCGACATCGAACCTAGTCCCCGCAAATTGCTTGTCCCAACGAAGGCGACTATAGACGCGACCTTGCACTCCCATTTGATCGACGGTCATCTTGAGCGATTCCCAGCCTTCCTGGATCTCTTCGCCCAGCCGATCAACTCCTTCGTCAAGTCTTGCACCCAGACGTTCGCCAATCCCTTGAGCGTGAGTCGGCGGGGCCGTCGTCACGCCGATCGAGCACGTCATTGCAAACAGAATGGCAGGTACCAATCTTCGGTAAAACATCGGGAAGGTTCCTTGGTGGACACGGAAGGGAGTGCGAGGAAAGATCAGCTAATACCAGCGGATCGTTTAGCGAATTGCGTGCCAGGCAAGTCATGAACCTGCGATGCACTGTCTTTCGTCAATCGCACTATCTTTCGTCAGTCGCACTGCCCTTCGTTGATAGCTGTCCTTCGTCAATAAACAAGGACGGGCTTGCTTCATTGGGCGTTCAGGCCGTTGGCTCGCCAGCGAGGCTCGCGTCGTATAAAACTCGTCGACCGAACTTCGCTCGCCGAAAGTTCTTGTCCACGTCGCCGGCGGATGTCATCGGGGATCAACAGCCGAATTGGGTCGGGTGTTTCGACATCCCTCGCAAATCGTGTCAGCATATGATTGTTGACCGCTGCAATTTGTCGATCGCTTAGGTTTGGCATGGGCGGCATCGGTGCGTCATGCTGACCGGTGTGCAGACCGTAGAGCACCAAATCAATCAGGTAGTCACGTCCGCCGTCGGCGTGCAGATGGACCGACATGTTCTCAATGGACGGATACATGCCGCGACCGGAACCGTCGGGCATATGACAGTTCTGGCAGTTCGCAGCATAGACCTGCTCGCCGAAGTCTTGCCAATCAAAATCAGCGGCGGTCGCGATCGTTTGCTCGATTATCGGTTCGGTTTCGATCCGCCGGGCGATCACCCACTGCTCGCTGCGAAGCCAAGCAAAACCAAGCGAGCCGATGGTCAGCATCGCCATGATGGTGATGGTAACCAGTCTTGCTAGAATGTGACGCATATTGATCCGTTTCGTTGTCGGCTAGCCGAGTGCGAACTTTTCCAGATGAATGTGTCGCTGCGGAACACCATGTTCCAGCAGCGCTTTTTGGACGGCAGACATCATCCCGGATGGGCCGCAGACGAAGAAGCGGCGATGGAACTTTTCCTTCGGCAACCGGCGCTCCAGCAGTTCACCGGTCACTTTGCCCTCTTCGGCCGGCCAATCGTGCGGCGGTTCGTCGAGCACAAAGATGGTTTCCAAATTGAGCCGATCTTTCAGTTCCTTGATCTCGTCACTGTAAGCCAGTTCTTCTTCCTTGTTGGTGCTGTAGATCAGCAGGATCGGCCGTGGATCACCGCGATCGGCAAGCGTATTTAGGAAACTCATCATCGGCGTGATCCCCACGCCTCCGGCGATGAAGACGTAGCCGGGGGCTTGATTGCGATCGACTGAAAACGCACCGTGAGGGCCGTCGACGAAGACGGTGGTGCCCTCTTCCAGCTTTTGCAATTGTTTTGAATAGTCGCCGAGTGCTTTGACACCGAACGAGAGCTTTTTCGACTCTTCGGCACTCGACACAATCGAAAACGGATGTTCTTCGATCGTGAACGGGTTGTCGCCGACTTTGATCCAAGCAAACTGCCCCGGATGGAAACGCATGCCTTCGTGTCCGACCGCTTCCACGTCAACATTGACCGTTCCGCCACCCTCGTCACGGATGCCGGTCACTCGCCAGGGAAGTCGTTTCTGCCGCCATGGTTTGATCAAACGAAGGTAAGCCACCAAACTGACCAAGCAAACGCTTGATACAATCCAAAGCACTTGCTTCCAAAAGGTGTTGACGTACAAGCCGGCAAGCGACACATGGACTTGAGCAAACACCAAAGCGATGACGCCCAACAACGTATGGCTGAGCCGCCACCATTCGTAACCGATGTGGAGCTTCTTTCTATACAGCGACGTGATCGCAATCAGAACTAAAGCGGCCACCGAAGCCAGTCCAGCCTTGCTCGCGTAGGTTCCCGAGAGCGGATTGAGGTAGACGAGTCGTGAAGGATGTTCGATGAAGATCAAAATCGGATGGACTAACACGAACAGAATCGCGACGACCGCGATCTCGCGGTGATACTTCAAGACGACATCAATTCCGAACGGATACGTCAGCGGCTGGAAACGTGCGATCAAGACGAACTGAAGTCCGATTTGCGTCAAACCAACAAATCCCAACGCGACCGACAGTTCAACCCAAAATGATCGTCCCGTCGGAACGGGCGGAATCAGCATCAGTGCCACTGGCGCAAGCGTGACCAGCACATACAGCGAGATCCAGAACAGGCCTTGAGTGATTCTTCGCATTCCACGTCACGCGGTCGGTGATGAGATGTAGCGAAAGTCGTCAAAACTTTCGTACCCGAACGAAACGAAACGCTCGACGATTTTCGCTGCGGATTTCAATTTCTCGTTCGTCGCCGCTTTTGGGATACGTTTAGCCGGACGGTGTGATTTCAAATCGGAAGCGATCGTGTTCATGGTGATTGACTGGTTGATTGTTCGTCAGTGGTCCGGCGGTGTCGATACGCTCAACCAGCCGCGAATTGCTGAGATCCCTCTTGAATAGTTTCCTGTTGTGGATGAGACCGCAGCGAATGAACGTAGGTAAGCTTTTCGATCACTGACGGCGATAGCCGTTCGGGCAACAGCGGTAACAACCCCAGATCGAAGTTGTACTCGCTGACTTCAACGACTATGTCGAGTACGCGGTGGACCAGTTCGCCGGCGTCGCTGTTCGGTGATAGTTCAAGTCCACGGCCGCCGATCGAGTTGGCGGTCGTCGCGATCGCCATGATATCGAGGTACACGTTGACGGTCTCGGCAAAATCTTCCCACGGGTGCATGGTTGCGTAAGCACTGACATGATGGTCGGCCCAATCGGTGGGCGGGCCTTGGTCGTAGTGCCGCTTCATCGCGTCGCCGTAGTCGATCGAGTCTGGGTCACCAAACAGTCGGTGGTAGTCGGCCGCAGCAAAACGCGACGCCCAAGACCAATCCAGATAGTGACCGTATTCGTGTCGCATGTGGCCGATCATCGTTCGCTGAGGTTCGCCAAGTTTGACTCGCATGCTTTCGCGATGAACGCTGTTCGCTTCGGCGAGGTTGATCGTGATCACGCCGTGCTGGTGACCGGTAATGACCTTTACCGATTTGCCATCCTTGTCTGTCGTATTCTCCTTGAACTGGAATGTCAGCGGATGGCTGGTTTGCAGATCATCGACGAACGGCGGCAGATGAAGGTCTTCCAATTCCAACAGCAGACGCCGTTTGGCTCGTTCGGCAATCGCCCAGCGTCCCACGCTTTCCAGATTTCCATGCGAGGGCGTGATGGTGGTGAAGCGACACAGCCGGCAAATTTGCTCCGGTTCGGCTTGGTACGAGTGGCAAACGTCGAACGCTTGATTGACGCATGCGAAGACGGGTTGGTGGCAGCAGTCGCATTTCAGCTTGCCCGCGTTGACGGTAAAGCTGCACGATTGGTTGCAGTGCATGCATCGACCAAGAGTTACCCCGCACGCGAGACACTCGTTGTTGTTGAAAAAGATACGATTGCCGCAGCAACATTTACCGGTCTTCATGCGGCCGCACCTGACTCCAGCAATTCGCTGATTTGCTCGAATAAGCGATCAAAGTCGATCGGCTTGGGATGAAAGGCGTCGCAGCCTGCGGCTTTCGCGCGTGCCTGATCGCCAGGCAATGCGTACGCGGTCAGTGCGATGACTGGAATTCTTTTCTCTGGGTCGGCGGCGCGGATCTGCATCGTGGCTTCAAAGCCATCGAGTTCGGGCATGTTGACGTCCATCAGGATGAGCGACGGCACGGACTGGGCTACCGCCATGACCGCTTCCAAGC
The DNA here is from genome assembly GCA_963836865.1 of Pirellulaceae bacterium. Lineage (GTDB taxonomy): Bacteria > Planctomycetota > Planctomycetia > Pirellulales > Pirellulaceae > Rubripirellula. The sequence goes on along the minus strand of CAWILC010000007.1, from coordinate 36,882 downwards.
CATTTCTGGCAGCAATGACCGTGAAGCCTCTTTTTTCAAGATGGCAGCCAATCATGGCGCGAAGGTCATCGTTGTCATCGACCAGCAGAATGGTGGGCATGGCTATTCTCTATCCACATCGACGCTGACGCCACCGTCGCCGACGTGAACATCAACGTTGTCGACTGCTTCTCGCAAGTTCTCGCGACGTTCTTCGCGTCGGTCCATTCGGTTCTCGGCGGGCGAGTTGATGTCGGCGTCGACGCTCATTTCATCCGCGGACATCGGAGGCGTCGTGTTCTCGTTGACATCAATGTCACAGCCGGCCGTTGTGAGGCCCGCCGCGAAGATGATGCTGGTCAATGCTTTCTTCATGGTCGTGTGGTTCGACTCCGTGACGGCAATAGGAAAAGGCAGTCCGCCGCGAGGGTCGGACTGCCTCTATGGATTCGCCGACGCGCGGGCCGGACGTTTGTTGTTGTTGTTGCTCACTGTCTTCCGAGCGAGCCTTCTCGAATACCATTCTCGAGTGCAGCTCTGGAATGCAATTGCTGTGCCGATGTCAACAAACATGACGTCGGAACTGGGATGCTCAAGACGCTTCCCTTTTGAACAAGTGCAGGTCCTTCCAATGCCTGGCTTCGTTTCGATCACCGCTGGACGAAACCCGCTCGCATTGACGTTGCCACGGGCGTCAACTTTAATGCTCGATGCATTTGACGGTTTCCAAGGTTTGACCGCGAGGAACGGCGATGAATTTAAGCAAACAGGCAGAGTCGCTTAGAGGATTGATGCGAGTCGGTGAGGCGGCGGAGTATTGCGGCGTGACCCGCGAGACGCTTCGCAACTGGGACCGCTCGGGCAAGCTGGTCGCTCGGCGGCATCCGCTGACCGGTTACCGCCATTACGACCGAGACGATCTGGAGGACTTTGTCGAGAAACTGATTCGGGAGCGAAGCCGTGGTTGACGATTTTTCCCACTTCTTCGACACGTCGGACTTCCCGGCTCGGTGGTATTGCGGCAACTGGTCGGACTTTCTCGGGTGGCTGCACATCGTTAGCGACTTGGCCATCTTCGCGGCCTACTTCGCGATCCCCGCGGTGTTGGTCTACTTCGCTCGCAAGCGTAAAGACTTTCCGTTCACCAAACTGTTTTGGTTGTTCGCGGCGTTCATTGTCGCTTGTGGAACGACGCACCTGATCGAAGCGGCCATCTTTTGGAGTCCGATCTATCGCGTTTCGGGGCTTGCCAAGTTCATCACCGCGGTCGTGTCCTGGGCGACGGTGATCGCATTGGTTCGATACATCCCGCGAGTGATGCACTTTCCATCGCTCGCCCAGAACAACGAACGATTGCAAAGCGAGATCACGCAGCGGATCGAAATCGAGCGGCGGTTGCAGGAAGCACTCGATCGTCACGACGCATTGCTCGAAGGCACCCGCAGCGTCGTGTGGACGACCGGCCCCGAAGGCGGCTTTGTCACGCCGCAACCGTCGTGGGAAAACTACACCGGACAGACGTGGGACGAATGCCAAGGGTTCGGATGGGTTAAAGCAATCCATGAAAACGATCTGCCGGGCTTGCAACGTCGTTGGCAGTCATCGTTGGCGTCGGGCGACAAGTATCAAGCGACCGCGCGGCTGTCGCACGAACCGACGCAAACTTACCGGTCGTGCATCGTCGAAGCGGTCCCGGTACGCGAGCGTGATGGCGGCATCCGCGAATGGGTCGGCACGGTCAACGATGTCGAGGATCAACAACAAGCCGAATTGGCTCTTGGCATCGCCCAGGCGGATCTTCTCGATCAGAAGCGCGAACTCGAATTGATCTACGACGCCGCTCCGATCGGGCTTTCGCTGTTGGACCGCAAGTTCTGTTTTCTTCGCATCAACGAAACGCTGGCAAAGATCAATGGCTTCCCGGTCGATCGACACATCGGCGTGCGAGCCGATGAGTTGCTGCCGGAAATTCACGAGCAGGTCTATCCGATCTACGACGAAGTCTTCTCGACGGGCAAGCCCAAGCTTAACGTCGAGATCGTCGGCAAGACGGCGGCCAGCGAGCGGACTCGGACGTGGCTAGCCAGCTACTATCCACTCTTCGGCGGCGATGATGAAGTCGTCGCGGTCAACGCGGTCGTTCAAGACATCACAAAGCAGAAGCGCAACGAAAAACGTTTGCTGCAAAGTGAGGCCGCCGCCCAGGCCGCGAACCAATCCAAGAGCGAATTTCTGGCCAACATGTCGCACGAAATTCGCACGCCGATGGCAGCGATCCTCGGTTATGCCGACGTGTTGTTGGGTCATTTGAAAGATCCCGACAATCGCAATTGTGTCTTGGTGATGAAACGCAATGGCGAGCATCTGCTGGAACTCATCAACGACATCTTGGACTTGTCGCGGATCGAGGCGGGCAAGTTCGATGTCGAACCGGAGGACGTGTTGCTGCCGCAGTTGGTCGCCGACGTGCAATCGTTGATGGCGGTGCGTGCCGAAGAAAAGAAGGTGAGTTTTCAGGTCGACTTTGAAGGCAAGGTGCCGCGATCGATTCGCACCGACCCGACGCGTTTGCGACAAGTGCTGATCAATCTGATCGGCAACGCGATCAAGTTCACCGACGAAGGTGAGGTGCGACTGAAAGTTCGGTTTGTCTCGCAACCCATTAGCCGTTTCGGCGTTAGCCAGGGTTCTCAGCCCGACGGAACCGGGGCTAACGCCCAAACGGCAAATAGCATCGAATTTGCCATCGCCGACACCGGCATCGGCATGAGCGAGGAACAAATCGAACGATTGTTCAAACCGTTCTCGCAAGGCGACTCGTCCGTGACACGTGAATACGGTGGCAGCGGTTTGGGATTAGCAATCAGCCAACGGTTGGTGAAGCTGATGAACGGCGAGATCGACTTGCACAGCGAACTGGGGTCAGGTTCAACGTTCATCGTTCGGTTGCCGCTGACGTCGTTCGACGACATCGAACTGATCGAGCCGAACTTGGTCGTTCGCGACGAAGAACCCGAAGCGTTGCTGGCCGAAGTGCCAACGCTGAATTGTCGCATCCTGATCGTCGACGACCGCCGCGACGTGCGGCACATCAGCCAACACTTTTTGGAGAAAGCAGGTGCAAATGTTGCGACGGCCGAAGACGGACAGCAAGGCATCGACGCGGCGCTTGCTGCTCGTGATTCAGGCGAACCGTTCGATTTGATCGTGATGGACATGCAGATGCCCGTCCTGGATGGCCTGCACGCGACCGCACACCTTCGCACCGCTGGTATCCAGTGGCCGATCATTGCGTTAACCGCCGACGCGATGAAGGGCGATCGCGATCGTTGTCTCAACGGCGGTTGCGATGACTACTTATCCAAACCGATCGACCACGCGAAACTCGTGCGGATCGTGGCAAAGTACACGCAAGTCGTCACGCCGGAGGAATTGCAACAACGCCGCGCTGATCGTGTGCAAGCGCTAAGGGCATCGTTGCCAGAAGAATAAGGAACTTTTAGACAGGACGAGGCGTCACGGCGGTGTTCCCTCCGCTCGACCGCCGGCTAATCGCTGAAACGCATTCGCCGTAACAAACTTACTTCCAAAATCGACTTCTATGATTACGACCATTGCTCTCCAAACAGTCGGAAAATGAATTGGACGCGAACGCCTCGGACGCTATCGACGAAAGACCATCGCTACGCAGCAGCATCATCGAGCCGCTAGCGATGGCGGCGGTCATTTGCGTGCTAGTCATCAGTGGCGTGATTGCGGTTCGCAACATTCATGAGCTGCAAGAGAGTCGTGGTTGGGTCGCGCACACGTTGCAGGTCTTGGCGACTCTGCGCGAGATCGAAACGGGCGTGATGGACGTGGAAAGCAGCCAGCGTGGTTATCTCATCACCAGTGACATTGCTCACCTCGAACCGATCGGAGGTGCCGAGCGAATGGCCCGCAGTGCGATCGACGAGGTCGCCGACTTCACCGCCGATCAACCGAGGCAACAGATCGCCATCGCGGAGCTCCGCGAGTTGGTCGAAGTGCGGTTGACGGAACTCAAGCAAGTGCTCGATGTTCGCAAGACGACAGGGGAAGACGCCGCCAATGCTGCGGTCGTCGCGGATTCCGCCAAGCGAACCATGCGTAGGATTGTCGACAAGATTGAGTCGATGCGAGCGGTTGAAAGAGATCTTCTGGCAGAGCGTCAAGAGATCGCCCGTCGGGCCTATCGTAGCGGCATCATCACGTCGGTGATGTCGACGATCATCGGTGTCGGTCTGGTGTGCGGCGTGCTTTATCTGCTCGAACGCAACCGTCGCAAAGCGGAACGGGCAGCGGGCGAGATTCAGACGGTTCGGCAACGTTTACGGCTCGCCTTGGACGCCGCCGAATTGGGCTCATGGAACATCGACCCGCACAAAGAATCGCTGATTTGCGATGCACAGTTTCGGACCCTCTCCTGCGGCGAAGATCGTCCGATGACTTACGAGCAATCATTCGGTTGGGTGCATCCCGATGATCGCAACGCCGTGCGGAACGCGGTGGCCGCTTCGATCGATCCGGATCATCCCAAGCCGTACGCACTTGATTATCGAGTTATCCATCACGATGGGTCCGTTCACTGGATCACCGCTTGCGGCAAAGCGGTCTTCGGCGAAGGAGAAGATCGAAATCGACTGAACAGTTTTGACGGAACGGTGGCTGACATCACACAGCGAAAAGAGCACGAACAAAGACTTAAAAAGAGTGAGCAACTCGCCCGCGCCGCGAACCAATCCAAGAGCGAGTTTCTGGCGAACATGTCGCACGAAATTCGCACGCCGATGGCCGCGATCCTTGGCTACAGCGACGTGCTGTTGGGGCATCTGGAAGACCCCGACAACCGGAACTGCGTCTTGGTCATGAAACGCAACGGCGAGCATTTGCTGGAACTGATCAACGACATTCTGGACTTGTCACGCATCGAAGCGGGCAAATTGGATGTTGAGCTAGAATCGGTACCGCTGCCGCGTTTGATCAGCGACATTCACTCGCTGATGCACGTGCGGGCGGAAGAGAAGGGACTCGAATTTCGGGCCGAGTTTGCGACGAAGGTGCCCGAACAAATTCAAACGGATCCGACGCGTCTGCGTCAGGTGCTTATCAACCTGATCGGCAACGCGATCAAGTTCACGGAATCAGGGAGCGTGATGGTTTTGGTGGCGTACGAACCAATTAGTCGTTTTGGCGTTCGCCATGGTTCTAACGGTGACGGAACCGGGGCTAACGCCCAAACGGCCAGTTTAACCATCGCCGTGCGTGACACCGGCATCGGCATCAGCGAAGAACAGCAATCCAAACTCTTCAAACCGTTTTCGCAAGCCGACTCATCCGTCACCCGCTCGTTCGGCGGCAGCGGTTTGGGGCTCGCCATCAGCCAGCGACTGGCCGGCATGCTCGGCGGCGACATCCGTATCGCGAGCGAACCAGGCCAAGGCTCCACGTTCACAGTGGTCTTGCCGATGCCCGCGATCGACGAATCGGAACTGATTGAAGCCCGTTTGGACATTGCCCCCAAACCCGCCGACGTGCTTGCCTCGAAAGACATCCGACTGAACTGCCACGTTTTGGTGGTGGACGATCGCCGTGACGTGCGGCACATCAGTCAGCACTTTTTGGAAAAAGCCGGCGCGACGGTCATCACGGCCGAAAACGGACAGCAAGGCATCGACAAAGCCTTGGCGGCCCGCGATTCGGATCAGCCGATTCACCTGATCGTGATGGACATGCAAATGCCAATCGTCGACGGCATGCAAGCGACCGGCCGACTCCGATCCGCCGGCATCACCTGTCCGATCATTGCGCTAACCGCCGACGCCATGAAAGGCGACCGCGACAAATGCCTCGACGGTGGCTGTGACGATTACCTGTCCAAACCGATCGACCAAGCTAAATTGATTCGCCTGGTCGCCAACTACACCCAAACCATCCCAGCGGCGGAATTGCAGACGCGACGGAAAGAAAGATTGATGAAGAGGAAGGCGGTTGCGGAGGAAACCACGTGAATCTCCTGAACGGAAATTAGTCAGATCGAGCTGCGACCCCTTCGGGGTCAAGAATTGCGACTGCGACCCCTTCGGGGTCAAACATCCCGAAGGGATATCAGCCATTAGCCGAGGGTAAGCGCAGCGCCACCCCCGGAAACGAAACGCACCCACAACTACCGACCCCGAAGGGGTCGCAGCTTACAGCAGACGCACCGCCCGACTAATTCGGTTAGTGGAAGAGCTTCCATGAACGATTCCAATTTCCTGCAACTGATCGAAAATTGTCCCTTTGGCATGTACGTGGTCGATGCCGATATGACGCTGCGACACGTCAGCGAAGGATCACAGAAGGTATTTGCTCGATTCGATCCGGTCATCGGACACGATTTCGCAGCAATCATGCGAACATTGTGGCCACAGCCATTCGCCGAAGAAATTCTGGAACATTTTCGGCATACGTTGAAGACGGGCGAGCGATACCGAGCACCGACGTTTGTCCAGCAACGCAACGATACCTGCGAATCGGAATCGTACGAATGGCAGCTCAACCGAATCACGATGCCCGATGGACGGTACGGCGTCGTCTGTTACTACTACGACGCGACAGATCGGCAACGCGAGTCGGAACGGATGCTCGAGCGGGAAAACCATTTTCGTCAGATGGCGGATGCCGCACCGGCGATGGTTTGGGTGACCAACGCGGACCACTTTTGCACGTTCCTGTCGCGGGGTTGGGTCGATCACACCGGCCAAACGCTGGCGGAGGGTTTGGGGACGGGTTGGTTGTCGATGATATCCGTTACCTCGCCCAGCATTTTATCGAAAAGGCCGGCGGTACGGTCCAAGTCGCGACGAACGGACAAGAAGCGATCGAATTTATCGAGTCCAAAACGAATCCCCGAATCGACCTGATCGTGATGGACATGCAGATGCCGGTGATGGACGGCTACGCCGCCGCGACCGAACTGCGCCGGCGTGGCTGCAGCCTGCCAATCATCGCGCTGACCGCCAACGCAATGAAAAGCGACCGCGACGAATGTTTGGCTGCCGGCTGCACCGACTACACGACCAAGCCGCTTGACCATCGCAAGCTAATTGAGATGATCGCGAGACTAACGACGTAGTGGACGAGGTGACGAGTTCTAACAGGTGGGACTTTTAACCGCGTCGACTACGGAGATCGATGCCCGACGCGATGCACCATCGACAAGCCAACCGAGACCAATCAAGAATGCCCGCTTCCGCACCCCATCAACCACGACCAGACCGGACCGCGATGCTGCGTCGCGAGACGAACCGACGGTTCGCAATTTACGCTGCGATTGCGGTGCTTCTTATTGCGGTTTTGATTGCCGATATGGTCACGCCGCTGGGGGTCGCGGTTTGGGTTTTCTATCTGCTACCGATCACGTTGTCGTTGCTGCTGCGGACAAAGGCGATGCCGCTGATCATCGCGGCAATTTGTACCGGCTTGATGCTGGTGACGCTGGCTACCGACGCACCGGGAATGAACCGCGACATCGCTCAGTTCAACAGGGGCTTCGCCATCTTGACGTTTTGGACATTGGGAATCGTCGGCTATTTCTACATCGCCAACAACACGCTCGTCCGGCGACAGGCCTGGATTCAAGCCGGTAAGACGGGGTTGAGCGAAACGATGGGCGGCGACCTAAAACCCGAAGAGTTTGGCCAGCGTGTGCTGGATTACTTAGTCGAGTATGTCGGGGCCACAGTCGGTGCAATCTTCGTCCTGGACGACGGAACCTACGAGCGAACGGCGACCCACGGTGTTCCATCGACGGCCAAAGTTTTGAGAACCGCCGACGCAGCGGAAGGCTTGATCGGTCGCGTCATCACCAGCGGTCAATTGATGACTCTCGATGACGTTCCCGACGGCTACCTAAACCTGGGTTCCGCGCTGGGCGAATCGAAACCGGCTCAACTTATCATTGCACCCATGTTCGTCGAGGGCGAAGTCAACTCATTGGTGGAAATCGGTTTTCTGCGGAAAGTGTCAGACGATGGCCTCGAATTTTTGAAAGAGATTGCCGAGCAAGTCGGCGTGGCGGTCGCATCGTCGCGGTATCGCGTCAACCTACAACGTTTGCTCGCCGAGACCCGTCAGCAGGCCGAAGAACTGCAACAGCAAGGCGAGGAATTGCGGGTCAGTAATGAAGAACTTGAGGTGCAAAGCCAGTCGCTGCAGGAATCCCAGGCTCAGCTAGAGCAACAGCAAGTCGAGCTTGAGCAGACAAACGTGCAGCTGGAAGAACAGACACAGCTTTTGCTCGGCCAGCGCGACGAGCTAGCCAAAGCGACTATTGCGACGCAAGCGAAGGCGAAGGAACTGGAAGTGGCCAGCCGTTACAAGTCGGACTTCTTGGCCAACATGTCGCACGAGCTGCGAACACCGCTCAACTCAGCTTTGATCCTGTCTAAATTGCTCGCCGAGAACGCGGAAGGAAACCTGACGGCGGACCAAGTGATCTCGGCCGAAACAATTCACTCCGCCGGCAACGATCTGCTCAATCTGATCAACGACATTTTGGACTTGTCGAAGATCGAAGCCGGGAAGATGGTGATTCGACCTGAACGCGTTTCGCTCGCCCAGTGGACCAACGAACTGTCGCGAGTCATCCGGCCGGTCGCAATGGACAAAGGACTCGAGTTCCAGTGCGTTATCTCCGAAGATGTTCCCGATCAAATCACCACCGACCCTCAGCGACTGGATCAAATTTTAAAGAACCTGTTGTCCAATGCAATCAAGTTCACCGACCAGGGGCACGTGACGCTAAACATACTGGCTACCGACGATGATCGCGTCGCAATTGAAGTGGTCGATTCCGGGATCGGCATTTCCTCCGCAGATCAAGGCAGCATCTTTAATGCGTTCGAGCAGGTCGACAGTGCCGCTAATCGTAAGTTCAGCGGCACCGGACTCGGTTTGACTATCACGTCCGAGTTGACGCGAATCCTTGGCGGCAAGATTGAGGTAAGAAGCGAACTGGGTCAGGGAAGCACATTCACCGTAACGCTGCCGATCCAATACGAACAAGGCAACGAGTCCGTCGCGTCGGGACTCGTGACCTCGTCCGCTACGCCAGTCGTTGAAAACGCTCCGGTGTCGAGACAGATGATTGATTCAGCGCTCGCCACGGCTAGCGAATTGCGGAACGACAAACTGCCAAAACCGCGTCCTCAAGTTAGAGACGACCGGGAAACACTGCGTGGCGATCAACGGGTCATTCTAATCGTCGAAGACGACGAGTCGTTCGCCTCGATCTTAGCGAAGGTCGCTCGCGAAAAATTGTTTCAATGTCTGATCGCCACGACTGCCCAAGAGGCGATGACGTTGGCGGCTCAGTTTCTCCCTCAAGCGATCATTTTGGATGTGGGACTTCCAGACGAGACGGGACTGGTGGTTTTGGACCGGCTCAAGCAAGACGCACGCACTCGGCATATTCCGGTTCACATCATCTCGGCGAACGATTTTTCAACCACCGCGCTGGCGATGGGTGCGGTCGGTTACGTCGTCAAGCCGGTGACTCGCGAGATGTTGCTCGAAACGCTGCAAGGCTTGCAGACTCAGCTCAATCAACGCACCCGACGTGTGCTGATTGTGGAGGACGATCCGGGTCAAATGATGAGTTTGCAGAAACTGCTTGGTTCGCGGGATGTACAAACGACGGGAGCGGCTAGCGTCGCCGAATGTCTGGTTCATCTGAAAGAGACCACGTTTGATTGCATGGTTCTCGACTTGACGCTGCCGGATTCTTCGGGATACGCGTTGCTTGAGACACTCAGCGACAACGACGAATACTCGTTCCCGCCGGTCATCATCTACACCGGTCGCGAACTGACGTCGGATCAGGAACAATTGCTGCGTCGTTACAGCAAGTCGATCATCATCAAGGGAGCCAAATCGCCGGAACGATTGCTCGATGAGGTGACGTTGTTCTTACACCAAGTTGTCGACGATTTGCCCGAAGAACAACAAAAGATGATTCGCAAAGCCCGCAGTCGCGAAGCGGTCTTGGAAGATCGCCGCATCTTGATCGTCGAAGATGACGCGAGAAACATCTTCGCGCTGACCAGCATCCTCGAACCTCGCGGAGCGATCATCGAAGTGGCGAGAAATGGCAAGGAAGCACTGACGACGCTCGCCGAGTCCTTGAAGGATTCGAGCAAGTCGGTCGATTTGGTGCTGATGGATGTGATGATGCCGGAGATGGACGGTTTGACGGCCACGCGGGAAATCCGTAAGCAAGCTGCGTTTGCGACATTGCCGATCGTCATGCTGACCGCGAAAGCAATGAAGGATGACCAGGCCGAATGCATCACCGCCGGAGCAAACGATTACATGGCCAAACCGCTTGACGTCGACAAGCTGCTGTCGCTCGTCCGCGTCTGGATTCGGAAACGGTAATCGCAATGACCACAAAGATCGACGACATCGAACTGCGATTGCTATTGGAAGCAATCTTTCAAAAATACCACTTCGATTTTCGCGGCTATTCCATGGCGTCGATGAAGCGACGACTTGGCGACGCCATCAAACACTTTAAGTGCGGAACGCTCTCCCAACTACAAAGCTTGGTCTTACACGATGATTTTACGTTCCCTGATTTGCTGCCTTACTTGACGGTTCAGGTCAGTGAACTTTATCGCGATCCAGAATACTTCCGGGCTCTTCGCACGAACGTCCTGCCGCACTTGGCAACTTACCCTTCGCTGAAGGTTTGGATTGCCGGTTGTGCGCACGGCGAAGAGGTCTACTCGATGGTGATTTTGTTTCGCGAGATGGGGTTGGAACACCGAACATTGTTCTATGCAACCGACATTGACAGCGACGCGCTTGCGATTGCCGAAGAAGGACGTTACGACCTCCAGCGACTCCCCTTGTTCACCAAAAATCATCAAGCATCCGGCACGACGACCTCTTTGTCGCAGTACTACACGGCCGCCTACGGATCGGCGATTTTTGATCGTTCGCTAAAAGATCGCGTCGTGTTCTCCGATCACTCGTTGGCGTCCGATGCCGTGTTTGCCGAGGTCCAGCTTATTTCTTGCCGGAACACACTGATCTACTTTCGTCGTGAACTGCAAGACCGAGCAATCGGTTTGTTCAAAGACTCGCTGCCCCGAAATGGCTTTTTGGGGCTGGGTTCCAAAGAGAGTTTGCGATTTTCTAAACATGAGCCCGCGTTTACCGAATTTGACGGTGTCAATCGCCTGTACAGACGATCGGGTGGACTATGAACAAGCCAATCCAAGCGATCGTGATGGGGGCTTCGGCCGGCGGCATCGAAGCGATCTCCACTGTTCTCTCGGGTATCAAAACGGCGTGTCCGGTCCCGATCATCATCGTGCTGCACCTGCCTCCAGATAGGGACACTCGACTGTTGAGCCTACTTTCGTCACAATCAGCGCTGCCGATCCTTGAAGTCGAAGACAAACAGCCGCTTCAAGGAGGATGCGTGTACTTGGCACCCGCCGATTATCATGTGCTGGTCGAAGACGAGCATTCACTATCACTGTCCAGCGATCTGCCGGTGAATTACTCGCGTCCGTCAATCGACGTTTTGTTCGAGTCGGCGGCCGATGTGTTCGGTTCTCACCTGATCGGTGTCGTGCTGACCGGTGCGAATCGAGACGGAGCCGACGGGCTGGCCAAAATCGTCGCGGGCGGTGGAATCGGTGCGGTTCAATCGCCCGATGAAGCCTACACTCGAGCAATGCCGGATGCGGCGATCGAACAAGCAGACAACGTGTCCGTCCTGAAGTTGGCGGAGATAGCATCTTTCCTCAATGCCCAAATCTAAGCGGATGACCGATGCCACACCTCCGACCGTGAACTTCCTTCTGGTCGATGATCGCGAAGCGAACTTGTTAGCGCTGGAACGTTTGCTTGAGCGTGACGGTCTGAACCTGTTGAAGGCACGCTCTGGTGTCGAGGCTTTGGATCTGCTGCTCAAGCATGATGTGGCGCTCGCGTTGGTCGATGTTCAGATGCCCGACATGGACGGTTTCGAGTTAGCGGAACTGATGCGAGGCTCCGACCGAACCCGCCGTATCCCGATTGTGTTCGTAACCGCCGGCGGATCGGACCCCGGTCGCCGCTTTGAGGGCTATGAAAAAGGGGCGGTCGACTATCTGCAAAAGCCGATCGAGAATGATGTCTTGCGAAGCAAAGCGGATGTCTTTTTTGACTTGTTCGCCCAACGAGCCGAGGTGAGTCGTCAACGCGACGAGTTGGAACAGATCAGCCGGGAGAACGAAAGACTATTGCAGGAGTCCCGTGAGATCGCGGCCCAATTACAACACGCGGACAAACGCAAGGACGAGTTCCTCGCAACGCTAGCCCATGAACTGCGAAACCCGCTTTCTCCCATCCTTAGCGGCGTTCAGTTGCTCAGCATGATGGCCGACGAAAAAGAGCCGGAAGAAAGTCGCGAGATGCGAGAGATGATCGAGCGTCAAGTGCATCACATGGTTCGGCTCGTGGACGACCTTCTGGAAGTCAGCCGAATCACCAGCGGCAAAATCCAAATCGAGTCCAGCCGCATTCGCTTGGTCGATGTGGTCAAGCAAGCCGTCGAAACGAGCCGACCGAACGTGGAAGCGAACCGGCACGAGATCGCAATTCATTCACCCGATGAAGTTTATTTCGTCGAAGGTGATATGACTCGGTTGACGCAGGTCTTTAGCAATCTGATCAACAACGCTGCTCGCTATACACCCGAAGGCGGCCAGATTGACGTATTGATTCAAAGGAAAGGCGATAACGCCAGCGTCACCGTGAAAGATAACGGGATCGGCATTCCGAAAGAGATGCTCGAAAAGGTCTTTGAGTTGTTCATTCAGCTTAATCGGCACCGGAAGCAAAGTGTCAGCGGACTGGGTATCGGTCTGGCGTTGGTGAAACGGATCGTCGAGCTGCACAACGGCTCGGTATCGGTGACCAGCGAGGGCGAGGGATTAGGTTCCGAGTTTTCGGTCACTTTGCCACTCGTTTTCGACGAGTCAGAATCTGCGGAAGGCGATGTGCCATCGCAAACCGTTCAGGGCGGAAGACGCAAGATATTAGCGGTCGACGACAACGAAGATGCTTTGTTGACGCTGCAGCGATTGTTGACTGCAATGGGCCACGAAGTCATGACGGCTGAGAAGGGTGTCGAGGGGATTGAACTATTTAAAACGTTCGGTCCTGAGATTGTCTTCTTAGACATCGGCATGCCTGAAATGGACGGCTGCGAAGTCGCTCGGCGAATTCGATTATTGCCCGGTGGCGAGAGCGTGCAACTATTCGCCCTGACCGGTTGGGGACAAGATCAAGATCGTATCCGTACCAACGCGGCCGGTTTCAATTTCCACATCGTCAAACCGGTCAGTAAAAATGCGATCGAAGGCTTGTTGAACCTGCTCGATTCGACCGCATAGGAAGGCGTTTAGAGACGGCGAATCAAGTACTAGCGCATAGTGGTTGTGCGACGTAGTTCCATTTCGGCAGGAGGCTATCGTACTCGATTCAGAGTGCCTCTTTCATCGCTGCGGTTGTTTCTCGGCCTTCCAGACGCGAGGGTTGTACGTGAGGGTTGTTCCGGCACACGGATTGCAACGCCAACATGCGACTGAACTGAACGTAGTTTTCTGCTCAACCTCACGTCGAGTTGCCCACGTCAAATTGCGAAGACGCAAACCGCAGCGAAAGCCATTCGATTCGCTCTTGTCGCGGCATTGATTGGTGGATCGCTGATCAATTTCAATGTCACAACATTCCACTGCTCGGTTGGTTCTGGTTCCGGGATTCATGTCGCCGGCTTGGATGCTGATTCCGATGCAACGTTACCTCAGTCGCGATTTCCACCAGGTCATTCGTTGGGACTACCCACGAATTTTCAGCGATCTGGACGCGGTGGCCAACTCTCTCGCTGGACTGCTGGACTCGTCCGAGGCTCCGACCTCGATTGTCGCCCATAGCTTTGGCGATTGGATCGTCCGATCGGCGCTTCACCACACTCGACGGACGAAGTTCGATCGTTTGGTGTCCGTATGTCCGGTCACAACGGCCGTTCCGATCGTCAAATGGATTCGCCCACTGTCCGCGAATCTTGTTAGCGAGTTTGCTGTGATGGAGGATGCAGAGCGAGCTTCCTTATCGATACCAGACCGAATCGAAATTCAGCGAAGCCTGATCGTGGCAACCGGTGAGTTCATCGTCCGCGAATCTTTGCTGGCTGGTTCGAATCCAACGCCGCGACGCGTCGCCGCCACGCACAACTCGATCCTGTTCCAGCCGAACGGATGGCGAGCGATCCGTCACGAACTACGTCGTCCTAGCAAGGATCTTGATTTTCTTGTTGATCGTTGAATCGACAATTCTATTTTCCCACGTTCGATCACACCACGATGACAACTCCGATCCCGCCGCAATGGAAAAAACAGCTCCAAAGGCTGATTACCGAAACCGCGTCAAACGTAGACGATCTCGCTGACGCGGGAATTCGCAGACTGCGGCGGCGGTTCGGCCGGGAAGGCGTTCCAAAGATTCAGACCTACATGGGATATGCTTCGGCGGACAGCGTTCATTTACATGGAAGGGTTCTGACCAACCCCCCGATCGATCCCGATTTTCGTAACGATCAATGGTGGGAAAATTTGACCCGTGCCATTCAGAGGTTCGTCAGCGATGAAGTCCCCGACGTGACCGTCGAAGCCATGTTTGATGGAAAGACATCGTCCGCGAAAAGTGATCCCGAAGGCTATTTCCACATCACCATTCCGCGATCGAACCACTATGACGATGCGTTTTGGGACACCGCTCAGATGCGAATCGTCGATCACCCTTTAGCCCGTCGGCAGACGGACCGAGCCAGTTCCGGCGTGCTTACCATTCCCAACGATGCTAAGTTCGCAATTATCAGCGACGTCGACGACACGATTTTGCACACGGGCGCCACCAGTCTTGCGACGATGGCAAAATTGACCTTTTTCAGTAACGCCAGAACGCGGGCACCTCTTGATGGCGTGGCAGAACTTTATGAACAACTGCAAAACCATCCCGACGGCGATCCAACCAACCCGATCTTCTACGTTTCATCGTCACCATGGAACCTGTATGACCTGCTCGAAGACTTTTTGGAACTTAATGCAATCCCACGCGGTCCGCTGCTTCTTCGAGACCTTGGTTTCGATAGAAACAAATTCCTGAAGTCTGGCCACGATCATAAACTCGACAAAGCCCTCCATTTGATCGAGACCTTCGACACGCTGCCGTTCATTCTGTTCGGCGATTCCGGCCAAGAAGACGCTCGCCTGTATGCCGCTGCCGCAAAGCAGTACCCCCACCGGGTCGCCGGCATTTTCATTCGCGACGTTGATCCTGGAATCCTTAGCAATCACGATGCAAAAGTCGACCGATACGTCCGCGAGGTGGCGGAGGTGGGGGTTCCGATGCATCTGATTCAGGACAGTGTTCAAGCTGCCAACATCGCGATCGAGCATGGCTGGCTAAACGTTGACGCGAAAAAGAGTATTGTGGCTGCCACCCAGCGCGATAAGCAGCGATCTGCGACGTTCTTGCGACCGTAAGCATCATGTGAACACCCTAGCAACTCGGACCTGTCGACTCGGTATGACCGCCGCCCCGCGAGGGCATCCCTTGAAAATTGCCAATGCGGCGTTCGTCAACTTCAGCCACTGGTACGCTGTCAAGCTGATCGGCAATCGATCACGGCTGAGCGAAAGAAAGCCAGCGTTTTGGTAGGTCGGTTTGACGCACTGGGAGAGAACCAACGACCGGCGCAAAGATTGTTCCGGCATGGCATTTGCCTTGCTGATGACGCCTCTTTCTGTTTCCTCAAGTAAATCATCATGTCCTGGATCACTAGCCGGTTCGGTTCGGCGGTCGGCGCGGTTTCGCTTCTTGTCATCTGCATTGGCCAGGGCCGGTGCGACAGGCACGGCAAATTCACCGAGTACAAATCTATCGAGTACAGGCGGTGACGACCGGCCTGCCCGAGCGGGCGAACGTCTTAGTCGTCTCATACGTCACGATCCGCCGCGCCGTTGGCGTCAGCGGATTCGCTCTCCCGATTGCCTTGTTGCTTGGCGGTTGGATGGCGGACGTTCCGATCCAAGACAACATGAGCAGCTACTACCACACGCCATTACGGGACATCTTCGTCGGCACTTTGTGCGCGATCGGTGTGTTCTTGTTCTGCTACCGCGGATACGACTGGATCGAGAATTGGACCGCGAACGTGGGTGGAGCGGCGGCGTTGGGTGTGGCTTTGTTCCCACTTGATTCCGGCAGCGACCCATTGATTCAAAAGTCGTTGATTGGCTATCTGCATACGCTATCGGGCGGCGTCTTCTTTCTGACGTTGGCCATGTACTCGCTCTACCATTTCCCACGCGATTCGCGATTGGAAAGCGAGACTCATCTACGCGAACGAAGCTTTGTCTTTCGCACCAGCGGCATCGTTATCCTGGCGTGCTCGGTGATGATGACAGGCTACCTGTTTCTGCCGCAAGGTGCCTGGAAACAACAACTTAACCAATACAACGGACTTTTTTGGTTGGAATGGATCGCTGTTTGGTCCTTCGCGTCTGCGTGGCTTGCCAAGGGACGAACGATCTTCGCCGAGATCGGCATCGAACTGCTCGCGTACGCGTCGAGTACCTACGTGTCGAATGTCTATGCGTCGAATGTCCCTGAAAAGCAAAGTCGCGGGGCGAAAACGATGCTTCACGATCCAGCGGCACGAGACTTGCAAACTGGGTCTCTCGCTCCTTCAGCCGAGCCAGACACAACCAAACGCTCGGCGAACGTGCCGGCGAATCAATAAGGGCAGCCTAGCCTCGACGGTGGGCTGCCTTCTTCTATGCACTTTCAGTTGAAGTTTCAGGTTCAATCGACACCGACTTGGTCAGGTGGCTTGCTTCGCGAGCCAACCAATCCGATGTTAACCAACAGGATCACCCCAATGACGCAAACAGCAATTCTCGGACAAAGTGAATCAGCCGATACCCAAGGACACATCCACGGAATGGGGCCAATCCTGCTGGAGCAAGGGGTTGCCTTTCGCGTTTGGGCACCGCATGCGGACCGCGTCAGCGTCGTCGGTGACTTCAACGACTGGAAGGTGGACGCAAACCCGTTGACCCGTGAAGACGGAGGCAACTGGATGACCATCGTCGAGAAAGCGAAAGCCGGGGACGAATACAAGTACGAAGTTACTCGCGGCGAACTTACGTTCCAACGGATTGACCCGCGAGTTCGGGAGGTCACCAGCAGCGTCGGCAATGGAATCATTCACGACAACAAATTCGATTGGCAAGGCGACGACTTCGCCATGCCAGCCTGGAACGAATTGGTGATTTACGAAACGCACATCGGTACCTTTTTTCGTAGCGATAAAGACACCGTCGGAACTTTCGACGACTTCACCGAGAAGTTCGATCATCTTCGTGACCTGGGCGTCAACGCATTGCAAATCATGCCGATCGCCGAGTTCGCCGGTGACCTGTCGTGGGGATACAACCCGGCTCATCCCTACGCCGTCGAAACGGCATACGGTGGCCCCGATGGATTTAAAACGTTCGTGCGAGAAGCTCATAAAGCGGGCTTCGCGGTCATCTTGGACGTTGTTTACAACCACTTTGGCCCCAGCGACCTGGACCTTTGGCAGTTCGACGGTTGGAGCGAAAACGACAAGGGCGGCATTTACTTTTACAACGACCACCGATCCAACACGCCGTGGGGCGACACCCGACCGGATTACGGACGCGGTGAAGTTCGATCCTACATTCGCGACAACGCGATGATGTGGTTGGAAGACTATCACGTCGATGGACTTCGATACGACATGACGCTCTACATTCGCAGCATTGACGCCAGTGGAACGCAGGAGATTCCTGAAGGCTGGGGATTGACGCAGTGGATCAATCGTGAGATCCAAGCGTTCAAGCCCTCGGCCATTACGATCGCTGAAGACTTGCAGAACAACGCTTACCTGACAAAGTCCGACATCGAAGGCGGTGCCGGTTTTTCGACGCAGTGGGATGCCAACTTTGTTCATCCCATCCGCGACGTTATCACGCAAGTCGATGATGCCAACCGCGACATGCACAAGGTTCTCGGGGCCTTGTGCCATGGCTACAACGGCGATGCGTTCCAGCGAGTGGTCTACACCGAGTCACACGACGAAGTTGCCAACGGTAAGTCACGAGTCCCGAGCGAAATCGATACCGAGGATCCTGACAATTGGTTTGCAAAAAAGCGTGCAACCCTTGGCCTAGCACTGACCCTGACCGCTCCCGGCATCCCGATGATTTTTCAGGGACAGGAATTCCTAGAAGATGGCTGGTTCAAGGACACCGACGAGCTGGACTGGGACAAAGCCGAAGCCCATTCGGGCATCGTTGGCCTGACGGCAAAACTGATTCGGCTACGGCTCAACCGTGACGGCAACACGAAGGGTTTAACGGGGCAGCATGTCGACGTTCATCACGTGAACGATGCTGGCAAGGTCGTCGCATTCAAGCGATGGTACGATGGCGGAGCGGGAGATGAGTGCATCGTGATTTGCAACTTCGCGAACCGGCACCACGAGCTCTACGAATTCGGACTGCCCAACGGCGGATCATGGAAGCGTCGTTTCAGCAGCGATCGCGGTCAGTGGAGCGACGACTTTGGCAGTGCTGCCAGCGGCGACATCGCCGCCGACGAGCAACCTCGCGATGGCCAATCCCACTGCGGCCGCGTGCAACTGCCGCCGTACACCGTACTGATCTATTCGCAAGATCGAAGCTGAGCGTCCGAGAAATTCATGACCGAGATGGATCGGTCATGGCTCTACTGACCGCGTGGCCGATCAAATGCTGCCAGAGAAAAGTGAACAGCATTCGCGAGACAGTCACGTGATGGGTCACGGTTGTTCTCATTTGTTTTGGAAACGTGTGACGAATCGCTTGTCAATCCACGTTTTCAAATGCCAGCACCAGCGGGCGTGAGCGGTGACGAAGCTGTACTGCAACAACGCCTTGCCATCGCCGGTGTTGAGTAGTTTCAAAAAGTCCGCTTGGGGTTCAAAAGTCATCATTTCGTCGCCGCTGAATAAGGCTTGTAAGTTGTGCCACAAAACGGGGCACTGGCGAACGGCGTACACACCGGCCTTGGGCGATGGCGACTCGAGGATCGTTCCGGAGTCACCAACTGCAAAGACTCTTGGATCGGAGATGGATTGCAGTGTCTTTTTCGTCGCGATGAATCCTCGGTCGTCGGTTTGCAAACCGAGTCTTCCCAGCACCGGAGGAGCGGCTGCACCGGTTGCCCAGATGACGACGTCCGCATCGTGGCGTTTACCATCTTCGGTCATGATGAAGTCAGGGCCAACTTCGGTGACGCGATGGCCGGGGTGAATGAGAATGCGGCGTGACTTTAAAATTCGTTCGACTGCGGCGATGCTTCGCGGCCTCAATTCTTCGGCGATGCATTCGCTGCTGGTGAAGATTTCGATTTCAGTCCTGTCGGAGACGTTAAGCTTCTCGCACTGCTGCTTCAGACACAATGCGATCTCGACGCTCGCGACTCCACCACCGACGATCGCAACTCTCCTCGTCGCGGAACGCTTTAAGAATTTCGGATCCCCGGTAGCGCTACCGATAGTCTTAGCGACGTCCGCTACGTGTTGTTCTTGCATGGCTTTTCCCATCCGCTGCAAGAACGTTTGCATCGGTTTGATGGGGACCAAACAATCGGCGTCTCGGTGATCCTTCGATCCAGCCGGGATCGAACCGACGCCAATCGAGAGTGCGTCGAAGGCGATGGGTGCACGGTCGGCAAACTGAACCTTTCTGGTCTGCAGATCGATCCCGCTGGTGTCGGACAAAATTAGTTTTGCGTTGGACTGCTCACAAAGGTCTGGCAAGTCGATTCGCATCTCGTCGTCTGCGAACTGCAGACCGAGCGTCCCCGGCAACATTCCTGAGTACGTCGCGGTGGGAAATTTGCTAATGCAAGTCAGCTTGCAACCAGGAATTGGATTGGCTTTCCATTCTTTGACGATGTGAGCGTTCGTGTGACCGATACCAAGCAGAACGAGGTTCCTGCCGGGCACTACTGAGTCACCCGCTCGTACTTGGCTGGAATTTTGTAGCGATCGCTATAGGTGTGAACGCGGTTGGTTGGCTCGCCTTGCAGCGTCACCAACGGCAAGCCGGCATCGACCCACTTCAGGATGCTGCCCTTGTAGTTCCTCACGTTCACACCATCCTCGGCCAACTCAGTGGCGTACGCTCCGCTGCGTCCGCCAACGGTGCAGTACGGAATGACCAAACGACCAGCATACTTTTGTCGGTCTTTCTCAAACTCCGCTTTTGTGATCGCGCCAGGGATCACGGACACGTTGACTTCCGCATCACCGCGAACGTCAACGACCACAAAACTCGCCGGCGGAACCTCCGCCCCGGAAGCTCTGGCGTTCGCTTCTGCTTCGCGTCTGTCGCTAAGCATTTTGACCAATGCATCCGTTTCGACCGTGGCGATTTTCGAGCCACCGCTAAGCAATCCTTTAAACTGCGCGGCCGCAACATTCGGGTGCAGTGTGACGAGACAGAGAAACAGGAGAGCTGAGCTTGAATGTATTTTGATCATGTATCTTGTTCTTGAGACATTAAGAACTTCGTTTCAGGAATTGTCACGGGTTCCGAGTTGGAAGGGCAGCAGATTCAAAACGCCCACCAGCCACATGGTCCCAACCACGCTGAGGACGACGCCGCGAACCGCAGACGGGGTTGCCCGCAACGACCACGGTGATTTCACTGGCGGGTCGTCTCCCATTTCGTCACGGGTTTTATACCACCGCCCGCCAAAAAGTTTCGACGACTCACGTTATAAAAACGGCCGAAAGCGTCAACGGCCTCCACCACTCAAACGGGCTGGGTTCCGCACGAGCCGACCGCGTAGATTGGACACTTTCTAACTGCTTATAGATGGCCTATGCGGTTTGCTGCATCTGCCGTTGCCGCAAACCTTCGTACAACACCCGTCCAGCGAATGCTTCCGTATGGTGACGTAGCGGCATGGATATTGTTCGGCGAAGCGAATCATGTGCTGAAGGGCGATTTAGCGACCTTCGCTGTGCTGACGAGCCCTTTCCCATCGATCAAGATCGTAGCTTCCAGCCGACGACAACGCCCAAAGCGAAACACCAGCAGGCGGCGATGTCAGGCTTTTCGCGTGCGTATTGCTGGAGTTGCCCGAGCAAATCCTTCGTTGGAGTGACGACGAGGTGTTCCGCGGCGGACTGACCATGTCGGCCTACCGCTTCCCCAACACTGCCGCTCTCGCTGCTTTGTTTTGGTTGGTTGATTCGTGGTGCGGATGATGGCTGACTCGACATGGTTGCACTCCTGCGCTAGCGACACTGCGGCAAACGCATCGGGTTCACGGGCCCGAGGCGAACGTTTGCCGTCCTCCGCCGGCTATTGCATTTAGTGTGCCAGTTCCATAACGAAACCAGCCACGCGGGATCCGCGTGGCTGGTTCGTCGTTCTAAGCGGCGGCGTCGACTGAATCAGTTTGCCTTGGCCAAGTTTTGCTTTCGCAAGCCATCGATGTAGTCGTGGGTCACGTTGAACACTTCTTGCGTGTAATAGTTGTCCACGAAGATTTCTTCGCCGGTCAATTGAGTATCGACGATCTCGTCTTCCTCTTCCTTTTGAGCGTCGAGTTCTTTTCGACGCGCCATGAACTCTTCCTCGTCCAGCGAGACGGTGTTCAGTTCCTTCTGGCTGACGTAGATCTCGATGCGTCGGAGCAGGTCCTTGAAGTCTTCGCTCTCTGCGACCCGAGCCATCGAACGTTGGCGGATCGAACCCATCAGGTCGGCCGGTTTCATGTTGTAGACACTGTGCCGAGCCGGTTTGACGCGGTCGTGCTTGAGCGCGTATTCCAAATCGCCTTCGCCGACGTCCATCTTCGCCACGATGCTGGGCAAAATCACGTCTGCCGGCACGCCGTCCAACTGGGTGCTTTCGCCGTCGGGAAGATAGAACTGTTGCAGCGTGACTTTCAACGCGCCAAAGTTTGCACGATTGTTCCCGAACAATGTCTGGCCCAAGTCCATCAACGTTTGAACGGTTCCTTTGCCGTGCGACTGGGGGTCGCCGACCACAATGCCACGGCGGTAGTCGCGAATCGCACCGGCGAAGATCTCGCTGGCACTGGCACTGAACTTACTGCTCATCACAACCAGCGGTCCGTCCCAAGCGGTTCCCTTATCATCATCGGAATACTGTTGGACGCTACCGTCGCTGTTTTTGACTTGGACGACCGGGCCTTGATCGATGAACAGGCCCGTCAAGTTGATCGCCTCGGTCAAGCTGCCGCCGCCGTTCTTGCTCAAATCCAAGATCACGCCGTCGACATTTTGGTTGCGAAAACCATTCAAAATGTTGCGGACGTCGCGTGTGCTGCTGCGGAAGTCTTGACGATCGTTTCTCGCCGCATCCATATCCAGGTAAAAGCTGGGCAGATTGATAAAGCCAAGTTTCAGCTTGGCGGAGGAACCCGGCATCTCGTGTTCGATCACTTCGCCTCGCGCGGCGGATTCTTCCAATTCGATGCGTGCTCGTGTGATCGTGTAAATTTCTTCGTTCGCGGTGCCGCCCGGTTTGACGCCCAGGCGAACCTGCGTGCCCGCTTTGCCGCGGATCTTATCAACCACGTCGTTTAGCGGCATTTCTACCACGTCAATCATTTCGCCGCTGGTGTCCTGACCGACCGAGACGATCACGTCGTCGGCCTTCAGTTTGCCATGCTTGTCGGCCGCTCCGCCGGGGATCACGCGGGTGATGGTTGTCTTGCCGTCTTTCTCGGTAAGCTGGGCCCCGATGCCGTCCAAGTTCAACCGCATTTGGATCTCGAAATCTTCCAACGTTCCCGGCGACATGTACGTCGAGTGGGGATCGTAGGCCATCGTGACTGCGGTCAAATAACGTTCCAGCAAGTCATCGCTGTCGGTTTGCTTCCATCGGCTGGCGTAGCGAGCGTAACGGCGTTGCAACTGCTGGACGGCTTCATCGCCGACCTTCGCTTCGTCGCCACTTTTGTCGTCGTCCTTCAAGTCCAACAACGCATATTTGATCTGGCGACGCCAACGGTCACGCGACTCGTCTTGATTGGCCGCGTAATCGGTCGCCTTGGGATCGATGACGATGGACTCTTTTTCGGTAAAGTCAAAGTCACTTTTCAGAAGTTCTTGCGCGACGGCGACGCGTTCATCCACCCGCTGGATGAAACGATTGAAGATGTCGTACGCGAATCGCAGGTCGCCTTGGCGAACCATGTCGTCAATGTTGTTTTGATTCCTCGCAAATTCCTCGATGTCGCTCTTCAAGAAATACAACTTCAGCGGATCGAGCGACTTGAGGAACAACTCGAGCGCCCGCTGGCTGATCGTGTCATTCAGTTCGGTTCCTGAAACGTGGTTGTCCGGCATCATCTTCGCGATCACACGAGCAACCATGCTGTCACGCGCCGTCGGCGCGGCCAACTTCGGCACGACATCATTGATCAACACTGGCTTCGGAGGGGCAACCTCCTTGGGCGAGATCGGCAGGACCTGCGCGGCGGCGGGCCCCGTCGTCAAAGCCAGCACTGCGATCGTCGCGGCGAGCGAACAACAACCGATCAGGCGACGTGAAAAGACAAAAGACGGCGGACGACTATCCATAGCGGATTCCTGGATGGAGCGATTTCGTTTGAGACACCGCATGGGACCAGAGTGGTCTGGTGAGACAAAGCCCCGCACAGCACGACGAATACTAGGAGGCTGTCAAAAATTCAGCAACTCCGTTTCTTCGCCCAGCTTACCAGGCCGGCACGCTCGCAGGGTGCCAGTCGGACTCTCGCCAACATGACTACCAAACGAATTCGATCGACGCATCGACGTCCGGGTGCAAACTCTGATGCACCGGGCATTTAGCAGCCGCTCGTTCCAGACGCGTCCGCATGGCGTCGTCGATCGACAATCCCGGCGGAAACGTCACCCGAGTCGGCAAGCCTCCGATCCGCCGGACCGGGTCGGTGACCATCTCTTTGCGGACGTGAACCTTTGTGCCGGCCAAATCCAAATCGTGACGCTGGGCCACCAGGGCGAGCGTCGTCACGATGCACGTCCCCAACGCCGTCGCCACTAGGTCGGTCGGCGAAAACGAGGCTCCCGAGCCGCCGTTGTCCACCGGTGCGTCGGTGTGCAGCGAAATGCCGCTCGGGACATGCACGGCGTCGCAACGCAATCCGCCCCTGTACTCGATGTCGATTTCAACGGCCATGGTTTCTTGCTTTTGCGTTTGCTTTTGCTTTTGGAAAGTGCAGGAGAGGACAACCCAAGAATAGCGATCTGATCGACCGCTCAAATAGAAGCTGCCACCGTCTACCAACGGCCGTGCATGCTTACGTGTTCGCGATCGATCCGCGGTTGCGTCGCAGTTGTCCGCACGCGGCATCGATCTCGCTGCCCTTGCGTTGACGAAACTGTACGTTGACGCCACCGGTTTCTAAAATTCGACGGAAGTTGTCGATCGACTTCTTCGACGGCGTCACATACGGCAATCCTGCGACAGGGTTATAAGGAATCACGTTCAGCATCGCCGTTCGCGAACGCAACAATCTCGCGAGTTGTTTGGCGTCATCATCGGAATCATTCACGCCGCCAAGCAACACGTACTCGAACGTCAGCCGTCTGCCACAAGCGTCAAAGTATCGATCCGCCGCGCCCATCACCGCGTCGACTCCGATCTTATGATTGACCGGAACCAATTGGTTGCGAAGTTCGTCGTTGGGCGCGTGCAGGCTGACCGCCAAGTTGTATGGCACGCCGCTTCGCGCCAGTTTGTCGATCGCCGGCGGCAAGCCGACGGTGCTGATCGTGATTCGGCGCGGACTGATCGCCAGCCCATCGTCGCTCCTCGCCATTTCCAGTGCCCCGAGCACTCGGTCCAAGTTCGCCAGCGGTTCGCCCATGCCCATCATCACGATGTGACTGAGTCGTTCGCCCTCGGCCAAACGATCTTGCAAGCGAAGCATCTGTTCCAAGATTTCGCCCGTCGTCAAGTTTCGATCGACACCGTCCAAACCGCTCGCACAAAACACGCATCCCATTGCGCAACCGACTTGGCTGCTGACGCAGATACTTCGCCTGGCTCCGTCACGCAGCAACACGCACTCGACTTCGCCGCCATCGGGCAATCGAATCAATAGCTTGTCCGTGCCGTCGGACGACTGGACCAACGTGGCTTCGTCGCAAACCCAAACGCGAAACGATGATTCGAGTTGCTCGCGAAGCTTCTTTGGCAAGTCCGACATCTCGGCGAATTCGTGAACTCGTTTTTGGTACGCCCAGTGGACGATTTGCTTGGCGCGAAAGCCGGGCTGGCCGATCTCTTTCAGCCACGCGTTCAGGTCATCGATCGTGACGTCCAGCAAATGCCGACGCGAATCTTTTTCGCTTGGCTCTTTTTCGCTTGGCATGGAACGCGAACGATTCGGTTCGATAACGGGCAAGTTCACGGAGACGGGACGCCGAGTTGATGGTCGAGCGGGAAAGGGGGATAGTGAGTTTTGCCGGCGAAGCGTTCCCCGTCGGCGTTCATCCGCTTGCCCCGAGTGTAACGTGTCCGCGAAAAAGATCGAAGTCGACGCCAAGGCCGCCCTGGACCGATTCTTGACGATCACCCGAATTCCAGGCAAAAGCGGTCAGGAGTTGGCCGTCGCCAGCGCCATCGTCGGACTGCTTCGCGATGCCGGACTGCCCGAATCTTGCGTGCATTTCGACGACGCGAACACCAAAACCAAGCTCGCCGGCGATTGCGGAAACCTGATCATCACGCTTCCCGGCAATGGCGACCCCACGGCGCCGCGAACGCTGCTATCCGCTCACATGGACACCGTTCCGATCTGCGTCGGCAGCGTCCCGGTCGTCGATGGTGATGAAGTCCACAGCAGCGCGGCGACGGGACTTGGCGCGGACGACCGATCCGGATGCGCGGTGATCCTGACCGCGATCATCCATCGACTGGCCGCCGGCGACGAAAACTTTGCCCCCGCCGTGGTCAGCTTTTTAATCCAAGAAGAAATCGGCTTGCATGGTGCCCGTCACATTGACAAAGCGTCGATCGGACGAGTCGATCGAGCGTTCAACTTCGATGGTGGCTCCGTCGAAAAACTGATCATCGGCGCGATCGGTGGCGAGCGGATGACGATCACCGTTTCGGGCTTCCCCTCGCACGCCGGCGTCGCGCCCGAAAAAGGCGCCAGCGCCATCGTCATGGCAGCTCGCGCGATCGCCGACCTGGACGCGCGAGGATGGCTGGGCAAAGTCGTCCAGCCCGCCAGCTTTGGAACCACGGGCAACGAAACCAAAGGCGTCGGAACCTCCAACATCGGCATCATCCAAGGCGGGGAAGCCACCAACGTGATCACGCCGGAAGTCATCCTTCGTGCCGAAGCACGCAGCCACGACGCCGAGATGCGAACGGCGATCGTGACCGAGATTCGCAGGGCGTTCGAGACCGCCGCCGCGGCGGTCACCACCGACGATGGTCGCGGCGGCAGCGTCCGCTTTGAATCGCAAGTCGATTATGAATCGTTCGCGCTGCCCACCGATCATCCATCGATCGAAGCAGCCTTCGATGCCATTGGTGACATCGGCCGCGAACCGTACACGGAAGTTTCCAACGGCGGCTTGGATGCGAACTGGTTGTACCGTCACGGTATCGAAGCCGTCACACTGGGCTGTGGTCAACGCAACATTCACACCGCAGACGAACGATTGGTGATCGCCGACTTCTTGGACGCGTGCCGAATCGCAACGCGATTGATCACGGAAGTGTCTCCAATCACCAAAGCGTCATCCGGGAAAGCGACCGCGTGATGGACGATGACCAACAGTTATGCTTGTGCTTTCACGTCACGAGACGAAAAGTCGTCCAGTACATCCGGGCTGAAAAACCAACGCGGGCCAGCCAGCTATCGGAGTGTTACGGAGCCGGTACAGGATGCGGCTGGTGCCGACCGTTCCTTGAAAAACTGATGCAGCAAGCCAACCCCGACGAAGTCGACATGCCCTCCCCAAGCCAATACACCGCCGACCGCGCCGCGTACCGGCAAAAGAAAGCCTGAACCTTCCAAGTCTGCATGGCAAAACAAATGCCGAAGAGACCACCGGCGAGTGGTTAACATCCGCCAACAATTGCCTCCGACTTGGCGTGAAAGCGACATTCGTAAGTCGCTACTACCAAAGGGCTTAAGGATGGGCGATACAGAACTCGAATCTGTGACCTCTGCCGTGTGAAAGCAGCGCTCTAACCAACTGAGCTAATCGCCCGAACAGTAATTTACGGTTTTTTTGCGTTTCCAACCAATGCTCCGTCCAATGCACGGTTGCCATGCAGCTGCGTGAATCAACGCTCGATTGGTGCATTGAATCGTGGATGATAAGGCGATCCCGAAGGCCGAGCAAGATCACTGCAGCATTCTCTTTCCCTGTCCCACTGATAATCATTTGATCTTTCCAAAACATTAATCATTGGCTACCCCCGGCCGAACTGATCGAAATCGGCTTCCCGCTCGGCACGAATCACCGCCTGCAGTTCTGGATCTGCCAACACCTGAGACCGAAAGACTCCGTGCGTTTTTTTGATGGGTTGAACCAAATCGTTAAAATCCATCGGTGTTCGCTGTGCTTTGACAAGTGAAAAAGGAAAGTTTGAATTAGTGAGCGATGGGTGAGGATTAGTGTTCCCAAATGATGCGAGCAAAGGACACTAATTTTCGCTGATCGAACACTAATTTTCATCGCTCCGAATGCCTGTCGGGAGATCCAGTTCGGCGTCAAAGCCCATTTTGCGAAGATGCTCGTTCACCTTGGCTTCCAAATCACCAACTCTGCCGGCGAGCGTCGTCACCGGGGCATCGTAGCGGTCGGCGAGTTCTATCAGGCGGGTGGCCAAGGAACCGCTGATGCGGTCCATCTCGCCTTGGATCTTCGCCGCGATCGTAGTCATCCACTTGTGAATGTCTTGGGACCGCAATCGGTTCTTTGGTCCGTCTTTGATGAAGCCCGATGACGCGTCGAGCATGATGATCCCACGCCAGCTCGCTGATCCGCGTCTGTCGATGACGATGATGCAGGCCGGAATGCCGGTGCCGTAGAACAGGTTGGGTGGATCATCTTGGACATCCACGCCGGTGCTCCACCGTTTGTCGCTGAACGGCGGATTGGCGACAACGAAGTCGAACTGATCGACGACGCCGCTGGTTTTGAACTTCGGATCGGCGAGCGTGTTGCCTTGTTGATCAGCGCGGTCGGGACATAGACCGTGGTGCTGGAGGATGTCTTGGCGTCATGGATGCCGTCGGCGCGCTTCTTGGAAAAGTCGAGTGCCCTACCCTCGAAGATCGCGATCAGGCTGGTCAGTCGCTCGGATTTTTCTTTCCCATCGCCGAGTTTGCTGGCGTCGTCGAAGTCTGGAAATCCTTGTACTGGCTGGCATCCATGCCGCCGCGGAGTTCGTCGCAAGACGCCCAGAGAGACGAGTAGAGTTCGGATTTCTTGAGCACCATAAATCGGCGATTCCGTTCGGTCCTGGTGAATTTCGTCAGGTCCGGCGAGTTTCGGACTCAGCACGCCTCAACGTTGGCGACGCGGCAGAGGGACTGATTCTGATTCCAGGCATCGAGTGGTGCATTTACTGGATTCAGGATCGCAAACGATGCCATCGGGGCAAAAAAATAGCCCGCAATTGCGGGCTACTTTCTGATGGGCGATACAGAACTCGAATCTGTGACCTCCACGATGTCAACGATCTCCAAATCCCGCGACTGTTTCAGCATTTTCCCGTGATTTCCGATTCTATCGAACACTCCGACTCCTTTGCAAGACTTCACACTCCTTCGCAAACTTTTTCAGCATTTTGCGGTATCTTCTACGTTCTAGATGTTGGCAAGGCGGTAAATACCGTTTTGAGTTCGATAGGGTCAAAAGCGGAAGGCTAGCGATGGGTAAGTCGGTCAAGGCATCGGTCAGTGCGAAGGTTCCCGAGGTGGAGAAGTTTCTACCATTAGTCGCATTTGAGGACATCGGTGACGTGCTTGCAAAATTGATGAAGATGCCCTTCAGCGTGGCAATTGAATCCTTGGCAGATAACGGGCCTCTCCGGGTGGCCATGAAAGAAGCTGTCCTGGGCAAACGTGCGGATGGCCCCGGCCGGGATGGGATCACGAGGATCGCACCTAAGATTGAACTACTTCGCGAATGGAGTTTCACCAAAGGCTATGGACATTCTTTTGACGAATTCCAAGCGTTGTTGCTTGAGTTCTTAAATAGTGCGTCCTGTTATGCGAGCGTCCACCCTTTCGTGATCGCGGTCGGAGGCTATGCGGACAAGGCGCCAGAGCAGTTGTTTCGCCAAAAACTTCTCAGAACAATTCGGTTTGTTCAGCTTTACCGAGATCAAGCAGAGTTTTCTCGTGACCTGTTCCATCGACTCCTAGATATCGATCATGAAGACATGGAAATTCTTTGCAAAATCAAAGAGCTCGGTGGTGATCGCTACTTCGTTACCTCGGCTCGAATCAAAGAAGAACTAACGGAAGTGAATGATTTGAGGCGACGACGAAAGAAGTTAGTCGATGCCAAACTTGTCGAATCCAGGCAGGGTAAAGGCGGCGGAGCAAAGCTAACACGCACGGGCTACGTCGCCGTGAAAGCCCTGTCTTAAAAGGCGCAGATAATGTGCTCGTTCTGACTATAGAAGCTGCCTGCTAGTCATCCCTACATTTCCCACCGTTGTACTTATTCACACGGGGGAACATTCGATGACACAGACTAGCAACACCGAGCAGCTCGTTCGCCTTTCGCAGCGCGCAAGGATTGTCGAGCAGATTACGGGCGAGCGGCCTCACGTCGCGACCATCCATCGATGGGCCCAGCGAGGGTTGAAAGGCATTCGCCTACGCACTGCATTCGCTGGTGGGCACCGTCGCACTTCTGATCGCTGGGTCCGCGAATTCTTTCAAGAGGTGACCAAGGCAGCCGGTGCGGATAGTCGCTCGGCGATGTCGCAGGCTTCCGCGAGAAGCCGTGATTGCCGCCTACGTCATGCCGATGCGACACTCGATCGCGACGGTTTCTAGCCATCGACGTCCACTGGCCTTTGGCGCAAAGGCATTGTCGCAAGCTGCAAGAACCCAAAACAAAAAGGGGGCCCAATGTAACACACGATCGATCAAGTTTCTCAATTCAATACTATAAGGAAACCTTCAAATGATTCCACCAAACTCTTACACCGCACCTAACGGTGACCTGCACATAAACCTTGGTCCACAGGCAGCGAACCCAGACTCACCAGCGACCGCTGCAATGTGTGCCATTGACGCGGCGGCCGACCGCAAATGGCTAGCCGAACACCCCGAGGCTGACAAACGCGTTCGGCCGTCATCTATCCGCGAGATGACCGCGTTGAACCTTCCAGCGGGTTCGGTGACAGTCACGACCCGCGGCCCGCACGGATCGCAGATCCGTGCGTTTATCGACGGTTAGTTACTCTCCACTCAAATTTCACTTTCATACCAACTAAAAACGGCTGGTCGTCGCTCTATACGACGCCAACCGCGAAAGGATCTCAACTATGACTGATTTTACCAATAGCGGCAGCAGCGTGCCACCTGAAATCCAAACGGCACCCTTGCATATGGGGACCAGCGATGTGCCGGTTCCGTCGCGAATCGCATCAAACTTGGAAGACTCGAATCCCCACGCAGTAGGCGAACAAGAATCCGCCCCCGTACCGGACCCGTTTGACCCAGCGTCGCTGCGTCTGTCACCGAATGCAGACAATCCCGGCGTCGTTTTTACTCGCAAGCTGATCAACATCGCTTGCGACAAGCCAAAGAAGCAGGACTGGGTACGTGTCCATCCGTCTGATGATTTTTGGATGGACGCCGGGATTCTGGAGGATTCATCGAGCACTCAGGAAAAGTACCTGGTAGCGCCGGTTCTCTTTGACGAACTGAGTCGTTACATCCGGAGGTGTCGTATCATGCTGGCAACTACCCGGCATGAAAAACCTTTCCTGTGGCCAGCTACGATTCCCGATCCCAATGGTCGGGAAATGGCTTGTCATCGTTCGATGCTGGAAGCTCAGACTACCGCTATTCATCAATGGACTCAAGTTTGCTGGAATGCCCCCAAATCCGACTATGACGTCGATACTGCGACCGCTGACCTTGGCGAACCAAAGTGGCCGACTGAGTCATTTCGCGATCTGCTGGAACTGTGTTTTCGTGGTCGCCTGTTAAACGACATGGACCACCCGTTCATCCAACAACTGCTCGGGAAAATCTAAGGTGGATCAACTCAACTGCTTCCGGGCGGTTGTTGTGATCGACTTTGAATTTTCGTGTCCACCAGGCGAGCGGCCAACGGTCGTTTGCATGGTGGCGCGAGAGTTGTTCTCCGGTCAAACAATGCGCCTGACGATGGACGAACTCGGTAGTACACACGAGTGCCCATTTCCCACTGATGAAACCACCCTCTACGTCGCCTACTTTTCGTCCGCTGAATGGAACTGTTTCCTGGCTCCTAGGTTGGGACCTGCCCGTTCGTGTACTGGACCTGTGGAGTGAGTTTGTCTGTGCGACTAACGGACGAACCTTGAACGTTCGTAAAAACCTACTCGGGTGTTTAGCCTATTTCGGTTTAGGTGCGATCTCAGCCGTCGAAAAAGACGAAATGCGAAACCTTGCCATGACTGGCGGGCCATACACCAACACTGAAATGGAGTCGCTACTCGACTACTGCCAAACCGACGTCGATGCCCTTGTTCGCTTACTTCCCGTTTTCCTACCGCGAATCGATGTTCCTCGTGCGTTGTTACGGGGCCGGTACATGGTTGCGGTTGCGAAGATGGAGCATCATGGCATACCCGTTGATGTGGAGACGCTAGGGCTGCTTCGGAGGCAATGGGGCTCAATACGTCACTCATTGATTGAGGCGGTTGACCGCGAATATCACGTCTATGATGGGACCAGCTTCAAACAAGATCGTTTTGAAGCCTATCTCCAGCGATCAGGGATTCACTGGCCAAGGAACGAATCCGGTGTACCGCAACTTGATGACACAACATTTCGCCAACAGGCCGTTATCCACCCGCAGGTCTCGATGCTGAGAGAGCTAAGACAGTCGCTGTCGGACCTCAAGCTCGAAAGCCTTACGGTAGGGGGTGATGGTCGGAATCGAACTTTATTGCGGCCACTTGCGTCCCGGTCGGGTCGAAATCAACCATCGAATTCGCAGTTCTGTTTTGGGACTTCGGTATGGCTTCGTGGCGTGATCCAACCGTCCGCAGGCAACGCCCTGGCCTATATCGACTGGTCGCAACAGGAACTCGGGATTGCTGCCGCAGCTCTCAGGCGATCAGGCGATGATGGCAGCTTACCGTACGGGTGATCCGTATCTGGAATTTGCACGGATGGCGGGTGCGGTCCCGTCGTGGGCGACAGCTCAAACTCACCCTGAAGAGCGAGCTGCGTTCAAGGTATGTATGCTCGCAACCCAATACGGGATGAGTGAATTCGGTTTAGCAGCAAAACTGAATAAGCCGGTCGCTTTCGCGAGAAACCTCTTAGCACAGCATCGACGAACCTTTCCGGTGTACTGGAATTGGTCCGAACAACGAGTGAAGATCGCGATGCTGACCGGGAGAATCCGAACCGTCTTTGGTCTGCCTATTCACACCGTTGGTGGTGACAACCCACGCTTCCTCGCGAACTTTTCGATGCAAGGGAATGGTGCTGAACTATTGCGACTTGCGTGCTGCATGGTTACTGAGGCGGGGATTCAAGTTTGCTGTCCAGTACACGATGCGATTCTGATCGAAGCCCCCACCGGGTCTATTGAGGAAACCGTCAACGTGACGCAGCGGCTAATGCGAGAAGCAAGTCGTATCGTCCTTGACGGCTTTGAATTGGAGTCCGATGTCAAGATCGTTCGCTCGCCAGAGCGATACCAGGATGAAGATCGCGGTTTGCAAATGTGGAACCGAGTCATGTCGCTCGCCCATCAAGCTGAACACTCATCCTTATTGACCCGATAGTGAAACGGAACCAATGGTCCGATGTTTGGGACGGGCAGAACCACCTGTGCATCTTATTAAAGGTCTATTCTTAGAATAACCAACCCTCTTGGAGCAGATGTGGACATCCTACAATTCGCAATACCGCCTGATCAAAAAAATGGTTTACCAAACAACGATACGCTTGAGCTGCATCTTGCGTCGGTAAAATCTGAGGTCGTATCGAAACCAGTACCAAAACACCGGATTGGTGAACGATTCATAAAAGGTCCGATTCCGTTAAGATGGCTGAGTGCTGCGAGCCATTGTGGGCCTAGGTCAGATGCAGTCGCTATCTTGCTCTGGTACGCAACTGGCCTTCAACGAACGAACCCAGTGAAGCTAACACCTTCAATCTTGTCGGAACTTGGCGTCCACCCAAAAACCGCCAAGAAGGTTCTTCGGCGGATGCAAGAGAGTTCGTTGGTCAGAGTAGAATTCAAGAGAGGTAAATCACCGGTTGTGACCCTTCTCCCCGATCGGGGGAATTAACAATCAAACGGCTGAGATAGACCTCAGAGGAAGACCGCAACGCAAAATTCACACCAGCTTAGTCCCCCATCAACGGCTTGTTTCTTGAAGTCGTTTGATGTGCCAATGAATGGCAGAATGACTTGGGGAGAGAGCAGCCGCAACGCGGTCGATAATCGTGGTCGCAAACGCACCGCAGAACCCACGGTAATAGGTGGTGCAATTGGAGTGGTGCTTTTCCGTTTTTGCTTGCCACCCTACGACATCAATCTCAAGTGTAGACAACACGTCCGGAGAAAAAGTCTGGTTGGAAACAGGGTGCAAACACGTTGTTTCGTGACGATCAATACTGCGAACTACCGTGTAGCGTGGCTGACACTGGCCCAAACCCGAAAACCGCTGCAAAACTAGGTCAGCTTTTTTTGATGCCCCCTACCAGCATTCGATGCTACCGAATACAGGTCGCAAACATCCACGACCGAGAAATGCCGTGTTTTGGCTCGAAACATCAATGGCAATGCCGATTGCTGTGGTTTCACTGACGTGAGTTAAACCACAAACTTATTCCAATGGCCCTCTTCCCCCTGTGGGGGTCCCCGGTGTGTTCGTCGACGTAACCGTCGCCGATCCCCATGGAAAGCGTGCGTCTCGAATCGACGCTGTACCGATGCTCAAGCGGGCGGAATATCGAACGCGCTTCCGTCGATAAGTGCTACCCTTTACGCCAGCGACATCACCGCCTCAGGTCGACCGAACGACTTAGCAACGTTTGCGGAGGCGTATCCCGCCCGTCCAGGTCGCACTTCAACCAGCCGTTTTCCGACGAGGAAAGTCGACGGTTGTTCCTTGGCCCGAGGGTCATCTCTGCGGCCCGAATTACCCTACTCTGTGCCTGCCCGTTGAAGGTGGTCGGTACCCATGCTCTGCAACCGCGATTCGTACTACCCGTGCCCATCCATGTGCGGCATGGTTAGCAAGCCTAAGTGTGACCATCAAACAACCCACAGCTTCCACAAGTCGTCGCGCCGCCACATCACGTTTTGCTTGGCAAGGTAGGCTGCAAGTTCAGGTCGTCGAACCAGCAGGCGCGGTAAATAGGAACCATTTTCGACGAGGGAAAGTTGACCCGATCACTCTTTAATTCTCGGCGTACCTAGCTCGGCGATCGGTTTCAGTCGTTAATGCGGTAGAGAAAGGCTTTGCACGAAGTGTTGTCGCTGCAACTAAATTCAAAAGAGTTTACCGGTGGGTTCAGTACCGCTTTCGGCGAGATCAATCCAGGGAAATTCCTCTTCGCGGAGACCGTAAAGTCCTTGCTGTGCCAGAACCGCAACTTGGGTCTGCGTCGACGGTTTTTCGGGTTCGCCCGTGCCATTGCCTCGACGGTTTAGGTCATTGATGACTCGAAGAGCATCGAGTGCCGACACTTGTTCATCGCCGTTTTGATCGTAGTACAGGTTTGCCCAAGCGGTTGCGTCAGGAGACGGTAGACCGGACGTGCCATTCGTATCTGATCCTGTACGGTTCAGTTGGTTGATGACCAGCAGTGCGTCGAGTGCCGACACATCACCGTCGTTGTTCACGTCGCTCGGTTGGAGCGGGTTTCGCCACGGGGTATCCGTTTCGATGGTAAGACTTGTCAGTGCTGAATCAACGTGCTGAGCGGTCAGCCGGAAGCCGCCATCGACTTCGATCGGTGCGGTCATTCTCCAATTGGCCACATCGGCCAAATAGAGTCCTTGCTCGTCGATGAGTTGGATTTGCAATTCAAGCGATTCTCCTCCCAAATTTTCCACCCACAGATCAGCACCCGTCGAAGCATCGTTGTCGCTGAGCACGCTTCGATCCAGCGTGAGGTGAGCTTCTTGCTCGAAGCTAACGAAGGCGATTCCACCACCGCGCGAAGAGCCATTTAGCGTGGCGTTGTCCCTTACTTCGGTAGACAGCAATGTGATGGGTGATGAACTTGCGATGCCACCACCATGCGATGCAGGACCGGTTATTCGATTGTTGGATACAACACTGTCCAACAGTGTAATTTCACCCCGTTCGGCAAATAGACCACCACCGAACCCGTTCCGACCTGCGGTGGTATTACCGTTGATCTGCACTCGGGTGAAAGCTGAGTTCCCCTGGACCTTGATAGCGCCGCCCTGTGCGAAGTCACCGCTAACACTGTTCGCCGCAAAAACAGAGTCTCGGATTTCGGTTTCGCCTTGCTCAACGAAGACCGCGCCGCCGTGCGAATTTACTCCGGACGTTCGGTTTGCCTCGAACGTCGAATCTTCGATCCTAAGACGTCCTTCGCCCAAATAGATGGCTCCGCCAAGGGCTTGGTATCCGAACGTCTCGTTGCCTTGAAAAATCGAGCTCAGAACCGTCAAGTTTCCTGATAGGACCGCGACGGCTCCATGGGCTGCATCCCCACGTGTAGCATTGTCGACAACCTGAACCAAGCTCAGTGTCAGAGTACCGTCAGAAAAAGAACGAATCGCTGGTCCGCTGTTCTCGAAAATGTGAAGCGGCTCGTCGCGATCCAGACTTGGATTGCCTGCAAACCTAACACCACCGGCCAACGTCAACGCGGACAGCTCCACATCAAAATCGCCAAACCAAATGTCAAAGATTCGCGTGTCGGTGAGGCCGTCGATCACCAGCAGGTCGCTTCCCGGTCCAAGAACCGTTACCGCATGACGGATTGGGAGTGATTCCTCACGAAGTTCGATCCGTCCCGCACCGCCGGTAAACAGCCCTTCCGCGAAACGAACCGTGTCATGTCCAGCTTGAGCGTTGGCACGCTCGAGTGCTTCCCGAAGCGTCAACATGCCATCATTGGGGTCGGTTTGGTCTGTAAGCGAAGTCACCACCAAGTCGCCCTTGCTAAACTCTTGATATTCCATCGCGCCTATGTCGACTTGACCACCATGGATTCGGTCGAAGCCAACGCCTCGCTGATCGAACAAAAAGTCGAAGCGTTCGTGATTGGTGACCAGCGAGCTATTGCCCGCATCGATGGATGGGCTATTTCCAAAGACCTCGTACACCCAGACACTTCCACCTCGATGGCGAACACGCGAGTCCATGAACGGATCGCTCGATGTCTCTGCATCGACGAGGTCCGATGTGACGGCAAACCCACCACCATCATCGAACAATAAATTGTTACCCAACGACAGGACGTCAACGCTTGCGGAACCAGACTCCACGAACGTAGTGATGCTTCTCGGCCCGTTGGTGT